>NZ_CZRP01000012.1 GCF_001458115.1 Gracilibacillus massiliensis
GGTTCGAGGTGGAAGCATGGTGACATGTGCAGCTGACGAATACTAATCGATCGAGGACTTATCTATACTAATAAAGTACGGTTTGTTTGAACCTTTTCTTTTCTTATCTAGTTTTTAGGGTATATCTTTATATATATAGGAAAGCACTTCCTTTACATAAAGGAAGATCAACTAAAACCGTCACATCCATGTGACAACGTTGATCGACTTGCATCCTGCAAGCCTGGTGACGATAGCGGAGAGGTCACACCTGTTCCCATGCCGAACACAGTAGTTAAGCTCTCCAGCGCCCATGGTAGTTGGGGCTCGCGCCCCTGCAAGAGTAGGACGTTGCCAGGCAAATTGAAAAAACCTTAGTCTTTCTTAGACTAAGGTTTTTTTGTCCCTATTTACTCATCATTTTTACATGCCATAATCAACGGTACTAATTGAAGGTTAAATACGGCATAACTATTTTTCAGTTATTACTTCTTCTTTACTATAAATTTCATACGCAATATAGCCTAACAAATAGCCTATTCCTGCTCCTAAACTTATTGTAAATAGTGTAGAAATCGAAGAAAACATACCTATGATAACACCTAAAGCACAACCAAATATCATTCCTAGTGGTATTAGGCTATCTAAAACATTTTGAGCGCTTTTAGACTTTTTCTTGCCTAGAGTTCCTTGGTTCTGCTTATCTTTAAGCCTATTAATTACGAATAACACAATCCCTCCCACTATTAACACAGGTGCAATAGCCATGGCAAAACCCATTTAGAAACCTCCTTATTTTGAAGACAAAGCTGGTTATTCAATTTTATCACGATTTAAACTTCCGATATACTTCCACTTCAAGACTTAATTGTTTTAACATTTAAATGCAAGAATGGAACAACAAAAGTCATTTATTGTCATTGCAAATATTACTTAAGAACTCATGGTTTCCCATGCTGCATGCATTCCTGCAACTCTGCCTGTTACCATTGCAGCAGTAATATTGTATCCACCTGTGTAGCCATGAATATCTAATACTTCACCACAAAAATATAATCCATGCATTAGCTTTGATTGCATCGTATTTGGAATGACTTCTTTTATCGAAACACCGCCACCCGTTACAAAAGCTTTCTCTAATGGTAAACTGCCATCAACTTTAAAGGAAAAACCTTTTAAGTCGTCAACAAATTGTTCCAATTTTTCCCGGGAAATATTAGCATTTTTTAGATCACTAACTATATTATTGCGTTCTAATAAAAACTCTAAATATCTTTCAGGCACGACTCCTTTAGCTATATTTTTAAATGTTTTCTTAGGATTTTCTTCCATTACTTTTAATAATTCTTGTGTAAGCTGTTCACCTGTTTTATTAGGTATAGCATCGATAGTGACATCAACACTTTTTTGACCTTTCATTAATAGTTTGACAATATATTGAGAACAACGCAATACAGCAGGCCCTGAAATACCGAAGTGGGTGAACAACATATCCATTTGATGGGTGATTACTTTTTTCCCTTTATCATCATATACGGTTAGACCAACATTTCTTAATGCTGTACCTTGTAAAAGTTTTTTCTTTATAAACGCTTCATTGGAAACAATCGGTACTTCGGTAGGATATAGTTCTGTTATGGTGTGACCCGCTTTTTTTGCCCAAGGAAAAGCGTCACCTGTTGAACCTGTATGGGGTACTGCTTTGCCACCTGCCGCTATTATAATTGCTTTCGTTGCGATTTTTGTTCCATCTTTTAATATAATCTGATGTTGAGTCTCTCCATAATCGATTGCTTGCACCGCGGTATTCTTCTTTACCGTTACATTCCATTGATTTAATTGGTCCAATAAGGCATTGACCACATCGCTCGATTTATTACTCATCGGAAACATTCGCCCATGATCTTCTTCTTTAAGAGCTACTCCAAGCCCTTCAAAATAATCAATAATGTCATAATTATCAAAAATAGAAAAAGCACTATATAAAAATCGACCGTTTCCAGGAATATGTTTAATTACTTCATCTGCAGGTAACCGATTTGTCACATTACATCTGCCCCCACCAGAAATAGCGAGTTTCTTTCCTAATTTATTTCCTTTATCGATCAGTAAAGTATTGGCACCTTGTTCTGCTGAAGCAATGGCCGCCATTAATCCGGATGGTCCACCACCAATAATTGTTACATCTATCATACTTATTATTCTTCCTTCCGCATTGATAAGCTTGTATTAAAATTTTATCCTAGATTAGAAAGAATCACAAATAAATAAGTGTAATTAACTGTCGAAATCAATAACATTATTTGGATTGCTATGTTAAAATAGTTTTTGTTACATTATTTTAATGAATAAAGGTGAAAGTATGTCAAGTTCGAATTTTTTACGTGGAACACTCTTGTTAACTGGAGCAAGTTTTTTATCAAAATTTTTAGGGATGATCTATGTTATTCCTTTTACTAATATGGTAGGCAATACAGGTATGACTCTTTACGGATATGCCTATATTCCATACACAATATTGTTAAGTATTTCTACTGTAGGTATGCCCTTAGCTGTTTCGAAATTTGTGGCCAAATATAATACTTTAAATGATTATTATACAAGCATGAGGATGTTTAAAGTCGGAACCGTCTTAATGTTGATTACTGGTTTTATAGCTTTCCTTATAATGTATTTTGGTGCAGGCCTAATTGCAGGTTGGACAATGGAAGCTGACAGCAAATACATTTCATTAGACGAAGTAAAACATGTGATTCAAATGATTAGTTTTTCTTTAATTATTATTCCAAGCATGGCAATTATGAGAGGTTTTTTTCAAGGGAATCAATCAATGGGTCCAACAGCAGTTTCACAAGTGGTGGAACAAATTATCAGAATTGTATTTTTACTTGTTGCTGTTTTCATTGTGATGATGGTTTTAAATGGTGAAAAATCCACAGCTATTGGATTTGCTACTTTTTCTGCTTTTATCGGTGGTTTAGCATCTTGGGTTATTCTTGGATTTTACTGGAAAAAAAGAAAAAAACATTTAAATGCTACAATTGACAAACAGAAACACAAAGAAAAGATACCAATCGCTACATTAACAAAAGAGTTATTTAGTTATGCAGGTCCTTTTATTTTAGTAGGCATTGCAATTCCTATGTATCAATTGATTGATCAGTTTACCTTCAATGATGCAATGTCTGAAATTGGTAAATCAGATATAGCGGATATTGCTTTCTCTGCATTCAATGTGCAAGGACATAAGCTAGTAATTATTCCAGTAACGATTGCCACAGGTTTGTCTCTTGCGTTGATTCCAGAAATAACAAATGCTTATAACGCAAGAGATATGATAAAATTAAAGCAACAAATTAACCAGGCGTTACAAATTATTATGTTTTTTGTATTACCAGCTGTGTTTGGTTTAGTGCTTTTAGCTGATCCTATATATGGAAGTTTGTTTAAGATAGACAATCTTGAGATTACAGGTAAGGTGTTTGCCTGGTATGCACCTGTGGCGTTGACGTTTGCTTTCTTTACGGTAACCTCGTCTATTTTGCAGGGGATAGAAAAACAAAACTTCACATTGATAAGTTTATCTGCTGGAATATTAACAAAAGTATTATTAAATTCCATTTTTATTCAAGCCTTTGAAGAAGTAGGGGCAATCGTAGTGACAATGATTGCAACTAGTATAGCGGTGATACTAAATTTATGGCAAATCAAAAAGGCGATTAATTTTCAATATCGTAAATTTGTTAAATTATCACTTTTAATGTTAATTTTTACATCAATTATGGTGATTGCTATTTTAGTTGTAAAAGCAATTTTAGCTAAGTTCCTCGATATTTATGACAATCGTTTCGATGCCATTATTATGATGCTGGTTGGTGTTGGTGTTGGTGGATCCATATATTTATATTTAGGCTATACATCAACTTTATTTGAAAGAATAACGGGTAGAAGAATAGCAGTTATAGACAAACTGCTTCGTAGATAGGAGGTTTTTTAGATCCGATTAGATAAGTTTCTAGCCAATATGGGATATGGTAGTCGTAAAGATGTGAAAGCATTAATTAAAAAGAAAAGAATTAATGTAAATGATGAGATCATTAAAAAGGCAGATATTCAGATTGATCCATATCAAGACCTGATAAAATGCGATGATCGCGTCATTACGTATCAAGAATTTATCTATATCATGTTACACAAACCATCTGGCTATTTATCTGCAACAGAGGATAACAAGCAAAAGACAGTGTTAGATTTAATCAAAAAGCAGGATAAGCTATTAGATCCATTTCCTGTTGGGCGATTAGATAAAGATACAGAAGGTTTATTATTGTTAACGAATGATGGCCAATTAGCACATGACTTACTATCTCCTAAAAAGCATGTCGACAAAAAATATATAGCAACCGTCGAAAAAAAGGTAACAGAAAGCGATGTGGACCGTTTTTCGGAGGGTGTGGTATTAAATGATGGTTATCATACAAAGCCAGCTCAGTTAAGCTTAATTGAGGATTATACAGTAGAAATTATCATTACTGAAGGAAAATATCATCAAATAAAAAGAATGTTTGAATCAATTGGAAATAAAGTTCTGTATTTAAAAAGGATTTCCATGGGGAGTTTAACTTTAGATCGTGATTTAGATAAAGGAAAATACCGTGAACTAACAAAAGAAGAGTTAACGAAATTGCAAAGCAAATAAAATACCAGTATCTATAAAAAATACTGGTTAAGAAGAATATATACATTAAACGTTTCAGGAGATCTTAACTTTTTTGTTTGTGATTATCCAACTTCCCCGATTCGGACTGTTAACGAGTCCATTAAATGCTAGCAAATGTAGGTCTCGTTGTACGGTACGATCTGTAATACAAAACTCTTCAGCTATTTGACTCGTGGTAACCGGCCCATTATCTCTAATGAATAAATAGACTGCTTTTACACGAGTAAGCATGCGGGTGGTTGATTGACTCAAAAAATCACTCCTTCAAAGTTTTCGCTTAAAACCTTGTTAAAGTATATTCATGTTGTGCTTACTATTTTACACTTTATTGAAGTGTTTTTCTAGCTTAAAACATATAATTTACAGATAATTAAAAAAATTTGGAGGTCATACGATTATGTACATACTCAAACATTTGATGAGAAAAGTAGTTCAAATATCAAATTATGTACTCTTTATAGCAAGTTTTTTACTTGTGATTTTTTCATCAATGTTCATTATGTTATTAGAAAAACAAACTTTCCCCACTTTTTTTGATGGTTTCTGGTGGGTGATGACTACTGTGACCACAGTTGGATATGGAGACTTATACCCTGTTACAGTGGCAGGCAGATGGTTGGCTTTGTTTTTATATGTATTTGGAATAGGGCTAATAGGTATTGTAATCGGGAAAATTATTGATGGGTTAGCAATCTATCGAAAAAAAAGAGAAGAAGGTGATATCGTGTATAAAGGAAAAGGGCATTATATCATTATCGGCTGGTCACAAAAAGCAAAGTTTGCGATTAAAGAAATGATAGCCACTAATTACGAGATTGATATTGTGTTAATTGATCAACTAGAGAAGGCGCCAATATTAGATCAAAATATTTTCTACATAAAAGGAAATGCGAGTGAGAAAGCTCCACTCGAAAAGGCGAATATTCAGGAAGCAAAGTCCGTATTAGTTTTTTCTGATGACAGTATTTCTGAGGGGCAGTTAGCGGATGGAAAAACCTTATTGATTGCATCAACCATCGAGTCGATGGCACCTGAAGTACATACTATTGTAGAAGTAATGGAAGAAAGTCATATTAAAAATTTTAAGTACATGAATATTGATGAATTTATTATCTCTAATGAAACCATTTCATCCTTATTTGTACGTTCTGCGTTTCGTAACGGTATGTCCAGTATTTTTGGGCAGTTACTTCGTCGTTCACATGGAGATGATTTATACCATGTACCTTCAAAACAATCATGGGCTACATATAGAGATGCTTTTAATGAACTGATTGAAAAAGGCGCAACACTTGTAGCAGATCGTGATCAGTTAAATATTAATCGTATGTTAGATCAACCGATACCAAATGAAGCAGAATTATATGTTATCTGTGATAAAGTTACGTACCAGTCTATTTTAAAGGGAAATTAATCATGAAAAAGGCAAATAAACATTATTTTATCGCACTCAAAATAGATGAGAAGACGAAAAAATGGATTTATGATATTCAGAAATCGTGCAAAGATACTTTTGATTTTAAAACATGGGTTGAACCTAATGACTTTGATATTACGTTACATTTCTTTGGTGCAATCTCCAAACAACAACTTATAAAAATTGCCAATGATTTAGAACAAATAACGATAAAAAAAAGTTTCACATTAGAAATTGATCAACTGTCAACTTTTGGCCCAACCATAAAACCACGTGTTTTATGGTTGGGCGTGTCAACTACTCCTACGCTTAAATCTTTACACAATCAAATTCAAACGATTGTTGGTCATTATGGGAATATAGATAAGAGAACTTTTACACCACATATTACCTTAGCAAAAAAGTGGGCGAGTAAAAACACTATTGACAAAGGAAATATCAATTTCACTACGAAAACTCGGGAGATCAAGATAACTGAACTAGTGATATATGAGATTCACCCTGACTTAAAACAAAAATACCAGGTATGGTGTGAATTTAAATTGGAATGAGGTGACAAATTGGCACAATTAATTAAACTTGATAATTATATTTCCCGTTATGAACGAGATATCTTTCATTATCCCAGCCAGTTTTCGCGGTTAAAAACAGAAAATTGGGAGAGATTGAAATATTTGTGGCAAGATCAACTGCAATTAAAGTTAGAAGTAGAGGATCAAGATGAATTAAAGGAAACCAACTTTTCAAAATGGCGTTCTTTTTTTAGAAGTCGCTCTGAAGCAGAGGATGTAGTAGAGGAACAGGAGCTAGATTATCTTCCAGAGACGGAAGAAGCCTTAAAGCAATATTTTCTAGATACCTTATTACCTTTTCAATTAAAATGGGCTTCGACTACGATTAATGAAATGTCATTTATCGATAAAGCATATTACCAAGATTATTTATTAAAATATTTTTTGCAAAGAATCCCTGATACACATTTATTAATGTATTTTCCTGTTTTTCAATTAAAGGGTGGACCATTAGAAGGAGACATCGTATTAGTAAGTCCTTTAGAAATAGAAATAATTACTTTAATTGAGAAACCTAGTAATCAAACGATTATTCCGAATGATAGCCGTGTCTGGTATCTAGAAGAAAATAATATACAAAATAAGTTTTTGAGTCCCCTTATCGGTACTAAAAGGACGGAAAAAGTAATTCAAAGCATATTAAGTAAATATCAATTAGATTTTCCAATGAAAAAAGTAATACTATCACGAACCAATCGTATGAATTATCAAATAGAGCCTTATAATACGCAGTTTGTTGATCGTGACTATCATGAAGAATGGTTAAAACTCAAACAGAAATTATATACGCCGCTAAAACATCAACAATTGAAGGTAACGGAAGCATTACTAAAACATTGTGAATCAATAGCTGTACCGAGACCGGAATGGAAACAAGAAGATACAACAGAATCATTCTGGAAATGACAAAAATAGCTATTATTTTTGTCGAAAAATAAATTTTTACTTGAAATTGTACCTAATTTTGCGTTAATCTATTATTACTATTCCCTTTTTATTGATAAAGAGGTTAAGAGATTTTTGAGAGGAATTGAGGGTGACAGCTGTGGAACATATTTTAGGAGAAGATTGGACGATTTTCCCTGCCGGTGGATCTACTGGTGCGGCTTATTATGCCCAATCAAATCACAAGAAGCTATTTTTAAAACGTAATTCGTCTCCATTTTTAGCTGTATTATCTGCTCAAGGTATTGTGCCAAAACTCGTATGGACGAAACGCCTTGAAAACGGTGATGTCGTAACAGCTCAACAATGGTTAGATGGAAAAGCATTAAATATCGAAGAAATGCAGCACCCTAAAGTAGCTATGCTTTTAAGTAAGATCCATCATTCCTCAGAACTATTAGATATGTTGTTGCGCATTGAGAAAACAACAGTTGTACCAGACCAAACCTTAGTACGTGTCAAACAATTTGTACAAGGTAATATAAGTGCACGTAATTCGATTTCTGTTTATAAGGCGATCAAGTTCTTGGAAACTCGTTTAATGGATATATATTATGAACAACAAGTTGTATGTCACTGTGATTTGAATCATCATAATTGGATGTTATCTACTAACGGAGAATTATATTTAATAGATTGGGATAACGCACGTGTCGGTGATCCAGCGATGGATATCGGAAGAGTACTTCAATCTTATATACCGAAACAAGAATGGGATCAATGGTTAGAGCATTATGGAATGGTCAATAGCAAATATTTCATGCAACGTATGCATTGGTATCTAATTGTCGATGAGATTATTGGGTATATATGGAGTGTAAATCGCAAAAAGAGAAAAGAAGCTAATGCTCATTTGCATGAGTTAAATCAGCTTCTAGAACAAGTCAACGATTGGAATCTTTAATAACTTGTAACCACTGTTGAATATCTGGCTGATGGCTAGTAATATGGTCATCTAAGTTATCAGAATTAGCACCGAGGTTACCATAGTGATCAATTCCATCTAATATATCGACAAGGTTACTGTTTATATTAGGTTGTTGTTGAATCGATTTGATTAATCTGGAGATTTGCTGGCATTCAGAAGTGCTTCCGCAACATTCTTCAGCATGTAAGCTTAAAAGATCATGTAATAAATCTAACTGGTTGTTTATGTTTAATACCATCTCTAATATCCCACCTTTTGGGTTTAGCTTAAACGAAATATTAAATTTTATACATGACTAATGAGTGAAGGCTTTTGCTAACTATTTAGCAAAAGCCACTTTCATGTATCAGGGATATACTACAAAGGTAAACATAATTAAAAACGGATAATAAAGGAGAACCGAAAATGAGAGCAAGACATAAGCCTTGGGCAGATGATTATTTAAAAGATAATCCAGACATAGTGGAATTAAATCCCTCAGAATATAAAGGAAAATGGCATGATTTAAAAAGTTTTAAAAAGCCTATTCACCTTGAAATTGGTACAGGTAAAGGACAATTTATTGAGGGAATGGCAAATCAACATTCCGATATTCATTTTGTAGGGATAGAAGTTGTAAAAAGTATTATTGTATCAGCGGTGGAAAAAGTTAGCGAATCTGGACGTTCCAATATCACTTTAATTAATGAGAATGCTCAAGATTTGTCAGAACTATTTGCAGATAATGAGGTCGATCAAATCTATTTAAACTTTTCGGACCCTTGGCCTAAAAACAGGCATGAAAAGAGAAGATTAACGTATAAAACCTTTTTGGATCAATACCAAAGAATTTTAAAACCTAATGGTGAATTGGTTATGAAAACAGACAATAGGGGCTTGTTTGAGTATTCCTTAGTAAGTTTTTCACAATATGGTTGTCGTTTAGAGGAAGTTTCCCTAGACTTGCATCAATTAGAGGACCCATTAAATGTAATGACCGAATACGAAGAGAAATTTTCCGCCAAAGGACAACCCATCTATCGCTGCCGCGTCAGCTTTCCAGTATAAAGTCGAACTTAAACGAAAAAAATGAAGAAATAAGTGTATTGTAAATAGTGAAAATCCAAACGAATTCGTTTGGATTTTCACGCGTATTAGGAAGATATACTGAGAATTATATAATGTAATAATTTTGACAGTAAGTATTTGTCTAACAACCGCTACGGCTTGCCCAGGAGTAGCCGTCAAGGCTGAGAATCTAATGGAGTGAAAGTCTCCTGTCATCAATTGACCGGTTCGGATGACTAGTATATCCAATGCGTGGTGAGGTAACGAGTCACGTTCTGCTTGGAAGTAAAAGTCACTGCGGCTCAACTTTACGCAGAGAGAGTATGGGTCGGAACAGCTAGAGTGGCGAGCAAATCTAGAGGCTAGAAGGCTTTAACGGATACTGCAGCTCCGAAATCGAGCGCCCTTCAGAAGCTGTTGAAGGGATGTCTGTGATGCGCCGACCTGGTTGGGCAATGGGGAAGGCCGATGTTCTATGGGAAGTAACGGTCAAGAGCACCATAGAAGCAGCCGGAGTAGGGGTTCTGGCATCTAGAGAAAGATTTTCAGAGATAACGACGGGAAAGTCCTACTTCCAGCTGGGATGACAACAACCAGCAAAGACCAACCATATAAGTGACAAGCGAAAATGGTTAGGAGGATTTAGGATGGACGCATGAGGTCGTAGTAGCGAAGAGGAAAGGGTAATGCCTTTCTAAGCTTATGGAATGAAGCTTCTACAAAGGTAACACCAGAGTAGAGCGAAGGACCTCTGGGCGACTGGGCGTCCGTGTTAAAGAATAAACAGAACACAGAGTCTGTTGAATGATTGGCACAAGACTAGCATATAAGTAAACTTATGTATTGATGGGTGAACATGTGTGTCAGCATTTAAACCTGGGATACATAAGGAAGGCTTATATAGCGATAGAAACCCAGTGTCAGAACCGGACTCGGGAAATCCGACCGTCCGGGATCGTATGGGGGCTGCAGGAAACGTGATTCTATTGAATGCGCGCGCCTGCCATCTACCCGACCTTCGCTTTCCGAGGGGCATGTTCTTCAGCTAACTTTGAAAAGAAAGGCACTTTTCAAAATGGATCTTCAGACCATGCTAATCCCTCAGGAGTCGAAGTGGACGCCTGCGCTAGATAAGTCCTACAATGATTGCAAGAGTTGAAAAAACGACTTCTATCTCATTTCTAGAAAGCTCAAGTTGATAACTGTTATAACAGTTGTAGAATATATTCAAAGCGCAGGCCGCCCACTTTCACTCCTGTGGGAATGTTTTACCTGAAGATCCACTTTTTTTAGCGTTCTTTGCTCAAAAAAGTTAGCTGAAGGTAAAACCCCACGGAAAGGGAAGTGGGCAGCCGGAGCGGGTGTTTATCTCTCAATACATTTCAAAATTACTACTTTGTATAATAAATATACATCAAGTATTGCATAGTCATTTTTCATTGTTTGTGTTTGAAGTGGAGAAATATTATGGTCCAGGTCCCGGGCTTCTTTTGTAATGATTACTTGTGCTGGGGAAACATTTCTAGAATAGTGCCGGTATGGGCATCTATATAGAACTCATATGGAATGTACTGACCGTTAGTGTGCTTAGTAATTCCGCCATGGTATACATCGTATTGCAGGTCATTCTTTTCAAATGGCTCTGGCTTCATATAAATCCATGAGCCACTAACTTCATATTTCTTTTGATACCTCTCTTTTACTGATTTTAAAACTTTTTCTGGCTTAATAAGTTGTTTTTCTTCCTGTTGTTGTCTTAGTATGTAGCCAATCAAAAAAGCAATACAGGCAACAAGGATTGTATTATTTTTCTTCATCATTTCACTCCATCCATAAAAATAAGTTGACTGACGAAACATATACATACATCTTAAAGATAATAATAGAAAAAAAGCAAGTGAAAAGATATGTTAAAATAAAGTGAGATATCAATCAATAGGAGTTTTAAACACCTACTGATTGAAAGCGAAACTTATCAGGATTTTTATCGTGTAATAAGCAAACTTAAAGAGGAAGGATGATACATCAATGAATCAGGAAACATTAAAACTTTTTAAAACATTAACAGAATTACCAGGAGCACCAGGTAACGAACATGAGGTACGCTCCTTTATGAAACAAGAATTAAACAAATATGCCGATGAAGTAATTCAAGACCGTTTGGGTGGTGTATTTGGTATCAAAAGAGGAGAAGGTCCTAAAGTTTTGGTAGCAGGACATATGGATGAAGTAGCGTTTATGGTTACACAAATTACTGACAATGGTATGATCCGCTTCCAACCATTAGGGGGATGGTGGTCGCAAGTTTTATTATCACAACGAGTTGAAATACATACAAATGACAGGAAGATTATTGGAGTGGTTGGATCAATTCCACCACATAATTTGACGCAAGCTGAAAGATCGAAACCTATGGAACAAAAAAATATGTTAATCGACATTGGTGCCGATGATAAAGAAGACGTTGAAAAAATGGGGGTTAAACCAGGTCAATCGATCCTACCTGTTTCTTCATTTACACCAATGGCGAATGAGAAGAAAATACTAGCAAAAGCTTGGGATAATCGCTATGGGTGTGGCCTAGCCATAGAATTAATGAAAGAATTACAAAATGAAACATTGCCTAATGAATTATATTCAGGTGCTACCGTACAAGAAGAAGTGGGATTAAGAGGAGCGAAGGTAGCAGCAAATATGATTCAACCAGATCTTTTTTATGCTCTTGATGCTTCTCCAGCAAATGATATGTCAGGAGATAAAAAGGAGTTCGGTCAACTAGGTAAGGGTGCACTTCTAAGGATATTTGATCGATCCATGATTACACATCATGGCATTCGTGATTTTGTGCTAGATACGGCTGAAACCCATGATATTCCTTATCAGTATTTCGTTTCACAGGGAGGAACAGATGCTGGTAGTGTTCATTTATCTAATCATGGTGTGCCTTCTGCAGTAATTGGTATATGTTCCCGTTATATTCATACACATGCATCGATCATTCATATTGATGATTATCAAGCAGCAAAAGAATTACTGATTAAATTAGTTAAAGCAAGTGATCAAACTATGTTAGACAATATACGTTCTAAAGGATGATATGAAAAGTGAATATCATGGTGGGTTCTTATAATAAAGCTAAACTAAATGCAGTGAAAAATACCTTTTTAGACGCGGATATTCAAAGTGTAGAGGTAGAATCAGATGTAAGTGCTCAACCGAGAACAGATGAAGAAACAAGAGAAGGTGCGATTAATCGTGCCTTCGCAAGTAAAGGTTTAAAAGAAAATAGTTATGGAATAGGTCTTGAAGGTGGGGTTATGCGAATAGATCATCAATTATTTTTGTGTAATTGGGGAGCACTTGTTACACCGAGTAATGTATGTTACACCGCTAGTGGTGCAAGAATTCCATTACCTCTTGAGATTACTAAACCTCTTTTAAACGGGAGAGAGTTAGGGGATATTATGGAAGAATGGACAGCAAATAAGGATATTCGCCATCATCAAGGGGCTATAGGTATATTTACCAACGAGAGGGTCTCACGAGAAGAGATGTTTACACATGTTGTTCTGCTATTAAAAGGACAAATGGAATTACAGATGTAATTTCAAGCACGTTCACATTCGTGAAGCTAAGTTGCCACTGATGTTTAACTGAATTATCTTGAATTTGAATGAATTTCCTCTTGTGAAATAAATAATAAATAGTATATGATAGTAAAAGGGGGAAAAAAGAACTAAAATATCAGGAGGATTTATATGAAGTTTGAAAAAACTGGTTTAGTAGTTATTTCCTTTTTGTTTGTTTTTTTAGTTGGAATTAGCATTATGTCTATCCAACCTAAAGAGGAAGTCTTAACTAATGCTATAGAAGTAGCAGAACAACAATTTGAACAGGAATCAAAAGAACAAAACAAACAAGTAGAAAATTTCTCGCTATATTTACCCGAAGGTTATGAGGTTGAAGAACAAAATAATAGTAATTTATTACTAAATAAGGAAGAAAAAACATTTATCCTATTTTATAATAAGTTAGAGACTCGAACAAGTAGATTAAATTACGAAGCAGCTAAGGAAATTAACAACCATGAATGGTTAGAAGCATTTGAAGATAAAGAACGTTTCGGCTATATTAATATTATGGTACGGGATGAAGTATTTGAAGTTGAGTTAGGTGTTGGAGGAGTAAAGGTTACTACACGAAGTTCCAAAGAAGAGTTAGTTAGTGATGTAGGAGATATGATGGATATCGCTAGTTCAATTGCATACGAAGAGAAAGGAGCGTAAAGATGAAAACATTACAATCAGAACAAGAATTTGATCAGTTAAAAATAGAAGGAAAGGTAATCTTTTTATTTTCAGCAGACTGGTGTCCAGATTGCCGTGTTATAGAACCTATTCTGCCTGAAATAGAAAAGCAATACCAAGCATACACATTTGTTTATGTAGATAGAGATAAATTCATTGATATCTGTGTTCAGAATGATATTTTTGGTATCCCTAGCTTTTTGGCGTATGATCAAGGTAATGAACTGGGTCGTTTTGTAAGTAAAGATAGAAAAACAAAAGAAGAAATAGAGAATTTTATAAACGGCTTATCTAATGTAGACTGAAATAAAGAGTGTCAATATAGTATTATTGTCAATAAAATCCATTCGGTTATTCGAATAACCGAATGGATTTTTGCATGTACGTTAGAGAAGCATAAAATTTTAGCAATGAAATTGACCGTAGAAAAGCGAAAAAACGATTTCACGCTTGGTAGGTTTACTTGAAGAAATCGATATTGCGCAAAGTTTTTCATTTTCATTAAAAAGTGATACAATACCATAAGTGTTTTCTTCCGAAAAAAGGAGGACGAAGAAAATGAAAATGACTTCTATCAAAATGAAAAGAAAACTAGATGAATTATTTGCACGTGATGATTGGAGAGTATCCTTTAATCGCGATAAAGATGTATACAGAGTGGAATGGAAAGATTCCAAACAAGGGGTAAAAATAAATATCCCTAATGTTATAGCAAAATATGAAAGAAGAGGCGATATTGCCCTTGAAGAACTCCAATTTCATGTTAGTGAATCGTTAAAAATGATGAATGAAGAGCACCAGTTAGAAGGAAAAGAAAAACATATTTATCCTGTAATACGTGCTACATCTTTTCCCAAAAAAACAAAAGCTGGTATTTCATTAGCGTACACGGAGCATACAGCTGAAACCAATATTTATTATGCTTTAGATCTAGGTACAACGTATCAATTAATCGATGAGAAAATGTTGAATGAACAAGGTTGGAGTTATGAAAGATTAAAAGAAATATCGTTATTTAATATAAGATCCTTAGACATAAATCCCAAAAAGGATATCGTGGCTGAAAATGATTTCTACTTCATTGCGACACAAGATGGATATGATGCGAGTAGAATTCTTAATGAAGCTTTTCTAGAAGAAATGAAAGCAAATGCCGTAGGTGAAGTACTAGTGGCTGTGCCACATCAAGATGTACTGATAATAGCGGATGTAAAAAATAAAATGGGATATGATATACTGGCCCAAATGACAATGAAATTCTTTGCTGAAGGTCGTGTACCTATTACATCCTTACCTTTCGCTTACGATGAAAGGCATTTAGAACCAGTATTCATTTTAGCCAAAAATAAACCAGAACAATAAGAGAGGGTATGAAAAATGTTTGTATATTATAATCAAAAAGGTGTTGGAGATGTTCTTTTGTTTCCACTGAAAAACAGTGAGAAAGTAACATTTGAACGAAATAAAGATATCGCAACGATAATTGATGAAGAAACAAATGAAATAATCGGCTATAATATCTTTAATGCTTCCAACTATTTTAACGAATTATCGACAGGTAAATCAAAATTAACGGAAGAATTTTTAGTTGAAATTAGAAAAGCATTAGAGCTAAATAATGTTGCAGACAAACTAGACATTGATTTATCGCCAAAATTTGTTGTCGGGTATGTAACTGATATGCAAGCACACGAGAATGCTGATAAGTTACGCGTCTGTCAAGTAGATGTAGGCACTAGTGACCAGTTGCAAATTGTATGTGGTGCTCCAAATGTAGATAAAGGGCAAAAAGTAGTAGTTGCTAAAGTTGGTGCTATTATGCCTAGTGGATTAGAAATTAAACCGACGCAACTTAGAGGCGTAGATTCCAATGGTATGATTTGTTCCCAAAAAGAATTGGGTTTACCGAATGCTCCTAAAGAAAAAGGAATTTATGTATTACCAGCTGATGAAAAAGTTGGAAGTGAATTTCAATTTTAAACCCTTTGTCCTCGGACAAGGGTTTTTCTTATGACTTTCGATGCTTTTATGATTAATCAATAAATTAGCTATTACAATCATTCGTTTCATGATAAAATAGGGAATAAGTTCTCGAGTGTAAAATCGTACAAAAAGTGAAGTTTCAATCAGTGGTAGGTTACAACTACCACTAATTGGTAGCGAAACTTATCAGGAAGTTAGCGTCCTTTTATCCTTACTGAGCTTTCGTGTAAAAATGTGAATCTTTTCAAATAGGATATAACGGACGATTACACCGTGATAAATTAGGAAGAGAGCGTGACGTACGATGTGGAAAAATATAAAAAAAAGATGGGAACATTTATTTGATGACCATGAACAACAAGAATTAAACAATCAAACAACAAACACATCTTATAAGTCTATAGAAACAAAAATGGCTTATCAATATCCAAAAAAGAATGCAAATGAGAGATTAACCAGAAAACCTATACATAAAAATCAACGAAAGAAATCAGAAGAAACTGTAGATTATCATCATAATGAATACCACCATCAGGAACCATTTAAAGCCCAGGATGTACCATCACCTGTTTATGGCTTTCGCAGTAATCAAAAGAAACTACAAGATCAACGAAATGAAGATCTTGAGAAAACAGTTGAGCAAGATACTGATAATGAGCATTCAACGGAAGAACAAGATAGTAACGGTAAAATGTCAGAGACAACAAAGTCGGTAACATTAGATAATGATTCGGAAATTCAGCAAAAACCGACAAATAATCGGGTAGAAGTTACTAATAGTATAGAAAGCAGAAAAGAGAGGAAAAAGGAAAGAAATCAAAACACGCCAACACCATTAAATGTGATAATGACACCTCGTGATAAATGGAGACAACAGAAAAAGCAAGAAGTAACGATTAATCGAAAACGTAACGAGGACCAGGTTAAAACTTTATCGGGCTATTCAAAAGAATATGCGAGGAACCCAAGATCATCGAAATGGGAACCATACTGAAGTGAAAAAATCGGTACCTATTCATTTGTTAAACGATGCTTCACCGCCTGTGAATAATAATCTTGAATGGGTTGATCAGCAAGCAGAGACATTACAGACTACTTTACGCTATTTTAACATTAAGGCTAGTGTAGTCGATGCGACCCAAGGTCCTTCCGTTACTCGGTTTGAAATCCAGCCAGAGCCAGGAGTCAAGGTAAGTAAAATTAAGAATTTGAGTGATGATATAAAGCTTAATTTAGCAGCAAAAGACATAAGAATGGAAGCACCCATTCCTGGTAAAAGCACGATAGGTATAGAGGTTCCAAACTTACAATCGGAACCAGTCTTTTTACAAAAATTGTTAGAAAGTAATGTGTTTAAAGAAAATCCCTCTCCTTTAACAGTTGCGTTAGGTGCTGATATTGAAGGTGAATCTGTAGTAACAGATTTAAAACAAATGCCACATGGTTTAATAGCAGGTGCTACAGGCTCAGGAAAAAGTGTCTGTATTAACACAATCTTAATAAGTTTATTGTATAAAGCCAATCATGAAGAGGTAAAATTCTTATTAATTGATCCGAAAATGGTGGAACTAACCCCTTATAATGATCTTCCACATCTGGTTGCACCTGTAATCACGGATGTGAAAGCTGCTACCTCTTCCCTAAAGTGGGCGGTACAAGAAATGGAAGACAGGTACGCCAAGTTTGTAAAAGAAGGTGCAAGAGATATAAGTCGTTATAATGAAAAAATGAAACAACAACACCGCAAAGAAGAGCATATGCCTTATATTGTGATTGTGATCGATGAACTGGCCGATTTGATGATGACTTCCCCACAAGATGTCGAAGACGCGATCTGCCGAATTGCCCAAAAGGCAAGAGCCTGTGGTATTCATTTGCTAATTGCTACGCAAAGACCATCAGTTGATGTAATTACAGGCTTAATTAAGGCAAATGTTCCTACGAGAATTGCTTTCAGTGTTTCTTCTCAGGTAGACTCGAGAACCATATTAGATACCAACGGAGCAGAGAAGTTACTAGGAAAAGGTGATATGTTGTTTGTAGAAAATGGCTCGAGTGAAACAAAAAGGATTCAAGGAGCTTTTGTCTCAGATGATGAAATCGAACGGATTACCAATTATGTAAAACAGATAGCAGAGCCAAATTATTTATTTGAGCAAGAACAATTGATCCAGCAAATATCATCTAATGAAGTTGCTGATGAGCTTTACCAAGAAGCGGTTGATTTCGTATTAGAATACAACGGTGCGAGCGCATCTTTACTACAAAGACGATTTAAAGTAGGATATAATCGAGCAGCTAGACTTATCGATATGATGGAAGATAACGGTATAATATCTGGACAGAATGGCAGTAAACAACGAGAAATTTTAATTAGTAGAAGCGAAGTAATTAATGAAACTAATTTTTAATGAAGTAAATTTCAGATATGTAAGAGAGATAATATCTCAGATTGAAGAAGTTAACGAACATCGTAAGAACACTCATCCTTGATTTCGTATATAATAGGATAAATGATGTACGTAAAGACAAAATATAACTAATACTTGACACAAAGCTATATTTATTGGATGATTGATTCTTGTGTGTTCTATGAATCCTAAGTAAACAATCGTGATTGGTTGGATATATGCTTATCACATGATTTTGGAGGTTCTTTTTTATGGAAAATTACCATTTTATTGGTATTAAAGGGACAGGAATGAGTGCATTAGCACAAATTTTAGCTGACTCTGGAAAGCAAGTTCAAGGTTCTGACATTGAAAAACATATATTTACACAAGTAGCATTAGAAGAAAAAGATATATCGATTTTACCTTTTTCTGAAAATAATATCAAAGATGGACTAACCATCATAGCTGGGAATGCCTTTAAGGACGACCACGAGGAAATTAAAAAAGCGAAAGAGCTCGGGTTACCTTTTTATCGATATCATGAATTCCTTGGTGAATGGATTAATCAATATACAAGTATTGCCGTTACTGGAGCACATGGTAAAACATCAACTACTGGTTTACTTTCTCATGTGCTTGATAAAGCATGTCCGATCTCTTACTTAATTGGTGACGGAACAGGTAAAGGTGCAAAAGACAGTCAGTATTTTGTCTTTGAGGCATGTGAATATCGTAGACATTTCTTAGCCTATCAACCAGATTATGCGATTATGACAAACATTGATTTTGATCATCCAGATTATTTCAAAGATATAGAAGATGTGTTTGAATCATTTCAACAAATGGCGGATAATGTAAAAAAAGGTATAGTTGCTTGTGGGGACGACGAATATCTACAATCAATTCAAGCAAAAGTGCCAGTGCTTTACTATGGGTTAAAGGATGGTAATGATTTTCACGCTAAGAACATTATAGTAGATGAGTTTGGTACTACTTTTGATGTTTTTGTACGTAATAATTATTATGATACCTTTCAAATAAATTCATTCGGAAATCATAATATTCTTAATGCGCTAGCAGTAATCACAATTTGCCATTATGAAAACTTTTCAGCTGCGCAAATGAAAGAAATTGTATCTTTCCAAGGTGTGAAAAGAAGGTTTACCGAGAAACAAATTAATAACCAGATTTTAATAGATGATTATGCTCACCATCCAAAAGAAGTGGAAGCAACTATTGAAGCTGCAAGAAAAAA
Source organism: Gracilibacillus massiliensis (assembly GCF_001458115.1). Taxonomy (GTDB): domain Bacteria; phylum Bacillota; class Bacilli; order Bacillales; family Amphibacillaceae; genus Gracilibacillus; species Gracilibacillus massiliensis. The sequence goes on from NZ_CZRP01000012.1 coordinate 19,547, forward strand.
ATACCCTAATAAAGAAATCGTTGCTATTTTTCAACCACATACGTATTCACGTACGAAAACATTTATGAATGAATTTGGTGATGCCTTAGCACAAGCTGATGCTATTTATTTATGTGATATATTTGGTTCTGCAAGAGAATCACAGTCTAATTTGTCGATTAATGATTTGAAAGATTTAATTAATAACAGTGAATTAATCGGTTTGGATAATATTGAAGTATTGGTTAATCATTCTGATAGTGTGCTGATTTTTATGGGTGCGGGAGATATTCAAAAATATCAAGAGGCATACGAAAAAACTTGTGTAAAATAAGCAGGATTCATAGAAGTTATGTAGAAATTAATAATAACAAGTAAAAAAGAAGGACCAGCATCCTTCTTTTTTTGTATAAACAAATGTTACAACTTCAACTTCATATAAGTAGGATTATTCGACATAACTCTGGAATCCATTTTGAAATGATAAATGTGTGTAGAAACCGCTTCGGCTTGCCCACTTCCCTTTCCATGGGGTTTACCCTTCAGCTAACTTTTCCACGCAAAAACCGCGTGGAAAAGTGGATCTTCAGAGAAAACGATCCCACAGGAGTGGAAGTGGCCGCCTACGCTGAATGAAACTCTACAAATATTACAAATGCTAGCATTTTGGATTGTTACAGATATGTACATATTTTGTTAATTATGATAAGTAATCTAAAGACAAATCCATAGTCAATACGGAATAACGCCAATATGAATATTCTTACTTTAGTTGTAGAGCATTAAAAAGTGTAGGCGTCCGCTTTTACTCCTGCGGGAAGTTTTTCTCCGAAGATCCACTTTTTAAGCGTACTTTGCTTAAAAAGTTAGCTGAGGAGAAAAAAACCCGCGGAAAGGGAAGCGGACAAGCCGGAGCGGTTGCAAAGCACATATAATATTTCATAATTACCACTACGATAATATAATCCTTCTTACGTGCTATAGTTATGGAAACGGTCGGTGGGGTTGGATGTTGACTGTCCAGTTACTTGCTGTTTGTAAAAGAGATAATAATTCTTTTTGCGTGTAATTCAGGTAAATCTTGTTTAGAATAGATGATAAAGGGTATAACATAATTATCAGAATAATTAGGTAATACATATCGAAGGAGTGAAGGAGCTAATGGAAATTCTCTTATACCTTGCAGCAATTATTGCAGCAGTTGCATTTGCAGTACTAGTTATTTATTTAGTAAGAGTTTTAAAAGAAACTAAACGCACGATGTCCCATGTTGCTGACACGCTCGAAGGTTTAGAAAAGCAAATGGAGGGTATTACAGTTGAGACAACGGCCTTATTAAATAAGACGAACAAATTAGCGGATGATATTAATGACAAAACCACTAGACTCAACACCCTTGTAGATGGCGTGAAAAATATTGGCGACAGTGTAAAAGACTTCTCCCAATCCATCCGTACAGTATCTCAATCTGTTAATCGAATTGCGGATGAGAATCAAGAAACGACAGCACAAGCGATCAAATGGAGTACTGTCGTAATGGAAATGTTTAAAAAAAATAGAAATAAATAATAATTAAAAATGGAGGAATGAGAAATGACAAATCAACAAAATAATAATGAAGAAAATCAAAACATTAATAGCAAGGACTTTTTAATCGGTTCTTTAATAGGTGGTATTGTAGGTGCTTCTTTAGCTTTAATTTTTGCTCCGAAATCTGGTAAAGAATTAAGAGGCGACTTAAATCAAGGTGCACATTATGTGAAAGATCGTGCTAACGAATGGAAAGACGTTGCGTATGAAAAAAGTGGCGAATGGAGAGATTATGCGAAAGAACAATCACAAACAATTGGACAGTCAGTAAGTGAAAAATCGCAGGATCTATCTAATAAATTAAAAGAGACCAAAGCAACCATTCAAGAAAAAATGTCTAAAGACGAAGATCCTGAAAAAGCAGCAGAAGAAGTAGCTCAAGCTATTGAAGAAGCTGCAAATGCAGTAGAAGCTGAAGAAAATAATAACAAATTGTAAAATCACTTTAAAAGTGGATTGTTGAAAAGAGCAGTCCACTTTTTTACGTATTACCAAAAGGAGAGAACGTAATGGAAATTAAAGATATTCAAACAATAGAGGAATTCCAATCTGTAGTTACTGAAAATGAACAAATCTTATTATTGAAACATAGCTTGACTTGTCCAATCAGTGGTTCAGCGAATCAAGCTTTCCAACAGTTTAGAGAAGACTCCGAAATACCTCTTTATCGCTTGTATGTACAAAATGCCAGAGAGTTGTCCACGTACATAGCAAATACGTATCAAATTAAACACGAATCACCTCAAGTGATCCAATTTGTAGATGGTGACGCTATTTGGGATACAAGTCATTTTGATATTACAGCAGACAACTTTAAAAAAATTGGTTAAAGACTAGAAAGCCGCCATACTAGGAGTGACGGCTTTCTATATTTATTTCTATTTTATCATTTGGCTGCAGTTGTTCGAAGAAAGTAACAGGCTGATCATTTCGTTTAAGCTCGACTTTACCCTTAACTTGCGTGAGATCGATTGAAATAAATCGAAAAATATCTTGAAAAATAAACGGTTCTGTTTTTTGTTCGATAAATTGAAGTTTGTCCTGATCGGCTATTTCATCTTCTAATCGAACAACCTCACCTCGTCGATATACTTTAAGCAAATCTTTTGTCAATGTAATAGGTTTATTATTATATAAAATTTTCATGACTTTTTGATAAGTGATTTCCATTTTGTCAAGAAGCTCTAGTAGTGTTGGTTGATTACCTGTGTATGTTTCTAATTTGTCACCATTCTTTAGTTGTGCATCTAAAATAGCAGGAACATTATTATGTAATAAAGCACTACTATATTCTGGGAATTCTTTTCTGTGATCATCGATCCATATTGTAAAAGGTACATTTATTTGCTCTACAATTTCATTTTCTTTTAGAAATTGTTGTAGGGTTAGTTTCTGATTATATTCGATGTGATCGCCATCTTTTAATAGATATGTTGAAGATATCTTTTGCTTATTTACTAGAATGTTAGGTTTTACAGTAAATGCTTTTTCATTGTAATAAACGGTTACAGAAGATGTTTCACCAATAAATTCAGCAAGTGTCATCGTAGCTGGTTCTCCGTCATTACCTTTTTCAATGGTTAGTATATCTCCATTCTTTACCTTGTCATCAATACTTTTTTCTTCCTCATTTAGAATGATTTTTGGTGCTGTTCCAAAACTTCCTGGCAATGTCACTTGTTTACCATTGTAGGTAACGATTGCTGCCATTCCAGGCTTACCATATAGTTTCTTTATATTAATTCCTGCAGCAAGTAAACAATCCGCGATCGTTAATTCTTTCATTTCAAATAACCGAACGACACGGTCATTAACTTTCACACTAATATAGTGAACGGGGTTTTGTTTAGCAGCGATTGCAATTCCGATTGGTGTAATGAATTCAGGGCCGATTGGTAGATTTTCATCTTTAGATAATAGTTGAATCGCATCTACGCCTCTTATTGCAACACGGTTCGTCGGTAATTTTAACTTAATCGCTACTCTTTTTGCTAATTCAGGGGTTTGACTTCCGCCTCCAACTAACATGACGGCTTTTGGAGGGGCTCCGTTCAATGAAATAATCTCTTCCGCAATTGAACTTGCTAGTGTATCCACGGCGGGAAGGACGTGTTCGACTAATTCTTCGTACAAGATCTCTTGCTCAAAACCGAGAATATCTGAAACGGTTGCTTTTTTATGTAATGTTATCTCTTTTTTGAAATCTTCAGCTTGATTAAAATCTAATAAGTAGTGATCACTAATTGCTTCTGTGATCTCATCACCGGCTTTTGGGACCATGCCATATGCTGTAACAGCTCCTTCTGATGTTAAGGCAATATCACTAGTACCTGCTCCAATATCAACGAGAGCGACGTTAAGGCGTCTCATAGAAGGGGGAATCAATACATGGATTGCAGCTATCGGTTCTAATGTTAAGGCCTCTAATTGCAAATCTGCTCGGTTTAAAGCAGACAGTAAGGATTCAACAACAACTTTTGGTAAAAAGGTTGCAATGATTTCTGCTTCCGCTATTTGGCCTTGTTGGTCGATTAAAGATCCAATTTCTTCACCATCCAGTGAATATTTAATAACAGAATAACCAACACAATAATAATTATGGCTAGGATCATCTTCTTCATCGGTTGCTAATTGGTATTGTGCTTTTTGAACAGCTTCTAATTCGAGAAACAAAATATCTTCATCATTCATTAAAGGTTGTTTTGTTATGTCTTTTGATGTATGTACTCGATTTGTTTTTAAGGCCCTTCCAGCGGCAGCTACACAAACCTTTTCTAAAATCGTATTATGTTTCTGTTCTAAGTGTAATTTCACTTGCTGAATTACGCTAGCCACTGACACAATATCGTGGATTTGTCCATCTAACATCGAACGTTCATTATGTTCAACCATATAATAATCAATTAATTGATACTTCTGATCTCTTTGTTCCATCAATAGTCCAACTACTGATCTCGTGCCTATATCAAGTGCAAACATTTGCTCAGCCATACGCTTTTTTTCCTTTCTATTTTGAAAAAATTTTAAATATTCTATAAAATATTGCTACTAACGGGTGACAAGTCGACATTTTTTAGCTATAATTATCCCTAATTATATAGAAAGTATAACATTTTTTTTGGATTTTAAAATAGGAGTAGGGGGATTTATAATGAGTAATGAACAATTGGATCAGCTTCGTGAAAAGCTTGACCAAGTTAACCTAGAAATACTAGAGTTAATTAACAAGCGTGCGGAATTGGTGAAAGAAACTGGTCAAGTCAAAGAAAAACAGGGTGCGAACCGTAGTTATGATCCAGTTCGTGAACGTGATATGTTAAATCTTATCAAACAACATAACAATGGCCCTTTTGAAGATTCTACGATCATTCATTTGTTCAAAGAAATTTTCAAAGCAGGACTTGAACTGCAAGAAGATGACCATAGTAAAGCTTTACTTGTATCTCGTAAGAAGAAAGCGGAAGATACAGTTATTGATATAAATGGTGATAAATTTGGCGATGGCAACCAACACTTTATTTTTGGACCATGTGCGGTAGAAAGCTATGATCAAGTAGCGGAAGTAGCAGCTGCGATTAAGAATGAAGGTTTAAAATTAATTCGTGGTGGAGCCTTCAAACCGAGAACATCACCTTATGACTTCCAAGGTTTAGGCTTTGAAGGTCTAGAAATTTTGAAAAAAGTATCTGACGAATACGGATTAGCTGTTGTTAGTGAAATCGTAAATCCAGCTCATATTGAAGAAGCCGTTAATTATATTGATGTCATTCAAATTGGTGCGCGTAACATGCAGAACTTTGAATTATTAAAAGCAGCTGGGGAAACAAACAAACCTGTTTTATTAAAACGCGGTATGTCTGCGACGATTTCCGACTTTATCAATGCAGCAGAATACGTTAATTCTAAAGGGAATGGCCAAATCATTTTATGTGAACGTGGTATTAGAACATATGAAACAGCAACACGTAACACATTAGATATCACAGCTGTTCCAATCTTGAAACAAGAAACACATTTACCGGTGATGGTGGATGTAACGCATTCTACTGGTAGAAGAGACTTATTGTTACCAGCAGCTAAAGCAGCATTAGCAATTGGAGCAGATGGTGTTATGGCTGAAGTACACCCAGATCCAGCAGTAGCATTATCCGATTCAGCACAACAAATGGACATCCCAACGTTCCATAACTTTATGAAAGAATTATTGAATAAATAATACGAAAAACTCCTGCCCAGCAGGAGTTTTTTATCTTTATAAACAAAAACATCTACATGATGTATATAAGCAGGATTATGCGACATAACTCTAGTTGATAATTATGAAATGATTTGTGTGCGTAAAAACCGCTTCGGCTTGCCCACTTTCCCTTTCCATGGGCTTTTTCCTGAAGATCCACTTTTCCAAGCAAAAACTGCATGGAAAAGTGGATCTTCAGGAAAAACAATCCCATAGGAGTGGAAGTGGCCGCCTACGCTAGTGGGACTCTACAACTATTGCAAATGCTAATATTTTGGATGGTTACAGATATGAACATTTTTTGTTAATTAGGATAAGTAATCAAAAGACAAATTCATAGGCGATATGGAATAACGTCAATATGAGTATTCTTACTTTAGTTGTAGAGCATTAAAAAGCGCAGGCGTCCGCTTCCACTCCTGCGGGAAGTTTTTATCCGAAGATCCACTTTGGTAAGTGGTCTTTGCTTACCAAACTTAGCTGAGGAGAAAAACCCGCGGAAAGGGAAGCGGACAAGCCGTAGCGGTTGTTACGAAGTACTAAAATCTCATAATTACCACCAGAGTTATGTCGCATAATCCTTCTTAAGCGTTATAAAATCTGTTTAATTTTTAGATTTTTACTTTCATTTATGTTGTAAAGAGGGTTTAAAAATTAAAATATTTGACGTTTTGTAGACATAATTTATGAAAATTTTCATAAATTATTGTTTTTTATTGTTAATTTTCATGAAAAATTTGTTATAATGTGAATGATATACATAAATAATGTAGATATGGTTGAATCTTTGCAGAAATACTGTTTGTAGCGTATGATGAGAGAAATAAACCGTTAATGAATATTGGAGGTTAAAATAATGAATATAACAATTTATGATGTAGCAAGAGAAGCAAACGTCTCCATGGCTACGGTATCACGTGTTGTCAACGGAAACCCGAACGTAAAACCGGCAACAAGAAAAAAAGTATTAAACACAATTGAAAGATTAGGATATCGTCCTAATGCAGTCGCTCGTGGACTTGCTAGCAAAAAAACTACAACAGTTGGTGTTATCATCCCGGATATTTCAAGTATTTTCTTCTCTGAATTAGCTCGAGGTATTGATGATATTGCAACAATGTACAAGTATAATATTATCTTAAGTAACTCTGACCAAAACAAAGATAAAGAATTACGTCTAATAAATACCATGTTTGAAAAACAAGTGGATGGTTTAATTTATATGGGTGCCACTATTAGTGAAGACCATGTACATCAACTTAAAACATCACCAGTACCTGTAGCATTAGCTGCTTCTATCGATTCTAGTGAAACGATTCCTGCGGTAAATATTGATTATGAACAAGCTGCATATGAGGCGACGTCTTTATTGATTGAAAATGGCACAAAACATCCAATCTATGTAACTGGGGAAGAAGACTCAGTTGTTAATACTAAAAAATATGATGGATATGTAAAAGCAATTAAAGAACATAATAAAGAAGTCAATGAAGAATACATTATTTCTGCAGAATTCTCACATGAATCAGGTGTTGAAGCCGCAGAAAAAATACTTAAAATAAAAAATTATCCAAAAGCTATATTTGCTGCTACCGATGAAATGGCAGTAGGTATCATTCATGGAATGCAAGACAACGGGGTGAAAGTACCTGAAGATGTAGAAGTATTTGGTTTTGATAATACACGTTTAGCAACAATGGTGCGTCCAACGCTTTCAACTGTAGTGCAACCAATGTATGACATTGGAGCTGTTGCAATGCGTCTATTGACGAAATTTATGAATAAAGAAACCGTTGAAGAGCAAAATGTAGTTTTGCCACATCAAATTGTTAAAAGAAACTCAACAAAATAAAAGAAATGCCGATAATAAAACTAGGGTGATTAATACACCCTAGTTTTATTAATTTTGCGAGCTTTTTACTAGGGAGAGAATACAGATGAATAAAAGAGATTTATTTACTCCAATCGGTATAACAGTTGGATTTTTAATGATTATGTTTGGAATCGTAAGTAGTGGTGGAATGGGAGGATTTGTAGGTTTTGTGCAAGGATCCTCTGCATTAATTGTACTTGGAGGTTTACTAGCAGCACTACTTGTTAACTTTAATATAAAACAAATGAAAACGACTAAATATGTGCTTCAGGAAGCTTTTAAACAGAATGATCATGATTTAGCCGATTTGATAGAATTATTTGAAAGACTTTCTGAGCGAGCAAGACGTGAAGGCTTGTTAGCGCTTGAAAATGAATTGGATGAGGTTGAAGATCCATACATACGAAAAGGTGTTTTGCTTGCTATTGATGGGATTGAGCCAGAAGTAATCAATGATATTATGAATGCTGAAATAGATGCAATGGAAGATCGTCATTATCGCGGTCGTCTTATCATCGAAAAAGCAGGAGAATATGCTCCAGCTTGGGGGATGATTGGTACATTAATTGGTTTAATATTAATGTTGCAGAATCTCGAAGATCCTACCACTTTAGGTCCCAGTATGGCAGTTGCCTTATTAACGACATTCTATGGTTCTGTATTAGCCAACTTGGTGTTCACACCAATGGCTGGGAAGCTAGAAACGAAAACGAGTGAAGAAGTCTTTATGAAACAGGTAATCATTGAAGGTGTCATTGGTGTACAATCTGGACAAAATCCAAGAATTTTAAAGGAAAAATTAAGTGCCTTTTTATCAGATAAAATGAAGAATAATAAAGTTGTAGAAGAAGAGGAGAACTATACGGAGGAATCCTTTAATGAAGCGTAGGAATAAACGTCCAGAAAGTAAAGGCGCACCAAAGTGGATGACAACCTATTCAGATATGGTAACACTAATACTGGTATTCTTTGTTTTATTATTTTCGATGTCACAAATAGATGCAGAGAAATTCAGAGCAATTGCTGAGGCTTTTCGAAGTGAAACAATATTTGAAGCCATGCCATCTATTATTGAAGAACAACATCCAACAGAAAATACCGAAGTGTTGAAAGAAGAAGAGAATGATGATAAGCAAGAAGATACCACTCCGGCTGACGATGAACAGAATGGTTCAGAACAAAATGCGGTTACAAAAACACCTGAACAAGACGAATTGGATGAACTATTAGCAGAAGTGGAAAACTTTTTAAATGAGAATGATCTAAATCAAGTGATTTCGGCTACTCGAACAGATCAGGGGGTTGTATTGGTCTTACAAGAAAGTGTTCTATTTGATACCGGAGAAGCTGATGTACTTAATCCGGCTAAGCCTTTCTTAAATAAGGTGAGCACATTACTTTCCAATATACCAAATGAAGTAAGGGTGGAAGGTCATACGGATGATCGACCGATTGCTAGTTATCGATATCCTTCCAACTGGGAATTGTCTGGTGCACGAGCAAGCAGTGTTATTCGCCATATATTAGAGTCGAATGATTTTAATGAGTCTCGTTTTATTGCAGCTGGCTTTGGTGATACTAGACCAGTAGCATCAAATGATTCTGAAGAAGGTTGGAGTGCAAATCGAAGGGTAGAAATTGTCATTTTAGATTCAGAACAAGATTGAGCATGAAAAGAGATTGGGACAAAAGAATATTTAAATAGAAAAATCCAAACGATTTCGAAAGCTAAAGCTATTCGGATCGTTTGGATTTTATTCGTAGTAGAAAGGTACTACGCAACAATGGATGTATATTTAATAGAAAAAGTGGTAATTTTGAAATGTGTTATTGACTAATAAACCGCTCCGGCTGCCCACTTTCCTTTCCGTGGTTTTTTCCCTTCAGCTAACTTTTCCAAGCAAAGATCGCTTGAAAAAGTGGATATTCAGGTAAAAAGTTACCACAGGAGTGAAAGTGGGCGGCCTACGCTAATATATTTGTTCTACAACTACTGTAACAGATAGCATTTTGAGCGGTTTCTTCAATCAACGAATTTATAAAATGAGAGAAAAGGCATAATGCTATCTTATACTAGCGTTGTAGAATATCAAATTAGCGTAGGCGTCCGCTTTTACTCCTACGGGATGTTTTTATCCGAAGATCCACTTTGGTAAGCGATCTTTGCTTACCAAAGTTAGCTGAGGAGAAAAACCCGTGGAAAGACCAGCTATGGAAAGTCAACCCTAAAAACCTTAATGTTTCAAATGATTTTTTGTCTAAAAAAAGGCATGCGAAAATACACCTCCTTGGAGAGGTGTTTTAAAAGGAAAGTATGTTCGGTATTGCTTATTTCATATGTGGTTCATATGGTTTGTTGTCTCGTAATATGGCAAAAATAATATGTGTTAGCTTTCTAGCTACTGCTCCAACAGCTACATAATGCCCTTTTCCATTATCTCTTAATTTATTGTAAAACTGTGATAATGCCGGATCACACTGACTTGCTGAAAAAGCTGCTCCCCAAATAGCCCTTCTCAGATAAGGAGAACCTCTTTTGGAGATATGCACTTCAGTGGCGTTAAATTTACCAGATTGTTTCACCGCAGGATCTAGCCCTGCAAAGGCAACTAATTGTGCTGGTCGATCAAAACGTTTTATCGAGCCAATTTCACCTATGATAACCGCAGTTGTAACATCTCCAATGCCATTTATAGTTGGTAAATAAGTTGCTTGTTGTTGGATGAGAGTGGACAGTTTTTCGTCAATTTGTTGGATTTGACGATCTAGTAAAGAAAGTTGTTCAAGTAAGAGATGGATTTGTGTTCGAAAAGAATCTGTGCCCATTGTAATACCAAAGCTTTCTGCTGCTGATTCTTTTATCTGTGTCGCTTTTTTGCGTGCTCTTTTTTTACCATATGCTCGGTTACTGGCCTCATTTAAAAATGTTGCCAAGCTGTCTGTGTCAATGCTTTGTATGTCTTCTGGCATTGGATAATGAAAAAGTAATTCAGAGGAAGATGCACCGAACACTTCAGAAAACAGATCCTCATATTCTGGGAAAATCTGATCAAGAAGAGTGATGACCTTTCGTTTGATATCAGAACTTTGATCTACCAGGGAATAACGCAATCTTTCCAAATGCCTAATCTGAAGCAACTCTTCTTCAAGAAAAGGGGTTGCTTCTGGTGCATCGATACGAATAACTTGTGCAATGAGAAAAGCATCACGAGTATCTGTTTTTGTCTTTCGTATATAAAAGTTTCGTAAAGCGTCCGATTGTAAAGGATTGAAGGCCGTTACCTTAAAACCAAGCTGGGAAAGAAAAGTGAACACAGAAATCCAATAATGTCCGGTTGCTTCTAACCCACAAACACAGTTATCAGGAGTGAGTTGATGCTTGTTTATAAAGGTTAACAACTTGTCACTGCCAGGTTTTGAATTCGAAAAACGTAGGGTTTTTCCTATTGATTTCCCTTGCTGGTCGATCAACCCAGCTTCGTGTTCTTTTTTAGCAATGTCAATTCCTAAATAGTACATGTAAACACCACCTATATGATAGATTAATCAGAAAAGAGGAACCCTCCACTTCTTTATAGATATCCATCCTCGTTCGATATTCGACAACATTTGTGTCATCCAGCTGATACGAACCATTCTATAAAGAAGGAGGCATCAGACTTTCCGACGAAGACAATGCTTCAAGGGAAGAAACGATACCTCCATCTGATTACCTCCATTATACAATGTAATGGAGATACCTTAAAATTAAGGTTACCTATATCATACGAGGGAAGCGGACAAGCCGTAGCGGTTTCTAAGCACACACATCATGTCAAAATTACTACATCATTTATTGCGCAGTATCCGTATATTAACTAACAATGCATAGCGATTGTTAGTGTTTTAAGTTAAGAACAACATTTATGTCTTATCCCCTTTTTTATTTTCAATAAATTTTAATACTTGTTTATACATTTTTTTGTTGTTTTCGCTAATTTCTGCTCTCCTCGGTATGTCGCGATAGAAAGTTTCTGAATCTTGCCAACTTGTTGGAAGGGCAACTGGGGATAACGGCTCCCATTTATTCAACCAGTCTTTAGTTATACTACCTTGAAAAATCGCATTCTCTTCAGTCATAACCTTCCATAGTTGCGACCATGCTCTCGGCACAACTTTCCAAATGTCATATCCACCACCACCTAAAGCCACCCATTTACCATTACAATATTGATGGGCAAGATTATGTATAATCACAGGAATTTGTTCAAAAATATCCAAAGTACAATGGAGGTGTGTTAATGGATCTAATGCATGTGCATCCACTCCGTGTTGACTTACAATAATATCAGGTTGAAAATAGGCCGTTATTTCTTCTAGACTATTTTTAAAAACTTCCAAATAGGAGTCATCCTCTGTAAATGCATCTAAAGGGAAGTTAAACGAATAACCAAATCCATCCTTCACACCACGTTCACTTGTTTTACCTGTACCAGGATATAAATATCTCCCTGTTTCATGAAAAGATACAGTACATACATTAGGATCATCATAAAAGCAATGTTGCACACCATCTCCATGATGTGCATCTGTATCAATATATAAAACTTTCAGATTGTAATGATCTCTGATATATTTTATAGTTATTGCAATATCATTAAAAATACAGAATCCTGATGCACGTGTAGGAAATCCATGATGCAATCCACCCGCTAGATTTAAGGCGTGTTTTACCTTTCCTGATAACACCTGGGAACATGCTTCAAGTGAACCACTTACTGTCATGAGAGATGCTTCGTACATATTAGAAAAGCTAGGTGTATCATGCGTGCCAATTCCATATTTATGTGGATCAATTCGCTTTCCTTCACTAGCTTGTTTGACAGCCTCTATATAATCCTTAGAATGTACAGACAAAACGTATTCTTCTTCCATGAGCTGTGGAGCAATGATTTGTTTTTCAGATAATGACTTGCTCATTACTAATAAATCTTTTGTTAAGAGCAAGCGATTCTGATTGAAGGGATGCTCTTCATGAAAAGAATAACGTAAGAAGTCATCGGTATAAATAAAAGCTGCGTGCTTAGAATTCATCATTATCCTCCCTATATGGATATAAAATTTGATATTCAGAGTCTTTGAAATCATTGACAATTGGGAGAGGATTCATTGTTTGAATTCGGAAGACAAGCACTTTGTATCCAGGACTTTCAGGATCAGGATAACTGTAAACGGATACAATTTTGATATTTCTTTTTGTGAAGTACTGACATACATCTGATAAGACACCAATTTGATCGGGAACTTTGATCTCTAATTGTGTACTAGGCGAATGGGTACCAGTTAATTGGATAAAGGCATACAACATATCTTTCTCTGTAACAATTCCAACTAATTTCTTATTTTTCACAACTGGTAAGCAAGCGAATTCTTTTTGATAGAAAATAGTTGCAACTTCTTCAAAGAATTCATATGGATGGGTTGTTACAACAGGTGTGGTCATAATTTCTTTAATGGAACGTGCTAATATTTCTTTGTTATAATTGTCATCTAATAAAGAAGGACTGGCATCTTTTACATCTCGATCTGAAACAATACCAATAACGTTATTTTCACTATTAATAATAGGTATATGTCGGATATGATTTTCTTGTAATACATATAAAGCTTCTTGAACTGTTGCTTCTGCAGTTAATGTGATCACATTGGTTTTCATAATATCTTTGACTAACATATATTCACTCCTTTAGGATAAAAATCGAAGTCGATCAAATAACTCTTTATCCTTTTTATCAACATGTTTTCCGATACGAACCATCAAACAATTGGCAGGATGTGCCATTATTTCAGGTTCATTAGTAGGTGCAGGATAAAGGTCACCTGACATCATCATTTTCTCCATGATTTTACGATAATCCCATACGCTTAATTGTGAGTAATTTAAATCCCAGTGCCAATAGTATTCAGTGGATAGAATGATGTAATTTTCCATGTTTTCGTCTTTCATGGAAAGTTCAATTAATCGTGATGCTAATTTATTTCCGCGATAAGCTGTTGCAATTTCGATTGCTCCTAATTCTAAAATATTGTCATAAGGATATTTTGACCAGCGTTCGATTGGATCGGGATGAAGATAGGTGACGTATCCGATAACCTCTTGGTCAGCAGTTGCAATATAAACTCTTGCCTCAGGTAAAGTGGAGATTTCTATTAATGCGTCTAATTGTTCTTTTGGTGGTCGAAATGCTGTAAGTTCCATATTCATTGTTAGGCTTGTTAGTTTTTGAGATGAAACTGGGCCTTCTAATGTAATATTTATACCATTTGCTTCGACCGATTCACACTGATAAAGCTTTGTATGTTTCAAAAGTTCTATCACCACCTCTAAAAGGATTCTATCTTCATTATATCGTATAAAAAGACAACTTAACAGCAACACCCCAATCAGCTTCACTATATCGTAAAAACAGGATTATGCGACACTATTGTAGTGGTAATTATGAGATATTACATGTTCTTTGCAACCGCTACGGCTGTCCGCTTCCCTTTCCGCGGGTTTTTCTCCTAAGCTAACTTTTTAAGCAAAGTGCGCTTTAAAAGTGGATCTTCGGATAAAAACATCCCGCAGGAGTGGAAGCCGACGCCTGCGCTTTTTTATAATCTGCAACTCAAGCAAGAATAATCATGTTGGAGTATTCACTATTTCCCATCAATTTATCATTATACTACTAATCAATATAAGTTGATTTATTGTATTGTGCAACCATCCAAAATATTAGCATTTGCAATAGTTGTAGAGTCCCACTAGCGTAGGCGGCCACTTTCCTCCTGTGGGATCGTTTTCCCTTCAGCTAACTTTTCCATGCGGTTTTTGCGTGGAAAAGTTAGCTGAAGGGAAAACCCCACGGAAAGGGAAGTGGGCAAGCCGGAGCGGTTACTAAGCACATATACCATTTCAAAATTATGTCGTTTAATCTTTCTTTTATGCAGTTTGGTTCTATTATGCTTTGAGCTTGTAATGAAACATTTACTGGTGTTTTGTGAGCTTGCAATATGAGAAAACACTCTTATCTGATGTAGATAAGAGTGTTTCGTTTATTCATCATCTGGATTTGGTTCTGGTTCAGGTTCTGGATTATTATTTGAATTGTCATCATTATTGTCGTTATTGTTTGAATCCTCACTCCCATTACCATTACCATTCCCGTTAGAATTACCGTTGTTACCAGACGAATCACTGTTATTATTACTGTCATTATTCGATGAGTTGTTACCATCACTATTATCATCATTTGAATTGTTATTTTCATCGTCAGGATTAGGTTCTGGTTTTGGATCAGGTTCTGGTTCAGAAAAGTCTCCCTTTTCGATTACTTTAGAAGGGGCGGACTCTTGTCCAAAATAATCGACTGCTCTAATATGATACACAGCTTTACTGCTAGGTACAGTAAAGGAGGTATCAGAAGTAGAGCCAATGCGTTGGAAATTTGCATCATCCGGATCACTTGCACGATAGATACGATAACCAACCACATCGTTGTTACTTGAATGATTCCAGTTTAACCTTTGATTATTAATTTGTAATGAAGTAGGGGCATTAGGTGCTTTGCCATCATTCTCTACTTCATTTTCATCCGGATATTTAATATCTTGCCATACACCTGATTTACCAGCCGTTAGTTGCTTTATATTAGCTAATTTGTTATATCCCATATCATTTAGCCATTCAGGATTAAAACTCACACCATCTCCATCGGTAAACTCTTCAGGTGTATTCTCTCCTGCTAAAACAACCTTATCTTTGATTGTAGCATAGCTTTCTTTAATTAGACTGTTGTCTCGTTTAGATGGAACATAATTAGCGTTATAGATATCTGATTGAACTAATCCAAGCTCACTACAAAGGTCAGATGCTAATAAGCCAGATGTAGCACAATATGATCTTGACACAATCCCACCAGGACTTTCAAATTTTTGCGATGGAGCCATTAAATCTGGACGGATTTCTGTTGCAGCATTTACTAATTGAGCCCAAAAAGTATTATTTCGGTTACTATACCCATCATCTAATCGTTGCCTATAATCATATCCCATCCATGTTCCAATAGTTACATTTGGGTTGGTAGCTACAAACCATGCATCTTTATAATCATTTGTTGTCCCTGTTTTTCCAGCCCAATCGACACTTTTATTGGTTAGGATTGCTCGGGCAGCTGTACCAGTACCTTGAGTTAATACATCACGTAACATATCGATCATTAGATAACTGGTTTGAGGGCTGAATACTTCGACTTCTTCGCTTTCATGTTGAAAAACAACTTCACCATCTTTTGTTTCAATCTTTTCAATCATATACCCATCAACAAAATTACCCATATTGCCAAAAGTGGCATATGCATTTGTATTTTCTTCGACTGTAACTCCGTTAGTAGGACTACCTAAAACTAAGGATCCATATTCGCCTTCTTCTTCAGCAATAGTAGTGAATCCCATTTTTTCTAAATAATCCGTTACTATACTAGTACTTTTTATTTGATCATAAACAGCAAAAGCAGTTGCATTGTGTGATCGGTATAATGCTTCTCTTACAGGAGTTAAACCATAATATCTCTGAGAAAAGTTGCTAGGTGTATGACCACCATAGGTTTTTTTAACATCTGCTATGACACTCCCTGGTTGTACTTCTCCCATTTCCATAGCTGGGCCATACCCTGCTAGTGGTTTCATCGTACTACCATTTTGACGTGTTACATTTGTTGCATGATTTTTTTGTGAAATCTCAAAGTCTCGACCACCTACAAAGCTTAAAATTCTGCCAGAACTATTTTCAATTAAAACAGAGCCTACTTGGACAGGTTGCTCACCTAATTGCACCATTTCTCCTGTTTCAGGATCTTCTATCATGATAGGCTTATTGTTATTATCATTACGAGCTAATTTATCTCTGCCAAAATTGTTATATTCTTTAGCGATCTTTTGGAAAACATCATACATTTCTTTATCAATCGTGGAATGAATTTTATAGCCATTACTTCCTAATTCACGATTGGCACGAATTTGATATTCTTCTTGTAATATACTGCTGGATTCTAACTCTTCTTTTGAATATCCATCTTGCTCAGCTAGCACTCCAACTAAAATATCAATAGCCCGATCTTTTAATTCTTCCATTAAGTATGGATATTTCTCTAAAATAGACTCTTCTTCTGGAATAAAATCAGCAACTATATCATAATCTAGTGCTTCTTGATATTGCTCTTGTGTGATGTATTTCGCTTCTAACATTCTGCTCAATACCGATCGCATCCTATTTAATCCAGGCTCAAGTCCTGCTTCATCTTTTACACCGCCACCATTTAGAAATGGTGTATAATAGGATGGGCTTTGTGGAAGTCCGGCTATAAATGCCGATTGTGGTAAATTTAATTCATCAGCATTCACACCAAAAATACCCTCTGCTGCTGTTTGAACACCTGCAATATTTTGACCTGATGAGTTTCTTCCAAATGGTACAATATTAAGGTAAGCCTCTAATATTTCATCTTTTTGAAAAAATTGTTCCAATCGCATTGCTAATAACATTTCTTTCGCTTTTCTTTCGAACGAAACTTCATTGGTTAAAATTTGGTTTTTAATTACTTGTTGTGTTAAGGTACTTCCACCAGTTTTCGTTGCGGAATTTGTTACCTCTTGAAAAACAGCCCGCATGATAGCCTTAGGTACAATACCATTATGCGAATTAAAATATTCATCTTCCGTTGCGATGACAGCATTTCGAACATTTTCACTCACCTTATCGAGAGAAGTTTGTTCTCTTAATAGCTCAGAACTGATTTCTGATAAAAAGATATTATCAGCAAAATATAGTTCGGAAGTTTCTTCATAGTTATAAATGGCACTTGCCATTTGTTCTTCCGTTTGTATTTCTTCGTCATCGACTAGTGAGGCAAAATAACCTGCACCTAATCCGGCTACAAAGAATCCACCGACAATACCTATCGTAATAAAAAATAAGACGATATTCCATAATATATGATAGCTTATACGTGTTGAGCGTTGGATAATCTTTTTTTGCCATGTTTCTTTCATGGCTTGCCATGTTTTATGAAAAAATTCTTTGAAATTCATACGATTACCTCCCATTATTCCC
The DNA here is from genome assembly GCF_001458115.1 of Gracilibacillus massiliensis. Classification (GTDB taxonomy): domain Bacteria; phylum Bacillota; class Bacilli; order Bacillales; family Amphibacillaceae; genus Gracilibacillus; species Gracilibacillus massiliensis. The sequence continues at coordinate 37,355 of NZ_CZRP01000012.1, forward strand.
TTAAATATTATAGCATAGACGTCAAATAATTTCGGCATGATTTCACAAAAAAATATTGCATTTTGATTACAATTGTGCTAATAATGTTATAACAATTAAATACCATGGCAATGATTGATTGAAGTAGTGGTAAGATTCCCTTTCTTAGAGAGCTAGCGGTTTGGTGAAAGCTAGTAAAAAATCTTATGACGAATTACGTTCAAGAGCTTCTTCATGTAGAATGAAGACGGTGTGGTGTACATCGTTATTTCCTTAAGTGGCAATAGTTTATTATTGCAACAAGGGTGGTACCGCGAATTTTCTCGTCCCTTTTTCCTGGGAGGAGTTTTTTTATGTTTTAAAGTCTTTTTAATAAATTTAAAGAGAAAGAGGAGTGGAAATGAAATGCATATTTTAGATGAACTGGCAAAAAGAGATTTAATTCAACAGACTACAGATGACAAAGGATTAAGAAAACATTTAGATGAAAATGTAGTAACCCTTTACTGTGGATTTGATCCGACTGCGGATAGTTTACACATTGGTCACTTATTACCTGTACTTATGTTAAAGAGATTTCAGCAAGCAGGTCATCGTCCGATCGCTTTAATTGGCGGAGGAACTGGCATGATAGGGGACCCAAGTGGTCGTTCCTCAGAAAGATCACTCAATAGTCCAGAAGTCGTTAAAGGATTTAGTGACAGCATTAAAGAACAATTAGCAGGACTTTTAAATTTTGATCAAGGTGAGAACAGTGCCGTTGCTCGTAATAATCATGAATGGTTATCGTCAATGACATTTATTGAAATTTTACGTGATATCGGAAAACACTTTAGTATCAATTATATGTTAGCCAAGGACTCTGTAGAATCACGTCTCGAGAATGGCATCTCTTTTACCGAGTTTAGTTACATGTTGTTACAATCGATTGATTTCTTAAATCTTTATAAAAAAGAAAATTGCACACTACAAATTGGTGGCAGTGATCAATGGGGAAACATCACAGCAGGTATGGAATTGATTCGTCGTAAACAATTTGAAAATGAAGAAGACGAAGCAGAAGTGTTTGGTCTGACTGTGCCACTTATTACAAAAAGTGATGGAACGAAATTTGGTAAAACAGCAGGGGGAGCAGTATGGTTAGATCCTGAAAAAACGACTCCATATGAGTTTTACCAATTTTGGATTAATACCGATGATCGAGATGTACTTCGTTTCATTAAATACTTCACATTTATCGATTTTGAAGAAATTGCAGCATTAGAAAAGGAACTAGCAGAAGCACCTGAGAAACGAGTGCCACATAAACGATTAGCTGAAGAAATGACAAAACTTGTACATGGGGAAGAAGCACTGCAACAAGCTCAGAAAATTACCGAAGCGTTATTTAGTGGCGATTTAGCTTCCTTAAATGCGAAAGAAATTGAACAAGGTTTTAAAGATGTGCCATCGGTATCTATCGACAATAAAGAAATCGGCTTAATTGATTTATTAGTGGAAGCAGGAATCTCTTCGTCAAAACGCCAAGCACGTGAAGATATTAAGAATGGTGCAGTCTATATAAATGGTGTGAGAAATCAAGAATTGACGCATCAATTGACTCACGAGGATCGGATTGAAGATAAATTTACGATCATTCGTCGTGGTAAGAAAAAATACTTCTTAATCCGTTTTTAATTGATTGGAGAAGGAAAAAACTCAGTAGTTCAGTTTAGGAGTACAAATGGATGGTTTTGTACCCTGGATTGAACTACTTTTTAAATGGTGATATTTTTCTATTTCTTTTTCGTTAATTTTCCTCTGTCATCACACAATGGGGGTTCTTCCATCCAATTGTTTTCAATCATAATATTCATACCATCTTCCATATATTTAGCCATTTCAGAAGCTAGCCTTGTGTAATGAAGAATTAAGTCCGCACGTTGAGAAGTACCTATCGCAGTACCATAAAAACTGATTGTTGTTCCACCTAAAAAAGATTTGTGGTACATCATAAGTCTGTCAGAAAACGGGGATATCGTCGAATTGGTAATTTCTGAGCTGATTGATTTTGGAAAAGGGAGTTCTTCCAATGCTAATACGGATTGAAGAATTTCTATGTGTTTTGCATACATTTTTGATCCTCGCAATAAATATTTCTTTGCTTCCTTCGACTTGGAAACCTGAGCGAATGCCATTGTAAAAGCTCTGCTTAACTCAACTTTTTTCAAATCCCAGAATAGATGACTTATTTCAATACAACTTAACGGTCTATTTCCTCCCAGTAAACCTTCCATAAAGGCTTGTTTCTCGATAAAATGGACAGAGTCGGCAGGACTTATGATTGGTGGTCGTGATACAATTCCTTTTTCCAATAGTACATCTAAAGAATTATTGAACAACTCCATCGTTTCATTTTGACATTCAACAAAGTAATCTCTTAGGTCACGTCGCACATTAGTAGTTAATGCAGCGGCATACCCAGCTAATCCATTGACACTCATTACGTAAGTATAGGTCAGACATAAAGTCTCTTCGAATAAACGCGGAGCTTTTAGATTGACATCTTTTTCTGTATATCCATGGGGTACAGGGAACTTTTCTTCAATAAAATAGTCTTTGATAATTGGAACATGTCGTTGGGCAGTTTTTAGAGCAAATTGTAACACACGTCGAATTGATTTATCTTCAACGTGTTCTAGCATATATTTGTACATGCATATTGCCATCGTATCATTTTGATATTGTGACCAAAGATTAGCCATTTCAGGAGCGGTAAGCTTTATTGTTTGAGGAGTTGTCTTACTTGTATGTTGTGTGACCATAACGTTACCTCCAGTTTCATTTCTTATATTTTTTGGTCAATTTTTAGATGAATTCATTAACAATAACTTACCCTCAACTCAAATAATATATAAGCAATCTTCATCAATTTTCCGATGTGTCTTCAAATCAGCGATTATTCCTTCCAAACCAACCAAAAGGTTACAATAAAAGCAATGATAATAATTACAAATGGACCATAAAAATAAATAAATTCATCCACAAGATCACCCCTTATATTTTCCTTCGACATAGTTTTTGTTAAATAAAAATAGCCTTAACAATAAAAAAAGAGAAGGGAGTAATAAACATAGACCAGCTATAAAAGCAATAATTAAGGCTATTGCCATTCCTTCACTCGTAAACCCTTCTTCAATCGTTAAAAATGGGTAGAGAAGATATGGATAATGAGAAATACCATAAGCGAAAAAGGCTACAAGAAATTGACCAATTAAAAGGATAAACGCTAAGCCATATTTTCTTTTCTGCCATAGTAAGATAACGGTCGCTAGAAATAACAAGCCAGAAATAAAAAATAACCACCAAAGATCAAGCATGTTTTGAAAATGATCATAATTATGTGATCGTAATTCTATTATGATTCCGGATGCTGTCACCATTGTTGGAGCGGACCAAATTAACGCGTATTTCCTCAGTAATTTTGTTGCCTCTACATCCTTTGCTTTATTGGCATACCATGTGAGAAAAACGGCAGAAATATATAATACGGAAGCAAGACTTAATACGACAATACTCCATGTTAAAGGACTGGTAAATAACGCCGCATAATTTAATGATAGGCTGTTTGCTGATTCTGTAATAAAGCCGCCTTCTGAAATCGTTAATACAATCGAGAGCGATGCCGGAATTAACAGACCAGAAAAACCATACAAATAGATCCACATCTTACTTTTTAATTGACCATATGTGCTAAACGCATAATACGAGCCACGGATCGCTAAAAGTACAAGCGAGAGACTAGCTGGAACTAATAGTACTGTTCCATAATAATAGGCGGTACTTGGAAAAAATCCAACCATCCCGACAAAAAAGAAAACGAGAAATACATTGGTTACTTCCCAAACAGGTGAAAGATATCGTTGAATGATGTTACTGATAATATGATGCTTGTTTGTCATCACACTATATGCATTAAAGAAACCTGCACCAAAATCAATTGATGCAACTATGATATAGCCAAATAAAAAGATCCATAATACAGATATCCCAATTAATTCATAAGCCATTGCTAATCACCTTCTTTCCCTTTGACGGTCTAATAATTCTTGTTCTACTGGATTGTGTTTGAACATTCTGATCAGAACAAAGGCACTTGCAAATCCAAGAACCAAATATAACAATATAAACAGATAAAGCATCAAGTCTACCTGTCCACTTGTGGTGGCGGCATCTTCTGTTTTTAAAAGTCCTCTTAATACCCATGGTTGTCGACCCACTTCAGCAAGCCACCAACCAGCTTCAATTGCTAACATACAGAGAGGGCCTGAAGCAACAATTAACCATAAGAAGAATCTTCTGAGAATGAATTTTCTCCTCAACCAATTCCCTAACACATAAAAACCGGATAGTAATGCGGCGAACATTCCGATCAACACCATCGTTATAAATAAATAATGAATATATAAAGGTGGAATCTCGTCTTCGGGAAATTGGTCCAAGCCAATCACTTCAGCGTTTGGATCACCGTGTGCTAAGATACTTAATGCATAAGGTATTTTTATAGCATATTTGACTTCTTCTCCATTTTCTAAAATCCCGAAGAGCGTAAGAGAAGCAGCTTCTTCTGTTTCAAAATGCCATTCCAATGCAGCTAATTTCTCCGGTTGGTATTCAGCTAAGTATTTTCCGGAAAAATCGCCAATAATGGCCGCTGCAATTGAAAATACAAGGCCTACTTTCATTGTTAATAATAGTGCCTTTTTATGATAGTCATGGTTGGAACCTTTAAGTAAGCGGTATGCACCGATTGCAGCTAGAATAAAAGCAGATGTCATATAGGCGGTCGCTAATACGTGAGCTACTTTGGTTGGCATGGCAGGGTTAAACATAGCAATGAGTGGTTGAACATTAATTAAGTCACCATTCGAAAATTCAAACCCTTGTGGTGCGTTCATAAACGCATTTACCATCGTAATAAAAACTGCAGAAAAAGAAGCACCGACGGCAACAGGAATCAGTAATAACATATGTTTACGTTGATCTTCAAAGCGATCCCATGTATATAAATAAATACCTAAAAAGATTGCTTCAAAGAAAAAAGCAAATGTCTCCATAAATAAAGGTAATGCAATGACATTTCCAGCGAGCTCCATAAAGGTTGGCCATAATAAATTTAATTGCAGGCCTATCGCAGTCCCAGTAACGACGCCAACCGCCACCGTGATGATGAACCCTCTTGTCCATCTCCTAGCAAGCAAAATATAATGCTCGTCTTGTTTTTTAATACCCATCCATTGTGCAATAAAAATTAACAAAGGAATTCCAACGCCGATTGTTGCATAAATGATATGAAAAGATAATGTAAGTTCTGTTAATAACCGACTGAAAAATACTGCTTGCTCATTATCCATACGCTAAACTCCTTATCCTGAAAAAATTCTGCCAAATAATGATAATCCAATAATAAATGCTACTAGAAAAGCTAAACCTATTAACCATTTTTCCTGTTTTTTATATATGGCCACCACCCCCTATAATTATCCTGTATCTTTGTTACAAGTTTATGCTTGTCCTTATACTGAATAGTAAAATTTTTCCCTATTAATGAAAAATTAAAACAAAGAATATGTTTGCGGAATATTTTTATGAATCTGTACATAGGTAGTAACGAGGGGGAATGATAAATGCCAAACGGAAAACACAACATGAAATTAGAGGTCCCAATCGCAAAAGTATGGGAATTTGTACGTGATATGAACAACTGGGCCCCATTAGTACCAGGTTACCTGGAACATCAACGTATAACCGAACGACAATCGACTTGGAAATTTAAAGGTGATATTGGAATTATGCAAAAAACAGTAGCACTTAGAGTGGATATTAAAGAATGGATAGAACCAACTACCGTGACATTTAATCTAACAGGTATATATGATAATATCGTCGGCAAAGGAAGTTTTGTCGCTAAAGAAATAACGGCAAATCAAACAGAAATCATCGGTAATTTGGATATTAATGCTGGTGGGATGAAGGGACCGATGGTGAATACCATTCTAAAATCATTAGTACCGAAAACAACAGAAGACTTAACAGAAGCGGTAGCAAACCGGATAGAAAAAGTAGAAGTCATCGTTAAATGATGAGATTGTTCGAATAAATAGAGATCAGTATCTATAATAATACATACCCCTGTCCAAAATTTTGGATAGGGATTTTTATTTTTTTCAAGATTTTGTAATAAATTATTGTAATTTTGGGTATATGTTTTGCATGAGAGGAGTGAACAACATGGAAAAAGCAGAGTATGTCATCACAAAAATTATCGATTGGGGAAACCTCATTCTATGGGATTATGTACTAATTTACTTACTAATCTTCGCAGGCTTGTTTTTCACGATCAGATCCAGGTTTGTACAATTTCGTTTATTCGGTGAAATGTTCAAAGTAATATCCGAAGAAGCTGTTGAGCAAAGTGGTAAACGTGGTACCAATGCGTTTCAAGCGTTTAGTATCACGATTGCATCACGAGTTGGTACAGGGAATTTAGCAGGGGTTGCACTAGCTGTTGCTATTGGTGGACCCGGTGCAGTTTTTTGGATGTGGATTATCGCGTTAATTGGTATGTCTACTGCCTTTATTGAAAGTACATTAGCACAAGTTTACAAAGTTCCTGATAAAGATGGCTTCCGTGGTGGGCCAGCCTATTATATGGAAAAGGCTTTAGGCCAAAAGTGGATGGGGATCCTATTCTCTATTTTAATAACGATTACATTTGGTTTCATTTTTAATGCTGTACAAGCTAATACAATATCTCAAGCAGTAGACCAAGCGTTTAATATTGATCCGATTTGGACAGGTATTGTGTTAGTGGTATTAGCAGGTATCATTATTTTTGGTGGAATTAAGCGAATTGCATCTGTCGCAGGAATTATTGTACCAATAATGGCTATTATTTATATGGCGGTAGGTTTTTATGTTGTTTTTACAAATATAACAGCCATTCCTGATGTATTTATGCTTATTATTCGTAATGCATTTGGCTTAGAAGAAGTGTTTGGTGGTGGAATCGGGGCAGCAATGATGTATGGGATTCGTCGTGGATTGTTTTCCAATGAAGCTGGTATGGGTAGTGCACCAAACGCAGCCGCAACCGCTGGTGTCAATCACCCAGTAAAACAAGGCTTAGTTCAATCCTTGGCAGTATTCTTTGACACGATAGTAATCTGTAGTTTAACAGCGTTTATCATTATATTATATGACAACTTTTATCAAGCGTCCGAAGATGGGATTCAACTAACACAAGTTGCCTTAAGCGCCCATGTAGGAGAATGGGCATCGATCTTCTTAGCGATCACTATTTTCTTCTTTGCATTTAGTTCTGTTGTGGGCAATTACTATTATGGTGAAACAAATGTCAGCTTTCTAAATCATAACGGTATTTGGCTAAACATTTACCGCGTTTTAGTATTAGCTATGGTGATGTTCGGCTCACTTGCTTCAATTCAGTTAGTTTGGAATATGGCTGACATGTTTATGGCGTTGATGGCGGTAGTTAACTTAATCGCAATTCTGTTATTAAGTAAAATTGCCATCCAAGTTTTACAAGATTATATGAAACAAAAGAAAGAAGGCACTGATCCGAAATTTTATTATAAAAATGTCAAAGGTTTGAAAAACATTTCTTGGTGGGGCGCGCAGGATGAGAACAAAAAATAGTTGAAAGGGTTGATAAAAAGATTTGGTGGTGTTTATAGAATATCCATCAAATCTTTTTTTGTATCTATCTTTGTTTTTCTATGTCCGATTGAATACATATTTTTTCTTCTAACAAATTAATTATGGATGAAATATTCTTAAATTGGATTAAAGAACAATTATTAGTTATGTATCAAGAGAACATCAACAATTTTAAAAAAATTTTATTCCAAGTCCTAACGCAAAGTCTTTCCGCAGCAATGACTAAGCATGCAATATGGATCGCCCCAAAAAAGGATAGACAAATAAACGATTATTAAAGGAGTACAAGTAATTCAAAATTTTATGTTAGGATGGAAGGGAATATAGCAGTTAGATTTGTTTTTAAGGAGGAGAGTATTCTGCAAAGCTCATATATGAAGAAACACTTTAACAGGATTTATGAACAAAGAGAAACATTCTTAGATGTCTTAAAACCGTTTAAAGATAGAGAGTGGGAACCACCTATTGAAGGTAAGTGGTCCTTTGGGGAAACATATTATCACTTATATCTAATGGTCAAACGATTCCGCCAGTTAAATAAAATATATGTACCCATATATAAACCGATTGCAACAATAAGACGAAGAGCATCTTATAAAACCGATATTCATGATATTTATGCAGAATATACACAGAATAACAAACAACCGATGAAAGCTCCTTCTGTTTTGTTACCACCTAAAGGAATTCAGGATAAAATTATGTTTGAAGAGATAATAATAAACCTGGAAACGGAAACGCATATACTAGAAGAAGGGTTAGCTAATATTCCTGATGATATTGCTGGACAGATCCGTTATCCTGATCCTATAGCTTATTATCCTAATTTAATTCAGAGTATCAACTTAATAGGAATACACGAAAAACATCATTTTAACTTATGTAAGAATTATTATCTGTAAATCTTACATTCTAGTGGAAACTCTTTAACTCATTATCGTTACATCACCATTTTTCCTACCTAGCACAATAGTATCGGCCATTTTAATAAAGAGACCATTTTCAACTACGCCAGGTATCATGTTCAGTTGCTGATTTAGTACAGCGGGATTGTCAATAATCTCAAAATAACAGTCAGCAATATAATTTTGATTATCTGTTATAAAAGGGGAGGCATTTTTATTACTTCTTATTTTTGGAGTGCAGCCCAGCTTTTTAATCGTGTTAAGCGTAGTTTCCCAACTGAATGGTACGATCTCGACAGGTAAAGGAAACTTACCCAATTGATTCACATATTTTGATTCATCGATTACTACAATAAATTTTTTAGAAATAGAAGCCACCATTTTCTCACGTAATAAAGCACCGCCACCACCTTTTATAAGTTCAAAATCATGATTGGCTTCATCGGCACCATCTATTGTTAGGTCTAAATAATCAACAGAGGACATAGATACTAATGGTATCTCTAAATCTTTTGCTAACTTCTCCGTTTGTATAGAAGTCGGGACTCCTTTGATATTTAGTCCTTCTTTTAGGAGTTCCCCTAACTTAATAATAGAAAAATAAACCGTTGATCCTGTTCCAAGGCCTACAGTCATACCATCCTCAACATATTGTACCGCTTTTTCACCAGCAATTTTTTTAGGGTTCAAAATGTTTTCCTCCTAACTAAAATAGTGTATTTCATTGATAGAATAAATGTATCATCACATTTTATTGTATTCAAATGCCAATCAATATGAAAAAATATTAAATAATCTTACAGAAATGAATAAAGCGTTTGAGAGGGAAATAGCAATTTTGAGTACTGCTAAGGTTAATATACACTCAAAAGTACATTTATAAAAGGAAATATTGTAAAATAAACGTGTTAGGGTGTAGCATGCTCTCGATGAAGTGAAAATTATGAAACAGAAATTAAAGGTGACGGTGCTGGTGGCTTTTTGATCCATCAGAACCGCCCAAAAGTTTACTATTTATATAGTACTGGGCTAGATTGAGTAACAACCGAGGGAGGAAAAACAATGAACAATGTAGTAAGTACAAGAAACGTAATTTTAGATTTAGCTGTAACACTGGATGGCTTTATTGAAGGAAAAAATGGTGAAGTTGATTGGTGCATAATGGACTCTGAGATGGGGTTTGCTAATTTCCTAAATCAAATTGATACTATTTTGTATGGAAGAAAAAGTTATGATTTATGGGGACAATATATTCCAACAATGGAAGATGCTAATGCTGAAAAAGAAATGTGGGAATTAGTTCACAGTAAAGAAAAATATGTGTTTTCTAAAACGCAGAAAGGGTCTGACAAAAAAGCAATTTTCATAAACAATAATATTCTTGAAGAAGTAAATAAATTAAAGAATCAGACGGGTAAAGACATCTGGTTATACGGTGGAGCAAGTCTTATTCAAACTTTCATCGATTTGGGACTTGTGGATGAATTCAGACTATCTGTTCATCCTGTTATTTTAGGAGAAGGAAGGCCACTTTTTACAGATGTAAAACAGAAGTTAAATTTAAAATTAATTAGTACAAGAACTTACTCTTCTGGCGTTGTTCAACTAATCTACCACTTGAATCGAGATTAATAATATTAGTTACACAACAATAGTGCGCGTTTGCTGAGGGAGAATACATCATTATTCTACTAAGCACAGAAAAAAATGAAAACCCCCAGTATTGCTGATAAGTCAACATTACTGGGGGTTTTTGATTGCTCTTTATGAAGCAAGTATATTAACGAGAGTAGAACTCAACAATAAGCGCTTCGTTAATTTCTGCTGGTAATTCAGAACGCTCTGGTAAGCGAGTGAAAGTACCTTCTAGTTTGTCTGCATCGAATGATACAAATTCAGGTGTGAAAGAGTTAGCCTCAATAGCTTCAGCAATAATGTCTAGCTTTTGAGATTTTTCACGAACACCAATTACTTGACCAGGTTTTACTTTGTAAGAAGGAATGTCAACGCGACCTCCGTCTACTGTAATGTGACCATGGTTTACTAATTGGCGAGCTTGACGACGAGTACGTGCAAGTCCTAGACGGTAAACAAGGTTATCAAGACGAGATTCAAGTAAGATCATGAAGTTCTCACCATGGATACCTTTCATAGCGCCAGCTGCGTCAAATAGGTTACGGAATTGACGTTCTGTCACTCCGTACATGAAACGTAGCTTTTGTTTTTCTTGTAATTGTAAACCATATTCTGATAGTTTACGACGTTGATTAGGTCCGTGTTGACCTGGTGCGTAAGGACGTTTGTCTAACTCCTTACCAGTACCTGTTAATGAGATACCAAGACGACGAGACTTTTTCCATACAGATCCTGTATAGCGAGCCATAGTGCATCTTCTCCTTTATATATGAATTTTGCATAAAATAAGACAGTGTGTCCCTCAACTCGACAGCTATTTTGTTTTTCATGCATCCTCGCCCTAGTAGCAGAGAGTTACTCGATGCACCTTACATTCGTTCGTAAGGAACAAAATAGTCAGCCAGCGGTTCACATAGGCTACCTTTTTTACACAAAGTTCATTATATGATGCGAGAGCGGGAATGTCAACAGGAACCTGTTATTACTTAGATATATTTTTCTAATGTTTCTACAAATTGTTCTAAATATTTCTGATCGATTTCGTCAAAACGATTTTTGTTCGGACTATCAATATCAAGTACACCAAAAATTTCTCCGTTTTTGATAATAGGAACAACGATCTCTGATTGGCTTGCTGCATCACAAGCAATATGACCAGGGAATTGATGCACGTCAGCAACTAATTGTGTCTTTTGCTCTGATACTGCCGTCCCGCAAACACCCTTACCGCTCTTAATTCGAACACATGCCGGTAAACCTTGGAAAGGTCCTAGTACAAGTTCATCCTCTTTCCAAATATAAAACCCAACCCAATTAACCTCATTTAAGAATTGATTCAATAATGCCGATGCATTAGATAGGTTAGCAATTGTATCTGGCTCATCTTGAAGTAATGCGTCTAATTGCTTAATAACAATCGGATAGTCTTTTTCTTTTGCGCCTTTATAATCGGTTGTTTCAAACATATATTCCACTCCCTTAATTACTGTGAATGTAAGAATTTCATATATCATACAATACATTGCGTACTGTTACAAATGAATAATCTTGCAGGGAATAGAACAGGAATCGATAAAAATATTCAAAAAATAGTAAAAATCTTAGCAATAAGGCGTGGAATCATGGTATCATTACATGTAATAACAAGTCGTGTCAAAATTCAATGAAAAATAGAGAGAAATAGAACAGTTATCGGTTGGTTTGAAGGAGGATTAATTATGTTGGAATTCGTGATCGGCGGAATTCTTATTATTATTGCGTTAATCATAGTCGGACTCATATTCAGGAAAAAGATTTATGACAATGTAGACCGTCTAGAAGCATGGAAAATGGATATTATGAATCGAAATGTAACTTCAGAGTTAGCAAAAGTAAAACAGTTGAATCTCTCAGGGGAAACACAAGAGAAGTTCGAGAGTTGGAAAGAAAATTGGGATATTATCCTTACAAGAGACTTACCAGATATGGAAGAATATTTACTGGATGCGGAAGAAGCAGCTGACAAATTCAGAATCAAAATGGCGAAAAACAATATTCGAATTGTAGAAGAATCCTTAAATAGCATAGAAAAAAATATTGAAGACATGTATAAAGAATTAGATCATTTACTTGATTCAGAAAAGTATGCTCGTCAACAAATTGAAGAGTTAGCACCCCGTATAAAAGAGTTGAAAAAATACTTATTACATAATCGCACACTTTTTGGTAAAGCTGAGATTATTTTTGAAGCAGACTTATCAAAGTTAGAAAAAAGACTGTCAGAATATGCACAATTAACCGATGATGGTAATTATATTGAAGCACAAGAACTTATTGAACTATTAATAGAAGAGATTGATTTAATCGAAGAGAAGGTTAGCTCATTTCCTGACATATATCGTCAGTGTAAACAGACACTTCCTAATCAGATGAAAGACTTACTAAGAGGCATGGATGAGATGGAAGAGGAAGGGTATCGTGTCCAACAATTTGGTTTTGAAAAAGAGTTAAAGCAATATGAAAACCATTTGATCAATTCGATTAAAGAATTAGAAAACGGGGAAACCGATGCGATCGTTGAATCGCTTGAACAAATGGAAGACCGGTTGAATGAAATGTTTCAGTTACTTGAGAAAGAAGCAAAATCCAAATCAATCGTTGAAAGTCAATTTCCTAATCAGCAGCAAAAGTTAGAAGAAATTCAGGAGAGTATCCAAGATACAGGTAATCAACTTAAAGAATTACAGCAAACCTATTTTATCGAGGAAGCGGATCTTGAATTATTTTTAAGTATTGAAAAATGGTTTGAAAAATTAGAAAATCAATTTAAACAAATCGAAGTCGATTATCAGGATCGTAAGTCAAATCATTTAGAGATTAAAGATGAATTAGATACCTTTGCGGAAGAAATTAATAAATTAGATAGTGCGCAAGAAGATTTCCAAGTGCAAATCCGTGATCTTCGAAAAGATGAAATCGAAGCAAAAGAAAAAATAGCTCAACTGAAGCAAGACTTAATTCGTACAAATAAGCAATTACAAAAAAGTAATATCCCGGGGATACCATCTTTTATTGTCAATGCTTTAGAAGAGGCAACAGAGAAATGTGAAATTGTCTTAAAACAGTTGCAAAAACATCCATTAGATATGGGCAAAGTGCAACATAGTATTGGAGAAGCAAATAAGTCGGTAGGCAATTTTGTGGAGCAAACGAGATTGTTGTTAGATCAAGCACGTTTAGTCGAGCTAGCGATTCAATTCGGCAACAGGTATCGTAGTGCTCATCCACTTCTTTCTGCACAATTATCTGAAGCTGAAAAACTATTCCGAAATTATAAATATGAGAATGCTTTAGAAACTGCGATAAAAGCATTGGAAGCTGTCGATGCAAATGCAATGGCAAAAATCGAAGAAATGGATCAAGCGATTAAGCAAACAGCAAACTAATTTGGTAAGGGCGGGAAGACATCATGAAATGGTTGGTGACAGCTTTATCACTTATCACAGTAACCACTTGGGTAGTTGTGTTGTTTTTTTACTTAGATGTTGACCGAAACACATACATTTATGCAGAAGAACATACACAAATGACAGATTCAAAACAATTGAAAAATGCAAATTTTGTATTTCGCACTAAAAATGCACCTCGAAACGATGAAGTGAAGCAAGTTGTAAATCAAAAAGAACCGCAAGAGAGTAATAAAACATTACAGGATATCCCACTCCAACTTACGGATGACAACAAGGTATCCATTGATGAATTATTATCAGCTTTAAATATCAAATTCTAATGTGTGTTTCGGATATACTAAAGATATTCCTTATTTCTTAGGAATATCTTTTCTATTGTAATTCAACTTCCTTTCCCATATTTTCACGATTGATAAAATATGATAAGATATAGCAATGTGTTTAGAAAAAGAGGGATTCGAATGATTTATTTAGATAACAGTGCAACAACACAACCTGATCGACAAGTATTGGATAGTTATACAAAAGCAGCGACACAATTTTTTGGGAATCCTTCTTCCATTCATGGAATTGGGATGGATGCTGAACGACTTTTGAGAAAGTCTCGTGAACAGGCAGCTTCGATACTAGAAGTGAACCCCCACGAAATTATTTTCACATCAGGTGGTACTGAAGGAAATAACCTAGCAATAAAAGGAATTGCCTTGCAACATAAAAATCGCGGAAAACATATTATAACGTCGACTACAGAGCATCCATCGGTACTAGAAGCATGCCAGGGGTTAGAAACGTTAGGTTTCGAAGTCAGTTATTTAGAGGTAGATCAATCAGGTATTATTAATATAGAAACATTAAAACAAGAAATAAGAGAAGATACGATATTAGTAACAATTATGCATGTAAATAATGAAATAGGCTCAATTCAACCGATAAAAGAAATCGGTGAGACTTTGAAACAATATCCAAAAGCTCTGTTTCATGTTGATCATGTTCAAGGTTTCGGCAAAGTTGATTTAGATTTTAACCATTGCCATATCGATTTATGTACTATTTCAGGCCATAAAATCCATGGATTGAAAGGGACAGGGCTACTTTATGTTAGAAATGGTGTTCGCTTGTATTCGCTGGCACATGGTGGTGGACAGGAAAGGTCTATCCGTTCCGGTACAGAAAATGTTGCTGGTATCGTTGCTCTCGTAAAGGCAATGCGGATCGCAAAAGAACAGCAATCAAATATAAAAACAGTAGACATTTTACACCGAAAGTTAATCGATCATTTAGAAGGAAATAAACGAATCGTAATCAATACACCAAAAGAGAAAAAAGCACCACATATCGTTAATTTCTCTGTTCCAGGCTTAAAACCAGAAGTAGTCATTCACGCTTTAGAGCAATACGATATTTATATTTCCACTAAATCCGCTTGTTCGTCTAAAAGTAGTGACGAAAGTGCAGTATTAATTGCATGTGGTAAGGATCGCAATGTCGCTATTTCTGGTCTGCGAGTTAGTATGTCTTATCATACTTCAGAGCAAGACATTGATTTTTTATGTAAAAAATTGGATGTTGTTATTAAAAACTTAGGGAAAGTAATGGGGTAGATAGTATGCAATATAATCATATAGTTATAAGATATGGGGAATTAACATTAAAGGGAAGAAATCGAAAGTTATTTACTACGCAATTAGCACAAAATGTTCGTCAAGCATTAAGAAGCTTTCCTGCTATTAAAGTAGAGAAGAAACGTGACCGTATGTACATTGTGTTAAATGGTGAGGACCCCGAACCAATCATTGAGATATGTCGTAACATTTTTGGTATTCAAAATATGAGTTTGGCTATTAAAGTTGCAAATGAAGTAGAAGATATAAAGGAACAAGCGTTAAAGTTGTTAATAGAAACGGAAAATGTTGAAACTTTTAAAATAACGACAAAAAGATCCAATAAAGATTTTCCAATAGGATCGCAAGAATTTAATCATGTGTTAGGCGGATACTTGTTATCCAATACAGAAGGTATAACAGTAGATGTTCATCAACCTGATTTAGAAATTACGGTGGATATACGGACAGAAGCTACGTATCTTACTTCAAAGAAAATTCAAGGTGCTGCTGGATTGCCAGTTGGTTCCTCTGGAAAATCATTGCTACTTTTATCTGGTGGAATTGATAGTCCTGTAGCAGGTTATTTAACAATGAAACGTGGTGTCCAGTTAGAGGCAATCCATTTTCATTCGCCTCCATATACGAGTGAGAGAGCAAAAGAAAAAGTGCTTGATTTAGCTGAGAAACTTTCGTTCTATGGTCATTCTTTGAAGGTTCATATTGTACCGTTCACTGCACTTCAACAAAAGATACATCGTGAAATACCACATGGTTACTCGATGACAGTAATGAGAAGAATGATGATGAGAATAAGTGAAGCTGTTGCAAAGAAAGAAGGTATTTTGTCACTGATCACAGGGGAAAGTCTGGGACAAGTAGCTAGTCAGACAATGGAAAGCATGCATGCCATAAATGCGGTGACCAACTACCCTGTCATTCGTCCATTAGTTGCAATGGACAAAGAAGAAATTATTAGTATTTCAGAACAAATCAATATGTACGATATTTCCATTCGTCCTTATGAGGATTGCTGTACAGTCTTTGTACCAAAAGATCCAAAAACAAAACCACGATTAGAAAAAGTAGAGCAATTTGAAGCAAATATAGCATTCGAACAAGACATTGAGGAAATATTAGAAGCTACCGAAACAGTAAAAATAGAACTGAAAGAAAAACAAGAACAAGAGTTAGATGATTTACTCTAACTCTTGGTTGATTGTCCAACAACTACCAGTAAAAGTCATGCATGAGATCGCCTCCAAAAGTACATCATAGTAGTGTAGTCAAGAGGAGGTGAAAGCAAATGGCGAACAACAACAGTTCAAACAACTTAGTAGTGCCAGGAGTAAGCCAGGCTTTAGATCAAATGAAATACGAGATTGCACAAGAATTCGGTGTAAGTTTAGGTGCTGATACCACTTCACGTGCTAATGGTTCAGTTGGTGGAGAAATCACTAAACGTCTAGTACAAATGGCTGAACAACAATTAAATGGTCAAGCAAATCAATAATGAGATTACTTGAAATGAAACGAAATAGCTTGTATCAATAAAAAAATATTGATATTGGCTACTTCAGTTAATACGAAGGGTAGTGCTAAATGCACTATCCTTTTCTTATTTAAAAGTTTTTGCTATCGTTATATCATATTATCAGAAGACTACAAGGCATAGGTTAGGTGATATTTATGGGTACGCTCTTATTTGGTGGCACGATTTATTCAATGGAAGATAGGTCATCAACAGTGGAAGCAATATATATTGAAGATGGAATGATTGTCAATGTCGGAAAAGAAACAGATTTGCGAAAATCTTATCATATAACAAATGAACATGATTTGAAAGGTGCGGTTATGTATCCAGGCTTTGTCGACAGCCATTTACATATTATTGGACATGGAGAAAAAATATTGCACCTTGATTTATCAGCGATGGAGTCTGCGGAAGAGGTATTGCAAGCACTAAAAGAAAAAGTAGAAGAATTGGAGCCAGAGGAATGGTTAATTGCTGATGGTTGGAATGAAAATCAATGGGCAGATCCAAGGGTAATTGCCAAAGAAGAGCTTGATGAAATTTCTTCAGAGCATCCGATCATTTTAACTCGAATATGTCGTCATGCGATAATCGTAAACTCAATAGCTCTAGATTTAGCTGGTATTACTCCTGAGACAGTAGACCCTCAAGGCGGTAAAATTGTCCGAAATCAAATTGGTGAACCTACTGGATATCTATTGGATCAGGCACAGGAATTAATCAAATCGGTTATGCCGCCAATTACCGAAAAGAAATTAAAGCAAACAGTAGAGGTCGCTATCAAAGATCTACTTCGCTTAGGCTTAGTAGGTGGTCATAGTGAGGACTTATCCTATTACGGTGGTTTTGAGCGAACTTTAAGAGCATATCAAGAAATATTACCTGTTAAGTATAAATTTAGAGCACACCTGTTAGTCCATCATCTGGTATTTGATGACATGTTGAATAATGGCTATCAATATGGAAGTGGAGGAGAATATACAACACTTGGAGCAATGAAAATATTCTCTGATGGAGCGTTAGGTGGTCGCACGGCATGGTTAAGTGAGCCATATCATGATGATCGTTCTAATGAGGGAATACCGATCCACAGACGTCAAGATTTAGAATTACTTTTTCAGAAGGCAAGAAAGCATAAACATCCAATAGCGGTGCATGCAATTGGAGATAGGGCAGTAGAAGAAGTGGTCACATGTATCAAGAAATATCCACTTGATAACGGATTAAAAGACCGAATTATACATGCTCAAATCATGAATGATAACTTACTCAAAGATTTAACCGATATTCCAGTTGTATTGGATATTCAACCTTCTTTCGTAGCATCCGATTTTCCGTGGGTAAAAGAAAGATTAGGTGAGCAACGTACATCCAAATCATATCCATGGAGGACTTATATCGAAAAAGGGATAGCTTGTGCAGCTGGTTCAGATGCTCCAATTGAAGAAGTAAATCCCCTTTTGGGAATTCAAGCAGCTGTAACAAGGAGATCTAATATAGATGGTGAAATTTATGGTGAACAGGAAAGACTTTCGGTTTATGAGGCTATATCGCTCTATACCAAAGGGAGTGCATATGTAATTGACCATGCACATGATCGAGGTATGATTAAACCTGGATTCGTAGCCGATTTCACCATTTTAGAAGAAGACTTATTCAAAATCGATCCGGACAAATTTCACCAAGTGGATGTAAAAACTACGATTGTAAACGGTGAAATCATGTACCAAAAAGAGGATAGGAAATAAATAGTTCAACTTTCAAACTGAATAAACTTATAGGATAGCATACCCAATATTTAGTAGTAGGTATGCTATTTTTAGGTTCATTGATATCCATACCATTTTGCAAAATCAGGTTTAATGGTTGGAAACAAATATTAGATTTTCTAGAAATATTTAACGTACTTCCGACAGAAGTTTCCCTCTTCAAGCGTGTGAAGGGCATAGCCCAACGGTAAGGGGGGAGATGAATGTTGGTTGGGAGATATCCCAAAGTAGTTGCAATTACCGAACTTGTGTTCTATAATAATTATTAGAAAGAGGTGATGGATATGACGAAACAAAACAAGGCCTATAAGTTTCGAGTGTATCCAACGGAGGAACAGGCGTTGTTGATACATAAAACCTTTGGTTGTGTTCGTTTTGTTTATAACAAAATGTTAGCTGAACGAAAAGAAACGTATGACCACCTAAAAGATGATAAAGAGACATTAAAAAAGGTGAAACTTCCTACACTTGCCAAATATAAACAAGAATATGACTGGTTAAAGGAAGTAGATTCTTTAGCTTTGGCAAACGCTCAACGAAACTTAGATAAAGCTTATAAAGCATTCTTTAGGGGAATTGCCAAGTTCCCCAAATTCAAAAGTAAACGACACCAGCAAAGCTACACCACGAATGTTGTGAATGGGAATATTCAATTGTTAAATGGTTATATCCAATTACCGAAATTGAAAAGGCTCAAAATGAAACAACATAGAGAGATACCTTCCGAACATATACTCAAATCTTGCACCTTATCTATAACTTCCTCAGGAAAATACTATATTTCTATTCTCACAGCGTACGAAAAGCAGATCAGTCCTAAGGAAATCCACACAATGGTTGGCTTAGACTTTATGATGGACGGGCTGTTTGTTGATAGCGACGGTAAGAAAGCCAATTACCCAAAGTTTTATCGACAAATGCTTGGTAAATTAGCGATTGAACAACGTAAACTATCTCGTAAAAAGAAAGGCTCTTCCAATTGGAACAAACAACGTATTCGAGTAGTTAACATGCAAGAAAAAGTCGCGAACCAACGTAAGCATTTTCTTCACCATCTATCAAAGGAGTTAGTAACGCACTATGATGCGGTTGTCATAGAAGATTTAGACATGAAGGGAATGTCACAAGCACTTCAATTCGGTAAAAGCGTCGCTGATAATGGATGGGGAATGTTCACTTCATTCTTAAAGTACAAACTAAAAGAACAAGGGAAACATCTTATCAAAGTGGACAAATGGTTTCCATCTTCCAAAACATGTTCGAGTTGTGGAAATATTCAACCCATGCCAATGAACATGAGGGTATATGCTTGTTCGTGTGGACTAAAGCTTGATCGAGATTACAACGCAGCACTCAATATCAAAAAAGAAGGCATGCGCTTATTAGCGAGTGCCTAATGATAAGAAGAACTCTTGGAACAAGAGGGTTAGCTTGGTAAATTTCGTCAGCTACCAAAAGTGGCAATTACCCAAGAAGCCCCCACTTCAAGCAACCCGTAAGGGTGGTAAGTGGTGGGAGTAGTTCACATAGTTCTATGTTATTATACAGATAACAACAATTCCCAAAAGAATCCATGGGGAAATATAGTTGAAAGGGTGAATAAGAATGAGTAAATTTGGCTTGTTTGGTAAGTTTTTAGTGAAAGAGGGGGAGCGTGACAGATTAGTCTCTATATTGTTAGAAGCTGCTGATTCTATGCAAAAATTGAAAGAATGCGAAAAGTATCTTGTGAATATTTCGGAGGAGGAGCCTAATTCAGTATTTGTTTATGAGATTTGGAGTAATGAAAATGCCCATCAAGCATCTTTATCACTTGAAGCTACTCAATTATTAATTGAACGTGCGAAACCAATTATTACAGGGATGGAGAGAATAAGTACTTTTCAGCCAATGGGTGGTAAAGACAAAAACTAATTTATTTTAAAATAGTAGTTACTAAGGGGTGAAAAATGGAAAAAGATCAGCGAATTAGAAAATATGATAAACAGGTAAAGATATATGAAAATACTGGAAAGAATCAAAAGTTTAATGAATTGAGAAAAAAGATAATAAAAAACGCATATGGAAAAGTTTTAGAAGTCGGTGTTGGGGCAGGGGCGAACTTTCCTTATTATAATAAAAAAAACGTGGAGATAACAGCAGTGGATTTCAGTTCAGAGATGATTAAAAGCGCCAAACGAGCAGCATCAACGTATCAATTGAAGGTAGAATTTATTCAAAATGATGTAGATAAGTTATTGATGGAGCAAAATTCCTATGATTGCATTGTTTCAACCCTTTCACTTTGCAGTTATCCTGAACCAATTGCAACATTAAATAAATTTAATGGTTGGTGTCGTAAGGATGGGAGCATATTATTAATGGAACATGGTTTGAGCTCTAATCAATTTCTGTCCTTTGCCAAAAAAATGATTGACCCACTCCATACTAAAATCGCTGGATGTCATTGTAATAGAAATATAAAAAAATTAATAGACGAATCTTATCTTCAAGTTGATCATAGTGAACGTTATTGGTCAGATATCGTAAACTTAATATGGGCAAAACCTAATAAGCAAGTTTTTACTTAAAACCCCTCCTATCAAAATTGGAAAAATGAGGAACAACTTTTGGTTTATCACGGTGTTACCGGTCGTCCACTATCAATTATTGTGCAGTATCTTCCTACTACGAATAAAAATCCAAACGATTCGACCGTTTGGATTTTTCTGATTCTATTCAAGTTATAGGAATGTGCGCTGTACTCTATCCCAAAAGGAGTTGTTTTTCAGCTTCACTGTTTTAATTCGCTTATCACTTAATTGAATCGTCAATGAATGAATATTACGGATAGAATATGCTTCATTATCAAGCCCGACAATCGGATAATCGTTACCATCTTGGATGACTTCCAGACGTAATTTGCGATCCTGATTTAGAATAAAAGAAGAACCTAAGGTACGGTAGCGATTATTGTTTAACGATGCAAGTTCTGTGACCTGCATACAAGGTATTTTTGGATCAATGACAGCTCCGGTTGTTGACTTATTGTATCCGGTACTTCCAGTTGGAGTCGCTACGATCAATCCATCTCCACGAAAACGTTCAAAATGATTATCATCAATTGATACATCAATAACAATTGTTTTGATGATAGCAGATCGAATAGCTGCTTCATTCAAACAATGGAATGTCGATTCACCATTAATGGTTACATCAATCACAGGAAAGCGGCGAACTTCTATCGAATTATCCTTCATGGAATCCACCATCTGATCATAATGATCAATGTCAAAATCACAATACAAACCAGATTCGTCTTTTTGGGTGATTCCTAAATATAAACAGTCTTGACGGAATCCAGTATGTCGCACCGCTTGTAAGAACTCTCCGTCTCCACCAACACTGATAACAATATTAGCATCTTTCGAGTCCTCTACGATTGAAAATCCATGTTCATCCACATACTTAAATAAAGGTTTCAACTTTTCTATAATCTCATCATTTTTTTTGTAATAGAAATATAAATTTTTTCTGTTATCCATACTATTGCCTCCTTACTCTATGTAACTGAGTTAATCTTATCATGGTTTGGATCGGTATCCTATTAATAAGTATGATAATTCTGTATCAATTTGTAAATAATAGTAGTGGAGGTGATATCGAAATGATTTTCTTATTATTGGCTATTTTTGCTGTTTTCATAACTATGTTTATCGTTATTTTACAATTGCGGATTTATATAAAATTAATTTGGCAAATAGACGAAAAAGAAAAATATTTGCAAGTTTCTGCAAATGTCTTAAAGATTTCGTTTTATCAAAAAAATATTGACTTTACAGAGTGGGAGCTTCCTTCTGTTGATCAACAAAAAAGTAACTGGCGTGAAAAATATCAGTCATTTAAAAAAATAATGCGTGCATCCAAGCTTGAACATATAAATTCTAATACGATGGTCGCAACAGATGACCCGGCAATTACTGCTTATTTATACGTTTTTTTAAAAATAATCAACGAATCGGTTAGTTCCGTCTATAACCAAAAGGATCGATCAGAAATAGTGATCGGAGCGGATTTTGAACAAAATAGCTTTCAATCCACTGGTGAGTGCATGATATCTGTCAAATTGAGTAAAACTATCAAAGAGATTCGAAAATTAAAATAACAGAAACGTGAAAGGAGCTTAACAAATGGCAGAAAATAATAATGAAAATAGTCATCCATTAGAAGGTTTTATGTCTTTGACGATGGAAAATTTAAAAGAGTTAATAGAGGTAGACACTGCGATCGGTAAACCGATAGATGTACCAGACGGAAGTGTGATTATCCCTTTATCTAAAGTAAAGTTTGGTTTCGCCTCAGGTGGTAGTGAATTTATTCCAAGTGGTCAAGGTAAAGAAAGTAGTCAGAAAGATAATGAGTCAGAATCGATCATTCCTTTCGGAGGTGGTAGTGGTGGAGGAGTGTCGATCACACCTACTGCATTTTTGGTGGCAAACAGAGACGGTGTCGAGCTCATAACATTGAATGAAACAACAAAAGTTTATGAAAAAATGTTAGATAAAGGACCACAAGTGATTGATCAAGTGATGGAAATGCTTAAACAGAGAAAAGGAGAATCAAGTAAGCAATAAAAGTCGAAGATAATGCTTCTCAGTAGACAATTTGATTTCACTGCCTTCATAATAATAAAGGGAGTTCCGTGTTAGAGTAGGTATTTACGGATCGTCTCATATGTAGATTCATGCAGGCAGTGAATCATTTTGAATATTGATGGAGGGAAAGAAACATGTCATTTAATATAGAAAAGGCATTTACACATTTAGATAAATTAACTGATTCGATAGAAGAGACAGAAAATCAACCATACTTAGATAGTCTAATTTTGGCCTTGCGTGTTATTCAAACAAATGAAGAAGTAGATGTAACAGAGCAACAAGCACAACATATCAAAGAATTAAAAGAGCTATTAACACAAGATGAAGTAACAAGTGAAGACATTCGCAAGATGATTCAATTAGCCTTAATTAAGGGAATGAAAGGTTCTACCCAACACCAACATGTGGTGACACCGGATTCCGTCGCTATGTTTATGGGGTATTTTATTCAAAAATTACTACCGGAATCCAAGTCGTTTCGTTTATTTGACCCTGCGAGTGGTGCTGCAAATTTATTAACAGCTGTTATTAATCAAGTAGAAGCAAAGATAGAAGGTTATGGAAGTGAAATCGACCCTACCTTAATTCAATTAGCGGTAGAAAGTGCGAATTTACAAAAAGTATCTATAGAATATTTTCATCAAGACAGTTTAGCACCTTTATTCTTAGAACCAGTGGATACCGTCGTTTCCGATTTGCCTGTCGGTTATTATCCTGACGATGAACATGCTGCAAAGTTTGACTTATGTGCTGAAGAGGGACATACGTATTCACATCATTTATTTATAGAACAAAGCATCAATTATACAAAAGAAGAAGGCTTCTTATTATTTTTGATTCCTAACTTTTTATTTACAAGTGATCAAAGCGATACATTACAAAAGTATCTGCAAAAGCATGCACATATTTTAGCACTCTTACAATTACCGTTATCTATGTTTTCTTCTGAGCAACATGCTAAAAGTATCTTAGTATTACAAAAGCAGGGAAAAAATACAAAACCACCAAAACAAACATTAATGGCGCAATTACCTTCTTTTAAAGATGTTCATGCAACACATAATATGCTTAGAAAGATTGACGATTGGTTCAAATCAGAAAAGAGCAAATAATCAGAAAATAAAAATTTTATGAAGGAAACGTTACCATTGAATATTCCGGTTGCAAACTTATTCTGACGGTGTTTAAATGGAGTGGGGAATGTTTGAAAAAATAAAAAATCCATTGTTACACTTGACAGGATAAGTAACAGACAGATCGAAAGGAATGAAAATGTTGCGTAAAATTTTAGCTATTAATGCTGGTAGTTCTTCACTTAAATTTCAGCTGATAGAAATGCCAGAAGAAAAAGTCTTATCAAAAGGACTAGTAGAACGCATTGGGATTGCAAATTCGGTTTTCTCGATTGAATTTGGTGAAAAAGAAGAGGAAGAAACTAGAGATATTGCGGATCATGCAATAGCGGTGAAGTTGTTATTAGATAAATTAATCTCATTTGGTGTAATTAAGAGTTTAGATGAAATAGAAGGTATTGGTCATCGTGTTGTGCATGGTGGAGAGAAGTTCAGTGATTCTGTAGTAATTACAGAACAAGTTATCAAAGAGATTGAAGAGGTGTCAGAATTAGCGCCATTACACAATCCCGCGAACTTAACGGGGATTCGTGCTTTTCAAGAGGTACTTCCAAATGTTCCTGCCGTGGCAGTATTTGATACAGCTTTCCACCAAACAATGCCTGAGCAATCATATTTATACAGTTTACCATATGAGTATTATCAAGATTATGGTATACGTAAATATGGTTTTCATGGTACTTCCCATAAATATGTTGCCGAACGTGCATCAGAGTTAATGGGTCTTCCATTAAAACAATTGCGTTTATTATCTTGTCACCTTGGAAATGGTGCCAGTATCGCAGCAATAGAAAATGGAAAATCAATTGACACATCAATGGGCTTTACACCTTTAGCTGGTGTGACAATGGGAACGAGATCTGGAAATATTGATCCGGCACTTATTCCATATATTATGGAAAAAACCGGTCAAACCGCTTCAGAAGTAATGAATGTTTTAAATAAAAAAAGCGGTATGCTAGCTCTCTCTGGTTTTTCTAGTGACCTTCGTGATATTCAGGAAAAAGCAATTAGTGGCGATGGACGAGCTGAGCTTGCTTTACAAGTATTTGCTGAACGGATTCATAAATATATCGGTTCCTATGCAGCAAGAATGCATGGAGTAGATGCGATTATATTTACTGCAGGTGTAGGAGAAAACAGTGTAGACATTCGCGAACGTGTCTTGAAAGGACTTGAATTCATGGGAGTTTATTGGGATCCAAGTTTAAATAATATCCGCGGAAAAGAAACGTTTGTTAATTATCCACACTCACCGGTAAAAGTCATCGTAATTCCGACCAATGAGGAAGTTATGATTGCTAGAGATACGGTACGTTTAACATAGAATAAAAGATAAAAACCCTGTTTCTAACTCGTTAGAAACAGGGTTTTTGTAATTAGTAAAGAAATTATATTAGCATTGTCATGTCTAGCTCCGAGAGCCCAGAAACTAGGCGACTTCACAAATCGCCCTACGATAAGTCATCATCGACTCGCAAGCTCGCCGTGATTCCTTTATCTCAGTTGATTCGCTCCAGTCGCTACGTTTCTAAACGGGCGCTCTGCGCTTTTCATATTATATTAACTTCTAACAACTAACACATCAGATTTGGCATATCTGGTAATACTTTCTGATACACTCCCGATTAAAAATCTTTCTACAGCATTCATACCTGTGGCACCACAAATAATAAGGTCTGCTTCAAACTTTTTAGCTAAATCTTTTGGAATTTTAATTTTGGGTGAGCCAATTTCTACATGAGTTGTAATATCATTTATTCCTCTGTTACGAGCTTTTTCTTTATAATCATCAAGTAATGTTTGGGCATAACTCTCAGATCGAGCTGCTAATGTTTGATCATATACTTCTGGAGCAACAGTTGTAATTGTTCTTGTATCAATGACATGTGCTAAAAACATTTTAGCATCATTTCGCAGTACAATATCTACTGCTTTTTTAAAAGCTAGTTCTGAAGCATCAGAACCATCCACTGCTACTAATATTCGATCATATTCAAAAGTCATCTCGAAATCCCCTTTCGTTTCTATAAGATTATTATAACATGTATCCGCTTTCTTTTGAAAGAATGAATAAATGTTTCTTACTCTACATATACCACTAATAGCGCTCATTAAAACAATCTTCAGAGAAAAACAATAATTTTGAACGAGTGCTTTTTTGAAAAGGATTTCTTTTTTCTTCGCGGGATATGTAATGTTGTAGACGGGATAATTGGTTGTCTTAACGGGATAAGTCTTTATATCCTGTCAAGCATGCCAATGTTTAAGCTAAATTTGTCACAAGTTTAGTTTCACTGATCGAAATAGAATTTTATCACTAAATTATAATGAATCTACATAGTCATTTATAGAAAAATTTACTATAATAATGTAACATGGGATATGTAGTGTAGTTTGTAGGTTGGAGGAGGAAAATACATGGGTCACGCCTTTATTACGGCAGGAACAAAAGGCCTTGGATTAAAAGTTACAGAAGGTTTTATTAAAAAAGGGCATGCCGTCTCGGTCACCTACTTTAGAGACAATGATCGTGCCAAACAATTACAACAGCGATTCCCGGAAGCATCGATTGAAATTATCCAAGTTGATGTTTGTAATAAAAAAGACTTAACAAACGCTGTAACTAAAGCCGTAAAAAAGTTTGGATCGATCGACTATTTAATCAATAACGCAGGACCATTTATTTTTGAAAGAAAAAAACTTACAGATCATACAGATGAAGAATGGGATCAAATGATTAGAGGTAATTTAGATGCTGTTTTTCATTTATTAAAACTCACCATTCCCAATATGCGCAAAAATCGATTTGGGCGAATTGTTAACTATGGCTTTCAAAGCGCAAATACTGCTGCTGGATGGGTTAACCGTGCTGCGTTTTCAGCTGCAAAAGTTGGACTAGTTTCCTTAACCAAGTCGATTGCCTATGAAGAAGCTGAAAATGGAATTACATCTAATATGGTTTGTCCAGGTGATATTACGGGGGATATGAAAGAATCGTCTATTGACAAGAGCAGAGAGGTAGAGGACCCCTATACACCGATTGGCCGTTCTGGCACAGGAGAAGATATAGCTCGAACTGTACTATTTTTCTGCGATGATGACTCAGATATGGTTACCGGAACAGTAGTAGATATTAATGGGGGATTAGATGTGATCCATCAACATCGAAAATAATTGAATTTTTTTTTGAAATACTGAAACCTTTTTAGAAACAAATCGTACATATTAGTAACAACCCATTAAGTAATGAAATGAGGTGCACCAAATGGGTTTCTTTTCGAAATTATTTGGCAAAAAAGAAGAGAAAGCAACTGTAAATAAAAGGGATTTGCTTTCGGTAGAAGTGGGGGATATTATTGAATATGATTTAGCGGACTATGAAGTTGTAGGGAAAATTACTTATAAAGAAGGTAACTATAAATGGTACAGTTATCAACTACTTGGTGAGGATAAAACCATTTGGTTAGCCGCTGAGATGGATGATGATTTAGAGCTAGGAATTTATGAAAAAATTCAGTTGCCTGTAGCAAATGATTTTCCTAAAGAGATTGTATTTGATAACAAAACCTATTCTCTAGATGAAAGTGGTCAAGCTCAAGTTACTGGTGAAGGAAGAAGTAGTTCTTTAACAGGACAACGGATTCGCTATGCAGAGTACTGTGATCATGATGAAGTTTCTTTTATCAGTGTGGAAGAATGGGATAGTGATGTGGAAGCAAGTATTGGCTATTCGATTGAGTCCTATGAAATAAAAATAATTGCTGGTTCAATGTAAATATTTGAAGGAGGAAAAATAATGTTTCAATTTTTTAAACGTGTTAAAACAGTAGTAGGTTCAGAGTTAAATTCAATGTTAGATAAGGCGGAAGATCCAGTTAAAATGCTAGATCAATTTATGCGTGACATGGAATCTGATATTCGTGAGGTAGAATCCGCAGTTGCTAAACAAATCGCTAACGAAAAAATGTTAAAAAGAAAAGCAGATGATGCTCAAGCATTAGTAGAGAAACGTCAAGCTCAAGCTGAAAAGGCGATTGAAGCGGGTAACGAGGATTTAGCACGCCGCGCTTTAGAAGATAAAAAAGATCAAGAATCTCAAGCGAATACTTTAAATGAATCATGGGAACGTGCTAGAAAAGATGCAGATCAGCTAAGAGAAAAATTAGATGAAATGAAAAAAGAATACCAACAAATGCAATTGAAGAAAGATTCTTTAAAGGCAAGAGCAGAATCTGCCAAAACTCGTACGAAAATGAATCGCACGATGTCTTCTATTGGTAATGATGATTCTAAACGAGGATTCGAGCGAATGGAAGAAAAAGTAATGCAATTTGAAGCAGAAGCAGAAACGAGTGAAGATATGTCTTCTGCAAGTAAATCCCTTGATGATGAATTTGAAGAATTGGGAAATAGTGATGTAGATGACGAGTTAGCAGCATTAAAAAAGAAATTAGGAAAAGAGTAATAATAACAACAAAGAAGGGACCTAAGGTGAGACTTTAGGTTCTTTCTACAGTTTGAAAGTTACAGTGGTCTGGGAGGTGATCGAGAAGTGAAAAAAACAATGGTAATAAGTGTTTTAATGTTGTTAACAATTATCCTCGCTGGTTGTGGTTCTGATAATGTGTCTATATTTGATGAATCTAGTGCAGTTGTACAAGAAGATCTTGAAGTAGCAGAATCAAAAGATGACATAATAAATAAGTTAAAAAGTGCCGATAATAGAGATGTTGAGACGTTAATTTCCAATAATTTTCCATTCGTTGACTCTGTTGTAGGAGAAGATACAACCGCGAATGTATACGGTACATTGCAATTTGAAGTAGAAGAATTAGCAGGCATATTAGCTGATGTGAAGCAACCAGATGAAATCTCTGATTATAAAGACGGACAACAGATTCTTGTTTATCCTGGCTTTTTTGTTGTCTTAAAGGATAGTGAAGATATCGACAATGCAACGTTCATTGAAGTAGCCAGTGAGCAGTTTGTTCGAAATAATTATTCACCTAATTTTTTAACTACATATTTTGCAATTAGAATGCTCGATGGTATCTTCGGAAATAATTGGGTATCGAGTCGCAGAAATCATTGTAGCAAAAGTGATTGTTATGGCGGATATTCCACATCCCGAAGCTATAATAAAGGTGGCGTAACAAAAAACAGAGGACTGGGCACATTCCGTGGCGGTGGCCCAAGTTCGGGAAAATAATCTAAAGAGGAGAGTTGAATATGGAACCATTTATTTCTACATTTATTTATTTTGTAGTATCAATTATTATTGTCATTATAGGTTTAACGATTTTTGAGTGGTTAACAACGAAATACAAAGATTGGGATCAAGTCAAAGGTGGTAATCAAGCCATAGCGTTGTCGATTGCTGGTAAAATAATCGGTATCTGCATTATTCTAGCTTTTGCTATTTATCACAGTATCGATGTAGTAGAAACCTTAATATGGGGGGCTTACGGTGTTGTTTTACAATTAATAGCATACCTGATTTTTGAAGGGTTAACACGTAAGTTTTCAGTGGAAGAGCAATTAAAAGAAAACAATATCGCAGTAGGAATTATTTCCTTTGGTGTTTCTGTTGGTTTAGCGTTTGTTATAGGTGCATCGATCACATAAGATAGTAAGCCTGGCCGTTCATGTATTAGGTCAGGCTTTTCAAATTAGCACATAAATGATGGAGTGGCAAAAATGGAAGAAAACAAGATAAGACAAAGTCATTTTATATATTGGGCATCAGGTATTGTATCTATTTGTGGTATTATTTTTGAAGTGTTGTTTGGCGCGCTCGGATCTTATATATTGGGTGATGGTGTGAAGCAATACACACTAACGATTTCGTTATTTTTAACTGGCATGGGAATAGGTGCAAGTCTGAGCGAAAAGGTCACAAAAAATCTTGTATTATCGTTTATTTATATCGAATTTTTTGTAGCATTAATTGGTGGTTTTTCAAGTTTTCTAATGTTTGGTGCCACTGCTTTTTTCTCGTCTGGTACGGATGCGCTTTTCCTTTATTCGATAACATTGATTGTTGGTGCGCTAACGGGTGTAGAGTTGCCAATATTAATTCGAAAAGCAAATCAGATAGGTGTTACCTTGCAAAAAAGTACGGCAAGAGTATTATTCTCTGATTATGCAGGTGGATTGATAGGTGGTTTGCTTTTTGTATTTTTATTGAGACCACAACTAGGTATGGTTAAAAGTGCATTTTTAGTAGGATTAATTAATTTAATGGTTGCACTGGTAGTTCTCTATTTATTTCGAAAAGAATTAGTAAAAAAAGGGGTACATGCAATAGTCGGTGGAGTAATTGCTTTACTTCTAATTGGCGGTCTGTTTTTTGGTGAATCGATAGCTCTCACATTTGAACAAAAAATCTATAAAGATCCAATTATTCATTTAGAAGAGAGTAAGTATCAGAAAATTGTAGTTACCAAACAGGATCAGGATATTCGTCTTTATTTAGACGGAGCCTTACAGTTAAGTTCGATAGATGAACATCGTTATCATGAAGTGTTAGTTCATCCGACCGTTGCCAATACGGAATCACCAGAAAAGGTATTAGTATTAGGTGGTGGAGATGGACTAGTTGTTAGAGAATTGTTGAAGTATTCTGAAGTAAAACAAATAAATTTAGTTGATTTAGACCCAGCAGTTGTAGAGTTAGCTAATACCAATCCCCACCTTCGTGCACTAAATGAAGGTGCTTTAGAAGACCAACGGGTAAACATTGTTCATCAAGATGCATTTCAATACCTAGAGAATAGTCAAGATTGGTTTGATGTTATTATCGTAGATTTACCAGATCCTAATAATGAAAGTTTAAATAAATTATATACCAAAGAGTTTTATTCGCTTGTCCGGAATCATTTGAATCCATCAGGAACCGCTATGGTACAAGCTACAAGTCCAGTTTTCGCAAGAGAAGTATACTGGACAATTTCTAATACGATTTCAGAAACAGATCTACATGTTGAAAATCTTCATGTCGATGTGCCAAGCTTTGGTAATTGGGGATTTGTGATGGCGAGTAGAGAATCGATAGATTTAGAGAGGTTAGAAATTGTAGTAGAAACGAATTATTTAGAACAAGAGATACTACATAGCTTAACAACTTTTGGAAAAGATGAAGATCAAAATATCCTTGATAGAAATGGTAATCCAAAAGAACTGGGTGTTAATACTTTAATTGACCCTATTCTAATTCCATTATATGAAAAGTCATGGGAATATTATTAATTTCAAGTTTTAGATAGCACTCCTGAAGGGTAAAACTGTACTAGAACATTTTAAAAGGAGTGCTAAAAAAATGAAAGTATCTTTTCATGGACAATCATGTGTAAAAGTTCAAACCAAACAACATACGATATTGATCGATCCTTTCATATCAGGTAACCCGATGAGCGATTTAGATCCAGATGCTCAAGAACCAGATGTGATTCTGTTAACTCATGGTCATAATGATCATGTTGGAGATACAATAAGTATTGCAAAACGAACAAATTGTTTAGTAGTCGCTCCCAATGAATTAGCTGTTTATTTAGAATCTCGCGGTTTAAATACACACCCGATGCATATAGGAGGAGCGCACCAATTTGATTTTGGTAAGGTGAAATTCACCCCTGCTTTTCATGGTTCGATGTTTGAGGATGAAGACGGCAACAAAATATATGGTGGTATGCCTGGAGGAATTCTTCTTTACGCTGAAGGAAACACAATTTATCATGCAGGAGATACTGCTCTATTCTCTGATTTGAAACTAATTGGTGATCTCAATGAGATTGATCTTGCCTTTTTACCAATTGGTGATAATTTTACTATGGGACCAGATGATGCATTAATTGCAGCGGATTGGGTACAAGCTAAACGAATCGTGCCTATGCATTATAATACTTTCCCATTAATCGAACAAGATGGTGAGGCATTTAGCCAACAAGTAAAAACAGGCGAAGGAATAGAATTAAAACCAGGCGAAGTCGTAACCATTTAAAGAATGCAGAGGTCAAAGCGAAATGCTTTGGCCTTATCTTTTTTATCAACAAAATATTGCCAATACCCTATCAGTAGATTACACATCAATATTCTAATCCTTTTTTATTGATACAGTTCTCATTTTTGCAATAAAACAGTATTGGATATAATTTAGAAGGGTACAATTAATACATATTATCACAAGAAAAAATTGAATATTATAATAATGAACTGTATAATAAAATTAGATGATAAATTACTAGTACAGATGAAAGAATGGTGAGCTACTATTGGCTACAAAACATGAACAAATCTTATCTTTTATTGAATCCTTAAAAGTGGGGAACAAAATATCTGTGAGGCAAATTGCGAAAGAGCTAAATGTCAGTGAAGGTACAGCTTATCGTGCCATCAAAGAAGCAGAGAACAATGGATTAGTTAGTACAATAGAGCGTGTCGGCACAATTCGTATTGAACGAAAACATAAAGAAAATTTCGAGAACTTAACTTTTGCAGAAATTGTTAGTATTGTCGATGGCCAAGTTCTCGGCGGTAGAGATGGTTTATATAAAACCTTAAATAAATTTGTAATAGGTGCGATGAAGCTCGATGCAATGATGCGCTATACCGAGAAAGATTCTTTGCTGATCGTTGGTAACCGCACAGAAGCACATCAATTAGCACTAAAAGAAGGAGCAGCTGTTCTTATTACAGGTGGATTTGATACCGACGACACGGCGAAGCAATTAGCGGACGAAAAACAATTGCCAATTATCTCAACCAGTTATGACACTTTCACAGTAGCAGCGATGATAAATAGAGCGATTTACGACCAACTTATTAAAAAAGAAATTGTAATAGTGGATGATATCTATACCAATGTAGATGATACCTATTATTTAAAGACGAAAGATCAAGTTGCGAAGTGGTATGAATGGGAAGAAAAAACAACCCACAGCAGGTACCCCGTCGTTGACGATAAAAACAAAGTAGTAGGAATCGTTACGTCCAAGGATGTTATTGGAAGAAAAACGGATTTATTAATCGAAAAAGTAATGACAAGAAATCCATTAACGGTTATGAAAGAAACATCACTTGCTTATGCAGCTCACATGATGGTTTGGGAAGGTATTGAAATAATGCCCGTTGTTGATCATCACCATCATTTAGAAGGTTTAATTTCACGTCAAGACGTATTAAAGGCACTACAGCATATTCAGAAGCAACCTCAAGTAGGGGAAACAATCGATGATATTGTTTCTAATTATTTTGATCGCTCTGCAGCTGATCCAGATCATTCTACATATCAAGCTGAAATCACACCACAAATGACGAATCAATTAGGGACATTATCATATGGGGTGTTTGTATCATTTGTAATAGAAGCGGCACGCAGAATGTTGCGCTATCAGAAAAAAGGTGATTTAGTAGTAGAGAATATAACAGTCTACTTTATTAAACCTATCCAATTAGAAACGAGCGTTACCTTTCAGCCAAAAATCATCGATGTAGGCCGTAAATCCGCCAAAGTAGATGTAGAAGTATTTCATGATCGAAAAGTCGTCGGCAAAGCAATGCTTATGGCACAACTTATTGATCGATAGAACCGAATATGAAAAAGCACATTGTGATGCAATGTGTTTTTTTCTTTTTTCAGTTAATGACAATATCTGCGTGAAACTTAATTTTGAAAGATTATCATCGGCAATTTGCGGGTGAAGAGTGATTAATATCCCGACGAGAAGCAGTCTCATCGGCAAT
The DNA here is from genome assembly GCF_001458115.1 of Gracilibacillus massiliensis. Classification (GTDB taxonomy): domain Bacteria; phylum Bacillota; class Bacilli; order Bacillales; family Amphibacillaceae; genus Gracilibacillus; species Gracilibacillus massiliensis. The sequence goes on from NZ_CZRP01000012.1 coordinate 71,460, forward strand.
TCGCGGGTGAAAAGTGAATGAAATGCCGACGAGGAGCAGTCTCATCGGGAAATAACGGGTAAAAAGTGAATAAAATACCGACGAGAAGCAGTCTCATCGGGAGTTCGTGGGTAAAAAGTGAATAAAATGCCGATGAGGAGCAGTCTCATCGGGAAATAGTGGGTAAAAAGTGAATAAAATGCCGATGAGAAGCAACCTCATCGGCATTTTATAGATAATTAGTGGTCAAACTGCAGATGAGAACCATCTCATCGGTTCTTCAGTACTTATTCATTAAGCAAAAACTCAATACTTAACAATTTTTATAATTTTATTATTGATTGGTTTCTGTTCTTTTATTGAATTCATGTTTATAATGGTTAAATCGTTTGAAGCCACCGTAACCCTGGATAATTCCAATAAAGAGAAACAACAGCGCAATAAATAACGCTAATTGTGTTTCATAAAATAGATATTGATTAATACCAAAGAAACTGATGAACGTACCTAACGCGATTCTAGCTTTAGCATTTTTGATTTCTTGCGTTAATGGATCATGATCTCTTGTAATCATTACTTTATAATAAAGATATATGATAAAAGATAGCACAATAACAACTGGAAAAATAACCATCTTGTAAAGTCCTCCTACAACCAGATAGATTTATTAGATAAAATACTTTTCTATTGTATCGTGACTAGTATAGAATTACTAGTGAAAGACTAAATTGATTATTTACTAAAAGGAGCACTCATTTATGACAACGACTCAAATCTTACAAAAAATAAAACAATACGACACTATCATTATTCACCGCCATGTTCGACCAGATCCAGATGCATATGGATCACAAAATGGCTTAGCAGAAATACTAAAAGCAAGTTTTCCGAATAAATCAATTTTCGTAGTAGGTGAAGAGGAAGCATCGTTAACCTTTCTTGCTGAAATGGATAACATAGAGGACACTGTATACGACAATGCACTTGTAATTGTTTGTGATACTGCTAATCAAGCCCGTATTTCTGATCAAAGATACAAATTAGCAAAAGAAATAATCAAAATCGATCACCATCCTGTAGTAGATGCTTATGGTGAGATTCAATGGGTAGATGTGAAAGCAAGCTCTACAAGTGAAATGATCTACCAATTTTTCAAAGAACAAAAAGACAACGTGTTGCAGATGACAGATCAGGCAGCCTTCTTGCTTTATTGCGGAATTGTTGGCGATACTGGACGATTTTTATTTCCTAGCTCAACTGAAAAAACATTCCAATATGCATCAGAGTTAGTTGCTTATGACTTTGATCGCACCGAGATGTATGAAGAAATGTATAAAACCAATTTGAATATTGCAAGATTAAAAGGTTATATTTTACAAAATATTAGTGTGTCTGAAAATGGACTAAGTCATGTGAAATTGACAAAGGAAATACTGGATCAATTCGATGTAACACCTTCAGAAACTAGTTCAGTTGTAGGTGTACTAGGTGACATTGAGGGTATTAAAGTATGGGTTATTTTTGTCGAGGAAGAGGAATTGATTCGTGTGCGTGTACGATCAAAAGGTCCAGTCATTAACCAGGTGGCAGCCAATTATGAAGGAGGAGGCCATCCATTAGCATCAGGTGCTAAGATTCATAAATGGGAAACCGTTGATCAAGTATTAGCCGATCTAGAAAAAGTATGTGAGTAATGATTTGATAACTAAACGAATAGGCTGTTTGTTGACAGCCTATTTTAGTTTCCAATTTTTAATCGAATAGACAGTTGCAATGTTTCATTTACAATCACGCGCGAGACTTCTGCTTGGTAACGAAAGTCATCAATATTAATGGTTTTATTTTCAATGGTTGAGATTAAAAGGTCGATTGAATTGGCGATATCTTCTACATTTTTACCAACTGCATGATTTGCTTCTGTACGAATTGCTTCTTCTAGTTCATGAATCATTAACCGGTCATTTTCGAGTTTTAGCTCTTTTAAATTGAGAAAATTAATCTTGATCTCATTAACTTGTAAACCCTCTTTGGACTGCTCATCTAACGCTTGATGGTTTTCAAGCAGTGTTTCATATGTTTGCGTTAAATCTTGTAATTTACTTCTTAATGCAAGATTTTCCTCAATCCATTTTTCCTGTAATTCACCAAACATATAAATAAAAATCAGATAACCGATAATAGTTCCAATACATATACCTGCTAAAAAACGTTGTAAGGCTGGCCGTTTATAATAGGGAGGGATATGCATTATTGAATCTCCTCTTGTATCAACCACTCAATAATTAACAAAGCAGTATGTGCTCCAGCCATGGCAGTAATAATCAAGAAAATTTGTTTAATCATATCCATGGTAGAACCTTCAATAAGTCCTCTTTCAAAATTATAAATCGCATCAAATGTGCCACCGATAGCAGCTACAATCGCCCAAATTCTTAAGCTTTTTGCAATGCGATTTATATGTGTGAACGGTGCATCGCCAGCGATGAATGCTCCAATACTTCCGATAAATGAACCACCTAACATGACACCAAAAGCGATAAAATAACATTGAATCATAGTAGCTACAAACCGTTCTTCCATAATATCACTCCGATCTTCATTGGCTTTCACACGATACTAGCTGGCCGTAAGACTTCCATTTAATATTATCACGGTGTAAACGTCCGAAATATCCTAAATAAGAAGGTTCGAGTTTAGTAAGGAGCTTTGTAACGGATAAACGGACGCTAACTTCCTGATAAGTTTCGCTACCAATCAGGGGAAGTCAAAAACTTTCCCTAATAGAAGTCTCACTTTATTAAAATATATGTAACCTTGTCTACTATATGTTTATCAACTTACAAGTTGTGAATCATCTGCTATAATATAAGAACCGAAACATTTGATCGTATTGTAAACGAGGAGGTGAACGTTATGACATCGACAGCTGCATTGCAAATTAGAAGTGGCTATTCATTAATGAAAAGTACGATCCAAATCCCTTCTCTGATTGATCAAGCTAAGCAGTTAGGCTACCGCCATCTTGCCCTAACAGATGAGAGTGTACTACATGGAGCTATTTCTTTTTATCAATCATGCAAAAAGGCGGGGATAAACCCGATTATTGGTCTGTTAGGTGCAATCGAACCAAATGAACAGCCTATTGAAGTGATCTGGCTAGCGAAAGATCAACCTGGTTATCAATATTTATTAGAATGGAGTACACGTATTCAGCATGGAGAGTCACTATCCATCAGTGAGGTCCAGGAAGCGGACGAACACATTGTAACGATTATTCCAACAGATCAATGGCAAGCCGAACACTTACAAAGTCAATTAGAAAGCATCAGTACCGATTTATCTTTAGCTAATCTTTACTTAGGTGTTACCGAAGAAATGATTTCTTATCGTGGAACATTAGAACAGTTTAAAACAAATAAAATCGCGTTAACAGATACACGCTATTTACATAAACAAGACCATACAGCATATAGTTGTTTACGTGCAATGGCTCAAGGTCAAAAATGGAATAAATCACTTGAAGAAGAATTGGATGGTAGTCATTTACTATCATTATCAGAATTAGAACAAAGCTTTCAAAAATGGCCGAAGCTATTAAAAGAAGCAGACAGAGTAGCAGGATCCTGTCAGATTGACTTAACTTTAAATCAACGGTTGTTGCCTAAATATCCACTATCTCATGGCGTTCATGCCGATCATTACTTAGAAGAGTTATGTGAGGATTTACTACAAAAAAAATATATATCTATTACCAAAGAAATTGCTGACCGCTTACATTACGAAATCGATGTAATTCAGTCGATGGGATTTAGTGATTACTTTCTAATTGTGTGGGACTTTGTTCATTACGCAAAAGAAAATGATATTATGGTAGGCCCAGGTCGAGGTTCGGCAGCAGGTTCACTTGTTGCTTATTTGTTAGGTATCACAGATGTAGACCCGATTAAATATGATTTATTATTCGAGCGTTTTTTGAATCCTGACCGTGTGACGATGCCTGATATCGATATTGACTTTTCAGATGAACGAAGAGACGAAGTAATTCGTTACGTTGTCGATAAGTATGGTTCGGATCATGTAGCGCAAATTGTGACCTTTGGTACGTTTGCAGCTCGATCTCTATTACGAGAACTTTTTAAGACCTTAGAAATAAGTGATAATGACGCTGCCTATATCCTGAAATCATTACCAAAGGATAGTACAAGTACGATTGCAGCAATGTTAAAGCAAACACCCGAATTAACCGAATATGTAAAACAATCCGATCAACTGAAACACCTTTTTAAAATAGCTAATCGCCTAGAGGGGCTACCCAGACATGTATCTACTCATGCGGCTGGTGTTATTATTAGTGATGAAGTACTGTCTAATCACGTGGCAACAATGCCAACACAAAACAATATTAAATTAACACAATACGCAATGAATGACTTAGCAAGCGTTGGTTTGTTAAAAATGGATTTTCTTGGGCTAAGAAATTTAACCCTTATCGAAAAAATCGTAAAACAGATAAAATATCAGCACAATACAGATATTGATTTAGAAACTATTCCATTTAATGATGAAAAAACCTATCAGTTATTACAACGTGCTGAGACAAATGGTGTTTTTCAGTTAGAGTCTCAAGGCATGCAGAAAGTCCTGCGAGAGTTACAGCCAACAAATTTTGAAGATATTGTAGCCGTTAATGCACTATATCGTCCAGGGCCAATGGAATTTATTCCTTCTTATATAGAGAGAAAGCATAATCGAAAAAAAGTAGAATACTTACATCCGGATTTGGAAGATATTCTCTCAAAAACGTATGGCGTATTAGTGTACCAAGAACAAATAATGCAAATTGTTAATAAAATGGCAGGATTCAGCTATGGTGAAGCAGATATACTTAGAAGAGCAGTCAGTAAGAAAGACAAGGTTTCACTTTTGGAAAATAAACAAAAGTTTTTAAATGGCTGTAATGGGAATGGATATACAAAGAAAGTCGCAGAAGAAGTATTTGATTGGATTGTCCGATTTTCAAACTATGGTTTTAATCGAAGTCACGCGGTGGCATATAGTGTTATTGCCTATCAATTAGCCTATCTAAAGTCAAATTATCCTGTTCCATTCTTTATTGAAATGTTAAGCATGAACATTGGAAATGTAGACAAAACACAAATCTATTTAAGAGAAGCTAAGCATCGTAATATTCCTATCTTTCCTCCTTCGATAAACAAGAGTATCGGTAAATTCAGAGAAGAAAAGAACGGGATTCGATTAGGCTTAAATATGATTAAAGGTGTAGGTTTCCAAGCGGTACAAGCGATTATTCAAGCGAGAAAAGAGCAACGTTTTAAAAATTTATTTGATTTCTGTTTGCGTGTTTCACTAAACAAAATAAATCGTACAATTATTGAATCGTTAATCTTAGCAGGTACGTTTGATGAATTGCATGAAAATAGGGCAACACTTTTAGCAAGTTTAGATGAAGCCTTGGAGCAAGGTGAGCTTTTTAAAGAATTTGATGATCAATTAGGATTTTTTGAAGGCGATCTTGCCTTAGACGTCTCCTATACGGAAACAGATCCTTTTCCAATTATGCGACAACTGATGATGGAACGAGAAGTAATCGGCTTTTTTGTATCGACACATCCATTAGCACAGGTGCGTGATCAAATTCGACAATACGGTTATATTTCGATCCAGCAGGCTACATCCATTAATAGGAAAAGTGTTAAAATCGCAGCAGTTATTCAATCGATGAAAGTGATACGAACAAAAAAAGGTGAAACAATGGCATTTGTAACGATCGCTGATGAAACAGAGGAATTGGAAGCTGTCCTTTTTCCAAATGTGTTTAGACAAGTGAATCACTGGCTGGACGAAGATGGCTTTGTTTTTATTCAAGGAAAAGTGGAAGAAAGAAACGATAAAAAACAAATGATTATCAATGACATTCAACCATATCAATTGGAAGAAAAACAAATTACTAAGGACAGTATCTATATAAAAGTGGCTAATGATAATAATAATCCAATGGAAAAATTAAAGGAAATTGCTACGAAATATCCAGGTTCCTCCACTATTTTCCTTTATAAAGAGCAAGAACAACAGCTATTTAAACTGCCTTCTGCATATAATGTCGATAGTGCGTGGAATGTGATCAAAGAGTTAAAAGCCTTATTTGGAGAAGATAATGTTGTGATTAAGCATGCCACTTAAGAGGTGTGTCCACTTTACATCATATTATGATCTGATATAATAAAATAGTTGATTGGTCAGACCAATTAGAGGTGAAGTGCAGGAGGAAACAAATGTCTGAGCGGAAGAAAGTCTATCAACTTGTTTTAATGGAAATCCAGCGACTTATTAAAGAGGATGGTTATGTTCCTGGTGATAAATTACCTTCTGAAAGACAATTGTCGATTCAGTTTGATGCAGCAAGATCATCTGTTAGAGAAGCCTTAAGAGCTATTGAATTACTAGGAATTATTGAAACTCGCCAAGGAGAAGGTACTTTTTTACGTAACTATCAGACATATCATGCGGTGGAAGTATTAGCATCATTTGTTTTGCAAGATACACGTACGAAAATTGAATTACAAGAAGCACAGAAAGTTTTAGAACAACATGTTCTATCATTGGATTCCATTCCAGATCACATGTTAAAAAAATTAGAAGCATTAGTTGAAGATTCTTCCTTAACAAAAGAAGAAAAGCACCACCACTTTTTTTCTGTCTTTTTCGAGGAAAACGGTAATCAACTACTGTTTAAAATGTGGCGGTTAATGCAAGACTTTCAGGCGAATATGGAACTAGAGGTTTCCCCTGATTATTATCGAAATATCGTTAAAAAATATAGAAAAACACAAGAATAAGAGATTCACAAGAAGAATACATTGATAGTGGACTGAAGAAGGAGGAATCTTCCTTGTTGAAAGATTTGTTTGGAAAAAAGAAAAAATATGCATCGATTCCTGGAGAAAATGCAAAAAAAGATATACCTGAAGGTTTGATGCAAAAATGTGGCGGTTGTCAAAAAATATTTTATCAAAAAGAATTACAAAAAAACTTAAATGTATGCCCAGAATGTGGTCATCACCATCAGATCTCTGCCTATGATCGAATTAATAGTTTGTTTGATGAAGGTAGTTTTCAGGAGTGGGATAAAGAGTTATTATCACAAAATCCATTAAACTTCCCTCAATATGAAGAAAAAATAGAAAAAGATAGACAAAAAACTGGTTTAAACGAAGCAGTTGTTACAGGTGAAGGGAAAATTCATGATATTCGAACAGCTATTGCAGTCATGGATGCTCGCTTCCGTATGGGGAGTATGGGCTCTGTAGTAGGAGAAAAAATAGCTCGAGCAATTGAACAAGCACGGATTGAAAAAATGCCCATTATTATTTTTACAGCATCAGGTGGAGCACGAATGCAAGAAGGTGTATTAAGTCTGATGCAAATGGCAAAAACCTCCATCGCGATTCAAAGGTTGCACGCAGAAAATGGTTTATTTATTTCTGTTATGACAAATCCTACAACTGGTGGTGTATCTGCTAGCTTTGCTTCCATCGGAGATTATAATTTTGCAGAACCTGGTGCATTAATAGGGTTTGCGGGTCGAAGAATTATCGAACAAACCATTCGCGAGAAGTTACCTAAAGATTTTCAAACGGCAGAATTTCAACTCAAACATGGACAAGTGGATAAAGTGATTGAAAGACAAGAGATGCGTGATACTTTAGGTATGATACTTGATATCCATGAGGTTGGAGGTGAAGCAAATGAAACAAGCGCTCGAGTTTGAAAAACCGGTTGTCGAACTAAGAGAGAAGATTGAAGAATTAAAAACAATGACAAAAGACAGTGATATTGATTTGTCAGACGAAATAAGTAAAATGGAAGAACGATTAGCAAGGTTAGAAAATGATATTTACGGAAAGTTAAAACCTTGGGATCGCGTTCAGATTGCTCGCCATTCAGAGCGACCAACATCACTAGATTATATTGAACAATTATTTACCAATTTTATTGAGTTTCATGGTGATCGACTGTATGGAGACGATGAGGCAATTGTAGCAGGAATTGCTAAATATAAAGGCAAACCTGTTACCGTGATTGGCCAGCAACGTGGGAAAAATACAAAAGAAAATATTAAGCGAAATTTTGGGAGTCCTCATCCAGAAGGATATCGAAAAGCCTTAAGACATATGAAACAAGCTGAAAAATTTAACCGCCCTATTATTACATTTATTGATACAAAAGGGGCCTATCCAGGCAGAGCCGCAGAAGAACGTGGTCAAAGTGAAGCCATAGCGCGTAACTTAATGGAAATGGCTGGATTAAAAGTCCCGATTATCTGTATTGTGATTGGTGAAGGGGGAAGTGGTGGAGCACTTGCCTTAGGTGTAGGTGATCGTATTCATATGTTAGAGAATTCAACCTATTCAGTTATCTCTCCAGAAGGTGCTGCTGCATTGCTTTGGAAAGACTCGAGCCAAGCAGAAAGAGCTGCAAAATCGCTAAAAATAACTGCTCCAGATCTTAAAGAATTAGGTATTATTGATCAAGTTATCCCAGAACCATTAGGTGGAGCACATCGAGATCACGTAACCCAAGCATTAAGCATAAGCACTGTATTGGATGAGTCCTTACAAGAATTAGAAGAACTTGATGATACATCATTATTAGAAAATCGCTTCGAAAAATATAAAAAAATAGGCGAAGTTGAATCATTAATAGAAGTATAATGTACAAGAAACAATGACAGAAATCATTTACAATTTTCTAAAATCCAAACGGTCGAATCGTTTGGGTTTTTTTGCGTGAAGGAAGGATTATGCGACATAACCCTGATGGTAATTATGAGAATATATATGTGCTTTGCAATCGCTCCGGCTTGTCCGCTTCCCTTTCCGCGGGTTTTTACCCTAAGCTAACTTTTTAAGCAAAATGCGCTTTAAAAGTGGATCTTAGGGTAAAAACATCCCGCAGGAGTGAAAGCGGCCGCCTGCGCTTTTTAATGCTCTACAACTAAAGTAAGAATAATCATATTCGTGTTATTCCATATCGCTTATGAATTCGTCTTTAATATACTTATCATAATTAACAAAATATGTTCATATCTGTAACAAATCCAAAATGCTAGCATTTGCAATCTTTGTAGAGTTTCATTCAGCGTAGGCGGCCACTTCCACTCCTGTGGGATCGTTTTCCATGAAGATCCACTTTTCCATGCGCTTTTTGCTTGGAAAAGTTAGCTGAATGGAAAACCCCAAGGAAAGGGAAGTGGTCAAGCCGAAGCGATTTTGAAGCAGTTATCAGATTTCAAAGATCATTTCACAATAAAGGGTTATGTCGCATAATTCTTCTTTTAGACACCAAAGTTTCTAGTTAAGTTCGTTTTTGAGTGGATAATCGCTTTTATCATAGTATAACGGAAACTAATTCCAGTAAATTTTATCCTTTATTTAAACAATTACAAACGAAAAACTCACATGAAAATTTGAAAAACTTTCATAGATTAGCGAAATAAGCTAAAATTATAATGTTTAGGGGTGAGTTTCGTGTTAAATTCATGTATAATCTTAGGTGGAATTCTTTTAGTTTAAAAAAGAGAAATAATGGGGAAAAATGTTTTAAGACAATTTATTTTGTTAAAGAGGTGATTTTGTGAAAAAAATTGGTGTACTAACTAGTGGTGGAGATGCTCCAGGTATGAACGCTGCTGTTCGTGCGGTTGTACGTAAAGCCATATATCATGAATTAGAAGTTTATGGAGTTTACAACGGATATGAAGGACTAATGGAAGGCAATATTAAAAAAATGGAATTAGGCTCAGTTGGTGACATTATCCAAAGAGGCGGGACGATTTTATATTCAGCACGTTCGGAAGAATTCAAAACAGATGAAGGACAACAAAAAGCTATTGAACAAATGAGAAAAATAGGTATCGAAGGACTCATTGTTATTGGTGGGGATGGGTCATTTCGTGGTGCAGAAAAACTAACGCAAAAAGGTTTTCCTTGTATTGGTGTACCGGGTACCATTGACAATGATATTCCGGGTACTGATTATACAATAGGTTTTGATACGGCGTTAAATACGATCGTCAATGCTGTCGATAAAATTCGTGATACAGCTACATCCCATGAGCGTACATATGTTATTGAAGTAATGGGAAGAGACGCTGGTGACTTAGCTTTATGGGCAGGTCTTGCCAATGGGGCTGAAAGTGTCATCATACCAGAACAAACCGAAAGTTTTGAAAGTGTAGTAGGAAAATTAAAACGTGGTCAAGATCGTGGAAAGAAACACAGTATCATTATTCTCGCTGAAGGTGTCGGTAGTGGTGTGGAGTATGGAAAACGTATCGAAGAAGAAACAAAAATGGAAACACGTGTAACCGTATTAGGTCACATACAGCGTGGAGGTTCACCGTCAGGCTATGATCGAGTGCTAGCAAGCCGTTTAGGTGCTAAAGCGGTTGACTTGCTAATTGATGGCATCGGTGGTCGTGTGGTCGGTGTACAAAACAATGTAGTGGTTGACCATGACATTGCGGAAGTACTAAGAGAAAAACATGCTGTAAATATGAACATGTATAAATTAGCGAACCAGCTTTCTATTTAAATTTAGTAATCATCGCAGTAACATTAGTCGAAATAGGATAGACAAGACTAAAGGAGGAAACAAAATGAGAAGAACAAAAATAGTTTGTACAATAGGACCTGCATCAGAGTCAGAAGAAAAGTTAGAACAATTAATCGAAGCAGGTATGAATGTTGCCCGTTTAAACTTTTCGCATGGTGATTTTGATGAACATGGTGCGAGAATTGAGAATATTCGTAAAGCAGCCAAAAAATTAGGTAAAACAGTAGCTATTTTATTAGATACTAAAGGACCTGAGATTAGAACAGGCACATTAAAAGATGGAAAAGCTGATATCCAAAGAGGAAATACAGTTTATGTTTCCATGGATGATATTGAAGGTAATGAAGAACGTATTTCTGTTACATACCCACAATTAATTCATGACGTGCACGTTGGATCAAAATTGCTATTGGATGATGGATTAATCGCATTAGAAGTAACAGATGTTTCAAAAGAGAACAATGAGCTGAAAACCGTAGCATTAAATTCTGGTTTATTAAAAAACAAAAAAGGTGTAAACGTACCTAATGTAAGTGTTAATTTACCAGGTATTACCGATAAAGATGCGGCAGATATTAAATTTGGTATTGAACAAGGTGTAGATTTCATTGCGGCATCCTTTGTTCGACGTGCATCCGATGTACTGGAAATTAGAGGATTATTAGAAGATAATAATGCGACACACATTCAGATCATTCCTAAGATTGAAAACCAAGAAGGTGTGGATAACCTTGATGCCATTTTACAAGTAAGTGATGGATTAATGGTTGCTCGTGGTGATTTAGGTGTTGAAATTCCACCAGAAGACGTACCACTTGTACAAAAGGAAATGATTTTTAAATGTAATAATGCAGGTAAACCTGTTATTACTGCAACACAAATGTTAGATTCGATGCAACGTAACCCTCGTCCAACAAGAGCTGAAGCTTCGGACGTTGCCAACGCTATTTTAGACGGAACAGATGCTATTATGTTATCCGGTGAAACAGCAGCAGGTGACTATCCGATTGAAGCAGTAGAGACGATGAGTAATATTGCTAAGAAGGCAGAGACTGCAATAGATCATAAAGGTATGCTAGATTTACGTTCTAAAGCATCTGATATGACAATTACAGATGGTATTAGTCAGTCTGTAAATCATACAGCAATGAATTTAAATGTAGATGCGATCTTAACACCAACCGTAAGTGGATTTACGGCTCGTATGATTTCCAAATATCGCCCAGAGTCGCCAATCATTGCGGTAACATTTGATGAACAAGTAAGTAGAAGATTGGCATTAGTATGGGGTGTAGAAACCATAGTAGGTACGTTACTGCATACAACGGATGATGTATTGGAAGAAGCAATTGAACGAGGACTGCAAACAAACCACTTTAAACGTGGAGACCGTGTGATTATCACTGCAGGTGTTCCTGTTGGTGAAAGTGGTACAACCAATCTTATGAAAATTCATGTAATTGGGGATGTACTAGCTAAAGGTCAAGGCGTGGGAAAAGGTAGTGCCTATGGACGTGCTGTTATTGCCAAAGATGCTGAAGAAGCAAAATTAAAGATCCAACAAGATGATATTATCATCACGTATGGCACAGATAAAGATATGATGCCATCAATCGAAAAAGCGGGTGGTATTATTACAGAAGAAGGCGGCTTAACTTCTCATGCAGCAGTCGTTGGTCTTAGTCTTGGTATTCCAGTAATTGTTGGAGTTGAAAGAGCTCTAGAATTAATTACAGATGGACAAGATATCACAATTGATGCTTCAAAAGGTGATATTTACGCTGGACATGCAAGCGTTCTGTAATGTTATGATAACAAATTAGAGAAGAAGCCTGTCTTCTTCTCTTTTTTATACCTTAGGGAAAAATTTGAATGTGCAAAGTATAAGGTAAATTATGAATAAGATATTAATTTGATATATAAATAAATGTGCTTCACTGGATAATGCATGCTCTTGACGGGATATGTTCTTCGCTTCACGGGATATGAAGACTTATCCTGTGAAACGATCACTATTTCCCGTGAAGACAATCGTTTATCCCGTCAACAGAAGTACTTATCCCGTAAATAGAATCCAATTTTTTACAATGTTGAGCGTAGTCAAGGTTCGGTAACGTGTTTCAACAAGAAAAGGGGGACAATCATGTTTCGGTGGTTACTATTATTTATTTTAGTCGTTCCAGCTTTGGAAATAGGCCTATTTGTTTGGGCAGGAGGCTATATTGGTCCATGGTGGTTAATCCTGTTAATTATACTAACAGGGATAATCGGCGCCTGGTTAGCGAAACAACAAGGCTTAGAAACTCTTCATAATGCCAGAGAATCAATGGCAAAAGGCTATCCGCCACAAGAACGTATATTTGATGGAATTTGTATTTTAATTGGTGGCGTTGTCTTACTAACGCCTGGATTTATTACAGATGCGATTGGTTTTCTGCTGCTAATACCAGTGACAAGAAGACCATTTAAAAATATGTTTCAAAATATTGCACGTAAATGGGTGGAAAATGGCAGGTTCAAAGTTTATCGACGTTAACATTATTATATTTGATATATTGCCAAATAATATGAAAGAGCTTGGCTTCACTGCAAGCTTTACTTATAAAGAGAATAACGGGTCCGATCCATATTCCTTTTACACCAAATAATTGAAACCCTAAATAAATAGCAAGTATCGTTAATATCGGATGTATGCCAAGCGCAGTAGCAACAAATTTGGGTTCTAATATTTGCCTTAAGAAGATCACGAATAAATATAAACTAAATAAACAAATGGCAAGAGTTGTTTCACCTGTCATAAACAAAAAAAGTGACCATGGGATAAAGATAATTCCTGTGCCTAAAATCGGAAATATATCAACAATTGCTAAAATAATCGCTATCGTAAAAGCATGTTTAATTTGGAAAATAGACAATCCGACTAAAATAATGAGGAAGGTAATGAATATGAGCATTAATTGTGCTTTCATATATTTCATTACCTTTTCTTTCATTTGTCGAGAAATATTCGATGTAAGCTTTATGTATGAAATGGGCACGGTTTTCAAAAGATACTGGTAGAATGTGTCCCAATCTTTACAGATAAAAAATGTACATAAAAAAGAAAAGATAAGAATGGTCATGGACCCAGGTAAGTTCGCCATTTGACTACCAATCCAATTTAATATGATTTCTAACAGATAGGCGACTTGATCGGCAAGACTAATGCTAATTTCGCCTAACTGTTCTTCTATTAATGTATGTTGTTCAGAAGGAAGATTATGTATATATTGGTTAACCTTCTGAATAATAGGGTGAATCCATTGATTAAAATTTTCGGTCACTTCTCTTACTAAAAACTGAAGATGGTTAGGGATCCATTTTGTTAAATAGATAATCCCTTGTAGTAACTCTACTCCAGCAACAAAAAGCAATAATGTGGAAACTAGAATTGCACTCAAGATCGTAAGAATGCAGCTTAATACATATGGCACTTTGAAATGAAAATGAAGGAACCGAATAATAGGAAGTAACAATACTGCGAATAGACAAGCTAAAAAGAGTGGGAATAAATATTGAATAATGAAATAAATTGCTAGCAAGGCTAGACTAATTATGAGTAGTAAATATGTTATTCTGAATAACATTTGTTTGTTAGGCATGGAAGTAGCCCCTTATGAGTGAATTTTATTTTCAAAAAACAACGACAGTGTGGTAAGATATAGTTTGGTTATTGAATGATGGAGGATAGATCATGTTAAGTAGTTCAACCGTATTTTTACTTATTTTATTTCTGCTTGGTTACATTGCAAAAAATCAGGCAATAATGGTGGCCGTCTATATTCTATTTGGAATGAAATTATTAAAAATCGATGATAAACTCTTTCCTTACATCCAGGATAAAGGAATTGGCTGGGGAGTTATCATTATAACCGTTGCAGTTTTGATACCAATCGCAACAGGTGAAATCGGTTTTAAAGATTTGCTGCAAAGTGTGAAGTCATATCATGCTTGGGTAGCTCTTATTGCAGGTATATTTGTAGCGGTTGTTGCAAGACATGGACTCACATTACTAGCAGATGATCCACAAATAACAACAGCCTTAGTGCTAGGTACAATTATTGCTGTGGTAGTATTCCAAGGGGTGGCTGTCGGTCCATTAATTGGAGCTGGGATTGCTTACGTTATTATTAAATTATTAGAATCCATTCCATTTATAAAGTAATCTACATAGTACAAGCTATGAATAAAAGCAATTTTATATGATTAATTTTAATCGTTTTCATTTACTATCTTTTTTTGTTTGTTTATAATAGTCATGGGGATGTTCAATAGCAACAAGTGTTTATCACTTAGAACTTTTAAGCTAAAAGCAATATGGATAAGAAAAGGAGAGGGATGTTATGTCAACAACGAAAGGACTTGAAGGGGTAGTAGCAGCTGAAACAAAGGTAAGTTCCATCATTGATGACCAGCTGACATACGTTGGGTACACCATTGATGATCTAGCTGAGAATGCTAGCTTTGAAGAAGTTGTTTTCTTATTATGGAACAAAAGACTGCCAAACAAACAAGAATTAGCAGATTTTGAAAAAGATTTATTTGATAATATGACAATACCAGAAGCGGTTGTCGAACATTTTAAATCATATGATATACATAGTGTTCACCCAATGGCTGCTCTTAGAACAGCTATTTCTTTGTTAGGATTATATGATCCAGAAGCAGATGATATGAGCGAGGAGGCGAATCAGCGAAAAGCAGTTCGCTTGCAAGCAAAAGTAGCAGCAGTTGTAGCTTCTTATTCACGTGTGCGAGATGGTAAAGAAGTAGTTCAACCTAAAGCAGGATTGAGCTATGCGGCTAATTTCTTATATATGTTAAATGCAGAAGAGCCAAGTGATTTAGAAGTAGAAGCAATTAACAAAGCGTTAGTGCTTCATGCGGATCATGAACTAAATGCTTCCACTTTCACTTCAAGAGTGTGTGTTGCGACATTATCTGATATGTATTCAGGCATTACGGCAGCTATTAGTGCTCTTAAAGGACCATTACATGGTGGAGCAAATGAAGCAGTTATGACCATGTTAAATGAAATTGGTGAAGTAGAAAATGCCATTCCATATGTAAAAGAGAAAATGGCAAACAAAGAAAAAATAATGGGCATGGGCCACCGTGTTTACAAAAGTGGCGATCCACGTGCCAAACATTTGAAAAAAATGTCTAAGGAACTTACGGCACGTCATGGAATGGAAAAATGGTATGAAATGTCTGTGAAGATAGAAGATTTCATTAAAGAAGAAAAAGGTTTACCTGCAAATGTTGATTTCTATTCCGCGTCCGTGTACCATAGTTTAGGGATCAAACATGACTTGTATACACCTATTTTTGCAATGAGTCGTTTCTCTGGTTGGATTGCACATATCCTAGAACAATATGAAAACAACCGTTTGATTAGACCTCGTGCAGAATATGTAGGTCCACAAAAACAAACTTATGTGGACATTAATAAACGTTAACCATTTTCTTTATGAAAATGATATAAATATTATTGAAATATAGGAGGAATTTGAATTATGGGTGAAAAAATTACAGTAGAAAATGGTGTTGTGCAAACACCTAATAAACCGATTATCCCTTTTATTGAAGGTGACGGAACTGGACCAGACATCTGGGCAGCAGCAAGCCGTGTATTAGAAGCATCAGTTGAAAAAGCATATAACGGTGAAAAAGGTATTGAATGGAAAGAAGTTCTTGCAGGTCAAAAAGCATTTGACAAGACTGGTGAATGGTTACCAGAAGAAACGTTAGATGTTATTCGCGAAAACAAGATTGCAATTAAAGGACCTCTTACAACACCAATTGGTGGAGGAATTCGTTCTTTAAACGTAGCATTACGTCAAAAGTTAGATCTTTTTGCATGTCTTCGTCCTGTACGTTGGTTTGAAGGAGTTCCATCTCCAGTAAAACGTCCAGAAGATACAGATATGGTAATCTTCCGTGAGAACACAGAAGACATTTATGCAGGTATCGAATGGCAAGAAGGATCAGACGAAGTGAAAAAAGTAATCAACTTCCTTCAAAATGAAATGGGTGTTGAAAATATTCGTTTCCCAGAAACTTCTGGTCTAGGAGTGAAACCTGTTTCTAAAGAAGGTACGACTCGTCTTGTACGTGCAGCAATTGATTATGCCATTAACGAAGGACGTAAAAGTGTAACATTAGTCCACAAAGGTAACATTATGAAATTTACTGAAGGTTCTTTCAAAAACTGGGGTTATGAAGTAGCTGAGAAAGAATATGGTGATAAAGTATTCACTTGGGCAGAATGGGAGCGCATCGTAGAAAAAGATGGTAAAGATGCTGCAAATAAAGCACAAGATGAAGCAGAAGCAGCTGGACGTATTATTGTAAAAGATTCAATTGCTGATATCTTCTTACAACAAATTCTAACTCGTCCAAAAGAGTTTGATGTAGTAGCAACTATGAACTTAAATGGTGATTATATTTCTGATGCACTAGCTGCACAAGTTGGCGGTATCGGTATTGCACCAGGTGCGAACATTAACTATGAGTCTGGACATGCAATTTTTGAAGCTACACATGGTACAGCACCAAAATATGCAGGTCTTGATAAAGTGAACCCATCTTCAGTAATTCTTTCTGGTGTATTGATGCTTGAACACCTTGGATGGAGAGAAGCAGCTGAATTAATCCTTAAATCAATGGATAAAACAATTGGTTCTAAAGTTGTAACATATGACTTCGCACGTCTAATGGACGGCGCAACAGAAGTTAAATCATCAGAGTTTGCTGATGAATTAATCAAAAATATGGACTAAGCAAAAACAGTCCTCATTATCTACAAAGAAGTAGAGGTAAAATAATTCTATAATTAAAAAAATCCAAACGATTAATCGTTTGGATTTTTTGTGCGTATTAGGAACATACTGCGCAATAACCGATGTGTATGTATTAACCAAAGTGGTAATTTTGAAATGTATTGTCAGATAAACATCCGCTCCGGCTGCCCACTTTCCTTTCCGTGGGGTTTTACCTTCAGCTAACTTTTTAAGCAAAGAACGCTAAAAAAGTGGATCTTCAGGTAAAATGTTCCCACAGGAGTGAAAGTGGGCGGCCTACGCTTATATATTTGTTCTACAACTGCTGTGACATATAGCATTTTGAGTTGTTATATTATTATTTCTTTTTTCACATAATAGAAATGGCATAATGCTACCTCATGCTAGCGTTGTAGAATATCAAATTAGCGTAGGCGTCCGCTTCAACTCCTACGGCACGTTTTTATCCGAAGATCCACTTTGGCAAGCGGTTTTTGCTTTCCAAAGTTAGCTGAGGAGAAAAAGCCGTGGAAAGGGAAGCGGACAAGCCGTAGCGGTTTCTACGCACAAACATTATCTCAAAATTACTACATCATTTATTGCGCAGTTTCCTGATATTACGCACCGATAAAAACTACATAAGACATCTCATTATTACTACCAAGCAAAGAATTACTGCTCAGCATTTTGTTAATGGAAGGTAAAGGAATGTAAATAAAATTTTACAAGTATTATGCATTTTTGTAGTATATATCTATTCACAATATCTGCTAGTCCATGTATGATAAAGTTAATATAGATAAAAGATGGGGTGCTTTGATGGAAGAGAAGGTATTAATTGTAGATGACGAACAATCTATTGTAACCTTATTACAATACAATATTGAGAAATCCGGATTTAAAACAGATACTGCTTTTGATGGGATAGATGGTTTGCAAAAAGCAAGTAGCGGAGAATTCGATCTTATTATTTTAGACCTCATGTTACCAGGAATGGAAGGTACTGACGTATGTAAGGCGTTAAGACAAAAACAAATAGACACACCAATCCTAATGTTAACAGCTAAAGATGATGAGTTTGACAAAGTTTTAGGATTAGAGCTTGGTGCAGATGATTATTTAACCAAACCATTTAGTCCTAAAGAAGTGGTCGCAAGAATAAAAGCAATATTGAGACGATCTAAAACGCGCGAGAGCAGTGAAGATCAACCTTTTATCAAAATATCTGATCTGTTAATTTATCCACAACAATACGAAGCTACTATAAAAGGGGATGCACTTAGCTTTACTCGAAAAGAATTTGAATTGTTGCATTACCTTGCAAAACACAAGGGTAAAGTCTTATCACGTGACCAGTTGCTAAGCGCCGTATGGAACTATGACTTCGTAGGTGATACCAGGATAGTGGATGTACATGTTAGCCATTTGCGTGAAAAAATTGAACCAGATACGAAACATCCAGTTTATATCAAGACAATTAGAGGTCTAGGTTATAAAATGGAGGAACCTTACTAAGATGGATGCCAAACAAAGAATAAATCTGTTTTATCGCTACATATTAATGATTGCATCAGTATTTATTTTAATTGGATTTGTTATTCTTCCTTTAACAGCTGACGAAGAGCAATTTTTTGTTTTAATTTCTTTAATAATCGGATTTATTATATTATTAGTTTTGATTTATCACATGTTTGAAAACTATGTACGTCCGATCAGAGCTTCTATTAATGTGACAAACGAACTGGTTAAAGGAAATTATAATGCTCGTACATATGTAAAACCACACGGTGAAGCACAGCAGTTAAGTAACGCGATTAATGTATTAGCACGAAATCTTCAGGAAATGACGATCCAAGAGAAGATGCAGGGGAGTCAGTGGAAGACCGTCTTAAATAATATGGAAAGTGGCCTAATGTTAATTGATGAGCGGGGTTATGTACACTTAATTAACCGTAAATTTATTGGAATGTTTGGGAAAAAGTCTGTCGATTATATAGGTTATTTATATTATGATGTGCTTGAAGATACAACAATACATAAGGTTGTCCAGGAAACTTTTCTATATGAAGAAAAGATGAATGGAAATATAGTAAAAACCATAAAAAAAGAAAAACATTACATTGAAGTTGTCGGAGCACCAGTGATTAATGATGTGAAAGATTTAAAAGGCGCTGTGCTTGTGTTTCATGATATTACGGACTTGAAGCGAGTCGAAGAGATGCGAAAAGATTTTGTCGCAAACGTATCGCATGAGTTAAAAACACCGATAACATCGATACGCGGTTTTGCAGAAACATTGTTAGACGACGAATCACCAGATGAAGAAATTACCAAGCAGTTTCTAACCATTATTTTAAAAGAAAGTACTAGGTTACAATCACTAGTCCATGATTTGTTGGAACTATCCAAGATAGAAAAGGAAGAAATGAAACTTAATACTAAGTTAATTAATGTTGATGAATGGTTACAAAGTAGTTTGACTTTGATTGAACAGCAGGCTAATGCAAAGTCGTTACAGTTCACTCAGGAAATTCAACCTAATATCCACTTCTACGGTGATCCGGATCGGTTACAACAAGTACTATTAAATTTAATGTATAATGCCATTAATTATACAGGTACAAACGGAACTGTATTTTTAAGAATAAAAGAATTAAATAATGAAATTGAAATACAAGTAGAGGACACGGGTATTGGTATTCCAGAAGAAGCGACACAACGAATATTCGAGCGTTTTTACCGGGTCGACCGAGCTCGGAGTCGGAACACAGGTGGAACGGGACTTGGTCTAGCAATAGTAAAACATATTGTCGAAGCACACCAAGGTAATATCAGTGTGACCAGTGTAGAAGGAAAAGGATCATGCTTTACAGTTAAAATACCAAAAAAATGGTGAAAGAAATCTCTTATGATTTCTTTCACCATTTTTATTTATGTTTTATGAAACTTATAGAATAGTTATTACGTAATAAGAGTATATATGGTACATTTGCATAGGTGTAAAGTAATAAAAGGGGGAAATGAGATGACATTGAAGCAAATCTACAGCTGGATTGGTATCATTGTAGCTGTAGTTGTCTTAGGTTTGTTCGTCGCGACGAGTTGGTATACCGTTGATGAATCGGAACAAGCCGTATTAATAACATTTGGAGAAGCGGAAGAGGGAACAACAGAACCAGGTCTGCATTTTAAACTGCCATGGCCTATTCAAACAGTAGAGACTTTATCAAAAGAAACTTTTAGCTTAAACTTCGGCTATGATCCTGAGCAAGCAGAAAGTGCGGATGTAGTTCGAATGATTACCGGTGATGAAAATATTTTACAAGCGGATTTAGTCGTTCAATGGAAAATTATTGAACCTAGTAAGTATTTATTCAATTCAAATGACCCACAACAAGTTCTTTATAATGCCACATCAGCTTCACTTAGAAGTATTATTGGTTCTTCTACGATTGACGACGCCTTAACAGATGGGAAAGCAGAAATTGAAAATGAAGTATTGGATTTATTAGTAAGTCTTATGGAAGATTATGAAGTAGGGATTGCGATTCAAGATGTAAAGCTACAAGAAGTAGATTTACCTAACGAGGAAGTGCGTCAAGCTTTTATGAAAGTAACCGATGCACGAGAAACGATGAATACCAAGAAAAACGAAGCAGATAAATATCGTAATGAAATATATGAAGAAGCATTAGGGGAAAAAGACGCAATTATCTCTCGAGCTGAAGGTGACAAAATTGAGCGAATCGAAACAGCGCGTGGTAATGTCTCTGCGTTCAATGCTTTATATGATGCATATGAAGATAGTCCTGAGATTACAAGACAACGTTTAGTACTTGAAACGTTAGACCAAGTCTTACCAGAGGCAAACATTTATATTATGAATGATGATGGAAATACGTTGAAGTATTTACCTTTAGGTCAGAATGGTTCTACACAAGCATTACCTCCAGCAACAGATTCTTCTGATGAGGAAAATTCTGATGAAGAGGAGGCTGAAAATAATGACAGAGAACAATAATGTATACGATATGAAAAAAATGACACCAAAAGAGATACGCCGCATGATAAAAATGGGTGTAGCTATTTTACTGACGATTGTTTTAATTATTGTATTTATCAGTAGTATGTTTATCGTAAAAGAAGGGGAATACAAAGTAGTTCGTCAATTTGGGGAAGTGGTACGTATCGAAGACAACCCCGGATTGAAATTCAGAATTCCTCTCTTACAATCTATTACTACTTTGCCTAAGAAAAAATTAGTTTATGATGTAATGGAACGAGAAATTAATACGCTGGATAAAAAACGTATGATTATAGATAATTATGCGATATGGGAAATAACGGATCCAGCTTCTATGATTGCAAATGCTCGTACGGAATTGGGTGCGGAATCACGAATGGGTGAATTTATCTTTTCTGTGATTCGTTCAGAATTAGGTTCAATGGATTATGATGAAATCATCAATGATGAAGGAAGCACGAGAGGCGATTTAAATGAACGAATTACTGATCGTGTCAATACATTATTAGAACGTGATAATTACGGTATACAAGTCGATGACGTTCGTATTAAAAGAACAGACCTACCTCAAGAAAACGAGCAATCCGTTTTCAACCGGATGATTTCGGAACGTGAATCACAAGCACAACAATATTTATCACAAGGGGAAGCTGAAAAAAGCAGAATTACCGCAAATGCGGATCGTGATGTAACAGAGATGCTTTCTAAAGCGAATGCTGAGGCTGAAGAAATTCGTGCAGAAGGGGAATTAGAAGCAGCGGAAATGTATAATGTCGCTTTTGAACAAGACCCTGACTTTTATCAGTTGTACCGAACGTTAGAATCCTACAAAGAAACAGTTGACGGTGAAACAACGATTATTATCCCACAAGGTTCACCATATGCGGATATCTTGCTAGGTTATTATGAATAAAACAGGAGCCAGGCGACCTAGCGTTGCCTGGCTTTCTTTATTGCTCACAAACATGGTAAAATAGATGCAATGGATTGAATCGAAAAGGAGATCGGTAATATGACAAACAAGCTAATATTAATTGATGGGAATAGCATTGCATATCGTGCTTTTTTTGCTTTACCTTTATTAAATAATGATAAAGGCGTGTATACCAATGCTGTCTATGGTTTTACTACGATGTTATTGAGAATTCTAGAAGAGGAACAACCTAGCCATATGCTTGTTGCCTTTGATGCAGGTAAAACAACATTTCGTCACGAAACATATAAAGACTATAAAGGTGGAAGAGAAAAAACAGCATCGGAATTAAGTGAACAATTTCCAATATTGCGTGAACTATTAGACGCTCTAGCGATTAAACATTATCAATTAACGAACTATGAAGCAGATGATATTATCGGTACGATCGCCAAGCAAGCAAAAGATAAAGATTTTGAAGTTAAAGTGATCTCAGGAGATAAAGATTTACTGCAACTTGTATCAGAAAAAGTCGATGTACGCTTAACAAAAAAAGGTATTAGTGAGGTTATGACCTATACTCCTGAAACGCTAAAAGAAGACATGGAAGTAACGGCAGAACAAATCCTTGATCTTAAAGCATTAATGGGAGACAAGTCAGATAATATCCCAGGGGTACCAGGTGTCGGTCAAAAAACGGCAGTCAAACTATTAAAACAATTTGAAACTGTAGAAAATCTTTATGATCATTTAGACGAAGTTTCCGGTAAAAAACTGAAAGAAAAATTAGAAAACAATAAAGAAGAAGCCTTTATGAGTAAACAACTTGTTACCATTAATCAAGATTCACCAATTGAAATTACGACAGATGATACGAAATATCAAGGTTATCAAGAAAAGAATGTAAAAGACTTCTTTAAAGAATTAGGTTTCAATTCGCTATTAAATCGAATCGACGGTGAGGAAGAAGAGACCGAAGAAGTACAAGCATTAGAAGAAATAGAGTTTCAAGTAATATCAGAAGTGACCGAAGACATATTTACAGGAATCGATGCGTTTGAGATCGAAATATTAAATGAAAGCTATCACACAGAAAAAATGATTGGCGCTTCAATTGTCAATGAAAAAGGAAAATACTTTATTCCTATCAATGTTATCGAAGAATCAGAAGTGTTTAAGAAATGGGCAGAGAACGACCAACAGAAAAAGTATGTATTCGATGCCAAAAAAATTACGGTTTTACTGAATCGGTTATCGATTGCGATCAAAGGGATTTCGTTCGATATTTTGTTAGCTTCTTATTTAATTAATCCATCTGAGAATAACCATGATGTACCAGCTATTAGCCATCGATTTAATGAAAAAAATATCCTGTTTGATGAAGAAGTATACGGTAAAGGTGCAAAAAAAGGATTACCTACCGAAGAAAAAAAATGGCAGGAACACATTGTTCGTAAGACAAATATGATTTATCAGTTAAAAGGCCAAATGGAACAAGCTCTAGAAGAGAACAAACAGTTATCTTTGTTAATGGATTTAGAATTGCCTCTTGCTTTAGTACTCGGTGAAATGGAAGCAACAGGTGTGAAAGTCGATGTACAGCGCCTGAAAGATATGGGTGAGGAACTGAAAGAACGACTAGACACGCTAGAAAAAGAGATTTATGAATTGGCGGGTGAAACATTTAATATCAATTCACCAAAACAATTAGGTCCGATCTTATTTGAAAAATTAGAGTTACCAGTTGTTAAAAAAACAAAGACGGGTTACTCAACCGCTGCAGATGTATTAGAACAACTGCAAGGCAAGCATGCGATTATTGATAAATTGTTATTGTACCGTCAATTGAAAAAGCTAGATTCTACCTATGTTGCCGGCTTGCTGAAAGTGATTCATAAAGATAGTAGTAAAATTCATACTCGTTTCAACCAAGCGTTGACGCAAACGGGAAGATTAAGCTCGATTGACCCTAATTTGCAAAATATCCCGATTCGTATTGAGGAAGGACGGAAAATCAGACAAGCATTCGTACCTTCAAAAAAAGGTTGGAAAATGATTGCTGCCGATTATTCTCAAATCGAATTACGAGTGTTAGCTCATATCGCCAACGATGAAAAGCTACAAGCAGCATTTAAAGAGGACAAAGATATTCATACACAAACGGCAATGGATGTCTTTCATGTGAAAGAAGAAGACGTAACATCCAATATGAGACGTCAAGCAAAAGCGGTAAACTTTGGAATCGTTTATGGTATTAGTGATTATGGACTTTCCCAAAGTTTAGGTATTACGAGAAAAGAAGCAAAGACCTTTATTAGTCGTTACTTGGATAGTTACCCTGGTGTTCAGGAATATATGAAAGAAATTGTTCAAGAAGCAAAACAAAATGGCTATGTAACCACGATTATGAATCGGAGACGTTATTTGCCAGAGATCACCAGCCGTAACTTTAACCAGCGAAGCTTTGCTGAAAGAACCGCTATGAATACGCCGATTCAAGGTAGTGCTGCAGATATTATTAAATTAGCAATGATCGAATTGGATCACCAATTAAAAAAAGAAAAGTATCAAGCAACACTTCTGCTGCAAGTACATGATGAGTTGATATTAGAAGTACCTGAGGAAGAATTAGCAGACATTTCAAAACTAGTTGTCGATGTGATGGAACGTGCAATTGAGTTAAGTGTGCCTTTGAAAGTCGACGTAGAATATGGAGAAACATGGTATGACGCAAAATAAAGAGTAGGAGTTTTTAAGATGCCAGAATTACCAGAAGTAGAGACAATTAGGCAAACGTTAAAGCAATTAGTAATCGGCAAAAAAATAAAATCAGTCGATGTATTTTGGCCAAAAATTATTCAAGAACCAGATGATCACCATCAATTTATTGAATTGATAAAAACCCAGACGATTCATGACATCAGGAGAAAAGGGAAATTTTTATTATTTGATCTGGATCAACACGTGTTAGTATCACACTTGCGTATGGAAGGGAAATATGGCGTTTTTTCCCATGAGGAAGAGTTAATTGCTCATACGCATGTCGTTTTCCAATTTACAGATGGCACCGATTTACGTTACCGGGATGTCCGTAAATTTGGTACCATGCATCTGCAAGAGAAAGGTACAGAAACAGCCAAAAAGCCGCTTCTTTTACTAGCAAAAGACCCATTAGAAGCAGATTTTTCACTTCGTACCTTTCAAGAAAAAGTTCAAAAAAGTGAACGAAATATTAAAAATATATTATTGGATCAATCCGTAATTGCAGGTCTAGGTAACATTTATGTGGATGAAACATTGTTTTTAGCAGGTGTTCATCCTTTAACAAAAGGGTTTCAT
Organism: Gracilibacillus massiliensis; assembly: GCF_001458115.1. GTDB lineage: Bacteria > Bacillota > Bacilli > Bacillales > Amphibacillaceae > Gracilibacillus > Gracilibacillus massiliensis. Next base: position 97,171 of record NZ_CZRP01000012.1, read on the forward strand.
TTATCAGATGAAAAAGTAATTCATATTTTAGAGGCTGCCGTCGTCACGCTAAAGGATGCCGTAAAACAAGGCGGAACGACAATCCGATCTTATGTGAACTCTCAAGGGCAAATCGGAATGTTTCAACAACAATTAAATGTATATGCTCAAAGCGATAAAGCATGTAATCAGTGTCAGGATATTATCATGAAGATTAAAGTGAATGGAAGAGGAACGCACTACTGTCCAACTTGTCAACCACTTTAATGCATCACATCTTTTCTCATTACTCCATATAATACAGAAAATAACTGTGTGAAGGAGTAATGAGAGCAGATGATGTTAGCCTTAATTATCATAGCGATTAGCATTGATAGTTTTCTGGTAGCATTTACTTATGGGTTGAGAGAATTAACGTTACCATTAAGTGAAATGCTGAAGATATCAATAACTGTAGCAACCGTATTTGGAATATCGATGATCATTGGTGATGTATTATCGTCGATCATTTCCATTCAATCCGCCGAGATGGTTGGTGGATTTATTTTGGCCATGGTTGGTGTCCTTTTGTTAACCACTTTAGTGGAAAAGAAAAAAAAGAAGAAAAAGATACCTTTTTTAATTAAAATTCTTAAAAAGCCAATGGAAGCAGATATCGACCATTCTGGTAAAATTAACGGAATAGAGCCGTTTTTAATAGGTATCGCGTTATCGTTAGATTCGTTTGGTGCGGGTATAGGTGTATCGATATTAGGTGCTTCCCCTGTCATTACTTCTTTATTTGTATTTGTGTTAACTTCTTTATTTCTTATAGTTGGTGTCTATACTGGGAAATATTTTGCTAATATCAAAGGAATGAAGAAGGTTTCCATTCTACCAGGGTTTTTACTTATTGTTATAGGTATTTGGAAGATGGTAATCGTATAAAGTAGTACATTTGATGGATCGAGCAGCTGTACTCGTTTTACCTGCTCTTTCTTATTTAAAAGATCGGACAAGCTAAAAAAGAGGTGTATATCTTGATTATTGGATTAACTGGTAACATCGCAACCGGAAAATCAACAATCAGCAATATGATACAAGAGAAATACTCCATCCCTGTTATCGATGCAGATAAGGTTGCTAGAGAAGTAGTGGAGCCCGGAGAGAAAGCTCTACAAACAATAGCAGAAACCTTTGGGGAAGGTATACTTTTAGAGGATGGTACTCTCAATCGTAAACACTTAGGAGAAATTATTTTCCAGGACAAAACAAAAAGAGAAAAATTAAATGCAATTGTCCATCCAGCAGTGAGAGTGAGAATGGAACAGAAGAAAAAGATGTTTCTTCAACAAGGTCACAATTTCATCGTGTTAGATATACCGCTTTTGTTCGAAAATGACTTAACGTATCTGGTTGACAAAACCATTGTTGTGTATACGACCGAGGATATTCAATTGAAACGCTTAATGGAACGTAATCAATTCACAGAAAAAGAAGCGCAAAATCGAATGAATGCTCAAATGGATATCGATAATAAGCGTGCAAAAGCAGATGCTGTCATCGATAATAGTGGAACGATCGAAAGTTCAGCTGAGCAATTAGATACGCTTTTAAAAAAATGGGAAGTATTAGATTAACATTGTAAGTGTTTAATTTGTGTTGTCATTAAAATTTAACTTGTCAAATTCGACAAAAGTAGATATAATCTTTTTGCACATCTTTTCTAGCTGAATCATCTTCAGATAAATAAGTAGGCATAGCGAATACTTTAAAAAACCTTCACTGTTGGAAGTCCTGCTTTATTATATGGTAAGCTAGTACAAAGATCTTTTGGATAATGTGGTTAGATTGAATGCTTAAAGGGTTAGGACCTCTTTGGACTAACTTTCCCCCGTGGCATCTCATGCAATATTATTCAAAGGAACTTGTGAATATAAGGGGGAGTTACACATGGATACAATGGGTAGACACGTAATAGCAGAATTATGGGAATGTAATCTGGATTTATTAAATGATATAGAAACTTTAGAAAAAACGTTTGTGAATGCTGCGCTAAAAGCTGGTGCAGAAGTTCGTGAGGTTGCATTTCATAAATTTGCACCATTTGGTGTAAGTGGTGTGGTTATCATTTCTGAATCTCATTTAACGATCCATAGTTTTCCGGAACATGGTTATGCAAGTATTGATGTTTATACGTGTGGTGACATGATTGATCCACATGTTGCGGTAGCCTATATTGAAGAACAATTAGAAGCCAAATCGACTGAAAAAATAGAAGTTCCCAGAGGAATGGGAGCAATTCAATTAAAAAATATAAAAGCACAATAAGAAGCCAGGATAAACTCTGAATCCAAACGTTTTATCAATTAAACGTTTGGATTTTACTATTACCAGCTTTCGGACATAGATATTTTTCTTCACGTCAAAACGATATATGGCGCAATAACAAGCTACTACACTATAAACGATGTAGTAATTTTGAATTGAATAGTGTGCTTGCATATCGTTCCGGCCGATTGCTTCGCTTTTACCACAGGCATAAGTCAACATCTGTTCAAGCAAGCTTTCAAAGTGTTTCCTATACCGCAGGGACGGCCTCAGCTAATTTTTAAAACTAAAATAAATTTTAGTTTTAAAAATGGATCTTCAGCTCGTACTGTTCCTGCAGGAGTCTGCGCAATCGGCCTCCACTATATGAATGTTCTACAATGCTTGTGACAGCTAGTATTAGAAGCTGTTACTCCAATCAACAATTTTTCAAATGATAGAAATACCATAATGCTCCTTCATGCTAGCGTTGTAGCATATCAAATTAGCGCAGGCGTCCGCTTCCACTCCTGCGAGAAGTTTTTATCCGAAGATCCACTTTTTAAGCGCACTTTGCTGAAAAAGTTAGCTGAGGAGAAAAACCCGCGGAAAGGGAAGCGGACAAGCCCGAGCGGTTTCTAAGCAGAGATATAATTTCAAAATTACTACATCAATTATAGTGAAATAATCATAAAAACTATTTTGTTTTAAACTCATTTCTAAAGAAAGAATTTCGCGTAACAGATAGTGATTAATCGTTTTCTTTGCTAAAACGTGTTAAAATGTATAGTAATAAAATACATAACGAGGTGTAATAATATATGTCATTCCGTAACACGTTAAATAAGAATTTTAATAATCACTCAGAAACAAGAGACAAACATTGGGATCCAGCTTTGCAGACCCATTACTTTAAAACAACAAAAGATAAAGCATTTGACAAATTAGAGCCACTATTCAGTAATATGAAAGAATGCCAAATTGTTGGTATTTCTAAAGAACATGGAGAAATTAGTTTTAACTACAAAGCAGGACGAAAAGTATTTATCATTATGACTATTATCATGGTAAAACCTTATCGGACAGCAATCGATATTTCAGCTACAACAGAATCAGCTATACCATTTGACTTTGGTTATAGTCATAAATTAATTCCAAAGCTTTATGCTAAAATAAAGAAAGAGTTAGATTTCGTCGGTACGAAAGAATAAAGAAACGAAGGATGATTAAGCTTGCGGTGTCCACATTGTCATTATAAAAATACTAAAGTATTAGATTCGAGACCAATTGAAGAAGGTCGCTCCATACGTCGAAGAAGAGAGTGTGAATCGTGTGATTTTCGCTTCACAACATTTGAGCGAATTGAAGAGGTACCTTTAATTGTCGTGAAAAAAGAAGGGACAAGAGAAGAATATAGTCGTGACAAATTAATGCGCGGCTTAATTCGAGCATGCGAAAAAAGACCGGTAGCATTAGAACAACTTGAGAATATTGCAGTTGATATTGAGACAGAATTGCGAAATCGCGGGACATCTGAAGTACAAAGTGATGATATCGGTGAAATGGTGATGGATCGTCTAGCAGATGTGGACGAGGTAGCCTATGTGCGCTTTGCATCTGTCTATCGACAATTCAAAGATATTAGTGTGTTTTTGGACGAGTTAAAAGATTTAATTCGAAATGACAAGAATGATTGAGGTATAGAAAGGAGACATATACATGGGATTAGGCGATATCGGAAAAATACTACCTTCAGAATTATACAGTGTCGATACTTCCCAGGAACTATCCCTTTTCTATACAAACTCGCTGACACATCTTTATCAACCTCTAATCGGTATTGACGCTATGTCACTCTATCAAACACTTTATACAGAGTCTACATTAAATTCGGACTACCAGACCCATCATATGCTAATGAATTATATTGGTTTACCGCTTGATCGAATTTATCGAGCAAGAAGGAAACTAGAAGCGATCGGTCTATTGCAAACTTTTGAAGAAACAAACGAAGAACAAAAGGTCTATCAATATCTTATACATCCACCGCAATCTGCACATCGTTTTTTTGAGAATGATTTTTTAAGCCATTTGTTATACCATCAACTCGGTAGTGATAAATACAAAAAAATAAAACAAGCCTTTGTAAAACAAGAACATAAGAAAAATGCTCATAAAGAAACAACCGCTCGTTTTGAAGAAGTTTTTCAATTAGTCGATCAACAGCCAAGTCCAACACAATTACAATCCCATGAAAAAGAGATGGAAGTACCTATAGGAGAGAAAGTAGACTTTGAATGGTTAGAACAAATTTTGAAACAGCGAATGTTACCAGTAGAGCAAATCTTAACGGTCTCAGCAAGAAAATTAATTAATCAAATGTTTGTAGCATATGACTTAACCAATCAAGATATCGAAAAAGCATTAATTTGGTCGATTAACGATGAGAATCAATTGTTAACCAATGAATTTAAGAATGCATGTATGGATTTAGTACGTGCAACGAAACCGAACGTTTCTTTACATGTTGCCTCAGATAAACAAAAAGTAGCTGCAGAGAAACCAAAGAATCCATCTAAATCGAAAGCAGACCAATTCATTGAAATGTTAGAACACATTTCGCCAAGGCAATTATTGCAAGATCTTTCGGGTGGTAATCAACCATCACAACATGATTTAAAAGTAATCAGTGAAGTAATGACAAACCAAGGACTTAATCCAGGGGTTATGAATGTATTACTGCACTACGTTTTATTAAAAACGGATATGAAGCTATCCAAAAGTTATTTAGAAACAATAGCAAGTCATTGGGCACGTAAAAATGTGAAGACAGTAAGACAAGCGATGACATTAGCAAAATCAGAAAATAAAAAATACCAACAATGGACAACTACATCTAAAAATAATAAGCGCTATTCGAATAAAAATACTAAAAAAGACATTGTGCCAGATTGGTATAAAAAGCAAAAACAACAAACTTCGAAAGAAAATAAACAACCAGATTCTACAGAGGAAAAAGAAAGAAAAGCAAAAGAAGCAGATGAAATGCTTGCACAATACCTAGCGCAACAAGCTAATGATGAATAAGGGTGATCGTCATGGAACCAATCCAATCAGCCATGAAGAAATGGATGAATTCGAATAAAAAAATCAGTGATAACTTTAATCAACAACGAATGAATGTTATTAATGATCCTGAAATTAGACAAAAACTTAGTGATCATGTTGAATTAGATGAACAGGATATTAATCGTCATTTGATGAAGTTATATGAATACCAACAAGCATCTAAGAATTGTCAGGATTGTCCGAACTTAGATGGATGCAAAAATATACTAAAAGGCTTCACCCCTCATCTGGATATTGATGGAAAATCAATTTCCTTACGATATGAAAAGTGTAAAAATAAAGTACATGAAGAAGCACAAATTGAAAAAGAATCATTAGTAAAAAGTTTATACATTCCAAAACAAATTAAATTAGCTAAATTAGAGAATATGGATGCTTCTTCCTATGAGCGGAAAGAAGTAATTAAAGAAATTATTGAATTTGTCCAAAATTATTCGAGTGGTACATTTCACAGAGGTTTGTATATTCATGGGCAATTCGGAACAGGGAAATCCTATATCTTAGGTGTAATTGCAAATGAATTAAAAAATCGATCCGTTAATTCCGCTATTATTTACATGCCAGAGTTTGTACGTGAAATGAAAGCATCGATTAAAAATGACAGTCTTCAATCCAAAGTGGAACGATTTAAAAAAGTAGACGTATTAATGTTTGATGACATTGGTGCAGAATCGATATCACCGTGGTTTCGTGATGAGATCCTTGGTGCGATTCTTCAATATCGAATGATGGAGGAACTGCCTGTATTCTTTACATCTAATTATAATCTAGCACAACTCGAAGATCATTTGTCCACATCTAATCGAGGCGATGTGGAAACAATTAAAGCTGGCCGAATTATCGAACGTATTACACAGTTAAGCAAGCCGCTTGAATTATCCAATCGTTATCGATCAAGTGAATAATAATAACTTCTGTCTAATCTTAGGACAGAGGTTATTTTTTTTGCTTATCACCCATATAATATATCAGTTTGATGGTGGTGAGGGTGATGAGACTTGTTGGAAGTATATTTTGAACAAGATACGGAAGCGAATCTGTTTTATCAGTTATTGAAACAAGAGAAAGACAAGTGGAACGCGGTACGTAAACGAGTAAAAAGGACACTTATTCAATTAAATCCTGTCGTTGAAATGGACTGGGAAGAGGAAAAAAGACATTTAGCACCATTGTTAAGTTTGGTTTTTATTCAGTGTAGGGAACTAGCGATGATTCGACATATACTTAGGAAAAAATATTATTTCTCAAATGAAGATGAAATTGAACGAATTACCTCAATCGCCAGATCCTTGTTAGAAAAAGATGAAACAGTGTATGAAGATCGAATTCATCAACATGAACTTCGAGATATATTAACTACTATTTTCACTTTGCAAATCGATGAAAGCTTTGTCCGGTTTGATTCAATTATTCATTTCCGTTTACATCATTATGTGGATCAATTAACCGAAATGGTGGGACTGGCAATCGATGAATTTAAGCGAGAAGAAGAGTATCAAGAATTTATTCATTCGATTAGAGAGTTTATTAAGAGGAAATTGCCAGAAGAAGAGGTGGTTCATGTAGTACAAGGGGGAAGTTTTCAATTTTACCGAGATAATGGTGTCCAATATACGATGGAAGATCTAAAGGATTTGAAAGCCCGCTTTCCATTGTTTATATTTGGCTTAGAAAAAGAGGAATGGGATATATCACCATTAATTATGTTAGCTCCATCTCGTATTTATCTATACGGTGAGGACCAATCAGAAACAAGAACTCATACGATTATGACTATTTTTCAGGAAAGATGTAGTTTTTATGCAACGGATTACTTTCCATTTTTACTGCCAGATCAAAAAGAATCTTGATTTTTTTTCTGAGTATCGTTATAATAAATCGCATAACAATAAAACTTGCGTTGAAGAGGACAAGATTGTCTGTACGGCATACTATAAGAGAAGGGAAGCCACGGCTGAAAGTTTCCTGTATGACCACATGCAATTACCCCCTCTGAGCACTACTATGGAACGCTTATGCAATTAATTAGTAGCGATCGTCATCGATATCGACTTTCAATGAGCTGCACTAAACGTGTAGAAAATTGGGTGGAACCACGGGTATAACGCTCGTCCCTTTACAATAAGTAGGGGGATGGGCGTTTTTTATTTGGTCCAATAGTAGAGAATTATTAAGAAAAGGAGCGGATCTAACATGAGTAAAATTAATATTACTTTTCCTGACGGGACAGTAAAACCTTTTGATGAAGGCACAACTGGCGAAGAGATTGCAGCATCAATTTCACCTGGTCTGAAAAAACAAGCGTTAGCGATTAAATTAGATAATACGATGTATGATCTTCGTACACCATTGAAATCAGATGGAGCTATTGAGATTATAACTGTGAAAAATGAAGAAGGTCTTGAAGTATTACGGCACTCGACAGCACACCTTATGGCACAAGCAATCAAACGCCTTTATGATAATGTCAAATTAGGTGTCGGACCTACTATCGAGGGTGGCTTCTATTACGACATTGATATGGAAGAGACAATTACACCAGAAGATCTTCCACGTATTGAAAAGGAAATGAAACGAATTGTCGATGAAAACTTAGAAGTTGTTCGTAAAGAAGTAAGTCGTAACGAAGCAAAAGCTATTTATGAAGAAATTGGCGATGACTTAAAATTGGAATTGTTAGAAGCAATCCCTGAAGACGAAACCGTGACGATTTATGAACAAGGTGAATTTTTTGATCTTTGTCGAGGTGTACATGTCCCACAAACTAGTAAGATTAAGATCTTTAAATTACTAAGTATTTCTGGTGCCTATTGGCGTGGAGATAGCAACAACCAAATGTTACAGCGTATTTATGGTACAGCTTTTGATAAACAAGGTCAGTTAGATGAATACTTACGTTTGCGAGAAGAAGCAAAAGAGCGCGACCATCGTAAAATTGGTAAAGAGTTAGGTATTTTTACGGTGTCTCAAAAAGTAGGACAAGGCTTGCCGTTGTGGCTGCCAAACGGGGCAACCATTCGTCGTACAATTGAACGCTATATAGTCGATTTAGAGGAACGACTTGGATATGATCATGTATACACGCCAATTTTAGGTAGTAAAGAATTATATCAGACAAGTGGCCACTGGGATCATTATCAAGACGATATCTTCCCACCAATGCAAATGGATAATGAAGAATTAATTTTGCGACCGATGAATTGTCCACACCATATGATGGTATACAAAAATGAATTACACAGTTATCGTAATTTGCCAGTTCGTATTGCAGAACTTGGAACCATGCATCGTCATGAAATGTCTGGAGCATTAGCAGGCCTTCAGCGTGTACGTGCGATGACCTTGAATGATGCACATATTTTTGCTCGTCCAGATCAATTAAAAGATGAATTTATTCGAGTGGTTGAGTTAGTACAGAATGTCTATCAAGACTTCGGTATTGATGATTATTATTTCCGCTTGTCTTATCGTGATCCAGAGGATACGGAGAAATATGTAGACAACGATGAAATGTGGGAAAAAGCACAAAGCCTTTTAAAAGAGACTATGGAAGAGATGAATCTGGAATATGTGGAAGCAGAAGGAGAGGCAGCGTTTTACGGTCCTAAACTAGATGTGCAAGTGAAAACAGCACTAGGAAAAGACGAAACGCTATCAACGGTACAATTAGATTTCCATTTACCAGAACGATTTGATTTAACCTATATTGGTGAGGATGGGAAAGAACATCGTCCAGTCGTTATCCACCGTGGCGTAGTTTCTACGATGGAACGCTTTGTGGCTTTCTTAATTGAAGAATATAAGGGTGCATTCCCAACATGGTTATCACCAGTGCAAGCACGTATCATTCCGGTCTCTGCTGAAGTACATTTTGATTATGCAAAAAAGGTTGAAGAAGAATTACGATTTGCTGGAGTACGTGTAGAAGTAGATGAACGTGACGAAAAAATAGGATATAAAATTCGCGAAGCACAAACTGCAAAGATCCCGTTTGCCCTTATAGTAGGTGACAAAGAAGTGGAAGCAAATGCAGTCAATGTTCGTCGTTACGGAGAAAAAGACTCTGAAACGATGGAATTCGAGGAATTTAAATCCCTGATCCAGAAAGAAATTCAAAATAGAACATTACGCAATAAATAGTAGCAGATCCCTGTCCTCCTCTTATTGGACAGGGATTTTTTGTTTTTAGGCAAGAAAGTATAAAAATTCGCAGATGTCTAGCTCCGAGCACCCAAAAACTAGGCGACTTCACGAAATCGCCCTACGATAAGTCATCATTAGTTAGGAAACTCACCGTGATTCCTTTATCTTAGTTGATTCCGAAGTCGCTACGTTTCTAAACGGGCGCTCTGCGCTTTTCTTATTACATAAATTTTGTTAATGAGGTTAGAATATACGAGAATCTTAACTATAGGAGGTCACGATTTTGCAAAATAATAATCAAATGCAAGGTAATATGCAAATGTCTCAAAATATGGCGAATCAAGGTATTAGCTTTAATCATGGGGCACACGAAATGCTTGATTCACATGAATTAGTCGGTAATTTGATTGGTATTATCGAACAATATCAGCTGTATAATCAACACATCCAGGATCAAGAGTTAAAAGCTATTCTTGAGCGCCAGTCATCGTTTCTGATCCAGTTATATAACACGATGGTAGAAAGTTTCCAAACTGGACAGGATCCACAGGTTCCAACGCAACAGTATAAAATGCAAGAAGACAATGAAATTACGTACGGAATGACAGCAGGACAGCCGAAAAAACCAAAACAATCAGTCGACGAGTTTTCAGATGAGTGTTTCTCTTCTTTCATGTTAGGACATACAAAATCAGCTTCGTCTGCATTGGCAATGGCTGCAGTAGAAATGAACCATCCGGTTTTGCGACGTATCATTGCTGACAGTGTACCGAATATGATTGAAATGAGTTATGAACTCTTTCTTTACCAAAATAAAAATGGTTATTACCAAGTTCCAAAGCTTAATGAGCAAGATATGAACGTCATGTTGAATGCTTATACAAAAGCCCCGCAGCAAGGAATGCATTAAGCAGAATCAGGCTGAGACAGAAGTAATTATAAAAATTCAAACGATTATTCGAATATATTTCGAAATCGTTTGGATTTTTATGCGTATTAGAACAATACTACGCAATAACTTATGAGTAACTATTAGACAAAGTGGTAATTTTGAAATGATTGATTTACTAGTCATCCGCTCCGGCTGCCCACTTTCCTTTCCGTGGGGTTTTCCCTTCAGCTAACTTTTTTAAGCAAAGAACGCTAAAAAAAGTGGATCTTCAGGTAAAACGTTCCCACAGGAGTGAAAGTGGGCGGCCTGCGCTCATATAATTGGTCTACAACTATTGTGACAGGTAGCATTTTGATCTGTTACATTAATTATTCATTTTTCACACTGCAGAAATGGCATAATGCTACCTCATGCTAGCGTTGTAGAATATCAAATTAGCGCAGGCGTCCACTTCGACTCCTGAGGGATTAGCATGATCTGAAGTTCCACTTTGAAAAGTGTTTTTCTTTTCAAAGTTAGCTGAAGAGCATGCCCCTCGGAAAGCGAAGTGGGCAAGCCGGAGCGGTTGCTAAGCACACACCTCATCTCAAAATGACTACATCACTTACTGCGCAGTAATACATATTGTATATTTCTTCTTTTAATTAAAAAATATTATTTTGCAAAAGCAAACTACTCAGGAGCTCTCAATTACGTGTCTTTCTTAAGCATGAAAGATGCAATCGTTTACAATGGAGAGTATGATGGAAGAGAAAACAAACATTGGAGGAGATTTAATGAAATATCGTCGCTTAGGAAATAGTGGGTTGAAAGTAAGTGAAATTGCATTAGGCAGTTGGTTAACGTATGGGAAAGCTGTTGAGGATCAAACTGCGGAAGACTGTATACATAAAGCTTATGAGTTGGGAATTAACTTTTTTGATACAGCTAACGCATATGAGAGAGGAGAAGCAGAAAAAGTATTAGGTCAAACTTTACAAGGATACGATCGAAGTAGCTATGTAGTAGCTACAAAAGTATTCTTTCCGATGGGGTCCGGACCGAATGATCGCGGTTTATCAAGAAAACATATTATTGAGCAATGTGATGCAAGTTTGAAAAGATTGAATATGGATTATATTGATCTTTATCAATGTCACCGTTTTGATGAAGAAGTTCCAGTAGATGAGACATTATTAGCATTAGATGATCTTGTAAAACAGGGGAAAATTCTTTATGCTGGAGTGAGTGAATGGTCAGCAGCACAAATCGAAAAAGCATCTGGTTTTAGCAAGGAATGGCGTTTGCATCCATTGGTTTCCAATCAACCTATATATAATATGATTGAACGTTATATAGAAGATGAAGTAATTCCTGTTTCTGAACGAAATGGTCTGGGACAGATCGTTTTTTCTCCACTCGCACAAGGGGTTTTAACTGGAAAATACAAACCAAATCAAGATATTCCATCAGACAGCCGTGCTGCAAATGATGCAACAAACATGATCATTAATAGCTACTTTGACGAAAAAGTACTAGTAACGGTTGAAAAGTTAAATACTTTTGCTGAAAATTATGGCATGAAATTATCCCAATTAGCGTTGGCATGGACTTTGAGAAATCCTAATGTGAGTTCTGCTATAATTGGAGCAAGCCGTCCTAGTCAAATCGAAGAGAATGTAAAGGCCGTTGATATAACTTTAACTGATAAGATGATAGAAGAAATAGAATCTATATTAGAAACAATTAAAGATTTTCATCCAGTTAGATAAACAACACATACCTAGCTAGTCCAACTTTTATCTTAGAAAGGTTGGACTAGTCAAAATAGGAATATAACTCCTTTAAAGTAGATCAAGTTTAACAACCATTTTCAGGTTGACAGAGATATTAGTACGTGCTATGATATTAAAAGTGAATTAAATATGATCTTAAGGCAAGTAGAAGCACCCGCTTCTCACCTGATTGACGCTAACATGTAGTTGACAGGTATAATGAATCCGACTTATTTGTAATGAATTCAGGACGTGTGGGTGCAGTGTGTGTACCGACACTTTTTTAATGGAAAATTTTAAACTTGTCTCGTTAAAATGATCATGTTTCATTACGCTTTTATTAAAATTCGGAGGTGGCTGATTATTAGCAAAGATATGAACGTCAATGAGAGTATTCGTGCACGTGAGGTTCGTCTCATTGATTCAAATGGGGATCAATTAGGAGTTAAATCTCGTCAAGAAGCTTTAGAAATTGCTCAAACAAGAAACCTTGATTTAGTATTGGTGGCACCAAAAGCAAAACCACCTGTATGTCGTATCATGGATTACGGGAAATTCCGTTTTGAGCAACAAAAGAAAGAGAAGGAAGCACGCAAGAAACAAAAAGTAATTAACGTGAAAGAGGTTCGTTTAAGCCCAGGTATTGAAGAACATGACTTTAATACAAAACTTCGTAATGCACGTAAATTCTTAGATAAGGGAGACAAAGTTAAAGTCTCTATTCGCTTCCGTGGACGTGCGATTACCCATAAAGAATTAGGTCAAAAAGTATTAGAACGTATGGCAGAAGAATGTAAAGATCTTTCCACTATAGAGCAAAGAGCTAAAATGGAAGGCCGCAGTATGTTTATGATGCTTGGCCCAGTAAACGAAAAGAAATAACTCGCAAAATGGCTTAGAGTTAAATAGATTTAGTTTCAAGGAGGAAGTAACAATGCCAAAAATGAAATCCCACAGCGGAACAGCAAAAAGATTTAAAAAAACAGGTACTGGGAAGGTTAAACGTTCCCATGCATTTACAAGTCACATGTTTGCTAACAAGACTCAAAAACAAAAGCGTAAACTACGTAAATCAGCTATCGTATCAGCTGGAGACTACAAACGCATCAAACAAATGCTACCTAAATAAGATAGATACTTGAACAGATTTTACAACAGATTCGTTGATTTATATAGGAGGGAATTATTATGCCACGTGTTAAAGGTGGAACAGTTACGCGTCAGCGTCGTAAACGTATTTTAAAGTTAGCTAAAGGTTATTATGGTGCAAAGCACTCATTATTCAAAACAGCAAAACAACAGGTTATGAAATCAGGTCAATATGCATATCGTGACCGTCGTCAGAAAAAACGTGATTTCCGTAAATTATGGATCGCACGTATTAATGCAGCAGCACGTTTGAATGACCTATCTTACAGCCGTTTCATGCACGGATTGAAACTTGCTGGTGTAGAAGTGAACCGTAAAATGCTAGCAGACTTAGCAATTAATGATGAAAAAGCATTTGCTTCACTTGCTGAACAAGCAAAATCAGCTTTAAAATAAGACAACTTCCCAGTCATATGACTGAGGTATTAGTAAAATCCAAACGAAATAATCGTTTGGATTTTTTTGTGCGGTAGTAAATCATAGGTATGCAGAAATTCACCCAAACGAAAATTTTGAATGTGCAAAGCATAAAAAATTTCAACCGGATATATTGACTGAATCTTTGTAATACATAATAAAAACAATTGTCATCGGGAACTAAGCAATAATTAAAGACCAAAATGTCGACGATACCCGATCTCATCAGTAATTCAGTAGTAATTATTAATCGGAATGCCGACGATATCCGATCTCATCGGCAATACAGCAGTAATTATTGATCGGAATGCCGACGATATCCGATCTCATCGGCAATACAGCAGTAATTATTGATCAAAATCCCGACGATATCCGATCTCATCGGGAATTCAGCAGTAATTATCAATCAAAATGCCGACGATACTCCATCTCATCGGCAATTCAGCTGTAATTACCGATCAAAATACCGACGAGATACCTTGAATTCTAACTTTATGAAACTAATTCAATCATTATTCGTATTTATAGAGAGGGGGGAACCTAATATGGATACCGGAACAATCATTTTTGCAATCGTCATGGGATGGACATTAATAATATATGGTGGAATAACCTTTTTAGTTGTCAAAAAAGAAGAAACATCCTTAATATCCGGATTTGCAAATCGTCCAAAAGAAGAGCAAGAATATTTAAAACAGAGCGGATTTATTAAAGCATTAGGCAAATTACTCACTTTTACCTTTTACTTGTTAGCAATTACATTCATATTGGGTTTGTTGCAAATTCCATATGGGTTCGAGATCGGTATAGCAGTATGTATGATTGTGTTAATGGGAGGTATGACTTGGATTCAACGTTATGAAGTAGCTCATAAGAGGAAAAAGAATTATTGGATCATGGGAAGTGTTTCGGTAATAACACTCGCATTTATTGCTAGTATTACTTTCTATGGTTATATTGATAATGAGATAAAGGTAACAAATGATCAGCTCATTATAACTGGAATATATGGCGAAGAAATACCATTTGCAGATATTCAAAACGTTGAAAAAACGAATCATTTACCAGAAGTGAGAGCAAAGACAAACGGTTTTGCTATGACCAATAAACGTAAAGGAAAATTTCGAGTGGAGGGTTATGAAGAAACCGTAACTTTATTTATCACGGGTGACACAAAACCATATCTCATTGTGGAAACACAGGAACAAACGATTATTTTTAATCGAGATAGTGAAGATGAGATCGAACAACTTTATCAACAACTACAAAATGAACAGAGGTTGTGAAGCATGGAAATATACTTACTTATTATAAATAGTATCGCATTTCTTATCATGGGGATCGATAAACATAAAGCCAAACACAATAAGTGGCGAATACCAGAACAGCGTATTTGGATTGTATCCATTGTTGGTGGTGCTTTGGGAGCCGCGATTGGTATGTATACCTTTCGTCATAAAACAAAGCATAAAAACTTTCTCATACTCTTACCTGTTTTAGTCATTGTTGAGACGACACTTCTTCTCTTCCTCTATTACTAATCGATTCGGTGTCATAACGGCTCGTCTCTTGTCATAATATATAGTAGAAGAAGGAGCTGGTGAATGATGCCAATTGAGATGCTAAGCCATTTGAAGGTAATGGAAAGTTACGCATTTGTAGCACCTGTCCTATTCATCTTAGTTCATGTTCTGCGTCCATTATTGTTTGTTCCAGTGTTATTGCTTTGTATAACTGGTGGCGTCATTTTTGGTTTGCTAGCAGGTACTGTCTATTCTATTATTGGATTAATGATCTCAAGTAGTTTATTTTATCTGATTATTCACACCTTACCTGCACTGCAGAAACGTTTTAAAAAATTGGAGGAAAGGTTGTTAGGAAAGCAGCTTTCACTAAACACTTTTCAACTTGTATTGTTACGTATGCTACCCTTTATTCATTTTCACATGTTATCCTTTTGTATATATAAAAAATCCGTAAGTTTTCATTCCTACTTACGGACCACATTGTTCACGATAATTCCGGTAGCGATATTTTATACAACACTTGGGAAAACGATTCAAGAGGTTTCCTTATACTATGCAATTCCGTTAATAATCGTCATTCTAATACTTGCCTATTTTGTAAGACAAAAGAAAGCCATTATCAAATGGAATCACTTTTTCTCAAAAGAGGTAGCCTAAATCATTGTAAGTGCAGTTTGTTTATCGGATGTTTCCACTCAATCTCAGCGTGAGGATATCGTATTAGAATTTCTTCTTCTAGGAAATAAATATCCTTACGCTCAAATCCTTTTAATTTTTCTGGGTTTCGTGTATGCATCACGATATTAATTACCTCGAAGGCATCTTCTGTCGTTCCTAAGTATTTTTCCCCTTCAAATAAAAAACCTTTATATGTGATAAAAAAGTTTTTCTTGATATTATCGTTATAATCAAGAAAATAAAATTCATATTTCTCCTGGGCAACTTCTAATTTTCTTTTCGGATTTACAATATATTTATATGCAGTATATATTAACACAATCATTGCAATTACAACTAAAAAACGAAATAATATAACAATCACACGGTTCACGCTCCTCGGTTACAAAACTTCTTTATCATCGAAATCTCATTTTATTACCTATACGTATTAGATATTGTTTTGGTTTCAAAAAAGTAAAACAAACATGCTATAATATAATAATAATCCATCCATTAGAAGGAGATAATTATGAATTGGCAGACATTATTTGCAATGCAAAAAGACTTAGATAATTATATTTTAGCACAACACGATTTGAAAAACGAAAATGTTTTTGATAAAAAGGTATTAGCGTTGTTAGTTGAAGTAGGTGAACTAGCAAATGAAACAAGGTGCTTTAAATATTGGAGCTTAAAACCAGCGAGTAGCAAAGCAGTGATCGCGGAGGAATATGTCGACGGTATTCATTTTATTCTATCACTAGGTTTAGAATTAGGTATAAATGAATATTCCCCAAAGACAATGGAGAACAAGGAAGATCTCACCTCATTATTTCATCTTGTTTTTCAATCGATCACAGAGTTGAAGGAAGAACATACGGTAGTTGCTTACCAAAAGGTGTTTGATACATATCTTACATTAGGACAGAAGTTAGGTTTTAGCTCAGAAGATATAAAAAAAGCATATATGGATAAGAATAAGGTGAACTATGAAAGGCAAAACCAAGGTTATTAACACTAGGAGGCATTCTAAATGACAAACTATGAACAATTGACTATGTTGAAAGAATTAACAGATGCTCGCTCGATACCCGGAGATGAAAAAGAAGCAAGAGAAGTAATGAAGAAATGGATATCTCCCTATGCAGATAATCTTTATACTGATCACTTAGGAAGTTTAATTGCTGAAAAATCAGGCGATGCCAATGGACCCAAAATAATGGTCGCTGGTCACTTGGATGAAGTAGGATTTATGGTAACGCGAATTGACGATAAAGGATTTGTTTATTTCCAGACTGTCGGAGGATGGTGGAGCCAAGTCATGCTAGCCCAGCGCATTACTATATTAACTAGCATTGGTGATGTGACTGGTGTGATAGGATCAAAACCGCCACATATATTATCCGCTGAAGCTCGAAAAAAACCGGTAGATATCAAAGACATGTTTATTGATATCGGTGCATCAAGTAAAGAGGAAGCTCGTGAATTTGGGGTGAAGCCAGGAGACTCGATTGTTCCTTATTTTGAATTTACGCCATTAAAAAATGAAAAACTTTTACTTGCAAAAGCTTGGGATAATCGAATTGGTTGTGCGATTGCAATTGAAGTACTACACAGGTTAAAAGGAGTGGAGCATCCTAACCGCGTATATGGTGTAGCTACGGTTCAAGAAGAGGTAGGTTTACGAGGCGCCAAGACTTCTGCTCATACTATCGAACCTGATATCGGTTTTGCAGTGGACGTAGGAATTGCTGGCGATACACCAGGTATATCTGCGAAAGAGACGGATAGTAAAATTGGCGATGGCCCACAAATTATGTTATATGACGCATCGATGGTGTCACATAAAGGGTTAAGAGAGCTTGTTGTCAATACGGCAGATCAACACCAAATACCATATCAATATGCTACTATGGCTGGTGGTGGAACGGATTCAGGTTCCATTCATTTAACTGCTAATGGTGTTCCAGCGCTTTCCATTACGATTCCGACACGATACATTCATACACATGCAGCGATTTTACATCAAGATGATTTTGAAAATTCAGTACAGTTAATTGTAGAAGTGATCAAACAGTTGGATACTGATAGGGTTCATAACTTAACATATAACTAGATGAATAAGAAAAAGCCCTTTCCAACTTAATGGAGAGGGCCTCATTTATTTATGCTAAGTATTTTCCAAGCACTTTTTGAACATATGACTGTGTCTCTTTAAATGGTGGAATACCATTATACTTATCAACATTACCAGGGCCAGCATTGTATGCAGCTAAAGCCAAACTTTTATTCCCATCGTAACGATCAAGCATTTGCTGCAGGTATTTCGTACCACCCAAAACGTTTTCTAGGGGAT
Source organism: Gracilibacillus massiliensis (assembly GCF_001458115.1). GTDB lineage: Bacteria > Bacillota > Bacilli > Bacillales > Amphibacillaceae > Gracilibacillus > Gracilibacillus massiliensis. The sequence goes on from NZ_CZRP01000012.1 coordinate 115,465, forward strand.
CAAATGGATTCTGAACGCCTAAACCTTGCGCAGTATTAGGCATAAGTTGCATTAAACCCTGCGCACCTGCATGACTTACTGCATTTGGGTTGTAATTGGATTCTGTTTCGACAACAGCACTAATCAACTTTTCATCTATGTTAAATCTACTCGCAGCTTGCTGGATGATATATGTTACGTCAGCATTAGCAGTGGATTCTGATGAAATATTGTTTATAGCATTTGCACCTAATTGCGATCTAATCGATTGTGCTAGATCGGTGTTATTTAGAAAAGATGCTGCTGGTATTTGATTTGTATATGTATTTGATTGTGGCATATCGCCAATTAATTGTTGAAATAGCTGGCTAAAATCAGATTGACTAGTGGATGAATTATCAGAACCAGTAAGTGTTGACATCGCCTGCATTTGCATAAGATGATACATCGATTGTACGTTCAATCTAACGCTCTCCCTTTTGGTGAAATATATCTACTATAAATATACATTTTATTATAAGAAAAAGCAATAAGGTGGTCGAAAAATCATCTCGACCACCTCCTTGTCATTGCTTATTTACTGCTTGTTCTAAGGATTCTAATACTTCTGATTTTTCTGTTTCATCTGCTTGTTGCCAATACAATTCAAATAATACACCTAAACCTGGCAGCATTTTCTCTTCCCCACTTTGAATAGCATCTACAATTGTTGCTTCTAAATCATTTGCAGAGTTACCTGAGACATTAGACATAATTGCCTTACGCAAATTCAAATCCATTTCATCACCCCATCTAAAGAATTTTACTTGAACCCAATACAAAAAATAAACAAAACTTACACCGCAGTCACAAACTGTGAAGTAATGATAATTTTGTAAGTGTTAACGCGGATAAGTTATTTCTTATCTTCTTCACGGGAAAAGTGCTGGTGTAGACGGGAATTACACTGCTCTTCACGGGAATTATCGTTTATTCCCGTGAAGAAGCAAACAATTCCCGTCTACAGAAAGGTATTTCCCGTGAAGAGATTGACAATTCCCGTTAACAGCACATGAATTCCCGTGAAGGGACTATACAACTCTTACTTCGCAGTATAGTTTAAATGTGAATTTTTTGTATGGGTCTTTCATTTTAGTTTGACCGCAATGTGTGAAAGTATGTATGATAGAGGATATCAAAATAGAGGAATGAGATGCATGATAACTTCCGTGAAGAATGAAAAGGTTAAAATTTGGAGAAAATTAAAAAAGAAGAAAGAAAGAGATTTGCAAAATCAATTTATTATAGAAGGTTTTCATCTTATTGAAGAAGCACATAAAAGCAACTGGCAAATTGCCGAAATCATTTATCAAGAAGGTATTGAATGTCCAAAAGAATGGTTGCACTATCCCTTATTTGAGGTAACTGATAATGTAATGGCAGCTATTTCAGAAACGAAGACACCGCAAGGAATTGTAGCAGTAGTAAACAAAAAAAATAATGATGAAAAAGAAGTGAATCGTGCTTTAATAGTAGATCGAGTTCAAGATCCAGGCAATTTAGGTACAATGATACGCACAGCAGATGCAACGGGATTTGATACGATAATCCTGGGTCATGGAACGGTCGACTTGTTTAATGATAAAGTGATTCGATCGACACAAGGCTCACTTTTTCATTTAAATGTCTATGAAGCAGATATAGTAGAAGAAATGGAACGCCTGCAACAGGTAGGTATTACCATATGGTCAACGGGATTAGAAAATGCTAGCTACTATCACGAACTAGAGGTTCCTGACAAAATAGCCATTATTGTTGGTAATGAAGGTTCAGGAGTCGATCCAAAGCTTATGAAAAAAGCGGATCAAAATGTGATGATCCCGATTTATGGGCAAGCTGAATCATTAAATGTTAGTATTGCCGCTGCTATTTTAATGTACGAAGTGGTAAAAAAATAAATTAGGACTTGCATCATTGTATGAGCTTGCTTATACTATATGAAGTAAAAACATTTATAAAGGCGTTGAAAGAGTTAGTACATGCGTGGAAAATCGTTCAAAGGGAAGAAGCATCATAGACTGGAAATGCTTCTAACGATCACATATGGAAATTTCACTCTGGAGCCGACACTAGGACCTTGCGCGATGCAAGTAAAGGTGTTCCGGTTTATACCGTTATCTTATATCTTGAGTGGATATAGCTACAAGCTATTTCAACAAGGGTGGTACCGCGATACATACAGTCTCGTCCCTTTTTTTAGGGATGGGGCTTTTTTATTTTCTTATTTTATAAAGGAGGTTTGCTAAATGAAAGATCAACTACAAGCATTAGAAAAAGAAGCATTACAAAAGGTTGAAGATGCATCTTCATTAAAAGAACTACAAGATGTCAGAGTGGCTTATTTAGGAAAAAAAGGACCAATTACAGAAGTGTTAAAAGGTATGGGTAAGTTATCCAAGGAAGAACGTCCTGTTATTGGTGAACTAGCCAACAAAGTTCGCGGTCAGGTTGCCGAAGCGATTGATAGTAAAAAGGCTGGAATTGAAGCTGCAGAACTAGAAAAACAATTAGCTGAAGAAACGATTGATGTGACACTGCCAGGGAGACCGGTACCTACAGGAGGTCCACACCTTCTAACTAGCATCGTCGAAGAAATCGAAGACTTATTTATCGGAATGGGATTCGAAGTGCGGGAAGGACCAGAGGTAGAAACGGACTACTATAATTTTGAGGCTTTGAACCTGCCAAAAGGTCATCCAGCACGTGATATGCAGGACTCATTTTATATTACAGATGACATTCTATTACGTACACATACTTCACCCGTACAAGCAAGAACGATGAACATGATTAAAGGGGAACGCCCTGTTAAAATGATTTGCCCTGGTAAGGTATATCGTCGTGATACAGATGACGCGACACACTCGCACCAATTTACACAAATCGAAGGGCTATACGTTGATAAGCATGTGCGTATGAGTGATTTAAAAGGTGTATTAGATCGTTTCGCCAAGCAAATGTTTGGTGAAGATCGTGAAATTCGTTTGCGTCCTAGCTTTTTCCCTTTTACAGAGCCATCGGTTGAAATGGATATTTCTTGTAAAGTGTGTAATGGCAAAGGATGTAGCGTATGTAAAAAAACAGGATGGATTGAAATCTTAGGTGCTGGCATGGTACACCCCCGCGTGTTAGAGATGGCTGGGTATGATCCGAAAGAATATAGTGGCTTCGCATTCGGTATGGGTCCAGAACGAATTGCGATGTTGAAATATGGCGTCGACGATATTCGTCATTTCTATACAAACGATATTCGATTCTTAAAACAATACCATCAAGCATAAGGAGGAGGCTGAAGCATGTTTGTATCATTAAATTGGTTAAAAAATTATGTAGATATCGATCAACTATCGCCTGAAGATTTGGCAGAACGTATTACCAAGTCCGGGATAGAAGTAGAAGGTTTAGAACGTTTTGCAAATGGAGTAAATAATGTTGTAGTTGGATATGTTGAGTCATGTGAAAAACATCCAAATGCAGATAAATTAAATTTATGCCAGGTAAACGTTGGGGAGGAAACATTACAAATTATTTGTGGTGCGCCAAATATTGCACAAGGCCAAAAAGTAGCTGTAGCCAAACCAGGTGCTGTTTTACCAGGCAATTTCAAAATTAAAAAAGCAAAATTACGTGGTGTCGAGTCAAATGGTATGATTTGCTCCTTACAAGAATTAGGTGTTGAAGAAAAGTTTGTACCAAAAGAATTTGCCAGTGGTATTTTTGTATTTTCTGAGGATGCAGAGACAGGTGCAGATGTGACGGAGTTATTAAACCTAGATGATATTATTATCGAGCTTGGATTAACGCCAAACCGATCAGATGCATTAAGTATGTTAGGTGTAGCGTACGAAGTGGCAGCAATTTTAGATGTGCCGATTCGTTTACCACATACGAATTATCATGCGGCAGAGGAAAAAACGGGAGATCATGTCGCAGTCAAAGTAGAGGCTTCAGAACAAAATCCGTATTATGGTGCTTTTTTAGTGAAAGATGTGAAAGTTGGTGCATCTCCACTATGGATGCGTAATTTCTTAATGGCAGCTGGGATTCGTCCAATCAACAATGTAGTAGATATAACGAATTATGTCTTATTGGAATACGGTCAACCTTTACACGCATTTGATTATGATAAATTTGGATCAAATGAAGTTGTCGTGAGAATGGCAAATGACGGCGAAACAATCGTGACATTGGATGAACAGGAACGTACATTATCTAGTGAACATCTAGTGATTACAAACGGCAAAGAGCCAGTCGCTCTAGCTGGTGTAATGGGTGGAACAGAAACAGAAGTTTCAGATAAAACTTCGACTGTGTTATTGGAAGCTGCGTATTTTGATGGGCAAACGGTTCGTAAAGCTTCGAAAGCATTTGATTTACGAAGTGAAGCAAGTAACCGTTTTGAAAAAGGTGTCGATCCTAATCGTGTTCGTAAAGCTGGCGAAAAAGCCTGTCAACTACTAGAAAAATATGCAGATGCAACGATATTAGCTGGAGTTGCAGAATTTGATCAGCTTGATTATACCGAAAAAACCGTAACGATCTGGACGTCTACTATAAATGATCGTTTAGGAACAGATATATCAAATGATCAAATTGCAGACATTCTACGTAAGTTACATTTTAATTTTGAGCAAGATGGCGAAACGTTCACTGTTTATGCACCAACCAGACGCCAGGATATCGTTATTTTTGAAGATATGGTGGAAGAAATTGCCCGTATTTATGGCTATGACAATTTACCTTTTACTTTACCAAGCGGTGGTTCTCAAGCAGGTGGTTTAACCAAACAACAAGAGCTAAAACGTCATGTTAAACGTTTCTTGGAAGGTGCCGGTCTATCGGAAACCGTAACCTATTCGTTAACAACAAAAGATCGCGCTACTCAGTTACTTAGTCCGGAAGTTGCTAGTGATCTGGTTTCTACCGTATCATTAGCAATGCCAATGAGTGAGGAGCACAGTACCTTACGCTTAAGCATTTTACCTGAGATGTTAGCATCTGTTGCCTATAATCTGGCTCGTAAACAGTCAAATGTCGCCTATTATGAATTAGGTAGTATTTTTATTTCAAAAGAAGAAAAAGTATCCCAACAACCAGTGGAAAAACTCCGTTTAGCTGGTGCTTTAACAGGTGAATGGCTTACTCACCCTTGGCAACAAGAGAAAAAATCGGTCGACTTTTTTGTAGTAAAAGGAATCCTTGAAGCATTATTTGACTCGCTAAATGTAGAAGTTACTTTTACACAAGCTAAGGTAGATGGTATGCATCCAGGAAGAACCGCTAGTTTATATATCGGGGATCGTGCTATCGGATTTGCTGGACAAATTCATCCGCAAGTACAAAAAGAATATGATCTAAAAGATACTTTTGTTTTTGATATCGACTTTGATTACATTCTAGAAGTTCATGAAAATCAACCAAGTTTTGCAGCGGTTCCACGTTATCCAAGTGTTACAAGAGATATCGCACTTGTCGTAGATGAAACGGTTCAGGCTGGGGCGTTACAAGCAACCATTGCAGAAGCTGGTGGCAAACTTGTCAAAGATATTCAAGTATTTGACGTTTATCAAGGTGAACATTTAACAGAAGGTAAGAAATCAATTGCGTTTAGTTTGTTCTATCAGGATCCTGCTCGTACATTAACTGATGAAGAAGTGGAAGCATCTTATCAAGCGATACTTGCTGCAGTAGCAGATCAACACCAAGCAGAATTACGAGGATAAACAACAAGAGGCTTTGACAAAAGAATTTTATAATTAGAAAATCCAAACGATCAGACTCATTCGTTTGGATTTTCATGCATATTAGAAGGAAAGTGCGACATAACCTTGAGGTAATTATGAGAATTTATATGAGGTTTGTAACCGCTCCGGCTTGTCCGCTTCCCTTTCCGCGGGTTTTTCTCCTCAGCTAACTTTTTAAGCAAAGTACGCTTAAAAAGTGGATCTTCGGATAAAAACATGCCGCAGGAGTGGAAGCGGACGCCTGCGCTTATTAATGTTCAACAACTTAAGTAAGAATGATTATTATGACTTATTCACGATGCTTTAGAGTACTTTTCGATGGTTTTTTTGATTGAAACAAAAGATTTTCATTAGCCAAAATGCTAGCATTTGCAATCGTTGTAAAGTATTAATTAGCGTAGGCGTCCACTTCGACTCCTATGGGATTGTTTGCCTGAAGATCCACTTTTCCATGCGGTTTTTGCATGGAAAAGTTAGCTGAAGGTAAAACCCCATGGAAAGCGAAGTGGGCAAGCCGAAGCGGATACTTCTACAAACATTATGTCAAAGATGTTACCAGGTTATGTCGCATCTTCCTTATTTGCGTAACATTACAGGTTACGCCGTTTGTGTTTGTAGTGAAGAAAAATATTTGTGTACTAGCCGACTCAATTATTTGAGGTTGTAAATAACTATCGCTTCTTGACATATCTCATTGCTTTGTCGGTATTGGCGAAGTGTGTTTTGGCTATCGAGTTTAATGCATCCAATCCGTGCTTTTTAATGATGTATGCTGCGGTTTCATCGACTTTGCTAGAAGCACCTTTTGGGATTGTTACTCCATAGTCAAGCGATAATTGATCCATTTCCTTGACGAATTTGGCTCTAGCAATAATCGAGGCTGCTGCAACCGAAGTGGAATAACTTTCTGCTTTCGTCATAAAAAAAGTATCTTTTTCTAATTGAATGCCTTCTTCACGTATATGCTTAATATAAGAAGATGGCTGACAAAATTGATCAATTAAGATACCATGGGTAGGACTGTCAGCTATTTTAACCAGCAGTTTTTGAATCGCGTGTTGATGAAGCATTGCTTTCATTTTACCTTGGTTCCACCCTTTTTTCTGGAGTTTATTATATTTTAGGTTATCTAACGTTAACAACGTATAGGGAATTTTCTCCTGAACAATCTCTTTAGCAAGCTTAGCTATACGATCATCTGTTAATGTTTTGGAATCGGTAATGCCCATTGCTTTTAATACCGGTAACTTTTCTTCAGACACAAAGACAGCGCTAACCGTAATTGGTCCGAAGTAATCTCCCGTTCCTGCTTCGTCTGTTCCAATATGCGCTTTTTGAAAAAGACTTTCGTGTGGTTGATAACTATGGTCATTTACCGATGATTTAGTGGATGTGTTTCCGGAGGCAAGGTTTTGCCACTTTTCAGCTTCTGTTTGAGCTTGACCACCTTGAAACATAACCTTTCCTGATTTATAGGCAACAACAGTAACCGTATTAACTTTAGCCAAAAAAAGACTGTTTGGTGGAACTTTGATTATATAATCTTCATAATAGTTTTTAATTTTTGATAAATCCTTTTTTGAGAATTGTAAAACGATATTTGACAATAGTGTTCATCCCTTCCTGAATACTGTTATTAAGTATAACAGAGATTGATTCTATCAGAATAGTTTTCTAATTGGGTGCTTCATGTTAATATTAATTTTAAGGTATTTGTCTAAAAGGGGGTATCATGGTGTCCCAATCAGAAAAGTCTCGGACTACCGTTGATATATATGGAAGATCATACACCATTGTCGGGAATGAAAAATCGAATCAAATCCGCCATGTTGCAAATTTAGTGGATGAAAAGATGAAAGAAATTCATGCTGTAAATAAATCATTGGATACAACAAATCTTGCAGTATTAACTGCAGTGAATACAATGAATGATTACATAAAGTTAAAAGAGGACTTTGAAGTGTTACAAAAACTACTTGAGGAGAAAGAGGAATAACGTTGTCATGGTGAACATTATACTTATTTTTTTACTTATTATAGGAATCTTTGTAGGTCTTAGAAGAGGTTTTATTCTGCAAGTCCTACATCTTACTGGATTTATTGTCGCTTTTATTGTAGCGGCACTCTATTACGATGATATCGCATCGAAGTTAGAATTATGGATTCCGTATCCAGAATTAATGTCAGATGCGTCGTGGGCAGTGTTCTTAGAATCATTACCACTAGAAGCTGCATACTACAATGCGATTGCCTTTGGTGCATTATTTTTCGTTACGAAAATCATTTTACAAATTGTAGCAACGATGCTTGACTTTGTAGCAGATTTACCTTTCTTACGAATCGTGAATAGTTGGCTTGGTGCGATTTTAGGATTTGTAGAAGTATACCTTTTACTATTTGTTGCATTATATATTTTAGCGCTTGCCCCTGTCTCCTATGTACAAGATCTGATAAATGGTTCAAGTATCGCTAACTTTATCATTGAAGAAACACCTGTCTTATCAGACAAATTAGCAACCTATTGGTTTGAGAATGACCCTTTCAGTGATTAGTAAACCATACCCTTGCGTTTGTTTCAGCAAGGGTATTTCACATGTAAATATGATGAAGAAGTGAGGGATTACGATGTCTGTTAATAAGAAGGATGTCATAAAATTATTAGATAAGATTGCCACATATCTTGAACTAAAAGGCGAAAATCCATTTAAAATATCTGCTTATCGCAAAGCTGCTCAAGCATTAGAACGAGACGATCGCTCGTTATCTGAAATAGATGATTTTACTAAGTTACAGGGTGTTGGCAAAGGGACAGCAAGTGTGATTACGGAATACATCGAAAAAGGTGAATCCGACACCTTAGCACAGTTAGAAAAAGAAGTACCAGAGGGTTTGATTCCCTTATTGAATTTACAAGGTCTGGGCGGTAAAAAGTTAGCAAAATTATATCATGAATTAGATGTTGTCGATGAAACCACATTAAAAGAAGCATGTGAGAATGGTAAAATCCAAGCACTTAAAGGATTTGGAAAAAAGACGGAAGAAAAAATATTAGAGGCTCTCAATAGTGTAGGAAATCGTCCAGAACGTCTACCCGTACCTATGGTAGTTTCAGTTGTAGAAAAAATCGAAACATTTCTTTATACAATCAATCAGATTCAACGGTTTTCAATAGCTGGCAGTATGCGGCGTTATCGTGAGACAGTGAAAGATTTAGATTTTATTATTTCCACAAACGAACCAGCAATTGTTAGAGATAAACTACTTCAATTTGAGGATCGAATCGATACTATAGCAGCAGGGGATACCAAGGTATCGATCGTTGTAGAAGGTCGTTATGAGATCAGTGTCGATTTTCGTTTAGTCACAGATAAAGAATTCTCCACAACGTTACATCATTTTACTGGTTCCAAAGACCATAATGTTTTAATGCGACAATTAGCTAAATCGCAAGGTAAAAAGATTAGTGAATACGGTGTAGAAGATGTTGAGACAGGTGAAGTTGAAACTTTCGAATCTGAAGAAGCTTTCTATCAAAGTTTTGGACTGCATTTTATCCCACCTGAGGTTCGAGAAGGTAAAGACGAAATAGAGCTTGCGAAAGAAAGTTTTGATTTAGTTGACGAGGACTCCATACAAGGTGATCTGCATATGCACACAACATGGAGTGATGGAGCACAGTCATTAGAAGAAATGGTCGTTCGAGCAAAAGAAAAGGGTTATGCGTTTATTGCTATTACGGATCATTCTAAATTTCTTAAAGTTGCAAATGGTTTAAATGAAGAACGTTTACGATTGCAACGGGAAGAGATCAAGAAGGTACAAGAAAAACATCCAGATATTCATATTTTTGCAGGAATCGAAATGGATATTTTACCTGATGGACGTTTGGATTTTGAGGACGACTTTTTACAAGAGATGGATTTCGTGATCGCTTCGATTCATTCTAGTTTCCAACAACCTCAAGAGAAAATACACGAGCGTTTGAAAAATGCCTTAGAAAATCCTTATGTTCATATGATTGCCCATCCAACGGGTAGACTATTGGGTAGAAGGGACGGATACGCTATAGATGTAGAATGGCTCATCGATAAGGCGAAGGAAACGAATACGATCTTAGAGTTAAATGCGAACCCAAACCGACTCGATCTTTCGTCAAAATGGGTAGAACTTGCGCAGGAAAAAGGTGTTCATTTAGCAATTAACACGGACGCTCATAATTATCAAATGCTTGAAGACATGACAACAGGTGTTGGAACCGGTCGTCGCGGTAAATTGCGCAAAGATACCGTAGTAAATACATGGAACAAAGATAAATTAATTAAATTTCTCAGTAGAAAATAAGTGGGCTCAAGATAGGAGGTCTGTTGTATGAATCAACGCATTTTGAGTGTATTAGAATTCCACAAAATAACGGAACAACTCGTCGCTAAAGCTGCTTCCTCTCTTGGTATTGAAAAAGCACGCCAACTTAAACCGTCAACAGAAATTGAACAGGTGACAACTTGGCAGGACGAAACAGATGAAGCTTTTCACGTCATCCGTTTAAAAGGTAATGTCCCCTTAGGTGGAATTACAGATATTAAGCCAAGCATAAAAAGAGCGGTAATAGGCGGTATCCTAACGACACATGAATGTCTAGATGTCGCAAGCACGATCTATGGCGGGAAGCAACTAAAACTTTTTATCGATAAATTAGAAGATATCGAGTTACCGATCATTCAAGGACTAGCAGTCGAAATTGTCCCTTTAAATGAGTTGGAACGAGAAATTAAGAGTTGCATTGATGATCATGGGCATATGATGGACGGTGCATCGGATAAACTGAGAGGATTACGTTCAAAAATACGAACAAATGAAAATAAAGTACGTGACCGATTAGATAACTTTACCAAAACAAAAGCGAAGATGTTATCAGATGCCATTATCACGATTCGAAACGACCGATATGTGTTACCGGTAAAACAAGAATACCGGTCGGCGATTGGTGGAATTGTTCATGATCAATCAGCTTCTGGTCAAACATTGTTTATGGAACCACAATCCGTTGTTGAATTAAATAACCAATTACAAGAAGCGCGAGTAGAAGAGAAACGCGAAATTGAAAGAATTCTAAAAGAACTAACGATTCGTATTGCAGAAGATGAGGGTTATCTGATGCAAAATGTCGAAGCATTAGCGGAAATTGATTTTATTTTTGCACGAGCGAAACTTAGTCACGACATGAAAGCAAGTCGACCAACCATGAATGATGATGGTATCATAAAGATGAAACAGGCACGACATCCATTGATTGCAGCAGATGAAGTAGTGGCCAATGATGTGGAATTAGGTACAGACTTCACAGCTATTGTCATTACAGGACCAAATACAGGTGGTAAGACCGTTACATTAAAAATGGTAGGACTTTGTACGCTAATGGCACAATCAGGTTTGCAAGTGCCTGCATTAGATGGCTGTGAATTGGCTGTATTTTCGAATGTATATGCAGACATTGGCGACGAGCAGTCGATTGAACAAAGCTTAAGTACCTTTTCTTCTCATATGACAAATATTGTTGACATATTAGATAGCTTTGACGATAAGTCCTTACTGTTATTTGATGAGCTTGGGGCAGGAACCGATCCACAAGAAGGTGCCGCATTAGCAATGTCGATTTTAGATCATGTGGTAGAAAAAAAGGCACGAGTGATTGCTACCACTCACTATCCTGAATTAAAAGCGTATGGTTATAATCGTGAAGGGGTAATCAATGCTTCTGTTGAGTTTAATATTCAGACATTAAGGCCAACCTATCGACTTTTAATTGGTGTTCCCGGACGCAGTAATGCATTTGAGATTTCCAAGCGATTAGGATTAAATGAAAAAGTCATCGAAGAAGCTAAAAGTCATATTGGAACAGATTCAAAAAGTGTTGAAAATATGATTGCATCTCTTGAAGATTCAAGGCGAAATGCAGAATCAGATTATCAAAGTGCGCACGATATTTTAGAAGAAGCTGAGCAATTAAAAAGAGATGTAGAGAAACAATGGCAGCAGTTTGAAAAAGAACGAGAAGCTCTATATAAAAAGGCGGAAGAAAAAGCAGAAAAAGCTGTAACAAAAGCGCGAGAAGAAGCGGAAACGATTGTTGCAGAATTACGAAATATGCAATCAGAAGCCGAGCTAAAAGAACATGAATGGATCGAAGCGAAAAAACTTCTGAACGAAGCACGACCTGAATTAACAAAAAAACAAAAGAAACAAGAGCCCGTTTTTGACGAAGATAAGGCAAAAACCTTAAAACCAGGAGACGAGATCAAACTATTAACGCTTGATCAAAAAGGAACCATCATCGAACAAACAGGAAAAAATGAGTTCCAAGTACAAATTGGGATTATGAAGATGAAGGCGAAACGAAAAGATTTATTATTTGTGAGACGAGACGAACCAAAAATGGAAAAACCATTAGCAACGGTGAGAGGTTCTAATTATCATGTCAAGCCTGAACTCGATTTGCGTGGCGAACGTTTTGAAGATGCCTTGCAGCAGTTGGAAAAGTATATCGACGATGCGTTACTGGCAGGTTATAACAAAGTGTCGATTATACACGGAAAAGGTACCGGTGCTTTGCGTAAAGGGGTCAAAGACTTTGCTAGAAAGCACTCTAAAATAAATACAGCGCGTGATGGCGACATGGGTGAAGGTGGTCTAGGTGTTACAGTGCTGGAACTGAAATAAAAGGAGGCGATAATAATGTCAGACTTCTGGGGAAATGTATTTATAGAAACGGCTGCTCGTTATAGTGTTGCAATTCTTTGTTTAGTTCTTTTCTTAGTGATTTTTGAATTAGTTACATCTTATAAGAATTGGGAAGAAATCAAGCGAGGAAACTTAAGTGTCGCAATGGCTACTGGTGGTAAAATATTTGGGATTGCCAACATCATCCGCTATTCTATTGAACATAATGATACTATTCTAGAAAGTATCGTTTGGGGCGGTTATGGCTTCCTTTTATTATTATTTGGTTATTTCATTTTTGAATTTCTAACGCCAACATACAAAATCGATCAAGAAATTGAGAGAGATAACCGTGCAGTTGGCTTAATTTCATTAATGATTTCCGTAGGTTTGTCTTATGTAATCGGCTCTAGTATCCAGTAGAGGAGTGGCATTTTGAAAACTTTAGCCTATGTTTTATTAGTAATTGCGATTATCTTTTTAGCAGTTGGTGTTTACTATATCTTATCGGTATAAAATAGTGTAACAATTCAGAAGATATCCCTATAAGCAAAAGATTAGGATGATTTTTTTGTAAATGTTATACTGATGTAGAAATCGTAATAATGAAGGAGGAATTGCAAATGGCAATTGTAGCAGCTAACGATAGTACTTTTAGTAATGAAACTAGTGAAGGTATAGTATTAGCAGACTTTTGGGCTACTTGGTGTGGACCATGTAAAATGATTGCACCAGTCCTAGAAGAAATAGATGGTGAAATGAGCGATCAAGTAAAAATCGTGAAATTAGATGTTGATGAAAACCAGGAAACAGCTGGGAAATATGGTGTAATGAGTATTCCAACATTACTACTTTTCAAAGATGGCGAAGTAGTGGACCAAGTAGTTGGCTACCAACCAAAAGAAGCACTTGTTGAATTAATCAACAAACATGCATAATGAAAAATCAACAATCCCTTATTACAGCAACAGTTGTAATAAGGGATTGTTTTCGGTAAATTAATAATGTGGATACATACATTGACGAACAAAGTTGTGAGAATGATGGATATATCGCCCAAAGCGGAAGCGAAAGTAGAGTGGTTTTGTCCGATAAATGAGTATATCACCCAAAACGGAAGCAAAAGTAGAGTCGTTTTGTCCGATAAAAGCATATATCGCCCAAAGTAGAGCCGTTTTGTCCGATAAATGGTTATATCGCCCAAAACGAAAGCGAAAGTAGAGCTGTTTTGTCCGATAAAAGAGTATATCGCCCAAAACGGAAGCAAAAGCAGAGTGTTTTTGTCCGATAAAAGGATATATCACCCAAAGTAGGAGCAAAAGTAGAGCCATTTTGTCCGATTAATGAGTATATCACCCAAAAACAGAAGAAAAGTAGAAGCGCTTTGTACGAAAAACGGGGGAGGTGAAGGATATGAGTGACATCATTAAAGAGAAACTAGCGGTATTACCAACTCAACCTGGTTGTTATTTGATGAAGGATAAGCATGGAACAGTTATCTACGTTGGTAAGTCAAAACTTCTTCGTAATCGGGTACGGTCCTACTTTATAGGAGCTAACGATCAAAAAACGCAGCGTCTCGTTCGAGAAATCAGAGATTTTGAATATATTGTTACCAGTTCAGAGATTGAAGCACTTATTTTAGAGATGAATTTAATTAAAAAGTACGATCCAAAATACAATGTGCTGCTAAAAGATGATAAGTCGTATCCATTTCTAAAAATCACGAATGAGCGTCATCCACGATTAATCATTACACGCAAAGTGAAAAAGGACAAAGGGAAATACTTTGGTCCATACCCAAACGTGATTGCAGCGAGAGAAACAAAGAAATTGTTGGATCGATTATATCCTTTGCGCAAATGTAATAATCCACGGGGACGTCATTGCCTTTATTATCATATGCACCAATGCTTAGCTTGCGCTGAAAAACCACCTTCAAAAGAAGAATACCGACAAATTACTCAAGAAATCACAAGCTTCTTAAATGGTGGACATGGCAAGATAAAAAAAGGTCTAAAAGAAAAAATGTTACATGCATCGGAAGAACTCAATTTCGAACGTGCAAAAGAATTTCGTGATTTAATTCAACACATTGAATCGGTCATGGAACAACAGAAGATGACGATGACAGACGAAGTGGATCGAGATATCTTCAACTATAGTATTGATAAGGGTTGGATGTGTGTCCAAGTATTTTTTATTCGTCAGGGTAAATTAATTGAACGTGATGTCTCGTTATTTCCTTTTTTCGATGAGGCGGAAGATACATTCTTGAGTTTCATAGGTAGTTTTTATTTGCATCATCATCATCCGAAACCGAAACAAATTCTTGTACCGATTCCGACAGAGATCGAGTTATTAAAAGAATTGTTAGGCATAGATGTTCATATCCCAATGCGGGGTCGCAAGAAGGAATTAGTGGAATTGGCAAAGAAAAATGCTGAGATTGCACTGCAAGAAAAATTCAGTCTAATTGAACGAAACGAAGAAAGAACGATACGTGCAGTGGAACGTTTAGGGGAGAAGCTTCATATTGAAACACCTCATCGGATTGAAGCATTCGATAACTCGAATATTCAAGGTACGGATCCAGTGTCTGCTATGGTTGTTTTTGTTGATGGTAGGCCTGCAAAAAAAGATTATCGAAAATATAAAATTAAAAATGTCGAAGGGCCGGATGATTACGACACAATGCGTGAAGTAATTAGACGAAGATATACTAGAGTCTTAAAAGAAGATGCCCCATTACCAGATTTAATTTTAATTGACGGCTCAAAAGGACAAATGTCAGCAGCTATTGAAGTATTAGAAAATGAATTAGGACTCGATATTCCCTTGTGTGGGCTGGCAAAAGATGATAAACACCGTACAAGTGAATTATTATATGGCGATCCACCTAGTGTGGTTGATTTAGACAGGCGATCACAAGAATTTTATTTTATCCAACGTATTCAGGATGAAGTACACCGTTTTGCGATCACATTTCATCGTCAACTGCGAGGAAAGAGTGCTTTTCATTCTAAATTAGATGAAATAGATGGTGTTGGGGAACAACGAAAAAAGTTGCTGTTAACACACTTTAAATCTGTAAAGGAAATTGAAAAGGCATCAGTCGAAGATATTACAAAACTCGGGATACCGAGACCGGTGGCAGAGAAAATTTTGCATCAATTATTAGAGGAGCATTAAAGCCCTTTTCCAATATGGAAAAAGGGCTTTAGTTATGTAAAACATGAAAAATAATATGATCTTTATTAATTTCGGCGACAGATTCGCAGGCTTTATCCGATATTTGATAGATTGTCTCTGCTAAGAAACCCGATTCTAAATGAAAATCTATTTCTTTTAATGTTTGTAATCTTGCTTTTATAATATCTCCACTTAATTCAAAGAGATAGCCACGTCTTTTTTCTTGAGAAAGTATCAATTCTCCCCAACCTACATGTTGAAAGAATTCTTGAATCTCTTCTATTGTCATACATTCTGCTTGCCTAGCGAGATTTTTACCCATTACATACAATATTTGATCAGATTCCTGTCCGAGCATATCTGGTAAACCGATGTAACGGATTAAATCGTACCCACTGCTTGTTGTTTGTAAGTTTGCTAGAACTGTAGCAATGTTTGTCTTTTTATTTGTCACTAGATTGATCCCCTCTCTTACCGCAATCACTTAAGCAAATAATTACTTATTTCCATTATCGCTTTTTTCGATGAATTCTGCAATCGTTCAAAAGTAACGTTATCCCCATATTTTTTTCAAAAGGTAGAGTGAATTAATTCTAAGAAATAGTATTCGTTTTCTTGACGCTTTTTGCTGATAGAAGTACAATAGTTGTGGTACCAATATACGAAATCTTTGGATGGGACTTCTCGTGAGAAGGATGAAACGAAAGAAAATTTTTTGTTACGAGATGTAAAGCGCTTCACAAAGAAAGCGAATAACTTGGAGTCGTATGTTGACAATATGACAAGAACTAGAGGGGGGTACACAAAAGGTGGAGAATAGGGAATTCTTTTATCGCAGATTACATTCACTATTGGGGGTTGTGCCGATAGGAATCTTTTTAATTCAGCACTTGGTAGTGAACCATTTTGCTGTTTATGGAGCGGAAAGCTTCAACAAAGCGGCACAGTTTATGCACGATTTACCATTCCGTATTTTGCTAGAGATCTTTATTATTTTTCTTCCAATTCTATTCCATGCAGTCTTAGGGGTGTATATTGTTTTTGTTGCAAAAAACAATACAAAACGTTATGGCTACTTCCGTAATTGGATGTTCTTCTTGCAACGAATTACAGGAATTATCACACTTGTATTTATTGTATGGCATGTTTGGGAAACACGGGTTCAAATTGGAATGGGTACAGAAGAGTTGGATTATAGCTTAATGGAAAATATTTTAGCGAATCCAGTCATGTTCTGGTTCTATGTACTGGGTGTTGTTTCGACAACCTTCCATTTTGCCAATGGTCTATGGAGCTTTTTAGTAAGCTGGGGTGTTACAGTAACACCACGCTCACAAAAAATAGCTACATATGCAACATTAATCGTTTTTCTAGCAGTAACATATATCGGTGTACGCGCATTGTTCGCGTTCGTTTAAAAGTAGTAAGTATGTAAAGGGAGTGAGTATAAATGAGTGATCACAATATAGTTATTGTTGGTGGTGGTCTTGCAGGTCTTATGGCCACTATTAAAGCAGCAGAAGCAGGAACACATGTTGATTTATTATCAATTGTACCTGTAAAACGATCTCACTCTGTTTGTGCACAAGGTGGAATTAATGGTGCAGTAAATACAAAAGGGGAAGGAGATTCTCCTTGGGAACACTTTGATGATTCTGTATATGGTGGCGATTTCTTAGCGAATCAACCACCTGTAAAAGCAATGTGTGACGCTGCGCCAGGAATTATACATATGCTCGATCGTATGGGAGTAATGTTTAACCGTACGCCTGAAGGTTTACTTGACTTCCGTCGATTTGGTGGGACACAACATCACCGTACAGCATATGCAGGTGCTACAACAGGGCAACAATTATTATATGCACTAGACGAGCAAGTTCGTCGTTATGAAGTGCAAGGATTAGTAACAAAATATGAAGGCTGGGAATTTGTTTCAGCTATCATTGATGATGATGGAGTTGGCAGAGGTGTAATTGGTCAGAATGTAAAATCACATGAATTAAAAGCATTTAAAGCAGATGCAACGATTTTAGCATCTGGTGGACCAGGAATTATCTTTGGTAAATCAACAAACTCCGTTATTAATACAGGTTCTGCAGCAGCAGCACTTTACTTACAAGGTGGAGTTTACGCAAATGGTGAATTCATCCAAATCCACCCAACGGCCATCCCAGGAGATGATAAACTTCGTCTTATGAGTGAATCTGCTCGTGGTGAAGGTGGACGTGTCTGGACCTATAAAGATGGGGAGCCATGGTACTTCCTAGAAGAGAAGTACCCAGCATACGGTAACTTAGTACCACGTGACATTGCGACACGTGAAATCTTTGACGTTTGTGTTAATCAAAAACTTGGTATTAATGGCGAAAACATGGTATACCTTGATCTTTCTCATAAAGATCCAAAAGAGTTGGATGTAAAGCTAGGTGGAATCATCGAAATTTACGAGAAATTTGTTGGGGAAGACCCGCGTAAAGTTCCGATGAAGATCTTCCCAGCCGTTCATTACTCTATGGGTGGTCTATGGGTAGATTATGATCAAATGACAAACATCCCTGGTATTTTTGCTGCTGGTGAGTGTGATTATACACAGCACGGTGCAAACCGACTTGGTGCTAACTCATTACTATCATCCATTTATGGTGGTATGGTTGCTGGACCGAATGCCATTAAATACATGAATGGATTAGAGAAAACAGCTGAAGATGTAGCAGATGATGTCTTTGAAACACACTTAAAAGAAGAAGAAGCAAAATTCGAAGAACTATTAAACATGCGCGGCGAAGAGAATGCTTATCAAATCCATAAAGAATTAGGCGAATGGATGACAGATAACGTTACCGTTGTGCGTGATAATGAGAAGTTACTTAAAACAGATGAAAAGATACAAGAACTAATTAAACGTTGGGAAAACATCAACATGGATGATACATCTCGTTGGAATAACTCAGGTGTTATGTTTACGCGTCAATTGAAAAATATGTTACATTTAGCTCGGGTTATTACACAGGGAGCTTATAATCGTAATGAAAGCCGTGGTGCTCATTACAAACCAGAATTTCCTGATCGTAATGATGAAGAATGGCTAAAAACAACAAAAGCATCTTTTGACAAAGCAACTCAATCACCTAAGTTTGAATACGAAGATGTCGATGTGTCACTAATTGAACCAAGAAAACGTGACTATAGTAAGAAAAAATAGAAGGGGGTAGCGAGAGATGGCACAAGAAACATTGACAATGATAGTAACCCGCCAAGATAGCCCTGATTCTCCTCCCTATGAGGAGACATTCAAGGTAAAATACCGTAAGAACATGAACATCATTTCTGCGTTAATGGAAACACAGCAAAATCCAATCAACGCAGAGGGGAAAAATGTTGCACCAGTTCAATGGGAATCTAACTGTCTTGAAGAAGTTTGTGGTGCATGTTCAATGGTCATCAACGGAGAACCGAGACAAGCGTGTTCAACACTTGTTGATAAATTAGAACAACCGATACGAGTTGCGCCAATGTCAACTTTTCCAGTTGTGCGTGACTTAGTAGTAGATCGTAGTCGTATGTTTGACTCCTTGAAAAAGGTGAAAGCATGGATACCAATCGATGGTACGCATGACTTAGGACCTGGACCAAGAATGCCAGAGAAAAAGCGTCAATGGGCATATGAACTATCAAAATGTATGACATGTGGTGTTTGCTTAGAAGCTTGTCCAAATGTTAACAGTAAGTCAGACTTTATTGGACCTGCTCCATTATCGCAAGTTCGCTTATTCAATGCCCACCCAACAGGTGAAATGAATAAGAGTGAGCGCTTAGAAGGATTAATGGAAGATGGCGGCATCTCTGGATGCGGTAACTCACAAAATTGTGTGCAAGTTTGTCCTAAAGGAATTCCTTTAACAACTTCAATTGCAGCACTAAATCGTGATACCAACATCCAATCATTCAAAAACTTCTTCGGAAGCGACAACGCATATTAATTTATTACAAAACCCTTCTCACGCGTAAAGCGGAGAAGGGTTTTTGCTTATAAAAGTAATGTGAAGTAGGTTGCCAGTAAAACGGGAAAGTTGATAGTAAACTTCTCTATCTTTCCGATAAAATCTAATCTGTTGATTGTAATTTATAAAATGAGATTGGATTGATGTCTTGCAATTTAATCAACCTTTATCTTATTGAGGTGGATCATAAGTAACGTATGTAGAAGCTATAAGATCATGAATGGCTCGATGGTCATCTCTTTGGGCAATAAAGACAGCGCTAACAATAGTTAATATACCAATCGTTGCATTGTAGAGAATAGATGAGAAAGGTTCACGAATAAACATTGTTAATAAAGATAATTTTTCTCCAGAAATCATGGCAATCCTTATTCCAACAAGTCTTTTCCCAATTGTATAACCATTCCAAAAATAAGGAGTCAACGTATTATATAGAAGTGAAAGAACAGAAAAAACAATTAATAGATGAAAATCAAATAGCAAGAGCACTGGAAATGTTATTATCAATAAAAATACAGAATCGATTATTACTGCGAAGACTCTATTAGGCAACCCCACTGGACTATCCGTAATCACGTTCATTAACTCATACTTCCTTCCTTTTTATACCATAATAACATAAATAAGCATAGCAAAAATCACAACCTCAAATAAATGATCGAAAATGTGTTTGATTTAGACGTTTGTAGAGCACACCTTAACTTCAGTTTACATATTATAAGATTGACTAAGTAATTACCCTCTTATTTTCAACGCCCTAAAGTTAGCAAGGAGGGGTTCACATTTGAAAGATAATGACTACAAGCCGAAGCAATTATTAACGAAACGGGAAAGAGAAGTATTTGAGCTATTAGTTCAGGATAAAACAACCAAGGAAATCGCCCAGGAATTATTTATCTCGCAAAAAACAGTGAGGAATCATATCTCAAACGCAATGCAGAAGTTGGGTGTTAAGGGGCGCTCGCAAGCTGTAGTGGAGTTGTTGCGAATGGGCGAGTTAGAGCTTTAAATGAAAACCAGTTATTCTCTAAAAAGGATAACTGGTTTTTCTGTGTGGGCTCATATATTCGAAAAAGTAAATATTAGCGAGTAATCGCAATACTAAAATTGAATTAGGCAATAAATACTAGTAATTAATGTTATTAAGTGATAAAATCATGGTAAAAATCAACAAGATTGGGAGATTCCTATGGGTTTTTTGTCAAAATTATTTAGTAATAAAAAAGATGAACCTCAAAAAATAAACAAGCAAACGAAGAAAAAAACTACATCTCATAATAAGAAAGATAGTGAACATGTAGCAAAACGAAAAGGGGAAATCGGTGAATACAAAATTAATATCCAATTAGATCAACTTCCGAAAGAGTATGTGCATTTAGAAGATGTAATGGTTATGAATGCAAAAGGTAAAACCGGTTATTCTCAAATTGACCATATTGTTATCTCGCCATATGGAATTTTTGTAATAGAAACGAAAAATTATCAAGGAACGGTTTATGGTGGGAAAGACAGAAAAGTATGGTCAGTAAATGGTAAATTTAAAATGATGAATCCATTTCAACAAAACTACGGTCATATTCAAGCATTGAAAGCATTCATAGATGAAAAATATCGTCCTTTTTTTATTTCTATGGTATCTTTTACAAAACGATGTACCTTCAAACTAAATGATACAGAGTTAAGAAAGATTGCTTCCAACGAATTATTAGTGTATGACGTTGAATTATCAGATTACATTGCCAGAAAAGTATCTGTTAACAAGCATCAATATAAAGAGCCGTTTTTAACAGATAGTGAAATCCAACAGGTTTATGCTCAAATAGAAAAAGCAAATATTACGGATCCAACTATCAGAAAGCAGCATGTTGATTCATTAAAGAAACAGAACAATGAATCGAGGGAGGAAGGAGCGAAGTGCAAAATTTGCCATAAGCCTGTATCGGCAAAAGTGAAAGCATATTGTTCATCTAACCGAAAATTCAAAGGTGAAATATATTGTTATGATCATCAGAAACGTATTTGATAATTGATTGGCGTTTGGAAAAATTCAAGCGTCTTTTGTTTAAGTATGTATAGTGTCATAACTTACAAGTATTGAACCAATATTAATGAGGTTGATAGATCAGTATTTTAAAAGGTATCAAAACTTAGTGTCATAAATGAGGTGAAAAAATTGAAGTATGGATATGCAAGAGTGTCTGCTGTTCATCAAGATTTAGAAGGACAGATCCAACAGTTGCAGCAAGAAGATTGTGAGTAAATATTTAAAGATAAATTCACTGGAACAAAAAAGAATCGTCCGGCTATTAATAAATTACTCCAGGTCATAGATAAAGGTGATACATTAGTTGTAACAAAATTGATTCGTTTTACAATATCTACTGTAGATGGTATCAATATCATTAAACAGTTGTTTGAAAAGGGTGTAAAGACGCATGTTTTAAATATGGGGTTAGTTGAAGATACACCAACTGGAAGGTTTATTTTTAATGTTATGAGTGCTTTCGCAGAGTTTGATAGGATATGATTGTTGAACGCACTAAGGAACGAAAACAGATCTCTAAGCAGCGTATGGATTTTCGACAAGGTCGTCCACGTAAATATAACAAGAAACAGATGGAACATGCGCTTATGTTGAAAAAAACTTATTTATACAAACAGGTTAAGAAAAAACTCTTATGTTATAATTAATTATTGTTTATAAAAATTGTTGGTTGGAAACTTTAATGTGATCTTGAAATGTACGATCCTTGATATATTCTATACCACTTCACACCATCTAGGTGATCAAAGATAAAAACATAGTATTTGGAATCAATAATATTATACTTGTTGTGCAAATTTGATAGATTTTTAATGAGAGTAGTCTTCCTCAAACGTGGTAAAATAATTAGTAAGGAGAAATGTCAATATTCAATATTTGTCATAAATGTATTATTATATATTAGGAGGTTTTCAATTGCTATTAGAAAATGAAAAACTGGACTTTTCGAATGCAGGTCAAACTTGTGTAACTTTAACGGATGAAGAGATAAACGAAAAATACCAACGTGGCGAAATGCGTATTATAACGGAACAAGGAAGATACCCTCTTCAAAATATAAAGGAAATTCTAAGTAAAAATATGAAATTTAATCCTGAATACCAAAGAAGAAGAGTTTGGAGTGATTTACAAAAATCCAGACTAATCGAATCATTTATAATAAATATTCCAGTTCCCCCCGTCTTTTTATATGAGATAGAATTTTCTATGTATGAAGTCATGGATGGATTACAAAGATTATCTACATTATATGAGTTTTATGATAATAAATTCTCCCTTACAGGGTTAGAGGTTTGGCCAGAGCTTAATGGAAAAAGTTATGATCAACTGCCTGACAAAGTACAAAAAGGAATTGACAGAAGATATATATCAACTATTGTAATTCTAAATGAAACAGCTAAAAATATTGAGGAAGAACAAATATTGAAAAAGTATGTTTTTGAAAGGCTTAATACAGGTGGTACAAAATTAACAGATCAGGAGAATAGAAATGCTTTGTATGATGGTGAATTTAATACTCTTTGTATGAAAATTGCCAGAGAAAATACTATCTTTCATAAGTTGTGGAAAATAAAGCCGTTTAAGGAATCTGAAGTTGTTAATGAAGATTTTGAAATAATTGATGAAAAAGAAAGAAATAAAAAGGTATTTATAAGAATGGAGGATGTCGAATTAGTATTGCGCTTTTTTGCTTATCGACAACTAGATTCTATTTCGGTCACCAAAGTAAAAGACATACTAGATTTATACCTGAAACAAGCTAATAAAAGCTATAATGATGAAATCCATAATAAACTCGAAGAACTTTTTAATAATACATTAGCATTAACTGAGGCGATTTTTGAAGATAAATCATTTCTATTATTTACAAAAAGGAAAGGCGAGTTTATTTGGTATTCTAGTCCTTCAAAATTAGTCTATGATCCAATAATGAGTGTATTAAGTGAATATGTAAATCAAAAGGAAAAGTCTGATATATTAGTTAGAAAAAAAGCTGATATCATAAAAAAAATGGAAGAACTCTTTAAAAGTCACAGTCGTGATTTTAATGGGAGAAATAATAATAAAAGTGATGTCATAAGAAGAAAAGGTTTGTTTAAAATGGTATTTGAACAAGTGTTAGAGGAAGAATAGGATGCAAAAGTTTATTTCTAAATACCAAGAATTCCAAGGCAACTTGTCAACATTAGAGGATTATATATTATTTAATAAAGATACTCGAGAAGCTAATTATAGAGAATATAGGGATATTGTTTATGGGGCTATCATTAATCGTGGTTATGCTTTGTGGGAAACCTTTGTCAAGGATATATTTTATATCTATTTCAGTTTGAAAAAACAGGATTTTTACGAAAATAACACCATAGTAGAAAGATATAAACTTCACGAATTGCCTAGTTTTTTATTTGAATCTGCAGTTTTAAATATTGATGAAGAACGGATTTCTTTTGATTTAAACAAAGATATATTATCTTACACAAGTAAAAATATGGATATGAAGGAACTCTCTAGATTGTTTAAAAGAGTAGATCTTGATATACAAAACAAACTAAACAATAATAGTGAACTCAAAGATGCTGTTTACTCTTTTGAATTAGCCTTTGAAAATGGTTTACTTAAGGAGAATAAAACATCTCAGGCTCTAAAAAGGTTAATTCAGGAAAGAAATTTAGTTTCACATTACGCACATTTAGATACTTTTCAAAGTATTGACATCTTATTAGAATGGATTAAATATTACAAGATCCTTGGTAAAAATTTATCTAAAGAGGTGTGCCTTGAATTCGTTAAAACACTTGATCAAAATAAAAAAATGATAGGTGATTGCAAAATTGTCCATCAACGTAGTATTTTGCTAGTTGATATTTACTCAGAGATTGAAATTGATAAAAATACGAAGTTATTCGTTTATAGTAACAATACTCTTATTGATATAGTTATCCCGAAGTCTTTTAGAATAGAAGACAATGAAGTTACTAGTGTTAGTGAACACGATAAAGCTGGAATAAAAGTTCAGACAATCTTTGAGTATGAGACAAATATAAAAAAAGAACATAAATATTACGTAATAGAGGGTATCTAGATTACATTTAATTTGTGTAATCTTCATCTGTTGATTAATTTCGTTAACATACAACATCTTCAACAATCAGACAGGTTTGTTGAAGGTCAGGTCTAATTTCTAGAGGTACTGAAGAATTTTTAATATTACAAAATCTTTAACATTGTCAATCCAGATTTTCTTATCATTATTCCGTTAATAAATGAGTTGGGAACAAGTGATGAATCTTGTTGCAATAGCTGGATAAAACGTAACAGAAGGTATGCATTCTTTTTGTTAGGTTGGCAGCATTATTTTTAGCTTTGAAGACTGATCTTATAGGATTAATGACTGATGGATAAAAACGTTTGCTAGCTTTATACATCTCAAACGCAATGCAGAAGCTGGGTGTTAAGGAACGTTCGTAAGCTGTAGTTGAGTTATTGCGAATGAGCGAGTTAAAGCTTTAAATGAAAACCAGTTATTCTACATACGGAATAACTGGTTTTTTATGTGAGATATTTTAAAACAGATCATTTTACTCCCGATAAGCCAAGGCAAATGAGCCAATACCTCCATGAATACCAATAATAGGTGTAAGATTATCAATAATTACTTCAGGCGTTTTTCCATTCTCGAATAATCTTTTTTTAATTTCATGGGCTACTTCATCGTCATCACAATGAAGGATATATAGAATTTTTGTGTTGTCAGGGATAGTAGATAGTGTATAATCAATCGCTCGGTTTCTCGTTCGTATTTTCTTAACAAGAGACAGTTCCCCGTTTTTAATCTCAACGATCGGTTTAATTTGAAGCTTAGAGCCTATTAGATAAGTAAATCTATTCATTCGTCCACTTTTCCGTAAATTCTCTAATGAATTCACACAAATAATACTTTTATAATCCTGGTGCCAATGTTGAGCTTGTTCCATGACATCTGAGACAGGATTACCTTCTTCTAAAACTAACTGATGAATACGTAATGCCATATCGTAAATTGGAAAAGATACGTATTTAGAATCAAGCGTGTAGACATTTAAATCTTTTGGAGCTTTGGCGATATTTGCACTATTATATGTCCCTGATAACTTAGAAGACATCGTAATAGCTACTACAGTATCATAACCTTTTTCAGCAAGATCAGAAAGAAGTTCAGAAAATGCTTGGGGTGAAGGTTGAGATGTTTTGGGTATATGGTCTGCTTCACGAATAGATTGATAGATATTTTTTTGATTGGATGGCACTGTTTTCTCGCCTTGCTTCTCTTGAAACGTAATATTTAATGGAACAATGTAATAGTCAAAAGGAACTTGCTCTGGAATTAATACCGTGCTATCAAAAACAAATGCTAACTTCATACATTTTTCCTCCTGGTGTAAATTAAGCTGGTCACTAGATATATGCAGACAGTAACGATCATCCCCCAAGCTGTATCAATAGCTACGATGAATAAAGGCCATTCTTCGATTGTCATATAATTGGTCATACCGTATGTTCCATAAGCAGCGAAACCTAAAGTCGCTGCTTTCAACAAACGGAACGGAGAATATTCTAACGAATCAAAAACTAGCACATGCATGCATATGATATATAGACAAAAAAAGACAAGTGCTTGCCAGAGGGGAGGGGTGATGTTGATGATTCCGTCTAATATATTTTGATATAGAAGAGGTCCCATTACACTTAACCATATTCCATCTAAACAAACATATACGGCATAACTTAAAAATACATAAATTAATCTAATTTTCATCATTTTTTGGTGGTCCTGGTATGAATTTATTTGTTCTGTTCATATATTCTGTATAACCATTTTTCGTTTTTAACTTTTTCTCTAATAATGGTACTCCTGAAATTTTCAACAAGAAAAAAGTAAGCAAGAGCGGGCTAATAAATGATATGATCCCCATTGGATGACTGCTGGCCATAAGAGAAATACCAAACCACATTGCTGCCTCCCCAAAGTAGTTAGGGTGTCTAGTATATTTCCATAGGCCACTTGTAATGATTGTTCCTGAATTTTTACGTTTATGTTCTTTTAATTGATGGTCACCAACACTTTCGAAAATAAATCCAACAATCCAAACTATAACTCCGGCATATAATGGAATAAGTGAGAATGGCTGATCAGAATAGATAATGCCTAAGATAATTCCTAAGGAGAAGAAAAGGGAAATGGTCGCTTGTAAAAGAAAGACGCGATAAAGCGCAGTAACTTTTGGATTCTTCCATTTCTTCCGCATATTTTGATAGCGATAATCTTCTTCACTGTTCCAATTCCTCGCAAGTAGATAACCACTTAACCTTATGCCCCATATTGCAACAGCAATAACGACTGATAAGGAAACGACATTAACATTTTCCGTATAAATGAGTGTTGCGATCGAAGTAATAATAAATGTGATGCCCCAAAAACAGTCAACCAGTCCGAAATTATCTTTCTTTACGGCAACGAGCCAACCTAAAAACATGAATAAATATAAACTTAAGATGATAGTAAGTATTAGCATTTTTTGCCCCCTTTTGTTATATGTAAATCTTAATATAGGAACATTACCCTAAAACTATCAATTTATAACATGGGTGATAAGAACTTATTTTCAATAAAGTAAATTAATCAAATGATGTTGCAATTTTATAAATGAATATTGATACCATTTTTATGAATACTTTGGTTAACACATTTTTGAAAAAGTTTTTTTTACAGAAATAAGGGTATATAAATCAATAAATCAAATAAAATATCTCATGATATTGAAAAAATAATAAGAAAGGAAAGTGAATGATCCATGCCGATCAAAGACAAACAAAATCTTGAAACGATCGCAGAAAATATTCGAAGTCAAAAAGATCAAATCGTAAATGAAATACCTATACCAAAATTTCAATCTATAAATATAACAGATACTTTGATAGCTTGGAGAAAAGAGTTGATCGATGTCTATGCAGAATCCATTGTTTCAAACAATGATGTGCCAATAGACGCATTAGAAAGTTGGAGTGTTCAAGTTAGTGATAAGTTATTAGATTTAATGCTTCCACTAGACATTGCCTTAGAGGAAATCAGTAATTATCGTGAAACCATTAGCGAAATTATTAGGCAAGAGGCTTCAGATACCGATTTTTCAATAGAGGATTATCATAAAACCATTGTTAATTTTAATTATATAGTGGATCAAGCCATAAAATTAGTGAGTAAAAACTATATGAGAGACTTCAACGATACTATTTCTAAAGCTAGATATGCGGTTGATGAGCTATCGATACCATTGGTAAAGGTAACGGAAACGGTTGGGATTATTCCTATCATTGGAGAAATTGATACGAATCGAGCTGATCAACTGATGAAGAACGGATTAAAGCAAGGTAGTGAAGAAGATTTAGAATGTATTGTTATTGATTTATCAGGTGTAAATGCAATCGATACAATGGTTGCCCATCAGCTTTTTAAAGTGATTGAGTCATTAGAACTAATCGGTATTCAGCCCGTCTTAAGTGGGATAAGACCAGATATCGTGCAAACGATGGTAAGTTTAGGGATAAATATGAGTAGTGTCAGAACGTTCAACAGTCTTCATCAAGCACTTAATCGAATAGAAGCTTTTTAAGTGTGATGAAGACCAAAAATTAATTTTCATTCTTATTTCTAAACCAATCGGCTTTTTCCATATTTAAGAATGGAATAGTGGTATCTACTTTCCCAGTGATTCGTTCATTGGGAAAGTCCACGTTTGCGAGCCATTCTTTAAAGTTAAAAGTAATCGGATTTTGATCTCCACCTAAAGCGAACCAAACTTTCAATGACTCGGGAAAATATTCAACGGTATGTATCGTTCCTGCCCAATTATAATATTGATTTGAGAATAAACCTTTATCTTTATCATTCAATAACTGAAAAGCCTCATTAGCAGTCAAAGTGTTTTGCTGATTATATTTCATTGTCGCTAATCTTTTATTAGAATCATCTAAGAAATGGCGATTTTCTTTCTCCATTTTCACAAAGTGATTGGTACAAGCACTATCTTTACGCACTTCCACGCCTCTTGGGGATGTTTCTACAATAGTAGCGGTATCTTTATTTCTATCAAACAGAACATAACTAAAAGACCCACGATGTGGTATCTCTTTAAGTAAACGAACTGCTTCGTCTGTGTTTTTACATAATTCTAAAACCAAACGACCTACCATATGGCAAACAAATCCGTCACCAGGTCGTTTTCGATTAATAAACGTGTACCCTAACGAAAGTCCCTTTTCATTCATACCATCACACCTACCTGTTACACGCTGGCTTGTTCCAATCGTAGCTAACCCTTGATCTGTTGGTTGAAAGCTAACCAAACGGCCATCATATGTTTTGGGATGGTAGTCATAGTTGCGAACTAAATAATCTTCACCTACTAAAATGGAACAGCCTGAACGAGGTACCTTGACTCGATAACCGCCAAACTCTAATAAAACTCGCTCGATTGGCCATTGCAGACTATCCTTTAATCCTTCAAATTCCTCCCAGATAGACGATCCAAACTGTTGAAATAGTTTTTGTGCTTCCTCTACAATAATTTGAAAACGTGGAGTTCTCACTTTCCACTGATTATGCCTGTTTTGAACAAGATAGGAATCTTTAATTTCCTCTCCCTGCATGTAACCAAAATCATAATGAGATCCACGAAACTGGATCACATCCGCATAGATTTGTTTCATCTTTTAACACCTCGATTTCTTCTCGTATATTATAACGTAAAAATTATAAATATTAAGCTAACTCAACTTATAAAAGATATGGTATTTGTGACCGCTTGAAACAGGAGACACATGTTTTGCTTGATAAAATAAAACACTTTTTCCAGTTAAGGACTTCCCTTTTTTATGGAAGAATGTGTATGATAGTATTAAGGATAATGCAACCACTGCTTGTCTTTTGATTATCGCTTCATACGAAAAATGTATATATAATAATTATGCACATTAACGAAGTAGTGCTTGTTGTTCTAACGGGCTGGTTTATGGAACAACGCGTACAAAAAGGGAGAGAAAAAATGAACTCTCACATTATGGGAGAACTAAAAGCTTTAATAATCATATTAAGCATAATTCTTGTCTTATTTGTTGTTGTTTTTTATTGGAATTTCATAAAGTCGGATTATAGAGGTGTAATAACAAAGCTACAAGAAGATACCTTTGCTTTAGAACCGATAAACGCTGATGAAGAAGCAGACTATAATGTATATAAAATCTATTTTAGCGAGGATACAAAAATAAGTGGAAAAGGAACCACTGTGGATGATCTAGAAGAAAGACAGCAAATAAGAGTTTGGGTAGAGGAAATAAATGAACGTATGGTAGCAAATAAAATTAATATTATTGAAAAGTAATAACAATTTCTTTTTCATCTCAATCTGTTAATAGATGTTCACTGCTTACTGTGCTAATGGGTGCGTATCTAGCACAAGCAGATACGCTTATTTAATTGGTTCAGTAGAAAAAATGATTAAATTTAAAATGTTAAATTATAGGTTGATGGTTGGAAGTATTGAATATAAGATTAGTGAAATTCGATAATAGTTAATTGAAATAGGGGGAAAAGTGATGAAAACTATTGGGCTTATAGGTGGAATGAGTTGGGAGTCTTCAGCAGAGTATTACCGAATAATTAACGAAATGGTAAAAGAAAAATTAGGTGGCTTACATTCAGCGAAGTGTCTGCTGTATAGCGTTGACTTTGACGAGATTGAACGCTATCAAGCTGAAGGTGATTGGGAAAGTGCGGGTAAAGCTTTAGGAGAAGTTGCAGCATCTTTAGAAAAAGCAGGTGCAGAATTCATAGTAATTTGTACAAATACAATGCATAAAGTAGTTAATTATATAGAGGCGAGAATAAAGATTCCTGTATTACATATTGCTGATGCAACAGCGAATCAAATTCAAAGTTCCAATATTAAAACCGTTGGCTTACTTGGGACTAAATATACAATGGAGCAAGATTTTTATAAATCTCGAATCAAATCTAATGGAATTAACGTGTTAGTTCCAGATAATGAAGAACGAAACAATGTCAATAAAGTTATTTATGAAGAGTTGTGTTTAGGCCAAATTGAACAATCATCTAAAAATTATTATAAAACGGTCATTCAGCATTTAGTGGATGAAGGCGCAGAAGGAATCATTTTAGGTTGTACAGAAATCGGATTATTAGTAAAACCAGAAGATTCAAAAGTTCCATTGTTTGATACCACAGTTATTCATGCCATTGAAGCAGTTAATACTGCTCTAAAAAAATAATGCTTTAGAAAGAAGGGAACGACATGGTATTACTATTTCTAGTCTTAATTTTTGCAGGTATTTTCGGAATATATGATGCAATAAGAAAAGTTAATAATAATATCCTTGAACAGACGGAGGAGCTAAGAAAAATAAGTGAACAATTGAAAGAAAACAGTAAAAAATAGATTTTACTGATGAACTAACGCTCTTTAGTTCAATAACTCCAATACCTAGAAGAGCCAAAGTATACATTATTTTATTCATTACATTGTATGTTTTGGCTCTCTGTTATTTATATTCACCGTATAAAATCAGAATAATGATTAACAAAAGTCTCGGTATTAGAGACCGCAATTTACAGTAAAGTGTGTCAGTTTTTCTAGCAGAAACTGTTTCATTTTAAATGACGATTACAGCACTACCTTGAATTCATTTGATATTTGTATAATAATGTAGAAAAGATAAATATTTACAGTAGAAATAGGAGTGATTACTTGCGTTTTTCATTCAGTAAAGATATCAATTGGATAAAAAGAGCTATATTATGGTTGTTGTATATCTCAGTAGTCATAGTTTTTAACATCATAACAATGGTGAACCAATCACAAGCAGTCATAAGTTACTATCTAATCGTGATCTCACTGACTATATTATTTACTGCCTTTGGTGTCTATAAATCACTATTTTATTTTAAAATTCAAGAAAAAGATTATATTACGATTGATCATGATCAATTATCAATTTATAAAGGGAATTTGTTATCACGTACAACTATTCCATTCCAGAAGGTAGAGCGTGTGGTCGAAATTAGTAGCATGTTACTGATTAAATTAGTAAATGGCAAGGAACAGCAGATTCATACAGAATGGCTGACGGAAAAGGATTCAGAAACATTGAAAAGAGAGTTGAAAACTAGATTAGGGGATAAGGTCATTCTAAAATAAGCTAATAAAACATCAAAAAGTAAAGGTAGTGTCTAGTGAAATATTTTACTGTTATTTTAGCCGTTATTTATTTGGTACAGGGTTGGATAGACTCTAGACAAAAAGTGAAGAATGTAGAAGGTGAAGAAGAAATTAGAAGGGTTATAATGCCATTGATATTATTATCTCTACTAGTTGTTGCACTTTTAATTGATTTTATTATCGATTTCTTTTCCAGTTAATCATTAGGCTAGAAAGAATATTAATAGGGTTATATTTAAAATTTTGAGAAATAGTAAATAAATTGTTCGTTGCGAATATTTTATACGGTTTCATCGAATATTTAAATTAAATAAGAGAGGATAGTAAATATGCCAAGATGTGAACATTGTCAACAACAATGGACGTTTAAGCAATCTATTAAAAAATCTTTTACATTAGTTGCTGGAATGAGCTGTCCTTATTGTGAAACAGATCAGTATTTAACGAAAAAGGCAAGGAGAAAAACATCGATGCTAAATTTCCTTCCAGCCCCTTCCTTGTTATTGCCAAGCATTTTTGGATTACAAATTTATGCTAGCATTTTATTTTTCTTGGTAGCATTAACAATTATGCTAGTATTATATCCAAATTTAATGGAGTTAACTAGTAATGAAGAAACACTTTTTTAGTAGAGCTGAAATTGGGTTTGATCAAGTAATGATTTTTTAATGTGAATGATGACAAATAGAAAAGAAGGAATAGTTTATGGCAAAATATTATATCAATCCAACGAAGCAAACGCTACATGGTTCATTTTCAAAATCCCTTGAACCTGTCTTAACAATTCAGTCAGGAGACTCTGTACAATATAACACTCTGGATGCTTTATGGGGTTTAGAACCCTTTCAACCTTCAGGAGAAAGGAAAGTTTCCTCTTTTCGGAATAATAACAGTGGACACGCACTTGTCGGGCCGATTAAGATTATTGGTGCTGAACCAGGTATGGTATTAGCTATTACTATCAATAAATTAAAAACTGCGAATTGGGGTTTTAGTTTTGCTGGCGGAAATCAAGCATATAAAGAATTGTTAGGTATTCCGGAAAAAGATGATTATCATTTAAATTGGCAGCTAGATAGCGAGAATATGATCGGGTATAGTAATGAAAATCATCAAGTTGATCTGTCACCTTTTATGGGTTCGATAGGGATGCCACCAGCTGAAGACGGTATCCATTCGACCGTGCCTCCTAGGTTTTGTGGAGGAAACATCGATTGTAAAGAGCTAGTAGAAGGAAGTACATTATATCTTCCTATCTCTGTTTCAGGTGGTTTGGTTTCTGTAGGGGATGGTCATGCACTTCAGGGTGATGGCGAGGTTAGTACACAAGCGATTGAATGTCCGATGGAGATCGCTGAGTTAACATTTACACTTAAAGAAAATATAAAAATTCAAATGCCTCGCGCTTATACACCAAGAGGTTGGGTTACATTTGGATTTGATGAAAGTCTAGATCATGCAAGTATGATAGCCTTGAATGGAATGCTTGATCTCATGGAAGAGGAGTTTGCCATGACTAGAGTTGAAGCATACACACTAGCTAGTCTAGTGGTTGATTTACGAATTACCCAGGTTGTTAATCGTGTAAAAGGTGTTCATGCTTTATTACCTCATCACGCAATTAGAAAAAAGGTCTAGAAATTCCATCATTTAATCTGGTGAATATTTATTCAGTTGTTTGTTAACCAAGCTTTCAATTCTTGTTGCTCTTGTGTACTCAATGACCGCAATTTGCTTAAAAAACGTTTTATTGCCCATTCATATACTGCGATATCGGTATGATTTATTTTTTTAATTTTATCAATTGTATCTGGAGCAATCGAATCTAAGGATGGCCGATTTTTAGTTTTGTTCTGAACAATCACAGATTGAATATGAAGGTTAAACCGTTTTTTCATAAGGAACAATGATTCAGAGTACATATCGGTAATTCCTACGAATGAAAAATGGTTTTTGATATTCATTTTTGCTTTGTTTAATGCATTAGGATCACCACCGGATAGATAACGAGTAGCAAGGTTCACTGATCGAAATCGTAGGCTTCTCAAGTCTCCTATCTCATAACGGATGTTTTCAATTTGATCATCGCTAATATAATCGACAAATTCTCTTAGCGTTATGCTTTGTAATGGCAGATGTAGAGGATCTGCTTCGTAAGCTCGAATATAATAATAGGTTGATAGCACACGATCAACTGGATCTCTAAGCATAGTAAAAAATGTTACAGGGTTAACCAACCGTTTAAACATTTTTTTATGCCAAACATAATAGGTTTCAGGCTGTTCATTTAATATTTTCCATAACGTTTTGCCCCCCGTCTTGGGAATATGGAGCAAACAGATTGGTTGTTCTTCCTTCATATCTTCTTTCTCGAAAATAATCATGCTCTTCAACCTTTCAGGAGGGTAGTAACCATGAAATGTTTTTATAACCAGATTGGTCGATCTTATACCACTTTAATTGAGGAGAATCAAATTTATAAGAGACGATTACCATATCAATATTAGCGTCAGGGTGATTTCTTAGATCATAGGAAGAAGGGATAGCAGCGGTTGTAGGATGGGTGTGGAAAATGGCTAATAATTGTTCCCTTGTGTTTAGAATATCTTGTATTTTTTGTTGGACGATCTTTTTAGATACAAAAAACTTGTTACGTGATCGGATTTCATTTACTAACGGCCAGAATGATTGAGCTTTATTATAGTGACCAGATATCAATCCGCAGGCTTCGTAGGGTAATTGTTTTTTCCCTTCTTCCATGATTTCTTGATAAATCGTGTTAGAGATTTCGATTACTTCTTCCATAAGGACTTTGCCAGTAACCAGGTTTTCTTTAATCCATTCGTAGTGTTGTCAGCTTCTTGTTCCATCGCTATATTATCTTCTTTTGTTTTCGCATCTGTAGTAATGGGTGCTACTTTTTCCTCCACTTCAACTTTTTCATTTTCAATAGATGGACTAATTTCAGTTTGTTCAACTTTTGGTGTTTCCTCTAAAGGTGGTTCTTGATTATATTCTTTTTCTACTTCTGGTTTCTTCGTTTTGGTTGTTGTCTTTTTGACGATAATGTTTTTATTTAATTCATATTGTGTATTATGAAATGTTTTCTTTCCGTTTTGTATGGTTATCATTTGTCGAGTTGACTCGCGAGTATCCTGCTTCGGATTCGTCATTATTTGCTGACTTGGTGGTGGTGCTCGATGTCCTTTCGGTTTTGCTGATTTAAGCATACGTTGAAGCTGCCGGTATTCACTCGTGCGATTTCTTGTTTGTTGTTTGGGAGGAGAACTAGCCTGTAATTGCTTATTTATTTGTTGGAATTCTTGATTTTGCTCCTTCACTTGTTTTTTTACATCATCTAAGTCAACGTTTGTTTCTCCAATCACTTGATTAATCTTTTCGAGCAACTCGTTCACTCTTAATTCTTTGACTTCTCCCCTAATTGTCTGGACATCTTTTTTTAATTGTTGAATAGAGTGATGAATAGAATGTATTTGAGAGGATATTTTCTGTTCCTTATCTGCATAATCTCTTAATTGAGTATGATAAGATTCTTCCATAACTTTCATTTCCCCTTTGCCCTTCTGTAGTTTCTGTTTAAGCTCTTCTAATTCCTGTTTGGTTTGCCAATATAAAATAGAATGGTCTGCATCTCTTGTTTCTACCACTTTTTTATACACTTCAAGTTCCTTATTTAGCTTTTCAATGTCTTGATAATTATAGAGCTTATATTGATACAATATGATTCACCCTTTTTATGGTTCATTAATATACTATTGATGAAACATTAAACCGTGTCACATGTACTTTTTTTCTCCATATATTCTACTGCACACTTGTTTTGGAAAGGTAGCAATTTTTAAATGTTTTTCTTTAATATGATATTCACCTAACTTCCCAAATATCATGATATTTCCGCTATTTAACTAAAACATTTTCTAGTGTGTTGTCATAGGCTATATGGACAGTAATCTTATTTGGAGGTGTTTGCTAGATGCAAATGGATAATTTAACAGGAGGGCAGGAACTTCTGTGTATAAATACAGAGAAGGTTTATGACTGGATTTTAAACGAAGCAACATTTGATCTAAGTTTACCGGATTTAGATTTACCTATTAACCCGGTAACCGGTGATCAACTTGAATGTGATGATATTGACTTAGATTCTGTAACATGCGAGGTTGCTCCTGCTGAAGTCGATCCGATTGTCGTATTAGGTCGTGAAAATCAAGTGTTTGTTGTGGATGGAGCAGAAGTTACATTACAAATTGTTAACATCCGCAAAAATTTCGAAGTAACTGTTTTTGTTAACTTGGTACCAGAACTTGGCGGAAGTCGCGTAGAAGTTGGTTCAGCTGAATTTACTCGCTGTGAACAAGTCATTCTTTGTGCGCCAGATGGAACAGACATAGATGTCACGTATACAGATCTAGATTGTTTTGTATGTACGGCTTCATGTGACGCTGGAACAACAACAGAAGTAGATGAATTAGATGTAACGGTAACTGTACGTCTTTGCCAAAGCATTCAGTCTACATTTGATGTAACATTAGAACTTGTAGCAGATTTCTGTCAACCACGAGATATCTTACCATTCCCACCATGCCCGGCACCAACAATGCCAGCACAATGCCCTGTCGTTTTCCCTAATAACGGGAATAACGGATAAACTGTCAACATAGGGATAAAGAGAGGGTAACTCCTCTCTTTCTTTTTTTTACACTAATTAGTTGGAGGTGTAACGAGTTATGGACCAACAACAGTTACAGCAAAAGATCAAGGGTTGGCAGAATGAAAGTGCGGCATATTTAAATGAGATCAAAGAGTTAATCCAATCGGTCGAGACAGCCAAACAAATGATTGTAATTTGTTATTTTACAACCTCTTATCAACTTTCCCATCAAACAGATCGTGTCAATTATGGTATCGGATCCTTTCATATTCAAAATTTAGGAACTCAACCATTAAAGAATCCACATATCGGAATCAAAATCACCTCCAATATCGATTTTAATTTTTCGGGAAAATACTTATATCCATCCTCTAAAAAAACGGTTCGAGTTTCAAATGCGTGGGAACGAATTAATGAACCAACCGACAAAAAAGAAATATGGTTAAAGCCTACCCAAAAAGAGTCGATCCAACCTGGAGAAATACTAACATTTTCTAATTTTCAATTAAAATGGGAACCAAATTCAAGCTATTCCGGAACGATTCAAGGTTTTACATATGGTGAAGAGCTACCAGATGGCATCCATGCCTTAAATCAAATTAATCTTAACGGTACCATAACAGAGCGAGATCAGGAGGCGCAGATAGATGAAAAAAAATAGGGATCATACGCCTTTGCAAATCAATCAGCTTATACAACAATATATGAAAGATTCTTTAGATCGGATCACGCAAGATGACCAATCCAATAAAAATAATAGTTTCGTCTACTTAGAGAATGATACTTTACATTTATTAATCATGTATCTATTAATGAAGAAGGAAAATAACAATACTGGTATGAATAATGAAAGCTTTGAAGAGTTATCGGAAGTTTTAGAATCATATATGGAAGATAATCGTCAAGCATTTGATGGAATCATCGATTTATTAAAAGACAGAATGACGGGAAATCAGGCAGATGACTAGTAATAGATGGCTTTATCTTCCGGTTGAGGTTAAAGTGCGCGAACTAGATGCAAAGTTGCTGCTTTCTTATTATGCGATAAAACAAGGGTATCAAGTAATCATCGGAGACCATCCAACAGTAGAAGAAGCTTCATCACATTTCCCAAGAGGTATTTTTTTAACAAAGGGTGGACCAAAAGGGTTTCGAAAAAGGACGATCACCAATGCAAAAACCAATAGACAAACCATTGTAGAATTAGATGAAGAAGGATTATTAATAGAAAAAGCAAAATACACAAGAGATCGAATGCGAAAAGACATGCTAAAGTTCGTTGAGCAGGAATATTGCTGGGGAGATCATCAAAAACAAATTATTTCGAGTGCTTATCCTGATATGACGACAAAGTGCAAGGTAGTGGGTAATCCTAGATTGGATTTATTAACAGCAAAATACCGAGAAATTTATCGTGACGAAGCAACTGCTATTCAAGAAACGTATCAGGATTTTATTTTAGTGAATACTAGATTTTCTTTGTATAATAAGGCGAAAGCAGTCAACGAGAATCGTTTTGTAAAACCTATTAAAAAGTTGTACGAAGCATTTTTAGAGATGATAGAAGTGTTGGCTAAAGAGTTTCCTACTAAAAATATTGTAATCCGGCCTCATCCTGGAGAAAATATCAGATCGTATCAACATGCCTTTAGCCAATATCAAAATGTTCATGTTGTACACGAGGGTACGATTATTAAATGGTTACTCGCAGCAAATGTCATCATTCATAATGGTTGTACTTCTGGCATCGAAGCTTTTTTATTAGATAAACCAGTGATTGCGTATATCCCTGTTGTGGAAAAGGATAACACTTTACCCAATCAAGTTGGATTACAAGTAGAAACGCTTGCTTCTCTTCATCAGGCAATTTTAAATATATCAAATTATAATCAACTAAAAAGAACACCTAAAAGCTTGTATCATTATTGTTTTCTGGAGAATGACAGTTACTCGTATCAGCGTATTCTCCATTTATGTAACAGAATCTCGTTACCATCACCACCTCTTAAAATATCTCCCCGACGTATAAGTATACAAAAACAAAAAAGGAGATTTTCCCTCCTTGAAAATGAATTGACGCACTTTTATCAGAAAATCGATGACATCGAGCAAGACTCTTTCCAACGTCATATCAAACAAATAGCTCCAAATGCGTATCGAGTGCAGGCTATTCCCTGATCATTTACTTCATACAACAGCCACCTTTACTTCTTCGAATCGCTTTTTTCTTAATTTCAGAAGTAATAACAATAGGTTGATCAGATTGTTTAAATGATCGTGCTACTTTCGTTATGATTTCCTTCGCTTTCATAATACCATCTCCTCGTATTCGTCTTCATAATAGTATAGTCCTTAGATACAAATCGGTATGGACGAATGAAGGCTTTTTGTGAAAACGAGGTGTTTAGCCTTATCTTTTTGTGCGGCGATTATTAGATTGGATCGATGTTATTTCAACTCTAGTTGGAAGCATGTTGTTCGTAGCATTCTTTGAATTAGTAATGGTTTCTGTTTGTCTAGCTGATTGAAGCATATTCTGTAATTGGCGATATTCTGAAGGACGTCTAGGCGTACTTTTGGTTAATGATTGTTTTAGTTGTTGTAATTCTTGTTTTTGTCTATCGATATCTGTGTTTAGATTTTCGAATTGTTCTTCGGTATTTTCAATAAATAGATGCAATTTATCAATTAATGTTGTCAATTTTAGTTTTTCAATTTCATTTTTTATTAATCGTATTTCCTGTTGTAAATCGGATACCACCTCCGTGAGATGGTTAATATCTAGTTCTTGTTGCTCCTCGCTCATGATCTCATCTCCTCATCTATAACACATATGGCTATTAGTAGCCTATGTGGATCGTGGTGAAAGGTGAAAAATCGTGAATGCTTTTAACGTTTTTCTTTTAGCATCATAGGCTAATAAGGAATTATAGTTAAATGGAGGTGTGCAAGCGTAATGCGATTAGATAAACTAACAGGGGGACAGGAACTTCTTTGTATTAATACAGAGAAAGTGTATGATTGGATCCTTAATGAAACGACATTTGATTTAACTGTAGATGGTTTAGAATTACCAATTAATACGGTTACGGGTGCTCAATTAGAGTGTGATGATATTGATCAAACCGCTGTAACATGTACCGTTACACCAACAGAAATCGATCCAATTGTTGTATTGGACCGAGAAGATCAAGTATTTGTAGTAGATGGTGAAGAAGTTACCTTACAACTTATCAATATTCGCAAAAATTTCGATGTTACTGTTTTTGCACCATTAATTCCTGAACTAGGAGGAGGTACCATTGAAATCGGTTCAGCCACCTTCACTAGATGTGAACAAGTAATATTGTGTGCGCCGAATGGTACTGATGTTGATGTATCCTATACAGATTTAGATTGTTTTGTGTGTGCGGTGAACTGTGATACGGGATCAAGTACAGAGATAGATGAGTTAAATGTGACGGTATCCGTAAGACTATGTCAGAGCATTCAATCAACGTATGACGTTACATTAGAACTTGTAGCAGATTTCTGTCAACCTCGTGATATTTTACCATTTCCACCATGCCCGGCACCATCAATGCCGGCTCAATGCCCGGTTATTTTTCCTAATAGTGTTATAACGGAAGCAGAAGAAACCGAAGAAAAGTCTCACGTTGAACCAGAACTAATTCAACCAACGGAAATCAAGGTAGAACCAGATGAGCTAGAAGAAACAACAGAGCAAGAAGGAGAGGAGTAATCCTCTTCTTCTTGCTCTATTTAATTTCACAAAAAGCAATATCTGTAAACTCATATTTAAAAATGGGTTGATTTGATAGGCAGCGGTCGTTAACTATTCAAAGGGTTTCCAATATACATATTAAGTATCACAAGAAATTTTGCATAGATAGGAATGAGGGAGCGACAGTGTTTTTTAAAGATAAAACCATTTTAGTTATTGGTGGTACCGGGACAATCGGTACAAGCGTGGTTAAAGAATTATTAAAGGATAATCCCAAAAAAATAAAAATATTTAGTCGGGATGAGTATAAACAACACCAGGTTCGAGAAAAGTTGCATCACCATAAAGCTATCCAATTTTATATCGGTGATATCCGTGATTTAAATAGATTAGAAGAAGTTATGTCGAATGTAGATTATGTTTTTCACCTAGCTGCAATGAAACGTGTAGACGCTTGTGAAGAGAATCCATTAGAAGCAGTCGAAACAAATATTATAGGTGCTTCGAATATTAAAAATGCTGCAATTAAAAGTAAGGTTAAAAAAGTTATTTTTACTAGCTCAGACAAGGCGATATCTCCTACGAATACTTATGGAGCCACGAAGTTGATTGCTGAAAAGTTGCTGGCTGCACCATCTTCCAGTGCTACCAAATTTGCGAGCGTCCGTTTTGGTAATGTGATGGGGTCACGAGGGTCTGTGATTCCGCTTTTTCAAGAACAAATCAAAACTAATCAAAAAATTACGATTACAGACCCTGAAATGACAAGATTTATGATGACTTTGACACAGGCTACCAGTTTGACTTTACAAGCTTTAAAGGAGTCCAAAGGTGGAGAAGTATTTGTCTTGAAAATGCCAGTTATTCGCTTAGGAGATTTAGCAGATCTATTAATTCAACAATCAGGATATTCCGTAACCATTGAAAATATTG
Organism: Gracilibacillus massiliensis; assembly: GCF_001458115.1. Taxonomy (GTDB): domain Bacteria; phylum Bacillota; class Bacilli; order Bacillales; family Amphibacillaceae; genus Gracilibacillus; species Gracilibacillus massiliensis. The sequence goes on from NZ_CZRP01000012.1 coordinate 156,781, forward strand.
GGCTAAAGCCTGGTGAAAAAATGTATGAAGAGCTCATGACATACGATGAATCCCAACAGGCATGGGAGTTAGATAATATGTTTGTCATTCCATCCACTTCCACTGACGTCAATTCATATTCCAAAAAAGCGATTCAAAGAACATACAAATCGAATGATCAAGAAGTAGTAACCAAACATCAATTAAGCGAATTGTTGCAAGATGCAGGCTTACTTGAGAAGAATTAGAAGGAGGATCACATGGATACTTTTTTGAAAAACTATTGGTCGTTATACATGGATTTTCTTCAAGATTTTGCGTCTTTAACATATCGTGGATTTTCATTAGTTTATTTCTGTCATCTTCCTAGTTATGTACTAAGAAATCCGGTTTTATTGAAAAAATTAGAAAACGAAACCTATATAAAAAATGTAAAAAAAGAGGTAGCCTCTTCAAAAGATATTCAGGATATGTTTCGACTATTTACAGAAAAACACCGAGTAGATTCAATAAAGAAAAATGGAAAAGTTGCAATAACTGTGGATAAATTAATGCGTTTTCCGAAGGCGAGTATCCATCAACAATTCTCTTCAAAAGACACGGTAATATTAACAACAGGGACATCTGAAAAAAGCAAAAAGATAAGTCAAAAGAAAAAAAATAAGGCAAGGCTTATTAATAATACTATTGCAACGATTAAAAGGAGAAATAATCCCACGTCTGTTAAGCATAGTTCTATCTATTATTTAGGTGATTTTCATTTAGATGTTGAAAAGCAAATTAAACAAGTACAACAACAAGCAAGAATTATAGTATCTCAACAAAAAGGGCACCACCTTTATCAGAATCCTGCCTTTCAAAAATGGTTACATCATACTATCGCTTCTGTGATTACTTATATAGAAATAACCAACCAACTACTCAAAAAAGTAAATATCTCCTGTTTCGTAGTATCAACTACACACAGTTTTATAAATCGTATTCTAGCGGTAGTTGGTTCTGCACAAGGAATCCCAACTATTTGTATGCAACATGGTATTATATCAAGTGAATTAGGCTATATTCCAAAAATAGCTACTGTGGATGCGGTTTATGGACAATTTGAAAAAGATTGGTACCAAAAGCTTGGAGCAACAGCTAATTCGATAGAAATTGTAGGTCACCCCCGGTTTGATCAGAGCCACAGTCCGTACAAGGTCGATAAACTAACATTTTATAGAAAACTAAGTATTAGAAAAGATAGAAAAACAATTTTGATAGCTGTGCGGGGAGACGAGGATATCAATCATTGGCGTAAATTTATCCAAGTACTGAATAACAAACAAAAATGTAACATTATCATTAAAAATTATCCTAGTTCTGAACCACATCCACTGACAAAGGAGTTTACTAATGTCTATGCCATAAAAGGTTTTACACTTTACGCTATTTTTCCTCACGTAGATGCCGTGGTAACATACTCCTCGACTGTTGGATTAGAAGCGATGATATCAGGTCGAGTGGTATTCATTTTAGATAAAAATTTTAAAGGGAAAACAGGTTATTTTCAGAAGTTAACACCACTTACACAACAAGATCCACTCGTATTAGCAGAACAATTAATCTCTTATTTAACAAAATCCTCATATAGAAATTTTGCAAAACAAAAAATTTCACAGTTTTTACGTTATGCATATCCAAGTAAAAAAAGGTCGTTTGATCGGTTAAAACTATTAATTAAACGTCTTACGAATTAGAAGGGAGGAGAAAATGAATACCTATACGAAAAATTATTGGTCCTTATATCTTGATTTCATCGAAGATTTTAAAGAAGTCATTTACCATGGGTATCGATTATCCTACCTTGTTCATTTCCCAAGTATTATTCGACATCACGGTTCGCTCTGGAACGAAATATCCCAGCCAGAGTTATCGAAACAAATCATTCATCGTGTCACTAACCGAAAGCAAGTACAGCACGTTTTTAGCAATTACTTAGACACCATTAAAGTACCCTTTTTGTCACGAAAAGCTCCTATTGCTATATTAGATGATCCACTAATTCGGATACCAACTTCCACTATTAAAAATTATTTTAAAAGAACAAATTTGTTAACAATTAAAACCTATAAATACCCAAAAGATAAACCAACAAAGGATCGAATCTACCTTCAAGATTTCGGAACAAATACAAAGCAAGCAATAATAAAAATACAAAAACAAGTAGACAAGATTATAACACGGTTTCCAAACCATTATCTATATCAGGACTCGTCCGTTCAACATATGTTAAAACACAAGGTGAAATTTGTAATTAATCAAATAAACATGTTAGAAGAGTTATTAAAAAAGGTCTCGTTGTCTACGGTTATCATTTCTAGTCCGAATCATTTTGGCAGAGCAATGGCATTTGTTGCTGCTAAAAAAGGAATTCCCACTATATGTATGCAACACGGGATTCTCGGTAATGAATTTGGCTTTTTACCGAAGCTGGCAACTATTGATGCCGTATATGGACAATTTGAAAAAGATTGGTATGTAGCAAATGGAGCTCCGCCAGAATCAATCCGAATCATTGGTCATCCTCGATTTGATCAAGCACTAGTAAAATCGACGATAACAAAAAATCAATTTTTCAATCGACTAAAATTAGATAAACGAAAGAAAACCTTACTACTTATTGTGAGAGGTAATCGATACGCAAAGAAGTGGCAATTGTTGATTAAGCAAATCAAGAATTTGCTGGATATTAATATTATATTACGTGATTTTCCCAATGATAAAATGCATCTCTTACAAAAAAAATTCCCCTATATTCAATCTACCAATAAGTTAACACTTTATCAGGTCTTACCACATGTAGATGCGGTGGTATCTTATGCCTCAACAGTGGTATTAGAAGCAATGTTGGTTGGCAAGCCAGTTTTTGTCTTACAAACGACTATACCAGGTTATACGGGTTATTATAATCAGTTAGACCCTTTTGTCCAAAAAGATCCAACGAAACTCGCCTCACTAGTTCATTTATATTTTATCAATGCCAAGTGGCGAGATATTGCAGAAAAAAAACAAAAGAAATTTTTATCATATGCTTATCCAGACAAAAGCTCATCAGGACACCGTTTATTAAATTTAGTTGAAGAATTATCGAGAGGAGAAAAGAAATGAAAAAGACGTTAAAAGAAATACATGAATATTGGGATTCTAATAGCTATCCTGAAACATATCGCAAGGAAGTGGAACGAAGTATTTATTTGTTTTCCTTTATCGAAAAATATATTAAATCTCATCACAATATAATGGAAATCGGTTGTAATGTAGGAAGAAATTTAGAATATCTCCATCAAAAGGGATTTAACCAATTAACAGGCATTGAGCTTAGCCATCATGCAGTACAAGAATTAAAAAGAAATTTCCCGAAATTAGCGGACGAAGCTGATATTATACAATCCCCTGTAGAAAATGTCATTAAACATTTGGCAACAGATCATTATGACCTAGTTTTTACCATGGCCGTTTTAGAGCATATCCATCCAGATAGTGAATGGATATTTCAAGAGATTGCAAGGGTTACTAAATCTTATCTTATTACTTTTGAAGCAGAGCAAGCAGATAAATGGCGCATTTTTCCGAGAAATTATCGTGACATTTTTGAATCGTTAGGATATAAACAAATTGAGGAATCTAGTGGCAGCCAACTTAAACTGGCAAACTACACATTAAGAATATTTAAAAAGAAGAGAGGTTGGTTCAGGTGAAAATTCTTGTAACAGGTGGAGCCGGTTTTATCGGGAGATGGGTAGTCGCAAAACTGTTAACAGATAAACATGATGTATGGGTGCTCGATGATCTATCAAACGGTCGATTAGAGAATATTGAAACACTTCGAGACAATCAACACTTTCAAGATTTTATATTAGGAGATATAAAGGATAAAGCATGTTTGGCTTCACTTTTTGAAAATGAATTTGATATTTGCTACCACTTGGCAGCAAGTATTAACGTTCAAGATAGTATTGACCAACCGCAAACAACATTCGCTAATGATGTAATTGGAACATTTCATTTACTTGAAGAATGTCGCAAACATCGTGTGAAGATGGTCTTTATGAGTACTTGTATGGTCTATGAAAAGGCAAGTGAACGTAAAGGTATTTCAGAAGGTTATCCAGTAAAACCAGCAAGTCCTTACGCAGGCTCCAAATTAGCGGCTGAAAACATGGTATTATCTTATTTTTATGCGTATCAACTTCCTGTCACGGTGCTTCGACCTTTTAATACGTATGGTCCTTTTCAAAAAACAGGGGGTGAGGGTGGCGTCATTGCAGTGTTCTTGAAAAATAAGTTGTCTGGTAAACCGTTATCGATCTATGGGGATGGAACGCAAACACGCGATTTATTGTATGTGGAAGATTGTGCACGGTTTGTAGTGGAGTCTGGTTATTCGGATCGAACAAATGGTGAAATTATTAATGCTGGTCTGGGTCAAGACATTAGCATTAATGATTTAGCAGAGACAATTGTAGTAGACAAGAAGCATATCCAACATATTCCACATATCCATCCACAAAGTGAAATACCAAAATTGCTATGTAACTATCAAAAAGCGAAAGAAATGATAGCATGGAAACCAGCATTTCGTTTAGAGGAAGGAATAAAGAAAACAGAACAATGGATTCAGTCAACAAATCTTATATAAATGAGGTGGTGATAAATGGACCGGAAACGTTTAGCAATTGATGGAGGAACCCCGATAAGAAAAAGCTATTTACCTTATGGGAAACAAGATCTCGATCAATCAGATGTCGCAGCAGTTGTTCAAGTATTACAAAGTGATTATTTAACGACAGGTCCAATGATCGATACGTTTGAAAAATCAATTGCTGCATATGTTGGCAGCAGGTATGCAATCGCTTTTTCAAGTGGAACAGCAGCTCTTCATGCCGCATGCTTTGCGGCCGGAATTAAAGAAAACGATCAGGTAATTACGACACCAATCACGTTTGCGGCAACTGCAAATGCGATTAAGTACCAAGGCGGAGAAGTGGTTTTCGCTGATATTGACGCTAAAACGTACAATATTTCAGCAGAAGCAATAGAAGCTTTGATAACAGATCAGACAAAAGCGATTATTTCGGTTGATTTTAGCGGACAGCCGGTTGATTACAAGAAGATCCGTGAAATTGCAAATCGTTATCAGATTCCTTTTATTTCAGATGCCGCACATGGTCTGGGAGCTGTTTATGAAGGTGAAAAAATAGGTTCTTTAGCTGACATGACAATGTTTAGTTTTCATCCGGTCAAACACATAACTACTGGTGAGGGTGGAGTAATTACAACCAATAATGAACAGTACTTTCAGAAACTTAAGAACTTTCGGAATCACGGAATCGTTAGAGATCAGGAAAAATTACACAAGAAAAATCAACCATGGTATTACGAAATGCAGTCATTAGGCTTTAATTATCGAATGTCAGATATACATGCTGCATTAGGTGTGAATCAAGCAAAAAAAATAGACGGTTACTTAAATAAAAGAATTGCTATTGCCCAGAAATACACAGAGGGATTCCGCGATTTCGAACTACTAACACCACCTTTTCAATTAGAAGGAGTGGAATCAAGCTGGCATTTATATGTGATTAGACTTCATTTAGAAAAATTGACAGTGAGAAGAAAGGAGATATACCAGGCACTGCAAAAAGAAAATATCGGAGTCAACGTTCATTACATTCCAGTCTATTTCCACCCATACTATCAGGCGTTAGGCTATAAAAAAGGATTATGTCCTCATGCGGAACAATTGTATGAAGAGATGCTCACATTACCACTGTTTCCTAAGATGACAAGTCAAGATGTTAGTGATGTGATTATGGCAGTAAAAAAAGTATTACAGTATTACGAGGTGAGAGCATGAAGGTTGTTGCGATTATTCAAGCACGGATGGGCTCTTCTCGTTTACCAGGGAAGGTGTTGCGAAAGGTAATGGGAAAACCATTATTATATTACCAATTAATGAGGGTCAGTAGAGCGTCTAAACTAGATGATCTTGTAGTGGCTACGAGTACATTATCAAAAGATAATCGAATTGTTAATTTTTGCACCAGTCATAACATAAACTACTATCGAGGATCTGAACAAGATGTGTTAACCAGATATGTAGAGGCCGCAAGAAAATCGGGTGCAGATGTGATTGTGCGCCTGACAGCCGATTGTCCATTGATGGATCCGATCCTGATTGATCAGTTAGTTGAATGCTTTCTTTCGGAGCAAGATGTTGATTATCTTTCAAATGTTATCACGAGAACTTATCCACGAGGACTTGATATCGAAGTATTTTCAAATAGTGCATTGATGAAAGTAAATCAATTGGCAACCACTGCAAGTCATCGTGAGCATGTGACCAGTTATTTTCTGGCACATTCAGAAAAATTTCTGTTAAGAAATGTAAGTAATCAACATGATATCAGTTGTCATCGATGGACAGTTGACACGATCGAAGATTTTCAATTAATAGAACATATACTGACAGAATTATACCCAAACAATCGATACTTTTCAGTAGATGATGTGCTAGAAATATTGGAGCATCATCCAGAGTGGTATCAACTAAACCGAGGTGTTAAGCAAAAGGATTGATAAAAAGATGCGTATTGTATTTCGTGTGGATAGCTCTTATCAAATTGGAACAGGTCATGTGAGAAGATGTTTAGTATTAGCGGAGCAGTTGCGGAAGAGAGAAGCAGAAGTTACTTTTATTTGCCATAATTTCCCGGGCAATGTCAATCATTTTATTAAGGAAAGAGGTTTTTCATTAGTAGAGTTGTCTTATTTAGAAAATCAACCCAAAAAATGTATCCAAAAAAATTGGAAACTAGATGCATCCAATACTCTTGAATTAATTCGACAGTATTCTACTGTTGATTATTTAGTCGTTGATCATTATGGACTAGATGAGAAATGGGAAAAAAACGTTGCTTCTTATGTCCAGCACCTAATGATAATTGATGATTTAGCGAATCGAAATCATTATTGTGATACTTTAGTCGATCAAAACTTATTAGAAAACATGGAAAAGCGTTATGTGGACTTGGTCCCAGACAAAGCAACATTACTGTTAGGACCTAAATATCTGTTACTACGTGAAGAATTTAAACAGACCTTACCAATTGATAAATCAAATCAATATATTAGAAATATATTCGTATCATTCGGAGGAACAGACCCTACCAATGATACATACAAAACTTTAAAAGCCCTCATACAGCTTTCCAATCATCCTTTTACAATTAACACGATTATCAGCACAAACCATCCAGATTTTAAACAGATCCAAGCACTTGCCAATAACTATCCTTCCGTATGTATCCATACAGATACTAATCAAATGGCTTTACTAATGAAAAAAGCAGATTTAGCGATTGGGGCAGGAGGAACCACTACCTGGGAACGTTGTTATCTTCAACTACCTACACTAACGATAGAGACAGCACCCAATCAGCGAGATATTTTAAACCACCTAGATTCGATTGGTTTTCTTTTGAATTTAGGAGAGAGTAGCAACGTTTCAACAGACAAAATAAAAATCGCCGTACAATCCTTTTTGAATGATCCAAAGGAATGGAAGCACATGAAAAGAAGATTAAAATTATTTAGAACAAGAGTAGTCGATGAGGCTGTTGCCTGCTATATGGTGAAGGGAGAGTGTAAATGAGTAGCTTTCAACTAAGAGTGATTGAAGAACAGGATTTAGCACAAATTCTAAAATGGCGAAATAGTAAGCGAATTAAAGAATACATGTATACTGACAACGAAATTAGCTGGAAAGAACATTTTAAGTGGTATCAGAGAGTGAAGCAGGATCCCAGTAAAGAAGTGTTTATTTTTTTAAAAGTAGATCTACCGTTAGGTCTTGTTCAATTCTATGACATAAATGACCAGCATAATCGTTGCTATTGGGGCTTTTATATTGGGGAAGAAGCAGCTCCATCCGGTTCAGGGACCAAGATGGCAACATTAGCAATTAATCATATGATTGAATTAGGAATCAGAAAAATATGTGCGGAAGTCATTTCTACAAACTTACCCAGCTTACATTTTCATCAGAAGTTGGGTTTTCAAATCGAAGGAAGATTTAAGCGGCATATAAGTAAAGACAATAAACAATACGATGTGATCGCTTTGGCATTGTTTGATGACGAGTGGAAAGATAGAAAGGAGAGTTATAATGAAGGAAATTACAATCGGCCATAAGAAAATTGGAAAGGATTATCCCCCTTTTGTTATTGCAGAAATGTCTGGTAACCATAACCAATCTCTAGATCGGGCTTTAGAAATTGTTGAGGCAGCGGCAGAAGTTGGGGCAGATGCGTTGAAAATTCAAACATATACTGCAGACACGATGACGATTTCGTCAACGTCTGTGGATTTTGTTGTATCAGATGGCGACAGTCCATGGCATAACCAGTCACTGCATGATCTTTATCAACAAGCATATACGCCTTGGGCATGGCATCAAGCTATTTTTAATCGATGCCATGAGCTAGGCATGATTGGCTTTAGTTCTCCTTTTGATGCAACTGCTGTTGATTTCTTGGAAACATTAGATGTGCCCTGTTACAAGATTGCCTCTTTTGAATGTACCGATTTACCTTTGATAAAAAAAGTAGCAAGTACGAAGAAACCGATGATCATCTCAACGGGTATGTGCTCTGTTGCTGAGATTGATGAAACGGTTCAAACGGCTAAAAAAGCAGGCAGTGAGGACATCATTTTATTGAAATGCACAAGTACTTATCCGTCTACACCAGAGTATAGTCACCTCAACACGATACCGAACATGCAAGATACATTTCAATGTCAAGTAGGTTTATCTGACCATACTTTAGGTACTGGCGTTGCAATAGCTAGTGTCGCTCTCGGTGCAACAGTTATTGAAAAGCATTTGACATTATCGAGAAATGAAGGAGGAGTCGATGCTGGCTTTTCTTTAGAACCAACAGAATTAAAAAGACTTGTTATGGAGTCGATGCAAGCGTGGCAAGCAATGGGAAAAATACAATATGGTCCTACAGCTAAAGAAAACAACTCATTACGGTATCGTCGTTCCTTATATATTACAGAAGATATTAAAAAAGGAGATCAGCTGACGAAAGATAATCTTCGAGTTATCAGACCCGGATATGGTTTACCACCAAAATATTTTGATGTCCTTTTAGGGAAAAAGGTCAATCAAGATATAAAGAAAGGAACAGCTCTGACTTGGAATGTATTAGAATGATAAGGGCATTATCTTGTCGATAATAGAAATTCCAGGAAGAGTGTTCCTTCAAAAATTATACAAATTTTGGTATAATAATAGTTAGAAAATGATGGAATATACTGGTGATGGATCAAGGAGTGAGAGCATGAGCAAACGATGGGAAGAGAAAAAGAAAAAAACACGAAAATACAAAAAAAGTTCGTATGAATATACAAAATGGGATATGTTTTTTGATATGTTATTTTGGATACCGGAGCTGTTATTTTGGCCAATTCGTCTACTGATTCTTTTATTTAGAGCGATTGGGAAATTTTTAGGTGATATTTTTAGTTTCTCATAATTCTAATAATCCTTTTCTGGTTGTCCATTCTTTTATAATAGCATTACACTCATGAAAATATTTAGTAGGCACCTGGTGCTTTGAACGGTGAACATATGCTACGTCAACCTCTGATAGTTGATCACGAAAGTAGTATTGATAGTCGTGTACATATTTGTCATTCGCACCATAAATAAGTAATAGAGGCACTTTAATTAAATGTAAGGTGTTTTCAATAGAAAAATCTAATCCTAATTGATATTGTTGCATCAATAAGTAAGGGTTTGTTCGTTTTATTTCCGAATCCATCTTGACTGCTATTTTTTTATCGCGAAAGTGATTGAAAGAGAGTGCTTTCGCTAACAGTGGGATTGCCTTCTTTTTAGCTATCCAAATACCAAAGTGATATTCTATCCGTAAAAGGACGTTCTTTGGGGCATAGTAACCGCCGATTAACATCAGTCCTAACGATTTCTCTGGAAAAGTAATCGCGAATTGTTGTGCTATCAAGCCACCATTCGAATATCCACAAATGACAGCTTTTTGAATATCGTTCGCTTCCATAATTCTATTAACATCATAAACCAAGTCATCAAAGGTCATCGAGAGATCAGGACAAGTGCTTCGACAATCGCCTCTATTATCAAATGTTATAATTCGATAATTATTTTCTAATAATGTTTGGTAGTGGAAAGTCAGATGTCCCATTGCTGGTGGTGCAATAAAAATAATCGGAGTACCATTTCCAACAGCTTGATAGTAAATTTTCGGATCGTCCTTTGTATAAGGCATATTTGATGCTCCTTTGATTTGTATAGGAGGTAAAATATTTTGAGTTACATCGTAATACTAGGAGTTTTAGCAATAATCTTATTTTTATACTTTCGTGAACCATTCGTATTTTACTTGGATGAAAACAACAGTCTGATATTAAATCCGACTAAAAGTTTTGATGAGGCTAAAGTATGAAGTATATATTTACCAAATTAGCAGGCGCAGGTTTTTTGCTTTCCTGTTTGTCACTTTTCTTTATCTTAGGTACGGATGGAAATCTTTTTGATTACACAGAAACCTTTTCCGATTATCAATTGTTGTTTATTGTTTTTGTTTATAGTATCTTTTGCTCGATCTTAATAGACATAATCGTAATGAAATTGACTCGAATTGCTTACTATGTAAGAGTTCCTTTATACTTTCTTTTTGGCTTTATTCTTTTTCCAATTATCAGCTGGGATTGGTATGGTGTTTTTGCAGGTATTATTGGGACAGCGCTAGCAAATATTTATTTTTTGGCTACACTTATTGCGAAGAATAAAACTTGGTTTAGATATTTATTTGCTGTTTTGATTCCCATTGTTTTTTTGATAACTATAACAATTGATTTTACCGAAAAAGAAAATTGGGAGGAGAATAAGCAGCATAATTCTTATCAAGCATCATTTGATTATTTTGATGGAAAACATGAAATTCCTCTTGAGTTAAGAGAAGGAGATGTCGTTTATTTTTCAGTTAATACAGAAGAAATCGATGGTGGGCATGGATACCATGTGAAAAATAAATTTGGGAATTTTGTAGGTATGCATCCACATGGCGATCAATCGAGTATTAAAGCAGAGAAATCAGGAGAATATCGAATTATCATAAAAGGCCATCAAGCGAAAGGAAGTTTTTCTGTAGAATGGGAAATACAATAACATGGTTATAAGCGGGTGCACTAAGCTTTGCTATTCTTCTAACAACAATCTTTCACAAAAAAATGTTATAGTATAGGTATGTATTTTTGTGAAGGGACGTATTGATTTGGCTAATACAAAAGAATCAGAGCAAATAGCTGATATTGAAAAAGAATTACGATTTATTTCAGGAATTATAAAGCAAAAAGGAAGAGAAATCCTTAATAATTATCCTATTACGACTCCTCAATTCATTGCCTTACAATTTTTGCTGGAAGACGGCGATTTAACATTAGGAGAGTTATCCAAAAAAATTAATCTCGCTTTTAGTACGACCACAGATTTAGTCGACCGCATGGAAAAAAACGATATAGTCGAAAGGGTGAAAGATACAAAAGATCGACGTGTCGTGCGCATTCATTTGTTAGAAAAAGGTAAAGTCATCATTCGTGAAGTAATTAAGAAACGACAGCAATATTTGGGTGAAGTTCTAACGAATGTTAAAGAGGAAGACATGTCTGAGTTATCGAGATTATTACATCTAATGCACCATGAAATGAAACAAGCAAAAGAAAATGTAAAATTGTAAAGAGGCGATGAATGTGAGGCAACCAATAGGAGTAATTGATTCAGGAGTAGGAGGACTAACGGTAGCTAGTGAATTAGTACGGCAATTACCGAAGGAATCCATTATTTACTTAGGAGATACAAAACGATGTCCATATGGACCGCGACCAAAAGAGGAAGTCATTCAATATACTTGGGAAATGGTTGATTTCCTTTTAGCAAAAGATATAAAAATGTTAGTGGTCGCATGTAATACAGCAACGGCATTTACATTAGAGCAATTGCGTGAAGACTTATCCATTCCAGTTGTCGGTGTGATTCAACCAGGTGCTAGAGCCGCTATAACCAATTCGAGAACAGGTGAAATTGGGGTTCTGGGTACAGAAGGTACGATTAGTAGTAAAGCCTATGTTAATGCATTAAAACAAATTAATACTAATATTGAAGTAAGAGATTTACCTTGTCCCCGATTCGTTCCATTAGTTGAAAAAGGAATTGTTAGTGGGGAAGAGGCCTATCAAGTTGTCAGAGAAACATTACAACCATTAAAGCAGTTTTCTAAAATGGATACACTGATATTAGGATGTACACATTACCCAATGATTAGGCACTTAATTCAAGAAGTAATTGGGACTACGGTTACTGTGATTTCCTCTGGCGAAGAGACGGCTAGAGAAGTGAGTACAATATTAGGTTATCATAAGAAGCTTTATCGAGGTACAACCAAAGCCCAGCATCATTTTTATACAACTGGTGATGTAAAGGTCTTTCACGAGATTGCCTCACGATGGTTAGAACAAAAAGTAGACGCAGTCGATAAAATTGAATTAAATACAGTCAAAAGCCTGGGAAGAACTTGAGAGGAATGACATTCTCTTTAGTTCTTTTTTTTTTGGTCTATTTTGTTAAATAGCTCGTATACATAATAGTACAAACCATCGTAGGAGGTATCGGTGATGAAAATCGATTTAGCCAAAAAATATGTAGGAATTGTATTACTATGTTTACTATTGCTAGTTGGTTGTGGTGTTTTTGAGGGGGAACAGACATTAGATCAAATAGATGCACCGCCAGAAGATGCAGAGCTAACCGATGATTTAGAAAACATTCCAGAAGAATCAGAGGAAACAGATGAAGATCAAGCTGAAGAGGAAAGTGAAGAAGGCGAAGAAAGTGAAGAGCAAGATTCTGTAAGTTCAACAGATAGTGTCACCAGAACCTTATACTTATTAGATCAAAATGGTTTAGTTGTTCCACAACAAGTCCAACTACCTTCACCAGAATCAAAAGAGGTTGCCAAACAAGTACTTGAATACTTAGTACAAGATGGGCCAGTTACTTCGATGCTACCTAGTGGTTTTCAGGCTGTATTACCAGCTGGAACAGAAATTATTGATTTGAATTTAGAAGCAGACGGAACCTTAGTTGTCAATGTCTCCGATGATTTCAAAACCTATCAAGCAGAAGACGAACAGAAAATATTAGAATCGATGACACATACGTTAACAGAGTTCGAGAATGTTCAACGTGTGAAGTTATGGATAAATGGTGAAGAACAAAATGAAATGCCTGTAAATGGAACACCTATTTCAGAAGGATATTCTCGCGCAAATGGTATTAACGTTCACCAAGCTCAAGGTATTGACCTAATGGAAAGTAAAGCTACCACGCTTTACTTTCCAATGCAAGGTGATGAGATGGTTTATTTTGTTCCAATCACACAGCATGTAATGATGGAAGATAATAATCAGCATCAAGCGGTGGTACAAGCATTGATGGAAGGTCCTGCATTTGATTTACCGCTTCAGCATTTTATTAATACTGGTTCCCAGCTAGCGGCATCACCAGAATTTAATGATGGAGTACTATCTTTAACTTTTAATGAAAATATTTTAACGAACAGTGCTAAAAGCATGATAGCAGACGAAGTAATGCAATCGATCGTATTAACCTTAACAGAACAAGAAGATGTTGAAGCCGTTGAGGTAAATGTTGAAAATCATCAAGAAGTCATAAGTGAAAGTGGACAACCATATACAGAACCTGTCTCAAGAGAAATGGTTACACCGACAGAAAGTATTTAATCTTTTTAACGCCTCATACTAAGTATGGGGTGTTTTTCTTATTTAACATGTATGAGATCGGCATCTACTGAGAAAATATGTTAAGATAGAACAGAATGTTAGGAGGAAGTACGATGCGAGAAACAGGGAGAGAAATTGATCAATTAAGAAAAATTGATATCCAAACAAATTTCACAAAACATGCTGAAGGTTCTGTATTAATTACGGTTGGTGACACGAAAGTAATTTGTAATGCCAGTGTTGAAGATCGGGTTCCACCTTTTATGAGAGGATCAGGAAAAGGTTGGATTACTGCAGAATATTCGATGTTGCCTCGTGCAACAGAAACGAGAAATATTCGTGAATCGTCAAAAGGTAAAGTATCTGGACGAACAATGGAAATACAACGATTGATTGGCCGATCATTACGTGCAGTGGTTGACCTTGATGCAATCGGTGAAAGAACCGTATGGGTCGATTGTGATGTTATTCAAGCAGATGGTGGCACGAGAACTGCTTCCATTACAGGGGCCTTTGTAGCAGTTGTTCATGCACTAGGTAAACTATTAAAAGAAAAAAAAATAAAAACATTACCTATCACAGATTACTTAGCAGCCATTTCTGTTGGTGTCTTACCGGATGAAACAGAGATATTAGATTTGGAATATTCTGAGGATGCAAAAGCACACGTAGATATGAATGTTGTTATGACTGGTAAAGGCGAATTTGTCGAACTTCAAGGTACTGGTGAAGAAGCAACATTTACGACCGAACAGCTAACGAAAATGTTAGCTTTAGCTGAGAAAGGCATGAAAGAAATCTTTGAAATCCAAAAAGAAGCAATTTCACCTTATCAAGACAAATTTTGAACGATCCTAGGGGAGTTACTTTAAATGAAAGAGTTAATTATTGCTACAAAAAATAAAGGGAAAATGCAGGATTTTATCGGTTTATTCGAACCATTTGGTATCAAAGTTTATTCGCTGTTAGATCTGGATGAACCGGTAAAAGATATTGAAGAGACAGGCAATACGTTTGAAGAAAATGCAGCAATCAAAGCGGAGGCAGTATGTCGTATGTTCAATATCCCAGTCATTGCAGATGATTCAGGGATTGAAATTGACGCACTTAATGGTGCACCAGGGGTTTATTCCGCTCGGTATGCTGGAGAAGAAAAAGATGATCTAGCTAATCTTGAAAAAGTGTTATCTGAGTTAAAAGATGTTCCTCACGAGCAACGAACAGGTCGTTTTGTTTGTGTATTAGCTATCGCACAACCTGGTCAACAGACGATCTTTAAACGTGGTGAGTGCGAAGGAACGATTGGAGATCAAGCTATTGGTGAACACGGTTTTGGTTATGATCCGATTTTTTATCCTGTCGGTAGCAGCCGAACAATGGCTGAACTGACTCCGGAGGAAAAAAATCAAATAAGTCACCGAAAAGTCGCGTTAGATAAGATAGAAAATTGGGTAAAGCAGTTATAGAAGTCATACGCAAGGGGTGGAAGCAATGCCTAAAATATTAATACTTAGTGATAGTCACGGCTGGAGCCAGGAAGTGACAGAAATTAAAGAAAGACATCAAGCTGATGTGGATGCCATGATTCATTGTGGCGATTCAGAACTTGAATTTGATAGTGAACCTTTAGCTGGATTCGAGAAAGTGCAAGGAAATATGGATATGGATTTTCGATTTCCTGAAGAAGTTGATTTTGCGGTAGGTAAGCTACATTTTTTAGTTATCCATGGACATTTGCATCAAACAAAAGCAACGTTAATGCCTGCTTCCTATCGCGCAGAAGAATTAGGGGCTAACATTATCTGTTTTGGTCATTCGCATGTAGCTGGAGCGGAGAAGGTTAAAGATAAGTTATTTATTAATCCTGGAAGTATTCGTCAACCGAGAAGTGCACATCCAGGATCTTATGCAATAGTAACAGCTGATGAGCAATTGAAAGAAATTTCTGTCCATTTTTATACGAAAGCTGGTCAGGAAATTTCCAGTCTTGCTTATCAAACTTCATTAAGCTAATTTAGTCAGCAGAATTTATTTCTGCTGACTTTTAGTAAGTCCTTTTAAAAAAGAAGCTTGTATTTGTCTAAGGTTTAATAGTTCATTATAAATTTTGCATTTTCTGTTGACAGAAGCGATTAGAATTTATATAATGGTACTTGTCCGTTAACGAGATATAAGAAAAAATACATAAAAAACGCGGGTGTAGTTTAGTGGTAAAACCTCAGCCACGAGCAATACATCCACCGAGTAGCCATCGAGTTGTTCCGAAGCATTATGCTTCTTTGAAATAACTCTTAGATGCAGGAACATGTATTGCGTTAAAGAGTACGGAATGATTCATCTCATATATAATGCGGGTGTAGTTTAGTGGTAAAACCTCAGCCTTCCAAGCTGATGTCGAGGGTTCGATTCCCTTCACCCGCTCCATGTCCCAGTAGCTCAGCAGGATAGAGCAACAGCCTTCTAAGCTGTGGGTCGCAGGTTCGAATCCTGCCTGGGACGTTAGCCAAAGCCTTGCAACGATAATCGTTGTGAGGTTTTTTATTTGCTTGCTCCTCGTATAGAATTTCTACTTTGCATGATAATAATAAAGTGAAAAAAACTTTTACTATGAATAGGTCGACTGAATTGTTGAATTCAATAGGAGGTATTAATTTTGGCTAAAGAAAAAAAGTCTATCTTTAAACGTTGGTGGTTTTGGTTAATTGCTGTTGTTTTATTTATTGGTATTGTTGGAAACATGGGAGAAGAAGAAGCTGCAGAAGAGAAAAATGCCCAAGTAGAAGATACAAATATAGAAAATACAGAAGAGGATCAAGAGCAAGCTACTGAAGAACCATTTGACGATGAGGAAGAACCTGCTGAAGAAAGTGAACCAGTTGAAGATGATGTTCCTACTGAATACAGATCTGCCTTAAATTCTGCAGAGAGCTATTCAGATATGATGCATATGTCAAAAGCAGGGATTTATGATCAGTTGACAGCCGAAATGGGTGATCAATTCCCTGAAGATGCAGCTCAATACGCAATCGATAATATCGAAGCAGATTGGAACGAGAATGCGCTAAAATCAGCAGAAAATTATAGTGAGACGATGCATATGTCAAAAGCAAGTATATACGATCAATTAACATCGGAACATGGAGAACAATTCACAGATGAAGAGGCGCAATACGCAATCGATAATATCGAAGCAGACTGGAATGAAAATGCCTTACAATCAGCAAAAAATTACCAAGAAACAATGGATATGTCTAAAGAGGCAATTAGAGATCAATTAACATCAGATTATGGAGATCAATTTACACAAGAACAAGCAGATTATGCAGTTGAAAATTTAGAATAATACGTAAGAGCCTAGGAATAAAAATTTTTTATATGTGTAAAGACCTTAGTGTTAACATGAGAATTATGAAAGTATGATTCACGTTGATAATATTTCTCTGATGTAGTATTTAAAATGCTTAACGGGAATTCACTCACTCCTCACGGGAATTGACAGGAATTATACTATGCTTGACGGGAAAAGAGGATAATTCCCGTTAAGCGAAGCCTATTTCCCGTCTACAGAAGCACTATTCCCGTGAAGAAACCAAAAACCGGTGATAGGTGTACTCACCAAGATTACATTATGTTTATAAGTCCAAAATATCAACGATTAGTCTTCTCATCAGTAATTCTTCACAACTGCCACCTTAAAATATTGTTCACATTCGTACTTCATAAATTCATAACTTCCAAATCGAAGTCGCATATTCCCTAATAGTACGGTCACTAGAGAACTTACCAGAATGCGCAATATTTACAAGACTTTTGGATAACCACTTATTGCTATTTCGATAGGTCTGATCGACAAATTGATGGGTTTCTACATAATCATCAAAGTCTTTTAAGATAAAATAAGGGTCATTGCTTGATAGTAAGTGATAATAAATATCGTTGAATTCTTGGCCGAAAAAACCATCCCTGATTTGATGCATGATTTGTGTGAGACGTTCGTCCGTTTGATAGATTTCTGTCGCTTGGTAGTCACCATTACGATAGAATTCCTGCACCTGATCTGCAGTAAGTCCAAATAGAAAAATGTTCGATCTATTCACCAGATCTTTCATTTCAATATTTGCACCATCTAAAGTGCCGATCGTAAGGGCGCCATTCATCATCATTTTCATATTTCCTGTACCTGAAGCTTCTTTACCAGCTGTAGATATTTGTTCACTTAAATCTACTGCAGGAATTATTTTCTCTGCTAAGCTTACATTATAATTTTCAAGGAAAACCACTTTTAGTTTTCCTTTAATAGAAGGATCGTAATTAACTACGTCAGCTACGGTGTTAATTAATTTGATAACTTCTTTTGCAAAATAATAACTGGGTGCTGCTTTGGCTGCAAAAATAAACGTGCGAGGTGTGATATCTAATGAAGGGTTATCTTTTAATTCATTGTATAAATAAATGACATGAAAAATATTAAGAAGCTGCCGCTTATACTCATGCAGTCGTTTGATTTGGACATCGAAAATTGATTGATCATCCACCAAAATACCTGTTGATTGCTGGATGAATTTCGCTAATTCTATTTTGTTTTGACGTTTGATCTGGTTGAGTCGATCTAATAAAGGCTGGTCTTTAATATGCCTTACGAGATGTGTTAACTCTCTTGGACGATGAATCCAACTTGGGCTGATTGTTTCTGTGATAAGTTCAGAGAGTTGTGGATTCACCATTAATAACCAGCGACGATGGCTAATCCCATTGGTTTTATTGTTGAATCGTTTCGGGAACAGTTGATGAAACTCTTTCATCTCTTGCGTTTTTAGTATTTCCGTATGTAGCTTAGCGACACCATTCACACTAAAACTACTAATGATAGCAAGCCTAGCCATATGAACCTGATTGTCTGCAATCACAGCTAATTGTGGAATTGTATCTCTTAATTGCGGTTGATTGTACCAAATCCCCTGACAAAATCGTTCATTTATTTCATCAATAATCATATAGATGCGAGGTAAAAGGTTTTGTATCATGGCTACAGGCCACTTTTCTAATGCTTCACTCATAATCGTATGATTGGTATAAGCGAAAGTGTTAGTGGTTATTTCCCAAGCATCATCCCAACCAAAACCTTCTTCATCCATTAACAATCTCATCAATTCAGGAATGGCTAAACTTGGGTGGGTGTCATTGATTTGGATGACTGCTTTTTTAGGTAGGTGTTTTAGTGATTTTTTCATTTTTGATTTAAAGTGGGAGATAATATTTTTTAAGCTCGCTGCCACAAGAAAATACTGCTGTTTGATTCGAAGTATTTTACCTTCCTGACTAGAATCATCTGGGTAGAGAAAGCCTGATATTTGATCAATGGAATGATGATGCTCCAGTTGATGGAAATATTGATTGGATTCGTTTTGGTCTATTGTCGAAATGGGTTCAGCGCTCCATAGTCGCAATGTGTTGATCACTTGATTCTGATAACCGACAATCGGAATATCATAGGGGACCGCACGCACTTTGTCTGTATTGATGTAATGAAATACGAGATCACCATTGTTGTCACGATCCATTTGAACTGTTCCGCCAAATTCGAGTTCTACCGCTTCATCGTTCTTTTTAATTTCCCAAGGATAGGGGCTGTCGAGCCAATAATCAGGTAGTTCTGTTTGATAGCCATTGATAAGACGTTGTTCAAATAAACCATAACGATAACGAATACCATAGCCATGACCAGGGTAATTTAATGATGCCATCGAGTCCAAAAAGCAGGCTGCTAGTCTACCGAGTCCACCATTTCCAAGGCCTGGATCTCGTTCTTGTTTATATATTTCTTCAGGTATCAACCCGAGCTTGGTCAAAGCCTCATTACAAATATGCAACATGTTCTGATTTAACAAATTGTTTTTTAGTAAACCACCAATTAGAAATTCCATTGATAAATAATAAACTTGCTTTGGATTCTTTTTGTTATACTTTCGATTCGTTTTTTCCCACTGTCTATTAATTTCTAATTTTACAATCTCACAAAGCCCATTATAAATTTGTTCTTTTGAAGCTTCTTTAAAAGGATGCTGGCTTAACTCTTCGGTGGAATGAATGATCGCTTTCATCAGTGTATCAACAGACCATTGCTTCAATTCTGTTCACTCCTTTGTACAGTGGATTTAGTTTCTGCTAAGGAATGATAGAGCTCCGCGTATTGCAAAGCTGATTCCTGCCAACTAAAGTGACTATCATTCACATTTCGCATCAACGAATGCCATTTTTGTTCATTATGATAAATAGAAAGTGAATATTTTAATACATGTAATAGTTCATGGGCATTATAGTTGGAAAAACTGAATCCATTACCTTTTTGTGTATACTCATTAAAAGGAGTAACCGTATCTTTTAAACCGCCTGTTTCTCTTACAATTGGCACAGAACGATATTGTAGGGCAATCAGTTGTGCTAAGCCGCAAGGTTCAAATTGGGAAGGCATGACAAAAAAGTCGCTAGCGGCATATAGTTGCCTTGCTATCGCTTCATCAAATCCAAGATAACTGACCATTTTTCCTTTATGTCGTTCTTCTGCATGATAAAAAAAACGGTGGAATTCGTCATCCCCTGTACCTAATAAAACAAATTGAACATCTTCTTGTAAAAATTCATCTATTATAGCTTGAATTAAGTGGAGGCCTTTTTGTTCTACGAGCCGAGTAATCATGACATACATTGGAATTTCAGGATCTTCAGTCAATCCGAGTTTTTGTTGAAGTATTTCTTTGTTTTTCTGCTTTCCCGGCCCTGCATTTAGATAATTGGATGGTAAGTGAGGATCTAACAAAGGGCTGTACTCTTTGAGATCAATTCCATTAAGGATGCCAACGAAATCATCCTGCCTATCCGTAATCATCGAATGTAGTCCTTCAGCAAAAAAAGGTGTCTTTAATTCTTCGGCATAGGTTGGACTGACCGTGGTTACTTTATCCGCATGAAATATTCCCGCTTTCATGCAATTAAGCAGGCCGTTCCATTCCATCCCTCCAATATGTTCTGGTGGTGTGTTAAATAAATCCTGGTAGGCGTCTTTTTGCATAATCCCCTGATACTTAATATTATGGATCGTGAAGACGGTTTTTAAATCCAGAGTAGGAAGTGCAATTTTTGCAAATGCAGCTGCTAAACCAGCCTGCCAATCATGGGCATGCAAAATGTCAATTTCTAAATCCAGTTCGGTTATCGTATCGACGACAGCTTGACAAAAAAAGACGAATCGCTCGCCATCATCATCATAGCCATAAATACCATTTCTTGAAAAATAATAGTCATTTCCAATAAAGTAATAGGTAATATCTCGATAAATCAAGCGAAACAATGTAGTGTTATGCTTACGCCAACCTACTTCTACAGTAAATGAAGTGATTTTTTCGATCTGATCCATCCAATTATCTATCATATCCTTATAAAAAGGGAGAATTACGGAAACATCATATTTTTTGGTTTTCGTTAATGCTTGCGGCAATGAACCAATCACATCTGCAAGTCCTCCGGTTTTAACAAAAGGAGTACATTCGGAAGCAACAAATAAGATTTTATTCCCCATTAATACCTGATCACTCCTTTAAACGGTTCTATTTTTTGCGATAATAAATGGTTGTTCCTTCGCTCCCTTTAACAGCTGATCTTCGGTAATCGTAACATCCTTATCTAAAATGACATTTTCTAAATGTGCTCCATCTTCAATTCTGCAATGCTGAAGAATGATCGAATTTTTAATTTTTACGCGTTTACCGACCTTTACTCCGCGGAATAAAATGCTATTTTCAACTTCACCGTTAATAACACCACCTGTAGCAATTAAGGATTTGGATACGTCAGCAGAACCGTTATATTTGGTAGGTGCTTGATTTCCGATTTTTGTGTAAACACGGCCCCCTTCAGAGAAAAGTTGTTGATAATTTTCTGGTTCTAGTAAGGCCAAATTTTGTTGATAATAACTATCGATAGAGTTTACCACTGCACTATATCCTTGATAGGAGTAGGTGTGGATGTTAAGTCGGCTAAGGTTTGCGGTGATGCCATCAAGAAAAAAATTACTTTTGTAATTTGCAATACATTCTTCCATTAAGGCGTACAATAAGGATTTACGTATGACATAAATGCCAGAAAAAACATGAGGATTTTTCGTGTCATTTGTAATCGCTTTGACTTTTCCTTGCTCATCCACTTCTACTTTTAGGCATGCATCATGTTCTGGTAAGTGTGCATATTCAGTGGTAAGTAACGTGATATCTGCTTCCGTTTCAAGGTGAGCCTCAAACAGTTCCTGGTAATTCATATTGGAAATAAATTGACTGCCACTAATCAGTACATAATTCGACTTGCTTCGTTCAAAGTAATCCCAATTGTTGCAGAAATGTCGTAAATCTCCTTTCGATACATCGTTCGGATCATGCCATTGAGGTGGTAGAATAAATAATCCGCCGTGGCGTTTGTTCAATTCCCAATCCGCTCCAGAACCTAAATGATCCATTAACGAGCGGTATTTGTTTTTTGTGAAAATCGCTATCTCACTTATATTGGACTTTGTCATATTAGAGAGAGTAAAATCAATTAAACGATATCTGCCGGCAAAAGGTGTAGCTGCCCCACACCTAAAATAAGTTAATTCATTTAAAAAGTCGTGCTCATGTTCCAAGTTAATGAGTCCCATCATGGTTTCCATTTTTCGATCACCTCCTTACGAAATAGATTCGAGATTTTCATTCGATAGAACAATAGGGTCGGAACTAGATTTAGCGATAATTCGAGTATTGCTTGGAATCGTTACATTCTCTTGGACAATCACTCTTTCTAAAACGACATTTTCCCCGATTCGTGCACCAGGCAGAAGGATAGATTGTTTAATTACCGAGTTTTTAGCTACTTGAACATTTTCAAATAATACCGAATGGTCCAAAGACCCTGAGACAACACAGCCGTTGTTCACTAAGGAATGTCGAATAGTAGCCTGCTTATTGATAAGTTGTGGCGCAAAATTTGAGTCGTGGGAATAGATTCTCCAATTGTTATTAGGAGAGGAAAACGACAAATTTTCTTCCAAAAGATCCATGTGCGCCTCCCAATAACTTTGAATCGTTCCAACATCTTTCCAATAACCTTCAAAACGATAGGCGTAAAGAGAGAGATTATCCATGATCATAGCAGGTAGAATGTCCTGGCCAAAATCATGATTGGACTCCGAATCTCTTGTGTCAGCTTCTAAATAACTTTTTAAGATTTTCCAATTAAAGATATAAATCCCCATCGATGCTAGGTTATTTTTAGGATTGGTTGGCTTTTCTTCGAATTGGTTGATTTTAAGGTCATCGGATGTATTTAAAATGCCGAAACGTGAAGTATCTTCCCACGGTACTTCAAGAGCAGAAATGGTCACATCTGCATTTTTTTCCTTGTGGTATTTGAGCAATTTATCATAGTCCATATGATAAATATGATCCCCCGATAAAACCATCAGATATTCGGGATCATACCGTTCAATGAAATGAATATTTTTGGTAATGGAATCAGCAGTCCCAAGATACCAACTACCGCCATCATTGACGGTAAAGGGCGATAATATCGTGAGACCATCCTCCATCCGATCAAGGTCCCAAGGTTTTCCGACACCAATGTGTTTGTGGAGATCAAGGGGTGAATATTGTGTTAAGACACCAACTGTGTACATTCCTGAATTTAAACAGTTACTTAAAGTGAAATCAATAATACGGTATCTCCCGCCAAAAGGTACAGCAGGTTTTGCGAGATTTTTGGTAAGCAAGCCGAGACGTTTGCCTACGCCTCCAGCAAGAAGCATGGTTACACATTCTTTCTTCATTGCAATCCCTCCTTTTCTAGATTTTGTTCTTGCTTAAAAACGGATACAGCTAATGGTGGAATCGTTACTTTAATATGTTGTTTTTGATGATGCCATTCTTGTGAAATGGTTTCATGCAAAGTAGAATTTTGTTGATCAGATCCTCCAAAACAAGTTGCATCAGAGTTGAAAATTTCCTTATATGTTCCTACATAAGGCACTCCAATTTTGTACTCGTGATATACTTTTGGTGTGAAATTACAGATTATAAGTAAATCTTCTTTAGCATCAATGTTTTTACGAAGGAAGACTAAAATGCTTTGATCCTTGTTATCTGCATCTATCCATTGAAATCCATCTGGATTATGATCTAATTCGTATAAAGCGGGTTGATCAAGGTAAAATTGAAAAAGGGCTCTCGTATATTGAAATAACGAGTCATGCAATGGATAGTCGAATAAAAGCCAATCTAGTTGATGTTGATCTCGCCATTCAATATATTGACCAAACTCACCACCCATGAAGATAAGTTTTTTGCCAGGGTGCATGATCATGTAGCCAAATAGTAATCTTAAGTTAGCAAATTGTTGCCATTGATCTCCGGGCATTTTATTTAAAAGTGACTTTTTCCCATGAACAACTTCATCATGTGACAGTGGAAGAACAAAATTCTCACTATAGTTATACATCATTGAGAAAGTCAGTAAGTTGTGATGCCATTTTCGATAGACGGGATCATATTCCATATACGTAAGTAAATCGTTCATCCAACCCATATTCCACTTGAAATTAAAGCCAAGTCCGCCAATTGATGTAGGATGACTTATTTGAGGAAGATCTGAACTATCTTCCGCCATCATTAAGGCATGAGGGTGAATGTCAAATACGACTTCATTCAGTTTTTTCAAAAAAGCAATTGCTTCTAAATTTTGGTCGCCACCTAATCCATTTTTTAATTGTTCTTCGTTATCATCTCTATCAAAATTCAAGTACGTCATACTTGCAACAGCGTCAACTCTAAGTCCATCAATATGATACTCTTCCATCCAGTAGATCGCATTAGATATCAAAAAACTTTGAACTTCAGGTCGCCCAAAGTCAAACGTTAATGTACCCCAAGAACGTTTCTCAGCTTTTTTTGGATCACTATATTCATATAATGGTTCACCATCAAATTGCCGTAAACCTTGTTCATCTTTGCAAAAATGACCTGGAACCCAGTCCATGATCACCCCAATATGATGTTGATGACATTGGTCGATAAAAAATTTGAAATCAGTTGTAGTACCATATCGGCTAGTTGCTGCATAATAGCCGGTAATTTGGTACCCCCAGGATATGTCCAATGGATGCTCTGCAATCGGTAATAATTCTATGTGTGTTACGTTTAATTTTTTTACATACGGAATTAACTCATCGGCTAATTCCCTGTAAGAAAAGTAGCTTCCATCTTCCTTTGTTTTCCAGGAACCAAGATGTAGCTCGTAGATCAAGATTGGAGATTCGTAAGGATTGTAATTCTTTTTATTTGATTCCCATTTCTGATCGTTCCACATATACTGATCATAAGAAGGTGTCAAAGATGCTGTACGTGGCCGAAGTTCTGCCTGAACTGCATAGGGATCAGCTTTTAGAAATGCTGGTCCATTTTTCGGTGTAATTCGATATTTGTAAGCTGTATTTGCAGGGATATTAGAAAAATAGCCACTCCATAACCCATTTTGGTTGACTCGTTCTAATTGGTGATGTTTACCGGTCCAATTGTTAAAGTCACCAGCTATTTCGACACGAGCAGCATTAGGGGCCCATACCGTAAATTGATAGCCCGTTTTTCTGGTGTGACAACCGAGGAACTGATAGCTGTGATAATGTGTTCCTTGGTGGTAAAGGTAAATATCTAGATCACTTAGGTATTGTGTCATTTAAACTCCTTTCAACTTCAACAGCATATTCTAACTGTTATTACTATATGATAGGAAAAATTGTTATATTACTTAGAGACATGAGAATATCTTACATCTAGGTATCTTTTAAAAAGGATCTGAGGTGCTTTATTTATGGAGAGGTTAGTTGCATGGTTGGATGAAAAAGACAGGATAACGATAGAAGAAAATCTTTTTGATGATTGTAGGAATCACGTTCCAGAAATAACTGTTGGTAAAGATGAAGTGACAATTAGAGCAATTGAATATCTATCGAAACAAAAAATAAATATTTTCCTGGATTGCAACCTCCCAATTGGAGAGGATGCTTTTTTAAGATGGGGAGAAAATTGTTATTCTATTTATCCAAGGGAGGTTGTTCGAAGTGTCTGGTTTGATCAAACATATGATGCTAGTAATGAACTACTTGGAAACAGCTATTCAAAAGAAGCAACTACTTTCTCTGTATGGGCACCTACCGCGACCAATGTAATGCTGATTCTAAACAAACAACGACTAATGATGAAGAGGAAAGAAAATGGTGTCTGGTATAACAAAGTGACCGGGGATATAAAGGATTGTACGTATCAATTCGCAGTTAAAATCAATGGGGAAGAGCGATTGGTAAACGATCCCTATGCTAAAAGCATGACAGCCAATAGCGAAGAATGTGTTGTAGTGGATTTAGAATCGACAGACCCAAAAAACTTCAGAACTACTATTTACCCTAAAGTTTATAAAAAAGATGCAATTATCTATGAATTACATGTGCGTGATGCTACGAGTTGTCAAGAAAGCGGTGTCCAACAAAAAGGGAAATTTCTAGGATTAACAGAGAAGAACACAAGCACTACCGACGGTTATTCAACGGCATTGCACTATGTAAGTGAGTTGGGTTGTACGCATGTTCAGCTTTTACCTATTCAAGACTTTGCCCGTGTCGATGAGCTACAACCTGAAAAGAGTTACAATTGGGGGTATGATCCGTTATATTTTATGGTTCCAGAAGGAAGTTATGCGACCGATGTCAATAATCCAAGCTGTCGAGTGAAAGAATGTAAGCAAATGATAAATAGTTTTCATAAAGAAGGAATTTCCGTAATTTTAGATGTGGTATTTAACCATGTCTTTGATCATGAAAATTCTGTTCTTGAAAAATTAGTGCCAGGATATTATTTTCGCTATCATGAAAACGGTGATTTAAGTAATGGCAGTGGTACGGGAAATGATTTAGCAACCGAGCGAAAAATGGTTCGGAAACTGATATTGGATACCGTCGATTATTGGCTTCGAGAATATTTAGTAGATGGTTTTCGCTTTGATTTAATGGGGCTAATTGATATTGATACAATGCAGGTTATTTACAGAAGATGTCAACTAGAAGCTAGACCTATCTTTTTGTTAGGAGAAGGGTGGGATTTAAATACACCTCTACCACCAACTATAAAAGCAACCATTGCGCAATCTGATCAAATAGTAGGGATTAGTCAATTTAATGATAGATTTCGAGACGTGGTCAAAGGCTATGATTTGATAAATAAGGGATTTGTAAATGGTGATGGTCACTATCTAGAAGATCTTCCGCAAATAGTTTCGGGTTCTTCCGATTTAAGATTTGGAAATCGATTGTTTTCTCGTCCACTTCAGTCGATTAACTATGTAGAATGTCACGATAATCATACATTGGCAGATTGGTTACTTAAAACAAATCCTGAAGCAGCCGAGGAAGATCGTAAGCGAATGCACCAATTAGCAACAGGCTTAACGATTTTAAGTCAAGGCATACCATTCATTCATGCTGGTCAAGAATTTTTTCGAACTAAATATGGTGATGAGAACAGTTATATATCAGGCGATGCTATTAACCAATTAGACTGGAAAAAAAGAGTAGAGGAAAACGAAAATATTAAATGGGTTCAACAGCTTATATCACTGAGGAAACAATATAATGTCTTTCGGTTAGATTCAGCTAAAAAGATACAAGAACGCTTCCATGTTATTAAGACACCTCAACCTGTGTTTGGCTATATGCTTTTCGGTAAAAAAGAAGACTTTGTTGTTTTTGTTAATCCCAGTTCAAACAAAATGAATATTAGATTACCTGCAACTGGTAGATGGGAAAAAATAAGTAGTAATTACTCGAGTTCGAACTCACCGATATGTTGTTCATGGCAAGGAAAAGGAGAAGTAGAAGCATATGAATTAGCGATTTGGAAGAAAAGGCGTAACACATGAAAAAATAGTGAAGTGTTACCGTTCTCTTTTATCCACTATTATTTGGTCGCTAGTGAATTCTGTTCCAAATTTGTTATGATAAATGATACAATGTTCTAAAGTAGGGCATTTGCTTGCCAAGAATAATGGGAGGACTTATGACTCAAAAAACATTAGTTGTCAACGTGGATCTGGATGAAAAGTATCTTCATCAATTAAAAGAAATAGCACCAAATTGGCGAATTGTGAATAACGAAAATCTCGATGATTTGAAAACTGCAGAAGTTGTTCTTCATTGGAATAAAAAATCAAAGGATATACTATTGCAAGAAAATACCAATTTGCGTTGGATTCAAGTGTGGAGTGCAGGAGTAAATGGTCTCCCATTAGAACAATTAGAACAAAAAGATGTTTTTCTAACAAGTGCCAATGGAGTACATGCCTTTCCTATTTCTGAAACAATATTTGCTCTAATGTTAAGTTTAACAAGAAAAATTCATACATATGTGCGCCAACAACAACAAAAACAATGGGATAATGCCAATTTAAAATTAGAGATGCATCAAAAAACAATTGGCATTATCGGTGTTGGAGAAATTGGCCAGGAAACCGCGAAAATAGCTAAAGCATTTGGAATGAAAGTATTAGGTGTGCGTCACTCTGGAAAAGAAACTGCTTACGTGGATCATATGTATACACAAGACCAACTATCACAGGTACTTCCACAGTGTGATTACGTGGTGGTTACCCTACCATTAACTAATCAAACCAGGGAAATGTTTGCTGCATCGCAATTCAATCAAATGAAAAAAAGTGCATTCTTCATTAATATCGGTCGTGGAGCGATTGTAAGAGAACAGAATTTAATAGAAGCACTACAGGATAATAAAATTGCCGGTGCAGGATTAGATGTTTTTGCAACAGAACCGTTACCAGATGATAGCCCGCTTTGGAAGATGGAAAATGTTATTGTCACTCCGCACTCTGCAGGTGCAACCGAGCAATATGATCAGCGCGTGTTAGAGGATATTTTTATTCCGAATTTCAAAGAATATCTTAAATCAAAGAAACCAAATATTAATGTAGTCGATTATAAAAAGGGGTATTAACTGACAAATACTTATCATACTATTTCTTGAGTCTTTCACTAATAAATTTTATAATAAGACTACTACAACTAAAGGTAGGTGAAAATATGGAAGAGGAACGGGAGAATGTTATTATTTTTCCGAAATGGAAGGATAATCTGGAAGAACAGGCTAAAAAGGCGATGCAAGAGAATCAATTTGACCAAGCGTATCAGTATTTTTTACAATTAACTGAAAATGGGGTACATTCTCATGAGGTGATGACTGGTAAATTAATTTGTATGATGGAATTAAATATGCAAGAAGAAGCGGAAGATCTTTGTGAAGAGTTAATTGATAAGAAAGACCAATACTTTGCCTATTATGTACATATATATTCAACCTTATTATTTCAATCAAGCAAATACAAAGAAGTCATGTATCTAATTGAAGATGCCTTAGATGAAGAACTGATACCGGATCACATTAATGAACAATTACGACATATGTATCAACTGAGTACCGAATTACAACAACAGGAAGATAAACAGTCATACATAGAAGTAGAAAAACAATTAGAAGAAGCGATTAGGGAGAAAAATGATCGAAAGCAATGGTATATGATAAAGCGGTTACTGCAATTAGAAACTAAAAATGACAAAAAGTTATTTAGAGAAATGTTACAAGACTCTGAGATTCATCCTGTGGTTAAAACAGCAATTTTAGAGTATTATGAGAAATTAAATCCTTCTGCTTCGATACATATTGAAAAATTTGATCTAACAGATACGATCCATTTTAATGAACTCGATTCCGTTTTACCTACCTCTTTTTTTACAGGTGTTACAAATTATTTGGAGGATTTGCAGCAACAAGACCCTACAAAATATCAGATGATTCAATTTATACTCGAACGTTTTGCATATGTATACACTCCTTTTCTACCTCAAAAAGAAAACTATGAACTATTAGCTGAATCACTACAGTATTATGTGAGCAAAAGCTTTCACTTTACGGAAGAATATGATGATAGAAAAACATCTTTGATGAAAGAACATTACTTAAAAATGATTGAAGTCTCGGAAACTTTATATGGCACTATTTTAGATGTGTAATCATATATACATAGAAAATTTACCTACATACGTTATTATCACGGTGCTAACCGTCCGTAATACCCCCACCTCAAGTTTCTAGTGATAACAAAAATACTAAGTGGAGGATAAACGGACGATAACTTCCTGATAAGTTTCGCTAAAAATCAGTGGAGGAAAAGCTCCCACTGATTGAAGTCTCACTTTATTATTGAAAGCAAAAGCAATTATGTTATAATAAGATGGTTGCAATTTGCGTTCGGTCTATTATAAGATGGTATATTGAATGAACGTCAAATATACAAGTTATTATGTTGGAGGGAATATAGAATGACAGCAAAATGGGAAAAGCAAGAAGGTAATGTTGGCGTATTAACAATTGAAGTTGAAGCTGACAAATTTAATAGTGCTTTAGACCAGGCCTTTAAAAAAGTCGTAAAAGAAGTTCAAGTACCTGGTTTCCGTAAAGGAAAAATGCCAAGAGGAATGTTTGAAAAGCGTTTTGGTGTAGAATCATTATATCAAGATGCAGTTGACATCATTCTGCCTGGTGAATATACTGCCGCGGTAGAAGAGACTGGAATTGAGCCAGTAGATCAACCAGAAGTTGATATTGAGCAAATCGAAAAAGGAAAAGATCTTATCTTCACAGCAAAAGTTACAGTTAAGCCTGAAGTGAAACTAGGCGAATACAAAGGGCTAGAAGTAGAAGAACAATCTACAGAAGTAACAGATGAAGATGTAGAAGAAGAAATCAAAAAACAACAAGAACAACAAGCAGAATTAGTTGTGAAAGAAGAAGGCGAAATTGAGAATGGTGACACAGCAGTTATCGACTTCGAAGGTTTTGTAGATGGAGAGGCTTTTGAAGGCGGTCAAGCAGATAATCATTCATTAGAAATTGGCTCAGGTTCTTTCATTCCTGGTTTTGAAGAGCAATTAATTGGTAAAAAAGCTGGGGAAGAAAGTGAAGTTGACGTAACTTTCCCTGAAGAGTATCATGCTGAAAACCTAGCTGGTAAAGAAGCGACATTTAAAGTGAAAATTCATGAAATCAAAGCAAAAGAACTTCCAGAATTGGATGATGAGTTTGCTAAAGATGTTGATGAAGAAGTAGAGACTTTAGATGAATTAAAAGAAAAAACAAAAAAACGTCTGCAAGAACAAAAAGAAAATGAAGCAGATGCAAGCAAGCGTGAAGAATTAATCCAACAAGCGTCAGATAATGCAGAAGTGGAAATCCCAGAAGCTATGGTACAATCTGAACTAGATCGTATGCTTCAAGAATTTGAACAAAAGCTTCAAATGCAAGGTATGACATTAGACATGTACTTCCAATTCTCCGGTCAAGATGAAGATGCGCTTAAACAGCAAATGAAAGAAGATGCTGGTAAACGTGTGAAAACAAACTTGACATTAGAAGCAATTGCTCAAGCTGAGAATGTAGAAGTAACAGATGAAGATGTTGAAAAAGAATTAGAATCAATGGCATCTATGTACAACATGGAAATAGATCAAATCAAACAAGCACTAGGTGGAAACACTGCAGCGCTTCAAGAAGATTTGAAATTCAAAAAAGCTATTGATGTCCTTGTAGATAACAGCAAAACAAAATAATGTTGTATAGGAAAACAAGGTACGCTCGACCGTGCCTTGTTTTCTCTAACATAATCGCAATTATCCTACCTAGCTTAACAATCCCGATTTATACATAATCATAAATTCAATGCAATAGAAGGATATACATTTGGTTAGACTAACATAGATATATAGTAACTCTACTTTACACAACGCAAAATATTTGTAATCAAAGTAAAAGACTGATACGCTTCTAAAACGATAACGAAAAAAGTGTATTACTTTTTTATTTTGAAACAATTTGATATGATTGGCTAAAGACAAACAAAATGTTTTTCGATCATATGAAATACTTTTTGAACAAGGGGTGAATGTCATGTACAAATTTAATGAAGAAAAAGGTCAATTGAAATGTTCATTCTGTGGAAAAAGCCAAGACCAGGTTCGTAAATTAGTAGCAGGACCAGGTGTTTATATATGTGATGAATGTATTGAACTTTGCACAGAAATTGTGGAAGAAGAGTTAGGAACAGAAGAAGAAGTAGAATACAAAGATATTCCAAAACCACAAGAAATCTGTGAAATTTTAGATGATTATGTGATAGGACAACAAAAGGCAAAGAAAAATTTATCTGTTGCCGTATATAATCATTACAAACGTATTAATTCGCCAAAATCGAAGGATGAGGTTGAATTAGCGAAGAGTAATATCGCAATGATTGGACCAACAGGTAGTGGTAAGACATTACTAGCTCAAACGCTTGCTCGTATTTTAAATGTACCGTTTGCAATAGCAGATGCTACCTCTTTAACAGAAGCGGGTTATGTTGGGGAAGATGTGGAAAATATCTTATTAAAGTTAATTCAATCAGCCGATTATGATGTGGAAAAAGCAGAAAAAGGTATTATCTACATCGATGAAATTGATAAAGTGGCACGTAAGTCAGAAAATCCATCTATCACAAGAGATGTGTCTGGTGAAGGTGTACAACAAGCTTTATTAAAAATTCTTGAGGGTACAACTGCAAGTGTGCCACCACAAGGTGGAAGAAAGCATCCGCATCAAGAATTTATTCAAATTGATACAACGAATATTTTATTTATTTGTGGTGGAGCATTTGATGGTATTGAACAAATCGTTAAACGTCGCTTAGGTAAAAAAGTAATTGGTTTTGGTGCTGATGCAGATAATCAGGAATTAGACAAAGCCGCATTACTTTCCAAAGTTCTACCTGAAGATCTATTGCGATATGGACTAATTCCAGAATTTATCGGGCGTTTACCGGTAATCGGTAGTTTAGAGCCTTTAGATGAAGAAGCATTAGTTGAAATCTTAACGAAACCAAAGAATGCCTTAGTAAAACAATATAACAAACTGTTTGAAATCGATGATGTGGAATTAGAGTTTGAAGAAGGTGCTTTAGAAGAAGTAGCCAAAAAAGCGATTGAACGAAAAACAGGGGCACGTGGTTTAAGGTCCATTTTAGAAGGCATTATGTTAGATGTAATGTTTGAATTACCATCAAGGGATGATATTGAGAAATGTATCATTACCAAAGAAACGGTAACAGAAGAAAATGGCCGACCAAAACTCGTTCATGAAGACGGCACAGTTATCGATCTTCAATCACCAAAAGAAAGTGCTTAAAGTGAGACTACAAGTTTTAATTACATCGTGATAATACGTAAAATCCCTTGTTAACTAACAAGGGATTTTGTATGTTTAACAAGTAATCGGTAAAACTAGGAGCACGTACTTAAATACTTTTGATTTACAAAAAAACAAAACTTCTTTAAACTTATAACAATGGGATTTAACATAACAACAATGGTACTAGGGAATTATTTTTAAATCATAGAACTAGTAGCTTTGACGGAGGTGCCATATGACAGAATCAAAATTTATACATATACCATTATTACCTTTGCGCGGTCTAATCGTCTTTCCTGGCATGGTGATTCACTTGGACGTAGGACGAGAAAAATCAATTGAAGCGCTAGAAAAGGCAATGATGAATGATCAAACGATCTTTCTAGCAGCACAAAAAGAAAGTGCTGTTGATGAGCCTAATACCGATGACATACATATAATTGGTGCAGTGGCAAAAGTAAATCAGATGCTAAAATTACCTAATGGAACAATGAGAGTCTTAGTAGAAGGTTTGTACCGTGCTGAGATTAAGCAATTTATTAACGAAGAAAAGCAATTCTTTGTTGAGATTGAAAAAATAGCTGACGTGCATCAGAAGAAAGCAGAAGAGGATGCATTGATGCGTACGTTATTAGAACAATTCGAACATTATACTAAAATCTCTAAAAAAGTTAGTAAAGAGACTTTAGCAAGTGTAACCGATATTGAAGAGCCAAGTCGGTTTGCTGATGTAGTAGCTTCTCATATCACACTAAAAATGTCTGATAAGCAAGAGATTTTGGAAACGAAAAATGTTTCAAAACGTCTTAAGAAATTATTGGATATCATTTCAAACG
Source organism: Gracilibacillus massiliensis (assembly GCF_001458115.1). Classification (GTDB taxonomy): domain Bacteria; phylum Bacillota; class Bacilli; order Bacillales; family Amphibacillaceae; genus Gracilibacillus; species Gracilibacillus massiliensis. The sequence continues at coordinate 190,835 of NZ_CZRP01000012.1, forward strand.
AAAAAGAAGTGTTAGAATTAGAAAGAAAAATTGGCCAGCGTGTAAAAAAATCAATGGAAGAAACACAAAAAGAGTATTATTTGCGTGAACAAATGAAAGCCATCCAAAAAGAGTTAGGTGACAAAGATGGAAAGACAGGAGAGCTAGCTGCCTTACGTGAAAAATTGCAAGAAAAAGAATTCCCGGACCGTATTGTAGAGCTTGTAGAAAAAGAACTTAATCGATATGAACGTGTTCCACAGAGCTCTGCTGAAAGTTCTGTGATCCGAAATTATATTGATTGGGTACTTGCTTTACCATGGACGGAAGAAACGGAAGACAATTTAGATATTAATCATGCGGAAGATATTTTAGATGAAGACCATTATGGTTTAGATAAAGTAAAAGAACGTGTTTTAGAATATCTTGCTGTTCAACAATTAACCAATTCGTTAAAAGGACCGATTCTTTGTCTGGTTGGACCTCCAGGGGTTGGGAAAACCTCTTTAGCTAAATCCGTTGCAAGGGCAATCAATAGAAATTTTGTGCGAATTTCATTAGGCGGTGTTCGAGATGAAGCTGAAATTCGAGGCCACCGACGAACGTATATTGGTGCATTACCAGGCCGAATTGTACAAGGGATGAAGAAAGCAGAAACGGTTAATCCAGTTTTTTTATTAGATGAAATTGATAAAATGTCTAATGATTTTAGAGGAGATCCATCATCTGCAATGTTAGAAGTGTTGGATCCTGAGCAGAATAATTCATTTAGTGATCATTATTTAGAAGAAACGTATGATCTATCTAAAGTCATGTTTATTGCTACAGCTAATAATCTAGCATCAATACCAAGACCGCTGTTAGATCGTATGGAAGTCATATCTATAGCAGGTTATACAGAACTTGAAAAACTACACATTGCGAAACAACACTTACTACCGAAACAATTGAAAGAAAATGGACTTAAAAAAGGTCACTTACAACTTCGTGATGAGGCTTTATTGAAATTGATTCGAGTCTATACGAGAGAAGCAGGTGTACGTGGTTTAGAGCGTCAATTAGCATCGATCTGCAGAAAAGCAGCTAAAATTATTGTTTCAAAAGAGAAACAGCGCGTAGTCGTAACAGAAAAACAATTAGAAACAATTTTAGGCAAACCTAAATTTCGCTATGGCATCATGGAAGCAGAACATCAAATAGGTGCTGCAACAGGCTTAGCTTATACAGCAGCAGGTGGAGATATTTTATCAATCGAAGTAAGTTTATCGAAGGGCAAAGGAAAATTAACATTAACAGGTAAATTAGGAGATGTCATGAAAGAGTCTGCTCAAGCAGCTTTTAGTTATATTCGTTCAAGAGCAGACAAATTTAAAATTGATCCTAATTTCAATGAAAAATATGATATTCATATCCATGTTCCAGAAGGTGCCACACCAAAAGATGGTCCATCAGCAGGTATTACGATGGCAACCGCTCTAGTATCGGCATTAACAGGTCGTGCTGTAAGGAAAGAAGTTGGAATGACAGGTGAAATTACCTTAAGAGGAAGAGTATTGCCGATTGGTGGTTTAAAGGAAAAGTCATTAAGTGCACACCGAGCAGGTATTACAACAATTATAATTCCAGCTGATAATCAAAAAGATTTAGAAGATATTCCAGAGAGTGTACGCGAAGGTTTAACGTTTATTCCAGTTGATCATTTAGATACTGTATTAGAGTATGCATTGTTGGAGGAGAACCATGAAAGTCAATAAAGCAGAGATAGTCATAAGTGCAGTTTCTGAAAAACAGTACCCAAATAATAGATGGCCTGAAATTGCTTTAGCAGGACGTTCAAATGTTGGAAAATCTTCATTTATCAATAAGCTGATTAATCGAAAAAACTTAGCTCGTACGTCTTCTAAACCTGGAAAAACGCAAACATTGAATTTTTATACAATTAATGATGCTTTCTATTTTGTCGATGTGCCCGGTTATGGTTATGCAAAGGTGTCAAAAAAAGAGCGGGAAAAATGGGGCAAGATGATGGAAGAGTATTTCTCACTCCGTGATACTTTGCGACTGACAGTTTTAATCGTAGACATACGTCATAAACCAACAGAAGATGATCGTATGATGTATGATTTTTTAAAGCATTTTGAGATTCCTGTTTTGGTTATCGCAACCAAATTAGACAAAATACCAAAAAATAAAAAAGACACCCATTTAAAACGAGTAATTAACACACTGGAAATGGACCCAGACGACGCAGTCATCCCATTCTCAGCAGAGACGAGTGAAGGAAAAGAAGAAGTATGGCGTTACTTAGGTAACTATATAAAATAAAAATATAGGGTATCAACCTTCTCTTTTGGTTGGTACCCTATATTTGTTAGTCGACAAAAAGTTAGGATGAAAATTAAACTGTAAAGCATCAGATTGTATGGTCTCTTCACGGGAATTCAAGTGCTGTTAACGGGAATTGTTTGCTTCTTCACGGGAATGAGCGATAATTCCCGTGAAGAGCAGTATAATTCCCGTCTACCGCAGCACTTTTCCCGCGAAGAGAAGACTAATTCCCGTGAAGAAGATCCAAAAAAGTAACTTATCCCCGTTAAACGAACTTATAGAATTATCAGTACGTCGCAGTTAATTAAAAAAGACGATACCTAATACGCCTAAACCGAAAAAGTGCGGAATATGTTTCAGTTTAATAATTAATTGTTTTGGTGCAAGGAACAGCAGTGTACTGACTAAAATGATGGATGAAGCAGATAATCGTATTGCAACGATTTCCCATGCCGAAAACCCTTGAGCATAAAAAGCCTCTACAAACAAACCAGTCAGTCCCCAAAAGCTTGCACCGATAACTGTAAATAAGTAAGCAAGATAGTTCTTCATACTTTCACCTTCTTTTCTCTCTCTATTTTCAAAGGTTTCTGTATTTAGAAAGTAATGCTATGATAGCTTAGTTCATTTCTTTTTTAAGAGTAGGTAGATCCCTAAACCAATTAAAAGCACTGGCCAAAATCGTTCAATCCAATACATCAATTGATTAATCCAACTAAACCAAACAGGCTGATTCTCGACAAAGATGGCAAAAATAGAAATGATTAATAAAATAATACCAGGTATAGTTCCTTTTTTCGTTTTGACAGCGCGGGTTAAAAAGGCGATCGCAACGATTAAGGTATACATGCCCCAATGGTCAATCCAAAAGGAATAATGCGCTAATCCATGGAAATGGATGCCTAATCCAAGTAAAAGTACACCAGGGAAAACGTTCTTAAAATCTTTAGAAGAGAAAGAATATATAAGAAATGCAGCGCCAATCAATATCAACAAGGTGGGCCAAGAATAAAAATCAGTTAGAATTGGTAATCGTAATTCTCTAAGTAAAAAGAATAAGCCAATTCCAATTAATAAAAAGGCGACAAGACCATTTTTCTTCAAAATAAACACTCCTAGATTAAAATAATTATTAATTGAGACTTATTTTCTTGATAATTCATAATGATTATGATAAAGTACAATAGAACTAATTATGAAAAAACGATCAATTTTCATTTTACCATAGATGATTTGATAACTGTTCATAAAATCATCACTATTTAATTTTTAAAACGTGTTATAATAATAAATATATGTGTTAGGCTTTTTGCTTTTTTTGGGGGTAGATATTGTGCATATTTTAGCAGCAGGTATAAATTATAAAACAGCGCCTGTTGAAGTTCGTGAAATGCTCGCATTCCAAGACGATACATTAATGGAGGCAATGACAGAACTCAATAGTAGAAAAAGTATCTTAGAGAATGTCATTATTTCCACTTGTAATCGTACGGAAATTTACGCGGTCGTCGATCAACTTCACACAGGCAGGTACTTTATTAAGCAATTTTTAGCAGATTGGTTCGGAATAGATAAAGAAGCATTTGTACCTCACATTATCATTTATGAAAATGAAGCAGCGGTAGAACATCTTTTTCGTTTAAGCTGTGGATTGGAGTCAATGGTAATGGGAGAAACGCAAATTCTTGGCCAAGTAAAACAAACTTTCTTGACAGCACAACAACATAAACTAACTGGTACCATTTTTAACGAATTATTTAAACAAGCGATAACGATTGGTAAAAAGAGCCAGCGCGAAACAATGATCGGGGAAAATGCCGTATCTGTAAGTTATGCAGCAGTGGAATTAGCCAAAAAAATCTTTGCAGAATTACGTGAAAAGCATATCGTGATTATTGGTGCCGGCAAAATGGGAGAATTAGCTGCCAAGAACCTTTATGGTTCCGGTGCTGAAAAAGTAACGGTAGTTAATCGTACGTTGGAAAAAGCGGAACAATTAGCTACTCAATTTCAGGGTAGTGCTAGATCTACAGAAGCATTAGAAGAAACGTTAATGGAAGCAGATATTGTCATTAGTTCTACAGGTGCGAACGACTATATTATTACTAAAGAACTATATCAGCGTGTGGAGAAAAAGCGTAAAGGACGACCATTATTTTTAGTGGATATCGCAGTACCTCGTGATCTTGACCCCGCATTAGACAGTTTAGATAATGTTTTCTTATATGATATAGATGATTTGCAAGATGTGGTCGATGCAAACCTTGAATTGCGAAAAGAAGCAGCTGAAGAAATTGAATTATGGATCGAAGCAGAGATAGTAGCTTTTAATGAGTGGATACAAACTTTAGGTGTGGTGCCTGTAATTACAGCACTTCGTGAACAAGCTTTATCGATTCAGCAAGAAACAATGAAAAGTATTGAACGCAAAATGCCTAACTTAACAGAACGTGAACGGAAAGTATTAAACAAGCATACCAAAAGTATTGTTAACCAAATGTTAAAACAACCGATTCTTCAAGCGAAAGAACTTGCTGGACAGAAAGATGCGGATCAAGCATTACAATTGTTCACGCAAATCTTTAATATTGAAGATCGAGTCGAGGAAGAATCACAAAAGACTGGTAGCAATAAAGTGATTACATTGGAACAAACCAAAGAGAAAGTCTTACAAAAACTACAAAATGTGTCAACACATTAATTGGGTGGTTTTCCCTTTATGCTAGAAGAAAGAATTTTACACGAGGGTATGTTATTACTCTATGGTTTAACCGTTATTTTTTATTTTATAGATTTTCTTTACCATAACCAGAAAGCGAACCGAATCGCTTTCTGGTTGCTTGCAATGGTTTGGGTTATTCAAACCATTTTTTTATTAACGGAAATATGGCAATCTGCTAGTTTGCCAATTCAAACATTTAATGATGGGCTCTATACCTATACGTGGATTATCATCACGTTTTCTTTATTGGTCCATCTTTTTTTTCGCCAAGAATTCTTTATGTTTTTTATCAGTGTATTTGGATTCTTTGTGATGATCATTCATACGTTGCAATCGATTAAAATCAGCGACTCTACGCAAATTCCAGTTATGTTAAATGAAATGCTTTTCGCTCATATCGTACTGGCGTTAGTCTCGTATGGATTGTTTACGATTTCTTTTATATTTGCCTGTTTGTACTTTATGCAATATCAATTATTAAAGAAGAAAAAAGGGTATAAATGGTTGAGAAGATTCCAAGACTTAGAAGGATTGGAAAAACGGGCCTTTCAATTGATTGCCCTTGCAGAGCCTATGCTGTTATTATCGATCATTTTAGGCGTTGTTTGGGCTTATATGACAGGGACCGAGTTTTATTGGGGAGATAGTAAAACAATTGGTTCAATTTTTGTGTTCGGTGTATATGCGTTTTATTTGTTTATGCGAATACGTCAACAATATCGAGGAAAGTTGATCTTAACATGGAATATAGTTGCTTTTTTAATATTGTTGATTAATTTTTTCTTATTTAATTCTTTATCTAATTTTCATATGTAATACGACTAGAAGGAGGCAACAACAGTGCGTAAAATTGTTGTAGGATCAAGAAGAAGTAACTTAGCGATTACTCAATCAGAATGGGTGATTGAACAATTAAAAAAACAAGCTGGAGATAAATACGAATTTGAGATTAAAAAAATTGTCACGAAGGGTGATCAGATCTTAAATGTTACATTATCTAAAGTAGGTGGAAAAGGTTTATTTGTAAAAGAAATCGAAAAGGCGATGTATGACAAAGAAATTGATTTTGCTGTACATAGTATGAAAGATATGCCTGCTGTTATGCCTGAAGGTCTTGTGATTGGTGCTATTCCGGAAAGAGAAGATCACCGTGATGCTTTTATCTCCAATGATCATGTGCGTTTAGAAGATTTACCGAGCGGTGCTATTGTGGGTACTAGTAGTCTGCGTAGAGGTTCTCAAATCTTAGCCGAACGACCAGACCTTAAGATTCAATGGATTCGTGGTAATATTGAAACAAGAATGCGTAAGTTAAAAGAAGAAAATTTTGATGCAATTATCCTCGCTGCTGCTGGATTAAAACGTATGAAGTGGAAGGAAGAGATTGTCACTCAATTTCTAGAGCCGGATGTTTGTGTACCAGCTGTTGGGCAAGGTGCATTGGCGATTGAATGTCGTCAAGATGATCGAGAACTCTTGGAACTATTAGAAAAAATCAATGATGCATATACTGAAAAAACAGTAACAGCGGAAAGAACCTTTTTACATTTATTGAATGGTGGTTGCTCTGTTCCTATCGGAGGTTATGCTTACTTAGATGGTGAAGAAGTGGTTTTAACCGCACTTGTATCAAGTAGTGATGGGAAGACCGTTTTAAAAGAAGTGGTTAAAGGGAGCGAGCCTGAGGAGGTAGGGAAAGTTGCTGCTGAGAAACTTCAGGAAAGAGACGCTCAACAATTAGTAGATGAAGCGATTGAGGAGAACCAAGAATGAACCAACCTCTCGCAGGTCAACATTTAATGGTAACTAGGGAAGCGACCCAAGCGCTTCCTTTAGTTCATTTATTAGAAGCAGAAGGTGCAAAGTGTATTCGTGTACCTTTACTTCGATTTGAAGCCATTATCAATAAAAAAAATCGCCATCAATTTTTGCGATTGAATGAAAAATCTGATTGGTTATTTTTCACAAGTGCTAATGCGGTTCGTTTCTTTGACCAATATGTTAAAGAATTAGGAGTAGCGGTAACTCAAAAAATTGCCGCAGTTGGAGAAAAAACAACTTGGATGTTAGAAAAACATGGCTATACCATTGATTTTCAACCTACCATATATAGTGGCGACATAATGGTGAAGGAATTTTTACATACATACGGGAAACAAAAAATAGCACTTATTGTTGGTTCAAAGTCTAGGCCTGAAATTCCTCAGTTACTCAAGGAAGCAGAGATATCTTTTGAAAAAATTGTGATTTATCGTACAATAAAAAATAAAGAGATGCAACCACTATTACAGCAAACGGTATCAAAAGTAGATGCTGTTTTTTTTACTAGTCCGTCAACCGTACAAGCATTTCAACAATTTTTAACATCTCAACAATTTGAACGGATCAAAGAAGAAGTTGTTGCTGTTGCGATTGGACAGACAACAGCTACCGCTTTAGAAAAAGCGATGTTTAATGATATAATTTCCCCAGATAACTATACGATTGAAGATATGGTGCAATGCTATATAAACTATATTAAGAAAAGGTGATTCAGATTGAAAAATTCAGAATTTAGTCGGCATCGCAGGCTAAGAACTTCCCAGACGATGAGACGATTTGTGAGAGAGACGGACTTAACAGTAGACGATTTAGTCTATCCATTATTTATTGTAGAAGGTGAAAACATAAAAAATGAAGTAAGTTCTATGCCTGGTGTATTTCAAATTTCATTGGATTATTTAGATGACGAGATAGATGAATTAGTTTCATTAGGCATACCTTCACTGCTTTTATTTGGTGTTCCTAAAGAGAAAGATGAAGTAGGTTCAGGCGCTTATGATCCAAATGGCATCGTTCAGCAAGCGATTCGTCATATTAAAAATAAAACTGATCAATTATTAATTATTGCCGATACCTGTTTATGTGAGTATACCTCTCACGGACATTGTGGTGTGATTGAACATCAAGATGTTGATAACGATAAATCGTTACCACTTCATGTAAAGACAGCTGTTACACAAGCGGAAGCAGGTGCAGATATTATTGCTCCTTCTAATATGATGGATGGATTTGTATCAGAGATTCGTAAAGGATTGGACGAAGCGGGATTTGAAAATATTCCAATTATGTCTTATGCCGTTAAATATGCTTCTGCCTTTTATGGTCCGTTTCGAGATGCTGCCGATTCTACTCCGCAATTCGGAGATCGTAAAACCTATCAAATGGACCCAGCAAACCGTTTAGAAGCATTACGTGAAGCCGCATCTGATATCGAAGAAGGTGCAGATTTCTTAATTGTAAAACCAGCATTGTCCTATATGGATATTATAAGAGACGTGAAAAATCAACATCCAGTACCTGTGGTAGCCTATAATGTGAGTGGTGAATATTCGATGGTGAAAGCAGCAAGTCTTAATGGATGGGTGGATGAAAAAGCAATTGTGTTAGAAAAGTTTATTGCGATGAAACGTGCGGGTGCTGACATAATTATTACTTATTTCGCAAAAGATGTCGCAAAATGGTTACAAGATAATTAAGGAGGAATCGTTTTATGCTTAAAAATCAAAGATCTGTAGACGCTTATAAAGAATCCGTTGATCTAATGCCGGGTGGTGTCAATTCACCGGTTAGAGCATTTAAATCAGTTGGCATGGATCCTATCTATATGGATCATGGAAAAGGATCCAAAATTTATGACATTGATGGTAATGAATATATTGATTACGTACTAAGTTGGGGACCGTTAATTTTGGGGCATGCAGATCAGCGTGTCGTCTCAAAATTAAAAGATGTGGCAGAAAAGGGAACAAGCTTTGGTGCACCAACACTACTAGAAAATCAATTAGCAGAGCTTGTGATTGATCGTGTACCGTCTATCGAAATGGTTCGTATGGTCAATTCAGGTACCGAAGCAACGATGAGTGCCCTGCGTCTTGCTCGTGGTTTTACAGGCAAAAATAAAATCCTTAAATTTGAGGGGAACTATCATGGACATGGTGATTCACTGTTAATTAAAGCAGGTTCTGGTGTTGCAACCTTAGGACTTCCAGATAGTCCTGGTGTACCTGAAAGTGTCGCTCAACATACCATTACGGTCCCTTACAATGACTTAGAAAGTGTTCGTTATGCCTTTGATCAATTTGGTGAGGATATCGCAGCTGTAATTGTCGAGCCTGTCTCAGGTAACATGGGGGTAGTACCGCCTAGCCCAGAATTTTTGCCAAGCCTACGTGAAATTACAACAGAGTATCAATCTCTATTAATATTTGACGAGGTTATGACAGGGTTCCGTGTTGGTTATCATTGTGCACAAGGCCATTTTGATGTGACACCCGACTTAACTTGTTTAGGGAAAGTAATCGGGGGTGGACTACCAGTAGGGGCCTATGGAGGAAAACGTGAAATAATGGAACGAATTGCACCGGTAGGCGATATTTATCAAGCAGGTACCCTTTCAGGAAACCCACTGGCTATGACGGCAGGATTAGAAACTTTAAAAGCGTTGGATGGAGCTTCTTATCAAGCCATTAACCAAAAAGTTGATCGTCTAGTTGAAGGGTACCAACAAGCTGCAGAAAAATATAATGTCCCACTGCAAATCAATCGGGCCGGTTCCATGGTCGGTGTATTCTTTGCTGACGAACCAGTTATTAATTATGAAACAGCAGCTAAATCAGATACAGACGCATTTGCTAGTTATTATCGTAGTATGGCTGAAGAAGGAGTATTTTTACCACCTTCTCAATTTGAAGGACTGTTCCTCTCAACTTCTCATACAGATGAGGATATTGAAAATACGATTGCTGCTGTAAATAAAGCATTCGCAAAATTAACGAAATAAAATTGTTTATACTCTCCTTTTGAAGACTGAGAAAATCTGTCTACTGTCAAAAAAGGAGAGTATTTTTTTATGCGATTTTTACTCCACAACGAATATAATAATGCAAAAAACTCATAATTTCCTTCTTCCATTCATATAGTTTATTGAGATGCTAGTACGCCTTAGCTAAGCAAAAGGAAGGGGGAAGTGCTTTGCAAGAAGTCTTTACATTTAATATTCATGAAGCGATAGCTTTTGATAGGGAACAGCAAATTAAAGAAATGCTAGGAATCGGTTTAGAACCAGTTATTTCAATGGAGGAGATCGGAAATACGTTATCGATCAGGGGAGTAATGGAGCTTAAAGGGGAATATATCAAAAATAACGAACCATCTGATGATACAGAGCAAAGGCAAACAGAAGCCACATACGTTGAAAGGGTTGAATCCTTATCAGATGAAGTAAACGAATTTTTTCATAAGTTCTTGATTGATGTTTCTATTCCGATGGAGAGAATAGCATCACTAGACGAGGTGTCAATTGAAGTAGAACATTTTGATTATTCTTTGGACATGAGCGATGAGATGGTAATCGAAGCAACATTAGCGGTACATGGTATTCGTGATAACGAAATAGAGGTTGAAGAATTAGACAACACACTTCCATCATTAGAAGAGAATCGATTGGATGAAGAAAAAGAAGATTCAAATGAGTTTCACTTTAATGTGGAAGAACCGGAAGAGATAGAGGAAGAACAAGAAAAGGTTGTTCCGATTCAATCAAAGCGTGAAGAAGTGATAGAAGAAGTTGCTCAACCGGAAGAATTAGTTAGAGAAGCAGAGGAAGAGTTAGAGAGTGAATTAGAGGAAGAAAATGAAGAATTGGAGAAGTCTGAAGAAAAATTAAACGTAAAAGCGAGAGAAGAGCGTTTAAATGAGACCTCTTATTTATTAAATATTTTTGCAGAGGAAGAGACTTCTAGTTATACGCGTCTCAAATTGTATATTGTACAACCTGATGATCAAATACAATCGATTGCAGAACGGTACCAAGTATCCCCCCGTAACATAATGCGAACCAATAATTTAGAAGAAGAAGATGTTAGTGCTGGACAACTGATCTATATTCCAGTAAGTGTGGAAGATTAGCATCAAAAACCCCTTGGTCCCTTAGCCAAGGGGTTTTTTAAATAATTCATATAAAAACTAAACTGCGAAGTAATTGTCGTTGAATTATTGGCAAAAGTATTTTGTTGAATGCTAATCCAGCGCTACGGAAAAACACTCCCTTTCCGGGGGCACGGCTGAAGCTAACTTGGCAAAGAAAACCACTTTACCAAGTGGATCTTCAGCTCGTGCTGTTCCCCCAGGAGTGTCGCATTTTTCCTCCGCTTTGTATAGAACTCTGTTCAAGTATGATGAAATATGCTGTGATATCAACATTCTAGCTGTTTCTAAATTTGCAGAACACTATTGAAGCGTAGTCCATTTACGTAGACTCCAGCGGGAACAGCGTCTTCCGAAGACCCCGCAGGCAGTGATTTTCTGCCGAGGAGGCTGAGGTGACGCCCGCGGAAAGCGAAGTAAATGGACGGAGCTTTTGCTCGCACTCATCAAACATTCAAAATTGTCACTAGTTCGCAGTTTGTGTCTTATAAGAATTATGATTACTAATAGTTTGATTTTATAGTTGGGAGTGGTGATGTGTGGAGTGGTCTAAAGTCTTAACGGCTTATCAGATACAGCCAGAGGAAATTGAACAAATTACGGAACGAGTATATAGAATAAAGGCGAATTCCCAACAATTTGCGCTAAAAAGGTCTAGATTAGAACCTAATGACCTAGGACGTTGGTTAGCAATCCACCAATTTATTCAGCATAGGCAAATTAATGGGTTTGTACCACTATTTCTTACAAATAAAAAACAACCATTTTATCAAGATCAATCAGATATCTATTATCTCATGCCCTGGATCGAACGACGTTACCAGGAACAACCGATAGATGAATATGCAACAGTTATTCATGCAATGGGGCAACTACATGCTTCGACAATGAATCATCACCAGATAACTTCATTAAGACAAAATAAAAGTAATTTAGAACAACAATTTCAGCAGGAACTGTCTAGCTACAGAGAACAAATGTTAACCTATGTCCGTTATTTTGAGGCTAAACGGTTTATGTCGCCAACAGAACTACAAATTTGCATGTATTATCGTGATTTTGAACAATTATTTAATCAGCTAGAACGATGGCAAGAAGTATATTTAGAAGAATTAGAAGAGACAGATCAAATGAAATACACGCTCTGTCATGGCAATTTAATGAATTCACATTATGTCATAACGACTACTAATACGTATTTTTTAAGCTGGGAATCTTCGATAATGACTTCCCCAACTTTCGATTTAGTAACCTATTTTCAACATCTATTTCAATTTCATGACTGTGATCTTGGTAAAATAAAAGAATCTTTCTCCGTTTATTGTCGATATATTGATCTCTCAGATTATGAGAAGTCATTACTTGTATTGCAAATGCTCTCGCCAGCCAATTGGTTACAATCTGTAAGAAAATGTTCGCAACCTGAGAGAAGTAGAAATTTGATGAAAGACTCAATTGAATTAGAAAAACAGTATCGTATATTATTATTTAGCTTTGAATTACAAGAATATATTATGCAAACTCTTAAAAGAGAACAGGTCGAAGAAACGACTTAGACTAAAACCATTCCAATTGAAAGGCAATTAAGATACCAATTAAAATTCCAAGTAATAAAACATCAAATGTAGTAGGTAGAAAAAGTGTTCGAATACACTGGAAAATTACAATAGGTAGAATGCATCGTTCACAAATTAAAATCCATTCACGAGCCCAAGGTGGCAATCGATAACGATAATAACGTCCCAAACAATCACCTCATTCACGATAAATTAAATAGGGTTATATCTTAACCTATGCAACAAAACTGGAATCGTACACAATATTTTTTGTGATTTTTTTTATAAAATATGAAATTTTTGAAGGAATTTTTAGATCGATGACGAATATATATAGAATGGTAACTTAAAATTCCGGAAATGGGTTCTTCATAAATGGAGGTGATCTATGCTTCAGATTACAAATAGGGGTAGTAGTTAGGAAGTCATGAAGTCGTAATTATTCATCAATTATAAAAGTAGACTTGCATGATCAGAAAAAGGCAAACCTATTGAGAAATGGGGACGCAAAGTTACAGGTCCGTATTTACATAGTTTTCGGATGGCTGAGCTGCCTGAAATACAGATTTGTATTTTAGGAGGGGATTACGTTTATGAAAACAAAACAAAACGTGGATTACGAATGGATTTATTTAATGGCAAAGGCAAAAGAAAAAGGCTATTCAGCTGATGAAGTAAGAGCTTATTTGGACAAAAATAAATTAAAAGAGTGTGTAAAATAGCAATATTTTCTAAAACCCTGTATTCGTATAGGGTTTTTTATTTTGCTTAAATGGGTATAAGTTGTTAGACGCTCTTTTTTAGGTTTGATATACTGTACTTGAATATGTAAATTTATACATATAATTGCTTGCAATGACAAAACCTAACCTGGTTTGTCGTTTAAATAACAAGGAAGGGAAGGATTCGATGTCAGGAAGTAAATTGAAAGTTGTTGTGCTTGGTGCTGGTTACGCTGGTATGATGTCCGTGAAAAGATTAACACAACAATTACCAGCAGAAGAAGTAGAAATTACATTAGTTAATAAACATAACTATCATTATCAGACAACATGGCTCCATGAAGTGGCAGCTGGTACCATTGATGTCAACCGTTCTCGGATTATGATTTCAGATGTAATTAATACAAAGCGTGTCCAATTTGTGCATGATACCGTTGTGAAAATTAACAAAGAAGAAAAAACAGTGCAATTGGAAAATGGTGAATTAAGTTACGATTATTTAGTGATTGGTTTAGGTTTTGAAAAAGCAACCTTTGGAATTCCAGGAATGGACAAGCATGCTTTCTCTATTCAAAGCGTGGATAAAAGTCGGATGATTCGCGACCATATCGAATATCAATTTGCTCGTTATCGAAATGAAAAAAATCCAGATCCAAGCATGCTCACGATTATTGTTGGTGGTGCAGGATTTACCGGGATCGAATTTTTAGGTGAATTAGCAGAGAGGATTCCACAACTTTGTAAAAAATATGATATTCCTCGTCAGGATGTCAGAATAATCGATGTTGAAGCAATGGACACTATTCTGCCAGGTTTTGATGATGAATTACTTGCATATGCGAAAGAATCTCTTGAAGCTAGAGGTATCGAATTTAAGCTTGGTACAATGATTAAAGAAGTAAAATCAGATGCAGTTGTGGTCGGGGAGGAACAAGAAGAAATTAAAGCAGGTACCATCGTATGGACCGGTGGAGTACAGGCAAATCGCCTTGTAGGTGAAGCTGGGTTCGAATTAACAAAAGGCAAAGTGAATGTTGATGCAACGTTACGAGCACCAGGTCATGATGAAGTATTTATATTAGGTGATTGCGCTTGGGTAATGAATAATGAAACAGGTAAACCTTACCCACCAACAGCTCAAATCGCCATTCAAGAAGCAGATGTTTGTGCTCATAACGTAAAAACGATGATCTACGGTGGTACATTAAAAGAGTTTCAGTTTGATGATAAAGGTACCGTCGCTTCATTAGGAGGTAGTGATGCCATGGGTACAGTTTTTGATGGAAATAAGATCTATGGTATGCAGGCTAAAGTAATGAAAAATGTAATCGATGATCGATATCTATTTTTATTAGGTGGACCAAAATTAGTATTAAGAAAAGGAAAATTCCGTCCATTTTAATACAAAATATGAGGAGGAAGTGGCATGAAAAATACATTATTTTATACATTTTTAACCGTAGCTGCAACAGTTGCCTACGTATTAGTCTCAAGAAAAATGGAAGATAAACGAGATTTTCGATAAGAAAAAAAGCAGGTACTTCTTAATGTATCTGCTTTTTTAATGGAGAGATACAGGTATTGAAGGCGGCATCGTACTAATTCATTACATAACTGACATACTAAGGATAACAAGATAGGAGGTTCGTTATGTTTCAAATAAAACATTTAAAATATAAAGATATTCTTGATATAAATGAACTGGAACTTGATTCAGCCAGGATTTATTGCCTATTTGGTGAAAGTGGTAGTGGTAAGTCTACCTTACTTAAAATGTTTAATGGTATGTTAACACCTGATGATGGAGAAGTACTTTTTAAAAAAGAAAAAATTACTGCTTTGGATCCTGTCGAGTTGAGAAAAGAAGTGGTTATGTTAGGTCAAGATCCTGTAGTATTCGAAGGAACAGTTCGTGATAATTTCTTGGCAGGATTACGTTTTTCAGGTAAAGAGGAAGCAGCAGATCAGGAATTGAAAACATTACTGAAAGAATTGCATTTAAACAAGGACTTAAATGATGATGCAGGTAATTTATCAGGTGGAGAGCAACAGAGGCTGGCATTTGGTCGTGTATTGTTAATGAACGCAACTGTATATTTAATGGATGAACCAACTTCTGCACTAGATGAAGATACAGAAAAAGCGGTAATGGATTATTTTACCGAAATGATAAAAAGAAAAGGAAAAACAGTGATCATGGTGACCCATTCAAAAGAAATTGCTGAAAGATACAGCGATCGAATCATTTATATGGATGAGATTTTATCAAAGGCGGGTGGCTATCATGAATGAAATGTTAGAAATTACAATTTGGCAGCTTGTATCAGCATACATTTTTATTGTTATTCTGTTAGCGATTGTACGTTGGCGAAAAATTCCGAGAGAAAAAGAAATTGTGATTGCAACATTAAGGATGACGATACAACTTGTGCTAGTCGGCTACGTGTTAATGTACATTTTTGAAAATGAAAAAATGATTTATTCCTTAATCGTACTAGTAATAATGGAAACATTTGCAGTTTATAATATATTCAAGAGGACAAAGCAAAGGTTGAGTAAAGACTTAAAGAAAATCATTGCCTTTGCAATGGTATCAGGTACATTATTCGCTTTTATTTATTTTGATTTTGTTGTAGTACAATTCTCACCTTGGTATGACCCACGCTATTTTATACCTATTGCTGGAATGTTGATAGGTAATTCCATGACTGGTATCACATTAGGGGTGAGTGCCCTAGTGGAAGGTTTTACCTCAAGAAAGAAGGAAGTGGAAGCAGCTCTAATGTTAGGAGCTACACCAAATAAAGCGTCACAAGGAATCGTCAATCATGCATTTGATTCCGCTATCTTGCCCACAATCAATAGTATGGTAGGGATGGGTATCGTGTTCTTACCGGGAATGATGACAGGTGTGATTTTATCAGGCGCGGGTCCTCTTGATGCGATAAAATACCAAATAGCGATTATGTTGGGTATTACGGGAAGTGTTTCTTTGTCTGTCATTTTATTTTTATATTTAGGATATAAGACCTTTTTTAATAAATACGCTCAATTAAAGTTATAATTAAACTTGACTTGATCCTTACTATTTAGATAAAATAACATATAATGAATGACAAATTTTAAAATGCGATGATGAGAAGGAGTACTTCACACTGTTCGTTAGAGAGGAAAATCCTGTAGGCTGAAAGATTTTCTCGAAAAAAGATGAAGGAATGTAGTCTCTGATGCAGCTTTGCTGAACAAAAAAGTAGGCAATAGCCGGTGAACCCGTTATCTTTATTTAATCAAGTGTATAAGTAGCGATACTTATAAACAAAGGTGGTACCGCGGAATCAAACCCTTTTCGTCCTTTATACAAGGCCGAAAAGGGTTTTTATATTGCATCACACACAACACCTAAAAAGCAAAAAAACTAAACTGCGAAGTACCAGATTGTAGAGTCTCTTTACGGGAATTCAAGTGCTGTTAACGGGAATTGTCAATCTCTTCACGGGAAATACCTTTCTGTAGACGGGAATTGTTTGCTTCTTCACAGGAATAAACGATAATTCCCGTGAAGAGCAGTATAATTCCCGTCTACAGCAGAACTTTTCCCGCGAAGAGAAGACTAATTCCCGCGAAGAAGATCAGAAGTAACTTATCCACGTTAAACAAACTTACAAAAGTATCAATACTTCGCAGCAATTTATGTTTACTTTTACTTTAGTTGTTAAAAAATTGTTTTATTGGTGATACAAGAAGGAGGAAATATAGATGTCTGAAAATAATGAAGTGAATTTACCACCTAAATATGATCCGACCGCAGTAGAAAAAGGTCGTTATGATTATTGGGTAAACGGAAAGTTTTTTGAAGCAGAACAAAACAAAGATAAGGAACCGTTCACGATCGTAATTCCACCACCGAACGTGACCGGAAAACTTCACATTGGTCATGCATGGGATACTACGTTACAAGATATTGTCACAAGGATCAAAAGAATGCAAGGCTATGATGTGCTTTACCTCCCAGGTATGGATCATGCAGGTATTGCAACCCAAGCAAAAGTAGAAGGAAAACTTCGCGAAGAAGGCATTTCACGATATGATCTAGGTCGCGAAAAGTTCCTCGAAAAAGCATGGGATTGGAAAGAAGAATATGCTGGGTTTATTCGTGAACAGTGGTCGAAACTAGGTTTAGGACTCGATTATTCTCGTGAACGATTTACATTAGACGAGGGTTTGTCAGATGCTGTAAAAGAAGTATTTGTGAAATTATATGAAAAAGGTCTTATTTATCGTGGTGAGTACATCATCAACTGGGATCCGGCAACTAAGACAGCTTTATCGGATATCGAAGTTATATACAAAGATGTTCAAGGTCATTTCTATCACATGAAATATCCATTAGCTGACGGGTCAGGGCACATTGAAGTAGCAACAACTCGACCAGAGACAATGCTAGGAGATACGGCTGTGGCAGTTCATCCTGAGGACGATCGCTACAAAAATTTAATTGGTAAAAAAGTAAAACTACCAATCGTTGGTCGTGAAATAGAAATCGTTGCAGATGATTACGTAGATATGGAGTTTGGTTCAGGTGCTGTTAAAATTACACCAGCACATGACCCAAATGATTTTGAAATTGGTAACCGTCATAACTTAGAACGGGTACTGGTGATGAATGAAGATGGTACAATGAACGACAATGCTGGTAAATATAAAGATATGGACCGTTTTGATTGTCGTAAGCAAATTGTTAAAGATCTTCAAAGTGAAGGCATTCTTTTCAAAATAGAAGATCACATGCATTCTGTTGGTCATTCGGAGCGAAGTGGAGCAGTAGTCGAACCATATTTATCGACACAATGGTTTGTTGATATGCAGCCATTAGCAGATGCAGCTGTAGAATTACAGCAAGGGGATGATAATGAAAAAGTTCATTTTGTTCCTGATCGTTTCGAAAAAACATATTTACGCTGGATGGAAAATATTCGTGATTGGTGTATCTCTCGTCAACTGTGGTGGGGGCACCGAATCCCAGCTTGGTACCATAAAGAAACAGGCGAAATGTATGTAGGAAAAGAGGCACCAAAAGACATCGAAAATTGGGAACAAGATCAGGATGTTCTTGATACATGGTTTTCCTCCGCATTATGGCCATTTTCAACCTTAAATTGGCCAAATACAGAAGATGAAGATTTTAAACATTTCTTCCCGACCAATGTATTAGTAACAGGCTATGATATCATCTTCTTCTGGGTAGCTCGTATGATTTTTCAATCGAAACAATTTAATGATGAACGTCCATTTAAAGATGTATTGATTCATGGTTTAGTACGTGATGCAGAAGGACGTAAAATGAGTAAATCACTTGGGAATGGTGTAGATCCAATGGAAGTAATTGAGAAGTATGGTGCTGACTCTTTACGTTATTTCTTATCCACTGGGTCTAGTCCAGGTCAAGATTTACGTTTCCAGTGGGAAAAAGTAGAATCAACTTGGAATTTCGTCAATAAAATTTGGAACGCATCCCGTTTTGCCCTTATGAACATGGATGGTTTAAAATATGAAGAAATTGATTTAACGGGTAAAAAATCAGTAGCAGATCAGTGGATTTTAACTCGCATGAATGAGACGATTGAACAAGTAACCCGTCATGTCGATAAATATGACTTTGGTGAAGCGGGTCGTTACTTATACAATTTTATTTGGGATGACTTCTGTGATTGGTATATTGAAATGGCTAAATTACCACTATATGGAGAAGATGAGGATGCTAAATTAACAACTCGGTCTATATTGGCATATGTATTAGATAATATTATGCGAATGCTTCATCCATTTATGCCGTTTGTCACCGAAGAGATTTGGCAGCAGCTACCACACAAAGGTGACTCTATCGTTAGAGCATCATGGCCAACTGTTAATGACAAATTATCCGATAACGAAGCATCAGAAGTGATGAAGCAACTTGTTGCGATTATTCGATCTGTACGTAACATTCGCGCTGAAGTAGACACACCTACGTCTAAAGAAATTCCAATTATGGTGCTAGCAAGTAATGAAGAAGTAAAAATACAACTGGAAGAAAATCGTGTTTATATAGATCGTTTCTGTAATCCAAATCAATTAACGATTGATACGAGTTTTAATGTACCTGATAAAGCAATGTCAGCAGTAGTAACCGGGGCAGAGATCTTTTTACCACTCGAGGGCTTAATTGATGTAGAGAAAGAATTAACTCGTTTACAGGGTGAATTAGCTAAGCTTAATAAAGAAGTTGAACGTGTGGATAAAAAACTTTCTAATCAAGGTTTTATAAGTAAAGCACCGGCAAATGTAGTAGATGCTGAGAAAGAAAAACAAAAAGACTATATGGACAAACGTGAGAAAGTCCAAGCACGAATAAATGAATTACAAAATTAAAAATAACTAGACTGTACAGAGGAGTCCCCGTTTTCATACATTGAGAAACGGGGATTAGCTCTTTAAAGCGTTTTTTAATGAAGGATGGGTGAAAGATGTTACGATCAGAAGCAGAATTAAATAAGTTTATGGAAGACAGACGCCAATTAGGAATTAAACCTGGCTTAGAGCGACTTGATTATTTATTACAAAGAGTAGGTCATCCACAGAAGTCAATCCCCACTATCCATATTGCTGGTACAAATGGTAAAGGTTCAACTCTTGCATATTTAAAAGAAATCTTAATTGAAAGTGATTATCGAGTTGGTACCTTCCAATCACCAGGTTTGCCAACTGTCTTTAATCATATGGCAATTAACAATCACTCGATTACTCTAGAAGAATTTTTAGCTATATTAAATGAAGTTTTGCCGATTATTGAAGAGATGGATGACCTTGGCTTCTCCCCATCTGAATATGAAATTTTAATGGTAATTACACTTGTATATTTTAAGGATAGTATTGATGTCGCTATCATAGAAGCAGCTATGGGTGGAAGAGAAGATGTGACTAATCGTGTAGATCCATTAGTAACGATTATTACTACGATCGGCATGGATCACTTCAAATTTCTGGGTAATTCGTTAGAACAAATCGCCTCCCACAAGGCGGGAATCATAAAAGAGCAAGTGCCAGTTATTATAGGTGATTTAGATGCTATTTCCATCAAAGTCGTAAAAGATGAAGCAAATCGACGAAACGCACCTATCTTCTGCTATAATACTGATTTCTGGTC
This sequence comes from Gracilibacillus massiliensis, assembly GCF_001458115.1. GTDB lineage: Bacteria > Bacillota > Bacilli > Bacillales > Amphibacillaceae > Gracilibacillus > Gracilibacillus massiliensis. The sequence goes on from NZ_CZRP01000012.1 coordinate 211,292, forward strand.
TACCATTCATGCATCACAGACTTTTACATGGCATAGTCAAGATCAAGCGTATCAGGTTAAATTATCCATGCTAGGAGATCACCAGATTCACAATGCTATGTTAGCGATTCAAGCTATTGAATTATTAAAAAAGAAAGGGTTTCAAATTACAGAAAAAGCTATTAAAACAGGATTATGGAGCACAAAGGTACCTAATCGAATTGAAATGATTTCTAAGCATCCGAAGGTAATTATCGACGGCGCTCATAACGTACAAAGTGTTACGAAATTAATAGATACTTTAAAGAATGAAAAAGTCGCAGGGGAAATAAAAGTGCTGTTTAGCGCTTTTCGAGATAAAGAAATTAGCGAAATGTTGGGAATTATATCAAAATTAACAGATCAAATTACAGTCACAACCTTTCCACACCAACGAGCATTAACCTCGGAATTAATAAACGATCATATTAATTATAAAAAAAATCCATTACAAGCTATTAATGAGATTCTTTCTAATTGTGAATCAAAAGACATGGTTATTATTACCGGATCACTCCATTTTGTCGATTATATAAAAGCAAATATTAGTGGTTCGTTATAAGAATGTATTGTTCATTGAAAATGAAACGAGTATAATAAAAAATAATATATCATAGGAAAAGAGGGAGATAATTGATTAAAAAAGATCATTTCACAAACAATAGTGGCTTTACATTAATTGAAATTTTAGCTTCTGTTGTCATCCTTTCACTTATCTCCTTTGGTTTTTTAGCCCTATTTACACATGCATCTAAGTCAAATATTTTATCTGAAAATATATTAGATGGTAATTATATTGCACAGACAGAGATAGAAGATATCTATCAATATAGTACAGAAACGACAATAACCGAAACGATTTCAAATATGGAAAGTAACGCATATCATTTAACAAACAGTGGTGACGATTTCTACCAATTACGACAAAAAAACGATGACTATTCAGTAGATATTCATTTTTTACATAATGATCAACAACCGTCACTTTGGAGAGTGACCGTTACTGTGACAGATGAACGAGGTAGTAGCTCTTTATTAGCAAAAATAGAATCGGTTTATCAATGGCAATAGAGGAAAAGGGTGAGTTGGATGCTTCGCAATCAAAAAGGTATGACACTTGTAGAACTTTTAACGGCGATCACACTACTTAGTCTCATTATTGTCTTAGTAGGATCGATTCATCTATATGCTCAAAAACAGTTTGTGAATCAGTCAGAACAAGTTGAACAACAATCAGATGTAAGAAATGCCTTATCTTCTATGTCCAGAGCTATTCGTACAACACCAAGTGACAAAATATCGGTCCAAGGTAATGTTTTACATATAGACATGGATCAATATTACTATTCATCCAATCTGTTGATGAAAAACGATACCGTCATAGCAGACGATATTGCGTCATTTCGTGTAACAATAGTGGATGACCAAGTAGTAATAGATATGACAAGTGATCAAGCGTCACTGCAAGAACAAACAACCATACAGACGAAATTTTCCTTGAGAAAGTAGGTGAATGGTTTGCAGAATCATAATTATCGTGATTATTACATGAATCAAAAGGGTATTGCATTAGTGATGGTGATGATGGTACTAGTCATTTTATCCTTACTTGGCATCACCATCTTAACTGTTTCTGCTGGCCATTTATCGCAAACGACGAAAGACCGTACGTTTCAATCCAGTTACTATATTGCTGAAGCAGGTACTAACATCACAGCAATGGAAATACAAACAGCGGTTGAATCGCTGTATCGTACCGCTAATAATGAGGCGACCTTTTTTCAACAGTTGGAAGAAGAGATAATAAAAGAAGACTATGTAATCGACAATGTTTTTTCAGAGCAATATCAAGCAACCCCAAAAGCAATTGTTTCCGTGTACAAAACGTCTGACGCTAATCCAAGGTCCTATCGTATTGAATCAATAGGCTCGGTCAATAATAGTAACCGAACTGTTACAACTAACCTTTTTGTGAAGTGGCAACAAGGAACCTCTATAAATCTTCCAGATAATCTGGTTGCATATACTGGATTATTTAGTTCAACGAATTGTAATGTGCCACAAGCGAGATTTGTTGGAGGTGCCTTATTAGAAGGGAATTATGGTACAGCATGTGTTGCACCAGGGGCCGTTGAGATTAGTGGCGGGGCAACTTTAGATGGAGATGCATTATACATACCGTTAGCGGGTGATGAAGCAATACTTAATAAAGCAGCAAACTACGATAAAGAGATACCTCCTTTTGTGAAAAAAGATGATCTACTAGATGCCGATGCTATTCAAAAGATATTTGACAATTATCCTTCGATACCTACTTATACAGTTCCTGAGGATGAAACTGTTGGTGATCAGTATAATTCTCACCCTGTCGTGGATAACGGAAACGTAAACATTACTAATTATCAAGCAAACGGTTATACATTGCAGCTAGATCGTAACAGATCATTTCGTGATATCACACTTACTGGTAATCGTGATTTGTATATTGATACCAATGGAGAGGACCGAGAAATCACTGTAGAAAATTTAAATATGAATAATGGACATATTCATCTAATTGGCGATGGTTCGTTATCGATTTATATTAATGGTGCTATCACGTTTGGTTCTGGTAGTACGATTAATCGAGATGGAAGTGTAAATAAATTAGATTTATTTCTTGCTGGAAACAATAAGCAATTTTCATTAGCTGGTTCACAAAAAGTAAATGGACATCTATTTGCTGAAGATGCCGATGTCACGTTGACTGCTAGTGGTGGGTTTGATGGTTCTATTATTTCAGGTGGTAACCGAGTAGAATTGAGTGGTGGAACTTATAATGAAACATTTATACTTGCTCCATTTGCCGATTTATATGGAACAGCTGGAGCAAAGCTAAATGGCACTGTCATTTCAGATACGCTGAATTTATCAGGTGGTACGTACTTTAGTTTTCAAGAGATAAGTACAGATGACCTTCCAATTTCAGATGGATCTTCTAATAATGAAATACCAAATGATGCCTTTTTAAAAGAACAAACATTAGAAAAGAACAAATAGAAAGAAGGTGTTACTGTGGCCATTCCATTCAAAAAGCAAAAATTAGGTGATTTACTAAAAAAAGCGAACGTCATTACCGAACAAGAAATTCTATACGTCTTAGATAATAAGAAAGCAGGGCAAAAATTAGGGGACGCTTTACTCGAACAAAGTTATATTACAGAACAACAGTTATTAAATGTATTAGAAGAACAACTGGGAATAACTTCTGTTTCATTGTATCGATATCCAATCCAAGAATATGTGTTAGATTTCGTTTCAAAGGATTTTGCGCGTGATCATATATTAATTCCAATTCACCAGGAAGAAAATCAATTAACGATTGCAATGAACGATCCCATGGATTATTACGCAATTGATGATTTAGAGTTGGCGACAGGCTTTAAGGTAAAACCTGTTATCGCATCAAGAGACGATATTTTACAAGCGATTAATAAATACTATGACCAAAATGATGCTCCTGGAGATCCGAATCTAACCGTAGAAGAAGATGCACCTGCGATCCGGATCCTCGATCAAATTTTGCAAACGGGTGTTACTCTGAAAGCAAGTGATATCCACATTGATCCTAATGAACATCAAATAAATATTCGATACCGGGTTGATGGTGTGCTTAGAACAGAAAAAACGTTAAAAAAGTCATTGCAAAACGCTGTTACTGCTAGAACAAAAATACTAGCAAATTTAAATATTACAGAGTCCAGATTACCACAGGATGGCAGGGTTCGAACATTAATAGATGAGCGTCCGATCGATTTACGTGTATCGATTCTACCAACGGTATTCGGAGAAAAAATTGTTATCCGAATTCTCGATCTTTCCAATGCTTTTAAACATTTATCAGAACTAGACTTTTTATCGAATAACCAGAAAAACTATCAGAATGTATTAAAAAAACCATCAGGTCTTATTCTATTGACAGGACCAACAGGATCTGGAAAAACGACTACATTATACGCATCCATCAACGAATTAAACAAAGATGATGTTAATATTATTACTGTTGAAGATCCAGTCGAATACCAGATTGATGGTGTCAATCAAGTGCAAGTAAATAGTGCGGTTGGTTTAACATTTGCCACAGGTTTACGATCTATTTTAAGACAAGATCCAAATATTATTATGGTCGGAGAGATTCGAGATAAAGAAACGGCTGAAATTGCAATTCGGTCTGCTCTTACAGGACACTTAGTTTTTAGTACCTTACATACAAACAGTTCAATTGCAGCAATTCCACGTTTGTTTGATATGGATATTGAACCCTATTTAGTAGTGTCGTCTTTGGCAGCAATTATGGCTCAACGTCTCGTGAAAGTTATTTGTCCCGATTGTAAAACCAAAAGACCTGTAACAGCCATGGAAAAAGAGATATTCCGTAAACGCCGGATTCAAATAGAAAATGTTACGGAAGGAAAAGGTTGTAATACTTGTCGTGGTACAGGATACAAAGGTCGTATGGCGATTCATGAATTATTAGTGATTGATGACAAGATCCGTCAATTGATGATGAACCAACAAACGATGACAACCATTAAAGATCATGCTAGGGATAACGGCATGCTGTTTTTACTGGATGATGGTCTGGAAAAGGTTAAAAAAGGAAAAACAACACTTGAGGAAGTATTAAGAGTGGTTGCAGAAGATTAGATTAGGGAGGTAGCTATGACATTATTAGAAGAACTTTTGATTGGTGCTCATGAACGTCATGCATCTGATTTACATGTAACGGTTGGTTCTAAACCGATATATCGAATAAATGGAATGCTTCAAAGTTACCATGACTTTATTATGAAGCCTGAAGATACAGAAACAATTGCAAGAGAGATATTAACAGAAGAATTATGGGATAAATTTCATCATGATAAAGAAATCGATCTATCGTATAGTATTAGTGGTGTATCACGCTTTAGGGTGAATGTCTACTTTCAACGAGGCTGTATTTCTATTGCTTTTAGAACAATTCCTAGAGAAGTGCCGACGATTGATAGTTTAGAGTTACCAACTTCTCTGAAAAAGTTAGTCGAAAAAGAGAATGGGTTGATACTGGTAACTGGTCCAACCGGAAGTGGCAAGACCAGCACATTAGCTGCGTTAGTTAATCACATGAATCAATCGATGAAACGACATATTATAACGCTCGAGGATCCGATTGAATATTTACATTCTCATAATCAGTCTATTATTGATCAGAGGGAAATAGGCTTTGATGCTAAAAATTTCAAAAGTGGTTTAAGAGCGTGTTTACGACAAGATCCTGATGTTATTTTAGTAGGGGAAATGCGTGACTTAGAGACGATTTCGATTGCAATAACAGCTGCTGAGACAGGTCATTTAGTGCTAGGTACCTTACATACAACGGATGTTACCTCGTCGGTAAATAGAATGATAGATGTATTTCCACCTACCCAAAAACAACAGATTCGTATTCAATTAGCTAGTGTTCTTCAAGCAGTTATTTCACAAAGACTATTTCCAACGGTGGATAATAAAAGACGTATAGCGGCTACTGAAGTATTGATTAATAATTCAGCGATTCAAAACTTAATTCGCAATGAAAAAATGCACCAAATCCCCAATATTGTTCAAACTTCACGTGAGGGTGGCATGCATAGTTTTGAACAGGACATAAAACGCTTAGTATCACAAGGTTTATTATCAAGGGATGTTGTAAAATCGTATATTTCACAAGTGGATTTTCATTAAAAATTGAGGTGTTTGTATGCTGTACTATCGATATAAAGGCCGTAGTCTGCAAGGGAAGTTAAAAAAAGGTAAACTTAAGGCAGAAACAGAAATGGAAGCAGTTCGTCATTTAGAACAACAAGGTGTTACAGTTTTTGAAATAAAGGCATTAGATTCTTTTCTTTATAAAGATATCGCGATTGGTAAACCTATTAAACTTCGTGATTTTGTAATTTTCCTAAGGCAATTTTCAACTTTGATCGAAGCAGGTATACCTATTAATGAATCGGTTGACATTTTGGCGAAACAAACATCTAATAAAGCATTTGCGTTTGTTTTGGATAAAATAAAAGAAAATCTTCAAGAGGGGCAGAGTTTGTCTGATGCAATGCGAGAACATCGTAAGTATTTTCCTGAATTGTTAACACGTATGGTTCATGCTGGAGAAATAAGCGGTAATTTGGATGAGATACTAGATAATATGGCAAATTATTACGAAAAGCAGTATGCCTTAAAACAAAAAATTAAAACGGCCTTAGCCTATCCACTAATGGTAAGTGTTTTTGCAATTATGATTACAATATTTTTACTAGTTTATATTGTTCCAATTTTCACCGATCTGTTTGCCTCCTTTGGAGAGACATTGCCTATTTATACCGTGTTTATTTTAAAGCTGAGTACATTTATTCAGAATACTTGGTGGTTACTGTTAGCATTTATTCTTTTCTTAGTACTTGTAGCTAGCTTTTTAGTTAAATCTGAGAAAACTGCATACAAAATCGATGCTTTTAAATTACGAATACCGATAATTGGCTCTTTTATTCAGAAATCACAGTTAACGAGAATGACTCAAACATTGAGCACCTTATTAAACAGTTCGGTACCGATACTTCAATCTGTAAAAATTACCGAAAATATTGTCGATAATCGATTAATCGCTCAAGTACTCAACCTGAGTCGTGATGCTTTAGAAAGAGGACAGTCAATGGCAGAAGCGATGAAACCACATTCGGTTATTCCTCCGATGGTGGTTCAAATGATCGCGGTAGGAGAACGAACAGGATCGTTAGATAAAATGCTTCATAAAATAGCAGATTTTTATGAAAAAGATTTAGATGAAGCTTCGGATAAATTAAAGGCTCTAATCGAACCATTATTGATTATAATACTAGCGATAGTAGTAGGTGCAATTGTACTGGCAATAGTTATACCTATGTTTACAATATTTGAATTATTATAAATTACTAAAGTCACAATAATATAGTGTGTTATGTCAAATATTATAGTATAATAGTCTCTAGTTGTATGAGTTTGTTGTTTAAAAGACACCAATAGAAATTAACGTAATTAAAACAATAAATACGAAAGGAAGATCAATTATGAGAAAGATTTGGAGAGAATTAAAAAAAGAAAAAGGTTTTACATTGGTTGAACTGTTAGCTGTTATCGTTATTTTAGGTATCATCGTGGCGATTGCTATTCCTGCAATTGGTAATATTATAGAAAGAGCAGAAACAGGAGCGGAAGAAGCAGAAGCAGAATTAGTGGAAAATGCTGCAAGGTTAGCCCACGTTGCAGCACAAGCAGATACTGAAGGTACTAACGAAGCGTCTTGGGTATTTGATGGTGGTGATGAAAGTACGCCAAACATTACTGTAGAAGAATTAAGAACCAATGATTATTTAGAATCGGATACTTTACCAGATGGTACACTAAATTATACAGATGGCTCATTTGAATTTACTCATAATTAATAAATAAAAAAGATCCCTTTTAGTAAGGGGTCTTTTAAAAAATAGGAGTTAACTGATGATGGATATGTTAATAGCTTTGTTTATATTTGTTTTTGGCTTGATTTTTGGATCCTTTTTTAATGTAGTTGGTTTAAGAATCCCGCAGAATACATTTTTATCCTCATCACGATCTGCTTGTGCCTCATGTCAGCAAACATTGCATTGGTTCGAATTAATACCAGTCTTTTCATTCTTATTACAGCAAGGAAAATGCAGGCATTGTCAGCAAAAAATTTCTCTTCTTTATCCGATAGTGGAGCTAATTACAGGGCTTGGCTTTATGCTTAGTTATCTTATGTTAGGCTTAAGTATTGACTTCATTCTTGCTCTTTTTCTCGTTAGTTTGTTGGCTATTATCATAGTGACAGATTACAGCTATATGCTTATTCCAAATAAAATATTACTGTTTTTTTTACCTGTTTTTGTTTTACTCCGCATCATTCATCCACTTGAACCATGGTGGTCTAGTATAATCGGAAGCGCAATAGGCTTTGGCTTACTAGCCCTTATTATTTTGCTGAGTAAAGGGGGCATGGGTGCTGGAGACATGAAATTATTAGGATTATTAGGTATTGTACTTGGATTTCCTTATATCCTGCTTTGCTTTTTTATTGCTACGTTGTATGGTTTATTGTTAAGTACTATTGTACTATTTAAAAATGGATTTAAGAAAAAAAAAGAAGTACCATTTGGACCTGCAATTATGCTAGGTGCTCTAACTACTTTTTATTTTGGAGAAAACATGGTTCAAGCATATATAAACTTATTTTGGTAGAAGCGACCGTACCTGAAAGAAGGTGACATCTTGTTTGCAAAAAAACACGTGCATTTAGTTATCTATGATCGATACATACGTTATATGGTTTCAAAAAGAAATCGATTAGAAGATGTGATCGATTATGGTGAAATTTTAATAAAAGACGGCTTGATTGAGGATGGAAAACTAGTTGATAAAAATGGTTTCAAATATCAGTTAGAGCGAGTTGTAAAACAAAAAAAGTGGAAAAGGGCTAACGTATCTTTTTGTGTTTCTGATGGTTTTGTGTCCATTAGACACCACCAAGTCCCAGCGGGTTTAAAAGAGGACGAAGTAAAAACTTTTTTATTAAGAGAAGCAGACGATAAGCTACGTCTTCCATTTAAAAATCCCAGAATTGACTTTAAAACGATTAGAAAATCAGAAACTTCTAATGAACTGCTCGTTATCGCTTATCCTAGAGACTTACTGGAACAGTTTATTAAAATCATGGAAGCTATTTCCTTACATCCGGTTGTTGCCGATGTTTCTTCACTATCAATTTGGCGAATGTACGAGCATTTTGAGTCAGACATTAATCCAGAGCAAGACACCTTAGTAGTGCAATGGGGGAAAGAAAACCTAGTATTAGCAGCATTCGAAAAGGGCTTATTAGTGTTTTCCAGGAATGTTACTGCTCCGACGGAAAACCGAATGTGGTCATGGAGTTTTGAGGTCGAAGAATTACAATGGAGCGGTTCGGATCAGGATTTGCAAGAATTAATTGATTCAAATCTATTGACGATAGAAAGATTTATTGATTTTTACAGATATTCCGTCCGAAATGGGGAAAAGGGTATTGAAAAAACGGTTGTGGCAGGAGATTTCCCATTTCAAGATAAAGCTATTCAATTATTAAAAGAACAAACCGATATGGAAGTGAAAGATGTAAAAGACTATTTTCCAGATTTTCTTCCTGCTAAATATAGCGATCTTGCTGGTCTTGTTATTAGAGGTAATTCAAAATAATTAGGGTGATCACATGCAAATAAACTTTATTGAACATAAACCAATTAATCTAGTCCCTTACTTTATCGTGTTAGTAGCCGCTATAGCGTTTATTATTGTGGCATGGTTTGTTACCGTTCCGTATTTAACCACGAATCGTGAAATAGTTACTATGGAACAACAAATAGAAACAAATAGTAAAGCTCAAGTAAATTCTTTACAAATTAAAAAAATAGCAGAACAGGCTCAACAGCACCAAAGCGCAACTGCAGACATAGAAGAACGTATATCTAATCAAATAGAGTTAATTGATCAATTAAGAGGACTCCTCCCAAGTAATAGTGGTGTGCAAAATTTGCATTATGTAAGAGATCAATTGTTGGAAGTAACCATTGTAACAGAAAGATTTGCTGATGTAGCTTCTTATAATGAGGCATTGCTATTTGAAGCGTATATAATAGATGTTCACCTAGATTATATAGAACGACAGGACGAAAATGATTATCAAGCGACGTACCGGATAATATTTGATGAAGAGAAATGGAAAGAGGTGGAGCAGGATGGTATTTAAATGGAATCGCTCCACATTATTTTGGTTTGTCTTTATTCTCGTATGTATAGTTGGATTCTATTTCATAGCAAAATTATATGTGTTAGACCCTCTTGAAGAAGAAAATGGTAATCTTAAAAAGGAACTGGATATGCAAATCAACTATATTGAGAAGAGCCAATCGTGGCAACAAACAATTTCAACCATTTCTGAAGAATCCTTAAATGCATTACCTATTGAGAAAAACAATGAAAGTATGATTAGGTTAATTGACAGGGCAAAGAAAGAAAGTGGTATAAATATAGACAGAGTATTAGTGGAAGAACAACCGCCAAATGAAGAAAGTGGTGTGTTTGAGCAGCTATCCTACCAATTAGAAGGTACTGCACCAACTTATGATCACTTTCAACAATTTGTTACAAACATAGAAGCGGATAAACGATTAATAGAATCTCATGAAATAAAAATAGATATGCTCAAAGATGAAAAAGAAGTAAAGTTTCTACTTCATTTTGATGCCTTCTATACTCCTGGTTTGGACTTATTACATTCGAATGTTACTAGTGACAGCATGCCATGACGGTGTGCTTTTTTTTGAAATGAAATAAAACCTTACTTTATAACAGCTGAATTGAGCGTATAATAGCCTTTGATTGTTAGTGAAACTTTATGTCTTTTTTTGATGAAAGCTTTTTTAGTAGAGATGACAAAAGTCGTCTTACATTTCAGATTAGATATGATAGGGTGATAGAAAAGGATTTGAAACGAGGGATTTTTCGTGAATAATAAAAAGCAAATATCGATCCAACTGAATCAACCATCGTCTGAAAAAGAAAAAGCTAATGCGACAAGTTTGGAAGAATATATTAGAGAAAACCACCATCCTGTAATGGATGAGGATCAAACATTTAAACGTAATTATACCCCGGGTTCGGATCCATTTTATTCTCCGAAAAAACAAACGTTTTGGACTAGATATAAATCATTGATTTTGTCAGCTTTAACAGCCATCTTAATCGGTTCTTTCTTAGGTTTTTTGATGTTAAAAATCTTCGTTGATATGGATCCAGAAGAGGTGGCATTTGATTCGAATTCTACAAATAATCAAGCGGTAACAGCGTCATCTGAAGGAGAAGATGAAGAGAGTAAGCCGGCCAATTCTGATACAGAAAGTTATCAAGGTCGTGCGTTTAATTTTTTTGTAACTCAGGCAGGAGTCTTTTCTACAGAAGGTGGAGCAGAAGAACTAGTTCAAGAGTTAAGTGCCGATGGAATTAAAGGGATGGTATGGCATCGTGATGGTAGCTTTCATGTATTTGTGGGTCTTCACTCAACACATGAAGGATCGAAACAATTTGCGAGTACGAATTTCTCAACTGAAAACGAGTTCTATGCAGGTAAAGAATGGCAAACAAACTCAAATGAAATAAATGTTTCAGAACAAGAGATAGAATGGCTACAAACTATAGAGATAAAGATAGAAGAACAACTTTCAAATACTACAGAATTAGTTGAAGAGGGAAAGTGGTTGGATGCTATACCTGAAGAGCTAACAGATTCGTCAAAAGCAATGGTAAATGATATCGAGGTTTTAAAAGACTTAGAAGACGAGCAAGCGATTCAAGTTCAACTATTATCAATATTATCTAAATATGAAAATTTATAATCGTGTAACCGTTCGTAATACCAATCTAGAATATGCAAAGAAATCAAGAAAGGAACACTAATAAATATTTTTATGCATAAAAGAAGGAAAGTTGTGCAATTAGATATGTAGTAATTTTGAAATGATATATGTGCGTATTAACCGCTTCGGCTTGGCCACTCCCCTTTCCATGGGGTTTTTTCTTCAGCTAACTTTTCCAAGCAAAAACCGCATGGAAAAGTGGATCTTCAGGAAAAACGAGTCCCATAGGAGTTGGAGTGGCCGCCTACGCTCAATGAGATTCAACAATTTTTGCAAATGCGCTAAGATTGGTATTTATTTCTACAAAAAATTACCACAAAAGATAGTGATTTAAAGCAAAAATGCATCCTCTTGCTTTAGTTGTAGAGCTTAGAAAAGCGCAGGCGTCCGCTTCTACTCCCGCGGAAAGGGAAGCGGACAAGCCGGAGTGGTTGTTTCGCAGTTATATAATCTCATAATTACCTTAAGGATACGTCGCACTTACCTTCGTTTGTACTTCTAGATTAATAGCAAATTTCGTTTTGAGTGAAGAATGATAGTTATTCGGTAGACGATTGAAGTCTCACTTTATAATTTCGTATTATTATGAATTATACATATGAAAGTATATGTTTTTTCTCATGTTAAAAAAAGATAATGTGCCATTTATTATGTTAGATAATCTATATTTCGTGGTTTGCCGAAGATAGGCCTACTCATTACAATGAAATAGTATAATTGAAGGAGGCTGAAAAAGTTGGATGTTGCCACGATCAAAATGAAAGATGTTCCAAAAGAAGACCGACCAAGAGAGAGGTTATTGGAGTATGGCCCAAGCTCTCTCTCTAATCAAGAATTATTAGCTATACTTTTAGGATCAGGGACACCGCGGGAAAATGTTCATCAATTAGCTGAAAAAGTACTACGTCACTTTGAAGGATTGCGCATGCTAAGAGAGGTAACAATTGAAGAATTGACTGAAATAAAGGGAATCGGTCAGGCCAAAGGTGTAAATATATTGGCAGCAGTTGAATTTGGAAAAAGAATTCAACAATATAAGGAAAAAGAAAAATACGTCATCAGAAGCCCCGAAGATGGAGCAGAATATGTAATGGAAGAGCTGTGCAGTTTAAAACAAGAACATTTTGTCGTTCTTTTTTTGAATACCAAGAATCAGGTGTTACACCGCCAAACCATTTTCATAGGCAGCTTAAATGCCTCCATTGTCCACCCTCGTGAAGTATTTCGCGAAGCCGTTAGAAGGTCAGCAGCCTCGATAATATGTGCCCATAATCACCCTAGCGGAGACCCCTCCCCATCCCAAGAAGACATCCATGTCACAAAGCGTTTGTTAGAAAGTGGTAAAATGATTGGAATTGAACTACTGGATCATTTGATTATAGGAGATCATAAATTTATCTCATTAAAAGAAAAAGGGTACTTATAGCCCTATCTATTTTTTACAAAGTTAAGTATAATAGAAGCAACAAGCTTTAATAGCGCCATATACAAGATTGCTTGTATAGTGGCGCTTATTATTGTACGTTAGGAAAGCATAACATTTTAGCAATGAAGTAGTTCGAGGAAGGGTAATTTTTGAATGTACAAAGTATAATAAAAACTTCGGCACTTGCTAAAAGACGAGGCGAATGCCGAGTTTTTCTAATGAATACATATAAAATTCTTGATAGAAACAAAATAAAAGCATAAAATACGGTAGTAACTATTTGTATAATTATGGGTGAGAGGAAGAAAAAGATTGGGATTATTTAGTTTTTCGCAAGATTTAGGAATTGATTTAGGTACAGCAAACACGTTGGTATTTATTAAAGGAAAAGGAGTTGTTGTACGTGAACCTTCCGTTGTTGCTATCAATAATTCAACAGGAGCAATCGAAGCAGTAGGTGGCGACGCTAGAAATATGATTGGTCGAACACCAGGAAATATTTCGGTAATTCGTCCAATGAAGGATGGAGTTATAGCAGATTATGATACAACTGCTTCTATGATGAAGTATTATATAAAATTAGCACAAAAGAATCGTTCAAGTTTTGCTAAAAAACCAAATGTAATGGTATGTGTTCCATCTGGAATTACAATGGTAGAAGAAAGAGCAGTGATAGATGCGACCAAAGCTGCTGGAGCGAAAGATGCTTTTCCAATAGCTGAACCTTTTGCAGCAGCGATTGGAGCAGGATTACCTGTTTGGGAACCAACAGGAAGCATGATTGTTGATATTGGAGGAGGAACAACCGAAGTAGCAGTTATTTCACTTGGCGGGATTGTTACGAGTGAGTCTATTCGTACTGCCGGTGATGATATGGATGAGGCAATCATTCAATATGTGAAAAGAACCTATAACTTAATGATTGGTGAACGTTCAGCAGAATCTATCAAAATGGACATAGCTTCAGCAAAGCCTTCTTCAGAAAAAGTGGAAATGGATATCCGCGGGCGTGATTTACTTACAGGACTGCCGAAAACGATCAGTATTTCAGCGTCTGAAGTTGCTTCCGCTTTAAAAGATACTGTAGATTCGATAATAGAAGCTGTCAAAGTTACACTTGAACGTACGCCGCCAGAACTAGCTGCTGACATTATGGATCGAGGTATTGTACTTTCTGGTGGTGGAGCACTTTTAAAAGAATTAGATACAGTAATAAGTGATGCAACAAAAATGCCAGTTTTTGTTGCAGATGAACCTTTAGACAGTGTAGCTATAGGAACAGGACAATCTCTCGAGTATATTGAACATTTCCGGTCCCAACCAAATGTTGGGGTGCAACGCTAATCGGATTAAGAAGGTGTTATCATGTTTTATAAAAAAAAGCGTTTGTTTATATTTTTAATTTCCTTAATTATTATTGTAGGATTAATTGGTTTTTCGTTAAGAGAAAGATCGAATTTAACGATAATGGAAGATTTTATTCATGACACAGTCGGGTGGATACAAGAAGTTGTAAACAAACCAATAACTTTCACAACAACTTTTGCTAATAATGTTAAAGAGATAAGAAATGTGTATCGGGAAAACCAAAAGCTCAAATCTAGTTTAGAAGAGATGCGTCAATTAGAATATGAAAACCAAGAATTAACAAAGGAAATGAATGAACTTAAGGAAACTTTAGAGAAAACCGATTCTGATTTTTTACAAAGTTTTAATTCAATACAGGCATCTGTTATAGCTAAAAGTAAAGATCAATGGTTTAAACAAATTACCATTAATAAAGGTACACAAAATGGTGTAGAACCTAATATGGCTGTGATTACCGGTAAAGGTATGATAGGTAAGGTGCAAAATAGTTCTCCATTTACGTCAACTGTTTTGTTACTAAATGGTTTTGACCGGTCTAACAGAATTTCTGTAAATGTAGATGTGGAAGACGCAGAAACGGATATTGCTGGATTTATAGTGGGTTATGAAGAGGAAACCGATAATTTGTTATTAGAATTAAATGATAACAACCAAAATTTAGCGGAAGGTCAGTATGTTTTTTCTTCCGGATTAGGTGGTGTATTTCCTAAAGGACTTGAAATTGGTGAAATTGTAGAAGTAGAAGCGGATCGCTATGAATTAACTAGTATTGCTTATGTAAAACCTTCAGCAGATTTAGAACAATTAAATCATGTGATTGTAATTGATCGAAACATGACAACCCTTGATGAGCAAGAAGAGGAGGGCGAATCATGAAAAACATGATCCCCTTTCTAATTGCTATTATTTGTTTTGTTTTCGTTATATTGGAAGGTACATTATCCTTATTGAATATGACTTTATTCGCTGATGATTGGATGATTGTCTCACATTTTATGTTTTTGTTTTTAATTTATGTCACTATTTATTTTGAAAAAACAACTACTTTTTACGCAATTGCTTTCTCCATCATCTTTTCTTTTATAGTAGATATCGTCTATACAGATGTGATTGGTGTTTATGTATTTGCGTATACATTGGTATTGTATGTGATTAGGGTCTTTATGAAAGTGCTACAATCCAATTTTATAATAGCGATACTTATCACAATATTTGGGATAGTAACTACAGACATTTTGATCTTTTTCCTATATAATATTATACAAATACACCAATTAAGTTGGGAAGCTTATTGGCAAAATAGATTGATTCCAACTGGTATATGGAATTTAATCGCTGGTTTAATTATATATATCGGATTTGCAAAAAGATTACAGAAATGGTCGTTCATTAGATTTGAACGGGCAGATTGATTATCGGTAGTGATCGTTTTAAGGGGTTGAAAAGTTGTGGCAACAAATAAATGGATTACAATCAAGGGAACAAGAGACGGTCTGACCCTTTTTATGAATGATAACTGCTCGTGGGAAGATCTTCTAATGGAATTAGATGAAATTCTTTCTACCAAACACATGGCAGTTGATGAACCACTAATCACAGTGAAAATTAAACTCGGTAATCGTTACATTACCCATGAGCAAGAGCAATCATTACGTGACATTATACGTAAACATAATAAACTAGTTGTAGATCAAATTGTTTCGAATGTTCTTCTTAAGGAAGAAGCATTGAATTGGAAAGAAGAAACAGATGTAAAATTACATAATAAAATGGTTCGTTCTGGACAAGTACTTGAAGTTAACGGTGATGTATTGTTAATCGGTGACGTCAATCCAGGAGGAAAAATCATTGCAACTGGAAACATATTCGTTTTGGGTAATTTAAGAGGAATTGCACATGCTGGGGCTAAAGGAAACAGAGAAGCTGTCATTGCTGCTTCTTATATGGCTCCAAGTCAACTAAGAATAGCAGAAATTATTAGTAGATCTCCAGATTCAGATAAAGAAGGAGTCCCAATGGAATGTGGTTTTATTGAAAAAGATGGTGAACAAATTATAATGGATCGAATCAGTTCTTTAGTAAAATCTCGTCCAGAATTAAATGCTTTTGAAAGGAGAATTATGAATGGGTGAAGCAATAGTTATTACTTCAGGCAAAGGTGGTGTCGGTAAAACGACTACTACTGCAAATCTAGGAACTTCATTAGCATTACTAGACAAGAAGGTATGTTTAATTGACACAGATATTGGTTTGAGAAATTTAGACGTTATAATGGGTTTAGAGAATCGTATTATATATGATATTGTGGACGTTTTAGAGAAGCGATGTAAAATTTCACAAGCCTTAATTAAAGACAAGCGTTTTGATTGTTTATATTTACTTCCAGCTGCACAAACGAGTGATAAGTCAGCACTAACACCCGAAGGTATGGTAGAAATAATAGACGAATTAAAACCAGATTACGATTACATATTAATAGATTGTCCAGCAGGGATAGAGCAAGGTTATAAAAATGCAGTTGCTGGTGCTGATAAAGCAATTGTCGTCACTACACCAGAAAAATCAAGTGTACGAGATGCGGATCGAATTATTGGATTACTGGAACAAGAGGATATCGAACCACCTCACTTAGTGGTGAATCGCATTCGAAACCATATGGTGAAAAACGGCGATATGCTTGATGTAGATGAAATTGTTCAAGTATTGTCGATAGATTTATTGGGTATTGTTGCGGATGATGATGATGTAATTAAAGCATCCAATCATGGGGAGCCGGTCGCCTTCCAACCAAATACAAGAGCATCGATTGCATATCGAAATATCGCAAGAAGAATTCTAGGCGAGTCTGTTCCATTATTATCTTTAGAAAAGAAAGAAACATTTATCGATAAAGTCAAAAAAGCATTCGGCATACAGAAATAACCAAAACTGGGCAACCAAAGCCCAGTTTTATTTATATTAGACACAAACTGCAGAGTAGTGACAATTTTGAAAGTATGATGAGTGCAAGGCAAAAGCTCCGTCCATTTACTTCGCTTTCACCCAAGGGCACAAGTGCAACATCTACTCAAGCAAAGCTTTCGTAGTGTTTTCTATGCCGCCGGGCGTCACCTCAGCCTCCTCGGCAGAAAATCACTGCCTGTGGGGTCTTCGGAAGACGCTTAACACGTGCGGAGTCTACGTAAATGGACTACGCTTCAATAGTGTTCTACAAATTAAGAAACAGCTAGAATGTTGATATTACTGCAATTTTCCTCGTACTTGAACAGACATCTAACAAAGCAGAGGAAAAATGCGACACTCCTGGGGGAACAGCACGAGCTGAAGATCCACTTGGTAAAATGTTTTTCTTTACCAAGTTAGCTTCAGCCGTGCCCCCGGAAAGGGAGTGTTTTTCCGTAGCGTTGGATTAGCACTCATCTCAATACTTTTGCCAATAATCCTATCAGGTACTTTACAGTTTAGTTTTAATGTGTTTTTTGTTAAATCGTTGCATCTATTCATATTACTATAGTTGTCCACATATACTTGTACAAACGTTGGTAAAGGAATGGATGCTGATGAAAAAGAATAATCTTTCACAAATTCGCCAAAATATTTCAAGACGGAAGCTATCGAAAAAGAAAATTTCTGCTACTCGATTATCACAAATGAAAAACACGTCTTTTTTTAACCAAAATTCGATGGAAGACGAAGAGCGTCATGGATTCTCGCCTACTATGAGTCAATATCAAGGAGGGAAGGATGAATCTGCCTACTTACGACCTTTTTTAGTGAAAAGTGTGATTGCTGCCATTATATTTTTTATTACAATGGTTTCCATGTCAACAGATCACAAGTTACTTGAGCAACCAAAGAATTGGACAACCTATGCAATGACCGAAGAATTTCCTTTTGCTACCGTGAATCAGTGGTATCAAGCAAGGTTTGGTGCACCGTTCGCACTTGAAGCAGATCTGGGAGGAAGAGAAGATCATCAGCCAACAGCGCTACCCGTGTCAGGTCAAATAAGTCAGACCTTCCAAGAAAACGGGGAAGGTATAATGATCTCTTCTAATGATGAAACAGAGGTTATTGCTGTCGATGCAGGAACGGTACTATTTGCCGGTAACGATCGAGAAACAGGAAAAACTGTGGTAGTGCAGCACCCTGATCAAAGTAAGTCCATTTATGGCAACTTAACGGATGTCAATGTCCACTCTTATCAATCGATACGGGCCAATCAGCAAATCGGAAGCTATCAACCGGAAGAAACAGAAGTCGCAATGTATTTTGCAATCGAAAAAAATAATGAATTCTTAGATCCAATTCAGGTGATACAAGTTGATGAACAACCTTAGATTACCACCGATTCATATTCACCCTATTTTATTTTTCTTTATCTTTCTTTCGATTGCGACAGGAATGTTAGTTGAATTACTGGTTATCTTTATTATCGTTCTCATACATGAAATGGGGCATTATAGTTGTGCGCGGTTTTTTAATTGGCGAATTCGGCGCATTTTTTTGTGGGTTTTTGGAGGGGTTATGGAAACCGATGAATACGGAACAAGACCGCTAAAAGAAGAATGGCTTGTTACCATTGCAGGGCCTATGCAACATATTTTTATCTTTATTATACTATATGGAATGGAACAGACGAACCTATTACCTGATTCAACGATAACCTTAGCCTATCACTACAATACGTTTATACTTATTGGAAATCTGCTACCGATATGGCCTCTTGACGGTGGAAAGCTTGTCCAGCTATGCTTGGATTCTTTTTTTTCTTACCAGATATCTCATCAATGGATGATTTCGATATCTATGGTTAGTATTGTAGGTGTGAGTATAGGCGTTTATTTGTTAGATTGGTTTTCTTTAAGTTTTTGTTTACTTATGATTTTTTTTATTTTGGAAAATCGATTAGAATGGAAACAACGATATTATAAATGGTGGCGCTTTTTATGGAATCGTTATAGTGAGGTGACTTATTTTCCAAAAGTGAAAATATTAGAAGTATCAACAGATATTCGTTTAATTGATTTGTTCCGTTTGTTTAAAAGGGATACCTTTCATGAAATTAAAATGTATGACAAAAACGGGAACATCCACCTCTTAACAGAAAAGCAATGTTTACAAAATTACTTTGATAATAAAAATGTTCATGCACGCATGGAACAATTAATTACAAGCTAGGAAGAGAAAAAATGAAAAAATTACATTTCCATACAAGTTTATCAGAAAAAATCGGATTTTTATTTGAAGACCAGCAATGTAAAGATATCTTTATTGACCGAATAACGGATGATGCTCGTTTAGGTTCGATTTATCTTGGAAAGATTCGTAATGTGGATCAAAGTATCTCAGCGGCGTTTATAGATATCGGTGTAGATAAGGTCGGATTCTTACCATTAAGCGAAATACCTTACTTGAAAGATGAGGATTATCATCTAACAGATGGTGCGAGTATTATCGTACAGGTGGCGAAAGAAGCTTATCAAGATAAAGGGCCGAGATTGACGGCAAACATCACACTAACAGCGACAAATGTGATTTACTTACCATATGGCAGCTATATCGCAGCTTCCAAGAAATTATCAGAAACAACCGCTGATCATTGGAAACAAGTGATGAAGGAAGAGCTATCGGATTACGAAGGTTTAATTTTACGTACTAGTATCGAGAAGGCAACAGAGGAAGAATTGGAAGAAGAACTTAAGAAAGTGAGAAATCGATGGCAGCGGTTGAAAGATGTTACCAAAGCTAAAAAAGCGCCAACTTTACTTTTTCAAGTTCCCTTAGTTCCAGACCAGGTATTAAATCAATATCAGAGTCTAACATTTGCTGATATAACTTTTAATAATCGTAAAACACTTGAGAACATGAAAACGGCATTTCCGAAGTTATCAGATCAGATGAGGATTCGAAAAGAAGCGGATCAAATCGCAGGTAAGGATATTCAATATTGGTTGTTAGAAGCGATTGAACCTATTGTGCGAAAGCCGGATGGTATTACGCTTACCGTTGAACAAACAGAAGCTTTAACAGTAATTGATATTGATAGTAGTAAATTTACAAGCCGTCAAAATAAAAAAAATACGGTTTTTCGAATTAATCAACAAGCGATTCGTTATTGTGTAGAAGAAATACAAAAGCGTAATCTATCAGGTATCATTCTGATCGACTTTTTGAAAATGGCAAAAAAAGAGGAAGCACTTCTCTTAAAAGAAATGAAGGCAGTTTTAAAAGAAGATCCGATCCGCTCTGAAGTATTTGGTTTTACTCGTCTTGGGTTAATGGAGTTAACAAGAAAAAGAGAACGAACGGGCTTACTGCAATTACTAACCAACCATTCTTCTCGTATACAGCATTCGCTCTCAACAGAAACAATTGCTTATCAGTTGGAGCGGGAATTAATAAGCTGGAATTATTCGAACATTGAAAGTCTATTAATACGTTGTGATCATGATGTTGCATTATTTTTTAAGCGTCATTTAAAAGAACGGATAGAATCTAACATACATTTTGATCTCTATTGGCAGTTAGAGAAAACTGATACTGGGTATGATGTGATCCGTTCTGGAAGTGATACTTTAATAGAGGCTTACATCAAGGAAAATAAGGAAATAGTGATTGACAGGGTAGTCTGAAATATGGTAAGATCGTCTTGTTGTTTATGTAGCACCCGCTACTGCAACCGCGCAGAACAGGTTTTAAAAGCTTGTTAAAAGCTACCTGTATGGCGAGTCTGAGTTATATGAGGAGGTGCAAGAGAATGTACGCTATTATTGAAACTGGTGGAAAACAAGTAAAAGTAGAAGAAGGTCAAGTAATTTACGTAGAAAAGCTAGCTGCTGAAGCTGGTGAATCTGTAACACTTGATAAAGTACTTGCAGTAGGTGGAGATGACGCTAAGTTTGGTACTCCATACGTTGATGGAGCTTCTGTAACTGCGAAAGTAGAAAAACAAGGCCGTCAAAAGAAAATTACTGTATTCAAGTACAAGCCAAAGAAAAACTATTCACGTAAACAAGGTCATCGTCAGCCATATACAAAACTTACAATTGAAAAAATCAATGCGTAAGGTTTTTGTTTTATGATAAACGTGACAATTGAGCGTGAGCAATCGTATATTAAATCATTTACACTGACAGGACATGCAGGAAGTGGTCCAGAAGGGCATGATTTGGTTTGTGCCGCTGTATCTGGAATTACTTTTGGAGCTGTCAACGCAGTGTTTACGCTATGTGAGATTGATTTGGACATTGACCAGGCCGGTGATGAGGGCGGATTTTTAAAAGTTGTTGTTCCAGATCTCAACAATGAATCACTTTTGAAAAAAGTATCATTGTTATTTGAAGGAATGGTGGTTTCTTTACAAACCGTTGAGCAGGATTATGGTCAATATATATCCATCTCTGAAAAATAAGGAGGTGCAAAAACATGTTACGTCTAGATTTACAGTTTTTCGCAACGAAAAAAGGTGTAGGTAGTACAAAAAACGGTCGTGACTCTGAGTCGAAACGTTTAGGTGCTAAACGTGCGGACGGTCAAGTCGTTTCTGGTGGTTCAATTCTTTATCGTCAACGCGGTACTAAAATCTACCCAGGTGTAAACGTTGGCCGTGGTGGAGATGACACACTATATGCTAAAACAGATGGTGTAGTTAAATTCGAACGCCTTGGACGCGATCGTAAAAAAGTTAGTGTATATCCTGCATAAGGACATTAAAAAAGGCTCTAATCTTTTAAGGTTAGAGCCTTTTGTTTTAAGCAAGGAAAGTATATAATCCACGGTATCAAGGTATTTGTTATCAAAGTAGTCATTTTGAGATGTAGTGTGTAGTAATCCACTGCTACGGCTGTCCACTTCCCTTTCCGTGGCGTTTTCCCTTCAGCTAACTTTTTCGAGCACAAACCGCTCAAAAAAGTGGATCTTCAGGGAAAACAGATGCCACAGGAGTGGAAGCGGACGGCCTTGGCTATGAAGTGGTTCTACAACGTTTGTAACAGCTAACATGTTGAGGTTTATGAACAACAATATGAAAAAAACTCGCCATTTCACTACTTACTCCCATTGTAGTGGATCATTTAGCGCAGGCGGCCACTTCGACTCCTAAGGGATCAGCGTGATCTGAAGATCCACTTTTGTAAAGTGAACTTCTTTACAAAAGTTAGCTGAAGACACGCCCCTTGGAAAGCGAAGTGGGCAAGCCGTAGCGGGTTTTACATCTATTATCAATTTCAAAATTACTACTAAAAGGACCGGGTGGGCTTTCCCGGTTTTTCTTTTGAGAAAAAGTAACCAGTGCTTTTATACATATAGATGAAACAATAGCTTTAATGTGCTATAATTTGCTTATTGTGTGAGGAGTGAGCGGTTTGAAAGAACAAGATGTAGTCGAAATGTTGCGTCATTATCGACATGATTGGTTAAATGACTTGCAGCTTATTTTGGGCTATGCTCAATTGGGGAAACTAGATAAAATACAAAGTAAAATAACGGATATAATAGATAGATCGAATCAAGAGCGTGGCTTAGACCGCTTAAACATACCGAAAACATTTGTATGGCTCTATCAATTAAATTGGAGATCGGATTCATTTGAACTGCAATTTCAATCTTTGATGGATCAACAAACGGTAATTATCGATGATGATGCCTTATTATCTAACATACAAAAGATATTTCAAATATTACCTTCTTATCAGAAGGAATATCAGCAATATAACGGAACGCTTATTTTTAAAGAATTGAATCATACGTTACATATTCACTTAACCTTCGATTTGGACTGGAATGATTTATCCGCACTAAAACAGGAGTTACAATCATTACCATTTATCAAAGCAGTAAAAGAAGAGAAACTATTACGTATCGAATGGCAAGAATAAAGAAAGAAGGTGAGACAGCATGTTTGTCGATCAGGTAAAAGTATATATAAAAGCTGGTGATGGTGGAAATGGTATGGTTGCCTTCCGCCGTGAAATATATGTCCCAATGGGGGGACCTGCTGGTGGTGATGGTGGAAATGGTGGTGATATTGTCTTTGAAGTAGATGAGGGATTAAATACATTAATGGATTTCCGCTATCAAAGGCATTTTAAAGCAAAACGTGGCGAGAACGGTATGAGTAAAGGCATGCATGGTAAAAACTCTGATCCACTTGTGTTACCCGTTCCACCTGGTACGACGGTTCGTGATGTGGCAACAGGAGAAGCGATTGCCGATTTAATTGAACATAAACAACGAGCAGTGATCGCTAAAGGTGGAAGAGGTGGAAGAGGTAACATTCGTTTTGCTTCACCAAGAAACCCTGCGCCAGAAATGGCTGAGAATGGCGAACCAGGTGTAGAACGAGATATTCAAATTGAATTAAAATTAATTGCTGATGTAGGTTTAGTCGGATTTCCTAGTGTCGGCAAATCCACATTATTATCAACCGTAAGTGCTGCCAGACCAAAAATTGCGGACTACCATTTTACCACTCTAGCTCCTAACCTTGGTGTTGTAGATACCGCAGATCAGCGCAGTTTTGTTTTAGCTGATTTGCCAGGATTAATAGAAGGTGCACACGAAGGAATTGGGCTAGGACATCAATTTTTACGACATGTAGAAAGAACTCGAGTTATTTTACATGTGCTAGATATGGCTTCAACTGAAGGTCGTGATCCTTATGATGACTTTGTGACGATTAACAAAGAATTAGAACAGTATGATCCAACACTGTTAGAACGTCCGATGATCATTGTTGCTAATAAAATGGATTTACCTGAAGCTGAGGAACAGCTTGCCTTTTTCAAGGAACAATTAGAAGAAGACTACCCGATTTTTCCAATTTCAACGGTAACAAAAGACGGTATTCGTGACTTATTATTCGAGGTAGCCAATAAGTTAGATGAAATTCCGAAAAATTATCAGCCGATTGAAGAGAAAGAGGATCGCGTAGTCTATCGATTCGAAAAAGAAGAAAAAGCCTTCTCCATTACGAGAGATCCTGATGGAGCTTATGTATTATATGGTGAAAAAATAGAGAAGTTATTTAAAATGACTGATTTTAGTCGTGACGAATCTGTACAACGTTTTTCCAGACAGTTACGAGGTATGGGAGTCGATGAGGCTTTGAGACAAAGAGGCGCAGAAGATGGCGATACCGTTCGACTACTTGATTATGAATTCGAGTTTATGGAATAATAGAAGAGATATTTTGTAGCGTGATCATCCGATCATATAAAGGGGAATAGTGGATGTCTGCGAAAAAAGAAAAGTTCTATTTAGTAAGAGAAGATTTTTTACCCGACGGAATGAAGAAGACGTTGGAAGCTAAAAAATTAGTAGAAAGTCATAAAGTAGATTCGATTCACGAAGCGGCACGTCAGGTTGGAGTTTCTCGCAGTGTTTTTTATAAATATCGTGATGCTGTTTTTCCGTTTCAACATATGGTAAAAGAACAAATGATTACATTATTTTTTCACTTAGAAGATCAAACAGGAGCATTATCACATTTATTGTCGGTGGTGGCACAAGCGGGATGTAACATCTTAACCATCCACCAAACGATACCAATACATGGAAAAGCAAACGTAACATTATCTTTAAATACAAATGGAATGACAGCTGAGATTGATCAACTATTATACGATCTTAAACAAATTGAATTTGTTAATCAGGTGGAAATCTTAAGTTCAGGTGTATCATAAAGTGAATGTCAGACAGTTATACTGTGATACTGAGAGAGCTTATAAGCAGTGAATTTTTCGTGATCAACTAGGGGGAGCAAGTAATGACAGAAACAATTGGATATCTAGGACCAAAAGGCACTTTCACCAAAATAGCGGTCGACTCGATGTTTAATGGTGAAGTGAAAAATGGCTACAGTACAATACCAGAATGTATTGACGCTGTTGTAAATGATGAGGTAACCTATGCCGTTTTACCTCTAGAGAATGCAATTGAAGGTACCGTCAATATAACATTGGACTATCTAATTCAAGCTGAAAAAGTAAAAATAGTAAGTGAAGTGATTGTTCCAATCCGTCAGCATCTAATGGTTCATCCAGATAATGTTGATAAGTGGGAATCTCTTGAAACAATTTATTCTCATTCCCATGCAATCGCACAGTGCCATCAGTTTTTACGTAAGAAATTAGAGCATGTTCCAGCACAGTCGATGACTTCAACAGGTGCAGCAGCAGAATTTGTGAGTAAGCATCCTGATCAGAATATCGCGGCTATCGCGAACCATTTAGCTGCCAAAGAATATGGACTTTCTATTGTTAAAAAAGATATTCATGATTTTGATAATAATCACACTCGTTTTGTCGTATTGCATAAAGATCAAAGAGAATTAACGTCAAATAAACTTGAAGAAAAAGGCTATAAAACAACAGTGACAATCACCTTGCCATCGGATCAGCCTGGTGCTTTACATCAAGTGTTATCAGCCTTTGCATGGCGAAATTTAAACCTATCTAAAATAGAATCCCGTCCGATGAAAACTGGTTTGGGTAACTACTATTTCTTAATTGATATCGAGCAAAAGATGGATGAAGTGTTAATACCAAATGCCATCACCGAAATGGAATCATTAGGTTGTAAAGTATCGGTATTAGGAAGTTATCCCTACTATTTGCATAGTGGAAACGGCGTAACGCTTGCGGTATAACCAACCCGCAAGCGTTTTGTTTTATAAGGTAGGAAAGCATATAATCCTCGGTATCAACGTCTTTTCACTGTAGCCATTTTGAAATATAGTGAATATTAATCCCTCGCTACGGCTGTCCACTTCCCTTTCCACGGAATTTTCGCCTAAGCTAACTTTAGTAAGCACAGATCGCTTTCTAAAGTGGATCTTAGGCGAAAATCATCCCGTAGGAGTGGAAGCGGACGGCCTACGCTATACAATAGTTCTACATTGTTTGTGACAGCTAACTTTTCGAGTTTTATTAGCATAAAAGTCGCGATATCCCTACTTACACTGATTGTAGCGTATTATCTAGCGCAGATGGCCACTTCGACTCCTAAGGGATCAACGTGATCTGAAGATTAACTTTTGTAAAGTGAACTCATTTACAAAAGTTAGCTGAAGTAACGCCCTCAGGTCTAGGATACACCCCGAATGTTTGCTTGAGCAAATGTTGACTTATGCCTTATGGGTAAAAGTGAAGTTGGCAAGGCTTAGCGGGTGTTACACCTATTTTTTATTTCAAAATTACTACTAAAAGGACCGGGTGGTTTTCCTTACTCTACTATAAACCCTTTTTCTTTTAATGCCTGATAAGCTTGGTCGATCTTTCGTTCTTCGTTGGCAACAATGGTATGATTATGTACGCCGTCTGTCAGTTCTAATAAATATGGGGCGTTTTTAGCCTCTATTTTATTGACAAATTGATCAACATCCGCTCGGCTGCTAATCAGAAGAGATGCCTTCAAATCCCCATATATGGGATGTTCGATCACCACATTCTCAACGGTTGCCCCAAAGTCAACAATCGTATATAACTCTTCTCTCGTTTCATTTCGATCATGTTTACATGCAATAACACGACGATAGTCTTCATTTGCATCATCCATTTTCATATATAGATATCCATTACTAGTAGCAATAATCGGATGATCCTGTGCTTTTAATAAGGAAATGTCCTGTACAATAACCTGTCGACTTACATTCGCTTTTTCAGCCAGATCTGTTCCGGTTAAAGGAATTGAGCTATTTTTCAACCAGGTAACAAGACTTTCGCGTCGTACCTTACCAGTTAACTTTTTTCCCATAATCTATTCTTTCCTCCTTCATTCGCGCAAAAATTCTATTCGATATTTCGATAATTTGTGAAATATCCTGTTCTGTCGTTAGATGGCTAAAGGAAAACCGTATGTATCGTTTACCTTCTTCTCTATCAGAAATAAAAGGTGTAATAGATCTTGGTATATCTGCATATCCAATACTACACGCACTGCCTGTTGAAATATCAATACCATTACGATTATATTCTAGCATGACATAGTCTCCTTGCACAAAGTCTGCTATACATCCAACAATACTAGGACATTGCTCAGGTCCGGTGATAGGGCGTAAGGGCACTTGATGCTTTTCTAATTTTTCACAAAAAAGCTCTCGTATATAGGCTAGGTGTTGTTTGTTTTGATTGATCTGTTGCATTTGCTCTAGAGCAGATGCTGAAAAGGAAGCAATAGCTGGAACATCTACTGTTCCAGGTCTCAAACCATGTTCATGATTTGTGATCACAGGATGTGGTGATAGTGTCACTTCTGGGTGAAAATAAATAGCCCCCACACCTTTTGGACCAAATACCTTATGGCTAGAGATCGTTAAACAATCAACATAAGGCAAAATGGGTTCTAAATTCATTTTACCAAATGATTGAACGACGTCACTATGAAAATAGATGTTTTTATCTTCTAATTGTTTTCCTATTTCTGCAATTGGTTGTATGATCCCTGTTTCACCACTAACATGCTGAATGGAAACTAGGCTTGTATGCGGCTGAATAGCATTCAAGAGCTCTTCTATGTTAATTTGTCCATCCTCGCCTAGCGGAAGAAAGGTAACTTCAAATTCTTCTGATTTTGATAACTCCTTTAAATGATAATATAGAGAACTATGCTCTGCTTCTGAAGCAATGATATGTTTTCTCCCTTTAATAGGGGATGCACGAAGTAAGGTATCAATTGCTAAAAGGTTACTTTCTGTTCCACCACTAGTAAAAACAATTTGTCTTGATTGTGTATGAAAGATTTCTGCTAGTATTGCTCTTGCTTTTTCTAATATATCCATCGCTTTCCCGCCTGTATCATGCAAACTACTTGCATTGCCATAAAAGTTTTTCGCAACATCTTGATAGACTTCTAAGGCAATATCAGACATTGGAGTTGTTGCTGCATAATCACAATAAACCATCTAATCTTCCTTTCGTGAAAAAAAATACTTGTCTTATTAGATATTATATGTAAAGATATCTGTAAAGACAACTGTAAACTGGAGTGGAAGAATTTGCGACAAAAAGTAGTTATTATAGGAGCAGGCATTGCGGCACACGTTCTGGCTAGTAAATTATATAGCCACGCTGACGTCACCATGATTACAAAAAAGAAATGGAACAATAGCAATTCTTTTCGCGCGCAAGGCGGAGTTGCAGCAGCTATCGCTACTAATGATCATTGGCGCATGCACTTAGAAGATACTTTAAAAGCAGGTGTATATCATAATAATCAAGCGATAACAGAATTGTTGGTAAAGGAAGGACAAGCTATTTTAAAAACACTGCTAGGGCAAGGCTTTCCAGCGGATAAAGACATGAGTGGTCAAATTTTATTGGGAAAAGAAGGGGCACATAATAAGCGAAGAATTATTCATGCTGGTGGTGATCAGACTGGGAAATATGTCATTCAATACTATCAGCAGCTTTTACGAAATAAGGTAACGTTAATAGAAAACCAACTAGCAGTGGATTGTGTGATAGAGGAGGGTTGTTGTAGAGGTATCATAACAATCGATAACAAGGAAGAGTACATATTTCATCAAGCAGATCATGTTGTAATTGCTACAGGTGGATATAGCGCGATTTATGATACAACATCCAATGATGAAACAACTACAGGAGATGGAATCGCAATTGCCTATCGAGCAGGTGCTGCTATTAGTGACCTGGAATTTGTCCAATTTCACCCGACGATGCTTTCTATACCGGAAAAGCAAAACTTTCTCATCTCAGAAGCAGTAAGAGGGGAGGGAGCGATTCTTATTGACCGTGACGGAAAAGCAATTATGGAGGGAAGGCATCCTCAAAAAGATTTAGCACCAAGAGATGTCGTTTCAAGAGTAATTACATCTGAAATTTTTAATGGTAATGACATATTTTTAGATATTAATCATGTTAACCATTTTTCTCAAAGATTTCCTTTTATTACATCAATATGTGAAAGGTATAACATAGATTGGAAAAAAGGTATAATTCCGGTTCAACCAGGTGCCCATTTCACAATGGGGGGAGTGGAAACGAATGAACATGGAGAGACCAGTATTCCTAGACTATACGCTGTAGGTGAAACAGCTTGCAACTATGTTCATGGTGCAAATCGTCTTGCTAGTAATTCCTTATTAGAAGGGATTGTCTTTGCTACAAGATTAGCGGATTTTATACGTAATCAAAAACCACTTACATCAAGTACAGCAGCTTCAATTACACAAAAAGAAGATATGGGCAGTTTCGCTCTTCCAGAAAAAGCTGTTCTTAGAAAAAGGATGACTGCTTTTGTTGGCATTAATCGAGAATCTAATAGTCTAAGAAAAATGTCAGACTGGTTAAGTCAATTTATCATTATCAAAGATAAACAACTTTACCATCATTCTTTTTCAAAGAAGCAAATTGAACTGCAACATATGTTGCTTGTTGCGAGTTTAGTAACCAAGGCAGCGGAAATTAGAACAGAAAGTAGAGGTGCACACTATAGAACAGATTATCCTGCTCTTGTAGCGACTTGGCGAGAAAAAAGAGTATATCATCAGTTAAAAAGAGGAGTTGAAGTATGAATCACCTAGCATTAAAACAACAATTAAAAGCTTTTTTCAATGAAGATATAGGTAGCGGAGATAAAACTTGTGAGGCACTATTTCACGACCACTACCAAGAAGGCCATGGCAAATTTATTGCAAAACAAAATGGTGTGTTTGCAGGAGAAAAAATTTTGCAAGAAGCGTATTCACTTTACGATTCTGATATTGCTGTAAAACTACCTAGAAGAGATGGGGATATCGTACAAAAAGGAGACGTAATCGCCGAAGTAACAGGTAAGTATCACCACTTATTGACATCAGAAAGAGTTATTTTAAATTTAATTCAGCGTATCAGTGGAATAGCAACGATGACACAAAAAGTAGTGAATGCTTTAGGTAACGACAAAATAAAAGTAGTCGATACGAGAAAGACAACGCCAGGCTTGCGAATGATCGAGAAATATGCCGTTCGTTGTGGTGGTGGTTTCAATCATCGATTTGGTTTGGATGATGCGATTATGTTGAAGGATAACCATATCGCTGCTGTCGGTTCCATTGAAGCAGCTGTAAAGAAAATCAGAGAAGTATCAGGCCATATGGTAAAAATTGAAGTCGAAATTGAACAGGAACAACACTTACAAGAAGCAATTGATGCTGGTGTGGATGTGATCATGTTTGATAATATGTCGTCAGAGCAAATCAATCGTCTTATTGATCAAGTGCCAACTCATATTCTCACAGAAGCGTCAGGTAACATTACATTAGAGAACATCCATCATTATAAAGAAACTCGGGTCGATATGATTTCATTAGGTTTTTTAACCCATTCGGCCCCAGGATTAGACATTAGTTTTAATCTAACGGAGGGAACGAAATGAGTATAGCATCCTTATTTACAACACATCAACAATTACCGGAAAAGTATCAACAAATGGATGAAAATGAAATGAAAGAACGAATAACAGCTATTAAACAACAAATGGGTGATTCGTTATTTATACCAGGGCATCATTATCAAAAAGATGAAGTAATTCAATTTGCTGATTCCAGAGGAGATTCATTGCAATTAGCGCAAGTGTCGGCACAGCAGAGTGCTAGGTACATCGTTTTTTGCGGGGTCCATTTTATGGCAGAGACAGCGGATATTTTAACTAATGATCAACAAAAGGTCATCCTACCAGATATGCGTGCAGGGTGTTCGATGGCGGATATGGCAGATGATCAGCAAACAGAAGAAGCATGGGAAATACTATCAAGTTATTATGGAGATACTGTACTGCCACTAACTTATGTAAATTCAACAGCAGCGATTAAATCGTTTGTAGGAGAACACGGTGGAGCAACTGTTACTTCATCTAATGCTAAGAAAATGGTCATGTGGGCATTGGAACAAAAGCAACGATTATTATTTTTACCTGACCAGCATTTAGGTCGGAATACAGCAGTAGAATTGGGAGTTCCACTTGATCAAATGGCAGTATGGGATCCGATTGCCAAGCACTTAGAATATGAAGGGGATAGAGATAATGTTCGTATTATTTTATGGAAAGGACATTGCTCCGTACATGAGAACTTTACCGTTAAAAATATCAAACAAGTTCGTACAAACCATCCCAAGATGAACATTATCGTTCACCCAGAGTGTACATACGAAGTGGTTCAACAGTCGGATCAATCTGGCTCAACAAAATATATTATTGAAACGATTAAGAATGCACCAGCAGGAAGTGAGTGGGCAATTGGAACGGAAATGAATTTAGTGAACCGGATTATCAAAGAGCATCCAGATAAACATATCATTTCCTTAAATCCTTTTATGTGTCCGTGTCTAACGATGAATCGAATTGATCTTCCTCATTTACTTTGGTCATTAGAAGAAGTGCAACAAAATAAATCGACGAATCAAATAACAGTAGATGACAATATTGCTAGAAATGCAAAGCTGGCGTTAGATAGAATGTTGTCTCTATCTTAATAAAAAAAGAAGGATATCAAGATAATTATACAGATATCCTTCTTTTTTTATTCAACATTTTAGGCGTATTGCATATGTTGTTAAAGAAGATGGATTAGACCGAGACAAATGCAGTTCCATACTTAACATACAGAAAGGAGAAATTATTTTGAAAATTCATATTGTGCAAAAAGATGAGACATTATGGAAAATTGCGCAAAAATATGGTGTGAGCTTAGATAATGTTATCGCGGCTAACCCCCAAATTTCAAATCCTGAAATGATCATGCCAGGAATGAAAATTAAAATTCCTACTGCTTCAGACAGTAAACAACAAACAGCACCAGGAAGTAAAAAGCAGCAAGTTGCACCAACACCAAGTCCCACTGCCAAAAAAGATAAACAAGAAGTAAAACCACAGAACCAAATTTTACCGTCAATTGAAGAAGACGAAGACAAGAAATGGGAACCACTTAAAAAGGAGATGCCAGCATTGCCTATTCATTTTAATAAGCAACAACCAGCACCACCACAGCCAGCTCCAACGCAAACATCTCAGGATTTAAAATGGACGCAACTAACAAATAATTTTGAAACAAATATTCATCCGATGCAAATGATGGAGGATGAAAATGATGTGGCAGGGGTACAACAACAAATGAAACCTCAACACCAACCTATGCCACAACCGCAACAAATGCCGATGCCTTCACACCATCAAATGCCAATGCAAGCACCCTGTTATTCAAAAGATGGTATTCCATACGGATTTGGCAATAGTGGACCAGGCCCTATGGGTATGGGTCACATGCAACCATATCCTTTTCCAGATGAATCACAGCCTCAAGTAATGGGTGCACAGCAACAACCAATGCAAGGTTGGAATCAAGGTCAAATGCCAGCTATGAATCATCCTCAAGGTCAATATGGCCAGCAAATGCCGTGGGGACCTTCACAAATGCCACAAAATCAAGGAATGCCAAATATGTCACAACAACCAATGCAACAAATGATGCCACAACAAATGCAAAATCAACAAAACATGCAACAGCAACCACAGCAAATGCAGAATCAACAAAACATGCCACAACAAATGTCTGGTGAGCCAATGATTCCACAACCAGGAATGCCTAATTTTCCATTAATGCCGATGCCATATGGTATGCAAGCACCCCAGCAAATGCCATTCCAACCTTATGGACCAGGTCAACCAATGAAAGACGATTGTGGTTGCGGCGGAAACAGAGAAGAATAAAGATCAAAGACGATTCTATATTAGGATCGTCTTTTTTTTTTTGGAAAAACTCTTTCATAAATTAGAACATACTATTTAAAAATAACTGATATCTTTTTTAACGATTTATCTCTTATTTTCAGTTGAAAATGACTATACATACTAAAAATTAAATATGGAAATAGTTTAAAAAATTAACTTCTTGTGAAAGAATTAGTATTTTATTGTTGAAAATATAGTTTGAAAAACTTGCAATAAGTGAATGAATGAAAGAAGGGAGCTGATCGGAATGTGGTGGAAGGATTCTTATTTTAAGTATATTACAGCGTTAATTCTTTTACTAATTACTATCTTTTTTATGAAATTGATGAATATGTTTGATCCTTTTTTGACGATATTTAAAACTTTATTTTATCCGATTTTAATTGCTGGATTCTTATTTTACATACTACGTCCAGTTGTGGAGTTCATTTCTGAAAAGTTACATGTACCAAACGTCGTGGCGATCGTCATTACATTTATCTCGGTGGGAGGCATCCTGTACGGTGCAGGATATTCTTTAGCATCGACGATGAGGAAGGAAGTTGAGGACTTTTCCCATTTACCGAGTAAGCTAAGAGAAATGGCTGATAAAGCGAAGATGGAAGTGGAGAAAAAGGATATGGGATTGCTTTCGCCGAATTCAATTGAACATGAAATAACCCAGTATTTTAGTAATTTAACACAACGGATGGGCGAGCACTTCACTGAAATTTTCACGACGGTCATGGGGGCTGCTACTCTTATGATTATAGTCCCTATATTAGTTTTTTTCTTTTTGAAGGATGGAAATAAGTTTAAGCTGTTTGCTACCAAATTTTTAAAAGATGAGAAGAAACAGGAGGCAAAATCACTGTTATCGAAAGTAGATAAAACGATTGCTGCTTATATTATCGGTCAAGTAACCGTGGCGTTTGTTGATGGGATACTCATGTATCTTGGCTATCTCATTATCGGATTACCGTATGCAATTCTACTCGGGATTTTTGTGATGGTGACCGCTGTCGTTCCATTTTTTGGACCTATTATTGGGGTGGTTCCTGCATTGATTGTGGCATTAATGCAAGATCCAGTGATGGCAATTTATGTATTAATTATTTTAATCGTAGTGCAACAGTTGGAAGGGAATTTAGTGGCACCAACCGTGCTGGGGTCTCGTCTGAAAGTTCATCCGCTGACGATTATATTATTACTGGTGATCGCAATGCCACTAGCTGGATTTATTGGTATGGTGATAGTAGTACCTCTATATGCAGTAGGAAAAGTACTAGCGATTAATTTAGTGAAATATATTAAATTATACCGGGATACGATTCGTCCGGAAAAGGGCTGAATGAATAGACAAGCTTAAAGATGGTGAAACAAAAGTAAAAGGTAATTAAAGTGATCGGGGAACATAATGTTTTTTGTAGATATAAATTAAAATCCAGAGTGTGAATAGCACGTTGATTTTAAATTATCAGTTGTTATGATAAAGTAAAGACAGAAATAATTAATAGATAGATTCAGAGAGGTGAGAAAGCATGGCAGGGCATTCTAAATGGAAAAATATCCAGAGACGTAAAAATGCACAAGATGCAAAACGCGGAAAAATTTTTATGAAACACGCAAAAGACATTTATATTGCAGCAAAACAAGGTGGCGGTGATCCAGACATGAATCCAAGTCTTCGTCTGGCTGTCGATAAAGCAAAGTCAGACAATATGCCAAACGATAATATAGATCGTGCAATTAAAAAGGCTACAGGGGACTTGGACGGAGCTAATTTTGAAGAATTAACTTATGAAGGTTATGGACCTGGCGGAACAGCTGTCATGGTGGAAGTATTAACCGATAATAAAAACCGTACAGCATCTGAACTGCGCCATGCCTTTAGTAAAAATGGAGGCAATTTAGGTGAAAATGGCTGTGTTGCTTTTATGTTTGATCGAAAAGGATATATTGTGATCGATCAAGATAAAACGGATGCAGATGAAGATACCATGATGCTAGAAGTAATTGAAGCGGGTGCAGAAGAAATGGAAACCGCAGATGGAGCTTATGAGATTTACACAGATCCGGAAGATTTTCAAGACGTAAAAAGTGCTCTTGAAGAAAGTGGCTTTACACTTGAAACTGCTGAGATCACAATGATTCCACAAACTTTATCAGCTGTAGATGAAAGTGATGGAAACAAAATGGTTAAGCTTGTCAATATGTTAGAAGACATGGAAGATGTACAAGAAGTACATCACAATATGGATGCTGACGATGAAATTATGGCACAAATATAATATCTATTTTCACCATTAGATCTATTTTTTGAATAAATTTGTGATAAATACTAAACTGTCTCCTTAATCAAGGTGACAGTTTTTTTACGTGTTATAAAACTTCGGCGCTAGCTAAGAGACTAGGGAAATGACAATTTTTCAAATAAAATGTAAAACTACAATCACTAGATAAATATTGCCGAAATGGTTATATTTCCTGAAATTGGACACCCTAAATAGTAACAATACTCGAATGGAGGGGTCTTTATGGGAAAGTTTTGGTTGTTATTAAATGGTGTTGTCGTTTTAATCATAGGGGTCATCGGGTTTCAAACGCTACTTAATACAGAAGAAATCGAAAAAACTGAAGAGGGAGCACCAGTAGTTGCTCAAGACCCATTAACAATAGAACTCACTCTAGAAACGCATTATATAGATGGGAAAGTTGAACGGGAACATTTTGAAGAAACAATAGCTTCGATGCAAGATTTTTGGTCTGAGTATGAAGAGTGGCAAGTGATGGAGCAAAAAGAAGGTTTTATGCGTTTTCGAAAAGAAGTCGATGATATTTCTCCCTATTTAAAAGCGAATGGATACTTTGGCATTAAAGATGGTACATTAACTATCTTCGAAGGTGTACCTCTACAGGAAGCAGCTGTGCAATCCTTTTATCAAATTGACACAGAAGAGTTGGAAACACATCTATACGAGAAGCTGAAAGAGGGCATAAAAATCGACAACAAACAAGACTATACAGAAGTATTAGAAACATTTCGATCTTATCAGAATGCAGAGGCAGTAAGTAGTTGAACGGTGATCACTAACCGTTCAACTTTTTTACTTTATAGGTTGTAAATATACCTATCATGGCGATAAACGTCATAGATGCCATTATTTGATACATTGTTTGAGAACCGAAATTGTCAAAAATAGTACCACCTGTAGTACCGCCGACTGCACCACCTAAACCAAAGCAGGTTGACATTAACAATGCTTGTCCGGTACTTCTTAATCGATTTGGTACAAAGCTGACTGCTGTTTGTAACGCTACTAACCAGAATAATCCAAAGGTAAGCCCCTGAGATATTTGTAAAAAGACAATCCATTCAGCAGATTCAATAAATCCGTACAATAACCAGCGGAGCGTAAATAGCATTGCTACAATTCCTAACAGAAATAAATGATGAAATTTCATTATTTTTTGAGTCAAGAAATAAAAAACTGGTACTTCACTGAAAGCTGCTAAGCCCCAAGCAGCACCAATCATAAAAGTAGTTGCTCCTAAATTCTCCAGATGTAATACCAGCATCGTGTCGTTCATCCGATGAGGAATCATGACTAAAAAGCATAAGAAAAGAAATAACATGAAATTTTTATTGCTTAATACTTCTTTTACACCATTTAGGGAAACCGGATCTGCCGAATGGTTATTATCTTTTAAGAATAGTGTTAATGAAATTAATAATAAAATTAAGACCCAAAAGACGATATAAATATTTTTAATGCCGATGAAACCTAATACCGGACCAGAGGCCACTGCCGTTAACGCAAATCCAATAGACCCCCATAAGCGAATTTTTCCATATTCTCCACGCTTTTTGCTTCCTAAGCTCTTGATCGCCATACTATCGAGTAAAGGTCCAGCAGGCGACATCACAAAATGGAATAGCATAAATGAGAAAAAGACAACAATATAAGAGGTACTAAAAAAAATACTAAAACTTATTGCAATTACTGCAAAATATAAAAATAATAATAAACCTTTAATCGTTTTATATTTGTCACTTATGTAACCAAAAAATGGTTGTGCAATGATACTTACCATGGGGGCAATCCCTAAAATCGTTCCAATCTCAACAGGAGAAAATCCTCTAAAACTTAAGAATAAAGGTAAAAATGGAAGTATAAGTCCTTTGTTACTCATATTAAAAAAAGTTAACGCTTTCAAAAATCTCAGCTGTCTTGTCTTTGTCATAAAAGCCCATCCTTTTTCTTTTTTCATTGTAATACTGTATCATAGAAGAAGATGCGATTTCATTCTTTTTGCTTCACACTATCTTGATTAACGATAAAGAATAAGCTATCATGAATACGAACGTATGATTGTAAAAATTTATAGAATTGGTTCAAAGAGGAGAAAATGATATGATTGCATATATACAAGGAGAAGTAGCGGAAATTACCGATCAAGCTGTTATATTAGATGTAAATGGGCTAGGTTATGAGGTGATATGTCCTAATCCGTATCGTTTTCAAGCAGATGTAGGTCAAAAACAAAAAATATTTACCTATCATTACGTAAGAGAAGATGCACAAATATTGTACGGATTTCAAACCCAAGATGAAAAATCGCTTTTTTCCAAAATATTAAATGTATCTGGAATTGGTCCAAAAGGTGCACTTGCAGTACTAGCGACCACATCTGTACAAGATTTTGTTGTAGCGATCGAACAAGAAGATGAAAAGTTTTTAACCAGTTTTCCAGGGGTGGGCAAGAAGACAGCACGGCAGATGATTTTAGACTTAAAAGGAAAATTACCTTTTGAGTATCCTGCAGACAATTTATTCACAGAAACCAAGAATCAACCAAATGATAACCATGCATTATTAGAAGCTGTCGAGGCTTTAAAAGCACTTGGTTATTCGGACAAAGAAATCACCCAGGTTAAACCTGCTTTAGCAAATGAACAAAGTGATGCAGCAGATACATATATAAGAAAAGGTTTATCTTTATTAATGAAGTAAAAGAGGAAGGAGCTTCATGATGGAAGAGCGGATCATATCGCAAGAGACACTTGAAGAAGATTTGTCTGAAGAGCTCAGTCTCCGTCCACAATTATTAAAGCAGTATATTGGGCAACATAAAGCAAAGGAAAACTTATCGATCTTTATTGAGGCAGCCAAAATGCGTAACGAAGCATTGGATCACGTCCTTTTATATGGTCCACCAGGACTCGGGAAGACGACAATGGCACAAATTATCGCCAATGAAATGGGGGTTCAGTTTAAACAAACCTCCGGACCTGCCATCGAACGATCGGGTGATTTAGCAGCTATTTTATCTTCATTGGAAGTCGGTGATGTGCTTTTTATTGATGAAATTCATCGTTTACCTAGAGCTGTGGAAGAGATTCTCTATCCAGCAATGGAGGATTTTTGCCTTGATATTGTAATCGGACAAGGGCCTAGTGCTCGTTCGGTTCAATTGGATCTTCCGCCGTTTACATTAGTAGGTGCGACGACAAGAGCAGGATTATTGTCTGCTCCATTACGAGATCGTTTTGGTGTATTAAGTCGATTAGAGTTTTATGAAGTTGTAGATTTGTGTGCGATTGTTGAGAGAACGGCAGATATTTTTCAAGTGGAGATTGATAAAACAGCAGCCCTGGAGGTCGCTAGAAGGTCACGGGGCACACCAAGAATTGCAAATCGTTTGTTAAAAAGAGTTCGAGACATTTCACAAGTAAAAGGTGAATCGTCTATTTCTATTGAAACAACACAAAAAGCATTACAAATGCTCCAAGTCGACCAAGAAGGATTAGACCATATCGACCATAAATTATTGTTAGCGATGATGGATGGTTTTAAGGGTGGGCCTGTTGGATTAGACACAATAGCTGCTTCAATCGGAGAAGAATCACAGACAATTGAAGATGTCTATGAGCCGTATTTATTACAACAAGGCTTTATCCAACGTACACCAAGAGGAAGGTTAGTTACACCGAAAGCATATGCTCATTTTGATCGGGAGGTGCCGCAGACTTGACGGATTTTGGCAAAATCTTTATCGTAATAGGAGTTGTCTTTATTATCGTGGGTCTTTTATGGGGTTTTATTGGGAAATTACCAGGTGACATCAGTTTCAAAAAAGGAAACGTCTCCTTCCACTTTCCAATCATGACCTCGATCATAGTGAGCATCATTTTAACATTAATATTCGCCCTAATCGGCCGTTTTAAATAAGCCCCGTATTCGTATTGAATTCCGTTGTAAAACTAAACTGTGAAGTAACTGTCGTTGAATTATTGGCAAAAGTATTTTGTTGAATGCTAATCCAGCGCTACGGAAAAACACTCCCTTTCCGGGGGCACGGCTGAAGCTAACTTGGCAAAGAAAACCACTTTACCAAGTGGATCTTCAGCTCGTGCTGTTCCCCCAGGAGTGTCGCATTTTTCCTCCGCTTTGTATAGAACTTTGTTCAAGTATGATGAAATATGCTGTGATATCAACATTTTAGCTGTTTCTAAATTTGCAGAACACTATTGAAGCGTAGTCCATTTACGTAGACTCCAGCGGGAACAGCGTCTTCCGAAGACCCCGCAGGCAGTGATTTTCTGCCGAGGAGGCTGAGGTGACGCCCGCGGAAAGCGAAGTAAATGGACGGAGCTTTTGCTCGCACTCATCAAACATTCAAAATTGTCAATAGTTCGCAGTTTGTGTCTACTATGATGTAGTATTATTGTTTACGAAGACGGTGGTAGAGTAGAAGGAGTAGAAAGATGGAGATTGAAGATTTTGATTTTGATTTGCCAGAGGAATTAATTGCACAAACGCCATTACAAGAAAGAGCAAGTTCTCGCTTAATGGTGCTGAATCGTGAAAACCGCACGATTTCACATCACCATTTTTACGATATATTGGACTTTCTAAACGCAGGAGATTGTCTAGTTTTAAATGATACCAAAGTATTACCTGCCCGACTCTATGGAGTCAAAGAAGAAACCGGAGCAAAAGTAGAAGTACTTTTACTCACACAAATCGAGAATGATGATTGGGAAGTCCTAGTAAAACCTGCAAAGAAAATTAAAATAGGAAGTAAAATAAGTTTTGGTGACGGACAACTTATCGCTACTTGTCTCGAGACTAAAGAACATGGTGGTAGAATCCTTCGCTTTGAATACCAAGGTATTTTTTATGAAGTATTGGATCAATTAGGTGAGATGCCCTTACCGCCGTATATTAAGGAGCAATTGGAAGAAAAAGATCGTTATCAGACGGTATTTGCAAAAGAACAAGGCTCGGCAGCGGCTCCGACAGCAGGTTTACATTTTACCGAAACATTATTGGAAAAAATTAAACAAAAAGGTGTAGGCATTGCTTTTATCACCTTGCATGTAGGTTTAGGAACCTTTCGCCCTGTTAGTGTTGATAATATTAAAGAACATGAAATGCATGCCGAATTTTATCAAATGACACAAGAAACTGCCGCTCAACTAAATGAAGTGAAAAAGAAAGGTAATCGAATCATTTCCGTTGGCACCACTTCAACGCGCACTTTAGAAACGATAGCTCGAGATACTGGAGGCGTTTTTGAAGAGAGAAATGGATGGACTGATATTTTTATTTATCCACCCTATCAGTTTAAGGCGATAGATGGTTTGATAACCAATTTCCATTTGCCTAAGTCTACCTTGATCATGCTTGTTAGTGCTTTAGCGGATCGTGATTTTATATTAGAAGCTTATCATCAAGCAGTGGATGAACGTTATCGATTTTTTAGTTTCGGTGACGCTATGCTGATTATTTAAGGAAGGGACATTAAACATGACAGCAATTAGATACGAACACATTAAAACGTGTAAACAAACAGGAGCCCGATTGGGGAAAGTACATACTCCTCATGGAACTTTTGATACACCAGCCTTTATGCCGGTTGGAACTTTGGCAACAGTAAAAACTATGAGTCCAGAAGAATTAAAAGAGATGGGTGCGAATATGATTTTAGCAAACACCTATCATTTATGGTTGCGCCCTGGTGAAGATATTGTCAAAGAAGCTGGAGGACTGCATAAGTTTATGAATTGGGATGGTGCAATTCTTACTGATTCTGGAGGTTTCCAAGTATTTAGTTTAAGTGATTTGCGTAAAATTGAAGAAGAAGGTGTTCATTTCAGGAATCATTTAAGTGGTGAGAAGCTCTTCCTATCGCCAGAAAAAGCGATGAATATTCAGAATGCATTGGGATCTGATATTATGATGGCTTTTGATGAATGTCCGCCTTACCCAGCTGAACACGACTATATGAAAAAATCCGTTGAAAGAACGAGTCGTTGGGCAGAACGGTGTTTAGAAGCACACGATCGCAAAGATGTTCAAGGCTTATTTGGTATTGTTCAAGGTGGCGAATATGAGGATTTACGTCGATTAAGTGCACAAGATTTAACATCGATGGATTTCCCAGGTTATGCAATTGGTGGACTTTCGGTAGGTGAACCAAAAGATGTGATGAATCGCGTCTTGGAGTTTACGACTCCATGGCTGCCGACAGACAAGCCACGTTATTTAATGGGTGTTGGTTCACCAGATTCATTGATTGACGGTGCTATTCGTGGAATTGACATGTTTGACTGTGTTTTGCCTACTCGTATCGCAAGAAATGGTACATGTATGACTTCAGAAGGTCGCCTGGTTGTACGAAATGCCAAATTTGCTCGTGATTTCTCACCGTTAGATCCAAACTGTGATTGTCATGTATGTCAAAATTACTCTAGAGCCTATATTCGACATCTTGTGAAAGCAAATGAAACGTTCGGGTTCAGACTTACTACTTATCATAATCTATATTTTCTGTTAAAATTAATGGAGCAAGTTCGTGAAGCGATTATGCAAGACCGACTTGGTGATTTTAAAGAGGCATTCTTTGAACAATATGGTTTCAACAAACCGAATGCGAAAAACTTTTAGAAAGGGGGGATTTTGATGGATATTATAGCTACTCTTGGACCACTCGTATTAATGGTTGTGATTTTTTATTTTCTATTAATTAGACCACAACAGAAGAAACAAAAGCAAGTCCGTCAAATGCAGTCAGAGCTGAAAAAAGGGGACAAGATTGTGACAATCGGTGGTTTCCATGGTACTGTACATGCAATTGATGAAGATTCAATCGTATTGATTGCAGGCGATGGTTCAAAACTTACATATGACCGTTCAGCGGTACGTGAAGTTACAGAACAAAGCTAATAACGTAAAAAATACCATGGCACACATGTATGCCGTGGTATTTTTTTGTCTGTTAGAAATGCATATAACCGCAATTATAAAGTAACTGGAAAAGTTTATCGCAACTCTTAAAAGATGTAATTGCTAATCAATACTCTCTTCCCCGTAAGATAAGTTAACCCCAATGATGGCTCCGATAATAGCTAATAAAAGATAGGCAATGTGATTAACTAATTCCACCACAGAAAACCCGAGATGTAGTCCCAGAAATCGGTAACAAAAAACGATAAACGTAAACAATAAACTAGTAATACTTCCAACTAAGATCCCTTTATGCTTCGCTTTTAATCCCGCAATTAACCCACCTGTAAATAATGCAATAAAACTAATAAATAATGTAGCCATTTCTAATGTAGACTCACCTAACGAAGAAAAACGCAGTAATAAAGTAAGAACCAGACTCGCTAGAAACATTACAACAACGACTCCAATCCAGCCATATAATACGCTCACTAATGTTTTCAACATGAATCACCCCCATAATTTGATAAAACTCCTCTTTCATTATGTATGCATGTCCGAAAAAAAATAGAAGGATGGCTTTTCGAATAGTTCTAAAAAATTCGAATATAGATGATATTATAGCTTGTCAATCTATGTATCGGTCAGAGAGAGGGGACAATCCATGTCTGTAATCATTGCGATAGCTGTTTTTATCATTAGTTATATTTTTATAATGTCAGAAAAAATAAATCGAGCATTAGTTGCCCTTGCAGGTGGTGTATTGCTATTACTGACAGGTGTTTATGGTTGGGAGGATGCAATCACTTCATATATAGATTGGAATACGGTAGCTCTATTATTTGCCATGATGGTATTAGTTGCGATAACTAAAAAAACAGGAATTTTTAGTTATATTGCGATTGGTTTAGCTAAGTTAGTGAAGGGAAAGCCAATTCCATTATTAATAGGTATTGGCTTTTTAACTGCATTAGGTTCGGCTTTACTTGATAATGTTACCACTGTTCTATTATTTGTCCCGGTTATTCTTACGTTAACAAATATATTGAAATTACCAGCTTTACCATATCTTATTACCATTATTATTATGGCGAATATAGGTGGGACTGCAACATTAATCGGAGATCCACCGAACATTATGATCGGTCAAGCTGTCTCACATTTAACATTTCTATCTTTTCTACAACATACTGCACCTATAGCATTTATTTTATTTGTTTTAGTCACATTCATTTTAACTATTGTTTTTAGGAAGCAATTAAAAACAATAGATGAAAGAAATATAAAAGAGTTAATGAAAATGAACGAATCAAATTATATCATAAAATCCCCTTTATTATATCAATCCATATCTATTTTAATGTTAACAATTGTCGGTTTTCTGTTGCATCCGGTCTTTCATATTGATTTAACGATTATTGCGCTATCTGGTGCCATTTTATTATTGATTATCAGTGAAAAGGAGGTTGAAGCAGAGAAAGTTTTTGAACAAGTGGAATGGGTTACATTATTTTTC
The DNA here is from genome assembly GCF_001458115.1 of Gracilibacillus massiliensis. Taxonomy (GTDB): domain Bacteria; phylum Bacillota; class Bacilli; order Bacillales; family Amphibacillaceae; genus Gracilibacillus; species Gracilibacillus massiliensis. The sequence goes on from NZ_CZRP01000012.1 coordinate 255,056, forward strand.
TTTATTGGGTTATTTATGCTTGTGGGTGGTTTGGAAGAAGTAGGTGTGATCGATGAATTAGCTCGATCGATTATGTGGTTAACTGAAGGCGATATGACCTATACAGCACTTTTATTGCTATGGGTCTCAGGTATTTTTTCAGGAATTATTGACAATATTCCATTTGTGGCAGCAATGATCCCTGTTATTAAAGAATTTGAATCCTATGGAATGGCAAATTTAGATCCTTTATGGTGGTCACTTGCTCTTGGTGCTTGTTTAGGTGGAAATGGTACGTTAATTGGTGCCTCTGCAAATGTAGTAGTGGCTGGGCTAGCGGATGCTCAGAATAAACCGATAGCTTTTCTGAAATTTATGCTCTATGGTGTACCAATTGTCATCTTATCATTAGTTATTGCGACTATTTATATTTATTTTCGTTACTTATTACCGTTTCAACAACCGTTGTAAGCATATTCGATCGGTCAATGGGAAAACTAGCTATATCGCTTATTGAAGGATGTGGTTAGTTTGGCAATAGATGAAATGTTGATGCTGATTTTTCGAACGTTTTTTTATTATGTGATCGTTGTGATTATTTTTCGATTAATGGGAAAACGTGAAGTTGGTGAATTAAGTTTATTAGATATCGTTGTTTACATAATGATTGCCGAAATTGCTGTCTTAACGATAGAAGACTTAGATATATTTTTTGGTTATGGACTGATTCCAATGATTGTTTTACTACTTATACAACGACTCACGGCATGGATTTCACTGAAAAGCCCACTTTTTCGTACTTGGTTTGAAGGAAAACCATCTATCATAATTGCTCAAGGAAAAATTGATGAATATCAAATGAAAAAGAATCGGTTTAATTTTGACGACCTTCTCCAGCAACTTCGAGAGAATGGCACCGAGAGTATTAAAGATGTCTCTTATGCTATTTTGGAACCCTCAGGAAAATTATCCATTATTGAGAGAGTAAATCAATCTAAGATACAAGGGAAAATTAATGGACTAGTGTTACCGTTGGTCGTAGATGGTAGGGTGCAAGACAAAGCTTTAACTGAATTGGGTGAAAGTGAAGCATGGTTACTCGCAGAATTAAAAAAACGTGGCTATGACAAAATTAATGAAGTTTCATTCTGTTCCATCGATGTCAACGATGAATGGTATGTTGATAAAAAGAATGAAAAGTGAAGAAGCATATAAGAGTTATCTATATTGAAATCCGAACCATTCGGATTTTTTTGTTTCATAAAAGAAGGACAATGCGACATAACTTGGTGGTAATTATGATATTTTAGAACTGCGTAACAACCGCTCCGGCTTGTCCGTTTCCCTCGTATGATATAGGTAACCTTAATTTTAAGGTATCTCCATTACATTGTATAATGGAGGTAATCAGATGGAGGTATCGTTTCTTCCCTTGAAGCATTGTCTTCGTCGGAAAGTCTGATGCCTCCCTCTTTATAGAATGGTTCGTATCAGCTGGATGACACAAATGTTGTCGAATATCGAACGAGGATGGATATCTATAAAGAAGTGGAGGGTTCCTCTTTTCTGATTAATCTATCATATAGGTGGTGTTTACATGTACTATTTAGGAATTGACATTGCTAAAAAAGAACACGAAGCTGGGTTGATCGACCAGCAAGGGAAATCAATAGGAAAAACCCTACTTATTTCGACTGCAAAACCTGGCAGTGACAAGTTGTTAACCTTTATAAACAAGCATCAACTCACTCCTGATAACTGTGTTTGTGGGTTAGAAGCAACCGGACATTATTGGATTTCTGTGTTCACTTTTCTTTCCCAGCTTGGTTTTAAGGTAACGGCCTTCAATCCTTTACAATCGGACGCTTTACGAAACTTTTATATACGAAAGACAAAAACAGATACTCGTGATGCTTTTCTCATTGCACAAGTTATTCGTATCGATGCACCAGAAGCAACCCCTTTTCTTGAAGAAGAGTTGCTTCAGATTAGGCATTTGGAAAGATTGCGTTATTCCCTGGTAGATCAAAGTTCTGATATCAAACGAAAGGTCATCACTCTTCTTGATCAGATTTTCCCAGAATATGAGGATCTGTTTTCTGAAGTGTTCGGTGCATCTTCCTCTGAATTACTTTTTCATTATCCAATGCCAGAAGACATACAAAGCATTGACACAGACAGCTTGGCAACATTTTTAAATGAGGCCAGTAACCGAGCATATGGTAAAAAAAGAGCACGCAAAAAAGCGACACAGATAAAAGAATCAGCAGCAGAAAGCTTTGGTATTACAATGGGCACAGATTCTTTTCGAACACAAATCCATCTCTTACTTGAACAACTTTCTTTACTAGATCGTCAAATCCAACAAATTGACGAAAAACTGTCCACTCTCATCCAACAACAAGCAACTTATTTACCAACTATAAATGGCATTGGAGATGTTACAACTGCGGTTATCATAGGTGAAATTGGCTCGATAAAACGTTTTGATCGACCAGCACAATTAGTTGCCTTTGCAGGGCTAGATCCTGCGGTGAAACAATCTGGTAAATTTAACGCCACTGAAGTGCATATCTCCAAAAGAGGTTCTCCTTATCTGAGAAGGGCTATTTGGGGAGCAGCTTTTTCAGCAAGTCAGTGTGATCCGGCATTATCACAGTTTTACAATAAATTAAGAGATAATGGAAAAGGGCATTATGTAGCTGTTGGAGCAGTAGCTAGAAAGCTAACACATATTATTTTTGCCATATTACGAGACAACAAACCATATGAACCACATATGAAATAAGCAATACCGAACATACTTTCCTTTTAAAACACCTCTCCAAGGAGGTGTATTTTCGCATGCCTTTTTTTAGACAAAAAATCATTTGAAACATTAAGGTTTTTAGGGTTGACTTTCCATAGCTGGTCTTTCCACGGGTTTTTCTCCTCAGCTAACTTTTTAAGCACAATTCGCTTAAAAAGTGGATCTTCGGATAAAAACTTCCCGCAGGAGTGAAAACGGACGCCTGCGCTTTTCTAAGCTCTACAACTAAAGCAAGAAGATACATTTTTGCTTTAATCACTATCTTTTGTGGTAATTATTTGTAGAAATAATCGAAAATATTAGCATTTGCAAGAATTGTAGAATCACATTGAGCGTAGGCGGCCACTCCAACTCCTATGGGACTCGTTTTTCCTGAAGATCCACTTTTCCATGCGGTTTTTGCTTGGAAAAGTTAGCTGAAGGAAAAAACCCATGGAAAGGGGAGTGGCCAAGCCGAAGCGGTTACTATGCACATATATCATATCAAAATTACTACATATCTTATTGCACACTTTCCTTCTTTTGTTCATTATTAAATCGAAGCGTGATTTGTTATGTGAATAGTGTTTCTCAGCTTCGATTTTTTCGTAGTTGTTGGAGTTCATCTTTGCTAATGAATTGTAGGCTGAAAAGAAAGATAATATATCCAACAAATAATAGGACAAGTAGGAGAACAAAGGTAAAAATATCGGAAATTTGAAATGAAAAAATTTCAATTAATAAAACTCCAAGCCAAAATGTTAAAGCAATTAATAAAACCATTTTAACAACCATTTTCAAAGGAATATAAAAGTGAATCGTCCGGTATAACGTTATTAAATGAAAAAAAGTTCCAATCATGACACCAACACACATTGCAATTGCAGCACCATAGATACCGATCTGTGGATTCGTCGCTAAGCTAATTAAAATCGTAAACTTAATCATGGTTGCACCAATATTATTCCACATCGCCTGTTTCGCTAAATCCAGAGCTTGTAGTGTTGCATTTAATGGAAATTGAATATACATAAACAGAAAGCAAGGTGCCATGATTTTAAGAAAAAGACTAGCACTGGTAGTACCGTACATATATTGCAAGATACTGTCAGCAAAAAGTGTAAGTAATACTGTGGCGATAGCTCCAGAAGCGAAAGAAAGCCTAATTGCTTGATGAATGCGATAATGAATTAACTTATTATGCTGATTGGCCTCCGCTTCACTAATATTTGGTACTAATGCAACAGCGAGAGAATGCGTTATGAAGGTAGGTAAAAATAACAAAGGCAGCGCATAACCAGTCAAAGCACCATATTGCTTAGTAGCGACAGCAGCTTGAAACCCTGCTAAAGCAAGACTTTGGGCAACTAAAATGGGTTCTAAAAAATTGGATATTGAATTAACAAGACGACTAGCTGTACTTGGAATCGCAATCGAGAAAAGTTGATGTAATGTTTCTTTGCCACTTATGAGATAATTCCACACATTTTTTCTTATTTTAATCCGTTTTTTGATTTGAAACATTCGTAGCATAAATAATAACGAAACAGCTTCACCGATTATAACGGCAACCATAGCACCAGCTGCAGCAAATTCTATTCCATAGGGAGCTAACCAACTCACGAGTACTAAAATAAAGCCAATTCGAACAACCTGTTCAATCACTTGAGCATAACTTTGTGGCTTCATATTTTGCCTTCCTTGGAAGTAACCACGAATAACAGATCCGACAGCACTAATCGGGATGATCGGAATGATCGCCATCATAGGATAGAGTACACGAGAATCTGTTAATAAATAATTTGCGATATAAGGGATGATTAAAAACATTAAAACGGAAGAAAGCATACTAAGACTGATGGTGATCGATAACGAGATAATTAGAATTTGTTTGATCTTTTTAGTGTCTTTTTTTGCATCGGCTTCTGCTACTCGTTTAGCAATCGCGATTGGTAGTCCGATTTGAGAAATAGTATACATTAAAAATAGTGTAGGCAATGCCATATTATAAAGTCCGATACCTTCCTCGCCCATTAATCGTGCGACAACAATTCTATTAATAAATCCTAAGAAACGAGTAATCATTCCTGCGATAATTAAAATAATTGTCCCTTTCAAAAAATTTTGTTTGGTCACTTTACTCGACCTACCTTCTCAAATGGAAAATTTTCATATACAATGAAGTATATGCATGATAAGAGGACAAGCATGACAAATTCAGATAGATTTTTAATAGGAGATGGAGGAAACTACCATGACAACAAAAAAAGCTGTGTCACTTTGGAAGCGTGAATTGCAAAGTGTTTTGGATAGTAAGGTTAGTGAGTTTCAACTTTTAGAATATTCAAAAGCAACTTCAGATGATATCTGGAATTGTCTGGTCAAAAAAGTTTGGAAAGGTGATCCTGAAAAAGCGTTACATGAGGTTGTTCAGGATATTTTTCATTTACCATCTAATTTATATATGATGTATTTAACACAAGAATCATGGCAAGATAATAATTTACAAGAATCTTTAGATGCATTGTTAGGAAAGAAGTAAAAGTACTAAGTTTACTTGTCTAATAAATGATTTTTATAGTATTATTAGTGTGTTGTGAAATTCTAGGGAGGCTTTACATATGGTGAAAAGAGGAAGGATCGTTGCTTTTTTTCTTATTGTTCTCATTTTAGGAGCAACGATAGGGACAACCTATTCTGAAGTAGCAAGTAAAATTAAATTAGGTTTAGATTTACAAGGTGGATTTGAGGTTTTATATGATGTCAAACCATTAGATGACGAACAAGAAGTGGATACAAGCGTTCTTGAGGCCACAGTTGAAAATCTAGAACGACGTGTAAATGCTATTGGTATTAGTGAACCAAGTTTCAATATAGAGGAACCCGATCGAATCCGTGTTCAACTTGCAGGTGTGGAAGATCAAGATGAAGCTCGCGAGATGTTAGCTACTACCGCTGAATTATCGTTCCGTGATGTGAATGGTAAAAAGTATTTGGATGGTTCAGATATAAAGGAAGGTAGTGCGACTCAAGATTTTCATCCAGATACAAATCAGCCAATTGTAAGCTTGCAATTTAAAGACGCAGACCGATTCGGTGAAACTACAAAAGAAATTTATGAAAATCCTGACTTGCCGAACCAAGTTGTGATTTGGATGGACTATGAAGAAGGTGATACATACGAAGAAGAAATGAATAAAGAAGACTCTAAGGTGATTTCGGCACCAACTTTTAGAAATGTTTTAAATACAACAGATATTATGATAGAAGGTAATTTCACGATTGAATCTGCTGATCAACTTGCAGATCTTTTAAACGCCGGTTCTTTACCAGTTGAATTAGAAGAAGAGTATTCTACTTCTGTTGGTGCACAGTTTGGCCAACAAGCTTTAGATAAAACGGTATTTGCCGGTATTTTAGGCGTATTATTAATTTTTATTTATATGATTTTTTATTATCGATTCCCAGGGGTTATTGCGGCAATCACATTAAGTATTTATGTCTATTTAGTGCTATTAGTTTTCCAATTAATGAATGGTGTACTAACATTACCTGGTATTGCTGCGCTTGTACTAGGGGTTGGTATGGCGGTTGATGCCAACATTATTACTTATGAACGGATTAAAGAAGAATTAAAAGAGGGTAAATCAATTAAAGCAGCCTTTAAAGCAGGTAATAAGCATTCATTGTCCACAATATTTGATGCTAATATTACAACAATGATTGCAGCTGCTGTATTATTTATATTTGGTACAAGTTCTGTAAAAGGTTTTGCAACATTGTTATTGGTAAGTATTGTATTAAGTTTTGTGACAGCAGTGTTTGGTTCAAGATTATTCCTGAGTTTTTGGGTCAACAGTAACTTTTTAAATAAGCGACCAGGCTGGTTTGATGTAAAGCAAGATCAAATTCTAGATAAAAATAGTAAAGAAGAAGTGCAACCTACTTTCTTGGGACGACAATTTGATTTTGTCAAACACCGTAAGAAATTTTTCCGTATTTCCATGGCCTTAGTAGTCTTGGGGATTGCATGTCTAGCAATCTTTAGGTTGAATTTAGGCATAGATTTCACTGCAGGATCTCGTGTCGAAATATTGGCTGATCAATCCTTAACTGCTGAGGAAATAGAAGAGGGACTACAAACACTAGATTTAGAAGCAAGTGCACCAATCGTATTATCAGGTGACGATCAAAACATTGCGGTGGCTCGTTTCTCTTCTGAGCTATCACAAGAAAAGGTCTCTGAGGTTCGTAGCTTCTTTGAAGAAAAATATGGCAGTGCACCAACCGTTAATACAGTGTCTTCTGTAGTTGGTGAAGAATTAGCCAAGAATGCGGTGTTAGCTGTTTTATATGCTTCAATCGGCATTATCATCTATGTCACAATCCGATTCGAATTCTATTCAGCTTTAACTGCAATCTTAGCCTTATTACATGATGCATTTTTCATTATTGCTTTGTTCAGTATTACAAGACTCGAATTTGATATTACGATTATAGCGGCAATATTAACCATTGTCGGTTATTCAATCAATGATACGATTGTAACGTTTGATCGGATTAGAGAAAATTTAAAGAAGAAGAAACGTGTTAAATCGTTTGCTGAATTAGCTAAAATCATTAACCATAGTTTAATGCAGACGTTAGCAAGAAGTATCAATACCGTCTTAACGGTTGTTTTTGCTGCTGTGATGTTACTAGTATTTGGTGCTTCGGCGATTACTAACTTCTCGTTTGCCTTAGTTGTTGGCTTAATCGCAGGTACTTACTCTTCCTTATTTATTGCAGCGCAAGTTTGGTTAGTATGGAGAGGGAAGTCAATCAAGGAAAAACCAATCGAATATACAGAGAAAAAATACAACGACGGCCCACAAGTATAATCCAAAAAGCAGAGCATATCCAAAATGCTCTGCTTTTTAATTTAGCGTATAAAAACTATACATCGAAGTACCTGTTACTGCTCACTTTGAAATTTTGATGAGTGGAATGCAAAAGCTCCGTCCATTTACTTCGCTTTCCGCGGGCACGGCCTCAGCTTCCTCAGAAAAGCAAAGTGCGCTTTTCCTGCGGGATCTTCAGCTCGCGCTATTCCCGCTGGAGTCTTCGTAAATGGACTACGCTTAAGTAGAGTTCAACAAAGTAAGTAACAGCTAAAATATTAACATCAAAGGTTATTTCATAGTACTTGAACAGAAATCTGTACAAAGCGGAGGAAAAATGCGACACTCCTTGGGGAACAGCACGAGCTGAAGATCCACTTTGGGAAGTGGTCTTCTTTCCAAAGTTAGCTGAAGCCGTGCCCCCGGAAAGGGAGTGTTTTTCCGTAGCGCTGGATTTACACTCATCTAAATTCTTTATAATAATCGTCACAAGTTCGCAGTTTGTGTCTAACTAATAATGATGAATCTAAAGTCTTAGGATTAAATCGACATTGTTTACTTCATCCTATATAATGGGTATAGGAAAAGTGAGATCATCGAAGGAGGTAGCATATGAAAGGACAAACGTACATCATTCTAGCCGTAGTTTTCGCTGTCGTAATTGCCATTTTTGCTGTCATAAATGTAGATCCCGTCGAAGTAGATTATCTCTTCGGTTCTGGAGAAGCACCACTCATTCTTATCATATTATTTTCCGTTTTAATGGGAGCTATTATTACTGCTTCTGTTGGCGTAATTCGTGTTATTCGATTGCAAAAAGAATTACGAGCAGCAAAAGCTGAAATTAATACACTGAAATCACAAGATAATCCAGTGGTGGACGTAGAATCAGAGCCAACCGAAACATTTGAATTAGAAGAAAACGACGATAAAGTAAAATAATTCTGTTTGCTACCCTTGATACACTTTTGTATAATAAGTGAGTCAGGGGTGAATTTATGTTAGAAAGTCAATCAAACTGGATTTTTACATATAACCAATCAGATACCGAAAATTTGGAAGAGTTAGCAGATGTAAACGTTTCTCCTATTGTCAAACAATTGTTACTGCAAAGGGGAATCAATTCAACAGAAAAAGCTAATCATTTTCTAAATCCGGAATTAGATCAATTACATGATACATCTAATTTTTCGGATATTGATAAAGCCGTTAATCGAGTGAAAAAGGCAATTGATGAAGGCGAAAGTATTCTGGTCTATGGCGATTATGATGCCGATGGAGTCACCTCTACCACTGTCATGGTCGAAGCATTACGAGAAAGTGGTGCGATGTGTGATTATTATATTCCCAATCGATTTAAAGAAGGATATGGTCCGAATGAAGACGCGTTCCGTGAAGCACACCAACAAGGCTTTCAAATCATCATAACTGTAGATAATGGTATCGCAGGAGTAAATGAGGTGGAAGTTGCCAAAAAATTAGGAATTGATGTTATTATTACCGATCACCATGAAGTACAAGAGAAACTACCTGATGCTTATGCGATTATTCATCCAAAGTGCTCTGAAAACTATCCGTTTAAAGAATTAGCTGGTGTCGGAGTCGCATTTAAATTTGCAGAACATTTACTAGGTTACTTTCCGAAACAATTTCTTGACTTGGTTGTAATCGGAACTATTGCTGACTTAGTGCCGTTAAAAGATGAGAATCGTATATTAGTTCATTATGGATTACAAGCATTAAGTCGTTCCGATCGAAAAGGGTTAAAAGCGTTAAAGAAACTCAGTCAAATCGAAGGAAACGTAACAGAAGAGGATATAGGTTTTAGGATTGGACCTCGTTTAAATGCGGTAGGTCGCTTGCAAGATGCTAATATGGCAGTAGATCTGTTATTAACGGATGATCCACAAGAGGCAGAAGAATTAGCAAATTATGTTCAAGAACTTAATACCGAAAGGCAAAAAGTCGTGTCCTCGATTACTAAAGAGGCGATCGATTTGTTTGAACAAAGCAAAGGTGATCATAACGTAATCATTGTAGCGAATGAAGGTTGGAATCAAGGGGTATTAGGTATTGTTGCTTCTAAATTAGTACAAACGTATTACCGTCCAGCAATCGTTTTAACGATCGATCCTGATACAAAACAAGCCAAAGGATCTGCTCGAAGTATTGAAGGATTCGATATGTTTGAAAATTGTATGGAGCACAGAGAATTATTTACTCACTTTGGTGGCCATGCACAAGCAGCGGGAATGACCTTACCGGAAGAAAACATCAATACTCTGCAAAAAGAATTAGATTCCTGTGCCGAAGCACAACTAACAGAGGAAGATTACCGTCCACAGCTTCAGATTAGTAGCAAATTAAATATTGTTGATATTGATATGAAGCTATTAGAAACTCTTGATCAATTGGCTCCATTTGGGATGGGCAATCCAAAACCACTTTTTCATGTAGAAGCTACACCAGCAGACATTAGACAAATAGGTGCCACAAGGAATCATCTAAAAATGAAATTTGATGTTTCTGGTGTTCAGATTGATAGTATCGGTTTTGGACTTGGAGATAAAATGCCATTGATTGCTAAACAAACGCCAATTGAAGCGGTTGGTGAATTGCAAGTAAATGAATGGAACGGTATTCGTAAACCACAAATGATGTTGAAAGATATTGCTGTCAACAGTTGGCAACTTTTTGATTATCGAGGCTCAAGAAGTTGGCAGCAAAAGATAGACAGTAATCAATCCAATCAGTTTTTTGTAAGCTTTCAAGGGATCGACAATCAAGATATTCCAGTTTCCGATGTCGAATCCATGATAACCTATGAAAGAACGATTGATAGTTTATATTTATTAGATTTACCTAATTCTCTGGATGAAATAAGAAAAGTTTTACAAAACGTTGACTTTAAGCGATTATTTGTTTGTTTTTCTACTGACGAGAGTAATTATTTTCGATCATTGCCAACTAGAGAAGAATTTAAATGGTTATACCAACAGCTAGTAAAACGAAAATATTTTGACTATAAAATAGACGCACCGAAACTAGCAAAATTCAAAGGCTGGAAACTAGAAAAGATAAAATTTATGTTCCAAGTTTTTCATGAGCTCCATTTTGTTACAAGAGAAAATGGTGTGATTGTTCCAACCAATCAACCATCTAAAAAGGATTTAACAGAAGCACAAGTATATCAGGAAAGAAAGCAATGGATCGAATTAGAAGAAGTATTAATTTATTCATCATATACACAATTAAAAACATGGTTATCTGAACAATTAGAAGTTGAGGTGCCTGAGGAGGAAATGGCTTATGGATTATAAAAAGTATATAACGGTGGTAGAAGATTGGCCTAAAAAAGGTGTTAAATTTAAAGACATTACGACATTAATGGATAATGGTCCTGCATATAAAGCAGCAGTAGATGAAATTGTAACATATGCAAAAACAAGAGAAATTGACCTTGTGGTTGGTCCAGAGGCAAGAGGATTTATCGTTGGTTGTCCAGTGTCTTATGCTTTGGAAATTGGATTTGCACCAGTTCGTAAGGAAGGCAAATTACCTCGTGAAGTAATCAAAGTAGATTATGGGTTAGAGTATGGAGAAAACGTCTTAACGATTCACAAAGATGCAATAAAGCCAGGTCAACGTGTGTTGATTACTGATGATTTATTAGCAACCGGTGGAACGATCGAGGCTACTATTAAACTGGTCGAAGAATTAGGTGGAATTGTAGTAGGGTGTGCGTTCTTAATCGAATTAACTTATTTAAACGGTCGTGACAAACTAGAAGGCTACGATGTATTAACATTAATGGATTACTAATACAGACAGAACAAGATGACTTCAAAATAGAAGTCATCTTTTTTATACTAAGATTTCATTAGCAGGTAGATGAAGTAGATTCCTCCTACTAAAGAAACGATTAAACCAACAGGTATTTCAGACGGGGCAAGTATATTTCGGCCTATTGTGTCTGCTGCTAATAGCAACAAAGCTCCTAGTAAAGCAGAAGTAATGAGCATCTGTTTATGACCCGCACCAACTAATCTTCGTGCCAAGTGCGGAATTACAAGACCAAGAAAAGCAATCGCACCCCCGACAGCCACGCTTGCACCTGCAAGAGCTACTGCGATAAAAAGTAGGAGGATTCTTTCTTTCTCTACTGCTGTACCAAGTCCTTGAGCCGTTTCATCACCAAGATGTAATGTATCCAAAGTTCTTGCTTTAAAAAAAGTAATCGGGAGCAGAATAATAATCCATGGCAATAATGCTAAGGTGTAACTCCAATCCGTTCCAGCAATATTTCCAGATAACCAAATCGTAGCTTGAGTAAAATTATCAGGATCCATTTTCAATTGATAGACAATAATCAAAGCTTGAAATGCTGCGTTTATACCAATACCAACTAAGATTAATCGAATCGGAGAGACACCATTCTTCCAGGAAATTAAATATATTAAAATAGCGGCCACTACGGCCCCTGCAAGTGCTGCTAGAGGTAGTACAAAAACTTGTGATGTCGGGTTTCCCTGTGTTAAGTAAATAAATAATACGACAGCAAAACCGGCACCGCTATTAATCCCTAAAATACCCGGGTCAGCCAATTCATTATGTGTTACACCTTGAAGAATCGCACCAGAGATTGCCATTCCGGCCCCGATTAAGAGTGCAATCACCATACGTGGAAGCCTGAAATCAAATAAGACAAGTTGATTCTGATCACTTCCTTGGCCAATCATGGTTTTCCATACATCTAACGGAGCGATACGCATTGTGCCGATATTAAGTGAAATTAATAGTGTGATAATAATTGCAAGTATTAGTCCTACTATCATAAATCCTGCTTTTCTTTTTTGTGAAGTCATTATAAGCCTCTCCCTTCACGCCGAGCAAGATAGAGGAAGATTGGAACCCCTACTAATGCAGTCATCGTACCTACTGGTGTTTCAAATGGAGGATTTATCATTCGAGACGCGGTATCGGCAAGAACTAGAAGCAGTGCTCCTAAAATAGCTGCTGCTGGAATAATCCATTGATAATTTACTCCAACAAGAAAGCGTGTAATGTGTGGAATCACTAGACCGATAAATCCAATCGTTCCTGCAACTGCAACTGCTGCCCCTGTTAAAAGAAGTACAACTATTGTTGCGGTTACTTTAAGAACAACGGTTTGTTGACCCAATCCTTTTGCAACATCATCACCTAAGTTTAGTACGGTAATCGATTTCGATAATAAAAGAGCGATAACCAGACCGATCAGTACAATCGGTGCCAGCAATTGTACATGAATCCATTGGACACTAGCAACACCACCTGCATACCAAAAGCTTATATCTTTTGCAATATTAAAATGAATCGCTATACCAGAAGATAGAGCACTTAACATAGATGTTACAGCAGTACCAGCTAAAGCTAATTTAACAGGAGTAAGGCCACTTTTAGAAATCGAACCTACTCCAAAAACTATACCAGCTCCTAATCCTGCTCCAGCAAAAGCCCATACCATCATGCTTAAGGATGAAACTTGCGGCGTGATTGCCATAGCTACAGCGATCATAAAACTTGCACCCGCAGTTACTCCCATAATAGAGGGGGATGCCAAGGCATTTCGAGTCATTCCCTGCATAATTGCTCCTGATACAGCGAGAGCTGCGCCAATTAAAGCAGCGGCCAATCCCCGAGGTATACGCAAATTACGAATGATCTGATGCGCAGTTTCATCGGGGTTATATTGCGCGAGACTGTTCCAAATCGTAGGTAAATCAACTTCTGCTGCCCCATATAATATCGATAATCCTAGCGAAAGTAAAAGTATAATAAAACCGCCAATAATTACGAAAGATGCCACCAGTGGCCTAGAATTTTGTTTGTTTCTTTTATAAAAAGACATTTTCACGATACTCCTTAAACATTGAGAACAATTTTCACCGTTTCTAGTATAATCGATTGAAATAGATTATGGTAGTAGAGAGGTTTTAATTTGAAAAATATTTCTTGTAATTGAAAATGAAAATTGTTATCATTTATAAAGTGAGATTACACCGTAATAATATTAATTGCGTTACATAGTAGAAGGGGGAATTTTAAAATGAAATCATATACAAAAAGTTGGTTAATAGGATTAGTCACACTGTTCTTGCTATTTTTAGCAGCTTGTGGTGATGAAGGAGAAACAGAGTCAACAGAATCAACAGAATCTACTGGAGAAGATAACGAAGCTACAGAGGCGCCTGCTGCTGACAATGAAACAGAAGAACAAGGGACCCGTACAATAACGGATGCGATGGGCAATGAAGTAGAAGTTCCAGCAAATCCAGAAAGAGTGATTGGATCTTATCTAGAAGACTATTTAGTTGCATTAGGAATTGACCCCGTTGCCCAATGGTCGGTTCGTGACGGTGAAGATGTTCAGGATTATTTACAAGATGATTTAGAAGGAGTTCCAACGATTCCGAGTGAACTACCTTATGAAGCTGTAACTTCATATGATCCGGACTTAATATTAATGGATTCTGCTAGTATGGTGGAGGACAATAAGTATGATCAATATAACAAAATTGCACCTACTTTTGTTGTTGGTACCGAAGAGAAAAATGATTGGCGAGAAAAATTTCAGATCATTGCGGAAGTATTCGGAATGGAAGAAAAAGCAGAAGAAGTATTAGCGGAGTATGATACAAAAGCAGAAGATGCTAAAGAGCAAATTCAAGCATCAATTGGTGATGAATCTGTTGCTGCATTATGGTTATTTGCCGATACCTTTTATATAGTTAGTGAGAACTTGTCGAGTGGTGATTTATTATATAATGAACTAGGCTTGACTACTCCAAGTGTAGTATCGGAGATCTCAGAAACTGCAACAGCAAATTGGTCGGAAATTTCTTTAGAGAAAATGGCGGAATTAGAAGCGGATCATATCATTTTAGTTAACAGTGAAAATGGCTCAAGTGTATTAGAAGATCCGATCTGGCAAAACATTCCTGCTGTACAAAAAGATAATATTTACGAATATGATCGAAGCGCCAGCTGGTTATATGGTGGACCAATCGCCAACAGTCAAATGATAGACGACGCAATAGAAAGTCTAGTTGAATAATGAAACAAAACGTTGAGCAATCACTGCTCAACGTTTTTTATATCAAGGATTATGAGACATCACTGAGCAAAAGAAGGATTATGTGACATAACTCAGGTGGTAATTTTGAGATTTTATCTGTGCTTTACAACCGCTCCGGCTTGCCCGTTTTCCTTTCCGCGGGTTTTTACCCTAAGCTAACTTTTTAAGCAAAGTACGCTTAAAAAGTGGATCTTAGGGTAAAAACATCCCGCAGGAGTGAAAACGGACGCCTGCGCTTTTTTATGCGTTACAATTTAAGCAAGAGGATGCATTTTTGCTTTTATCCCTATCATTTGTGAAAGTTATTTGTAGAAAGAACCCAAAATATTAGCATTTGCAAAAGTTGTAGAATTTCATTGAGCGTAGGCGCCCCACGGAAAGGGAAGTGGGCAGGCCGGAGCGGTTTTTTGCACATATATCATTTCAAAATGGATATCTGAAATATGACGCATAATCCTTCTTTTGTTCAAGAGTATTTGCTTTATATTACGAAGAGATAGTATTCTAAATCAGATAAATGTATAAAATGTCGAGAAATGAAAAAGAATTTAAGGAAATATGAGCGTTTTTTTGATATGATAGATAAAACACTTTCTATAGTGGAGTGGGACAGTCTAATAATAAAAGGTGATTACATGGCAAAAGATAAAATTTTAGCACCTGAAGATATTTTTGAAAAAGCAAAAAGCTATCTGAACGACGAAGATATAGCTTTTATTAAATATGCCTATCAATATGCTGAAAAAGCGCATGAAGGCCAGTTTCGAAAATCAGGAGAACCCTATATCATTCATCCCGTGCAGGTTGCTGGAATCTTACTCGATTTAAAATTGGATCCAGAAACAATCGCTGGCGGTTTTTTACATGATGTAGTAGAAGATACATCCGTAACAGTCGAAGACTTAGAGGAAGCATTTAATGAAGAAGTCGCAATGCTTGTCGATGGTGTAACCAAACTAGGTAAAATTAAATACATGTCAAAAGAGGCACAGCAAGCTGAGAATCACCGAAAAATGTTCATTGCAATGGCAAAAGACATACGAGTTATTTTGATCAAGCTTTCGGATCGCTTGCACAATATGCGAACCCTGAAACATTTACCTGCTGAAAAGCAACGCCGTATTTCCAATGAGACGATCGAGATATTTGCTCCATTAGCACACCGTTTAGGGATTTCAGCTATCAAGTGGGAACTAGAAGATACTGCACTTCGCTATTTGAACCCACAACAATACTATCGAATCGTTCATTTAATGAAACAAAAGCGTGAGGAACGTGTCTATTATATCGAAGAAGTAATGGACGAAGTAAAAAAACAATTAGAGGATGTAAACATCGAAGCAGAATTCTCCGGTAGACCAAAACATCTATATAGTATTTACCGCAAAATGATGCTACAGAAAAAGCAATTCAATGAAATATATGATTTGCTAGCCGTGCGAATTATTGTTTCAAGTATTAAAGATTGTTATGCGGTATTAGGTATTATTCATACATGCTGGAAGCCGATGCCAGGCCGTTTTAAAGATTATATCGCAATGCCAAAACCGAACCTATATCAATCACTCCATACAACGGTTATTGGCCCTAAGGGAGCTCCACTTGAAGTGCAGATTCGTACGAAAGAGATGCATGAAATTGCGGAATATGGGATTGCTGCACATTGGGCTTATAAAGAAGGTAAATCAGTAAATCCGTCACAACAATCAAACGAAGATCGGCTCGCTTGGTTCCGCGAAATATTAGAGTGGCAGAATGACGCAGATGATGCGGAAGAGTTTATGGAGTCGTTAAAAGTCGACCTTTTTTCAGATATGGTCTATGTATTTACACCAAAAGGCGATGTGATTGAGTTGCCGAGAGGATCCGTACCGTTAGATTTTGCCTATAAGATTCATACCGAAGTAGGGAACCATACGATCGGCTCAAAGATTAATGGTAAGATGGAACCACTTGATTACCAATTGAAAAATGGCGACATTGTTGAAGTTATGACTTCTAAGCATTCTTATGGTCCTTCACAGGATTGGCTGAAAATGACGCAAACATCACAAGCAAAAAATAAAATAAAACAATTTTTCAAGAAACAACGTCGTGATGAGAATGTTATAAAAGGCCGTGAAATGATTGAAACAGAAATTAAACATGCAGGATTTGAACCAAAAGAAGTATTAACTGAAGATAATATTCAACTTGCGTTAGAGAAATTCAATTTTGCGACAGAAGAAGATATGTCTGCAGCAGTTGGATATCATGGGATTACCGCTGCACAAATTGTCACAAGGCTTACAGAGAAAATTAGAGAACAGCAAGAGAAAAACAAAAATATTGAAGAAACGATTGAAGAAGTAAATGCAAGTGGTCAAAATATTAAGAAAAAATCGAAGCGTGACTCAGGAGTACGTGTTGAAGGTGTCGACAATATGCTGATACGTGTCTCTAAATGCTGTAATCCTGTCCCAGGCGACGAGATTGTCGGCTATATTACAAAAGGTCGAGGTGTGTCTGTACACCGTAAAGATTGTCCTAATGTCAAAACAGCAGAGGCTGAGGACCGATTAATCTATGTTGATTGGGAAAATGAAGAATCAGAATCGAAATCCTATCATGTCGATCTTGAGATCTCTGGGTACGATCGTCGTGGTTTACTAAATGATGTGTTGCAAGTTATTAATGAATCGAAAACAAACATCATAGCAGTGACGGGTAAATCAGATCGGAATAAAATTGCGATTATTCATGTTACCATTTTGATTCATAATATTACTCATTTGCGACGTATTGTCGATCGTTTAAAACAGATACAAGATGTATATACCGTCGAAAGAACGATTCAATAATAAGGCAGGGAACGAATATGAAAGTAGTATTACAGCGAGCTTATAACGCTTCTGTTGAGGTTGGGGAAGAAGTTGTCGGTAAAATAGATCATGGATTTGTCGCATTGGTTGGAGTAACCCAGCAAGATACAGACGTTGATGTCGATTATTTAGTTAATAAAACTGTAAATTTGCGTGTTTTTGAAGATGAAGAAGGAAAGATGAATTTGTCTTTAAAAGATGTAGGTGGTAGTGTATTATCGATTTCTCAGTTTACTTTATATGGCGACACTAGAAAAGGTAGAAGACCTAATTTTATGAATGCTGCAAAACCAGAAGATGCGGAGAAACTTTACCAACAATTTAACGAAAAGCTCCAAGCAGAAGGAATTCATGTGGAAACAGGTGCTTTTGGTGAAATGATGAATGTATCACTCACAAATAACGGTCCTGTGACCATGATTATCGATTCAGAAGACCGTAACAAGAAAAAGTAATTTCGAACATAAATAATTTTTAAATAGTAAGCATAAGTAGCTCAGACAAAAGAATTATATAATTACAGAATCCAAACGATAGAATAGACTTTGAATCGTTTGGATTTATTGTGTATTTGGAACATACTGCGTAATTTGCATTTAGTTAATTTTGAAACCAAAAGTGTGCTAACATAGCGCTCCGGCCGATTGCTTCGCTTTCCGCGGGGACGGCTTCAGCTAATTTTTCAAAATAAAATTTATTTTATTTTGAAAAATGGATCTTCAGCTCGCCCTGTTCCCGCAGGAGTCTTCGCAATCGGCCTCCGCTATATGGTAGTTCTACAATGCTTGTGACAGCTAGTAATTTGAGCTTTTAATCCAAATGTCGAATTCTTCAAATGATAAAAATACCAATATGCTTCCTAATCCTAGCGTTGTAGAATATCAATTTAGCGGACAAGCCGGAGCGGTTTTTAAGCACACAAATCATGTCATAATTACTACATCATTTATTGCGTAGTACCCTTCAATTGCTGAATTTTATCTAAAGTATGCCTGTAATCCTCTTGCAATTCCTCTGCTGATTGCTTCTAAATAAACTCTTGATTGTATGTGAGTTTCTTCGGTTTGATTGGATATAAAACCTAATTCCAATAATAATGATGGCCGGTGGTTTGTACGTAAAACTTGTAAATCCTGTTGATCTATTCCGCGATTATTAGCTTCTGTTTGACTGATGATCCCCTGATGCACATATTCAGCTAATTGCTGATCACGATCAGAATAATAGAAAGTATCAATGCCTTGAACATCAGGAAATTCGGGTGTGCTATTATAATGGAGGCTTAGAAAAACATCCGCACGATGTAAATTGGCAAACGATACTCTGCTAGTTAACGGTATATATTGATCCCTGGTGCGAGTAAGAAAAACCTCTGCTCCCTGATTTTCTAGAATTTCCTTCATCACATTTGCCGTTCGTAATGTGTAACGGCTCTCATATCCATTAGATTCTCCAATAGCGCCAACGTCTCTCCCGCCATGTCCCGGGTCAATTACGACTCGTTTACCCGTAAGATTTCCAGATTGGTTTATTTCTTCTGTTTTATCACTTTGTGTCTCTTCAGTGGTCACGTCCTCTTGTTCAGAAATAGCTTCTTTTTGCTCAAGTTCTTCAGGTTCAGTTGGAGTTACTTCCTCAATAACTGAAAAATAATCTTTATGTATCCATCCTTCTTCATCGGTTATTTGTATTTTCGCCCAATCACCTGATTCTTCTAGAATTGAGTAGTTTTCAGGAGGATTTACTTGTGTAACAACATCATATTCTGTTCCTGGTCCGGTTCGTACATTTAAATTTTCACCTTCAATTTGGGCTTCTTTTGCATAAATAAGCAACGACATAGAAAAGATAAGAACAATACTAACAATTGTTACAAAACTCACTTTTTTCACGATAGGATAACATCCCTTCAACTAATATCCCTTCTATCTTATCGAATATTGAATAAAAAGTAAAAAAGGAATGAAAAAAGTCATGCACACTAGTTACAAACATCAAAGAACTGCTGCTACCAATCATTTTCAAACAAACCACGTTCATCACTTTAAAGAATATCAGCTAAGAGATTATCAGACGGAAATCGCAGCACAATTCGATATTGCTTTACATTCGACACAGAAATTATCGAAAAATAAAAAACGAACTTGACAACCTTACAAATAAACGATTATGATATAAGCAATTCGATTAAATTTAAATGTAAAATGAAAATGCCATAGAAGGAAAAAGTAGCGGAGCAAACAGTAGCAAAGAGAGAGGATTCCCTGGCTGAAAGAATTCTTGTTATCTGACTCGCGTGAAAGACATTCTGGAGGTTTTGTGCTGAAAAAAGAGTAAGTATGAACGTAGGCAGGCGTTAACTGTTTTGAGTGGAAGTATACGTACTTCAACTAGGGTGGCAACACGGGTAATCTCTCGTCCCTTTCTATAGGGGTGGGAGTTTTTTTATGCAAAAAATTCACGGAGTAAGAGGGGGAGATCACATGAAAGCACCTAGAGGCACGCAAGATTTATTACCAGGTGTAACGGAAAAATGGCAATACGTTGAAGAGAAATTAAAAGAATTAAGTGGTC
The DNA here is from genome assembly GCF_001458115.1 of Gracilibacillus massiliensis. GTDB lineage: Bacteria > Bacillota > Bacilli > Bacillales > Amphibacillaceae > Gracilibacillus > Gracilibacillus massiliensis. The sequence continues at coordinate 275,255 of NZ_CZRP01000012.1, forward strand.
GTTACCATTACCAAGAAATACGTACGCCTATTTTTGAACATACGGAATTATTTCAACGTGGTGTTGGTGATACAACAGATATCGTCCAAAAAGAAATGTACACCTTTTTAGATAAAGGAGAGCGAAGCATTACTTTGCGTCCAGAAGGAACAGCTTCTGTTGTGCGATCATTTGTGCAGCATAAATTATTTGGTTCTCCGAATCAGCCAACAAAACTATTTTATATCGGACCTATGTTTCGATATGAAAGACCACAACAAGGTCGAATGCGCCAGTTTGTCCAATATGGTGTCGAAGCATTAGGAAGTGCCGATCCTGCTATCGACGCAGAAGTAATATCATTAGCAATGAATGCCTACCAAACATTAGGACTGAAATCGTTAAAATTAGTTATTAACAGTCTTGGTGATCAGGAAAGCCGCGAGAATCACCGCCAGGCATTAGTAGATCACTTTACACCTGTAAAAGATGAGTTGTGCGGAGATTGTCAGAACCGATTAGAGCAAAATCCATTACGTGTACTGGACTGTAAAAAGGATCGAGACCATCCGAAAATGCAAGATGCACCATCGATTTTGTCCTATTTGAACGATGATTCGAGTGTCTATTTCGAAAAAGTAAAAGCCTATTTAGATGCAATGGGGATCGAATATCAAGTAGATCCGAATCTTGTTCGAGGATTAGACTATTATAACCACACCGCCTTTGAAATTATGAGTGATGCTGAAGGATTCGGAGCCATTACAACGTTATCAGGCGGTGGCAGATACAATGGACTAGTACAAGATCTTGGAGGACCTGAGACTCCGGGTATTGGTTTTGCATTAAGTATCGAACGCTTATTAATGGCACTTGAAGCTGAAGGTGTATCACTACCAATTGATGAACAATTGGATTGTTATGTGGTCGCATTAGGCGATAATGCCAATTTAAAAGCAGCTGCGATCGTTAATGATATGCGTCAAGTTGGGATTCAAGTCGATAAGGACTATCAAGGCAAAAAATTCAAAGGTCAATTTAAAGCAGCGGATCGTTTAAAAGCAAAATTTGTTTTAGTACTAGGTGATGACGAATTAGCGAACAATCAGATTGCTGTTAAAAACATGGAAACAGGAGAACAAGAAACTGTAGCCATTGATCAACTAATCACACATATACAAGGGATATTATAAGGGGGATAATAATGCGCACATTAGCAGGCACATTACGAAAAGAACATGTTAATCAAGAAGTAACTTTAAAAGGTTGGGTACAGAAACGACGTGATTTAGGTGAGATTATTTTCATCGATTTGCGTGACCGTTCTGGTGTCGTACAAATCGTATTTAATGCAGAAAATGGCAAAGAAACACACGCAATTGGTGATAGTGTTAGAAGCGAATATGTGATCGAAATTAAAGGGAACGTCGTTGAAAGAGACCCAGAGACTGTAAATCCTAAAATTGATACAGGGGACATTGAAGTTTTTGTTACAGAAATCAATGTATTGAACGAAGCAAAAACACCTCCTTTTTCACTTACAGATGACATAGATGTTTCAGAAGACGTCCGACTCAAATATCGTTATTTAGACTTACGTCGTGAGGTTATGCAAGAAACTTTCAAGTTGCGTCATCATGCAACACAATCAATACGCGAATTTTTAAACGAAGAAGCCTTTTTAGAAATGGAAACACCGATGTTAACGAAAAGTACTCCAGAAGGTGCGCGTGACTATCTAGTACCAAGTCGTGTTCATGAAGGTTACTTTTATGCATTACCACAGTCACCACAGTTGTTTAAACAATTATTAATGGTATCAGGATTTGAAAAATACTATCAATTTGCCCGTTGTTTCCGTGACGAAGACCTTCGTGCCGATCGTCAGCCGGAATTTACTCAAATCGATATTGAAACATCTTTCATGTCAATGGATGACATTATTGAAATGACCGAACGTATGATGACTAAGGTAATGAAAGAAGTAAAAGGATTAGATATACAAACGCCATTTACACGGATGCCATATGATGAAGCAATGGAGCGTTTTGGTTCAGATAAACCAGATGTTCGTTTTGAAATGGAATTAGTTAATTTGTCGGAAGTTGTAAAAGAGTCTGGCTTTAAAGTATTCCGTCAAGCTGTTGAAAACGGTGGAAAGGTGAGTGGCTTGAACTTAAAAGGTAAAGCAGATCACTACTCACGTAAAGATCTAGACAATATGACAGACTTTGCAAAAATTTATGGTGCAAAAGGATTAGCATGGTTAAAAGTAGAGGAAGACTCACTAGTTGGTCCAATAGCTAAATTTTTCTCTGAAGAAGAACAAGGACAATTCCGTCAGTTGTTAGATGCACATGCTGGAGATATCCTATTCTTTGTAGCTGACAAGAAACAAGTTGTTTACGATACACTAGGAGCACTGCGTTTGAAATTAGCAAAAGATCATGACCTAATTGACGAGAGCAAGTTTGAATTTCTCTGGATTACCGATTGGCCATTATTAGAATATGATGAAGAAGCTGGACGTTATCATGCAGCACACCATCCTTTTACCATGCCATTCGAATCTGATTTCGATAAATTAGATACAAACCCTGGAGAAGTGCGTGCACAAGCGTATGACTTGGTCTTAAATGGTTATGAATTAGGTGGAGGATCGTTACGTATTTATAAGCGTGAGATGCAAAATCAAATGTTCGAAAAATTAGGATTTACAAAAGATGAAGCGGAATCTCAATTTGGATTCTTACTGGATGCATTGGACTTTGGTGCACCACCACACGGAGGAATAGCATTAGGGTTCGACCGCTTTATCATGTTACTTGCTGGACGTACCAATCTGCGAGATACGATTTTGTTCCCGAAAACAGCATCAGCTTCAGATCCGATGACAGAAGCACCAAGCGCTGTAGACCACAAACAATTAAATGAACTACATTTAAAGTTAAAATAATGTAAAGAAACGGTAAGGTGTTTGTAAACAAAATCGCTTGAAATAGCTTAGGTGATATGCTATTATTTACTTACAATCAAACAACAAACAATCCTGATGTGTTCGTCGATTAATTGACGTTTTGACCGAACACCATTAACATCGGGAGCCTGGTGTTCTTATATGGAATGCAAGCCGCATTTACTTACGTATTGTTTGCGGAAGCATGAAGTATAGGACAGGGCACCCACCTGCTAGGAGCGGGATCAAAACTCATCACAGCGACGGCACAATTGGGATTGTCGATTTAAAAGTTCAAGGCCCATTAACCTAATTTGGTTAATGGGCCTTTTTGGTGATATAGCTTGAGCAAACTCGAGCCTTTAGTCGTGCGTAAGCAAGCATCGATTGAGACATCGTTTTAGCTATGTTCATCAGCAGACAAATGTCGGCGAGAAAAGATCTCATCGGCATTTATTAGCAAAAAAGTGATAAAAAAGCCGACGAGAAGCAATCTCATCGGCAATTGATAGCAAAAAAGTGATGAAAATACCGACGAGAATCGATCTCATCGGCATTTATTAGCAAAAAAGTGATAAAAAAGTCTACGAGAAGCAATCTCATCGGCATTTGGCAGCTAATTAGTGGTGAAACTACCGATGATGAACTGTCTCATCTTCAATTCTCGAGTACTATTAAACAAAAAATAAGATACTATTAGCAATATCCCTATTTGCTAAGTATAAACTATCAAGATATTACCTTTAGTTACTTCTCATTTTTTTATAGTACATTCCACTGCATTTATTTAGCAACTTGCTCTAAATTCCCGTTTTTGTCCATTCGGAATTTTGGAATTGTACGAGGTTCTTCTTCATCGAAAACGACCATTTTTCTAGCACGTTCTACTATTTGCATAAAAGCTTGGTAGTCTTCTTTCATTGTTTTAAGTTCATTTTCCAATTGTTTTGCTCTTTTTTGCTCAGTTTCTAGTTGTTGTTGTAACATTTCGTTTTCTTGTACTAGTTTCTGATGGTTCACTTGAGAAGATTGTGCTAGCTTTTGTTCCTTTTTCAGATATTGAAGATATCGAATAACTTGTTCGAGGTTAAGACTGTATTCTTCTTGTTTTGGTTCTTCTTTTTGTTTAACCTGTTTGTGATTGGAACTCCAATTCAATAACGAATATACTTCGTCTTCAATTGATCTAGTTTTCTCCGTATCTTGTTGTTCGGGCTCTCTGACAACAGGTGGTGTATAAACATTCGATTGTTTAGCAATTGCTCGTTTTCTATCTTTTCGTTGTTTCTTCGCAATTTGCACCGCTTGTTCATAGTTTTGACGCACTTCTGCATTCCAACGGAAACCACATGCAGCAGAAGTTCGGTTTAATTTATCCCCGACTTCATCAAAAGCTGTTAGTTGTGTGCTCCCTTCTCGGATGTGTCGTAAAACAGTTTCTGCTAATAACAGGTCATCTTCATGTGACCAGGCATCTTGACGTACTTTCGCCATGTATGTTCACTCCTTGCTTAATTCTGGTATATTTTTTATTTAATAGATTTATATCGTACAAATCAATAAGCTTATTTGCTATTTTGACCAGAAAAGGAGTGAATTAAACACTATTTATTTAATTTTTGATATATTTGTTGTAAATTTTTCTCAAACTTGCCGGTATCCTTAGGATGATAATATTGTTTATTTTTAATTTTATCGGGTAAATATTGCTGTTTGACCCAGCCACTATCGTATGCGTGAGGGTATTTATAATCTACCCCACGACCGAGTGCTTCGGCTCCTTTATAATGTGCGTCTTTCAAATGTGCAGGAATTTCTCCAGTGTCACCATTTCGAATATCAGAAAGTGCCGCATCTAATGCAGAATAAGCAGTATTGGATTTTGGTGATAAACACAATTCGACTATGGCGACAGATAATGGAATTCGAGCTTCTGGAAAGCCTATTCGTTCTGCTGTTTCTACGGCAGCAAGTGCTCTTGGTCCTGCATGTGGATTGGCAAGGCCAATGTCCTCATAAGCACAAACGAGCATACGACGAGCTATGCTTTCTAAATCACCTGCTTCAATCAGCCTAGCTAAATAGTGAAGTGCTGCGTCGACATCACTGCCGCGTATTGATTTTTGAAAAGCAGATAGAACATCATAGTGGGCATCGCCACCTTTATCATGTGAAAAGCTTTTCTTTTGCATACAAGCTTCAGCATTCGCCAAATCAATCACAATTTCACCATCTTCACTCGGTGTAGAGTACGCAGCTAATTCTAAACCATTTAAAGCTGCGCGCAAATCACCGTTACAAGCATTGGCAAAATGTTCTTTGGCTTCTTTTTCAACAACAAGCGAAAGATCCCCAAGACCATTTTCATTATCTGAGATTGCTCGTTCGATCGCTTCGATAATATCAGATGGTTCTAAGCGATATAATTCAAAAATGTGGGACCTGCTTCGAATCGCAGGATTGATCGAATGATAAGGGTTGGCTGTTGTACAACCGATTAACGTAATTAAATTTGATTCCACATGTGGCAGGAGAAAATCCTGTTTTGCCTTGTCTAGACGGTGAACCTCATCCAATATGACAACTAATTGACCAGACATTTTCGCTTCTTCGACAGCAATTTGCATGTCTTTCTTCTTATCAATTGCTGCATTCAATAATTTAAAGCGAAGCCCTAAACTGTTGGCTATTCCAATTGCCATCGATGTTTTGCCTGTTCCAGGTGGTCCATATAATATCATGGAATGAAGACGGTTTGCTTCAACCATTCTGCGGATTGTATGTCCTTTACTGACTAAATGTTGTTGTCCAATCACTTCATCAATATTTTTTGGTCTCATTCTGAATGCAAGTGGTTGCTTCACCATGTATGACATCCTTTCTTATTTAACCATCAAAGCAAGCAGCTTGACTTTTTTTAGCTGCTTTTTTAATATAGGCAAGTATGTAATGACAACTAACTTACTAAGAATTATTCTGCAAATAGTATACCATTCATGCTATAATAACAACTAATGACAAACATTGTATATAGATATTTTGAAGGGGAAAAATGAGGTGTAACCATGAAAATTTCGACAAAAGGAAGATATGGTCTTACCATTATGATCGAGTTGGCGAAGAATAATGGAAATGGTCCGATGTCGTTAAAAAGTATCGCAAAAGAGAATAATTTATCAGAACATTATTTAGAGCAATTAGTTGCACCATTACGAAATGCAAGTCTAGTAAAAAGTATTCGGGGCGCATATGGAGGCTATGTACTTGCAAAAGAACCAACTGATATTACAGCTGGTGACATTATCCGTATTTTAGAAGGGCCAATAACTCCTGTTGAAGGTATTGAAGAAGAAGAACCAGCGAAACAAGAGCTCTGGATACGTATTCGCGATGCCGTCAAGGACGTATTAGATACAACAACATTAGAGGATCTATCCACATACGGGGAAAAAGGTACCCAGGATCCTTATATGTTCTATATTTAAAGAAAAGGGTGGAACCATATGAACGCGATCTACCTAGATCACGCTGCAACCACGCCGGTCCATCCGGAGGTTGTCAACGTCATGACAGAAAGCTTAAAAGAGAATTTTGGAAATCCTTCTAGTATTCATTCATTTGGGAGAAAAGCTAGACAGGTTTTAGATAAAGCAAGAACGATTGCAGCACAGTCCATTCAAGTATCTGAAAAAGAGATTGTATTTACGAGTGGCGGTACGGAAGCAGATAATTTAGCAATTACCGGTGTAGCACATGCAAATAGCGATAAAGGTAAACACATTATCACGACCAAAATTGAGCATCATGCTACATTACATGCTGTTGAGAATTTAGAAAAAAACGGCTATGAAGCTACCTATTTAGATGTCAATCAGCAAGGCTATGTCGATATAAATCAGTTAAAATCAGCCTTACGCGAAGATACGATTTTAGTAACTGTAATGATGGTTAATAATGAAACAGGTGTCATTCAACCAATAAAAGAAATTGGCGAACTTTTAAAAGATCATCAAGCCTATTTTCATACCGATGCAGTCCAGGCTTACGGGATGCTACCGATTGATGTAAAGGAATTACAAGTTGATTTATTAACGGTGTCCTCCCATAAGATTAACGGTCCTAAAGGCTTAGGGTTTCTGTACATTGCACCTGATGTAGCAGTTCATGCTCTTCAGCACGGTGGTGAGCAGGAACGGAAGCGACGTCCGGGTACAGAGAATATGTCGGCAATTATTGGTTTTGCAGAAGCAATTAAACTAGCCCAAAACGAAAGGGAAACTCGTTATCAGACGTATCAAGCGTATCGAGATCAATTTTTGCAAATTCTAAGTGAGCAAGAAGTTACTTTTTCGATAAATGGTGAAAACAGTGAACGTGTACCATCTATTATTAACCTTAGTTTCCCTGGAGCAAATGTCGAAGCACTTTTAACTAATTTTGATTTGAGTGGTGTTGCAGCATCAAGCGGAAGTGCTTGTACCGCGGGATCTGTAGAACCGTCACATGTGTTAAGTGCGATGTTCAGTGAAGAGAGTGCTTGTACAACGAATTCGATCCGGTTTAGTTTTGGACTGGCTAATGATCAAAAAAATGTGCAAGAGGCTGCAAAGAGAGTTGCTAAAATAGTTAAAAGACTAACAAAATAAGGTGGTGACAACATGAATAAAAACGAAGATACAAGAGTAATTGTTGGAATGAGCGGTGGAGTAGATTCATCTGTTACAGCTCTTTTATTAAAAGAACAAGGGTATGATGTCGTTGGTATTTTTATGAAAAACTGGGATGATACCGATGAATTTGGTGTATGTACTGCAACAGAGGATTTCGATGATGTTGTAAGAGTATGTAATCAGCTTGATATTCCTTACTATGCGGTTAACTTTGAAAAACAATATTGGGATAAGGTCTTTACTTACTTTTTAGATGAGTATAAAGCGGGTCGTACACCAAACCCTGATGTGATGTGTAATAAAGAAATTAAGTTTAAAGCATTCTTGGATCATGCCTTATCACTTGGTGCAGACTATGTGGCAACAGGTCACTATGCCCAAGTAAATCGCGATGGTCAACGCGCGGAAATGTTACGCGGTGTCGATGATAATAAAGATCAAACCTACTTCCTAAATCAATTATCGGAAGATGTTTTACAAAAGGTAATGTTTCCGCTTGGACATTTACCAAAATCAGAAGTACGCAGAATTGCTAAAGAAAATGATTTAGCAACTGCGAATAAAAAAGACAGTACCGGAATTTGTTTTATCGGTGAACGTAACTTCAAAGATTTTCTTAGTGAATACTTGCCAGCACAACCTGGTAAAATGATGACATTGAGCGGTGAAGTAAAAGGCGATCATGACGGTCTGATGTATTATACCATTGGTCAACGTCAAGGATTGGGCATTGGAGGACCAGGTGGTCCATGGTTCGTTGTTGGTAAAAACTTGAAAGATAATGTCTTATATGTTGGAGCAGACTACCATAATGATGCGCTTTATTCTGACGCACTGATTGCTGTAGACATGAATTGGATTAATGAAAAACCAACAGAACCATTCCATTGCACAGCAAAATTCAGATATCGTCAAAAAGATAACGGGGTAACCGTATATCCGAATCAAGATGGCACAGCAAAAGTCATATTTGATAATCCAGAGCGTGCCATTACCCCAGGACAAGCCGTTGTCTTCTATCAAGATCAACTTTGTTTAGGTGGCGGCACGATTGATGATATTATTAAAAACGATAAATTTTTGGATTATGTAGGGTAAATATTAGAGGGACAGCATGCATGTCGTGCTGTCCTATTTGTTTGTAACCCAATCACAAACAGTGGATCTCATATAACAAGCTACATTTTTTCAGAAATAAATCTTACGGACGAAATTTATGCAAAAGTGAAGAAAGTGTCCATAAGATTGAGTCTAACGGACAAAAGTCGTGCAGAAGCGAAGAAAGTGTCCGTAAGAATGAATCTAACGGACAAAATTAGTACAAAAACGAAAAAAGTGTCCATAAGAAAAATAATACGAATCGAATCATTTGAATCACACTGTTCTCACTAGACACTAGTTGCACGTCTGTTCACTATTAAGCTAAAATAATAGCAGGAGGTTTTACTATGACAGAAATCGATCAAGGGATTCAATATATGAAAGAAGGAAAATTAGAAGAAGCAGCACAGTATTTCACGGAGACAATCGAAAAAAATCCAGATGATCCCGTTCACTATATTAATTTCGGTAATCTACTTTTACATATGAAAGATTATGATCGAGCATCAGGATTTTACAAAAAAGCAATTGAGCTCGATGACCAAGCTGCAACTGCTTATTACGGCTTAGGTAATGTTTACTTTGAACAAGATGACTATGATCCAGCAAAAGAAAATTTTCAAAAGGCGATCAAGCTAGGTTTAGAAGAAGCAGATGTCTACTTCATGTTAGGAATGACGTTTTTATATGACGAGCAATTTAAATTATCATTGCCGTATTTACAACGAGCAGGTGAACTAAACCCAGATGATGTCGATGTTCGGTTCCAATATGGGCTTGCCCTAGCTCAAACACAGCAACTTGATCAAGCTAAACAAACCTTCAATAAGGTACTTCAATTAGAAGAGGAACACAGTGATGCACATTATAACTTAGGGGTAATTGCTTTATTCGATGAAGATGTCGATAAAGCATTAGAGCATTTTGATAAAGCAATAGAAATTCAACCTGACCACCTTTTAGCTGGAAATGGGAAAAAGCAAATTGAAATAATGTTAGAAGAAAACGAATAATGAGAGGAGGACTTTGCAATGGAAACTGGACAAATCGTTGAACAAAAAAACTTTATTAAAGGGGAAATGATCCATACGATTTTTGAAAACAAACAGGAGCATTTTTCCATTGCAAAGATTAAAATCCTTGAAACGAATCAAAAATTTGATGAGGATGAAGTGGTTGTAAAAGGTTATTTTCGTAGATTAGATCCAGGTGAGACCTATGAATTTTATGGTAGGGTAGTCGATCATAAACGTTTTGGTCGCCAATTTCAAGTCGATAGCTACCAACGATTTTTACCTGAGTCAAAAGAAGGGGTAATCGCCTATTTATCTAGCGAACTCTTTCCAGGCGTAGGCAAAAAAACAGCCGAACGAATCGTTGAGACATTAGGTGATTCTGCTCTTTCGCAAATTTTGAATGACCAGTCCGTGTTAGAAAAAGTAAAAGGGTTACCAAAAGAAAAACAAGAAAAAATTTATCGGATATTACAGGAAAACCAAGGATTTGAGCATATTGTCGTTCAATTATCAAAATATGGTTTTGGATTAAAGATGGCGCAAAAAATGTATGCAGCTTTTAAAGAAGATACATTAGACACATTGCAAACGAACCCATATGCATTTGTTTTTGAAGTAGAGGGCTTTGGTTTCCTGCGTGCCGATCAAATGGCTCGAGAACACAATATTTCTCATGACCACTCAACTCGATTGCAAGCAGCGTGTTTCTACCTTTTACAAAATAGTATTCAAGATGGACATGTTTATCTACCTCTCGATCAATTAGTATACGAGATGGATCAATTATTAGATGGTGAAGCAAACAACATTGCGGTTGATAAGATGACAAGTGAGATTGTCGAACTAAATAAAGATAAGCAGATTATCGTATTAGAAAAGAAAGTGTATTTACCTTCTTTATATTATTCAGAAACCGGCTTCTGTTCACAAATAAAACGAATCGCTGAGAAAAAAATAGAACGTTCTTTCACGGATGCTGAATTATTAAAAATTGTTGGTGCGATTGAAGAAGAAGAAGCACTTAGCTACGGAAAAGAGCAATACCAAGCAATGGAAACAGCTTTATCAGAGAAAATGTTTATCTTAACCGGTGGACCCGGTACAGGAAAAACAACTGTGATCAAAGGTATTATTAATGCGTATGCCGAAATTAACGGCCATTCATTAGACCCTGATGACTATAAAGAAGATGAAGAGTATCCATTTGTTCTAACAGCGCCTACTGGAAGAGCAGCAAAACGAATGAAAGAATCAACAGGAATTGAAAGTGTCACGATCCATCGATTATTAGGATGGGATGGTAACGAGACGTTTGATCGAGATGAAAATAATCCGTTAAAAGGGAAAATACTCGTGATTGATGAGTTTTCAATGGTGGATATTTGGCTTGCCTATCAGCTATTCCGAGCGATACCAGACGACATGCAAGTATTAATCGTTGGTGATGAGGATCAGTTACCATCAGTTGGACCAGGCCAAGTGCTTGCTGACTTATTAAATAGTGGTGTTGTAAAATCGGTATCTTTGAAAGAAGTGTATCGTCAAAAAGAAGGTTCTAAAATCATTCAGTTAGCACATGAAATTAAGAACAATCAAGTCAGTCCCGAAACATTGACGAAGGCGAATGATTTTAACTTTTTCAGTTGTCCGGATTATCAAGTTGTTGATATTGTCAAACAAGTAGTGAAGAAAGCTTATGATAAAGGTGTCGATCAACGTCAGATTCAAGTATTAGCTCCAATGTATCGATCGAAAGCGGGTATTCATCGTCTAAATGAAGAATTACAAGCAATTGTAAATCCGCCACAACAGGGTAGGAGAGAAATGAAATTCGGTGATACGGTTTTTCGAAAAGGCGACAAGGTCATTCAACTCGTGAACCAACCGGATGATGGCGTTTTTAACGGTGATATTGGTGAAGTTGTGGCAATTTTTGAAAAGGACGAAAATGTTGAACAAGAAGAACAAATTGTTGTCGAGTTTGACGAAAAAGAAGTCAACTATGCAAAAGCAGACCTAATGAATCTTATGCATGCCTATTGCACTTCGATACATAAATCACAAGGTAGTGAGTTTTCAATCGTTATCGTACCAATCATTAGAGGGTATAATCGTATGCTTCGCAAAAATTTAATATACACTGCGATCACACGTGCCAAGCAGTCACTCGTGATGTGTGGTGACAAACAGGCATTTTTGCGTGGCGTAAGCACAGAAGATAGCAATCAACGCTACACCTCACTGGTTCACTTTTTACATGAACTATTTGATATGAGTGAGACGAATGAGAAAAAAGTGGAAGATACACAAAAATTAACAGCTGATGAGCGATTATTGGCAGTTGATATTGGCCAAGAAAACTTCTCCCCATATGATTTCATGGAATAAGACACATGTACGAATCCGTATATGTGTCTTATTTGTATGTTTTTAGAACATTTATTATAAAAAATATTCCTAGCTACTAAAAACAAATACTCAGCTTAGTCATAAAAGAAAGATTATGCGACATAACTCTTGTGGTAATTATGAGATGATGGATGTGGGTAATATCCGCTTCGGCTTGCCCACTTCCCTTTCCATGGGGTTTACCCTTCAGCTAACTTTTCCAAGCAAAAACCGCATGGAAAAGTGGATCTTCAGGGAAAACGATCCCACAGGAGTGGAAGTGGCCGCCTACGCTTAGTGGGACTCTACAACTATTGCAAATGCTAATATTTTGGATTATTACAATTAGACAATAAGCCAGCTTATATTGATAACAATGATTAATCTAATGATAAATAAAGGAAATGATAATTACGCCAATATGATTATTCTTACTTGAGTTGAAGAGTATAAAAAAGCGCAGGCGTCGGCTTTCACTCCTGCGGGATGTTTTTATCCGAAGATCCACTTTTTAAGCGCCCTTTGCTTAAAAAGTTAGCTGAGGAGAAAAACCCGCGGAAAGGGAAGCCGACAAGCCGAAGCGGTTGTTACGCACTTCTCAAATCTCATAATTGCCACAAGAGTTATGTCGTATTGTCCTGCTTTTATTCACTAACGCTATTTTAAAATAAAAATTATGTATAAATACGATCAAATTGGAAAGGATGATAAGTAAAATGGAAAAGTGAGGGAATGTCTTGTGATCTGTCCGAATTGTCGCAGCAAGAATATCGGCATCATAGGTTCTCAGCAATACTATTGTTGGGATTGTTTTATTGAATTATCCGTACAGAACGATATCGTACATCTTCATGAAGTAGAAGTAGATGGTTCATTAAGTTCATTAGACGACTTATTCTCAGATGAGGAAAGACGTGTGGAAAGATGATATATGTTTAATCACTCAAAAATTCAAATAGCTCTTGGGCTAGTTATTCTTTGCCTTGCTGTCTTGTTTTTATATCTTATGTACATTCTTTTTCCCTTTTATAAGCATGTGCTAATTGTGATACTGCAAATTTTAGCACCCTTCTTAATTGCTGGATTAATCGCTTATATATTACATCCTATCGTTGAAAAGATACATGATTACCGTATACCAAGACCGCTCGCAATTATTTGTATCTATCTGCTTTTTTTTGCGCTCATCGGATATGGCATCTATGTATCTTTCCCCATTTGGATTAAACAAGTTCAAGAACTGAGAGAAAATATTCCTCAATTCTTCGATTCTTATCGTGATTTTATTTATGATCTCTATAGGCAAACCTCTTTTTTACCAGAAGAATTTCATAATAAATTAGATCAATTTTTCTCGGATATGGAAGAGACTCTGGGTGAACGACTCAGTTCAATGATTAAGAATATACCGATGTTGTTTGATATTTTTATTGTGCTAGCAGTAGTTCCGATATTAGCATTTTATTTTCTGAAAGATTATAAGCAATTACAAAAAGGATTTTTGAAACTCGTTCCAATAAAATATCAAGAATTCACCAAAAAGCTAGCACATGACATGGAAAATAGCTTAGGACAATACATAAGAGGTCAAATACTTGTTTGTTTTATAGTAGGATTGGTCAGTTATTTCTTATTAAAATGGATCGATATGAGATATGCGATAGTGTTAGCGACCATTATAGGATTCACTAATTTTATTCCGTATTTTGGCCCTATTATTGGAGCAATCCCAGCACTATTAATTGCCTTCACGATTTCAATCGATATGGTAGTCTATGTATTTTTCGTTGTATTAGCCGTCCAACTCTTGGAAGGAAATTTACTATCTCCCTTTATCGTAGGAAAAAGCATACATATCCATCCGGTCTATTTGATACTTACGCTATTTATTGCGGCGAAACTTGCAGGGGTGTTCGGAATGATATTTGCAATTCCGTTGTTGGCAGTGGGAAGAGTAGCAATTCCTTTAATTTATCAGAGTGCTAAACGTTCGTAATATTGTATCAAGTATCTTGGACTACCAAGCGAAAGCAATTGACAGATAGTCAAAACTTTTTTATAATATGCTAGCGAAGTCAATAAATAAAAACGTTGAAAAACTCTAGTACTGGACCATCATTTACAAGAGAGGAAGTTCCCTTAGGCTGAAAGGATTCCAGATGCTCTGATCTAGGAAGCTAGTTTGAAGTGCAGCTAATCCCTGCCGTAGACCTACGTTACAGGTGTTAAAGTGACAGTCTATGATGACTGTAAATAGGGTGGTACCGCGGAGATAACTCTCGTCCCTGCTAGAGAATAGCAGGGATGGGAGTTTTTTGCTATTAGGATTAAAATAAAAATGGAGGCGATAGATAATGAAAAACTTAACATCTGCTCAAGTTAGACAAATGTTTTTAGATTTCTTCAAAGAAAAACAACATGGTGTGGAACCTAGTGCATCGTTAGTACCAAAAGATGATCCGACATTATTATGGATTAATAGTGGTGTTGCGACATTAAAAAAATATTTTGATGGTCGTGTGGTCCCAGAAAACCCACGGATCACAAATGCACAAAAATCAATCCGTACCAACGACATTACCAATGTTGGTTATACAGCAAGACACCATACATTCTTTGAAATGCTTGGAAATTTCTCGATTGGTGACTATTTTAAGGAAGAGGCAATTGATTTTGCTTGGGAATTTTTAACCGGAGAGAAGTGGATCGGATTTGATCAAGAGAAGTTATCAGTAACCGTACACCCAGAAGATGAAGAAGCCTACGTATTATGGCGTGATAAAATTGGATTGCCTGAAGAACGTATCATTCGCCTCGAAGAAAACTTTTGGGATATCGGCGAAGGACCAAGCGGCCCGAATACGGAAATTTTCTATGATCGCGGTGAATCTTATGGAAATGATGAAAATGATCCTGAGCTATATCCTGGTGGTGAAAATGAGCGATATTTAGAGATTTGGAATCTTGTATTTTCACAATTCAACCATAATCCGGATGAAACCTATACGCCACTTCCGAAAAAGAACATTGATACGGGCATGGGGTTAGAACGATTGGTAAGTGTGATTCAAAATACCAAAACAAACTTTGAAACAGACTTATTTTTACCAATTATCAAAGAAACTGAAGCATTAGCGAATACCAAATACAATAACAGTGAAGAAACCGATGTTGCATTTAAAGTAATTGCAGATCACATACGTACCGTTACGTTTGCAGTTAGTGACGGCGCCCTACCTTCAAACGAAGGACGTGGCTATGTATTACGTCGTCTTTTACGTCGCGCGGTACGGTATGCTAAGCAAATCGGTATCGATAAAGCATTTATGTACCAGCTTGTACCAACTGTTGGAACCATAATGGAAGCTTTCTATCCAGAAGTAAAAGACAAAAAAGATTTTATCCAAAATGTTATTAAAACAGAGGAAGATAGATTCCATGAAACATTACAAGAAGGTCTTCAAATCTTAAATACGATTGTCGACGAAGAAAAAGCAAAAGGAAATAAAGTGTTCCCTGGTGAGGAAGTCTTCCGTCTTTATGACACATACGGTTTCCCGAAAGAACTAACAGAAGAGTACGTAGATGAAGCAGGTTTTACTATCGATGAAGCAGGCTTTGAAAATGAAATGAATAAACAACGAGACCGAGCACGTAACGCGCGTCAGAAGGTAGACTCAATGCAGATCCAGGATAGTGTTTTAAGTGATATTAATGTGGAAAGTACATTTGTTGGTTACGACTATTTGCAAACAGAAACAACAGTGCTTGAACTCGTAGTTGAGAAGGAAATAGCTGAAACAGTTTCAGCAGGTAATGAAGCCTATGTCATTTTAGCTGAAACTCCTTTTTATGCAGAAAGTGGTGGGCAAATTGCGGACAAAGGTACGATAACATTTGATAATGGTAAAGCGGAAGTACAAGATGTGCAAAAAGCTCCAAACGGACAGAATCTGCACCGTATCCTTGTTCTAGAAGGGACGCTTTCCAAAGGACAAGCAGTAAAAGCGGAAGTGGACAAAACATCACGTCAGTATATTATTAAAAATCATACAGCTACACACCTCCTGCACCAAGCACTAAAAGATGTGCTAGGCGAACATGTCAATCAAGCAGGTTCGTTAGTTGCAGGAGAACGACTACGTTTTGACTTTTCGCATTTTGGAGCTGTAACCGAGCAAGAAATCGTTGAAATTGAACAAAGAGTCAATGAGCATATTTGGGCATCCATTCCGGTAACGATTAGTAATAAATCAATACAGGAAGCAAAAGATATGGGTGCAATGGCCTTGTTTGGTGAGAAGTATGGAGACATCGTACGTGTAGTAGAAATTGGTGATTACAGTATCGAATTATGTGGTGGTTGTCATGTGCAAAACTCAGCAGAGATCGGTCTGTTTAAGATTGTTTCGGAATCAGGTATTGGTGCTGGCACACGCAGAATGGAAGCTGTTACTGCTAAAGGTGCCTATCAATTTGTAAATGGCAAACATCAATTGTTACAAACAGCAGCTACACAATTAAAAACGAAAGAAGATCAGGTGCCAGAGCGCTTGGACCATGTTTTTAAAGAAATGAAAGAACAGCAACGCCAAATCGAATCATTACAAGCGAAACTTTCACAATTGGAAGCTTCCTCAATTTTGGATGAGGTTAAAGAAATTAATGGTGTGCAAGTATTAGCCAAAAAAGTAGACGTATCTGACATGAATCAATTACGTCAAATGGTAGATGATATGAAGCAAAAGTTAGAATCAGGTATTATTTTACTTGCTGCCGTTAATAATGACAAAGTACAGTTAGCATCCGGTGTCACGAAAGATTTAGTTGGTGAAGGATATCATGCTGGAAATCTAATTAAAGAAACTGCCAAAATTTGTGGCGGTGGCGGTGGTGGTCGCCCGGATATGGCACAAGCTGGTGGTAAAGATGCTAGTAAATTACCGGAAGCTCTTGCATTTGTAGAAAAATATGCAAGTGAGACACAATAATTTTGGTAATTTTTTTTAATAACAGTTATAATAAATAGATACAAACACTAATCAATACAAGTGATGTAATCTAAATTTGGGGGTGCTTCCATGGATGGAATGGACAAGACAATGAAATTTGATTTTTCAGAAGAGCCCATCGAGCAAAACGTCGAAGAAGTATTACTATTAGTGTATAATGCGCTTGAGGAAAAAGGCTATCACCCAATTAATCAAATTGTAGGATATTTATTATCAGGTGACCCTGCATATATTCCAAGACATAAGGACGCACGAAATCTAATGAGGAGAATAGAGCGTGATGAGATTATTGAAGAATTAGTCAAATATTACATCAGCTCCAATCATAAGTAATGACAAAAGTATTAGGATTAGATGTAGGTTCTAAGACAATTGGTGTTGCGATTAGTGATGCATTAGGTTGGACAGCACAAGGTTTAACCACCATCTATTGGCAAGAACCTGATTACAAATCGGTAGAAGATACGTTTAAACAGTTAATAGATGAACATACTATAGAAAAAGTCGTACTAGGCTTACCAAAGAATATGAATGGATCGATTGGTTTTAGAGGAGAAGCTTCTCAAGATTTTGCCAAATTTTTAGAAGATACTTTTGCTCTGAATGTCGTTCTTTGGGATGAACGTCTGACAACAATGGCTGCAGAAAAAGTCTTGTTGGAAGCAGATATGAGTCGATCGAAGCGAAAGAAAGTCATCGATAAAATGGCAGCTGTGATGATTTTACAAGGCTATTTAGATAGTCAATCATAAGGAGGAATTATAATGGCACTAGAAGAAAAAGAACGCATTATCATCCCGGACGAAAATGGGGAAGAACACTTATTTGAAGTGCTGTTTACATTTGATGTAGATGAAACTGAGCAGTCATACGTAGCGGTTGTACCTGCTGAACAAAAAGAGGATGAAGAAGTCGAAGTATTTGCTTTCAGGTATGAAGAAAAGGACAACGATGACGACTTGGCCCTATTCCAAATCGAATCTGATGATGAATGGGATATGGTCGAAGAAGTACTAAACACAGTAGCAGATAGCGAAGATTTAGCAGAATAATAACCAAAAGCTGACTAGGATTTCCTAGTCAGCTTTTTCATATAAATCAAAAACAACTATTTGCACAAAAGCAGGATTACGTGACATAACTAAGGTATCCATTTTGAAATGGTATATATACGTGGTAACCGCTTTGGCTTGACCACTTCCCTTTCCGTGGGGTTTTCCCCTCAGGTGCGGCCGAGCATAGGTCGTAACATATAGCGGGTGGGATTCCCGCCAAGTAAGAACTAGCCATTCACTTGTAGCGAGTCTTGGAGGGCAAGTGGTAACACATTGCCTTTAAGCGTAGACAGTTAGGTAACGGGCCGGAAAGCCCTAGTGGCTGAGGGATAGAGCTCTGAAATAAAACCAAAGCTGAGAAGGTCGATGTGTTCTGAGGCATAGAAGGCAACAATAGGATTCTCGTTAAAGGCGAGAGAATGCTATCTTCTCCGGAGTCGAAGACCCTGGCACGTTACACATTGATATGTTGCGGTAACTCGGGAGGTCCTTTAGGTCTTTCGGATAAAGAAAGTAATGACGAACAAGCGATAATAAAGTGAGGGCTGTCAAATGCCTAAAGGAAGTCGGATAACGGCGTAGTACTGATGAAGTTGGGTAATGCCGATGGAGGAAAGGCCGTTACCTGTCATCACCCTTGATAGAGAAACATAATCCATACCCAGAGGTGGAACGTATTATGGAAACGAAACTTAATAGGATAACAGAATTAGCAAAATCGGATAAGAACCTTGTCTTTAATTCTCTCGTACATTTACTAAATGAAAGTAACTTGAAACAGTGCCATTACCAATTACCGAAAGGTAAAGCAACCGGTGTGAATGGCACTACCAAAGAAATGTACGAAGCGAATTTAGACCAAAACATCAAAGGCCTAGTGAAACGAATGAAGAGAAAGGCTTATCGACCGATTCCGGTCAAGCGTTCTTACATTGACAAGCCGGGTTCCAACAAGAAACGGCCACTAGGTATCCCCGAACATGAAGATAAGATCGTTCAAATGGGTATTACGAAGATTTTGAATGCCATTTATGAAAATGATTTTCTCGATTGTTCCTTCGGTTTTCGTCCGAATAGAAACTGCCATGATGCATTAAAGATTTTAAATGTATACATGGAACAACGGAAAACCAATTATATAGTAGATGCGGATATCAAAGGATTCTTTGATCATGTGAGTCATGATTGGATGATGAAGTTTCTTCGCCATCGTATCAATGACCCCAACTTACTTCGTATTATCGCTCGATTTCTAAAAGGTGGTTATATGGAAGAGGGGAAATTTATCGATACAGACCGGGGAACCCCGCAAGGGGGTATCATTTCTCCGGTTCTAGCGAATATCTATCTTCATTATGTGTTGGATCTATGGTTTGAGAAAGCAGTAAAGAAACAATGTAAGGGTCAAGCCTACATGGTTCGCTATGCGGATGACTTTGTGTGTTGTTTCCAATACAAAGAAGATGCCAACCGATTCTACACGAATCTGATTCAAAGGTTACGTAAGTTTCATCTAGAAATTGCAGAGGATAAAACGAAGATTATCTCGTTTGGTCCTTATGCCTGGAAAGATGCAAAGCGTGACGGAAAGAAGAAACCATCTACGTTCGATTTTCTTGGCTTTACGCACTATTGTAGTAAAAGCAAGAAAGGTAATTACCGTGTAAAACGGAAAAGTAGTAAGAAGAAAGTCCGGGCCAAGATTAAACAACATAAAGCTTGGTTAAAAGCAAATCGAACGAGGGATATTCAAGACATCATGCGCCGAATCCAACAATCGCTAGTGGGCTACTATAATTATTATTGTATCACGGATAATGCTTACGAAGTCCACTACTTTTTGCGCTGCATAAAACAACTACTATTTAAATGGATGAATCGAAGGAGTCAACGGAAATCTTTCAGTTGGGAGAAGTTTGAAGTATTTTTGGTGAAATACCCATTACCAAATCCGAGAACGAAAACGAACATATATGACTTGAGGCGTCATATATCGTATATTCTGTGAATGATGATAGGAAGAGCCGTGTGCGTGAATAGCGCACGCACGGTTCTGTGAGGAGTGAGGAATACTTAAAGTTATAAAAGTATTCCCGCTTACTCGACCTAACTTTTCCAAGCAAAAACCGCATGGAAAAGTGGATCTTCGGGGAAAACGATCCCACAGGAGTGGAAGTGGCCGCCTCCGCTAAATGAAACTCTACAACTTTTGCAAATGCTAGTATTTTGGATTGTTACAAATGTGAATATATTTTGTTAATTAGGATAAGTAATCTAAAGACAAATTCATAGGCGATATGGAATCACGCCAATAGGATTATTCTTACTTTAGTTGTAGAGCATTAAAAAGCGCAGGCGTCGGCTTCCACTCCTGCGGGATGTTTTTTCCACGTTGCTAACTGTCCGTAATCCCATTTATAAAACTTTCATTAGACGAAAAAATAACTTATGGGATACGGTCAGTAACAACCTGATAAGTTTCGCTAACAATCAGTGGCAAAACTCCACTGATTGAAGTCTCACTTTATCCGAAGATCCACTTTTTAAGCGTACTTTGCTTAAAAAGTTAGCTGAGGAGAAAAAACCGCGGAAAGGGAAGCCGACAAGCCGAAGCGATTGCAAAGCACAAACAATATCTCATAATTACCACTACAAAATTGTCGCACTTTCCTTCTTCTATGACACTGATAAAGTCATTTTTTGACGTGCTGGTGTTGAATTGTGTAATATAAAAGCGTTTGTCGTCTGTTTCCCTTTTGTGTATTTTATAGTATAATATACCGGGTGAGAGGGGGAAGTCTTATGAGCGACGATAAAAAAGACCAAAAAGAAAAATCCAAACCAAAACTTACATATAAACAAATATCACAAGAACGAGCGAAAGAGGCAAGTATCGCAAGAAAAATAATTATTCTTGTACTACTTTTGTTAACGGCAATAATAATCATTGGCGGTTACACGGGATATAATTATGTGAAAGAAGGGGTTTCGCCAGTTGATCCCAATAGTGAAGAAACCATTGATGTGACAATACCCTTGGGATCAAGTAGTTCTGATATAGCTCGAATTTTAGAAGAGAATGGTGTTATCAATAATAGTTTGATTTATCGATTTTATGTGAAATTTAACAACGCCTCTGATTTCCAAGCTGGTGATTATGCTTTGTCACCATCGATGACCTTAGCGGAAATTACTTCAGAATTGGAAACCGGATCCGTTCAAGAGGAAGCAGAATTAAGAGTTACGATACCAGAAGGTCGTAATATAGACGAAATAGCTAACATATATGAAGAAAACGCTGGTATAGATAAAGAAGAATTTTTGGAGAAAATGCAGGATACTGCTTATATCGAAGAGCTAATAAATGCATATCCAAATATTTTATCTGAAGCAATATTACATGAAGATATTATCTATCCTTTAGAAGGCTATCTGTTCCCTGCTACGTATGAATTTTATGAAGATGAACCAACAATAGATCAAATAGTGACACAAATGTTAAACAAAACAAACGATGTGATTGTTGCGTATTATGATCAAGTGGATGCCTCAGAATTTTCTGTTCACGAAATTATGACATTTGCTTCACTTGTCGAAGAAGAGGCTCCTTCAGCAGATGATCGAAAATTAATCGCTGGAGTGTTTTATAATCGGATGGATCAGGGAATGATGTTACAAACAGATCCAACAGTAATATACGCTCACGGGGAGCATATTTCGCGTCTGACGTATGATCATTATGAAATTGACTCGCCATATAATACGTATCAGGTAGAAGGGTTGCCAGTAGGGCCAATCTCCAACTTTGGAGAAAGTTCATTAACAGCTGTTTTTGAACCAAATACGGGAGATAACTACTTGTATTTCTTAGCAGATTCAGAAGGAGAAGTTTATTACTCTCGTTCTTATGATGAACATCAAGAGCTAGAAGATCAATATATTCATAATCAATAATGCAAGGCGAAGCAGGGGAGAGACTATCCCTGCTTTTGCATTGTTTATCACGTGTAAATGACCGTATTAAAATACCTATATCACATTCTGGTATAAGTAATGAAGGTAAAAGGGGCAAACCGATGTTAACATCTTGATAAGTCTTACTTTTTTAGAAAGGAATGTTCAGCTTGAACGATGATAATATATTAGATTACCTTGATCAAATTACAACACCGCCTGACGATTGGGTCAATAAATTGGAAGCAGAAGCAGAAGAAAATCATGTTCCGATTATGGACAGACAAGGTATTCTTTTGCTGCAACAACTTATTCGTCTTCATCAAGCAGACAAAATACTTGAAATTGGTACAGCGATCGGATACTCTGCTTTAAGGATGTTAGAGGCAAAACCTGATACAAAAATTATTTCTGTTGAACGAAACAATGAAATGTATCAGAGAGCAATGCATAATATCAATACCCAAAATAAGCAGGAACATATTGATGTGATTTTTGGGGATGCTCTAGAAGTAGAAGATTTAATACATGATAAAGGTCCATATGATTTAATCTTCATTGATGCAGCAAAAGGCCAATATCGTCACTTTTTTGAAAAGTATCAAACCTATCTAACAGATAGTGGTTGTATTGTGACAGACAATGTCTTGTTTAGAGGGTTGGTTGTCAATCCTAATTATGCTCCTAAACGGTTACAAAATTTAGCGAAAAAAATTGATCATTATAATCAATGGTTAATGGAACATCCGGATTATCATACCACGATATTACCAGTAGGCGACGGCGTGGCGATTAGTTTGAAAAAGAAAAAGTAGAGGTGCGCAATCATGAGTAAGAAACAACCCGTAATAATTGGTGTTGCAGGTGGTTCAGGTTCAGGAAAAACATCTGTTACAAAAGCAATTCAAAATCGCTTTGTCAATCAATCTGTACTTGTTATTGAACAAGATTATTATTATAAAGATCAGTCAGATATACCAATGGAAGAACGATTAAAAACAAATTACGATCATCCGTTAGCATTTGATAATGATTTATTAATCGAGCATATCCAACAGTTATTAAATCATCAGACTGTAGATAAACCAGTTTACGACTACACCAAGCATACAAGGTCTGACCAAGTCATTCCAATCGAACCAAAGGATGTTATCATTATTGAAGGGATCCTTATTTTAGATGATCCTCGATTAATGGACCTAATGGACATAAAAGTTTTTGTTGATACAGATGCGGATTTACGTATTATTCGCCGATTATTAAGGGATATTAATGAGCGAAGTCGTTCGATTGATTCTGTTATTAATCAATATATTCAAACAGTACGACCAGCCCATTTACAGTTTATCGAACCATCAAAACGATATGCAGATGTTATTATTCCAGAGGGTGGGCAAAATATGGTAGCTATTGATTTATTAGCAACAAAAATCGAAAAGGTTCTGGAGCGAGAATAAAATATGTTTCTACAGTACAAGATTTTTCATTTTAAAACTCAACAAAGAAAACTATTGAAAAAAATGTGAAAATTTGAGATAGTAGTGTTTAGTAATTAATAAAGCAGTTACATAAGGGTATCTGCTAATAAACAGTGCTATTTAAATATGAGTCAACATACAATAAAATAATATTTAATTAACTGTTTTTTAGCAATAGATAGAAGGAGTGTAGGATAATGCCAGAAGAAAAAGAATTTTACATGACAGAAGAAGGCTTACAAAAATTAGAAAATGAGTTAGAATACCTTAAGATTGAAAGAAGACAAGAGGTAGTAGAGCGAATCAAAATTGCCAGAGATTTCGGGGATCTATCGGAAAACTCTGAATATGATGCTGCAAAAGATGAGCAAGCATTTGTTGAATCTCGTATTGTACAAGTTGAAAATATGATTCGAAATGCTGTTATCATTCAAGATGAAGATGTAAGTCCAGATATTGTGTCATTAGGAAGAACGATTACATTTCAAGAATTACCAGACGGTGAAGAGGAAAGTTATACAATCGTTGGTAGTGCAGAAGCAGATCCATTTGAAGGTAAGATTTCAAATGATTCACCGATAGCAAAAAGCTTATTAGGTCGTTCAATCGGAGAAGAAGTAGTGGTACCGACTCCAGCAGGTGAAATGAACGTGAAAATTATTAATGTAGAGTAATATAAAATGGATGTCTTTATTGAAGACATCCATTTTGCTAATTATGTTGAATTAAGAAAGGTTTTAGCTGACGTTCAATGAAATAATCTTTGTTTTTTTCTAAGATAAACTGAAAGACTAGGTTTTCTGGAACAGCATTGAATTGTAGTGTGGTGTCATCAAGAAAATGAATAAATAAGAGCTGGTTTTCCTTATCATAACTTATAGATTCAAACGTAGTAAGTTGCCATAGTTTGCGATCAAACGTAGTGGTTCTCAACATATCACACGCTCCTTGCATTTTCTTTCATTTATTATATTCAATATATATGGACAAACTCCTGCATGTATGACAAAAATAGAAAAAATCGATCAATTTTCCTAAAAAGTTAGCTGTTTGTAGTGAAAAAAATTGTTTTTTAGTATAATGGCGATTGGGAGGGTGGAACAATGGCAGATGAATTTGGAAATATTACGAGAAGAGATCGTTTTGAGAAAAAAAGGACAAACACCAAAGCGATAACATGGTTAAGTATTGTTGGCGGTGTGTTAATCATCGTTATTATTTCATTGATTGTATTTGGAGGTAATGATCAAGATACTCCTGTAGCGACAGACGATCAAGATAATGAGGAAACGGAAGAAATACAAGGTCAAGATCAAAAAAATCAAGAAGAGACTGATCAGCCAGTTGAAGCACCAGCTGAAGAAGATCTAGATCAACCAGATGAAATAGAAATTCCAGATGAAAACGACGAAGAAGAAGAACAGGAATCAAGAACCGAGGAAGAGGAAGAAATTAATGAAGTAGAGTCTGATGATGACAATGTCAGCTATGCTTTTGAAGGCAACTGGGATCCAATTGGTACGGAGCAAGATGATCCACATACCACTTCTTTCGAGAAAGAGTCGCAGGACTGGAAGGAAAGAATGCAAGCGATTGAGATTGCAACAGGTATTCCAGTAGAAGAACAGATTTCATGGTACCACGGTAATGGTGGAGACCAAACTGTAGAAGCAACTGTTTCACCAAGTACCAATCAAGATGTAACTGTTAAAGTAACTCTCGTCTGGATTGAAAATGAAGGTTGGCAACCGACATTAGTAGAAGAATTAATTGAAAATGAATATAAATCAAACACAAGTAGTGATAGTTCTGATGATACTGAAAATGAGCAATCATCATCAGATGATCAATCAGCAAATCAACAGGAGGAATAAATGTGATTGGTATAATCGGAGCAATGGATGAAGAAGTAGAATTATTAAAAGCAAAAATCGATATTAAAGAAACTACTAGAATAGCTAATAGTGATTTTTATGTTGGCAATTTAGAAGGTAAAGAAGTTGTTTTATTAAAATCAGGTATAGGAAAAGTCAACGCTGCAATAGCTACAACAATTCTGTTCGAAAGATATCAGCCAGAATTTATCATCAATACTGGTTCCGCTGGTGGATTTCACGAAGATTTAGAAGTTGGTGATCTAGTTATTTCTACTGAAGTCGTACATCATGATGTCGATGTAACTGCATTTGATTATAAATATGGTCAAGTGCCTGGATTACCACCTACCTACCAGGCAGATCCAATCTTAATTGAGAAAGCGATGTTAGCTGCCAAGCAATTAGAAGGTATTGAAGCTATGAAGGGTCTTATTAGTACAGGTGATGCTTTTATGCAAGAAGAGGCAAAAGTGGACTTCGTACGAGGAAAATTCCCTGAGATGATCGCAGCAGAAATGGAGGCAGCGGCTATTGCACAGGTTTGTTACCAATATTCCAGACCCTTTGTAATTATTCGTGCACTATCTGATATAGCAGGAAAAGATTCTTCGGTATCTTTTGATGCCTTCTTAGAAAAAGCAGCAGAGAATGCCGCAAATTTAATTATCGATGTTGTAAAAAATACGAATAAGTAAGAAAATAGCTGTCGATTGGTTCGACAGCTATTTTAATTCATTTCGATAATATTCATGAAAAACCTTCATGAGTGCTCTTTTTTCAATACGAGACACATAACTACGGGATATTTTTAATTTCTTTGCTATTTCTCTTTGTGTCAATTCGTCGGTGTTGCCGAGTCCGAAACGAGCAATAATCACTTCTTTTTCTCGTTTGTCGAGAACACGTAAGTATTTTTCGATCTTTTTTAATTCCATATGCAATTGAATAACTTCGGTAATATCCTCATTTTCGGCTTCTAAAATATCAATTAGACTAATTTCATTACCTTCTTTGTCCTGGCCAATTGGATCTTGTAGAGAGATATCTTTTTTGGTTTTCTTCATCGCGCGTAAATGCATCAAAATTTCGTTTTCTATACATCTTGCAGCATATGTGGCTAATTTGGTCCCTTTATCACTAGAAAAGCTCTCAATGCCTTTTATTAGCCCTATAGTGCCAATCGAAATTAAGTCTTCTGCGTCTTCTCCCGTATTTTCAAATTTCTTGACGATGTGTGCGACCAGACGGAGATTGTGTTCGATCAATTTATTGCGTGCATAGTCATCGCCTTCTTGCATTTTCTGGATCATCTCTGCTTCTTCTTTTGCAGGTAGAGGTTGCGGAAATGTATTATTTTTAACATACCCAACAAAAAATAGCGCTTCTTTAATAATCGCTAAAATCCCGAACAAAATTGACAACATGACACCTCCTAGACTCTAGGTATTCGCCCATAATTCATCATATGAGCAAACCTCGTCCATTGTGCCACATGGTCAAGCTAATAATTTACAATTAAAAAAATTAGTGAACAATAGAAGGATTATATGACATATCTCTTGTGGTCATTTTGAGATGATGTATGTGGGTAGAAATCGCTTCGGCTTGCCTAGGAGTAGCCGTCAAGGCTGAGAATCTAATGGAGTGAAAGTCTCCTGTCATCAATTGACCGGTTCGGATGACTAGTATATCCAATGCGTGGTGAGGTAACGAGTCACGTTCTGCTTGGAAGTAAAAGTCACTGCGGCTCAACTTTACGCAGAGAGAGTATGGGTCGGAACAGCTAGAGTGGCGAGCAAATCTAGAGGCTAGAAGACTTTAACGAATACTGCAGCTCCGAAATCGAGCGCCCTTCAGAAGCTGTTGAAGGGATGTCTGTGATGCGCCGACCTGGTTGGGGAATGGGGAAGGCCGATGTTCTATGGGAAGTAACGGTCAAGAGCACCATAGAAGCAGCCGGAGTAGGGGTTCTGGCATCTAGAGAGAGATTTTCAGAGATAACGACGGGAAAGTCCTACTTCCAGCTGGGATGACAACAACCAGCAAAGACCAACCATATAAGTGACAAGCGAAAATGGTTAGGAGGATTTAGGATGGACGCATGAGGTCGTAGTAGCGAAGAGGAAAGGGTAATGCCTTTCTAAGCTTATGGAATGAAGCTTCTACAAAGGTAACACCAGAGTAGAGCGAAGGACCTCTGGGCGACTGGGCGTCTGTGTTAAAGAATAAACAGAACACAGAGTCTGTTGAATGATTGGCACAAGACTAGCATATAAGTAAACTTATGTATTGATGGGTGAACATGTGTGTCAGCATTTAAACCTGGGATACATAAGGAAGGCTTATATAGCGATAGAAACCCAGTGTCAGAACCGGACTCGGGAAATCCGACCGTCCGGGATCGTATGGGGGCTGCAGGAAACGTGGTTTTATTGAATGCGCGCGCCTGCCATCTACCCGACCTTCCCTTTCCATGGGCTTTTTCCTTCAGCTAACTTTTCCAAGCAAAAACTGCATGGAAAAGTGGATCTTCAGGAAAAACAATCCCATAGGAGTGGAAGTGGCCGCCTACGCTAGTGGGACTCTACAACTATTGCAAATGCTAATATTTTGGATGGTTACAGATATGAACATTTTTTGTTAATTAGGATAAGTAATCAAAAGACAAATTCATAGGCGATATGGAATAACGTCAATATACTTATTCTTACTTTATTTGTAGAGCTTTATACAGCGCAGGCGTCCGCTTCCACTCCTGCGGGAAGTTTTTATCCGAAGATCCACTTTGCTAAGTGGTCTTTGCTTACCAAAGTTAGCTGAGGAGAAAAACCCGCGGAAAGGGAAGCGGACAAGCCGGAGCGATTACAAAGCACATATAATATCTCATAATTACCACTACAATAGTGTCGTATAATCCTTCTTTTATCCATCAAAAAAGCCTTATATCCCAATGGATACAAGGCTTAAGGTTATTGTTGATTCTTTTCTTCTAATGAGTCGGCATAGGCGTCTCTAGTTTTTCCGTCGTGTGACCATGGTTTAATGCCAGATGAATGAGCAGCGCGGCCAATCATATGGGCAGAAACAGGAGCAGTTAGTAGCACAAAAATAATCCCCAAGATAAGCTTGCCACTAACAATGCCGTGCTCAGCATATAAAAAGATAAACGCACCAATCATAATTCCTGCAATGCCCAAAGTGGCTGCTTTTGTTGAGGCATGCAAGCGGGTGTAAACATCAGGGAAGCGAATGACGCCGATCGATGCAGATAGGACAAAAAATGTACCAATTATTAGTAATAAAATCACAATTATGTCCATAATAAATTCAATCGTCTCTGTCAATGATAACACCCTTTTCTAAGTATTTTGCTAAAGCAATCGTACCGATAAACAATAAAATACCGATCAACAAGATGACATCATTTAATCTAGTTGTGGCAATCATAATCGCAACTAATCCGGCCATTCCCATTAAATTAATACCGATGGCGTCTAATGCAACTGCCCTGTCTGGGTTAGTTGGGCCTTTGATAACCCGGTATAAAAGTAAAAAAATCGAGATCGAGATCACAACCATACAAATGGCAGTAACAATTTCTATTAGTTCATTCATCTTGTCACCTCCATGATCGCTTTTTCGAATGTCGTTTTGATGGCTTCAATCGCTTCTTCGGTTGTATCAATATCCATCGCATGAATATAGATAATATCGTTATTATTCGATACAGAAACAGATAATGTACCAGGAGTTAAAGAAATCAAGGAGGTTAACATCGTGATCTCCCAGTTACTTTTTAACTCAGTAGGTAAGGCGAAAATACCTGGTTTATAATCTTTATGTGGTTTATAGACCCATCTTACAATATCAATATTGGAAACTAATAATTCTTTTATAAAAAGAAGCACTAACTTGATCATTTTCCAGACACGACTGAGATAAAAAGCATCTGGAATGAATCTTCTTAACATAAATAACAACAATGCCCCAATAATAAAGCCTTTAAGAAATGACACAAATGAATAGGTCTCAGCCAAGAACATCCACATAATCGCGATAACTAAGTTTAAGATTATTTGCAGAGGCATAATGATTTACTCCTTTAATACAGATTCAATGTAGTTTTGTGGATTCATTAAATACTCACCAATACCTTCTATACTTGGATAGAACCATTCGGCTCCAACCCCAAGTAAGACCGAGAAAAACAGTAAGAAGGCAATCGGTAAAGCAAATCCTCTTGCTGTTTTCTTATCAGGGATGATTGATTCGTCTTTCTCTCCCCAAAAACCTCTAATAAAGATGCGCATAACAGACAACAGAATTAGTAGACTAGATGCTAAGCCAATAATCGCGACTACTATGTGATTCGCTTCCATAGCTCCTTGTAATAATACCAGTTTACCGATAAAACCACTAAACGGTGGAATCCCTGCTAAAACGAAAGCAGAAATGAAAAACAGCCAACCGAGTAGAGGATAATGATGAATTAATCCACGCATTTTTCTAAGGTCACTTGTGCCTGCGAGATAGGCGATAGCGCCAACTAGTAAGAATAAAGCTGCTTTAATAATCATGTCATTAATTAAGTAATAGATAGCACCTGTAAAACCTGTACTGTTATAAACACCAATTCCAAGTAACATAAAACCTACTGCTGGTATAATGTTGTAGGCTACCACTAATTTGATATTATTCGTGGATAATGCGCCAATTGCCCCAAAAATTAAGGTCAAGGCTGCAATCCAGACAAAGAATTCATGTGTAATATCTCGTTCATGAACAAAAATTAGCGAGAAAACTCGGATAAGCGAATAGATCCCAACCTTTGTTAGTAGTGCGCCAAATAAAGCTGAAATGACTGGATTTGGTGCAATGTAAGGTCTTGGTAACCAATAATATAATGGAAACAAGGCTGCTTTGGTACCAAATACAAAAAATAGCAGGATTGCGATCGTTGTGAGTATTCCTGTTTGCTCTACCTCACCAACACGTTCAGCGATTTGAGCCATATTTACCGTACCAACTACTGAGTAGAGGAACGCTATCGTTGTTACGAATAACATAGAGGAGAATAAGTTAATTAACACATATTTAATCGATTCGCGTAATTGTACTTTTCCTCCACCTAAGACAATTAATCCGTATGATGCCATTAATAATACTTCAAAGAAAACAAATAAGTTGAACAGGTCTCCAGTGATAAAAGCACCTGAAACCCCTGTAATTAATAAAAAGTAGAACGTGTAAAAATAAAATTCTTCTTGTTTTTCATCTAATGATTTCGGTGCATAAAATACACAGGCGATCGCCACAATATTAGTGGTTAAAACAAGTGCTACGGATAACATATCTGCGACTAAAACAATCCCAAACGGTGCCATCCAATCTCCTGATTCTAATACAACCGAGCCATTTTGATGTACATAGAATAATATATATGTCACGACTGCCGTGTTAATCAATGTCAGTACTTGCGAATAAATACGTACAACCTTTAATTTTTTATGGAACAAGGCCGCAAGCACACCAGCGATCAACGGTATGACTATTGGTAATACTGCTAAGTTACTAATCATTTTCGCTACCCCTTAATTTATCCATATTATCTGTTCCATTCTCTTTTGATGCTCTGTATGCAAGCACTAATAATAAACTTGTTACACCAAAGCTGATAACAATGGAGGTTAGAATTAATGCTTGTGGTAATGGATCTGCGTAATTCTCGATACCATCGCCAAGTATCGGAGGAGCACCTCGCTTTAATTCGCCCATCGTTAAAATAAATAGGTGGGCACCATGTGAGATAAGTGCTGTACCGATAATAATACGAAGCATTTGTTTCTGTAACAGATTATAGACACCTGTTGTAAACAAGACGCCTGCAAGAATCGACATTATGATCTCCATCTATTCTGCCTCCTTCTTGTTGCGTAGCTTGATCAGACCATAGATCGCGAGTGCGGCAATCCCTAAAACGACAATTTCAAATAGAGTATCAATACCACGCATATCAACTAGGATGACGTTGACGACATTATCACCGCCACCTAATTTGTACGATGTTTCTAAGAAATAGTCAGAAATTTTATCAAACAATTTTGTACTGTGAGCAGATATCGCAACAACCGTCATTAATGCTCCAAATGCGATCGATATGATCAAGTTGCCTGCTTTTTGTGAGCCTGATTCTGTGCGCTCGCGTAAATTTGGTAAATGGTAAAAACATAATAAGAAAAGCGCAACAGTAATGGTTTCTACGACTAGCTGTGTTAATGCTAAGTCTGGAGCACGGTAGACAACAAATAATAGTGCGAGTCCATAACCAACGACACCTAAGATCAGGATGGCTCCAACTTTATTGCGAATAAAGATCGTGCTAATAGCAGCAATCGCCATTACAATTGCAATTAGTATTTCATGGACGGTAATTTCAGCAAGATTACTTGTATCCCAAGCAAACCCATCTGTAATCGCTAAGACGGTAAACGTACAAACAAGTATAGCGATCAAAATTAATGCCATATAACGGCGAATTGATCCGTTCATATAAGAGTTTGTAATTTTTGCTGATGTTTTTTCTGATTGATCAACTAAAAAGTCATACACTTTGTTGAAACTTAATTTGCCAGGGAAAAAGCTATAAATGCTTGCCCAATTTTTTCTGAAGTAGGCAAGGACAATTCCGACACCAACCACAATTAGCGACATTATAAAAGGCGTTTTAAAACCATGCCAATAGTAAATATCTTTTTCAACTGGTGAGCCATAAATAGCTTCTGCTGTATGGGCAATAAAGCTGCCATTCACTAAATTAGGGAATAGACCTATTACGATAACACCAACAATTAAAATAATTGGTGAAATCAGCATTCCAATTGGAGCTTCGTGCGGCTTAACTGGTAATTGATCCAGTTTCTTTTCACCCATAAACGTACCGAAGACAAGGTACATTGAATAAACGAATGTAAAAATACTGCCGAATACTGCTAAATAGGGAATAGCTTGACTTAATACTTGTGAAATCCACATCGAATGATCTGGTAATTCTAACGACGTTGTAAAAAACATTTCCTTACTATAGAACCCATTTAAGAATGGAAAAGGTACACCTGCCATCGAAAAGGTACCGAAAAAAGCTAGAGTAGCAGAAATTGGCATTAACGTTACTAATCCACCAAGTCTGCGAATATCTCTTGTACCTGTCTCATGATCTACAATCCCTGCAATCATAAACAGACTACCTTTAAATGTCGCATGGTTTAAGATATGGAAGACAGCAGCAAAGATAGCAGCTTTCGTACCAAATCCTAGCATCGCCATAATCATCCCTAATTGACTGATGGTAGAAAAGGCCAATATCCCTTTTAGGTCTGTTTGTCTGACAGCCATGTAAGATCCCCATACCAGTGTTAGAATACCAATCCCACTTACGAAAACGAAGAACCATTCATTTCCTGAAAAAATAGGTGTGAATCTGGCAACAAGGAAAATCCCTGCTTTAACCATCGTTGCGGAGTGCAAGTAGGCACTAACGGGAGTTGGAGCTTCCATAGCATCTGGTAACCAGATATGGAATGGAAACTGTGCAGATTTTGTAAAGGCACCAAGTAAAATCAGTGCTAAAATTAAACCAAAATAGTCGCTTGAAAGAATAACATCAGCCTGAGCAATCATAGCCTGAATACTAGTTGTTTCGGTAATTATGGTAAGTAATATGAACCCACCAAGCATACTTAAGCCGCCGAAAACTGTTATCAGCATTGATTTTAATGCACCGTATCGGGAACGTTCTTTATAATTCCAATAACCAATTAATAGGAATGAAGAAATCGAGGTTAATTCCCAAAATCCATAAAGTACAAATACGTTATCTGAGAGGACGACCCCAAACATCGCCGTCATAAATAATAGTAGATAGACGTAAAACTGATCCAATCTTTCCGAAGTATGAAGATAGAAAATCGAATAAAGTGTAACTAATGACCCGATACCACTAATCAATAATACAAACAATAAACTTAAACCATCTAAATAAAAATCTAATCCGATATTTAATGATGGTATCCAACTGTATGATTGACTAATCGGCGTAAACTCATTACCGAGATTAGGAATAAAATAAATAAATACGGCTAACGGTGCTAATAAAACAAAATAACCGGTATGTATTTTCTCTTTCCATTTGCTAAAAAACGGGATAAAAATGGCCAGCAAAACTGGCAAAAATACAGCAAATAACATCTAATGATGATCCCCCTTATGTAAATTTATACATTATCTTATTTATTTTCTATTCGTATCCTTCTATATTTTAATCTAAAAATAGAACAGAATACAAGGGAGGAGTTCTTGTCGATACGATACTGATACCGATTTTGACGAGAAACTACCTATTTATATTATGTAAGGAAAAAATTTTTTCATGTACATAAAAAAACACTTAGACGAGTTTAAACCGGCTAAGTGGGGAATCCATAATATTTAGTTGGTGTAGTCGAGATGCTGCACTAAAGAGCGGCGCTTCATCTCTTCCTCCATTAATTGTATAAATTCATAGCTAAGTTGAAGTTCCGTGGCTTTTTTATAGGATTCAATTAGCAATTCATCCGATAAGTTTTCCAATGCTTGTCCCTCCAATAGATAGGATGTCTGCTACGTGTTATAGTTAATGTAGCATGAAATGAAAAAACGAACAACTGTCAACTTATCTACATTAACCTGTTTATAACTTGTGTATAATTGATTAAAAAAGGGTTTCAAACTTGATAGTACAAGTGTGGATAATGTGCATAAAGTTATCCACAAAAAAGTATTTGTAATAAATTGTCGTACGATTATTGTAATATAATTCATATTACCTGTATATTTAGGGCGATTTGTAACATTTTGTGATATAATTTCGTTTTCTGATAGATTCCTTTGAACAATACAAGAAAATTGTTTATGATAGGAAAAGATATGTATATTAATCGGAAAGATAGTTGAGGTGTAAACGCATTGTTGAAAAAATTTTTACCAAATGAACATGTACCACGTGTCTTAGATATAACCCCTGCTAAATTACGTGAAATGGGAATCAAAGGTGTGATTACCGATTTGGACAACACCCTAGTTGCCTGGAATGTAATGGATGCCACACCTGAAGTGATTGAGTGGTTTAAAGAAATGAATGAAAATGATATAAAAGTTACGATTATATCTAATAATGAGAGAGAGAGGGTTCGTGTTTTCTCTGAGCCGCTAGAAACACCATACGTATATAGTGCAAAAAAACCACTAATTCGAGCCTTTAATCAAACAGCAAAACAAATGGATTTAAAAAAAGAAGAAATTGTCGTGATTGGTGATCAACTGATGACAGATGTGCTCGGTGGCAATTTTGCTGGGTTTCATACGATATTAGTGGTTCCAATTGTCAAAACAGATGGCAAAATAACACGATTTAACCGAATGATTGAACGGAGAATATTAAATTGGATGCGTAAAAAAGGCATGATCACTTGGGAGGAAAAATAATGGAAGAAGTATTATATTGTGAAGGTTGCGGTGCAGAGATACAATCAGAAGATAAAATGAAATCAGGGTATGTGCCAAAGAGCGCACTTAATAATGAGCATATTATATGTCAAAGGTGTTTCCGTCTAAAGCATTATAATGAAGTACAAGATGTGGAATATACGGATGATGACTATCTAAGAATGATCAACCAAATAAGTAATACCGATAGCTTAGTAGTTAAAGTCGTCGATATATTTGATTTTAACGGAAGCTTCATTACTGGTTTACAACGATTGACAGGTAACAACCCGATCATCTTAATAGGAAATAAAGTCGACCTTTTACCAAAATCGACAAATCGAAACAAATTAATTCATTGGATGAAAAAAACAGCAAGTGATTATGGTTTAACGGTACAAGATGTATTTTTGGTTTCTGCAGAGAAAGGTCAAGGTTTCGATCAAGTCGAGAAAGAAATAGAGACACGAAGAAACGACAAAGATGTCTATATTGTCGGTTGTACAAACGTTGGTAAATCAACGTTTATCAATCAATTGATCCGTCGTTCAAGTGGAGTTAAAGATGCGATAACGACATCCTATTTTCCTGGTACGACATTAGGCTTTATCCAAATTCCTTTGGATAGAAAATCTTACATGTACGATACACCTGGCGTTGTGAATCGTAGACAACTTGTTCATTATGTAACAGATAAAGATTTAAAAGTTATTACACCAAAGAAAGAAATTAAACCAAAAGTATACCAGTTACAAGACGAGCAGACCTTATTTTTTGGAGGTTTTGCCAGATTTGATTTTGAAAAAGGCATGAAACAATCGTTTGTTTGTTATTTTTCCAATCAGCTGATGATTCATCGCACGAAGCTGGAACAAGCGGATGAATTTTATCAAAAACATGTTGGGGATCTACTACAACCACCTAGTCCAGAAACGTTGGAACAATTGCCTGAGTTAACAAAACAAACCATTAAAATACCGCGAGAAAAAACGGATATCGTGATACCGGGACTTGGATGGATTACTGTTCCTGATGGTGGTGTGACCATTACGATTCATGTACCAAAAGGTGTCAACATATCATTACGACCTGCATTAATTTAGGGGAAGGGGAAAGAAAATGGCGTATAAACTTGGATTGATTGGCCATCCAATTGGACATTCACTTTCACCGTGGATTCATGATCAATTTTTGGATTTGGCTGGATTAGAAGGGGAATATAAATTATATGAGGGAGATCACCAAGCGCTTCCAAACGTGTTAAAACAATTAAAAGAAAAAGCGGTTGATGGTTTTAATGTAACCGTTCCGTATAAACAGGTGATCGTTGATTATTTAGATGATATTGATGAGGATGCGAAGATTCTTGGTGCTGTCAATACGGTTGTTAATGTTGATGGCAGATGGAAAGGGTACAGTACAGATGGAGAAGGCTATGTTCGCTCAATCGTGGAGCCATTTCCAAACCTTTTAAATAACAATACATCTGTGTTATTATTAGGAGCTGGTGGAGCTGCACGTGGAATTTATCGTGCTCTCGTTCAGCAACAAGTAAAAACCGTGGATATTGCCAATCGTTCTAAAGATAAAGCAGAGGCTTTTTTGGCTTTGAGAACAGGTGATGTAAAAACCTCTGTATTAAGCTATCATGAGGCAGAGGCACAGCTTGCCGAGTATGACCTGATTGTCCAAACGACATCTGTTGGTATGAAGCCACATGTAGAGGATCAGATTATACAGTTGGATAATTTAAGTAAAGACACTGTTGTGAGTGATATTGTCTATCAGCCGATCACAACTTCATTACTAAAAGATGCAAAACAGCGTGGTGCCAAGATCCATCATGGACACGCGATGTTACTATATCAAGGTCAATTAGCTTTTGAAAAATGGACGAACAAAAATTTAGATGTCGCACATTTAGTAGACCGCTTAGAAAATAAATTAAGAGGTGAATAATTTGAAATTAACAGGAAAACAAAAGCGCTTCTTACGCGCAAAAGCACATCATTTAAATCCGATCTTCCAAGTCGGCAAAGATGGTGTCAATGACAACATGATCAAACAAATCAATGAAGCATTAGAAAAACGCGAGCTGATCAAGGTCTCCATTTTACAAAATTGTATGGAAGAAAAAGACGATGTAGCAGAAGCATTAGCAGAAGGAACGGCTGCTTACGTCGTGCAAATTATTGGAAACACGATCGTCTTGTATAAAGAATCTGAAGAAAATAAGCAAATCACATTGCCATAGAGAAGGTGTGACGATGAAACGAATCGGATTATTCGGCGGCACCTTTGATCCACCACATTATGGTCATTTATTGATGGCAGAGCAAGCTTATCAGCAATTGGCGCTAGATGAAATTTGGTTTATTCCATCCTACCAACCGCCACACAAAGATGATGCTAAAACAACGGCAAAAGATCGGGTTGAAATGACGAAAGCAGCGATTGATGATAACCCAGCCTTTAAGGTGGATGCGATTGAAGTGGAGCGTGAAGATAAGTCCTATACGTTAAACACGATTAAACGGTTAAAAGAATCGTATCCAGATCATCAGTTCTATTTTATTATTGGTGGTGATATGGTCGAATATTTACCAAAATGGCATCGAATCGAAGAATTAATGGCAATGCTAACTTTTGTTGGAGTAAATCGACCTGGATACAAAATGGATACTCCTTTTCCAGTAAAAGAAGTGGAAATGCCTTTAATCGATATTTCTTCGACGATGATCCGTGAAAAACTGGGTCAGAGGCAGTCGATCCGCTATTTGACGCCACCAAACGTGATCGATATTATTAATAAATACAAGTTATATTCATAATATGTAATAGTGTTTCCTTTTTGTTAGGGAGAGTGAGAAAAGTGGAACCAAATAAAGCGCTGAAAATCGTAGAAAAACAACTAACTAAAAAAAGATACGAGCATACGGTCCGTGTCATGGAGACAGCTTTGGATTTAGCAAAACATTACAAAGTAGACGAACAAAAGGTAGAGTTAGCAGCCATTCTTCATGATTATGCCAAGTATCGTGACCCTTCTGAGATGAAGCGATGGATTATTGAAGAAAAATTGCCACATGATTTACTGGAGCATCATCCAGAATTATGGCACGCGCCAGTTGGAGCAAAAATGATCGAGCGTGAATTGGGAGTAAATGATCCGGCGATTTTAAGTGCGATTCATTGGCACACTACAGGTAAACGGCATATGTCTCTAATGGACAAAGTGATTTTTATTGCAGATTATATCGAACCAGGTCGTGATTTTCCTGGTGTCGAAGAAGTTAGAGGGATCGTGTATAATGATCTCGATCAAGCGTGCTGGTTAGCTGCACGCAACACCATCAGTTTTTTAATGAGGAAAAATCAACCGATTTATCCAGATACATTTCAATTATATAATGAAAAATTAGGGAGGAACATGAATGGAAAGTAAACAATTAGTAGATCTAGTAGCAAAAGCGTGTGATGACAAAAGAGCAGAGGACATTGTTATCTTGGATATGAACGAAGTATCTTTAATTGCAGAATACTTTTTAATCTGCGAAGGTACTAACGAGCGCCAAGTTCAAGCAATCGCACGTGAAGTGAAAGTTCTAGCAGATAAGCAAGATATTAACGTCAAACGTATGGAAGGTTTTGATCAAGCAAGATGGATCCTAGTAGACCTTGGTGATGTTGTCTGCCATATCTTCCATCGTGATGAACGTAATTATTATAACTTAGAAAAATTGTGGGGAGATGCACCACAGTTAGAAGTGAAATTATAAAAATGGCTTACTCCAAACTAGCTTACATCTATGATCTCTTAATGGACGATGCCCCATATCAAGAATGGCAAGCCTTTGTTGAGCATTTTGTGAAAGATGGAAAAATGCTCGATCTTGGCTGTGGCACAGGTCGGTTGTCCGATCGATTTTCTCGCGCTGATTTTACTGTTACAGGAGTTGACTTTTCAGAAGATATGCTGGCATTCGCCCAATCACAAACAACAGGCGTTCAATATATCCAGCAAGATATTCGTGAACTGGAAGGAATGACTGATTTCGACGTAGTTGTCAGCCTATGTGATGTGATCAACTATATTACAAATGAGAATGATTTAGAAAAAGTATTTCAGAATGTTAGGGTTAGCTTAAAAGAAGGTGGAAAGTTTATCTTCGATGTCCATAGCTTGAAGCACTTTGAAGAGGATATGATCGGAGAAACGTTCGCTGAAATCTACGACGATATTTCTTATGTCTGGTTTTGTGAAGCGGGAGAAGCGCCCGGAAGTGTTGAACATGATCTAACTTTTTTTCTCCAGGATGAAGAG
The DNA here is from genome assembly GCF_001458115.1 of Gracilibacillus massiliensis. Lineage (GTDB taxonomy): Bacteria > Bacillota > Bacilli > Bacillales > Amphibacillaceae > Gracilibacillus > Gracilibacillus massiliensis. The sequence goes on from NZ_CZRP01000012.1 coordinate 314,584, forward strand.
TCTGGAAAGTATGAGAGATTCGATGAGCAACATAGTCAACGAACCTTTGCAGTTGCCATCTATCAACGACTACTAGAAAAAGCCGGATTCCGAGATATCCAAGTTTATGGAGATTTTTCAACCGAATTAATAGATGACGTAGAGAAAAGTGAACGCATTTTTTTCGTGTGTAGCAAATAATGAGGCTAGAGATAAAACTCTGGTCTTTTTTTTGTGTTTATGTGAGCTCTTTTTCGCAGGAAATTGAGCAAATTCATGACGAAAGTGAATCTCATCAGCATTAGAGCGTCCAAATGCAAGCATAATGCAGACGAGAGAGGATGTCATCGGCACTAGAGCAAGAAAAAGCAAGTGAGATGCAGACGAGAGAGGTTGTCACCGGCACTAGAGCAAGAAAAAGCAAGTGAGATGCAGACGAGAGAGAATGTCATCGGCACTAGAGCGGGAAAAAGGAAGCGAGATGCAGACGAGAGAGGATGTCATCGGCACTAGAGCGGGAAAAAGGAAGCGAGATGCAGACGAGAGAGGATGTCATCGGCACTAGAGCGGGAAAAAGGAAGCGAGATGCAGACGAGAGAGGTTGTCATCGGCACTAGAGCGGGAAAAAGCAAGCGAGATGCAGACGAGAGAGGTTGTCATCGGCACTAGAGCGGGAAAAAGCAAGCGAGATGCAGACGAGAGAGGATGTCATCGGCACTAGAGCAAGAAAAAGCAAGTGAGATGCAGACGAGAGAGAGTCTCATCTGGATCTGAGTTCCAAAAAGCAAAATGTTGCCGAGTATATTCTTTTAACTACTAACCAGCAATTTAGAGATGAGAAAAAGTTATCTAGTATTTACAAGCTAAATATGTTAAATTAAGTAATAATAAAAAACGGAGGGATTCTATGATTTTAAAAAAGCGGGAAAAGCCTCAAGAATTAATCCTCTATGAATTATTAGAAACAAGAAAAACTCTCAATACAGAAGAAAGAAAAAAATATAATAAACTTAAAAAAGGTTATGAAGGAGAGTGCATGTTTGACAGTTATACCAACAACTTATCCAATGATGCAAGAGTCATTAACGATCTATTGTTATTGCAAAATGAGCGGTTATTTCAAATTGATTCATTAATTCTCGTTAACCATCAATTATTTTTATTTGAAATTAAGAATTTTATTGGGGAATTTTATTTTGAAGGTGGAGACTTTTATAAGGAACCAGGTTATGAAATAGAAAATCCTTTAATTCAATTGAAACGAAGTCATTCTTTGCTGAAGCGATTCCTTCAAGATAAAAAAAGCACCATTCAGATCCACCCTTATGTTGCCTTTGTTAATCCAGAATGCACGATTTATCAAGTTCCTCGCAAGAATTCAATCATTTTACCAACACAAATTATTCCTTTTTTCAAGAGATTTTCAAAAACCAATATTAAATCAAATGAAAAGAATCTAATGAATCAGTTGTTAACTGCACACCAAAGTGACTACATCATAAATCATCCCCCCGTATATAGTTTAGCAGAATTGAAAAAAGGTATCGTTTGCGAAAATTGTGGTTCACTTGAAACAGAAATATCCAATCAATATCTGTACTGTAATAATTGTCAGACAAAAGAAGATGCTACAAAAGCGATCGTTCGAACTATTGAGGCATACGCTACATTATTTCCAACAAGCGCGATTACTACAAAACAAATTGAAAATTGGTGTGGCTATACGGTAACTAGTAACCGTATTTATCGTGTACTTCAACGTTATTATCATCCCCGAGGGAAAAACCGCTGGATATACTACACACGACAACAAACTTAAAAAATTCCGCCGTATAAAACTTCATGTTTATTCGAAAAAGCCTGAGGGAATTTAAACAGAAAAGCTGATCAGAGAAAAGGAGTATGTAAAAATGAGTATATTTTCAAGAGATGCATTAGCAAATGAACATATCGTCATCACAGGTGCAACTGGCGATATTGGATTTGAAACAGCAAAAGTGATTGCGAGTATGGGAGCTAGAATTACCATCAATGGCCGAAATGAAATAAAACTAGAAAATCTCAAACAGGAGTTACTAGAAATAACAAATGAAGATTCGATTGCCGCAATCGCAGCTGATATAACAAAAGATCAAGACCGAGAAAAACTAGTAACTAAAGCAGAACAACGCTTAGGAGCAATAACAGGATTAGTGAATGCAGCTGGAATATCTGGTGGTGGAACTGTGGACGAATTACACGAAGAAGAAATAGAGGATATTATGCAAGTAAATTACTTCTCAACCTTCAGTTTAACCAAGATGATATACCAAAGCATGATAAAGCAAAAGAAAGGCCAGATCGTCAACGTTGCGTCGTTATCTGGATTACGTGCTACCCGTGGAAACAGTGCATATGCATCAAGTAAATTTGCACTTGTTGGCTGGACCCAATCGTTGGCAGTCGAAGCAATTGAACACAATATAAGAGTAAATGCAGTATGTCCAGGCTTTGTAGATTCCGAAATGGCAACTCAAGCAATTGAAAGAAAGGCAGAGCAGAATGACATCAGCTATGAAGATCAATTGGAAAAAGTGAAACAAGGACTTCCTTCAGGCCGCTTAACAACGACGACGGAAGTAGGTAATACAATTGCATTTCTATTAACAGATGCGACACCAAACATTGTAGGTGAATCTGTTAAAATATCTGGTGGTAGTGTTATGCGCTAAATAAAAAAAGCCCTTGCAACGAGGACTTTTATTTTGAAACTGAATCTTCATTATTAAAGATAGTATTACGTATCTTTACCGTCATCCTTATAATACAAATAAAATGCAACAATAATTACCAATGCAATCGATATAATAACAGAGGTCTGTAACAATTTTTGTATGTATTCAAAAATGCTTAAGCTTCTTTGTGTATACCAACCATCGTTAGATTTTATTTGATCTGAATCAGATATAGTTAATATACTGAAATAAATTCCAATTATAAGCCCGTATATTAAGGATTTAACAAGGGCTTTTTCATATTTTACAAAAAAGCGGATATTAATCTCTCCTTCTTATGTCATCTTATCATGGTTTTATTGTTAGTTTTAGCCACACTGCTTTAAAAAATTTTACTGTAACACATATAATTCATGGAATCATTCCACAGAAACGATCGAACAATATCTAGAAAATGAACGAAGATGGCGAAAAATGAGAGGAGCGGGACAAATTCATGCCCCACCATTAATAGCAATATTATAAACAGTAATAAATCTCTTTCTGTACTTAGTAATCTGAGCTTTCATTTACACTTTGATAGTGAGATTTGATTTTATAAATTTCTTCATCATGCCTAAATACTATTTCCTTTAAATAATTAAAATCATCTTTCGTTGCTTTGTTGTTTAATTTTTCAATGATTTCTGCATGAAATTCACTTATTTTCGCTGTTTGTTCTTGGACTGCATCTGTTTTTTCTTCCATACGCTCGAAACGTTGATCCATTACGTCTAGTCGTTGATAGATAGCATCGAAACGTTGGTCCATGGAATCTAGACGTTTATCCATTCCATCTAACCTTTGATTTGTTTGTTTCTGTTCGCCTTTCATCACTTGGATCTCATCTAATATCTGTAATAGAATTTTTTCCGACATATTACAGCATCTCCTTTAAATGATATTTTTTAATTATAGCATATTAAATAGATGTTTGGAAACAGGGGAGGAAACATGAATACATGTTAAATGTTACTATTGTGTAGGAATCTAAGGAGTATTTAGAGAAGATATAACGACAAATGTAAATTTTTCATTTCATTCACAGCACCTCCTGTATTTTAGATGGTGTTATAAAGTTGCGAATGTATGTTCTTGTTTTGAATATAATATAATTTTCAAATATAAGCAAGTATTTTAAAGAAAATATTTTCATTTAAAAGAGTTATTACAACAAATGACACCTGACCCTCAGTATTCATAGAAACCAACATATTGCTATAATCCTAGTAATTATCTTCAAGCGTTTCAAAATAAGGAAGGAGTGACCAAAATGAGTTCCAAAGTAAAATTAAATGCAATTATAGATGGAATGCAGATGCAATCAGAAGAGTTTGATTCCTTTTTAAACAAAGAAACTGGTGAAGTTGTTTTTGTTTCAAGTAGGGCATTGATAGCGGCAGAAGATGGAGATGATTTTGATCATCTAATTGATTGGGAACAGGAAGGAACAGATATAACAAATGATATTATAGAACATGATGATAAGTATACTACTCTTCCTTCAGAATACGAAATAGATGAGTATGATATGATAGAGAGGTTTTGTTACAGCCAGGAAGATGATTCGATACAAGGAGCTTTGCTAAATGCTATTCATGGGAGAGGAGCATTTAGAAGGTTCAAGGATCAAATTATCACACTTGGTGTAAGAGACTAATGGTTTTCATTCAGAGATGATTGTTATAAACAAATAGCAATTGATTTTTGTAACAGAATGCAGATCGATTTTGTTGAATAGAGTTACAACATTGAAAATGAACTATTTTGAATAATCATTAAATGAGATCATAGCATCTTTTTGATGATATATGTAAACGTGAAACTGCTGTGTTTTTTGTATTACGAAAATGTATAAATGAACAGAGGAGCGATAGAGTTGAAAATTTTTTTCCGTACATTATATTCGATTCTTTTATTTGGAGCAGGTGTCTTACATTTTCTTCGTGAACGTAACTTTCGAAGAATTGTACCAAAAGTACTTCCGTTTAGACGTGCGATTGTGTTAATCGCGGGAATATTCGAAATGATTTTTTCCATTACCCTTTGGGTGAAAAAAGGTCAGTATATAACAAGCAAATTACTAGCTCTTTTCATGATTGCAATTTTCCCAGCCAACATTTACATGACTGTTAAAAGAATTTCTTTTCGTCCAGGGCAAGAAATACATCCATTGATATTATGGCTGCGGTTGCCATTACAAATTCCATTCATATTAGGAGCATTAACACTTGGAAAAAAGAATAACAGTTAGCATAGTGCAAGTTATATAGTACATATGTTTAATTTAACTCGTAGTTATTGCTGCGGGTTATTTATTTTCACATGTATTCACTTATTTGTCATGTTACACTGATAATGGAAAATTTTCCTTGAATTTTCTTAGCTAGGGAGGATAGTATGAGTGAAAAACAATGGGATATGAAAGAAGTTAAACGAATGAAGAAGAAAAAATTATTTCAATATAATCTCGTAATGGTATTTATAAGCCTGCTGATCAGTTATTTTATTGCAAATGATTCAACAATTATCCTCAGCGCAGTATTTTGTGTGATTTTCTGGCTACTTGCCGTTAACTCGTTATACACCTTGATTTCTGGAAATACGATTGGAACAAGGACAAGCAGACGATTAAAGGAATATGACAAAGACAGATTGGGAAAAAAACGCTGGAGACGTAATACCCTTGTTGAAGCTATATTTATCAATCTGTCAGCCATTGGTATGACATGGTTCCTATTTGTTATTGATTTTGACTCTATCACATTGAACTTTCCTTGGAGTATTTTTCCGTTTCTTGGTGGTTGGATCGGTTATAATATAGGTAAAATATTTAGAATGAGTGAATTATAAGGAGTATCAGACGTATGTCAAAATATAAAGACGATTCTTCTAGTGATTTGAAAGAAAAGGTGGCCACAGTTGCAGGAATAACTTTCCTTGCTATCATGGTGTTGGGCTTTGTTTTAGGGTTATATTTTTTTGGAATGGCTGGACTTTTTGATCTGCTTGGTGTGCAATACACATCGGTCTGGTCCATAGTCATCTTTGTTATCAGTTACTTTTTACTAGGTATGATTTCAGACTTGTTTTTCAAAGTTATTTTTAAATTATCAATTCAAAATATAACAGGAAAATTCAAAATACTTGCTGTGAACTTTAGTTTGGTAGCAATTTCTAATTGGCTGGTCCTGTTTACTGTGGATGAGTTCATGGAAAGTATTACTCTATCGATAAGAACGGAAATTATTATAACCTTAGTGATAGTGTTATTAGAAATTGTTTTTGATGATAAAAAGGATTCGAGTCCTAAAGCCGATTAATTAAATGATAATTTGTCTAAGTACAACATTTTTACATATCGCTATAAAATATAGGAGAAAAGTTGTTCTTCATCTACTAGTAATAGTTTTACATTCTCTAAGGTATTCCGATCTCCTATATTCAAAGCAAAAAACAAAAGCTCATGGTAAAAGTATTACTGATGACAAGTGTTTGCACCATCATCTATGGAATACTTCTCTACATCTATCAAATCATGTAAAAAGAGCATCGCAAAGGACGCAGGAACAAATTCTGCGTCCTTTTTTAGGTTAAAGGGTGGGACAGAGAACCTGTCCCTGTGTCCCATGTCCCTGTGTCCCACTTATGTCAATTTAGTACTCTTTTTTGGTCAATATTGTTTCTCTTAATTTGTGTATGGAGCGTTTATAATGAATTAAGAAAGCGTTAACAATACATGTGAGAGGTGGTGTGACATATGAGTACGGAGGTTGATGTGGATGAGACTTATATGCGAAAAAAGACAGATGTAGATGTGAAATCGAAGCGAAAGGCGCGAATTAAAAAAATATTGGCGTATGCTGCGTTCGTTGGCCCGGCACTACTATTTTTCTTAACGATTCAAATTGTTCCTTTTATTATGGGGATTTATTATTCCTTTACATCGTGGAATGGAGTTAGTTCGGTGGTGGAATGGGTTGGTTTAGACAATTATCAGAAAATTTTCACCGATGATTCCAAATTCTTTAATTCGTTCTTATTTACAACCAAGTTTATGTTTGCTTCCGTTTTAATTAGTAATATTGTTGGATTTGGCTTAGCTTTACTTTTAAATATGGCACTAAAAACGAAAAATATTTTACGAACCGTATTTTTTATCCCAAATGTTATTGGGGGATTATTATTAGGTTTCATCTGGCAGTTTATCTTCATAAAAGGATTTGCATCCATTGGTGATTTGACTGGTTTAGCCTTTTTTAATCAACCATGGCTAGGTGATGAAGTAACAGCATTTTGGGGAATTGTCATCGTGTTTGCTTGGCAAATTAGTGGATACATGATGGTGATTTATATTGCAGCATTACAAAGCGTGGATAAAAATTTATTAGATGCAGCTCGAATTGACGGGGCATCAAGTATCGAGATGTTGACTCGAATTATCATCCCATTAATTTTACCGGCATTTACCATCTGTTTTTTCTTAACCATTTCCATGGCTTTTAAAATATTTGATTTAAATATTTCGTTGACAGGTGGAGGACCATTTAACTCTACTGAGTCCGTTGCCATTAATATTTATCAAGAAGCATTCCAAAATAATCGATATGGATTAGGTAGTGCAAAATCTATTTTATTTTTCATCGTTGTTGCGATTTTCACAACGGTACAGGTAATGGTTACGAAGAAGAAGGAGGTGGAAGCATAAATGAATGAAAAATATACTTCAAAGACGTTTCTGGTTGAGATTTTTGCGATCTTTTTAGGAATCCTTTTTCTCATACCTTTTTATTTCGTCATCATTAATTCCTTGAAAGGTTTTTCCGCCATTTTATTGGACGCTGCAGCTTGGCCGGAGGAATTTTTATTTAGTAACTATGCAGCAGTATGGGAAGTCTTAAATTTTCCTAAGGCATTTCTGAATTCCTTAGTTATAACTGTGTTCAGTATCATAGGTATCGTCCTAATTAGCTCAATGGCAGCTTGGAAAATGGTTCGAACACCTGGAAAAATGAGTTCTATTCTATTTATCTTTTTTGTCTCGGCAATGGTCATCCCATTTCAAGCCGTCATGATTCCGTTGGTTAAGCTAGGTGGGATGTTAGGAATCATGAATAGTATTCCAGGGATTGTCATGATGTATTTCGGATTTGGTGTTTCCCTATCGCTATTTCTTTATCACGGATTTGTAAAAACGATTCCGCTTGAAATCGAAGAATCAGCTAGGGTAGATGGATGCACACAATTTGGTGTGTTTTGGCGGATTGTATTTCCGTTATTAAAACCAATCACCGTTACCGTTGTCATCTTAAATACATTATGGATATGGAATGATTATTTACTACCACTTTTAGTGTTACAAGATGCAGAATTGAGAACCATTCCATTAGCAACAAGTTCCTTTTTTGCCCAATACACAAAACAATGGGACATGGGGTTAGCGGGACTAGTCTTAGGGATTGCTCCGATCATTATTTTCTTTCTATTTTTACAAAAACATATTATTAAAGGGATTGCCGCTGGCTCGATTAAGTAAACTATAAACTTTTGTAACGAGCTTGTTACAAAAGATTTATATAGTAAAATAAAATATATTCAAGGAGGTCAATAACTTATGAAACGTAATTTATTTTTATTTCTTTCGGTGTTATTCGCAATTGCTATTATTACAGGGTGCTCATCAAGTAATTCTGATGGGGATGGTGGTTCAAACGGAAGCGAAGAAGATACCAACTCAAGTGAAGGATCAGAGGAGGAAACTGAAGAAGGTTCTGGCGATGAAGAAATGGTGACGCTCGACTTTTTCCAGTTCAAAGTAGAAATTGCTGACCAATTAGAAGCAATGATTACAGAATATGAAGAAGAAAATCCAAACGTTGAAATTAACTTAGAAACAGTAGGTGGAGGTGCTGATTACGGCGCTGCTTTAAAAGCGAAATTTGCCTCAGGAGAAGAACCAGATATTTTTAACAATGGTGGCTTTAAAGAATTAGAACTATGGAAAGAGCATTTAGCCGATCTTTCTAATGAGCCATGGACTGAAAATGTACTTCCGATTGGAAAAGTTCCGATGACAGACACCGATGGTAAACTGTATGGTATGCCGGTAAATCTTGAAGGATATGGTTTCATTTATAATAAGGATTTATTCGAACAAGCTGGGATCACCGAACCGCCAACAACGCTTACCGAATTGAAGGAAGCTGCACAAAAGCTAGAAAACAACGGAATCATACCATTTTCTGCAGGATATGGCGAGTGGTGGGTAATCGGTCAGCACTTGTTAAATATTCCATTTGCACAACAAGAAGATCCAGTTGCTTTTATTGAAGGATTATATGACGGTAGTGAAACCGTAGTCGGAAATGATAAGTTTGCACAATTTCAAGATGTAATTGATACAGAAATTGGATTTGGAAATGAAAATCCAATTACCACAGACTACAATACCCAAGTGACATTGTTTGCATCTGGTGAGACAGCAATGCTTCAGCAAGGTAACTGGACAGAAAATATGATTTACGAAATAAATCCAGATATGAATATGGCATTTTTACCGATACCATTAAATGATGATGAGAAAGCGGATCGTTTACCAGTAGGAGTTCCCAATAACTGGGTATTAAATAAAGACTCCGAAAATTTAGAGGAAGCAAAAGCATTTTTAAACTGGATGGTATCATCAGAAACAGGGCAACGCTATATCACAGAGGAATTTGCTTTTATTCCTGCGTTTGATAATATTGAACCAGATGGACTAGGTGCATTAGGTCAATCGATTCTAGAGTATTCTAAAGCCGAAAAAACGATTCCATGGACTTGGTTTAGATGGCCAGATGGTGCAAATCAAGAGTTTGCTGCAAAAATTCAAGAGTATGCATCAGGTAGAATCGAATACTCAGAAGTAGTCGAGTCAATTCAGACCATTTGGGACGATATGAAATAATCAACGTTATGAAAAGCATGTCCTGTACTTGGGCATGCTTTTCAGATTTGAAGTATATGCACAGGCAACCAGCTGTTGTATACTTTATATAATTCATGATTACAAAAATGGGGGGAACCTTATGATAAGGAAAAGCATTCGAAATAAACTTATCGTTTTATTACTAGCGATTACGATTATTCCTTTTGGTACCTCCATTGTGATTACCTATTTTTATACGAAAGAATCTTTAAAGGATGAATTTATTGAAGAAAATGTAAATCTTTTATATCAAGGAAAGCTTAATATCGAAAGTTATATCAATGATTTAAAAGATTTAACGCTCTCATTTTATAATAATCCTGATTTTATGAGCTATTTAAAAGGGCATGGACAAGATGATCGTTATATTACCTTAGATACGATAAAAGATGTTATGGTGACGATTTTATATGCGGAAAGTAATATTAAACGTGTGACCATCACGTTTCCGAAACAGGAAAATGAGATGCAAAATATGGTGTCCGTTTCGAAGCAATCAACCCTTACTTTTTCATCGCGACTGAAACACGAAGATCAATTATATTTCCGGAAAGCGGATGCGAATCCATTTTACATGTATATTGAACCAGCCCATTCACAGTCCGATAAAGATGAAAAAGGGGATGTGATCACCCTGCATCGGTCATTAAAAGATGCTCCTCTTACTAGACAATTAGGGTATATGTCTATCGATATTTCACCAAATAAAATTGTAAATATGAGTGAAAAATTATACAGCAAAGATTCAGAGGAGTTTTATATCTTTACAGAGGAAGGGGATAGTATTTTTAGTTCGAATCCCCAAATCACTAGCAGTTCTTCTCATCCGGAATGGTTTACGTACTTATTAAATACAGAGGAGAATAGTGGTACCTTGGATTGGGATGATGCCTCTTTTCAAGGTGTGATGGTTTTTAATAAACTTCCCGAATCATCGGGAGGATGGATCTTGGTCAAACAAATTCCATATAGCTCATTATTTCAAAGTGCCTTAAGTGTGGCAAAAATCAATATTTTATTTGGTATCATTGGATTAACATTAGTCATTTTAGCAACATTACTAGTTTCTTTTAAAATTACATCACCGATAAGGATACTCCTCAAAAATATTCGTCAAGTCGAAAAAGGGAACATGGAGGTCCGATTTCAATCTTTAGGTGATGATGAAATTGGTATGTTAGGACATCGTTTTAAAAGAATGATGAGCAGAATAAATGATTTAATAAATCGTGAATATAAATTAAAACTAGAGAATACAACGAATCAACTTAAGGTTCTTCAGTCACAATTAAATCCACATTTTTTAAACAATGCGCTCCAATCGATCGGAACGGTAGCATTGAAAAACAATGTACCACAAATTTATTCACTAGTAACACATTTGTCGCAAATTATGAGATATGGAATGAATATAGAAGAAGATATGGTGCCATTAACCCGGGAAAGGGATTATATCAAGGCATATTTACTCCTACAAAAAGAACGATTTGAAGACAAATTAACGTTTACGATTGAATTTGAAGAGAAAATGTTAGAAACAAAAATCCCGAAAATGCTCTTACAACCAATTGTTGAAAATTATTTTAAGCACGGATTTGATAGTGGAGGTAAAGTCGGTGAAATGACTATAAAAGGGACAGTGGAATCAGGTAACCTGGTGATTCGAATACGGGACAATGGAACCGGTGTATCCGAGCAACGGATGAAGGATATTTATCAATGTATTTATGATAGCGAAAATAGCCACCATGACAGAGAAGCCAATATAGGCTTAAAAAATGTCTACCGGCGCTTGAAATTATATTATGGGGAACGTGCGAATTTACAGCTTGAAAACCAGGAGTTTGGAGGATTTGTAGTTACAGTACAACTTCCTATGGATATGGATGGTGATAAACGTGAAGGCCATTATTATTGATGATGAAAAACATGTAAGAGAAGGTATTTTGTTATTAGCTGATTGGGATCATGTTGGGATCACGGAAGTACTTGAAGCAACCGATGGCGAAGAGGGGATTCAATTAATTAAAGAGCATCAACCTGAAATTATTTTTACCGATATGAATATGCCCAACAAAGATGGAATCACGCTGTTGAAATGGATACACAGTTCTGACGTCGAAAGTAAAACGATCGTTGTGAGTGGTTATGATGATTTTCATTATATGAGAAGTGCTCTTTTTTACGGAAGTTTTGATTACATTTTAAAACCGATGGATCGAGATTTACTAAATGAAACGTTAGAAAGAGCTGTCCATAAATGGCAAGAACAAGATGAAAAAAGACAATCGTTACTAGAGAAAGATCAAGTGATTAACGAAGTAAAACCGCTCTATTGGGACCAACTGTTTACCGGAATGATCTACCAAAAACATTTATCAGCAGCTACGATTCAAAAAATGCAAAAAGAATTTAGGATGGATGTAGATAAAGTAAAATGCATGGTGTCGATTCTTCCTATTCACAAGCTTCTAATAAAAAAATTCAACGGGGATCGTGATGTTGCCTTTTTTGCGATATTAAATATTGTGAATGAAGTCATTCGTAACAAAAACTGCGGGATCGGGTTTCGGAATCTGAATAAAGAAGATGAAATTATTATTTTATTATGGAATGCCCCACAGCCGCATTTTGTTTTAGAAAAAATATATGCCATTATTTATCAATTCATCAAAATGAAATGTACTATTTTTATGGGCGATGAGATGGCTTGTGCTTTACATTCCTATCAAAGCGCATCAATGGTGCTACAGAAGTATCATTTATTGGAAGGCGAAGTAGAAAAGAAAGTGGTAACGACAAACGAAATTAATCAAAAAGCGAACCTGCATCTATTAGATTATGGGCAAGAACTTAAATGGGCTTTACAAAGAGGTAGCACAGATGGCCTAGATGAGATTTTACAACGATTATTTAAGCAATTATGTGAGTCGCACAATCTTTCATTCGAACAATTACAATTATGGGAGAAACAATTTCAATTGTTAAAGAAAAATTGGCTAGCAGAATATGATATTGACGTAAATGAAGATGAAGGTAATGTTCAAGGAGATCATTTTTGGAATGAGGATGGTGGTTTTTCGTTTCAAAAATTCAAACAAGTGAAGCGGAAAGAATTTCACGATTTGATGGATTTACTTGAAAAAGTAAAATACCAAAAAGGAAAAGCGAGCATTCAAGAGATTGAGGCTTATCTTAGAGCACATTATTATGTAGATATAAAGTTACAAGACATAGCAGATCGCTTCTATTTGAGTCGTGAGTACATTTCTAGAAAATTCAAGCAAGTATATCACGTGACGATTACAGATTATCTAACCGAAATACGAATAGAAAAATCCAAGGAATTATTAGAAAATCCACACCTAAAAATCTATGACATCGCAAGCGAAGTCGGATACAAAGACGAAAAATACTACAGCAAAGTATTCAAAAAAATCAACGGCCAAACCCCAAACCAATACAGGCGGGACATAGGGACAGGTTCAGTGTCCCGTTTTTAAGGCGAAGGGACAGTAAACCTGTCTCTTCGTCTCTTTTGATGGTTATTTTTCAGGTGAGTTATATATACTAATAAAAAATGTTTCCTTTATTTCTTTTTTGAAATGATTATGTTGGAGGTGAAGGAAGTGGCTGAAGAGATGGATATGATACTAGATAATATAAAAACTAACCCTAAAGTAGAAGAAAAAGAAGAAGCAATAAATTTCGTGGGAAAATTTCATTGCCATTAATTTCCGGAATATCTTAGTATACGGGGATGTAGTATATCTTCTCGATGAATGGTGAGACAGTATTGTGTAGAAGATAAAATTAAAGCAATTCAACGACTTGAAAGCATTCACTTTCTGATAGATCATATAGCATTTTTTTAGCTACATAAACAGAAATTATACTTTGAAACATTATCTGATATTTCAATAGCGGAAATAGCGCGTCTTATTAGACAACTTTCTGCTTATATCCATGCAAATTATAAAGCAGAAATAATAATTTTTATTGATTATAATTTCTCGTTACACGCAAAATATAATGACTAAGGGAGGTATGCCAAATGGTAAAAAGTAACCGAAAACCAATGAATAGTAGTGGAAAAGTAGCGGAAGAAATGTATGATGTGAAGGATTATAATAGTCAAGATCAAACAGAAAAAGGCTTAGCGATTACCCATGAACAAGTTTCCGATGATTATATGGAAGGTGCGATTGATGGAAAAATCGATCGTACGAACAAAAATGGTGAATTAAAGAGTCATGATGGTGAAGATATCCCAAGAAAAGGATATGAATGATATGGTAAATAAGAATAAAATACTGGTACCAGCAACTCGAGACGGACTGGATCAATTAAAAGCAAAAATTACTAATACCAATGACCATCGAAACGCTAAATTTGAAGTAGCTGCAGAACAACACGTAGCACTGAATCAAGGATATAATGGGAATATTAAAGCAAAAGATGCTGGAAAAATAGGTGGGCACATAGGTGGTAAGATGGTCCAGGAATTAGTGAAGATGGGGCAACAACAGCTTCACCAAAATCGTAACGATACGAATTAATCACGAAGTAATAAAAAGGAGTACAAAAATCACATAGCGTTTTGTGCTCCTTTTTTTATTGATGCAGGTTAACAAATAAACATGTATAAATCTTTACTGAAAAACTTGGAGTTTAGTAGGGGGTGAAAACTAGCCCTCTGAAGAGATATGAAGATTTAAAAGTAATTCGGATGTTTTACTGAGGGTGAATACCAAATGTTTTTAATTCTCTTACTACTCGTGAAATGGGCAAACCGACTACATTATAATAATCTCCTTCAATTCTTTTCACAAACATAGCTCCAACACTTTGAATGCCATATCCGCCTGCTTTGTCATAAGGTTCCTCTGTTTCAATATAGGAAAGGATCTCTTTTTCTGTTAAAGGCCAAAACGAAACAGTTGTACTCTCAACAAAAGTCATCTCTTTTTCTTGACAACGGATCATGACGCCTGTATATACGTGATGTTTTTTCCCGCTTAATCCTTTTATCATTTTATATGCTTCTTGTTTGGATTTGGGCTTTTCAAAGATGTTTTGTTGAAAAGAAACGACAGTATCAGCAGCTAAGATAACCTCTGTTTCCGTTTGGATCGGAACGTTTTTACCTTTTAAAATAGCGAGTTGTTTTACTTTAGTTACTGGATCGGTATCTTTAATCTGTGATTCATCAAGATTTGGTTTGCGGATTTGAAAAGGAATACGCATTTGCTGTAATAGTTCTTGACGACGTGGTGACGATGAGGCCAAAATCAATTTTTGTAACATGTTAACGGTCTCCTTCTTGTGATAGCATTAGTAGGAATGTTTGTTCTTCATTTTACGTTGTTATCTAAGATTGGTCAATTAGAGGACGAGGTTCGTTTTTTGTCCAATAATCAAAACAAATATCCAACAAGAAGTATCTAATCAATCCGTGCGAATACAGAATATCCTTAGATGAGGGGACTTTCCATTATAAATTTAATCATGAAGTAGACTATAAAAAGCTTCAGGCGGAAGAAATAGAGCAAGGACTATTCCCAGCACAAATCCCGATTAATATAATATGAACCCATCCCCCGAATGGAACACACATGTTACGCATATTAACAATACAGCTACATCCGTACAAGAATCGTCAATGGATGCTAAAGAAGTAAAAAAACGATAATTACGATAATATGTTTTATGGCACGGTTACAACTAAAGATCAGGTAAAGAGTTCTGAAGTGCAGTCAGAAGATATACAACAAAAGAATAGGAGCTGACTCAAAAAGTCGGCTCCTCACATAGACAATCCTCTATTTAAAATTCTTCATATTCTGCAGGGTGTTGACCATTAATTCTGCCTTCTGGTTTAGTAAGACTTGCTAATATCTCCATATCGTTTTGATCTAATTTAAAATCGAATATAGAAATATTTTCTTTCTGTCGAATTGGTGAGCTTGATCTTGGAATAGAAACGGCATTGATTTGATAATGCCAGCGTAAAATAATTTGTCCAGCTGATTTACGATGTTTTTTTGCGATAGCTTGTATGGTTTTATTTTCGAATACATCATTAGCACGAGCTAGAGGGCTCCAAGATTCTGTTATGACATCATGCTTTTCATGCCATTTGCGCTGTTCTGCTTGATTAAAAAATGGATGTAATTCGATTTGATTAATACTAGGTAGAACACCGGTTTCTTTTTCTAGATGTTCCATATGCTCTGGTAAAAAGTTACTCACTCCAATGGAACGAATAAGTCCCCATTTTTTTGCATCAATCAGTGCTTGCCATGCTTCGACATAATGCCCTTGCTTGGGATTTGGCCAATGAATAAGATATAAATCATAATAATCAAGATTAGCTCGGTATAGAGACTCTTGGATCGTCTTTACAGCATCTTTGTAATGATGGTATCGCCCAGGTAATTTAGAGGTAATAAATAAATCCTCACGAGCGACTGAAATTCGGCGCACCGCTTCACCAACAGTTCCTTCATTTTCATAATTGTACGCGCTATCAATTAGGCGATAACCATTATGGATTGCACTGGTAATTGTTGCTGCACCGTCACTACCTTTCATTCCACCAGTTCCTAGACCGATTACAGGGATTTCATTTCCATCGTTCATTTTGCGAGTTGGTATTTGCAATTCTATCAGCACCTTTCTATAAGGGTTATTAGATACTACCTAATAACTAATATTTTCAGTGTAAAGGATATGCCTAACTATGTGAAATATTAAGACTCTTATCTTTTGGGACAAGGGGACAGGCACCGTGTCCGTCCTGATATAGATAGGGTGGGACGAAGAACCTGTCCCTCTGTCCCATTAAGTGTGAAGACAGGGTCTACAAAACCAAACGGCAACTGTTATAATGGAAGAAGGATAATTTTTCTAGGGAGAGTTGCGAAGATGAACTGGAGCATGTTTTTTAAACGAGACTTAAAATTTCGGAAGCGGCTTGTCAGACTGCATCACTCAAACGCTATTCTATTTTTCTTATTAAGTATTACTGGATTACTTCTCTATTCACCTTTCTTCCGTTCTACTTTTCCTGCTACTCGTGTGTGGATGAAAGATGCTCACATATGGATCGGGTTTATTAGTGTGATGCCAATCTTGTTTTATTTACCGAAAATGGGAAAGCATTTGTTAACGCTTCGAAAATGGAAGAATCACCGCATCAATCTATACTTCATTTTTGTGATTCTTTTTACATTAATCCTTTCTGGACTTATCCTAACCTTTCAACGACATTTCCCGCCACTTTTGAGCTCCTACTCGTTAATCATTCATGATATCGCGACCTGGATAGGGCTACCATATGTTATCTACCACAGCGTGACCAGAAGTCTTTGGTACAAACGATTACTTTATCCAAAAGAAGAGTCTACAAACGAACAAGACCAAGAACCCACGATAATTGATAAAAGCAATCCACTTTTGAAACGTCGTACATTTTTACGTCGATTATCAGGTGGCATTATAGCGCTTTTTACTATTTTAATAGTCGGGAACTGGTTAAAAACGTATTTCCCAGTGAATAAATCTGATCTATCTGGTGGAAATAAAATGGTCCCATTACCAGAAACCGATAATAAGCTATTATCTTCCAATGGGAAACAAGGTGAATTTCGTTATTATACTATTACGGAAATGCCTACATTCACCAATGAAAATTGGTCGTTAACCGTTGATGGATTAGTCGATAAAAAATTAGACTACAATTGGGAACAATTTTTGCAATTAGAACGAAGCTCTCAATTAAGTGATTTTCACTGTATTACAGGATGGAGTGTTTATAATATTACATGGGAAGGCATTCCATTAAAAAAATTACTAGAGAAAGCAGGTGTGAACCAACAAGCGAAGTATGTGAAATTTTACTCAGGGGATGGTGTATATACTGATACACTATCACTCTCAGAAGCAATGATGGAGGATATGATGGTTGCGGTATTAATAGATGGGAAATTAATTTCTCAAGAAAATGGAGGACCTGTAAGACTAATTACGCCAAGGCTGTATGCATACAAATCAGTGAAATGGCTTGTGCGAATCGAGTTAATTGAACAAGAACATATTGGCTATTGGGAAAAAAGAGGTTATCCTCAAAACGCTTGGGTTAGAAAGTATTAATTGTTGAAATTAACCAAAAACAAGCATTCGTTTTGTGCAACTACTGTAGCTGAAATTTCTTTTAAAAAACATCAATATCGATAATCAATAGTTTGTTTAAATAGATTAATTTTGATATACAATAGCTATAAAAATATAAAAAATGGGGATCGCAATGTCTATTAGCAAAAAAGAAATAATTAATGTCGAAAAATTACTCAAGTTAAACTTGTCAATTCCTGATTATCAAAGACCTTATAAGTGGACTGTACGTAATATCAATCAATTGTTTAACGACATACTAGAGGCATATCGGAATAACTTATCAGAATATCGTATTGGTACAATTGTTATACATAAACATAAAGATAAGAGACGAGATATTGTAGATGGTCAACAGCGAACAATTTCTTTACATTTAATAAATGATGTACTTCAAAATTCACCAGGGCTATCAATACCTAAAAACAAAAGTAATATTAGCAAAAATTATAATGAAATTAAACGATTATGTAGTAGCTTAACTTCAGAAGATAAACGTAGATTGTATGATTATATGAAAGAAAAATGCGATGTAATCATCATTGAAATTGACAATGAAATGGAAGCATTCCAATTTTTTGATTCACAAAATGCACGTGGTAAAGCATTGGAAGCACATGATTTATTGAAAGCCTACCATTTACGTGAAATGACAGCTGATAGTGAAGAAACAAAATTAAAGCTCATAGAAAAATGGGAAGCGCAGATCACAAGTGAATTAGCGAACTTATTTACGGGATACTTATACAAGATTAAGACATGGTCTAATCAAGGAAATGCACATTATTTTAATAGAGATGGTATAGAAATGTTTAAAGGTGTTCCGCTAGATCAACAATTTAATTTTATCCAATACCATAAGGCAGCCTACTTATTTATTGAACAATTTAATAGAGAAAATCATCAAGAGTTACTAGGGATAGATGCTTTGATCCCGTTTCAAATCGATCAACCTCTTTTGGCTGGAAGAAGGTTTTTTGAAATGACAAATTACTATATGAACTTAAAGAAAGAAGTAGAAAAGATAGCGTTGGAAATGCTTCCTGATTCCGTTTCCCCTAATCATAGTCATGAACAGGTTGGAACACGGTATATTAGGGAATTATTCCAGTGTTTACTGTTGTACTTTTACGATCGGTTTGGAATAAACAATAAAAATCCCAATATTGAGCGATTATTTTTCAAATACTGTTATCAATTACGCTGTATCAATCAAGCTGTATATGAAAAGTCAATTAACAAATATGCTTTGGGAAGAAATGAATATTTAAACCATAAACTTAATTTATTTACAGTTATAAGAGATGCGATAAGTCCAAGAGATATAGAAATGCTCGAAATGGATGATATAACATTCGAAGATATTGCAACTAAATACCAGAAGAAAAGTTTTGATAAATTAAGACAAGAAATTGGGGTGATTGAAGGTGACTGATAAGTCTGGAGCATTAGTTGAGCTGTCCGTTGACAAATTATTTAATGAAAGTGCGCGATATATTATTCCAATTTATCAACGAAATTATGCCTGGAGTAATGTAGAGAGGGAACAATTACTGGAGGATATTCTAGACGCTGAGCAAGAGTACTTTTTGGGGAGTCTAGTTGTATATGAGCGAGATGATGCTGTATACGAGGTAATTGATGGTCAACAACGCCTGACTACTATATTTATGTTGTTAGCTGCATTAAAGAAAAATCCCCCATATAAAAGTTTAATGTTTGAAGCAAGGAGAAAATCAAATCGTACCTTAGAAAAGATTTCTAATGGATCGACAGATTATGATGAAGAATTCTACACGAAGGAACTTTTAGGAGCCCTAAATCATTTCAAAAAGGAAGTCGAGTCTGATAGCGAAATAATAGACAAGCTTCAGAATACGAAATTATTAAGGATCATTGTACCTAAAGATACAGATTTAAATCACTACTTTGAAATTATGAATACTCGTGGTGAACAATTAGAAGCTCATGAAATCGTGAAAGCAAGACTGATGTCAAGCATCGGTGGGGAAAAGTCGCAGGAAAAAAGAAGTGTTTTCTCTAAGATTTGGGATGCTTGTTCTCATATGGAAAAGTATGTCCAGATGGCCTTTAGTGTTGAGGACAGAAAGAAATTGTTTGGTTCAACACATGAGAAATTAAACTTTAGCGATTTTGAAGATATATTCCAGAATCTTTTTTCAGCAACGGATGGAAAAGAAGGTAAGCTATCTACTACACTATCCGTGATAGATGCAATTGAGGAGTACAGTAAGATCAATAATGTTAACGATAACGAGAGTGGAGATGAAGGGAATCAGCGCTTTGAATCAATTATAACATTTCCGCATTTTTTGCTGCATGTTATTAAGCTATATAAGAATAAGCAAACTGATGATGATGGTGCATTGGATGACAAAAAAGTGCTTGAAATCATGAATGATGAAATAGATCCAGAAAAATTCATTGTTCAATTATTAAAAGCTAGGTACTTATTTGATAAATTTATTATAAAGAGAGAGTATTACGGAAAACACTCAGAAGAAGGCGCTTGGTCATTAAGCAAATTAAAATATTACAAAACGAACAACAATAATAAAGTGGATTATGTACATACATTTTCTAATGATAGTGCTGGGAACGATGAAGATAACAGGCACAAAAAGATTCGCATGATACAATCAGCACTTAGAATCACGTATACTTCTCCCAAAACGATGCACTGGATAACAGATTCCATAGCATTTCTAATGGAAAATATTAATAAAGAGGATGTCTCTCCAAATTATTTACGGCTATTAGAAAATTATGCACAACGGAAAGTTAGGGAAAGTGGATATAATAGGAATGATGGCTTTAACATAGAAAGAGTAGTATTCACATACTTAGACTATCTTTTATGGCGAGATGGTTATGAGGACAAAATTAGGCCAATGGAAGACTATGAGTTTACATTTAGAAATTCAATTGAACACTTCTATCCTCAAAATCCTATTGGCAACGAAGGGTATGATAAAATGGATGCTGCTGATTTAAATCATTTTGGTAATCTCTGTTTAATCACTAGTTCCGCCAATTCAAAGTTTTCTAACCAGAGTCCGATAGCAAAGTTAACAAATAAAAATACAATCAAAACCTCTCAGAAATTGAAAATTATGGCTTCTATTGCTAAAGATAAAGATTGGAATGAGGAAGTTATTAAAGAACATGGTGCAAAGATGTATGAAATTTTAGAGCAGGAACTTAAAAAAAGGTCTGTCCTCCGCTAATTTATAAAGGGCAGGGGACTGATCTTAAATCCTTTAATGAATGTAAACAAAATGTTATTTATTTTACCCTACAAACCAGTACGATGATTTTTATTTTCTTTGTCGCTAATTAAAATCGTTAAACTGTGCTCAACAATCGCTTCGTCCCATCACAGAAAGAATCCTCCATGTTTAAACATAGAGGATTCTTTCTTAAATATCTATATACTATTGATTATTTTTCTTAATAAAATCTTTCATCAAACGATCAGTTTTCTCTCTCTCTTCCTTTGACTCATGAGGATAGGCATATATACCATTATGTTTTTCATCAATACAGCGAGTTGTTTCCTCTAATGTCTGCTCTTTATTAGTGTACTCATCCTTCAAGATGGTATCACTCTCCTTTCCTATAGTATAACGTAACTAGCTGACGCGATGCAGCTATCTGACCGATTCTCAGGAGATGCTTCTAATAATTCTACTAATACATGTCCTTCACCATCTTATAGTGACATCAATGCTTCAACTTCTTCATTCACTACTAACTTATAGACTAACCGCTCTTCGTGATTAAATTCAAAATCCCAATCAAATGTCCAGGGTGGACTTGGAACTCGAAAGGTATCTTGCCAATAGAACGCTGTTATTTTTCCCTGATAAATCTCTACTGTTCCTTTCTGTTCTATAATAAACATCTCCAGCATCTCCTCTTACAATAATTACTATTTATTGTAACAAAAACAGTGGTAAATAGACCATTGTCACCTGGTCTAAGATTAGCTTAGTCGGAGAAAATTTATTAGATTTTCATGAAAACGAGTATTAAAAACTTTGTTATTTTAAGTGGGATATGTAATTTAGCTAATAATGAGTTGTTTTATTTTCAAAAAGGGTTTATGGGATTTTATGTTAAAATGAATATGTGAGAAATGAAAATGCTTATTCAACTACTAGGCAGGAGAATTTAATAATAGACTATAAAGGAGAGGAAGTAATTGCAAAACTGAATATTAAAATATTAGAACGTAATAGAAATAGCTTAAAAAATCCTTATTTAATAGCTTATTAAACCAACGGGTGCGAATTTATATTATGATTAGCTAAAAAGGGGAAATGTCCGTTGAAAAAAATAGTCTTTTTACTCAGCCTCTTCTTCGTATTAGGTGTGAATGGTTGTTCCATACAAGAAGAATATAAAGATCTGAATGACCTGGAAATTTTTCTTGAAGAAAAAAACATTGCTTTTCATTCACAACCTTTAGAGGAACAATTCAAACTGGATTCTGCTAGAGAACAAGCAGCTTATGATATTGCAGTCATCAAAGAATATATATTTATATATTCCATGGAAAACAGGGTAGAAACTAATGACCCAAATATGTATTTCAATCAACATTATAAAAATGATCCTGATTATACAGTTAGTTTTCTAGATAATTTAATTTTCGTGTATTCAGAAAAAGTAGAAACTCAAATCACACCAATTATAGACGATCTTAGGCGCTTTGATTCTGGAAGTTAAGGATTTTATTGTAGTCGACAAGTGACTGGCACCTGTCGACTAACTAAGCGTTATCCTTAGCAACCTATTACTCATCAGGCAATAATTCTCCAGCTTCCGTCAGAAAGATAACACGTATTTCCTTTTTGCGTCGGTGTACTGCTCTTCGCCCCATTTTGCCTGCTTCTAGTAGTTCTTCCCAAAAAAACACATCAGCTTTAAGGTCCCTTATCGCAGAACGTACACCACTTTCATTTGTATCTTCATGCTCGCTAGATAAATTCATTTTAATGCAGATGGTTTGGTTATCTATAAACACATCAGATTGCAATAGAAAATATAAGACACGGTACACATTATTTCTGAAATAAACAGGTAGATGGTGTTGATACTTTAGATAGAACAACGATTTATTCGATTGGACTAATAAGACAAGGTTTGG
This sequence comes from Gracilibacillus massiliensis, assembly GCF_001458115.1. GTDB lineage: Bacteria > Bacillota > Bacilli > Bacillales > Amphibacillaceae > Gracilibacillus > Gracilibacillus massiliensis. Next base: position 337,631 of record NZ_CZRP01000012.1, read on the forward strand.
ATCTTCGTTTGTTTGGTCATATAACGATTCAAATTGCGTATCATCAATAGCTACTGCTTTACCGTCTGCCGTTACTTTTCGGAAAAATACTTGTTCTAATCTATCAAATTCAGGAAAAGAGAGCTTAGCACGTAGCTGCACAATTTTGTCCTCGTCTAACATAAGGTTAGCATCATCCCCCAGTTCATGTATTTTCTTTAAGGCCTTTTTAGTTATTTTTAGTGACGCATCCGCCATATACATGTAGCTAATTTGCTTTAATGTGTCTGAAAGTGGTTCTAATGGTGTATCTAACGCTCGCTGAAAATATTGAATAGCCGAGCTGAATTCGCTTTGCTTATACATGATATGTGCACATCGATAATTAGCAAGTGCATGATCAGGTTCATGATCTAATGCATTCTGGAGATGTGTTAGCGCTACTCTATCATTTTTAACATTCATTTTTAAATAGGAACCGTATTGTACATAGAAGTTAATCAATTCATGACGAATTTTCTTTTGCCTTGCTTTATCTTTTCTTTTTTTTGCTTCTTTAAGTTGTCTCTCCAATTCCCGTTGTTTTAGGTGTGGATCTATTTCGTTCATTAGTTATATCCCCCATTTTCCATACTGTGCAGGCGGTGCACACTTCATTTGATAAAATTTAGCTAACAAATAAAAGGAGCTGATCAAATGAAAAAAGTAGACAATCTTTTAATAAGACATGGATTAGAAAAGGATGATCTAGCATTATCCAATGATTATGCCACTATTGCCAAATTAATTGTAGCAAAAGAGGTACAAAATGACCATGAAATAATGGAAATGATGGAAGAAACACGGACTCATGTCAAAATGCATGGTAAAGAATCCTCGGTTAACCCACATATTCATGCATTGCCTTTAATCGAAATCGATCGATATGTTCGTGGCATTACGCGCTGGTTAAATGAATTAGGTATTCATACGACGATGAGTTGTGATGGTCATCATCAACGACCTGCTAACATTTCACTTGAACGACCATTAACTTATAAGCAAAAGGAAATGCTACAGAACCTTTTGCCATCATCCTTAAAAATCATGTTAACTGGCAGAAAAATGAGGATACATTATCAAATCATAGAGGATTTACTCGATTTTGCAGAAAAGCTATATCATGTTTATCAAGATCCAGCTTGTCTTGACTATTATGCGGCACAAACATTGAAACAATCATTACTAGAAGTATTATCCATTAATGGAGAGAGTGGAAATGAGCAAAAGATTCGTAAGTACTTAAAACATAAATTAGGTCCTCGTATGGATGATGTGTACCGTGATCGAGCAGGAAACTTGCTAGCGTATCGCTATTGTGGAGACGGTCCGACCATTTTACTATCGGCACATATGGACACCGTGGCTCCTTTTGTAGATGGTCGAGAAATAGTGGAAGAAGGTACAACGTTAACAAGTTCAGCTGGTATTCTTGGTGCAGACGATCGAGCGGGAATCGCAATTATATTAGAAGTTTTGCGTAAACTAGAACGAACTAACTTTCGTGGGACAATCAAAGTTGCTTTTACTGTAAAAGAAGAAATAGATTGTGTTGGTTCTCATCAAATAGATCAACGATTCATCGATGATGTGGATGCAGCGATAGTAGTGGATCGCCGTCATTTACGTGATATAGTCACATCGTTTGCTGGTATCGAGTCCTTTTGTCCCACGGCATTTGGTCAGTTGTTTGAAGAAGCAGCGAAAAAGTTGGGAATGCCTGACTGGAGCATAACAGAAGGTGGGAGTAGTGATGCTCGGAATTATGCAGCATTTGGTATTCCAACTGTTAATCTATCAGCAGGTTATCTGCATGAACATACCCATGAAGAGATTGTAAATTATTTAGCTAGTTACGAGACCAGTAAGTTGATTTTGAAAATGTTGAGTGACGGGGAAGTTCGATGTATAACCGATGAAAAAAAGATGTTGCATTCATTCTGAAACAGGGGATCCTTCCCCTGTTTTTGCTCAACACGAGGTATAAAAGGAAAATTTACGGAAAAAACATTTGGTCTTCTAACTTCAAGAAATCCGTTTGAATGTGCTATAATTCGATTGATCATTGAGATATTGGAGTGACTAAAATGAGTGCAAAAGTAAAATTACGTGACCTTATAGACGAAATGGAGATGCAATCAGAGGAATTTGAGGCTTTTTTAACCAAGGAAACAGGCAAGGTTGTTCTCATTTCAAGTGGAACATTTCTAGCGGCAGAGGATGAGGATTTTGATCGCGATCGCCTTGCTGATTGGGAGCTAGAAGAAGTAGATACAGCTATTGACATTCTTGAAAATGATCATAAATATGCTGAACTTCCATCAGAATATGAAATAAATGAGTATAACATGATGGAAAGGTTTTGTTTTAGCCTTGAGGATGATGCTATACAATCTGCTTTGCTTAACGCTATCCAAGGTAGAGGTGCGTTTAGACGTTTCAAGGATCAGATAATAACACTTGGAGTGAGAGACGAATGGTTTGAATTCAGGGATGATTGTTACAAACAAATAGCGATTGACTTTTGTGAACGGGTAGAGATTGACTATGAAGAATAGGGGGGACATCATTGCATCTGAATAATTTTGAAGAATCTATTCATGACACCATTGTCTCTCGAGGCAAAGAATATTATGAATGGCAGCATGTCAATAACATCAATGAGATAAGACCAGGACATTTTACCGCTATTGTTAGAGGTTCTGAGGATTATCATGTTGAGGTAAAACTCGATGAAGAAGAAAATATACTACATTTTAGCTGTAACTGTCCGTATGATTTTAGCGATATATGTAAGCATGAGACAGCTATGTTCTTTGCGTTGCGAAATAGACAGTCACCTTTTTCTTCTGGTAAGGATACGAAAGAACCAACATTACATGATATCTTACAAGATTTGCCGAAGCAAAAATTAATGCAAGTATTAGTGGAATATGCTGGCCGCAATCCTGAAATGGAAAAAGAGTTGCGTCTTAACTATGGTCCTGAAAAAAGTGGTATATCAGCATCTGAGGAATTAATACAGCAATATATTCAACGGGCGGAAGTAGATGGGTTTGTTAATTGGCGAAATGCTCATCTTGCAGTAACAGGTGCAGAGCTTGTATTAGAAAAAATGGATGAAAAGATAGATGATGAGGAAACTAAGATGGCGGTACTTCTCGGTGAGGTAATATTGGCTGAAATGATTGATTTGCTGCAATATTGTGATGATTCCGGTGGAGATGTCGGTATGGTCATTGAAAAGACTCTTGATAAGATCGATATAGCTATATTCAGAGGGGAGGAATTTCTTAGCGATTTAGAAAAAAGAGAGATTGTTCAACAATTGATAGAGACATCGAGACAGAATAGGTTTAAAGAATGGAGTGAATGGAGATTTGCTTTACTTCAATTTTGTATCTCGTTTTGTGATATTAGCGATTGCCGAAAAATATTAGAAGAAGAGCTTGAAACAATCTTTGCTGAATCAAATAGTGACAGCAGGAGTGCTTCATACGATCGTAAACAAATAAAACGCATTCAGTTGGAGTTAATGGAACAATTCGATACCGTAGAAAAATGGTATGCGTTTCTGGAAAGCAATATAGATTCACCTGAATTCAGAAAACGTGTGATTCAAGATAATTTTGAACAAGCAAACTATGAAAAAGTGATAGAATTATGCTTTGACGGTGAGAAGAGAGACAAGCAATATCCTGGCCTTGTAAGTCAATGGCAGGAATATCGTTATCAGGCATATGAAGCGTTGCATGATGAAACCAATCAGAAATCATTAGGCATGTCACTATTACTAAAGGGCTATTATGACTACTTTCCAAAGCTAAAGCAGCTATATAGTGAGGACGAATGGCCGCAAGTTCTAGAGTATATAACGGACAATTTAAAGCAAACAGGATTCAGTGGTAATATCTATGTTCGTATTTTAAAAGAAGAGGGGTTAACGGACAAACTTTTAACATATTGTCTGAATAATCCTGAAACTATTGATCTATTGTATCCTCATTTAATAGAGAAGCATTCAGAACATGTGACCGAAATCTTCAAAGTATATATTAATTCAATGGCTAAAAGATCCTCAAATAGAAAAGCATACCGCAATGTGTGTATGGTCATAAAAACATTTAGAAAAGCATGTGGGCAAGAACAAGCCAGTACTGTTATTAAGGATTTAGAAAACAAATACTATAGACGACCAGCATTTTTGGATGAATTGGCAAAAGTGTGATAGAAGGACAGGTATACTGTTGCATTGATATGCAGAACATATCTGTCCTAAGAATCGTACTTCCCATCGTCATTTTTTACCGCATTATTACTTCCTCGTAAATCACTGAAATAACAATAACTCCATTATTTGTCTTAAGTTGTTGATGGATTAAATAAGAACAGGTAAGTCCATCTAAAATGAATGGATCTACCTGTTCAGCTTAATTAGTAATACTAGTAGAAAATTCGTTAACATTTACTAACTCAAAATCTTGATCATGCTTCAGATAGTCATCAAAAAAGTCTAATTCTATACCAGTTAAACGATGGAAAAAAGAAGTTTCTACCATCCAATCTTTTTCCATCATTTCACGTATGTCAACGATGCCTTTTTTAGTAACTAAATCAATAATGGATTTCACTTTTTGAGGCCTTTGAATCGCTAAAGATTCGTCTAATGGTTCTCTCTCTAAATAACCTTTTCGATGAAGTGCTGCATAAAAATTACGATGTTTCTTGGCATCTAATATCCCTAAATGAGCTGCCCGATAACCTAAAACTTGCAGAGACGTTTTCCATTTCTTCTTTAGATCTATATATGCATCGGGATTTGTAACATAAGCGATAGTGTTCATATCCTCAATAAATGATTCTTCAGGTAATAAGAAAGCACCAACAAACAGATTAGCTTCATTTTCTATGGCCTTATGCTCTTTTCGATTAAGGTTAGTGAATTCGACTTTATAGTGCAGTAATAAATGAGCAAGTTCATGAGCAATATCAAAGTTTCTGCGGACGGCTGATCGTTTTACATTACCTAATATAATGAAAGCTCGATCATTTTTTGTCCATAAACTATAGGCATCTATTTCTTCGCCAATCGACTTTTCAAAAATAAATACACCACTTTTTTCTATTAAAAATAGTAAATCATCATTCGTGTCATTGCGAAAACCTAATTTTTGTCGCGCAAGTTTAGCAACAGTGTTGATTTGTGTATTTCTGTCATCTGTAGAAGCATTCAAGTAGTGAATTGCTTCGTCTCTTAATTGAATGATTTTTTGTGTGGGAAGGTTTAAATGAGTTGTTAAATAGTTAACAAAACTATCTAAAAATTCCACATGCATAGCTTCTGCTTGTGTTTTTGATATTACATTCATTACCTTAGAACGGTATGCAACATTCATAAAAGGAATATTTTCTACTGCAAAATAACGATTTAGAACATCATCTTTGTAAAAATATTTACTTTTCACATTAAAAATTGATTTTAAATCATTAACAATTTGCATTTTAGGAGTTGTGTAATTATTTTCATATTGCCATATCGCTTGTTCTGTTACATTTATTTTTTCAGAGAGCTGTTTGCGTGAATATCCATGCATGATACGAAGATTAGTTAAATTTTCACCAATAAACATAATGCTCCCCCTTATTTAAGTATCAGGTTTTCGCGTGGACTAAAGGAAACTTCATAGAGAGTAAAATTGCAGAAATGAGTCCAACACTAAATTTAACTTATAATACAGTCCGTTCACATTGACTTACTCAATCAATTCAATTATCCTTTTATGAACATCTTCCAAAACTTCAGTATTAACTTGTCCAAATTTCTTTCTAACAATATCTTTAGATAATGTATAAATTTTGTCAGTTCTTATTGCTGATGCAACTTTAAGTTTACCTTCTAGGCGTTCACATCGATAATCTGCTCGATAAATCAATATTCAGATATGGCTACTCTTTGAAACGGCCTTAAGGATGCATCACGCTTGAAGCGGAATTGATTCGGATCTATTTCTTTTTAAGAATTTAGAAGTGTTTTTCACGGAACTAATATACAATAGTTCATTTGAACGAGTCATCCCTACATATAATAATTTTCGTTCTTCAGTATTCAATGAAAAAAGTTTATCTAAGGACTTAACAAAGGCTAGTGAAAGTAGTCTCGATTTTTGGGATAACGACATTGATGATGAGGTTTGGAACAGGCAATAGAACGATATCCCCTTGTTTATACATCATTCCTCCGGCTACAAGATCCAATACTTAATACCCATTTTACCATAAATAGGATGAGTAGAAAGGGAGAATGTGTAGTTTATTGGAGTGGGTGTTTGTTTATATATGTAGAAGGTTGAATTAAAGGACACGGGGACAAGCATTGTGTCCCGTTCTGATATAGATAGGGTGTGACGAAGAACCTGTCCCTCTGTCCCACAATCTTCACTTCTTCAGGTAAATACAAGCGCCAATCATGTCATCCATTATACGAGATGGTGGCATCCCGCAGTGAAAAGTCAAGCAACTGACAGAGTCTATCGAATAGGTCAGGAAAATGTCCATGTATATTATCCAGTGATTAAAACGGAATACTCGCGAACAGGAATGCATGTTCGTGATAGTTGCGTTATACTAAAAAATGGATAATGTTCTTTTAGGGTAAGGTTGGCTAATCCCCGAAGAAAGAAAGGGGGTGATGCTTATGAGCATGTATGAGAGTTACATGGTACTATTTGGTTTTGGTACCTTCTTGATTGCATTGCTCGCTTTGATCATTTCATTGTTCAACAAAAAATAGACCTCCCTATTGCCCTATAAAGTAATTAGGAGAGGCCTATCACACTCGATAGCCGATCCCTTGGGGGAACCGCTTATCTTAACCCGTAGTGACACCTATGGGTTATTTAGTATATGTTTGGTTAGTATTATTATAACATAATCAGGGATAATTTGTGAATTGTAATATAGTCTCTATAAGTGGAGACAGTGTGTTTTAAATCCTTCTGAATAATCAGATGTTATCTTCGTTTGATCTAACAGTACCTTCTTGCAAATGATATGTCCCATTGTCATTCTTTACAGTTGTTGATAGTCCAGCTTTATTTTTGGTGGCAATCGTTTCTCCTAATTATTGCTGGTAGTGTTGAATAAATGTTAAAGGAAAACACATTTACTTTTGTGTTTTCCTTTTATTTTAATAAGCCATATTTCTACAAATACTATAAAGATATTCCAAAAATAGTGCTTATTTGGTTGGAATAGGTCGATTGATGCGGTATAATTTTATTAATATATTACTAACTCATTTCATGTTTTTTCAAAAAAATTTATTTTTTTATGATATAACGTATATTTTTCATTCTCCTTACTGCTATATATAGTAAGCAAAAAAAAGGAGAATATTATATGAACAATTTGAATTATGTTACATTGACGCCAGACGAGGCAGAAAATGAATTTGACGTAATATCTGTTGTTGAGATTAAGACTTCTGGAGAAATTGATTATTCTGATGAAAAACCTAAAGCGAATGTCAAAAACATTCATGAGAGTATAGTGCCAGAAGGAGAAGTAAATATTTATCGTATCTCGAATCACGAAATAGATATCGAGAAGGCGGTGAAAATTGGTCTAGGTGTTTTGGAAAATAAACAGACAAAGGAAAGAGTTTTGTTTAATTCATTAAGAGCAGTGGAAACAGGATCTACTAAAATCGTCCGAGATACTGAAATTATGCGATTAACAATTTATTATCAATTAGCATTCCCTGATTATGATGATCCTGCTTTCAATCAGTTTTTAGATGAAGCGGCAAATTATGAAGGTATTAATAATGTCATTTTAACTAAAGATAACGCGATTATTAAAGATCTTGATCTTGTAATGAATTGGAAGAAGGGATTAGGGGGTAATGTCGTCTCTTTTAAAGTGTACAAAAAATAGCATTCAAGATGTTTTCTTAAGTAACTAGATTTGAAATATTAAGCGTGTGAAAAGAAATATTGAGTAATCGAAGTTATGCTTAATATATCTTTTCGTTTGATAATGATAACTAAATTTTAACATATTTATGGATATAGAAAAGGATGTTCTACATGGATAAAGTCCAAAATCAACACTATCAATCCCATTTACTTGTAACAAAAACAGACGTATAATTATAGTGAAATTGTGCCAATTTAGTGGCTAATAATTTAGTATATGGACCTGTGAATAGAATATACTTATTGAAATATATAGAATAAAAAGATAATAGAAAATAACAAACAACTATATTAATATGAAGCAAAATTTAGATTGTGAGGGGACAACAAAGTGAATGATAATCTAGCAAGGGTTTATAAGGTATTAGAGAATGAGAAAAGAACATACGGACATTTACTTAAAACAGAATTTCATATACACACCCCAGCATCTCATGATTATGAATTAATAGAAAATAATAAATTCAATAATATGACTTTAAATGAAGTAATACAGGTAGCCCAAGAAAGAGAGCTATATTCGCAAGAATTTGTTGATAAGTATTTATTAAAAAGTTCCCATGCAAAGGAAATTTTGCAAGACATGAAAAATGAATTTGATACGGAATTTGATAGCTTAAAAGAACTTTTGGGATATCAACTAATTGCTCATACATTATACAAGAACAATATTGAGGTAGCTGTAGTGTCAGACCACAATACCATAAAAGGATTTAAAAAATTAACAGCAGCTGTCGTTGAATATTATAAGTCTAGATTAAGAAGTGATAAGAACCAAAGGTGTATAAGATTATTTTTGGGTATCGAAATAAGTTGTTCAGATCGGTATCATTTAGTATCTATATTTGATCATCATAAATATGGTGAGGTGGAGGAGTTCATTAAAGAATTTATACACTCGGAAGAGGAAGGTACATATATATCTTGTTTAGATATGTTGAAAAGGGTTGTAGATTACAATGGGATTTGTTATATAGCTCATATTAATTCTAGTAATTACTTAGGCACTAAATTATATAAAAAAGCTTTATTTGGATCTAATGATTTAAATATACTTGGCTTAACAAATTTAGAAGCAAAAAGTACCCAGATAGCAAAAATAAATGAACTTCAAGGAAAAATGGCAGAGAAATTTTGTTATATATATGAGGGTGATTCTCACCGTCTAGATGAAATTGGGATAAAAAATACTTGGATAAAATTTAATAATGTTAATTTTAAGTCCCTTAAAAAAGCTTTTAAAAATCATACTTATTGTATATATACGGATAAGCCTACATTTAACAATAGGTTTATTAAAGGTATTTACATTGAGCCCGGTAAAGACGGTTTTTTAACTACTAATAGAAAAAATAGCGATCCTTTTATAGTAGATTTCTCAAGGGACTTAAATTGTATTATTGGAGGCAGAGGTGTTGGTAAAAGTACAATACTCAATATTTTGGAAACTGCTTTCACCCTAGAATACTCTAGTATTAGCTTCTTACAATTTATTTCAAGTCATAACATAATTTATATAGTTTTTTATTATAAAGGCATGGATTACATTTTGGAGTTTTTACCACAAACAGGTAATGGAGGATACATAAATACGCAATATTTTTTAGATAAAGCCTTTCCTGAGAACGATAAAAATAATTACAAACTTTCACTTGCTCCACATTGGGTAACCTTGTATAGAGTGAAAAATCATGATAATAATACATCTTTTGTTGAGGTTAACAAACGTTCATCTCAAGAAATAATGAATCAGGTTTATAAAAAAAGCTATTCAATAAATAATATTATCGAACAAATAAACTCCGGTAAGATTAGTGATTTTGTCAAAGAAATAATATTTAATGGTGAGAGATTTATAGAGGCATTCGATATAATCAAAAAGTTAAAATCATACAACAAAGTGAATTATCGTAAAAATTTAAGGGAAGAACTAGATTTTATTATTAAAACTATTAATAATAGAAAGGATTTGGTAAATAAAACTATTGAAAGGTTTAATAAAGCTAATCATGATTGTTTACAAATTAAATATTATAACGAAGAGATATCTCCCGACTATTATACAGATTTTCTGGAGATATCCTATAATCAATCATTTGAAATTGGTTTTTCAAAAAATGTTCTCAATACCCATCTAACTTGGGATGATGTAGAAAGATTTTTATTAAAGGCTATTGATGAATTTGGTTACTTGGAATTTTTAAAGATGCTACTAAATAAAGATCACCAAAAGATAGAAAGGAAAATATCTATAAAAAAATATGTTTCCGGTATTACTAAAGAAGGATATGAAGAAATAAATTCAGATAATATTAGAAAGATCTACAATCAAATTGAAAAAAGAATTTTCAGGGATATTTCTAATGTTACTAAAAGTATCGAAAGCTTAATGCACATGATAGATTCATTTGAATTAGAATTTAACATAAATATGAAAGAATCTGTTAAGAGTGAAAAAGTTTTAATGAAAAATATAGAAGAACTATCGTTAGGGCAAAAAGTGGTTGCAATTTTAACCTTTTTATTTAATTATGGCGAATATAGTAATGATAGTACTCCTTTGGTTATTGATCAACCTGAAGACAATTTAGATAATATTTATATTTATCAAAATCTAGACAAAAGTCTAAGAAGGATTAAAAATAAACGTCAAGTGATTATTTCAACACATTCTTCTACTATTGTTACTAATGCAGATGCAGAGCAAGTAATTATACTTGACTCCGATAATCATAATGGTTGGGTTGTGAAAAAAGGCTACCCAGATAGTGAGATAGTGCTTGGACATATAGTCTCAGTGCTTGAAGGGGGAAAAGACTCATTTGCTCACAAAAAGGACACATATGAAACAGTATTAGGAATTTAACAAAACGGTGTCATAACTTAGCGTTTTGAATCCTTGAAGATCCAATGGAGTACATAAGTGAAAAATGGAAGCCGGAGAGTTATCTGATGCATACGGGGATAATATATTGCCAGCTAATTTAGATACTTCAGTTTCTAGTAGCACATATTTCAATTTATATGTAATGTCCCAGATTTATGATAAAGATTATGCCTTTTTATCCAAATCGATTACTGTGCAGCAATTAATTGAGGAAAGAGGAGACGTAAATCACGTTTTTCCTAAAAAGTATTTGCAAACAAACGGTTATAATAATAAAAGGCAATATAATCAAATAGCAAACTACGCTTACACTGAACAAGTAGTAAATTTAGCTGTTAAGGCACAATTACATAAAGAGTATATGGAAAAAATTAAGTTACAAGTGAAAGGGGACTGAATAAAGATAGGTGAAATTGACAGCTAGGAAGACCTTCAGGAAAACCTAAAAATGAATTGTGCCAGATTTAATTTTTAATATGGATTCAGATGATTATGAGGATTTCTTAGAAATTAGAAGAAAGTTAATGGTTAAAAAAATACGAAATTATTATAACAGACTTTAATTATAATTTTATTTCTTAAAAAGTATAAGAAAAATTTTCGGAGGTGTTTCTAATGGATGTTTTTAGTCTTCACCAAAAGATTATTGATGATTATTCCAAATTTGTTCAAAGCTTTATTGAAATTAATGATGATAGAATAAATGAGTACGTACAGGGATCACTAGAGAGTGGGCAATTATGGCCAGATCCCTTAATTCAGTTAAATCCATCTTTTGAAAAAGGTGGAACAATTGAATCTTTAGTTGAAAATGGGATTCTACATGAGGAATGTAATAAAATTTTTAGAATTGGAAAAAACGAAACAGATTTTGGATCCCCCCTACAACTACATAAACACCAGTCAGAAGCAATAATTTCTGCAAAGGATATGGAAAACTATGTTTTAACAACAGGTACAGGGTCAGGGAAGAGTCTTTCGTATATTATTCCTATAGTTGATTATATTTTGCAAAATGGAAGTGGGAATGGGATTAAAGCTATTGTAGTTTATCCAATGAATGCTCTCGCCAATAGCCAGTTCGGGGAGTTGGAAAAATTCTTATCTTTTGGTTATCCCAATGGAGAGGGTCCTGTTACTTATAAAAGGTACACTGGTCAAGAAAGTGATAAGGAAAAAAGAGAGATAATATCCGATCCACCTGATATATTAATTACAAATTATGTAATGTTAGAGCTAATATTAACAAGGGTTAAGGATAGAGGTTTAATTAATGCGGCAAAGAATCTGAAATTCTTAGTGTTTGATGAACTCCATACGTATAGAGGACGTCAAGGTGCTGATGTTTCCATGTTAATAAGACGTCTTAGAGATAAATGTGGCGGAGACAACCTTCAATGTATTGGAACATCTGCGACTATGGCCGGGGAAGGTAACTTTAATGAGCAAAGGGAAGAAGTTTCAAAAATAGCTTCGACATTATTTGGTACCTTAGTTAAACCTGAAAATGTAATTGGTGAAACGTTACGTAGGTCTACACCGATTAGGGATATTAGTGATCCTACTTTTATTAAAGAGCTAACGAGTCGTGTTCAGAATGTAAATATGGAGTTCCCAAATAATGCAGAAGAGTTTATACATGATCCATTAGCTATTTGGATTGAAAGCATTTTTGGACTAACAACCGAGTCTGAAACTGGAAGATTAATAAGAACTAAACCTAAAAGTATATCTGGTAATGATGGAGCAGTTAAGATATTGAGCAATATAACGGGCGAATCAGAAGATATTTGTATTTCTCAGATTCAAAAGTGTTTAATGTCAGGTTACCAATGTAAGAACCCTAATACTGGATTTCCCATATTTGCCTTCAGATTACATGCCTTTATAAGTAAAGGTGATACAATTTATGCTTCACTTGAAAGTGAAGACGAACGGTATATATCATTAGAAGGTCAACAGTATGTACCAAACGATCGTAACAGAGTGTTGTTACCACTATGTTTTTGTCGTGAATGTGGTCAAGAATACTATACTGTTAATGCTGTAAAACATCAAAAAACAGGTGAAACTTCCTTTGTGAAAAGAGGTCTTAATGATTCATCAAGTGATAGAGATTATGGTATTGATTCTGGCTTTTTATACATCAATTCGGATAATCCTTGGCCTAGTGAACCATCAGAAATAATTGATAGATTACCTGATGATTGGCTAGAAAATAAAAAAGGTGAGTTTAAAATAAAGACCAACAGAAAAAAGGATTTACCAAAGACAATAAATGTATCCACAGAAGGTAAGATTGAGGGGGCTGGAATTGAATTTCAATATATTTCTTCACCTTTTCGATTCTGCTTAAACTGTGGTGTTGCTTATAGCTCAAATCTAAGGTCTGATTTCACTAAATTAAGTACATTAGGATCGGAAGGAAGAAGTACAGCAACAACTATTTTAAGCCTCTCATCTGTTAAACATTTAAAGAAAGAAGATCTTTTAGATAAAGCTAAGAAGTTATTGAGTTTCACAGATAATAGACAAGATGCCTCTTTACAAGCTGGGCATTTTAATGACTTTGTTGAAATTGGTTTTTTAAGATCTTCGTTATATAAGGCTGTTAATGATGCTGGTGCTAATGGAATACAACATGATGTGTTAACACAGAAGGTATTCCAATCAATGAATATGCCTATTAGTGAATTTGCCTCTAACCCTGAAGTGAAATTTGCACAAAAAAGAAATACTGAGCTTGCCCTAAGAAATGTCCTAGGTTATAGATTATATCAGGACTTACAAAGAGGATGGAGAATTACATCCCCTAATCTTGAACAATGTGGTCTACTAGAAATTGATTACTTATCATTAGATGAAGTATGTGAGGAAAAAGAGGTATGGCAGGGGACTCATGAGGCACTTCTCAGTGCTGCTCCAATCACAAGATTTAAAGTTGCTAAAGCGCTGTTAGATCATATGAGGCGTGAATTAGCTATAAAAGTGGATTACCTAAACCAGGACTTTCAGGAAAGAATGGTCCAGCAAAGTAGTGCATATTTAATAGATCCATGGGCAATAGACGAGGATGAGAAGACATTAGAATATGCAAAAGTTCTGTACCCAAGAAGTCGCTCGAAAAGTGATTACAGAGGAAATGTTTATTTATCAGAGAAAAGTGGTTTTGGACAATACTTGAGAAGATTTTCTACATTTCCTGATTATAATGAAAAAATTAGCTTACTTGAAACAAAAGATATTATAGACCAATTACTTCAAGCATTAGTAATCGGTGGGATTTTGGAAAAAGTTGAATCCTCACATGAAGTTAATGGTTATCAAATAAACGCTTCAGCAATGCTTTGGTTTGCTGGAGACGGAATAAAAGCTTTTCATGATCCGATTAGGATTCCAAATGGCCCGGAAAATGGAAGCAAACCCAACCCATTTTTTGTTGAATTTTATAAAACACTTGCTGATGAGGCTCATGGGCTTAAGGCAAGAGAACATACTGCACAAGTTCCGAGCGAAGAAAGACTTAAAAGGGAAACAGATTTTAGAGCAGCCAAATTACCTATATTATATTGTTCGCCAACGATGGAGCTTGGTGTAGATATATCTCAATTAAATCTAGTTAATATGAGAAATATTCCACCTACGCCCGCAAACTATGCACAAAGAAGTGGAAGAGCAGGAAGAAGTGGACAACCAGCATTAGTATTTACATATTGCTCTGCTGGTAGCAATCATGATCAGTATTTTTTCAAAAACCCTGAACTCATGGTAGCAGGCGCTGTAACTCCGCCAAGAATTGATTTATCAAATGAAGAATTAATTAAATCACATATATATGCAATTTGGTTAGAAGAAACACAGCTAAGTCTAGGTACTTCACTTAAAGATTTGATTGATTTAGACGGAGAGAATCCTACTTTAGAATTGTTACCTTCAGTAATGGAAAGTATAAATGATAGAAATGCAAAGTCTCGTTCATTTGATCGAGCTCAAAGAATTTTATCATCTTTATATGATGTTTCTCTTGATGAAGAGAAGCTAACAAATATTTTAAATAGAGTTCCTCTTGAATTTGATGAAGCGTGTAATCGATGGAGAGACCTTTATAAAGCTGCTTTAAAACAACGTAGAATTCAAGATGCAATAATTGTAGATGCAAGCCGTACGCAGCGTGACAAAAACCAAGCAAAGCGTTTAAGGAGAGAAGCGGAATCACAATTGGAACTTCTGTTAGAAACAAATAATATAGCACAGTCTGATTTTTATAGTTATCGTTATTTTGCAAGTGAAGGATTTTTGCCTGGGTATAACTTTCCAAGATTACCACTATCAGCTTATATTCATGGTAAGAGAAAAGGTAATAATCAAGGTGAGTATCTATCTCGTCCACGATTTTTAGCTTTAAATGAATTCGGTCCCAGAAGTATTATTTATCATGAGGGTAGTAGGTATATAGTTAATAAAGTTATTATGCCTGTAAGGGAAGAAGGAGAGGCTATTCCAACAAGAAATGCAAAAATTTGTCCTTCTTGTGGTTATTTGCACCCAATCCAAGATGCCGTTGGACCAGATTTATGTGAACAGTGTAATAGTCTGTTAGAACAACCTCTACAACAACTTTTTAGGATGGAAAATGTTGCTACTAAAAGACGTAGTAAAATAAATTCAGATGAAGAAGAAAGGTTAAGATTAGGATACGAAGTAAAAACAGTAGTTAAATTTGCAGATAATGACGCCTTCTCTAAAATAACAGCAAGAGTAAATCATGGAAATAAAACTATAGCAAATATATCGTACGGTCATGCTGCTACATTATGGAAAATTAATTTAGGATGGAGTAGAAGGAAAGATAAGGATATTAATGGTTTTGTAGTGGATTTAGAAACAGGTTTTTGGGCAAAGAATGACCAAGCAGAAGATAATAGTGATGAGATTGAAGCATTGACATCTAAGACAGCAAGAGTAATTCCTTATGTAGAGGACAGAAGGAACTGTATGCTTTTTGAACCACAAATAAAATTGTCATCTGAACAGTTTGCGTCGCTTCAATCAGCAATAAAAAATGCAATTCAAATAAAATTTCAGTTAGAGGATACGGAACTTTCAGCACAGCCATTACCTGATGATGAAAATCGAAGACAAATATTGTTTTATGAATCTGCCGAAGGTGGTGCAGGTGTACTAAGAAGATTAATTGAAGATAATAATGCATTTTCAGAAGTTATTAAAGTTGCTTTGGAGATCTGTCACTTTGATCCTAGAAGTGGAAAAGATATGTTAAAGGCACCGAAAGCTGTAGAGGAATGCGAAGCTGCTTGTTATTACTGCCTAATGAATTATTCAAATCAAAGAGACCATAGTTTGTTAGATAGGAAAAGTATTTTGAATGTCTTGTTAGAATTAAAAGAATCTAAATTAAATATAACAAATAATGGAGTTGTAAGAGAAGATCATTTAGGCTATTTAATAAATCAAAGTGATTCGTCACTAGAAGAAAAGTGGCTGAAATATATTGAAAAAAGAAATCTTCGTTTACCTTCAAAAGCTCAGCCCTATATAGAATCATGTCAAACTAGACCTGACTTTTTATACGAGGACCAATTTGTAGTAGTATATATAGATGGCCCTTATCATGATTTTCCTGAGAGACAAACTCGTGACATTAACCAAACTGAATGCTTAGAAGACTTAGGCTATACAGTGATTAGGTTTGGTCATCAGGATGATTGGGCTGAAATAGTTGAAAGGTATTCCTATATATTTGGAGGTAATTCATCATGAATTTTGCAGTAGGAACACTGGTAAAAGCTAGAGGGAGAGAGTGGGTTGTTTTACCTGAATCTCAAGAAGACTTACTTATGCTTCGACCTTTAGGTGGAACTGAAGATGAGGTAACTGGTATCTATGTACCATTAGAAAAAGTGGAATCAGCACATTTTGATTTACCAGACCCTAATCAGTTAGGTGATTATAGATCTGGAAGGTTGCTTCGTGATGCAATAAGGATTGGTTTTCGCTCTAGTGCTGGACCTTTCCGTTCTTTTGGTAAGATTGCAGTACAACCTCGGCCGTACCAACTGGTTCCGTTATTAATGGCTCTAAAGTTAGATCCTGTAAGGGTATTGATCGCAGATGATGTTGGTATTGGTAAAACTGTCGAAGCTTGTTTAATAGCTAGAGAATTACTTGATCGTGGTGAGATTACACGAATGGCTGTTTTATGCCCACCACATTTAGCTGAACAATGGCAAACTGAACTGAAAAATAAGTTTCATATAGATGCAGAGTTAGTATTACCAAGTACTGTTACTCGATTAGAACGAAATTGTGGTATTGGTGAATCTTTATTTGAATTATATCCATTTGTCATCGTATCTACTGATTTTGTTAAATCCGATCGTAGAAGAGATGAATTTCTTCGTACTTGTCCTGAATTTGTTATTGTTGATGAAGCACATACATGTGCTTTTGGTGAGAATGTGAGAGGAGGTAAGCATCAAAGATATCAATTATTATCAGGTTTAGCTGAAAATTCAGCTAGACACTTAGTATTAGTGACTGCAACTCCTCATAGTGGAAACGAGAATGCCTTTCGTTCTTTACTGTCTCTTTTGAACTCTGATTTCGAAAATTTTCCGGAATCAATAGTGGGTAAAGAAAACGTAGGTTTTAGAAGAAAATTATCAAAGTACTTAGTTCAAAGAAGGCGTGCGGATATTAGGCATTTTATGAAGGAAGAAACACCTTTTCCAATAAGAGAAGAAGCAGAAGAAACATATAAATTGTCTCCAGAATACAAAAAGTTATTTAATCGAGTATTACGTTACGCAAGAGAAACCGTTATGGATGAGAATGGGAGCGGTCATCACCAGAGAGTCAAGTGGTGGTCAGCACTAGCTTTATTAAGGTCACTTGCAAGTAGTCCTGCAGCCGCGGTTGCGACACTAAGAAGTCGTGCCTCAACAATTCAATCTAATAGTATAGAAGAGGCCAATGACATAGGTAAAAGAACTGTTTTAGATATTGATACAGATGATTTAATAACAGATGTAATTCCGGGTAGTGATATAGCATCAATTACTAATGATGAAAAGAAAAATCGTCGTGTTCTTCTACAAATGGCAAGGGAAGCTGAGTTGTTATATGGAAAAAAGGATCACAAATTAACAGAAGTTACTAAATTAATTAAACGGCTAATTAGTGAGGGTTATAATCCAATAATTTTTTGTAGATTTATCCCTACAGCTGAGTATTTAGCGGAACAACTACGTAAAAAACTGCCTAAAAAAGTTAATGTTACTGCTGTAACGGGTAATTTGCCTCCGACTGAAAGAGAAGAAAGAGTTATAAATTTGATTCATTCAGAACAAAGAGTGTTAGTAGCAACAGATTGTTTAAGCGAAGGAATTAATCTGCAAGAAGGATTTGATAGCGTAATTCACTATGATTTGAGTTGGAATCCCACCAGGCACGAGCAACGGGAAGGAAGAGTAGATAGGTATGGTCAAACTAAAGGTAATGTTCGTGTGGTTACTTATTATGGAGTTGACAACCAAATAGACGGAATTGTGCTTGATGTCCTTCTTCGAAAGCATAAAACTATAAAAAGTTCGTTAGGAATTTCGGTGCCTATACCAGTTGATGCAAATTCTGTGGTGGAAGCAATATTTGAAGGACTATTACTTAAAGGAAAGAACTTTGAAAGAGACTTTGAACAATTATCATTTGACTTTGATTTACCTATAAAAGAGGAAGTTTTTAGAAAATGGGATGATGTAACAGCTAAAGAAAAACGTTCACGAACAATGTTTGCTCAAGACACAATTAAAGTTGATGAGGTATCTAGGGAGTTGGAATCAATAAAAAATGTAATTGGAACTGAAGAGGAAATTAAAGACTTTGTACAGGATGGTCTACAGCTTAATAACGCGGTTGTCAGTGGTGAAGATGTTATTCGGGTAAATCTAAAAGATTCCCCAAGTACATTAAAGGAATCGTTAGGAAATATTGAACAATTTAATGGAAAGTTTGCATACCCTGTTCCTGAAAATACTATTTACCTTAGTAGAACTCATCCTATTGTAGAAGGCCTTGCTAACTTCATTATCAATAATACTCTCGATGCAAAGAGTAAGGAATTATTTAGGAGAAGTGGTGCTATTCGGACAAATTATGTTTCTAAGCGAACTACAGTTATACTTACTCGATTGCGCTATCATATAATTGAGAAAATAAGAGGTAAAGAATCTGTTTTATTAGCAGAAGAATCTCAATTATATTCATTTCAAGGTTCACCCAAAAATGCTGAATGGTTAACTGAAAATGATTCGGAAAAATTATTAATGGCTGAACCTTCTAGTAATATTGACCCTAATCAAGCAATAGGGTTCATGAGGCAAATAATTGATAACTTTGACTATATTAAACCAACATTAGAACAATTCGCACAAAACAGAGGTGCAAAATTATTGGACGAACATTCAAGGGTAAGAACAGCTTCTAAGCAAAAAGGGAATGTTAGAGTAGAACCAAAACTTCCACTTGATATTTTAGGTATATATATGTATCTACCGGAACCTAAGGTTTAGGAGGTATTTATGCAAACTAAAGGAAAAGAAATATTTACAACTATACGTACTGAGGGAGCTTTGCTTCCAACCGATACATTACAAAGAATATTGGATGGAGATAAGGGAGTAGAAGGCTTAGAGCCTTATTCATATCATTTAGCTAAAGGGGAGAAAGTAAACGAAGCTATTAATCGCTCGTGGAACAGGTTATTGGGAGCTTGGAGTTCTTTTAAGAATACAATAGATAAGTTACCGGGTAGTGAGACAGGTACGAGCATAACACGGGAGCGTTGGTTATTAATCCTATTTCAAGAACTTGGGTTTGGTCGTTTATTACCAGCTAAAGGTATTGAATTGAATAATAAAAGTTATCCTATTTCCCATATTTGGCAACATACACCGATACATCTTGTTGGCTATAGAATTGACCTTGACCATCGTACTGCGGGGATAGCTGGAGCGGCAAGGATGAGTCCACACAGTTTAGTTCAAGAGTTATTAAATAGGTCGGACAGCTATTTGTGGGGAATTGTATCGAATGGTTTAGAATTAAGATTATTACGAGATAATGTGAGCTTAACACGTCAGGCATATGTTCAATTTGATCTAGAAGCAATTATGGAAGGTCAAGTATACTCAGATTTTGTTATATTGTGGTTGCTGTGCCACCAATCTAGATTTGAATCTGAGAAGCCAGAAAATTGTTGGATTGAGACTTGGTCTAAAAGTGCAAAGGAGCATGGGACTAGAGCTTTAGACCAGCTAAGAAAAGGTGTAGAACAAGCTATTACCTCTCTAGGCCAAGGATTAATTCTCGAGAGTTCAAATTCTGAATTAAGGGATAAGCTTGTTTCAGGAACATTGAGTGCAAATGAATATTATCGGCAACTGTTAAGGATTGTCTACCGTTTTATTTTTTTGTTTGTAGCAGAAGATAGAAATCTTTTATTTGATCCCCAGGCTAAGAAAGAATCCTTGGAAATGTATAATAAATATTATTCAATGTCTAGATTACGCAAATTAGCTGCAAAAAGGGTAGGTACAAAGCACACGGATCTTTTCCAAGGTATCCTAATAATTATGAATAAATTGCAATCTGGATATAAAGATTTAGCTTTACCTGCGTTAGGGAGTTTTCTTTGGTCAGATAAAGCTGCTGCTGACTTAAATAATTGTAATTTAGCAAATCATAATTTGTTAGCTTCTATTAGGTCTATATCATTTATTTTTGATGGTGGTATAAGGAGACCTGTAGATTATAAGAATTTGGGTGCTGAAGAATTAGGAAGTATATATGAATCACTACTAGAACTTCATCCAGTGTTTAATCTTGAATCTGCTACATTTGAATTAACCACCGCTAGTGGGAATGAAAGAAAAACAACGGGAAGTTATTATACACCAACTAGTTTAATTAGTAGTCTGTTGGATTCCTCTCTAGAACCTGTGTTGAATGAGGTAAGCAGTAAAAAAGATGCTGAATCTGCAATACTTAACCTTAAAATTTGTGATCCAGCTTGTGGCAGTGGTCACTTTTTAATAGCGGCTGCTCATCGGATAGCAAAAAGACTTGCAATGGTTAGAACTGGCGATGATGAGCCATCACCAAATGAACAAAGAAAAGCTTTGAGGGATGTTATTGGACGCTGTATATATGGGGTTGATGTAAATGAAATGGCTGTGGAATTATGTAAGGTGAGCTTATGGATGGAAGCGTTGCAGCCCGGGAAACCATTAAGTTTTTTGGACCATCATATACAATGTGGTAATAGTTTGTTTGGAACAACACCAACACTGATGGCTCAAGGTATTCCAAATGAAGTATTTAATCCTATTGAAGGAGATGATAAAGAGTATTGTAAAATATATAAAAAAGAAAATAGAAACGAAAGGAAAAATATTAAACAAATTTCCTTCTTTGAGTTAGATGAATCAATATGGCAAGATGAAATATATAATGAGTGGAAAAATATTCATATTATGAAAAGTGAATCCATTGAGGAGTTACTGGATAAAGAAAATAAGTATAATGAATTAATTAACTCTACTAATTATATAAAGAACAAACTTGTTGCTGATGCTTGGTGTGCATCATTTGTCTGGAGAAAAACAAATAAACTACCTTATCCAATTACAGAAAAAATCTACAGAACAATTGAATCGAATCCATTTAGTACGCCAAAGTGGCTAGTAAATGAGATAAAAGAGTTGGCTCAAGAATATCGCTTTTTTCATTTTCATATTGCCTTTCCTGAAGTGTTTAAACAATCGGAGAAAAATAATGAAAATAAAATAACGGGTTTGTCAGGTGGGTTTGATGTAGTCTTAGGAAATCCGCCGTGGGAGAGAATAAAGCTCCAGGAAAAGGAATGGTTTTCTCAAAGGTTAAAGGAGATAGCGAATGCACCAAATGCATCTAAAAGAAAGCAATTAATAAACAGTCTATCTAAAAATAATCCGCAAATTTATAAAGAATTTTTAAATGATAAACGTAAATCAGAAGGAGAGCTTCATTTCATAAAGAAATCTAATAGGTACCCTCTTTGTGGACGAGGAGATGTAAATACGTACGCAGTATTTGCTGAAACTAATAGATTAATTCTGAATAAAAGTGGTAGGATAGGATGTATAGTTCCTTCAGGAATAGCAACTGATGACACAACCAAATATTTTTTCCAGAATTTAATGGAAACACATTCTTTGGTAAGTTTATTTGATTTTGAAAATTCAATGAGAATCTTTCCTGGAGTTCATAGAGAGCAAAAGTTTTGTTTATTAACTATAACTGCAAATGGTTTGTCATTGAAAGCAAAATTCGCATTCTTCATTCATAAAGTTGATCAATTGTCAGATGAAAATAAAATATTTAGTTTAACAGCAGAGGAAATAGCTCTAATAAATCCAAATACTAAAACATGTCCAATATTTAAAACGAATAAGGATGCAGATATTATTAAGTCAATATATGCTAACCACAATGTTTTAAAAAGGGAAAGTGAACCTGCCTATAATCCTTTTAATATAAGGTTTTTGAGGATGTTTGATATGACAAATAATTCCAGCTTATTTCTTACTGAATCTGAGTTAATAGAACAGGGATTCCGATTAGAACATAATACGTTTATTAATAACTCTGGATCACAATTTCTTCCTCTATACGAGGGTAAACTAACACATATTTTTGACCATAGGTATACTACATTTTTAGATACAACATTTGAAGACACTCAGAAAGGAAACCCAAGAGAAGTTACTGAAAATGAACATGGGAATCCATCATTTGAAATCAAACCACGTTTTTGGGTTGACAAAACTGAATATTGTAGAGCTCTTGAGATGGAAAATATACCACAATATTGGCTAACATTTCATGGTATATCAAATCCAAATAATGAAAGAACATTTATTTCTACAATTTGTCCATCATATCCAATGGGAAATTCTTTACCCGCAATTTACTTTGATTCAGGGAAGAATCAAATTGAAGAAGTATTAATATTATGTGCAAATTTTAATTCATTTGTATTTGATTATATTTCTCGATTAAAGATAGGAAGTAGAAATGTAAACTTTTTTGTAATTAAACAACTTCCAATTATTGAGTCAAATAAAATAGATTATAAATTACGTGAAATAATTTGCGACTATGTGCTTGAACTGTCATATACTTCATCATCTTTAGAAAAATTGGCACAAGATTATGGATATCAAGGACCTCCATTTGAATGGGATGAAGAAAGACGATTAAAAATTCAATGTAAAATAGATGCTATATTCTTTTATCTATATGGTCTACAAAATTATGAAATTGAACATATAATGGAATCGTTCAATCTTATAAGAAAAAGGGATGAGCAAAATTATGGGAGTTTCAAGACAAAAGATACTATATTAAAATATTATAATGAATTAATAAAAGTACTGCCCGATGTACAAGCCGATATTAACTAAGCAAATTATAGCCCGGAATTTCAAGCACTATATCCGGGCTTTTTGAATTATCTCATTAAAGAAAATAATAAACTACTTTTTGATTATTTTTGAACTATTATAATACAGTTTGATTAATAGCATTTCAACAATACTATATCTTGTTTTGACATTAGGATTCTAGTTAGTTCGTAGTTTATTACTTCTATGCTTTAATAATCTTGTATAAGTAAATATTTATTAAGCCAAATTATCATAACTGGTCAAGAATTCATGAGATCATGGAGTAATTTCATATTAAAATATATTCTGAAGTGCAATAAGTTTGAGTAACTAACCAAATGGTGAAATATGAAATTATACACCGAATAATATTTTCTTTTAATCCAAGGGGAAATAACTTATATCGACTCTTTCCGACCAAAAAAGAAGAGTCTGTGGTTATGCTTTCTTATAAAGGGGGGACAGGGGGTGGAACAAAAGCTGTGGTCTAAGTTTTTAAAAGAAAGAATTGAAGCAGAAAAATATTTTACCCCTTCTGAGTTAAATGACATTTAAATATCGAAAATGAGAGAAAATGATCTTTCACAGATTATATTGGAAGTTTATGGGATGATTTTACGAACTTGTAAAGTTTTGGAGTTGAAGTGAGTAAAATAAATATTTAGTCGAATTAACCTCCAATCAACTTTAAATAGAATATTAATAGGTATCAATAACTAAAAGATTTATTGGTATGATAAGGTAAGTAATATAAATAGTATCAATACACTGTGAAATATAAAAGGAGAAAGTATAATGACAAATGTTAAGTCACATCAAGAGGCTACTGCTGCAGAAGATAAGTCAATTGGATTTGATTATCAGTATTATTACTTTCTGTATTTAATCCTTGGGCTAGGTACAGGTGAGTCGATTGGATTAGAAGTTAAGGATGATATCCATATTGATTTTCCAGATAATAAACAAACATTGCTACAATTAAAACATTCGGTCCAAACTAATGCACAAGGAGAAATTATTAATCTAAGAGAAAGTGATACTGACCTATGGAAGACTATCTACAATTGGGTTAAAGTTATTAATGATAAAATAGAAGGAAGAGAAACATTGGATTCACGCATTGAGTTTATAAAAAGAACTGATTTTATTTTAATTACAAACAAAGCATTTAATACTAAAAATCAGTTTCTGGTAAATTTGGAGAAACTCAAAGAAGGCAAAATGGATACAAAGGAATTCAAAGATTACTTCAAAAAAAAATACGATTTAAAATTGACTAAGAAGGTAGCTAAGGAAAGTAGTGAAAAAAAAGGAGAAGACAAGCTACTTCTTTATATCAAGGAGTTTTTAGATCAAGAAGACCAGTGGTTAGAAGAATTTTTAAAGAAACTAAGTTTTAGTTTAAATGAAGATGATTTAATTGAACGGATTAAATTAAGGATTAAAGCAAAATTTATTCCGGAAAATAAAATTGAAGATGTATTTAACAGTTTAGATAGTAACATAAGAAGAGATAATTATATCGCTATAAAAAAGGGAGAAAGAATTGAATATAGTTTTGATAATTTACATGAAAGATATACAAGGTGTTTTTTATTAGGTAGAACTGATAGAAGAATAATACGAAGAGATAAGCCATCTATTGAAGAAATCCCTGAGGAGCAATTATTTATTAAACAACTTGAAGACATAGGAATCATATCAAAAGAAGATGATGATTACCAAGACCAAGTTATTCAACGAACAATTGCTAAATTAATTACTTTTAATAATTTAGAAAAGTGGAAACAAGAAGGAGAATTAACAAGTACAGAACAGGAAAGCTTTGATAGAGAATCAATTTATGAATGGAAAGTAGTATTTGATAGAACGTATAGAAAGGTTAAAAGAAAATTCAGAGATGATTCAATAGTTGACGAAATAGAACTGATTGATTTAGCTAATGAATGTTTAGATGATGTTTTAAGCAAAAAGTTGAATATCCAAGAAACACAATTGGACTTAGAAATGAGTAATGGGCAATATTATTTGCTCTCTGATAAGCCATTGGTTGGTTGGAGATATGATTGGGGTAAGAGGTATAAAAATGAATAAATATCAATCAAATTATAATAATGAACTTATTGGCCTTATTTCGATAATTTCAGTACTAAAACATCATAAAGAAATGAGTTTAGGTAAAGTTTTGCTAATTTTACCATTTTTTTCACATGGTAATACACTTAACTTATTAAAAAGCAAAAGGGTTAAAATTCGTAGCTTAGAGGAATTTATAGTTAAATATCCTTCGAGTTTTTCTAGTTTCAACGATAGATATTATTCTCTTTTAACCACATCACTAAACTCAATTATTCTTTTAAAAAGAATGCAATTGATTATCATAACAAAAGGGCAAGTATCTGTGAAGGAAGATTTTAATTTTGAAATAGAAAATAAGAGTCTTGGAAAAAGAGCAAAAGAAATAGTTCAAGCAAGTCAAAATTTGTCTGAAATATTAATGGAAAGTACTCACAATCTTTATCTTCAACTAAGGGTGAAAATATGAAGTTTTATATAAAAACTATTACTTTGTGGCTTAAGGATAATAAAATTAGGAAATTGGAATTTATACCAAATAAGGTAAATGTTATTACAGGTGCTAGTGGTACAGGTAAGTCTGAAATCATGTCTATAATAGATTATTGTTTTTTTTCTAGTAATGCTTCTATTTCTGAAGAAAAAATAAATGAAAATGTAGAATGGTATGGATTGACTTTTAGTATTAATGAAAAGCCGTACACAATAGCAAGAGCAAAAATTCTAAAAAGAAAAGGCTCAACAAGCTATTATTATTCTTCTATGGGTAGTATTCCTGAAAAACCGCATGTCAATATTACTGAAGACGAATTAAAGGATATAATTCAAGCGGAATTTTCCATTAAGAGTGATTTGGTTATACCATATAGCGGTAAAAGTATCAAGGCTGGTAACAAAATATCATTTCGATATTTTCTTTTATTTAATACTCAATCCGGAAATGTTATTGCAAATAACGAGGTTTACTTTGATAAGCAGAACACAACTAGGTACAGAGAAGCACTCGAAAGAATATTTGAAATAGCTCTAAAGATAGAGGATATTGAAAATATTTTAATAAAAGAAAGAGTAGATAAAATCGAAAAGGAAATTACAAGGATCAATAAGAAACAATCGTATTATGAAAAAGAAAATGAATTATTTGTGTCTGATATGAGAAATGATATTAGGGAAGCGAGAAAATTCAACTTAATTCCAGATTCTATTATCGAACCTGAAGAATACCTGTCGACTTTAAAAAAAGTTGTTAATGAACAAAGTTTAAAAGAAATCTCCAATTCATTTATAGAAATAGACGAGTTAAACAAGACACGGAGTATGTTAACAAGGAAAATCCGTAACTATAATAGATTGAAGAATCAGTTTGCGGACTATCTAAATATAGAAAAAAATAATTTGGATAGCCTAAAACCAATTACTTATATCAAAGAAAATTTCAGCGAATTATTAATATTACCAGAGATTTCCTCGCTCCTAGAGGAGTTAGAATTAGAGTTTAATGCAATAAAACATTTAATAAAGAATAAGAAACCTTTTAACCTTGATGTCGATGAAGAAATGAAAAGGTTAAAAATGGAACTAGCAAAAGTTGAAGAGAAAATTGAACAATATCCTATACAAAATAGTCCTGTATCACTAAGTAATGCTACAGAAAAACTTATATTTATTGGTGAACTAAAACATAAGTTGTCATTATACGAAAATAAAGGTCCCCTTGAGGATTTTAGTGATGAATTAGAAAAGAAGGTAAAAGAATTAAATAAATTAAAAAATCTAGTACGTGATCTAAATACTGATAGAGAATCATTTAGAAGTATGTTAGAAAATTTGATACAAAACTATTTAGATAAAGTGGGTAGTGCTCTAGGTAATTACCAAGGATATAGGGCCTTATTTAATTATAGAGAGAAATCTTTAGAATTACGACCACCTGACTCTATCTATACATCTTTTGTTGGGAGTAGTTCTAATCACTTATTCATGCATTTATGTTTATTTTTAGGTTTGCATGAGGCTAGTATTATACAAAAATCCCCTTATATTCCTCAATTTATGATCTTAGACCAACCAAGTAGGCCTTATTATGGGGAGGAAGATGATGATTGGAGTCAAGTTGAAGTGAGTGATAAAGGTAAAATAACTGCCGCTATGAAGCTATTAGATCAGTTTATTAGCCATATAAATAAACAGTATAAGGAAGAATTTCAATTTATTGTTTTTGAGCATATCCCTACAAGTGTTTGGGATGGGCTAGAAAACTTCCATTTAGTTGAAGAGTTTAGATATGGAAATGCTTTAATAAATGAAGACTAATCTTATTAAGAATATTGTTTTTTAAAATTTCCAAAAGCGTGGTCTAACTCCACCGTCTTTAGACGGTATCCGCTTTTAGCCTTATCTTTTGATGTCCATACTTAAGTTATGAGGTGAAAAGTATGGATGGATATAAAAAGAATAGCCACGCAGTATATGATATCAAATACCATGTATCTGGGTAACCAAATATAGATATAAGGTATTGCATGGTCAAATTGCGATAAGAACCCGCGATTTAATCAGACAAGGTTGTGAAGCAAGGGGTATTACGATCTTGCAGGGAAGTGTAGGAAAAGATCATATTCATTTATTGTTGTCGTGTCCACCAAGTTTAGACCCGAGTAAGATTATGCAATACCTAAAAGGGAGATCATCAAGACTTCAACAGGATCAATTTCCTGAATTGAAAAAAATATTGGGGTCAACACTTATGGGCAAGGGGCTATTTTTGTGCAACAGTCGGAACAGTAGATGAAGAAACGATTAGAAACTATATTGCAAATCAATTTAGTGAAGAAAAGAACGACATATTTAGGATTGAGGAATGAGTTTAGTCAACATTTGAGTATACTTGAGCATAAGTGCTTTGAGAAGGACTTTAGCCTGAATAACGACTTTAGTCGCCGACATTTTATGTCCAAATCCACCTGCTTTAGCAGGTGGTCGTTTAAATGATGCTATTATTTCTTTAGAAATACGAGGTTTTATTGTTGTGCAACGAAGTACCAGCAAATTTATATATAGCTGACGGTTTTGATTTCTTATGTCGTCAATTAAAATCGTTGAACTGTTCTCAAACATAAGACAAATTAGTGCTTCTGTCTTTTTAGGGGGGCTGACACGCTACTTAATGGATTAAAGTTGGGAGACAATGAAGCAAGAAAAGATGGGGTCCATCAGGAATACTATGCGAATGGTATCTTAAAGTATGATGGTGAATGGAAAGATGGCTTTGGTATGAAGGAGAATTTAAAAATGATAAGCCGCATGGTTATGGTAAAATGTATGATCAATCTGGTCAGCTGCGATATGAAGGGCAATTGGAAGAAATGCAGTACGTAGGGTTAGGATACTTCAAAAGCCAATTATTTTAGAGGATGTGCAAGGACTACACAAGCGAATAAACATTGGATGATAGTAGAAACTTGATGTATTATATAGTCGTATTTTGTAAATCTGTAGCCAATAAAATTTAAAATTTGGAGGATTTCATGAGTGCAATAGACAAGAAAATTATGGAGATCGACAAAGTCATCTGCAAAAATATTGATAGATTTGATGCCACTGAAAGAGGATTATTATCTCAAAACATACTATCACAACTAAGAAATTTCGTTGAGCACGTCTCATTAAAAGCATACTCGAAAGGCCATGATATGGAAATCGATTATGATAACATTGAAAATGGGAATGCTTATGTTAAATCAAACGGAAAATTGAAATTTTTAAGTAAATTCCACAAACTTTTGCAAATCACAACATCCCACTATACACTTAACGAAGAAAACTCAGAAAGACTGATGCTGAAGTATTATGAGTATTTGCTTAAAATAAAAAACTTCCTCAAGAGCAATTATAGTCTTGATGTCCTCAACAACATATATGAATTTCCTATGACTACCGATTCAAATCTTAAAGAGTATTATGGAAAGATTTCGGAAAAAATAAATGAACCCATTCATACCTCAACTAGAAACCGACCCAATGATCGTTATTATATTCAAAGAATAAAGCCGTTTTTCGTAGATTACAAAGTGTATTACGAAGTTACATTTACAATTGCCAATGACAGAGCAAGCAAGTTTGATAGAATTATTGCTTTCACTAAACTGGATATTTCACATAACTATGCCGTTAAACTTTCATTAAAGAACGAGACTGTTAATATTTTGGGTAAAAAAATGCCAATCCTAATTATTGATGGTTGGGAAGTATCAATACGTCCTTGTGAAATAAGGAATTTTGCGAAGATATTTGAACAAGATTCTAAAATATCTAGCGGGAATAATGAGTATAAAGAGCTAATGAGTTATCTAACTAGGACCGGGTTAAATCTAGTTGAAATCATTGATTTTGCAGAAAAAGATTATCTGAGAATCAAGAACCTAGTAACTGAAAAGGTAAAAGTATCACATGTTTTTGTTATGCTAGATAAATCCCAAGAATTGACAAATAGTAATAGCCCAGGAAGTAATGTGATTAGGTATTTACTTTACAGACTAAATAATAAAGTGATAAAAAGGCAGTTTTCAGCTGGATGTTGTACAATTCTATCAAATTTAAAACTAGAGTATGGGTGTATACCGTTTGATCAAATGCCATTTAATACATCATTGTTAAATCACAATCCTAAACTTTCGGATTTACTCGACTGTATTGGTACAACTAATCGAGAACATGAAATCTTTGCAAGATTTATAAAAAATAATACAGAAACAAAGGGTCAATTGTATACTCCCAAAAAAGATATTAAAGGTTTTGAGAATCTAGAAGAATTAATGAGAAGATATAACAATAATCTATATCATAAACATAAACACCAAAAACGAAGATTAGAGAATTATAAAGATTATATTCATATAAAAGGTTATGTAGAAGATACTCTAAGTATAATACAAAAACTCAAAGAGTTAGCTTCATCTGGCATCGATAATTATTCAAATTCTGTTCAATATTGGTTGCAATCAACCGCTTACGATATTGATTCTCATGAGAAGAAAATTGCTTTTGAACGCATGTTTGAGAAATCAAAAGTGGCATTTATATACGGTTCTGCTGGAACCGGGAAATCCACTATGATCAATCACATTTCAAATTTTTTTAATGACGAAAAAAAGCTCTATCTAGCAAATACTAATCCGGCAGTAGATAACTTAAAACGAAGAGTTAGTGCTGCTAATTGTACCTATAAAACAATTGCTAAATTTATAAAACAGAGAAATAGTGACATGGAATTTGATTTATTGGTTATTGACGAGTGTAGTACGGTTAGTAATGTAGACATGTTAGAAGTACTAAATAAAGCTTCTTTTAGATTAATAGTTTTAGTCGGAGATACTTTTCAAATAGACTCTATAGTCTTCGGGAATTGGTTTGACGCAGCTCGCTCATTTGTACCTGGAACATCTGTATATGAGTTAACAAAACCCTATCGGAGTACTAACCAAAAGCTGATTACTTTGTGGGAAAAAGTTAGGAACATGGATGAGGATATACTAGAGCACGTAGCAAGAAACGATTACTCCATAACATTGGACGAGTCTATATTTGAACATAGCGGGGAAGATGAAATAATCCTATGCTTAAATTATGATGGGCTTTATGGAATAAATAATATTAATAGGTTTTTACAAAGCAACAATAAAAACAGACCTGTTCAATGGGGCATCCAAACTTATAAGGTTAATGATCCCGTTTTGTTTAACGAGTCAGAAAGATTTGCTCCCATAATTTATAACAATCTAAAAGGTAAAATAGTTAAGATAGAGACATTTGAAGATAGAATACAATTTGATATTGAGATTGACAAGGTTATAAATGAGTTTCAAGCAGAAGGATATGATTTTCACTTAATAGGTAATTCTGATAATGGTAATTCTGTAATTCGATTTTTTGTAGACGAGTATAACAACACTGATGAGGATGATGATTCCCCTACTGAGGCTGTGGTTCCATCTCAAGTTGCATATGCTGTTTCAATCCATAAGGCACAGGGTCTGGAATATAATTCAGTCAAAATCGTTATTACAGATGAAATTGAAGAAATGATTACCCACAATATATTTTATACAGCTATAACTAGGGCGAAGGAACAGCTAAGAATATACTGGACTCCGGAAACGGAGTATAAGGTTTTGAGCAACTTGGAAAGTAAAAATATTAGAAGGGATATTGCTTTATTAAAGTCCAGTCAGCAAGTCATACAAATTTAGTAGCAGTTCTTTGTGTTGTTTAAAGATACAAGGCTAACATCAGAGGTTAGAACTTTTAATTAAATAGTAAGTGTAAGATGGTGGTTCAATTGAATCAGCAAAAAGTCATATTTAGATTCCTTAAAGAAATAAAAAAATACAAAAAAGAACCAAGGAGGGTATATGGTTTAACTAGAGAAGAATTTGGTCTTATTTTTGAAATATTGGTTAATGAGAACCTAATTACTAATGCTACTGTTACTTGAAGTGGAAAGTAAAGGAGGTACCCTATGAATGATCTTATAAATACCCAAAAAGAAAAATATAAAGCTTGGGTTACGGAAAATCTAGGTGAAAAAACAGGTATGTGGTACACGCCATATCTTGAAAAACTAGGACACCTTTTAGAAAAGTATGGATTAGCTAGCGGCTATAAGGAAAATTTCTTTGAATATCAATCCTATTCAGAATTTAAAAATATCTATCAAGAAATGACGGAACAACGAGATGAAGATATTGAGAGACTAGTAGCTGGTAAAAGTACACCTCGATATCCAGAAAAGTTTGGTAAGACTAGAATTCAATTCAGAAAAAAATATGCGGAAGATCAATATAATCGTGGCGTAAGAAGTAAGCCTGATAATTTAGGTGGGATCCCTGACTGGGGCGTTTTAATGCGATCCTATTTAATATTTTTATATTATGATGAAGATCCTACTTTAACTTATCCCAAAAAAGAGAAGAAAATCGCGAATCAAGAAGATGAAATTGATAACAGTATTAATTATTGGGTTATTTCACCAGGTGAAAATTCTAGATTATGGGATCAGTTCCACGCAGAAAATGTGATTGCACTTGGTTGGGACTATTTAGGGGATTTAATAAACTATGATTCTAAGGAAGCTGTTGAACGAACAATAGCTGAACAAAGAGCGGATGGTGTTCGACCTGTTAATGATACTAAGGCTGTATGGGATTTCTATCGTGAAATTCAAACAGGTGACGTAGTATATGTAAAAGAAGGAATGAAAAGAATCCTTGCACGTGGAGTCGTTACGGGAGAGTACTACTATGAAGATAAAGCAACTGAATATAAACATAGAAGAAAAGTAGAATGGGTTCAAGTTGGGAAGTGGGAACTACATCAGTCTTTTGCTCAAAAAACATTAACATGTCTAAATGCTTATCCAAATTTTATTCAAGAAATTGATCAAGTAATGAATGAAGATTTTATTGATCCGAAAATTGCTGAAGTAAATGAGTTTCGAAATTGGTTATCCAATCAAGTTACAGATACAGGAGCTGGATTGAATGATAAAACAGTTACCCAAAAAGTAAGTGCGTTAAAGGATATAGAGCAATATTTTGATGCTTCCATTTTTGGTGAAACTGATATTGAGCAACTAAAACGGTTGAAAGATGCCGTTGTATCAGATCAAGCCTACAAAAAGTATAAAGGGGTATCAGGAAGCTCGATTGACTACTACATTCGTTTTATTGAGTCTAAGCCAACTGTTCTAGAAAATGAATCTTATACAGTAGATGAATTTCTTTCGGATGTTTTTATCGAGGAGAAAGAGCTTAGACGTCTAATTTCTCTACTTGAAAATAAGAAGAATCTTATTTTGAAAGGTGCACCAGGAGTAGGTAAAACGTATATTGCCAAACGTTTAGCGAATGTAATGATGGAAGAAAAAGATGAAACACGAATCCATATGGTTCAGTTCCACCAAAGCTATAGTTATGAGGACTTCATTGAAGGGTTCCGCCCAAAAGCTGAAGGAGAAGGGTTTGAACTGAAACAAGGGCCGTTTGTGAAGTTTGCTAGAAAAGCAGCACGAGATCCAGAACGAGACTATTTCTTTATTATTGATGAAATTAATCGGGGGAACATGAGTAAGATATTTGGAGAATTAATGATGCTGATCGAAGCTGATAAGCGAGGCGAGCAAATCAATCTCCTATATTCTAATGATATGTTTTCGGTGCCATCGAATTTATACATAATTGGAATGATGAATACAGCAGATAGAAGTTTAGCTTTATTAGATTATGCACTGAGAAGAAGATTCTCGTTTTTTGAAATTAAACCAGCATTCTACAATCAGACATTTAACTTGTATGTAAATGGATTAAATAATCCAGAAGTGTTAAATCGTATCATTGCTGAAATTAAAAGCTTAAATAATCAAATTGTGGAAGAGCTAGGGACAGGCTTTGTAATTGGGCATAGCTATTTTGTAGGTGATGCTTATAAAGTTAATACGGCAACTCGTGTTGAAGAAGTAATCGAATATGAAATTATTCCACAGCTATTCGAGTATTGGTTTGATGATGAACAGAAAGCGAATGATTGGGCTGAACGACTAAGAGGTTGTTACGATGGAACGAAATAATAATATTCCAATTCGTAATATATACTATATGCTTTCTTATGCATATCAAACGTTAAATCTTGCCGAGTATAAACGAATCGGAACAGAAAAATTTGAGAACGTCAAAGAGCTTTACGCAGAAATTTTATCGATAGGTATACCTGTGTTGATTCGCGGTGGATTAAGTAAAGATTATATAAGTGTTGAAGAGACTTCCAATGTGATTAAGGGGAAAATCGACATCAATTCTACGATAAAGAAAAACGCATTGGTAAATAAAAAAATTGCAGTCGTTTATGATGAATTTTCTGAAAATATATTATTGAATCAAATTATTAAAGCTACACTCGTTTACCTGTCGCGTTCAACTAAAATAGCTCAAAAAAAGCGTCGATTATTTTACGGTTTGCTTCCTTATTTTACTAAAGTATCAGATGTAGAGCTAGATTTGAAGCTATGGAAAAACGTTAGGTATAACCGTCAAAACATACGTTATCAATTTATTGTAGACGTGTGCAGATATCTTTATGAGCAGTTGTTATTTGATGAAAGTACTGCGTCTCAAATGATGAAAAAGGCTCAAGACGAACAAAGATTATCGTCTTTATATGAAAAGTTCATCTATGCCTTTTTTAAACGTGAAACGAAATATAAGGTATCCCATCCTCAAATTAAGTGGATGGTTGATGATGAATTCACAGATGCATTACCGATGATGCAAACAGATCTTGTGCTTCAAAATAATAAAAAAACATTGATTGTGGATGCGAAATTTTATTCTGAGAATATGGTAGCAAGGTTTGAAGGCGGAGCTGCAAAACACAAATCCAGTAACCTTTATCAAATATTTACATATATAAACAATTGGAAAAAAGAACCGGATGAAATGGTAGCAGGTATGTTACTTTATGCCAAAACAACTGCATTAAATCAACCTAACCACACTTATCACATTAAAGGTAATCAGATTATAGTTGCATCTCTCGATTTGCAACAAGATTTTAGCAGTATAAAAGAAGACTTGTTAGCATATGTCAATCATTGGGACAAAGGGACAGGTTCCTTGTCCCGTTGATCTGTACTTTATCATGGTGCTAATCGTCTGTAAGTTCTACATTCAAGTTACAATCGGGGGACGGGGGACAGGTTCTTTGTCCCGGTGATCAGAATTTTATCTCGAGTTCATAGGGGATAAGCCTTTTAGCCAGTTTCCATTCCTAATCTTAAGAATAACTGTCAGGAATTATTTCAATCTGTTTGTTTATGGATAAAACATGTTATACTACAAGTAACATTCACGTGTGAGGTGTTTTAAATGGATAAGCTGAATATAAATGATCTTAACAATTTTATAGAAAGTCAGAAATCTGACGTAGAACGAATCATTGCTCGTGATAGAAAAAGCGAAAGGATCGTTCGTAAGCGTGAACGAGACATCGATGAACAGAAAATATTGGATATATTATGTATGAAACGCTGGGAAGAAGCTGAGGAAAATGGGAAAGTGAAATATATCACAGAGCGGAAGTGGTATTATGAGTTCGATTGAAGATGCTAAATTTCAGCTATCTAAGTTGAAAGGAAAATCAAAATTCGAGAAGATGTTACAAACTACAGCAATTCTTACAAATTTATTTGAACAAGAAAAATTGAAACCAATAATTGTTGGAGGGTTAGCTGTAGAAATTTATACCAGAAGTGAATATACAACATCGGATATAGACATTATTTTTAGTCAACGCGAAATGGCGGACAGATATTTGAAATCACTTGGGTTTATACCAGAGGGTCGGCACTGGTATCACGAGGAATTAATGATTAGCATTGAGGTTCCAAATGATATGTTAGAAGATGCAGATGATGCCAAGGTTATTGAGTTACAATTAGCGAATAATCTTCATGTATATGTAATTGGAATAGAGGA
The DNA here is from genome assembly GCF_001458115.1 of Gracilibacillus massiliensis. Lineage (GTDB taxonomy): Bacteria > Bacillota > Bacilli > Bacillales > Amphibacillaceae > Gracilibacillus > Gracilibacillus massiliensis. The sequence goes on from NZ_CZRP01000012.1 coordinate 373,617, forward strand.
TATTATTCTGGATCGATTGCGTGCTTGTGTACATTGGAAATCATCGTCCGACTGTGAATGGGGCAAAAGATTATATTTGATGCATGCCCAACGATTAGATATGAACTACTTAACAAATACATCTCGAACAGATAATACTTTTGATAAATTGAATGATTGGTTAAAATAAAATAGGTGTTAGCCCCCTCAAAAACACAATTATTCACATATGGAGGACAGTTTGTAGGTGTGATGAATATATTTTATAATGTGGTTACCTTAGCATAGGGTCAGCGTAAAATTGCACTCGACTTATTTGTTATTATATGCTGACCCGCAATCCCACGATATTTTTTTATACAATGAGCATCCCTTATGTAATTGCCATTTTCTTAAACTCCCAATATTAATGTAAAATAATTGTAAATATTTTTATATTCTCTGGTTTCAAAAGGAATTAAATGGTACTTTTGAAGAAGGAGGATGTTAGAATGCGTAGAAAAAATTTAGTATTATCCACATTAATTTTATTTTTAGTATCTGTTTGGTTTGTAGTTAGTGTTAGTCGTTTGGATACTAGTACTCCAGAAAATACGGTTGAAACTGCAATGAATGCTGTATTAAAAGGTGATGTTGAGACATTTGCATCTTATATGGATGCTGGCTTTTTTGGATCAGAAGAAAAACAAATAGAATACTATAGAGATTATCTCAATAAATCACCTATACAAGATTTTGAAGTTATTGATTCTAAGGAAGTTACGGATTCCTTTTTTGAAGTTGTAGTCCAAATGGAATATGCCAATGGTGAAATAGAACAACTACCTGCTAAGGTGAAACTTATTGATGATAAATGGAAAATAACTAATGCAGAATATGAACCAGGAGAAATAAAACAGTTAGCAGAGCCTCAGTAAAGTGATTTTTTAACTGTAGAAGTTATCGAGTTGTGGTAGATGGTGCATTAGACACTGATCTACTGGCTCTAGATCAACTATTAGTGGAAAAGACTAATCTTCTTTCGTGCTCATATAATCGTAACTCCTTTTGGTATTATATCACTTATTATAATGCACATCGTTCTTTTAAACTTTATTATTGACGATCCTAATCAAATTTAATTGTTGTAATTCTTACTATCCTTTTAAGTTACCAAAATCTCTTTGATCAAACAAAAATACACCTCCGTACTAACCGCCAAATTAAGTAAGAGAGTTCTATCTATCAACCTTTAGATAACCTTTCCCGCTGGGGAACCGCTTATCCATAACCCGTAGTGTCCGCTAAGAAGTAAGGGCGAATAAGCTTATTCCGCATTTCCCCTCGTTGGTGCAAATATTGATAACAGTTAGTCTTTTATCTTTTTAGTTCCATCAAATACTATTTCAAATGTTTCATTGTTTCTGAAATTTTGTGTTTCTATTATATTGTATATTTTTTTCTCTATATTTTGTTTGTCTTTCAATGTGTTTGTATTAATGGACTCTAAGTATATTATTTGAGTTGGAAACGTTTCGGCACGTAATATAATACCAGTAAGCTGATACTTAGTTCCATCTAGAGTTTTAATTAAGATATTTGTCAAGTCCCCAGTTCTTTCTTCTAAATCGCTTAAATATTTTTTGGATATTTTTTTGTTATCTATTGTTTTAATATTTTCAGTTGATGAAACTTTTTGATGCTCCTTTTCTTCAGAATTATCTATTAACCCATATAATGCAATCACAATCGTAATAGCAGTTATTATTGTGAAAAATATATATTTATTTGGAATATGAATCCCCTCCTGATACTGAGAAGGTATGTCCATTGTCCCAAAGGTATGTTAATTATTAAAGAGATTTTCCGTGTTAATAATACCAGCCTTTTTTTCGAATAGGATGACTATGCTGTTACATACAAATCTCTTTATACTGAAGAGACACATGAGTGTTTAATTTTTCAAAAACAACATCGTTCAAATGTCTCTGGCATATTTTAACTGCCGTATAACTTATCTATATATAACTTCTGATGATATGATAATTTTATCTGAACGTAATTCAATACTTATGATGTAAAGGAGACCAATACATGAATCTAATCGAAAAAGCAAATATTCTCGCTACAAAAGCCCATCAACATCAAAACAGAAAAGGAACGGATATACCGTACATTACCCATCCATATGCAGTTGGCATGCTTTTGCAGCAAGCAAAGTGTTCAGAAGAAGTAATTGCTGCTGGAATCCTTCATGATACCTTGGAAGATACAGACTTAACCTTTGAACAGCTAAAAGAAATGTTCGGAAAACAAGTGGCCAATTACGTTTTAGCAGCATCTGAACAGGATAAAAGTCTGACCTGGGAAGAAAGAAAGCAACATACGATTGATATGTTACAAGACGCATCAATAGAAGATGTTCAGGTAATTGTAGCAGATAAATTACATAACCTACGATCGATTCATCATGATCTAAAAGCAAATGGAGATATGATCTGGCAACGATTTAAACGTGGCAAACGAGATCAACATTGGTATTATGCCAGTATTGTGAAAGCTTTAATTCATCGTAAAAATGAGTTTGAATTGATTAAAGAATTGGAAGAGGAAGTGCTTGCTGTGTTCGGATCGCTAAAGGATAATGAATAATAAAAGGGGTGGTTATATATGACGGTTTGTTCCGTATGTAACGAAAACGAAGCGAAAATACACATGACAATAGAGGATGACACACAAATCTCCATGTGTGAAACTTGCCATAACTTAGAGATGTCTCTAAAATTAGGGCGCACTTTTGACAAAGAAATAGAAGCATTTACACTCCCTGATGCTGCCGGTAAATATCGCCACTTCTATATTGAACAGTTAGTTTTACCAATAGGAGTAAGACTGGAAGCAATTGAGTCCAAAGGTGAAGGTTATCGAGTTGCGGTAGGTGATGAACTAGACACGGATCTGCCATCTTTGTATCAAAAATTAGTGAAAAAAACTAAACAAACTCTTTCAAAACAATTTCTAGAAAAGAAAACCTTTCCAAATGGACAATCTTATGTAAGGATAAAAGATTCTGAACTTGTCGCACAAATTCAGTCAAGTGGGAACTCCCATGGGCCTTTGTTAGTGATAGATGGTAAGCCTTTTACTTGGGAAGAAGAAGGCAAAATGATTAGTTCGTTTGAAGGGTTCGAAATCGAGATGAAAATGAAAGAATCAACAGATGATGAATTTTAAAATAGAAAAAGGATGGGATTAGGGACAGGCAATTTGATCTTTTTGAATGTAAAGTTTTTCTAATATCAACTTGCTATTTGTCAATACGTCCTTTATAATTAAATAAGAACGTACATTCGTATTTAGTCATCATTTCATTTAGGGAAGAAAATGATGATAGTGATCATTCAAAATCCACACGATACGTTTTTTAAAGAAACTTTTTCGAATGTGGAAGTTGCCAAGTCCTTTATCCAGCATTATTTGCCCACCAGTATTGTTAACCTCATTGAAGTAGAAAGTATTCAACCACAGAAAGATAGCTTCATCTCAAAGGAATTACGAGAATATTTTTCCGATTTACTTTTTCAAGTTAAACTAAATGAAACGGAAGCCTATTTGCATCTTTTGTTCGAACATAAAAGTTATCCAAGTAAAACAATCGTATTTCAATTATTGCGGTACATGATCGAAATTTGGGAAGCAAAAATGGAGAAAGAAAAACAAAAAGAACTCCCGATTGTTATTCCAATCGTTATTTTTCACAGTGAAAGAAAATGGAATTATCCGAAAAACTTAAATGACATGTTGCAAGGTTTTGATACCTTTTCTGAAGATATAAAACAATATATACCAGACTTTGCATATATTTTGTTTGATGTGTCAAACTATGATGATGAGGATCTCAAAGGGATCGCTCAACTTAAAATTATTCTAACAATTTTTCGAGATATGACCACGAAAAACAAACAAAATGCCATCAAAGCAGTTAAACGATCTATCTACTATTTACAACAACTAGATGATCAAGAGAGAGCCATACAGTACCTTGAAACATTGTTACGCTATGTGTTTCACCTAGATCGTCAGCTTACAAAAGCAGATTTTCATGATATGATAAAGTATGTAGAAAGTTCTTATTCTGAAGGGAGCGAAATGGTGATGACTTTAGCGGATTTATTCCGAGATGAAGGCAAAAGAGAAGGAAAAAAAGAGGGAATGCAAGAAGGAATACAAGAAGGAATGCATAAGGGAATACAAGAAGGTTTAGCAAAAGGAAAAGCGCAAGCATTAGCCAGCACCGTCATTCGTCTACTCACAAAATTCGTAGCTCCAGTTCCAGAAGAGTTGAATCAACAAATACAAAAGCAAGATCCAGAAACATTAGAAGCAATAATCGAACATATAGATGAATTTGACACATTAGAGCAAGTGAAGCAGTATTTGAAATAATAATTCACGAATTCGTTTTCGTGGATTTTTTTTGCAAAAAACTATTTGGCATTTAAATAAACAATTAACGAAATAGATAAAGAGTGATTAATTGTAATTATAATGAGACATTAAATCTTCCCCGCGATTCATTCTTATATGGCAAAAAACGTGATCAACTTACAAAAAATGATTTTCATGGTAGGATATACGATGGAGAGATTTCTTATTCTAATAGATTGATATATACATAACTCAACTTTCGCACACTGAAATAGGCAGGTAAGCCCTGATATAGCTGGGTAAGCCTGCAATCCATTGTTGGACTTGACTTTTGATTAATTTTTGTACCTTTTTGTTGCTCATTTTCAAGGCATCTTCAAGAAGGTCGATCAACTGCTGAAGTGCCACAGCCCAATCGAGATCACTAACTTCATCACATAATTCATAAAACATGCCGCCAAGTGTTCGCTCGTCTGTGCTACATCGGTTTTGCCACGAGAGAACAATATATCGTGTGAATACGATGGTCGTATGACTAATTAAGCCGTCATACGAACGACTTTGGAACTCTTTTTGAAGTTTTAAGAGAGATTTTGTTGTTTTGAAAAAAACTTCAATGTCCCATCGCATCCCATAAATACGAATGATTTCTTGATCACTAAGTGTACAATCGGTGCTTAGAATAGCTAACCATTCACTCTTTTTATTTCGATTACGAACAAAGACAACTTTAATAGGAACGCCATTCGCTTGTGTGGTATGAATCGAACGAAGAATGCCTTTCTTTCCATCTGTTGGTTTCGCAAAACGATATAGTTCCTTTAAGCTTACACGTTGGCCATTCACAAGGTAACGCTGTTTCAAGTTCTTTACCATGCCAATGACATCGAGTCCTTGCTCTTTTATCTCCTTAACGAGAGGCTGATACGTGAACCAAGAGTCCATCAGCACATAGGAAGCATCGATACCGGCATTCATCGCGCGTTCCACCATACCTGGTATTTGCTCAGGTGCGGTTTGTAATGCTTCTACTCTGCGTTTATAACCGGAACTACGTTTATCAACTTTTGATGATATGCCATTAATTTGGCTTTTCTTCGAGCTTAATAAAGAAAAGTCCACTGGAATGAATGTGGCACCATCTGACCAACCAAGCGTAAGCATACGAAACCCTTTATAAAAGCGCATTTTTTGGGATGCATGGTCAAAACAGCGAGCTAATAATTCAACCGATTTACTGCGGTTACGATCATACGAAGAATCATCTACAATCAATACTTTGGGGCGATCATGACGCGTTAAGTTGGTTACTTTTCCAATGGTATGAGCGCTTAGAAATAATAAAAACCTTCTCCAAGCAAAGGTAGATTTGTTTAAAAAGCGATAGACGGCATTCTTCTCTGGACAATCATTCGCTTTGTTACTTTGAAGTACTTGATACCAGTTCTTATTTTCAAAGATCAAACAAAAAATCAATTGAAAAAGATAGGCACAAGTAAAGCCGACAGACTTTGTAATACCAGCTTTTCTAAGATGCTTATACACGTTTAATTCTTTAAAGATGGAAGAAAGTTCATTTGGTAGTTGATTATTTTGGTCATTATTCGCTATCATATAGGAGACACCTCTTCTGTATTGGTAGTGTTTTCTAGTCAATTACACTATACCAAAAGTTGAGGTGTTTTTTTATACCTATTTCGATTGTCAATGACCATATTTAAACAGTGACATGCTTTACAGCTAGTTATATTTAATGCTTTTTTCTAGCTGCGAAAGTTGAGTACATAAGAATAAATGAACACTAGGAGGATATATGAAACGTTTAATTTGGATTGGTTCGTTTACATACTTACTTATTGGATTTACACACATTATTCTTGGATCGATATTGACTGAAATTTTGGATTATTATGATCGAAGTTATACAGAAGGTGGTATCTTAATTGCAAGTCAATCTGTTGGCTTTTTAGCAGGGGTGATTTCAGCTTCCTATCTAGCTAGAATAATTGGTAGACGACGTACACTTCTTTTATCATTTATATCAATAGCACTTGCACAAATCATGTTTATGTCACTAGTGCCATGGGAATTTTGGTTTTTTATAGCAATATTCGCTGGGTTTGGTTTTGGAATTATTGAGCCATTGGTGGGAGCGTTAATTATTGACGCAATCAATGATAAACCAGCGATTGCTTTTAGCAGATTAGAAGTGTTTTTTGGACTTGGTTCTTTAATTATGCCGATTATTTCAGGTTGGCTCGCATCAACTGATTTGTGGCGCTACTCATTTTTAGTTCTAGGTATATATGCAGTAGTGATATGTATCTTCTGGATGAAAACATCTTTTGGCTCCTTAGAAGAGCATATGGGTAAAGTTATCAAACCAAAAAAAGAAGATCAATCGCAACTTTCTATGAAATATCGATTGATTTTAGCTATGTTTATGATTTTCTTCATAGTGTATGTAGGATTAGAGATTAGTGTTATGAATTTCTTACCATCTATTTTAGTCAATCAAGTGGAAGCAACTACCTTTCTAGCAACATTGTCTGTCACCATTTTTTGGGGAGCTATGGTTGCTGGTCGTTTAGCTGCAGGGTATTTAGCAGAATGGATGCAATATGCTCGCTATCTTATCATTTGTTGTACAGGCACTGTGGTTTTTATCGCTATTTTAGGATTGGCAACCAATCTGTGGCTGAGTTATCTGTTGATTGTGCTGATTGGTTTAATGATGGCTGGAATATTCGGAATTGCCATCGTCTATGCTACTACCCTGTTACCTGGTAGTACGGATAAAACTACGAGTATTATGATTGCATCGGGTGGAGCTGGTGGTATTTTCTTTCCACTGTTAACAGGGAGTTTGATGGATCATGCTACGACAACAACGGTTGCTTTTGTGCTTGCCGGATTATCGATTTTAATGATTCTAATCATACTTTTTGCACGAGGTTATCAAAAACAACTAGTTTGATTTAATTGTTGTAAAAGTTGTATTAATTGAAACTTTTACAGCTTCGTTAACGTAATTGATTGGTAGAAGAAATATAGGAGGAGATACACATATGAACCAAAAACGATGGATTGCATTGGTTGTTGCTGCTGGCTTATTTTTGACTTCAATCGCCTTTCAGTTTTTCTCAAGTATGGCAACAGCTGATTTAGAAAACTTATTTAGTCTCGAAGATCCGGGCCAGAATTTTGGCGAAAAGGTCGTGGCAACTGGATCAGGTAACAGTAAAATAGCAGTGCTACATTTAAATGGCGTTATCCAAGATACGACACCAAGCTCGTTAATTAATACGAGTTCCTATAACCATAAACGGTTTTTGGATATGCTAGAACACGCTGGTGAAGATCGTCAGGTTGATGGCATTATTCTGCGCGTGAATACACCTGGTGGTGGAGTCGTTGAGAGTGCTGAAATTCATGATAAAATCATAGAAATTCAGGAAGAATATGAAAAACCAATTTATATTTCAATGGGTAATACCGCTGCATCGGGTGGTTATTACATTGCGGCACCAGCAAATAAAATTGTTGCTCATAATGCAACACTTACTGGTTCGATTGGTGTTATTATGGAAAGCTTTAACTTTGCAGAATTTGCCGATGAACATGGCATTGATTTTAATACGATAAAAAGTGGAGAATATAAAGACATTATGTCGATGTCTCGTGAAATGACAGATGGCGAACGTGAAATTTTACAAACGATGATAGACGATATGTATGCAGAGTTTGTGGACGTTATTGTTAATGGCAGAGAATTGTCGGAGCAACGTGTTCGTGAATTAGGTGATGGCCGGATTTATACAGGTGCTCAAGCTCAAGAAGTTGATCTTGTTGATGAACTTGGTTCGTTAGAGGATACGATCGAAATCATGAAAGAGGACCATGAACTCGCCAATGCACAAGTCATTGAATACGAAGCTGGTTTAAATTTTAATCAATGGATTGGTGGCACGGTTCAAAGCATGTTAGGAACAGAATCAGATTTAATTGGTATTAAAGACTTGTTACGTGAAAATAATGCGCCACGTGCAATGTATCTTTATTCACAATAAGGGGGTGTCAGAATGGCTGACGAAATAAATTATGATGGTGCTCATTCAACATCCGATGTTCGCTACGCAGGGTTTTGGATGCGTTTCTGGGCATATCTTGCCGATTTAATTATTGTTTTTAGTGTGAACGGAATTTTGCTGGTTCCTTTTCATTTTATGGAAAATGGGTTTCAGTTAGATATCGGATTTTGGACAGTGACAGGGATCATAAGCTCGATCGTTTTTTATCTTTATTTTTTATTGATGACTAAGTTTTATAACCAGACACTTGGGAAAATGATCTTTGGATTAAAAGTAATTCGTGAGGATCGTCAATCATTAAAATGGAGTGATCTCCTTTTTCGCGAGGTGATCGGAAGGTTTATATATCGCGTATTTGCTATCGCGAGTCTTTTGTATTTGTTTGTGGCATTTACTGCTCAAAAACAAGGCCTTCATGATATGATTGGTAATACAAGAGTTGTTATGGAACAGAAATGAGCGAGTTTTCTCCTTCTAAAGAATAGTATGAACCTGTTTGGTGAGTATAATAGGGTAAGCTATTCGTTAACGGAGGTGTTCAAATGACAAAGGATTCCTATGCGCCAAAAGAAAAGCTTCATGGCAAAGGCAAAAAGCCAGCTGAACAAAGACGGGGAAAAGCTTCCTCGTCTGCACGAAATGTAGATAATTAATGAATTGGGACACGAATCTTGTGTCCCATTTTATCTTCGTATAGTACAATAATTGTATTGATTCTAAGCTGAAGTAGGGGGAATTGCTTTGACATTACAACAATTAAAATACGTCATCGAAGTGGTGAGAAGTCAGTCAATTAATAAGGCAGCACAGCGACTATTTATTAGTCAACCTAGTCTTTCGAATGCATTGAAAGAATTAGAGGAGGAAATAGGGGTTACTATTTTTTTGCGGACGAATAAGGGAATTACGATTACACCGGAAGGGTCCGAGTTTTTAGGCTATGCAAGACAAGTTGTTGAACAGGCGGAACTTCTGGAAAATCGCTATGACAAGAGTCGGACGCCACAGCAGAACTTTGCGGTTTCCTCCCAACACTATGCCTTTGCTGTCAGTGCTTTTGTTCGATTGTTAAAAGACTATGACCGGGAAGAATACGAGTTTACATTAAGAGAAACGAGAACCTATGAAATTATTGATGATGTTAAAAATTTGCGTAGCGAGATCGGCATTTTATATGTGAATGACTTTAATGAGCAAATCATACATAAATTTCTGCGTGAGGCAAATTTAACTTTTCATTCCTTGTTTATTGCTAATCCACATGTGTTTATAAGTTCAACCAATCCATTAGCGGAAAGGGAATCAGTAACTTTAGAGGATTTGAATCCTTTCCCATACCTTTCCTATGAACAAGGGGAATACAATTCTTTTTATTTTTCGGAGGAGATCTTGAGTACACTATCACGGCCAAAAAATATTCGTGTTAGTGATCGTGCGACATTGTTTAATTTACTGATTGGCCTTAATGGCTATACGATATCGACTGGTGTCATCAGTCATAAATTAAACAGTAAGGATATTATCGCTGTGCCTTTGGAAGTGAATGAGCAAATTCATGTTGGCTATATTACACATAAAAATGTAGCTAATAGTAAACTTGCAGATATATATATTCAGTATTTAAGAGAAATAATTGATGAAGAATTGACTTTGTTATAGCTTGAAACTATAACAAAAGATAGATTATATGTGTTACTCTATAATACTTTTATTGTGCTAAACTTACCTTAAATCACATAATATGTAAGTTTAACTAAGGAGAGGTTTTATGACACAGACAAATTTCACAGCACCATTCAGAGCAGACCATGTCGGAAGTTTATTGCGACCAGAGCGCATTCATCAAGCAAGAAAGGATTTTCAAGAAGGTACGATAGATGCGGATCAACTTCATGTAATAGAGACTGAAGAAATTAAGAAGATCGTCGATAAGCAAATTGAAGTGGGGTTACAAGCAGTAACAGATGGGGAATTCCGTCGCCGTTTTTGGCACACTGATTTCCTTGAACATTTAACTGGAGTAGAGGGCTATGTACCGGATCATGGATTTGCTTTTAAAGGGGAAGAAACGGAACGATATGATGTGCGCGTGATTGGTAAGGTTTCATTTAATCAGGATCACCCACATATTAAAGAATTTATTGAATTTAAAGAAATAGTAGGGGACCGTGCAGTAGCAAAACAGACAATTCCAAGTCCAAATCAATTATTTAATGCAGGGATCCGAAATAAAGATATTTACCCGGATGTAGAAGAGTATACGAAGGATGTTATCCAAGCTTATCGCGATGCTGTACAAGCGTTTTATCAAGCGGGCTGTCGTTACTTACAGTTTGATGATGTTTACATAGCCGGACTAAATGCGCCAGAAATTCCTTTTAATGACAGTGGTTATTCACGTGAAGAGTTGATTGATTTGGCATTGCGTGTAGTGAATGGGGTTTTAGAAGTAAAACCAGATGACATGACAATTACGACTCATCTTTGTCGAGGAAATTATCGTTCGAAGTGGGCATTTGAAGGAAGCTACGCTAAAATCGCTCCTACACTATTTGCAAAAGAAAATGTAAATGGCTTTTTCCTTGAATATGATGATGATCGCTCAGGTGATTTTACGCCACTTGAACACATACCGAATGGAGGACCGCGAGTAGTACTTGGTGTATTCACTTCAAAGCATGGTGAATTAGAAGATAAAGAAAATATCCTAGCTCGTGTCGAAGAAGCAACACAATATGTCTCATTAGATCAGTTATGTATCAGCCCACAATGTGGATTTGCCTCCACTCATCATGGAAATATCCTAACAGAAGATGAGCAATGGGCTAAACTTAAATATATAGTAGACATATCAAAAGAGATATGGAGATAAATTGAAGTCTTTTTTCTGATTAATAAATATAAGAGAGCCGTTGAGTTTAATTAACTTGATGGCTTTTTTTATGTGATATGAGTAGAGTTTTAAGGTGATTCGTAATCCAATCTCTTCTGACACATCATTTCATCGGGATTGTGGTAGTAAACTAATGGTAAAATCCCGACGAGAGTGAGTCTCATCGGTATTTAAGCGGTGCATTAAGAGCGAAATCCCGACGATCGCTAATTTCACCAGAAAATCAACTTTTGTAAAAAATTACATTAGATACGACGATACAAATAATCCTTTTTATCTTGTAAAATAATGATATAATGGTAGAAAATGAGAATTATAGATTTGACTGATATGAGGATGTGATCGGTATTTTACAATCAGAACGTGAAAAAGTGGTCGGGCAAGAGTTGGTGAAATTATTAAAAGAAGGTTACATAAGTGAAAAAGAATTTATGAGAGTGATGAACTCTTACAAACAATATGTGAACGATCAAGAGCAAGAAATAGCTGGGATACATACAGTCGTACGCGATAATCCAAAAGAGTTAGATCAGAAAGTGAATAAGCAACAATCGGCTAATAACACAGAAGTTACAAAAGAAAAAAAGCCAGAAATAAAACAAAAAGTAAAGCCACAAAAATCGAAGGAGCAAATAAGAGAAAGAAATATCACATGGCTCTTAATTTTAGGTGTGGCGTTCCTATTAATTAGTGGATTGGTTGTAGCAACTAGCACATGGGAACAAATGGGAGCATTGCTAAAGGTAGTCATGCTTATTGGTGTTTCCGTATTCTTCTTAGGCTTAAGTGGTATCTCTTCATCTATTTTAAAAATTGAAAAAACAGCCTTTGCCTTTTTAACATTAGGTAGTTTATTACTGCCGATAGCGATCATAGCGATTGGTTACTTTGGCTTATTTGGCGATTATTTAACATTAACTGGTGAAGGTAAGTATCTTCTTGGCATTATATGTACCGTTTTACCATTACCTTTATACATAAGAAATGCCGTTAAAAATAATTCGAGATTATTTGTCTGGATCTTTTTTATATTTATGTCTTGTTTCATAGGATTTTCTATTGCAGCAATGAATGTTTCGGTAGATCTGTTTTATTTTCTTATTATGGTCTATAATGCCGTTCTATTATATGGGTATCACCGTTATCGTCATCGTAAAGCCATTCAATTATTCACCAAAGAATTACCAGCATACGCCCAGTTGAACTTGGTGATATCTACATTATTAATGCTATTTGTGTTTGAAGATTCGCTCTTTTATAGCTTTAATGTATTATTAACAGCATTTATTTATATTACGATGGTGTTTGTCTATAATACAAAGTCTTACCAGCTTGTCTTCAGTGGATTATTTGCATATGGTGTTTATCAATTAACCGAACACTCTTGGTTACAATCACTGGATTTAGTTGTCTATGGTTTACTTGGGGCAGCTTATCTCGTCTTTGCCTATTTGATGAAAAAGGATGCCTACTTAGCAAAAGTATTTTATTATACCAGTGGTGTTATTTCACTGTTTGCTTTTATCTATATTAGTTATCAGGGATTAGTAATCAGAGGGAACCAAGAATCATGGATCTTATTATTAGCTTATTTAACGATAGCTGGTACCTACATATATCTTGCGTCGATTACAACAAGACAGGTATTTCGTTGGTTAGCCTCGATTTTTATAGTTACGAGTGGTCTAGAGTTATGGGAGTTAATATTTGAATCTCTGATAAGCATACAACTATTTATCTTTATTTTTGCCAGTCTATTGTTTACCTGGATCGGTGTTCGAACCAAATTAATGTTTTTACAAGCGATCAAAACGAGTACCTACTATATCTCTATTATGGTGAGGTTTTTAGCAATTATCTATGGGTTAATGCTAGAAACGTACTTTGAGGTATCATTTATGTTCCTCGTAGCTGGTTGTTTGGCATTAATCGTTGCGAAAGCCCAATCAAACATAAGTAAACAAATTGGTCTTTGGTCGCATGCGATTAGTTGGTTGTTAGCGTTTATTGTCTTATATCCGGAGATCATCAGTCGTTTTATTACATATTATAACGAACTGAATATTGCGTTTCATACAGCAATTGCCGGGATACTATTATTAGCTATCAGTCTTGCTTGGAAAAAAGCCAATAAATTAATGCTAGCTGAGACGACCTTTTATACAGGTCAGGCTAGTTATTTAATGGCAGTTTTTCTATTACTAGCTGACTATCCGATTGATGAGGTCTTCGTTCGACCAGCTTTATTATTAGTTGGTATTGGTGTGTTTGTCTGGCTTGTACGCTATGCACGAGTTGGACCGCTGTGGTTACTTGTTGCTGTTATCGTTGTTTCTTTCTATGCCTCTTTAATCCGTACCTTTGCTATTCAAGAGTTTGAAGCAGTTATGTGGTATATCATGTTTGCTCCAGTGCTGTTATTAACAATTGAGCGAGTGGTTGGAAAAATTACGGAAGAGTTGAAGGTTTATTTCTTTTGGTTTGCTCATTTTATTCAAATCATGATACTAATTACGATTTTATCGGATTATATGTTTGAGCAGTTGCTTCACCCGATGATTTTAGTCATTCCATTTATTCTTTATATCTATAGTATGGTGATCATGTCCGAAGAGTGGGAAAAGAAAGTGTTACTATATGCAGCGATGACGATGGTGCCATTTATAGTGACGGCAAATGTAGCTTATTATAATCTTGAAGATTATCTTTCCATTTCATATTGTTTGATTGGATCTACTGTTTTATTCTTCCTAACATGGTTATTAGTTCGTCCAGTCTGGAAGAAACCAATGGAGTGGTACATGATCCCGTTTGCAAACTATAGTTTGTTGATGGTCATTGTGATCGAACAAATCACACTTTTACTAGATGTAATAATTATTGTCGGTTTTCTCTTATTAAATCTCTATTTATTACACATCCGCAAATGGTTAAATGTAATTGTACTACCGTTATTATTGACAATATTAATGTGGAACAGGCAGGATTATATTGATAATGACTTTTCAATATTTATGATAAGTATTGGTAGTTATGTGGTTTTACTTGCAGCAGGGCGTATTTTTTATAAAAACCTTGTTGAAATCGTCGCTAAAAAATGGGTGGTCGACTGGTATTCGATTGTTGCTGTAGTCTATTTGGGATATTCTTTGAATTATGCAGAATTAATCGGCACCGTCTGGGTCAGAATAGTTCCATATCTATTACTTGCTATTTGGCTTTTTCTACAAGTTAAAAGAGTCAATCAACCATTGATGCAAAAAGTTTTTATCACATTGGGTGGAGTCAGTTTACTACCAGCTTATTATCTTGTCTTGCAAGAATATCTTGCGCACATTTCGGATCTATTTCATGCAGAACTATTGGTATTGCCGATTCTTATACTTTCGATCGTAATGGAAAAGAAAACTTGGAAAAGCTACAAACGGATTATGTCTCAAATACAAACGGTGATTCTTGTACTCATAACCGTTTACTTAGTAGTAGATGCGATTCAAAGCAATACGGTATGGGATGCGCTTATTGTTGGAACACTATCGTTAATCGCCTTATTAATAGGTATGAGTTTCCAAATCAAATCTTATTTCTTTGTTGGCCTGGGCACTTTACTGTTTAATGTCATTTATCAAACGAAACCATATTGGGGCAACATGCCATGGTGGGGATACCTATTAATAGCAGGGATCACCTTAATCACGATTGCAAGTTACAATGAATGGACAAAACAACGCCAAACCGAAGGAAAGTTAAATAAAAAATTCAAAAAGTTAGTGAAGAGATTGAAAGAGTGGAATTAGAGCGCATAGTGTAAATGACTCTTTTCATAAACACTACGTTTGGAATCGATCGTTTCGCTATTGTATGATAAAGATATTGCTATAATTAGTAAAAGTAAAGAGGGGTCGTATGAAAGATATTGGATTAGTGTTAGAAGGTGGGGGAAGTAGAGGGGTTTACACGGCAGGTGTGCTGCGTTATTTAATGGAACAGGATCTGTATTTCCCCTATGTAATTGGTGTTTCTGCAGGTGCCTGTAATGGATCCTCTTATATATCCAAGCAAATCGATCGCAATCGGATTACAACCATCGATTATGTTGATCACCCTGAATATTTATCATTTCGAAATTGGCTGAAGAAGCGTCAATTATTTGGAATGGATTTTATATTTGATAAACTGCCAAATCAGTTAGTGCCATTTGATTATCAAAGCTTTAACGATGCACCAGAGGAATTTGTTGTAGGGGTAACCGATTGTAATACGGGTGAACCTTTGTTTTATCGTAAGTCCGAACATGCTGAAGATATGCTCACTTTACTAAGGGCTTCGAGCTCGTTGCCTTTAGTCGCACCAGTTGTTGAATATGACCAACGACCACTGATGGATGGCGGAATCTCTGCACCTATTCCAATTCATCAGTCCATAAAAGATGGCAATCATAAAAATGTAGTGATATTAACTAGAAACAGAGGTTATTATAAAAAACCTCAATCATTCAGTTGGTATATTAGCAAAAAATATCAACAATACCCTGGTTTACTCAGCGCATTAAAAAGACGTCATCAGCAATATAATGAAACAATCAATTATTTATTTGAAGAAGAACAAAAGGGTAACATCTTTATCATCTGTCCCACTGAAAAATTATCGGTCGGACGAATTGAGAAGAATAAAAAGAAACTGACTTCCTTGTACAATAAAGGTTATCAAGATACCAAGTACTTAGAGCAATCATTAAAAGAATTTTGCAACACGAAATGAGGTTTTTACACATGAAGACGATTATTTTTGATGTTGATGATACCTTGTATGATCAGGCAATATCTTTTTATCGTACCTTTAAGAAATTAGTGAATGAAAATCGTACATATGAAGAACTCGATGCCATCTATCGGTTGAGCAGAAAATATAGTGAACAATTATTTGATCAGAGTGAAAAAGGTGAAATTACTGTATTTGATTGGCAAACCGGCAGATTTATCAAAGCACTAGACGATTTTAATATATCTATTAGTTCTAATACGGCGGCTGAATTTCACGAAGCATACAAAGAAGAGCAAGCGAGAATTACACTTTTTCCAGAAATAAAAGAACTATTATCAATTTTAAAACAGCAAGATAAACAACTGGCGGTTCTCACGAATGGTGAAGAACAACATCAAACGATGAAAATCAAACAATTAGAATTAGCCAAATGGATCCCAAATGAAAATATTTTTATCTCTGGTTCTCATGGAATTGCAAAGCCTAATAGAGAAATCTTCGACATCGTCAAAGACAAATTAGATTGTGATCCAGCTGAGACTGTTTATGTTGGTGATTCGTTTGAAAAAGATATCATAGGTGCGAAAAAAGCAGGATGGCAAGCAATTTGGATGAATCATCGTAAACGTGAAATTCCTAACAATAGTGAATTTTATCCTGATATCGAATTACAACATGCGAAAGATCTATTGTCTTATTTTACAGGTCATTAATTTTAAGGCGGTGGAAATGGTGGTAGATAATTTTAAAGAGTTTAATAGTTTTAAAAAATGGACAGCTCAAGACGGCACTCCTGAAAATAAAATATCTATTTTTATTTTTGTAATTGGTTGGGCTTTATTTAGTATTAGTATTTTACTCGGTATATTTATCATTATAGATAGCGTCGATTTTATAGCATTGCTACCATTTGCGGTGACAGCATTAATAGCTGGAATTGTATTAATAGGTATCGCTGAAATAATCAAGTTGTTGACTAGTATTATCGATCAATTAAAAAAGAAAAGCTGATTGATTTATTCCATTTTGAAAGGTGCGGTGAACATGGAAGAAAAAGTAGGACAGTGTGCGGAATGTAATCAAACTGTCTATTGTATTGCAGGGTTCTTAGACGGGTTTTATCATGAGGGTAAATTATTATGCGAAACTTGTTACAAACAAAGGTTAAATATTCGTGAATACTGATATGCCTGACAGGGTATAACAACCTTAGGAGGGGAATCAGATGAGATATGTTATTATCGGTGGCGTTGCAGCTGGTATGAGTGCGGCAATGGAGATTGTTCGAACAGATGAGGAAGCCAAAGTGACGGTTTTAGAGCGTGGAAAAGATTATTCTTATGGTCAGTGCGGACTTCCATACATTATTAACGGTATTGTACCATCTACAAAAGACGTGATTGCACGAACTGTGAGTACGTTTCGAGAGAAGTATGGTATTGATGCCAAAACATACACAAAGGTGACAGATATAGATCCTGATAAACAAGTAGTGAATGGCATGCAAACCGAAACAAATCAAGCCTTTCAACTTTCGTATGATCGTTTACTGATTGCTTCTGGTGCAGATCCAGTAGTGCCCAATTGGCATGGCATCGATTTAAAAGGAATTCATACATTAAAAACATTAGTAGATACAGATCATTTAAAACACGATTTATCAGATAATATTAAAAATGTAACTGTAATTGGTGGAGGTTATATTGGTTTAGAAATGGCGGAAAGCTTTCAAACATTAGGAAAAAACGTGACCCTGATTCAACGTGGCGATCAATTGGCGAACATATTTGATACTGATATGTCAAAATTAATAGAAGAAGAGGCTGTTCGGCATAACATTAATCTTATTTTAGGTGAAGAAGTAACAGGTTTTTCTGGCAAGGAAAGAGTGGAGACTGTTGAAACAGATAAAGGCTCTCACCAAACAGATCTCGTTTTGTTAAGTATCGGTGTTAAACCGAATACGGAATTTCTAAAAGAAACAGGCATTCATATCAATGGACAAGGCGCTATACATGTAAATGCATATATGGAAACATCGATTCCAAATATTTATGCTGCCGGTGATTGTGCGACACATTATCATATTGTCAAACAATTAGACGATCATATCCCGTTAGGCACCACTTCAAATAAACAAGGGCGAATTGCTGGTGCAAATATGGCTGGACATCCATTAACATTCAAAGGAATCGTCGGCACTTCAATTATTAAGTTTTTTGATTTAACACTAGGTAGAACAGGGATAACTGAAAAAGAAGCCAAGAAATTAAAGCTTCCATATGATGTGGAAACAACGACAGCATCTGATCATGCCGGCTATTATCCAGGGAATGAAGAACTTACGATAAAGTTACTTTATAACAAAGAAACGAATCTATTATTGGGAGGACAAATTATTGGCAAAGAGGGCGTAGATAAACGAATCGATGTGTTAGCAACCGCCTTATACAATAAAATGACAGTTGCGCAATTGACAGACCTAGACCTTGCCTATGCTCCACCGTACAATGGCGTATGGGATCCAATTCAAAAAATGGCAAGAAAAATATAAAATGAGACTTTATGCAGTGGGGGTTTTAGACTTCCTCTGCATAATAGCAAAACTTACCAGTAAGCGAGTGTCTGTTTGACTTACCAGAGACTTCAATCAGAGCTCATCTAAGAAAGTGCTTCTTTAGCAATAGCTGCTAATTGAATTTTTTCCAAGGTATGACAATATTCTTTGGTAATATCCCCAATCACATCCAATTTTTCTTTTTTTAAATAATTGACATCTTTCTCATGTGTGTACCAGTCCCCAGTTTCTGCTTTTTTCTGCTTTGAATTCGGCCATGCATCCATTAGGCTTGGACTGTATATCCGAGTAGAATTAGGTTTAATTGTACAACCTTCGAGATTTGCACTTGTTAATTTACCAGGAGTATCTTCCTTAATTGTATGAAATAAGTGTGGCCAAAAATCAGCTCTAGAGCCCGTGTGTCGTTGATAATTCGCCCATTCAAAAATCCGACTATATTGTTGCTGTTCAAATAGTAAGTAATATAAACGTTTGCCAAGTTTAATCCGATCATCAAGGGATGCAAAATGGTTTACCGATTGGCCCATCAATTTTACTTCATGATCTTCCCTGTAGGGAAAAAGAATTTGATTTAATTGCAGAAATTCTTGCATTTTAAATTCAGCCGATTTAAATATTTCTAATTGATAGTCATTATGTTGTATCACTCTTTTTTCAATATAGCTTTGTTCATTGATAATTAAGGCTGTAGAAAGTAGATGACGATCCTTCTTTTGGTAAAAGTAATTCCATACTACTTCCATAAAATAAGAGATATCCATCGCGGATAATAGATGAAAGAGGTTCTGTCCGCTTCTCACACTTTCTTTGTATACAAGCAATTGCGGATAAGCATCCTGAAAGATCAACCAATTCCCTCGCTCCAAAAAGGCGAAAAAAAGCTCGGCATCTTCAGTGGTTAATATTTTGCCTAATAAACTACCTTTTAAATCTGTCATATTCCAACCAGCATTTCGTGAAACCATATGAGCTAAAAAAGCCCATTCAATTTCGGAAAACTGTTTATAAAAATCTAGATAGGCAGCCGTTCTCGAGAGATTGTTACGATTATGTTTCATCGTTTCTTGAATAATTGTTTTAATAATATTTCGTTCATTTGTTGAATAAATGGGTTGCTTTGGTATTTGTTGAAGCATTTTTTTCAATTTCTTTAAGGTAGGGTCTCTTTTTAAAAAGTCGAAAATGGCAAATACCCCCTCTTGATGCTCTTACTAATATCAATGTATTTGATCAAGTTAATTCATATTCCTATTATGGTTTAGTGAACAATGAAATATACGATGAAAATAGGCGATAACTTTGATGATTTTTCAAAAAAAGTAAACAAGATATATTTACATTATTAGTAGGACTATAGTATAATTTTCTAGAATTAACACGCTCGAATTTTGTGGTAATTAGTCGAAAAGTTTTAATGTGAAGGTAAAAAATGGTATAAATTTCTTGTCTCCTATTTAAACATCAGCATGTTAAAACAGCAAATGAAAGAAGGAATAGGTGATCTAATTGAAAAGATATGGATTATTGGCCGGATTGTTTATTTTCATATTAAGTGCAGTTATCATCATGAATAATAGGTTTATGTTTGTAAGTGCTTCATTTTTAACTATTTTGCTATCGTTACTTTTCATTGTATGTGCGTTTTGGTTAGGATATAAGCTGAATCAAGCCTCTTTGAAAATATCAGCATTAGAGTCGAATGAAACGAAACAAGCGAATACAATAAATGACCTAACCAAACAAAATCAAGAATATCTGCAATTTTTTAATTGTTTTGAAGGCGTTACATTATATATTTATAATGAAAAAGATAAAAAAACAAATATCTCCAATGGGGTGGAGAAATTATTTGGTTACACACAGAAAAAATTTCAGTGCAGTACGGATATGTGGAAAGATCTTGTACATGAAGAGGATCGTAGCAAGGTGAAGAAATCTGAACAATTATTATTAACTGGAAAATCTATAGATGTTAAATTTAGAATTGTGCATCCAACAGATGGCATAAAGTGGATTAGAAAAGTCTCCCAACCTGTAACCAATTCCGCGGGTGAGATTGATATCATTAATGGTCAATTTATTGATATAACCGAACAAAAAAACTTAGAAAATCAACTGAGACATATGGCCTATTTTGACGACTTAACAGATTTACCAAATCGAAAAATGTTAGACCGTCACATTCACAAAGCTTTGGCAAGGTCGAAACGTCATCAGCACAGTTTTTCCTTAATGTTTGTCGATTTAGATGATTTCAAAGAAGTAAATGATACGCTCGGTCATGACGCAGGGGATCGTTTGTTAAAAGAGGTTGTTGCACGCTTCAACCAAACCACTAGAGAAGAAGATCTTATCGCTCGAATCGGTGGTGATGAGTTTATCTTAGTGTTCGAAGAAACGAGTAGAGAAGAAATAGAAGATATTGCGCAAAGAATCATAGAGAATACTACGCGACCATATACTATTGATGAAAACGAAGCGTCGGTATCTGTAAGTATTGGCATTAGTATGTATCCGGAGAATGGATCAGATAAAGAAGCGCTCATTCAAAACGCAGATAAGGCAATGTATTTTGCGAAAAACAATGGAAAAAATAATTACAAGTTTTATACGCAAGATATGCAAGATATTACATTGAATGAAGAAAGTATTTTCGCAAAATGGTTCAACAAAATCCAAAATACTTTTACATTGTGAGAATGGTTTTAACCCCCTTCTGACTTTTATTAATATCATAGAAGGGGGAGATGATAAAATGATGTGAAGTTAAAACTTCGCAGTATTTATTTATATTGTCCATTGGTCTGAAATAATACCAGTAAGCTTCCATAACTCATTATCATTTTTCTCAAAAACAAGGTGTACGCTTTGCCAGTCCATCTTGGCATTTTCTTCCGTACCTTCTACATGATACTCAATGATTTTTGCGTTCGGAAACTGTTCCTTATGGTTGTTAATCGCATTGCCATGTTGATTATATTGATTTACATATATTTCGTCTGGTTCTTGCAATTTTTCAACATTTAAGAATTCATTAAAATAGGCAAGAGGTGTCAATTCAATTGGTTTTCCAGAGCCATCGTAATTACCCCAATGATAGACTGTTTCATCTTCTTTAAGTTTTGCTATCTCCTCTTTTGTAAATACTTGGTGCTGATCCTTAACATGTACATATGGTGAGAACAGAACACCTTTTTCCTTATGGGCATACACTGCTAGTGCTTCCATATCTCTTTTATTAATTACTTGTATTACTTCTTGTGCTAGTTGGTCTACATTGGGTTCAACAGCCTCTAATCTCTCGACTTCAACATTATCCAGAATCCATTTATCTTCAACCCATCTAACGTGGAATGTTTTTTCAATTTTACCTCTCATCTGATTTTCCTGTTGTTGAATAACTTTATAGTGTTGCTTTGTTACTTTTTTAAACGTAAAGTCTGTATCTTGATCAAAGAAAACTGGAGATTCCTTTGCGATAAAATAAACACCACGATCACGGTTTTCTAGATAATTTTCGATGATTTCATTCGCCTGTTTAGTTGACATTACTTCTGTTAAGAAGCCACGAACTTCATTAATAGAGTTGTACGAGCTTAGAAAATTTTGTTCATTTGTATCATTAATTAACGATTCAAAAGCTTCACGGTAGCCGTTTAAAATTGCTACTACTTTTTCTTCCGTGAGATCCTCAACTGAGTTGATATCGCCTGTGTTTTTATCTTCTTCGACTGTTTTCTCGTTGCTAGAAGCAGGATTGCTTGATTTTGTCTCGTCTTCCTGGTTAGTTAAGATCCAAACAATAGAGGCAACTCCAATGAGCAGAATCATTAATAAAAGGATAATTTTCTTCATCCTATCTGCCTCCTTCATTGAGAGATAATGTGTTACTTCTAGCATAACAACTAAAATAGGAGATGTCACATTGGCATTTAATTTGAAAAATAAAGAAAATAATAACATTTTTAATTGTATGTGATAGGATGATAGTAAAAGGTAATTCGAAAGAGGTAGTCTTAAATGAAAAGGAGAAACAAGATGATGTTGTGGTTAGGGCTAATTAGTATAATTTTATTCAGTATAATAGCTAAGAGTTATAATGACACAAATTTCGTGAAAATAGAGCGTCTTGATATTACGACAGATAAATTAGCAGAGAACCAGTCATTTACGATATTACAAATGACTGACTTACATAATAAGCAATTCAATAAAGGTAATCAAAGGTTGATCGATAAAATTCAATCTCTAGATCCAGATGTGATTGTAATTACAGGGGATTTAATAGATCGAAAAACAGAAGATGTAGAAAATGCGTTGTCTTTTGTTGAGGAAATTGTTGAAATAAATCCCCATACCTATTTTGTATCAGGAAACCATGAGTGGGGAAATCCCTTACGTGATGTTTTGTTT
Source organism: Gracilibacillus massiliensis (assembly GCF_001458115.1). GTDB lineage: Bacteria > Bacillota > Bacilli > Bacillales > Amphibacillaceae > Gracilibacillus > Gracilibacillus massiliensis. The sequence goes on from NZ_CZRP01000012.1 coordinate 396,745, forward strand.
GAAGGTTTAGAAGAAAGAAAAGTAAGGTATTTAGATAATCAAAATACCAAGATAGAGTTTGGGTATATAAGCTTCCAACTTGCTGGAATAGGTGACCCTTCTACCAATCACGATTCTTTAGATTCAGCACTTGACGGGTTAGAGAAAAATGATTTTACGGTGTTACTTTCACATGCTCCCGATGTCAAAGAGTTGTCATATCCAGCTCCAATTGATCTGACATTAAGTGGTCATACACATGGTGGCCAAATCCGCTTGCCGTTGGTCGGTGCTATCATTGCACCTGATCAAGGTTTATTTCCGAAGTATGATAAGGGGTTATATCTATTAAACGAAAAGCAACAGTTATATATTGATAGTGGTTTAGGAACGAGCTTAATGGATGTACGCTTGTTTAATCAAAGCCAAATGACATTGATTACGGTAAAAGGTGAAGACTGATGAAGAAGTTAATGGTATTAGTAGTTGTGGCGTGCTTAATAATGGCAGGCGTAGAATTATTCTTTGTCCCAGATTATATCGTGAAATCGGTGATAAAATTAATCATCTTTCTCTTTATTCCGTTTATTTATATTCGATATTTTACAAATCTTTCTTTCAAGGATATATTCACTTTCCAAATGAAAAATTTGAAAGCTTCTAGCATGCTAGCAGTTAGCGTTTTTATATTCATTCTCTCCACCTACTTGTTGATCGGTGATTTTTTCGATTTATCCAATATTACCGTGATGTTAGAAGAGAATATTGGTGTTGATAAACGTAATTTTATTTTTGTTGCCATTTATATTGCACTTGTCAATTCCTTATTAGAAGAATTTTTCTTTAGAGGCTTTGCTTTTTTAGCATTATTAAAATTAACTACGAGAAAAGTAGCCTATCTATTTAGTGCAGGAATGTTTGCAATCTATCATATCGCAATGATGACTGATTGGTTCTCGATATCGTTGTTTTTATTGATTTTAGTTAGTTTGTTCGTAGCCGGCCTGTTATTTAATCGACTTGATGAAAAAACAGATAGCATTTTACCATCTTGGTTGGTACATGTAAGTGCCAATCTCTCGATTAATCTAATTGGAATCATGCTTTTTGGAATAATTTAGATTGAGGTGTCTTCATATGAAAAAAATGGTTGGTATTGTTACTCATTTTTTTAGTTGGTTGTGATTCAGAAGTTGAAAAATTCGATTATCAAGACCAAACAAATGATAACCATGTGGCAGAACAGCCAGAATTTTTTAACTACATAATTATCGAAATAACTGAAGATAAATTGGAAATAGCTCCAATACGAAATGATCTTGATGTATCGTATTCGACAGAAATATTATCATTATCTCATGAAACCAAAGTAGAAGGTAAGAAACGCCATATTAATGATTTAAAAATAGACGATAGGGTAGACGTATGGACAAAGGACAATGACCAAATAGAAAAAATTAAGGTGAAAGAAGAATTTGATAATACTTATTAAATGGACAACCTTTCTCTTTTAGTCTGTCAGGCACTGTGTGGATAGTGAAGTCTAACGGGTTTAATTGATCATTCACTTCATCCCAAAAAAGTGGTGTTGCTACCGTCGCTTCTTTTGTAGCTCTAGTCGAATAAGGAGCGATAATAGTTTTGCCTGGTCCATGTTGCACAAAATCAATATAAAGTCGATTGCCTCGGTTTTTTATTAACCGCTCTATTGTAAATAGATCAGGATACTCTTTGATCAATACCTTGGCAACTGCTTCCAATAATGTTCTTGTCTCTTGGTATGTCATTTCTTGGATGGGAATATGAACTTGTAATCCAGTTTTTCCTGATGTTTTTACAAAAGGTATGAAACCCTGGTATTCCATCATTTCTTTAATTAACAATGCTGCTTTTACAGCTAATTGAAAATGTTTTATTGATGGTGGATCTAAATCAAAAACCATTTCATCTGGATTAGTATTATCTGACTTATTAAATGGAACATGAAACTCAATGCCACCATGATTCCCAAACCAAATTAAACTTCTAAGATCTTGGCAGAGCATATGCTTATCGCCGCCTTCTGTTACTCTAAACTCAATAAAATCCGGTGCATAGTCAGGTACATGTTTTTGATAAAAAGAATGGTGAGCAACTCCATCAGGATAACGGATTAATGTTAAAAGTCGATCCTTTAATTTACTAAGTAATAGGGGAGCAGTGAATCTTAAGTAACATAAATAATCTAGTTTTTTAACATGAGGAAATAAGTACTTGTTTAATTTCGATAATGAAACCTCTTGAGGAAATTGAGCTAATCCTAATTTAACTGTCTTGTCTGTGCAATCAGTAGGTACTAAATCAAAACGAAATTGATGAAAGTAAGGCTCTCTTATTTCCTGATCCGTTGCACTTAAACAATGGATATCGATACAAGTGGCTGGCTTGACCTTCCATGTTGTAGCATTGATTTTTTGACCATTTTGTTTGATAAAATCAATTAGAGTTTGTTTCTGATTAGAAGTAAAACCATTCTTACACTTACCTAATACTTCTAAAGCATCGTCGATATAGTGGGTGACAGTAAAATAATCGTTTTTCATATTCCACTTCGTGATCACCCCTTGAATAGTGCGGTAATTTTTGATTTTTTGCCACGATTTAGTTCTTTTTCCTTTCTGATAAGTGGAATTGGCTAGTTTTGCGATAATCCCTTCTGCTTGATGTAATTCAACGATAGCTTTAATCGTTTCTACATTGTTAAAGGTAGGGGCTTTTTGTACGATATCCGTTTCTTCACCAAATAATTTTGTTATAAGTTTATCTCTCTCTAGCCATTCCTTCTTTTCCAAATCGATTCCTGCCCAGTACAAAATGTCAAAGCAAACAAAACTGGTTGGTCTGTGCTGACAATAATAATTTATTTTTGTGTTTGTCTTTAAACGAGCCCTTAATTGTATGTGTTCGAAATCCGTATGGAAAGGCGTAATGAACTGAACTAGTTCGCCATCAAGAAACATTGGCAAGTTTTTTTTATACTTTTCTTTATTATTATCACACCAAGACACAATTTCTGGAAATGAGGAAGTTAGATCAGTTCCATTACGGCTCCATATTGTGACTGAGTGATCTGTCCATTTAAGTCCACAACGAAAACCATCATATTTAACCTGATATAACCATTTGTCACTGATTGGTATATCTTCTACTAATAATGGTAACATTGGTTTCCACATTATCTGATCTCCTTTTATCATGTCAATGATAAACATTAATTAGCTTTTCAAGATTATTTTGAACTAAATTTTGTATGATTATAAGGAATTTAGCAAAAATAATAGAAGAGGTGATCAGATGCATACAATGTGGAAAGGTACAATAAGCTTCGGACTAGTAAATATTCCAATAAAATTACACTCTGCGACAGAAAATAAGGATATTAAACTTCGAAACCTTCATAAAGAATGTCAATCTCCTGTCAAATATGAAAAAGTCTGTCCTGTCTGTGAGAAGGAGGTCGGCAATGATGATATTGTAAAAGGATTTGAGTATACAAAAAATAAATTCGTTATTCTAGAAGAAGAGGATTTAGAGGCAATTAAAGAAGAGAAAGAGGATAAATCCGTCGATATTGTAGACTTTGTAAAATTAGAGGAAATTGATCCCATTTATTTTGATAGAAGCTATTATTTGTCACCAAATGATGGAGGAGCAAAGGCTTATGGATTGTTGAGAAAAGCATTGGAGGAAACGGGTAAAATTGGTTTAGCAAAAATTACGATTCGATCTAAAGAGCATTTAGCAGTAGTGCGTATTTATAAGAACACGCTTGTAATGGAAACGATCTATTTCCCCGATGAAGTTCGTGATTTTCAAGAAGTACCAAATGTGCCGGAAGAAACAAATATTGTCGAGAAAGAAATTGAGACCGCTAAATTACTAATCGATCAGTTAACCACAACTTTTGAACCAGAGAAATATCATGATGACTACCGTACTGCCTTATTAGAATTAATTGAACAGAAGAAAAACGGGGAAGAAATAGCTACTGCACAAGAACCAGCCAAGAAAGATAATGTAACTGATTTGATGGAAGCTCTTGAAAAGTCACTAAATAAAACCAAGAAACAAAAAAAATCAACAAAACGGAAGAAATCAACTAAAAAGACGACATCTCAAAAGGCAAAAGCTAATTAATTGAGCTGAATTGGTAAACATATATAGCATAGCACAATATAATGTTTTAGATTACTGTGTTTTATTATTCTTTTCCAGTATAATTACGATATAAGGCTCAAAAATGCAGGGGGAATTTACAAGGATGAGTATGAAAAGAATAATTCTAATGGAGAGCATTTATGCGTTAGTGATCGGTTTCATATTAGGCTATATATTTGAAAATATCGTTCTAGGATTGGCAATTGGGGTTGGAATTGGAGCAATTATGGTACTTATTTTAGCTGCAATTAATAAACGAAACCTTAATAAAAATAAGAATCATATACATAATTAACGGCGAATAGAAAAAACTATCCTTCAATAAATCAAATAAAGGAGGATAAATGATGAATGCCCAAAGAGCACAAGAAATTATGGAGTCTGCCGATATGCGAAAGGTAACATATAATGGAGATAATGTCTATATAGAACATGTAGATCAAGGGACAGGTCATGCAACCGTACATCCTATAGATAGCCCAGAGCAAAAATATATGGTGTCTGTTGATCAACTAGAAGAATAACACACAAAAGCACTTGGGTATGTTTCCAGGTGCTTTCGTACTTTTGAAGTTAAAATGTTTGCAAAATATTTTAAAAAATTTGCAGGAATTCAGCGATTGATAGCGAATATTATTAGGGTATGTAAAACTATTTTAGATGCAATGGTTTAGTTTATACTCGGGGGATTCATCATGCAATCATTTGAACCATATACACTATATATTACTGCGATGGGATTATTAATATTATTTTTATCCATTGTCTTATTAAAAAGACCGACCAATTTCAGCAGAGTTTTGCTCTCGATAAGTTTAATTCTTGCTAGTTCATTCATGATCTTAACAGCTTTCGAATTATACGTTCAAGATTTTAATGCAATGTTATGGCTTAGAAATTTTCAGCAAATTGCATTGTTTTTATGTCCTGTATTTCTATTTGGATTTGCTAGAGAGCTAGCTGACTCCAATCCACAAAAAAACATAAGATACATGGTATATTTAAGTATTCCTGCAGTATTGGGACTTATTTTAATATTTACTAATTCATTTCATCAATGGATAAGGTCAGAGACATCAGTTCAAACAATTAATGGATTAACAGAGATCACCGTAACCTCTACATCTATTGGAATGTTTTTTGTTGCATACCTTATATTTTTAACATTATTACCAGTCTTTACTTTGTTAAGGAATATGCATGATTTACCAACACACCTCAGATTAAGTCACCTTTTGTCATCTACGGCTATTCTACTACCTTTGCTATCCGTATTAATTATGCCTTTTGTTTCGATTGACATACCGGGTCAAGTAGCATTGTCTTTTTCACTAATGAGTTTTATGTTAATTTTTATCTTTAAGCGCTATGATTTTAATTCAATCTGGCCTGTTTCGCGCAGTAAAATTTTGACGTCATTAGCGGAAGGTATCTTATTATTTGATACACAATATAAATTATTAGAAATTAATAAGGCAGGATTGCAAATTATTCAAAAGTGGCTACCAGATTCAAATGAGAAGATGATTATTGGGCAACAAGCAGAAAAAATATTTAATAACGAAAAAATCAAAAAGAGTTTGTATGCAAAAAAGACAACTTCATTTGAATGGAAAGTGATGGTGGAGGATGCTTCTTGTTTTTTACACGTAAATGTTGTACCGATAGGCTATTTTGGACAAGAACTAATGTTAATTGTTTTTACTGATATTACGGAAAAGAAGCTGATAGAAAATCGTTTATATACATTAGCTCATTATGATACTTTAACAGATATTTGTAATCGCCATTCATTTATTGAGAAATATAACCGTAAGATAAAGAACAAGAATTTTCCTATGTCATTGTTATTATTGGATATTGACCATTTTAAGCAATTTAACGATCAGTATGGTCATTTAATTGGTGATAAAGTCTTAAAACAATTTGCAAAGACGCTAACAAAGTTTTTTATTACAAAAGAACAGCATGTTGTCGTAGGTAGAATTGGTGGAGAAGAGTTTGCCGTTTTATTGGAAATGGATGCAGATGCAGCAACCATTCAGGCTAATCAATTTCAACAAAAATTATCAGAATGTTCAATTAATGTAAATGATTATAAATATGAAAATATCACAGTTAGCATAGGAGTTGCTACGACCTACCAACAAACCAATTTTGAAACGATCTACAAAGAGGCTGATGATGGTCTTTACCAAGCAAAACGTGCCGGAAGAGACCGTGTTGAGATGGTTAATACATAAATGTAGAGGAGGTTGTTCATGTTGAAGTTAATAGAGATAGAGGATTCTTAATATCGCTTGCAAAAAAAGCATAAATACAAATTTCTACTTTTTTCACTCAGGAAAAGTCGTTTCATGCGGTTTCCCGGGTAATAATTATAGGTATTTCCCTATTTTTAATAAAAGCAACTGAAATGTACGTTTGAAAATGACATTTCAGTTGCTAAGCGTTTAGCATTAAGTCTTCAAACTTTTGGCAATCATCTCTTTGTCTTCTTTAAATTTATGATGTGTTTGTTGGATTAATTCTTCAAATAATCCATTTAGATTTTTTTCCATCGAAGCAATACCGACTCCTGTGACTCCGCCTTTCACACAAACCTTTTCAATTAGTTCAGGTAATGTAAAATGATTTTCCGCTAACAATTTCCCGAAACCTATAAACATTTTTTCCATTAATAATGTTGCTTGTTCTGAAGTAATTTCCGTTTGTTCTACGGCATCTTGAATATAGTTTTCAGCCAAATAGGAGAAAAATGCTGGACCACATGAGACAATGTCTGATGCGATTCTCATAATATTTTCCTCTATCTCGATAGGCTCTGAAAAATAGTGACATTTCTTAATGAAAAGCTCTTTACGATAAGGATCAATAGTAGAGCCAAAGGTTAAAAGGCTGACTCCCGCTAATGCATAGTTGGTTATACTTGGTACCATTCGCGCTACCTGACAATTTACTAATGATTCAATATCGCTTATCGATAATGGACTTGTAATCGATACAATTAATTGCTTTTCGTTTAAAATAGGTTCGATCTCTTTTAAACAATCGACCATGTCACCTGGTTTTACACATAAGAAAATAGTGTCGACGTTTTTCACTAATTCAAATGCATTTTCTTCTACGTGAATGTTCGGATATTTACTTTGGATCGCATATGCTTTTGCCGCAGTTCGATTATGAATATAAAGGTCTTCTTGTCTTAATAAGTTGGAATCTAAAAATGCTGAAATTAAGACTTCTCCCATATTTCCCGTTCCAATTAAACCCCATTTCATTTTGTTTCGCCTCCTTAGTTGGTTTTGAGCTACACCCTATGAACAACTCTACTATCTTATGATAAAGGAATGATATTCATGACATGGTTAATTAAAAATTGGTATATACTTTTGTTGGTAATTGTATTAGTGATTTGGATTTTAGTGGAACCATCGAACGATTCGGAAGATAATAATATAGCTTTATTAGGTGAAGCAGGTGATGAGAATATTGAGAGCGAGGTACATGACGAAGTAGAGGAGGTAGAAGAGATCACCTATATGGTGGATATAAAAGGGGCTGTGGAAATGCCAGGTGTTTACGTTGTAAGTGAAGTGGATCGTGTACAAGATGCCATCGAACAGGCAGGAGGCTTTCTGCAAGATGCCGATGTGCAACGTCTTAATTTGGCGGAACGTGTTTATGATGAAATGGTAATATATGTTCCAACGGTAGGTGAGGTCGAAGATGGTGCAGGTAAAATCGGTTCCAGTGCGGTTGATAACAAAATAAAAATAAACACTGCAACTATGGAGGAAATACAAACAATACCAGGTATTGGTGAAGTAAAAGCAGCTGAAATAGTAAAATATCGTGAAACTTACGGCAGGTTCGAGGCGATTGCGGATTTAATGAACGTATCAGGTATCGGTGAAAAGACTGTAGAAAAAATGGAGGAGTATGTGCGGGTGCCATAATTTTATTGACGCTTCCTTATTCAATCGGTACACTTTTAATATATCGGTTGAAGGGAAAGGTTGATAAAAGATGGAAAGAATATCATGGCATCAATATTTTATGGCACAAAGTCACCTACTGGCTCTACGAAGTACGTGTCAGAGATTAATGGTAGGAGCGACGATTGTTAGAGATAAACGAATAATTGCAGGTGGTTATAATGGCAGTGTTTCTGGCAGTGTTCATTGTATCGACGAGGGTTGTTATGTGATTGATGGCCATTGTGTACGAACGATTCATGCAGAAATGAACGCCTTATTACAATGTGCAAAATTCGGTGCTTCTACTGAAAATGCAGAAATTTATGTTACTCATTTTCCTTGTTTAAATTGTTGTAAAGCGATTATTCAAAGTGGTATAAAAACGGTTTATTATGCAGAAGATTATAAAAATCATCAATATGCTGTCGAACTTTTCAAGGAAGCGAATGTATATGTAGAGAAAGTGGAATTGGATCAACATTACATAAGTTTAAAACCATAAAGACCACTTAGGTGAGAGGAGGATTTGTTTTTGTATCAACAATTGCACTGGTTTGTAATCATGTATGCGTTGGCATTTATCGTCAAAGATACTGATAAAGGAGTTATAGCTTTACTGTTGTTTATCACAGTGATTTACTTTTATCTTTTTCGACGGTATAACAAGAAGCTTATCCTCGCTCTCCTGCTTTTTGGAATCATATCTTTTCATTATATCCCCTCATTGCCATCTACAATCCATACAGAGACCAGCACTAATACACAAATCTCCGGTGAAATTATTTCTGCTGTAGAGCATACCGATCGTTTTGTTCGTTTTGAACTTGCATCACAAACCAATCAGCATATTGAAGTTTTTTATTTCATTAACCAATCAGAACAAAATATATCCACTTTTAAGACAGGTGCTAACTGTGAATTAAATGGAGAATTTCAAGAGGTCCCTATATCCAGAAACCCCGGTCAATTTGATTACAAGTATTATTTAGCCACTCAGAATATTCAATCGCAGTTTATTATACAATCTTTTGCTCCAAGTAATTGCCAAGGACAATCCCCATTACAAAAAATATATCAGTTAAGAAATACTTTTTTAGAAAAAAGCAAAAATCAAGTAAGTGAGGTGACTTTTCAATGGCTGTCGGCACTATTATTCGGTGACAGAGATCAACTAGACGAGGGTACCATTAAACTTTTTCAAACATGGAATCTGTCTCACTTACTTGCGATATCTGGATTACATGTTGGTTTACTCCTTGGTATTTTTTATTTTGTATTATTATTTGGTTTTCGGCTAACCATCGAAAAATCACAATTAATTTTATTATTGACGTTGCCAATCTATCCATTTTTAGCGGGTGGAGCACCGTCTGTGTGGAGAGCTAGTCTGTTAGCGATTGTCGTAATTATCATGACGAAAATCCCGATACGTTTAGCCAGTACGGATATGTTGAGTATTGTATTTTTGGTCATGGTGTGGCTTGATCCATATGTAGTTTATTCGCTAGCCTTTCAATTTAGTTTCAGTGTTACATACGGCATCCTATTGTCACGAAAGATCGTCAATCCATCTATTTTAGGTTACACATGGATCCTGTTACGAATTTCTCTAATTAGTATGCTTGTGATTTTACCACTGCAATTGCATCATTTTTACCAATTTCAACCACTTTCTATTCTGATCAATCTCCTCGTTATTCCATATTTTACTTTATTTGTTCTGCCGATCTTGTTGCTGATTTTAGCCAGTTCTTTTTCACCTAAGATTGTGACTGTATTGGATCAAATATTTAGCACCGTTCATACCTTGATCCTTGATTCATTAAACATAATGGATGGAATTATGCCAGCTGCATGGCTGGTTGGTTCTTTCCCTTCAACGTATTTTCTACCGTATTATGTCATATTATATCTCTGTTTCTATTTTTGGGATAAAGATCAATTAAAAAAAGCTGTATTATCTGGAGTATGCGTGATAATGTTACTTATTCTAATTAGTTTAAAGCCTTATTTTGATCGTTACGGTTATATAACGGTATTAGATATTGGACAAGGGGACGCCATAGTGATTGAGTTACCATATCGAAAGGCTGTTTATATGATCGATGCCGGTGGAACGTTATCCAGCGATTTTTCCCAAGCTTCAAAAGACACATTTGAGCAAGTGATTGATCCATTTTTTAAATCGAAAGGAATCAGTAAAATAAATGCAATCATGCTGTCTCACGCGGATCATGATCATATCGGAAGTGTCTCTTTTATATTAGAAGAGTATCAAGTGGATCAAATCATCACAAGCCCATTTTTTGAAAAAGATACATTAGCGGATTTTATCGATACGAATCGATCTTTTCATCACGTTACGGTAAAAGAAGGGGAGACTTTAAATCTTGAACACCAACAATTTCAGGTATATTATCCAAGTCGTGATCAATCCGATAAAAACGAAAATTCTCTAGTAGTAAGCAGCAAATTTGGATCTCAAAAATGGCTTTTTACTGGAGATGTCGGGAAGTCAGGAGAAAATGAGATCATCCAACAATTTCCGAATTTAGATGTGGACATATTGAAAGTAGCGCATCATGGTAGTAATTCTTCCACATCTGAATCCTTTTTAAAAGCAATAAAACCTGAATTGGCAGTCATTTCTGTAGGACAAAATAATCGTTATAATCACCCGCATCAAGAGGTGTTACAACACTTGAATAACAAAGGTGTAAGGGTTTTAAGAACAGATCAAAGTGGTGCCATTATCTATAAATTCTCCGATGAAAGTGGAACAATTTCCCCTTACTTGCCATATGATAAAGTACCATAAGTAATCCTTCACCAACGCAAATAAAAACATTAAAAAACGAGACTAATTAGGTTAGCCTCGTTCCCGTGCATCTTTAGATAACTAATTTTCTTATTTTATGATCCAATAGCATCGAAAATGACACCTATAAAGAAAATTATCATGAAAAATAAAAATGAGAAAACAAATCCAAATCCAGCATCAAAAAGGTCATGTCGTTTCGACTGAACATCCTTTTCAAATTCATTCATGGCTAATACCTCCTTAGTCAAAGTTTTAATCCATATCACAGGATTCCCTTACTTAGCAAGAGTTAACACCTATATATTTTGGATATCAGGTCAATCTATATATAAGACAATATCGTAGCTTGGTTAGTTACCTAGGGCTAATCAAATTGCGTTGATATAGATTGCAGAGGGGAGTGTAATGATGCTCCTCTCTTTATTATGTAAAATAAAAGATGGATACATTCTGACTACTTTTCAATAGTCCAATCTTATTATACAATAAAACATAATTAAAAATTTTTCAACTTTTTATAAAGAATATTTTTATATTTATGGTTGGATGATGGACAAGATCTATACATATGGAGTGGAGTATATGAGTTATTTAAAAGTGATTGAAGAAATCAAAAAAGGCAAGTTCTCACCTGTCTATTATTTTCATGGTTCGGAAAGATATATGATCGAAGCATTAAAACAAGCTTTAATATCTAATGGAATGGATCAAGACGAGCAAGATACGAATTTGTCGATATATGATTTGGAAGAAACAGCGATACAAGAAGTCGTCACAGATGCCGAAACTTTTCCTTTTTTTGGAGAACGAAAAATTATTTTTGCTTCCAATGCAGATTTTCTCAGAGCTAAACCGGCTAAAAATGATCTGGAACATTTACCAGAAGTATTAGTTGATTACTTAGAAAATCCAGCGCCCTATTCTATTTTAGTAATTGTAGCGCCCTATGAAAAAGTCGATGAACGTAAAAAGGTAGTGAAACGCTTAAAAAAGACAGCAAAAACAGTCGCGTGCGAACCACTTAAAGAGTGGAATATGCAGGAAGTTATCGCAACGATTGCAAAGGAACATAGGGTTTCCATTTCTGAAGAAGTAATGACGTATTTTATTAATGAAATTGGTACCAATTTGATGATTATTCATTCTGAAATGGAAAAACTTGTTTTATATGTTGGTGAGGGAAACGCTATTCGTATGGAAGATGCCGAACTTCTTCTATCAAGCCAGGAGAATAGCTCTGCTTTAAAATTAATGGATGCCATTATGACAAATGACTTAGCAAAAGCAATTGATATTACCAAAGATTTAGAAAAGATGAACGAAGATCCGATTGCGTTAATTGCTTTGGTAGCTTCTCAGTACCGTACCTTACTCCATGTCAAGTTATTGAAACAAAAGGGATACACGCAGCAACAGATGGTGTCGCAATTAAAAATCCATCCATATGTAGCAAAAATATCAATGACAAGGCAAGCGAAATTTCAAACAAAGGAATTAAAAGAAGCCATTGATTTATTAACAGAAACCGACGCACAAATAAAAACAGGAAAGATGGAAAAATCACTCGCATTTGAATTGTTGTTATATCAACTAATCCAAAAAAGACAACATGTATCATAAATTAAGAAAAACCAGGAAAGCCAACCCGGTCTTTTTAGTAGTAATTTTGAAATGGATAATAGATTTAAAACGCGCTACGGCTTGCCCACTTCGCTAAATAATACGCTACAATGGGTGTAAGTAGTGATATCGCGACTTTTACTTCATATTGTTAATAAGCCTCGTCTAGTTAGCTGTCACAAATGATGTAGAACCACTTTATAGCGTAGGCCGTCCGCTTCCACTCCTGTGGCATTTGTTTTCCCTGAAGATCCACTTTTTTGAGCGGTTTGTGCTCGAAAAAGTTAGCTGAAGGGAAAACGCCACGGAAAGGGAAGTGGACAGCCGTAGCGGTGGATTCATACACACTACATTTCAAAATGACTACTTTGACAACAAATGCCTTGATACCGCTGATTATATACTTTCCTTGCATAATGAAAAAACCACAACAGTTGACTGTTGTGGTTTTTTCATTATGCGCTTAGTCCGTTAACTTGTTGTGCTAAACGAGATTTTTGACGATTACCTTTGTTTTGGTGAATAAGCCCTTTTTGTACGGCTTTATCAATTTTCTTCACTGCCGTTTGAAGTGCAGCTTTTGCATTATCCACATCTTTGTTAGCTACTAATGCTTCCACTTTCTTAATATGGGAACGCACATCTGTTTTAACAGATTGGTTTTGTAGACGATGATCTTCATTTGTACGAACGCGTTTAATTGCTGATTTAATATTTGCCAATGTCTTCACCTCCATCTTACTTCATAGCCCTATTAATTAAATTAGGTCACATGACATTTTACCAAAGCTTTCGTGACTTTTCAATAAAAATTGTTGTTTCCTTGTAAATAAGCTTTTAGGTATCTTTTTTATCGACTCGGAAAAGCTAAGAAAAATGGTGTATGAGGAGTGATAATCATGAAAAACAATTCATTTGAAGTACGTACAGACCTAGCAGTTGAGGCAAAAGATATGTATGTTGAACAAGATCAGAAACAAGATAAACAGATCGAAGGTGTTGCGATATCAGAAGAACGTTTCGGAACGATTAATGTGACAAATGTCGAAGTGGATCAAAAAGGTGCTGAACATATCGGAAAGAGTCCCGGTTCCTATAGAACGATTTATTCGGATGCCATTAAAAAACAAGATACCAAATCCCAAGAAGAGACAGCCAAAGTTGTCACCAAACAATTACTAGAATTAATGAAAAAAAACGACGTTTCTAAAGAAGCGGCCGGATTAATAGTAGGTTTAGGCAATCGGAATGTGACCCCCGATGCCTTAGGTCCGCTTGCTATTGAAAAGGTTCTGGTGACCAACCATTTATTTATGCATGAACCCCAATATGTGCAAGATGGTTACCGCAAAGTTGCTACTATTAATCCAGGAGTGATGGGTGTTACTGGTATTGAAACGAGTGACATTATTAAAGGTGTCATTGAAAAATACAAACCTGGATTTGTGATTGCGATCGATGCTCTAGCATCACGATCGATCGAAAGAGTGAATGCTACTATTCAGTTATCAGATTCAGGGATCCATCCAGGTTCGGGTGTAGGGAATAAGCGAAAAGAACTGAGCAAGGAAACTTTAGGTGTACCAGTTTTTGCGATCGGAGTACCTACCGTTGTCGATGCCGTAACGATTACAAGTGATGCTATTGACTATGTTTTAAAACATATAGGAAAAGAATGGCGTGAAAAAGATAAGCCATCAAAATCGTTAACACCAGCTGGTCTTAATTTTGGTGACCGATCATTATCAGAAGAAGATCTACCACCGATTGAAAAAAGAGAAAAAATATTTGGCATGATCGGTGCTTTAAGTGATCAGGAAAAAAGAGCATTAATGCAAGAGGTATTGACACCATTAGGTCATAATCTTATGGTTACGCCTAAAGAGATTGATGGCTATATTAAAGATATGGCGCACTTATTAGCAGAAGCGATAAATGCAGCTTTACATGAACGAATCGACATTAAAAATTTTGCTCAATATACAAGATAGAAATAGGTTCTACTTTCTATTGAATCTTCATATTCTTTAGTAGAGATGATAGAGGAGATAGAAAGGAGAACATTATGCGCCTGCCAAATCGTAGACAAAAGCGAGTGTTGTTTTTATCAAAACATAAATTACTAATGATTGTTTCAATATTTTTCACTGCGTTTTTTGCAATGTTTATCTTGATTGGAGCTTTTACGAGTTTGGATCCGAATTATCGGGTCGCTTCTAATACAGTTAAGAAATGGACGACCAATATTGATGAGGCTCATTTTTTATCGTTGATGATGATGGAAAACCGAATTTTTCAAGAAGCATTACCTGAAGACTCACCTCCAATTGATATGTGGAAAGTGGTGTTTGAATTAGGTACAAATGTAAGAATGCATGATGTTCGCAGTTTATTAGGAAGAGAGTTACCAGGCTTTGAAATGTATGATCGTCAAATTTTGATTGCTGGCGAGGGTACAGATTATACGAATTTAACGATGGAATCCACACCACCCCTAGACGATGTTTTAGAAGAACGCGAAGCAACCATCCCCGAAGACAAAGAAGAAAAAGAACCTACTGAAGAGGAACAAAAACAGACGACAGGAGATCGTAACATCGTGTTTCTCTACAATACACATAATCGCGAGTCTTTTTTACCTCATTTACCTAATACAGATGAACCAAATGAGGCGTTTCATAAAGAAGTCAACATCACGAATGTCAGTGAACGATTAGCCAAAGATTTGAAACGCTTTGGAATCGGTGCCGAGGTAGATGATACAGATATTGGTGCGATTTTGAATGAAAAGGGTTGGGATTATTCTGCAGATTCTTACACCGCATCCAAAGAAGTGGTGGAAGCAGCTTTGACAACTAATAACGATTTAAATTATGTATTTGACTTGCACCGAGACAGTGTAAGAAAAGATATTACTACCATTGATTTGGATGGAAAATCGTATGCCAAAATCATGTTTGTAATAGGTGGCGATAATCCAAATTACGAACGCAATTATGCTCTCGCAAAAGCATTACATGATCTACTAGACGAAAAGTATTATGGTTTGAGTCGTGGAGTAGAAATGTATGGTGGAGCTGGACGTAACGGGGTTTATAATCAAGATGTCTCAAATAATGCTTTAACGATCGAATTTGGTGGCGTTGATAATACGATGGAAGAACTTAATAACACCTCAGAAGTTTTTGCAGAAATATTTAGTGAATATTACTGGGACGCACAAAAAGTTTCTGAATAAACAGGGGAGGTTACTTGAGGTGAAATATTTCTTTTATTTGTTGGTATTAAGTCTTATCTTTTCGTTAGGTATGTATATTGGTATTGATCGTAGTAGTGCGGAAAAGGTTAGTGAATCTATTCATTCTGAAAATGAGAAACTAGAGCAGAACGCAGAGTTAGTAGACAGAGAGTTAGTGATCGAAGAAGTGGGGGAGAGTAAGAAACAACAAGTTGCAGCTGCTCAGATTGAACCATCCTTCTTACATTCCATTGCAGATGGTGGGGAAAAGGCAGTTCGAACCATATGTGATCAAGTTTTAGAAATTACCTACACCCTTGTCGATGGGGTTTTTTGAAAAATTGACAAAAGTGAAAGCTAATGTTTGACTCATTATCCTTCAATCAGATCTGATGAAGGACAAAAGAAGAGATAATCGGAAGAATATGTCCTTCATAAAGTGAATGAAAGACAAAAAAGATGAAAATCAGAAAAAAATGTCCTTCATAAGGTGAATGAAGGACAAAAAAAGTGAAAATCAGAAGAAAGTGTCCTTCATAGGGTGAATGAAAGACAAAAAAAGAGATAATCGGGAAAACATGTCCGTCATAAGGCAAATGAAGGACAAAAAAATTAAAATTCGAATAATTATGTCCTTCATTAATCAAAGTGAAGGACAATTAACTTGTGATTTAAAAAAATATAGTTTCTTTTCAAACTTGATTAAGACATCATCCCTTGTTCCGTCTCTTCATCTTTCTGTTGAACATCCGGGTATTCACTGCTATAATCAATGCTAGTATTGTGGTCAAATATAGGAGTTGAATGACATTGACGAACATTAGAAATCAAAGTAAAGTACGAAATTTTTCGATTATTGCACATATTGATCACGGAAAATCAACGCTAGCTGATCGAATTTTAGAAAAAACAAAAGCGTTAACCTCGCGTGAAATGAAAGAACAATTTCTAGATGGAATGGATCTTGAACGTGAACGAGGTATAACGATAAAATTAAATGCCGTTCAATTAAAATATGATCGTGGCGGCGGTGATGAATATTTATTTCATCTGATCGATACGCCAGGACATGTCGATTTTACATACGAAGTCTCCCGAAGTCTGGCAGCATGTGAAGGTGCTATTCTTGTGGTTGATGCTGCACAAGGGATCGAAGCACAAACATTGGCAAACGTTTATTTAGCGTTAGACAACGATTTGGAAATTATTCCGGTTATCAATAAAATCGATCTACCTAGTGCAGACCCAGAGCGAGTGAAACAAGAAATCACGGATGTTATTGGAATCGATGGGGATGAAGCGATCCTAGCAAGTGCGAAGTCTGGTATTGGAATAGAGGAGATACTTGACCAAATCGTAGAAAGGATTCCTGCACCAGAGGGAGATCCCGATGAGCCGTTAAAAGCCTTAATCTTTGACTCGTTATATGATCCATATCGTGGCGTGGTTGCTTATGTCTGTGTCAAAGAAGGATCGGTAAAAGTAGGCGACAAAATTAAAATGATGGCAACAGGTAAAGAATTTGAAGTAAATGAGGTAGGGGTATTCAATCCCAAACCTGTTCAGCAAGACGATTTATGTGTTGGTGATGTAGGGTACTTAACTGCCTCTATAAAAAATGTAGGGGATACGCAAGTTGGGGATACCATTACACTAGCAAATAATCCTGCTTTGGAACCCTTACCAGGTTATCGTAAGTTAAATCCCATGGTGTTTTGTGGGTTATACCCAGTCGATGCTGATAAATATAATGATTTACGCGAAGCACTTGAGCGTCTAGAATTAAACGATTCGTCTTTGCAATATGAAGCGGAAACTTCTCAAGCGTTAGGCTTTGGATTTCGTTGTGGTTTCTTAGGGTTATTGCATATGGAAATCATACAAGAGCGAATCGAGCGAGAATTTGGTATTGATTTGATTACAACAGCACCGAGTGTAATATATAACGTCGTCAAAACAGATGGAGAGAATTTAACGATAGATAATCCATCGTTTATGCCAGATAATCAATCGATCCAAGAGGTTCAAGAGCCTTATGTTCGAGCAACCATTATGGTTCCTAATGATTTTGTTGGGCCAGTAATGGAAATTTGTCAGAAAAAACGTGGCGATTTCTTAGATATGCAGTATCTTGACGATAATCGTGTCAATGTTGTCTATGAAATTCCATTATCAGAGATTGTTTATGACTTTTTCGATCAATTAAAATCGCAAACGAAGGGTTATGCTTCGTTTGATTATGAAATGATCGGTTATAAAGAGTCGAACCTAGTAAAAATGGATATCTTATTGAACAATGATACGATAGATGCTTTATCTTTTATTGTCCATCGTGATTTTGCTTTTGAGCGTGGCAAACAAATTGCAGATAAATTAAAAACGTTGATTCCAAGACAGCAATTCGAGGTACCAATCCAAGCGGCAATTGGTAATAAAATTGTTGCGAGAACGAACATTAAAGCAATGCGTAAAAACGTATTAAGTAAATGTTATGGTGGAGATATTTCTCGTAAACGTAAGTTGTTAGAGAAACAAAAAGAAGGTAAAAAGCGTATGAAAATGGTTGGTTCTGTTGAAGTTCCACAAGAAGCCTTTATGGCAGTTTTGAAGATGGATGATGATTAATATCGTGAATACTTTTTGTAAATAGTAATAGTAATGGTCTACCCTTGTCTAAATGGCAAGGGTTTTGCCGTAGTTAAAGGAGGAATAACAATGGTATCGTCTGTCTATATCCACATTCCATTTTGCGAAAAAATTTGCCATTATTGTGATTTCACAAAATTCTTTTATGAAGAAAAAATGGCAGATGATTACTTGGTTGCGCTCGAAAATGAAATCACAACAAATATTAGTAAGCCTAAGCAGAAGATGAAAACGATCTTTGTCGGTGGGGGAACACCTACTGCATTAAATAATCAACAATTAACAAAACTAGTGAAGATGATTCACAATTATTTTGATGTTGCTGAGGTGGAAGAATATACGTTCGAAGCGAATCCGGGTGATTTAACAAAAGAAAAAATAACGATTTTAAAAGAATACGGTGTTAACCGCATTTCAATGGGTGTACAAGTATTTGATGATGATATGTTAGAACAGCTTGGTAGATTGCATCGAATCAAAGATGTCTATCAAAATGTTAATGATTTAATCAACGCGGGTATTACGAATATTAGTATTGATTTAATGTATAGTTTACCCAATCAAACTATTTCTAATTTTGAACAAACATTGCGGGAAGCATTGCAATTTAACTTACCACACTATTCAGCTTATTCACTGCAAATTGAGCCGAAAACGATTTTTTATCAACGATATAAAAAGGGAACATTAACGAAACCGCCAGAGGAAATCGAGGCAGATATGTATGAAATCCTACGAGCTGAAATGAATCAGAATGGAAATTTGCAATATGAAATTAGCAATTTCGCAAAACCCGGTTTTGAAAGTAAACACAATTTAACGTATTGGAATAATGATTATTATTATGGGTTTGGGGCAGGATCTCATGGTTATTTACCAGGTGAGCGAATTATTAACATTCGTCCATTTCCAACCTATGTAGAAGAAGCAAATAAATCAGGAAAACCGATTTTACATGTGGAGAAAATCGGCAGAAAAGAGCAAATTGAGGAAGAGATGTTCCTTGGACTTCGAAAAAGTGAGGGCGTATCGATTTCAAGATTCGAGCAAAAATATAATCAAAAGTTAGAAAGTTTGTATGGTCAGGAGTTAGAAAAATTGCAACATCGCGGCTGGATTGAATACAATCATCAATTTGTAAAACTGACAGAGGTAGGTAAGCCTTTTGGCAATGAAGTATTTCAATCCTTTCTATTGGATAAGGAAATCTAGAGGGTAATAGCTTTTCGTTTTTCTAATAATATTTTAAGTTTCTTAATTGACATTTCCTTATGGATTTGATAATTTATTATTAGATTTAGCACTCAAGATAATAGAGTGCTAACAGAGGTGATCATCGATGCTTACAGAAAGACAAATACAAGTGCTCCAAGTTATTATTGATGAATTCATCCAGACGGCACAACCGATTGGATCAAGGGCTATAGCTAAGAAGGAGGACATTCCTTTTAGTCCTGCGACGATTCGTAATGAAATGGCTGATTTAGAAGAATCAGGTTATATTGAAAAGACCCATACCTCATCAGGTCGAGTACCTTCTGAGAAAGGGTATCGCTTTTATGTTGACCATTTAATGTCACCATTTCGATTATCGAATCAAGATATGTCGACGATTCATCAAACGTTTGAAAGAGAAATGCTTGAATTTGAACGAGTGGTGCAAAAGTCTGCTCGCGTTCTTTCAGACTTAACAAACTATACGTCGATCATACTAGGGCCACAAGTTTTTGAGACAACATTAAAGCAAATTCAAATTATCAGTTTAACTGATTATACTGCTGTAGCTATTTTGGTGACAAGTACAGGTCATGTAGAACATCGTCATTTCAATGTGCCACCAACCATGCAGTCATCTGATCTAGAGAAGTTAGTTAATATTCTAAATGATCGATTAGTTGGTGTACCCATCATTAAGTTACAACAAAAGCTCTATGGAGAAGTTGCTCAAATGCTCAAGCGTTATAGCTCAGATTTTGAGACCACGTATTCCTTTTTGAAAGATGCATTGTTAGAACAACAGCCAGTTAAACTCTATATGGATGGTAAAACAAATATTATGTTACAACCAGAATTTCACGACATCCATAAGATTCAGTCACTTTATACGATTATGGAAAAAGAAGACGAAATGGCGCATCTTTTAAGAACATCTGGAAAAGGAATTAAAGTTTCCATTGGTCAGGAAAATCAGCTGGACGCGATGCAAGATTGCAGTTTAATTACAGCAACCTACTCACTGGGGGAAGAGCAGTTAGGGACAATTGCTTTACTTGGTCCTACACGGATGGAGTATTCAAGAGTAGTAACATTATTAAATGTATTGTCTAAACGATTGACAAATACGTTTGATTCATGGCACTAACATTTCAAATGTGAGAAGCGTCTATTTGCTTCAAAGAATACGGCGCTCTCATCTTTTTGTGTGTATAATATTTGATCTTTTAGTTAAAGTATGTTTAGCTATACAATGGTTTTGTTTAGGAGGTGACAGGGATGGAAGAAAAAGATGTACAGTCAAAAGAAGAATTTAAAGAAGAAGTAGTGGAAGATACAGAACAAGAAATAATCACTGACGAAAAGAACGACGAACCACAAGAGCAAGAAGTGAATAATGAAGAATTAACAAAATTGCAAGCAGAAAAAGATGATTTACAAAATCATTTATTACGAGTGCAAGCTGAGTATGACAACTTTAGAAAACGAACTAAAAAAGAAAAAGAAGCAGATTTAAAATATAAGTCACAATCGGTTGTAACAGAGTTATTACCGGTTTTAGATAACTTTGAGCGTGCGCTTCAAGTAGAAGTTGAAGATAAAGCAGCTAAAGGTATTGTAGAAGGTCTTGAGATGGTTTATCGCCAATTAAAGACAGTGCTTGAAAGTGAAGGTGTAGAGGAAATTGAGACAGATGGTCAAACATTTGATCCAACCAAACACCAAGCTGTTATGCAAGTAGAAGAAGATGGCTATGAATCCAATCAGATCGTTGAAACCATGCAAAAAGGTTATCAACTGAAAGATCGTGTGATCCGACCAGCGATGGTCAAAGTAAATCAATAATTACATATGTTTGTGAAGGAGGACTTTTTAAAATGGGAAAAATCATTGGTATTGACTTAGGTACAACAAATTCTTGTGTAGCCGTAATGGAAGGTGGCGAAGCAAAAGTAATTCCGAATCCGGAAGGTAACCGTACAACGCCTTCTGTTGTTTCATTTAAAAATGGTGAACGTCAAATTGGGGAAGTAGCAAAGCGTCAAGCGATTACAAACCCAAATACAATTCAATCAATCAAACGTCATATGGGTACAGACTATAAAGTGGAAATTGAAGGTAAAGAACATACACCACAAGAAATTTCTGCGATTATTTTACAACACTTAAAATCGTATGCGGAAGACTATTTAGGAGATACAGTTGACAAAGCTGTAATCACTGTTCCTGCTTATTTCAATGATGCAGAACGTCAAGCTACAAAAGATGCTGGTAAAATTGCAGGCTTAGAAGTTGAACGTATTATTAACGAACCAACTGCTGCAGCACTTGCATATGGTATTGATAAAGCAGATCAAGATCAAACCGTTCTAGTTTATGACCTTGGTGGTGGTACATTTGACGTATCTATCCTAGATATTGGTGAAGGTACTTTTGAAGTTGTATCTACTGCAGGTGATAACCGCCTTGGTGGGGATGACTTTGATGAAGTGTTAATTGACCATATGGTAGCAGAGTTCAAAAAAGAAAATGGTATTGATTTAGGTCAAGATAAAATGGCTCTTCAACGTTTAAAAGATGCAGCTGAAAAAGCGAAAAAAGACTTGTCAGGTGTAGCGCAAACGCAAGTATCACTTCCATTTATTACAGCTGGAGACGCAGGACCATTACACTTAGAAATGAACATAACTCGTGCAAAATTCGATGAGTTATCTGCAGATCTAGTAGAGAGAACAATGGGGCCAACTCGCCAAGCACTAAAAGATGCAGATCTTTCTGCTAGCGAAATTGATAAAGTATTACTTGTTGGTGGTTCTACTCGTATCCCAGCAGTTCAGGAAGCTATCAAAAAAGAAGTTGGTAAAGACCCATCTAAAGGAGTTAACCCTGATGAGGTTGTAGCACTAGGTGCAGCCATTCAAGGTGGGGTACTTCAAGGTGATGTTAAAGATGTAGTATTATTAGATGTTACACCTCTTTCTCTTGGTATTGAAACAATGGGAAGTGTGACAACTAAATTAATCGAACGTAACACAACAATTCCAACAAGTGCTCAACAAGTATTCTCAACAGCGGCTGATAACCAAACAGCAGTGGATATCCACGTGCTACAAGGGGAACGTGAAATGGCGCAAGATAACAAAACACTTGGTCGTTTCCAATTAACTGATATTCCACCAGCACCACGTGGTGTACCACAAATCGAAGTATCATTTGATATTGATGCTAATGGTATTGTAAATGTTCGTGCGAAAGATTTAGGTACAAATAAAGAACAATCGATTACCATTAAATCTTCTTCAGGTCTATCTGATGAAGAAGTAGAACAAATGGTGAAAGATGCGGAAGAAAATGCTGAAGAAGACAAAAAACGTCGTGAAGAAATCGAACTTCGTAATGAAGCAGATCAATTGGTATTCCAAACAGACAAGACTTTGAAAGATCTTGGAGACAATGTATCTGACGAAGAAAAACAAAAAGCAGAAGCTGCAAAAGACGAATTAAAAGAAGCGTTAGAAGCAAATGATCAAGAGCAAATCAAAGCGAAAAAAGAAGCTTTAGAAGAGCAAGTTCAAGCGCTATCTGTAAAACTGTATGAGCAAGCACAACAGCAAGCTCAAGCAGAAGGAGACGCTGCTGGAGCGGAAGGTCAACAAGCTGAAGACGATGTAGTAGATGCTGACTACGAAGAAGTGGACGATGAAGACAAGAAAGACGAAGATAAAAAATAACAGAAGTTTGATAAGCAAGTGAGAAAAAGTCAAAGTCAGATCCAAATGGCTTTGGCTTTTTCCATGAATGACAAAAAACAACCACCATTCATACATTACCAGTAGACCAAACTGCGAACTTGTGACAATTTTGACTGTTTGATGAGTGCTAGCAAAAGCTCCGTCCATTTACTTCGCTTTCCGCGGGCACGGCTTCAGCTTCCTCAGAAAAGCAAAAAACGCTTTTCCTGCGGGATCTTCAGCTCGCGCTTTTCCCGCTGGAGTCTACGTAAATGGACTACGCTTCAATAATCTTCTACAAATTAAGTGTTAGCTAGAATATTGATATCACAGCTTATTTCATCGTACTTGAACAGATATCTACCAAAGCGGAGGAAAAATGCGACACTCCTGGGGGAACAGCACGAGCTGAAGATCTACTTGGTAAAGTGTTCTACTTTACCAAGTTAGCTGAAGCCGTGCCCCCGGAAAGGGAGTGTTTTTCCGTAGCGTTGGATTAGCACTTATCTCAATACTGTTGCCAATAAGCCTATGTCAATTAAATTGCAGTTTAGGTTTTCTGTTGAGTTTTGGTTCGTTATTTATGTTTGCTTATCATAAACGATCAATGTTATTATAAATGTTATGCAATAAACGAGCGGGAGTGTGATCAGTCAGTGAGTAAACGAGATTATTACGAGGTACTTGGTGTGTCAAAAGATGCATCAAAGGATGAAATAAAAAAAGCATATCGTAAACTAGCTAGAAAATATCACCCGGATGTGAACAAAGAAGAAGGTACTGACCAAAAATTTAAAGAAGTAAAAGAAGCGTATGAGGTACTTGGTAACGAGCAAAAGAAAGCACAATACGATCAGTTTGGTCACGCCGGCCCACAAAGTCAAGGTGGATTTGGTGGCTTCGGTGGTGGCGAAGACTTCGGCGGTTTCGGAGATATTTTCGACATGTTCTTCGGTGGCGGTGGTCGAAGAGATCCAAATGCCCCGCGCCAAGGTAACGACTTGCAGTATGCCATGACACTTGAGTTTGAAGATGCTATTTTTGGAAAAGAAACAGATATTCAAATACCAAAAGAAGAAGATTGTGACACATGTGATGGTTCCGGAGCTAAGCCTGGAACAAAGCCGGAAACATGTTCCCATTGTAATGGCAGTGGACAATTAAATGTTGAACAAAATACGCCTTTTGGTCGTGTAGTCAACCGAAGAGTTTGTCATCACTGTCAAGGTACAGGTAAAATGATTAAAGAGAAATGTACGACATGTGGTGGCCAAGGAAAAGTACAAACACGCAAGAAAATTCATATTAGTATCCCTGCAGGTATTGATGAAGGACAACAAATACGTGTACCTGGACAAGGTGAGCCAGGCGTAAATGGTGGACCAGCAGGAGATCTTTACGTAGTTATTCAAGTGAAGAGCCATGAATTTTATGAACGTGAAGGCGATCATATTTATTGTGAAATGCCAATTACTTTCGCTCAAGCAGCTTTAGGTGACGAAATTGAAGTTCCTACACTACATGGCAAAGTAAAACTAAAAGTTCCAGCAGGTACACAGACAGGAAAAACCTTCCGTTTAAAAGGAAAAGGTGCTCCTAATGTCCGTGGTTATGGTCAAGGGGACCAACATATAAAAATTCGTGTGATTACACCAACAAACTTAAGTGAACGTCAGAAAGAGTTATTAAGGGAATTTAACGAAATAAGTGGGAATCAACCAACAGATGAACACGAAGATTCTTTTTTTCAGCGAGTAAAAAGAGCTTTTAAAGGTGAGTAATCCATATTGGAAATCTTTGATAAAGTGAGTTGATCTGTTTGAAGTGGACAGAGCTGTGTATCTATACTACCAATGAAGCGATAGAACCAATCTCTAACATTATTCATGAAGCAGGCGCAAGTGGTGTTGTGATAGAGGATCGTCAGGAATTAGACAAAGAAAGAGATACACCTTTTGGCGAAATTTATGACCTGAATCCGGATGACTATCCTGAGGAAGGGGTGCGTTTAAAAGCGTACCTTCCTGTTAATAGTTTTCTTGGTGAAACGGTATCGGAGATTAAGCAAGCGATTAATAATTTATTAGTATACGATATCGATATTGGCTTAAACAAAATAACTTTGAGTGAAGTAAATGAAGAAGAATGGGCGACAGCTTGGAAAAAATATTATAAACCTGTGAAAATCTCAGAGCGTGTGACAATCACGCCAACCTGGGAAGATTATCAGCCTGTCTCAACAGATGAACTTATTATTGAATTAGATCCTGGAATGGCCTTCGGTACAGGTACACACCCAACAACCGTTTTAAGTATTCAAGCTTTAGAAAGATTCATAGAAAAAGGTCAGATTGTGATGGATGTTGGTTGTGGATCAGGTGTGTTAAGTGTTGCCTCTATTTTATTAGGGGCTGATAAAGTATTAGCTTATGACTTGGATGAAGTAGCGGTTGAGAGTTCTAGACTTAATGTCAAAGTAAATAAAGTTGCTCAACAAGTGGTTGTAAAACAAAATAACTTGTTAGAACATGTCGACGAAGAAGCAGATATTATTGTAGCGAATATCCTGGCTGAAATTATTTTGCGTTTTGAACAGGATGCTTATAAATTACTAAAGCCTGGTGGTTATTTTATTACATCAGGTATTATTCAGAACAAAAAAGAACATGTTAAAGAAGGACTCACAAACGCGGGATTTGAAATAATGGAAGTAAACCAAATGGAAGATTGGATCTCGATTATTGCACAAAAGCCTGAAGGAAGTAGGTAATCGGATGCAACGATATTTTATTAATAGTGACCACTGGAATGATCAAAATGTTCAAATAGTGGAAGATGATTATCATCATATTGTAAATGTAATGCGAATGTCGAAAGAAGACAAGTTGATTGCAAATCGTGATGATGGAAAGTCTGCTATTTGTGAAATTGATACTATTTCTGAAGATGTGGTGGAAGCTAAAGTAATCGAATGGTTAGAAGAAACGACGGAATTACCGATTGCTATTACGATAGCACATGGTTTACCGAAAGGCGATAAGTGGGAATTCATACTTCAAAAAGGTACTGAATTAGGTGCATCACATTTTATTCCTTTTCAAGCAGAACGGTCTGTTGTAAAATGGGAACCAAAAAAAGTCCAAAAAAAACTACCGAGATGGCAGAAGATTGTTAAAGAAGCCAGTGAACAGGCTCACAGGACACGAATCCCTGCGGTTGATACGGTATTGTCGACTAGTAAACTAATTAGTAAGAGTGCTAACTATGACTGGAAGTTTTTTGCTTATGAAGAAACAACGCGTGGTGAATCCTCACAAAAGCTCCATGATTATTTATCACAAATAAAGCTAGGTCAATCTGTGATCGTTTGTGTTGGGCCAGAAGGTGGCTTTACTGAAAAAGAAGCCGTCGAATTAAGGCAGGCTGGTTTTGAATCGATTCGTCTTGGTCCTAGAATTTTACGAACGGAAACGGCACCTCTATACGTTTTAGCTAATTTATCTTATTACTTTGAAGAAATGAGGTGATGAAATGCCTGTAGTGGCTTTTCATACATTAGGTTGTAAAGTAAATCATTATGAGACAGAAGGAATTTGGCAAAAGTTTAAAAACGAAGGTTATGAACGTGTTGATTTTGATCACCATGCCGATGTGTATGTCATTAATACATGTACGGTTACTAATACTGGTGATAAGAAAAGTCGTCAAGTAATCCGTCGTGCAATTCGAAGTAATCCTGAGGCTGTTGTCTGTGTAACAGGCTGTTATGCTCAAACATCTCCTGGTGAAATTATGGAAATTCCTGGTGTGGATATTGTGGTAGGAACACAAGATCGAGGGAAAATGATTGAGTATATTGAAGAACATCAAGAGCATCGTCAACCAATCAATGGTGTTTCAAATATTATGAAGAATCGAGTATTTGAAGAAATGGATGTTCCACAATTTTCTGATCGTACACGTGCATCATTAAAAATACAAGAAGGATGTAACAATTTTTGTACGTTCTGTATCATTCCATGGTCAAGAGGTCTTTTACGTTCCAGAGATCCCGAGAATGTTTTAAAACAAGCAAAACAATTGGTTGAAGCAGGTTATAAAGAAGTTGTCTTAACTGGGATTCACACCGCTGGTTATGGTGAAGATATGAAGGACTATAATTTTGCCAGGTTGTTACGGGACCTTGAATCAAAAGTGGATGGTCTTAAGCGAATTCGTATTTCTTCCATCGAAGCAAGTCAAATTACTGATGAAGTAATCGAAGTGTTGGATGCTTCAGAAAAAGTGGTACCTCATTTACATATACCATTGCAATCAGGATCAGACACAGTATTAGAAAGAATGCGCCGTAAATACACAACAGATTTTTACAAACAACGTGTTGAAAAAATTCAAAAAGCACTGCCACATTTAGCAATTACTTCAGATGTTATTGTTGGTTTTCCTGGTGAAACAGCTGAAGAATTTCAGGAAACTTCTGATTTTGTGAAAGAAATCGGCTATTCTGAGTTGCATGTTTTCCCTTTTTCAAGAAGAACAGGTACTCCAGCAGCTCGTATGGATAATCAAGTGGATGATGAGGTCAAAAATAAACGGGTACAGTTATTAATCGACCAATCGAATCAACAAGCGTTAGAATACGCAAAGCAATATGAAGAAGAAGTAGTAGAAGTAATACCAGAAGAAACATTTGATAACGATCACCCTAATATGTTAGTAGGTTATTCAGATAATTATCTTAAGGTAAAATTCGAAGGCACTAAAGACATGATTGGTGAAATCGTCCGTGTGAAAATTACAAAAGCAGGTTATCCGTACAATGAAGGTCAGTTTGTCCGTGTAATGGATGACGCTGTATTATCTATTTAATGATAGGGGGTCTCACTTTACGTGATGGCCTCTTTTCTAGTTATCTACTATTATTGACTTGGATTATTTTGTGACGGGCCGTAATACTTGTATTGATTGAAGTCTCACATTATCATGAGTTATTAAAACTATAAGTATTTTTCAATCTATTTTATTATTAAAACGGTTGACCTATATTGGTCGGTATATTATAATTGCAAAGAGACATATGTATGTGTATGTCTGATTAATTTTTTTGTATGCTTCGGAGGGAGGGAAATTGCATGTCTAACACAACTCGCGTTCGTAAAAACGAGTCACTTGAAGATGCTCTTCGTCGCTTTAAGCGTAGTGTATCAAAATCTGGTACATTATCTGAATATCGTAAGCGTGAATTTTATGAAAAACCTAGTGTTCGCCGTAAGAAAAAATCGGAGGCAGCTAGAAAGCGTAAATTTTAAAGAGGGTGTAATGTACTAATGGCAATCGTTGAACTTTTGAACCAAGATATGAAACAGGCGATGAAGAACAAAGATAAAGTAAAATTAAGTGTAATTCGTATGGTCAAAGCATCGATGCAAAATGAAGCCATTAAATCAAAAAAAGATGCATTGTCTGAAGAAGAAGAACTAACGGTTTTAGCTAGAGAGCTGAAACAAAGAAAAGATTCCCTCCATGAATTTAAAGAAGCTGGACGCGAAGATCTTGTAAGCCAATTAGAAGAAGAAATTAAAATAATACAAGCTTATATGCCTGAACAATTATCTGATCAAGAATTAGAAGAAATAGTTGTACAGACGATCGAGGAAGTTCAAGCTCAATCGAAAAAAGATATGGGAAAAGTTATGAGTGCTCTGATGCCAAAAGTAAAAGGTAAAGCAGAAGGCTCACGAGTGAATCAATTGGTTCAAAAGAACTTATCATAGAACGAATATAAATGATTTCATTCAGCAAAAGGCTCTTAGCTATTCATTTAGCTTAGGGCCTTTTTGTTATGCTTTGTTTATAAGGAAAGAAAGTATAAAAATTCGAAGGTGTCTAGCTCTGAGCGCCAGAAACTAGGCGACTTCACACATCGCCTTACGATAAGTCATCATCGGCTCGTAATGTAGGAGCATCTGTTAAGTTCGCCTAGGTCTTGTAGGCAACACAGATGTCAACACTTCCTGTGTAAGTCCGTGATTCTTTTATCTCAGTTGATGCGCTCCATTCGCTACGTTTCTAAGTGGGCGCTCTGCGCTTTTCTTATAGCTTTCCCTATACCGTATATGTGTGGTAAACTGTATGCGTTGACAATAGTAATTAAGTATCAAAAATATGAAACCAATTCTACATAATTTTCGTAATCTTATTAGTAAAACAATTTGGGAGGGAGGACGTGGATTGAAAAAATTCTTTATATCGCTCCTTTTAGCACTACCACTTTTTGTATTCATTTTTAATATCGACTCTAATTATGTGAGTGCAGAAGACAATGGAGAGGGTAAAATAGTATATGTGATACCAATCGAAAATACTGTTGAACGAGGATTAGAAGCATTTCTGAAAAGAACCACCACAGAAGCTACAGAAGCTAATGCGGACCACATTATATTTGAAATTAATACACCTGGTGGACGTGTAGATGCTGCAGAAAACATTGGTGAGATTCTACAAGATGTAGAAATCGAAACCACCTCATTTATAACCGTTAAGGCTCTGTCTGCAGGTTCTTATATCGCTCTAAATACTGATAATATTTATATGAAGCCACAAGCGAGTATGGGTGCTAGTGGAGTCATCACATCGGATGGCAATGCTGCAGACAAAAAGGCTCAGTCAGCATGGATAGCGAGTATGAGAGGTGCAGCAACTTCTAAAGGAAGAGATCCGTTGTATGCGGAGGCGATGGCAAACACCGAGATTGATTTACCTGAATACGGTGCGCCTGAGGGAGAGTTTTTGACATTAGACGCTAATTATGCAGTAGACGTTGAATATGCGAATGGAATTGTAAATCATCGTACTGATTTATTAAATCAACTTTCGTTATCGCAAGCGGAAATAGTGGAAACAGAAACGACGGCAGCAGAAGGGCTAGCTAGATTTTTAACAAACCCAGTTGTTGTTCCGATTTTGTTATCATTAGCTAGTATCGGTTTGATCGTAGAGCTTTATTCCCCAGGATTTGGGATACCAGGATCAGTTGGTTTGATTTCTTTGGTCCTTTATTTTTATGGACACATCGTAGCAGGACTTGCTGGTTACGAAACCATCGTATTATTAGTACTGGGAATTGTTTTAATTATTATCGAAATATTTGCTCCAGGTGGTATACTTGGTTTCATTGGATTAGGTGCGATAGTTGCGGCGTTATTTATGTCAACAGATGATGTCGGTCATATGGCTTTAAGTATTGCTATCGCACTTGTTTCTAGTATTGTAGTAGCAGTTATTTTGTTCAAAACAATTGGTTTGGAAAAAGGAGTTCTCAGACATATCATCCTAAACGATTCTACAAGCTCTGAGCAAGGATATGTGTCATCCGTTAATCGACCAGACCTTATTGGGCAAGAGGGAGTATCTGTTACACCATTAAGACCAGCCGGAACCGCAGAGTTTTCAGAAGAAAGACTTGATGTGGTAACGGAAGGAGCATTTATTGACGTGAACACAGCGATTAAAATAATAAAAGTCGAAGGATCACGTATAGTAGTTAGAAAGATTTAATTTTAAATATTAGGAGGAAAAAACATGCCACAAGAATTAGAAGTAATTTTTCCAATTATCATTATTGGACTGATTGTAATCGCAGTTGCAATACTCTTTACATTTATTCCTGTTATGCTTTGGATTAGTGCCTTAGCAGCAGGTGTAAGAGTGAGTATTTTCACATTAGTAGGGATGCGCTTAAGAAGAGTTGTGCCATCTCGTGTTATCAATCCATTAATTAAAGCTCATAAAGCGGGGTTAGACGTTAACACTAATCAATTAGAGAGTCATTTTTTAGCAGGTGGTAATGTTGACCGTGTAGTAAATGCACTAATTGCTGCACAAAGAGCAAACATTGAGTTAAGCTTTGAACGTTGTGCTGCCATTGACTTAGCAGGACGTGACGTATTAGAAGCTGTGCAAATGAGTGTTAACCCGAAAGTAATCGAAACGCCATTTATCGCAGGTATTTCGATGGATGGTATTGAAGTAAAAGCGAAAGCACGTATTACGGTAAGAGCGAACATTGATCGCTTAGTCGGTGGTGCTGGTGAAGAAACAATTATTGCCCGTGTCGGTGAAGGTGTTGTTAGTACAATTGGTAGTGCTAAAGCCCATACAGAAGTATTGGAAAATCCAGACTCTATCTCTCATAATGTTTTAGACCGTGGTTTAGATGCTGGTACTGCGTTTGAAATCCTGTCGATCGATATTGCTGATGTGGATATCGGCAAAAATATCGGTGCGATTCTGCAAACAGATCAAGCAGAAGCAGATAAAAATATTGCCCAAGCAAAAGCAGAAGAGCGTCGTGCGATGGCGGTTGCTCAAGAACAAGAAATGGTTGCCAAAGTTCAAGAAATGCGAGCAAAAGTTGTCGAAGCAGAAGCAGAAGTTCCACAAGCATTGGCAGAAGCATTACGTTCTGGCAAAATGGGTGTTATGGATTATATGAACTACAAAAACATTGATGCCGATACTGATATGCGTGATTCTATTGGTAAATTAACAGATACAGATAATGACGAAGACGACTTTAATAAGTAAGAAATCCTATTAACGTATCTCTTAGGTTATACGTTAGAGAGGAAGATATCGATGGATGAATTGTTTAGTTTTATCGTACCAATTCTAGCTGTTGTCTTTTGGTTATTTGGCCTTTCTAAATCGAAAGAAGAAGAAAATAAGCAACAACAATCTCAAAAGCCTAAACAACCAAGCA
This sequence comes from Gracilibacillus massiliensis, assembly GCF_001458115.1. Taxonomy (GTDB): domain Bacteria; phylum Bacillota; class Bacilli; order Bacillales; family Amphibacillaceae; genus Gracilibacillus; species Gracilibacillus massiliensis. The sequence continues at coordinate 428,933 of NZ_CZRP01000012.1, forward strand.
CAACAACCACTGAAACAAGACAGCCAGAACAGACTCAGACTCCATCTTATCAAACGATGGAGACGATGGCTGACTCGAATCAACCAACTTTTTCGCAACAAAAAGAGAAACAAATGGAGAAGTTGCAGGAAAAAATTCAGCGAGCTGAATCGATTCGCGATCAAACACAAAATAACGAATTAGGTATACATGATGCGATTAAAGATGGGCCAGCACCAAAAGCATATCGGAAAAATAATAATGGGGAAATCTCGTTATCCGTTAAAAATAATTTAACGCAAAAAGGTATTGCACAAGGCATTATTATGGCTGAAGTATTAGGTCCGCCAAGAGCCTATCAAAAACGAAAAAGCTATCGCACATAATACAAAAACGAAAGAGTGTGTCCAAAAGTAAAACTTTTGCTGACACACTCTTTTTTTGTGGTAATTATGAGATTTTATATGTGCTTTGCACTCACTCCGGCTTGTCCGCTTCCCTTTCCGCGGTTTTTTTTCTCAGCTAACTTTGGTAAGCAAAGGCCACTTACCAAAGTGGATCTTCGAATAAAGTGAGACTTCAATCAGTGGGGTTTTCCTACTGATTGTTAGCGAAACTTATCAGGTTGTTACTGACCGTATCCCATTCGTTATTTATTGGCTAAACGAAAATTTCAAAAATGGGATTACGGTCAGTTAGCAACGTGGAAAAAACTTCCCGCAGGAGTGGAAACGGACGCCTGCGCTTTTTAATGCTCTACAACTAAAGTAGAATAATCATATTAGCGTATTCACCATTTCTCATCAATTTATCATTAGATTAAATATTGTTATTAAAATAAGCTGATTTATTGTCTAATTGTAACAATACAAAATATTAGCATTTGCAACAGTTGTAGAGTCCCACTAAGCGTAGGCGCCCGCTTTCACTCCTATGGGACTCGTTTTTTCTGAAGATCCACTTTTCCATGCGGTTTTTGCTTGGAAAAGTTAGCTGAAGGAAAAACCCCATGGAAAGGGAAGTGGGCAAGCCGAAGCGGTTACTACGCCCAAATACCATTTCAAAATTGCTACATGAGTTATGTTGCATAATCTTTTTTATGATTTTGATTGTGATTATTTTTTAACGTTACATTGATACTATTCTATCATGTGTTTTGTGATAATCTGTTCTTATTTTCTCTTATTTTCATACAATAAACTTGAAGGGAGGCATATGCTTCGTGAAAAAAATGAGAGAGAAATTGAAGACTGTTTTTACCAATACATTTGATTTGCCTTCTGAAGTTACATTAGAGCTACCACGAATTACAATGATTGGATCCATTCACGCATACATAGAGAATCATCAAGGCCTCGTTGTTTTTTCTGAAAGCGAACTGTTATTAAAAGTACATCAAGGACTTGTTCGGATTAAAGGAGAAAATTTTGTTCTGAAAATGATGATTGATAAAGATATATTATTAGAAGGAACGATCCAAGATGTCAGGTTTGAAGACGAGTAAAGGTAAAGCGGAGGGGAAGTATCATGTTTTTTAATAAAAAAAATTGGCTAAAAGGATATATAACTATTGAAATTAGAGGACAATATCCAGAACATTTTTTTGATATGTGTGCAAGATACGGTATCCCCTCCTGGGATCTAACTAAAAAAAATGCTACTACTGCAATAGGTAAAATAAAATTAACCGACTTGTCTAAACTAAGACAAGTTAAAAAAAGAAGTATTTATAAAGTCTATTTTAAAGAGAGGAGTGGCCTACCTTTTTTCTTACATTCGTTAAAATCACAAAAGCCACTCTTGATAGGGTGTATGATAGCATTCGCTATTATTTTTATATTGTCCAATATCGTATGGCGTATAGATGTTACAGGATTAGATGAGGAAATAGAAAATAAAGTGTTAGCACAAATGGAAGCGTATGGTTTAGAAAAAGGTAGTTTTCAATGGAATATTGATTCACCTGCTACGCTTCAACGAAAATTGTTAGAAGATATTCCAGAATTATTATGGGTAGGCGTAAAAAAGAATGGTTCTGCATTTCATCTTGAAGGTGTAGAAAAGACTAGTGTAGAAAAACCCGAAGAAACAGAAGTGGGGCATTTAGTTGCTGCCAAGGAAGGGGTCATTGTTGATCTATTTGTTTCAAAAGGACAACCCCTAGTGCAACCGAATGACGTTGTATATAAAGATGATATTTTAGTATCAGCATACTTAGAGCAACAAGAAGAAGGGGATGAAACACCTAAAACAAAACCTCTAGCAGCAGAAGGAGAAGTTATCGCAAAAGTATGGTACAAAAGTGAAATATCTATCCCATTGACGAATCATTATCATGTGTTAAACGGTCAAGCAGAAACAAAACATTATCTTCATTTTTCAAATATCTTATTGCCATTTTGGAATTTTAGTAATCCTGACTACACTAATTATCAGATCGAAACAGAAGAAAAAAATTTCTATTTTCTTAAATGGAAATTACCTATCAGTTATTTAAAACAAACCATTTACAAGTCCGATGTCATAGAGGAAAAGATGACAAAAAAAGAGGCGAAAACACAAGCATTAGAACAAGCAAAACGAGAATTATTAAGACAATTGCCTCTTGATGCAGAAATTATTGAAGAAAAAGTTTTGCACGAACGAGAAGAGAGTGGTAAAGTAAAATTAACCTTGTATTATACTGTATTAGAAAATATTGCAAAGAAACAACCAATTAGTCAAGGAGATTGAATATGACAGAAGAATTGAAAATGATTGATTTACATTTAGAAAATCCGAATGAAGCATTAAGCCTTTTTGGCACAGAAGATCGTCACTTAAAGCAATTAGAAGAACAACTGCAAGTGTCGATTACGTCTCGTGGAGAACAAATAAGTGTATCTGGAAGCAAGACAGATGTCACTGTTATCGAAGAAGTACTAAATGGTTTACTGGCTATCATTCGTAAAGGAATAACGATCACAGAAAGAGATGTGATCTATGCAGTTGATCTTGCCAAAAAAGGAAAGATCAATCAATTAGAAGCATTGTTTGAAGATGAGATTACAAAGAATGCTAATGGTAAATCGATTCGTGTGAAAACGTTAGGTCAACGTCATTACTTACAAACAATGAAGCAAAATGACCTTGTATTCGGAATAGGGCCTGCTGGTACGGGTAAGACGTATTTAGCAGTCGTAATGGCAGTACATGCTTTAAAGAATGGTAAAGTAAAGCGGATCATTCTAACAAGACCAGCAGTAGAAGCTGGAGAAAGTTTAGGCTTTCTTCCAGGGGATTTAAAAGAGAAGGTAGATCCATATTTACGACCCCTCTATGATGCCTTACACGATGTCTTGGGTACAGAACACACGATGCGTTTAATTGAAAGAGGGACGATTGAAATTGCGCCATTAGCATATATGCGTGGGCGTACTTTAGATGATGCATTTGTTATTTTAGATGAAGCTCAAAACACGACAAATGCCCAGATGAAGATGTTTTTAACTCGACTAGGTTTTGGTTCTAAAATGGTCATTACAGGTGACATCACACAAATTGATTTACCAAATGGTGTTCAATCAGGTTTAACTCAAGCAAAAGAAAAGTTAGCAAATATGAAAGGTATTGGAGTTGTTTACTTATCACAATCAGATGTGGTCAGACACCCAATTGTTCAAAAAATTATTGAGGCATATGACAATTAAATAAACATCTGGAAATACTAGAAAACTTGGCGTTTAGCCAAGTTTTCTTCTAATGGAAAAATCATCCAATGAAGGGTGGGGGAATAATGAAAAATCAGAACAAGTGGTCCAAGCAAAAAATAACTTCTTTTTTTAATAATAGTAAAATTCAACTGGTAACTGTGTGTATCGTCGTTATGTCTGTCTTTTTACTAGTTAGTTTTCAAAATGTTCATACTGAAACATATGATATCGAAAAATTTTCAGCAGCGAATGAAACGATACGTTCCCCCATTACCATTGAAAATACCAAAGAAACGGAACGAAGAATTCGAAATGTTGTACAATCGGTAGAAGACCATTTTGAGATTTCAGATGAAGTCACTGAAGAACAAATTACATATATAAATGAAATTTTTGAAGCAATTGAAAAAATCGAAACAGGTAATCTGGAACAAGAATTAGAAGACGAAAAATTTGTCACAATCGGAGATAAAGTAGATTATTTAGAAGAAATTGTTCATGAAGATATCATGATGGAAGTGAATAACGATACATTTATCGCTCTGTTTCAAGCAACTAAAGAAGAACGAGTGTTAGCAAAAGAACTAATTACGACAGCGCTTTATGATGTTTTTCATAATGGAGTTAAAGTAGAAGAGGTGGAGCAAGCTACTAAGACAGCTAAACAAAAATTAACGTATTCTACGTTGGATTACTCATTCGTGCAAGCCCTTCACCCTTTAATTTCTTTTAGTGTAAAAGCAAATGCTTTTTTTTCAGCAGATCAGACAAATGAAGCACAACAGCAGGCACGTGACAGTGTAGAATCCGTTATGATCAGAGCAGGTCAAGTAATTGTTGAGGAAGGTCAATTGATTACCAATGAAATATATGAAGAATTAGAAATTGCAGGACTGTTAAATGAAGAGCGAAATTTTTATCCTATGATCGGATTGCTGATTTTAGTCAGTTTAATCGGTTTATTCTTATTTTTCGAACTGCAACATCATGCACAAAAAACAAACTTTCATTTTCGGAAATTGATCGCTATCGCTGTTTTAAGTGTATTTATTGTCGTCTTAATGAAAGTTGTCAGTCTCTATTCTACAACGAGCAACCCACTATATTTAGTTACACCGCTAGCAACAGTCTCGATGTTACTAAAGATTTTGGTGAATGAAAGAATAGCCATCGTTTTGTCGATCTTTTACGGGATTATTGGTAGTGTGATTTTTAATGCAAATATACCTGGACTGCTAAATATGGAGGCAGGAATATTTATTGTATTTTCACAACTTGCAAGCATTTTCTTCTTGTCAAGTGTGAAAGATAAAAGTACTATCATTAAGAGTGGATTAGGAACAGCGATTATTAATATCGCAACGATCTGTTTATTTTTATTCCTTTCCTTTGAAAATTATTCATGGTTGGATTATTTAATGTATAGTGGTTATGGTTTCATGTCAGCGATTATCGCTACAGTTCTTACAATTGGGATGTTGCCCTTTTTTGAGACAGGACTTGGCATACTTTCAGACACAAAACTTCTTGCTTTATCCAGTCCTAACCAACCATTGTTACGAAAATTGTTAATCGAAGCACCTGGAACCTATCATCATAGTATAATGGTGGCCAACTTAAGCGAAGCATCTTGTGAAGCAATTGGAGCCAATGGACTGTTAGCAAGAGTAGCTGCATACTATCATGACTTGGGGAAAACAGTAAGACCACACTATTTTATTGAAAATCAAATGGGAATGAAAAATCCTCACGATTATCTGGATCCATATCAAAGTGCTGAAATCATTTTACAGCACCCTTCTGATAGTGCTAAGTTATTAAAGAAAGCGAAACTGCCTAGAGAGATTATTGATATCTCTTTACAACATCATGGAACTACTTTATTAAAATATTTCTATTTTAAAGCAAAAGAACGAAATGAAAAAGTATTGGAAGAAGACTTTCGATATGTCGGACCAAAACCTAGATCAAAAGAAGCGGCAGTCGTTTCGTTATGTGATTCGATTGAAGCGGCAGTACGTTCATTAGCAAATCCAAATCAAGCAGAAATTGAAAAGATCGTATCATCGATTTTTGAGGATCGCTTATTAGATGGTCAATTGAATGATAGTACCTTAACATTTAAACAATTAGAACAAATGAAATCGGTCATTTGTGAAACATTAAAAGGAATTTACCATTCGCGTATCCAGTATCCAAAAGAAACTAACATGAAAGAGGCGAGATGAATATGGAAATGGATTTTTATGACGAAACAAAGAAAGTATCAACAGATCACATGAAACTAATAGAAGATTTATTAGCATTTGCAGCGGAACAAGAAAATATTTCACCTGACGCAGAACTTTCCATCTCCTTTGTAGATAATGATGAGATAAAAAAACTAAATAGACAATATCGAGAGATCGATCGACCGACAGATGTTTTATCATTCGCTCTCCAAGAAGGAGAAGAACTAGAAATACTAGGTGCAGATATACCGTTAATGCTCGGAGATATCATTATTTCAGTTGATAAGGCTGAAGAACAAGCAAATGAATATAATCATTCCTTTTCTAGAGAGTTAGGATTTCTAGCGTTACATGGTTTCTTACACTTATTAGGCTATGATCATATGAACAGTGAAGAGGAGAAAAAAATGTTTTTAAGACAAGAGGAGATCTTAAATGGCTTCGGATTATCGCGGGAAAAATAAACTTCACTTTGGTTTGCGTTATGCCCTCAATGGATTAAAAGAAGCAATATTAACGGAACGAAATATAAAGATTCATTTTATTGCTGCACTGGTAGTGTGTGTCTTTGGACTATTTTTACCATTAAGTAATGTCGAATGGGCGATTTTATCTTTAGCAATAGGTGCAGTAATAAGTATGGAAATGATGAATACCGCCTTGGAACGAGCATTAGATCATCTTGAGCCAAGACACCAGACAGCCATCGGTATAGCAAAAGACATTGCTGCGGGTGCCGTTTTCATCACTGCATTGATAGCAATTGTAATAGCATGTTTGATTTTCTTGCCGAAACTATGAGCGTAGTAAGAGATAGAAGCACATTCTAACGAAAGATTACCACTAGTTTTGTCGAATAAATGAAATATTGATGAATATATAGTATTATTGATTATAGAAAGCAACAGGATATATAGCGGAGGAAAAGTTATGGATAACAATTATAAATCAGGATTTGTAGCAATTATTGGACGACCAAATGTGGGTAAATCGACGTTTATGAACCATGTTATTGGACAAAAAATTGCAATTATGAGTGATAAAGCTCAGACAACTAGAAATAAAATACAAGGTGTTTATACGGATGATCAGAAACAAATCGTATTTATTGATACTCCGGGAATCCATAAACCTAAACATAAATTAGGCGACTTTATGGTGAAAATAGCAGAAAACGCTTTAAATGAAGTCGATGCTATTATGTTTATGATCAATGCTGATGAAGGATATGGTCTAGGCGATCAATACATTATCGACCGTTTGCAATCGATTAAAAAACCGGTGTTCTTGGTCATCAATAAGATTGATCTGGTACATCCGGATCAATTGTTGCCACTGATTGAGCAATATAAAGATAAGTATCCGTTTGAGGAAATTATCCCGATATCTGCTCTTGAAGGTAATAATGTCAATCACTTGATGGATGTATTTACTGAACATTTGCCAGAAGGACCACAATATTATCCTGAGGATCAAATCACAGATCATCCGGAACGGTTTATCATAGGTGAATTAATACGAGAAAAAGTGTTACATCTAACAAGGGAAGAGATACCACACTCTGTTGCCGTTGTGATTGACAAAATAGATAATCGAAGTGAAGACGAAAAAGTTTTAGTCCAAGCATCTATTGTAATTGAACGAAAATCCCAAAAAGGCATCATCATAGGCAAACAAGGAAAAATGTTGAAAGATATCGGAAAAAGAGCGAGAATCGATATCGAGCGTCTATTGGGTACCAAAGTATATTTGGAATTGTGGGTGAAAGTACAAGAAAATTGGCGGAATAAACCCCACCAATTGCAAGAATTCGGTTTTAAACAGGATGAATATTAAATGTTAGCTAAGTATGTCTTTGCTTATTAAAGATTTGCCTTACAGTTGTTTTGATACATGGTAAATATTTTTACTAATTGAAATTAGATTTCAGGAAAATCTAATAGTGAACACAATGAAAGATTACCACAAAGAAAGGTGAGGTTTATTGTGATCGACGTACCATGGAAAATATTCAGTCAAACAGGTAATATTGAAGCATACTTATGGATGAAGCAAATGGAAATTGGTGAAGAAATAGTTCAAGATGATGATATAGAGGATCGTTTAATGGAGGATACAAATTTTAACAGTTGAAAGGATACGGTGAAGCTTGTGTTTGAAAAAGTAGAGGGCTTCATTCTTAGAACACAGGATTATGGAGAAACTCATAAAATTGTGACACTATTGACACCAACCCTGGGAAAGGTTGGGGCAATTGCTAGAGGTGCAAAAAAGACAAAAAGTAGAATGGCTGCTATTACGCAGCCATTTATTCATGGTTCCTATTTAATTCAACCTGGTTCCAGCTTAGCTACTATTCAGCAGGGTGAAGTATTAACATCATTTCGTAAAATCAGAGAGGATATTTTTAAGACTGCTTATACGAGTTATCTAGCAGAGTTAACTGACAAGCTGATAGATCCAAAAAAATATAATCCGTTTATTTATAAACAATTATTACATACAGTAGAGTTGATAAATGAAGATAAAGATGCGGAAATTTTATCAATGATTTATGAATGGAAAATGTATAAAGAAGCTGGATTTGCTCCAGTTGTAACTCAATGTGTTTCATGTGGTAATAACCAGGATCTTAAAGCATTTTCGATTACGAATGGTGGTATGTTGTGTAGAAATTGTTTAGCTAAAGATGAAAACAAAGTAGCTCTCACAGAAAAAGTTGCCAAACTCATGGCTATATTTGCGTGGGTGGAAGTCGAGCAAATAGGTAATATTTCTGTAAAGCCTGAAAACAAGGTCATCATTCAACGAATCATGGATCAATACTATGAAGAACATGGTGGTTATTATTTAAAATCAAAGCGTTTTTTAAAACAAATGAATCAGTTAAATGATAAATTATAATTGACAACAGACGTGATGTTTCGTATTATGTAGAAATGAAACGAATATAGATTGCACTGAAGGAGAATAGTACTAATTTTAACTGCTTCAAAGCGAGTTCAGGTTGGTGTGAGCTGAACAAGTAAGAGATTAGGAAGGCGCTCTTGAGCGATTACGTGTATAAAAGTGGTCATCTTGTGAGCCGATGACAAATAGGGTGGAACCGCGGGAGAAAACCCGTCCCTATGTTTTATCAAAGCGATAAAGCATAGGGACGGGTTTTCTATTTTTGATTAGGCAAGAAAGTATAAAAATTCGAGATGTCTAGCTCCGAGCACCCAGAAACTAGGCGACTTCACGAATCGCCCTACGATAAAGAAGACTTGCCGATTGGTGAAACCAGAGGCTTAGTCGCACTTATGCCTTCAGGTGAAAGTCATCATCGGTTCGTAATGGAGGAACATCTGCTAAGTTCGCCTACGTCCTGTAGGCAACACAGATATCAACACTTCCTGTGCAAGTCCGTGATTCCTTTATCTCAGTTGATTCACTCCAGTCTCTACGTTTCTAAACGGGCGCTCTGCGCTTTTCTAATTCTTATATTGGAGGAAAATAGTGATGAATATTCAAGAAATGATCTTAACTTTACAAAAGCATTGGTCTGATCAAAACTGTATTCTAATGCAAGCTTATGATGTCGAAAAAGGGGCAGGGACAATGTCGCCAATGACATTGTTAAGAAGTTTGGGACCGGAACCATGGAATGTGGCATACGTAGAACCATCAAGACGCCCAGCAGATGGTCGGTATGGTCAAAATCCAAACAGACTATATCAACACCATCAATTTCAAGTCATAATGAAACCATCACCAGATAACATTCAGGAATTATACTTAGAGTCTTTAGAGAAATTGGGGATTGATCCAGCACAACATGACATTCGTTTTGTCGAAGATAACTGGGAGAACCCAACATTAGGTGCTGCTGGACTAGGTTGGGAAGTCTGGTTAGACGGAATGGAAATCACACAATTCACCTACTTCCAACAGATCGGTGGACTTGAAGCAAAACCGGTCGCAGTTGAAATCACATATGGTATCGAACGTTTAGCGTCCTATATTCAAGATAAAGAAAATGTGTTTGAATTAGAATGGACAACAGGTGTTACAGTTGGCGATATCTTCTATCAACCCGAATATGAACACTCCACCTATACATTTGAGGAATCGAATACAGATATGCTGTTTGAATTGTTTTCGACTTATGAAGAAGAAGCAAAACGAACTATGGAAAAAGGTTTAGTCTTTCCTGCTTATGATTATGTATTGAAATGTTCTCATACGTTTAATTTATTAGATGCAAAAGGTGTTATCTCTGTAACAGAACGAACCGGTTACATAGGTCGGGTACGGAATCTTGCTAGAGAAATTGCTAAGTTATATGTAGAGGAAAGAGAAAGACTCGGGTACCCGATGTTGAAAGGAGAAGAGACTCGTCATGAAAACAACTAATGTTTTGTTTGAGGTTGGTTTAGAAGAAATGCCAGCACGTTTTATGAATGACACTGAAAAACAGCTTAAAACTAAAACGATCGAATGGTTAAAGGAAATACGTCTAAATTATCAAAAGCTATCAACTTTTATCACTCCAAGAAGATTTGCCGTCTTGATCGAAGGGTTAGATGAAAAACAGGAAGACCAGGAAGAAGAAGCAAAAGGACCATCTGTAAAAATCGCTAAAGATCAAGATGGTAATTGGACAAAAGCAGCTATTGGGTTTTCAAAAGGACAAGGGAAAACTGTCGATGACATCTATCTTAAAGAGATAAAAGGGACAGAATATGTTTTTGTAAATAAATTTTTAGAGGGAAAAACACAAGAAGAACTCTTACCTCAGTTTAAAGACATTATATTCAGTTTGAATTTTCCTAAAAACATGCGTTGGGCCAATCAGAATCTTCGGTTTATTCGCCCGATTAAGTGGCTGGTAGCATTAAGAGATCAAACAGTGATTCCGTTTGATATTACTGGTGTATCGACAAGTAATATTAGTTATGGCCATCGTTTTTTAGGAGAAAAATTTGTAATAGCTAATCCAACAGATTATCAAAGCTTGCTAGAAGAACAATATGTCATTGCAGATACAAAGAAACGGGAAAAAATGATTGTTGATGGTATCCATACAATCGAACAAGAAAAAGGTTGGACAATACCAGTAGACGAAGATTTATTAGAAGAAGTAACACACCTTGTTGAATATCCTACTGTATTTAGCGGTTCATTTAGTGACGAATTTTTGCACATTCCTAAAGAAGTATTAATTACATCTATGAAAGAACATCAACGATATTTCCCGGTACAGTCGCAAGATGAAGATTTACTACCGTATTTTATCGGTGTACGTAATGGTACAGCGGATTATATCGAGACGGTTTCAAGAGGAAATGAAAAAGTATTACGAGCAAGATTACAAGATGCGCAATTTTTCTTTGAAGAAGATCAAAAGCAATCAATTGAAAGTAATCTTAAACATCTAGATCGAATGGTTTTCCAAGAGAATCTAGGAACAATTGCAGATAAAGTGAAAAGAGTAGTAGAAATTGCTACAATCATTGGAAAAGAATTAAATCTGTCTAATCCAGAACAGAAGCAAATAAGACGAGCTGCAAGCATAAGTAAATTTGACCTCGTTACGAATATGGTTACAGAATTTACAGAGTTACAAGGCACAATGGGGCGCAAATATGCAACAATATTTGGAGAAGATGAAGTGGTTGCACAAGCTATTGAAGAGCATTATATGCCAAGAAACGCTCATGATCAATTACCGCAAAGTACAATTGGTTCAGTGGTAAGTATAGCTGACAAAATCGATACCATTGTTGGGTGTTTTTCGGTTGGATTAATTCCGAGCGGGTCACAAGATCCTTATGCGTTAAGACGTCAAGCACAGGGGATCTTACAAATAAATCAACATAATCAGTTAAATATTAATGTAATGGATCTTATTCAACAAGTATTTGCATTATTTGAACAAAATAATATACCTACTTCAGAAAAATCTAACGTATTACAACAATTAGAATCATTTTTTAAACAACGTGCAGCATATATTATGAAAGAAGCAAACATTGAAGCTGATATTATCGATGCATTGCTAGTTAATCCATTATCTGATTTCTCTTATATATTGGAAAAAGGTAAAGTGTTAAAGTCAAAAAGATCAACTATTGATTTCAAAGACAAACAAGAAGCATATGTACGTGTCCTTAGTTTAGCTTCAAAAGCTGAAGGGGATGTGATGGTAGATGTATCGCTTTTTGTGAAAGAAGCAGAAAATAATCTATATAATTCTTATTTAGATGTGAAAGAGGCTTATAACGAAGCGTTAGCAAATAAAGATGCCTTGGCAATTGATTTATTATCGCCACTCGTTAAACCGATTCATCTTTTCTTTGATCATATTATGGTTATGGATAAAGACACGAAGATTCGTGATAACCGATTAGCTTTATTACAAATGATTGCAAATGATGTTAAAAGATATGCTGATTTAACCAAAGTTCAATGGAAGCAAACCCAAGCTTAATCGACCGAGGAGGACATTACTTTCATGGAAAAATCGATAATTTATGTGGTTTCTGATTCGGTCGGTGAAACAGCAGAATTTGTTATTAAGGCAGCTCTCAGCCAATTTATGAGTGAGAATGACTATGATTTATATCGAATTCCCTATGTAGAGAACATTGAAGTATTGCGTGGTGCCGTCTACCACGCTAAACAATTAGGTGCAATGATTGGTTTCACTTTGGTGAGGCCCGAATTCAGAAAATTTCTTATTCAAGAAGCAGCGGAAAAACAAGTGGAATGTGTAGATATAATTGGGCCAATGTTGCAGGCAATGGAAAGAAAATTTCAAATAAAACCGAAAGAAGAACCTGGACTTATTCATAAATTAGATGAAGATTATTTTAGAAGAGTTGAAGCGATTGAGTTTGCTGTCCGTTATGATGATGGGAGAGATCCCAGAGGAGTGGCACAAGCGGACATCGTGTTAATAGGTGTTTCGAGAACATCCAAAACACCACTTTCACAATACTTAGCACATAAACAATTAAAGGTTGCTAATGTGCCGATTGTTCCAGAAGTGGATCCACCTTCATCATTATTTGAAATTCCAGCACACAAGTGTATTGGATTAAGAATTAGTCCTGAGAAATTAAATGGGATAAGAAGAGAACGACTAAAGAGTCTTGGATTAGATGATCAAGCAATTTATGCAAAAGTTGATCGAATTGAGTCGGAGTTGGCGTTTTTTGACAATATTATTAATCAATTAGGTTGTCCTGTAATAGATGTATCACATAAAGCTGTCGAAGAAACTGCAAATATTATATTAAATATGATAAACCAACCGTGTTGGGATCTTCATGATCGACAAATTAATCAATAAAATAAGTTAAGATATTGGTAAATGTTCTAAATCTGTATTATAATAAATATTTGTGAAAATGTTTATAAAGTTAGAAAACTGTATATTACTTATTAATACACAATCAAATATTTTAAAAAATACTGAATTGAAGCAGGATTTTGCAAATTTTTGTAGAAATATTTATGCAGGGACACTTTTACTATTCGACAAAATTTTCGGGTATATTGTGTTTATACCATAAGGGTTAGAGGTATTATTGTAATATAAGAGAAAAGGTAAGCTAGAAAATAAAGGCTATTACCTATACCCACTTTTGAAAAAAATGTCGAAAATTTATAGTGTTAGATAGGAAGAAATGGTGATAGCTAATGGCCAATCAAATGTCGGATGAAACGATAGAGTCAATCCGTCAGTCAAACGATGTCGTTGATATTGTTGGAGAATATGTACAGCTAAAGAAACAGGGACGTAATTATTTCGGACTTTGCCCATTTCATTCAGAAAACACACCATCATTTTCAGTAAATCAAGAGAAGCAAATATACCATTGCTTCGGCTGTGGAAAAGGTGGAAATATCATTACTTTTATAATGGAATTGGAAGGGTTCACCTTTCAACAAACGATCCATTATTTAGCTGAAAAGTCTGGCCAGCCAATTCCAGAATTAAAACAATCCAATCAAAATGCTCCTAACAGTGAGGAACAATCTACTTTAGAGGCATATCAATGGTTAACAAAACTATATCATCATTTATTAGGTCATTCTAAAGATGGAAAGAAAGCTTTAGCATATTTACACGAAAGAGGATTTTCTGATGAAGTAATCGATCGATTTCAGATAGGTTATTCACCGACCTCTAAAGACTTTGTTGCACAATTTTTAGAAAATAAAGGCTTTCATAAGCAAGTAATGGCTAATGCGGGTATCTTGACAACCAATGCTGGTGGGGAGTATTTCGATCGCTTTCAAGGAAGAGTAATTTTTCCAATAAGAAATCATCTTGGAAAGACAATTGGTTTTGGTGGTAGGACAATATCAGGTCAAGAACCAAAATATCTCAACAGTCCGGAATCTTCCCTGTTTAGAAAAAGTAAGCTACTTTACAATTTTGATATTGCTAGAAGTGAGATCCGAAAAAAAGGTGAAGTTATCCTTTTTGAAGGATATGCTGATGTAATTGCCGCACATCAGGCCGATGTGGTGAATGGTGTAGCGTCATTGGGGACATCTCTTACTGACACACATGCATCTCTATTAAGGAGATATGTAGATACAGTATTAATTTGTTATGATGGTGATAATGCTGGACAAAGTGCAACATATAAAGCTATTAAATTATTAAGAAAAGTAGGCTGTACAATTAAAGTGGCTGCATTACCGCATAATTATGATCCTGATCAATTCATTCAAGAATATGGAAAAGAAAAGTTTAAGTCTCAAGTTATAGAAGCAGCCGATACAGAAATGACCTTCATTAAGAGATATTTAAAAAAAGATTTTAATTTAAATCTTGAAGGAGATCGACTGCAATATGTAGAAAAAGTAATAGAAGAAATAGCCATGCTTAATAGTTCGATTGAACGAGATCATTATCTTCGTGAATTGGCGGAAGAATTTAAGTTATCCTTTGAGGCATTAACACAGGAATTAATGTCTCGAATGCGAAATGTTACAAAAAATGATGATAACAGTCAAAGGTTTGGTAATACTAATGGTGGAAATCAACAAAAATATCCAAAGAAACAAAAACAACAGCTATCTAAGGCTTTTCAAAATGCGGAACGTCGGTTATTAGCTTATATGCTTCAGAACCCTCAGATTGCAGAAAGAGTGAAAGAAAGCATAGGGTCTCAATTTAATATAGAACAACATCAAATAATTGTCACTCATTTATATGGATTTTATGAAGATGGTAATGAAGCCGATTCAAGTCGGTTTATCTCTTATTTAGATGATGTAAACCTCCAACAAACGGTTGTAGAGTTATCAATGATGGACAATTCTTG
Organism: Gracilibacillus massiliensis; assembly: GCF_001458115.1. Lineage (GTDB taxonomy): Bacteria > Bacillota > Bacilli > Bacillales > Amphibacillaceae > Gracilibacillus > Gracilibacillus massiliensis. The sequence goes on from NZ_CZRP01000012.1 coordinate 444,161, forward strand.
GGAAATGACCGAAAAAGAGCTTCAGGATTATATCCATATTATTCAATCAGAGCAAACAGATAGCGCAAAAATCGGTCAATTGCAGAGTAAAATGAAGGATTTAGAAAAAACAGATCCAAAAGAAGCAGCTAAAGTGGCAATGGAAATTATAAAAATAAAACAACAATCGAAAAATGGAGTTAGTTTTTGAAAGGAGGGGCACTCATGGCAGAAAATAAACCATCACGTTCTAAAGAAACAGAATTAACTGTCGATCAAGCAAAGGATCAATTGTTAGAAATAGGGAAGAAGCGTGGTGTCTTAGCATATGAGGAAGTAGCAGAAAGAATGTCTATTTTTGAATTAGAATCGGATCAAATGGACGAATTTTATGAGTACCTAAATGAACAAGGTGTTGAAGTAATAGGTGATTCAGATAATGACCCAACAATGCAACAGCTCTCAAAAGAGGAAGAATTTGACTTGAACGACTTAAGTGTTCCTTTAGGGATCAAAATAAATGATCCAGTAAGAATGTATCTAAAGGAAATTGGTCGTGTTGATTTGTTATCAGCTTCTGAGGAGATTGAGCTAGCCAAAAAAATTGAAGAAGGCGATGAATACTCGAAGAAACGATTAGCGGAAGCAAACCTTCGTCTAGTTGTAAGTATAGCGAAACGCTATGTGGGTCGCGGTATGTTATTTTTAGACCTTATTCAAGAAGGAAACATGGGACTGATCAAAGCAGTAGAAAAATTCGATTTCCGTAAAGGGTTTAAATTTAGTACCTATGCAACCTGGTGGATCCGTCAAGCGATAACAAGAGCTATTGCGGACCAAGCGAGAACCATTCGTATTCCAGTGCACATGGTAGAAACAATCAATAAGTTAATTCGGGTTCAGCGACAGTTACTACAAGATCTAGGACGTGAACCAACTCCTGAGGAAATTGCGAAGGATATGGAACTAACACCTGATAAAGTTCGAGAAATTCTTAAAATTGCTCAGGAACCCGTATCACTCGAAACACCAATCGGTGAAGAAGATGATTCACACCTAGGTGATTTTATCGAAGATCAAGAAGCGACTTCTCCTTCCGATCATGCTGCCTATGAATTGTTAAAAGAACAGTTAGAAGATGTACTGGATACATTAACAGACAGAGAAGAAAATGTCTTGCGGTTACGTTTTGGCTTGGATGATGGTAGGACTAGAACACTTGAAGAGGTTGGTAAGGTGTTTGGCGTTACTCGTGAACGAATTCGTCAAATAGAAGCTAAGGCACTTCGTAAATTACGCCACCCAAGTCGAAGCAAACGTTTAAAAGATTTCTTAGAATAAACTCGAAGTCTAAAAGAACGAAATGAACTATCTTCTTCTCAGAAGATAGTTCATTTGAATTTGAATAGAACATATTTGTTTTATGAAAAATTTTTATCCTTTTAAAAGTTTCACAAATAATCCGATATAAGGATTAAAGTGAATAGACTTGGAGATGGTAGGCATGGATGAAGATCGTAAAAAAATAATTATACAGGAGATCAATTACTGGAAGGACCATCACTTGTTACCAAACCAATACTGTGATTTTTTATTAGCACTTTATACAGAAGGTGAAGGAGCAAATGATGAAAAAAAAGATAATAAACAAACAGCATATTATTTATTATTTTATTTTTTTGATACCTTATTAATATTATTTCCGGTTTTGTTATTTCAGTTAACGAATAACATTATTGTACAAGTTATTGGTATCGTTATCACTTTAGCAATAGCGCTTATGATGACAACTGTTTTTAAACGGTATAAGGATTTACAGGAATCGTTTGCCGTTATGATATTTTTTGTTGTATTCTTATTTTCCTCAATGATGCTGATAAATGAATATATTGGTTATTCATGGATTACCTATAGTTGGATTCTTATAAATAGTTTATCATGGATACTATTTGGAAAAATAAAGAAACAGTTTTTTTTACAGATCGCAGGTGTTTTTGTTCTGATTATCTTGACTATTATGGTTGGTTTTCAATATTTTTAGTCAATTTATTGAATTTTGAGGACAATCTCTTTTCTAATTGATCAATATGAAGTAAAATAAAGATGGTTTTTATTATACATAATAATAGAATATGTTGGATAATAGTTGATTCCAACACGATGTGGAACTGAAGGAGGAAAAGTAAATGAAAAGGAATCCGATTATACCATTTGCACTTATTGCGGTTCTTGGGATTTTAGCGATGATTATTTTTTCTGTAGTTGGTCTAAATGAACAAGAAAAAATTGCAAACCCTGATGAAGGTGGAGAAGAAGTAACGATAGAAGATGCAGAAGAAATCTCTCAAAGCTGTATTGGTTGTCACGGTGGTGACTTAGAAGGTGGAAGTGGACCTAGTCTTCAGGATGTGGGAAGCAAATATAGTCAAGAAGAAGTGTATGACATCATTGTAAATGGTATTGAAGGAACATCTATGCCAGGTGGAGTAGTAACTAATGAAGAAGCTGAAGTGTTAGCTGAATGGTTAGTAGAAGGACAAGAATAGAAAGTAGAAAGCTTTCTGCGAGATGCAGGAGGCTTTTTTCATATAGAAAGGAAGAACACGATGCTTTCAAATCGTTTAAAACAACTTGCGAATTATCTGAAAGAACCAATCAACTTTGCTGATATTGGATCAGACCATGCATATTTACCATGCTATGTGTGTCAGCAACACCCAACTGCAAAAGCAATTGCAGGTGAAATTAACCAAGGACCTTTTGAAAGAGCAAGGCAGACAGTGTTAGAATATCAATTAATGGATCAAGTTGATGTTAGAAAAGGTAATGGGCTATCGGTAATTGAGCCAGGAGAAGTGCAGCAAGTGACCATTGCAGGTATGGGTGGGAAATTAATTCGCACTATCTTAGAAGAAGGAGAAGCGAAATTAACAGGGGTTCATCGCCTAATTCTGCAACCTAATATCGATGCACAAATTGTAAGAAGATGGCTAGTGAAAAAACAATACAAAATAACTGCCGAGGAAATTATAGATGAAGATGGCTATATCTATGAGATTATTGCAGCAGATCTAGCTAAGGAGAAGCAAAATCTTACAGAAAAAGAATTATTATTTGGTCCTTTTCTTTTAAAAGAATGTAATCAAGTATTTCGACAAAAATGGGCACATGAAAAAGATAAACGCCTAAAATTAATAGAACAAATGAAACAAGCTTCTCAACCACCGATGGATAAGATTAATTTATTGGAGAAACAATTAAATTGGATCGAGGAGGTTTTAACAAGTGACAACGGTTAAACAAGTGATAAAACTTTTTGAACAATGGGTACCAACCAATTTGGCAGAATCATGGGATAATGTTGGCTTACAAGTCGGTGATAAAAACCAGCAAGTAAAAAAAGTGTTGATTACTTTAGATGTGGTTGATTCTGTAGTGGAAGAAGCGATCGAAACAAACGTTGATTTTATTATTGCTCACCATCCTTTATTATTTAAAGGGTTAAAAGAAATTAATTTCAGTGATCCAAAAGGACGTGTGATTCAAAAGCTAATTAAACATAATATTTCTGTTTATGCTGCACATACGAATTTAGATGTAGTAAAGGCAGGAGTAAACGATCTCTTAGCTGAAAAATTAGAGATTGAAAATTGTAAAGTGTTATTACCGACTGTTGAAGATAACTTATATAAATTTATTGTATATGTACCAAGCACACATATTGAAAAGCTAACTAGTGCCATTGGTGAAGCAGGTGCAGGTCATATTGGAGATTATAGTCATTGCAGTTTTCGTTCACAAGGTGAAGGCGCCTTTAAACCATTGGAAGGAACAAACCCTTTCATAGGAAAGCAAGGAGAAATTGAAAAAGTAGAAGAATTCAAATTAGAAACAATCATAAAAAAATCGCAACTTTCCAATGTATTACAGGCTGCAAAGAAAGCCCATCCGTATGAAGAAATGGCTTACGATTTAGTTCCTTTAGAAAATAAAGGTAACGTACAAGGTTTAGGGAGAATTGGAAAACTAAAGCAACCGGTCAGCCTTGAGAAATATTGTGAATTAGTGAAAGAGAAGCTTCAAATTTCTTCTTTGAGATTTGTTGGTGACCCACAAGCGATCATTAAAAAGGTGGCTGTTCTTGGCGGTAGTGGTAAAGGCTATATTGATGTTGCTAAAAATGCTGGAGCAGATTTATATATTACAGGTGACTTGACGTTCCATGAGGCACAAGACGCGGAGCAAGCCGGACTTTGTTTAATAGACCCTGGCCACCATGTCGAAGAAGTAATGAAAGAAGGAGTTCGAAAATACTTACTTGAAAATATCAACGTCTTACCAGAAAAAATAGAAATAGAAATATCCAACCATTCAACAGACCCATTTAAGTATAAATAACAGCTTTATTGTAATTTAAAGTAATGAACATATAAACTAAACTGCGAAGTAACTGTACTGTTCACTTTGAAATTTTGATGAGTGGAATGCAAAAGCTCCGTCCATTTACTTCGCTTTCTGCGGGCGTCACCTCAGCCTCCTCAGAAAAGCAAAGAACGCTTTTCCTGCGGGGTCTTCGGAAGACGCTGATCCCGCAAGAGTCTACGTAAATGGACTGCGCTTCAATAACGATCTACAACTTAAGTAACAGCTAGAATATTGATATTACAGCTTATTTCATCGTTCTTGACCAGAGATCTGTTCAAAGCGGAGGAAAAATGCGACACTCCTGGGGAACAGCACGAGCTGAAGATCCACTTGGTAAAGTGTTTTTCTTTACCAAGTTAGCTGAAGCCGTGCCCCCGGAAAGGGAGTGTTTTTCCGTAGCGCTGGTAATCCACTTATCATTATCCTTTACGTGAAGGAGTTTTCATTAGTTCACAGTTAGTGTCTACTAACTAAAAGAGTATCAATTTGTACACTACAAATTGATACTCTTTTATGGTTTATTTTGCTTTTACTTTTGGTAGTATCTTTTCTTTTTTTACCTTTGAAGTTATATCCCATGTTTCGGAATCATTGGGATCAAATTGTTCGATAAATTTGATTACTTCTTTAGCGATGGGTGTTGGAGTTGATGCACCAGCGGTAACTGCAACTTTGTTGACTCCTTCTAGCCATTCAAGGTTTATTTCCGATATATCCGCAATTCGATATGCTTGTGTACCAGCCTTCTCCTTTGATACTTGTGCTAGACGCTCGGAATTATTACTTCGCGGATCACCTACGACTAAAGTTAAATCTGCATCTTTTGCTTGTTCTGCAACTGCTTCCTGGCGTACTTGAGTTGCCATGCAAATTTCTTGTTCCATTTCGGTTTGAGGGTACTTTTCTTGCACTTTTAACATGACATCATAGACATCCCACTGACTCATCGTCGTTTGATTTGTCACTAGAATCTTTTCAGATGACAAATCTAACGTATCTACGTCTTCTTGAGTTTGAATGAGGTGTACATGTTCAGGTGCCACCCCAACAGCTCCTTCAGGTTCAGGATGCCCTTTTTTTCCGATATAAACTATTTCATAATTTTCTTTTACTTTCTCACGTATTAAATCATGTGTTCGTGTAACATCCGGACATGTTGCGTCTAATACTGTAAGTCCTTTTTCTTCTGCTCTTTTCTTCACTTCTGGTGAGACACCATGTGCCGTAAAAATAACGGTACCATCTGAAATTTCTTCTAATAACTCTGAGCGATTTTTGCCATCAAGTGTATATACCCCTTGTTCTTCAAAGGCGTTGGTTACGTGTGAATTATGAACAATCATACCAAGAATATATATAGGACGAGGTAGATTGGGATCCTTTACTGCATTTGCAGCAATAACCATTGCGTCAACAACACCATAGCAATAGCCTCTAGGTGCGATCTTAATTACTTCCATTCTGGTTCCCCCTCTGTACTTTCTATTAGAGATCAAGTAAAATGTTAAATAGTGGACTCAAATTTGTCCAATACTTACATTATAAAGGTATTTGGCACAATTGACAAAGATATTTGTTAGTTAGAAGGAGATTAACATGGAAAAACATTTATTTAGACAGTACGCATTAAATGATTGGATGAACGAGGTAATCGGTCAGTTGAATTTCTATGAACCAACACCAATCCAAAAAAAAGTCATTCCAGAAGCATTAAAAGGTAAAGATATAATAGGACAATCTGAGACAGGATCAGGAAAAACACATGCATTTTTGATCCCATTATTGAATCAATTAGATCCTGCCAAATCGCAAACACAAATCATTTTAACTGCTCCTACCAGAGAGTTAGCGATACAAATATATGATGAAGTAAAGAAAATCATGCGTTTTTCTGAAAATGAAGATCATTGGCGAACGAAATTAATTATAGGTGGTACAGACAAAAAAAGAATGATCGAAAAAATGAAAGAGCCACCACACATTGTCGTTGGTACTCCAGGTCGGATTTTGGACTTGATTCAAGAGGGTGTCCTTGATATATATGCAGCTCGATCTTTTGTTATCGATGAAACAGACCTTATGTTAGAACTAGGTTTAATTGAAGAGATTGACCGTATTTTAACGAATGCGGACCCTAAAATACAAGTGATGGTTTTTTCTGCTACAATTCCAGAAAAGTTGCAACCATTTCTAAAAAAGTACTTAAACTCTCCAGTATATATTAAAATGGATGATCGCTTAGCACCAGAGAATCTTGAACATCGCTTGATTGCTTTAAAACATCGGGAACCAGCTGATGTAATTAATGATATAACGATAGTAATCCAACCTTATTTAGCCATTATCTTCACTAACGGTAAAGAAAATGCGAATAAATTAGCTGAACAACTTCAAACAAAGGGAATAAATGTAGGCTTAATACATGGGGGTCTTAATCAACGTGAAAGAAAGAGAGTACTGAAAGAGATACAACAATTGAAATATCAGTATATCGTTGCCACAGACCTAGCAGCAAGAGGTATCGATATTAAGGGTGTTAGCCATGTTATTAATGCCGAATTACCAAAAGAGGAAGCTTTTTATATTCACCGTGTAGGTAGAACTGCTAGAGCGGGTATGGAAGGTACTGCAATAAATCTTTATCAAGAAGATGATCTACACCTCGTTCAAAAATTAGAAAAGAAAGGTCTCACCTTTACTTTTTATGATGTGGTAAATGGTGAATGGCGAGAAGCAAAAGCTTGGAACGTGAGACAAAAACGTGAAAAGCAAGAAAATGAAGTAGAAAAAAAGGCATGGCAACAAGTTAAAAAGCCAAAAAAAGTCAAACCAGGTTATAAGAAAAAAATGAAAAATCAACAACAAAAAGTGAAAAGGAAAATGCAACGAAACAATTTTAAAAAATAGATAAAGGGGAGAGATATAATGCTTAAAATAGGTTCACATGTTTCTATGAGTGGAAAAAAGATGTTGTTAGGTTCGAGTGAAGAAGCCGTGTCGTACGGCTCAACTGCGTTAATGATTTATACAGGTGCTCCACAAAACACAAGGAGAAAGCCAATCGAGGATTTAAATATTGGAGCAGGTCGTAAGCATATGGAGGAACATGGTATTTCAGATGTTGTGGTACATGCACCATACATCATTAATATCGGAAATACTGTAAAGAAGGAAACATTTGAGTTAGGGACAAGCTTTCTAAAAAGTGAAATTGATCGTACAGAAGCAATTGGGGCAAAACAAATTGTTTTACACCCTGGAGCTCATGTAGGTGAAGGTGTAGATAAAGGTATCGCGAAGATCATTGAAGGGTTAAATGAAGTACTAGATCCGAAACAAGACGTTCAAATCGCATTAGAAACAATGGCAGGAAAAGGTACGGAAATTGGTCGTTCATTCGACGAGCTTGCTCGAATAATTGATGGTGTGACACATAATGAAAAACTATCGATTTGTTTGGATACTTGTCACGTCCATGATGCAGGTTATTCAATTGTTGATGACTTTGATGGTGTTTTAAACGAATTCGATAAGATCATCGGTGTAGATCGTTTAAAGGTTGTACACATTAACGATAGTAAGAATGTCCAAGGAGCGGGAAAAGACCGACACGAGAACATCGGATTTGGTCATATTGGATTTGATACGATTCACAAAATTGTTCATCACAAACAACTTTCTGATCTACCTAAAATTTTGGAAACACCTTATGTTGGAGAAGATAAGAAAAATAAAAAACCTCCATATAAATTTGAAATAGAAATGTTAAAAAACGGTTCCTTCATAACAGATCTAAAAGAACAAATTGTTAATCAATAATATAATAAACGGATAACTAGTATTGATCCGAGAATAGAATAAACAAAAGTAGGACAATTCGACATTATCTTTGAAGTAATTATGAGATATTATATGTGCTTTACAATCGCTCCGGCTTGTCAGCTTCCCTTTCCGCGGGTTTTTCTCCTCAGGTGCGGCCGAGCATAGGTCGTAACATATAGCGGGTGGGATTCCCGCCAAGTAAGAACTAGCCAATCACTTGTAGCGAGTCTTGGAGGGCAAGTGGTAACACATTGCCTTTAAGCGTAGACAGTTAGGTAACGGGCCGGAAAGCCCTAGTGGCTGAGGGATAGAGCTCTGAAATAAAACCAAAGCTGAGAAGGTCGATGTGTTCTGAGGCATAGAAGGCAACAATAGGATTCTCGTTAAAGGCGAGAGAATGCTATCTTCTCCGGAGTCGAAGACCCTGGCACGTTACACATTGATATGTTGCGGTAACTCGGGAGGTCCTTTAGGTCTTTCGGATAAAGAAAGTAATGACGAACAAGCGATAATAAAGTGAGGGCTGTCAAATGCCTAAAGGAAGTCGGATAACGGCGTAGTACTGATGAAGTTGGGTAATGCCGATGGAGGAAAGGCCGTTACCTGTCATCACCCTTGATAGAGAAACATAATCCATACCCAGAGGTGGAACGTATTATGGAAACGAAACTTAATAGGATAACAGAATTAGCAAAATCGGATAAGAACCTTGTCTTTAATTCTCTCGTACATTTACTAAATGAAAGTAACTTGAAACAGTGCCATTACCAATTACCGAAAGGTAAAGCAACCGGTGTGAATGGCACTACCAAAGAAATGTACGAAGCGAATTTAGACCAAAACATCAAAGGCCTAGTGAAACGAATGAAGAGAAAGGCTTATCGACCGATTCCGGTCAAGCGTTCTTACATTGACAAGCCGGGTTCCAACAAGAAACGGCCACTAGGTATCCCCGAACATGAAGATAAGATCGTTCAAATGGGTATTACGAAGATTTTGAATGCCATTTATGAAAATGATTTTCTCGATTGTTCCTTCGGTTTTCGTCCGAATAGAAACTGCCATGATGCATTAAAGATTTTAAATGTATACATGGAACAACGGAAAACCAATTATATAGTAGATGCGGATATCAAAGGATTCTTTGATCATGTGAGTCATGATTGGATGATGAAGTTTCTTCGCCATCGTATCAATGACCCCAACTTACTTCGTATTATCGCTCGATTTCTAAAAGGTGGTTATATGGAAGAGGGGAAATTTATCGATACAGACCGGGGAACCCCGCAAGGGGGTATCATTTCTCCGGTTCTAGCGAATATCTATCTTCATTATGTGTTGGATCTATGGTTTGAGAAAGCAGTAAAGAAACAATGTAAGGGTCAAGCCTACATGGTTCGCTATGCGGATGACTTTGTGTGTTGTTTCCAATACAAAGAAGATGCCAACCGATTCTACACGAATCTGATTCAAAGGTTACGTAAGTTTCATCTAGAAATTGCAGAGGATAAAACGAAGATTATCTCGTTTGGTCCTTATGCCTGGAAAGATGCAAAGCGTGACGGAAAGAAGAAACCATCTACGTTCGATTTTCTTGGCTTTACGCACTATTGTAGTAAAAGCAAGAAAGGTAATTACCGTGTAAAACGGAAAAGTAGTAAGAAGAAAGTCCGGGCCAAGATTAAACAACATAAAGCTTGGTTAAAAGCAAATCGAACGAGGGATATTCAAGACATCATGCGCCGAATCCAACAATCGCTAGTGGGCTACTATAATTATTATTGTATCACGGATAATGCTCACGAAGTCCACTATTTTCTGCGTTGTATAAAAAATTTACTATTTAAATGGATGAATCGAAGGAGTCAACGAAAATCCTTCAGTTGGGAGAAGTTTGAATTATTTTTGGTGAAATATCCATTACCAAATCCGAGAACGAAAACGAACATATATGACTTGAGACGGCATATATCGTATATTCTGTGAAAGGTGATAGGAAGAGCCGTGTGCGTGAATAGCGCACGCACGGTTCTGTGAGGAGTGAGGAATACTTTAAGTAATCAAGTATTCCCGCTTACTCGACCTAACTTTTTAAGCAAAGACCGCTTAAAAAGTGGATCTTCGGATAAAAACTTCCCGCAGGAGTGGAAGCGGACGCCTGCGCTTTTTAATGCTTTACAACTAAAGTCAGAATATAAATGTTGGGTTTATTCAAACATCGACTATGAATTTGTATTTAGATTAATTATTATTAACAAAATAAACCCATATCTATAACAATCCAAAATGCAGCACTTGAAATCTTTGTAGAACTTCATTCAGCGTAGGCGTCCACTTCGACTCCTAGGGGATCAGCGTGATCTGAAGATCCACTTTTGTAAAGCGAACTTCTTTACAAAAGTTAGCTGAAGACACGCCCCCTGGAAAGCGAAGTGGGCAAGCCGAAGCGTATACTACAACGAGACATTATCTCAAAATTCCCATGAGGTTATGTCGCATTATCCTTCTATTACGCAATTGAAAAGTCCGAACGAATACAAATTCTTTAATAGGAGAATTTGTAATATCGTTCGGATTTAATTTTTATCACATTACTTTTGTTTTATCTTTATATATTTTAATTATATTAACGAAAGTGATGTTCTACTCGATATTCTTTAATCAATTTTTGAAACAATTGTTGACAATCTTTTGCTGTTTCCATGTTCGTTATTTGTGCAAGCTTCTTTAACATTTTTGCTCGATCTTCTGCATCAGTTGGATCATACGTACTGTTTTTTAAATGATTTGTTATCGCTTGTGCTTGAGTTTTGCTTATCGATAAATGGTATTTCTGTGCGTATTCAAAAACTTCACTCGCAGTTAATTGCTTTAATTTATTTATCATAATCCTTTTTGTTAATCCGTTCATATATCAAGCTCCTTTCTTTGTATTGTATTATTTTATGCAATAATGTTTAGAGTTAGTGCATATAGGTAATAAGAAGAGAGTGTGTTTTATTTGCATCAATCGACAATTTTCGCTAACATATAACGCTGTAGGTGAAACTATATTGTCGAAGTGCGCACTATTGATATAAAAGGAGTGTATAGATTGTGAAAAAACAAATGCAATGGATTAGCATTGTATTGGTTTTAGTGGTTGCATCTGTAAGCTATTATCAAATAAATTCATATGAAGAAGAAATGCAAGCACTAAAACAAGATAATGTCGAATTAGAACAAGAGATCGACACAATGGAATCTCAAGCAATGTATATCTTAAACCAATCCGATCAAAAAGAAGTCAAGTTAACCCATGAGACTTGGCCAGAATATTTTAATGTAGCAGAAGTAATGGTCAAAGAAAGTGATGGAGAATTTTTAAGACCTTGGGCGATTTATTTAGTTAAAGAGGCAGAAAAATATGATATTGACCCATTTATTGTATACGAATTGTTGAAAGTAGAAACTGGTCGTACATTCGATCCTGAATTGGTCGGTCCTGAGACCAAATATGGTCATGCTTACGGAATGGCACAGTTTATGAAAAATACAGCCCCATGGATTGCAGAAATGGCTGAGATGCCGTATGAAGAGAAGCTTTTATTTGATCCGTATTATTCGATTAAGTTGTCATTGGTCTATCTAGACTATCTTTATGATCAATATGATAATTGGGATGAAACGTTAACAGCATATCACAGAGGTATGGCTGGAATGGAGCAATACAAATTAAAAAATGGTCATGCAAATAGTGAATATGCAGTACGAATCCAAACAAACGCACAAAAATATAAAGATTTTGTCGCTTTTGCTAATTAATGTTTAAGTATTAATTTCCACGTAAGTATCACAGGTTCTAAGGCATACTATACTTGTACCTCTAAATAGAAAGGGAGGGTATAAGCATGCCAAAACACCGCGATGAACAACATGTGGAAAATGCTCCAAAAATCGATAATGGACATATTGATGAGGCGCCACAAACAAAACAATTTGTAGCGACGGATGAGTTATATGCAGTAGATGAGGCATATAAAAGAGAGGCAGAGACATCTGCTGAACTTTCCGCCAATGACTTTAATCGACCAATTGAATCAGCAGAACAAGAAACCGAAATGCAGTCACAGGTTAACACTGCATGGGGTTGGGCTGGCCTAGTTTTAGCATTAGCATCATTCTTTATTTGGCCACTTATAATGGCAGTTAGTGGTATTGTTTTAGGATTCGTTTCTAAAAAACAAGGTGCTGATACGCTAGGTAACGCAGCAATTGTAACTGCGATTGTTTCGATTCTAATATCGTTGATTTTTATATCATTCTAAAGAAAAAGGCAAGCCATTTGGCTTGCCTTTTCTGTGTTATACTTCTTGTGCTTCTTCTTTTTGTTTTTGAATCATTTCTTCTGCTATTTTGTCTACTTCTACCTTCAATTCTTCTACCATTGTCTCCTCAGGGACTTTTCGAATGATTTCCCCGTGACGGAATAATAAACCTTCTCCACGAGCACCAGCGATACCAATATCCGCTTCTCTAGCTTCACCAGGTCCGTTTACCGCACATCCAAGTACAGCTACCTTAATCGGTGCTTTAATCGTAGAGATATAATCCTCTACTTCATTAGCTATTTTGATTAAATCAATTTCAATACGTCCACATGTTGGACAAGAAATAAGTGTAGCAGCATTTGATGCAAGGCCAAATGTTTTTAATAATTCTTTTGCGACTTTCACTTCTTCTACTGGATCAGCACTTAATGAAATACGCATGGTACTACCGATACCTTTACTTAGAATGGCGCCCATACCTGCAGCACTTTTAATGCTTCCAGCAAATAAAGTACCTGACTCTGTAATACCTAGATGAAGAGGGTAAGGAATCACTTCCGCCGCTTTTTCATAAGCCTCAATCGCTAATTTCACATCTGATGCTTTTAACGATACAACAATGTCATGGAAATCAAGATCTTCAAGAATTTTAATGTGATGCAATGCACTCTCTACCATACCTTCAGCAGTTGGATAACCGTATTTCTCTAGTATATGTCGTTCAAGAGATCCAGCATTTACACCGATACGGATAGGTATTCCTTTTTCTTTAGCAGCATTTACCACAGCTTCTACTTTATCCCGCTTACCAATATTACCTGGATTAATTCTTATTTTATCTGCGCCACCTTCAATGGCTTTTAATGCTAATTTGTAATTAAAATGTATATCTACAACTAATGGAATATTAATTCTTTTTTTGATTTCTGGTATCGCATCTGCAGCACGTTCATCGGGGCACGCTACTCGTACGATTTGACAACCCGCTTCTTCTAACCGTTCGATTTCTTTTACGGTAGCCTCAATGTCATGTGTTTTGGTAGTTGTCATAGACTGAATAACTACTTCATCTTTTCCACCTACCATCACATTTCCGACTTTTACAGGTCGAGTTTTCTTTCGATGGATTAAAGCCATAAATAAAATCGCTCCTTTAATTCTATTTCCGATACGTTATAAGTACAATTTGTACTTTTTTTCTCACGGGACTAACCGTCACTGAGGGAAGCCCATATCTAAAAATGATTTTCCACCATTCATTATAAAGGCTAAGTGATAAAAAGAGAAGTAGCAAACCTTATACTTATAGAAAAAATAATATTTTGAAACCCTTTCACAAGTGTTTTCGTATGATATGATAGAAAGAAAACCGCGATTAGGGGTGATGACAGAGATGTTTACGATAACTGCAGATTGGATGAGTTTTGTTATAGTAGGTTTAGCAACGCTCTTTCTTGTTGGAGAACTATTGGTGAATGCAAAAGGTATTTTTAGTATTTTAGGGATTGGTTTTATTACCATTTATTTTTCATCCTTTTTAGAGCCAGGAATGTTCGTTATCATGATTATCATTTACTTTGTTGGGATCATGTTGATGATCATTGACGGTAAGATCGTCAATGACGGCACTTTAGCAGTCATTGGTTTAGTATGTATGATTGCATCTGTAGGATTTGCTGCTCCTAATTGGACAGCGGGTTTATATGCTGTAATAGGCGTATTAATAGGTGGAGTAATGTCTTTTGCTTTCTTGAAGGTTTTCAAGAAAAGGCAAATGTGGACGAAAATTACTCTTTTTGATCAATTAACAGACGAAGCAGGTTATTCAAGTATCAACCAATCACATAAAGAGTTAGTAGGAAAAACAGGCAAAACTACAACAGATATGAGACCGATTGGAACAGTCTTAATTGACGATAGAGAGTATAGTGCTATCACCCAAGGGAAATGGATCGAAAGAAACACGGAGATTAAAATTACAGAAGTGGATGGCACTAGAATACTTGTTCAAGAAATTAGAAGACAGTCAGCAGAATAAAGCTGGCTGTTTTTTTTTTGACATTTTATATTACAGAAAATCGATGATATTCATAAAAGAGACTATGTTCTTTTTAAAAATAATAATATTTTGTCAAAAAGTCTATCATTTTGTCCAATAATTGTTATAATAAAATTGTTTGTTAAGGTTTTGTAAATTTTAAATAAAACTCTTTACAAAAGGTTCACTAATCGTTAATAATGGGTTGGGTGATGAAATGCATGTCTAATTTTGTCGTTTTATTAAATGGATTTTAAAAAAGGACAAACTTTGGCAATAGTTTTATCAATTTTGGAATACTACATAAAGAAAAGTTTTGTGAGAAGGGATGAACTATCTTGGAAATAAACGTACAAGCTCTAATTTTTGAATTCATTGCTGGACTAGGTATTTTTCTTCTTGGGATTAAATATATGGGTGATGGGTTACAGAAAAGTGCTGGTGATCGCTTACGTAATATTTTAGACAAATTCACAACGAATCCTTTTATGGGTGTACTAGCTGGTATTATTGTAACAATACTTATTCAATCGAGCACGGGTACAACAGTTTTAACAGTTGGTTTAGTTAATGCCGGTTTTATGACCTTGCGTCAATCAATTGGTGTTATAATGGGGGCAAATATTGGTACAACTGTTACGGCTTTTATTATCGGTTTTGATTTAGGGGCATATGCTCTCCCTATTATGGGTATCGGGGCACTGTTAATATTTTTTATCAAAAACGTAAAAGTTACCAATATAGGTATTGCTGTTTTCGGTTTTGGTTCATTGTTTTTTGGGCTAGAGTTAATGAGTGGTGCTTTGAAACCATTAAGAGAAGTAGAAGCTTTTCAAGACTTAACAGTTAATATGTCTAGTAATCCGATCTTAGGTGTTATAATCGGTACAGTGTTCACAGTTATCGTCCAAAGTTCCAGTGCAACAATTGGGATATTACAAAGTCTTATGATGGAAGGTGCCATCGAATTAAAAGCCGCTTTACCGGTCTTATTCGGTGATAACATAGGGACAACCATTACTGCCGTTTTAGCGTCAATCGGTGCAACCGTTGCGGCAAAACGAGCAGCCTTAACACATGTTATTTTTAATGTGCTTGGGGCAACGGTTATCATTATTTTTATTGGATTATACACAAATTTCATTGCATATTTACAGGGAGTTTTTGATTTGAATCCTGCAATGTCGATTGCATATGCGCATGGTATATTTAATGTGTTAAATACAGTGATTCAATTTCCTTTTATTGGTTTTCTTGCGTTGATCGTTACCAAGTTAATTCCTGGTGAAGATGTCGAAGTAGAGTATAAACCAAAACATTTAGATCCAATCTTTATCACGCAATCTCCTATCGTTGCCTTAGATCAAGCTAAAGCTGAAGTAATACGTATGGGTGAATACGCGACAAAGGGCTTAGTAGAAACAAGCTCATATTTAAATCGAAATGACAAAAAAAATTCTGAGATGGCTCAACAAATTGAAGGTGCATTAAATAATCTGGATAGAGAAATCACTTCTTATTTAGTAGAACTTTCGTCAACTAATTTCTCTGAATCCGAACGAAATAAACATTCTGCTTTAATGAATTCTGTGCGTGATATTGAGCGTATTGGGGATCATTTTGAAAATATTATTGAATTAGTTAACTATAAACAATCCAATAAAGTTGATATTACAGAACAAGGTATGATCGATTTAAATGAGATGTTTGATTTAACAATTAGCACAGTTAAAGAATCAGTGTCTGCATTAGATAACATGGATCGTGAAGCAGCTCTTAACGTAGTTCAAAAAGAAAATGAAATTGACAAAATGGAACGAACTTACCGTAAAAAGCATATTATTCGTTTGAATGAAGGAGCTTGTAGTGGTACAGCAGGTATTGTTTTTGCGGACATTATTAGTAATTTAGAACGAATCGGGGACCACGCCGTAAATATTGCGGATGAAGTGTTAGGAGAAAGACAAAAACATTAATAAATGAGATAGGGAAGTAGTTGAAAATACTACTTCCTGATATCTTTTATTAATATATTTTAAAGAAATCTCAAAAAACTATTGACGAAGCTTTTGTCGTATGGTAAATTATTAAATGTCGCTTCAGTGATTACATAAATTTATTCCACAGTAGCTCAGTGGTAGAGCAATCGGCTGTTAACCGATCGGTCGTAGGTTCGAATCCTACCTGTGGAGCCATGGCGGTGTAGCTCAGCTGGCTAGAGCGTACGGTTCATACCCGTGAGGTCGGGGGTTCGATCCCCTCCGCCGCTACCAAATAAATATAATGGCGGTCGTGGTGAAGTGGTTAACACATCGGATTGTGGTTCCGACATGCGTGGGTTCGATCCCCACCGGTCGCCCCATTTAAAATAATACAGTGGACCCTTAGCTCAGTTGGTTAGAGCTATCGGCTCATAACCGATCGGTCGCAGGTTCGAATCCTGCAGGGTCCACCATAAATAATTCGGAGGAATACCCAAGTCTGGCTGAAGGGATCGGTCTTGAAAACCGACAGGGGTGTCAAAGCCCGCGGGGGTTCGAATCCCTCTTCCTCCTCCATACATATTGGCTCGGTAGCTCAGTCGGTAGAGCAACGGACTGAAAATCCGTGTGTCGGCGGTTCGATTCCGTCCCGAGCCATCTTTAAACAAGCATGCAGAATGCTTGTTTTTTTATTTGTTATTCATAGAGGACAGTGCAAGCCTTTTGTAAAGTAATATGACAGTATAAAAAAGTTGTAGTTGTTTATGCTAAATATTTGCATTTTATTTCTAATATTTGATACCATTTGATTTAGAAAGCAATAAATACTTTCTTAATTTTAAATAGGAGGAATAAACATGGCAAACTTTACATTACCAGAATTACCTTATGGGTATGATGCATTAGAACCACATATTGATAAGGAAACAATGAACATTCATCACACTAAACATCACAACACGTATGTTACTAAATTAAATGCTGCATTAGAAGGTCATGATGATTTAGCAAACAAATCCATCGAAGACATTCTTGCAAACCTTGATTCAGTACCAGAAAATATTCGCACTGCAGTGAGAAATAATGGTGGCGGTCATGCCAACCATAGTTTATTCTGGACGTTATTATCACCAAATGGTGGTGGAGAGCCGTCTGGTGAGCTCGCTGATCAAATTAACTCTACTTTTGGTAGCTTTGACAAGTTCAAAGAAGATTTTGCAGCAGCAGGTGCAGGACGTTTCGGTTCTGGTTGGGCTTGGTTAGTAGTTAATAATGGTAAGCTTGAGATCACTAGCACACCAAATCAAGATACTCCTATTTCAGAAGGTAAAGCACCTATTTTAGGCTTAGACGTTTGGGAACATGCGTATTACCTAAAATATCAAAACAAACGCCCTGATTACATTGCAGCATTCTGGAATGTGGTTGATTGGGATAAAGTAGCAAGTCTATATAACGATGCTAAATAATTAATCATACACAAAAAGGCTACAGTTTTATACTGTGGCCTTTTTATTATAATCAAAAAGCAAATCATCCTTAACGTTCCACTGAATTCAAACAGATAAAAAGAGAATATAGACTATATATCCAAATTGCGTATAAGAAGGATTATGCGACATAACTTGATGGGATTTTGAGATGTTGTATGTGTGTAGTATCCGCTACGGCTTGCTCACTTCGCTTTCCAGGGGGCGTGTCTTCAGCTAACTTTTGTAAAGAAGTTCGCTTTACAAAAGTGGATCTTCAGATCACACTGATCCCCTAGGAGTCGAAGTGGACGCCTACGCTCAGTGAGACTCTACAAAGATTACAAATGCTAACAGTGTTTTCAAAATAATTGCTTACGTCATAAAAAAATTGAAGAGTACGCTAAAAGATAGTGAATAAAGTCATCATAATTATTCTGGCTTAAGTTGCAGAACATACACAAGCGCAGGCGTCCGCTTCCACTCCTGCGGGAAGTTTTTATCCGAAGATCCACTTTTCAAGCGCCCTTTCTTAAAAAGTTAGCTGAGGAGAAAAAACCGCGGAAAGGGAAGCGGACAAGCCGGAGCGATTGCAAAGCACTTATAGTATCTCATAATTACCACCACAATAGTGTCGTATAATCCTTCTTATGTGCAGTGAATTCTAATTTGATTATTCAAAAGACGACATAGCATTATGATATGCTGAATATTTTAGTACTTAAGATAATGATGTATATCTCATGCTTTCTAGACCAAAATAAGGGTTAGATTGTAGTGAGGTGTAATTGATGAGTAGATTCGGAAAAACAAAGAAGCCAGAGATGCCAAATAGTAGAGATTTAAAATTATTACTAACAATTGGTGGTCTTTATGCATTAGCGACATTTTTATCCAACACATTTGTAAATATTTTTTTATGGAAACAATCAGGAGAATATGTAGATATCGCTATCTATAATTTATTTATATATTTGTTTCAACCGATCGCTTTTGTAATAGCAGGTAAGTTTGCGAAAAAGGTTGATCGAACTATTATTATTAGGGTAGGAGTTACATTTCTTTCGGTTTTTTATGTAACTGTACTACTGGCAGGAGATCAAGCATCACAATTTCCTTACTTATTAGGATCAATTTTGGGGATAGGTTATGGCTTTTATTGGTTAGCATTTAACGTATTAACATTTGAAGTGACCGAGCCAGAAACACGTGATTTTTTTAATGGAATCCTTGGTACGTTACAATCATTTGGAGGAATGGTGGGTCCATTTTTTGCAGGTTACATTATTACGAGGTTAGATAATTTTCAAGGATATAGTATCATATTTTTTATATCCTTTTTTTTATTTCTGATAGCTATAATTTGTTCTTTCTTTTTAAAGAAGAGAAAAGCAACAGGAAAATTTCTGTTTAAAAAAGTTGCGATAGAACGTAAGACAGATCATAATTGGAGAAATATTTTATATGCTCATATTTTCCAAGGATTACGGGAAGGGCTATTTATTTTTATTATTGCAATATGGGTGTTTATTGCAACAAATAGTGAATTTGCATTAGGTGCATTTAATTTAACGATGTCATTGTGTTCTTTTATTGGCTATTTTGTAGTCTCAAAAGTGGTGAAAATGGAGAATCGAAAAAAAGCGATTTTTATTGGTGGATTTTTATTATATGCTGGTGTAGCTATTTTTGTATTTCAAACAAGTTATTGGATGTTACTTGCATACGGAATTGTAATAGGATTCGCTTATCCAATTTTTAATGTGCCATTTATATCGTTAACATACGATATTATTGGCAAAGCGAAAGGGGCACGTGAACTTAGAATTGAATACATTATTTTTCGTGAATTATTTATGAATATAGGCAGAATTACTTCAATTCTTATTTTTATTTTTACAGTTACATTCGTTGACCCGGTTACCATAATTCCAATTTTACTTTTAACAATTGGTGGAGGTAATTTCTTTGCTTACTATTTTGTTCGTAAAACAAATATGTTGATGTATTTTTCTAATAAATAGAAAATTATACATGAATTATGTTATAATGATGTCGATGTTTTTAAATAGGGGGAATGAGGATGAATCAACATCCTGATCTAAAAAAGAGGAAGAAAAAACTTAAAAAGAAAAAAGCGCAACTACCTTTTCGTTTAAATATATTATTTGTCAGTGTATTTTTAATTTTTTCATTACTAATCGTTCAATTGGGTGTTGTTCAAATTCTGAATGGGGAAGAGGCACAGAGACAAATTAATCAAACGGAAAATACACCTAGTGAAAAGCCTGTACCTCGTGGAAAAATGTACGATAGTGATTTTGATTTGATATTGGATAACCAAGCTGTCAAATCAATTACTTATACGCCGCCTAAGAATGGCGAAAGCGCACAAGAGCGATTAGAATTAGCAGAAAAACTAGCAGAATACATCACGATTATAAAGGATGAAGGTGAACTAGAAGAAGCCATTAGAGAACGAGATAAAAAAGAATATTGGTACTTAGAAAATTCTGATAAAATCGCTGAACGATTGACAGAAGAAGAACAACAACTTGATGCAGGAGATAAATATCAGGTTGAACTCGATAAAATTACGGAAGAAGATTTGGAAAAAATAGAATGGACTCCAGATTTATTAAATATTATTGCGATCAAAAAGGAATTAGACTCAGCTTATGAATTATCTCCACATGTGGTAGTGAATGAGGGGCTAACAGATGAAGAATATGCTAAAGTTGCCGAGCATCTATATGAGCTCCAAGGAATTGATGCTGTAATTGACTGGGAACGTGAAAAATTATATGAAGGCACACTAAGTTCCTTTTTTGGCAATTTAACCAGTTCAGACGAAGGAATTCCTAGAGACGAGAGCGATTTTTATTTAGCAAATGGGTATACATGGAACGACCGAGTCGGAACTAGTGGTTTAGAACAACAATATGAACATGTCTTAAGAGGAAGAAAAGAAAAAGTACAATATACTACTAATACGAATGGAGACGTTGTTAATTCTGAAGTTGTTGTAGAAGGACAACGAGGGAAAGACTTGATTTTAACACTTGATATGGAATACCAGGCAGAAGTGGATAAAATCGTCGAAGAGGAATTGCGTACAGCCATAAACAATCCTGGTAGTAATAATGGCTATTTACAGGATGCATTGGCTGTGGTTATGGATCCCCAAACAGGAGAAATTTTGGCATTGTCTGGATTCCGATATGATAAAGAAAATAAAGAATATTTAAATCAAGCTTATCGAACAATTTACGACTCACATGAACCAGGTTCTTCTATTAAAGGTGCGACAGTGTTAGCTGGTTATCAAGAAGGTGTTATTGATATAGGAACGCGCTTGGATGAAAGTCCGATTAAAATAAAGTCTACTAAGGAGTTTGCATCCTATAGTTATCTTGGTGGCAGTAATTCAGATATTGAAGCACTTCAAAAATCATCGAACGTGTATATGGGTAGAATTGCTATTAAAATAGCTGGTGCTACATATAGACGTGATGAAATTCTTTATAATTTTGATTATGCTGCGTTTGATACTATGCGTAATTATTATAGTCAATTTGGTTTAGGAGCCAAAACAGGTATAGACTTACCTTTTGAAGCAACGGGTTTAACTGGTACCGATCCACAACAAGGTAATTTATTATATTTATCAATTGGTCAATATGATACGTATACAGCATTGCAATTGGGACAGTATGTATCAACCATAGCTAATGATGGTTACAGGATGCGACCTCATTTAGTAAAAGAAATCAGAGAACCGGGCAATGGTGATGGAACACCTGGTGAATTGATTAAGTCTATTAATCCGGAAGTATTAAATAGAGTTGACATGGATGAAAAATATATTGAAAGAGTACAAGACGGCTTTCGACGTGTAGTTACCCAAGGTACAGCCTCAAGGCAGTGGGAGAATTTTCCGTATGAAGTGGCTGCAAAAACTGGGACAGCACAGAAACCGAAATATGAGGTGATTAACGAAAAAAGTATCAAAGTTGCTGATACCGAGAACTTATCATTAGTCGGTTATAGTCCCCTTGAAAATCCTGAAGTCGCTTTTGCCATTATAGTTCCTGAAAATGGAACTGGGGATGGAAGACATCAAGTTCATCATGCAATCGGTAAACGGATCGTTGAAAAGTATTATGAAATGAAGGAAAGTTCTGAAGATCAAAATGAAAATAATGAAGATTAAACGGAGCGAAACTAGTTAACTAGTTTCGCTTTTTTTTTATAAGTAAAGAAAACATATAAGTATTGTCATGTCTAGATCTCAGTTCCCAAAACGAGGCGAATTCACAAATCGCCCTACAAATAAAGAAGACTTGCCGGTTGGTGAGGCTTGAGGCGTAGTCGCCCTTATGCTTATTGGCGAGAGTCATCATCGGTTCGCTTTTCTAAGTAATTCCTTTATCTCAGTTGATTCTAAAATCGCTACGTTTCTAAGAGGTCGCTCTGCGCTTTTCTTTTATTTATGTCGAATTTACACGTTCTTTACAATGCGTTAATAGTAGATTAATAATCATCCGTTATGATGTGTATAGAAGCGTTAAACAGGGCTTCAAATAAACAAACTCTTTAGGGGGAAAATAAAAATGAACAAGCTAAAACTATTATTGTTAGCTCTTGTTACTATCCTATCAATTGGGCTATTAGCTGCATGTGGTAGTGACTCAGAAGAAGGTAACAATGAAGAAGCGAATGCCAATGAAACAGAAGAAACAAATGAAAGTGAATCCGATGAAACCTCTGGTGAAGAAGAAAATACAGAAGCATCAGAAGAATTAGAAGGAAATGTAGTTATTGATGGATCAGGTACTGTTTATCCATTAATGGCAAAACTTGCTGAGGAATACATGATTAACGAACAACCAAACGTATCTGTTGAAGTAAGCCGCGCTGGTTCAAGTGCAGGTTTTGAAAAATTCTTAGTTGAAGATGGAACAGATTTTAATGATGCTTCCCGTCCTATTAAAGATGAGGAACAGGCTAAAGCGGATGAATTAGGATTAGATGTATTGGAAATGAAAGTAGCATTAGACGGACTTACTATTGTTACACATCCTGAAAATGACTGGGCTACAGAACTTACTGCAGAACAAGTAAACGATATTTTCTTAGGAAATGTAACTAAATGGTCTGAAATTAATTCAGAGTGGCCAGATGAAGAAATTCAAACATATGGTCCAAACGAAAATCATGGTACTTATGAATTTTTCTATGAATCAATCGTAGAAGAACAAGATCTAGTAGATACTATTGACCTTCAGCAAGAATATTCAACACTTGTAACTTTAGTATCAGAAGATAAAAATGCAATTGGGTTCTTTGGTTTTGGATATTATGACAGTAATAAAGATAAGATAAATGCTGTAGGTATTGACTTTGGTGATGGAGCAGTTGTCCCTTCTTTAGATACTATCGGTGAAGAAGGTCCATATGCAGGATATACTCGCCCAGTATTCACCTATTTGAATACTGAGCATGCTAAAGAAAAGCCTGAAGTATATGATTACGCAGTATATGTAGCTGAAAGTATCAATGAATTTGCTGGTGAAACAGGATTCGCTCCGATTCCAGAAGAAGAAAGAGAAGCAATGTTAGAGGAAGTTCAAGCATTAAAATAAGACAAACAGTTAATGTATATTATTAACTCAAATAAGATGAGGGTATATCATGCTCTCATCTTATTATGAGTTTTGATAAAGGGGTGTACTAAAAGATGGCAACAGACAGCAATCTCAATTCAGGAACGAATGTTAGTGAACTTATTGCTAAAAACAAAGAGAAGAAAAGCCTCAATAATTATATTGAGAAAAGTATTCCTGGCATTCTATTTTTATTAGCTTCAATAACTGTACTCACGACAATAGGTATTCTTTATACACTCGTTAGTCAGGCTATCTACTTCTTCATGGAAGTTCCAATACTTGATTTTTTCACAGGAACAGAGTTAAATCCACTAAGTCAAAATCCTGAATTCGGTATATTACCATTATTAAATGGAACTATTATTTCTTCATTAATTGCAATTCTAGTTGCTGGTCCAATTGGATTAATGTCAGCAATATATTTGAGTGAGTATGCAACAGATAAAGTAAGAAGAGTATTAAAGCCATTACTCGAAATTTTAGCAGGAATTCCGACTATTGTTTATGGTTTCTTTGCATTTACTTTTGTAACACCTCTAATTCGCTATTTATGGCCGAGTGTTGAGGCTACGAATATTTTAAGCCCAGGTATTGTAATGGGTGTAATGATTATTCCGATGATCGCTTCATTATCTGAGGATGCGATGAATTCTGTTCCAAATGGAATGCGGGAAGGTTCATTAGCAATGGGTACGACTAAGTTAGAAACCACGATAAAAGTAGTTATACCAGCAGCATTTTCAGGTATTATGGCTTCATTTGTACTGGGTATATCGCGTGCAATTGGTGAAACAATGATCGTAACTATCGCAAGCGGAAGTTCTAAAAACTTTACGTTTGATATTAGAGAATCTATGCAGACAATGACTGCTTTTATAGTAGAGGTTTCTGGTGGTGAAGCACCTGCTGGATCTACTTTACACTATAGTTTATATGCAGTTGCCTTAACATTATTTGTCTTTACTTTAATTATGAATTTACTTGCGAAATATGTCTCTCGTAAATTTAGGGAGGAATATTAAATGGAAAAATTAGACGCGCTACATCTAAATAACAAGATTGATGCTAGAGTTCGTAAAAATAGTATATGGAAATCTATTTTCTTTCTTTCCACCTTATTTGGGTTGGTGGTTCTAGCTGTTCTAATCATTCGAGTTTTAGTTCAAGGAATGAGTTGGGTCGACATTGACTTTATAGTTGGAAGGCTATCCACCACAGCTGAAAACGCAGGTATAATGGGTGCAATTTTAGGTACTTTATGGGTTATGGTCGTTGTTATTCCAGTTACACTTATCATAGGAGTCGGAACTGCGATTTTTTTAGAGCTTTATTCAAAAAAAGGGAAATTTCAATCGATAATAGAAACGAATATATCTAATCTTGCAGGTGTACCTTCTATCGTTTACGGATTATTAGGTCTAACTGTATTTGTACGATTAGCTGATTTAGGAAATGTGGTACTTGCAGGTGGATTGACTCTTGCATTATTAGTGTTACCAATCCTTATTGTATCATCACAAGAAGCATTAAGAGCAGTACCAGGTCATCTATCTGAAGCATCTTATGGAATGGGAGCAACTAAATGGCAAACAATTCGACGTATCATTCTCCCAGCTGCGATACCTAGTATCCTAACTGGTGCGATATTATCACTATCTCGCGCTATAGGGGAGACGGCTCCTTTAACAGTGCTAGGCATCCCTGCATTGTTAATACCTTTTCCAGAAGGATTATTCGATACATTTACGGCATTACCAATGCAAATATACTATTGGACAATTGATTCTTCCTTAGTGGCTGAGTACGCTAACTTAGCAGCAGCAACGATTATTATATTGCTATTAATTTTATTTTTGCTTAATTCAGTAGCAATATTTATTCGAAATAAATATCAACATCGATATTAGGCATAATAGGACTATGGGTTATCAAGAAAAGGAATTTTGTTGAGGAGTGGAATAATGAGTACAGTAACAGAAAATAGAATTAACATCAATGTAAATGATGATAAGACTCAAAAGACTGAAAGCAGTGAACAAATTGATAACAAAAGTAAAGTGATTTATAATACTCAAAATTTAGATTTATGGTATACAAAAACACATGCACTTAAGGATATAAATTTGGAGATACGCGAAAATGAAGTAACAGCTATCATAGGTCCATCCGGTTGTGGTAAATCAACTTATATTAAGACACTAAATAGGATGGTAGAATTGGTGCCAGGTGTAAGTACAACCGGTTCGATTTCTTATAAGGGTAAAAACATACTCGATAAGTCGATTAAGGTGGAAGATTTAAGAACTCAAGTCGGGATGGTTTTTCAAAAACCAAATCCATTCCCAAAGTCTATTTATGAAAATGTAGTCTATGGCCCCAAGGTACATGGAATTAAAAAGAAAGCTATCTTAGATGAAATTGTAGAAAAAAGTTTACGAGGGGCAGCTATTTGGGATGAAGTGAAAGATCGTCTCAATCAGAATGCTTATGGCTTGTCTGGTGGGCAACAGCAGCGGATCTGTATTGCGAGATGTTTAGCAATAGAACCTGATGTGCTTTTAATGGATGAACCAACATCTGCCTTAGATCCAATATCTACTCTAAAAATTGAAGAATTAATAAAAGAGTTAAAAAAGAATTACACAATTATTATTGTGACACATAACATGCAACAAGCTGCACGTATTTCAGATAGGACTGTTTTTATGCTTAACGGAGAAGTAGTGGAATTCTCAGAAACAAACCAATTGTTCTCAAATCCGAAAGACAAACGCACGGAAGATTATATAACTGGAAGATTTGGTTAAAATCAGATGCTAGAAAGTTCATTTTTGTGAATTTTCTAGCAGTATTATTTATAAAAATATATAAACAGGGGATATGAGGGAGGAAGTGTAGGATGGTAGGAAGAGAAATATTTCATCGAGAATTACAACAAGTAGAACAATTAATCATCAAACTGGCAATGAAAACAAAAGAGCAATTAACATTAGCTGTTAGAACTCTCTACAATGCAGATGTAAAAGAAGCAGAGGAAATCATCAAAAAGGACGCAGAGTTAGATAAATTAGATTTTAAAATAAATGAAGAAGCAATTTTTCTTATTGCTCGTCAACAGCCTGTTGCCACAGATTTAAGAAGATTGGTGGTTGCTTTAAGAATTTCAACTGACCTTGAACGAATGGCCGATAATGCAAAAAATATTGCTAAGTCCACCATTCATCTTGGTGCTGAGCATGGAATTCTTGTACATCCTTCTATCGAAGAAATGAAACATATAGCAGTTGAAATGATTGACCTCGCAATTAAAGCTTATGAAAATGAAGATATAACATTAGCTAGAAAACTATCTGAATTGGACGATATTATTGACAATATGTATTCAACCATGCTTAGAGAGTTATTAGAAGAAACGGCTACAAACCCACAAAAAATCCAACATATTATGCAAATGGCTTTTAGTGGCCGATATGTGGAAAGAATAGGAGATCATGCTACAAATATTGGGGAAGACGTCACATACCTTGTCAAAGGTGAATCGATGGATCTTAACAATTAAGTAACACAAAAGGAGTAGTCTAAGAACTACTCCTGATTTTGTCTTGTTAAAGTATTGGCAATTTCTTCTACCGTCATATCTTCATTTACAGTAAATTCTCCAATTTGAATGTAACGACTTAATTCATTCTCTTCTAAATAGGTAAGAAATGCCTCATCATCTGTAATTATTTCATTTTCGATAAGTAAATCAACTATATCCACCATCATCATTCCAGGTTCAATTTCTATATATACATCCTCTGGTTCTTGTTCTTCAACGGATTCATTTTCTTGCACCTGATTATCTGACCTATTATTTATTCCTTCTATCACTTGTTCTAACTCGTTTATCTTTATGTTCATATCTTCTTCAAATACATAATAACCTTCATCCTCGACTTGCTGAATAGAATCTTCAAGTGTAGGTGATGATGTTGTGACACTACGTTGATCTATGAAATAAACAAGACCAATAATAGTAGTTGCTATAAATAAACCAAGTGAAAAGGCTCTAATGAATTGCTTCAACGTAATCCCTCATTTTTTGCTAGATTAAAATTGTTTTATGATTGAAATAACATCATACTCATTCATATTAACTTGTTCTGCTATGTAATCTGTGTCATGACCTTGGTTGTATAACTCTTTTACTCTTCTCAGTATAGTAGTCTGTTGGGGAGAACTTGGATGGATGGATTGTTCAACAGATACATCGTCTATCAATAATTCTTCCTCTAGAACACTAATTTTTTTCTTTAATTGATAGGTCTCTTGTAACGAAGAAATAGAGAACTGTTCAAACTGATCTTCTAATTGTTTGAATTTATCTTGCATAAAAAATGAAGCTATCCATAGAATAATTGCGATAATAAGTATAGTGCATATGGCGTATAACATGACTTTCCTCCTAATCAAAACCAATTTCTACATATATAGTTATACCATATTTAACAATACAATAAAACATATACTTGAAATTTGCTTTAGTTTTTGCTATTATATTTTAGGTAATGATTCGATAACAAAAGAAGATGTATGATTTAGTTTGGAGGGAAAACCATGCGCGTTAACATTACTTTGGCTTGTACAGAAACAGGCGACCGTAATTATATTACGACTAAAAATAAACGTAAACACCCTGAACGTATGGAGCTTAAAAAATATAGCCCACGTTTAAAAAAACACACGTTACACCGTGAAACAAAATAATGAAACAAAAAACTCTTACCACACATCTACTGGTAAGAGTTTTTTATTAGAAACTACTAATGCAAATGCACATATGTAGATTTTTCATGTGCATCTCCAGTGATGAACAAAAGAAGGAAAGTACGACATAATTGTATTGGTAATTTTGACATTATGTACGTGTGTGGTAAGCCGGAGCGATTGCAAAGCACATATAACATCTCATAATTACCACATTAGTTACGTCGCATAGTCCTTCTTTTGTTCACTAACTGTAGTTTTATTTTAATAATAAGTTTAATTTGATGAAGTTAAGGTGATGAATATAATGACGAAACAACATATGCGGAATCAAGTGTTATCGATTTGGAGAGATTCAGCAAAAAGAACACATATACAATATGCTATATATAGAAGACTATTTAGGTTGAACATTTGGAAGAATGCCAAGATTATTGGGCTGACTCATTCAAAAGATACAGAATGGGATACGACTTTTCTTATTGAAAAAGCATGGGCTCAAGACAAAATGGTAACCATTCCTAAAAGTAATCCCTACAATCATACCATGAAGTTTTATCATTATGCTAAAGGCGATAAGTTAGAGAACACTTGGAAAAATATAAGTGAACCTATTGAAGATCCTAGTAAGCTGGTAAATAAACAACAACATGACTTAATTATCGTTCCGGGAGTAGTTTTTAGTAAAGAAGGATATAGAGTCGGTTATGGAGGAGGCTATTACGATCGTTATTTAGCAGATTACCAAGGACAAACACTTTCGCTTGCAGCTGACTTTCAAATGCAATCTTCAATAAAAATGGACCCCCATGACATTCCCGTCCAGATCATCGTCACAAATTTTGGGACAATTTATTGTCGTCATACATAAAATAATAGAAGGGAGAGATACTTTAGGTAACTAACATTAGGAGGAATATCTAAACATGAAGTTAACTAAAGTATTTTTCATCCTTACAGCTATCGTGGCAACTGTTGTAGTATTTCGTAATGCGCTTATTAATCTGTTAATTAACATACCCTTTGCGCGAAAAGTTGGGGTTCGTTTATCCATGAAAGTGCCTTATATCCGTAATAAAATGATTGGCTCGATGTTTAAATAATGTCAAGACCTTATTATTATTCTAATGCAAAAGATTCGTGGTATCATTAGAACAGTAATAAGGGTGGTGTTTTCATGTATATTAAAAATCAATTTGTTCAAAATAAATTAGTAGTCCATTTGATGGAAAAAGAGCAATTTGAATTGTTATCTCTTTCAACAAAACAAGAAGAATATTTATTATGGAAAAGTAATAAAAGAAAAACAGATATTGTAAGAGTCTCTTTGAAGCAATATGATTGGAAGAGAGATCTTTCTAACTCTGTAGAGAACATAGAAAAACAAGCAATTCAAAAAATAAAACTTCCATTATTTCAAAATCACATCGCTTTTCATCATATTTTTATAACAGACTATGAACCAGTTGATAGCTGGGAATCATTAGCAGATTCGTCAGGGCATACTAATAAAATTGATAAATCTTATGTTTATGTATATGGCGAAAATACCGAAGAGATTGATCATTTTTTCGAGCGAAGTAATATAGCTGGATCTCTAGATTTCGAAGTACCAGACAATATATTGGAATTAGAATATCAAACAGAACTATTAAAACAAAGAATCAATCAATTACATAAAGAAGCACATAAGGAAATTCAAGCTATATTCAACAGAGGAAAGCCGCGTCTGTCATATCTGTTAATTGCGCTCAATGTTATTATTTTCTTTTTACTTGAATATGCAGGTGGTTCTACAAATCCAGAAGTATTGATCGAATATGGTGCAAAATATAATATTGCGATGTTAGAAGGTGAGTGGTGGAGGGTCATAACTTCTATGTTTTTACACATAGGATTTTTGCATCTTGCATTAAATATGCTCGCACTATATTTTATCGGAACTTTGGTAGAAAGAATTTATGGAAACGTACGGTTTTTAGTAATATATTTTTTAGCAGGAATAGCAGGGGGAATGGCAAGCTTTGCATTAAATCCTAGTATTGCAGCTGGCGCTTCTGGTGCATTGTTTGGTTTGTTTGGCGCTTTATTGTTTTTTGGAATAAAATATCCAAGAGTTTTTTTCAAAACCATGGGGCTTAACGTCATTTTTATAGTGATCCTAAATATAGTCTTTGGATTTTCAGTGCAGCAGATAGATAACGGTGCCCATATAGGTGGATTAATTGCTGGTTTTATTGCTTCTGGTATCGTAATGCTTCCGAAGAACAAAGCATATATGCAACAACTTATTGCTTCAGTAGTTTATCTATTTTACGTTCTTGGCGTATTTGCTTATGGTATCTCGAACGATGAAGTACAATTTAATGAGACATTACAACTTCAGCGAATTCAAGAGTTATTATCTCATCAAGAATATAATGAAATCAAAGTGATCGTTAGCGAATCTTTACCTTATGCGGATGATTTTTCTGCTGAATTACTATTTTATCGATCTTTTGCAAATATTCATCAAGAATCGTTTGATTTAGCGCAAGAAGATTTGGAAAAAGCGGTAAGTCAAAAACCTGATTTTGAGGAAGCCTGGTATAATCTAGCATTGATCTATCAGCAAACTGAAAATTACCCAAAAGCATTATCAGCAGTCGAACAGTTAATCGAATTGAATAGTGAGAAGGAAGAATACAATACTCTCTATAACGAAATCCAAAAAACAGCACCTTAATTTAGAAAACCATGCAATTAACGGTACAGTAGACACAAACTGCGAACTTGTGACAATTTTGACTGCTTGATGAGTGCTAGCAAAAGCTCCGTCTATTTGCTTCGCTTTCCGCGGGCACGTCGGTCTGCTTCCTCAAAAAGCAAAGAACGCTTTTCCTGCGGGATCTTCAGCTCGCGTTGTTCCCGCTGGAGTCTTCGTAAATAGACTACGCTTTAGTAAAGTTCTACAAATAAAGTAACTGCAGGAATATTGATTTCACAGCATATTTCATCGTTTTTGAACAGATATCTAACAAAGCGGAGGAAAAATGCGACACTCCTGGGGGAACAGCACGAGCTGAAGATCCACTTGGTAAAGTGCCTTTCTTTATCAAGTTAGCTTCAGCCGTGCCCCCGGAAAGGGAGTGTTTTTCCGTAACGCTGGATTAGCATTCAACAAAATACTTTTGCCAATAATTCAACGACAGTTACTTCGCAGTTTAGTTTTAATGATCTATTTAAGATCATTAAAAAGAATGAAATAAATGATTAGTTCTCGACAGACAGTTTCTGGTAAAGTGTTTCTACTTCGTTATTTTCGTTAGTAAATAATACGATTAAGTGATCAAGTTTTTTATCAATTAGGACGATTGGCATCATTTGATTCTTTGTATCTGGCTGATTTGCGATTGGTAAGATGTAGTTCCGATATAATCCTTCCCATAGCTGTCCGATAATTCTATCGGTTTCTTCTTGGCTTAAACCCTCAATTGGTTGTTTTTCAAATTGGATAAGGTCAATTAATGGATATAGATCGTACTCTTTTGAGTTAATATTCGATACTTTCAACCATTCGTTCCATGTAAATTGAAGTTGCTGATTCGTAGTTCTATCTATGGTCTCTTTCCATTCTTCTTGCAAATGTGAAGCTGGCACTCTAAAGGATTCTAATGCTGTATATGGTGAATCAATCACATATAAGTGATCCGAAGTCATCTGATGAATACTCTTTATTTCATCATTAGGATAATGTGCTTCACCATGATGATAAGTTATTGCTTGAAAATGGCTACTGTCACTCTCCTCCAATATAACTTCAAGATTAATATTTTTTTCTTGCTCTTTCCATAAACCTTTCATTCCTTTTAATCGACCATCCATAAACAAAATAGAAATGTCTTGTCTTAAATAAATGACATCTTCTATAGTACTTTTCGATTCCCACTTAATTAGGTACTGATCATTTCCAGTTTCCTTTAATAAATTCAATTTTGTTTGTGCTTCTGTAAAAGGTATCGAAGTATCTAGAGGAAAATATTTAATTATTTCTTCAGTTTTCTGTTGTGAGAGTAATAATAGTAGTAATAGCATCATCATTAAGAGGCACGTTATAATGTGCAATTTTCGCCTTTTTATCATCGATATCCCTCATTCGTTGCATTTCAACTTGTCCAAATTCTTTCTGCATTAATCCATCTTTATGGTAAAGACTAAAAAAAAGTCTAGAGAAAGAGGGTATAAGAATGGAACAAGAGAAGCGTTTGTATCATAACTATGATAAAAATGTGCAATATATACACGATTATTTATCAGTAGATAAGAGTTTTGATCTTATCCATCTTGATGTTCAATATGCAGGCAAAAAAATGGCACTATTTCTAATAGATGGATTAGTAAAAGATGAAATACTCCATTATTTAATGCGGTTTTTAGCAGAGTTAGAAGAAGGCGACTTAGAAAAAAACACCCTCGATAAGTTAATTAAAAGGTATATACCTTATGTCGAAATAGATGTTGAAAAAGATTTGAATAAAGCCTCAAATTTAATCCTAGGTGGACCTACAGCATTAGTTGTAGAAGGCCTAGATGAAATTATCATGATTGATGCCCGAACATATCCTGTTAGAGGACCTGAAGAACCAGATTTAGAAAGGGTAGTCCGTGGTTCAAGGGACGGGTTTGTGGAAACCATTATTTTTAATACGGCGCTAACCCGAAGAAAAGTAAGAGATAGATCGTTACGAATGGAATATACTTCTATAGGTAGAAGGTCAAAAACAGATATATGTATTTGTTATTTAGAAGATATTGCTGATCAAAGGAAAGTTGAATTATTAAAAGATCACTTAGATAAAATTGATACAGATGGTTTACCGATGGCAGAGAAAACGATTGAAGAATTTTTAAGCGGAAAAACTTGGAACCCATACCCGACAATTCGGTATACGGAAAGACCTGACACTGCCTCAGAACATTTGTATGAGGGACATATTTTGGTAATGATCGACGGTTCACCAAGTGTTATGATAACACCAGCAACCTTTTGGCATCATTTACAACATGCTGAGGAATATCGCCAAAAACCTTTTATCGGAGTATATTTGCGAATGGTACGTTTTATGGCGGTCTTTGCTTCATTATTTTTACTTCCATTTTATTATTTATTGTCAACAGAAATGGGAGTGTTACCAGAAGAATTAGCATTTATTGGTCCAGCCGAAATAGGATTAATTCCATTGATTGTCCAATTTTTGATAGCGGAAGTAGGGATTGATGTATTACGAATGGCTGCGATCCATACTCCTTCAGCCTTAGCAACAGCTCTTGGACTTGTTTCGGCAATTATAATAGGACAGATAGCAGTAGAAGTTGGCTTGTTTACGAATGAAGTAGTATTATACATTGCCGTAGCTGTTATGGGAACTTTTGCTACACCTAGTTATGAACTGAGTCTAGCAAATCGTGTCACTCGTATAATCCTTCTTATTGTTACTGCTTTATTTGGCATAAAAGGTTTTGTTATAGGTATCACCTTTTATATTTTATATTTAGCACAATTGAAAACATTTTATCTGGGATATTTTTGGCCATTTATTCCTTTTGATGCCAAAGCATTTATAAACGTGTTAATCCGACAACCAATCCCGCACGATAGAAGTCGACCATCGTTTTTAAATCCTCAAGATCCAGATCGATAAAAAGATTTTTATTTCATTTTATAATCGCATTTGTTATAATATCTTAGGTGATATTAAATGGAAAGTATTTACGATTTACAAAAACTATTATTGAAATTTGGAACGATCATCTATATAGGTGATCGTTCAGCTGATTTAGACCTTATGGAAGAGGAAATTAATGAACTTTATCAAGTGAAGATGATCACAAAAGAAGAATTTATAAAGAGTAAATTACTAATAAAAAGGGAAAAAGAAAAATTAGATAAAGGGTGAAACAAAAAATGAGGAAAGACTTATTAATTGGAGTAGATATTGGTGGAACCACAGTGAAAAATGCAATCATTTCTAACCAAGGAGAAATGATTGCTAAATGGGAAATTCCTACACGACTCGAAAAAGAAGGTGTACATGTACCAAAGGATATTTGGATTTCTATAGAAGAGAAACTTTCGGATTTAAAAATAGATAAAAATCGCGTTTTAGGATTAGGAGTAGGTGCACCAGGTTTTATTGATCCAGAAACGGGTAAAGTAGCAATAGCAGTAAACATTGGTTGGAAGGATTTTGCTTTGCAAGATATTTTAGAGGAGCTATCTGGTTTGAATGTTCATGTTGACAATGATGCAAATATTGCAGCGTTAGGTGAGAACTGGAAAGGTTCAGGCGATCAAGTAGATAATATGTTAGCCGTTACACTTGGTACTGGTGTTGGAGGCGGTATAATTGCAAATGGTCACATAGTAAGTGGTGCTAATGGTACAGGGGCTGAAATAGGTCATATTACAGTAGAAAGAAATGGTGCACCATGCAATTGCGGAAGAGCTGGTTGTTTAGAAACCGTTACTTCTGCATCGGGAATTGTTCGACAAGCAGAGAAACTGTTGGCAGAAGGTAAAGCGCCAAAATTACAAGAGAGAAAAGAAGCGAAAAAAGCTATTACAACAAAAGATATTTTTGAATTAGCCGCTGAAGGTGACGAAGACACAAAACAATTGTTGAATCATGTATTTGACGTGCTAGGCTTTACGCTTGCTAATATAGCAATTACTACAAACCCCTCTAAAATTGTAATCGGGGGAGGCGTTTCTAAAGCTGGTAATCTTTTATTAGAACCATTAAAAGAAGCATTCGAAAAATATACTTTACCTCGTACTAACGAAGCTTGTGAATTTGTCTTAGCAGAGTTAGGTAATGATGCAGGTGTGTTTGGGGGAGCCTTTCTAGTCTTACAAAACAGTTAACTTTTTTTGTTACGGTTCTGAGTGTCTTTTAGATCCACACCTTTAGTCTAAATTTAAACTTTAATGAATAATGTAAAAGAATTGTAACTTTTTTTAAGATTTTTGAAACTTTTGTGTGATGTTCATCGTCTATAATTAATAGAGAGAGAGATAGATATTAGGGTTCTATCATTTTGAGGAGGATAATCAATGTTTAATAAAAAGCTGCACATACCTTTGTATATATTCGCAGCACTATTATTTGGATTAAAAACATATATCGTTTACCGTTTTGTTTTTAATATTTCATTAGAAAATGGTATGCAGGAATTGATATTACTGATAAATCCATTTGTAACTGCTTTTTTTATTTTTATGCTAAGTATATTCTTTAACAAAAGAAGACAACTTAAATATATAAAATACGGAATTTTAATAGGTTCACTTATTTTATATTTTAATATTGTATTTTACCGAAACTTTTCAGATTTTATAACAATACCGTTATTGTTCCAAGGAAGTAATGCTGCAGACTTGGGCAGCAGCGTTCTCGGGTTAATTAAATTATGGGATATTGCATTATTTTTAGATGTTGTGATTATTTGGATTGCAGCCAAAAAATATGGTGATGTGTTAACAGCTTCATTTAAGAGAAGATATAAACAATTTGCACTTGGTATATCTGTTTTATTAGTAGTTGTAAATTACGGACTTGCCGAAATTGAACGACCACAATTATTGCAAAGAACGTTTGATCGTGAATATTTAGTTAAAAATATTGGTGTATTTAATTACCATTTATATGATGCGGTGCTACATTCCAAGTCTAAAGCACAACGAGTGTTCGCGGATGGAAATGAATTAAACGAAATCACGGACTATATGAAAGAAGAAACGTCGCAACCTGCAAGTGAAGAGATGTTTGGTGTAGCTAAAGATAAAAATGTGATCTTTGTTTCATTAGAGTCGGTTCAATCCTTTGTGATTAATAACACCATGAACGGAGAAGAAGTAACACCATTTCTAAATGATCTGATTGATGACAGTTACTATTTTGAAAATTTCTATCATCAAACAGCACAAGGTAAAACCTCGGATTCCGAATTTTTAATTGAGAATTCATTATATCCATCACCAAGAGGTGCCGTTTATTTTACGCATGCACAGAATGATTATCATTCATTGCCTGAAATGCTTGGTAACAATGGTTACTATTCTTCAGTATTTCATGCTAATAACAAGAGTTTTTGGAACAGAGATGTGATGTATGATAACATTGGTTATGATCACTTTTACGATGTTAATGCGTATGAAGTAACGGATGAGAATTCCGTGGGCTGGGGATTAAAAGACAAAGATTTCTTTAAACAATCACTCAAATATATGCAACAAATGGAGAAGCCTTTTTATTCTAAGTTTATTACTCTAACAAATCATTATCCATTTGATTTAGATGAGGAAGATGCAACAATTGATAAATATGATTCTAATTCAAATACGTTGAATCAGTATTTTCAAACCGTTCGATATACGGATGAGGCAGTAGAAGAATTCTTCACAAATCTTAAAGAAACTGGCTTGTATGAAGACTCTATTATTATATTAATGGGCGATCACTATGGTATTAGTGATTTTCATAAAAAAGCTATGAGTCAATATTTAGATGAAGAATATACAGATTATCTGCATACACAATTGCAACGAGTTCCATTTTACGTTCATATTCCAGGACAAGAGGGAGAAAATTTCTCTAAAATAGCTGGTCAAATTGATGTGAAGCCTACTATTTTAAACTTGTTAGGAATTGACCAAAGTAACGATCTTTCATTTGGTACAGATTTATTTTCTGATGACCGTAAGGACTTTATTGCGTTGAGAGATGGTAGTTTTATAACAGATGATTACGTTTATTCGAAAGACCAGTGTTACGAACGTGAGTCAGGGGAGTTAATCGATACAACTATTGAAACTACTGGTGAAGGTGAAGCGTCTGTTTGTAAACCATATTTAGATAAAGTTGAAAAAGAATTAGGTTATTCAGACGAATTAATTTTTGGAGATCTATTCAGATTTTATGATTTTGGTGACGAGTAGAATTAACTGAGATATTGACAAAAGAATGTTTAAATTAAAAAATCCAAACGAATCGAAATAACTTTCGATCGTTTGGATTTTCGTGCGTATTAGGAAGAAACTGCGCAATAACCGATGTGTATATAGCTAAAGTGATAATTTTGAAATGTATTGTCCGATAAACATCCGCTCCGGCTGCCCACTTTCCTTTCCGTGGGGTTTTACCTTCAGCTAACTTTTTCAAGCAAAAAGCGCTCGAAAAAGTGGATCTTCAGGTAAAACATTCCCACAGGAGTGAAAGTGGGCGGCCTTGCGTTATAAATGATTCTACAACAATTGTAACAGTTATCAATTTGAGCTTTTTAGAATTGTTAATGTTTTTCGTTAAAGTGATGAGATAAAAGTCATTATTATAACTCTTACTTCCATTGTATAATTTCATCTAGCGTAGGCGTCCGTTTCGACTCCTGGGGGATTAGCATGATCTGAAGATCCACTTTGAAAAGTGACTTTCTTTTCAAAGTTAGCTGAAGAGCATGCCCCCCCCCGGAAAGCGAAACGGGCAAGCCGCAGCGGTTTCCAAGTACAAACATCATGTCAAAATTACCACATCATTTGTTGCACAGTATCCTTATATTGCGCAACATTACATAATGTATCACTCATATTTGATTAAGAGAAAAATTCATGTTTTCACTTCGTTTTCATATTTTTTGATAATTAAAAAAGACGCCGTATTGGCGTCTTTTTTAGCTTTCGAATAGTGGACGAATAAGTTCCCAATATAAAGTTGCGATAGAAAAGAAGCCAAATACAAGTGCAGATAAACCTGCAAAAGCTACTCCAAACATGTTTTGAGCCTTGAATTCACGTACAATGGCCATAACACACAGAATCGTTACTATCAGAATAATAAAGCCTAATTCCATTATTGTTTCCCCCTTACATGCGAACATATCATTTTCATTATAAACCATTATCGTTATAATATGTATAGATAGCTAATCCATTCTTATTTTAAAACAAAAGTAACGATTTGTCTATTAAAACATGACAGAAACGGAGTGTTTACCTTTATGAAAGTGGAAAAAATAACGTTAGGTTCATTATCAACAAATTGTTATATAGTTATTGATCAAAAGGAGGCTATTATAATTGATCCTGCCAGTGATAGTGAATCCATTAAAAATAAAGTAACCGAGTTAGGAGTAGTACCAAAAGTTGTTTTATTAACACATGCTCATTTTGATCATATTGGCGCATTAGAAGATATTAGAGAACATTTTAAAATTCCTACTTATCTACATGAAATGGAACATGATTGGTTACGTGACTCCAAATTAAATGGTTCGAGCTTATTTGGACTTGGTGAAGTAACAGCTAAACCAGCAGAATATCATTTTGATAAATCTCAGTATCGATTTGGCTCAATAGAGTTAGAAGTAAGACATACACCAGGACATTCACCAGGAGGTGTCGCATTTGTTTTTAGAGAAGATCGTTTTGTTGTTGGTGGGGATAGTTTATTTGCTGGTGGAATAGGAAGGACAGATTTACCTGGTGGTGAGTATCAACAGTTAGAGAAAAGCATTCAAGACCAATTTTACACATTACCAAATGATTTTGTTGTATATCCAGGGCATGGTCCTAATACTACTATAAAAGCAGAAAAGCTTAATAATCCATTTGTTCAAGGATAGATAAAACGCTCTGATCGATTTAAGATCAGAGCGTTTTAGTCCTTAATGTCCAAATCCAGGAACAAGAATGAAGTTGGTATAGAAAGTAAATCCAATAAAGAAAACAGTACAATAAGCTCCGAATAAATACATATACATTCTTTCAGATAATTTTAAGAATCCAACACCTAGAAAAAAGATCGTTTGTGCTAAGAATAGATATGCCATGGTTACCATGTCACCAACAAAAAACATCACTGTAAATATACCTGTCCAAAAGGCAAGCATACGGAAAACACGATCCATTGTTCCCCCTCCTTCTAAAATCACTATGTATCAAACATATTATAAACGAGTATGTCAAAAATGTAAATTATTCTAATACATTGATTTTAATTTTTACTTATTTGTTCATAATATGTCTACATAGTTTATTTTCTATACCTCTAATCATTTAACTCAATGTTGATAATTCGCGAACTGCCTTTATGTGTCGTTAATTCCATTTGGTAAATTTCTCTATTTTCAACATTAAATAAATGAATTGTTACATTTCCATCGGGAAAGGTGTATTGAAAGGGGGGAGAGGTTTCTTCCAGTACTTCAAGATGTAGGGAAGCATAAGCTTTTTGATACAGCATTTCTAAGCGAAATTGTTCGTGATTCAATTCATTTACTTTTTGCTGATGTTGAAGTTGTTGTATCTGATGGAAGGTGAATAATAATAAAATCAGTAGGATAAAACTAGTTAGCGGAAAAATATAGCCTCTTTCATTATTCCATCTTTTTAAGAAGTGTTTTTTCAATTTGTTCACCACTATCTGTCAAAATGTATATCTTAATATCATCTTCATTTTCTGCTACTCTAAATTCTTGAATATTACGTACTAATTCCTCGTGACCTCTTTGATTTACTTGTCGCCGGATCTTATGTTTATGCAGAGAGATAACAACTATATCTCCATTGTTTTGCAAAAAATAAAGCTGATTATTTTCTACATCAACTTGTTTAGACAGTTGTGCTTCTAATTCGATAATGTGATGAAATTGAGTAAACATCGGTAATTCTTCATCGTCACTTTGTTTCCAGAGTAAATCGGATTGTGATAGCCAAGAAAGTAATATCATTAATAAAAGTATGGAAACTAGCGCTTCGAGCATGATATAACCTTTTTCAGACCGGCTTACCATGTAAACATTTCGTTTGTTTCGTTTGCTTAGCATTGATCCATGTCACACATCCTTTTAATAATGTCGGTGTTGAAGTAAATTCGATGGTGATAGGTGTACTAATTACATCATGATAAATGAATTTATCTTCTTCCGGTTGATTGAGAATTGCTTTATGCAATTCTTCGGAGAGAAAGTAGATCGCTGCTGTTTCTTCATGGATAATTTTCTTTTCTAAGAGTAAATGATATTGGATCGGTAGTAATGTCAAGCATACAGTGAAAAATAACATCGTTGAAATTAGTGTTTCGAGGATATAAAACCCTTTTTGGTTACGATTTTTCGTCATAACATCTTCCTTTTCCAAAAGGACATGTAATAAAATACAGACTTGTTTTTGTTTTTACCTTCATGGTACCTGGGTCACTAAAATTGCCTTTTGGTGAAAATTTTATCGGCATCGTCAATGTATCTGGTTCTATAATCCAGTTGCTCGGATAGTTTCGTACCAATATTTTGGAGCCTAAACCACCTTTGCGTATAAGATAACGGTTTTTTTCTCTTTCAAATTGAAGGTAATAATTTTCCTTTTTGGTCATAGCAAGTTGCTGTAGATAAAGTAAATCTTGATCAAATTCTTTAATGAATTTTTGATATTGGATTGTGTCATATGTTTTTAAGGACACACTATAAGTTATCGAGAGAAGTAAAGAGATTAATGCTAATGCAATTAACAGTTCGATAAGAGTGAATCCTGATTGATTAGTCTTCATTATTTACGTTATCGGTAATTGTTAGGTTGAAAGAGTCTGTGGTATCTATTGCTATGATACTTGCTCCATTATTACATTCTAATGTATCGACATATTCTCCCTCTAGATCGTCTAGATTACTTGGCTTTTCACCATGATCAATTTCATATGCAATCACTTGATTTTCAACCATTTGTAATAGAGCATCACAGCCTTTACTGCTTATTTGAGTACTTTTATCAGCTAAGTTTGGCACAATCAGAATCAGTAAAATACTGATTACAGCTAAGACAATTAACATTTCAATTAAAGTGAACCCTTTTTGGTTTTTCATTTTACATTCTCCTTTTACATGGTTTGGATATAGTCGAACATTGGTAACATTAAAGATAAATAAACGAATACAACAAATAATGCTAAAATAGATAACAGAATTGGTTGTAAGAGGGTTATCCACTTCTTCAAATACATTTCAATTTGTTGGATTAAATGGTCGGCGTAGAGTGTTAATTCTTTTTGCAATTGGGTTTGATTACGATCTTTAGTCATTATCTTCGTTAATTGGTCTTCTAGTAATTGACATTGGGGAAAAATAGTTGCATAACTGTAACCTTGGGCTAGATGGTCACTAATGAGCATGCCATAATGATTGATGATGGTTTGATGTTGTTCCGATTTTATTACCTGAAGACTGTCCCGCATTGTTAAACCACTCTGAAAAAGACTAGCTAGATGGGTTGCCAACAAATAAGTGGTTCGCATTTTGCTATAGCGATTATAAATAGGGATATTCAGAATTAGCTTAATTTTGGATTCTATCGATAAAGCATTTTTAAATAGTACCGTAAATACAAATAACAACAAACCAGCAATTACACAAATAATCGTTCCATAAAAGACGGTATTAATGACGATTTCTGCTGTATGGAAGACACTGCTTACGTCCTGATTGGCACCGAGTAATTGTGTAAAGGAAGGGAAGATCGTTGTTTTCATAAAGTACAGAATAATGAAGAAAAAAAGGAAAAGAAAAAGCGGGTATCGAGATAGTTTCTTCAATTTTGTGGTGAATTGAATGCGCTGTTGAAGAATCTGACAACACTGTTGTAAACCATAGGTCAGATTACCATGATGTACAGCTATTTTTAGAAAATGGATAACTTCCTGATTAAAATGTGTTTTTTCTAAAGTATCGACAAAAGATTCACCGCGATATAATAAATCTTCCATTTCTTGAAGCAATGGTCTTAGCTGCTTTTCCCATTTTAAAATATCTATTACATCGTTAAGGCTATAACCATTTTTTAATAATTGTTCAAAA
Organism: Gracilibacillus massiliensis; assembly: GCF_001458115.1. GTDB lineage: Bacteria > Bacillota > Bacilli > Bacillales > Amphibacillaceae > Gracilibacillus > Gracilibacillus massiliensis. Next base: position 486,482 of record NZ_CZRP01000012.1, read on the forward strand.
CGGTACAGTATACGATATTGATCAACTAGTGATAATTTCTTTTGGGATACGTTATGGAGCGATAATATAACCGTAAGCATATGCTTTTCTCCTTAAATTTTGAAAAGATGAACGATATGTGAGTTCTTTTGCTGTTAAAACTTGTTCGATAGCTTTTCTGTCTAATAATTCTAAGATTGCAGCTCGTTGATCTTTATACTTGATCATGTTTAGTGAAAGCAGTTGAATGGAGGCTACAGCGACTAAATTGTGTTCAATGTCTATTTTTTTAATACCCATTTCAAGGAGTCGGTGAATGGTACCTTCTGCATTATTTGCGTGTAAGGTGGATAAAACAAGGTGTCCCGTGTTAGATGCACGAAATGCAAATCTTGCGGTCGCTTGATCACGAATTTCTCCAACCATAATAATGTCAGGGTCATGTCTTAAAGCAGCTTTTAAACCAACGTCATATGTCATTCCAGCTTTTTCATTCACTTGTACCTGTAAAACATTATCTAGTGGTTTCTCGATCGGGTCTTCTAAAGTGATTGTTTGTAATTGGTTATCTTCCATAAAGGCTTTTATTACAGCATATAAGGTAGTTGTTTTACCTGAACCGGTAGCACCTGTTAGTAATACTAAACCAGTTTTTAAATTTAACCATTTTTTGATTGCATGTAATTGGTTTGGGAATAAGAATAATTGTTCAATGGAATGTATCTGTTGTTGAGGTAATATTCGAATCGCCAAACTTTCTAAATGGTTTGCAGGTAATGTTGAAAGACGAAGTGAATAGTTTTGGTTATTGTATTGATAATGGATAGACCCTTGTTGTGGCATTCGATTCTCGCCGATATCCATTTTACCGGCAAATTTGTAATAAGAAACGATCATGGTATACTGTTGTTTCGAAAGAGAAGTATGAAGTGTCCGTTTTCCGTTACAACGGAAATAAACTTGTACGTTATGTTCGAGAGGAATGAAGTGGATATCTGACGCATAATCTTGTATAGCAGCCTGCAGGATATGATTGGAGATAGCTGAGGCTTTGCTCAATTAAATGTTCACCTCCTATTTTTATCATGGTACAATACATATATTCGACATCAATCTGTTTATTCCTTCAAAAAAATAAAAAAAGATGGAGGACGTTAAAAAAATGAAAAGTATATATTTAATTGGTTTTATGGGAAGTGGAAAGACAAGTATCGCGATACGATTACAAGAAAAATTAAATTGTAAATTACAAGATACAGACCAAATGATAGAAGTGCATTATAACATGGAGATACCAACCATTTTTACTGAAAAAGGAGAAGAAGTTTTTCGAGAATATGAAAGCTCCATATTAAAACAAACTGAACCGGAAGACGCAATTGTTGCTACTGGTGGCGGGATTATTGAAAAGGAAGAAAATCGTAAATGGCTTCGAAATAAGGAGAATGTCTTCTTTTTAGAAACATCTTGGGAAGAAATAAGTCGACGATTAATTGATGATCAATCAAGACCAATATGGAACAATCAAAGTAGAGATAAACAACAGTTATTAGAACAACGTCTACCAAAGTATCATGAGGTTGCGAATTTCATTATCAAAACAGATGGAAAAAGCGTAGAGACGATCACTGATGATATTATTTCTAAGATAAATGCATAAATAAGAGGATTGTTGGTAAAAATAGCAGTAAAATGATAAAGGTGTGAGTCTATTGGCCAACAATGATTATGTCAAATATATGACACAAAGAATTGTCAAGTATATGGATACACCGAAAGATGAGCGAAAAAAATCGAAAGCAGAGCGTCAACAAGAAGAAATAGTGGTTTCTAACAAATGGTTCGGTGTATTACCATTCGCATTTCGATTGTTAATACAAAAAAGAAAACACTAAAAGCATGCAAAAGAACCTCAACAGAATCCAAACAATATCAAATGATAATCGATATTGTTTGGATTTCTTCATGAATAAAAGCAGGATTATGCGACATAACCCTTTGCTGCGGAATAATCTTTGAGATCTGATAACTGTGTGAAAATCGCTCCGGCTTGACCACTTCCCTTTCCATGGGGTTTTCCCTTACCCGCGGAAAGGGAGGCGGACAAGCCGGAGCGATTGCTAAGCACATATAACATCTCATAATTATCACTATAATAGTGTCGCAAAATCCTTCGTTTGTTCATCAATATTGTTGATCACGTTCGTGCGTTATTAATGATGGATTGGGTAGTTTCTTCTGATAAATAAAATAATCCGGCGTTAATGACCTCTATTATAATTTTCGGCTGTAATCTTTCATGTAATCTTTCTTTTTCTTTTTCTAGGATGTCTTGATTGTCTTCTTGCTTATCAAAAAAATATTCCACTAACTTCAATTCCTCTTGCAACAAATTTTCAGATTCAATTGCCCATTGCCAATTTTGATCAAGCAATTGATTTTCCACAAATTGAAAAATTCGATTAAATCCACTTACAGGTCTAATTATTGGCGAAATCGTATAACTATAATCGCTCATTATACGTTGTAAAGCTAATGAATCTATTTCCTGCATCATGTTCGTAATGATAGAGCCGTTTATTAACTGTAAGCCAATTGAATAAATTTCTTCTTTTTTTTGACTGCCAGCATATTGGACCTTCAAATTTGTTACTAGCCATGGAAGTAATGCAGATTTATTAACACTGTCTTTTTCTTCGTATAACAAAGTATAACGAGCTTGTTGTTTTATATGCTGGAATATTTGTTGTAGTCTTGGACTGCCATAATGAATCCATTCTTTCGTGTTATCTTTTCGTACAGTGTTAGTATCTAACTGTAAAGACAAAGGTTCTCCTTGTCGACCTAGTTTATCCATGTAATGCCAATAAAAAGGACGGTTCATTAATACCTGATCTAAATCTCTTGTCAGTTGAATCGTTATTTCTGTTTCATTTTCGGTTAGTACTTTACATTTGTGAAGCGTAAAGTATTGATGAAGGAAATCGTGCAAATTTGTGATCATAATATCTGCTCCTTAGATGGAGAATCGTGTTGATAAGATTGAATAACTGATGTAAGGTTATCTAGTTTTATTTTTGTTTCTCCGAGTGAATTAGATTCCCTAAATATCTGTTCGACTTCTTTTTCTAAATCCTGAACATTCAAGTCAGTCAGTATTTGATCTAATTGGCCAATCACATTCTCAAATAAATTAATTTTGGTATATAATAAATTCATAACGTGTTCTTCCATTGTATTTTTTGTAGCAAAATTATATATGACAACATCGTTTTCCTGACCGAATCGATGGATACGCCCAATTCTTTGTTCCAGTCTCATTGGATTCCATGGCAGGTCATAATTGACGAGGTGATGACAGAATTGTAGGTTTATACCTTCTCCTGCTGCCTCTGTAGCAATCATTATTTGAGCTTGATTTTGAAAAAGTTGTCTCATCCAATCTTTTTTTCCTTTCTTAAATCCACCACGATAAATAACGGTTGGTATTTTTTCTTGATGAAGTAGCCATTGTAAATAAATTTGCGTTGCACGATATTCGGTGAATACAATCATCTTTTCATTGGATTGTTTAACAATTTCTACAAGTTTTAACGCTTTAGCATGATTGGGAAGTTGTTCAATCGTCTGTAATATCTCAATTGCATCTGGATTCTCAGTCGCTTCATGTTCTTGAAGCCACTTTTTCAAGGATAAATAGCAAGCTTCACGAGAACTGCAAAATTCTCTCAAGTACGTTATCGTTGAGATTGCTGTCATTTGTTTAAAGAAGGACTCAATTTTTCGATAGGCACTCATTTCTTCCTCAGAAAATGGCACCCAAATGGTTTTTATTTTCCTCGATGTCCAGTGAACACCTGTATCTGACCTTCTATTTCTGACCATTACTTTACTTATTAATTGCTTTAAATACGGATCTTCATCTATTTTACGTTTTTGTTCCCGATAATGGTTTGAAAAGTCTTCATAAGTGCCAAGATAACCTGGTTTCAATAAGCTAATTAAGTTGAAAATGTCTGTTAATTTATTCTGAACAGGGGTCGCTGTTAGAAGTAAACAATATTTTTTTGATAATTGTTGCACAAATTGAAAGTTTTTGGTTTTATGATTTTTTAATTTATGTGCTTCATCTACTATAACCAAATCATAGTTTTGTTCCAATATCGAATCACGGTGTTTGGTTAATTTGGCAGTATCTAGTGTCGTTATCAAAATATTTGCATCCTTCCAGTTAACACGTTTTCCTGAGGAGAAAGCGGGTATCAAAAATTTTTGATTTAATTCTAAAACCCATTGATTTACGAGTGAAGCTGGAACTAAAATGAGAACTTTTTGGACCAATCCTCTTAGGAGATATTCCTTCAAAATTAGTCCTGCTTCTATCGTTTTCCCCAGACCTACTTCATCTGCAAGTAAAGCTCTTCCATTCATTTTTTGAATGACGTTTTCTGCACATTCTATCTGGTGAGGTAAGAATTCCACATGTGGTAAAAATTTTGGTGCTACTAATTGATTAAAGCTAGTTATTTTCATTGTTTCTGCAATTTGATATGACTGCTTAAATAATTGCCACTCTGCAAAATGAGCAGGGTTTTGTGTTGCTTCACTATAATTTTTTACAAATGCTTCGTCTTTTATGATCGGAACATGCATCACAATTCACCCTATCATTGTCCATTTTTTTCATATTGTTGCCTTACCATATAATCTTATACGTATATTTATAAAAGTTATGGAGTGTATAAGAAAAACCGAGTGATTTCCACTCGGTTTAGTAATCTAGCTTTTTTGATTTTTTAATCTTGCCTGTCCACTTCTTATAGCCGCCTTGTAAATGGTTCAAATCTTTATACCCTTGTTTATTCAGTAATAAAGCAGCTCTCATAGAACGTGATCCGCTTTGGCAATAAAGATAAACTGGCTGATCTTTTCTTAATTCCGTTAATCGCTGCTTTAATTGGGATAATGGAATGTTTCTTGCACCCAAGATGTGACCACCATCAAATTCCTTTGGTTCTCTCACATCGATTAATTGCGCTTTACGATAGCCTTCACGAAACTCTTTTTCGGTTAAGGCATTTAACACTTTTTTCTGCTTGAAGTAACGATAGGCAGTAAATAAAATAAAGGCAACTAAAATACCAATTAAAATGTATATTTCTGTCATTGCTTTTCCCCCATTATTTTTCTATTAATTCCTCTAAAAAGGATTATACCATTTAATACTATCAAATAAAGTAAAAATTTTCGAATGTGTCAATTTGTCAAAATTTCATATGAGAAGTCTTGTCTCGCTCTTCAATCTATTGTATGCTTTTATTTACATAAGAAACTTAGTAATGGAGGATTGTTATGCCGACACCAACCATGGAAGACTACATAGAACAAATATATATATTAATGGAAACAAAAGGTTATGCTCGAGTTTCTGCGATAGCAGAAGCCCTTCAGGTTCAACCATCTTCTGTAACAAAGATGGTACAGAAGTTAGATCGAGATGATTACCTTAATTACGAAAAATATCAAGGATTGATTTTAACAGCTAAAGGTAAAAAAGTCGGGGAAAGGCTTGTTTACAGGCATGAACTATTAGAGAAGTTTCTACGAATTATCGGAGTAGATGAAGCAAACATATATACAGATGTAGAAGGTATTGAACATCATTTAAGTTGGAATTCAATTGATCGAATTGGGGATATTGTACAAATATTAGAAGATCCAACACACGTGGAAGTATTAAAAGCCTTACAATCCAAAAAGGATTAATAAGACATGTTCTATCTGCTGATTGTATTGTATATATATAATTATGATACCAGTACGATAGGGTGATGTAATGAAAATTGATGGCATATTTTCTGGTGGTGGAGTAAAGGCATTTGCATTTTTGGGTGCATTACAAGCTTTAGAAGAAAATGATATTCAATTTGAGAGGGTAGCGGGCACTTCAGCAGGTGCGTTATTCGCTACTTTTATCGCAGCTGATTATAATGCAAAAGAGATGAAGGAGATTTTTTTAGATTTACCTCTTGAATCCTTCTTAGATCAATCATACTGGAGTAGTTTTTTTCCTTTTGTTAAATGGTTAACCTTATATCAAACCATGGGTTTATACCGTGGTAATTATTTTGAGTTATGGTTGCAAGAGAAATTAAGTGATAAAGGAATTCATCAATTTTCAGATTTACCTCCAGAGAAATTAAAGATAGTAGCAGCAGATATTACATTTAATCGTGTTATCGTATTTCCAGATGATTTAAAAAAATATTATCATATTGATCAAAACTATTTTAATGTTGCGAAAGCAGTCCGCAGTAGTATTTCGATTCCGTATTTTTTTCGCCCTTCTAAAATAATCAATCCCTTAACAAGACAAAAAAGTTATATTGTAGATGGCATGATTCTAAGTAACTTTCCATTATGGTTATTTGATCGTGATCAATCAACTCGAGTAAGACCGATTTTAGGGATGCAGTTAACAGATCCAAAACAATACTATTATAATTCCAAAATTTCAAATGCGATCGATATGTTATTAGCTTTAATCGGAACAATGAGAAAAGCTTTTGATGCGAAATATATTACAGAGAACGTTGCAAAAGACATATTGTTTTTTCCGATAGATCAAGTAAGTGCAACGGACTTTAATCTCTCAATGGAACAAAAAAAAGCACTGATTGACTTAGGTTACAAACGAACCCTACAATTTCTATCAAAATGGTCCAAATGAAAAGAACAGAGCGACTATAACGAAGCTCTGTTCTTTTTCTTTTGCTTATTCCCTTCAATAACTCGAAGTTGTGGTGCATCTTTTCGAGAGTTTTTTAGCGGACGATTCATTTTCTTATGTGATATGTTTTGTTTGATAGGGCTTGGTTGCATTTTTTTATGTTTGTTATATTTATATTTTTGTTTGGATTGCTTGACTGCTTTGCGATATTTTCGTATATCGTTTGGAGTTCGCTTTCTTAAGATGAAAAAATAAATTAAACCAAAAATAGTAGCACCAATCAGAACGGATAGCAATAGTGATGTGATGAAACCAACTGCATTGGTGAACAGTGCTGTAATAACACCTATAACTGCTAAACCAATTAGCAGATAAACCAAAAGGGACATGATGTTCTGTTTCATGTAAGCTTCCTCCTTTATAATGGAATATTGATCTTATTATAGTTATACCCTTAATTTATTGGATTTTATACAAGAATATCATATTTATCATCTATTATTTTTTAAAATAGCTATTTTACATTCTATTTTATAAAAAATCGCCAAAAATAACTAGTTCAAAAATGTAATTTAGCATGAAAAAAATAAAAAATGGTTACGCTATAGTTTGAGGTGATTAAAGTGAGACGTATCAATAAACAACAAGATCAGAAACAGAAAACTTCTCTAATACCAAAAGTAATAAGTATTGGATTTTTCGGTGGATTAATATGGAGCGCGATAGCATCAATAACAGGTTATTTTCATTTTACCACGATTACACCAAAGAGTTTTATATTAAGATCATGGCTCCAAACAGATTGGTCAGATCAGTGGTTAGGGCAAGTCGTTTCCATTCTAGTAATCAGTTTATTATCGATTGGCATCGCCTTCGTATATTATCTAATATTAAAAAAATATGACGGTGTATTACCAGGTATCTTGGTAGGTATAGTACTATGGTTTATCCTTTTTTGGATAATGGAGCCGATATTCCCAAATATTCCTGACTTTTACCGATTGGACAGTGATACGATTGTAACTACTCTATGCTTATTTATATTGTATAGTGTATTTATTGGCTATTCTATTTCTTTTGCTTATCTACAGCATTTAAATGAAAAACAATAAGATTTTATGTTACTATTGTGAAGAAAGCATACGGATGGAGTGAGTTGAATGGGGAAATTATTGTTATTAAACGGTCCAAATTTGAATCGACTCGGTAAAAGAGAGCCCGATATATATGGTAGCGAAACACTTGACGATATAAAAAGAAAAATGACTGCTTTACTTGAACCATATCAATATCAGGTTGACGCTAAACAGTCTAACCATGAAGGACAATTAATTGATTGGATTCATGAAGCAGATAAAAATTATCAAGGTATTATTTTTAATCCTGGTGCATATACACACACAAGTATAGCATTACGTGATGCTATTAGTTCAGTGGATGTTCCGGTGATCGAGGTCCACATATCAAATGTACATAAGCGTGAGACATTCCGCCACAATTCAATGTTAGCACCAGTATGTGAAGGTCAAATCGTTGGATTGGGTACAAAAGGATATCAATTGGCTGCTATGTATTTTATGAAGCAATAATTAGTCGGTCATATATAATAGAGAGGAGTTTTTCAGTGAGTCGAGTTGATAAATTAAAAAAAGTGCTAAAGGAAGAAAGTCTAGATGGTTTGTTAATTACAAGTGCGATAAATAGACGGTATATAACTGGATTTACAGGTACAGCAGGCGTAGCAATTATCACAGCAGATAAATCTTACTTTATTACAGATTTCAGGTATACAGAGCAAGCACATGATCAAGTCACAGACTTTGAAATAGTGGAGCATAAAGGACCAATTCATCAAACCGTTGCAGATATCGTAAAATCATTGAATATAACTAACATTGGATTTGAAAAGAATGATCTAACATATGCCCTTTATGAACAATACCACAATGTTATCAATGTTGAGTTTATTCCAACTAATGGCTTGATTGAAAAGTTACGCTTGATAAAAGACCAAGATGAGATTAATATATTAAAGGAAGCTTGTAAAATTGCAGATGATGCCTTTGAGCATATTTTACAGTACATAAAACCAGGTGTGAAAGAGATTGACGTTGCCAATGAGCTAGAGTTCTTTATGCGTAAAAAAGGAGCTACTTCTTCAAGTTTCGATATTATCGTAGCCTCGGGCTATCGTTCAGCGTTACCTCATGGTGTCGCATCATCTAAAGAAATAAAATCTGGTGAATTAGTGACATTGGACTTTGGTGCTTTATATAAAGGTTATAGTTCAGATATTACCAGAACAGTAGCTGTTGGAGAAATTTCTGATGAATTAGAAACCATCTATCAAACCGTCTTAGAAGCCCAAATCAAAGGTGTAGAAGGATTAAAGGCCGGTATGACTGCCAAAGAAGCGGATGCTTTAACACGTGATCATATTGATCAGAAGGGCTATGGTAGCTATTTTGGACATTCTACAGGACATGGATTAGGTCTTGATGTTCATGAGATGCCAGCATTGTCGTTCCGTTCATCAGAAACTTTAAGCTCAGGCATGGTAGTTACTGTTGAACCAGGTATATATGTACCGAACGTTGGAGGATGTCGTATCGAAGATGATATGCTTATTCGAGAAGAAGGTAGTGAGAGGCTAACAAAGTCTCCAAAAGATTTAATTCGTTTACCACTAACTTAGAGAGGCTGCCAGTAGCTTTAGACCTATGCAAGTGGCAAAAAACAGAAATAAAGGGGAGAAATTTGATGATTTCAGTAAACGATTTTAAAACAGGACTAACAATTGAAGTGGATGGTGGAATTTGGCAAGTGTTAGAATTTCAACATGTAAAACCAGGTAAAGGTGCAGCCTTTGTCCGTTCTAAGCTTCGTAACTTACGTAATGGTAATATTCAAGAAAAAACATTCCGTGGTGGTGAAAAAGTAAATAAAGCACATATCGAGAATCGTAAAATGCAGTATTTATATGCTTCTGGAGATGCGCATACTTTTATGGATACCCAGTCTTTTGATCAAACAGAATTACAGGGTAATCAAATCGAACGTGAATTACAATTTATTAAAGAAAATATGGAAGTCAACATTTTAACGTATGAAGGTGAAACAATTGGTGTAGACTTACCTAATAATGTTGAACTAACTGTTACAGAGACTGAGCCTGGTATCAAAGGTGATACCGCCAGTGGTGGAACAAAACCAGCAACTTTAGAAACAGGTTTAACTGTACAAGTTCCTTTCTTCGTGAATCAAGGAGATGTACTAATAATCTCTACAACAGATGGAAAATACGTATCCCGCGCATAATAACCATCGAAAAACTACTAAGTGAACAATACTTAGTAGTTTTTTTATTTCTCCATTAAATAATAGCTATACATAAAATCTAAACCGCGAAGTAAAACGGGTGCTCACTTTGAAATTATGATGAGTGGCATGCAAAAGCTCCGTCCATTTACTTCGCTTTCTGCGGGCGTCACCTCAGCCTCCTCAGAAAAGCAAAGGGCGCTTTTCTGAGGAGGCTGAGGAAGACGCTGATCCCGCAAGAGTCTACGTAAATGGACTACGCTTTAGTAATGTTCTACAAATAAAGTCAGTGCTAGACTATTGATGTCATTTCATATTTCATCGTACTTGAACAGACATCTGCACAAAGCGGAGGAAAAATGCGACACTCCTGGGGGAATAGCGCGAGCTGAAGATCCACTTGGTAAAGTGGTTTTCTTTACCAAGTTAGCTGAAGCCGTGCCCCCGGAAAGGGAGTGTTTTTCCGTAGCGTTGGATTTACACTCATCTAAATTCTTTATAATAATCGTCACAAGTTCCCAGTTTGTGTCTTCTGTGAAGTGTGGAGTTGCTGACTTTTGATTATTACGTACATCCTCCATTATTCCCTCGGTTGAAGAGCTTCTAATGTAAAATAGGACGAGTTTCCTTTTTTGGAAGGTTATATCTAGTGTTTTCTCGCATAGAATATGTATAGAAATAGAACAAGGAAAAGAGGAAATGATCATGGAACAAGTCCTAAAAATTCTTCCTAACCATATTTCTTCGACTATCAAAGAGTATATTGAACAGAAACAGATACCCTTACAAGAGATTAGACTTCGAGTCAATCAAGCAATCGAAATTAACGATGGCAGTCACGTATATTGGTTAAACGATACTTCTTTCTCTGCATCCGATGCTACCCTGTTTTTAAACAAAATAAGTGATTTTTCATTATACCGATTGGAAGAAGAGCTAAGGAATGGTTTTATCACGATAGCTGGAGGCCATCGAATCGGCATTTCTGGTTCTGTTATCGTTGAGAACCGGAAAGTAAAAGCAATACATCATATTAGTTCCTTTAATATTAGAATTGCTAAACCTTATTTTGGAATTATCCAACCCTATTTACCATATCTAATGACAGATACGATTCAAAATACCTTAATCATTGGTCCGCCCCAATCTGGTAAAACAACTTTACTACGTGACATAGCTAATTACTGTGCAAGTAGCACCTCAAACAGGACCGGATATAAAACAGCTATTGTTGATGAACGGTCTGAAATTTGTGCTTCTATTAACGGGGTGCCACAACATTTATTAGCACCTCGCATTGATGTATTAGATAGATGTCCAAAAGCAGAAGGTATGATGATGTTTATTCGATCGATGTCACCAGAATTAATTATTGTTGATGAAATTGGCAGTCAAAAAGATGTGGAAGCTATTGACGAAGTAATTCATGCAGGAGTCCAGCTTGTTTGTACCATTCACGGCAGATCATTATCAGAAATTAGTCAGAGACCTACGATCAAAGAATTAATCAATAAAAAGGTATTTCAACGATTTGTGATATTGTCCAATCAACATACAGTTGGAGAAATAGTTGAAATAGTAAATGGGAAGGGACAACCTCTTTATCAATCAAGAGTGACAATCAAATGAAATGGATAGCATCTGTTATATTAGTTATCGCATTAACTTGGATTGGACATGAGTATGCTAAAAATTTAGCAAATCGTCCTAGACTCATTAGGTTATTCAAAAATGCTTTACAGATCCTAGAGGCAGAAATTGTTTATAGTCATGCCACCATTAAACAAGCATTATGTTCTGTTGCTAAACAGATACCTGAACCGATTTCCAGCCTTTTTAGACAAATGGCACAAGATATTAAACAGGATAAAGAAGAACTGTTTCCAGTATGGGAAAAACATATAGAAACCTTTTATCAAAAAAATTCTATTCAAATAGATGATCGTGAAATTCTCGATCAGTTTGGAAGAACTCTTGGTCAGCACGATATTTTGCAACAACAAAAATACGTAAGGTTAACCATTACACACTTAGAAAGAAACCTGAGTGAAGCTGAAGAAAAAAATCATCGCTACGGAAAAATGTCTAGAAGTATCGGCTTTCTAACTGGAATGTTAATCGTTCTACTCTTGCTATAGAGAGGAGTTATCGCATGATTGGTGACACAAGTGTATTATTTCAAATTGCAGGAATTGGGATTATTGTGGCGATGATTCATACCATATTAAAACAAATGGGAAAAGAAGAATATGCTCAATTTGTCAGTTTAGTAGGGTTTATTATTGTCTTATTGTTTGTACTAAATAGTATTTCTGATTTATTTCAACAAATAAGAGCTGTCTTTTTTCTCAAAGGATAGGTTATATGGAAATATTTGAGGTTATAAGTATTGGGATTATTGCAACGGTTTTCTTTCTTCTTTTGAAGGACAAGCAACCTAGTATTGCCTTCCTTATTGTTGTACTGACCGTATTATACTTTTTTATATTTGTCATCCAGTATGTTCAAGAGATTTTACAACTTATTACCTATTTAGGGGAAAAAGCCAATATAAATGATGTTTATATAAAAACGATCCTCCAAATTATTGGAATATCCTATATTACAGAAATAGGAGCTAATATTGTCAAAGATGCTGGACTTGAATCTATAGCTCTAAAAATCGAAATGATAGGGAAAGTGTTTATCTTAATATTAGCTATACCGATATTCAAATCGCTTGTTGAAACAATTATTAACATTTTCCCGATCTCCTAATAAGGAATGGTTTAAATGAAAGTCTTAAGAATTATTTTTTTACTTTTTCTATTTGCATTTTTGATTCCTACAGAATTGCTTGCTGAAGTGGAAAATCCAACAGACGATTATCAAAAAGTGATAGATGGAAGTGAATTAGAAGCCTATTGGGATTATCTTGGTACAGAATATCAGGAAGCATTACCTGAACTATCAAAAGAAAACCTATGGGATATGATAAAAGGAGACGGAGAATTATCTGTTCAACAGTGGGTGAAGGGTTTTTTTCGTTATTTCCTATATGAAATTGTAGAGAATGGAAAGTTACTAGCTACTTTAATGTTATTAACATTATTTTGTTTACTATTACAAACGATACAAAATGCATTTGAAAATCAAGTGGTAAGTAAAGTTGCCTATGCCATCGTTTACATGATGTTGATTATCATCGCCTTAAAAAGTTTTCAATTGGCAAGTAGTTATGTCTTGGACACCGTTGACATGGCTAAAAGTTTTTTGATCGCATTACTACCATTAATATTAGGTTTATTAGCGTCACTTGGACATCTCGTTACGATTTCGTTTTTTCATCCCATTATTATTTTTTTAATACATGTAAGTGTATTTATCATATCAAAGGTAGTAATACCACTTTTTTTAATATCAGCAATCTTACAAATTGTTAGCACGATTAGTCCTGAATATAAAGCTACTAAATTAGCAAATTTAATTAAAAATATTGCAATTAGTTTGATGGGAATTTTATTAACGGTGTTTTTAGGAGTGATTTCAGTTCAAGGGGCAGCGAGTGCCATACAGGATGGTATCGCAATGAAGACAGCTAAGTTTGTAACAGGAAATTTCATCCCTGTAATTGGAAGAATATTTACAGATGCAACAGACACGGTACTTAGTGCAACCATTTTAATTAAAAATGGTATTGGCATGATTGGGGTAGTGATCTTAATTGGGATTGTGTTGTTTCCAGCTATCAAAATTTTCACAATTTCACTTATGTATAAAGTAGCAACAGCTATATTACAACCTATTGGAGATGGGCCGGTGATTGAATGTCTTGATATTATAGGCAGACATATTTTGTATTTATTTGCTGCACTACTGTTAGTAACATTTATGTTTTTCTTTACGATCGTCATTTTAATAATATCTAGTAACATTACGATGATGGTGAGGTAGAGGGGGGATGAATCATTGAGTATTTATCGAATTGGATCTTACAAATTATTATTTATATGATTTTAGCTATGCTCGTTGATTTAATCTTGCCTAGTTCCACTTTAAAACAATATGTGAAATTAGTCGTTGGGTTATTACTTATTTTAATTATTTTGCAACCGATCTTATCTATTTTTAAAGTAGACGTTCATCAGATCGTAGACCAGATTATTCGCACGAACACGGATCCAACTATAGAAGCAAATATAGAAAATCAAATGAATCAGCAGAAAAGTGAAATAGATCAGATACAAGCTGCATATGTATTAGAAGAGATGGTTGTCCATATGCAAAATTTAGTAGAGGAGGAATTACAAGAAACCTATAGTTATCAAATTGTAGATTTAGAGGCAACTTGGACTAGTCCTCAACCATCAGAAGAACAGGAACTAGAACGTGTAGATGTCCAGCTTGCTCCGAGTGATAATCAACAACATTCAGTGGAAGAAGTTAATATTCAAATTGGTGAGACAACTCGTACAACGTCAGAAACCCACAATGATGGAACAGAAATCAAAATGTTCCTAGCTGAGGAGTGGGGCGTAGAAGAGGATATAATTCAGATTGGATGGAAGGAGGAATAAGGTGCCTGAATGGATGAGCAGAATTATGTCAAGCTTGAAAGTGAAGGACAAAAAACCTACAAAACTTCAATACATCTCAATACTTATCTTAATAGCTGTTTTCATTTTATTAGTAAGTAATTTATTCGACACAAATGAATCCGACAACCAAATAGCCAGTCCTCCTACTCTAGTGGAATCGTCTCAAGATGAATCCGATAATGAAACATGGAACCAAGTTGAAGGATCTGATGCGAGTTCTAAAATAGCAGATCTTGAAGTAGCCTATGAAAAAGATTTAGTCCAATTACTAGAAAAAATTAATGGCGTTGCTGGGGTAGAAGTGATGGTTAATTTAGATGCAACCAATGAACAAGTGTATCAAAAAAATCTTGTTATTGGTTCACAAATAACAAACGAGAATGATCAAAATGGTGGTACTCGCAAAATTGATGATGAAACAAGAGAGCAAACGGTTGTCATTATTCGTCAAGGAGAACAAGAAGTACCTTTATTAATCCAAACGAAAAAACCTAAAGTAAGAGGGGTACTAATTGTTGCCAATGGTGTGGATAACTTAGAAGTAAAAAAATGGGTAATCGATGCCGTATCTAAGGTTTTAGATGTACCGGCACACCGCATTTCAGTTATGCCAAAAAGCACATAGTTCTAGGAGGGAAAAAGATGTTAAAAAAACAAACTGTTTGGTTATTAACGATGTTAAGCTTAATGATTGTACTAAGTGTGTATTATTTAAATTCGCCATCAGAAGGTGATCTAGCTTACTTTGATTCTGATGAACAACAGGAACAAACTACCTCGTCTACTACTGTTGATCCACTTGAGGAAGAAGCTACATCTGAAAATGAAGAAATTGAGGGAATGGATAATGTTGAAGATCTCAATACCTCATCCATTAATACAGATGAATATTTTGCTGCTGTCCGGATGGAAATAACGAATCAAAGAAGCATGGAGAAAGAAAGATTAGAAGGTATTTTCGCATCGAGTGAAAGTAGCTCAGATGAAAAAACAGAAGCATACGAAGCGATGAAAGAAATAGAGAATCTAAACAAGAAAGAAACGATCTTAGAAGACACTATTAAATCATTGAATGGGTATGAGGAAGTTTTAGTAAGAAATGTTTCTGATAATAATGTTGTGGTAACTGTTCAAACAGATTCTTTGTCTGTAACAGAGGCCAATGAAATTATCCAAACAGCGAAAGACGAATTTGGAGAAATAGATATCGAGGTCGTATATCAATCAAGCTAACAGAACCAATGCTGGCAGTAACCAACTGTCAGCATTTTTGGTTTTTAAAGTAAATCACATGTTACAATATATTAAAGTTAAACTAGACTTCGAAGTAACTGCCAAAGGATTATTGTCAAAAGTATTGAGATGAGTGCTAATCCAACGCTACGGAAAAACACTCCCTTTCCGGGGGCACGGCTGAAGCTAACTTGGTAAAGAAAATCACTTTACCAAGTGGATCTTCAGCTCGTGCTGTTCCCCCAGGAGTGTCGCATTTTTCCTCCGCTTTGTTAGATATCTGTTCAAAAACGATGAAATATGCTGTGAGATCAATATTCTTGCAGTTACTTTATTTGTAGAACCTTACTAAAGCGTAGTCTATTTACGAAGACTCCAGCGGGAACAGCGCGAGCTGAAGATCCCGCAGGAAAAGCGTTCTATGCTTTTCTGAGGAAGCTGAAGCCGTGCCCGCGGAAAGCGAAGTAAATGGACGGAGCTTTTGCTTAAAACTCATCATACTTTCAAAAATGTCACTACTTCGCAGATTGTGTCTTCTATGCTTTTTATACGAGAGGTTTCTTAGGAAATTGTTATATTGATGTAAAGAAAGGTTGCAGTTTTTTTGTGTATTGCGTAAAATGTTAGAAGGAGTTATTAGTACCTGTTATTAAATGTAACAAAAGATGAAGGGGTGCAGAAATGCTAACAGTAGAAGAAATCAATCAATTAATTGAAAAATTAGATCAATCATCTATTGATGAATTTTCCTATGAAGAAAAGGGAGCAAAAATTAAACTAAAGAAAAATTCGGGTATCACATCCACCACAGTTGCACCACAACCAGTTAAACAAGAAGTTTCTCAACCAACAGTGGAAGCAACACCAAAGCAAGAACCCGTAAAAGAAGTAGAAACAAAAGCAGAAGTAGAAGAACCTGCTAACTATGACCACGAAATAGTATCCCCAATGGTAGGGACTTTTTATAGTTCGCCATCTCCAGATAAACCAATATATGTTCAAACTGGAGATCAAGTTGGAGAAGATTCCATTGTCTGTATAGTAGAGGCAATGAAATTATTTAACGAAATTGAAGCAGATGTTAAAGGAACAGTAACAGAGGTATTAGTGGAGAATGGTGAATTAGTAGAATACGGACAACCATTATTCCGAATTAAGAAGGCATAAGGGGATGACATTGTGATTAAGAAGCTGTTAATTGCTAACCGTGGAGAAATAGCTGTTAGAATTATTCGCTCAGCTAAAGAGATGGGCATCGAAACGGTAGCAGTCTATTCAGAAGCAGATAGTGAAGCATTACACGTTCAACTAGCAGATGAAGCTTATTGTATTGGTCCAAAATTAAGTACGGATAGTTATTTGAATTTTACAAACATCATGAGCGTAGCAACCTTAACAGAAACCGATGCGATTCATCCGGGGTATGGATTTCTATCCGAAAATGCAGATTTTGCAGAGATATGTGATGCGTGCAATATTACATTTGTTGGACCGAGTGCCTATGCTATTCAAAAAATGGGTACAAAAGATGTAGCTAGAGAAACAATGAAAGAAGCAGGTGTGCCAGTAGTACCTGGTTCAAACGGTATTATTAAAGATGAAAAAGATGGTTTAGAGGTAGCCAAAGAAATTGGTTTCCCTGTCATCATTAAAGCTACTGCAGGTGGTGGTGGCAAAGGAATACGTGTTGCCAGAACAGAAGAAGAATTAGTAAAAGGGATTCGAGTTACACAAAACGAAGCAGAAAAAGCTTTTGGTAATCCTGGCGTATATTTAGAGAAATTTATTGAAGATTTTAGACATGTAGAAATACAAATTTTAGCAGACAATCATGGCAATGCAATCCACCTTGGTGAGCGTGATTGTACGGTACAAAGAAGACTTCAAAAATTAATCGAGGAAACACCGTCGCCAGCAATTGATGAAAAGATGAGAGCAACTATGGGTGATGCTGCAGTAAAAGCAGCAAAAGCCGTCAATTACTCTGGGGCAGGGACGATCGAATTTATATTTGATCAGAAAGAAAATAAATTTTATTTTATGGAAATGAACACACGAATTCAAGTAGAACATCCTGTCACAGAAATGGTAACAGGTGTCGATTTAATAAAAGAACAAATTAATATTGCAAATGATGAAGTTTTAAAATATAAGCAAGAAGATATAACTTTTGAAGGATGGGCAATGGAATGTCGTATAAATGCAGAAAATCCTGAAAAAGACTTCATGCCTTCAGCGGGAAAAATTGAGATGTACTTGCCACCTGGTGGACTTGGAGTGAGAGTAGATTCAGCTGCATATCCAGGTTATCAAATACCTCCATATTATGACTCCATGATCGCTAAATTAATCACATATGGAAAAACTAGAAAAGAAGCAGTAGATCGTATGAAACGCGCGTTGGATGAATTTGTAGTGGAAGGTGTCCATACAACAATCCCATTCCATCGAAAGATGATGGTTAATCCAGTGTTTGTAGATGGAAATTTTAATACAAGATTTTTAGAGAAGTATAGTATAATGGATAATGAGTAAGATTATTAATTAGCGAAGGAGGTTCATCATGGCTGAAAACCAATTACTGAATGTAGGTGAATATACTCCATTAGGCAAAGTAGAAATTGCCCCAGAAGTTTTAGAAGTTATTGCTGGGATTGCAACAACAGAAATACCTGGTGTCTCAAGTATGAGAGGTAATTTTGCAACAGGTGTTGCAGAACGTTTGGGTAAGAAAGCACACGGAAAAGGTATAAAGGTAGAATTAAGTAATGATACAGTTCTGATTGACGTTTTTATTGTAGTTGATTATGGACATTCAGTTCCTAACATAGCTGAAAAAATCCAATTAAATGTAAGACAAGCAATTGAAAATATGACAGCAATAGACATTAAGGAAATTAATGTACATGTAGTTGGCGTCCATATGGAACATTCAACCGAAGAAAAATCAGAAAAGTAGAAGAATTCAACTGAATGGTAGTGAAAGAGTCCTGCAGTAGTAAAACTGTATGGACTTTTTCCTTTTTACTGCCTGTATTTTATCACGGTGTAATCGTCCGTAAAACCCACACTACAAGAATCGAGCGACAGCAAAGAAGCTAAGTGGGGGATAAACGGACGCTAACTTCCTGATAAGTTTCGCTAACAATCAGTGGGAGTTTAAAACTCCCACTGATTGAAGTCTCACTTTATATTTTTTTCGCGGAATTATAGGATTTAATGGCAATACATGAAAGAACATGGTATCATTTGTAGATGAAGAAAATGACCGTGATAAGGAGTAGAACAACTCAATGAAAAGAAGAGCTGCGCGTGAGAAAGCATTACAAATTTTATTCTCTTTAGATATAGAAGAATATGATCTTGAAACGACGTTAGAAAACACATTAGATGGTGAAGACAGAGATTCCTTTCTGTTAAGCATTGTTAATGGAGTTATTGAAAACCAGAAAGAAATTGATGAAAAAATTGTGAACCACTTAGAAAAATGGTCAATAACAAGACTTGCATTTGTCGAAAAGACGTTACTAAGAATGGCAACTTATGAGTTGTTTTATTTAAAAGATGCACCAGAAAGTGTCGTTATAAATGAAGTGATAGAAATAGCTCATATTTTTGGTGATGAAAAATCAGGGAAGTTTATCAATGGTGTATTATCTAAAATGATAAAATAAGGAGGAAATATTGTGACTGCAGAAGTTATTTATGGAAGCGAGTTAGCAAAAAAATTACGAGCTGATATGAAAGAAGAAGCATCTCTACTACGCAATAAGGGTATCATACCCGGATTAGCTGTTGTATTAATTGGTGATGATCCGGCATCTAAATCCTATGTAAAAGGAAAGCAAAAGGCATCTGATTATGTTGGAGTTGATTCAGAATTAATTGAATTACCAGATACTACTACACAAGAAGAATTATTAGTATTAATTGATGAACTTAACAACAAAGAAACGGTACATGGAATTTTAGTACAATTACCGCTACCTGACCATATAGATGAGCAAATTGTGATCGAAGCAATTTCGCCAGAGAAAGATGTAGATGGTTTTCATCCGATTAGTATAGGTCGAATGATGACTGGAAAAGATACCTTCTTTCCTTGTACACCCTATGGAATTATTCAAATGATGAAGTCTAAAAATATCTCACTTGAAGGAAAACATGCCGTTATCATTGGAAGAAGTAATATTGTCGGAAAACCTGTCGGACAATTATTATTAGCTGAAAATGCGACCGTAACCTACTGTCATTCAAGAACAAAGAATATGGAAAAATACATAGAATCAGCAGATATTTTAATCGTTGCAGTTGGTAAAGCACATTTTATAAATGGTGATCACATTAAAGACGGAGCTATAGTGATCGATGTTGGTGTCAACCGCATTGAAGATGGCTCCTTAACCGGTGATGTTGATTTTGATTCTGCTAAAGAAAAAGCAAGTTATATTACACCGGTACCTAAAGGTGTAGGTCCCATGACAATTACGATGCTAATGCATAACACAATTAAATCCGCCAAAAAAAAGAACGGCTTAGCCTAAAAACGGCTACTTATTTGTGACTTGGTATAAAGCATGAAAAGAGATTGGGCCAGAAGTATTTTGTAATTAAAAAATCCAAACGATTCGAATAAACTTCGATCGTTTGGATTTTCATGCATATTAGGAAAATACAACTCAATAATCTGATGTGTTTTTGTAAGCCAAAGTGGCAATTTTGAAATATTTTATATACTAAATATCCGCTCCGGCTGCCCACTTCCCTTTCCGTGGGGTTTTACCTTCAGCTAACTTTTTCAAGCAAAGAGCGCTAGAAAAAGTGGATCTTCAGGTAAAACATTCCCACAGGAGTGTAAGTGGGCGGCCTGCGCTAATATAATAATTCTACAACTATTGTGCCAGCTAACATTTTGAGTTGTTACTCCAATCAACATATTTTTTACATGAAAGTAATGTCATAATGCAACCTCATGCTAGCGTTGTAGAATATCAAATTAGCGTAGGCGTCCGCTTCTACTCCTGCGGGATATTTTTTTCCGAAGATCCACTTTGGTGAGCGGTTTTTGCTTACCAAAGTTAGCTGAGGAGAAAAACCCGTGGAAAGGGAAGCGGACAAGCCGAAGCGATTGCTAAGCACAAACATCATGTCAAAATTATTACATCATTTATTGCACAGCATCCTGATATTGCGCAACAAGTCATATTTCATCGCTTCTGTTTAAAGTTAAGAAGAATATTTGCGTCTAGTTTCTTTTCTATAGAAATTTTATGCTAAGCAATTGTATAATAGTGAATAGGAACATGCTTTGAAGGGATGATTTTGTGGAAGAACGATATTTATCAGTTACAGCGTTAACAAAATATATAAAAAAGAAGTTTGATGTTGATCAACACCTCAATCATATTTGGCTGAAAGGAGAAATCTCGAATTTCAAACATCATTCAAGAGGTCATATGTATATGACGATAAAAGATGATAATGCGAGCATTCGAGCCGTGATGTTCCAAAGACAAAATCATTCACTCCCATTTACACCGGAAAATGGTATGAAAATTTTATTAACAGGTCATGTCAGTGTCTTCGAAGTTCAAGGTCAATATCAATTATACATACAAGACATGCAACCAGATGGTATTGGTGCATTACATCTAGCCTTTGAGCAATTAAAAGAAAAGCTAATTAAAGAAGGTTTATTTGATCAGGAACATAAAAAAACCTTACCTAAATACCCAAAACAGATCGCTGTATTGACATCACCAACAGGGGCAGCTATTCGTGACATTTTAACTACTCTTGAAAGACGATATCCAATTGCTGACATTCTAATCATTCCGGTGTTTGTACAAGGAAAACAAGCCACAAAATCGATCGTTGAGGGAATTGTTAGAGCAAATCAATTTTCGGAAATTGATCTCATTATAGTTGGTCGTGGTGGTGGTTCACTTGAAGAACTTTGGTGTTTTAATGAGGAGGAAGTGGCTAGAGCTATCTTTCAATCAGACCTTCCTGTTATATCCGCTGTTGGTCATGAAACGGACATCACAATAAGTGACATGGTGGCAGATGTGAGAGCGCCCACTCCAACAGCCGCTGCAGAGTTAGCTGTCCCATCAAAATTGGACCTATTAGAAAAAGTTCACAATCTTGATCAATTTTTATATAAGTACATGGTACATAAAATAGAAAAATATGAAGAGAGACTTTCATCTATTGAAAAATCATACGTTTTTAAGTATCCAGAGCGATTAGTAGAGGACAAGGAACAGCGCTTAGATCGAGCACTTGATCAAGTAACCAAACAAATGAATTATTTCATCACTAATAAAACGGTGAACTATCGTAACCTTGAAAAACGTTTTTCCTATGTTTTGACAACGACACACATAGAAGAGAAGGAAGAAAAAGTTTTACAACTAATGAAAAGGTTGAATAGGGCTAGCAGACAACAGATAGATAATAAGAAGAATGAATTCAGTAAAAAATTAGCACAATTGGACCTTTTAAATCCTACGAGAATTATGAGTAGGGGCTATTCGATTACATATACAAAGGACAAGCAGATAATTAGAAGTGTGGAAGATGTTCAAAAAAATGATGCTATTGTTGTCAGATTAAGTGATGGGGATGCTGAATGTACGATAGATCAGATCAGAAAGGAAGATCAAAATGAGCGAAAAGAATAGAGAATTATCGTTTGAAGAAGCATTGGAGCAATTGGAAAGCATCGTAAATAAAATGGAAGAAGGTGAAGTTCCTTTAGAGAAAGCAATGGAATATTATGCAGAAGGTTCTAAACTGTCAAAGATCTGTCATGAAAAATTAACGAAAGCCGACAAGCAAATGAAAGAAATTCTTAAAGATGATAATAAACGAGAGAGCTTTGAGATACAGGAGGAAAATTAAGTGGATCATTCGTTACAAGCTTTTCTAAAAGAAGAACAAGACGATTTAAATCATGCACTTATAAGTTACATTGATACATTAGATATTCCTAAGCAATTAAATGATTCTGTATTGTATTCCATACATGCCGGTGGTAAGCGTTTAAGACCGTTATTAATGAAATTAACCTGTATCGGTCTTGGGGGAAATGAACAACGAATATATCCCGCTGCTGTAGCGTTAGAAATGATACATACGTATTCTCTTATTCACGATGATTTACCTGCAATGGATGATGACGTCTATCGGCGGGGTCAATTAACCAATCATAAAAAATTTGATGAAGCAACAGCTATTTTAGCTGGTGATGGTTTATTAACCAATAGTTTTCATTCTATTAGCACTTCTGATTTATATTCGGCTGAAGAGAAAGTAGAAATTATTACGAAGTTAGCTTTAGCTAGTGGTTTAGAAGGAATGGTAGCAGGACAATTACTGGATATGGAAGCGGAAAATGAACAAATATCCATTGAAGAGTTAGAAAATATACATCACTTAAAAACAGGAAGATTAATTTCATTTGCTGTTGAAATTGGGGGTTATTTGGCAGGGGTTTCTACTGAAAAAATGAAAGTGCTAAAACGTTTTGGTGATTATCTCGGAATTATATTCCAAATTCAAGATGATATCTTGGATGTCGAGGGTGATCAAGAAGTAATTGGAAAAAAGGTCGGAAGTGATATTGAAAATGATAAAAGTACATATCCGCATTTACTAGGGTTAGAAGGTGCCAAAACATACAAGAATAATTATGTGAAAGAAGCAATGAAATGTTTAGAGCAAGTAGGGTTAAAGGGAACAAAATTAGAAGAAATAACACAGTACTTAAGTGATAGAAATCAGTAAATATTGAGAAAAAGTAAAATTCATGTTATATTAAGAATAAGTAAATGGGATGGTGCAGTATTCTAGTCAATCCTCCGTTTCTGAAGGCGGGCCTAAAAATCCGCCAAAGGGCACATCGATGAAGTTCCTTGTGTTGGCTTGAGGCGCCCAGCCTTGGGTCGATGCTGGGAGTTAAGGTTGAAGGGCGATCCACAAAGGCATGTGGGCGTAGACCCTTCTTCCGCGGAGGCCCATCTCTGTATTCAATGCTTAGCCAAGGATTGAGTATGGAATGGGGTATGAACCTACGCAATAAGGATGGGGAATTCTTATTCGTAGCGTAGCCTGCCTTGAGTGGTACGAAGGGGATTATA
Source organism: Gracilibacillus massiliensis (assembly GCF_001458115.1). Classification (GTDB taxonomy): domain Bacteria; phylum Bacillota; class Bacilli; order Bacillales; family Amphibacillaceae; genus Gracilibacillus; species Gracilibacillus massiliensis. Next base: position 510,463 of record NZ_CZRP01000012.1, read on the forward strand.
GGTAACAGAGTGTTCGAACATGATGGCCACTTGCTTGAACATGTTTTTCTATATGAAATTCGTACTGCAAAAGAGGCTAGGAAACGGTCAAGGGTTGTTGAGGAAATCTCCTAGACTGTTCCATGTGACATTTAAAAGGGATTATAGTGTGGACTAAGTGGTAATCCAGTCTAGCGATGGGTGACTGCGCTAAGTCGGGTTTAAAGGGGAACCGCCAGAATGGCAACATTCGGTATCTGACTGGGAAAACCTACTGGACCTAAGCCGCAGTTTTTACCTTTTAAATGACCATTCCATTCATAATACATAACGTTATATTTGCTAACGAGGGTTAATAATGAATAAAAAACAATTACAAAAGTCGATAAAATTTAGTATTAGCATTGCCGTTATCACGTTTGTGTTAGCGGCTATTTTTTCCGTGGTGTCTTCCTCGATATTAAGTGGTGTAATGTCGATCATTGGTTTAGTGATCGTGTTTATCATTGTTTTTATTGGCGTATTTTTCGATATGCTAGGTATTGCAGCTACTGCAGCAGATGAAGTTCCTTTTCATGCAATGGCAGCAGAGAAGGTAAGCGGTTCCAGACAGGCTATCTTAATCGTTAGAAACGCTGATCGCTTTGCGAGTTTTTGTAATGATGTTATTGGAGATATTTCTGGTATAATAAGTGGTACAGCATCGGCAATTGTTGTATTGCAAATAGCAAACGGTTTTGGTTATGGTGATGGAACAACTTTTCATATCACGGTTTCGGTTATTTTAACTAGCTTAGTAGCAGCATTAACTGTTGGTGGAAAAGCGTTAGGTAAGTTTTTAGCCATTAACGGATCAACAAGAATAATTTTTATTGTAGGGAAAATAATTGCATTTTTAGAAGAAAAACTTAAAATAAGAGTATTATCGAATAAATAAATTGAATCTTGAATAATGAGTAGGGAGGATTCCTTCATGGATCTAACCAAGATGAAAAATCCGCAATTTCTTAAAGAATTAAATACAGAAGAATTAGAAGTTTTAGCAGCAGAAATCCGCCAATTTTTAATTGAAAAATTATCAGTTACTGGTGGTCATTTAGGTGCTAACTTAGGTGTGGTAGAGCTCACCTTGGCTTTGCACAAACAGTTTAACAGTCCAGAGGATAAGTTGATTTTTGATGTCGGGCATCAATCTTATATTCATAAGATGTTAACCGGTCGCACCGATCAATTTGATACACTTAGAAAATATAAAGGACTTTGCGGATTTCCAAAGATGAATGAAAGTGAACATGATGTCTGGGAAACTGGGCACAGTTCTACATCTCTATCCGCAGCCATGGGTATGGCGATTGCACGTGACATGAAAAATGAAAAACATGCAGTTGTACCAATTATAGGTGATGGCGCGCTTACTGGTGGTATGGCATTAGAAGCGTTAAATCATATCGGTCATGAAAAAAAGAATTTAACGGTGATCTTGAATGATAATGAAATGTCGATTGCTGGAAATGTAGGTGCTTTGCACAATGCACTGGGAAGAATGAGAAGTGCAGGTAAGTATAATCGAGTCAAAGATGAACTTGAACTTTTATTAAAACGGATTCCGGCTGTTGGAGGTAAAATTGCGCAAACTGCTGAACGAGTAAAAGATAGCATGAAGTATTTTATGGTACCTGGTATGTTGTTTGAAGAATTCGGTTTTACCTACTTTGGACCAGTAGATGGACATGATTTTAAAGATCTGGAAGAAAATATAGCCTATGCGAAGAAAACAGATGGACCTGTTTTGGTTCACGTTATTACTCAAAAAGGAAAAGGGTACATGCCAGCTGAATCAGATAAAAAAGATAAATGGCACGGAGTAGGCCCTTATAAAATTGACTCGGGTGAAAAAATTAAACCAGCCAATGCGGCACCAGCATGGAGCCAAGTTGTTAGTGATACACTGGAAAAAGTAGCAGAAAAAGATAATCGATTAGCTGTTATTACTCCTGCTATGATCCTAGGATCGAAATTGGACAAGTTCCAAGAAAGATATCCGGATCGATTATTTGACGTAGGGATTGCGGAACAACACGCTACTACATTATCTGCGGGACTTGCAACACAAGGAATGAAGCCCTTTTTAGCTATTTATTCCACTTTTTTGCAACGAGCATATGATCAGCTTGTACATGATGTTTGTCGACAAAACTTAAATGTAGCGTTTGGTATAGATCGCGCTGGATTGGTTGGAGCAGATGGCGAAACACATCAAGGTGTATTTGACATTGCCTTTTTACGACATTTGCCTAACATGGTGGTTATGATGCCAAAAGACGAGAATGAATGTCAGCATATGGTTAATACTGCTATTGAATATAATAATGGACCAATTGCAGTAAGGTTTCCTCGAGGTAATGGACTAGGAGTAGCAATGGATCAAAATTTATCAACTATTCCAATTGGCTCGTGGGATGTATTACAAAAAGGTACAGATGCTGTCATTTTAACCTTTGGTACTACGATAGAAATGTCCCTTGCAGCGAGTGCCGTATTAGCCAAGCAAGGCATTCATGTCGAAGTAATCAATGCCCGTTTCATAAAACCTTTAGACGAAGATATCTTACATGAAAGAATGCAGCATGATATCCCGATTTTAACGGTAGAAGAAGCAGTACTTAAAGGTGGATTTGGTAGTGCTATCTTAGAATTTGCCGAAGAACATAATTATCATTCTCCGATCAGACGAATGGGCATTCCTGACCGTTATATTGAACATGGAGATGTTGATCAATTATTAGAAGAAATTCATTTAACAAAAGAGCAGATTATGATTGAAATAAATGGATTATTAACTGGTGGCAATGAGAAACAAAAAAGGGCATGATAGATGATGGTAAAAAAGATAAGATTAGATCAATTAATTTATGACCGTGGCTTAAGCGAGTCACGGGAAAAAGCGAAGAGAACAATAATGGCGGGACTGGTGTTTTCTAATGGTCAACGATTAGATAAACCAGGAACAAAAGTAGATCAAGACATAACGATTGATATAAAAGGGAAGGCTATTCCTTATGTCGGACGAGGTGGACTTAAATTAGAAAAAGCCATCGATTACTTCAACTTAGATTTGAACGAAAAGGTCATGGTTGATGTAGGTTCATCTACTGGTGGTTTTACTGATTGCGCGTTACAAAATGGTATAAAGATGAGTTATGCAATCGATGTAGGATACAATCAATTAGCTTGGAAATTACGTAATGATCCAAGAGTTATTGTAATGGAAAGAACAAATTTCCGATATGTAACGCCGGATGCATTAACTAAGGATGTACCTAATTTTGCAAGCGTAGATGTATCCTTTATATCATTAAAATTGATATTGTCACCATTGTTTGAATTGTTAGATCAAAACAGTCAAGCAGTTATATTGATAAAACCACAATTTGAAGCAGGTAAAGATCAGGTGGGCAAAAAAGGGATTGTGAGAGACCCTCAAGTCCATTTTGACGTATTGCAACGAATTTTAACATTCGCAAAAACGATCGGCTTTAAAATCAACGGTCTAACCTATTCACCGATTACAGGTGGGGATGGTAATATCGAATATTTAGCACTTCTAAGTAAAACAAACCATGACATTGAGGAAGAAAACGTTGAAGACTTAGCTAAAACGGTGGTAGATAATTCACACAAAGAATTAGATCATTAATAAGATTGGACTACCATTTATCAGTAGTCCATTTTGTTATGAATAAAGAATTGCTGGAGGAAGGTTCAAATGAATAAAGCACAAAGGCACATAAAAATTCGAGAACTAATTACGGAAAGTGAAATTGAAACACAAGATGAGTTAGTGGAAGAACTAAGAAGTCAAGGCTATGGAATTACACAGGCGACGATTTCAAGAGATATTAAAGAATTACATCTTGTGAAAGTACCGACAGCAGATGGTAGGTATAAATATAGTTTACCTGCGGATCAGAAATTTAATCCGTTAAATAAGTTGCGTCGTTTTATCATGGATGCGTTCATAAGCATTGACACGGCCACTCATTTTATTGTGATGAAAACTTTACCTGGTAATGCGCAAGCGATGGGCGCGTTGATCGACAATTTAGGTTGGGAAGAGATTGTAGGCAGTATTTGTGGCGATGATACGATATTAATAATTTGTAAAACGACAGAAGAAGCAGAAGCGCTTAAAGAAAAATTCTTAGAAATGCTATAACATAAGGTGGTGAGCATATGTTAACTGAATTATCGATTAAAAATTTTGCCATAATTGACGAGTTATCTATCCATTTTCAATCAGGTTTAACCGTCTTAACCGGGGAAACTGGTGCTGGTAAATCGATTATCATTGATGCATTAGGACTCTTAGTTGGTGGAAGAGGTTCAGTAGAATTTGTCCGGTATGGCGAGAAAAAAGCAGAGCTAGAAGGTTTGTTTATTATTGAGGATACAACACATCCTATTTATCAAAAGACGCAAGATTTAGGAATCGAAATTATGGATGACCATATGCTTGTACTTCACCGCACAATCTCGCACACAGGCAAAAGCATTTGTCGTATTAATGGGAAGTTAACTACTTTGGCGATTATAAAAGAAATTGGGCAAACGATACTTGATATCCATAGTCAGCATGAAACACAGTCATTACTCGATAAAGATAAACATATTGAATTGTTGGATTATTTTCATGAGTCCAATCATCCTGGATTTACAAAGGATTATAAGAAACTTTATAAGCAATGGAAAGAATTAAAAAATAAATATGATGCTAATAATAAGAATGAACAGGAACTTGCTCAACGAATTGATTTATTAGAGTTTCAACTAAATGAAATTCAAAATGCCGAGTTAGAGCCGAATGAGGATGAATTATTAACCAATGAACGAAATGAATTACATCATTTTGAAAGTATCCATCAAAACATGAATGATGCTTATAATGCCCTGCATGGTGAACAAAAAGGGTTAGATTGGTTATCCCATGCATCCAATAATTTGGAGGAAGCCGGCGATCATAATAAGGATATCCAGAATATGCACCAGCAATTTGTTGACCATTATTTTATGATTGAAGAATTATCCTATCAAATTCGTCAGCATCTTGACCAAATGGATTATGAACCGGGACGATTAGAAATAATTGAATCGAGATTACATGAAATTGATCAATTAAAAAGAAAATATGGTCAATCTGTTGAAGAAATTATGACCTATAGTGCTAAAATAGAAGAAGAATTAGAGGAAATAAAACACCGGGATCATCATCTATCCAATTTACAAGAAACGTTAAAAGAGATCGGCAATGACTTATTAATTGAAGCCAAAGAATTGCACAAAATTCGTTTACGTGCTGCAAAAGCGTTAGAAAAAGCTGTTTTGTCAGAATTGAAGGACTTATATTTAGAAAAAACCATTTTTCAAGTAGGTGTAACATATTCCAAATCTGAAGCAGGTTTCTCTTTTGAAGGCGTTAAAGTTTTACCGAAAAATAATGGCATTAATCAGGTTCAATTTTTGATCTCTACAAATCCTGGCGAACCTGTCAAGGAACTAGACAAAATTGCCTCTGGTGGTGAAATGTCTCGAATTATGCTTGCTTTAAAAAATATTTTCTCCAAACATCAAGGAATTACTAGTGTTATTTTTGATGAAGTCGATACGGGTGTTAGTGGACGTGTAGCACAATCGATGGCAGAAAAAATATATAATATTTCGAGTGGTTCTCAAGTATTATGCATTACCCATTTACCACAAGTGGCGTCAATAGCGGATACTCATTTAAGAATCGAAAAACAGATTCAAAATGATCGCACAAGGACTTTAGTTCATGAATTATCCTTTAATGAACGAATCGATGAAATTGGTAAAATGATTACAGGTGCTGAACTAACAGAAGCTTCACGCACCCATGCTAAAGAATTAATCGAAATGAATCACAAAGAAAAATAGTATGCGCATTAATCATTTCTACAAGTGGAAATCTTCACCCGATTTTGTTATGTTTAACGGGTTTAAAAAGCCCTCCTTAAGGTCAAATTAATGATACAGATCAAAAACAGTCTGTATTTACAAGGAGGGTGATGTTGTGAAAAATGATTTCTTAAGAAAAACGATAGGATTAATACTCCTTGTCACATTAGTTGTACTTCCATGGTATACACCATTTCAAATATACCTTTCCATCCCAAATCAGATCGAAACCTTTTCGCAATCAGAAACAATTGACTTACCGAATTTAAGTGACAATATAACGGTCACATCAATGAACCAAGAAAAAGTGGAACATGCAACAGACTTATCTGCATATTCTCTTGAAGAAAGCGGAAGCGACGAGCTAACCTATACGGTAGCGAATTTTCCTGTCAAGAAAGTAAATGTTGAAGTCTATGATGATTTTAGCATCATTCCTGGTGGTCAATCAATAGGTATCAATCTAGAAACACAAGGTGTACTTGTTGTCGGGCATCATTTAATCACCACGGCTGATGGTGACATATCACCTGGTGAGAAGGCAAACATTCAGGTTGGAGATAATATCGTGTCCATTAATGGTACCTCCATTAAAAAGATGGAAGAAGTGGCTCCACTAGTGAAAGACGCTGGTGAAAAAGAAGAACCTTTAAAAGTGGAGATCAACCGCGGGAATAAAAAGATTACAACAGATTTGCAACCGTTGTATGATGTGAAAGAAGAAGACTACCGTATCGGCCTCTATATTCGTGATTCTGCTGCTGGTATAGGAACTATGACTTTTTATGATCCCAACACTAAAAAATATGGAGCTTTAGGCCACATTATTTCAGACATGGATACTAGAAAACCTGTTGAGATTAATGATGGATCCATCGTTCGTTCTCAAATTACGGATATAAAAAAGGGCGAACATGGTATTCCAGGTGAGAAGAAAGCAGATTTTGTGCTTGATGATGCTCAAATGGGTGATATAACAAAAAATTCACCATTTGGTATTTTTGGTACATTAAAAAAACCTTTAGAAAATAGTGATGGCAAGTGGTCCAAACCAATGCCAATTGCACTACCGAATGAAGTAGAAGAAGGACCTGCTCACATACTGACGGTAATTAATGGCGAGGAAATCGAAGCTTTTGATGTCAAGATCGTAAATAGTATTAACCAATCTGCACCTGCTACAAAAGGTATTATCTTAGAGATAACGGATAAACGACTATTGGAGGCAACCGGTGGTATTGTCCAAGGAATGAGTGGTAGTCCAATCATACAAAATGATAAAGTTATTGGAGCGGTAACACATGTATTCGTCAATGACCCAACAAGTGGATATGGTGTACACATTGAATGGATGTTGAATGAAGCAGGTATTGATATTTATAAACAAGAAAATCGTAAAGCAAGCTAAGAACTTTAAGCATAGAGAAACAGTTAAAACAATACTGTTTCTCTTTTTGCGTTAACACAAAAAGAAGGATGATTGCAGTTATTAGCAAATTTTGTTATGATGTTATAAAGATTTTTCGACATTTCCATTATTTAAAAGAAAAATAAATTTTTTATCTTAGGAAAGAAGGATTTTTCTTCCTTTTGTCGAAAATATTAGATATGGTCAAAATTGTTAGCTTAAGATTTGAAGGAGGAACTTTTTTTGGAAAAGACAAAGGTTTTGTTAGTAGACGATAATCGTGAACTCGTGGATCTGATGGATGATTACTTACTAGATCAAAAAGACATCGAAGTAGTAGGAAAAGCATATAACGGAAAAGAATGTCTGGATAATATTGAAGCGTTTAATCCTGACGTTGTGGTCTTAGATATTATTATGCCTCATATAGATGGATTGGCGGTATTATCTAAATTAAAGCAAAATGAAAATACAAAACACATTAATGTTATTATGCTTACCGCTTTCGGTCAAGAAGAAGTCACTAAAAAAGCGGTTGGTCTAGGTGCTTCTTATTTTATCTTAAAACCATTTGATTTAGAACACCTTGCAGAACAAATTAGACAAGTTCATGGTATCGAAACTGCGGTACATAACGAAAGAAAATCAAATCACAGTCAGCAAAGAAAGTTCGACTTAGAAGCAAGTATTACACACATTATTCACGAAATTGGTGTACCTGCTCATATTAAAGGTTATATGTATTTACGGGAAGCAATAACGATGGTATATAATGATATAGAGTTGTTGGGATCGATTACAAAAGTTCTTTATCCAGATATTGCAACGAAATTCAATACGACAGCATCAAGAGTAGAGCGTGCTATACGTCATGCGATCGAAGTTGCGTGGAGTAGAGGTAATATGGAATCTATTTCTTCATTATTTGGTTATACGGTCAGTGTATCAAAGGCAAAACCTACAAATTCTGAATTCATTGCAATGGTCGCGGACAGATTAAGATTAGAACATCGAGCTAGTTAATCGAAAAAACACACTTGCGTTGACATGCAAGTGTGTTTTTATTAATGCTCTTGATCATGAGAACTTATTTCGATAGGTTACTACCTTTATCGAAATAAAGGGATCTTGATGGGAATGCGACTGATACCTCTGCTTCTTCGAGTATCTCCATTATTTTAAAATTAACTTCTTCTTTAACAGCCAAATATTCTCCCCATGCAATTGTATTAGTAAAGAAATATAACATAATATCTAAACTACTGTTGTTGTATTCTGAAAATCGAACAAATATTGTTTCAGGATGAATTTCTTCATTATTTTCTAAGTAATCTCTAATTTCTTGTAATACTTTTTGTAATTGTTCCTTTGAAGTATTATATTCAACGCCTAGGTTAAAGAAGATCTGCCTTTTACCCATTTCACTCCAGTTCGTAATCGGTTCATTGGATAGAGTGGAGTTAGGAATAGTGATTACAGAATCTGCAAAAGTCCGCACGATTGTACTTCGAAAACTAATATCTTCTACAATTCCTTCGACGCTAGGTGTTTCAATCCAGTCTCCTAATGAGAAAGGTTTTTCAGTGATAATTACTACACCTCCAAACAAATTTTTTATAACTTCTTGAGCTGCAAGTGCAAACGCGAGACCACCCAATCCAAGTCCTGCTACAAATCCACTGACTTCATACCCAAATTCTTGAGCAACTACACTTATGCTGATTGCAATAATAATTACTCGAACTGCTTTTGATAAGAATGGAATAAGAATTTGATCGATTTCCACATTAATCTTGTCACTTATTTTCATGAAGAGTAAAGAAGTGCTTGATGAAAGGTTATAAAGCCACCAACCAATAACGATAATTACAGAAACACGGATTATACTTTCGAAAAGATCATTATCTTGCTCAAGATATGGAAAATAATCTACAGCAATATATACACCTATAATTACAAATAATACTCGTAAAGGTTTTTCAAAAGCTTTTAAGGCGTGATTTAACAACTCAGTTTTCTCTGTGTTGGATAGTTTTAAAAATAAGAAAAAAATATATTTAATAAATATTTTTCTGATAATGAAAGCAACTAGTATAATTCCTAAACTAATGGCCATATTTATGTATTCTTCGTATGTAATACTCTCCCAGAATCTCCAATTCAAATGGTAACCCTCCAACTTCTCTAAATTATATAGATACTTTATCATGATATTATTTTATTTCCAACTATTTATCATGAATAATTTTGCTTATTCTACAAAAACTATCAAAAATTAAAAAGGAGTGGACTAACATGAAAAAAATAGCCTTATTGAGTTTTTTGTTGTTTCTCATACCAATTCATTCTCTTCTAGCGGCAACACATACTGTGCAACCGGGAGAAAGTCTCTGGAAAATATCTCTTAAATATAAAGTAGGATTGTCTGAAATAATTGAAGCGAACGAACAAATAAATAATCCCGACTTAATTTATCCAAATCAAAAAGTGACAATTCCTCAAATTGATCAGATTAAAAGGATCGAACACCAAGTTATTCAGTATACAAATGCAGAACGAGAAAAACTTGGTTTAGCTCCTTTAAAGCCAGACTGGCAATTATCTCGTGTTGCTCGATATAAATCACAAGATATGAAAAATAATAATTATTTTAGTCATCAGAGTCCTACATATGGATCCCCGTTCAATATGATGAGAGATTTTGGTATTAATTATCGATCAGCGGCGGAAAACATTGCGAAAGGTCAAGAAACACCATATGCGGTAGTGCAAGCTTGGATGAATTCCAGTGGGCATCGTGCCAACATTCTTAATCGAAATTATACACATATCGGTGTCGGTTATGTGAAAAACGGCAACTATTGGACACAAATGTTTATTTCTAAGTAAGTGTTCAAATATAAAAAGCTTTCTAGCTTTATATGTTGTGATTTATTCCAGAATTTTAAGAAATCAAGCGTCTCACTTAGATACACTGTAATATTCTCCAATATTTATGCGCTTAGACGCTACTTTTCTTTAACAATTTTGTGAAAAGTATGATAATATTTTTTATGGTATAAAAATAATTATTGGAGAGGTTAAAACATGAAAGTAGCTAAATTCGGAGGAAGTTCAGTAGCGAATGCTGAACAATTACAGAAAGTTGCAAATATTATTCAAGATGATAAAGAAAGAAAGGTTATTGTTGTTTCTGCTCCAGGAAAAAGATTTTCAGATGATGTGAAAGTTACAGATTTACTGATCGCATTAGGTGAAGCTTATTTCAAAAAACAGCCTTACGAAGAAGAATTACAAGCTGTTTTAAATCGATTTCAAGAAATAACAACCGAATTAAAAATATCAGATCAAATTATTCAGGATATTAAGGATGGCGTTCAAGGAATTTTAGCGTCAAATGATAGTGATGCATTAAAAATGGATGCTTTAAAGGCAACAGGTGAAGATTCTTTGGCAAAAGTGTTAAGTGCTTATTTACAATCACTTGATCTGAAAGCAACGTATTTAAATCCTCAAGAAGCTGGTATTATTGTTAGTGATACACCAGGAAGTGCACAGATTCTTGAAGAAAGTTATCAACATCTATACAAATTACGTGATCGTGAAGAAATTGTAGTAATACCAGGATTTTTTGGTTATTCGAAAAGCGGTAAATTAATTACTTTTTCTCGTGGTGGGTCAGATATTACAGGTTCCATAGTAGCAGCTGGTGTGAAAGCAGAACTATATGAGAATTTTACTGATGTAGATTCTGTATATTGTGTAAATCCGACGATCGTTGAAAATCCCAAAGAAATTACTTCACTGACATATAAAGAAATGCGTGAACTTTCATATGCAGGGTTTTCGGTGTTTCATGATGAAGCACTTATTCCAGCTTTTAAAGCAGATATCCCTGTTTGTATTAAAAACACCAACAATCCACGCGGGATGGGAACCATCATCGTTTCCAAAAAAGAACCACAACCAAATCCTGTAGTTGGAATTGCGAGTGATACTGGTTTTATCAGTATTTATGTAAGTAAATATTTAATGAATAGAGAATTAGGTTTTGGTCGTAAATTGTTAACGATTCTAGAAGATGAGGACATCTCATTTGAACACACACCATCAGGTATTGATGATATTTCTGTGATAATTCGTGAATCTAGTTTAACACAAGATAAAGAGGAACGCGTCATAGCGCGTATTAAAGAAGAATTAGATCCGGATACTGTAAGTGTGGAACGCGACCTTGCGCTAATAATGGTAGTAGGGGAAGGAATGGATAGTACGTTAGGATTGGCTGATAAAGCGACGCATGCGTTTAATAAAGCACAAGTAAACATAGAAATGATGAACCAAGGTTCGTCTGAAGTATCCATGATGTTTGGAATTAAAGCAGATAGAGTTAATGATTCTGTAAAAGCTTTATATGAAACATTTTTCGAATAAGCATCACAAAAATGCAACTAAAAAATATATGATAATTAGTAAAATCCAAACGACGATTCGAACAGATCTCGATCTCGTTTGGATTTTTTGTGTATTAGGAAGATACTGTGCAATAACCGGTTTAGTAATTTTGAAATGTTTAATGTGCTGATATATCGCTCCGGCCGGCCACTTCGCTTTCCGTGGGGACGGCTTCAGGTGCGGCCGAGCATAGGTCGTAACATATAGCGGGTGGGATTCCCGCCAAGAAAGAACTAACCATTCACTTGTAGCGAGTCTTGGAGGGCAAGTGGTAACACATTGCCTTTAAGCGTAGACAGTTAGGTAACGGGCCGGAAAACCATAACGGTTGAGGGATAGAGCTCCGAAATGTCCCCAAAGATGAGAAGGTCGATGTGTTCTGAAGCATAGAAGACAACAATACGGTTCTCGTTAGAGGTGAGAGAATGCTATCTTCTCCGGAGTCGAAGACCCTGGCACGTTACACATTGATATGTTGCGGTAACTCGGGAGGTCCTTTAGGTCTTTCGGATAAAGAAAGTAATGACGAACAAGCGATAACAAAGTGAGGGCTGTCAAATGCCTAAAGGAAGTCGGATAACGGCGTAGTACTGATGAAGTTGGGTAATGCCGATGGAGGAAAGGCCGTTACCTGTCATCACCCTTGATAGGGAAACATAATCCATACCCAGAGGTGGAACGTATTATGGAAACGAAACTTAATAGGATAACAGAATTGGCGAAATCGGATAAAAAGCTTGTCTTTACCTCTCTTGTACATTTACTAAATGAAAGTAACTTGAAACAGTGCCATCACCAATTACCTAAAGGTAAAGCAACCGGTGTGAATGGCACTACCAAAGAAATGTACGAAGGGAATTTAGACCAAAATATCGAAGGCCTAGTGAAACGAATGAAGAAAATGGCTTATCGACCGGTACCGGTAAAGCGTACCTATATCGATAAGCCAGGTTCCAACAAGAAACGGCCACTAGGTATTCCCGAACATGAAGATAAAATCGTTCAAAAGGGTATTACGAAGATTTTGAATGCCATTTACGAAAATGATTTTCTCGATTGTTCCTTCGGTTTTCGTCCGAATAGAAACTGCCATGATGCATTAAAGATCTTAAATGTATACATGGAACAACGGAAAACCAATTATATAGTAGATGCGGATATCAAAGGATTCTTTGATCACGTGAGTCATGATTGGATGATGAAGTTCCTTCGCCATCGTATCAACGATCCCAACTTACTTCGCATTATAGCCCGATTTCTAAAAGCTGGCTATTTGGAAGAGGGGAAATATATCGATACAGACCGAGGAACCCCGCAAGGGGGCAACATTTCACCGGTTCTAGCGAATATTTATCTTCACTATGTGTTGGATCTATGGTTTGAGAAAGTTGTAAAGAAACAATGTAGAGGTCAAGCCTATATGGTTCGCTATGCGGATGACTTTGTGTGTTGTTTCCAATACAAAGAAGATGCCAACCGATTCTACACGAATCTGATTCAAAGGTTACGTAAGTTTCATCTAGAAATTGCAGAGGATAAAACGAAGATTATCTCGTTCGGTCCTTATGCCTGGAAAGATGCAAAGCGTAACGGACAGAGGAAACCATCGACGTTCGATTTTCTTGGCTTTACGCACTATTGTAGCAAAAGCAAGAAAGGTACGTTCCGTGTGAAACGGAAAAGTAGCAAGAAGAAAATCCGTGCCAAACTTAAACAACATAAAGCTTGGCTAAAGGCAAATCGAACGAGGGATATCCAAGACATCATGCGCCGAATCACACAATCGCTAGAGGGCTACTATAATTATTATTGTATCACGGATAACTATAAAGAAGTCCTCTACTTTCTGAACAGCATTGAACAACTACTATTCAAATGGATGAATCGAAGGAGTCAACGGAAATCATTCAGTTGGGAGAAGTTTCGATTATTCCTAGAGAAATATCCGTTGCCGAAACCGGTAATTAAAATGAGCATATATGATCTGAGATATCATATATCCTATATTCTGTGAATGATGATAGGAAGAGCCGTGTGCGTGAATAGCGCATGCACGGTTCTGTGAGGAGTGAGGAATACAATTTATTTCATGCGCATTCCCGCTTACTCGACCTAATATTGTGAAGAAGACCACTTCACCAAATGGATCTTCAGCTCGCCCTGTTCTCACAGGAGTCTCCGTGGCCGGCCTCCGCTGTCATGTTGTTTTACAACGTTTGTGACAGTTATCACTTAGTCTTTTTGCTCAGGCATCCACTTGTCATAGAAGACGAAATACTAACTCTTACATACAATGTAGCATCTTATAATAGCGGAGGCCGCCCGCTTCAACTCCTGTGGGATCGTTTTTTCCGAAGATCCACTTTCCCAAGCGATCTTTGCTTGGGAAAGTTAGCTGAGGAGAAAACCCCACGGAAAGGGAAGCGGGCAGCTGGAGCGGTTGTCCAGCAGTGTAAATATTTCATTATTACCATCAAGTTTATTGCGTAACAATACATGTTTGCATCTTAAGTGAAGAAAAATGGTAAGTCTCAGGTTTAATGTAAATTGTGTGTTTCTTAAAGAGCTTCTAAAACTACATAAAAAAACAAGTAATCCTAATTGGAGTACCTGTTGTTTTTACCGCCTTTAATAAGTTGTCGTTTACGATCTCGGTGCAAGATGAAGCCACCAATAAAGTAGAGGCCACCAATAAAAAGGACAAGACCTATTATAAATTGAACTACGATGTGCAGGAAAATAGTCGTCAGTTCACCAAAAAATGCATCTCTCATTAACTTGATGCCATAAGTAGCAAGTACCGCTGGTAATACTAATATTAATAATGCAACAATTCTCAAAATATTTCCTCCTGTTAATGTTGAAAATAATATTATTATAGCAAAAATTATAGATAATTGAAAATAACTATTTCTTGCAATTGATTGCAAGGATACGTATGATAGTAGTATGAAATATATTGCAAGGTGTGATGAAAATAAATTCAAATAATCTGCAAATTTATGAAGAATTGATACATAAACTCCCATTAGGAATAATAGTGATTAATATGCAGAACAAAATAGTTTGTAGCAATCAGACCGTAGAAAGATTTTTCAATACACAAGCGAATTATTTAATCGGTATAGATATACATGAACTCTTAGAAAATCCCTCAACAGAAGAGGTAAAACAACTGCATCAGCAAATAGAAAAAAAAGATCAGGTTAAAGCAACAAAACAAAAAATAGTAACATCCTATAGTCCGTTTTTAAGTCAACATAATACATTGCAAGGTGTTTTAGTGGTGTTAGAACCGCTTGAAAGATTTAATCAACGTGTCAGTGACATTACGGAATCTGATTTCTACTTCGAAATTGTTCAAGAACTTTTAAAAACACAAAAAAATGCTTTTCGAATTGTGTTAGATAATAATGAAGAATTATTATGTAGTGAAGAATGGAAATCCGAATTAGTTCATCATACTAAACACATTCAAGACTGGATTGATCAATTGGCAAATCAAACGATCCGTTCGAGAAGAGAACGAACGGACCGTTATCAACCAGATGCTAGCCTTGATACGATCGACGTGTTTACAAAACCAATCCAAAAAAACGGAAAACTGATTGGTTGTGTGCAATACGTTACCAAACTGGAAAATAACGCCTTGAAACAAGAACTAAGGACCGCAAAAAAAATGATTAGGAATTTAGAAAAAACGTATCAATTAGAGGACATTATCGGCAAGACTCCTGAAATCAATATAGCACGTGAGCAAGCAAGATTATATGCCGATATCGATACACCTATACTTTTACGTGGCGAACAAGGCACAGGTAAGTTAATGTTAGCAAGAGCTATTCATATGACTAGTCATCGCAAATATCATCCTTTTCTTAAAGTGAATAGTTCTGATCTGATCAATTCTAATGATTTAGAAGCGTTTTTCTTAAAGATTAGTAAGAAAGCAAAAAATGGCACCATTTATCTTAATCTTAATCAAAAATTAAAGATCGATCACCAAAATAAATTGTTGGCATTTATTACGAAGCAAACCTCCATTCGTTTTCTCTATGGAATCAATCAAGCACCAGTAATATCTGAATGGAGCCCTGATTTTTATGATGAGTTGCAAAAATATCAAATTATATTGCCATCATTAAAAGAACGTTTAATTGATTTACCTTTACTGGTAGAAACTTTTAAAATCTATTTTAATCAAGAATACGACAAACAGATTATTACAATAGAAAAAGATGTGATTGATTATTGGAAAAAATTAAATTGGTCTGGTAATATAACGGAATTAAAACTAACAGTAGAACGAATCATATTAGACGCGAGTGCAATCACTACATCTATTAGTCTTGAACAGCTTCATAATAAAACGATTATGGATGTTAGTGATTTTCATGATGAAACTAATTTATCGTTACAACAAGCAATCGACCAATTTGAAAAAAACTATATAGTGAAGGCACTTGAACAAGAAAATTTCAATAAAACAAAAACAGCAAAAATACTCGGTGTATCCGTTCGAAATCTTTATTATAAAATGGAAAAATATAAAATAGAACGAGGTGCTACCTGATGGTTAGTAGTAAATATCGCATTTTAGTTATTAATCCCATGGTGGAAAGCACCAACATAGCGATCTATGAAAATGACCACTGTTTATTTGAAAAGATAATCGCGCTCGAAGCGTCATTGTTAAATAAGGAAATTATCTTACAATTAACGGATAGAAAAGAAGCAATAGCGGAGGCCGTTCAATCGATTGGTATAGACATTACCAGTATCAATGCTGTCTGTGGAAGTGGTGGAATATTAAGCCCTATTGAAGGAGGGACATATCAGGTTAACCAACAAATGGTAGATGATTTGTATCGCGGAAGATATGGAACACATGTCTCTAATTTAGGTGCTTTATTAGCAAAAGGTATTGCTGATGATTGGAATGTTAATTCTTACATTGTCGATCCAGTTGTGGTCGATGAAATGCTGGATATAGCCAAAAAAACAGGTATTCCGTCGATTGAACGTAAAAGTATCTTTCATGCACTTAATCAGAAGGCTGTTGGACGATCTTTAGCAAGACAATTAAACGCAGATTACCATGATTTATGTCTGGTGATTGCCCATATGGGTGGTGGTTTAACAGTTGGTGCTCATCAATATGGTCAGGTTATTGATGTTAATAATGGTTTTGACGGGGATGGACCTTTTTCTTTTGAACGAGCAGGTAGTTTACCAAATAAGGATTTAATAGAGCTGAGTTTTGAAAAGGATAAATCCAAAAAAGATATACAAGCACAAACGATTTACCAAAGTGGTTTAAAAGCCTATTTAAATATTGAAAGAAAAGCAGAATTGAAATTATTATGGCAGACAAAACCTGAAGAAGTGAAAAAGGTTTTTGATATATTAGGTTACCAAGTGGCAAAGGAAATTGGGAAAATGAGTACGGTGTTATCAGGCAATGTGAATGCTATTGCGTTAACTGGAGATCTAGCATCTTACGACTATTTAAATCAAGCGATTATAAATCAAGTAAGTTGGATTGCAGATACGTATATCTTTCCTGGAGAAAATATTTTGCTAGCTTTAGCACAAGGAACCTTAAGGATTTTACAAGGAAATGAAGAGCCAAAGCAATATCTTTAAAAAGAAAGGGTGAAGAAAGTGTCATTAAATTATGATCTTGTCATTCTCGGTGGTGGTACCGGGGGATATGTCACCGCAGTTCGTGCTGCACAAATTGGATTAAAAACTGCAATTGTTGAAAAAGAAAAGTTAGGTGGTACATGTCTTCATAAAGGATGTATACCAACCAAAGCGTTGTTAAAAAGCGCCTCCGTCTTCCAGCAAGTAAAAGAAGCTGATGAATATGGAATAGAAACAGCTTCACCAATTTTTCAAATTGAAAAAGCGATGAGTCGAAAAAGCAAAGTAGTGGATTCCTTGCATGCTGGTGTAAAGCATCTTGTTGATAATCATCAAATAGATGTCTATCAAGGATATGGAAGAATTTTAGGTCCTTCGATTTTTTCACCAATGGCAGGTTCGATTTCTGTTGAGTATGATGATGAAAAAGAAAATGATATTCTCGTTCCGAAAAATGTTATTATAGCTACTGGATCTGCACCAAGTGTGTTACCAGGTATGGCAATTGATCATCAGAAAATCGTAACATCCGATGATTTAGTAGAAATGACCGAATTACCGAAATCAATAATCATTGTTGGTGGAGGCGTTATCGGGATCGAATGGGCATCGTTTTTACACGATGTCGGGGTAGAAGTGACCATACTAGAGGCACAGGACCAAATTTTACCTGCTTTTGATAAGGATATCATCAAAACATTGAAAAGAAAGTTAACTAAAAAAGGTATTTCCATTATCGAACAAGCGACTATCGACTTTGATTCTATTGAAACAAAAAATGAAATTAAACTTACATACGAGAAAAACAGCGAGATGCAGCAAGTCACTGCTGAAAAACTTTTGTTGTCGGTGGGTAGAAAAGCCAACACGCAAAATATCGGATTAGATAATACTGAAATTTCACTAGATGAAAAAGGATTTATAAAAGTTAATCAACATTTTCAATCAAAAGAAAGCCATATTTATGCAATAGGGGATGTTAATGGAGGCAGGCAGTTAGCACATGTTGCGACGTATGAAGGTAAGAAGGCGGTTGAACATATTGCTGGGGTAGAAACAAGTTACTTAAGTGACAATGAGATTCCATCATGTGTGTATGGTAATCCTGAGATAGCAATGATTGGATTAACAGAAGCAGAAGCGAAAGATCAAGGTTTTAGTTATCGCATTGCAAAAACTTCTTTCAAAGCAATAGGGAAAGCACATGTCGATGGGGAGACAGACGGATTTTCAAAGATCATTATCGATGAGAATACGGAAGATATTTTAGGTGTTCATATGATTGGGGAAAAGGTTACAGAGTTAATAGGTCAAGTAAGTACCGCAAAATATTTTGATAGTTCCGCATTGGAATTATCAGAAGTGATCTATCCACATCCATCTTTAAGTGAAATTATAGGAGAGGTTGCTATGGCAGCCGATGGGAGGAAAATTCATGGTTAATCAAACATATTCATTGGAAACAGATAAAGATACTCTATTAAAAATGTATCGAGAGATGTTACTTGCTAGAAGAATTGATGAAAGAATGTGGTTATTAAATCGTTCGGGTAATATTCCGTTCGTCGTTTCTTGCCAAGGTCAAGAAGTGATGCAAATCGCTGCATCTTTTGCGTTAAATAAAGAGCATGATTATATATTGCCATATTATCGAGATGTAGGTATTGTTCTACATTTTGGCATGACAACGAGAGAAATCTTCTTACAAGCTTATGCAAAAGCAGAAGACCCAAATTCTGGTGGTCGTCAAATGCCAGGCCACTTTGGTCAAAAGAAAAATAAGCTTGTGACAGGATCTTCACCTGTCACAACGCAAGTCCCTCATGCTACAGGATTTGCACTAGCTGCAAAAATGGAGAATAAACCCTCTGTATCTTTTGTTACGATGGGGGAAGGGTCTACAAATCAAGGAGATTTCCATGAAGGTATCAACTTTGCAGCCGTTCATAAGTTGCCTGTGATATTTATGGTGGAGAATAATAAATATGCGATTAGTGTTCCATATGCTAAACAAGTGGCTTGCGAAAATATTTCTGATCGTGCGGTTGGCTATGGTATAAAAGGCGTCAAAGTAGACGGTAATGATGCGTTTGCAGTTTACCAAGCTGTAAAAGAAGCACATGATCGCGCTCTAAATGGTGAAGGACCAACATTAATTGAGGCTGTTTCTTATCGCTTAACCCCTCATTCTAGTGACGATGATGATTCAAGTTATCGGTCAAAAGATGAGGTAGCTAGCGAAAAATCGAAGGACGGCATCGAAACTTTTAAAAATTATTTAGTCGATAATGGATTATTAAATGATGAAGCTATCGAAAAGCTCGAAGCCGAGTTGAAACAAGAAATAAACGATGCTACTGAATACGCAGAAAATGCTCCATATGCTGATGCTTCAACATTGACGAAATATGTATATGGTCATAAGGAGGAAATGTAATGGCAGTGTTAACGTATATTCAAGCAGTAAATCAAGCATTACATGAAGAGATGGAACAAAATAATAAAGTGTTTGTATTAGGTGAAGACGTAGGGCCAAAAGGTGGGGTCTTTCTCGCAACAGAAGGTCTATATGACAAATTTGGTGAGACAAGAGTCATTGACACACCATTAGCAGAATCAGCAATAGCTGGTGTTGGTATTGGTGCTGCTATGTATGGTATGCGTCCTGTTGCAGAAATGCAGTTTGCTGATTTTATCATGCCAGCTGTCAATCAAATTATTTCTGAGGCTGCAAGAATTCGTTATCGTTCCAATAATGATTGGACTTGTCCAATAACGATTAGAGCTCCTTACGGCGGCGGAATACACGGTGCTTTGTATCATTCACAATCGATAGAAGCAATATTTGCCAATCAACCAGGCTTAAAAATAGTGATGCCTTCCAATCCATATGATGTCAAAGGATTATTAAAATCAGCCATACGTGATGAAGATCCGGTATTATTTTTAGAACATAAACGCGCCTATCGTTTATTAAAAGAAGAAGTACCTGAAGAAGATTATACAATTCCGATTGGTAAGGCCGATATAAAAAGATCAGGTGATGACGTAACCGTGATAACCTATGGATTGTGTGTGCATTATGCCAAACAAGCTGCAGATAAGTTAGCAGAAGAAGGAATAAGCACAGAAATAGTTGATCTTCGTACGGTTTATCCTTTAGATCAGGAAACGATTATTCAAGCTGCTTCCAAAACAGGAAAAGTACTTTTAGTAACAGAAGACAATAAAGAAGGTAGTATCATTGGTGAAGTGTCAGCTATTATCAGTGAAAATTGTTTGTTTGATTTAGATGCACCTATTCGCAGATTAGCTGGACCAGAAGTTCCTGCCATGCCATATGCACCACCATTAGAAAAAGAATTTATGATGAATCCAGATAAAATAGAGAATGCGATTAGAGAATTAGCTGAATTTTAAGGAGGGATGGACAAATGGTACAAAAGCGGCTTAATATGCCTCAACTTGGTGAAAGTGTTACTGAAGGAACGGTTAGCAATTGGTTAATTCAAGAAGGTGATTATGTTGAAAAATACGATGCAATTGCTGAAATTATGACAGATAAAGTGAATGCAGAGGTACCTTCTTCTTTTTCAGGCACGATTAAAGAATTAGTAGCAAAAGAAGGGGAAACAATCGAGGTCGGACAACTGATGTGTTACATAGAAGTAGAGGGTGAAGAAGGTCAAGATCAGACAAATGCACCTGATTCAAATGCCAAAGACCAAGATACACCTGCACACGATATGAAGACTCGCTATTCACCGGTTGTAATGCGCCTAGCACAGGAACACAATATTGATTTATCTAATGTAGAGGGCACAGGAAAAGGAGGTCGTATTACGAGAAAAGACATTAATAAAAGGATTGATGAGAACAATCAGCCTACTCATGAACAGGATAATCAACAAGTTGTCGATGATTCTTCGCTTGAGAGAAACAATGAACCTGAGGAATTCGAGGAATTTACACCACCTATCATTCGTCGTAAACCTGTTAAAGCAAAACCTGGAGATCGTGAAATTCCGGTAACTGGTTTGCGGAAAACAATAGCACAAAACATGGTACGTTCGAAGACAGAAATTCCTCATGCATGGATGATGATTGAAGTCGATGTTACCAATTTGGTTGCCTATCGTAATGCCGAAAAAAAAGCATTCAAAGAAAATGAAGGATACAATCTATCTTATTTTGCATTTTTCTTAAATGCTGTTGCTAAAGCACTGAAAAAATTCCCTGAATTAAACAGTTGCTGGGCAGGAGATAAAATTATCCAGCGTAATGAAATAAATCTATCAATTGCTGTAGCACATGAACATGAACTGTATGTACCAGTAATTAAAAATGTGGATGAGAAAAGTATAAAAGGGATCGCAAAAGAAATTGCACAACTTTCTAATAAAGCACGCACAGGTACTTTGGCGAAAGAGGATATGGAAGATGGAACGTTTACGGTTAATAACACAGGTTCATTTGGTTCAGTAGAGTCTATGGGTGTGATCAACTATCCACAATCAGCCATACTTCAAGTAGAATCCATTGTAAAAAGACCTGTAATTATCGATGATATGTTTGCAGCCCGTGACATGGTCAACCTTTGTCTTTCTCTGGATCACCGTGTATTAGATGGTGTTATCTGTGGAGCATTTATGTCGCATGTAAAGGCGATATTAGAAAATATTTCCAGTGATACAACGCCGATCTATTAATTAAGATAGACATCAGTCATTGGCAGATTTAGATTCCTGCTGATTTAGCGTTCGTTTCAATATCTCCTTAAAATCAAGATTAAAGATTCGAACACTAACCGCGAAGTTAAATGACAAACGATTATAACAGCTTAGTTCGACTTATCCTTTTGAGTGAAATTCTTTTTTATCGGATAAATGGGCTAGTGCCTGTTTCTCTTTTTGGGAGATATATCTGTTTATCGGACATAACAACTGGTGTAGTCTTCTCCTTTTGGGCGATATATGATTTTATCGGACATTACAGCTAGTGTGAGCTTCTCCCTTTGGATGATATATAAGAGATCCGACTCAGATTCATTTCTAAGTTCGAATCTTTTGGTTTCGAGCATTATGGACGATTACATCATGATAATTGTAAATAACTGTTTCATTTTATGGTCAAAAACAGTATACTAATGAAAGTAAGGGAAACCAGTAACTAATGATGATGGTTTCCCTTTGCTTGTTTAATGTTGATAGGATTTGGTGTGATAAACATGCAACAGAAGGCTCGGATTTTTTACGATATATTGATGATTTTATTGGTGGTACTGACCATCTTAACGCTTTGGGTAGATCATACGGTTAATTCAACTATAAATTTAATTGTTTGGCTGATATTTTTGGTAGATTATATTATCCGGATTTTTCTAGTTGAAAACAAATGGGATTTTATTAAGAAGAACCCGTTTTTATTACTTGCTGTGATACCATTAGATCAGTTGTTTCAGGTTGCTCGTATCGTTAGGATCGTGTATTTATTTCGAATAAAAACCATTACTAAATATTATATTAGTCCTTATCTGAAAAAATTAAGTTATACGAAAAAACTAATCATACTATTAGCAGTTCCGGTTTTGTTGTTTATCGAAACCATTGTTATATGGCAAATGAACAATAACTTAGCATATTGGTATGATGCATTTATAATTGTTTTTCAACATCTTTTTATTTTTGCAAATAGTTTAGAAACGATTCATCATTTTCCTAGTATCATATTATTAACGATAACTTCGATTTTTGGCGTGATTATACAAGGTTTGGTCTTGCAATGGTTGTTTGATAAATCGGAAAAAATTTGGCGTGAACGTAAAAAGATATTCTCATCAATGAAAAGTGGGGGATAAACTATGTTTTTAATAGAAGCATTTGTGTATATAGGAACCATTGCATTTGCAATTTCAGGTTCATTAATTGCGATAAAGAAAAATCTAGATGTGTTTGGTGTTCTATTGTTAGGTTTAACTACTGCCTTGGCAGGTGGTGTCATAAGAGATCTAATGATTGGAAATATTCCACCTACTAATTTAGCGGATCCACAATATTTCTTAGTTAGCTTGTTAGCTAGTATAGCAACCATTCTTTTCTATGATAAAATCAATCGCTTTGAACATGGTATTTTGTTTTCTGATGCTATTGGATTAGGTGTTTTTACTGCGGTTGGTGCAAATGCAGCTATTAATTTGGATTATTCACAACCTTTTTTAATTGTGGCCATGGGCTTAGTGACTGGAATTGGCGGTGGTGTGCTGAGAGATGTCTTCGTAAGAGAAGTTCCATTAGTATTTCGTAAAGAAATATATGGAATTGCTTCTATTGCTGGATCGATAGCGTTAATTTTCACCTATGAAATATTATCACCGATTATAAGTTTATATATTTGTTTAACGATCACACTTGCTATTCGTATCCTGGCGGTGAAATGCAAATGGAATGTGCCGATTGTCCATAAAAAAACTACTGTTAACAAACGAACCTTTAATTCATAGAATTATGGTTCGTTTGCTTATTTGAAATGTACCCGGAAACAATAACTCCTAAGGTAATAATAATGCTCATAATGATCGTAATCCATCCAGATTCCAATAGAAAAAATTGATGAACAATTGGTTCATGTACGATCATATCTACCCCTGTATAGACTAAAATTGCAGAACCTACATACATCAAGTAAGGATAACGCTTCAATAAATGAACAATAAATTTTGCTCCAAATATCATTAACGGTATACTGATCATAACTCCAATCGCTAACAACGTTACATTTCCTTTAGATGCTCCAGCAATTGCCACTACATTGTCTAAACTCATAACGATATCTGCCATGATAATAGTGAATACAGCTTGGTATAATGATTGATGTGATGTAATATTTTGTGCTTCGTCATCTTTAATCAATATTTTATATCCAATCCAAATTAACAAAATACCACCAACTAGATATATGAATGGAAATTTTAACAGAAATATGATTCCGCTAGCAAATACTATTCGTAAGATGATAGCACCTGCGACACCAATCAAAATCGCTTTGTTTTGTAGTTTCTTATCAAGATTTTTGGTTGCCATCGCAATGATAAGAGCGTTATCTCCTGATAAAATTATATCAATTGTAATAATTTGTAACAAACTCATCCAATCTATACTTGCCCAGTTTAGAGCAATTGAAAAGATGCTCACCGGTTATCCCCCTTCACCCTTAATAAAGATGGACCTTTATCATTCATTAAATGTCCTCTCTTTACTATATGCTTGTCTAATATTTAATTATTACCATTTTTTATTTGCGATTAATGTCGAAATAAAATGAAATTTGTAAAAGTGTGTTCAAACCTTGTCTTTTTATGTATAATGTAATTGTTACTAATTACTAAGGAGTAGGCGTATGGAAGCAAAAAAGCAATTAAAATATATTTTAGCAGTAACTCTAGCAGTAACTTCTGTTTTTATTGTGTTTCTGTTAATTAAATCAAATCAAATAATGAACAATATGAATGCTTCAGAGGCAGACCCAATACAAGTATTAATACTATCTGGAGATACTTTAAATGACCAAAGTTGGGGCAGTTTAGCTTACAAAGGAAAGCTCTTAGTAGAAGAAGAGTATAATGCAGAAGTTGAAGTGTTAGGTGAAATAGATATAAATAATGATGTTTCTCCCACTGTGGAAGAATATGTAGCGGAAGGCTATGAACTGGTAATTGGACATGGCAGAGAATTTTCTGAACCTTTTTACAGAATTGCAAACCAGTTTAAAAATACACAATTTGTGACCTTGCATGGAGATTATCTTGAAAATAATTTATCTGTATATACGTTTAATCAAAACGAAATAGAAGTTGTGGCAGGAATGGCAGCAGCTTTAAAAACAGAGAGTAAAAAGATCGGGTTAATTGATGCAGTAGATAATGAGCACTCTGATTGGGGCTTTCCAGAGGGGATAAAAAAGATAGATGAAAATATAGACCTTATCTATGAAGTAGTTCCTGAAAGGACGGATAAGTCAGCTGCAAAAAATACAGCATCTGAAATGATTGATAATGGTGTCGATGTTATCTATACAAAAGGAAACAGCTATAACCAAGAAGTAATTAACTATGCGAAGGATAAAGGCATATATGTTATTGGTTATCTTGAAGATCAATCCTATATGGCTGAAGAGGTAATGTTGACTAGTGTACTAAATAATGTCCCTCAAGCTTACATGGCAATCGTTAAAGATTATATAAATGAAGATGACTTGATATCTGAAAAAAGAATACTAGATTCTAATGACGGGGTATATGGATTGGCTCCACTGGGCCCAATGTTTTCAGATGAGGAAATAGCGATTATGGAAAATTTAACAAATCAAATTATTGAGTATTAAGGAATCAAGTAGGTTAGGAGATATGTAATGGTTACTTTTTTTAATAAATTTTCTTTTCGTAACAAACTGTTGAGCATTCTCCTTATCGTTATGGTGATATTTAGTGGTTTTTCTCTTTTGTTAATACAATCGATTGAAAACGTTAGTAAAGTTACGAATACGATTAAAGATGAAAACATTCCAACATTAATTTGGTATAATCAGTGGGAAAAAGAATTAGAGATAAAAAAGCAGCTTGTGACGAACCACGTTGATAACAATTTTGCTGGAGACTTTGAAGCGGATTTCTCTGAGCATGATATAGTAAGTAATAACGCAACTTTACAAGATGAATTTTCGATACCTAAAAGTGTGGAATCTTTACATAATCAATTGATGTTACTGGACTTTATTATTACAAATAAGGTATACGGATTACTGGAATATAACGAAACTGAGGCAGCTGCAAATGTTATTAATGGTGAATATTTACCTCGGTTAGAGCTCTTAAAAGAAGCGATTATTTCGAAACGCAACTCGGAATTTAGTGCACTACAAAATAATACGAACACATATCCGAAAATTATTGAAAAATCACTTTATTTCCTTTTACTTATTACCATTTTAGGAATTTTAATATCACTTTATTTCTCTTTTAGAATGAGTAAAAGTATAACTAAACCGATCGAAACTATGGTAGGTAAGGTGAATAAAATCGCAAATGGAAACTATGGGGAGACTATTTCAACATCGACACAAGTAGAATTGCAAAGTTTAGCTACGTCGATTAACCAAATGTCCATTAGTTTGCAGCAATCATTTCAACAAATTGTTGCTGATAAAATGAAACATGAACAAACTTTGAATTCTTTACCGATAGGTATTATTACATATGATATTCACGAAAAAGAATATTTAGCAAATTCATTTGTGCGAAGATTGTTTCACTTTGAAGGAGAGAAAATAGATGATCGAGATATAATGCAGAAACAAAGTCAATATCCTATCTTTCAAATGTTATTATCGGATGCATCTATTCAAAATAAAAAGGTGAATCTTACTATTGATGACACATCGTATGTCTTTTTAGTATCTCAAAGTAAATTAAAAGATCATAATCAGATTACTACAGGCAAGATTCTTTATTTTGTCGATATTACAGAGTCAGCTAGTTTAGAAAATCGAATTATTCAATCTGAGAAATTAGCATTGGTAGGAGAGATGGCAGCTAGTTCAGCCCATGAAATACGTAATCCATTAACTGTTATACATGGCTTTTTATCGCTTATGAAGGAATCGATGTCACCAGAAGAAATGAAAAAATACAATTTACACTTAATGATGAAGGAAATTGATCGTTTATATTCGATCGTGGAACAAATGTTGTTGATGTCTAACCATAAAAAACCTGAAAAAGATATGATGACATTCTCAGAATTGTTAAATGATTTATTACCGTTAATGTATAGTTCTTTGGAAGCAAAAAATATAAAAGTAGTGACTAACATAAGTGATGAATATATATTAGCTGATCAAAAACAATTAAAGCAGGTTTTCTTAAACTTATTAAGAAATAGTAAAGATGCTATCGGTGATAATGGTCTAATAACAATTGATACGCAAATTGAGAATGATGAATATGTCATTTATTTCTCAGATACTGGCTCGGGAATCCCAAAATCGATCAAACAGGTGTTATTTGAACCATTTTCAACATCAAAGTCGAATGGGACAGGTTTAGGACTAAATGTTGTGCGCCGAATTATCGAAAACCACCAAGGTAAGATAATGTTAGATTCAACTGATTCTGAAGGCACTGTATTTAAAATTATTTTACCTTTAATCAAGAATCAGTAATTATCCAGGCTTTCGAATTGAAAATAGTCTCAGTTGTTGTTACTATTTAGAAAAGGTATATCAAAAGAGAGGGTTGATTGATAATGGAATTTAATCTGTTTATGGGTGATATAGTAGATTCAGCAAGAAATGAAATCAGACAGGCTGGCTTTGATGAGTTAACCACACCAGAAGATGTTAAACAAGCCTTAGAGAAAAAAGGTACGACTCTTGTTATGGTGAATTCAACTTGTGGTTGTGCAGGTGGAGTTGCGAGACCAGCAGCTGCTAGTGCTATTCATTATGATAAACGACCAGATCAATTAGTAACAGTATTTGCAGGTCAAGACAGAGAAGCAACAGAATTAGCACGACAGTATTTTGAAGGATACCAGCCTTCATCTCCTTCTTTCGCTTTATTGAAAGATGGAAAAATTCAAAAAATGGTGGAAAGACATGAAATTGAGGGGCATAGTCCTGTAGAAGTTGTTAATAAACTGCAAGAAATGTTTGATCAACATTGTGACGAATTATAAGGGAAAGAAAAAGACATCCATAGATTGGATGTCTTTTCCTGTTAGACTTTAGATCACGGTGGTAAACACCTCTAGAATCCTCACTGAACTTATATATAAGTTAGTTCGCAAACATTGCTAGACCTGCCGTAAAAGTAGATAATACCATTGCAAGAATCATTATATATATAATTACTTTTATTCTTTTTTCGCGTTTTGATGCCATTTCAAATCCTCCTTTACGAGCTCACTACTAATGTATATTTTACATGTAATTTATCAAGAGGACAAGTAAATAATAATAAAAAGGAGGAATGCTTGTGATTAAACGAGATAGAGTAATTGAGCAATTTTTAAAATTAGTGGAAATTTCATCTGAAACGACAAAAGAGAGAAAAATAGCCGATTATTTAATTAAACTATTTAAAAACAACGATTTAGAAGTAATAGAAGATCAAACCAATGAAGAAACTGGTCATGAAGCGGGAAACATTATTGCCAAACTAAGAGGTACAAATGTTAAAAAACCAGCTATTTACTTTACAGCTCATATGGACACTGTTGCACCAGGTGAAAATGTTAAGCCTACTATTTATAATGAAACTATTTATTCTGATGGCTCAACTATATTAGGGGCAGACGATAAAGCAGGGATATCAGCGATCATTGAGTTGATTCATCTAATCAGAGAACATCCGGTAGATCATGGTGATATTTACTTTGCTATCATGAGTGGAGAGGAATCAGGATTAGTCGGTTCTAAGTATGTGGATATAGATCATCTTCCTGTTGAATATGGTTTTGCATTAGATAGTGACGGTGATGTCGGTACGATAATTACAAGTGCTCCTGGCCAAGTTAAGATTTTTGCTACTATAAAAGGGAAAGCAGCACATGCTGGAGTAAATCCAGAAAAGGGGATATCATCTATAAGTATGACGGCAAAGGCGATCACTAAAATGCCTTTAGGTCGAATAGATGAAGAAACAACAGCTAATATTGGTAGCTTTGAAGGAAAAGGACCAACCAATGTTGTATGTGATCAAGTACTTTTAGTTGCGGAAGCACGTTCTTTATCGAAAAAGAAATTAGATCAACAAGTTCACAAGATGTGTGTAGCATTACAACAAACGACTGAACAAATGGGCGGAGAAGTGGAGATTGACCTTAAAAATATGTATCCTAATTATCAATTTAAGCAATCTGATAAAGTCGTACAAGTAGCAATGAACGCTGTAAGAGCAATAGGAAAACAACCACAGCTTAAATCGAGCGGTGGGGGAAGTGATGCTAATCACTTTTCTGGTAAAGGGATTCCTACTGTCAATTTAGCTGTTGGGTATGAAAATATTCATACTAAAAATGAACGGATTCACATTTCTCACTTAATTGAGTTACCTGCAATGTTATATGAGATAGTAAAAGACACATAAAAATGAGTGTGATGAAATGAAAGAATGGTATCCTAAAAATGGACGTGTCATTTTACACGTCGATATGAATAGTTTTTATGCTTCCGTTGAGATAGCAGATGATCCTAGCCTAAAAGGGAAACCTCTTGCAATTGCAGGAAATCCTGATGAAAGAAAAGGGATTATAGTAACGAGTAGTTATGAGGCGCGGAATAAAGGAGTAAAGACAACGATGTCACTCTGGCAAGCAAAAAAGTTATGTCCAAACTTAATTGTAAAGAGACCTAACTTTGAGCGTTATCGCGAAATGTCTAGTCAAATATTTCGTATATTGGAAGAATATACCCCATATGTAGAACCCGTATCAATAGATGAAGCTTTTATGGATATCACCGATAGTTATGAGTTAGGAAACCCTATTGATATAGCTCGTGACATTCAAATGCAACTTTCAAAGCAACTAGATCTTCCATGCAGTATTGGTGTGTCTCCAAATAAATTTTTGGCAAAGATGGCATCGGATATGAAAAAACCGAATGGTATTACAATACTAAGAAAAAGGGATGTCGCTACGAAGCTTTGGCCACTTCCGATTGAAGAAATGTATGGAATTGGTAAGAAAACAGCGGATAAGTTAAATAAATACCAAATTGAAACCATCGAGGACTTAGTGGAAACGGATACGATGTTATTAAAAGGTTTATTAGGTGTAAATGGAGAAAAGTTGAAAACAAGAGCATTAGGGGAAGACCCACGACCTGTTGATCCTGAAAGTGCAAGTAGTTTCAAAAGTATCGGCAGCTCTCAAACCTTTCCTGCGGATATCAATCAATACGAGATATTGATTGATCAATTGAGAATTCTATCTGAGAGTGTCGAGAAGCGATTAAACCGAAAAGCAGCAGTAGGAGATACCGTGCAATTAATGATTCGCTATAGTGATCGAAAAACCATCACTAGACGAATGAAGTTAAATCAATTTATTGAAAAGGCAAGTGATATTTTATATTACGGAGAAATATTATTGGAAGAACATTGGAATGGTGAACCTGTTAGGCTATTAGGAATAACCATGCAACACGCAATTCCAAAAGATAATTTAACCTATCAATTAGACCTGTTCCGCTACAAAGAAGAACTATAACAGAGCAATAGTCTAGAAGTTATGTGTGAGATAATCAGATGTTAATAATCAGTGGGAGTCTAAAAACCCCACTGATTGAAATTTCACTTTTTTGGTAGCAATATTCTAGTTTCATAATTGATAAGAATAAAAGTCATGCGCTATCGTTGTGTCTTGGAAATGTTCTTTTGCTTCTGCTACTAATTGATCGATATCATCTGCTTGAAAGCGTGAAGATATATGAGTCAATATTAATTTTTTTACCATAGCTCTCGCAGCGATCGACGCTATTTGTTCCGTAGTTGAATGAAAATAATCAAAAGCTAATTGTTTTTGATCTTGAGCAAAAGTTGCTTCATGAACAAGTAGATCTAAATCAGACATAAAGGGAATTAAATCTATTTTTGGTCTCGTATCACCGAATATCGCGACACTTTTGCCTTTTTTCGGTTCCCCTATATATTCTGCTGATTGGACAATTGTGCCATTTTCTAATGTCACATATTTCTCCGTTTTGAATAATTGATAAATCGGTCCGGGATAAATTCCATCCGCTTTCAGTTTATCAACTAACAGTGAACCAATTGTGTCTTTCTCATCAATTCGAAAACCGAATGATTCAATACCATGTTCTAACTTTTGAGCTGTCACTGTGAATTGTTCGTCTTCAAAAATGATCCCTTCGTTAATTTCTATTATCTTGATAGGATAGGACAGTTTTGACTGACTAATAGATATAGTGGTTTCAATAAATGATCTTATTCCAGTAGGACCATATATCGTAATAGGATCCTCTCCACCTTGAAATGAACGACTGCTCAAAAGACCTGGTAAACCAAAAATGTGGTCACCGTGAAGATGTGTTATAAAAATTTTATCAATTTTCCTAGGTTTAATTGAAGTATGTAAAATTTGATGTTGAGTTGCTTCACCACAATCAAACATCCACATCGTATTGCGTTCTTGTAATAAATCCAACACGATCGATGTGACGTTTCTGTTTTTACTTGGTAAGCCTGCCCCAGTTCCTAAAAAGGTCACCTTCATAATTATACTATCCTTTCTATTTATTTCTTTGTTTTATTTCTAATGCTCGTTTAGGTACATCCGTAAACATCGCATGACAACCTAAACGTAGTACTTTGGAGATAGATAACGGGCTATTGACCGTATAGACTGCAACATACAAGCCATTTTGTTTAGCATTAGTAACGAAACGATTAGATAAGAGACGATAGCGAATATGAATACCTCTTGCATGAATGTCTTTACTGTAAGAAATTAAATCTGACGTTCGTTTACTAGTTAATAGTGCATAATCAACTTCTACATTCAGTGAATCTAGTAAAGCTATACTGTTATGATTAAAACTAGAAATAACCGACTGTTCCACCATGTTATAATCTTTTAATTTTTCAGTTACGATTTTTTCGATCGAAGGATAGGAAATAATATTATTTTTTAATTCTAAATTTAATTTTAAATTTTTTTCTTTATTCCATGCAAGCAAATCATCTAAGGTTGGAATTCTAGTATCGCTATAGGTATCCGATTTCCAGCTTCCAGCATCTAAAGCGCTTAGCTCCTGATAGGTAAGGTCTTTAATAAAACCAGTACCGTTTGTGGTTCTATTAACCGTTTCATCATGGATTAAAACAGGTATCCCATCCTTTGTTAATTGTACATCTGTCTCGATCCCGTCTGCTCCTTGTTTGTAGCCAAGTTCAAAAGCTGGCATTGTATTTTCAGGTGCTTGTTTACTTGCACCGCGATGTGCATAAATAAGTGTAGACATGCCCTCACCCCATATTAGTTTATTCCTTATTGATTGTCAGTAATTTGCAGTGAAAAGTCAATGACTGACTCCTTTCTTATTAAAAAAATACAATATCTTAACAATATGCAAGTAATTCTTTGGATGTGATATGATGGAAATGGAGATGATTAGATGAATAAATTAAAAGGAAAGCATATTCTCATTACAGGTGCTTCGAGTGGTATTGGTGAATCTATCGCTTATAAAGTAGCAGAAAGCGAAGCCATACCTATTATGATAGCCAGATCAGAAGAGAAATTGGTAAGTATTTCAAAGAATATCGAAGAGCGTTTTCAGATAAAAGCAGTATATCACTCTGTAGATATTACTGACACGATTCAATGGAGCAAGGTATTGGAAGATATTTTAGAATCGGTACAATCTATTGATGTATTAATTAACAATGCAGGTGTTGGCTACTTTGATACATTTGAACATTCCCAATGGAAACATGTTGAAATGATGCTCCGTCTTAATTTGGAAGCTCTATATTATACAACCTATCGATTGGTACCTAACATGAAAAAACATTCTCCAACACATATTGTCAGTATTGGATCGCAAGCAGGAAAAATTGCAACACCCAAAGCAGCAGTTTATAGTGCAACTAAAGCAAGTGTAATAAGTTTTTCAAATGCGTTGCGAATGGAATTAAAAAACAGAATCTATGTTACATCCGTTAATATTGGACCAGTTAAAACTGCTTTCTTTGATACTGCGGACCCAAGTGGTAGTTACAGAAATAGTGTTGCCAAGTATATGTTAGACCCAGATGATGTTGCAACTAAAATTATTAAACATTTATTTACCAGTAAACGTGAAATTAATTTGCCTTTTTGGATGGACTTTGGGAGTAAAATCTATCAAAACTTCCCGAGATTAATGGAATTCATATTACAGCCTGCCTTTAGAAAAAAATAAGAAGCTTATATATATTTCAGTTATTCTTCGCTGACAATAATGTTTTTCCAGCGAAGAATAACAAAAAGATGGAAGTATCATATTAACGGTGTTGCTCGTACTTATTTGCTAATGCAATATTTTCTACTTGTGCCAATTGCTCAGATCCAAAACTTTGATTTAGTGCGCCTACGTTCTCCTTTAGTTGGTCAATAGAACTTGCACCTGCTACAACA
The DNA here is from genome assembly GCF_001458115.1 of Gracilibacillus massiliensis. Lineage (GTDB taxonomy): Bacteria > Bacillota > Bacilli > Bacillales > Amphibacillaceae > Gracilibacillus > Gracilibacillus massiliensis. The sequence continues at coordinate 544,120 of NZ_CZRP01000012.1, forward strand.
GAGCTTACTGCGCTATTTGAGAGTACATACTGCATTGCTAAACCAGTTAATGTTTGGTTCTCTTGCAAGACTTCTTTTAATTGCTTCACCGTTTTAAGCAACGTTTCTTTGTCATATTCCAGATATCCTTTTTGTGCTTTATTTTCCGTTACTTCTAATCCTTTATTGCTTAACAGGCCTTTCGCAAGCGATCCTCTGGTAACCACACTAATATTATGCTGATCAAGTAATTGTAACATTTCTTCTTCCGGGCGCCTGTCTAATATGCTATATTGCATCATTACACTAACAATATTAGATTTTTCAATATATTGTCTGATAACGTTTGGTCGAATAGAGGAAATGCCGTAGTATCGGATAACACCTTCTGTTACTAACTCTTCAAATGCTTCAATGGTTTCGTCTATTGGATCTTCAATAGTTCCACCATGTAATTGATAAAGATCAATATAATCAACTTGCAATCTAGTTAAACTTTCTTTCACTTGTTCTTTGATGTAAGATTTACTTGGATCCCAAAACCAACTACCATCTTCTTTCAGATGATTGCCGACTTTTGTTGCTAGGATAACTTGATCTCTCTTATGTTTAATTGCCTTTCCAACAATTTCTTCGTTTCTTCCTTGGTCGTATAAATCAGCCGTATCAAGATAATTTATCCCAAGTTCTAATGCTTCATCAATAATATTAGAAGCTTTTTTTAAATCTGTCCCCAATGACATACAACCAAGTGCAATTGGAGATACGTTTAATTCAGATTGTCCTAATTGAACTTTTTTCATTTGCTACATCCTTCCTGTCCCTAGTTAGTATATATCCATTGTACAAATCGTGAGAAAGAAATACAATAAAGAGAGTCCCACTGAAGATTAACGAAACTTAATCGAATGTTAATCAAGTGATCGAAGTGAACGAAAGGATGGAAGCGAATGAAGCATTTTGAAGAAAAAACAACTAAAACTCAATCTATCTTTAACGGAAAAGTAATAGATGTTCAAGTAGATGACGTACTATTGCCTGACGGAAAATCATCCAAACGAGAAATTGTAAAACACCCTGGGGCAGTAGCAATTATTCCAATCACTCAGGATAATAAAATCATTTTTGTAAAACAGTATCGTAAACCATTAGAAAAGACTTTAATTGAAATACCTGCTGGTAAATTAGAAGAGGGGGAATCACCGAACATCACTGTTTTAAGAGAGCTGGAAGAAGAAACAGGCTTTACTACAAACCATTTACAATATATTACATCGTTTTATACATCACCAGGCTTTGCTGATGAGATTATTTACTTATATGAAACCAATTCCTTAGAAAAAGTACTGGAACCCAAAGCATTGGATGAGGATGAATTTGTTGAATTAATGGAATTGTCAATAGAAGAGGCGGAAAAATTGATCGCTACACAAGAAATCCATGATGCGAAAACGTTGTACGCAATTCTATATTTAAAAAATAAAGGTATGAGATAGCATGTTACGTGATTATTTTGTAGATCTACATATTCATGTTGGGCGCAACTTTAAAAACAGACCAGTGAAAATTACGGCTTCGAAGAACCTGACGATAACAAACATAATGAAAGAGGCAAGTGACCGAAAAGGAATTGATATTGTAGGCGTGATTGATTGCCATGCTCCTGCTGTTCAAACAGAGATTAAAAATGCAATTTCAGAAGGAGAAGCGCTAGAGCTAGAATATGGTGGTATTCGATACAGTAATACAACTTTGATCCTAGGAGCCGAAATAGAGGTGTATGATGAAAATTGCAAGGGACCAATCCATGTTTTATGCTATTTTCCGTATCTAGAAAACATGGAGCATTTTTCTAATTGGCTTTCTCAACGAATGAAAAATATAGAGCTTAGTTCTCAGCGATATTACGGCAGTGCGATCGAATTGCAGCAGAAAACTCACGAATTAGGTGGTTTGTTTATACCTGCACATGTATTTACGCCTTTCAAAAGTCTGTTTGGAAAAGGTGTAAATCGATCATTAGCCGAAGTACTTGATCCTAATTTGATTGACGCTATTGAATTGGGACTAAGTTCTGATACAAAAATGGCAGATCAAATTTCTGAATTACATTCCTTTTCTTATGTAACAAATTCTGATGCCCATTCCTTAGCGAAAATAGCTAGAGAGTATCAAGTGATGTCCTTAGAGGAGGCTAACTTTAATGAATTAAAATTAGCCTTAATGAAAAGTTCCAATAGAAGGATTAAAGAAAACTTTGGTATGAATCCAAAATTAGGCAAATACCATGCAACTGTTTGTGCGAACTGCTTGTCTAAAATGGAGGAAGGTAAACCTTGTCCTTCTTGCGATTCTATGAAGTATATTAAAGGTGTGTCGGATCGCATTCAAGAGTTAGCCTCTAATAAACAATTGGTTAAGAGCAGACCAGATTATACATATCAAGTTCCTTTAGAATATTTACCGGGATTAGGACCAAAAACAATGGAAATATTGTTGCAGCATTTCGGTACTGAAATGAACATTATTCATTATGTTCCAGCGGAAGCTTTAATAAAAGTTGTAGGAAAAAAATTAACTGAAATGATTATTAGTTTGCGTGCTGGTAAAGTAAACCTTTCAGAAGGAGGAGGTGGCAAGTATGGAAGAGTGATAAAAACTCAATAACCTATTGATAACTTTCACATTTTCCATTATTTTAGGTTCTTCTTATTAGTTCTATTTCTATTAATCGATTCATAGATTGTAGGGAGAACTAAGTTGGAGGATGTGAAGCAATTGAAAGCAGTTAAAAATAGAAAACCAATTACCACTCATTTCACTAAGTATCATACCATTTATATCTTTACTATAATCCTTTTTATAACAGGGATTATTTTTGGAGCTATTATAGTAAACAGTATGAATTTTGTGCAAAAACAAGACTTATATTTTTATTTAGAACGATTCTTTCTTAGTTATTTACAAGAAGATGCTGTTACTCACGAAAGCTTATTCAAAAATGCGTTTTTTTATCATATACAGTTTTTAGCATTGTTATTTTTTCTTGGTTTAGCTGTAATTGGATTACCTATTATTTGGGTGCTTTTATTTGTAAAAGGTGTCGCTATTGGATTTACTGTAGGTTTTTTTGTTAATCAACTTGGAATAAAGGGATTACTATTTTCATTTTCTGCAATAGCTCCTCAAAATCTAATCATTATTCCAATTTATATAATAGCTAGTTGTTTTGCAATGATTTTCTCACTAACATTATTGCAAAGTATGTTTTCCAAGCGCTATAAGCAACCGATCTTGCAAATATTTTATCGATACATTAGTGTGTTTATTGGTTTGCTGATAGTAGTTAGCATTGCTGCATTATTAGAATCTTTTGTCTCCTTTGAAACAATGAAAATAATCTCGGACCGTATTATTAATTAATAATTATTATTAAAAAATAATGAGAATGTGCCTTTTTTATAATTATTTTAATTGACACCTTACATTCGTCTCTTTATAATTATCAATGTAAGGAGGTCTTTGATATGGAACACCGATTAGACCGGATAAAAAAAGAATTGCACGCTCAAGGTTATAAATTAACGCCTCAACGTGAAGCAACAGTTCGTGTGTTGTTAGAACGTGAAGAGGACCATCTTAGTGCTGAAGATGTTTATTTATTAGTTAAAGATAAAGCGCCAGAAATCGGATTAGCGACCGTTTATCGAACATTGGAATTGCTTACTGAGATAAAAATTGTAGATAAAATAAATTTTGGTGATGGAGTTTCTCGGTATGATCTACGTAAAGAAGGTGCGAAACACTTTCATCATCATTTGGTATGTACAGAATGTGGATCCGTCGAAGAAATTATGGATGATCTGTTAGAAGATGTCGAATCGATTGTACAATCAGATTGGGGTTTTTTAGTCAAGGATCATCGTTTGACTTTTCATGGTATATGCCAAAAATGTCAAGATCGAATCTGTAGAAATTGTGAAGCAAAAAAATTAGCTGCTAAATAGGTATAATTTCGAGTTTTCTCGGTATAAATTCTAATAGAATCTAAATTCTATTAGGAGAATGCCCGATGATATCGATTTTTAAACTATTTGGCGAAATGATTAAGTTTTTTATTATCTTTATTTTGTGTACCGTTTTATTTTATTATGTCATTAAAGCGGTACACAGTGAATATGAGAAGTTAGACCGGTACGAGTATCCACAAGGAAATGCAGTAAAAGTATTTCAACAAGAAGACCCAGATGTATGGGAGCGTTTAAGTATATTTTTTCGATTGGGTGAATAATACATGGAGGAACTGCAATATCCCATAGAAGAATTCTTTCATTTTCTGCGGATTGAGAGAGGATTGTCTACAAATACTATCCAAGCCTATAAACGCGATCTTTTACTTTATTTCCAGTATTTAAAAGAAGATCGTACGATTACTCGTTGGGAAGAGGTTGGCCGGCAAGATGTAATGCACTTTTTGTATAAGTTAAATGACAAAGGCAAATCTCCTGCAACCATTGCTCGAATGTTATCGACATTACGATTGTACCATCAATTTTTAATTAGAGAATATCAGTTGAAAGAGGATCCTAGCTTGCACATAGAAACACCAAAAGCTAATCGTAAATTACCAAAAGTTCTTTCGCCGAAGGACATTGATAAATTACTAACGATACCGGCAACTGATAAATATACGATACGAAATAAAGCAATGCTTGAAACATTATACGCAACAGGATTACGAGTAACAGAACTAATAAGTTTAACATTGAATGATTTACACTTAACAATGGGTTTTGTTCGTTGTTTTGGAAAAGGTTCAAAAGAAAGAATTGTGCCTTTAGGTGATATTGCAAAAGATGCACTGGAAATGTACATAAAAGACGCCAGACCACAATTTGTTAAACAAAAGTCAACAGAAACTGTCTTTGTTAATCACCACGGGAATCCTTTGTCACGACAAGGCTTTTGGAAAATCATTAAAGATATTGCCAAAACTGCGGGTATTGAAAAAGAACTATCCCCACATACATTAAGACATTCATTTGCAACCCATTTATTAGAAAATGGCGCAGATCTTAGAGCTGTTCAAGAAATGCTCGGACATGCAGATATTTCCACAACTCAAATATATACCCATGTATCTAAATCAAGACTTAAAGACATATATAAATCACATCATCCCAGAGCCTAAAAACGTCACATTCACATTGTGACGTTTTTTTATGTTAAAGAGGTTATACTTTTTGGCTAATTTGGCAAAAATAGAAATGTTATTAATCGGAGGTGACGGATGTTGAAAAATAAAATTAGTATAATGGTAGTAATTGCATTTAGCATATTGTGGATCTTTAGTGTGAATGTACTCGCCCATCATGATGAAAATCACGTTTCAATGGAAGTGAATGAGAATAAATCTCTTGATCTTGCTAAGCATTCTCAATCAGCAATTTTGATAGAACGAGATACAGGAAATATCATTTTTGATAAGAATGCCAATGATAAATTACCACCCGCAAGTATGACAAAGATTATGACTCTATTATTGATTATGGAAGCTATCGAAAATGCTCAACTATCACTTGATGAAACAATTAGAATAAGTGAAACTGCAGCATCGATGGGTGGCTCACAAATCTTTTTGGAAGCTGGAGAAGAAATGTCAGTAGAAGATTTGCTAAAAGGGATTGCAGTTGCATCGGGAAATGATGCAAGTGTCGCAATGGCCGAGAGAATTGCAGGCAGTGAGCAAGCATTCGTAGAAATGATGAATAATAAAGTGTCAGAGCTAGGATTAAAATCTACTAAATTCCAAAATTCTACAGGATTACCAGCCGAAGAGCATTACAGTACAGCACATGATATGGCGATCATGGCGAAAGAATTATTAAAGTATGAGGATATCACCAAATACACAAGCATTTATGAAGATTATTTACGAAAAGGTCAAGACAATGAGTTTTGGCTAGTGAATACGAATAAACTAGTCCGATTTTATGATGGTGTTGATGGTTTAAAAACAGGTTATACAAGTGAAGCAAAGTATTGTTTAACAGCAACCGCAGAAAAGAATGGAATGAGGACTATCGCTGTTGTGCTTGGTGCAGGGAGTACAAAAGAACGTAATAGTGACGTTAGCCAATTACTTGATTATGCTTATGCAAAATACGAGACAAAGCCTCTTTATGAGAAAAATCAAGCGGTGACCTCTTTTGAATGGCTAAAGGCAGATAAGCAGAAAGTGAACGTTGTTACTAGTGATTCGGTTTCGATATTATACCAGAAAGGAACCGATTTAAACAAAATAGATACGAAAATAACCATTAATCAAGATATTGATCTACCAATAGAAAAAGGGAGTATGGTAGGGAAACTGCAAGTTATGGAAGGAGAAAAAGTGATCAGTGAAACAGATTTGATTGTGAAAGATGATATAAATCATGCTAATGTGTTTCAGTTATTCAAGCGAACCTTTCAGTCATTTTTTTAAGTCTTGAATTTTTCGACATCTATGTAAAAAATCAGCTTTTTTAGCCGATTTTGTTCTAGTTTTGTCAACAAGCAGGATTGCAGGAAACAGATATAGAAAATAGTACAACAGAAACGAACTGGGAGGGATTTTGATGCAATTGCATTCACATTTTAATATTGTAGAGGATGTACTTATTGTTCGATTAGATGGAGAACTAGACCATCATTCAGCTGCTCGATTGAAAATTGAATGGCAAGAACGATTACAAAAAAAAGGTATAAAACACGTTATTTTAAATTTAAGTGAATTACATTTCATGGATAGTTCTGGTTTAGGTGTCGTGTTAGGTCGTTATAAGGAAGTGAAACAATTGGGCGGTGAGATGATTGTTTGCTCAGTCAATCCAGCTGTAAAGCGACTTTTCGACATGTCCGGTTTATTCAAGATTATTCGGTTAGAATCGGATGAAGTTTTTGCATTGACTAGCTTGGGGGTGGCGTCATGAATAATTCAATGGAATTGAAATTTAAAAGTGTCAGCGAAAATGAGGCATTTGCAAGGATTTCGGTAGCTGCCTTTGTATCGCAAATCGATCCCAATATGGATGAGTTGACAGAGATAAAGACAGTTGTTTCTGAAGCTGTAACAAATGCAATCATTCATGGCTATGAAGAAGATCCGACGCAACATGTATTTATTTCTTGTACGTTAACGGATAGCAGTTTATCTGTCTTAATAGAGGATAACGGTTTAGGAATTGAGAATATTGATTTAGCAAAGGAACCTTTATACACATCAAAACCAGAGTTAGAACGATCTGGAATGGGTTTTACAATCATGGAGAACTTTATGGATAAAGTTGAAATCATTTCTTATCCTGGTGAAGGTACCAAAGTAAAAATGACGAAAGACTTCCAAACTTCGAAAAGCATGTGTAATTAGGTGATGCTGATGAAAACAAAAATGTCAAACGCAACACCTTTAGAAGATAAAGAGGTTAAGCGATATATAGCATTAAGTCAAGAAGGAGATGAAGAAGCAAGATCCTTATTGGTGGAAAAGAATATCAGGTTAGTTTGGTCTGTTGTTCAGAGGTTTATGAATAGAGGATATGACCAGGACGATTTATTTCAAATTGGTTGTATCGGTTTAATAAAATCGATAGATAAATTTGATTTAGCTTATGATGTGAAATTTTCGACGTACGCAGTTCCAATGATTATAGGAGAGATTCAACGATTTATACGAGACGATGGCACAGTTAAAGTAAGTCGCTCCTTAAAAGAAGTGGGCAATAAAATCAGACATGTTACCGACGATTTAACGAAAGAATATTCAAGAGCACCAACGATCCAGGAGATTGCAAACAAATTAGACTTATCTCCTGAGGATATTATCCATGCTCAAGAAGCAACAAAAAAACCACAATCTATCCATGAGACTGTTTATGAAAACGATGGTGATCCAATAACTTTATTAGATCAAATTGCAGATGTAAATGATAATTGGTTTGAAAAGATGACGATCGAGCAAATAATAAATGACTTAGATCAACGTGAACGGCTCATTGTTTATTTAAGATATTATAAAGACAAAACCCAAACAGAGGTAGCCAATCGTCTAGGAATTTCGCAAGTACAAGTATCACGTATCGAGAAGAAAATACTAGAAAAAATCAAAGAAGAAATAAGCAATTAAGACTATCCAATCGGGTAGTCTTTTTTAATATAAAAAACTGAAATTAATTCATAAAAAACTAAACTGCGAAGTAACTGACATAGGATTATTGGCAAAAGTATTGAGATGAGTGCTAATCCAACGCTACGGAAAAACACTCCCTTTCCGGGGGCACGGCTTCAGCTAACTTTGGAAAGAAGACCACTTCCCAAAGTGGATCTTCAGCTCGTGCTGTTTCCCCAGGAGTGTCGCGTTTTTCCTCCGCTTTGAGCAGAATTCTGTTCAAATACGATGAAATAACCTGTGGTATCAATATTCTAGCTTATACTTAATTTGTAGAAGATTATTGAAGCGTAGTCCATTTACGTAGACTCCGGCGGGAAAAGCGCGAGCTGAAGATCCCGCAGGAAAAGCGAACTTTGCTTTTCTGAGGAAGCTGAGGCCGTGCCCGCGGAAAGCGAAGTAAATAGACGGAGCTTTTGCTAGCACTCATCAAGCATTCAAAATTATCACTAATTCGCAGTTTGTGTCTAATGTGTCTAGTAATTTTTTTATGCATGTTTATGTGAAAAGTTCTCATACTAGTAATAAATATCTTATTAAAAGTTACTGGCATACATAAAAAAGTTTGCGTATAAAAAGGATGATACATATGCAGGATGAAAAGGTATATCTTCGTCTGAAGAAGAAAATATCTGTTGAATCTAATCAACTTTTACGGCTAGGTGATATTTCTTATTTAACTGGAAATATCAATTATTTAAATAAAGTAGAGAGTTTAAAAATATATCAAATCACAGAAGCAGACAAAAATGTTTCCGTGATTGATGGATTCCAGCTGTTATCTACATTAGTGGATGCTTATCCTTTTTTAACGGTTGAGTTAGTCGGAGCTAATCAAGTGATAGTGGATATTAAAAAGAATCAGAAGAAAGCTAATTTTGGTTTAATTCTGATAATCTGGTTACTTCTTTGTATTGGTTCCGCAATGGCGATCATGAATTTTCATTATGATGTCAGTATGGAAGAAGTACATCAGGGACTATATTACTTATTAACGGGAGACAAAGAAGATAAACCTCTATGGATTCAAATACCATATTCGATAGGTCTTGGTCTAGGGATGATCCTATTTTTTAATCATATTTTCAAAAAACGTTTTAATGAGGAACCGAGCCCATTAGAAGTAGAGATGTTTAATTACCAGCAAGATCTTGATAATTATTTAATTTATCATGAAAATAGTTTGAATAACCAAAATGATAATTGAACTACTGTATATTCTGGCCCAAATACTAATTGGCTTTGGTTCGGGGTTAATAGTTGGTTCAGGATTTGTAGCATTTTTAACGGTTTTAGGTATCATCCCTCGTCTCGTTCAACTAAGTAAATCCATCAATTGGATGAATTATTATCAGGCAAGCGTGATTATTGGGGCTTTATTGGGTACGTATTTAACATTCACAGACTATACAATAAAATCTTCCTATATTGTCTTGGCATTTTGGGGATTATTACATGGTGTTTTTATTGGAATGCTAGCAGCAGCACTAACTGAAGTATTAAATGTATTTCCAATTTTAATGAAAAGACTAGGTATTGATAAAGAATTACTATGGTTTTTAATGGCTATCGTAATTGGGAAAATAGTAGGTTCCCTGTTTCATTGGCTTATTTTTGTAGATATTATTTAGAGGAGGGAGTTATAAATAGTGAAAAATAAAAATGCAACCAAAATATATCCGTCTATCGAAAAAAATCAAGAGTTCCTTCAGTCAAAACTAGGCATAGGAGTATCATTTGATGTAGGTTTTCGTGAATTAGTTGTCCTTAAGAAAAAAATTCAATTATATTATGTTACAGGATTGGTCGATACAAGTTTTATTATTGAAATTATGAAAAAGTTAGTTTCAATAAATGATGACGAGAATGTACATAGCAATTTATATGATGAATTAAATAATCGTATTGTCCATCAACAAATTGAAAAAGCAAAAACAATGGATGAGGCAATTGACCAAATGTTATCTGGTCTGCTTGTAATCTTCTTGGATGGTGAATCTGAATGTTTCATTATCGACGTTCGCCATTATCCAGGTAGAGCTCCACAAGAGCCAGATACTGAAAAAGTTGTTCGAGGCTCAAGGGATGGGTACACAGAAAACATCATCGAAAATACTGCGCTAACAAGAAGGAGAATTAGAGATGAACGGTTACGACATGAAATTATCCAAGTAGGTGAACGTTCCAAAACTGATATCTGTATTTCTTATTTACAAGATGTAGCTGATCAAGGACTCGTAAAATTAATAAAAGATGAGTTAAGTCAAATAGATGTAGATGGTATTTCCATGGCAGATAAAACAGTAGAGGAATACTTAGTCCAACAAGGATTAAATCCTTATCCATTAGTTCGGTATACCGAGCGACCAGATGTTGCGTCCACACATTTATTTGAAGGTCATGTACTTGTAATGGTCGATACTTCACCGAGTATGATTATCATGCCAACTACCTATTTTCATCATGTTCAACATGCAGAAGAGTATCGCGAGGCTCCTGCCGTCGGTACTTTTGTACGATGGGTTCGTTTTATGGGGATTGCAGCATCTTTAATTTTACTACCGTTATGGTTATTACTTGTCTTAGATCCTTCCTTATTGCCTGAGAAATTACAGTTTATTGGTCCCAATGAGACAGGAAACATTCCAATAATTGTTCAAATATTGCTAGCGGATATTGGGATTGAATTTCTAAGGATGGCAGCTATTCATACGCCAACTCCTCTTTCAACTGCAATGGGTTTGATTGCTGCGGTTTTAATAGGCGAAATTGCAATTGAGGTGGGTTTGTTTAGTGCTGAGGTTATTTTATATGTCGCGATAAGTGCGATCGGGACGTTTGCCACTCCCAGTTATGAGTTAAGTGTGGCCAATAAAATGGCAAGAATATTATTAGTTATATTAACATTTGCCTTTCAAGTAAAAGGACTAGTTATTGGAATGACCGTATTTTTATTGTTATTAATCACTACTAGATCCTTACAGACTCCTTATCTATGGCCTTTAATTCCGTTTAATGACAAAGCGTTATGGCAAATATTATTTCGGGTATCGATGCCGTTATCAAAGACAAGACCCAGTATTGTTCGTCCAAAAAATAATCAAAAACAATCTTGATTTGGTAAACAAACACTTGATCTACTGAAGCGGCTGTGATAAATTAACTTTATACTTTGTAATGTTTTGTTGAAATGGGAATGATTATATCCCTTGTCCCCCCACTTTTTGTTGAAAAGGTGAGGATAAGGGATTTTTGTTTGAACAATCATTAACAGTGAAATTTGTTAAAGATAGAAGGTGAGGTCAAGAAATGTTGCATCCTTTTAATGTAAATGCTCAAGGGCATCTAACAATTGGTGGTTTAGATTCTATTGAATTAGCTAATAAATATGGCACACCCTTGTTTGTATATGATGTAGATAAAATTAGAAACAACGCCAGAGCATTTGTCAATACTTTCAGAGAGCAAGGTATAAAAGCACAAGTAGCTTATGCTAGTAAAGCTTTTTCATCTATTGCAATGATTCAAGTTGCAAAACAAGAAAATTTAAGTTTAGATGTGGTATCACAAGGAGAACTATACACAGCTCTAAAAGCTGATTTTCCTGTAGATAAAATACATATGCATGGAAACAACAAGAGCCTTGAAGAAATTGAGATGGCGGTAGAACATAATATTGGTTGTATTGTGATTGATAATTTCTATGAGATTGATTTATTAGCAAATACGTTACAAGAAGCCAAAAAAGAGATGAATGTTTTAATTAGAGTTACTCCAGGGATTGAAGCACATACACATGATTATATTTTAACAGGTAACGAGGATTCAAAATTTGGTTTTGATTTATCAAATGGACAAGCAGAAGAAGCAATACAAAAACTAATGAGTATTGATTCTATTCATGTTTTGGGTCTTCATTGTCATATCGGATCTCAAATTTTCGAAACAGATGGCTTTACGATGGCAGTAGAACGATTATTTCAAACACTTAGTGAGTGGAAAAGCAGTTTTCAATTTGAATCTGAAGTTTTGAATCTAGGTGGAGGATTTGGTATTCGTTATACGAAAGATGACGATCCGTTACCATTATCAATGTATGTTCAATCCTTAATAGATACGGTTAAGAAGCAAGTTGAATCCAAAGACATGACTTTTCCTGAAATTTGGATAGAACCTGGACGTTCGATAGTAGGGGATGCTGGCTTAACATTATATACATTGGGATCTGTTAAGGATATTCCAAATGTAAGAAAATATGTTTCAGTTGATGGTGGTATGACGGATAATTTGAGGCCTGCGCTATATCATGCAGAATATGATGCAGTAATCGCGAATAATGTTTACGGCAAGAACAAAGAAGAAGTTTCTGTAGCAGGAAAATGCTGTGAATCAGGAGATATGTTAATATGGGATATAGAATTACCTATTGTTAAGAATAATGACATTTTAGCCGTTTTCTCAACAGGTGCATATGGTTATTCGATGTCTAATCATTACAACCGATTTCCTAAGGCGGCAGTCGTGTTTGTAGAAAATGGACAAGATAAACTAGTAATAAAACGAGAATCGTTTGAAGACATGGTCCAAAATGACCTGTCCTACGAATAGGAGGAAAAAATAATGAAACAAGCTGTAATTGAATTTGAAAATGGTGAAAAAATTGAAATTGAATTATATGATGAAGCTGCTCCAAAAACAGTAGAGAACTTTGAAAAATTAGCAAATGACAAATTTTATGATGGTGTAATTTTCCACCGGGTTATTCCTGGCTTTGTTGCACAAGGTGGAGATCCTACTGGAACCGGAATGGGAGGACCTGGCTATACCATTAAATGCGAAACAGAAGGAAATCCTCATAAACATGTGGCAGGATCATTATCTATGGCACATGCTGGTAAGGATACGGGAGGAAGTCAGTTTTTCTTAGTACATGAAGCCCAGCCACATCTTGATGGGGTTCATACTGTTTTTGGTCAAATTACAGAAGGTTTGGATACGATGCTTCGTATACGCCAAGGAGATACGATGAAGTCTATACGTGTTACTGAAGTGTAAACCTATTGCTGTAATGGCATATCTAAATAAAGATTGACATCACTATGGGAATATACTATTGTAAACGTAAGGTATGAGACGTAAAAAGACTCAAAGGAACGATATGAATGCGTAAAAAAAATAGTATACTCTTTTTAGTTTTATTGGTGTTGGCAATTGTATGGGGTTGTTATTATTGGTTCGAGATTGTATTATCATCCTAGTTTTTGGAAAGAATATATAAGTAGTAACTACTTTTGGATGAAAACATAACATATTCTATATATGATTGTTATTAATAATGAGGGGTTCAATATGTTAATTCGTTTTAAAAAAAGGTTTGAAAAAATTGCAATGGGTTTACTTTCTTTCATGCCAGATGAAAAAGAAGTTAAAAAACTGCAAGATACCATTAATGAGTATGAATCAAATGATAAATGGCAACTATTTTTATGGAAGCATGAAGAAGATGTTTTAGGTGCTATTGGTGTTTATTTAGATGAGGGCTCACAAACCGCAGTAGTGCAACATATTACAGTAAATCCTTCCCACCGAAACATGGGTATTGGAAAAGATATGGTCAATGCACTAAAAAATCATTACGGTACATCATATGAGGTGATTCCGAATGATTTAACGGATAAGTTCCTGCAAAAATGTTTGAAGAATTCAAACGAGTGAAAAAGAACCTTTGCTAATCAAAACTAGCAAAGGTTCTTTTAAATAATACAACATCTACTTCAAACAATAACAATTTACATGTAAAAGGTAAAAGCAGACACAAACTGCGAAGTAATGAAAACTTCTTCATGTAAAGGATAATGATGAGTGGATTACCAGCGCTACGGAAAAACACTCCCTTTCCGGGGGCACGGCCTCAGCTAACTTTGAAAAGAAAGACACTTTTCAAAGTGGATCTTCAGCTCGTGCTGTTCCCCCAGGAGTGTCGCATTTTTCCTCCGCTTTGTAGAGATCTCTGTTCAATTAAGATGAAATAAGCTATCATATCAAAATTCTAGCAATTACTTTATTTGCAGAACATTACTAAAGCGTAGTCCATTTACGTAGACTCTTGCGGGAACAGCGTCTTCCGAAGACCCCGCAGGAAAAGCGCTCTTTGCTTTTCTGAGGAGGCTGAGGTGACGCCCGGCAGCATAGAAAACACTACGAAAGCTTTGCTTGAGTAGATGTTGCACTTGTGCCCTTGGGTGAAAGCGAAGAAAATGGACGGAGCTTTTGCATTCCACTCATTTATATTTCAAAGTGAGCAGTACAGTTACTTCGCAGTTTAGTTTAATATATTGATATGATAATAAAAAGCTTATCGCCATTTGACGATAAGCTAGGATTTTATTTCTAGAACCAAGCTGCACCTACGATGATTAGTAAAATAAACAAAACAACAATTAACGCAAATCCACCGCTATAAGAATAGCTCATTTTTACAACCTCCTGTTGAGTTAAATATAATCAATTTAAAATTGATCTTTCTAGATTAATGTATGCATCTTCGCTTAAAGGGTATAGGCACTTATAACAGATAGCCTATAAATCTGAATATTTATTTGGAGGAACCGGTATGCCAGACCATTATCAAGTTAAATTAGAAACCTTTGAAGGGCCATTAGATTTGTTGCTGCATTTAATCAACAAATATGAAATTGATATTTATGATATTCCTGTGTCAGAAATAACTTCACAATATATGGCCTATATTCATACCATGCAACAATTGGAACTTAATATTGCCAGTGAATATTTAGTGATGGCAGCCACCTTACTCGAAATCAAAAGTAAATTACTTTTGCCGAATCCGACTGTTGAAATTGAAGAAGAATATGAAGAAGATCCACGGGAAGAACTGATGCGCAGACTTATTGAATATCGTAAATATAAGGAAGCTGCTGAGCATTTGAAAGAAAGAGAAATGGAACAAAGTCAAGTACATACTCGTCCTCCTATGCAAATAAGCGAACAAGAAACTCAGGAACTGCCAGCAGGCGCAGCTAATATATATGATATGATAGAAGCAATTGGAAAAGTGATGGAAAGAAGAAAGTGGAACAGACCAATGGAAACATCTGTAAAACGCCAGGAAGTATCTATTGATCAACGAATGGGTGAGATAATGGAAAAAATAAAGGATATTGAACAACCCATTTCGTTTTATCAACTATTCCCTAATAAAACTCGAACCTATATCGTAGCGACATTTATAGCTATACTAGAATTAATGAAGCAAAAGCGAATTAATTGTAAACAAGAAAGCAACTTAGATGAACTAATGGTTTATCGTTATGACGTTTAACATTGATGGAGGTTAATAAGGTGGATATTAATGATATAAAAGCAATCATGGAAGGTTTAATATTTGCTTCAGGAGATGAAGGTATACATAAGAAAGACCTGCGTAAAGTATTAGATCTAGATAAAGATATGGCGAACCATCTATTAGATGAGTTGAAATTTGAATATGAACATGCGAAAAGAGGTTTCATGTTAATGGAATCCCAACAGGTACTCTTTCTAACCACGAAACCTGAACATAGTGAATATTTCACAAAATTTAGAGAAACCAAAGTTCATACTAAACTGTCACAAGCAGCTTTAGAAACATTAGCCATCATTGCTTACCTACAACCAATCACTAGAACCGAAATCGAACAGATTAGAGGAGTAAAGAGTGAAAGACCGTTACAAACTTTGGTAGCTAGAGCATTGATTGAAGAAATTGGCAGAAAAGAAGGTGTAGGCAGACCAATACTATTTGGGACCACAGTAGAATTTTTAACTTATTTTGGATTAAGTTCGATTAAGGATTTACCACCACTCCCAGAAGATATAAATGAAATCGAGGTAGAAGAAGAAGCAGACTTATTTTTTAGTCGATTACAAGATATTAATAATTAACTCCGTAGTTTAAAAGCTACGGGGTTTTTACATTTTTGGCATATGCATAGCCTGTCTGCATACAATGATACAAACGTAGTTGTCATGTGAGAAGAGGTGTGTCATGCGGAAAATTATTTACTTTATATGTATTTTAATAGGCATTAATTTGTATTCACCTGCTGTAAAAGCCAGTGTTCAAGTGTCTGCTGAAAGTGCTATTTTAATGGATCAAGAAACAGGTAGAGTTTTATTTGAAAAAGATGCTAATTCCCCAACTCTTATTGCTAGTATTACAAAGATAATGACTGCCATTATTGCAATAGAATCCGGAAAATTAAAGGATAAGGTGAAAATTAGTGATAAAGCAACATTAACCGAAGGGTCCTCGATTTACTTAAATCAAGATGATGTTATCACTTTAGAAGAGTTAGTTTACGGCTTAATGTTACGTTCGGGAAATGATGCTGCGGTAGCTATAAGTGAACATATCGGTGGTAGTGAAGAAGGTTTCGCTTATTTGATGAATGATAAAGCAAGATGGGTTGGAATGACAAATAGTCACTTTGATAATCCACATGGACTTGATTCAGACAGTCATTATTCAAGTGCATATGATATGGCACTTCTAACAAAATATGCAATGGATCATCCAGTTTTTCGTGAAATATCGTCTACTTCCTCGTATAAAGCTAAATCTAGAGATTATCCTTGGATAAACAAAAACAAATTATTAACCCATTTATATAAATACAGTAATGGAGGGAAAACCGGCTATACACGTGCAGCAGGAAGAACCTTAGTGTCAACTGCTGAAAAAAATGGACAAACATTGATTGTTGTCACTTTAAACGCGGCAAATGATTGGCAAGATCATATTCAATTATTCGAGTGGGGATTTGAAGAATTTCCACTCCATAAAATCCAAGAACCAGCCACATTCACATTACCCGCACCTAATCAAGACGCAGAAGTGATTGAAGCAAGTATTAAAGAAGAAGTATACTATCCCTTAACTAAAGAAGAAATAGAACAAGTACATCAAAAAAATTATATGGTAAAAGAACCTTTATCATTTCAACGAATTGGTAAACGAGCATTTTATTTGGATGGTAAATTAATCATAGACGCTGCCATCTATCAATCTTCTCCTTCTGTAGATGAAAGCCCAGGTTTTTGGAACAATTTTTGGCAACAGATGAAGCGATTCATCGGTGATACTAGTGATTAATGTAATATGGGCAGTAATGGCAATCATCGGCATTGTTTATGCGATGTTTAATGGCACTATGGAACAAGTTAATGAAGCGTTATTTAGGGGTGCTAATGATGCAGTGACACTTGTGATTAGTTTGACTAGTGTACTTGTCTTTTGGTTGGGAATGATGAGAATTGCGGAACAAGCTGGAATATTACGAGGTTTCGCGAAAGTTTCTAAGCCAGTGGTTAAACGATTGTTTCCAGAAATTCCTGCAAATCATCCGGCGATGGGTTATATTCTTGCTAATTTTTCCGCGAATTTATTTGGGTTAGGCAATGCGGCCACACCAATGGGTATAAAAGCTATGGAAGAAATGAAAAAAATTAGTCAGTCTGATCGTGCAAGTAATTCTATGATAACCTTTTTAGTCATCAATACCTCAAGTATTACGCTGGTTCCGACCACTGTGATTGCGATTCGAATGGAATATAATTCTATTGCGCCAACAGAGATTGTTGCAAGTACAATTGTTGCTACCGTAATTACTACAATTGCAGCCATTACAGTGGATCGTTTGCTAAGAAAAAGCAGAAAATAATTTTTTACAGAAAGGAGCATCTAATATGGTAGAGTGGATGACAATCATAAGTATATGGTTGGTTCCAATAACGATAATGATGATATTACTCATTGCTATCATAAAAAAAGTTCCAGCATATGAGGTATTCGTGGAAGGAGGGAAAGAAGGCTTAAAAATGTCTATTTCTCTTCTTCCTTTTTTATTAGGAATGTTAGTAGCTATAGCAATTCTTAGAAGTTCAGGTGCTTTAGATGCATTTATTTCAATTCTACAACCACTATTATCCAAGGTAGGATTTCCAGCTGAAATTGCCCCTTTGGCCATTTTAAGACCGATTTCAGGTACTGCAGCCCTAAGTGTTACCTCTGAAATCATTAAAATGTACGGTCCAGATTCATTTCTGGGGCGATTAGCATCTACCATGCAAGGAAGTACAGATACAACACTGTATATATTAACCGTCTATTTTGGGGCGGTGGGTATAAAAAAAATGGGTGATGCACTAAAAGTTGGACTGATTGCCGATTTTATTGGTATAATGGTCTCAGTAATGATTGTTACGTGGTTATTTATGTAGTAGCGTTTGTAGAGCGCTACTCCTTTTCATGTATAGGAAAAAATGGATATGGACATCAATGTTAACATAAAGTGAGCGCCGTAATAAATTTTGAGAGAAAGTGTGAGAATATGGAACGTTTACAAAAAGTGATCGCTAAAAGTGGGATCACGTCGAGAAGAAAAGCAGAAAAATTAATTGAAAAAGGTTTGGTTGAGGTTAACGGTAAGATAGTAACCGAATTAGGAACAAAAGTTTCAGAACAGGATGAAGTGAAAGTAGAAGGAGTTCCAATCGAAAAAGAAAAACCGCTTTATTTCCTTTTTTATAAACCACGTGGTGTAATCACGAGTGTTAGTGATAACAAAAATAGAAAAACGGTTATTGATTATTTTCAAGAATACCGGGAACGAATCTATCCAGTGGGTAGACTTGATTATGATACCTCTGGTTTATTGATAATGACAAACGATGGCGACTTTACTAACTTATTATTACATCCAAGTCATGAATTCAACAAAGAATATGTGATAAAGACGGAAGGTATTCCATCAAAAGAAAAATTACAACTATTTAAAAAGGGGATTCGTTCGGAAGGTGACCTTTTAAAAGCGAAATATGTGAAAACAATGTCTATTGATCCCAAAAAGAAAACAGCTATTATTAAACTGATCTTACACCAAGGAAAAAATAGACAGATTAGACGAATGTTTGAAGCTATTGGGACACCGGTACAAAAACTGAAAAGAGAAAGATTTGGATTTTTAACATTAGACGGGCTAATGCCGGGAGAACATCGTGAATTAACACCACAGGAAATTGCCGAATTAAAAAAAATGGCAAAATAATTGTTAAACAACTGTCACAATTTTTGATCATTGTAAATGATACAATGATCAGAGGGAGTGAGTTTTTATGGATAAAATCGAAAAAGCGAAACACACAAAGAAAAATAAAAAGAGAAATCGCTTAATATTTCGCTCTTCTATATTAATAGTATTATTTGCTGCATTATTATTTGCTGTAGTTTCCAACATTACGGCTGAAGAAGATGCCAATGTAGACATTGGGGATCAGGCACCGGATTTTCAATTAAAACAAGTAGCAACTAATAATGAAGCAGCTTTGAGATTATCAGATTTTGAAGGAAAAGGTGTCATGCTTAACTTTTGGGCTACGTATTGCGAACCATGTGAACGTGAAATGCCGTATATGGAGCAACTATATCCTGAATATAAGGAAAAAGGAGTAGAGATTGTAGCAATCAGTGTTGATGCCACCGAAATTGTTATAGATAACTTTGTAGATCAATATAATTTATCGTTTCCTATTCTTCATGACAAAAATAGTCAAGTATTGGATGCGTATGGCATTCGCCCATTACCTACAACCTATTTTATTGATGAAAATGGAGTGGTAGTTGAAAGGGTATTAGGAGAATTAACACTAGAAAGACTCGAAGGTTATTTAAAACAGATAGAACCGAATTGATGGTGAGGGGTTTGAATGAACACAATAACATGTAATACATGTGGTCATCTTAATAAAGAAGGCACCACCATTTGCGAAAAATGTGGAAATCCGTTAGATAATGACCAACAAGGTAAATTGTTAAATATGCGTTATGATGGAAGTTCGATTCGTTCTAAAACAAAAAATCGTTCAATCATCGATAAAATATGGAATTTTTTCTCCTCTGTTAAAATAGGGGTTTCGTTAATTGCGATTGCCCTGATCGCTTCAGCTTTAGGTACTATTTATCCGCAAGAAATGTATATACCGCGATCAGTGGATCCATCCGTACATTACCGTGACCAATATGGAATTACGGGGCAAATTTTCTATCAGCTCGGCTTTCATAACTTATATGGTTCATGGTGGTATATGATTTTAATCGCTTTAATAGGTATATCTATTTTTATTGTCAGTATTGATCGAGGGGTACCTCTTTATAAAGCATTGAAACATCAAGCTATAAAACGACATCCTAATTTTCTAAGAAGACAAAAATTGTTTGCGGAATATCCAAATTACTCTGAGGACGAAAAAAACATATTAATCAATAAATTAGAGAAAAACCGTTATAAGATTTCCAAGAAGGATGGCCATATTCTAGCTGAGAAAGGTAGATTCTCAAGGTGGGGACCATATGTAAATCACTTAGGACTTATTATTTTCTTATTAGGAACGATATTCCGCTTTGTGCCATTTATGTATGTAGATGATTATTTATGGGTACGAGAAGGTGAAACGGCGGTAATACCAAGTACAAACCAAGAATACTACATAGAAAATCAAGAATTTATCTTTGAAACATATGGTGAAGATGAAGAAGATGCTGTATTTGAAGAAGCTTTACAAAATAATGGTGGTCCTGTTCCGAAACATTTTGAGACAAAAGCTATCATATATCAAGATGTATCAGAGGACATTGTTGGAACTGAGGCAGAACTAGAAGAAGTAAAGCGGGGCGAAATAATTGTTAATGAACCATTGAAAATTAATGATTTAGCACTCTATCAAGATAGCTATCAACTAAGTGAATTTGAGAGTATGTCCTTCAAATTACATGAAACAACAGATGAGGAAGAAGAGGCTATTGTAGAATTCACAGTTGATTTAACGGATCCTAAGCGTGAGTATCAGTTCGAAAACGGCTACCGCATCGAGTTAAATAAATATTATCCAGAATATGAATTAGATGATGGACAACCTAGATCAATTTCGAATTATCCTCGAAATCCAGGTTTTGTATTTTTTGTTTATGGACCAGATATAGAAGAACAAGAAGCGAGCTTTTTGGCAATTGGCCAAAATATACCGTCAGGTGATAATCAATATAAAATTGGTTTGACTGATTTTAGTGTCAGGGATGTAAGTGGCTTAAAAGTACGAAAAGATTTGACATTACCTATATTAGGACTAGGTGCGTTTATTTTCATGATTGGTGTTATTCAAGGAATGTATTGGCAACACCGGAGAATTTGGATCCATCAAAGTGACGAAAAGCTTTTAATCGCTTGTCATACAAACAAAAACTGGTATGGACTAACAAAAGAATTTGAAAAAGTAATTGATGGAACGTCCTTTAAAATGGTAGAAGATCAAGAAAATAATCAAAAACAGGACTAAAAAAGGTGATGGAAGGAGGAGAAAGCGATGGATTATATTACACTTAGTGGTGGATTATTATATACAGCGTTTGTGATTTATTTAATAGCGATTGTCTTTTTTGCAGCAACTATTAGAGATAAACGGAAAGAGAAACAGTTTACACTTGTTAACAAACTAGCTATCGGTACAACCATTCTAGGATTTGTTGCTCAAGTAGGTTATTTTATCACAAGATGGATTGCAAGTGGTCACGCTCCTGTAAGTAACATGTTTGAATTTGTTACGTTTTTCGGGATGATGCTTGTGTTCGCTTTTATCATTTTGTATTTGATATATCGGATTGAACTACTGGGATTATTCGCTTTACCGATAGCTTTGTTAATTATTGCTTATGCAAGTATGTATCCTAGAGAAATATCACCATTGGTTCCTTCACTCAAGAGCCATTGGTTGTATATTCACGTGACAACTGTTGCTTTAGGAGAAGCTATATTAGCTGTTAGTTTCGTAGCAGGTATCATTTATCTAATTCGTCAAATCGATCAAACCAAATCAACAGCGAAAACAAAATGGTTAGAGGTTATTATGTATTCCGTATGTGCAACAATTGGATTTGTGCTTATTACGAGTATATTTTCGACAATGGATTATAATGCTTCCTTTTCTTATTCCGTAGACGGTAATGAATCGACATTAGATTATCATTTACCTGCGATTTTTGGACCTGGTGATGGTGAATTATTAACAGAAAATAGAATGGATGCTATGCTTCCGACTCCTGATTGGATGCATGGTGCTGAAGCCCCCCGTAAATTAAATACATTAGTTTGGTCTTTATTAATTGGGTTAGGATTATATTTAATAACGAGACTAATATTGCGTAAACGAATTGCAGCAGCGATACAACCAATATTGAAAAAGGCTAATCCAGAATTATTAGATGAAGTTTGTTATCGAGCAGTAGCGATTGGTTTTCCGGTCTTTACATTAGGTGGTCTGATTTTTGCAGCGATTTGGGCACAAGAGGCATGGAATCGATATTGGGGTTGGGATCCAAAAGAAGTTTGGGCGTTAATTACGTTTTTCTTCTATGCTATATTTTTACACCTTCGACTATCAAAAGGGTGGCATGGAGAACGTTCAGCCTGGTTAGCAGTTGTCGGTTTTGCTATTATTATGTTTAATTTAATTGTAGTCAATTTAGTTTTAGCAGGATTGCATTCATACGCATAAAATGTATTAGTTTTTTAAAATAGAAGTACAAGAGATAATTGTCTCTTGTGCTTTTTATAGATATACTATAGTAAGAGATAGGGGGGAGAAGGGTGGAAAATGAAATAAAAAAAATATTAGTAGTAGATGATGAAGAACGTATTAGACGATTACTAAAAATGTATTTAGAGCGTGAAGGTTACCAAATTGATGAAGCTGCAGATGGTGAAGAAGGCTTACAACACGCTTTAAAAGAAGATTATGAAGTAATCTTACTGGATTTAATGATGCCAGGCAAAGATGGATTGGAAGTATGTAAAGATTTACGAGCAAAAAAATCAACTCCTGTCATTATGCTTACCGCTAAAGGTGAGGAATTAAGTAGAATTCATGGATTTGAAGCTGGCACAGATGATTATATCGTCAAACCTTTTAGTCCTAGAGAAGTTGTCTTACGAGTAAAAGCATTATTAAGAAGGTCGAATAGTTCGACGATCATGAATTCTTCCAACAGGTCAAAGGATATGATCGAATTCCCACACCTTGTGATCGATAATGATGCACATCGTGTTTTAGCTGATAATAAAGAAGTAAATTTAACACCTAAAGAATATGAGCTATTACTCTTTTTGGCTAAATCACCTGACAAGGTATTTGAGAGAGAAGAATTATTGAAAGAAGTCTGGAAATATGAATTCTTT
Organism: Gracilibacillus massiliensis; assembly: GCF_001458115.1. Classification (GTDB taxonomy): domain Bacteria; phylum Bacillota; class Bacilli; order Bacillales; family Amphibacillaceae; genus Gracilibacillus; species Gracilibacillus massiliensis. The sequence goes on from NZ_CZRP01000012.1 coordinate 567,595, forward strand.
GGTGATCTAAGAACGGTTGACACCCATGTTAAAAGACTTCGAGAAAAGCTAAGCAAAGTCTCAGAAGATGCAGCGAAAATGATTGTAACCGTATGGGGCGTAGGCTACAAGTTTGAAATATCGCAAACATAAAAAATGAATTATGTTTAATGGTGACATTCTTAATAGGGAATCTGGTGAAAGTCCAGAACTGTCCTCGCAACTGTAAGTGCAGACGAAATAGCTGAAATCACTGTACGGAACACGTATGGGAAGAGGCTAAAGTAGAAGTAAAGCACAAGTCAGGAGACCTGCCATTATTCATCTATATTCATGCTTCGAGGATTAAGCATGTGGTCTAGGTGTATACAGCAATACATACTAATACATAGCTTTTATCCTCAACTATTTTATATTGAGGAGAATAAAAAAATGAAAAAAATAACACAATTATTATCTATTATTATCTTAGCTATATTATTAGCTGGATGTGGAGAAGATGAAGCTACAACAGAAGAAGTAAGTGTACAACTTACAATTACAGATCAAATCAGTGATACTACGATTAGTGATGAAAATATTACGGTAGAATCAGAAACAACTCTTTTAACTGTATTAGAAGACAATTATGATGTAGAAGTATCAGAAGAAGGTTTTTTGACTGCGATCGAAGGACATCAACAAAATATGGAAGAAAATCATTACTGGATGTATGAAATAAATGGTGAGATGGCAAATGTAGGAATTGCTGATTATCAAGTGAAGGATGAAGATCATATTACATTTGATTTGAAAAAAACTGAATAATCCAATGAATACGTATAAACTAACATTAATTTCATTACTGGCAGCAATATGTGTTATTGGGAGAATCGGTTTTCAATTTCTACCAAATGTTCAACCAGTGACAGCGATTATTATCATTGCGAGTGCTATGCTAGGAGTTTTGCCCGGAATTCTTATTGCCATTATAAGTACCTATCTTACGAATCTCTTTTTAGGAATGGGGATATGGACGATATGGCAAATGATAGCATGGGCGGTTATTGCTTTATTATCAGGTTTACTAGGTAAATATGAAAAATTTAATAACATAATATCGTTTATTATATTTTCAATAGCAGCAGCATATATTTATGGGCTAATTGTAAATATTAGCTCGTTTACCTATGCAGGAAATTTTTTCGCGTATTATTTAGCAGGCGTTCCATTTGATACGATGCATGCCATTGGTAATGGTGCTTTTATGCTTATATTATACCCGATCCTAGTTAGACTATTTCGACATCATAAGAGATAGGGTTAAACTTTTGTGTCCGTGAGAAATATATCAATTAACACTACCACAGTATCTATTACTGTGGTATTTTAGTTTTGTGGGCAAAATGAACACAGAGTAATGACCTTACTTTTTGAATATGTAATCCATTTTATTTTGTAACTTTTTAAAAAGGTGTTCGACAAATATTATAGGGTGAGGGGGTCTTTAAGTGAAGACCACTTTTGAGAACTTATATGATAATTATCATCAAGATTTGTTTCAATTCGTATTTTATATGGTCAAAGATAAACAACAAACAGAAGATATTGTGCAAGATGTATATATTAGAGTTCTTCATTCTTACGATAATTTTAAAGGAGAAAGCTCCGAAAAAACCTGGTTATTTTCAATAGCTAGACATGTTACGTTTGATTACTTTCGTAAATTAAAACGTAAAAGGAACAGGTTTTTAGAATTTTTTAATTGGGGAGAGGAAGGCGAACAATTACAATCTAGACAGTTTCAACCAGAGGAATATGTATTGTTGGACGATCAAATGAAACAAATATACGATTGTTTAGATCAATGCAGTGAAGATCAGAAGCAAGTTATCATTCTACGATACATACAAGATTTTAACATTAAGGAAACAAGTGAAATATTAGGATGGTCAACCAGCAAGGTAAAAACAACACAACATCGAGCATTAAAAATCCTGCAACACTGTGTACAGACATCTGAAAGAGAGGAGGATGATTATGGTGAAGTCTAAAAACAACGAAGAATATCTAAAAAAACAACTACAAAAAATGCCTAAAGTAGCAGATAACCGCTCAAAAGAAGAAGTGTACCAGCAAATTCTAACTAAAATGAATCAAAGCCAAACTACTCCTTCTATTAAACGCAGAAACAAATGGATTCCAACGATCGCATCTCTAAGTGCTGTTGTAATAGTTCTCATTATTGTTCTAAGTCAAGAAGATTTTTCCAATCAATTTGATCAATCATCCTCTGATATGGAAGAGTCTACAATGGATAAGGCAGCATTGGAAAATTTCGATCAATCGAGTGAATCGTCCGTTTCGGAAGAAGATAGTGATCACAGAGTGAATGACATTAATGAAAATGAAGTTGCACAAGAAGAGAGTATGGAAACAGTAGAGCAATCGTACAACTACTTAATAAATTTCGAATTAATCGATTCTGCGCTTCATACTGCTTTTGTGACAGAGCAAGCGCAATATATCGTTCCACTTACACTAATCAATAGTGATGCAGACGATTATTCAACAAATATGGATCAATTAAATAGACAGATCAATTTACAGCAAAATGGCTTATATGATATTGGGATAAAAGATATGGAATTTGAAACAGAAGAGGATGTTGTCCACGCAGAATTTAAAGATACGTTTCAACTCGAATCAAGTGGTTCTAATCTATTTAACTTTCAGAAAATATTATCGTTTATGTTTAGACCATTAGAAATAAATAATGTGGACTTTGAGAATTACCATCCGGTTCTGGAAGAATTAGGGGCAGTAAATGATACTTTTTCGTTACCAACCATTAGCCAAATACCTTATAAAACCTATCAAAAGGAAAGTGATGCTTCGAAATGGCTTGTGGCGATTACTAATAACCAATATAAAACATTATCTTCTGCTTTAGAAGAAATGAAAAAAAATGAAGCAGAATATCAGGTAAGCGCCAGTATACCGAAGGATGCACGTGTAGAAGTGGAAGATTTGTCAGACGAGAACGTATTTATTTCAATATCTTCTTCAGAGATAGCTGATAATCAATTAACTGTACTCATGATCGAAGCTATATTAGCAACTGCTAATTCATATGGATATCAACAAGTAACAGTAGATATCGGGGTCGAACAAGTGGGGAGATATGATCTAAGCCGTCCATTACGTACAACAAATCAAATCAATGTAGTAGATTTTAATAAATGATGCCAAGAAATATTTATGTTTCTAAATCCAAGAACAATTATGCATTGGATTACGACATGTTTTGAAAATAAACAACCGCTCTGACTGCTTCGTGGAAAAAATGGAGCAGTCAGAGCAGATATTTAACAGATATCCATTTTTAATAGTAAATTTCGGTATCGACTAGATTTTATGTTTTTACAATTACCTTTACAGATTCTGTTGGACAACCTTCTTCTGCATCTAATAACTCCTCTTCTAGTTGACTAGGAACAATTTCTTCAGCCGAGTTATTATCACGTTTTGCGAAAGCTATTCCCTCGTCATCGTAATCAAATAGTTCAGGAGCAGTTGCCCCGCAAACACCACAAGCAATACAGGTTTCTTTATCTATATAAGTACGATATGGCATGTTGAAGCCACTTCCTTTTACGTTTAGTCTTACTATTATTAGAGTATCAAATCACTCAAACTCTTACAATGAACTAGTATTAATTTTTTGCAATGCTTGTTAAAATAGATAGAGTAACTCTTACATAATTAGAGAAATAAAGAAGTGATAGAGGTGAATAAATGTTTAAATACGTTATATTAGATTGCATAAAACGACTGAATAGTGAACGAACAATATATAATATTTATCATTTATTGACTGCGAAAAAATCGACGCAAACAGTACAAGATAGTAATATATTTGGATTAACACGTTATTTTGGTATATACAAGGTCTTAACTAGGGCTGAATTTGACCGTTTTATATCTCATTTAGCAAAGGAAGAATTAGTCGAAGTATCAGATGACCAAACAATCTGTCTTACCGAACGAGGAAGCAATTTATTGAAAGCATTACATGTTAAATTATCGCCATATTTGTTTTTAGATGGTATTCAATATTACGATGCTTCCTACTCTTTTTCCTCACGTTTAATTTTATTCATTCAAACGCTTACTCATATGCATCAGAAAAATCCTACATTTATTCCAATTATAGAAGATGTGAAAGTACAGAAGTTTGTCAAAAAAGTGTGGAAAGATCAGAGCGTAAATTCACTATTATTGCTTGAATTCATCTATCATGATCTGTACAAAGTATTACAAGCATTTCCTAGCGTCTACAGTGCCATTTTTGTAGAACATGTAACAACATTTGAAAAAGTTGGACTTAGTAAAGAACAGCTAGCTACTAAATATAATCTGTCTATTCATGATGTCTACTTATCAATAATGAATACGATTCATTACATATGTCAAAAGATTGAGAAAGAGGAGGATTTTAAGTTTTTAGCAAATCTTTATCCGGATCATTTAAATAACGGTGTGCTTAGTGATTCAGCTTCTAAAACATTGAATTTTCTTAATAAAGGTCTTGTTATTGACGAAATCGTAACGATTCGAAACTTAAAAGAGAATACCATTAAGGATCACATCGTGGAAATCGCTTATATGGATATAATGATAGATTGGAATCAATATATAACAAAACAACAGTATCTCATGATTAAACATGTACTTGATATTGCTGCGACTAAGCGATTAAAAGATATTAAAGCTCAATTACCTGAATCTGTTACGTATTTTCAAATTAAGCTTGTAATGGCATTGGAACAAAGTGGAGGCTATAAATTATGAACAAGTACACATTAGAGGATTATTTGCAATTATATTTTGGTTACTCTTCGTTTCGATCGGGGCAACGGGAAATTATTGAGCACGTATTATCCCAACAAAATGTATTTGCTGTGTTACCTACTGGATCAGGAAAATCCATCTGTTATCAATTACCAGCAATTATTCAGTCGGGAACGGTTATTATTGTATCTCCATTGCTTTCTCTCATGACGGATCAAGTGAAACAATTAAAATCCACAGGATTTAAGCAAGTCGCTGCACTTAATAGTATGCTTTCATGGACAGAGAAAGAAAACATATTAAAAAATCTAGCAAATTATAAATTAATTTACATCTCACCTGAAATGTTACAGAGCGAAAGAGTGTTACAAAAATTATCTCTTTTAAAAGTTGATTTGTTTGTAATCGATGAGGCGCATTGTATCTCCCAATGGGGCCATGAATTTCGTCCGGATTATATGAGAATCAAACAAGCAATTGATCACTTAGATAATCCCACAATTTTGGCTTTAACAGCTACAGCAACGCCAGACGTTCAGCAGGACATTTTAAAAACATTACAGCTAACCGATGCTGAAAAGATCATCTATCCGATGGACAAGCCTAACATTTCATTTGTTGTCGATCGTGTTGAACAAATGAAAGATAAAGAAAACAGAGTTATCGATCTTGTCCAAAAATACAAAGTACCTACACTTATCTATTTCTCTAGTCGAGATGAAGCAACAAAAATCGCAACCACTCTCCAGGCTAAAGTCCCTAACCGTAATATCGCTTATTATCATGGTGGACTAGACAATCAAGACCGTTTGTTGATACAACAACAGTTTATGAATAATCAATTAGATGTTATCTGTTGTACGAATGCATTTGGAATGGGGATAAATAAAAAAGATATTCAACTCATTATTCACTATCATATCCCTACTCAAATCGAGTCGTTTATTCAAGAGGTAGGTAGGGCAGGAAGAGACGGCCAAGAATCTGTTAGTGTGACTCTTTATCATGAAAATGATCCATACATTTCGTTACGCCTTCTTGAAACAGAATTACCGGATATCTCACTAGTTGACTATTTTTTACAAAAAATATATCAATCTGAGATAACATTGAAACAATTAAAAGAAGATTTCATTACACGTTCCGGTGGTATTGAGCCACATTGGCGCTTTTTTAGTTATCAATTAGAAAGAATCGAGATTCTTAGAGAGGGACATTTTATAAGAGAAGCGATTGATTATCAGAAAGCATTGTTAACAATTCAGCGCACTATCGAACGACGACTAACATATAAACATAAAAAAAGACAAGAAATGTTGGAATGGGTTCATTCAGATACTTGTAGGAGAACAAAATTATTTTACCATTTCCAAGACGAAATTCAGACACCTACTTTTATGTGTTGTGATTATTGTGATTTTAAATGGAGTAACTGGCAGCCGAAAACAACTAGAAGTATTGAAACAGATAAAGATTGGAAAGCACTATTAAAGGGTATATTGTATCAAGGAGATAAATACGAAAATGAAACAAGCTGAAATCATAAAACAGTTAACAAGTAAACAATTGAAGCAGCAGGTTTGGTTATCACAATTACTGCTTTTTGTCATTGCTTTACTTTTAACCTATATCCTATTTAATGATTTGTCTACTTTTTGGTCATTATTTAATGTTTCGATTGATGATCTGCTGTTATTTGGAGTGGGAATTGCTATTGTTATTGTAGCAATAGATGTTTTGATAATGAAGATGTTTCCTTCTAAATGGTGGGATGATGGTGGAATCAATCAGAAATTATTTCAAGAGGGCTCATACTTTGAAATTATTAGTATGTGTTTTGTAATAGCGGTTAGTGAAGAATGGTTGTTTAGAGGTGTAATTCAAACCAATTTTGGTATAATTATAGCAAGTACCATTTTTGCAATCATACATGTAAGATATTTATCGAAAATGATTCTTTTTTTATCAGTTATTGGTTTAAGTTTTTTGTTAGGTTTCGTTTATGAATGGACAAATAGTCTAACTGTTGTCATAACGTTACATTTTTTAATCGATGTTTTGTTAGCAATTATGATAAGAACATGGAGGTTTCGTAATGCATCAAAATTATAAAGAAGATCAAGCATCATCGCTACGAAATCAAATAAATACGGATCAAACGAAACATGAAATTGACTCACTTCCTTCGAGAAAGGAGGTTCATAAGTCAACTAAGAAAAAAAACAAATGGAAGCTTTCTTTTCCGTTTATTCGCTTTATCTTATTATTGTTTATTGTAATTATCCTTTTATTATTAACGATTAAGTTTTGGGGAGAGGAGTATTTATCTTCTGCTGAAACAGAAGATTCTGATCAACGAGTAGAACAAGTTTTTATCAAATTAAATCAATCGAACACTAGTATTAATAGTCCCAAAGTTGAGGAGCAGTCAATTACTACTCATGAAGTAGAACGAATGGATACGTTATTTTCCATTTCGGAAAAATACTACGGAACAAGTGAATATGTAAAAGAGATCATAGATGCTAATCAATTAGAAAACCATACATTGATAGTGGGTGAAGAAATAATAATTCCAAATCTTGAAAATAGATAACGATCAAGAAAAGCTAACTTCTGACGTGTATCTATTTATCAAAGCGGCTATTTAGGTGTAAAACATTTTAACATTAACATACATTACGTTTCTTAAAAGGATACCAGAAACTGATTCAAAAGAGTTTTATGCCTATTAGGGAGATATTGTGTAATAAGTGATGTGGTGATTTTGAGATGTTTATTTACTAAATATCCGCTCCGGCTGCCCACTTCCCTTTTACCACGGGCACAAGTGCAACATCTACTCAAGTAAGCTTTCGTAGTGTTTTCTATGCAGTGGTTTTTTCCCTTCAGCTAACTTTTCCAAGCAAAGATCGCTTGAAAAAGTGGATCTTCAGGTAAAAAGTTACCACAGGAGTGAAAGTGGGCGGCCTGCGCTAATATATTTGTTATACAACTACTGTGACATATAGTATTTTGATCTGTTACTCCAATCAACGCTTTTTACACATGAGAGAAATAGCATAATGCTACCTCATACTAGCGTTTAATAATATCAATTTAGCGTAGGAGTAGAAGCGGATAAGCCGTAGCTATTGCTAAGCAGTATTATGCTCTCAAAATCACTACACTGCACATAAATATACTTCTTAGCATTCCTTATATTACACAATAATACATGTTGCATCGTTCGTGTTTTCGGTTTAAATAAATATTTGTGTCCCAGTCTCTTTTTAAATTAAAATACTTTTTTGCGATCACGTTCTTCTTTTAAAATCTCGACTGCTTCGTGGAAACGTTGTGAATGAATAATTTCTCTTTCTCGCAAAAATTTTAGTGAATCATTAATCCAGGGATCATCCGAGATATCGATAATCCATTGATAAGTAGCTCGTGCCTTTTCTTCAGCTGCAATATCTTCATATAAATCAGCTATAGGATCACCCTTAGCTTGGATATAGGTGGCAGTCCAAGGAGAGCCAGCTGCGTTTTGATAATATAATGCATGATCGTGGTTTACAAAGTGAGCACCAAGACCGGCTTCTACAAGTTGCTCAGGTGTTGCATCTTTCGTAAGTTTATAAATCATGGTTGCAATCATTTCCAAATGAGCAAATTCTTCTGTTCCGATATCATTTAATAAACCAACCACTTTATCAGGAATCGTATAACGTTGATTTAAGTAGCGTAATGCGGCTGATAATTCCCCGTCTGCACCACCATATTGTTCAATTAAATATTTAGCTAGTCTAGGATTACATTCACTTACTTTAACTGGATATTGTAGTTTTTTCTCATAATACCACACTGTTTCATTCCCTCCTTTCTATACTTGCCAAGGCCATGGAGCTTCTTTCCAATCCCAAGGATAATTAGAAAAACTTTGACCGAATTGCATTAAAGGTCCAAATTGCTTTTCGAATGTGTTTTTCAATTGTCTACTCTCATATGCAGCTTGATTAAACTGTTTAATTGCCTCTAAGTCATCAGGGTGTGTGTCGAGATATAAAGTAAGCTCAACCAAGACAAAATCGACAGCCTGAATTTGTTCCAATAATTGATAATAACTATCCGGCATTTGTTTTTGATGTGTCATTCGTTTGTGTCACCTCTTTTCAACAGATAAGGATCATACAAACCTGGCCACAAAGTCCCTGTATACAGGGCTTCTCTTGCGGTAGGGAATTGTTCAGCATTTTTTGGTTGATAAGTTATATATAAATTTGGGGGAGTCGAATAACATTTTTTTAGTACTGGTTTACAAGGGTCGAATCTACTAACATATGGTGAGTAACATTTTACCATTGTATACGTCATATTGGTCTCCTTTCGGTTATACAAATAATTTGTAAGCTTCATCTTCATTTTATGGATCAATATCTTGTCCTATTACAACTACAAGGATGTTAATTTCACTTTATTTCTAGTTCGTTGTATACTGTTTTTAGTATTTGTAAGAGTTGAGGAGTGAAAAAAGTTGCAAAAAGGATATATCGATTTACAAGAAATGATGTTTGAATTATTAAATAAAATGGGCTATCCCGATGAAATATATGAACTATTAAAGGAACCAACAAAAACGACTAAAGTAAGAATTCCAGTCAGAATGGATGACGATTCCGTTAAGATATTTACAGGATTTCGAACAATGCATCATGATGTATTTGGAATAACTCAAGGAAATGTTCATTTTCGACCTGACTTAACAGAAGAGGAAATCTCACAATTAGCGATATTACGAAGTGTCAAAACAAGTAACATGCAAATACCCTTAGGTGGAAGTAGTGGAGGGGTTGTTTGTGATGTTAGAGAACTATCCTACCGTGAACTGGAGCGCGTATGCAGAGGGTACATTCGCGCTATTCAACGAGTGATTGGTCCGGATGTCGATGTACTATCCTCTGACGCATCGATTGATCCGCAAATAATGGCTTGGATGATGGATGAATATAGTTTGTTAAATACACATACGAATCCGAACTTTATAACTGGTAAGCCTGTTGTATTGGGTGGGATTAAAAATAAAGAAACGGCAATTGAAAAAGGGATACTCTCGACAATCCAATCATTATTACAGGATGATAAGCAACAACGTCAAGGTATTATGATTCATGGTGTTGGCCGGGTTGGTAGTTATTTGGCTACATCGCTCCATCTATTAGGTTATAAGATCATCGGTATCTCGGACCCACAGGGTGCAGTATACAATTCTGCTGGTCTAGATGTACCAAATATTTTAAGTAAAAAGGATAACTTCGGATTAGTTACTAAGTCCATTCCTGAAAGTATTGATTTGGATTCTTTTCTACAAAAGGAATGTGATATGTTGGTGTTAACTGCGAGAGGCGAACAAATCACTAGTGAAACAGCAGATCGAATAAACGCGAATGTGATATTAGAAACGATTACAAATTCGATTGAGAAATCAGCCTTAGAGATTTTATTTAAAAAACAAGTTTCAATTATTCCTGAAGTGTTAACAACCACAGGTGGAATTATTTATGCTTATTTAGAATGGCTTGAGTACAAACAAGGAATTAAATATACAGAAGAAGAAGTCAACCGTAGACTGCATGCCATTATCCATGAAGCAATCAAACAAGTTCGCTATATTTCTGAAAATAAACATGTTAATATATATATGGCAAGCTATATGGTCGGTTTAAAAAATCAAGCTGAAGCCATTCGTTTTAGAGGATGGATCTAATCATAAAGAACGTAGTAAATGAAGGAGTGTTTGTACAAAATGCAACAAGAAAAAGCTATTATTATTGGTGCAGGTCCGTGTGGTATGTCTGCAGCAATTGAATTACAAAATATCGGCATCGACCCACTAATTATCGAAAAAGGAAATATTGTTGATTCTATTTATAAATACCCTACCCATCAAACCTTTTTCAGTTCTAGTGATAAATTAGAAGTTGGTGATGTGGCATTCGTAACTGAAAAAAATAAACCAGTAAGAAATCAAGCTTTAGCTTATTATCGAACTGTAGCTATTCGAAAAAAATTAAGAATTAATAGCTTTGAAGAAGTGACAAGTATTATAAAGGAAAATAATCAATTTACAATACAAACAATTAATCAACATAAGGAGAAATATACCTATCAAAGTACATATTGTATTGTTGCGACCGGGTATTATGGTCAACCAAATTATATGGGAATAAAAGGTGAAGAATTAGAAAAGGTTTTTCATTATTTTAAAGAGGCTCATCCTTTCTATCAACAAGATGTAACTGTGATAGGTGGGAAAAATTCAGCTGTCGATGCGACGATCGAGTTACATAAGGCTGGTGCTAATGTGACGGTGTTATACCGAGGAAATGACTATTCACCAAGTGTTAAGCCATGGATATTACCTGAGTTTGCTTCCTTAGTGAAACACGGCAAAGTCAAAATGGAGTTTAACGCTACAGTAGAAGAGATCACAGAACATAAATTAATTTATCAAGTTGATAATGAAAGAAAAACGATAAAGAACGATTATGTATTCGCCATGACAGGGTATCAACCTAATCAAAGATTTTTAAAACAAATTGGGATTGCGATAGATGCTGAAACAGGAAAACCAGAATTTAACGATCAGACGATGGAAACGAATATAAATGACGTATTTATTGCAGGGGTAATTGCTGCTGGATATGATAATAATGGGATATTTATTGAAAATGGACGATTTCACGGTGGCTTAATAGCGAAAGCTATCGAAGAGAAAGAACAGGTATAAATACAAAACTTTGAAATGGAATTTCTGTTAATTCAAATCCATTTTAGTGAAGCAACTGGTATATAGAGTATCATTTTAATTCCAGTTGCTTCACTTAGTTAGTTTCTAAAACAAAGTAAGGTTTTAGTCTCGAAATGCCGTCATTATTTCTCGTTGTGATGCGTCGTTTTCTAGTAATAGCATTAATTTCAAGCGTGCCTTCGGTCCATTCAAGTGATTGGCAAAAATGACACCATCTTCAAGTAATGCTCGACCACCACCTTTATAATGGTAAGTTGGTTGTACGATACCTTTGTAACAACGGGAAACAAATAACACGGTTACCCCTTTTTTTATTAGTTTTTTAATAGTTGGTACTAGGGTCGGTGGAATATTCCCTTGCCCCAATGCTTCAATGATGATACCTTCAATGTTAGTAGACAAAATATATTCCAATAATTCATTATCCATTCCTGCATATGCTTTTAACAAAATTACTTTTTTAGTAAGTGATGAAACAGAAATTATTTCATCTTGATAGGTTTTTTGATAGAAATAAATATCTTGTTTCGTTACAATACCAACCGGGCCAAATTGAGGACTCTGGAATGTCGAAACATTACTTGTAGCAGTTTTCGTTACATATTGTGCTGTATGGATTTCATCGTTCATCACAATCAATACACCGCGGTTACTTGCTTTTGGATTTGACGCTACTCGAATAGCGCAAATCAAATTATATAGCCCATCTGAACCAATCTCATTACTTGAACGCATTGCACCAGTAAAAACAATGGGAATACATGATTTAATAGATAAATCTATAAAATAAGAAGTTTCTTCTAAGGTGTCTGTACCATGAGTTATAACAATACCATTGTATAAATTGGTTTCAATCTTCTCCTGAATAAACTTGGTTAATTGTAACATTTGTTCAGGAGTAATATGTGGGGAAGGCAAATGAAATAATTGAACTTCTTCAATAGGAAACGAGTGAAGAGCTTCCATTTTTGATAATGGATGTGCATCTGTTTCGACAACGCTTCCTTGAGGATTTTCTTTCATTGAAATAGTACCGCCAGTGTGAATAATTAAAGTTTTTTTCATGATGTGACCAACTTTCTTTTTTGGTTTGACATATATCTCTATGGATAGTATCCCATATTTTAGTGAAGTTAGAAAGTAGGTGGATTATTGTTTGCTCTTATCTCGGTTTCTATTGCTCCAGCATTTGCATTGCTATCATTCTTTTACTTGAAAGATGAATATGAACTTGAACCTATTTTTGCTATTTTTCGGACATTTTTATATGGAGCATTATTAGTATTTCCAATCATGTTCATTCAGTATGCATTTCAAGAAGAAGGTGTTGCGCAATCACTCTTTTTACAGTCCTATTTTATATATGGTCTTTTTGAAGAGTTCTTTAAATGGTTCATATTCATTTTTACAACATATAAATATTCCAAATTTAATAGCGTTTATGATGGAATTGTCTACGGCGTTTCTATTAGCTTAGGATTTGCGACAGTTGAAAATATTCTTTATTTGTTTGCACATGGTATCGAATTTGCCATTAGTCGAGCAATATTTCCAGTCTCGTCCCATGCATTATTTGGCGTAATTATGGGCTATTATTTGGGAAGGGCGAAGTTTGCAACTAATCGTGGTACTCCTTATTTATTAATTGCTTTACTTTTACCTACTTTTCTACATGGCACTTACGATTTTATTATCGAAAGTATCCAGGGGCAATGGATCTATGGCTTAATTCCTTTTATGGTACTACTCTGGCTTTTAAGCTTAAGAAAAGTAAAAATTGCAAACGAAATAAGCCAAACTCCAACATGATAAATTGTAAACTGTTATTTAACTTGAATAACTTAACATCATAAATGACATGAACTGAAATCCAGAAGATGATATAAATTCTACGATTAGAATTCAACATCTTTTGGATTTTTTAATGGATATCAGCAAAGATATAATCGTTTTTTGTATACCCTCAAAGTTTTAATGAATAATTTTCAATATTTATTAAAAGCTATCCATAATAAGATGTGATTTAGAGTAAGTTTGGAGGTTACCTTTCATGATGAAAAAGATAACAATATGTATATTTACCTTTGTGATTTGTTCTGTGTTCTTAATGAGTGTCGATGACATTAAGGTGAGGGCGTTCTCCGATCAAGTCATTCAACAGGGAGCAACCGGTGATGATGTAATCGAGTTACAAGCGAGATTGCAGTTTTTAGGTTTTTATAACGGTGATATTGATGGTGTATTCGGATGGGGAACATATTGGGCACTTCGTAATTTTCAATATGAATTCGGTATGGAAATTGATGGTATGGCTGGACAATCAACTAAACAAAAACTGGAAAAGGCAAGCGAATTTGATAAAAGTTATGTTCATCAGCAAATTCAACAAGGAAAAAAATTCACACACTATGGAGGAGTAGATAAACAAAAACAAACAGAACCAAGTCCAAATAAGACAGGTCAATCAGAATCAAATAAACAAGCACCTAATAATAATCAAAAGCGAGACCAACAAGAATCAGATCAACAACAAAATCAAGAACAACCAGCAGCTACTGAGGAAGATTTAGAACCAACTGCTGTAAACATACCACAGGGATTTTCTCAAAATGATATTCAAATAATGGCAAACGCTGTGTATGGGGAGGCTAGAGGTGAACCATTTGAGGGACAAGTTGCTGTGGCTTCCGTTATTTTAAATAGAGTGGAAAGCTCAACTTTTCCTAATACTGTATCAGGAGTTATTTTTGAACCTCGTGCTTTTACAGCTGTAGCTGATGGACAGATTTGGTTAACACCAAACGAATCCGCTAAAAGAGCAGTTTTAGATGCGATTAATGGTTGGGATCCAACAGGAGAGGCTTTGTACTACTTTAATCCAGATACTGCAACTTCAGGTTGGATTTGGTCTCGACCACAAATTAAACGAATAGGGAAACATATATTCTGTATGTAATAATTGGAGGTGAGAACGTGTTTCGATGGACACTTATAACAATTCTGAGTTTAGCAATCATTGGCGTATCTGTTTGGGGATATCAAGAACATCAAGAAAAAAATGCGATTCTGATCCAAGCAGAGAATAATTATCAACGTTCCTTTCATGGTTTGACATATAATTTAGACTTGCTTCATGACAAGATTGGTTCAACATTAGCTATGAATTCACGAAAACAATTATCTCCTCAATTAGCTGAGATATGGAGGCTAACGTCTATGGCTCATAACGATGTTGGTCAGCTACCGTTAACCTTAATGCCATTTAATAAAACCGAAGAATTTTTATCGGAAATGGGTGATTTTAGCTATCGCACTGCTATCAGAGACCTCGATAAAGAGCCGCTGTCAGAAGATGAAGTAGCGACATTAGAATCTTTATACGAAATATCTGGTGACATTGAATCCGAACTTAGAAAAGTTCAAAACATGGCATTAAATGAAAACCTTCGATGGATGGACGTCCAATTAGCATTAGTAAATAATGATCAGCAAGCGGATAATACAATAATTGATGGCTTTAAAACGGTAGAAAAAACCGTTGAAGGATTCTCGGAAGGAAAATTAAATGCAACTTTAATGGGAACATCTAGCAAGAAAGATGGTTTTACCAGTCTTGGTAAAGAAAAAGTCTCAGAGCAAGAAGCGAAAAAGAAAATGCGATCATTACTCCGAATAGACAACGATACGGAATTAACCGTTGCAAGCACAGGAGAAGGTGCAAATATACCTTTATATAGTGGTTCATTTAAACAAGAAAATAAATCTGGATATATTGATGTTACGCAACAAGGAGGACATCCGATTTCATTAATGATAAATCGAGAAGTTTCTGAATCAAAAATAAGTTTACATGAAGCTATGAAAAATGCAAAACAGTATTTAAAGGATATCGATTATACTAGCGATTTAGCAATGGTCGAAAGTAATCAATATGATCATGTTGGCGTTTTTCAATTTGTACCACAATATGAAGATGTCTGGATTTACCCAGATGCAATTCAGATAAAGGTTGCTCTGGATAATGGCGAAGTTTTAGGCTTTGTTGCAAAAGATTATCTAGAAAAAAACCATGAAAGAGAAATACCTAAAGCCAAAATTTCGGAAAAAGAAGCAAGAGAAAGCGTAAATTCTAATTTAAAAATTGAAGAACATCACTTAGCGATTACAGAAAATGATCTAGGAGAAGAAATACTAACGTATGTATTCCTAGGCACTTTGAATCAGGATACCTATAAAATATTTATCGATGCTTCTAATGGAGATGAAGTCAGAGTAGACAAACTAAAGCAAGCAGAAATCAAATATTAAAAAGTATGAAAGAAGGACTTCCCCTTCTTTCTTTTTTTTGAGATAATAAATATGCTTTATCCATTATTTTTCTATATCTAATTCAAAATTCCTAGCAAAGAAAAGAGGATGAACATTGATTAAAATCGGTACTTTTTTACAGATTGAAGAAAATAAGACTTTTTATAAATGCCGGGTTATTAACACGAAAAATAATAAATTATATATAGATTATCCTATTAATGAAGATACCAATCAGACAGAGTTGTTTTCAGTTGGTACTTTGTTTCAGGTTAGTTTTATTGAAAATAATTCGGTTTATAGTTTTAATAGTGAGATCATTGGAAAGGGAAAAGTGAAAAATATTCCTACTTTAATATTATCCTTTGATCAGGAGAAGCTAAAAAAAATTCAACGAAGAGAATTTGTGCGAATTGAGGCATTATTAGATGTTTCAGTTAAAAGTAAAATAAGCTCACGATCGTTCACTTCTGTTACACATGACATTAGTGGTGGTGGTTTGTCTATTATCGTTGACACCGACAACTCTTTACAGGAAAATGAACTAGTTGATTTGATGTTAGTCTTACCTCTCGATAATAAAATAGAGTATTTACATATCATAGGTAAAACCGTTAGAATACATGAGAGAAAAGAAAAAAATAATCTAGTATCAATTAAATTTGAAGAAATCAATCCTCATGATCAACAATTAATTGTTCGTTTTGGCTTTCTAAAACAATTACAAGCTCGTCAAAAAGGATTGTCATCGTAAAAGTAAATGGAAGGATTGAAATAATAATGAGCAATAGAAAATTATCCATTGCAATAGATGGACCTGCAGCAGCAGGAAAAAGCACTGTGGCAAAGATCGTAGCGAAAAAGTTAGGATATGTATATATCGATACAGGTGCCATGTATCGCACTTTAACCTATTCTGTACTTCATCACCACATTGATATCAATAAATCAGAGAAAGTTGTACAGCATTTAAAAGAAATAGCAATCGATATTAATGCCCAACAAGAAGTGTTTTTAAATACTCAGAACGTAACAGAAGACATAAGATCTGATGCAGTTACTCAAAATGTTTCCGCCATTGCATCGATTGCAGATGTGCGATCGATCATGGTGCAAAGACAACAAAAGTTAGCACAAAATAGAGAAGTGGTGATGGATGGAAGAGATATTGGTACACATGTTATCCCAGATGCCGAGATTAAAATCTTTTTAGTTGCCAGTGTTTCAGAACGTGCCAAAAGAAGACATGAAGAAAACGAAAAGAAAGGTTTTCCATCAAATCTTGCACAAATAGAAAATGACATAAAACTTAGAGATAAAATGGATTCGGAGCGAAAAGTTTCCCCACTTAAGAAAGCAGAAGATGCTATTGAGATTGATACCACTTCTCTATCCATTCAAGAAGTTGCAGAAAAAATTTTAGCTTTAGTTAATACAAATTAAGGAGTTAAGAAAATGAGCTTTTATCGATTTGCCAAAAATGTGGTTAAGCTAGTTCTAAAACCTAAATACAAAGTAATAGCAAAAGGTACAGAAAATATCCCTAAAGAAGGCCCGGTAATCATATGTTCTAATCATATCTCTAATTATGATCCACCTATAGTTGGTATTACTTGTCCACGCGATATTCATTTTTTAGCAAAGGAAGAATTGTTTAAAAATAAATTATTCGGATATATATTACATAAGGTACATGCATTTCCTATTAAACGCGGAATGAAAGATAGAAACGCATTACGTAAAGGCTTAGAAGTTTTAAAAGACGGTCATGTACTAGGTTTATTTCCCGAAGGAACCAGAAGTAAAAATGGTGAATTAAAAAGAGGTCTTGCTGGTGCAGGTTTTTTTGCATTACGCTCAAAAGCAACTGTTATTCCTTGTGCGATTATTGGTGAGTATAAAAGCAAAGAACCACTTCAGGTGGTATACGGAATGCCAGTAGATATGGAGTCACTTAGGAAAAATAAACGTTCAGCTCAAGAAGTGACAGATGCTATTATGGAAGATATTAAAAAAATTAAAGAAAAACAACCAGTTTAATATATATAACTTGACAAATCATGCTAAATGTTAGAAGTTAGAAAAAAGCACATTAAACTTTTTTGTGTTGGAAATCGAAGGAGGTCTTTGTCATGGACGAAATGAATCAAGAAATTTCTGAAATTAAGGAGCTTTCAGTAGGAGATATCGTACAAGGAAAAGTAGTAAAGGTTGAAGAGAAACATGTTCTTGTAGATATAGGACATAAAGTCGAAGGAATAGTTCCAATTAGTGAACTTTCAGCATTGCGCATTGAAACTGCCAATGATGTTGTTAGTGAAGGTGACGAGTTGGAATTACAAGTGAAAAAAGTAGAAGACGAAGAGATCGTATTGTCTAAAAAAGCAGTTATTGCAGAAAAAGCTTGGGAAGATCTTAAAGAAAAATTCGAAAATGATGAAATTATTAATGCTACCGTTCGCGATGTAGTAAAAGGTGGTCTTGTAGTAGATGTTGGTGTTAGAGGGTTTATTCCTGCTTCACTTGTCGAAACACACTATGTAGAAGATTTTGCTGATTATCAAGATCAATCATTAACGTTAAAAATTGTGGAATTAGATAAAGAACAAAACAGAATTATTTTGTCACATCGTGCCGTTATCGAACAAGAAGCACAAGAGAAAAAGAAAACATTACTAGATTCAATTGAAGAAGGACAAGAAATAGAAGGTACGGTTCAACGAATTACTGATTTCGGTGTGTTTGTTGATATTGGTGGATTAGATGGCTTAGTACATATTTCACAATTAGCACACTCACATGTAGAAAAAGCATCTGATTTGGTATCTGAAGGAGATAGTTTGCGAGTAAAAGTACTATCAGTCGATAAAGAAAATGAAAGAGTTTCTTTATCTCACAAAGCTACTCAACCAGGACCATGGGATAATATTGAAGAAAAAATTGCTGTAAATGATGTAGTAGAAGGTACGGTGAAGCGATTGGTAAACTTCGGTGCTTTCGTTGAAGTTTTACCTGGCGTTGAAGGACTCGTACACATTTCTCAGATTTCTACAGAGCATATTGGGACGCCTGGTGAGGTTTTAGAAGTCGATCAAAAAGTGAACGTAAAAGTCTTAGAAGTGAGTGGTTCCGATAAGCGAATTTCTCTAAGTATTAAAGAAATAGAAGAAGAGCGTAACCAACGAGAAATTAAACAATACGAAAGTGACGACGATCAATCCGGTTTTCAACTAGGAGATATGATCGGTGATAAATTAGACAAATACAAAAACGATTAAACCAAAAACATGCTACTTTTACGTAGCATGTTTTTTTATCTGCAAAATCAGTTGATGAGCTAAAGTAGGACAATACTACACTATTTTTTTAGTAATTATGAGATATTATATGTGCTTTGCAATCGCTCCGGCTTGTCCGCTAACTTTGGTAAGCAAAGACCACTTACAAAAGTGGATCTTCGGATAAAAACTTCCCGCAGGAGTAGAAGCGGACGCCTGCGCTTTTTTATACTCTGCAACTCAAGCAAAAATAATCATGTTGACGTATTTACTATTTCCTTTTCAATTTATCATTAGATTAATTATTGTTTTCAATATAAGCTGGCTTATTGTCTAATTGTAATAATTCAAAAAATATGAGCATTTGCAATCGTTGCAGAGTCCCACTAAGCGTAGGCGGCCACTTCCACTCCTGTGGGATCGTTTTCCCTGAAGATCCACTTTTCCATGCGGTTTTTGCTTGGAAAAGTTAGCTGAAGGGAAAACCCCACGGAAAGGGAAGTGGGCAAGCCGTAGCGGTTTCTATGCACATATATCATTTCAAAATGGATAACTAAGTTATGTCGTATAATCCTACTTTTGTTCATTAATTATTTTTTAGTAATTAATTAGGTCTAAATAGTTTTAACGTTTTTTAATAGGGGACGGTTAAAATGCTACTACTCGGTACATACTGTTTAAAGGTGATGAATATGTATCAATTTCTGATTGTATGGGCATGCTGGTTGTTATGGTGTATTACTACTTTTTTTCTGTCAAATAAAAAAATAAGATTTGTATATTCGATGGGATTACTTTTATGTTTGAATTTACTTCCATATCAAGTCATTATAATCGATCTACCAATGAATGTTTGCTTTCTTTTTTTATTAGTTTATACAAGTTGTGGATTAATTTATCAAAAACTTCGCATTAAAAAATATTTATTTATACTTTTTATAAGCTACATGTATGCGATTTATTTCCTATGGCGTTTGACAAGCCCAGTATTAAATGATTTTGCTTTTATATTAATTGCTGTAGTATGTGTCTTTTTATTAACTCAATTCACTTCAAAAGAAATATATAAGCAGATTATTATTCTCACTACAGGATTAACGTTTGGACAACTCCTGTTTGGATTAATCTGTCTTAACTATTATCTTCAATATACCATTAGTTATCATTATTACTTTATTATACTATTTTCTGTTCTTCTATTAATTGCGATCCAACATAGTTGGGAATATATAATCGAAAAAATGGAGAGTATTATAAAAGTTATCGAATTTAAAAAGAGGTGGAATTCGTGAATGAGTATACTTATCCCATTCTATTTGGTGTCACAATAGGAACCATTGCCAGGATGATTATGTTAAAAACCGATTATAGACAATACCCCACGTATTTACATGGCAAGATTATACACCTTGCTCTCGGTTTTATTGCTGCTGGTTTAGGATCTGTTGCAGTACCAGCAATTATGGAGAAAGAATTCACTGCGGTTACTTTTTTAACGATAGCCGCGTCGCAATTTAGAGAAGTACGAAATATGGAACGTAACACATTATCAGAAATGGATAGTTACGAACTAGTACCCAGAGGGAATACATATATAGAAGGTATCGCTGTAGCATTTGAAAGTCGTAATTATTTGGTGATTTTCACTTCACTTTTAACGACGATGGCTTATTTAGTATGGAATATTTATTTAGCTATATTAGTAACTGTTATTTGTATTTACTTACTTAGAAAATATATGAGTGGCTCAACACTCGGTGATATCGTTAGCGTTGAAGAAGCAAAGATATCTTTTGATGGGGCAGGTCTTTATGTAGATAATATATATATTATGAATATTGGTTTACCTATTAGACAAAAAGAGATTATGAAACATGGAATGGGGTTTATTTTAACTCCACAGAATTTTGATGTTCGATCTACTATTGCAAACCTAGGACAACGACAAGCTATTCTTCATGATATATCTGTTTCTTTAGGAGTAATCCGTGATTCAGGAACACCAGCTTTAGTTCCATTAATCAAGCGAGATTTAGACGATGGCCGAATTGGGGTTTTTATCTTGCCTCAAGACAAAGATGTTAAAAAAGCTATAAAAGTAATTCGTTCAGTTCCTGTTCTTGAAAATGCAATTCGTATGCCCTCTGAATCAAAAGCTCAAAATAAGTGATTAAAAGAGGTGATAACTATGGTACTTGAAAAAGCCATATTAGCTACAATAACAACAAATCGGAATAAGGTGTCTGCCGGTGCTTCGATATTTATTTGTGATGATAAAGAAGAAATGGAAAAAGTAGCTGCAAATCTTGAAGCTATATTAGATGGTATTAGTCATGCCTTAAGTGAGGAATTATATATCATAGTGAAGCATTAAGTCTTTACAATAATTATATTATGTTAAATAGAACAAATTAACTTGTTTTCATTAGCTTAGTTATGGTAATTTAGTAAAGTGAAACTATTACGAACAAATTTGAATTCAATACATTTTAGGAAGGATGTGCCTTCATGAGAAGTTCTGTAGTTGCAATAGTTGGAAGGCCAAATGTAGGAAAATCTACGATATTTAACCGATTAGTTGGTGAAAGGATATCGATTGTAGAAGATATACCAGGAGTAACCCGAGATAGAATCTATGCAGAAGCAGAATGGTTAAATACTAATTTTCGCCTAATTGATACCGGAGGGATTGAAATTGGCGATGAGCCTTTATTAATACAAATGAGAGAACAAGCTGAGGTTGCCATTCGTGAAGCTGATGTTATTATTTTTCTTGTGAATGGTAGAGAAGGAATTACTGCTGCTGATGAAGAAGTTGCGAAAATTTTATACAAATCAAATAAACCTATTGTGTTAGCCGTAAACAAAGTTGATAATCCAGAGATGAGAGAGCAAATATATGAATTTTATGCACTAGGTTTTGGAGAACCGCATCCGATATCAGGTACACATGGCTTAGGATTAGGTGATTTACTAGATAGTGTCGTAAACTTATTCCCGGAAAGAGATAATGAACCAGTTGATGAAGATGTAATTCATTTCAGTTTAATCGGAAGACCTAATGTAGGAAAGTCTTCTTTAGTAAACGCACTATTAAATGAAGAGCGGGTAATTGTTAGTGATATTGCGGGAACTACGAGAGATGCAATTGATACTAATTTTATTAAAGAAGATAGGGAATTTGTAATAATTGATACTGCTGGTATGAGAAAAAGAGGTAAAATCTATGAATCTACCGAAAAATACAGTATTCTTAGAGCTTTAAAAGCGATTGAACGTTCCGATGTCGTTTTAACGTTGATAGATGCTGATACAGGTATTATTGAACAAGATAAAAAAATAGCTGGTTATGCACATGAAGCTGGTAAAGCGGTAATCATCGTTGTAAATAAATGGGATACAATTGCTCAACACGATCAAGCTATAAAAGAATTTGAGGAAAAAGTAAGAGCACATTTCCTGTTTTTAGATTATGCTCCGATTATTTATCTATCAGCAAAAACGAAGAAAAGAATCCATACGCTTTTGCCTAAAGTAATTGAGGCTAGTGAAAACCACACAAAACGTGTTGAAACAAATATCTTAAATGATGTGATCATGGATGCGCTAGCGATTAACCCAGCTCCTACTAAGCATGGAAAAAAACTTAAGGTTTTATATGCAACACAAGTAGCTGTGAAACCACCTACATTTGTTGTTTTTGTTAATGATCCAGAATTAATGCACTTTTCATATGAACGCTTTCTTGAAAATCAGATTCGTGATGCATTCGGTTTTGAAGGAACTCCTATAAAAATATATGCACGTAGAAGAAGTTAGAGGTGAAATAAATGAAAAAAGTAGCTGTATTAGGTGCAGGAAGTTGGGGAACTGCGCTTGCGATGGTACTGTGTGATAATCAACAAGATGTCCGGTTATGGACCCATAATTCCAAGCAAAAAATAAAAATGGAAAAAGACAGAAAGAATCTAAAATATTTACCTAATATAGATCTGCCAGATTCATTACGATTGTTTGATGATTTATCCAAAGCAATTGAGGATGTAGAAGCAATTGTTTTGGTGGTACCAACGAAAGCAATACGCGAAACATGCCAGAAGTTAAACAAAGTACTTAAACAACAAGTTCCGATTATTCATGGAAGTAAAGGAATTGAGCCAGATAGCCACTTTCGGATATCTGAAATGATTAAAGAAGAAATGTTGCCTGAATTAGTTGACGATGTTGTAGCTCTATCTGGACCAAGTCATGCAGAAGAAGTAAGTGTCAAACACCCTACCACGTTAACAGCAGCCTCTAATAGCCAAGCCAATGCCGTTTTTACGCAAGATATATTTATGAATGATTATTTTCGCGTGTATACAAGTACAGATATTATTGGAGTCGAGTTAGGTGGAGCGTTAAAAAATATTATTGCATTAGGTGCAGGTATTTCTGACGGTTTAGGATATGGCGATAATGCCAAGGCTGCATTAATTACCCGAGGACTAGCAGAAATTACCCGTTTAGCTACAATGAAAGGTGCTAATCCTTTAACATTTATTGGTCTGTCAGGAGTAGGAGACCTGATCGTAACATGTACAAGTGTTCATAGCAGAAATTGGCGAGCAGGTAATATGTTAGGTAAAGGGATGCCATTAAACGAGGTATTAGATCAAATGGGTATGGTTGTAGAAGGAATTCGAACAACAGAAGCAGTTAATCAGATGTCCCGTCAGGAAAAGGTAGAAATGCCAATTACGGCAGGGATATATGATGTAATTTTTGAAAAAAAGACTCCAAAAGAAGTGGTGGATCATTTGATGACGCGTAATCGTACAAATGAAGTGGATGATATCTCTTCTTTGTTAATCGATAGGTTTTCGGATTAACTGTTTAACTCCTCCATGCATACTATAAACATGACTATAGTAGTTAGGAGGAGTTATTTTGAGTGATTTTAAACAAAACATGTTTGATCAAATTCAAAAAAAATCTAATGTTCAACCAGACGATATTTTCAAAGTAGCACAGTCTGTTCAAAATGCTGATTTTTCAGATGAAAAAACGGTGAGACAACTGGTTAAACAATTAGCAAGACTTTCCGGTAAATCCGTTTCGAAGCAAAAAGAAGATAAAATTGTGAAAGCAATTACCAACAATAACATGCCGAAAGATATGAATACTTTAAGCAAATTATTTAAAAATTGACTTTATAGGCACATGAGGATGCAAGGTAATATTGCTTCGCATACAATAAATCGCACAAGCATTCACTTTCAGGGTGATTACGGGTACATTATTTAGTCATAACCGAAGTAGATTTTGCCCCTTCTACTTCGGTCTTTTAGGTATTGAAACGTACTTTAAGCGTTACTACAATTTTATGTTATAATGAAGGAATTAAGAATGCACTAGAAAGGATTGAATACAGTTGTCTGATGCATTAATGAAAATGTGGATATCATTTGGTGGTATGGGTGCGCTGATTTTAGCCATGGTCCTAATACTGCTAAGTAGATACAAATTAAAAGGAATTATTTCAGGAATAGTCGCCTTTGTCGCTTACATATGTTTGGTGGTTGGTGGTCTCATCATTTTCTTAGTCGTGATAAGTGGACCGTCGGCCTAATTAGAAGGAGCTAAGAATTCTTATGTTACATAAAAAAATGATTATAATACTTAGTATTTTTATTTTGACAGGTTGTATGTATCCTTCCGAAAATCTAAGTAAAAATCAAATTTCAAATGATTCACAGTTACAAATGGTTCAACAAGCGATTGAACAATACAGAGAACAAAATAATGGGTTATTACCGATTTACACAAAAGAAAATGAAACACCACTCTATCAAAAATATGTGATTGATTTTAGCATGTTGAAACGACAAGGACTTTTACAAACCGCTCCGGGTACTGCCTTTGAAAATGGCGGTAGTTATCAATATGTTTTAGTGGATGTAGAAGAAAATCCAACTGTTAAGGTAATTGATTTACATGTAGCTGATCAAGTACGAACGATTCAGCAACGGTTAACTATTTATCGAGATGAACACACCTATCCGCCATTCGGTGACAAAGTGGAAGGCAGTGTGTATGAATTGGATTATGAAGAACTTAATCTAGAAGAACCACCACATGTACAAAGTCCATATTCAGGTGAAAATCTACCTGTCTATATTACTACAAATGGCGAATTATTGATTGATTATCGCATTGATCTTTATCAGAAATTACAAGAAACCGATCATAATTATAATAATGGTGAGGACATAAGACCTATTTTGATAGAAGAACATCCAGTAGTACCAGCATACAGTATACCATTTACTGTAAAAAACAACGAACCAATTTTTGCACCAGAAATCGAAGAAAGCTGGTAACCTATAAAAATGAAAGAAACTCGTTTTTACATAAAGCGAGTTTCTTTTTTAATGTTAAAAAACTAAACTGCGAAATAAGAGATGTGATAATTTTGAAATGATTTATCTTTTAGTTATCCGCTCCGGCTGCCCACTTCCCTTTCCGTGGGTTTTTCCCTTCAGCTAACTTTTTCAAGCAAAGATCGCTCGAAAAAGTGGATCTTCAGGTAAAAAATTCCCACAGGAGTGAAAGAAGGCCACTGAAAAACATATTATGGAAATTATTTTTCCCACTTTAACCCCCGAAACACTATTGAAAATGCATATAATTCCCCACTTTCATATGATATTTAGTATGAATTTTGGGATTGTATTTTTATTGATTAAAAAGGAAGGGGGTTTTTCAGTGGCCTCGAGTGAAAGTGGGCGGCCTACGCTATAAATAGATTCTACAACGGTTGCGACAGTTATCATTCTGAGCTTTCTATATGAATTTATTTGAGATACTGAGTTAATTAAAGTCGTTATTTCAATTCTCGTATTCATTGTAGAACTTCAGCTAGCGCAGGCGTCCACTTCGACTCCTGGGGGATTAGCATGATCTGAAGATCCACTTTGAAAAGTGTTTTTCTTTTCAAAGTTAGCTGAAGAGCATGCCCCCGGAAAGCGAAGTGGGCAAGCCGGAGCGACTGTTTCGCACATACTTTCATTCAAAATTAACCCTCTTTTTATTGCGCTGTTTGTGTCAAATGAGCTTTATGCAGTCACTATTTGGTCTGATGTAATCAATTTTTTTCAATAATTAAAATGGTATATAAACTTCCTTCCTGACATATGGATGAGGTAGAGCTTTATTATTCGTTTTTGTTTGGCAAAGTATGAAAGTTTATTTAATGTGCGAATATTTAGCATAATTTAATAGGACAACATCATAGAATAGAATTGTCAAAGATTCGTAGAATGATGAGGTCGAATAGATCGGGAGGGGATCACTTGGAAAGGGTAGATATCTTTAAAGATATTTCAAAACGGACGAATGGTGATATTTATTTAGGTGTTGTTGGTGCGGTAAGAACTGGGAAGTCCACTTTCATAAAAAAATTCATGGAGAAAACGGTTTTACCAAACATAACGAATGAAAGTGATCGTTTAAGAGCACAAGATGAACTACCACAAAGTGCAGCAGGTAAAACAATCATGACAACAGAACCAAAATTTATTCCTAATCAGGCTGTCTCTTTAACAGTAGAAGAAGGTTTAGACGTAAATGTAAGATTAGTGGATTGTGTAGGTTATACCGTTAAAGGCGCACAAGGATTTGAAGATGAAAATGGTCCGCGTATGATTCATACTCCATGGTATGAGGAACCTATACCGTTTCATGATGCAGCCGAAATTGGAACAAGAAAAGTGATACAAGAACACTCTACCATGGGTATTGTTGTAACTACTGATGGAAGTATTGGTGAAATTCCAAGAGGAGATTATGTAGATGCAGAAGCAAGAATAGTCGATGAACTAAAAGAAGTTGGTAAACCATTTATTATGATTATTAATTCGGTTCGGCCATACAATCAAGACACTGAATTGTTACGTCAAGATCTAACGGATAAGTATGATATTCCTGTTTTATCAATGAGTGTAGAAAGTATGACTGAACATGATGTTAATAATGTTTTAAGAGAAGTACTTTATGAATTTCCAGTGTTAGAAGTGAATGTAAACCTACCAAGTTGGGTTTTAGTTTTAGATGAACAACATTGGTTAAGACAAAATTACCAAATTGCGATAGAAGAGACAGTAAAGGATATCAAAAGACTAAGAGATGTAGATCATGTCATCGGACAATTTGATCAGTTTGATTATATCCAACAAGCCTCGCTGGCAGGAATTGAAATGGGTGAGGGTGTTGCAGATATTGATTTACACGCACCAGATGAGTTGTATGATCAAGTACTAAAAGAAATTGTAGGGGAAGAAATACGAGGAAAAGATCACCTTTTACAATTAATGCAAGAATTTACGAATGCGAAGAAAGAATATGATCAGATAGAAGATGCTTTAAAAATGGTCAAACAAACTGGATACGGGGTAGCTGCACCAGCATTAACGGATATGATGTTAGAAGAACCAGAAATCATAAGACAGGGCCCAAGATTTGGAGTTCGATTAAAAGCAGTTGCTCCGTCCATCCATATGATTAAAGTAGATGTAGAATCTGAGTTTGCACCAATCATAGGTACAGAGAAGCAGAGTGAGGAATTAGTACGATATTTAATGCAAGATTTTGAAGATGATCCTTTGTCAATTTGGCAATCGGATATTTTTGGAAGATCATTAAGTTCTATTGTTAGAGAAGGCATACAAGCTAAACTGTCTTTAATGCCTGAGAACGCTAGATTTAAATTGAAGGAAACGTTGGAACGGATAATTAATGAAGGATCTGGTGGTTTAATTGCTATAATTTTATAAGAATTTTCTAAAAGCGTTGATGCCAAAGCATTGCGCTTTTTTTGTTGAATAAAATATTTATAATTGGTAATAATAGGTAACAATTCAATACTAAGATCCTAACCGGCCAAAGTATTATTAAATCAACGTTTGAAAACACTTGCATAGCTAAATGACATATGATAACATTCTTGATAACTTGGTAATTACTTAACAGAAAAAATATTTTTTTCTGTAGAAACATGAATAATTGTTGAATTATCTTTAATTCTCAGTTATTATAAGCCTTGTCATCCTTTGACAGATGGCAATTAGCTATATATGTTTCATTGTTATGGAATATATAGCTTATATTGGGAGGAGGTGAATATCATGAACAAGACAGATCTAATTAATGCAGTTGCAGAGAAAAGTGAACTTTCTAAAAAAGATGCAACCAAAACTGTTGATGCAGTTTTTGAATCTATCATGGATTCACTTAAAGATGGCGAAAAAGTACAATTAATTGGTTTTGGTAATTTTGAGGTACGCGAACGTGCTGCACGTAAAGGGCGTAATCCACAAACTGGGGATGAAATCGAAATTCCAGCTAGCAAAGTGCCTGCTTTCAAACCAGGTAAAGCCCTTAAGGATATCGTAAAATAATATGGTATTACATATGGGCAAAAAAGGGTGCAAATTGCACCCTTTTTTCATATCATCTATTCTGAATACCCCTCTGAATGTTTCCTACCAATCAAAACTTTATCTGTCCCGTAAGATGTAAACTTATGCTATACTATGTTAATATAGAATAGGATTTTGAAGAATTGTGGTGAGACTAATGAAATATATAGAAATAATAAACTATTATGAAAAGCTAATAACAAAATCCATTAAGCAGGGTTATCTTCAAAAACATTTAAAGCAGCCAAATATCGAAATACATAAAATTATTGCGCTTAATGAGTTAATAAAATCTGATAAAAAACAAGAAAATTTTGTACTAACTACCATGCTGGTTCAAATTGCATTAAATACGCATGACCAAATAGCCATTCATTTTGATGAAAGGCAGAGTGAGAAAGAACAACAACTTACTGTTTTAGCAGGAGACTATTATTCTGGGATTTATTATCATGTATTAGCCTCTACTAATGATATAGCATTTGTACGATTATTAGCAGATGGAATTAATGAAGTTACTCAGAACAAAATGCATGTGTATTATAAAAAATACGAGAATATTGATGTTTTTCTTAACGATTATGAACAAATAGAAGCTAAATTAGTTACCAAAGTAGCAGATTTTGTGAATGAAAAGGATGCTGTTCCGTATATCACTAAATGGTTAATGTATAAGAAACTTCAATTCGAATTAGCACAAATGTACAAGGGACATAACACATTTTTTCAACAGTTGTTAATAGAAACTGTACTTGATATAAACGACAAAAAACAGTTAGAAAATGCAATTATTTATTGCCTAGAAAAAATAGATCAAGATTTATCAGTTATGAATAAGCATAATTGGGCAAATATTCTAGAAAAAGATATAGATCTTTATCACATTTCACTTTCACAGAGAGATGGGAATATGATGTTGGAAGAAGGATTATCAAAATGACGAAGCAAACAAAAGAAGAAAAGGTTCATCAAGTTTTCGAAAAAATTTATAGTAATTATGATTATATGAATTCTATTATTTCATTTCAAAGACATAAAAAATGGCGTAATGATGTAATGAAAAAAATGAACGTAAAGTCAGGTGCAAAAGCTTTAGATGTTTGTTGTGGTACTGGGGACTGGTCTTTCTCTTTGTCAGCTGCTGCTGGGGTAGACGGAGAAGTAATAGGATTAGATTTCAGTCAAAATATGTTGTCAGTTGCTGAAGAACGCAAGGAAAATCATGAAATAGATAATTTGCAATTCGTCCATGGTAATGCAATGGAATTGCCATTTGAAGATAACTATTTTGACTATGTAACAATTGGCTTTGGTTTACGGAATGTCCCTGATTATCTGCAAACTTTAAAAGAGATGCATCGGGTTGTAAAGCCAGGTGGCATGGTTGTTTGTTTAGAAACATCACAACCAAAAGGAGTGCTGTTTCGCAAGTTATATTATTTCTATTTTAAAAATATCATGCCAATGTTTGGCAGGTTATTCGCGAAAAGCTATCAAGAATATGTATGGTTACATGAGTCAGCAAAGGATTTTCCTGGAAAAGAACAATTAAAAAAACTATTTGAAGATGCGGGTTTGATTAATGTGCAATATAAAAGCTATACAGGTGGAGTAGCTGCCATGCATCTAGGTGAAAAACAAGTGTAGAAATAAAGGTGACGATAAATGAAGCTTGCAAAAACGTATGCATTTCTAAAAAAAGACTTATCACTAATAGAGGACGCATTAGAAGAATCGGTTTACGCGGATCAGCCAACATTGCATGAGGCCTCTATTCAATTATTAAAAGCTGGAGGCAAACGATTAAGACCGGTATTCGTCTTACTTGCTTCTAAGTTTGGGGACTATAATCTGAAAAAAATTAAAAACGTCGCCAGCTCTTTAGAATTAATCCATATGGCTTCACTTGTACATGATGACGTGATTGACGATTCTGATTTAAGACGTGGAAAGCCGACAGTTAAAGCAAAATGGGATAACCAAGTTGCTATGTTAACAGGGGATTACATATTTGCAAAAGCTCTACAGCAATTTACTGAAATTGAACAGCCAAGAGCACACCAAATACTTTCAAGAACTATGGTCGAACTAACTATCGGTGAAATCGAACAAATCAAAGATAAATATAAGTTAGATCAAAACTTTCGTAACTATTTGAGAAGAATAAAACGAAAGACTGCTTTGTTAATATCTTCAAGTTGTCAATTAGGAGCAATTGTTTCTGAAACAGATCACGTAACGGAAAAGGCTCTATTTAGATATGGCTATTACATGGGCATGTCCTATCAAATAATTGATGATATTTTAGATTTTACTGCTTCAGAAAAAGAATTAGGTAAACCAGCGGGAAGTGATTTAATAAATGGGAATATAACATTACCAGTGCTATTTGCATTAGAAAACCCTGCGATTCGCGAAGAATTAACAAACTTGTTTTCAGATGGGCAAGTAAATAGTGACACAATTAAGCCTGTTCTGTCGAAAATTATCACATCAGAGGCGATTGAAAGAGCAAAAAAAATAAGTGATTTATACTTACAGAAAGCTTATGAAGCACTATATTTATTACCAAATAACCAAGCAAAAGAAGCATTAGAAAATATTGCCAATTATATTGGCAATCGAAAAATATAAAGAGGTGAATAAAATGGAAAAAACATACGTAATGATTAAGCCAGACGCAGTTCAACGCAATTTAATTGGAAAAATAATTGCTAAGTTTGAACAAAAAGGATATAAACTCGTTGCAGCAAAACTTATGACTATTTCTGAATCTCTTGCTAAGAAACACTATGCAGAACATGACGGAAAACCTTTTTTCAAAGACCTCGTTTCTTTTATAACATCAGGGCCTGTTTTTGCTATGGTCTGGGAAGGTGAAAATGTGATTGAAGTATCTCGAAAAATGATGGGAAAAACCAACCCTCAAAAGGCTGAAGTTGGTACTATCAGAGGAGATTACGGAATAGTTACTCATCGCAATATTATCCATGGCTCCGATTCAGTTGAAAGTGCAGAACGTGAAATCAATTTATTTTTCACACAAGATGAATTACAGAGCTATAGCAAAAATATCGACAATTGGTTATCATAATTTGATAATCATTTATCTTGAGGGAGAAGAGACATGTCAGATTACCAAGCTTTCATCGGCCACATACATAAAAAAACCGGCTTAGATTTATCTCTGTATAAAGAGGTTCAAATGAAACGGCGTCTTACATCTCTACGTAATAAACGTGGATACGGTACGTTTCAAGATTATTTTTCAGCGATTAATTCTGATCAACAATTATTACAAGAATTTCTCGATAAAGTAACCATAAATGTATCTGAATTTTATCGCAATCCGACAAGGTGGAAAGTACTTGAAGATAAAATTTTACCTTCATTCCAAAAAGAAAAGCGAAAGATAAAGATTTGGAGTGCAGCATGTTCAACTGGAGAAGAACCTTATACACTTGCTATCATTGCCAATCAATTATGGGATTTAAAAGACATTGAGATAATAGCAACAGATATTGATCCTAATGTATTAGCAAGAGCTAGACAAGGAATTTATAATGCCCGAGCACTTCAAGAAGTTCCACCAGCAATTAAAAAGAAGTACTTTCATCAAGAAGGCGAAACCTTTAAAGTGGATGAGAAATTAAGAAATGCTATTACTTTTAAACATCATAACTTATTAGCAGATTCATATCCTAACAATGTGGACCTAATAGTTTGTCGAAACGTATTAATTTATTTTACGGAAGATGCAAAAAATCAAATCTATCATAACTTCAATAAATCTTTAGCTAATAATGGTGTCTTCTTTGTCGGGAGTACCGAACAAATCTTTAGTCCCGAGAAATATGGTTTTAAAGTTTTGGATACATTTTTTTATGGAAAGATATAAAATCAGCAAATTTCTACACACATTTTTTGTGAGCTGTGTTATAGTAATACAAAAAATCAAATAAGGGGGATTACAATGCGTTATTTAACAGCAGGTGAGTCGCATGGGAAGCAACAAACTACTATCATAGAAGGTCTTCCAGCGAAAATGCCAATTACTCAAGACGATATTAATGATTCACTCTTACGTCGTCAAAAAGGACACGGTAGAGGTAAAAGAATGCAAATCGAAAAGGATTTAGTAGATATAGTTGGTGGGATACGTCATGGATACACGTTAGGTTCACCAATAGCACTTGTAGTACATAATGATGATTTTAAACACTGGATTGATGTTATGGGGGAAGATCCGGTAGCTGAAGACCAAAAGATTAGAAGAGTAGTAACTCGACCACGTCCAGGGCACGCTGATTTAAACGGTGCTTTAAAATATGGACATCGTGATATGCGTAATATTCTAGAACGTTCTTCTGCACGTGAAACAACAGCTAGAGTCGCAGCAGGAGCTGTAGCAAAAACTTTATTAAAAAATCTTGATATAAAAATTGTAGGATACGTTAAAGAAATTGCAGGCATTAAAGCAGAAGAAATTACGGAATTATCTATCGACGAAAAAATTCGTATTTCAGAGGAGTCGCCTGTACGTAGTCTGGATGAAGTAGCAGGAAAGAAAATGATGGACGCTATCGATCATGCTAAAAAGGACGGAGACTCGATTGGTGGAGTTTGCGAAGTTGCCATTGAAGGTCTTCCAGCAGGACTTGGATCGTATGTACACTATGATCGCAAATTAGATGGTCGTATTGCTGGAGCTGTACAAAGTATTAATGCTTTCAAAGGAGTAGAATTTGGTATTGGTTTTGAAGCGGCCCGCAAGAATGGTAGTCAAGTACATGATGAGATCCTTTGGTCCGAAGAAAAAGGTTATTATCGTCGCACCAATCGACTTGGTGGTTTCGAAGGTGGTATGACTACAGGAATGCCTGTGATTGTTAAAGGGGTAATGAAACCTATTCCAACACTTTACAAGCCATTGCAAAGTGTTGATATTGAATCGAAAGAACCTTTCAATGCCAGTATCGAACGATCTGATTCATGTGCGGTTCCAGCAGCAGCTGTTGTAATGGAGCATGTTGTAGCCTTTGAAGTAGCCAAAGCTATTTTAGAACAATTTCCTCATGATCAATTTCCAAAACTGAAAGAAGCAATTGATCAATATCGAGAGGAAATTAGGTGCTTCTAAATGCATAAGCAAACTATTACGACAAGTACGAATCAATATGATGTTATCGTCGGAAACGGCATTATCGATAAGATAGGTGAATTTTTACCAAAAGAATATCACAATATTTTAATTATTACAGATAGCGTTGTAAATGATCTATATTCGGACATGGTAAAAAAGAATTTACCAAGCTCTGCTAATATATCTGTAACTGTAGTACCAGCTGGTGAATCATCTAAAAGTATCGATCAATATTATCATTTATTAACAGCTGCAATTGAAAATCAGCTTGATCGACAATCACTCATTGTTGCTCTAGGTGGTGGAATGATTGGTGACTTAGCAGGTTTTGTTGCTGCAACATATATGCGAGGCATCGACTTTATTCAAATACCTACTACAATCTTGGCTCATGATAGTAGTGTTGGTGGAAAAGTAGCGATTAATCATCCTGAAGGGAAGAATTTAATTGGTAACTTCTATCCTCCAGTAGCTGTAATTTATGATACAGATACATTGATTTCGTTACCAGATAAAGAAAAACGATCAGGTTATGCTGAGGTCGTAAAACATGGTTTTATAAGTGACCCGGACTTTTTGGAAGATGTGCTAAAAACAGATATTACTTCAACGCTTCAAGCAGAAAAACTTACCGACCACTTACAAAAAGGTATCGCTGTGAAAGCGGAAGTAGTAGAAAAAGATGAGAAGGAATCAAATATTCGGAAATTTCTGAATTTTGGACATACTCTGGGTCATGCTATTGAATCCGAACTGGGATACGGAAAAATCACACATGGGGAAGCGGTAGCTATCGGTATGTTGTTTGCCATTCAAGTCAGTGAATCAACATATGATATTGAATTGCCCTATCAACCATTAAAAAATTGGTTATCAGCAAATCATTATCCATTAAATTTACCTGTTTTATCTGTTGAAAGATTAGTCAATCGAATGAAAAAAGATAAAAAATCAGAAAATGCCACGGTTCAAATGGTATTGTTAGAAGATATTGGAAATCCGGTAACAGAAAATATCGATGATCAAGCTTTAACCAATCTTTTGGAAAACTTTTTGAGAGAGTTGGGTTCATAATGATAAGAGGAATACGAGGAGCAACTACCGTCAATAACAACGAAGCAGAAGAAATCATTGAACAAACAAAAATAATGATCGAACAAATGGCTGAGAAAAACAATGTCGAACCAGACTCCATTGCCTCGGTTATGATTTCTGTTACTGCAGATCTAAATGCAACATTTCCTGCTAAAGCATTACGCTTGATAGATGGATGGAAATACGTACCTGTAATGTGTATGCCAGAAATTAATGTTCCAAATAGTTTACCACTTTGTATTCGTGTGATGATGACAGTAAATACTGAAAAGTCACAAAAAGATATTGAACACATTTACTTGAATGAAGCAATTAAATTAAGACCAGATTTAGTAGAAGAATAGTCGAGGGGGTAATCCAATTGAAAGCAAAGCAAGTATTTCAGGATATGTCGCCATACACACCTGGTAAACAAATAGAAGAAGTAAAAAAAGAGTATGGTTTATCTAAAATTGTTAAACTAGCATCTAACGAAAACCCATTTGGTTATTCAAACAAAGTAAAAGAAGAAATACCGAAAATGATTGATCACCTAGAGATTTATCCTGATGGTTATGCTTCAGCTCTGAGACAAACACTTGCAGAGAAATTAAATGTTGGTGAGAAACAATTAATTTTTGGATGTGGTTCAGACGAAGTAGTAGATATTATAT
The DNA here is from genome assembly GCF_001458115.1 of Gracilibacillus massiliensis. GTDB lineage: Bacteria > Bacillota > Bacilli > Bacillales > Amphibacillaceae > Gracilibacillus > Gracilibacillus massiliensis. The sequence continues at coordinate 603,132 of NZ_CZRP01000012.1, forward strand.
GCCGTACCTATTTAGAAAAAGGCACAAATACGATAATGGCTACCCCTACGTTCCCACAGTACAAGCATAATGCTTTAATACAGGGTGCAGAAATTGTGGAAGTTCCATTGGTAAACGGTTATCATGATTTACCTAAAATGCTTGATGAAGTAAACGAACAAACAAAAGTAGTATGGCTATGTTCACCTAACAATCCAACAGGTTCTTTAATTAATAAAGAGGATTTAGTTTCTTTTTTAGAAAAGTGTCCTGCAAATGTGATGGTTGTTTTGGATGAAGCTTATTATGAATATATTGAAGCGAGTAATGATCCCAATAGTATTAATTTATTAGGGGAATATACTAATTTAGTGATTTTACGAACCTTTTCAAAGGCATATGGATTAGCTAATTTACGAGTTGGTTATGGTGTCGCATCAGAAGAAATAGCTACTTACCTTAACATTACACGAGGACCATTTAATACGACCTCAATTTCACAGTTATCTGCATTGACTGCTTTGGAAGACGAAAGCTTTTTACAAAACACCTATCAAGAAAACCTAGTGAATAAAAAGGCGTTTATGGCTGCTTGTGATAATATGGGATTACATTATTATGATTCAGAAGCAAACTTTTTGTTTGTCCAATTACCTACTACAGGTGACGAACTGTTCGAATACTTATTATCAAAAGGATTTATTGTTCGATCAGGTGAAGCTTTAGGGCATCCAAAAGGTGTTCGGATTACGATTGGTTCTAAAGAACAAATGAATGAGTTGCAAAGTTATATGAAAGAATTTTTAGCATCACATAAAGGAGAATAAATCGTGAAACAAACGGTTTTAATAGCGGGTCTCGGACTAATTGGAGGCTCGCTTGCTTTGAGTATAAGAGAAACAGAAGATATCCATCTGATTGGATTCGATTCAAATTATAGCAGTTTAGAATATGCCAAGATGAATAAGATTGTTGACGATGTATATAGTGATTTCAGCGAAGCGATTGTACAAGCTGATATTTGTATATTAGCTGCTCCTGTATCTGTTACAGTGGAATTAATTCATCAACTGAATCATCTATCATTCACTAATCCACTTATCATTACCGATGTAGGTTCAGTCAAAGGACCGATTATGGAAGCAGCGAATCACATTAAATCAGAAAATATCGCATTTATTGGTGGACATCCGATGGCAGGTTCTCATAAAAAAGGAATCCAAGCAGCCAAAAAAAACTTGTTTGAAAATGCGATATATGTATTATCACCTACTACAAGTAGTGAGGAAGAAGATTTAGAGAAGTTACAAGCATTATTAACCCCGACAAAATCTAAATTTCTCATCTTAGAACCTGATGAGCACGACGAAATGACAAGTGTGATATCGCACTTTCCACATTTAATTGCCTCATCACTCGTTCACCAAGCACGCAAGTGGCAAACGACACATCCTTACATACCTAAATTGGCTGCTGGTGGATTTCGGGATATTACGAGAATCGCATCAAGTAACCCGTTAATGTGGCGAGATATTTTCTTTCAAAACCGGTCTAAGATGAGTCGTTTACTTACGGATTGGATTGAAGAAATGATGCACCTGAAAACATTAATTGATACAGGTGAAAAATCGCAAATTCAAGAGTATTTGGAACAAGCAAGAGAGTATCGAGACGGACTTGATAGCAGAAAACAAGGTGCGATCCCATCATATTATGATATTTATGTCGATATCTTTGACCAGCAAGGTGCGATCTTAAAAGTAATTGAATTATTAGCAAACCATGATATTAGCATTAAAAATATCGAAATCCTGGAAATAAGAGAAGGAATCACAGGTGTCTTACGATTAAGTTTCCAGAACAAGAATGATCAGGAACTAAGCCAAGCTATCTTAACGAAAAATCATTATGACACAGTGATTGAAGAATAGGAGAGGGTTATCTTGTCTAGTAAAGTATTAAAGTATCAACATGTATCACTTTCTGGTCAAATTACTGTACCGGGTGATAAATCTATTTCCCATCGTGCAGTAATGTTTGGTTCTTTAGCAAAGGGTAAAACAAACATTACGAACTTCTTAGCTGGTGAGGATTGCTTATCTACAATCGGAGCCTTTCAAGCAATGGGTGTCTCTATCAAAAGAGATGCGAACAATGTATGGATCGAATCTGAAGGTATCGATGAATTACAAGAGCCTACACAGCCTATTGATTTAGGAAATTCAGGCACGACTGCTCGTTTATTAATGGGGATATTATCAGGATTACCTTTTCATTTCACACTTTTTGGTGATGAATCATTGTCTAAGCGGCCTATGGATCGAATTGCAAATCCGTTACGAGAAATGGGTGCAAAAATAGATGGTCGCAATAATGGACGTTTATTGCCGATGGCTGTTAGAGGTGGCAATCTCTCGTCAATCGATTTTAAACCACCTGTAAAAAGTGCACAAGTCAAATCAGGCGTGTTACTAGCAGGCCTTTTTAGCGAAGGTGTAACCACAGTCGAGGAAGAAACGAAAACACGTGATCATACTGAGAACATGTTAAAAGCCTTTGGGGCAAAAGTGGAAGTAGATGGTACAACGGTTAAAATTAAAGGTAAACAGAAGCTTCAAGGATGTAATATAGAAGTACCTGGTGATATTTCCTCAGCTGCATTTTTTCTAGTAGCAGCAGCTATTACTAAAGGTAGTAGTGTTACCATAGAAAATGTAGGGTTAAATCCTACTCGCACCGGAATTATCGATGTTTTAAAATTAATGGGCATTTCTATTGAAGTAGTCGAAAAACGCACCATTGGTGGTGAGCCAATTGGCGATGTGAAAGTCGTTTCTTCTAAGCCAAAAGCTGCTGTAATAGAGGGGGACGTTATTCCACGTATTATCGATGAAATTCCTATTATTGCATTATTAGCTACCCAAGCTAACGGCCAGACAATCATTCGAGATGCTGAAGAACTGCGCTTTAAAGAAACGGATCGAATTGATTCAGTAGTTTCAACACTTACTAAATTAGGCGCGTCTATTAAAGGAACAAAAGATGGTATGATCATTGAAGGTAATACGGTATTACATGGTGCCGTCACAGAATCTTATGGGGATCATCGTATTGGTATGATGATTGCAATCGCCTCACTATTAACGGATGAGCAAGTGGAACTCCATGACGATGAATGTATCGCAATCTCATACCCAACCTTTTTTAAAGACCTAGACACATTAACGTCAAACAGCTAAATAACACCAAAGAAGATCCAACAAACCTCAAGTTGGATCTTCTTTTATAAAAAACCTCATTGTCACAAAAAAACTAAACTGCGAAGTACCTGTTACTGCTCACTTTGAAAATTTGATGAGTGGAATGCAAAAGCTCCGTCCATTTACTTCGCTTTCCGCGGGCACGGCCTCAGCTTCCTCAGAAAAGCAAAGTGCGCTTTTCCTGCGGGATCTTCAGCTCGCGCTATTCCCGCTGGAGTCTTCGTAAATGGACTACGCTTAAGTTGAGTTCAACAAAGTAAGTAACAGCTAAAATATTAACATCAAAGGTTATTTCATAGTACTTGAACAGAAATCTGTACAAAGCGGAGGAAAAATGCGACACTCCAGGGGGAAAAGCGCGAGCTGAAGATCCACTTTGGAAAGTGGTTTTCTTTCCAAAGTTAGCTGAAGCCGTGCCCCCGGAAAGGGAGTGTTTTTCCGTAGCGTTGGATTTACACTCATCTAAATTCTTTATAATAATCGTCATAAGTTCGCAGTTTGTGTCTAATGTCTCGGATATTTTTAGTTTTTTGACTATGTTTTTTATCGCAATATATATTTTTATAAAGCTTTCTTAGTTGCTCGTGTTATGTTATTTCGTTACTATGGATATGAGAAATGTAAGATTATTGTTTATTAGAAAGGTTGAAATCATTGGAGAATACTATCGAACAAGCGATTGAAATGATACATATAGGTGAAGTAAAGGAAGCGTTAACGCTCTTGCAAGAGGCTTCTATTACAGCAGATGGTACTACCAAATTAGAAATTGCCCAACTTTTTATCGAATTAGGGAATCAAGATCTAGCAGAATCCGTTTTAGAAGATATACTAAAACATGAACCTGGTAATAGCGATGCAAAATTAATGTATGCAGATATTATGATCGATGATAATAAAGACGAAAAAGCAATAGCGTTGCTTAACGAAGTCCAAGAAGACGATGATAATTATTTGCAAGCACTCGTTCAATTAGCTGATCTATATCAAGTTCAAGGGTTATTTGAAGTGGCGGAAGGTAAATTATTAACCGCCAAAAATATCGCACCGGAAGAACCAATTATAGATTTCGCCTTAGCGGAATTATCTTTTTCATCTGGAGAATATCATAAATCAGTCATCTATTTTGAAAAGTTATATAAAAACAATAAAGAATTTGCTGGTGTAGAGATAGCAGGACGGTTGGCTGAAGCCTATGCATTAAATGGGGAATTTGAAGAATCCCTCTATTATTATCAGACAATCGATACAGAAGACCCAGAAATTCTTTTTCGATACGGTTTCCTGGCTTATAAATCCGAGAGATATGAAATCGCAATACAAGCATGGGAAAAATTACTTGAGGAAGAATTAGAATATCCGTCTGTCTATTTATATCTTGCTAATGCATATGAAGAGGAAGGGCTGACTCAAGAAGCCATAGAAGCTGCTACAAAAGGTGTGGAAATGGATCCATTTAATAAAGAGATATGGTTTACGGCTGGTAGATTGGCTTTAAAAGCAGGAGATTCTAACAAAGCTTTTGAATATGCCAATAAAGCAATTTCCCTGGATAGTGAATACCAAGAAGCGTTATTATTTCTAATCGAAGCATACAAGAATCAAGGCGAACATAATGAAATCATCACACTGTTAACAAATAACGTAGACGTTGAACCATTGGATGGAATATTTTATTGGGAGCTAGCAAAAGCCTATAATGAGGAAGAAGCGTTTAAACAGGCATTAAATGCTTACCAAAATGCATACAATAAAATGAAGGAAGATACCGACTTCTTAAAAGATTATGGATACTTTTTAGTTGAGGAAGGGAGGAGCAAAGACGCGACTAAGGTCTTTGAAGAATATATAACACTAGAGCCATCTGATTTTGACATTCAACATTATGTCCAACGGTTAAAAGAACAAAATAACGATACTCTCTTTTAAATGGAGGGGAAGTAAAAGTGGAAACTTCTATTCGAACTGAAGATAAAAAGACTTTTATTCAATGGTTTTTAGGTCATTATCAATTAAAAAAACGCGAAAGTGTCTGGATTTTAAACTACTTACTAAATCACGATGCGATCTTACAACATGTTCATTTTGTATTGGAAGCGCGTTTTTGTCCTAGAGCAATGATCATCTCCACTCATTGTTCGAAAGAAATTGCATTTCGTTTTTACAAAAAACATATTGTAACAACAGATGCTGATAAGTCTTTTCATGATATTCGCTTGCATTCTAAAGAACCAATCTTTATTCAGCTGAACTTCAAAGATTCTAATCAAAGTATTCCATATATGAAAGTTTTAGAAGATAATCCTTATATACCTGATGATTACTTTTTAACAAAAAGCGATAAAAAAATGGCAGAAGAATGGTTGGAATATGCTTTATATGAATACAAAAAAGAAGAATTGGTTGATAAGATTAATGAAGCACTTGACCAAAAAGACCAACAATTATTTGAATATTATTCAGATCAATTGAAGGATCTGGAAAATTCCTATATTATAAAAAGTGAATAATGCTTTTTGGCGGGAGAACCAACTAATTTTTGGTGAATTCCGTTTCTTTTTGTACTTTAAAATTTTCACAAAAAAAGTAGTTTTACTAGGGAAAATTTCGAATGTACAAAATATAAGAAAAACTTCGAAGCTCACTAATAGACGAGGCAAATACGGGGTTTTTCTAATTTAAAATTAAGTAAGTGACAGGAGGTGCAGCAATGAAATGGCAGCCTAAAGATATATCATTATATTTCCAATCACAGGAATATGTGGATACACTTTGTATTCCCCTAATTCCAATAGAGCATACGAATGAATCAGAGGCAAAGAAATTAGCAGATCAACAAAAGTCCTTACAACTTATCTCAGATGAATTAGAAAGGAATTTTACGGGAAGAATATTTTTAAGTCCTTCTTATACATATATTCGGGGAAATGATTATGAAGTAGAATCAAAACGATTAAATCAATGGACAAGCAGTTTATCAAACAATAGATTTCAGCACATATTTTTTCTGACTTACGATGTGAATTGGAAAAAACATGAAAACATCATAGGTGGTAGCTTATTATGGCTTACAGCTAATTCGATAACAGATTATCAGTCCGATCAAACTAAACAGTGGATAAAAGACCAAATAAATCAAATTAGTGAGTTAATAAGAAGCTATTGGTAATAACTTTTTTCAATAGAAAATAGATAGAATAGAATAGATTTTATTGACCCTAGCTTTAGTTTACGCTATCATAGTAATGTCCTAGTAATATATGAGATATGAATCCATGAAGTCGGAATATGTGTAGAGGGGGGTAAACGATGTCAGAGAAAAAGCAACAAGTGTCCCGTCGCCAATTTTTAAATTATACATTAACAGGTGTTGGAGGATTTATGGCTGCAGGTATGCTTGCACCAATGGTTCGTTTTGCAATTGATCCTGTCCTGCAAGCATCTAGTGGCGGTGATATGCATGCAGTAGTAGATGTATCAGAAATTACAACGGAACCACAACGCTTTGATTGGACAATTGAACAAGTAGATGCTTGGTATACGTCAGACGTTACACATAGTGCTTGGGTTTATAAAGATGACAATGATGAGATTGTAGCTTTATCACCTACGTGTAAACACTTGGGTTGTGCAGTAAACTGGGCAGGTGATCCAGATCATCCAGACCAATTTTATTGTCCGTGCCATGATGGACGTTACTACAAAGATGGGGTAAATGTTCCTAACACACCTCCAAATGCAGCATTAGATCTGTTTGAATTTGAGGTAAAGGAAGGCACATTGTATCTTGGAAATGCTATCGAAAGAGGGGGGAATAATTAATGCTACAGAAGGTTTATGATTGGATTGATGAACGTGTAGACATTACTCCACTCTGGCGAGATATTGCAGATCATGAAGTACCAGAGCATGTTAATCCTGCACATCATTTTTCCGCATTTGTATATTGTTTTGGTGGCTTAACATTTTTTGTTACAGTTATTCAAATTCTATCTGGTATGTTTTTAACAATGTATTATGTTCCAGATATTGAGAATGCGTGGCGTTCTGTTTATTATTTGCAAACAGAAGTCGCTCATGGTCAGATCGTAAGAGGTATGCACCACTGGGGAGCAAGTGTTGTTATAGTGATGCTATTTTTACATACGTTACGTGTTTTCTTTCAAGGTGCTTATAAGAAGCCAAGAGAGCTTAACTGGATGGTTGGTGTATTAATATTCTTCGTTATGCTTGCACTAGGTTTAACTGGTTACTTATTACCATGGGATAATAAAGCATATTTCGCAACTGTCGTAACACTTGAAATCGCAGAAGGTGTACCTGTTATTGGTGAGATGGCAAAAACACTATTAAATGGTGATCCAAATATAGTTGGTGCCCAAACATTGGCTAGATTCTTTGCGATTCATGTGTTCTTCTTACCAGCAGCATTATTTGCGCTGATGGCTATTCACTTTATCATGATTCGTAAACAAGGGATTTCAGGCCCACTATAGAATTTAGTTAAAAAAGGAGGGATAGCATTGAAAAGAGGTAAAGGGATGACGTTTGTCGGTGACTCGAGAATACCTACTGACAAACAGAAATTTATTCCAAAAGATTATTCAGAATATCCTGGTAGAACAGAAGCTTTTTGGCCAAATTTTCTTTTGAAAGAATGGTTAGTAGGGGCTGTATTCTTAGTTGGATTCTTATGTCTAACCATTGCACACCCTGCACCATTAGAGAAGATGGCTGATCCTACAGATACTGCTTATTTACCGTTACCAGACTGGTATTTCTTATTTTTATATCAATTATTGAAATATAAATTTGCGAGTGGTCCTTTCTTTGTATTGGGTGCGATCGTTATTCCTGGACTAGCATTTGGTGCGCTATTCTTAGCACCATTTCTAGACAAAGGGAAAGAACGTCGTCCACATAAACGTCCGATTTCAACAGGATTAATGCTTTTAAGCTTTATCGCGGTCTTTTGGTTAACGTACGAAGCGGCTTCACACGTGGATTATGAAGCTAAAGCGGAAAATAATAAACCTGTTTTACCAGAGGAATCGAGTGTTGAAATTGACACAGAGGACCCAGGCTATGCAGTTTATGAAAATAGTTGCTTACAGTGTCACGGTGGAGAATTAGAAGGTGGCGCTGCTGCTCCGACTTTAGTTGGTATAGAGTATGGCGTTGATGAGATTAAAGAAATAGCAGTTGAAGGTATTGGTACAATGCCAGCGGATCAATTCCAAGGTTCGGATGAAGAATTACAACAACTTGCAGAATTTATTGTTTCAGTAAATGAACAAGCTGCAGAAGAATAAGATTAGTTCACCCTCGCTCTTGTGATAAATGAGCGGGGGTTTTTCTCTAAATGAGATGAGAGGAGCACAGTCAACTAAAATGCTAAAAAATATATTGTTTCATCCTCAATTTATTTTGATCTTATTTGTCATTAACCTGGTTGGGACGGTCTATGGCTATTTTTGGTATGGCAATCAGTTAGCACATACACCACTATATTTTGTGCCATTCGTTCCGGATAGCCCTACCGCAAGTTTATTTTTTACAATATTTTTATTTTTTATTTTAAAAGGAAAAAATGTGCCAATAATTGAAGCTTTAGCATTTACGACACTTGTTAAATATGGTGTCTGGGCTGTAGTAATGAATATCTTAACTTTAATTATTAATGGTAGCCTCAGTTGGCAGAGCTATATGTTAATTGCATCACATGGAGCAATGGCGATTCAGGCGTTTCTTTATGCACCACTTTATCGAATTAAATTTACCCATTTAACAATTGCAGCAATATGGTTATTACATAATGAAATCATTGACTATGTATACGATATGATGCCTACATACGGAAGCTTATCAGATTATCAAAATCATATCGGATATTTTACTTTTTGGTTATCAATACTAGTGATTATTATTGTTTATCACATTTCAGTAAAAAAGCGAAATTCAGCTAAAATGGTTGCTTAATAATTGAATTCAATGCATATCTAATTAGCACATTTCATACATTTAAAGAAAAAGCAAGATGGAAGAAGGGGTATGTGTGCGTATTAGAATGTACATTAGCATTTTATTGATTCTATTTGTTATACAAGCATTCCATTCAATTATTATCACAGCACAGTCGCAACATAATTATATGCATACTTTTGAAAGACTTGTAGAAGAAAAGAAATACCATGTTGCCGCCCAAATACTAGAAAATAATAAATCGCAAATATTAGAAAAAACTATAAATGAAGAAGAATCTTTTCAGCCACTCATGAATCAATATATCAATAATACGATCGAAGTTTTAAAAAATGATACCACAACCTCAACAGAGAAGCTAATCGCTACCCAGCAAGTTGTTATTATTTGGGATGCAATCATATCTGAGAATGCACCACTTTGGACAACATGGAAACAAGAATTAGAAAACAAAATGGAACAATTATTAGAACAAGATGAAGTTAACTCAAAAGATATAGACGAAATTGCATATTATGTGAAAGTAATCGCTCCAGTTGCCCACTTACATTTAGATGAGCAGCAATATAAAACTTATCAAAAGTCATTAGATTTGTTGACTAATAATCAAAAAGAATTTAACGATATCGAACTTGAAGAGACATTTACTCAATTAACCAAATTAAACAAAGATACATGGAATCAGGCAAACGCGCAATATACAAACTGGTTAATAATGATTGTGATTGGTTTTATTTTCCTGAGTTTATCTTATGTGGCATGGGCAAAATATAAAGGAGAAGCCAACTAATCAAATCAATTGACACTTTGTCGTAATTTGACTAAAATTGACCTTAGAAACAGTGAAGATGGAGGAATGGAAATGATAGGTTATCTTATATATTTTGCCTTGTTAATGATCATTCCATTATGGGCGCAGTCTAAGGTGAAAAATACGTATAAAAAATATTCTAAAGTAATGAATTCGAATATGGTAACAGGAGCACAAGTCGCTCGAAAAATATTAGATGATAATGGTCTTTACCATGTAACAATTGAAGAAACAAAAGGAACATTGTCCGACCATTACGATCCAAGAAAAAAAACGGTGCGCTTATCTAGTGATAATTTTCATGGCTATTCTGCTGCAGCTGCTGCTATTGCTGCACATGAAGTAGGACACGCCATTCAAGATGCAGAATCCTATGCATTCTTGCGTTTTCGTCACAGTTTGGTACCGATTGCTGGTTTTGGTGATAAGATGTCTTTTGTCTTTATTATTGCAGGTATCTTTTTACAAGCAACTAATTTAATTTTAATTGGTGTCATCTTCATGTCTTTTGCTGTATTATTTCAGTTGGTAACTTTACCAGTAGAATTTGATGCGTCAAATCGGGCAATGCATCAACTAGTCTCTTCTGGTATTATTAGAAATAATGAAGAACGCCAAACAAAAAAAGTCTTAAATGCCGCAGCTTTCACATATGTTGCTGCAGCTTTAGTCGCAGTAGCAGAATTAATTCGCTTTGCATCAATGTTTTTATTTGCAAATGATGAATAGTATTAATTAAGATGTAAGAGGATGTGACAAAATAATTTTATAAATACAAAAATCCAAACGATTAAGATTGAATCGTTTGGATTTTTATGCATAGTCGGAAGATACTGGGCAATAAACTGTGCAGTCATTTTGAAATGGTTTTAACTGCTTAACACCTGCTCCGGCTGCCCACTTTCCTTTCCGTGGGGTTTTATCTTCAGCTAACTTTTTAAAGCAAAGAACGCTTTAAAAAGTGGATCTTCAGATAAAACGTTCCCACAGGAGTGAAAGTGGGCGGCCTATACTAATATAATGGTTCTACAACTATTGTAATAGGTTGCATTTTGAGCTGTTACTTTAATAAACATTTTTTCATGATAGAAATAACATAATGTCTGTACATGCTAGCGTTGTAGAAAATCAAATTAGCGAAGGCGTCCGCTTCCACTCCTGCGGGATGTTTTTATCCGAAGATCCACTTTGGCAAGCGGGTTTTGCTTTCCAAAGTTAGCTGAGGATAAAAACCCGCGGAAAGGGAAGCGGACAAGCCGCAGCGGTTGCTAAGCACAAACATCATGTCAAAACCACTACATCATTTATTGCACAGTTTCCTTGTATTGTGCAACAATAATTTTTCGTCGTTCGTATTTGAGTATAAATTAATTATTTATGTCCCAATCTCTTTTTATTTTGTCAATGGAGGGTGTGCAATGTATAATAAAGAAAGTATCCAAGATATGCAAGAGAGAGTAGATCAGTATATTTCACAGTTCAAAGAAGGTTATTTTTCTCCATTAAGTATGATGGCTCGTTTCACTGAGGAAATTGGTGAATTAGCTCGAGAAGTCAATCATCAATATGGTGAAAAGCCTAAAAAGAATACAGAAGAGGATAATACAATTGAAGATGAATTAGGAGATCTATTATTTGTTATGATTTGTTTTGCTAACTCACAAGGATTAAGTTTAAGTGAAGCATTTGAAAAAACAATGAACAAAATAGAAACTCGCGACAAAAACCGATGGACAAGATTGGATCAACAGGAGGAAATAGAATGAGTAAAGTAAGAGTAGTAGTAGCTGGACCGAGAGGAAAAATGGGTAGTGAAGCATTGCGAATGATCGAAAAACAAGATGATCTTGAATTGGTAGCTTGTTTAGATCATAAATATGATGGACAGAAGATTAGCGATTTTGAAGAACTTCCTAAATTTGATGCAACCATTTATAATGATATCGAAAAATGCTTTCAATCAGTCGAAGCTGACGTTTTAGTGGATTTAACAACCCCTGAATTCGGTTATTTACATACAAAGACTGCCATTCATTATGGTGTTCGACCAGTAGTAGGTACAACTGGTTTTACGGAAGAACAACTTCAAGAGTTAACAGACTTATCCGAGGAAAAAGGTGTAGGGGTTATTATCGCACCAAACTTTGCCTTGGGTGCAGTCTTAATGATGCAATTTGCTAAATGGGCTGCAAAGTACTTTCCAGATGTAGAAATCATTGAAAAACACCACGATAATAAGTTAGATGCACCATCTGGAACTGCAATTAAAACGGCTGCATTAATTAAAGAGGTTAGAGAATCCAAACAACAAGGGCATCCCGATGAGAAAGAAACAATATCTGGTGCGAGAGGCGCTGATGTGAATGGTATGAGAATACATAGTATGCGTCTTCCTGGCCTTGTAGCACATCAAGAAGTTGTTTTTGGTTCATCTGGAGAAAACTTAACAATAAAGCATGATTCCTTTCACCGTGAATCATTTATGACCGGTGTAAAACTTGCGATAGATAACGTCATGAAACTAGATATTTTAGTTTATGGCTTAGAAAACATTTTAGAATAGGAGCGGTTGATATGAATATTGCATTAATTGCACATGATAAGAAAAAAGTCGATATCGTTAATTTTTCGGTTGCATATTCGACTATTTTGAAAAATCATACACTTTTTGCTACAGGTACTACTGGAAAAAAAATAAGTGAAGCGACAGGACTTAAAATTGAACGTTTTCAATCAGGACCACTCGGTGGAGATCAACAAATCGGAGCAAGAATTGCGACAAATGAGATGGATTTAGTTATCTTTTTCCGAGACCCATTAACAGCTCAACCACACGAGCCTGATATTAGTGCTTTAATGCGTCTTTGTGACGTTTATCAGATTCCACTCGTCACAAACTTAGGTGGAGCGGAAGTAATGATAAGAGCCTTGGATGCTGGCTTTTTCGATTGGCGAAATATACAATAATAATGAGGAAAAGTTAGGTAGGTAACGATTATGTTAAAAATAGGAATTCTATGTTATCCATCTGTTGGTGGATCTGGAATTATTGCAACCGAATTAGGAAAAATGCTCGCAAAACAAGGACATGAAATACATTTTATTACATCAAGCGTGCCCTTCAGACTGGACTCATTTTATCCGAATATATATTTTCATGAAGTAGAGTTAAATCATTATCCTGTTTTTCAGTATCCACCATATGATTTAGCACTTGCTACAAAAGTGGCTGAAGTAATTGATACAGAGAATTTAGATATTATTCATGCTCACTATGCCATGCCTCACGCCATTTGTGCTATCCTAGCAAAGCAAATGGCCGAGCATCCGGTTAAAATCGTAACAACCCTACATGGAACCGATATAACCGTACTTGGAATAGATTTAAGTTTAAAGAAAATGATCCGTTTCGGTATTGAACAATCAGATGCCGTAACCGCTGTTTCTCATAGTCTAGTGAAGCAAACGAAAGAAATGTTAGAAACAAATCAAAACATACACGTGGTTTATAATTTTGTTAATGAAATAGAGTATCAACAAGAAAATGTTGACTTAAAACAAAAATATGGTATTTCCACTGATGAAAAAGTACTCATCCATATTTCGAATTTTCGAAAAGTTAAGCGCTTAGAGGATATTATTCACACATTTTCTATTATCAATCAACAGAAGGCCACACGATTATTATTAATCGGTGATGGACCGGAATATGGTCGAATTCATCAAATGGTCAAAGACCTTAAGTTAGACAAAGTGGTACATTTTTTAGGCAAACAGAAGAATATTCCTGAATTACTTTCGATTGCTGATATTAAGCTACTCTTGTCGGAAAAAGAAAGTTTTGGCTTAGTTTTATTAGAGGCAATGGCCGCTGGTGTGCCATGTATAGGTTCCAATGTAGGCGGTATTCCTGAAGTTATTGATCATGGTGTCACAGGTTATATCGAGGAACTTGGAGATATTAAAGCATTTGCTGCAAGAGCCTTAGAATTATTAAACGATCCTATTCAGTGGGAACATTTTTCAACTAATTCCAAAAATCGCGTAATAGAACAATTTTCTTCCGATAGAATCCGTAGCGAATATGAAACGATATATCAGACTGTACTAGGTGAAAGTTATGACCAATAACTATTTTCGATTAGCGCAACAGGTCATACTCTATCTAGAAGAGCAAGGATTTCAAGCATATATAGTTGGTGGTGCAGTTAGAGATGCCATATTGCAACGCAAAGTAGAAGACATTGATATTGCTACCTCAGCACATCCAGAAGAGGTACAACGAATTTTTTCAAAAGTAATTCCTACAGGGATACAACATGGGACTGTTTTAGTTCGTTACCAAAATGAATCCTTCGAGGTAACTACTTTTCGGACAGAATCGACATACAGTGATTCGAGACGCCCTGATAACGTATTGTTTGTTTCTAACTTACAGGATGACCTTGCGCGAAGAGATTTTACGATGAATGCGATTGCGATGAATCGGTCTCTGGAATTGATAGATCCTTTTTATGGTCAACAAGATATTGAATATAAATTGATTCGAACTGTTGGCAAGGCTAAGGAACGATTTCTCGAAGATGCACTAAGAATGATGCGTGCCATTCGTTTCCAAAGCCAACTGGGTTTTGAAATAGAGAAAACGGCACTTTTGGCAATACAACAGAATCGACAAAGGTTATCAAAGATTGCTGTTGAACGAATAGCCGTAGAGTGGGAAAAGACGATTAGAGGAAATTATTTTCTTGAAGCAAAAAAATCATTATTTTCTACAGGTCTATTTCAGTATCTTCCGCTTTTAAACAATGATAAACAGGTAGAAATTGCAATAAAAGAAATACATAGACCATTACCTAGCTTCGCTGTATTCATAGCCTATATGAATATTAGCGTGCAAAAGATAGCAATAACTGACTGGACAACTCAGTGGAAGTTATCAAATCAAATTAAAAAAGATAGTAAGACGCTTGTTCAATTAATACTTCAGTATCAATCAGAAGCATTACGATGGATTGTATATCAACTGCCATTTCATTTAAGTGAGGACTTTTGTGTATTAACAGAATTATCTTCAAATCATGCTATATCGATGCAAAATCTATTGAATGAGAAAAAAACACTTGTCATTCAGAGCAGAAATGAACTAGTGGTTACCGGAAATGACATCATCAGTTTCTTTCCAGATCGTAGCAAAGGTTCATGGATTCAAGAGTTACTTTTTCAGGTTGAACAAGCAGTTGTGTTAGAAAAGGTCGATAATACAAAAACAGCGATAAGAGAGTGGTTGAAAAATGGTTCATAAAAAACGCCATGAGTTAATAGCTATCTTAGCAGAAAATGAGCATCAATTTATATCAGGACAAGCTTTATCAGAGCAATTAGATATTTCACGTACAGCAATATGGAAACATATCAATGAGCTAAAAAAAGATGGTTATCAATTTGAATCAGCTCCTAAAAAGGGATATCGTTTATTAGCTAAACCTGATCAACTAAATGAAACTACAATCAAATGGGGACTAGAAACAGAATGGTTAGGGAAATCGATTATCTTTAAAGAGAAGGTGGACTCCACTCAGGATTTAGCACATTCATTAGCTAGAAAGGGTGCGGAACACGGTACAATCATTCTAGCTGATCGACAATTGGCCGGCAGAGGAAGAATGGAAAGACCATGGGTATCTGATGATTCTGGTGGAATATGGATGAGCATCATACTTAGACCTGCGATTCCTCCACATCAAGCATCGCAAATGACTTTGTTTGTTGCCGTTACATTGGTTGAAGCACTGGAACAAGCAACAGGACAGTCTATTCAAATAAAATGGCCAAATGATTTATTTATTAACGGGAAAAAAATAACAGGAATTTTAACGGAAATGCAGGCCGAATTAGAAGCAATTCAATATTTAATCATCGGCTTCGGTATTAATGTAAATCAAGGAATTGACCAATTTCCTAAAGAAATTCGCGAAAAAGTTACATCATTAAAAATAGCTTCGGGTCAAGAATGGAGTAGAACAAATTTAGTACAGACTATTTTGCGAGAGTTTGAAAAAGCATACCAGCTGTACATAGATAGTGGTTTTGAAGCAATTAAACAAAAATGGATGGCACATGCTTATAAATTACATGAAAAAATATTCATAAAAACCACACAAGCTAGCTTTTCCGCAACTGTTCAGGGAATATCAAACGAAGGTGCTTTAATCGTAAAAGACGAGGAAAATGTAGAAAAATTGATTTACAGTGCAGAAATTAATTGGTAAGGAGTAATTCGAGTGAAAAATACCCTACAGTTTCAAAAGATGAAACAAGAAAACGAGAAAATTACAATGCTTACTGCCTATGATTATCCTTCCGCTAAAATGGCAGAAGATGCAAAAATCGATATGATTTTAGTAGGAGACTCGTTAGGTATGGTGGTACTAGGCTATAATTCGACAATTGAGGTTACAGTAGATGATATGATTCATCACGGCAAGGCAGTTACAAGAGGAGCCCCTGATACTTTTACGGTTGTAGATATGCCTTTTATGTCCTACCATCTATCTTTAGAGAGAGCGATGGAAAATGCGCAAAAAATCATGCAACAAACTAATGCACAAGCATTAAAAGTAGAAGGTGCTTCACAGGAAACACTACGTTTAGTAGAAAGACTTACCGAAGCAGGTGTTCCAGTTGTAGGGCATCTCGGATTAACACCACAATCTGTTCATGTGTTAGGCGGTTATCGCATCCAAGGTAAAGATAAAAAAACAGCAGAACAATTAATTAGTGATGCCAAGTCATTAGAAGAAAGTGGAGCATTTTCAGTAGTATTAGAATGTGTACCAGATTTACTTGCAACCCACATTAGCAAACAATTAGCTATTCCCACGATAGGAATTGGAGCTGGTAAAAGTTGTGATGGTCAGGTATTAGTTTTTCATGATATTTTACAATACGGTGTCGAATTCAAACCTTCTTTTGTAAAAGTTTATCATGAGATTGATCACGATATAAAACAAGCTATTAAGCACTATCATAACGAAGTCAAAGACAAAAAATTCCCTGACTCCTCTCATACTTTTGCCATGGATAGACAATTAGCTATTGAGTTAAAATTGGAGGAGTAATGGTGAAAATAATACGAACAATCGAAGAATTAACTAGCATCACCGGTCAATTAAAAGAAGCAAATAAAACAATTGGATTTGTTCCTACTATGGGTTATTTACATGAAGGCCATACAACACTTATGGATCAATCTAAAACATATGCAGATATTTTAATCGTTAGCATTTTTGTGAATCCACGTCAATTTGGACCAAACGAAGATTTTGAACGCTATCCTCGTGATGAAAAAACTGATCAAACCATTGCGGCAGAGCATGATGTCGATTATTTATTTATGCCTTCTGTAGATGAAATGTATCCTGGTAATGATGTTGTCACGCTTCACGTAACTGATCGGGTAGATGTCTTATGTGGTAAGAGTCGTCCCAATCATTTTGATGGGGTTGCAACAGTTTTAACCAAATTGTTTCATTTAACAAGGGCCGATTATGTATTTTTCGGCTTAAAAGACGCGCAGCAAGTAGCAGTCGTAAAAGGGCTTGTTGACACATTTAATTTTCCTGTAAAAATAATAGCCGTTCCAACGGTAAGAGAAGTGGATGGCTTAGCTAAAAGTAGTCGCAATGTCTATTTGTCAGATAAAGAAAGACAAGAAGCTATTTATCTATTTAAAGCCCTAAAAGAGGCTAAACAATTAATTATTGACGGTGAAAAAAATCCTGTTATGATAAAAGAGAAAGTAAAGAAATATATAGAACATCACACTAATGGTAAAATAGATTATGTTGATATCTTAACTTTCCCATCATTAGATACAGTGGAAAAGATTAATCAACAAATCATAATTGCAGTTGCTGTTCAGTTTACTAAAGCTAGACTGATTGATAATATCATTGTGGAACCAAGTGGTACAGTGCCATATGCAATTATTTAGGGGGAAAGAAAATGTTACGAACCATGATGAAATCTAAAATTCATCGCGCCCGTGTAACAGAAGCAAATTTAAATTATATAGGTAGTATTACCATTGATCAGGATATCATAGAACAGGTTGGCATATTGCCACATGAACAAGTACAAATAGTCAATAATAATAATGGGGCTCGTTTGGAGACTTATGTTATTGCTGGAAAAAGAGGTAGCAGAGTCTTTTGTTTGAATGGTGCAGCAGCTAGACTTGTCCAACCAGGTGATGTTATTATTGTCGTTTCATATGGCATATTGTCAGATGAAGAGCTTGAAACATTCAAACCAAAAGTGGCAGTGATGGATGAAGATAATAATGTGAAACAGCTATTAGAGCAAGAATCACCATTCACCAGTCTCTAATTACCAAACTCTTATCCTCAACCGATAAGAGTTTCTTTTTTAAAATCAGCACAAAAAACTAAACTGCGAAGTAACTGTACTGCTCACTTTGAAAATGTGATGAGTGGAACGCAACAGCTCCGTCCATTTACTTCGCTTTCTGCGGGCGTCACCTCAGCCTCCTCAGAAAAGCAAAGAGCGCTTTTCCTGCGGGGTCTTCGGAAGACGCTGATCCCGCAAGAGTCTACGTAAATAAACTACGCTTTAGTAAGAGTTCTACACCTAAAGTAACAGCTGCAATATGGATATCAAAGCTTATTACATCGTATTTGAACAGAATTCTACTCAAAGCGGAGGAAAAATGCGACACTCCTAGGGGAACAGCACGAGCTGAAGATCCACTTTGGGAAGTGGGCTTCTTCCCAAAGTTAGCTGAGGCCGTGCCCCCGGAAAGGGAGTGTTTTTCCGTAGCGCTGGATTTACACTCATCTAAATCCTTTATACTAACCGTCACAACATGCTGTTTGTGTTTTTTGTGCAGGTTTAGTTGCTTTTTGGTGAGATATGGTAGAGTAATTTGAAAGAATCGGGGATGATCTTTTGCAAAAATTTGTTGTTATAGATGTAGAAACAACAGGACAATCTGCAACAAAAGGTGATCGAATTATCGAACTCGCACTTGTTGTTATTGAAAATAAAGAAATAATAAAACAATACAACCAACTCATAAATCCAGGTCAATCGATTCCATCCTTCATATCCCAATTAACCACAATTACAGATGAAGACGTGTTGAATCAGCCTATTTTTGAAGAGGTAGTGGATGACTTTAGTGAGTTACTGGCTGATGCTATTCTAGTCGCACATAATGTCCCATTCGATTTAACTTTTCTTAATGAAGAATTGGAGCGAGTGGGCAAAGAAAAAATTAATCCGTATGTAGTTGATACGGTGGAGTTAGCAAGAATTTTACTGCCAAAAGCACCAAGCTATAAATTAAATGAACTAGCTGAATTTTTATTAATTACACATAACAACCCTCATCGGGCTATATCAGATGCTCTAGTAACGGCTGATTTATTAATTTTATTATTGAATAAATTAGAAGCATTACCTAATAATGTGATTGAACAATTACTAACATTATCCTCACCACTTAGAACGGATCTTGAGTTAATATGTAAATCAGATAAACAAAAAGATAGATCGGATCTGGTAGAATACAGAGGGTTTTCATTAAAGAAACCGAATGAAACTCATCTAAAAAACGAAGCAACCGTTAATATTGATTATACAACCTTCATAGAAGATTTTTATAATGAAGATGGAAAATTAGCATCAGCATTTCCATCTTATGAATTACGAAAAGGACAAGTGTTTATAAGCGAGACTATCTATGATCATTTCCGAAAAAAAGAACATGCCTTAATTGAAGCAGAAACCGGTATAGGAAAAACAATTGGCTATTTGATTCCTGCGGTATATGAAGCATTATCTAGCAACGAAAAAGTGGTGATTAGCACCACTAATACTAATTTACAATCACAATTAATCGATCAAGATTTAGAGAAATTGAATATTCCAATCTCAACAAGTATTGTTAAAGGTAAAAATCACTATTTAAGCTTACAAAAATTTGAGCAATTTTTTCATGATTCTACTCATCGTTCATATCAAGATACATTATTAAAAGCAATGATCATCATTTGGTTAACAGAAACTTCTTCAGGTGATTTAGATGAGATCCAATTTCCGATCGGGAAACACCCTATTTTTTATCAAATCGTCGTCACTAAAGAAAAAGTAAATGATATATGGAAAGACTATTGCTTCTACCGGAGAATGATTGATCAAGCTAACCATGCTAAGATCGTTGTAACCAATCACGCATTATTAGCAATTGATATGCTGGCTGAGCAAAAAGTATTGCCGAATTATCAGCGATTGATTATCGATGAAGCGCATCAATTAGATCAAGTGGCCACCAATTTCTTAGGTGCTTCTTTAAGTTATTTTGAACTTACCGCTCATTTTCAACAATTGGAAAAGAATCACTCGAATTACCCGGCTTTTTCAAATTTATTAGAAGAGGTCAAATATGAAATTGATCTTTTATTTCGACACTTATTTCAATTTGTAAAAAATGAAAATCAAAAGCAAAAAGCGGTAACAGACGTTGGAAGACTTAAAGCGGTATGGGAGATAAATAAGCAACCCGAAATCAAAGATATAATTGATCGTGCAAGTTTAATGTTGAAACAATTATCAGCATTATTAAAGGAAAATGACCAACACGATAAAGAACAACTCATTCACGTACAAGATTTGCTTCAGTTACTTTTAATTAATCGTGATGCTGCATCAGTTACGTGGTTAGAAATTGATCAACATGGTGCAGAAAATGCAGTTTTTATTCATCAGGAACCATTCTCCATTCAAAACGAATTACGTAATTTTTTATTTCTGTCAAAAGAGTCAATAATTTTAATTAGTTCGACACTTACGATGAATCAATCATTCGATTATATAAAAAACAAAATTGGACTAAATGCTTTAACAGCTAATGAGTACATCGTCGATCACCATTTTGATTATCAAAATAATGTTCAATTGTTCATTCCTGATGATCTTCCAGCCATCCAATATCCTAATAATGAGGATTTTATTTATGCAATAAATGAAGCGATCATATCGATAGCAGAGCAAACAAAAGGAAGAATGTTGGTACTGTTTACGTCTTATGATATGTTACGTAAAAGTTATTATATTCTAAAAGAATCAGAATTATTATCAGACTACATGATTATTGGTCAGGGAGTAACGACAGGGAGTCGTAACCGATTAATCAAACAGTTCCAAGCATTTGATCAATCGATATTATTAGGAACAAATGCATATTGGCAAGGAATAGATATTCCTGGAAATGATTTATCTTGCTTAGTGATTGTTAAATTACCATTTCAATCACCACAAGATCCAGTTTATATGAAAAAGGCGGACTATTTAAAAAGACAAGGCGTAAATCCTTTTATGCAATTAGCACTACCACAAGCTGTATTGCAGTTCAAACAAGGATTTGGCCGTTTAATACGAAAAGATAGTGATCATGGACTCATATTTGTATTTGACGAAAGATTGATGACCAAAAAATATGGCAAAACTTTTATAAATTCAATACCATCGATCCCGATCAGATATGATAAGATGCAAAACTTGTTAAAACTTGTTGATAAATGGATTTGATAATGTGAGGCATTTTGTGAAAACCTACTTATATTATAAAAGAGAAGGTAGGTTTCGGTATGCACAGATTAACTATTCTCCTCGGTGCTGTATTAATAAGTTGCCTAGCACTGTGTAAAACGGCAGAAGCAATTCCAGAAATTCCCGATTTACAAGCCAATCAATTAGACATTATCTTCTTTAATGTACCCCATGGGGAAGCCAGTTTATTAAAGAACCATGAAGGAGAGCATATATTAGTTAATACAGCAAGCAAAAGAAGTCAAAAAACATTATATCAACAATTAAGCAAACTACAAGTAGACCAAATAGATACAATTATCATAACGAACCAATCGGAAGAGTACACTGGAAATTTATTATATTTCTTGGAGCATTACCAAGTAAAAAAAATTATAATACCCAATCACATGAATGAAAATTTCTCAGAACATCTCAAAGTGGAAAAGTGGTCAATCAACAGTGGATTTGATTTATGGAAAGATCTTCATATTCAAACACTTGATGAAACCAAAAATGGTGATATATCTTTTTTAATGAATTATGGTCAACAATCGATTTTATTTTTAAATGATAAGGATATCGCAATTGAGCAGAAGCTAATTAAGCAAACGGTAGATGTTGACATTTTAAAAGTTGCTGCATTTGGAAGTGGTCACTCACCGTCACAACAATTTCTTGAACATATCGATCCATATATGAGTATTATATTTCCTAGTCAAACACATAAAATTAATGAATCGTTAATAGAACGATTAAATGCCACATGGATTGATGTTTACTTTTTAAAACAGTCTGGAACTGTATTTGTACGCCTAAGTAAGGATGACTACGAAATTCTAACAGAAAACAGCTCTGTTAGTTAAACATCTCGATATTTGCGCATATATATTTGAAAATCTTGCAGGTTTTTAGTTGAAAAAAAAACGAAAGTCTATCAAAATAAAGTATGGAATGTTTTATCACGGTGTAAACGTCCGTAAAACCCCACTTCAAGAGTCGAGCGACAGCAAAGAAGCGAAGTGGGGGATAAACGGACGCTAACTTCCTGATAAGTTTCGCTAACAATCAGTGGGATTTTAAAACTCCCACTGATTGAAGTCT
This sequence comes from Gracilibacillus massiliensis, assembly GCF_001458115.1. Taxonomy (GTDB): domain Bacteria; phylum Bacillota; class Bacilli; order Bacillales; family Amphibacillaceae; genus Gracilibacillus; species Gracilibacillus massiliensis. The sequence goes on from NZ_CZRP01000012.1 coordinate 625,881, forward strand.
CACTTTACGAAAGTTGGAGGTGTCACAAATAGGTCACTCAAAAATAACCACTTTATCAACTGTTCAGTTAGACTATTCAGATGATTTGTATAAAGTTGTCGATAGTTTAAATCGTACACTTAAAGAGGATGATCTCATGTTTGGACTAACATTAAGCGAGGATAATAATGAAAAAGCTATCTTTACCATTTATCGAACATAATAAACTTGTCGTAATAGTCGTTATCAGTATCCTTATAGTAATAGGAGTAAGTTATTATTTTTTCTCTCTCTACCAAGATGTAATGGAGAGTAAAACAAGTGAATTTGAAGACATTGAATTACTGGCCATTGATAATACAGATCTCTCTCAAGTACATAGCATTGAAAGATATCATGGCGATCAATTATACTATGTGTTAGATGGCAAGTCCGAAAATAATAAAGATGCTTACGTATATGTTTATCAAATTGACGAAGAGTGGCAATTCGATACATTTAGTCAAGAATCTTTATATTCTCAAGATGAGTTATTATCAGAGTGGCAAGACCGTTGCCAAAATTGTGAATATTTAGGATCTACAATTGGATTGGATAACGATCTGCCCGTATTAGAAATAAAGTATTTTGATCAATCCGAAAGACTCGTTTATGAACATGTTTTATTAGATGATAAATCGAATTATCGATTAACATTAACTCCCTCATTTCAACAATAGAAAGGTGATAAAAACAATGGAATTGGCAAACAGAGTACAAACATTAACTCCTTCATCTACTTTAGCTATTACAGCAAAAGCAAAAGAATTAAAACAAGCTGGTCATGACGTAATCGGCTTAGGTGCTGGAGAACCAGATTTCAACACCCCTGAACCTATCCTAAAAGCTGCAGCTAACGCAATGTATGATGGCTTTACAAAGTATACTCCAGCTGGGGGAACAGTTGGTTTAAAACAAGCGATTCAACAGAAAATGAAAGAAGATCAAAATCTTTCTTATGACTTAGATCAAATTATCGTTACCATTGGAGCCAAACACGCGCTATATACTCTTTTCCAAGTACTATTAAATAAAGAGGATGAAGTGATTGTTCCAACACCATATTGGGTAAGTTATCCAGAGCAAATTAAATTAGCAGAAGGAAAACCAGTGTTTGTTGATGCACAAGAGTCAAATGAATTCAAATTAACTCCTGAGCAATTAGAACAAGCAATTACAGACAAAACAAGAGCAGTTATTTTAAATTCTCCAAGTAATCCTACTGGTGTAATGTATGAAAAAGAGGAATTAGAAGCATTAGGTAAAGTATGTTTAAAACATAATATTTTAATTGTTTCTGATGAAATTTACGAAAAACTAACATATACATCAACAAAACATGTTTCTATTGCAGAAATCTCTCCAGAACTAAAAGAACAAACCGTGATTATTAATGGTGTATCTAAATCTCATTCGATGACAGGTTGGAGAATTGGTTATGCAGTTGGTAATAAACAAATTATTAAAGCAATGACCAATTTGGCATCCCATTCCACATCGAATCCTACATCTATTGCACAGGTTGCGGCTGAAGCGGCTTATACAGGCTCACAGGAACCAGTACAAGAGATGAAAGAAGCGTTTAGTGAAAGACTAGAAAAATTGTACGAATGGTTAGTGGCAATTCCAGGAATTGAATGTGTAAAACCTAAAGGAGCATTTTATTTATTTCCAAATGTTAAGAAAGCAGTAGAATTGAACGGGTTTGATTCAGTTGATGATTGGGTTAAGGCATTATTGGAAGAAGAAAAAGTAGCCCTTGTTCCTGGTTCTGGTTTTGGTGCGCCAAATAACGTAAGACTTTCTTATGCTATTTCACTAGACCAACTAGAAGATGCAGCAAACCGCATTAAACGTTTTGTTGAAAATCATCAATAACAGGTTGTGGAGGATGAGAAATGAAAACAACAATTAGCCAATCAGCGACATATCTAAATCAAGAGGTAACGTTAGGAGTATGGCTTGCTAACAAACGCTCAAGTGGTAAAATTGCCTTTTTACAACTGCGTGATGGTACAGGTTTTATTCAAGGAGTAGTAGTGAAAGCGGATGTTACGGAAGAAGTCTTCGATTTAGCTAAATCCCTAACACAAGAATCTTCTCTATATGTAACCGGCAAGATAGTAGAGGATACTCGTTCACCTTTTGGATATGAAATGCAAGTAAAAGATATTGAGTTGATTCATGAATCAAACGATTATCCAATCACACCAAAAGAACATGGACCAGAGTTCTTAATGGATCATCGTCATTTATGGCTGCGTTCCAAAAAACAACACGCTATCATGAAAATAAGAAACCAAATTATTCAAGCGACCTATCAATTTTTTCAGCAAGAAGGTTTTATTAAAATTGATCCGCCTATCTTAACAAGTGCGGCAGCAGAAGGTACGACAGAGTTATTCCATACACAATATTTTGATGAAGAAGCCTATCTCTCTCAAAGTGGACAGTTGTATATGGAAGCAGCTGCAATGGCTCTTGGACGTGTTTTCTCCTTTGGTCCTACATTTAGGGCCGAAAAGTCGAAAACAAGAAGACATCTAATTGAATTTTGGATGATTGAACCAGAGATGGCATTTGTCACCCATGAAGAGAGTCTGGATATACAAGAGGATTATGTGCATTTTATTGTAGAATCTGTCTTAGCTCATTGTAAATTAGAACTAAGCACGTTAGAACGTGATATTGATTCATTAAAAAAAGTGTTAAAACCTTTTCCGCGTATCACGTATGACGATGCGATCGACATACTAAAAGAAAAAGGTTTTACAGATATAAAATGGGGCGAAGATTTTGGTGCCCCACATGAAACAGCGATTGCCGAAAGCTTTGAACAACCAGTGTTTATTACCCATTATCCAAAAGATATTAAAGCCTTTTACATGAAACCTGACCCTAATCGTGATGATGTCGTTTTATGTGCAGATCTGATTGCGCCGGAAGGATATGGTGAAATCATTGGTGGATCTGCTCGAATTGACGACCTTACTTTAATGGAACAACGTTATCAAGAGCATCAACTATCAACTGAAGCATATGGATGGTATCTTGATCTACGTAAATATGGCAGTGTTCCACATGCTGGTTTTGGTTTAGGACTAGAAAGAACGGTAGCATGGATTAGTGGCGTAGAGCATGTGAGAGAGACCATTCCATTTCCAAGATTATTAAATCGATTATATCCTTAAATAGTAAATGGAGATAATGATCAGTGTGATAGAGTATAATCCTTTGCAATCCGTTGTAAAGGATTATACTATTTTAATATGTTATTTTATTCAATAGAAGGTGGCCTCATACAATGAAACAAAAGTTACAATATATTCTTCAAGATCAGATTAATATCCCGATGCTACTGATTGAAAAACATGCAGCATTAGGCATTACTGAAAGTCAATTGGCAATCATTCTACAAATTCATGTCACCCAACAAAAAGGAAACTTCTTTCCGACACCAGAAGAGATTGCAGAGCATTTAACCATATCCAGTGAGGAATGTTCGTCCTTATTAAGACAGCTTATTCAAAGAGATTTACTATCCATTGAAGAAGATAAAGGGGACGAGATGATCAAAGAATCTTATTCGTTAGAACGTTTATGGCAAAAAATATATAGTGAAAACGAACCTGAGACTAAAGAAGAAGAACACCATATGGGAGAAGTGTTTCAAAAATTCGAAAGAGAGTTCGGCCGACCACTATCACCTTTTGAGATTGAAATGATTAATAATTGGTTAGATGAAGACGAGCATGATACTTCTATGATTTATGCCGCCTTAAGAGAAGCCGTCCTAATGGGTAAAGTGAATTTTAAATACATTGATCGGATTTTAATGGAATGGCAACGAAAAGGAATTAAATCTGTACAACAAGCTCAAAAAACAAGCAAGGCCTTTCATCAGAATAATCAAACTGGTAGTGCTGAAAAGAAAGAGCACCCATATGATAAATCACTATATTATAATTGGTTAGAAGAGTAGGGGAGAGTCATGTTAACAAAAAAAGAAATAAATATAGTTCTAGAGCAAATCGAAGAGATGTTTCCCGATGCTGAGTGTGAGCTAGTACATGACAATCCATTTGAATTGTTAATTGCCGTTGTCTTATCTGCGCAGTGTACCGATGCATTGGTTAATAAAGTAACAAAAGACTTATTTAAAAAATATAAAACACCTGAGGATTATTTGAATGTGTCTTTGGACGAATTACAACAGGATATTCGATCGATTGGCTTATATCGTAATAAATCTAAAAATATCAGAAAACTTTGTTCAACACTTATTGAAGATTATGGGGAAGTTGTACCAAGTACGAAGGAAGAACTTGAAAAACTTTCAGGCGTTGGACGTAAAACTGCCAATGTAGTCGCATCTGTAGCTTTTGGTGAACCGGCAATCGCAGTAGATACCCATGTGGAACGGGTATCAAAACGATTGGGTATTTGTAAATGGAAAGATAGTGTATTAGAAGTGGAAAAAACACTGATGAGAAAAATCCCCAAACAGAAATGGAGTAATACCCATCACCGTTTGATTTTTTTTGGTAGATATCATTGTAAAGCAAAAAGCCCCAAATGCGACATATGCCCATTATTAGAGCTATGTCGAGAAGGAAAGAAAAGAATGAAAAAAAGCAGCAAGGTGTAAAACCTTGCTGCTTTTTTATTCTTCTTGATCTTGTTGGTCCTGATTTTGATTATCTTGTTCTTGTTGATCTTGATCATTATTTCCATTTTCATTATCTTGTTGTTCATCATCATCATCTTCTTCTGGTTCTTCCTGATTCCCATCTTCATTACTGTCATCGTCTTCTTGTTCATTGTCTTCTTGCTCATTGTCTAGTCCTTGAGTCGACACTTCTATGCTTGCCGAAGGACCACGTACATCATTATTCTTTAAGAAAGGTGTCACACTAATTGTATATGTCTTATTATTTTGTAGTTGTGTAATGTTTACTGATTTCTTATTCGTATTGAATTGATCAATAGTTTGGCCACCATCTTGAACGGTTATTTCAAACTCAATCGGTCCATCTTGATTGTATTCCCAACTAATCAAAGCAGAACGATTTGCAGGATCAAAGGTTTGGTGCAATTGACTTACTTGTGGTAACTCCTCAGGTTCATCTTCTGGAACTTCTACAGTAACTGTCACCGGATCACTTTCCATATCATCGTTTACCGCAACAACTTCAATTGTATATGTTGTTCCTTTATCAACATTAGAAATTTCTATTTGCTTGTCACCTGTTTCTGTTATTTCATTTAATGAACCATCAGTTCCTGCTGATACATTAAAATTCACATCGTCATCATCATGTTCCCATTCCGCTGTGATTATTTCTTGTTCTTTATCATACGAAGCTGATAGGTTGGAGACCGGGTCTAATTTATCATATTTTTCGGAAACTTCATTGTTACCGGGTTCCGTCCCTTTGACAAATAACTCTGAAACGATTTCGGAATCAGGTGTGAATTCACTCGGACGTTTAGCAGGATTAGAGCCTTTTTCAACTTGCACTTCAACTACGGAATCTGGCTTATCAAAATCTGATGTTTCCACATCTTTAGAAATGAAAGTCATTGTTTCTCTAAACAGATCTTGTGCAATCTTCGTATTGTTAAGTGCTCTACGTTCCTTATCAATTCCCGTCCATACAGCAATCGTATAATTGGTGGTATAACCTGCAAACCAGGCATCGGGACTACCGCCACCTTCTTCATCTGTAAGGTTTGTTGTACCCGTTTTTCCAGCAAGCGGCAAGTTAGATACATTAGCTCGTGTACCCGTTCCCTCCGTTACAACCGTTTTTAACATATCTGTCACCATATATGCCGTAGAATCTGACATCGCAACAGTAGATTCAGACTGTAGTTCTTCTGATCTTCTATCCGCATAATCCACTCTCAGGACAGAAAATGGTTCATTGTACATTCCTTCATTCCCAAAAGCAGCATATGCACCTGCCATTTCTACAGGAGTGACACTTGAACCAGCCCCACCTATGGCGTCTGTGATCGTAAAGTCTGCTTCAAAATCCATACCAATTCCTTCTGCAAATTCTTTTGCGGTGCTATTGCCAACTTCTTCTAACGTTTTTACGGCTGGTACATTTAATGATTCTTGTAGGGCATATCGAATTGACATCCACCCTTGATAACTCCTATTCCAATTTCGTATGGACGAATCCGTACCTGCAATTGGATACGGTTTATCATCATTGATTTGATGGTAGGTAGACCACTGTAGTTCTTCAATAGCAGGTCCATAAGAGATAATTGGCTTCATTGTCGATCCACCTTGACGACCATCACCATCGATTGCATAATTCCAACCGTCATTTTCACGATTTCTACCAGGGCCAATCGCTCTAATTGCACCTGTTTTTGTATCTAGTAGTGTAAGACCTACTTGCATATCTTCATCTGCACTATAATCAATCGGATTATCCTCTGCATCACTTAATAAAAACTCAACATGTTCTTGTGCATCAGGATCTAACGTTGTATACACATCTAAACTATCTTTGTAAATGTCTGCACCCGTTTTTTCCTGTACTTCTTTTCTTACTTGTTGGATAAATCCTTCATATTTTACAAAGTCCGGTTTTTTTTCTGTTAGTAATTCTTCAATATTTACTTCTCTTGCTTCATCTGCTTCTTCTTCACTTATTTTGTTATGTTGCACCATTAAATTTAGTACAGTGTTCCTTCTTTCTTTTGTCAAATCTGGATTGACGAATGGATCATAAGCACTTGGGCGTTGAGGAATACCTGCTAGTATTGCAGCTTCGGCTAAAGTAAGTTCTTCTAAATCTGTCTTTCCAAAATATACTTCAGCAGCCATTGCAACACCATACGCTCCTGCTCCATAATAAATTTTATTTACATACATTTCCATGATTTCTTCTTTACTAAATTCTCGATCTAATTTAAGAGCTAACCATTGTTCTTGTACTTTTCGCTTTAATTTTTTATCATTTGATAAAAACGATCCTTTTACTACTTGCTGAGTAATCGTACTTGCTCCTTGTGAGCCAAAGCCGTCTCTAAAGTTAGCAATCACGGCACCACCAATACGTTTTAAATCGATCCCCATGTGGTCATGGAACCGTACATCTTCTGTAGCTAAGATAGCATCTTCTAATACTGTTGATATGTCATCATATTGGATTTTTGTACGTTTTTCTGCTCCTAATTTAGCAAATACTTCTTCATTAATATCATAGAGATTTGTCGAAGCTGGATCTGAAAGTAATTCAGCATCTAGCGAAGGTGCTGTACTAATATAATAGGTGAAGAGTACACCTACTCCTAAACCTATTAAGAGTATAGCTAACAATCCATACTTCATAATTTTTTTGCCGATCGGTTTCTTCTTTGATTTCTTCTGCTTTACTTGTTCTCTTCTTGCCATTCTAGATTGGCTTTTATCTGCCATTTGTTGTTCCTCCGTTCTCGATATAATACTGGTCAATAACAGCTAGATAATCTACTTTTGCTTGATATCGAACAGGTATTATATAACCTTGCTTTTTCACAGTTTCATAACGTAATGATTTTCTTCCATTATTTTTAAATTGTTGTTCCCAGTATTTAAATAGATTCTCAGCAGGAAACAAGTAGGTTTCTTGATAGACACTAAAGCGAATCAAAATAAAGCAAATACCGTTATGGTCTACCACTTGTTTCATATGATCGATTTGATGTTGATGAATATTATGAAGTGGAAAGGAAAGTTTATTTTTCGTTTCCTTTGCTTCAAAATCGATATGTTTTCCTTTATATATACCATTATAATCTGTAGTAGAAGCCTGTTTAAAATATGCCTCTTTTATGACTGCTGCACTACGTTTGGGATAGTCAACATGCACAATTTGAACAGGTGTTGGTTTCTTATGAATGATGGCTAAATTATGTGATAAGTAATATTGATTCGTATCATTAATGTCTTCTTCCAATGACATCCCTCGGTTACTATAAACCGTCTGTTTTTTATGTCTTTTGTTCCTAACGAGTGATGACTTTTTCCCATTTGGATACTGCATAAAACTCCCTCCTACATCACCAACCATCCATCATATCAATATGCAATGGATAGATCTATCATACGCTAAGCAACCAAATTCTTCAATCAAAATGGTTGATAAAGCTTGCTACAACAACAATATCCTAACTTTATTATTCGATAAATTGTAACAATTATATGGGGGGATTTTCATAACATATATCTATTTTTAGTTAAAAGTCGACATTACGGGAGCAATGTCGACTTTTGATCTAAGTTGATGGGCGATTTGGGCGTTTAAGTTTTTGTTCGGTTTCACTAAGAATCTCTTTGTTTTGTTGCTTATCACGTTTGTTATTCATTTTTCTTTTATTATTTACTCTCATCATAAATCCCTCCTTTTATTAATTAGTTTGACTCATTTTGTTTAAAAAATACGTATTATGCGTACTGATGTAAAGTTAGTTCTAGTTTTGTCAATAACAAGGTATTTCAAACATCAAACTCGAATAGTACTAAAAAAGAGTGGGAGGAATTACTATGAACAACAGTCAATATATTTTCACAAAAGAAACATGTGAAAACAAATTGGGGCATTTGATCAATATAGTTGAAGAGATGGAACAGACATTAGAAACAAAGACTTCTCCTGATATAACCTATTGGAATAATCAAGAGGGGGCTTAACAGTATTTTTTTCTTTTAAATCATGTTACAGTATGGTTGATTACAACTATTTAAGAAAGGCGGTAATTCATTGTTACTGTTAACATATATGGAAGAATTAGAAAAAGAGTTGTCCGCATTACAAGAATATTATCTAACACATGAAAAACCTAAAAATAAACGTGATCCGGAATTTTTTGCTTTTGTAAAAGAACAAACGGAACCTATTTTCAATAAAGTAGATAAATGGTATGAAGAAGCTTTACTATTTGTCAAAAATCGAGAGGTACAAGTCCATCCACAGCAAGTAGAGTCTACAGAAGAGAACATAAAATTATTGCTACTTCATAGCTATTACATAGATGTACGAAAAAAAAGATACATGGAGTTATATCAATCTGTATTTTATGTTTTTGATCTGTTAAAAAATGATATACGTTTATAAAAATGTGGGGTTTATAGGTTGATGTCTTAGACAATCTTCACTAGTATGACATACGCTAGTATAGAATAATATTAGTGAGGTGACTATTTATGAGACATCGAAGACCTTTTGGCTGTGGAATGCCAACGCAAACTGTTGTCCATCCTACGAAATGTAATCAAGTAAACACTTGTACCGAAAGTGAAGTAAAGCATATTCACCCATCCCATACAACTTGTGTTAATCATCACCTTGTGAAAAATACTCATTATTTCCCACACACGACTTCTTATCAAAATACGGTAGATCAAGTTAATGTATATGGTGGACCAATGCAAGGACCGGGGCAATTCGGGGGTTTTAATCAACCAGGACAATGGAACCCACAAAACAATATGCCACGCTAAAGCAACAAAACTGTCATGATCCAATCATGACAGTTTGTTTTGTTTAAAAAATCAACTTATTTGATGAATAAAAGCAGGATTGTGCGACACTATTGTAGTGGTAATTATGAGATATTATATGTGCTTTGCAATCGCTCAGGCTTGTCCGCTTCCCTTTCCGCGGGTTTTTCTCCTCAGCTAACTTTTTAAGCAAAGTACACTTAAAAAGTGGATCTTCGGATAAAGTGAGACTTCAATCAGTGGAGGTTTGCCACTGATTGTTAGCGAAACTTATCAGGTTGTTACTGACCGTATCCCATAAGTTATTTTTTTGTCTAATAAAAATTTTATGAATGGGATTACGGACAGTTATCAACGTGGAAAAAACATCCCGCAGGAGTTGAAGCGGACGCCTGCGCTTTTTAATGTTCTACAACTCAAGCAACAATAATCACGTTGGCCATATTCACGATTTCCTATCAATATGTCGTTAGATTATTCACCATTGTTATCAATATAAGCTGATTTATTATCTAAGTTTTACAATCCAAAATATGAGCATTTGCAATAGTTGCAGAGTCCCACTAAGCGTAGGCGGCCACTTCCACTCCTAAGTTACGACGTATAATTCAGCTTTGATTCATTAATTATATTTTCACAACATAAATATGGCTTCTATACATAGAAATTTTGACCATGACTAGAATATCATGGTGATATGTTTTATACTAGTACTTAAAGTTTCTTTTTTTGAGAAAGTAGTGTGTGTGAAATTGAAGGTCATAACAATAGCAGGTAACAAGCCGATGGAATTGAATATTAAGAATGAAAAAGACACACGTATTGAGTTTGTAAAAACTGCATTTAAACAAAGGCTATTATCTCTAATCGATGAAGGATTAGAATGGGTGATCATGTCTGGACAAATGGGCGTTGAATTATGGGCGGCACAAGTAATTATAGAATTGAAATCGACTTATCCTATAAAGCTAGGAATATTTCCTCCTTTTCTAGAATATGAATCAAGATGGCCGGAAGTTTATCAGGAAGCTTTTTTACAAGTTACAGAACAAGCAGATTTCTACCAACCTTTATACAATGAAAATTACAAAGCCCCATACCAATTCATAAAAAAAGATTATTGGTTATTAGAAAAATCGGAAGGATGTTTAATGCTTGTGGATGAGGATTACCCCGGTAGTGTGGGATATTTTTTAGATAAAGCTAAGCAACACCAAGAAAAGAGCAGTTATATGATAGTATTTATTACACCAAATGACCTAGAAGACATCGTCAGAGAGCAGCAAGTTAACGATCAAATGGAATTGGATTAAAAATTGACAACTTATATCTTTTTTGAAAAAATGAGAAGTAATGATTAAATGAGGTGGATATAATGGCAAACCAATTGAATGGAAAAGATATTTTAGAGAAAAGTTTTAAAACATCAATGAGAGGTTATAATCAGGAAGATGTAGACGAATATTTAGATGTTATTATTCAAGATTATGAATTTTTTCAACAAGAGATTTCGAGATTGCAACAAGAGAATGATCGTTTGAAGAAACAATCAGACAATACAAGAATTAGACCGAGCACATCTAATCATCAAGTCAATTATGATATTTTAAAACGTCTTTCTAATTTAGAAAAAGCCGTTTTTGGAAAAAAGTATGAAGAGTAATATGGAAAGGAAAGATATGTTTTCCATTGACTAATAAACGATACATGTTACAATAATGAAGGCTTAATCAGAGAAGGAATGAATGTTAAGTAATCGCTGCATATCCTGAATATGTAGAGGAAAGTCCATGCTCACACAAGCTGAGATGCTTGTAGTGTTCGTGCTTGACGAAATCATAAGTCAAGGTAACCTATACATGGTTAACGGCAGGGAAAACACCTACGTCTTTTGATATGGTGTGAATACCTTGAAAGTGCCACAGTGACGTAGCTAAATAGGAAACTATTTAGGTGGAACGAGGTAAACCCCTCGAGTGAGCAACCCAAATATTGGTAGGGGCATCTTCTAGTAGGGAATTCAACCGAATGAAGGACAAGCGTATGCTTGTAGACAGATGATTACACCTTTGGTACGAGGCTGACCACCGCTTGGAGTACGAAAGAACAGAACATGGCTTATCGACATTCATTCGGTCATTTAATTAAGAAGAAAAACCCCTTTTTTGTTAAAAGGGGTTTTGTTATACATAAAGAGTGACTTATCAGGAACTTAAGTTGAAAACTTGGAAAAACTAATTATATGAGATGTGTAAAGAGAAAGGAATGCAGACATGAAGAAAACGGTGAAATTAATTGCAACTGCAGCAATGGGGCTAGAATCCCTAGTAGCAAAAGAAGTACGTCAGCTTGGATATCAAGAAGTAACAGTTGAGAACGGTAAAGTAATCTTTGAAGCGGATCATCAAGCAATTGCAAGATGTAATTTATGGTTACGTACCGCTGATCGTATCAAGCTAGTCGTTGGAGAATTTGAAGCATCAACATATGACGAACTTTTTGAGGGAACAAAAGCATTAGACTGGGAAACCTTCATCCCAGAGGATGGGAAATTTCCGGTTATAGGTAAGTCACATAAATCAAAATTATTTAGTGTACCTGACTGTCAATCCATTGTAAAAAAAGCGATCGTCGAAAAATTAAAACAAAGACATGGTATTGCAAACTGGTTAGAAGAGACAGGTGCTGAGTATAAAATTGAAGTAGCCTTATTAAAAGATAAAGTGACATTAACATTAGATACTTCTGGTGCCGGTCTCCACAAACGGGGCTACCGAATTGGACAAGGGGATGCACCATTAAAAGAAACGTTAGCAGCAGCACTTGTTCAACTGACAAATTGGCGAGTCGATGAACCATTTCATGATCTTTTCTGCGGTTCTGGGACAATTCCTATTGAAGCAGCTTTGATTGGACAAAATATTGCACCAGGCTTTAATCGTTCATTTGCTGCAGAAGAATGGGAATTTATTTCTTCTACAATTTGGGATAAGGCGTTAGAAGAAGCGGAAGATTTAGCAAATTATGATCAGCCGCTTGCTATTTATGGATCAGATCTTGATCCGAAAGTTGTCGAAATAGCAAAAAATAATGCAATTGAAGCTGGATTAGCTGATTTAGTAAGTTGGAAGCAAATGCAGGCAACTGATTTTCATTCAAACAAGGAGGGAGGCTACATTGTTAGTAACCCTCCCTATGGCGAACGATTAGGCGATAAGAAACAAGTAGAAGCTGTTTATCAAAAGCTTGGAAAAGTATTAAAGGATTATCCAACCTGGAGTATTTACATTCTAACAGCCAACGAAAAATTCGAGTCATTATTTGGCCAAAAAGTATCAAAGAAGAGAAAGCTTTTTAATGCGTTCATTAAAACCGATTACTATCAATACTTCGGTAAAAAGCCAATGAAATAATTATTTCATGGTTAGCTGCACCTCTTAGATAAAACATTCGAGGTGCAGTACATTATTATAGAAAAGACACTAGACTTCTAACTAGAAAAAATCTATACTAACGTTAGAATCATTTTAAATCTGAGATATATGAGAATTGAGACTTGAAGCAGGAGTTTTATGGACCGATACAGCGTAATAAATAGTGTTATATGAGCGAGGGATTTATAGTGAAGGACAGTGAAAAGTTGGCTCATTTTTTGGAAAAATTATGGTCAAAAGGCTTTAAACTAACAGATGAAGAAGTACATTTTATTTATTTTGGTCAAAAATACACCAATACGTCTGTTGAACATGTCGAATTAGCATTACTTTATACATTACAATTACAAATGACATTTGATCGTAGCTTTTACATAAGTTTATTGGAATTATTTTCACGCCAAAACGTCGCAAATAAAAAGCAAGCCATCTTGATACTAAAACAAAATGGCTTAATGGATTAATCGATATCTATGATAGCTTTTCGTGCTAATTGATCAGCACGTTTATTTTGTTTTTCTGGAATCCATTTAATAAAAAAATAAGGAAATGTACTTGTTAAGTTCGTAATTCTATCTAAATACACTTGAAAATTTTTATTTTTTACATAACTTTTATCTGTAGCATCAACGACTACTTTTGCATCTGAACGACAAGAAATAATTTCCTCAGGAAAATGCTCTTTACAGTATTCTAATGCTTTGATTAATGCAATGAATTCTGCTTCATGATTTGTATATTCCCCAATATAATGAGATTCTTCTATTTGTATCTTGCCATGTTTGATAAAGATACCTACACCACTTGGACCCGGATTTCCTCTACTTGCACCATCTGTATACACTTCAATCATTGTTGCATACCTCCTAAAAGGTGAGAAAAGTAGTTATCTGCTTATAAACCTTATAGATTTTCTTTAAGTTGTGGTTTCATTTTCTTTGCAATATATAAAAATGGTGTATCCAAGGCTGATACTACAAATTTTATGACATAAGTGGTAAATAATATACTTAGCCAAACATCAAATTCATACTCATTATAAAAGGCAATAGAGCAAAATATTAAGGTGTCTACAAATTGACTAATCATTGTACTACCATTGTTCCGAATCCATAAATGTTTATTAGACGGTAGCAATTGCTTCAGTTTGCCATATATCCACACGTCTAAATACTGACTAACTACATAGGCAAGCATACTACCAATTGCAATATTTGGTATTAACTCAAAAATTGTTTCTAATGCCCCTTGAGCAAAATCATCTTCATGTGGGGTGAATCGGATAGCAATTTGCATGACGATTGTCATTATCAGCAGGGAGGAGAACCCCATCCAGACTGCTTTTTTCGCTTCCTTTTTTCCATGATTTTCATTTAAAATATCGGTTGCTAAAAAGACAGTACCGTATGTGATATTGCCGAGTGTAGCAACAAGACCTACCATTTCAACTGCTTTTAATACTTGAATATTGGCAAGCACAGTTGACATGCCAATCCATACGAAAAGACCAGCTTTACCAAATAATCGGTACATAATAATTAATAGTGCAAAATTTATAATGGCAAAAATAAGCCATAAAAGTTCATTTTCCAACATTTTTCCTACCTTTCTTCGTACATATAGTCAATAAATAAAATTACCATAGATCGTGTAAATATGTAAGTGAAACGTGTGTTTCATCTAAAAAAAACAAATGAAAACAGTATAAAAGGCGATGACAGTGATCATCGCCTTGGTCTTTATATTTATTTTTTTTCTACATTAGCAGCTTGAGGACCTCTTTCGCCTTCTACGATTTCAAACGTTACTTCTTGACCTTCCTCTAACGTTTTAAAACCTTCCTGTTGGATAGCAGAATAATGTACAAATACATCATTTCCTTCTTCCAATTGAATAAAACCATAGCCTTTCTCTGCGTTAAACCATTTTACTACACCGTTTTCCATGTTATCTTTCCTCCTAAAACCTTTCACGCAAAAACGTGGTAATACAAAAAAGATGATCGATATGAAAAAGGTAGCAACTACAGAAGTTAAGGATCATCATTCCATCGACTTCTATAGAAGCTACCTGATAATAATGAAACCAAAACATCTTCTTTGCTTGTGTCTAATATAGCTTATTTTACCAAAAACGTCAAGGTTACTATAGTATCAAAGTCCTTTGAAGATAAGGAATAAATCCTTTTCATACACCTTTAAAAATGGTATCTTATTAGCAGTAATTTAACACGGTACTAAACCAAGTCATTAACGAGGTGTTCACAATGTCAATTTTAGTTGGCTTAACCGGGTGGGGAGATCATGCTTCCCTCTATCAAAATGTTAAAGACAGGAAACACAAATTATATACATACAGTTCACATTTTCCAGTAGTGGAGATTGACAGTTCTTTTTATGCGATTCAGTCGACGGCAAATTATCAAAAGTGGGTAGACGAAACTCCTGAAAATTTTTCTTTTGTAATAAAAGCCTTTCAAACACTAACTGGTCATGACCGCAAGTCATTAACTAACCGTGAAGCTAAACAAATAGTGGATGACTTTATTAAATCTATTAAACCTGTAATCCGTGCAAATAAGTTAAACACGGTGTTATTTCAGTTTCCGCCTTGGTTTTCTGTGAAACCACATAATCTTCAAAAAATCAGAAAAATAAAGCAATGGATGGGAGATATTCCTATTGCGATAGAATTTCGGAATCGTACCTGGTTTGAGGGCTACCTAAATGAAACGCTGTCTTTACTGAAAGAATTAGGTGTTACACATGTAATATGTGACGAGCCGCAAGCGGGGGAAGGGTCTGTTCCGATAGTCGCGGAGATGACAAATGATCATGTATTAATTCGTTTTCACGGCAGAAATGTTCACGGCTGGAATAATCACGGGCAAGACAAGTGGCGAGAGGTTCGTTTTTTGTATCGCTATAATCACAATGAATTACATGAGTGGGCCGATCGTATTCAAACATTAACAAAAAGAGCAAAATCGGTCACAGTGTTGTTTAATAATAATTCTGGAGGGGATGCGGCCGATAATGCTAAACAGTTATTAGATTTATTGGATATCCATTATACAGGTTTAAATCCTAAGCAAATTGATTTTTTTGATTTATAACGGTGTAATCGTCCGTAATACCACCACTTCAAAATTCGAGCTTTGGCAAGAAAGCTAAATGGGGATAAACGGACGCTATTTCAAAGTCTCACTTATTGTAAGGTAACTCGTTTTGCACCTAAGTATCTTTCCGACCAATAACTATTGTCTAAGCTCGTAATTTCGACACCATTTGACTCACCTGCATGAATAAATTGGCCGTTCCCTAAATAGATGCCGGCATGAGATGGGCCTGGTTTATATGTCTGAAAAAAGACAATATCACCTATAGAAGGTTGGTTTACCTGTTTCGTAGCATTCCATATGTCACTAACAGTACGAGGTAAAGCTATACCTGTTTGCTGAAAGACATATTGTAAATAGCCACTACAATCAAAACCAGAAGTTGTAGTCCCACCCCAACGGTAAGGGGTGCCTATGACCGCTTTAGCATTTGTCAGCAGTCCATTGAGGTTTGCTGTTTTTGCAGAATTATTAGTATGCTCTATTTCAATTGTGTTTTTTTGTTGTTGTTTTTCCGTTGACTCTGATGTGTTTTCCTCCTGCTTTACTACTTCAACAGAAGCAATTTGAGGTTCAACCGCTTTTTCTTCTTTGATTTCTGCTTCAATGTGGTGAATCTCTAAGCCTTTATCTTGTTTGTATGCTTGTAATGCCTGGTCTGATTTTTCTCCATATATACCGTCAATCTTTGCTCGGTAATATCCAAAATAGTGTAATGCTTCTTGTAGGTGGTTCACTTCATCACCTGTATCACCGATGGAAAACTCCAAATCACTTTCTTTTAATTGTTGAAGATGGTGTTTTTCTTCCTTATCAATAATTGATTTGACTGTTTGCTGATCCGCCTTTCCATTTTGATCTAGCACTTGGTCTTCTTGAAATTTTTTTAAGGCGTATTCCGTTAAGACACCAAACTCCCCATCAATCGACGAATCATAGTACGATAACTTTTGTAATTTATGTTGTAGCATCCGAATTGATTCATGCTGCATGCCGTATTTTAACATGTCTGATTGTTCTAGAATTTCATTTTGCATCATAGGATACGCATCGACATAAAAAGAAAATGGTTGACTAAATGCAAAGCTGTAAGCGACGGAGTGTTTTACTACTCGTGATATTTGATCTTGTAACATCATAAAACCACCCCTTACGAATAGTATTACTTACGAAAAATTTATGTTAAAATGATGAAAATATGATTTTTTGTTAGTATTGTTACGAATTTGTAATAATTATGCAATAGGAAGGAAGAATAGAATGTCGGCGAGTGAGAGAAGTTATTTAGATTTATGTAAGAAGGTTTTAGCAGAAGGCACCAAAAAAGATGATAGAACAAACACTGGTACATTGTCTATATTTGGACACCAAATGCGCTTTAATTTAGCGGAAGGTTTTCCTTTGTTAACAACTAAAAAAGTACCATTTCGATTAATTGTCAGTGAATTATTGTGGTTTATCAAAGGCGATACTAATATCCGTTATTTATTACGTCATAACAATAATATATGGAATGAATGGGCATTTAAAAACTGGGTGGAAAGTGAGGACTATAAAGGTCCGGATATGACCGATTTTGGTCATCGTTCCACTAAAGATCCAACATTTAAAAAAGATTATGATGAACAAATGGCAATATTTAAAAAGAAAATTCTTGAAGATGATGATTTCGCTCAAAAATTTGGTGACCTTGGCTCTGTATATGGTTCACAATGGAGGGAATGGAAAACAACTCAAGGCGAAACGATTGACCAATTAAAAGAGGTTATTGATTCCATAAAACATAACCCTTATTCAAGAAGACACATTGTTTCAGCCTGGAATCCCGAAGATATACCAACAATGGCATTACCGCCATGTCATACCATGTTTCAATTTTATGTAGCGGATGGTAAATTAAGCTGTCAACTATATCAACGGAGTGGTGATATCTTTTTAGGCGTGCCATTTAATATCGCAAGTTATGCGTTACTAACTTATCTTATTGCAAAAGAATGTGGTTTAGAACCAGGGGAATTCATACATACATTTGGTGATGCCCATATTTATGCGAACCACTTAGAACAAGTACAAACACAATTAGAACGTGAACCAAAAGACTTACCTACACTATCGATTAAAGACGGCGTGTCTGTTTTTGATGTGGAAATCGAGGATATTGAATTAAAAAATTATGATCCGCATCCAAGCATTAAAGCTCCAGTGGCTGTGTAAAAGGAGGAGAAGTTGAATGATTTCGTTACTTTTTGCAATGGATAAAAACCGAGTAATTGGAAAAGATAATACATTACCATGGCATTTACCAAAAGACTTAAAATTTTTTAAAGAGCTTACGTTAGGTAATTCCATTATTATGGGACGTAAAACGTTTGAATCGATGAACGGTCCCTTGCCAAAGCGCGACAATATTGTCTTAACTTCAAATAAAGATTTTCAACATGAAAACTGCAAGGTTATTAACTCGATCGACAAGATTAAAGAATGGAACAAGGAAGATCCCGAAAAAGAATGGTTTGTGATTGGTGGGGAAGTGATATTTAAGCAAGTAATTGACTTTGCTGATCGCATTTATATGACCTATATTGATGAAGCCTTCGAAGGTGACACTTTCTTCCCTGATTTTGATGAATCTAAGTGGACTGTGACGTCTAAGGAAAAAGGTGAAAAGGACGAAAAAAATAGATACGATTATTACTTTATCCAATATGACCGTAAAAAGTCATAATATTTTCATCGTTTGTAAAGACAAGTCTGTTAAATCATGATAAGATGAGAGTAATTATCTTATGACTTTTAATTAAAGGAGCGCAATATATGTTATCTGGAATCGGAATACCTGGTTTAATTTTAATATTAGTAATTGCCTTAGTTATCTTTGGTCCAAAGAAACTACCAGAAATCGGTAAAGCAACAGGTGAGACGTTACGAGAGTTTAAAAATTCAGCAAAAGATATCACGGAAGATGATAATGAACCAAAAGAAAATAAATCATAATATCTTTATGAATGACAATCGAGGTGAAAGTTATGTTATCTAATATTGGCTTTCCTGGTTTAATGTTAATATTAATCATTGCTTTAGTTATTTTTGGACCATCTAAATTACCTGAGATTGGTAAGGCGGTTGGTAGTTCATTGCGTGAATTCAAAAAAGCAACGAACGACCTTATGAATGACGACAAGGATAAATCAAGCAAATAATTTGAAAAAGATGTAAAAGGACTTCTTTTACATCTTTTTCATGAATGCAAGTGTTTTTTATGAAGGGACGTTAGTTATGGAGCAAGACAAGTCAATGCCAAATGAAAAAGAAATGGGCTATGTAGACCATTTCGCTGAACTTAGAAACCGATTATTATGGACCGCGCTTATATTTGTCATTTTCTTTGCTGGTGGCCTGTATTTTGTTGAAGATATAAGAGATTTCTTTTTAGATGATATTGATATTACCTTAAATTTAATATCACCTGAAGAAATAATCTGGATTATTTTTATGATTGCATTTGTTGTTGCCTTCGCAGCAACACTGCCATTTTTATGTATTCAATTATGGCTTTTTGTGAAGCCGGGTCTCACCAAGAGAGAACAACGTGTGTCATTGGGATATATCCCCATCGTATTCGTACTTTTTATATCCGGTTTAGCATTTGGTTATTATATTTTTATTCAGCTCATTTTACCTTTTGTGTTATCTTTAAATGATGGTATGTTCGATACCATGTTTACGGTAGAAAATTATTTCCGTTTTATCTTCCGGGTTACATTACCATTTGCGATTTTTTTCGAAGTACCAGTGATTACGATGTTTTTAACCAGTCTTGGTATTGTAACACCGCAATTTTTAAGTAAAACTAGAAAATACGGCTACTTTATTTTGATTATTATCGGTACTATGATTTCACCGCCAGATTTTATTTTACAAATTGTTGTAGCCATTCCATTGATCGTTTTATATGAAATTAGTATTGTACTTTCACGAATTGTCTATCGCAAAAAAGCAGAGAAACACCGAGAATTTATGGAAAACCAATAAAAAAGGAATGTTTGCACACAATGAAGTCTTTTTATCATTTTATGATGCAATATAGAGGGAATAAACAATTAGATGACCCAAAAAAGTTAGCGGATTGGATGTTTTATGATCACAGCTTTCCCAAACATGCGAAAGATTATGATGAAATTAGCGATTATATTGAGTGGCATACGCCATTTCCTGAAGCAATTGTAACGTTTGATCAGCTATGGGAGCTTTATATCGAAGAAGTAAGGCCATGAGTGATCAACTCATGGCTTTTATTGATCGATTAGAATCTCGACAGCAAGGACGTCGTTGAGCTGTATTGTTTTATGCTCATGCTCATTCCGAAGAAGAAGAACAGGTGGCTGGTTATGTTTAATTTTATCAATTTCTCCAATAAACACCTTCACATTACCACCTGAATAATATTCAATTTCAACTTTCTCTTTGACGCTAACGGCCTTTTGTAACGTATATTCCATTTCTAATAAATAATCTTCACTCAATATGGGTTTTTCAACTGGTGGATCTTCTTCAAATAATTGCTGTAACATTGTGACGTGTTCTGGTAACATCAGAGATGCCCATTTAATTTTCCCGCGGTCGTGTACCACACTTATCACCTCAGCAATAGTATACACAAACGCATGTTCTATTTCAATAGACTTCGATCATTTGTTCGTGTATAATATATTTAAAATTATGGAAGGGATGGTGAATGCTTCATGAAGATTTTACATACAGCAGATTGGCATTTAGGAAAGATTGTCCATGGCCTGCATATGACAGAAGAACAGGATCTTGTTTTACAACAATTAATAGATATCATCCGACAAGAGAAACCAGATGTTATTATCATTGCCGGTGATTTATATGATCGAGCAGTTCCGCCTCGTGAAGCGGTAGAAATATTAAACCGTTTTTTTACAAAAGTATCGGTAGAATTGGAGATTCCGATTCTCGCTATTGCAGGAAATCATGATAGCCCGGACCGATTAGGTTTTGGTGCTAGTATATTTCGATCTCAACAATTATATTTAGCAACATCGATCAAAGAAATATTTCAGCCAATCAAATTTTCCGATCAGGAAACGGATTATTACTTTCATTTAGTACCATACGTAGAACCAGAACAAGTAAAAAACTATTTTGAAGATGATTCAATCACCACTCACCATGATGCAATGAAACGTATTGTTGAAGAAATAAAAAAAGAAATGTCAGAAAATACGAAACATATTTTAATCGGACATGCCTTCATCGCTGGCGGAATGGAATCCGAATCAGAAGAAAGGTTAACGATGATTGGTGGTTCACCCTATATTGAGGCAGACTTATTTCGTTCTTTCGATTACGTAGCACTCGGACACCTTCATCAAGCCCAACGCATAACGGATGACTTTATCCGCTATAGTGGTTCTATTATGAAATATTCATTTTCGGAAGCGCATCACAATAAATCCATCACCATTCTTGAACTTGATAAAGCTGAAAAAAAACTCACTACGATTCCGCTAACACCTCCACGAGACTTACGAAAGGTGGAAGGCTACTTTCAAGATTTTTTAGATGGACAAGTTATTGAACCAACAGAAGATTATTTGCAAATACAACTATTGGACGATGGTCAGATCATAGACCCTGTTTCTAAACTTAGAAAACGTTTCCCGAATCTTTTACGATTAGAACGAAAACACCATCTGATCCATCAATCATTAAAAGAAATAGACACAATAAAGGAAAAACAAGAAATGACTCACGAACAGTTATTTGCGGCTTTCTATCAGGAAATTAAAGGAACTGAGTTAACAGAGAAACGCGCAGACTATATAAAAGAAATCATTCAAGACGTAATCGTTGAAGAAAGGGGGAAATAATATGCGAGCTCTAGAACTTGAATTAACGGCATTTGGACCATATAAAAACAAACAACGCATAGATTTTACCGAACTCGGTGATGAACCGATTTTTTTAGTCACAGGACCTACTGGTGCAGGGAAAACAACGATATTTGATGCTATTTGCTTTAGTTTATATGGAAAAGCTAGTGGGACTGATCGCGATCAAGACGCATTCCGCAGTCATTTTGCCCCTTTATCTGAACTTACAACGGTTACGTTTATCTTTAAGTTGCACCAAAAAAAATACCGTATAACAAGAAGCCCAAAGCAACAAAAACCAAAAGCCAGAGGAGAGGGGTATACAGAAGAAGTGGCAAGTGCGAGTCTCTATCGTCAGGACGAAAATAATCAATGGGAATTGCTTGTGTCAAAAATAAAAGAAGTAAATGAAACAATAGAAGAAATGATTGGTCTTGATTATGAGCAATTCAAGAAAATGATCATGATTCCACAAGGAGAATTCAGAAGGCTTATCTCTGAAAATAGTAAGGAACGAGAAGAAGTTTTACAAAAAATATTCCGAACTTATTTTTATAAAAATATCACAGAAAAATTAAAGGACAAAGCAAAATCTCTAAAAGAACAAATGGAAAAATTAGAATGGCAATGGAACCAGGAAAAAGATAAATTACCTGAAGGGTATGTCGATGAAGAATTAGATCAAAAAGTTAAGGTGCAATTAGAGCATCAATTAATAAAGCTTGATGAACAAAGAGCCAACTTAAAAAAGAATTTGAACAATGTCGCAGAGCAATTAAACTCCTTACAAGAAAAATATTATCACCAGAAACAGCTCGTCGATTATTTTAACGAGTATGCACAACAAATCGAGAAACAGAAAGAATTCGAAGCAAGCCAACAAGACATAAACCAAAAGAATCAACGATTAGAATTAGCTAAAACAGCCGATAAAATAAAACCAGTAGAAGATTTAATGGCTACTAGAAAACAAGAATGGCAAGAACTACAAACGAACTATAAAAAGCTTGAATTAGAAAAACAAAAGCAGCAAGAAGTTTTCGAAAAAGCAAAACTGCAATTTACAAATGAACAGCAAAATGAAAAGAAACGAGAGCAACAACAATATCATCTAAAGGAACAAAAACAATTATTATCGAAATTGGATAACTTCCAAACCATCACAAATCAATTGGAAAATGCTAAGAAAAATGTCCAACGAACCGAAACCAAACTGTCAACCACAGAACAAAACATAACGAAATTAGAAAAAACAAAAGAAGAAAGTTATCAAGTTCGGGATCAACTACATCAAACGAATGAAGTGATTCAAAAAGCAGTTTATGACCTGGACCAGTTAAACAATCAGTTAGACAATGTAAAAGAATTACAAGCAGAATTTGATTATTTATTAGTCTTGAGAAAAGACTACCAGCAATATAACAAAGTAGTAGATAAATTAAAGAAAGAAATAACTGATCAAAAGGAACTTTGTGAAAAATTAGAAGTAGAGCGTAAAAACCATTTAGCTAGTCATCTTGCACAACAAATAAAAGAAGGTGAAGCCTGCCCTGTCTGTGGATCAGACCATCATCCAAAACTTGCTAACTTTCCCGATCAAGTTGCATCTGATGAAAAAATAGAAAAAGAAACAAAAAAATTAGCTTCATTGGAAGAAGAAACGAAAGAAATGGAAATGAAATTATTGCAGATTAAGGAACAGGGAGAGGGGAAAAATCAACTAGTCTCTCGCTTAATGAAAACTAGTAAACTTGGGAAAGAACAATTATCCGAAGATGCTTTAAGCAAACTAGCAATAACCTTAACAAAAGAAGTACATTCTAAGAAACAATTAAAGCAGACCCAAACGAATGAGTTAAAAAAACTAAAAGAAAGATTAAAACAAACAGAAGAAATGCTTACAAAACTTGAACCTTTGAAAGTGGAACTGAAGCAATTACAAGCAAACTATCAACAATTTTCACAAGAATTTCATCAGCTTGATGCTACCTATACACAACTAAAAGCACAATTACCAAGTGATTTTGAATCTGTTGAGGCCTTTCAAGAAAAAGTAGCTCGATTAGAAGGAGAAGTCCAAGCTGCACTTCAATATTGGAAAGATGTACAAGAGTATTATGAGAAAGCGTTAGAGCAAAAGAATACAACAGTGACCAAGTGTGAGGAAGCAAAATATTACTTAGTACAAACTGAGCAAAAGTACAAAGAGCAAGAAGCTAAATTTAAAGAAGCACTGGATCAATATCAATTTTCATCGCTTGAGTCGTATGAGAAAGCTGTATTGGCAAGTGAACTACAGCAAAAATTAGAAAACGACATTAATTACTTCTACGAACAGAAATATCTAGTGGAAGACCGATTAAAAAGATTAAAGAATGAGATTAAGGATGCTACTAAACCAAACTTAACGATCGTGGAAGAAGCTATCCAAGCGAAAACGAAAGAAAAAGAAGAGATAACCAAACAACAGCAGACGAATTCGATTCATATCGACCAATTAATGAACTCGATCAAACGACTAAAGAAAATAGAACAACAGATGCAGGAAATTAATGATGACTATTTCCATGTTGGCGAGTTAGCAGACCTTGCAAGAGGTGACAATACAGCAAGACTTTCATTTGAACGATTCGTTTTATCTACTTTCTTAGATGAGATTCTACTACAGGCAAATATCCGTCTCGATCAAATGAGCGATCATCGCTATCAACTCATTCGCAGTGATGAGATCGCAAAACGCGGAGCTCAAAGTGGACTTGACTTAGAGGTTCTTGATCATTACACAGGCAAAAGAAGATCTGTTAAAACATTATCAGGAGGAGAAGGCTTTAAAGCGGCCCTCAGTCTTGCACTGGGAATGGCAGATATTGTCCAAGCACATGCTGGTGGTGTGCAGTTAGATACTCTATTTATCGATGAAGGGTTTGGAACTCTTGATGAGATCTCCCTTGAGCAAGCGATCAAATGTTTAAAAGATTTACAACAAGACAACCGTATTATCGGTGTTATTTCCCATGTAGCGCAATTGAAAGAGGAAATAAAAGCCAAATTAGTAGTAGAAACCTCTCCAGATGGATCTACTGCATCCTTTAAAATTGGTTAGATAGTCAAAAGCTTACAAATTCCAACATTAATTTTTTCCATACTGTCAAATCATGCGCTTACCCAGGAAATATTTATGTGTCATTACGTTATTTCCAACTAATTTTAATCTAATTCATAAACATAGCTATAACTTCTGCTCTTAAAACATATAAAAAACGCTGATGAACAATAAGTAGTTCAATTTTGGGAGTGCAAACGGATAATTTGTACTCCTTATTGAACTACATTTAGCACTTATATGATAAAATCAGTTAAGAAAATAAGATCTATATTACATTAAGTGTTATTTAGCGTTTAATATAACAACTTTGCATTACCTTTCCTTTTAGAAGTATATCAATTTAAAAAACATGCGTTTGAAGTAGATATAATGGATAAAGGTGGTAACGATATGTTAACAGAAAAAGTTCATATTGCTGTACCCACAGCTTTTTTAAAAGATGAATCTTTAAATATTCAAGGAACAATAAGTCATGTAAGAAACCTTTATAATCAAGGAATAAAATCTGTTCTTATCTCAGGAACTACTGGTGAACAACATAGTCTGAACTTGCAGGAGAAAATTGAGTTAATTAACGGTTTATTATTGGAAAAAGAACTCCTGCGTAACATGGAAATAATTTTTGGAGTTGCTTCAATTAGACAGAAAGAGGCAGAAGAATTAGCTAAAAAAATTCGCCACACAAATATATCGAGCGTAATGCTTGGCTATCCACCGTATGTTATACCAACACAAGAAGAAGCATTAGCATATTCAGAGCGTATTATACAGCTTAGCAATAAACCTACAATTATTTATAATAATCCTAGAAGAACAGGCTTCGATTTATCAGAAAAGAGTATTATTCAATTAAGTAAAATAGACTTAGTCGTTGGCATAAAAGATGCTGGCAATAAAGAAAAAGTGGAACAATTAAAAAATGATATAAATAGAAAAGAGTTTTATTTTTACGCTGGTGGAGAAGTGAATGTAGAAGAAAAGATATTGAATGGATATGATCGACTTTCTTCAATTGCTGGAAATGTTGCTCCAACTGAAATTAGTCAATGGTTTCACAAATTAGTAGGGAAGCAAAATGTAAGTAAGCAAGAACAAATAAAAATAAAAAACATTTTGGAGCAGGTTTATAAAGATAATGCTATAGCAAATGTAAAAAGAATCCTAAATAAAAATGGTATTCCAATTGGATTTTGCAGGAGTCCAATTGGAAATTAATAGTTTGTGAATTCTTTTAACTGATTCCTTAGCGATTTAATTCATCTTTTAATATGAGTTTATATATGAACAAATCAAAATTTTTTCATAAGCATTATCAAATAATTGGTGTATCTATTCCATAATAATGATTTGCTTTAATAATATAAAATTTAAGTAAAAATGCATAACAAGATTTAGTTGTTCACAAAAGGACTCATTAGTTTTACTAAGAATAGGAGATGGAACTGCATGACAACTCTCCATTTAATGGTTGGGCTCCCTTGTAGTGGCAAGACTACAGATGCTCGAAAACTTGAAAAAAAGCATTCAGCTTTACGACTTACTCCGGATGAATGGCATACGCGATTAGGTCATGATTTTGGATATAACATGACTGAAGCGGATGAGGCTAGCCACAACGAAAGACATGATGCGGTGGAATCTCTAATGTGGGATATTGCAGCTAGAATGTTAGTTCTTGGTGTTGATGTTATCTTAGATTTTGGATTTTGGACTAAAAAGGAGCGAGAGGAATTTCGTTTTCGAGCTAATACACTAGGAGTTCAATTTAAAATCCATTATAACGATATGTCAAAAGATGAACTATTTGAACGTTTAAGAACTAGAAATGCTCAGAAACCAGAAGCGACTTTTATTATTCCTGAAGCAAAACTAGAAGAATGGATAAAAATCTTCGAACCACCCTCAGCAGACGAGCTTGACTAATACAAAACTAGTAGCATTTTTTTATATTTTGTAGTTTAAAGACGGTTAGGTTATGAAACAATTTGATTATGAAAGTTTCTACAATAAGGTCGGAAAAGTTAATGGTTGGGATTTTAGCAATATAAAGTCTTTCTCTGAAGGTGTTACGTGGAACTTTTATGATGAAGTCCAGAAAAGAAGTAAAAAAACGGATGTCCTTTTAGATATAGGTACAGGTGGAGGAGAAAATATAATTCGAATTTCATCTTCATTATTGCTATCAATTGGAATCGATTTATCAAATGGCATGTTAGAAACTGCAGAATCAAACCTGAAGCATTCGAATGTTTCGAACGTGAAATTTTTTCAGATGTCATCTGATCATTTGCAATTTCCTTCCGGTTTTTTTGATCTGGTTTCAAGTCGTCATGCACCTTTTTCTTCTACAGAAATATTTAAGGTCTTAAAAATTGGTGGATGGTTTCTGACACAACAAGTAAGTGAAGCGGATAAATTAAATATAAAAAATGCCTTTAGTCGTGGGCAAGATTATGACAAAACGGATGGAACATTAAAAGGAAAATATATTCGTGAACTAAAAGAAGCAGGTTTTTCTGAAGTTCAATCTTTTGAATATGATGCCATCGAATATTTTCAACGACCAGAAGACTTAATATTTTTACTGACAAACACTCCGATCATTCATAGTTTTGGGAAAGAGAATAAGGACTATGAAATACTGTTTGAATTTATTAAAAGTAATCAATATGCTAAAGGTATTCGAACAAATTCTAAAAGATTTCTCATCATGGCCAAGAAGTGAATAAAATACTAAAAGTAAGAAGTAGAATAAAAGCTTCTTTTACTTTTTGTTTAGGTTTTACTCATCACAAGGAGGACAATTATGAAAAAGCTTCTTTTAATTGTGACAATAGGGCTTCTTTCCATATTTATTGTTTTAGGAATCGTTTCTTTCTCTTCGACTACCGAGACCACAAACCAGCTGCCAATAGAGATGATAGCTTTCAACAGCTTAACAGATGAAGAAAGTGCTTTAATACCTGTAAGCCCAAAGGATTCAATTGTAAAAAAAGTACCCATAAATAACGATATAAAAAAATCCATTCCTAAAACTTATGATAAAGACATGGTTCATTCTGTTACATTTAACAACACGGAGACAGCTACTAATGGAAACCTTGTAATTTTTGTTGCGTTGGATAAAAAAACGATTCTCGGTAAAATGTACCAGTCATAAATGGTATGCCTATACACATCATGGTCTACTTACATAGACTATATCAACATGTATACGGAAAGGAGAATGAGTAATGTTTCGACCACCAAATCAACCACCTTTTTTCAACCAACAACAAATGCCACCACAGTCATTCCTTAATGGGTTTCCGCAACGGTCACCTCTACCCAGTCAAATGACAAATCCAACAGGGCTGCAAGGAATACTTCAGAGAATTTTTCCTTCACAAGCGGCTAATGTAGCTTCATCTGCTGGTGGAGGGTCTAATTTAATGGGCACATTAAATAATGTGCAACAGGTTTTAAAAGTGGCACAACAAGCCACACCATTAATAAAAGAATATGGTCCAATGATTAAAAATGCCCCAAAACTAATTAATATGATGAAAGCTTTAAATGATATAAATAATGAAGATTACGTAGAAGATGATGTAGAAGAGGAAGAATCAATGAACATAGAAGAAAAGGTAGAAACTTCATCTAAAAAGCAAACACAAACGAATTCCGCACCACAAAAGTTAGAAACAAAGGGTTCACAACCAAAACTTTTCATCTAATAAACTTAAGAAAAGCGCAGAACGTCCGTTAAAAACGTAGCGACTTCAGAATCAACTGAGATAAAGAAATCACTGAGAAAAGCGAGCCGATGATGACTTTCACCTGAAGGCATAAGTGCGACTAAGCCTCTGGTTTCACCAATCGGCAAGTCTTCTTTATGGTAGGGTGATTCGTGAAGTCGCCTAGTTTTTGGGCGTTCAGAGCTAGACATCCGCGAAAATTTTATGCTTCCCTAATTTAGAATTAAAAACAGACCACTTGCATTTTTTTGTTGCGAAGAGCACAATAAAAGTAAATCGTTTATTAGGAGGCTTTTTCTATGACAAAGCAATCTTTAGAAACAGCAATATTCGCAGGTGGCTGTTTTTGGTGTATGGTGGAACCATTTGATCAACAACCTGGTATTGAAAAAATTGTTTCAGGTTATACAGGGGGAGACAAGCCAAACCCAACATATGAAGAAGTTTGTACAAATACAACCGGCCATCGCGAGGCTGTTGAAATCACTTTTAATCCAGAAGTTTTTCCATATAAAAAACTATTAAACCTCTTTTGGCAGCAAATTGACCCAACAGATCCAGGTGGTCAATTTCATGACCGTGGTGAGTCCTACAAAACAGCAATCTATTATACAACGGAACAACAAAAACAATTAGCAGAAGCATCGAAGCAACAATTAGAAGAAAGCGGAAAATTTAATAAACCAATTGTAACCGATATTTTGCCTGCTAAAACATTTTATGAAGCAGAAGAAAAACATCAAAATTATTATAAAAAGCAACGTTTCCATTACCAAATGTATAAAAAAGGTTCAGGTCGAGCGGATTTTATTAAAAGAAATTGGGGAAACTCTTTTTCTAAGCAAGATTTAAAAGAAAAGCTAACTCCTATTCAATATCATGTAACGCAAGAAAATGGAACCGAGAGACCCTTTGACAATGAGTATTGGAATAACCAACAAGAAGGTGTCTATGTAGATATAATTAGTGGTAAACCACTTTTTACTACAAAAGATCAATATGATGCAGGATGCGGTTGGCCAAGCTTTACCAAACCATTAAATCATAATGCAATTGAAGAGAATATGGATACTTCTCATGGTATGCGTCGTATTGAAGTGAGAAGTGGGGATTCTGATTCTCATTTAGGTCATGTCTTTGATGATGGTCCTGTTGATAAAGGCGGAATGCGTTATTGCATCAATTCCGCAGCTCTTCGATTTATTCCAAAAGATAAATTAGAAGAGGAAGGACTTGACCAATATCTATCATTGTTTAAATAACTTCCCGTCTGAACGGGAAGTTTTCTCATTTAGAGATTGATCCGTTTAAAGGATGTGCGTCATTATGACCAAAACTATCTACTATCTATTGTTAATGTATGCTGTTTCATTGGTCACAACTGGTCTGTTTATCGTATTATATATTCCGTTGCCGTGGATTTTAGGACCCTTGGTTGCTGTATTCTTACTCAATTTTATGACCAAAATTGATTTGGAACAAAATAAAACCATCTTGAATATTAGTTTTCTACTTACCGGAGCTCAAATTGGCTCTACGTTTACTTCAAGCACATTAGAGAAGGTTATACCTTATTTTATTCCATTTTTAATTGTTACCCTGTTACTAATAGCTATTTGTGTTCAAAGTGGAACGCTTTTAGCGAAATATGCAAATATAGAAAAAACAACAGGTATCTTAGGCAGCGTTCCTGGTGGGTTATCTGTGATGGTAGCAATGAGTGATTCGATGAAAGCTAATACAGGTTTAGTGGCTATATTCCACACGATTCGTTTAATGGCTGTCTTATTTATCGTTCCATTATTAGCTTCCTTATTTTTCACTGATAATCATTCGGAGCTAGCGATAGCGCCTGAACCATCGTCAGAGTTTAGTGGATGGACATTTCTAATATATATATTTCTTTTTGGCTTAGCCTTTTTATTGCGTTTTAAAATTCCAGCTTCATTTGTTTTGGTACCAATGTTGATTATTGCCGTCATAAAACTTTTATCAATGCCAATAAGTGATGTACCATTAAGTTTATATCATTTTGCTCAATTATCTATAGGTATTCATTTGGGACTGTCTATCAGAATGGCAGACTTAAAAAAAGCAGGCAATTTTTCTTGGATTTTCTTCTTATTTACGTGTCTTATTATTACAATCTCTACCGGATTAGGATATTTGTTTGCTGTCTTTTCTGAAATAAGCTTTTCAACAGCTATGCTGAGCTTAGCACCAGGAGGCTTAGTGGAAATGGCAATTACTGCCGGGGAAACAGGTGCAGATCCTGCTATCGTAGGTTCGCTTCAATTAGTACGAATGCTTTTTATTATCTTATTGTTACCATTTATATTACAGAAAATGTATGTCCAGAGAACAAATGAACAATAATTATATTATGTTAACTAAAATAGAAATCCTTGTATATTCAACGATTAATGTTTATCATTGAAAGAGAGGAGGGACGTTAGCATGATTCATCAAAATTGGGAAAATAACGAAACAATAAAGAAAATAAAGTGTATTCACACGAATGCGAAAAAATACAAAGTCAATTCTGTACTTACAGAAGGAAAAATATATGATGTGAAAAATGAAACAGATGAGTTTTATTTTGTAATCGATAATACAAATCGCATAGCCGGTTTTAAAAAGGACTATTTCGAGCAAATATAATCCTGTTTACACCAGCTAATTGTTGGGAATAAATAGATAATAGACTTATTCTTATACTACGAAACTTTTCAAAGATTCTCCATAGGAGCTGATAAAATGAAAAGAATTCTTATGATCCGTCATTGCCATGCAGTAGGTCAACATAGTGATTCACCTTTAACAAAAAAAGGGAATCAACAGGCTTATGAATTAGCAAGAAAATTAGAACACCTTAGTTTTCCAATACATCGTATTATTACTAGTCCATATTTACGTGCGCAAGAGAGTATTAAACCTTTTGCAGCTCGTCAAAATATAACGATTGAAACAGATGAACGACTTAAGGAACGCTTATTAAGTGAACAACCTATCGATGACTGGATCGATATTTTAGAAGAGTCTTTTCAAAATTTCCATTTTAAATTACCTGGTGGAGAGTCTTCGAGTGATGCCTATACTCGATCAGAGGCATTATTAAAAGAATGTATGGAAGACGAAGAAAATGAGAATATTATCATCGTAACACATGGTAATCTACTTGCATTAATGCTGCAAAAATTCAATGTTGATTTTGGTTTTCATGAGTGGAAGACCCTTACTAATCCTGATGTATTTCTTATCCAACGAATTGGTGGAGAATATATAACAGAACGGATCTGGGAAGAACATCAAACAAATGACATTAAATATTAGTTGCAATCTCTATGAAATAAGCTATAATGGTATTCGAACTTTCTAAATTATGATAGAATGACTATGTATAGAGATACATAACGATGAATCGTTAAAGGAGGGGATCGTCTTGGCATTTGTAATTACATCGCCTTGTGAAGAAGAAAAAGCAGGAGAATGCGTAGAAGTATGTCCTGTAGATTGTATAGAGGAAGGGAAAGATATGTTTTATATCGATCCAGATATATGTATTGATTGTGGAGCATGTGAAGCAGTTTGTCCTGTTGAAGCAATCTACATGGAAGATGAAGTTCCGGAGAATGAACATGAATATATTTCATTAAACCGTAAATTTTTCGAGGATAAATAAGATTAAAAAAACCGCTATCAGCTAGCGGTTTTTTTAATACACTATTTCGAATTTTTGATAATCATGATCTTCTTCACATTCTGTAACTTCGATATTTTTTACCTTAGCAAAAAACGAAGGGCCTTTCTTCACTTTTTTTATGAAATGATCTACCTTTTTATCTTCTCCGACCGCATCTACCTCAACTGCTCCATCATTAAGATTTCTTACCCAGCCAACTATATCATTTTCAACAGCAGCTTGTTGAGTAAAAGAACGAAAACCTACACCTTGAACTCTACCTGAAACAACTAGATGTATACGTCTCATAACATCACCTCTTAGAGAAATACTATCATTCTTTCCATTTTAATTCAAAGAGTAGAAAAATTTCATAATCCATTCTTCTTGGGTAAAGCTAATACAAAATGCTCACAGTGTATACATCCGTAAAAAAACTCATATAAAAGAAAGGATATGAACATGCATAAAACAATATGGCAAGACAATTATAGCCTTAAGCCATTTACAGCATTAAATGAAAGTGTATCAACTGAGGTAACCATTGTTGGGGGAGGTATGACAGGCATCCTTGCTGCATATCTTTTAAGCGAAAAAGGAGTCAATGTAGTCTTATTGGAGAGAAATCGCTTAGCACAAAGTACCACAGGACATACTACAGCTAAAGTTACGGCGCAGCATAGTGTAATTTATCATGAATTAATTGAGCACATCGGTTTAGAAAATACTCAACTATATTATCAAAGCCAGTTGGATGCAATAAATCTAATCAAAACAATCGTTGACGATTATAAAATTGATTGCGATTTTGAACATCAACAAGCAATTTTATACACTAATGAGAGTAAAAATGAAAAGAAGTTATTACATGAAGCAGAAGCTTATCAAAAGTTAAAAATAAGTGGTCAATTACAAGATGAACTACCGTTTTCAATTCCTGTAAAACAAGGATTAACGATGAATGATCAAGCGCAATTTCATCCATTAGCATTTTTGAAAGTGATCGTGAATCATCTGGTCAAAAAAGGTGTGAAAATTTATGAAAACACCACTGCAGTTGATATTGATGTACAAGAAAAAACAATTGTTCGAACTGCTCAAGAATACAATATTATATCAGAAAAAGTGATTGTTGCTACTCAATTTCCTTTTTATGAAGCTCAAGCATTTTATAGTACGAGAATGTATCCTTCAAGATCATATTGTTTAGCCTTTACTTCTGAGGATACTTATCCAGGAGGAATGTACTTAGATATAGATCAACCAAAGCATTCCTTACGATATGTAAAACACAACGGTGAAAACATCTGGATATTAGGCGGCGAATCACATAAAACAGGCCAATATCGTAAAGAAGACGATGATCCATATCGTGACTTAGAGAAATACGCTAACAAACATTTTCCTGTTCAAGAATGGAAATATAAGTGGTCGGCACAAGATTTCACAACCTTAGATAAAGTGCCATATATTGGCGTTTTAAACAAGAAACACCCTAATGTTTATGTAGCAACTGGTTATCGAAAATGGGGAATGACAAATAGCGCGGTCGCCGCACAATTATTGACAGATGTAATCTTAGATTCGAATAATCCATATAAAGAAATATATCAACCACGGAGATTTCATGCAGATCCGGATGTAAAAAAGTTTGTTAGTTACAATACAAATGTAGCAAAAGAATTTGCGAAAGGAAAAGTAACGAACACAAAATACGAACAAATCGAACAAAATAAAGCAACGAAAACAAAAATAGATGGACAGACAGTTGGCTTATATAAAGATAACAATAATCAAATACACGCTGTAGATACCACATGTACACATTTGGGATGTGAATGTAACTGGAATCAAGCAGAACTAAGTTGGGATTGTCCATGTCATGGATCAAGATTTTCATATGATGGGAAAGTAATTGAAGGTCCAGCAACGAAAGATTTAAGCCAAATTGATCTTTAAAAAATAATTTTGTCTCAATATCTTAAGTATACTTTACATTTGAGATATTGAGATGAATCCATTCTTAACTTCCGATAATATGTATTATGTAAACTAGTAAATTTTTTTAACATTTAGAATTACTTACTTATTATTATATGATTCAAAACCCATTTCCTCTTTTGCTTTTACCTTTAAAGGTTCTCTTATTTCACCTAAACCTACATTGATGATGTTTTCGAAGTTTGATTATTCCAACCAGATGTTAAGCATCAATATAAAAAGCCTTCAATACCATGAAAAAATCTTATTGATTCTTATTGATATAGAAGGCTTTTTTATCTTTTATTTTCTATATAAAACTTATACTCTTAATGATCCACGGAAACCTCTTGCAGCATAATAGGAATCTGCTCCATTGTGGTACATGAATACCGTGTCATAGCGGCGATCACAAAAGATGGCACCACCTAATTTTCTAATATTATCAGGGGTTTTCACCCAACTTGATGTTTTTCTGTCAAAGTTATCGAGAGTTTGCAGCTTGCGGTATTGTTCTTCCGTTAATAGTTCAATTCCCATGTCATTTACCATATCAATAGCACTAGTTGCTGGTTTATGTTTTTTTCTCGATTCTAGAGCGTCACGATCGTAACAAACACTTCTACGCCCTTTAGGACTTTCCGCTGCACAATCATAAAATATGTACTCATCATGCTTCTGATCATGTTCCACTACATCAGGTTCACCACCAGTCCGTTCCATTTCACTGAGCGACCAAAGCTTAACCGGGTTGTTTTCAATTTTTGCTTGAACATTAGCCCAATCAACATCTTCATGTCGATGCATGTTTTTTTCAAAACGGTCTTTCAATACGTCTATTAATTCATCACGTTGTTCTGGAGATAATTCTTTATTTTTCATTGTCTTCCCTCCAATTTTATTTAATCAAATAGTTAAATGGAATATAATGTTCTATTATAACATGATAAAAAGCGTTTTTCCTTATCACAAATAGAGTTATCATATAATTTAGTTTACATAATAAAATTATAGTTAATTATAATCTAATAGTCTATTGGATAGAAATTTCTTTTATATTATAGACATGTCCGAAAATTAGTGAATGCTCCCCATCGCCATAAGTCTTTGTCACACTAAAATTTCCTTCATTATTCAAATCGTTTCTGGAAGGATTGTCTAATGATTCCTGCTTCCAATTACTCACTTCTAGCTCGTTCGATTGATCTGTTGAGGCCGACACACTTACATTTGCTTCCGTTAATTCACTGAATGTTGCAGATTCTGCAGCATTCACATACCAGTTTGCCTTAAGTTTATTCAAGTCAACATTCACCTCACTAATAAAAGAACGGACCTCTACTTCGATATCACCTGGTATTGAGATGGTTAAATCATAATCCGTATACATATTGCCAATTCCATGTTGAGTCCGAGGTTGTAAGGAGCGAATATATAAAACATCTTCAACTTGATTGATTGTGACTGCTTCATCCATAGATATTTCATCTTCAATATTAGAGCGGAAGCTGCCAAAAATACTAACTTGATCTCCATTATTTGCTTCTACTGCAAGGTCTCCGTGCTTGCTATCGATAACAATTTTTTCGATCGTGTGATCAATTGGCTCCACTATTGTTGGTATAGAGACTTCTACCTCCTCAGCGTTCACTACATACTGAATCTGAGTTAATAATCCAGTAGAAGATAACAGATAAGCCCCTGTGGAAACAATTCCAATAAAAAAGATCATAAATATGGATAAAATATCATATTTCACAAGCGGCTGTTCTTTTTTAGAAAAAACTAAATAGATTACTATTTCAGCACCTAATATAATGAGTAAACACGGAAGCCATGATTGGAACAGCGTAACGGCATCCCAACTTTTATTGAAAGTGGTCATTATAAGAATAATGCCTAAGCCAATTAACGTAATTCCCATCGATATAGAACCTACACGCCATTGTCTCATTCAAAATCCTCCTTTTTATTTTTTTTCGAACCGATAATCAATTTGAAACCACCACCAATTAACAATAAGGAAACGATAGTTACTTGAAAATATTGGTGATAATAATGCCAAATATCAAAGTTAAACAACTCTCTAACCGTATTTGCCATAGTTGGTAATAAGACCGCATCAAATAAATAAAAGAAACCTAGTACCAAAAGCCCGATTCCGATCCATTTTTGTTGATTTACTAAGTACTTTATAACAGGTACATCGTCGACAATTTCATACTCTATTTTGTTAGCCAGTTGGAGAGCATCAAAAAAACTAAAAAACCATATAATTGGTATTAAAAACAAGAAAATCGATAGGTTTAATACATCTAAAATATAGATCGATAGTAAAAATGCCACCATTAATTGCAGTCCACGCTTTTGCAAGCCTAAGTACATATGTCCGGCTCCCGGGAATATTGATAAAGCGGTTGCTAACATTTTACTTTTCGTACCTTCTTCTCTAAAGTTATCAAAATCATCCATGATTGTTTTATCTTCTAACTTATTTCCTTTTTGTTTTTTATTTAATAGTTGTATTGCATCAAACATACTATAGACCCAAATAATTGGTAGTGCTAATAAGAAGATTAAAAATACGGCACTCGTTATAAAACTGACGAAAAAAACCATCGTAATGATCCCGAAGAAAACAGTTAATATTGTTAATCCTCTATGTGTTAAGCCGAGATAAAAGTGGCCGACACCTGGAATTAGCGATAATAAAATCGTTGAGAAGCGTTCATTTTGCTTTAGATTTTCATCACTTGTATCTTCTTGTTTAAGATCAGATTGCTTATGGGAACGTGTAATTAATGTAAGGACAATGTCAAACATGTTAATTAACCAAATTAAAGCTGCTATTGCAAAAAAGAATAAAAATACATAGTCGCTATACACATAGACACCTGTTACTAATGCTAAACCGACTATACCAATAAAGAAAATTGGGTAAAGCACCCCACGAATCTTAAAACCAAGATATATATGGCCAAGACCAGGGAAAAAAGCTAAGATAAAGGCTAATATAGGTGATTTCATTGATTAACTTCCCCCTTAATATGATCTAATAATTGATTTGCTTGTTGCAATGCTTGTTCTGTTATCGATAATTTGTTTTCTAATGGATGGTCCGTTGATACATCTAAAACCCCTTGAAAAATCCCCGTTAACATTAGTACAACTGTTAATCCCGCAGCTAAAAAGTAATGAGCTATTGCCTTTTTTGGACTGAATTGGCGAGGATTGCTTTTTGGAAGTTGCTTATTAGCTTTTGTTACTACTTGGTTTGTAAAGTCTTCTGATAAAATAGTTGATATCGATTGATTTTCCAATAATTCAAAGTAAGCATCCATACATCTTTCACATTCATATAAATGATTTTCTATGATTTCTTGTTGGTCTACATCTAATTCCCTGCTAACATACTTCTTCAAGCAACTTTTCTTAACATGATTCATTAAAAATCCTCCTCCTTCCAATGTTGTTTCATCCAGTTTCTAGCTCGATATAAGCGCATTTTAACAGTAGATTCCTCTAACATTAACTTTTCAGCAATTTGCTTATAACTATAGTCTTTTAAATAGTAGTAATGAACGACTAATCGTAATTTTTCCGGTATTTGTTCGAGTGAATTTCGAACACGCAAGTTTTTTTCCTTTTCCAAAACTTCCTTTTCAACATGATTTCCAGCACTCCATTGATAGTCCTGATCAAAGGCGTCGAGATCTTCTTGCTGGCGTTGTCTCTTTCTTTTAAAGTCGATTGCTTTGTGAAGGGCAATTCGACTAATCCATGTCTTGAACCCTTGTGATTGATAGGTAGAGAGTGCATCGATCATCTTTATAAATGTTTCTTGCGCCAGATCTTCTGCATCTTTTTCATTATGTACAACACTTAATGTTACTTTAAATACATGATGTTTATATCTTTCAATCAAGATTCTCAATGCTTGCTTATTTCCTGCTTGTATCTTTTTGATTAACAGCTCATCATGAATAGCACTCTCCCCCCTTTCATTTTACTCCCACTTCTATAGACGATTAAAAATGAAGAACTACTACACATTTGCTTTAAAAATTTTATTTATTTCTAATTATAAGACTTTCACAGATTGAATATGTCACCATACACTATCAATAGTAAAGGAGTGATCAAATGTACTATCATCGATATTATCCTTATATTCCTATGAATTACTACCGATTATATCCAGAGATTGATACAGCATTGTTTGAACAATCTATACAACAATCACAAAAAATCGCTAATGATTGTCTCATCATGTTGAATGCATTTTCCAACAAGGATTTCGCTTATCAAGTTATGTCGGCTGCGCAAAATGGTAATCAACCAGAAGTTGATCGTCTCTTGGATTCTATTAAAGTCGACTCCTCCATCTCATCCACATACACACCTAGTGGAATATCGATTAAACTTCATACAAATGTTCAAAATACACCTTGTTGTTTATTTACGATCTTTTTAAAATGGGGCGAATAGCTAAACTAAATGCATTTCTAGCTTTTAGATTATAAAATAGCTGAATCATGTTATACTGTAGTAATAGGAAGATGACGTCAGGAGTGAGGAATTGCCTAGAATAAGAAATATTCTTTTACTATTAATAATTGTTGGATTTATTTGGTTTCGTTATGGTGATGATTATCAACAAGCAGGGATTGATAATGTCTGGCAAGAGATGAAAAGCGATTTTGAAACTATCAAAGAAAGCCCTATTGTTACAAGTGCCCTTAGCAATATCCAATATCAAATCGAACGTTTATATAATATGATTACTGACAATCAAACTGAGTTATCCACCCCACCAAAGGTTGAATCACCAAAATTAAATCAACCTGAAAAACAAACATTTTCTATTCATAATGTAGAAATAATGGATGCAAAAGCTGAAGTGGAAGATTTACTTGGAGAGGCCAAGCGCACTACAATGAATGAATACGGTGTTGAATGGCATACATACCATGAACATTATCAAAATTTCATAATGGTTGCTTATAATTCTGATAATCAAGTGGCCGGTTTATATACCAACCAGGATTTGATAAGTTCATCGATCGATATTGGTTTAGGAAGTACGAAGAATGAAGTGACTACTCAATTAGACGAACCGCTCGATTCTATTCAAAAAGGTTTTGTGAAATACCGAATTAATGATGACAGTGAACAAGATACTTATTTAATCGACGATAATTATGTAACCATCTTCTATGATATTCATCAAAACGGTACGGTAGCTGCAGTTCAAATCATAACAAAACAATTAGAAAATCAGAAAGAAGATTATTTTGCTAAAGCAAATAGTCACTTAGCGGAAGGTTTGGAATATCAATTATTTGATTTAACAAATGCTGCGCGATCTAAGTTTGAACAGCCATTGTTAGAATGGCATGAAGAATCGCAAAACACAGCTAAAAATCATAGTCAGGATATGGCGGAACAAAATTATTTCGCTCATACTAATTTGGAAGGTCAGTCCCCGTTTGATCGACTAGAAGAGGATAATGTCTCGTTTCGTATGGCTGGAGAGAATTTAGCAGCCGGACAATCAAGTAGTATTTTTGCCCACCAAGGATTGATGAATTCGAAAGGGCATCGTGAAAACATCTTAAAAAACGAATTTCGCTTAATGTCAGTCGGTGTTGCATTTAATGAAGACGACCAACCATTCTATACAGAAACATATCTCACAAAATAATGCTTACTAAAAAAAGTAAGCATTATTTTAATTATTCACTTAATTCGTCATTCTTTTTGTGATGCTTACGATTCCACTTTGGAATAAACTTGTTCTCTTCTAATGTTTGATATTTTCCTTCTAAGTGTTCAATTATTTTTTCTCCTTTTTCTTTAGAGAAAACACCATACTCTACATATTTAGAGATAATCGATATTTCGTTTTCGAGTGCTTGTTGTTGCAAGTTTTTCATTTCTTCTATCTGTACGTCAGTTAGTGTTACCTCATCACTTTTTTCGGCATGAACGGTATTAAGGACTCCCATAGACAACATTAGTGTGATGCCTATAATCCATAATTTTTTGAAACGCATGAAATCACTCTCCTTTTATGATTAATATGTGTTGTATTTCTAGCACTATACACTAAAAGAGAGTGATTTTATGTTTAAGAATGGAGTTGCACATCCTTCATCCAATTTATTAGTAGATCCTCACGATACAAATCATCTGGATAGGTCACCATACCAGTATCCTCTTCTTCATATAAATATTGCAAAAATTCATTGAGTGCTCCCATATATTCTTGATAGAAGAATTCATAACTAATTGTTTCTTTAGGCATCAGATTATCTTCGCAAACTTTAGGAGTAATATAGTTTACATATGTTCTACAAGGTATCGGTCTAATTTCATAAGCCAAACACTTATTTTCCTTCGTATCTAACATAACACAAGGTAACATTTTCTTTTTATAGCTATATTTAAAATCATCATCCACTTCATCAATGGCATCGATTTGTTGTAACTCACTTTTATACGTTTGATAGTAGTCATTAAAATGTTGCTGTAATGCTTGTTTACGCTCTTTGGGAAACTGTTCCATAGCCGCTTTCATTATTTTAGCTTCCATTTCATTAATAACAATCGGAAAATAACAGCAAAAAGCACATCCCATTTGACAGGTTGGCTGTAAATCTACCATTTCTTCCATTTCCGTGATTTCATTGCTAACCACTTGTAACAGTTGCTGATAACTAGCCATTAACTTTTGATCTGTCGACAAATTTGTGTTTGCTAAATTTTCAATTACCGAATAGAACTTTTCTTCTTCTATTTGATATTTCTCATTTAATTGCTGACATTTATCGATGACTTCCTGATAATCCATAAAACCCATTCTAAAATCCCCTATTTTTAAAAATTAAATTTGCATGTCCGCTTTCACGTATTTTCTATTATAGCAAAAAAGCCACCACTTGAGTGGCAGCTTTTAATTCAATCTGACATTATCGATTGGAAATATCGGATAGAGAGTGCTTAACCAGAAAGAAAAAGCAGTAATAGCTGTGATCAAAACAATAAAATAAAGATCTTTACGCGAATAGGACACTTGGTAATAATACGTTCTTTCATTAGAAAATTGCTTTGCTTCCATTGCGATCGCAGTACGATGAGCTCTACGTATACTCTGGGCCAGTAAAGGAATGGAAAAACGTTGGATTCGTTGATAGAAACCTTTTACTCCTCTATTGTAAGTAACACCTCTCACCTTTAAAGCATTACGTAAGTTTTGAAATTCACTCACCATAATCGGTAAAAGGTTGATTGCGGCCATAAATGCATACGCATATTTTGGTTTTAATCTGAGACTTTGCATCGAGGAATAGAATAATAATACGGGTCTGGTTGTT
The DNA here is from genome assembly GCF_001458115.1 of Gracilibacillus massiliensis. Lineage (GTDB taxonomy): Bacteria > Bacillota > Bacilli > Bacillales > Amphibacillaceae > Gracilibacillus > Gracilibacillus massiliensis. The sequence goes on from NZ_CZRP01000012.1 coordinate 667,734, forward strand.
AATGCAAAAAGTAAGCCCAATAAACCAAAGAGAATACCTCTAAAACCTAAATGAAGACCCCTGTAAAAACTCTCTTCTGTGATATGAATCAATCCGAATTGATACCATGTCGTATGGCCATCTCCAAAAAACATCATGGATGTAGCAGAGGAAACAAATATAATCAAAAAAGGTATCGACAATATGCTAATCAATTTCAAGGAATGACCTGTCGCTGCAATGTATATGAATCCAAAACCTATTAACATATATAACAAAACATTTGGATTATGGATAAACAATATCGCAATAAACAGTACAAGCAATATCATAAACTTCAAAACCGGGTGAAGTAGATGTAGCCAGGTTTGCTGATAGTTTAATTCAAAGTGCATGACTGCTTACACCTACCTTTTTAGATAGAAACAGATCATGATGCTTTTCTTCTACTAATTCACCTTGTTCTATTTTCCATTCCTTAGTAGCAAAATGATCGACAATTTGTTGATCATGTGTAACCATCACTATGGTAATACCTTTTTGTTTCAGTTCTTCTAAACAATCTAACATCATAAAGGTATTGATAGCATCTTGTCCAAAGGTTGGTTCATCTAAAATAATAATATCCTCAACCATAATCGTCGCTGTTGCCACACTAAGTCTGCGTTTTTGTCCAATCGATAACTGATATGGATGATGATCATTTACTTGTTCCAAACGATATCTCTTTAAATATTCTTTTATTTTCGCTTTTTTATCAGTATCTTTCGAGGTTAGAGAAAAAGCCAACTCCTGATAGACGCTATCTGTTACAAATTGCAATTCTGGATTTTGAAAAACAAATGCTATTTTTTGATAAATAGGAAGGTTTTGTTCAGCGAAAAAGTAATGTATCGATCCTTTTGTTTTGATTAATTGCATGATCATTTGAACTAAGGTGCTTTTTCCAGAACCATTAGGTCCGGTTATCGCAATCCAATCCCCTTTGTTTATGACAGCTTTATCTACACAGATCTTTCTGTTTTTATGATAATAACCACTAGCTTGATCTAATTTAATTAATGGATGAACTGCTCTGTCATTTCCTTTGTGTTGTGAAGTTCGGGAATCAAGATAATTGCTCCATGAAGATGGATGCCAAATACCAAATTGATCAAACATTTGCTCATGATGGTTAAACACATAAGATGGTGAACCATCTGCGACCAACTCACCTTGATCATTCAACATTATCACACGATCAACTATATCGCTGACAAACTCGATCTTATGTTCAATAATTACGATGGTTTGTTCACCTTGAATCGATTTGATTGAATCCCATACCTGTTTGGTTCCTTCAACATCTAATAAAGCAGTAGGTTCATCCAGAAATAATACATCTGGTTGCAATGCTAGTGCACAGGCAATAGCCAGTCGTTGTTTCATTCCTCCTGATAATTGATTGATCGGCGTATGGATATGTTCAAGCTGTAAATCCACACGTGTAAGTAAACGCTCAATCATTTCCTTCATCTCACTAGGAGGAACATGTCTATTTTCAAGAACAAACGCTATTTCTTCATCTACATATGGCATACAAAATTGCGATTCAGGATCTTGAAAAACAATCCCATATTTAGAAGCTACCTGTAATTTTTCAGCTTTTAGAGGAACTTCTATCACACTCGGTATTAAACCTGCCAGTATTTGTAGTAATGTTGATTTTCCTGATCCAGATGGGCCCACGATCAACACTTTTTGAGCATCTGGTATGGAAAAAGACAAATCTTTAAATAAGAAATTATCACTACCAGGAAATTTGACTCGAAGTTTCTCCATTTCTAACATGTGCTCACCCTGTTTCTTCTTCTAATGATTGATAGTCCTTGGAAGACAACGGACGAATTAATTTTGTTACACCCGTTTTTTCTAAAGCCTTCACAAGATAGAATGCAAATACACCTGTAATCATAATCGCACCAATCAAACGAGCCACAATTAATAAGGTTAAATTCCATAGTGCAAGTTGATCAATATAACCATAAAAAATGTCTAACACTAACGAACCAATGGTAGCACCAATTGCCGCAAAGCATACCGTTAACAAATGGTAGCTTCTATATTTAAAGATAGCAAAAACGACTTCACAACCAATACCTTGTACGAAACCGTAAAGTAATAAGGAGACCCCCCATTGACCACCAAACAAAAATTCCCCTTGAGCAGCTGCAAGTTCTGCAAGTAATGCAACACCAGGTTTTCGAATAATTAAAAAGGCAACTGTTGCTGCGATAAACCACATACCGTAAATTAACTGATCGATATGCAGGCCAAATACGGAGAGTAGATTATATAAAGGACCCCACACTTTATAAATCACACTAAATATTAAAGCAATCATGATCGTTACTAAAATATCTGTTCTTGTAAGTCCTTTTCTCATTATCCTCGCTCCTTTGTTACGAGAGCATGCCAATCTTCTTGTTGATAAGCCATTTCCCAGAACATTAATTCATAGTGGCTACTAATAAGGAAATGTTCTTTCATTCTATCTTTATCCTTGTCGTTCACTTGTTCTGCAATCTCATCTAATCGATTAATTTGTTCTTCTACAAGTAATTTAAACCACTCTTCTCCATATGCTTCTATCCATTTTTGATATACTGGATGTTTAGGTTGGCAATGCTTTAATTTTTCGCCAACTTCATAATAAACCCAATAACAAGGTAATATCGCTGCTATTACGTCTCCTAAGTGTCCTTGATATGCAGCACGATACATATGGGACGTATAAGCATATGCGGTTGGAGAAGGTTTAAAGTCACGTTTCTCTTCTTCCGTAATTCCGAGCATATCGGTAAATGTTCGATGTAAAGCTAGCTCCGCCTCATATGTTCCTTGTGCATGGGCTGCCATGCTTTTTGTTACTTCTAGTGTTTCAGCTTTTGCAGCACCTAAAGACTGAATACGAGCAAAATGTGACAGATAATACGAATCTTGCAGTACATAATACTTAAAATTTTCAATCGGCAAACTTCCATCTCCAATACCTTGAACAAATGGATGAGCTAAGCTAGCTTGCCAAATTGGATCTGCTTCTTGTCTAATTACTTTCGAAAACTTCATGAAAAATTCCTCCTAAAACGCAAAAAACCACTATCCATACGCAGACGTAAAGATAGTGGCTATACTCATAGACATAAGTATTACTTCTTGCCACTTCCCTACGCTGGTATAAACCAGATCAGGTTCTAAGGGTCTTAAAGTAATACTTTAATCTCAGTCTTTAAAAGACACCCCTAGTGGTTTCTCGCTTTATTATTTTATTCCCATTCATCATATCAAAATTTTCCAGTTTGTCAAGAATGATAAGGTGCAGGTCTGGCTAGATAAAAACCTTGTACAAAATCTACTTGTAAATCAGCCAGTAATCTTAATTGCTCTTCTGTTTCTACACCTTCAGCGACTACATCAATTTGAAGTATGTGTGATAGTTCAATAATTGCTTTAATGATTGCTAAATCTTTCTCGTTGGATGTAATATGTTGGATGAATGCTCTATCAATCTTCAGCGTCTGAATTGGCAAGTCTCGCAATAAAGAAAAAGAGGAATAACCTGTTCCAAAATCGTCAATTGCAATCTGAATGCCCATTTGGCCTAATTCCTCCAACACCTTCAGGGAATGCTCAGTATTTTTCAACATAGCCGTTTCTGTGATTTCCAGACACAATTTCTCTGGTATACAGTTATGATATGTTAGTATGTTTTTAGTCTGTGCTATGAAATCTGGATGATTTAATTGTTGGGAAGATATATTAATAAATATTTTTTGATTATCCTCAATCTGATTTGTATAACGACACGCTTCTTTCATGACCCAGACACCTATCTCACTAATAAGTCCTGTTTCTTCAGCGATAGGGATAAATACTCCTGGCATAACTTCACCATATTTTTCGGAATGCCAACGTAAAAGAATTTCTTTACCTGCTTGTTCCAATGTTTGTGAATAATATATTGGTTGAAATAGAATGGTTAGTTCTTCTTTACCAAGTGCATTTCTTAATTGATTTTCAAAATCAACCTTATCAAAGTTCTCTTCATTAATTTGAGCATTATATAGCTGGATACGATTTCTACCAGTAGTTTTTGCTTTATACATAGCAATATCTGCCTGTAAAATTAATTTTTCTGCTTCTACTGTTAAATCTGGAGCAATAGTAATACCGATACTAGCTGATACATCAAATTGAATATTCTCCTGATAAAAAGGCGCATTAATTACTTGTCTTAATCTTTCACTATAAGCTTTTATATCCTTTAGAGAAGTAACATAAGGCATAATGATAATAAACTCATCACCACCTAATCGACATATCATTTCATTTTTACTAGATATGTCCCTCACACGCTGCGATACAAGTTTCAATAACTGGTCACCTGCTTGATGACCGTATGTATCATTAACAAGCTTAAAACGATCTAAATCAAACATAATTAGTGCTAGTTTCTTATTTTGATCAGTAGAATTCTGAATAAACATTGGTAAATTCTCTTCTAAATAAAAGCGGTTATACGTTTGTGTTAAGGAATCCAAATAAATTAAACGTTTAATTCTTTCCTCTTGGTACTTCCGTTCAGAAATATCCATAATGGAACCTAATACTTTTACAATAGAGCCAAATACATTTCTCTCTGCTTTACCTGTTATGTACATCCAAATATAATGTCCTTCTCTATGTTTAAAGCGACACTCTACCTCAAATCGTTTTCCATTATTAATATGATCTTCATATTTACTTTGAAATTCTCTTCGATCCCTAGGGTGAATTAGTTTCAATAAACGAAAATAGGAAAAAGCACTATTTGATTTTTGAAAGCCTAATATACGATGAATTCCACCATTACTAGTTACAATCCCGCTATTTATATCCATTTCCCAGATTCCATCGTACATAATATCAGATATTAATTCCAATTTATTAGAATAATTCTGTAAATCTTCCACCATATTTGCACGCTTCAATGCTGCAGAAAAGAATGTAACTAACTGATAGGTCGTATTCAAAGGCGTTATCACCGTATTATCATCGTCTAAACCAACAAATAAAAAAGCTCCAATTTCTTTTTCATCTTGAATAATAGGAATCACAGTGACAGTATTTTCATTTTCCATAAATAACTGATCAAGTATAAAATACTTAGAAGGAAATTCAGTAAAGGTCATATTATCCATCACTACGCTTGGTTGTCTTGAATCATTAATATCAAAACGAATAACATTTAATTCTTCCTTAGCATTCGTTTTCAAACCAATAAGGCCTTTGTTATATGGAGTGAAGCGTAACCATTCCATTTTCATAATGTCGTGGTATTTATAAGATTGCATAATTTGTCCCAGATTATAATTTCGGGAGACCATATTCGTTAAATAATTAAATGTTCTAGAGGGATCTGCACCTTCCTCGTATGTGATAGGCATCATACAATTACAACTTTGTCTAACAATTAGTTCACCTTTTATTTGTGAATCTGAAAATGATAAAAACTCCTGGTGTGAATTATAATGGATTAATTTTTGTAAAGCGGCTTTACCAATCTTCTGTACAGGAAGTTGTACAGTTGTCAAAGGTGGAAGGGAATACTTTGATGCATAGCTATTATCAAATCCTACAACGGCTATATCATTTGGTACACTTATACCTTTATCCTTTAAAGCGTGAATGACCTTGTATGCAATAAAATCATTCACACAAATAAGTGCATCATGTTCTATTCCTTGTTCTGTTATACTTTTAACAACTTGTTCTGGTGTCTGATGGTATACATCATAATACCATCTTCCTTTCTTTAGCCCATAATGTTTTAAATATTCACTAATTGCATCGTATCGTTCTGTTGCATCATAAAAATGTCGATCTCCAATATAAGCTATTTTTTTATACTGATGTGATAACAAGTGCTCAAATAATTGCTTGATACTATCTTTGTTATTGACATGCACGTAATCAGTGCACCTCAATTTTGTATTAATCCCTATTACAGGATTCCCCAATTTAATCAATTGGTCTACATAGTTTTGATCAACTGCGTCCATGATTATAATCCAGCCATCTATAAAATCCTGACCATATATATGCTGGTAATATTCAGCTTTAGTACCCATAATAACCACTTTGATATTATTATTTTTTGCTTCATTTCGAATACTTTGTAGTATATTTCCAAAATAGTTTCCTTCTAATATTGGTGATAGTACTCCATATATTTGTTGAGTTGGCAATTGATTCACCTCTTTTTGTACCGAGAGCGTTTACAATATCAGTGCATAGTCTTATTTTACTATATACAAAACTGAAGGTCTAGTTGATTTTTCACAAATCTTCTGATCAACTTGCATTTACATTTTATATTTGTTAAAATAATCACACGTAAAACAATTTCATAATATTTTACTTCAATATTAATTGAAGTGAGAATAGAGGTGCAAAAACCATTAGTAAATAATCGGAGGACGATGTAGCCTGTGATGATTATTGAAAGGGGAATTTGCCGAAGTGATTTAGAATTACATTCTTCTCTATCACTGGTCCTACATTGAATAAATGTCGGGCTGTCATATAGTGCTACACTATATGGAGGGCTATCTCACGCATCGATACCATGTGAATCCAAGATGCAGCAATGAGACCCTCATTGTTGCATCTTTTTGTTTGCAATGGTGATGAGATACCCTCTATTCAAATGAAAGTTCGAATTGTTTTAAATCTTTGAATAGAGGTGGATATGACATGAATTTTGGTCGTGTATTAACAGCAATGGTAACTCCGTTTGATTCGAATGGAGAGATTGATTACGGAAAAACAGAAAGATTAATTCATCATTTATTACAAAATGGAACAGATGCATTAGTTGTGGCTGGAACTACTGGTGAGTCACCAACTTTATCAAAAGAAGAAAAAATTTCTTTATTAAAATTCGTGGTTAAAACTGTAAATCACAGAGTTCCCGTGATTGCTGGTACTGGTTCTAATAATACGAGAGAATCGATCGAACTTACCAAAAAAGCGGAAATGATTGGTGTTGATGCGATTATGCTTGTTGCACCATATTATAATAAACCATCACAAGAAGGGTTGTACCAACATTTCAAAGTAATTGCCGAAGCTACAACATTACCAGTGATGATCTATAATATCCCAGGTAGAACGAGCGTTAACATTGAACCAGCTACCATTATTGATTTATCTAAAATTGAAAATATCGTATCTGTAAAAGAAGCTAGTGGAAACTTAGATGCAATGGCAACGATCATTCGTGAGACAGACGATAATTTTTCACTATATTCAGGAGATGATAATTTAACACTACCGGCAGTGGCAATCGGTGCAAACGGAATTGTCTCGGTATCATCTCACATTGTTGGCAATGAAATGAATGACATGGTTTCTGCTTGTCAAAAAGGTGATATGCTTCGAGCTCAAGAACTACATCACTATTTATTGCCTAGTATGAAATCTATCTTTATGGCTCCAAGCCCTTCACCTGTCAAAGCAGCATTAGCGATGAATGGAATCGACGTAGGAAGTGTTCGATTACCATTAGTACCATTAAATGAACAGGAAATGAGCTTATTACGTCATGAACTACATTTTACCCAAGAGAACTATTATGCAGGATAGACTAAAAGCCGCAGATTAAGATAATCTGCGGCTTTTTGACATTTCAATAGTGGACCTATTCATTATTCACTTTTGCTAACTGATCTATCACATAAGCAAGCAGTACGGTTCTAGGTACAAACGAGTTTAATTCTAAATATTCACTTTCACGATGTGCCCGTCCTCCAATAGGTCCTAAGCCGTCAACCGTTGGTATACCAAGTGCAGATGTAAAAGAAGCATCCGACCCACCGCCTGTTTCGGTATCTTTAATAAAAATATCGAGTTCATCCCCTACTTTTTTAATAATACGCAACAGTTGTTCGGTTTGCTCTGTTTTTTCCATTGGCGGACGATTAATATCGCCTTCGATCTTTACTTTCGTTCCATCGACTTCCGTACTTTCAATGATTGATTTTATTTGCTCTTTAATTTCGACTACTTGTTCTTGTGTTCGAAAACGCACATCGATCTGAGCGGTGGCATGATCAGAAACCGTATTTACCGACGTTCCACCTTCTATCAAGCCTACATTAACATGAATACCTTCTTCCTCATCGGTAATCTCATAGAATTGAATAATTTTATGTGCTAATTCTTCGATTGCACTTCTCCCCTTCTCAGGTTCTATCCCTGAATGAGCAGCTTTACCAATCACTTCTAACGTGTAAAGCCCTTTACCCCTACGCGCTGAGACAATCGCTCCATTTTTACGAGCTGGTTCCATTACTAATGCATATTTTTTATCCGTTGCACGTTTCTCAATTAATTCTCTTGATGTTAACGAACCTATCTCTTCATCACTTGTTAATAAAATTTCTACTTGATAAACTGAATCTTTTTCACTATCTAACAATGCTCTTATCGCAAAATAAACAGACACAAGGCTTGCTTTCATATCAATTACACCAGGCCCATATGCACGATTTTCATCCGTTCGAAACGGTCTCTCTTTTACTGTACCTTTTTCAAATACGGTATCCATATGGGTCATAATTAAAATGGTTGGTTTTGTGTTGTCCTGTTTTTTCTTTTTTATTATTAAATGATTGCCAAATTCTTCTTGTTCTATTTCCTTAATCTCAAAATCAAGTTCTTGATATAACTTTTTCATCAGTTTACCTACTTGATCGACTCCTGCTTTATCATATGATCCACTATCGATATTCACTAATTTTTCAAGCAATTGCAGCATTTGATCCTGATGTTTTTCTATATATGTTTTCATAATGTAGTTTCCCTTACTTTCTTTATAGATTAACAAAATCATACTATAAATTGACTGTTTTTGCTATACTAACCGTAACTCTACTTTTAAAGAAGGAGATTTCCAGATGCACATTTTTGTAGACGCGGATGCTTGTCCGGTTGTAGATATTATTATCGCGGAAGCTAACGCCAAGGAGATTGAGGTAACATTAGTAAAAAGCTATAACCATTTTTCCATGAAAGAGCATCCAGCTCATGTTACGGTTAAGTATGTAGATGATGGCGCAGACTCAGCTGATTATCGCATTGTCCAAATGATTCAGAAAAATGACCTTCTAATCACTCAGGATTATGGATTAGCTTCTTTATGCTTGGAAAAAGGGTGCTTCTGCATGCATCATAAAGGCTTTCGTTATACAAAAGAAAAAATGGACCAAATGTTGCAGGAACGACATATAAATGCAAAAGCCAGAAAAGCTGGATACCGAACAAAAGGTCCAAAAAAATTTACGGAAGAGCAAAAAGAAAACTTCCGTATCAAATTACGAAAGTTTTTAATGAATAGTTAGTTTTCTTCATTATCCTGTGAAACAATCTCAGCAATTGTGCTTACTTGCCAGCGTTTTGCTGTTTCCTCGTTCACCTCGTAAATTTTACCTGCTCGTAATACTTCTTTGTTATACGTTGATTGAACTAGCATTTTTACTTTTGTCATTATTTTTTCGCTCCTTGGTGGATATATCCCTTAAGCCAATCAAGACAAGCATTCTTCCATTCTCTTGTGTTTGGATGTTCATCTGCAAGACCTAAGCCATGTCGGCCATCTTGATAAATATGTAATTCATAAGGAATGTCATGCGCTTGCAATGCTTCTGCATATTTCAAGCTATTAAATGCTGGTACTGCTTGATCATTTGCAGTCGTCCAAATAAATGCTGGTGGTGTATCTTTATGGACAATTTTTTCACAAGAGAATTGATCCATTAATTTTTGATCAGGATTTAAACCTAATAAATTTTGTTTGCTGCCTTGATGTGTATGGTCTTCCATTGTGATTACCGGGTAACATAAAATTTGAAAATCTGGTCTAGATGAATATTCATTAGGTAGATCATCAGGTACAGAGGTTTCCTTGAAATGATTACTAATAGTGGCTGCTAAATGACCTCCAGCTGAAAAACCAAGTACCCCTACCTTACTATCACAAGACAATCCCCATTCTCTTAAATTGGAGCGAATTAACTGAATAGCAAGTTGTCCTTGTTTAATAGTTATTTGGTTTTGTATCGGTGCTACTTGATACCTCAATACACAAGCATGGTAACCATTTTGATTGAGCCACTCGGCAACAGGTTCTCCCTCATGATAAGCACGATGCTGATAACCACCTCCAGGAATCACTAAAACTAAAGGGGCATCTGGCCGATTCTCTAAAACATAAGGTGTAATACTGGGACAATTTTGATGTAATGCATCCTCTTCCCAATTAACTTCTATTTTATCTAAAATATTCAACGGAACAAACCACCTTTATCTACCATTTTGTACTAGTATATCATAAGGGATCTGTAATTGTATCTAGTCAAAGTCATTAGAAACTTCTCGTTATATAGGTGAATACCCTATCCAAATTAATGTTGCTGCATAGGCTACTACCAAGTGATGAAAGTTTATTACAGGAAGGAGAATTCATCATGTATCGTCAGCAACCAATGAGACCTCAACAATTCAGGCATCAACCACACCCGCAAGAAAGGTTTTTTGGCCCAATTGGCCCCCTAGGTGCAGGTTTATTAGGGTTTGGATTAGGATTTCTAGGCGGAGAATTAATCGATGGACCACCTGGCCCCTATCCATATCCGCCTTACCCACCCTATTACAATTATCCACCATACGGTCCACCTTTCCCTCCAGGACCAGGTATAGGACCGGGTCCAGGCCCTTATGGACCAGGACCTTATTTCGGACCTTTTTAGTCTGTTATGATAAAAAAAGTGCTCAGATTTTAGTCATCTGAGCACTAATTCAGATCTTTTTCATAAAGAACTTCATTATTGTCATTTATCCCTCTTAAATTTACTGCATGTCTATTTTCTCCAGACCAATTTATTAGAAACATTCGTTCTGAATTGACTTGATATGTATAGGTTTCAATTTGTTCTTGAGCATACATTTTTTCATATTGATAATCGTCGACAACATCAATTTCTATCTGGGTAATGTCCTGATTATGAACGATACCAAAGAAATTCCAAACATACTGATCGTTTGTTTGTGTAGCTTGCCATGAGTAATTAAGCTCCTCAGAAGTATCTATGGGGATACCTCCAACTCCACTACCAGGAGTCCAAAGAAAACCAAATCTTCTCTCAATCATATTAGCAGAGAACCATTCTTTATACTTTCCTAAATATATTCGGACATCACCAAGTTCAACTTCTTCTATGATTTCCGAAGGTCCATAATGATACGATCGTTCCGACTGCTCATATGCAGCTGACGGTGATAAGTGGTAATATTGAAAAAATGAAGATTTAGAAACAACAAAAACAATTAATAAGACTGCAAAAGTCCACTCTATAATGGACTTGTGTTTCTCTTTCTTCATTCAATTGTACCTCCATTATCTATAGGTACATCTACTTGAAAAGAACGATCATACCATTCATATTCGATTGTAATTGATTCTGTATCGATAGGTATTTTTTCAAATCCAGACACCGAAGAACTTATGTAACCCCAATGTGAGCTTGAGCCTCCATTAAATTCATATGATTTTCCTTCTGCAGTTGTTAAGTACATGGCGCTTTCAGAAAAACTCCAACCTTGTTCACCTTTTTTTATCTTATAAATTAATATGGTTGCCTCGTCCGATATAATCAAATGTTTAAAATAAATATGATCAGCGCCAACTTGAGCTTCTTTATCTATTTCATAATGAATCGCTTCACTTGCATTAATTTTAGCTTCTAAATTATCGGGTATAGAAACTGGAAGTACTCCCTTTATGCCTGCTAAAATATCTGGAACTAGAAGTAATAAGGCAACAATAATGAGAGTTCTTCTTATGAATTTCTCCATCTAAAGACTCCTTTTATTAATAGTTGACTCTACTTTACCATACTAAAATTGGTAATTCTATAGGGAAAATGTATTTCTCCGTCATTATAACGAGAGATAGGACTGACAAACAATCAAATAATGAAACCTATATAATATTAAAATCGTCTTATCATGTAAAGAGAAGGAGTGTGGCTAATGAAAAGAAAAGTATTCATTGCTTTTGCTGTTATATTGTTCAGTATTTCAATCGTAGGGTGTGGCAATTCTCACATGGAAGGTATTATTTTAGAAGTAACAGAAAATGAGATATTACTTTCAGAAAATCTTTCTCTGGACAAGTATGAAGATGTAAAAAACAAATCAATTTCAGAGATACAGGAAGAAGAAAAGAGTATTTCCTTAATTTATTTAGCATATGACAATACAGAGGAATGGTCAAAAGGTGATGAGGTAAAAGGATGGATTGATGGAGATATAATGACATCTTCTCCTGAGCAAGCTAAGGCTAAGAAAATTCAATTAAAAGAATAAGTTTCTCAACAGTCCGGGGTAATTAGCCAGTAAAAATCGTATAGCATTAACTATACGATTTGACATTAAATATCCAATTAAGTGAACTATTTTCAAAATAACCTGTCCATATATACGTGCAATAATCACGTTTCTAAAACAAGTGCATGCTTAAATAACGTTCTCCTGTATCTGGTGCGACACAGACAACTTTTTTGCCTTTACCAAGTTTTTGGGCAACTTGTATCGCTGCAAATACTGCTGCACCTGCTGAAGGTCCGACAAAGATACCTTCCTCTGAAGCTAAGCGTTTAAATGTATTAATCGCATCTTCATCACCTATTTGAATAATTTCATCATAAATAGACGTATTTAAAATATCTGGCACAAAACCTGGACTTGTGCCTACGAGCTTGTGTTTACCTGGTTTACCACCTGATAATACGGGAGAACCTTGAGGCTCGACAACTGCTATATGTAAATGTGGAAGTCTTTCTTTTAAGGTTTCACCTGTACCGGTAATCGTACCTCCTGTTCCAGCAGTTGCTACAAATCCATCTAATTGTTCATCCATTTGTTCTAGAATTTCTAATGCGGTTGTTTTGCGATGAATATCTGGATTTGCTTTATTTTCAAACTGTTGCGGTATAAAACTATTGGGAATTTCATCTACCAGTTCTTTTGCCTTTTTTATCGCTCCTGGCATTTTCTCGCTACTAGGTGTTAATACTACCTTTGCACCAAATGCCTTTAAAATATTGATTCGTTCCTGGGTCATGTTATCAGGCATTACCAAAATCGCCTTATAACCTTTCGCTGCAGCTGTCATCGCTAAACCGATGCCAGTATTACCACTGGTAGGCTCAATAATCGTAGAATCTTCTTTTAATAAACCTAATCTTTCTGCTTCTACAATCATATTATAAGCGGCACGATCTTTGACGCTTTTAGAAGGATTAAACATCTCTAATTTTACATATATATCTGCTGCATCTTCTGGTACAATCCGATTTAATTTTACCATTGGTGTATTTCCAATCAACTCTGTCATATTTTGATATACATTCATTTTTTTAACCCCTTCCTAACCATATAAGCCTATCTTACCAATAATTAATGATAATACCAACGATCATGCTTTGATATGTTCAAAAGAAAACACTACAAATGCTTGCTTGAGTAGATGTTGCACTTGTACACTTCTCCTTTTGGACGATATATGCTTTTATCGGACACTTAGGCAGATGCACACTTCTCCTTTTAGGCGATATATACTTTTATCGGACACTTGAGCAGATGTGCACTCCTCTTTTGGACGATATATGCTTTTATCGGACACTTGAGCAGATGCGCACTCCTCCTTTTGGGCGATATATACTTTTAATAAACTATTTCGATTAGTGCACAGTAATTTAGTAAAATGAAGATACCCATGGAAAATGGACAGCCGGAGCAGAGGTTAACCAGTTAAGATTATTCCAAAATTACCACACAGTTTATTGCTAGTATCTTCCTTATACGCAAGAAAATCCAAGCGATTTCAATAGTTATTTGAAATCGCTTGGATTCTTCTAATTTTGCTGTATTCTTTTATATGTCGTCTACCACAATGTAAGCAGCTCTAATCGGACCGTGTACACCGACGACTAGATTCATCTCAATATCGGCACTATTACTAGGCCCAGTGATGAAATTTATACAGGTTGCAATATCCTCGTCATTTTCTACTTGTTGATGAATGTAATCTGTCGCTTGGGTCATTCTTTTGACAATCGTTGATTTAGGTATAATCGCGATATAGTTAGCTGGTAATAAACTAACAGATCGGCCCTGGCCCTTATCATTTAACAAAACTACTGTACCAGACTCTGCCAAGGTAATATCACTAAAAGTAATCCCAATATCTGCTCGCTCCGCAAAATGTACAGAAGCCTCTCGATCGTGTCGATTCCACTTAAAGGAATCTAGTTGTGCCAGAAAATCAGAGATATTGTTTTCTTCAAATCGCTTATCTTCAGAATACACCACTGTTTTTGATTGGTATTGGTTCATAATCGACTCGATAGTTGCGGATAGTTCATTTACATTAGTCTGAAAAAAATCGGTATGGATATTGTCACACTGCTCTTTTAATACCGTAATTAACTGATCTTGGTCATACCCTTCCAATACATTTCGCTGTGGTGTAACAGACCAGGTAGGTTTCTCCACTGGCTTATCAGTTGCTATCCCGCCAATCTTTGCTCTTATATTTTCTAGAAAGCGGTCTCGATTGATTATGTTACCTTTTGGCATCTTGTTCACCTCGTTTCTCGCGATTCTTAAACCAATCACGAAAACGTTCATTCTCCGGTTTTGGAAAATCTCTTGCATGCGTCCAGTGCTTTAATGGGCCAGGTCCTTTGGTAATCATTTGTTTTTTAGCAAACGGTGTAGACATAAATGGCGCCATTTTTGTTGCTGTCCTGTACAGATTAGCTGAATTCATGAGTTGTTCAAATCCTCGCATAGCAACTCTCTCTGACAAGGTTGACCTCTTTTCATCTTCGACAATTTTACGTCGATGCATGATCAGTTGTTCATGAAGTGGAATTTTAACTGGACATACTTCCGTACAAGCCCCACATAAAGAAGAGGCATAAGGCAGTTCTTTATATTCATCATAATCAGATAAAAGTGGTGACAGTACAGCACCAATTGGGCCAGGATAAATCGATCCATAAGCATGACCACCTACATGGCGATACACAGGGCAAACATTGATACAAGCGGCACAACGAATACAATGCAATGCTTCTTGAAATTCCGTGCCCAAAATTTTCGAACGACCATTATCGACAATCACAAGATGGAATTCCTCAGGGCCATCCGCTTCTTCTAATTGTTTTGGTCCGGTTAAAGCGGTAATATAACTTGTCAGCTTTTGACCAACTGCTGCACGCGTCAATAAACTAACTACAACATCTAACTCTTCCCAACCAGGTACAATACGTTCCATCCCCATCACCGTAATTTGTGTTTTCGGTAAAGCAGAGACCATTCTTGCATTTCCTTCATTGGTTACCAAAGCAAATGAACCAGACTCTGCTACAGCAAAATTACACCCTGTGATGCCAAGGTCAGCAGAAAGAAACTCTTCACGTAGTTTTTCGCGAGCAAACAGTGCTAATTCTTCTGGTTTTTCGGTCTTCAGATAACCTAATTTTTCATTAAATACATCCCGTATTTGTTCTTTATTTTTATGAAGTGCTGGCGCAACAATATGGGAAGGGGGATCATGATCATCTATTTGCAGAATGTATTCCCCTAAGTCTGTTTCTATCACTTCACACCCTATTTCCTCTAGAGCCTCATTCATCGAAATTTCTTCCGTTACCATCGATTTTGATTTCGCTATTTTTTTAGCATCTTTTTCTTTTGCTATTCTTTGAATATACTCATTTGCCTCTTCACCTGTTTCGGCAAAAAAGACATGACCACCTAATTCTGCTACTTTTTCACTCAATTGATTTAAATAATAATCGAGATGCTCAATCGTATGACTACGAATTTCTGAACCAAGCGTGCGCCAATCTTCCCAATCTCCTAACTCATCCGCTGCTGTTGCACGTTTATCTTGCAATCTCCCTTGAGCTGAGCGCACAGCACCACGCATAAAGTCATCTTCAATTCCTTTTGTTACTCGTTTTTTAAAATCTTTCTCACCAATGTGCATCGGCATTATACGTCACCTCTGCTATTCAGAATTTCTGCAATATGCTTCACTTCAACCGGACTTCCATTTCTGGATAAACGCCCACCAATATTCATCAAACAACTGCCGTCAGCACCTAACAAAAGATCCGCATTTGTCTCTTCAATATGTGCTACTTTTTCATCTACCATTTGTTCCGAAATATCGCTCATTTTAATTGAAAAAGTTCCACCAAATCCACAACAATCATGACGATTTGGTAGGTCAATTAATTCCAATCCTTCTACATTTTCTAATAAACGAAATGGTGCTTCTTTTACACCTAATAAGCGAGTCATATGACAAGAGGTATGGTAGGTTGCCACCCCTTGATAACGTGCACCGACATCGTCTACTTCTAAAACATCTACAATAAATTGTGTTAATTCATAGGTTTTATCTTTCAAAGCAATCGCTCGTTTTTGCCAATCCGATCCTTCTTCAAATAACTGTGTATATTCATGAATCATATAAACACACGAACCGGAAATACCAACAACATATTCCGCATGTTCAAATGTTT
This sequence comes from Gracilibacillus massiliensis, assembly GCF_001458115.1. Lineage (GTDB taxonomy): Bacteria > Bacillota > Bacilli > Bacillales > Amphibacillaceae > Gracilibacillus > Gracilibacillus massiliensis. The sequence goes on from NZ_CZRP01000012.1 coordinate 684,395, forward strand.
CGATTAAATGTTTCGCTACTTCAACAGTTTCTTTTCGGTAACCGCTATTATAAGCGGGTTGACCACAACATGTTTGGGCTCTCGGAAAATCCACCTCACATCCAAGACGTTCCAATAACTCAACCGCTGCTTTTCCCGCATTCACATAAAACATATCCCCTAAACATGTAATAAAAAATGACACCTTCATTTTGTTTACTCCCCTTTTAGTAAGAAAAGCGCAGAGCGCCCGCTTAGAAACGTAGCGACTGTAACGAATCGACTGAGATAAAGGAATCACGGTGAGCTTGCGAACCGATGATGACTTATCGTAGGGCGATTTGTGAAGTCGCCTAGTTTCTGGCGCTCGGAGCTAGACATGACGCCGATTATATACTTTCTTTACTTCGAACAAGCCTTAGCCTTTTGTCTATTCTAGCACGTTTTCGTTATATAGTAGAATGGATAAACCCTCTAAAATGAGAGTTTATCCATTCTCTTTTACTATCGTGTGAATGCTGCTGCAACTCCGCCGTCTACTGTTACCATACAACCTGTCGTTTTCGCAGATTTCGATGAAGCAAGGAATGCAATTGATTCTGCAATATCTTCTGGTAAAATGTTTACATTTAAAATCGTACGTTTACGATAGTGCGCTTCTAAATCATCTGTTCCAATACCGTAAGACGATGCACGTTCTTTTTTCCATGAAGAGTCCCAGATCTTAGATCCTCGAATAACCGCATCTGGAAGAACAGAGTTAACACGGATTCCTAAAGAACCACCATCTGCTGCAATCGTACGAGCTAAGTGCACTTCAGCTGCTTTTGCCGTGCTGTATGCTGCTGCATTTTTGCCTGCATAGATGGAATTTTTCGAACCGATGAATACCATATTACCACCAATTTCTTGCTCTTTCATCAGTTTGAATATTTCGCGAGCTACCAGGAAGTAGCCTGTTACTAATACATTGATATTTAAGTTCCATTGATCCATGGTCGTTTCTTCAAATGGACTGGAACTTGCAAGCCCTGCGTTATTTACTAATATATCGATACCACCATATTTACGGACAGATGCTTGGATTGCTGCTTGTACTTCTTCTTCTTTTGTTACATCCATCTTGACGGCGAATGCACGATTTGCGCCATATTTTTCATTGACTTCATTCGCTAGATTCTCAGCACCTTCTAGGTTAATATCTGCAATAACAACATGTGCTCCTTCGTCTAGCAAACGATACGTTGTAGCAGTACCAATTCCACCTGCACCACCTGTTACAAAAGCTACTTGACGTGAGAACTCTACTTCCGGTGGAGCTAAGCTTAGCTTATAAAGCTCAAGTGGCCAATATTCCACACCATAGGATTCTGCTTCGTCTAATGATACAAAGTTTCCTAAAATAGTAGAACCAGTCATTACCGCAATCGCACGATGATACAGTTGTTCACTAATATTAGCTGCAGTCCAGCTTTTACCGGTATTGACCATTCCTAGCCCAGGTATCAGAATAATACGTGGTGCCGTTTCTACTAATTGATCACCCTCATTTTTATTTCGTTCAAAGTATGCGGTATATTCTTCTTTATATGTTGCAAGACCTTCTTTTATTTTTGATTTCAAAGAGTCTAGGTCTTCAGATTGTGGATCCCAGTCTATAAATAATGGTACTCTTTTTGTGTGTACTAGGTGATCCGGACATGCTGCACCAACTTGTGATAATTCTTTAGCATCGTTACTATTAACGAATTCTAAAACACTATCATTATCATTATAGGTTGTTAACATTTTTTTCTCTTGACTAACCTGTCCACGAATAACAGGCATAACTTTCGCAAATAGACTTTCTCTTTTATCTGCAGAAAGTGATGTATATTTAGCACCACCAAATAATGTTTGACCTTCAGCTTTCTTATTAATGAAATCTTCAGCTTCATTAATTATATCAATTGTTTTATTGTAGCTTTCTTTAGACGTTTCTCCCCATGTAACAAGTCCGTGTTTCTCCATAATCACTAATTCTGCGTTCGGATTGTTTTGAACACCTTCCGCAATCATTTTCGAAAGTTTAAATCCTGGTCGGATATACGGAACCCACACATAACGATCACCAAAAATCTCATTTGCAATTTCTTTTCCGTTATCTGCACAGGCAATGCTAATAATTGCATCTGGATGTGTGTGGTCGACTTGTTTATAAGGTAAAAATGCATGTAAAAGTGTTTCGATTGATGAGCGAGGGTGCTTCGCATCAATCATACAATGTGATAGGTATTCCACCATCTCTTCGTCCGTCATATCTTCACGTTCAAGTAACGGGCGGATGTCTTCTAATTTTAATCCGGTAAAGTTGTGAGATTTCATAGTAGCTAAATCAGATCCACTACCTTTCACCCACATTACTTCCACATCGTCACCTTTAAAGTCTTTTTCAATCGTTTTTGATGACGTATTGCCTCCACCAATATTTACAACAGAACGATCAGAACCTAATAAGTTTGAACGGTACACTAATGATTCCAAGCCATCATTTTGTTTGATTTTACTATCATCCCATTTGTTTTGAACCAAAGAAATTCCTCCTCTTAATCTTTGTTTATTTTTATGTTCGTTGTTTCTTTTTATATTATACTATAAATCAAAAATAAATCAACACAAACAAATATTATTGTGTTGATTTATTTTTTATTACGCTTCTCGTTTAGACAATACGTTTTTTTCGTATTCTTTTACTTCATCTAACCATTTTTCTTGGGAAGGAACTCCCATTTGCTCACAATAATAGTCCCAAATCGCCCCAAATGGATAGGTTTTGAACTCTTCCAATAATGCTAAACGATCGGTGAAATTCCCTTCTTCTTGTAGTTTTTTCAAATGATCGTTAGGTAATAATAAAGCATATAATAACGACTTAATCATATTCCGTGTACCTATCGTCCAGGCTGCGACACGATTGATACTCGCATCAAAGAAATCCAAACCAATCATTACTTTATCTAGCGCATCGTTGCGTACGATCTCAAGACCAATTTCGCGTAACTCATCATCCAATATCACCACATGGTCACTATCCCAACGAACTGGTCGTGATACATGTAAAGCTAATTGATCACTGAATAAAAGCATGGCAGAGATTTTATTAGAAACCACTTCTGTTGGGTGGTAGTGACCTGTATCTAGTAAACACAATTTATTATTTTTCAAAGCATAACCCATATAAAATTCGTGGGAACCTACAACATAAGCTTCTGAACCGATCCCAAATAATTTACTTTCTACAGCATCTACGTTAAGTGACTCATCAACATCAGCTGCGAAAATTTCATCTAAAGAATCTTTTAATCGTTTTCTTGGTGTTAGACGATCACTCGGTATATCTTTATATCCATCTGGAATCCAAATGTTCGTTAATGCTTGCTGTCCTAACTCTTTTCCAAAATACTCACCAATTTTACGTGATTGAATACAGTGTTTAATCCAAAAATCACGGATATCTTTATCTGGATGTGTTAATGTTAAACCATCTTCAGCCTTTGGGTGAGAAAACAGGGTAGGATTAAAGTCTAATCCCAATTCATTATCTTTGGCCCATTTCACCCAATTCTCAAAGTGTTTCGGTTCTAGCTGATCACGGTCGACCACTTTACCATCTGTTTCAGCATAAATAGCATGTAAATTGATTTTATGTTTCCCAGGTATTAGCGATAACGCTTTTTCCAAGTCACTTCTCATTTGTTCAGGAGTAGTTGCTTTCCCAGGATAGTTACCAGTTACGTCAATACCTCCAGATAACTCTTGTTGGTTTACCTCAAATCCACCGATATCGTCACCTTGCCAGCAATGGATCGAAATTGCTACTTTTTTTAATTGTTCAAATGCTTCCTCGACGGAAACGCCCCATTTTTCATATTGTTCTTTTGCTCTTTCAAAATTTTCTTGTACACTCATTGTCTTCACCTCTTGATTAAAATTTTTGGATATCGAACGATTGATTTATAATTTGTTTGGATTCTTCGACTGACTTAATTTGTCCTGTTGTTATCATTTGAGCTATTAGGTTCCCTATCGCTGTTGCTTCACCTGGACCTGTGTAAATTTTTTTTCCTGAAACTTTGGCTAACTTTTCATTCATATAGTTGTTTTTACTGCCACCCCCAATAATATGAATTGTGTCGTAGCTTTTACCTGTTAATTGTTCAATTTCTTTGGCGGTTTGATCGTAGCTATTAACTAAACTATCAAATATACATTTGGCAAATTGACCAGCTGTTTCTGGTATCGACTGATCTGTTTCTTGACAGTATTTCTGAATAGCCTGATTCATGCTTGAAGGACTTAAAAATCGTTGATCATTGACATCAACTGTAGATGAAAAGTCTTTTGTTTGGTAAGCCAAATCGACAAACTCGATGAAGCTTATTTGGTCATTCCATTCTCGTTTTACTTCTTGAATCATCCATAGACCCATGATGTTTTTCAAGAAACGAAAATTACCATCTGCACCACCTTCATTGGTGAAATTATAGTTGAATGCTTGTGACGTACTTATCGGTTCGTCATGTTCTACACCCATTAACGACCATGTCCCTGAACTAATATAGATCGTTTCCTTACTCGGAACCGACATCACAGCTGATGCGGTATCATGTGTACCTGGCAAAACCACTTTAAGATTGGTTCCTAGTTCTTCTTGTAACTCTTTTGTGAGCATACCGATTTGTTGTAACGGTTCTTTGGGCTCTGCAAACAAATCGTTTGGAATTCCTAATATCTCTAAAAAAGATGAATTCCACTTTTTGTCTTTTGCATTTAGTAATTGCGTCGTAGTAGCATTTGTATACTCGTTCGTTATGATCCCTGTTAATAAGTAATGAAGATAATCCGGAACCATTAAAAAGTGTGCTGCTTCTTTAAATATGTCTGGATTCTCTTTTTTTAGAGCAAATAATTGATAGATGGTATTAAATGGTTGAAATTGAATTCCTGTATCTTGATAAATTTTTTGTTTATCGATGTGCTGAAACACTTCTTCCATCACACCATCTGTCCGATGATCTCTATAGGCGACAGCATCTGTGATTCTTTTCTTCTCTTGATCTAATAAAACAAAGTCAACGGCCCATGTATCGATACCAATTGTAATTGGTTGATACTGTTGTGTGATACTTTGTTTTATACCTGTTTTTATTTCTTGAAAAAGTCGATCAATATTCCAACATAAGTGACCGTTCTTTTCTTCCATTTTGTTTTCAAAACGATGAATTTCATCTAAAATAAGTTTGCCATTCTCTAGATAACCAGCGATAACACGGCCACTAGATGCACCGATATCCACTGCTAAGTTACATTTTTGCATATGTATCACTTCCTTCTTGTAAGCGATTTATAAACTAATTATAAAGTAATTATATTTTTAATTTAATAACGAAAATTACATAATTATTGTCTATTTTTGCAATGACGAAAGCAAATAACATTTGTAACGAGCTAATTAATTTAGCTTTAATTATAAAAACCACTACAAAAATAGAAAGTAGTTCAGTTTTTGGAGTATAAAAATGTAATTTGTGCTCATAATTGAACTGCTTTTTTTATATGGAATTGTAGGCTAAAATGCAAGGATTTTTGCAATCCAAATTGTATAACTAATTGAGATAAATTTAGGATAATTAACTTACATATGGTAAAATAAGTTAAAAGACGTTCTTCAACTAACGGGCAGTTTTGTTGAAGAGTGGTGTTTAACTTGTGTGCAACAATCGGGCCATTCGTTGAAGAAAGTTTTTACGTATTCATCTAGAATAACGAAGAAGAATCGGGGTACGATCCCAGGTTCTTCTTTTTCTTTTTATTTTAATCAAATATTTACTTGAATGATAAATTGAAAATGGTTATAATATATTCAAGCAAATACTTGAATAAGATGGAGTGATAATATGAATAAGAAAGAAACTTGTGAAATTTTTTGTTATGACGAAGAAAAGGTTAATCGAATACAAGGGGATTTACAAACAGTTGATATTTTTGGTGTAAGCCAAATGTTAAAGGCTATTGCTGATGAAAATAGAGCAAAAATCACCTACGCTCTGTGTCAGGATGAAGAGTTATGTGTTTGTGATATAGCAAATATATTAGGTGTTACGGTAGCAAATGCTTCTCATCATTTACGAACGCTTTATAAGCAAGGGGTTGTCAACTTTAGAAAAGAAGGAAAACTCGCTTTCTATTCGTTAGATGATGAACATATCAGGCAGATAATGATGATCGCCTTAGCGCATAAGAAAGAAGTGAAGGTCAATGTCTGAACAAAAGGTAAAACTAATGGAAGAAGAAATGAACGTCTATCGGGTCCAAGGATTTTCATGTGCAAATTGTGCAGGTAAGTTTGAGAAAAATGTTAAAAAGATTCCAGGCGTTCAAGATGCAAAAGTGAATTTTGGAGCATCAAAAATATCCGTTTACGGCGAACCCTCCATTGAAGCATTAGAAAAAGCTGGTGCTTTTGAAAATTTAAAAGTGGCTCCTGAAAAACCTAGACGTCAAGTACCACAAGAGATGAATCAAGAAAAAAATGTATATCAAGTTCAAGGATTTTCATGTGCAAATTGTGCGGGGAAATTTGAAAGAAATGTTAAAGAGCTTCCAGGAGTTCAAGATGCAAAGGTAAACTTTGGAGCATCAAAAATATCCGTTTATGGTGAAACTTCAATCGAAGAATTAGAAAAGGCCGGCGCTTTTGAAAACCTCAAGGTAGCTCCTGATGAACGAAGAAAACAGGCTTCAGAAGGGATTCAAGAAGGGAAAAAAGAAGAGAAAGTACCTTTTTATAAAAAGCATGGTACTTTACTTACTTCGGCATTATTTCTTGTTTTCGGTTACCTATCCTTGTTTGTCAACGGTGAAGAAAACATTGTGACTACTTTATTGTTTTTAGCTTCCATGGTTATTGGAGGTTTATCCCTTTTTAAAGTCGGCTTACAAAATTTATTACGCTTTGAATTTGACATGAAAACCCTTATGACAGTTGCTGTTATTGGTGGCGCTATTATAGGTGAGTGGGCTGAAGTTGCTGTTGTTGTTATTCTCTTTGCAATCAGCGAGGCACTGGAACGATTCTCTATGGATAGAGCAAGACAGTCGATAAGTTCATTAATGGACATTGCACCAAAAGAAGCACTCGTTAGGCGTAATGGACAAGAAATAATGATTCATGTGAATGATATCGTTGTTGGTGACATCATGATTGTCAAACCGGGTCAAAAGATTGCAATGGATGGTGTGGTGGTAAATGGTAACTCTGCCGTCAATCAGGCTGCTATCACAGGTGAATCTGTCCCAGTTGCCAAAACACTCGATGATGATATATTTGCTGGTACTTTAAATGAAGAAGGTTTACTCGAGGTTAAAATAACCAAACAGGTAGAAGATACTACAATTTCTAAGGTTATCCATCTAGTAGAAGAAGCACAAGGGGAACGGGCCCCAGCTCAAGCCTTTGTCGATAAATTTGCGAAATATTACACGCCTATTATTATGGTTATTGCTGCGCTAGTTGCTGTGGTCCCTCCTCTCTTTTTTGGCGGAAGTTGGGAAACGTGGGTTTATCAAGGTTTAGCTGTTCTTGTTGTTGGTTGTCCTTGTGCATTAGTTATATCCACTCCAATCGCTATCGTTTCAGCTATTGGAAATGCTGCAAAAAAAGGAGTACTTGTCAAAGGCGGTATTTATCTAGAAGAAATGGGAGCTTTAAAAGCCATTGCATTTGATAAAACGGGAACACTTACAAAAGGAGTTCCAGTTGTAACAGATTTTAACTTATTAAATAAACAGGTAGACGAAAAAGAGCTACTTTCCATCATTACAGCACTTGAATATCGTTCGCAACACCCTCTTGCTTCAGCCATTCTGAAGAAGGCAAAACAAGAGAATATCTCCTATTCAGATGTACAAGTGGATGACTTCTCTTCCATTACGGGTAGAGGTGTAAAAGGAATTGTAAATGGAACAACCTATTATATAGGAAGTCCAAAACTCTTCAAGGAATTATTTGTTCCTGATTTTAGCCAAGAGTTCGAAGATAAGGTTAGAAACCTTCAAAATCAAGGGAAAACTGCCATGATTATTGGAACTGAACAAAATATACTTGCCGTTATTGCAGTTGCTGATGAAGTACGTGAAACAAGCAAAGATGTGATTCAAAAGTTAAATCAGTTGGGTATTAAAAAGACAATTATGTTGACCGGTGATAATAAAGGTACTGCAGATGCAATCGGTTCACACGTAGGCGTATCGGATATTCAATCAGAATTGATGCCACAGGATAAGTTGGACTATATTAAACAATTAAGATCGGAATATGGGAATGTAGCCATGGTTGGTGATGGTGTCAATGATGCTCCCGCGCTTGCTGCATCTTCTGTTGGAATTGCAATGGGTGGGGCTGGTACAGATACAGCATTAGAAACGGCAGACGTTGCTTTAATGGGAGACGATTTAAGGAAGCTTCCATTCACTGTCAAACTTAGCCGAAAAACTCTAAACATCATCAAAGCTAATATTACTTTTGCCATTGCTATTAAATTTATTGCCTTACTGCTAGTGATTCCGGGCTGGTTAACACTTTGGATTGCCATTCTCTCGGATATGGGTGCAACTCTTTTAGTAGCGTTAAATGGGCTAAGGCTTATGCGCGTGGATGAAGATGAATAGGTTTAAGGGGTAAAAACAGAATAATAAAATCACGCCTACCAACTAATATTTTAGTATATCTATATAAGTGTTTCAATTTAAGGGCTTTTCAATTTGAAGAAAGGTCCTTATTATCCCAAAACATTGGAGATGGAAAAAATGATTGTAACGGCGCTTACAGCTGCTGCGGTTTATGTAGCAACAGGAATTGATTATCTCGTTATATTAATTCTTTTGTTTTCGCAAATAAAAAAAGATCAAGTGAAACATGTTTGGATAGGACAATATATAGGGACTGCAATTATTATAGGAGTAAGTCTTTTAGTTGCTCTTGGGGTTGCAAATTTAATTCCTCAGCAATGGATTATAGGACTACTTGGACTTTTACCACTTTACTTAGGTGTAAAAATATGGATTAAAGGGGAAGAGGATGAAGATGAAAGTAGCATTTTATCCTTATTCTCCTCAGGTAAATTTAATCAATTATTTTTGACGGTTACTTTCATTGTATTGGCTTCCAGTGCGGATGACTTTTCCATTTATATACCGTACTTCACGACGTTAAATATGATCGAAATTTTTGTTGCTATTATTGTCTTTTTAATTATGGTTGGGGTTTTATGTTATGTCAGCTATCGCTTAGCTTCCTTAGATTTTGTATCGGAAAAAATTGAGAAATATGAACGTTGGATTGTACCAATTGTATTTGTAGGGTTAGGGATATATATAATGTTTGAAAATGGCACATTCAATGCTTTGATTTCATTTCTTCTTTGAAGTGACAAATCCAACCGCAATCGGGCGCTTTTCTTTATAAGAAGGCGTCTTTTCAAATCAATCAGATTCTGGAGCAACACATTTAAAGGATTGGAGTCATATTAAGGTGTAAAAAATATTGTGAAGGATTTCACTTAAACTATCGGGTGCGTTAGTTTAAGAAATGTGAGTATTTTCCGATAAGGAATTTGTTCTTTTTTTGTAGTCAAAATTTCATAAGTTTTTACAACTGATTTTACAGGTATTCAATAATTATTATGGCTTTTCGTGTTGGGTTGCATTTTCCAGGGCAAATAACTACTCAAGATACAAATGAACATTTATATAACAATGAAAAATGAGCATCAAATTGCTATGCAATGCAACGCAACGCTCATTTTTATAATACATTTTTATTGTTTGTACTCAAAAACTGAACTACTTACGAAAATAGAAAGTCATCTATTTCTTAGTGGTTATTCTTTCTTATGTAGTTGTGTTTGATATGCTTTTGGCGTCAATTTATATTTTTGTTTAAACAAACGATAAAAATAGCTGATATTCTCGTAACCTACTTCTTCAGCGATTGCTTGCATAGATAAATCACTATAGAGTAATAAGTTCTTCGCCACTAATAGCCTTTTCTCCTGAACTAAATCTTTGAAATTCTGATTCGTCAATGCTTTTACTTGTTTACTTACCCAATAAGCAGTTTGGTTAAATTGTGTGGCTAATGCTTGTAAGTTAGCTTCACGATAGTTTTCTTCTATATAACGAAATACTTCCGTTAGAAATGTATGTTTTTCTGTATGTATATTATTTTGCTGAGACTGGTTTTGTTGTTCAATTAATTCTAAAATTAATAGCCCCATAAGAAATTTAATTTTTGATTTAGACAGAATCGATTCCTCAAACATCTCCTCCAATATTTGACTCATAATCTCTTGAATCCGAATCGAATCTGACACAGGATAATACAAAAATTGCCCGGTCTGATTATAATCAAACATGCTATTCATTAAGAAATGAATCATCTGACTTTGAATAAAACCTGTAGAAAGATTGGATAGGATATAATCAAAAAATGCTGGATGGATTATAAAATTAATAATGATATCTTCTTTTTCACATGCTGTTAATTCATGTTCAATATGTTGATTTAGAAGTAATATATCACCTTGTTTCAACGTCATCGGCTGGTTTGCAACTTTTTGATGAAATTGACCATGAACCACATAATTCATTTCAATATAATCATGAGAGTGTTTAGGAAAATCGATATATCTAGGGTGCTTACGAATCATAATTAAATCATCTTCTAAAAATTTCTCACTTTGGATGATAAAATCAGATGTTAGGTTCGTATAGATTTCCTTATTAACAGCTTTGTCTCCTCGTAAAATCCCACGTTCTTCATCTGTTTCCAACATTAACTCATTTAGTAAAGTCTTATTCAAAAAGATTACCCCCAAACCAAACCTTATCTTCACTTTCAAAAAAAGCTCGTCACCATAACGAATGGCGACAAGCCTGTCATTTATTTTCAATTTTTCATAAAGTAAATGGTACGCAAAATCAGATTAATAATTGGAATAGCTGTTCATCTTTGTTGATTTCGATATAGGTAAATCCTTTTTTCTCCATACGCGATATAATCTGATGATAATCCTCTGCTCTTTGCAGTTCGATCCCTACTAAAACTGGACCCTTATCTCGATTATTTTTCTTGGTATATTCAAAACGAGTGATGTCGTCGTCTTTACCTAGGACTTCATCCATAAATTCTCTAAGTGCACCGGCGCGTTGTGGGAAATTAACGATAAAATAATGTTTGAATCCTTCGTAAATTAACGAACGTTCTTTAAATTCCTGCATACGATCAATATCATTATTTCCACCACTTACGATACACACGACATTTTTTCCTTTAATTTCATCACGGTAATAGTCAAGTGCTGAAATAGGTAATGCACCAGCAGGTTCTGCAACGATTGCATTTTCGTTATATAAATCTAATAAAGTGGTACATAATTTACCCTCTGGCACAACAGAAATATCATCGATAAATTCTTTGGCAATATCAAATGAAATATCACCGACTCTTTTAACACTTGCTCCATCTACAAATTTATCAATTTTATCTAATTTTACTACTTCATCTTTTTCTAAAGCAGCTTTCATTGACGCTGCACCTTCTGGCTCTACTCCGACAATCTTCGTATCTGGACTAATACTATTTAAGTATGATCCTACACCCGAAATTAAACCACCGCCGCCAACTGCCATGAAGACATGGGAGATCGGTTCTTCCATACAATCTAAAATTTCAAGACCAATCGTACCTTGTCCCGTAATGGTACGAGTATCATTAAAAGGATGAATAAATGATGCATCATGTTCATTACAGTATTCCATTGCTTGATCAAATGAATCATCGAATGTATCACCAATTAAACGAATCTCAACAAATGGTCCACCGAAAAATTCGACACGGTTTACTTTCTGTCTAGGAGTTGTACTTGGCATAAAAATGACACCTTTCACTCCTAATGCCTTGCAAGAATAGGCAACACCCTGTGCATGGTTTCCCGCACTGGCACAAACCACTCCATTGGCCAATTCTTCTTGGGTCAAGCCTTGCATTAAATTATACGCTCCGCGAATCTTAAAGGAACGCACGACTTGAAGATCTTCTCTTTTTAAATATACATTACAATCATATTTATCAGAAAGAATCGGATCACGTTGTAATGGTGTTTTAACTACAACATCTTTTAATACTTGATTTGCTATAATAATATCTCTGACTTGAATTGGATTAACTTTTGTACTCATAATTTGAACCCTTCCTACTTCAATTGTTAGATTTATACTAACATAAACAAGCAAATTAGAAAATATTTTTATCCTCATATATAAAGCTTTATTAGGTAAAATATAAACAAACCTCCACTTCCGTAATTTTTGAAGAGGAGGTTTGTTCGTGTAGTGCCTTATCAATAGGATAAGATTGCTACATCCGTATGCTCTATGTGAACTTCATCCGTAACCTTTTGATTGCTCAGGCAATTCGTATATGTCACACCTTTATCCAAAGAAACCGTTACAGGATCTGTATTGTGATTTAAAATGAATAGGTATGTTTGATTGTTATTCGTTCTTTCGACAACTTCTACATTATTTGGTACTGAAAGAGGTGCGCTAATATTTAATTGTTGCAATATACCCTCCAATAACTTATCTACATATGCTTCCGATGGGTTTGTACCGATATAAATCGAACTACCTTTACCATACTGATGAATCGTCACTGCTGGAGAGTTTTGATACCAATTTTCTTTAAATGTTGCAATTGATTTGGCACCTTCTAGTTTAATGATATCAGCCCATGTATCAACCGTCGACAATTCACCATTCGCAACAATCGTATTGGTTTCGTCATCAGCCATTGGAGCAAACTCTTCGACAGTTAACCCTAATAACTTACGTAGAGGTGCCGGATATCCACCTAAGTGAATATGGTCCTGTTGATCTGCGATACCACTGAAAAAGCTAACTACTAGTGTGCCGCCTTGATCGACAAATTGTTCTAAATTCTTTTCTTCTCCCTCTCGAATCATATATAACATCGGAGCGACTACTAATTGGTATTCTGAGAGATCACTTGTAGGGTCTACAAAGTCTACTGCAATATTTTTCTCATAAAACACGCGATAATATTGATAAACTTGATCTAAATAGGATAGCTTATTATGTGGCTTTCCTTCTAGTTCAACTGCCCACCAATTTTCCCAATCAAATACAATAGCCACTTTTGCATTTGTTCGAGCATCTACTAATCCATCAAGTTGCTTTAATTCGTTCCCTAACTGTTTGATTTCCTGATACGTGCGACTTTCCGGATTATTCGAGTGTGGCACCATCGCACCATGGAATTTTTCTGCTCCAGCTCTACCTTGTCGCCATTGGAAATACATTACCCCATCGCCGCCTCTTGCAACGGTAGAATAACTCCATAGCCGCATTTCTCCTGGTTTTTTTGTCAGATTAATATCGCGCCAATTGACGTGAGAGGTTACTTGTTCCATTAAATAAAATGGTTGACCATTTTTAAGACTTCTCATTAAATCATGATGCATCGCATGTCGATATGGCTTTCCTTCTCTCGGATCTGGATAAGAATCCCAAGTTACTAAATCCATATCTTTCGCCCATTCAAAGTAATTAAGTGGCTTAAATTCATACATGAAATTAGTAAAAACAGGGATCTCAGGTGTAATATCTCTTAGTACTTCTTTTTCTGTTTTATAAAGTTCAAAAATCGCTTCATCCATAAAGCGCTTATAATCTAACTTCTGACTTGGGTTATAAAAGGTTGGTAAATTTGCTGGAAATTGAATCTCATCCCATGCATTATAGCGCTGACTCCAAAAATTCGTACCCCATTTCTTGTTCAAGTTATCAATTGTTTGATATCTAGCCTTTAACCATGTACGGAACGCTTGTAAACTTTCCTCACTATAGCACTCTGATAGATGACAGCCATATTCATTATTAATATGCCACATTTTAACTGCCGGATGATCTTTATAACGGTTAGCCATTTCCGTTACCAACTGTTTAACAGCATATCTAAAACGCTTACTATTTGGTGAATAATGTTGTCTGGAGCCAACTTGGTAAGCTACACCATTTTTTTGTACAGCTAACACTTCTGGATATTCTTTGGATAACCATGCTGGTGGAGATGCGGTTGCAGTCGCCAAAGCCACTCCTATTCCATGACTATGTAATATATCTAAAATTTTATCTAACCAAACAAAATCAAACTGCCCTTCCTTTCGTTCAATAACAGACCAACTAAATATCGCAACAGAAACCAGGTTTACGCCTGCTTCCTGCATTAATTTTGCATCTTCTAACCAAAACTGTTCATCCCATTGTTCAGGGTTATAATCGCCACCAAAGGCTATATGTGGCATAACCTCTTTTATTTGCTTTACCATATATATCTCTCCTATCTTTCTTAATTATATTTATTAACTAATACGTACATCTTATAAGAAAACGTTATCATAATCAACTATTTAATATTTTTCGATTTTGAAGCCAAAACAATTTGAGGTAATTTTCATATTATAATTTATGAGGTGATCTTATGTCAGAGGATAATGATAATCTATTATTTGGAGGATGGGTAGTAGCAATCGGCACCGTTATTTCTGCTTTAGCAAATACACCTAGTTTTTCGATCACACCTTCCGCAAAAAACGACTTAAAAATCATTGGAAATTCTCTACAAGCTACCGGAAACGCAATTCAAGTTGAACGACTTACCTCAGTACAGTTAGAAAATATCGCAAATGAAATCCAGGCAATCGGTAACACCACCGTTATAAGTTCACTAATACTACCATTTGATAAACAAATAAAAAATACACTTAATACAAAAGGTAATCTGCTTCAAGCACTCGGAGGAGGTATCAGCTTTTCGGAGGACTGGAATAAAGAACGAACAATTAATGTTTTGTATAGTGGAATCGGTAATTTGTTACAAGTAATCGGTAATAGCATGCAAGCTTTGTCAACACAAAGTAAAAAAAGTGAAATGGAGTGGAATACAATTGGCAACTGGATTCAAGCAACGGGAGCACTAATGACAGCAATAGCTGTTACGATTTAATGTAATTCAATCGTACCGTAATGAAACTGCGCCGTTTTGCGAATATGCTGAGTAAAGTCGTAATCCTTAAAACGTTCACTTTGCCAATGATCTTTTAGAACAATCCGTTGTTTTGCGACACGTCTTGCTTCAGACAATATTTCATTCGTAAGATCTTTATTTACAGCATTCATACGTAAAGGTGCTATACCGTCAGATTCTTTGATTTCTTGTTGAAACATAGGGTCAAAATAAATGACATCGATACTTTTAGTTGCTGCATTTTTCAAAAAATGATAATGGTCATCATTATGTACTTCAATCTTCCTCATTGCTTGATCAAAAATATCTAACGAACTTTCAAATCGCATTAATCCTTCCTTCACCATCATATACATCGTTTTACTTGCTTCCACTCCAATGACTCTTCCAGTATTTCCAACAGCTATACTGGCTATGATACTATCAGCTGCTAGACCAAGTGTACAATCTAAAAAACTCATCCCTTGCTTTAAATTTGTTACTTCCAAAAACGGTTCCCTTTCTCCTTTAATAAAGCGTTTAGCACGAATCATGGAGAGATTAGGATGGAAGAAGATTTTTTCATCGGAATCGATAGGTGATATATATAATTCGTCATGACTAAATACAAGAATATCTGCTTTATATTCTTGTTTTAAATTACTTAATGAACGTTGATTTCTCTCTACATATTGCAAGTGGTACTCGTTCGCTAGTGCTTTCGCATCTGTTTCCAATCTGAATTGTTTGCGAGACGCAGTTGTTATAATCATTGTTTTTCATTCCCATATGTCTTTTCTTTTGAAAAAGGATGTTAACCAATTCATGATTAACATCCTTAAAGACTTTAACTTACAAGTTTAAAATACATTTTGTAAATTCGGTACGACTTGCTTTTTACGTGATACTACGCCTTTTAATGTTGCCGTTTTGTTTTCAAGTGTTACATCGAATGCTTTTGCTACTTTGTCTTCTGCTTCCCCAACTGCAAGCACGACAGAGTCATTGTTTAAAATGTCGGTAATCACGAATACAAATAGCTTTAAGCCTTTATCTGCAACTGTTTTCTCAATAGCTGGTTCAATTTCGCTGCGCATTGCTAATACATCGTCAACTTCCACTGTATTAACTTGAGCGATTTCTACTTTATTTCCATTCATATCAAATTCCTTAGCATCCATAGTGATCAAGTCTTGAGCCGATTTGTCACTTAAGTTTGCACCTGCTTTTAACATATCTAGACCGTATTTTTCACTGTCGACACCGGCAATTTCCGCTAGTTCTTTAGCAGCCGCTACATCTTGATCTGTACATGTTGGAGATTTAAATAATAATGAGTCGGAAATAATGGCTGAAAGCATAAGTCCTGCTGTTTCTTTCTTTATTTCTACATTATTTTCTTTATAAAGCTTATTAAGAATCGTCGCCGTACAACCAACAGGTTCTGCACGATAATAGACAGGATCTTTTGTTTCAAAGTTCGCAATACGATGATGATCAATTACCTCTAGAACTTGCACACGATCAATATCTTCCGCACTTTGTTGACGTTCATTATGGTCTACCAAAATAACTTGGTCGACTTCATCCGATACATTCTCTACCATTCGTGGAGCAGATTGACTAAAATGATCTAATGCAAATTGGGTTTCATTATTGACTTCCCCCAACCGAACTGCTTCTACCTCTTCACCTAAAGCAGTTTTTAATTCTGCATAGGCAATTGCTGAACAGATCGTATCTGTATCAGGATTCTTGTGTCCAAAAATTAAAGTGTTTGCCATGATTAAAACTCCTTTTTTTACCATTTTTAATTTCCAATTCCATTATACAGGAATTACTGTTAAAGAAAAATCATTTACTTAATTTGACCAGTTCCATGTAAAAGGTATTTTGTAGAAGTTAATGCTTCTAATCCCATAGGTCCACGTGCATGCAGTTTTTGTGTACTAATACCAATTTCTGCACCAAAACCAAACTCGAAACCATCAGTGAAACGGGTGGAAGAATTATGATAAACTGCAGCAGCATCTACCTCATTCATAAACGCTACCACATGTTGCTCATTCTCTGTAATAATTGATTCAGAATGGCTGGTGCCATACTTGTTAATGTGATCAATCGCTTCTTGAACAGAATCAACAATCTTTAGAGCAACTATGTTATCCGAATACTCGGTTTCATAATCTTCTTCTGTAGCTTCGATAATATTTTCACCTTTTGCAACGACAAATTCGTCACCATGGATTTCCACATCTGCTTTTTGTAAGGAAACAATTAACGCTTCCAGGTGATTATTTGCCCATTCCTTCTCAACTAGGATCGTTTCAATTGCATTACAAACAGAAGGTCTTTGAGTTTTGGCATTAATCGCTATCTCAATAGCCATTTGTTTCTGCGCTGTTTCGTCAATAAATAAATGACAATTGCCTGCCCCCGTTTCGAGAACAGGAACTGATGCATTGGCTACAACAGTGTCAATCAACTTCTTGCCACCACGTGGAATTAAAACATCTAAATAGTCATTTAATTTAAACATTTCAGATGCGGTCTCGCGGCTTGTATCTTCAATTAATTGGACTGCATCATGTGGAAGATCTGACTGTTTTAAGGCATCATGAATCACTTTTACTAATGCTGTATTAGAATGAATCGCAGATGAGCTACCACGAAGTAATACAGCATTTCCTGTCTTCAGACAAAGACTTGCCGCATCAACCGTAACATTTGGTCTTGCTTCATAAATCATTCCAACTACTCCAATTGGAACTCGTTTTTTTTGAATATTTAATCCGTTGGGGCGTGACCATTCTTCCATTATTTCTCCAATAGGATCCTTTAACTCTACTAGCTGTAATAAGGCATCCGCCATATCATCGATTCGCTCTTCATTTAAAATCAAACGATCGATTAACGATTCATTCAATCCATTATTTCTACCTTTCTCAATATCACGAGTATTTTCTTCAATAATGAAGCTTTTTTGTTCCTTTAATTGATCAGATAAAAGCTTTAAGGCACTGTTTTTTTGTTCTGTTGTTTTGGTAGCTAATGCTGTAGTTGTTGCACGTACTAATTTAGCTTTTTGCAATAAATCACTCATAATTATAAGCCTCCTTAATTGATAAAACGAGTCGGTCACGATGAATGACTTCCGGTCGTTTGCTTGCTGATTGTTCCATCGCAATCTTACTCGATTCTCCTTTTGATTTAATTAATTCCTCGGAAGAATAATTTACCTGCCCTTTTGCTATCACATCATCATCAAAGACAATTTCTACAACTGAACCTACTTTGAATTCTCCATCCACCCATTTAATTCCTGCTGGCAATAGGCTTTTTCCTTGATGTAAGATCGCTTCACTTGCCCCTTTGTCAACATGTAGTTTTCCAGAAACAGATGAATGGAAGGCAATCCATTGTTTTTGTTTGCGAAAACTATTAGTAAGTTCTTCACCAATATAAGTACCATCACCATGATGATTGATAATCTTAACCAGTTTGTCTTCTCCTTCTCCAGTACCAACAAATACACGAACACCTAAAGAAAGGGCTGTTTTGGCTGCTAGAAGTTTTGATTTCATACCACCTGTTCCAAATTTAGAACCTGATTCATGTTTGGTTTGTTGCAATATTTCAGTAGTTAATCTTGGTAGTTGATGATATTTTCGGGCAGTAGGATCTGTCTTGGGATTCTTATCATATAAACCGTTAATATCGGTTAGCATCATTAAAAAGTCTGCATGTACCAGTCCGCTAACTAAAGCTGACAACATATCATTGTCGCCAAATGTTAGCTCATCAATGGCAACCGTGTCATTTTCATTAATAATAGGTATCACGTCTCTTTTTAATAATTCGGTTAAGGTGGAGTAAACATTGCTGTACTGCATTTCATTACTAAAGACATCTTTCGTTAAAAGTAGTTGCGCAGTCACCATGCCATATTGACGAAAGGCATCTGTGTATGCTTGCACTAATAATCCTTGCCCCACTGCCGCTGCTGCTTGTTTTCCTGAAACGGTAACAGGTCTTGTTGGGTAACCGAGATCAAAGAAACCAGCGGAAACTGCTCCTGAAGAAATTAAAATGACTTCATAGTTCTCTTTTTTTAATGCGGCGATCGCTTGAGAGTGCTCTTTTAATTTAAGCAAATCTAATCCACCGTTTTTATTAGTAAGTGAACTACTTCCTATTTTGACTACGATTCGCTGTTTTGCCATCCTATTCACGCCTTCGTTTATTTCATATAATAAAAAAAACCCTTCTCATCCTTCATACAAAGGACGAAAAGGGTCTTTTCCGCGGTACCACCTTATGTTGATCATATCATTCCAACATGATCCACTTTACTCTTTAACGCAGAGTAACGATTAAGTTTATCCTTAACAGTTCTTAGAGTAGGTTCGTCCGTGTATTGGGTGTTGGAATTTTTCAGCCTCTGAATTCCAATCTCTTATCACCATATCACCAACTAATGGCTCTAATCATAACTTTTATTTATTCTATTGCTATTATAGAAAATTGTTGCCAGAAACTCAAGTGTTTCCGCTTATTAATATTTCACTTTAATAATCCAGTTAAATGGATCTTTTTCTTCCCCATATTGGATGCCTGTTAATGTATCATATAACTTTTTGGCAATCTCACCTGTTTCACCATTGTTAATATGCATCTTCTTACCTTCCCAGGCTAACTCGCCAACAGGTGAAATGACAGCTGCTGTTCCGGATCCAAATGCTTCTTCCAATTCCCCGTTTTGATAATGTTGATAAAGTTCATCCATGGTAATTTTTCGTTCATTAACCGTGATATCCCAATGTTTTAATAATTCGATAACAGAATTCCTCGTAACACCTTCTAAAATACTGCCGTTTAAAGCTGGTGTAACGATTTCTCCATTAATTTTGAAGAATACATTCATGCTACCTACTTCTTCAATGTATTTTTTCTCGACACCATCTAACCATAAAACTTGAGCATAACCTTCGCCAGCTACTTGTTCTTGCGCTTTTAAACTTGAAGCGTAGTTACCAGCAGTTTTTGCTTCCCCTGTACCACCTTTTACGGCACGTACAAATTGATTTTCAACAGCAATTTTCACAGGATTAATCCCTTCTTCATAATACGCACCAACTGGTGATAAAATTACGATAAACTGATAGGTAGCAGATGGTGAAACACCCAAGTATGGTTCGGTAGAAATAACAAACGGTCTTATGTATAAAGAAGTGCCAGGTGCATTTGGTACCCATTCTTGATCAATATGTACAAGATGTTTAATCGCATCAATCGCAAACTCTTCATCAATTTCAGGGATACACATTCGATCATTGGAACGATTCAAGCGTTCCATATTTTTATCAGGACGGAATAATTGAATCTTATCTCGTTTTGTACGGTATGCTTTTAATCCTTCAAAAACGGTTTGACCATAATGGAAGACGATCGCAGCAGGATCTAGCACAAGTGGTTGATAGGGTACGATACGTGGATTATGCCACCCTTTATCAGGATTATAGTCTTGAATAAACATATGATCCGTAAAATATTTTCCGAAAGAAAGCTGATCTGATTGCGGCTTTTCTTTTGGTTGTTCGTTTTTAATATAAGTGATTGTATACTCTGACATAAAAAGACTCCTTATTTGAATGAATTCGATACATGTTTGGCAAAATAACCTATAAACTATATTTTATTACTAAACAAGTCAATATGACAACCATTAAATTTGAAAATTTTCAAACAATTGAAGGAGTATGACCATGGCGTTCGAATTATCCGAAAGATTTGAAACAGCATTTAACCAAATACATGACAAATTATGTGATTATGCCAACGAAAATAATAACCATGCTTCTTTTACCGAAGTATTAACAAAAGCAAAACATCAATACCCGCTAATTGATCCGTATTTTGACCTTTTAAAACAATGTAGCAAATTACGTAATGCAATCGTTCATCGAAAAATTAAAGAGGATTTTTATATTGCAGAGCCACATCAAGAAGTGGTCGATGAATTAGAAACACTCGCTAAACTTTTAAGCGAGCCTCCGTCTGCACTCTCGATTGCTTCTAAACCAGTAGAGTTTTTCTACTTAGATACCCCTTTAAAAAAGGTAATGGATTGTTTAATAGACAAAGGTTATTCCCAATACCCTGTATATCATGAAGAACGGTTTATTGGACTTTTAACGGATGGAGATATCGCAAATTGGCTTGCTGAAAATATTGATAGTTCTTTAAATATATCATCCAATGCAACAATCGGTGATATATTTAAGATTGAGAAAAAAGCACATACAGTGGTTACTGGAAAAGATACAAGTGTGATGGAGATTGAAAGTATTTTCAAAAAGTGTATAGAGGAAAATCAAAAATTGGAAGCAATAATCCTTACAGAAACAGGCAATGCAGCGGAATTACCAGTTGGACTTATTTCCTCTTGGGATCTTATCCGAATGAGAACACATACTTTTCCATTATTAAAACATACTTGAACTACGAGTTGAAACCAAAAAAACAAAGGATACAAATTAACTTTCCATTTGTATCCCTCACTTTATTACATATTCGCAACCGATGGCAAGGCTGTCTCACCCATTAGGAACTCATCAACATGACAAGCCACTTCTCGGCCTTCGTTAATCGCCCATACGATTAGACTTTGACCGCGTCTTGAATCACCTGCAGCAAAAACATGATCAACATTTGTGCGGAAGTCACCATACGCTGCATCGACACGATTTCTGTCTGTTTTCACATTGAATGCCTCAAGTACTGGATGTTCAGCCCCT
Source organism: Gracilibacillus massiliensis (assembly GCF_001458115.1). Taxonomy (GTDB): domain Bacteria; phylum Bacillota; class Bacilli; order Bacillales; family Amphibacillaceae; genus Gracilibacillus; species Gracilibacillus massiliensis. The sequence continues at coordinate 706,298 of NZ_CZRP01000012.1, forward strand.
TCAAAACCAATTGCAATTAATACTAATTGTGCTGGCCATACTTTCTCCGTTCCAGGAATTTCTTCAAATACAAACATTCCATTCTCATCACGTGTTTTCTTCATTTCTACTGTGTGTAACTCTTTCAATTTACCATTTTCATCTGTAACGAATTTCTTTGTTTGGATCGAATACTGACGAATATCCTCTCCAAATTTTTCTTTCGCTTCTTTATGAGCATACTCTAAACTGAAAACTTGTGGAAATGCTGGCCACATATTATCATCTGATCGTTTAATCGGTAATTGTGGGTGTTTACCAAACTGTACAATACTATTTGCTCCTTGACGAAGCGCTGTCGCAATACAATCAGCACCTGTATCCCCGCCACCGATCACAATAACGTCTTTTCCGTCTGCATCTAATTCGTCTTCTACTTTCACACTGTCATCTAAAAGTGATTGCGTTGCTTTTGTTAGATAATCCATTGCAAAACGTACACCTTTACCTTCACGACCTTCGATAGGTAAGTCACGGTGCTTTTGAGCTCCTGTACATAAAATAACGGAGTCAAACTGCTCTTGGATTTCGTCAGCAGCAATATCTTTCCCCACTTCCGTATTTAAGATAAAGGTAACTCCTTCATCACGCAATAACTGCACACGTCGTTCTACTACTTCTTTATCTAACTTCATGTTAGGGATACCATATGTTAAAAGTCCCCCTGCTCGATCTGCACGTTCATATACCGTTACCTGATGTCCTGCTTGGTTCAATTGATCCGCAGCAGCTAAACCAGCAGGTCCAGAACCGATAATCGCTACTGTTTTACCTGTGCGTTTAACTGGTACACGAGGTTGGATCCAGCCGTTTTCAAAACCTTTATCAATTATTTTCTGTTCAATATTTTTGATTGTAATTGCCGGGTCATTGATGGCCACTGTACAAGAACCTTCACATGGCGCTGGACAAACTCTTCCAGTAAATTCCGGAAAATTATTTGTTTTCATTAAACGATCCAAAGCTTCTTTCCATTTCCCTTTGTACACCAAATCATTCCACTCCGGAATTAAGTTGTAGACAGGACAACCCGAAGTTGCCCCATCAATATCCATACCAATATGACAGAATGGTGTACCACAATCCATACATCGTGCTCCTTGTGTTTTTGCTACTTCATCTGAGAAAGGAGCAGAGTATTCTTTCCAGTCATGAATTCTTGTTAAAGGATCACGCTCATTTGCCGTTTGTCTTTCAAACTCCATAAAACCTGTTGCTTTCCCCATATCATCTGTCTCCTTTCTATTTGCTCACCATTTCTTCTTGATTTAGTTCTACTGTCATCTTGTTATCTTTTTTTGCAGTGAATGCTTCTAATCTTGATTCGTCCACTGATAATCCTTGAGATTCGAACCATTCGATTTGTTGTAACATTAATTTATAATCCGTTGGTATAACTTTGACAAAATTCGCTACTTCTTCCTCCCAATTTTCGAGAGCAATCGCAGCTTTGTCACTGTTTGTATATTCTTGATGATTCATAATTAATTCCTTAACTTCATCGATTTCTTCTGAATCTGTCAGTGACTCAAATTGGACTAATTCATCATTACACAGTCGTTTGAATTTCTCGATATTATCAGGTTTCACGTAAGCAATCCCGCCAGACATACCTGCTGCAAAGTTTTTACCTGCATTTCCTAAAATCACTACGCGTCCACCTGTCATATATTCACAACCGTGATCACCAACACCTTCAACTACGATGTTTGCTCCACTGTTTCTTACAGCAAACCGTTCTCCGGCATATCCTTGAATATAGGCTTCACCACTAGTTGCACCATAGAAGGAAACATTACCAGCGATCACATTGTTACCAGGATCGATAGTAGATTTTTCGGATGCACGTACAATCACCTTTCCACCCGATAAGCCTTTACCAACATAGTCATTGGCATCTCCTGTTACGGTTAATGTCATACCAGAAGGAATAAAGGCACCAAAACTTTGGCCTGCTGAACCTCTGAAATGTAGATTAATCGTATCCTCCGGCAATCCTCTTTCACCATACTTTTTCGAGATTTCACTACCAACAATCGTACCCACTACGCGATCGGTATTTTTAATCGGGAAAGAGGCTTCTAACGCTTCTCCCGTTTCGATCGCATGTTGTACAGTCGGTAAAATGTATTTAAGGTCTAATGATTGATCAAGCTTGTGATCTTGTTTTGTTGTATTTGTACGAGTACCTTCTGCTTGATATAACAAGGTGGTTAAATCAAGATGTTTTGCTTTCCAGTGCGCCTCAGCACGTTCAGAAACCTCCAAGACATCCGTTCTTCCAACCATTTCATCAATTGTTCTAAAACCAAGTTCAGCCATGATTTCACGAACTTCTTCTGCAATGAATGTCATGTAATTAACGACATGATCGGGGTTTCCAGTAAATTTCTTGCGTAGTTCTGGGTTTTGGGTTGCTACCCCTACTGGGCATGTGTCATTATGACAAACACGCATCATAATACACCCAACAACAACCAATGGCGCTGTTGCAAAACCATATTCCTCTGCACCAAGTAGTGCAGCCATCACGACATCTTTACCTGTTAATAATTTTCCGTCTGTCTCTAAAATGACTCTATCTCTAAGCCCATTCAACATTAATGTTTGATGTGCCTCTGCAAGACCTAATTCCCACGGTAAGCCTGCATGTTTAATACTTGTTTTTGGCGAAGCACCTGTACCACCGTCATAACCAACAACAGAGATAACATCTGCACTACCTTTTGCGACACCTGCAGCGATCGTACCTACACCGGATTTTGCTACTAGTTTGACACTGACTCGTGCATCACGATTGGCATTTTTTAAATCATGAATGAGTTGTGCTAAATCCTCAATCGAATAGATATCATGATGTGGTGGAGGCGAAATTAAATCAACACCTGGTGTGGAACCACGAACATCTGCTACCCATGGATATACTTTCATACCTGGTAACTGTCCACCTTCACCTGGTTTTGCCCCTTGCGCCATTTTTATTTGTAATTCTTTGGCATTCACAAGGTAATGACTTTTGGCACCGAAACGTCCTGATGCTACCTGCTTGATTGCACTAGAACGTAAATCACCATTCTCATCAACCGTAAAACGATCCGCATCTTCGCCACCTTCACCACTATTACTTTTTCCACCTAAGCGGTTCATTGCAATAGCTAATGCTTCATGGGCTTCCTTGCTTATCGAGCCAAACGACATCGCCCCTGTTTTAAACCGTTTGACTATCGAATCAACAGATTCCACTTCTTCAATTGGAATACTATTCGATTTCTTGAAGTCAAATAAATTACGTAAGAAACCAATTCGCTCTTCATTCGCCGTTTTTGAGAACTTTTTAAATAACTTGTAATCGCCACGACGGCATGCCCATTGTAATGTATGAATCGTTGTTGGATTGAAGGCATGGTGCTCACCTACTTGACGCCATTGAAAATCACTTCCTGATTCTAGTGACTGTTCAATTGCTTTTTTATAACCGTCTTGGTGGCGTTTTTCTGTTTCTTCTTGAATCACGTCTAAATCAATACCATCGATTTGTGAAGCCGTACCTGTAAAATGATCGGCAATCACTTGTTTGCTGATCCCTACTGCTTCAAATATCTGTGCACCACGATAACTTTGAACCGTCGATATACCGATTTTAGACATTACTTTGATAATACCTTCCGTTGCCACACTAATAAATTTGTCTTGTACCTCTGCTAAGGTCATATTTAATTCATTGTTTAAAATCGTTTCATAATACGTTTGATAAACTAAATATGGATGAATCGCATCGACACCATAACCTAACATTGTTGCAAAATGGTGTACTTCGCGAGCTTCACCAGTTTGTGCAATAATACTTGCTTTTGTACGCAGTCCTTCACGTACTAAAAACTGATGTAATCCACTAACAGCTAAAAGAGTAGGAATTGCCTTAGAACGTGCATCCATATCTTTATCACTAAGAATAATGATATTACTCCCCGCTTTTATCGCTGCTTTCGCATCTGCGAACACTTTATCAAGGGCTTTCCCCATATCTTGTGTGAAAAGTGTGTCGATCACGGTAGTTTGAAATCCTTCGATTTTATTACTCTCTAATTTTTCGATCTGCGAATTAGATAAGATTGGTGAATCTAATCGAATTCGATATTCTTTTGTATTTGCTGGATGAAGAATATCTCCCTCTCCACCTATCCATGTCAACATAGAGGTTACTAGTTGCTCACGATAAGCATCAATCGGTGGATTTGTCACTTGTGCAAATAACTGTTTAAAATAATTGAACAAGCTTTGCGGACGTTCTGATAGTACAGCTAATGGCATATCATTTCCCATTGCCCCTATTGGATCTTTACCACCTTCAATAAGCGGAAGCAAGTATTTCTCGACATCTTCTGTTGTATAGCCAAATGCTTTCTGTTTTTGTAGAAGTTGAGGATCTAAATACGCATCATCTTCCGCATCCACTTCTAATGGTACAATTTGTTCCTCTAACCATTCTTGATAAGGATGAGATCCTGCAATTTCCTCTTTTATTTCTTTATCAGAAATAATTCGTCCTTCTTCAATGTCTACTAATAACATTTTCCCTGGGCTTAAACGTTCTTTTAATAAAATATTTTCTTCTTCGTAATCAATGACGCCCACTTCAGATGAATAGATAATATAGTCATCTTTCGTCACATAATAACGCGCAGGTCGCAACCCGTTACGATCTAAGATGGCACCAATTTGCTTCCCATTCGTAAACGTAATCGAAGTTGGTCCGTCCCACGGCTCCATCATCATACTATGGTATTGATAAAAGGCACGTTTTTTTGGATCCATGTGTGGATTTTTCTCCCATGGTTCAGGAATCAACATCATGGCAGCATGAGCAGGCTTACGTCCAGCTAAAGTGAAAAATTCCAGTGCATTATCTAATGTGGCAGAGTCACTTCCTCCACCATTAATAATCGGCATCACTTTGTCCAAGTCATCACCAAATGCTTCTGAAACAAATTGTTGTTCCCTTGCACGCATCCAGTTCACATTCCCGCGCATTGTATTAATCTCACCATTATGAATCAGATAACGGTTTGGGTGCGCTCTCTCCCAAGAAGGAAAGGTATTGGTACTAAAACGTGAGTGAACTAACGAAAAGGCAGATACAAAGTCTTCCTCCTGAAGATCTAAATAAAATTTATCAACTTGATCTGGAGTTAGTAACCCTTTATAGACAATTGTTCTAGTAGATAAACTTGGGAAATAAAAACGATATCCTTTTTCATTCGCCCAATTTTCAGCTTGTTTACGAATAATATATAACTTTCTTTCGAAGGCAAGATCATCTTCTAATTCATCTGCCGCTTCGATAAAAACTTGTCGTACATTTGGCAAGGTTTCAATCGCACCTTTACCAATGTCTGTAGCATCTACTGGAACATCTCTCCAGCCGATTAATTTTTGACCTTCTTGTTCGATTAATTGATTGATTTCATCGATCGCTTCTTCTTGTTCTTTTTTATTTTGAGATAGAAATAACATACCAACTCCATAACGACCTACAGCTGGTAGTTGAAAGTCTTTACATACTCTTCTAAAATAAGAATCAGGGATCTGTACCATTAATCCAGATCCGTCACCTGTAAGTGGATCACTCCCTTGTCCACCACGGTGTTCTAATTTGCATAACATGTCTAAACCTTTTTTTACGATTTCATGTGTTTGTTTCCCTTTTATATGCGCATATAAGCCAATACCACAAGCATCATGTTCAAAATCCGGATGGTATAACCCTTGGGCACTAGGCAAATCTTGATACGTCATATATGTCGCCCCCATTCAAATATACTTTAAGGTGTCTAATAACATTGTAAGTTTTATTATTGATCGAAACAATATATAATAAATATGATATTGTTCTAATTCTGATATATATTATGAGGTGAAACCTGTGGAGTTACGTCAATTGCGTTATTTTGTTGAAGTAGCGGAGCGTGAACACGTATCAGATGCGGCAGCAGAATTGCATGTTGCTCAATCTGCTATAAGTAGACAAATTGCTAATTTAGAGGCAGAGCTAGGTGTAGAGCTCTTTGAAAGAGAAGGAAGAAATGTGCGTTTAACACATATAGGAAAGATTTTTTTAACACATACCAAAACGGCATTAAAAGCAATCGACCATGCCAAAAAACAAATCGATGAATATATTGATCCAGAACGAGGCTCGATTAAAATTGGTTTTCCTACCAGTTTAGCAAGTAATCTATTACCGACAGTGGTATCGGAATTTAAAAAGAAACATCCCAAAATCGCATTCCAGTTGCGACAGGGATCGTACAACTTTTTAATTGAATCAGTAGAAAATCGCGAAATTGATGTTGCATTTTTGGGACCTGTTCCAACAGAGCATCCCGATATCTTGGGTGATATTTTATTTACAGAAAACTTTTATGCATTAGTTCCGAACTCACACCCTATCGCAGAACAGAGCAGTGTGAACTTAAGAGACTTACATGATGAATCATTTGTGTTATTTCCAGAAGGGTATGTTTTACATCAACTAGTAATAGATGGATGTAAACAAGCTGGATTTACACCAAATATATCATCACAAGGGGAAGATTTAGATGCGATTAAGGGGTTAGTCGCTGCAGGTATTGGTATCACATTATTACCGGAAAGTGCTTTTAATGATTTGAATCCGTATTACAGTGCAAAAGTAGCTATACAGAATCCAGAATTAAAACGTACAGTAGGAATTATTATTCCAAAAAACAGAAAGCTTGCTCCATCTGAACAAGTATTCTATGAGTTTATTAAGGAATTCTTTTCGATTCTGCAAAGATTTCAATAAAGAAAATAGATAGGTACTAACGAAGGAGAAATGTATAAGAATAGGGAACATAGTGAAACGGTTGAAAAGCACTATATTAGCGGAAGCCATCTGTTTTACTTCTGAGGGTCAGAGAGTTTTCATAGGAAAGGAAATAATTCCGTGAAAGCTCGGAACCAGGAGAGAGGGTTTTCATGGAATAACGAAACATTGCATGGAAAGTCAGCACTACCGGAGCGAGATTTCATACAAAAATGAAGTAATGCATGAAAAGTCGGCATAAGGAGCAGGAGATTTGCTTTGCAATGTTATCTGAGGACAAAAAAACGAGGAAAGGAAAGTAGACCACCGCAGCTTTTTCCTCGCACACGATAGCTTTCAAAAGGAATAACAGGAATAGGGGAACAAATTGATTGTATTCCACTAATTATATGCCTTTCTGCCTTACAAAAATCGAAACCTTTACGGATAAATTCTAATATTACTAAAAAACCCCAAACTATTCCGAATCATAGTTTAGGGTTTTCATTGGTATTTACAATTTATTCACTTACTTTTACCATGATCAATTTATCTAACCAACGTTCAGGATTCTTAAATTCTAATTCTTCTAATAAAAAGGTGTGAATACTACTATGGTCTTCATTCCATAAAGCATCTTCAATCGAAAATGTTAAAGGTACCTCTGTATATATTTCTGCTAGTTTACGAGAAATTTCAAGATCTTCAGCATATTGCTCTATTTTATTTTGCATCCCTTTTGTTAGATTATCTTTATCAGCTAGCATGTTATCAATTGTTTCATATTGTTGCAGAAGCTTTAAGGCAGTTTTTTCACCAACACCTTTAATACCAGGATAATTATCGGAGGAATCGCCCATTAACCCTTTCAATTCAATAATTTGAGCAGGGGTAAGCCCTCTTTTTTCATAAAAGTTATCGATATTAAACACATCGTAATTGCCTTGGCCTTTCTTCATGATGGCAATATTGATCTGCTGGTCTACAAGCTGCAGTAAATCCTGATCCCCAGTTACTACTGTCACTTTATGATCTGCTTGTAGTTGTTTCGCTAAAGTACCGATACAATCATCAGCTTCATACCCCACAACACCTACATTGGGAACTTGAAAGGCAGAAACAATATCTTTTGCCAAATCAAACTGTGGAACCAACTCCTCTGGCGGTGCATCGCGGTTCGATTTATAACCTTTGTATAAATCATTTCGGAAAGTTTGACTTCCCATGTCCCAACAACAAATTACATGTGTGGGCTGGAATGTTTCGATCGCATTGCAAAAATAATTTAAAAAACCAAATAATCCATTTCTCGGAATTCCTTTACTATTGACCATAAAATTGCCGGTAAATGCCGTTGCAAAGAAACCTCTAAACAGCAACGCCATTCCATCTATGATTAAAACATTTGATTTATTTGTCATTCAATTCACCTTCTAAGATTAATTAATTTACTTCTACATACATAATTAGTATATTAAATGCTAGACTTAGATTTTGCAATATAAAGGAGAAAGATTGATGGAGAAAAAATTTGAAAAGGCAACATTTGCTGGTGGCTGCTTTTGGTGCATGGTAAAGCCGTTTGATCAGTGGGATGGTGTGGAAAGTGTCATTTCAGGTTACACTGGTGGTGATCTAAAAAATCCTTCATATGAAGAAGTTAAAAAAGGGACAACAGGACATTATGAAGCTGTTCAGATAAAATATGAGCCAGAAAAAATTAATTACCAACAAATATTAGACTTATATTGGCCACAAATCGACCCAACTGATGATGGTGGTCAATTTCACGATAGAGGTCCACAATACCGGACGGCCATTTTTTATCATAATGAAGAACAACAATCACTAGCGATAGATTCCAAAAAAGCATTAGAAAATGAAAATAGATTCCAGAAAGAGATTGTTACAGAAATTTTGCCTGCAGCTACCTTTTATCCTGCAGAGGAATATCATCAGGAGTTTTATAAGAAAAATGAAAAGGAATATAAATTAGATCGTGAACAATCTGGTAGAGACGAATTTATTGAGAATCATTGGGATTAAGAGTATATACAGCCAAAGATTAATTAGTATGCCGTATTATAGGCATACTAATTTTATTGACCTTATACAGGGTTGCCATAATCGATGCTCTCTGTTTAACTATTGCACCTTTTTTTTTGTGCCACTTCACAAAGTTAGATCGATTTTAACATATTTATTTGAGACTTTTCGTAAACACATTTCATTTTATATTTTATTGACTACCATACAGAAATAGAAGGTACTCTGTACATAAGAATCAATGAACTAATTGTTATTCTCTTCCGCTAAATTCCAAAATATTCAAACCCTCGGATGACTCTGGTGCTTCAAAAAATTTAGTAACATGATTAAACACCTCTTCCGTGTCAAAATCTCCTCTTTCGGGTTGTTCGTTACGTCTTTGTGCAATTTGACGTAAGCATTTCTCGTTATTTAGATTAAGGAAAATTAATTGATGGCTTGCATTTATCTCTGACGCCATATCCAAAAACCACTTTCGCTGTTTTTGAGTGTTAGCTGGAAAGTCCATCACTACATCTGTACCGACACTTAATATGTTTTGGACATGCTTTTTCACCAACGGCTTAAGCTGCGCAGAGAATTTTAGATAGTCTTCAAAGGTTGCAATCTGATTGGGATAAAGAGATGAAAGCCATTCATCCTCAGAGATCAGTACTGCATGTTTTTCTATACTCAATTGTTTTGATTTAGTTGATTTTCCTGCACCCATTTTTCCACAGAAAAAGTATAGCTTTCCAAATTGTTTCATATTTTAACCTCCCAGGCTTCTTTGTTGGATAACTCTACACATTAGCTTAATAAGCAATTAAAGCAACGACATCAACGACGCCTTGTTCCACTAAAGACACCCGTTTGTTTAACAAGATGAATTTTCATTTCAAGAAACTTTCCAATTCGTTAACTTCATATGTTCGGAAAACTAACCCTCTATTATCAAACACAATAATTACAGGAAAATGAGTTATATCTAATGTCTCAAATATTGAAGAATCTTCAGCAGAAAAGTCAAATGAAACCGATGAAATACTATCCTCCATTAACTTGTTTGTAACTTTGAGAACTGCTGCTTGATAATCTTCAGAAGTTATCTCGTTATTAAAAACTGCTACATTGTACTTACCTTCTTCTTTTGACCTTAGTTCAGTAATTAAAGTCTCATCTTCAGAAGAGCATCCCATTAGAATTGAAAATAACAAAACCAAACTCAAAAGAAAACCTTTCATAAAGAAACTCTCCCCTCAGGTATTCATACTTAAGACTAGTGCTTCTGCTTCTTTAAAAGCGACTAAAACGACAACGTTTTTTCAGCTATTGCCCCCGTTACTTCAATAAGTCGTTTACTTTATTTTCATCTTCTAAATATTCTTGTGTTAGTTTTCTTAATTCAGCTTCACTCGAATACTCATTTAATTCTTTCCCATACCAACTTTGTAGATTTTCTTTGGTTAATTGGTATTCCTGATGTTCAAAATTAAAGGTAACCCATTCTCCGTTTTGAACTAAAGAAAATATAAATGTTGCATTATAAATTGCCGTTTCTTTATACTTTTTTTCTATTTCCTCTGCTACTATCCCTTCATAATCTAAAATCATTCCATACGGTTCTTCATTAGTTTTAAGTTCAAACCCTTTAAAATTACCACCATAGGGTAATTGTTTGACAATGCTTCCTACCGCACTGTTATCTCCAATGTAAGAACCTTTAAACTCAAATACATCCTCATTAGCACTATTTGAATTACAACCATTCACGAATAATAAAATCAATAATGAAAAGAAGAAAAATCTAATTGCTTTTGTCACTCTTTATGCCCCCTAATAATTAACTATCTATCTTAATAAATACTATCATATAATATAAATCCTTTATTGAACTATCCTGCTTCTTTACTTTAATAAGCAATAGGGGATGCTAAATCTAACACTCTTTGTTCAGCTAAAGCACCCCGTTGAATACTGGTGAATAAATAATGTAAAATGACACTTTTGTATAATTATTCACCAAAACGTCCCTCACATCTTCAGCACCACTATATGATTATCGTTCAACTACCGTTCGGTTACTAATATTTTACAACCGTTATCATATGCTCGGCAGGAGGAGTATTAGAATGCATTTGATCATAAATGATCCAAAATTAGTAGGCTATTGTGGTTACGGTTTTAAAAGGGCCACTGGTCTCCTCATCTTCAGACCAATAATCCTATTTAAATATTATCGGCAATATCAATGTGTCAATTATTGATTTTATAAAATACTATAGCACGAACTAATGGATAAATAACTATACTTAAAGAAAAAGTTATCACTAAAGGAATATTTTCTAATTCCACAAAAAGTCCTGTTCCTTCACTTATAAACAAAATAACCCCGATACTTATAATCAAAATAAAGTAACTAATATCCGCAGCATGTTTAGCTGGACTCTCGTCTCGCTCATCCTTGTCACTATCAGCGTTTTCATTTGCAATATAATGCAACAAGTTAGCTAAAATTATAGAAATAGTAAAAATCCCATCAGGTCTAACAACTTGATGTACTGACCATTGATATAAACAATGAATCATAATTGCAACAATGGAAGCAATAGATACCGCGTAAACCAATTTTTTATTTGAATTATTTTTTCTTATAACCCTCGCATTCATTTTTGCCATTCTCACCACCTCGCTATTTCATAGTTACCCAGTCCAAGACATCTTCGTTATTTAACTAAACTTAATTATTCGAACAGAATTATTAATTCGAATTTTTGTATAGATTTAATTATAATCACAAAATGTAGTTTTAGTGCTGCTTTAATAAAGAATCAGAACGCTATTTTCTTGTTGTTTTATTCAAGAAAAAATAGCAGCTCCGTTTTTTCACCTATTTTCATAAAACCGTTCTTTTTGTACATTTCTTTTGCAGTATCAGAACTATCTGTAATTAGATATACTATTTCGATATTATCGTTATAAGCAATTTCTAATAAGTGCTTTAAAACGGATGTTCCAAATCCTTTACTTTGGTGTTCCTCTATGATATCGAAATCCTCTAATTTTACCATTCCGTTAAACGGCATATACTCGATATTACCGATAGGAACCCCGTCACAATAGCAAACAAAAAATTGTATCTCTTTATTATTATCTTTATAAATCTCAGCTTTCCTATTAATTCGTCTTTGTGCGAAATCTAGCCCCATCTCTGTTTGATTGGCTGTTATATCCACTTTAATTCCATCTTCTAAAACCTTATGATCTTCTGCACTGTATATATTACAAGCTGGGTTTCCTTTCAGTTGTGAGAAATTTTTAGTTTCAATAAACATTAAGTCATAAGTACATATTTTTGGTTGAAGGGGGAAATTTTCAATTAATTTGCTACTTATCGGATATGGTGTCTCCACCCTGAAAAATCCTTTATCTTTTGTGTTTTTTTTTTATATTTGTTCAGTGACAAATTCACCCAAACCTTGTTTAGAGTTATACCATATAAAATTGTGCGTATGCATATCCGGTAACGCAGAGTCAATGTATCTAATCGTTCCATCGTTTTCAATTGCTTCAGAAAATAAACCCACATATTCCTTTTCCAATTCTAACATTTGATCTAACAAAGGACTTTTATGCATTTCGAGTTCTCCTAATCTATCAAATTTTTATTTTTAAGTTTTAATATTTCCCTAAAGTAAACCCTTCAAATAAACGTCCACCATATGGCTGTAAAACATTATCAACCAATTGAATCACTTTCTTTTTCTCTCCAGTTTCGTAAAAAGCATTAAATGCTGCTATAAATTCTTCAGTAAATTTCTCATCATACTGTTTCAAAGCTCGAATAATCCATTTTGAGGAACCGATCCATTGACGGTTTGTTCGTAAAACAAATTCATGGACTAGTTCTGCCAAATTGTTAGCAATAAATATCGCTTCAGCTCGGTTAGTGCTGCCTATGAAATCATCTAAAGCATCGGTGATAAAATATCGCTTCTGTGTAATCATTTCATCAGACCATTTTTCAGGACCTTTCTCTAATATCTCTTTCGCTTCCTTTTTTATAGCTAGTAAGATTCCTTCATCTTTTAATGTAATACCTTCAGAGATCATTCTTGCCATTGAGGGTTTCCCTGCTTTGCAGTCCATTTCGATAAAATATTTATATGAGGATAAATTATGAACAAAAATTTCTATTGGCCACCCATTATCAATCATAGACTCCCTATATGAATTATTAAGGTTGTTATCAAAAATCACAATATCGAGATCAGAGGTTGCTGTTTCTTCACCACGGACTACGCTTCCTGCTAATATAGCCCCCTGGCAATGAGAGAATTTTTGATTAATAAATTGTTTAGCTGCTGCCACTGAATTAACTTTTCGCATTCACTTCCCCCCTCTTATCTGAATATTATAAATAGACAATAATTTTAGCGAAAAAAGAGTACATGATACTTCAAATTACTTACTAAATTGGACATTTTTTTCTCCAGAGTAATTTGTTATCTTCATTTAATATACTATAATACAAACATGTATACGGATACACTCATGATAAAGATAGCAGCGAACAGGGATAGAATGAAATATTCTCTTTTGCCGGTAACTACCATTTCAACAACCCGTATTACATAAGTTAAGCCTAGACAAAAAACCATACCAAACATTATCCACGACGGAATATCATTAGATACACTTGGGTTTAGTAAGCCAGGTATAGAAATGAATAGACCGTGTACTGCAAAATAAATCGCAAAAAGACTGAATAAAATATCCAAAACTAAAAATAGCTTATGTCTCTCACTTACCTTGTCACGAATCTTCTCTACTATCTTCATTAAATTCACTCCTCATTTTAGACAACTTACAGTATGAGCATAGATTCTTATTTATTGATTAATTTCCTTCGTTTCCAAGTATATAAGAAGGTAATACACGAACCTACCAAGATACCTATAAAAGCAAACAAGGACAGATTCCATATTTCACCCAACCAGTTACGAGTAATTTCCTCTGTAAAGAGCATTATCAAGACAATCATGAACCCAAACCATTCCATTAACTTGTAGTCATTTATTTTAGTAGTTTCTTTCACTTATTACCCTCCTGATCAAACATTTGAAAGGAAACATTGCATTTTATTAAGATGCCTTCATTATAACAAAACTAGAAAAATATGTATAAGTTAATCTCCATTACATGAGATTTTGTTTGTTAATATCAATACCTTTTCTGGCAAAACAAAAAAACACCCAGATAGTCTGGGTGTTTCTCACGCATATTACCATTTTTCTATTTCTGCACGGTCGCCTTTGCTGTTCCCTTTTTTAGCGAATCGATTGGATAATTCTTGTTTGACATCTTCTAATGAAACTTCTTGATTCGCCATCATCACGAAGGTGTGGTAAAGCAAATCACTTACTTCGTTTGTTAATTCTTCTTTATCCTCATTTTTAGCGGCAATTACTACTTCGCCGGCTTCTTCAATTACTTTTTTACCAATTTTATCGACACCTTTGTCATATAAATAATTGGTATAGGAATTTTCAACACGCTCTTGTTTCCGTTGTTCTACTTCTTGCATCACGTTATCAATAATCGCAGCGTCATAATTGGTTTCCTTTTCGGCCACTCTGTTAAAAAAGCATGAGACCTCTCCCGTATGACAAGCTGGACCTGCTGGTAACACTTGAATCAATAATGTATCCTGATCACAATCTAAATCAATTGATTGGACTTCTTGTGTGTTACCAGACGTAGCACCCTTGTTCCATAATTCATCACGTGATCTGGAATAAAACCATGTTTGTTTCGTTTCTAAAGTCTTTTGATATGCTTCTTCGTTCATATAGGCAAGCATTAATACTTCTTTTGTATGATAATCTGTTACGATTGCTGGTACTAACCCTTTTGAAAAATCAGGCTTCACGAATATTCACTCCTTGCTGTTGGCATACATCTTTTACTTGTTGTACGGTAAACGTGTTCTCATGGAAAATGGAAGCTGCTAAACCTGCAGATACGTCTGTCTTTTGAAATACTTCAGGAAAATGCTCAGGCTTTCCAACTCCACCAGATGCAATTACTGGGATTCTTACCGAGTTTACTACCGCCTCCGTTAGAGCAATGTCGAATCCATCCTTTACTCCATCTGTATCGACACTCGTTAGCAAGATTTCCCCTGCTCCCCTTTTTTCTGCTTCTTTTACCCATTCAATCGCATCGATACCAGTATCTTTACTGCCACCGTGGGTCATTACATGCCATTTATCACCGACTCTTTTGGCATCAACAGCAACAACCGTACATTGGGCACCGAACCGATCCGATGATTCTGTGATTAATTGCGGATTTTGAACCGCAGCAGAATTCATACCTACTTTATCCGCTCCTGCCTTTAATAAGCGATTGACATCTTCAATTGTTTTAACGCCGCCACCTACCGTAAACGGCACGAATACTTGCTCTGCCGTTCGCTTTACAATATCCACCATGGTTTGGCGCCCTTCATTGGTTGCTGAAATATCTAAAAAGATGATTTCATCTGCCCCTGCTTTGGAGTAGTTGGATGCCATGGCAACAGGATCACCTAACTCACGTAATCCGACAAAATTTGTCCCTTTTACCACTTTTCCTTCCTTGACATCAAGACAAGGAATTATTCGCTTTGCAATCATGCTTCCAGCCCCCTAACAGAAGTGGTTTGTTCCATAAATACTTTCAACAAGTCTACGCCGACTTCTCCACTTTTTTCTGGGTGAAATTGCATGCCGTACACATGGCCATTCTGGACAATTGCAGGAACCGTTGTACCATAATCTGCGGTTGCGACCAAATACTTTTGTTCGGTACGTGCTTGGAACGTGTGTACAAAATAGACATGTTTATCTTGAAAAACTTGAAAAGGTTGATTATTATTCTCTATTTGCAGCTGATTCCAACCAATATGAGGTAATATATATTCTGTTTCGATTACATTTACATCACCTGGAATCAATCCTAGACCATCAGAAATACCATTTTCATAACCTTTTTCAAATAATAATTGCATGCCTAAACAAATACCCAAAAAAGGTTTTTGTTTTGCTAATTTTTTTAGTGGTTCAGCCAAATTACGTTGATTGATCTCCTCAACGGCTGCTTGAAAAGAACCAACACCAGGTAAAATAATATGGCTAGCTTCTTCTAATCGCTCAACGGAGTCTGTTATTTCTACTTCATACCCTAAACGTAAAAAAGCGGTTTTAACACTTGCGACATTACCCATGCCGTAATCTACAATAGCTATCATTCGATTAACCCCTTTGTAGAATTAACCCCTTCAATATCCGGGTTAATTCGGACTGCTTCACCTAAAGCGCGGCCTAATGCTTTAAAAATAGCTTCAATTTTATGATGCGTGTTGTCACCATATAATACTTTAGCGTGAAGTGTAATCGCTGATTGGAAAGCAAAAGCTTGTAGAAACTCCTGCACTAATTCTGTATCAAAATTGCCTAATTTCTCGTTTGAAAATTCTGCGTCAAAAACAAGAAAAGGTCTCCCACTAATATCTAAAGAAACAAATCCTAATGCTTCATCCATTGGTACATAAGCCGTTCCGTAACGATTGATTGACTTTTTATCACCTAATGCTTCTTTTACTAACTGACCCAGTACAATCCCGACATCTTCTACGGTATGGTGACTATCAATGTGCAAGTCACCCTCTGCTTTAACCGTTAAGCCAATACGACCGTGGCGGGCGAAAGCATTTAGCATGTGATCAAAAAAGCCAACCCCCGTATCAATGCTTACTTGAATTGGATCATCTAAATTAACAGCTACTTCAATTTTTGTTTCGAAAGTTTCTCTTTTTTTTGTCGCAGTTCTCATTATTTATCCTCCAAACGTTTACTTACCGCTAAGCCGTGTCCTTCTAGCTGCTCTTGGTTGGCAATCTGGATGACGTCCTGACTTGCCTCACGCAATGCAGATTCAGAATAATATAAATACGTTGTTTTCTTAACAAAATCATCAACTGATAAACCTGAAGAAAAACGAGCTGTACCTGAAGTTGGCAAAACATGATTTGGTCCTGCATAATAATCACCCAGTGCTTCCGGGGTATAATGTCCTAAAAAGACGGAACCTGCATGTCTTACTTTGCTTAAATAACTTAAAGGATCGGCTACCTGGATTTCTAAGTGTTCTGGCGCCAACTTATTGGAAACGGAAAAAGCCTCTTCCAGTGACGATACCACAACACTTGCACCTTTATCTTGGAGAGATTGGGACGCGATTTCTTTTCTAGGTAGCGCGTCACATTGTTTTTGAAGTTCTTTATTCACTTGCTCAACCAATGCTTCCGAAGTTGTAATTAAAAAGGCACGAGCAATCGTATCGTGTTCTGCCTGAGCGATTAAATCTGCAGCGACGTATTTTGGGTTTGCTGTATCATCTGCTATGATCGCTACTTCACTTGGACCAGCAATCATATCGATCCCTACATCACCGTAAACTAATTTTTTAGCTGCAGCTACATAGGCATTTCCAGGTCCGACAATTTTATCTACTTTCGGAATCGATTCAGTTCCATATGCTAAGGCAGCAACGGCCTGAACTCCTCCAACTCGATAAATATTGGTTACACCTGCTATGTCAGCTGCTACCGCTAATATTGGTGCAAGATCTTCCCCGTCCTTCACTGGAGTTGTCATATTTACTTCGCCTACTCCAGCAAGTACAGCAGGAATGGCGTTCATTAATACCGAAGAAGGATAAACAGCAGTGCCGCCAGGAACATAGATGCCGACACGGTCAATTGGACGATATAATTGACCAGAAATAATGTCACCTTCTGCTTGCATCATACGGGAATTTGTTAATTGTTTTCGGTGAAAAGCTCGAATATTATCTGCTGCACGCTGCAACGATTGAATCACTTCATTATCTACTATATCCCAGGCAGCCTTTCGTTCTTCTTCTGAAACTAGAAAAGATGACGGTGCTTTCCCATCGAATTTTTCAATATACTTAATAACAGCTTGATCACCATCTTCTTGCACATCTGCAATAATACTACTGGCAGCTTGCAAGAATTTTTGTTGGTCACTGCTATTCGTTTTCTCAGGTGCTGCTTTTTCTAAAAACTTCTCGATTGTTAATAAAGGAATCATGCTTTTTTTGCTCCTTCCTTAAATCGCTCAATGACGGGAACTAATTGATCTCTCTTAATTTTTAGTGAAGAACGGTTGGCAATTAATCGTGCACTAAAGGATATAAATTCGTCTTCGATTACTAAGCCGTTTTCTTTTAATGTTGTACCTGTTTCGACAATGTCAACAATCGCATCTGCAAGACCTAAGATTGGTGCAAGTTCAACAGATCCTTCTAGCTTAATAATATCAACGGACTCACCTTTTTCTTTAAAATAGTTCTTAGTGATATTGGTAAACGTACTTGCAATTCTTTTCTTCTGTTCTGGCCACTGATAATTTGCCTTTGTGGCCAAGGCCATCCGACAGTGACCAAATGGTAAAGGAAATAAATTATATACATCCGGTTGATGTTCAATTAAAATATCGCCACCTACGATTCCGATGTCCGCAATTCCATTTTCAACGTAAGTGGTAACATCGACTCCTTTTGCAAAAAAGAAGGAAAATTCACTGGTTTCAATTTGAAGTTTTCTCCCCTTTTCTAATAAAGGGTCTACTTCAAATCCTAACTCAGCAAAAAAATTCAAGAATTGTTTTTCTAATCTACCTTTCGTTAGTGCTATTACCGGCTTCATTTTTCAACCACCTTATACTGACTGTCTTCTTCGACAACTTGATAGATTTTTTGATAGTTCGCATCACTTTTTAATTCGTATTGGATATCGACCACTTGTTCCTCCATATCCATTCGAAATTGTTCTGCAACTGCATGAGTAGCAGGAGTAGCAAGGATACAAATTTTTTCCGGCTCTTGCTCAGCATCCATATGCTTTGCTAAGGTATCAACATCAAATGCTAACCCGACCGCTGAAGTACTTTGTTGGAATTGTTCATATAACCGGTCATACCTTCCGCCAGAAAAACAGGTGGAACCATCGTTTGTCAGAAAGCCTCTAAACATAATACCATCATAATATGGCAAGTTTTTAACACGACCAAGATCGACGATTACTTCTGTTACACCTGCAGCTTCTAATAAATCCATTAATTTTTCAATATGATTCAATATAGCTAACAAATCTTGATGATTGTTCCAGCGCTCACGATAGGTATTGATAATTTCTCTCGATCCGTATGCATCAATCAGAGCTACCAATGGTTCTGCTAAGGCAGAATGTCCTGCTTGTTTTACAATCTCTTCGACAAGGTCAGATCGCTTATCATGCATAGCGTTCAGTAGCGCTAACTCTTGTTTTTCCTCAAAATGGTACGGTCCGACGATCGCATCGAAAATACCTGTATGACCAAGTTCGATTACATACGCATCAATCGTTAAATTCTTTAAGTAAGCAATCGCTGTAAGCAAGCTTTCCGCTTCCCCTAAAAATCGGTCCGCATGGACGATTTCGATGCCTGCTTGTCTATTCTCTGTTTCATCCTTATCGAAGCGGAAAACACTGCCTTGATAGGACCATTTTTGTTCGGATGGGTGTTGCCCCGCAATTGCTCGAGCGATAGCTGCTGTCCAATCTGGACGTAATACTTCTATTTCACCTTCACCACTGAACCATTTCAACATCGAGTGTAAATCCATTCCTGCCATTTGATTCGTAAATGTATTGGCATATTCCACTACAGGTGTAGAAATGGTTTTAAAGTTACGTTTTTTGGTCACTAAACGAAAACTCTCAGCCGCTCTTAAGCGGTTTGAGATTTGAATTCCTGTTTCATCTTGACTTCCTGCTGGTAAAAACATCTCGTTCACATCCTATTCGCACTTTATCAATTTACCACTCTACCGTGGTAAAGCGTCTATTTGTATTTTAACATTATCATATCGCTTTGTTGTCTGTCAATCCTCACTTTTAAATTTAATCACTTCGGTTTACAATAGAATGAGCAACCGACTGAAAATAGATAAAAGGGAGTTTTTACGATGACACTCAAAGGAGATTATCACATCCATACACCATTTTGTCCGCATGGATCGAATGATGCGGTTTCTATGTATATCGAACAAGCGATAAAAAAAGGCTTGACTGAAATAACGTTTACGGAACATGCTCCATTACCAAAAAACTTTACTGACCCTACACCTGAACAAGATAGTGCGATGGCTTGGGAGGATCTTGATGCTTATTTGGAAACGATTGAAACAGCTAAAAAATCATATCAATCCAAAATTAAGATAAATTTAGGATTTGAAGTAGACTATATCGAAGGCTATGAGCAAGAGACAACTTCTTTTCTCAATGAGTATGGTCGTGTTATTGATGATGCGATCTTATCGGTGCATATGCTCAAAAGTCCTGACGATGGTTATGTATGTATCGATTTTAGCAGTGAAGAATTTGCTAAGATTATTCAACAATTTGGTAGTGTTGAAGCGGTCCATTATCAATACTATCAGACGTTAGAAAAAGCTGTTTTATCTGATCTAGGAGCTTTCAAACCTAAGCGTATTGGCCATCTAACCTTGATTCAGAAATATCAAAAAAAATATGCAGTTGATCAAAGTTATCAAGCTACCATTGATCACCTGCTAAATTTGATAAAACAAGAACAATTAGAGTTAGATTTAAATACGGCTGGTCTCTATAAAGAAGATTGCCAAATGCTTTATCCACCAGAAGAAATTATCGAACAAGCAATCGCAAAAGGCATTGTACTTAAGCCAGGTTCTGATAGTCATGAATCCAAAACAATTGCGAGAGGGTTCGATCTTATTGCTCGTTTTTTTTAGAGAAATAATTCACGAGATAAAAGAAAAATTTATCTCGTGTTTTTTATTCTAAGTTAGCATTTCTTTTAATGTTTTGTTGATTTTTTCTAATTGTTCTTTATTTTCCTCTTGCCCTTCAATGCCATGGATCACTTGACGGTAATAGCTTTGAACTTCTTCTAGATAATCGTTGAATACTTTTTGTTCGTAATGATTCCATTGTTGATGATAAAAATTCAATAATTCTTTTTCAATCTGATCGATTTTCTCTTGCCATTTAACTCTCAAAAAGGCAGAGACCTGCTCTTCTAATTGCTTTCTGCCATCTTCTGCAAAAAATGTTTTCGTGTCTTTATAAAACTGACTCCATTTGGATAACAGTGACTCATCCGTATTTATTGCTTGTAGTTCGACTTCTGGTGGATCAAGGCGAATATCCTCAAACTGTGACAAAGAAAAACTTGAATCAATTTGGATGAATTGGCGTTCGATATCTTTTTTTATTTCATGCAACGATTGATTCCATGTTTGTTCAATGCGAATAGATATTGCTTCATATTCATGCTTCATACGATTGTAAATGGTTTTGAACAAAGCTTGAATCGCTAGTTCCAATTCTTTCTTTCCTTTTCTGCCATTGGTTTGAATAGCACCTGGATGAATATGATCTTTCCAAAGGTCTGTAAACTGAATCGAGAATCGTTGTTTGGCATAGAAAGTTTGCTTATTTAATTTTTGGGCTACCATTTCTAGATAGTCTTCTGATTTACGCGCATGTAGCACATTTTTCATTTCTGTCTGATATTGCTTATTTTGTTTAATCAGTCGATCTTTTTCCTGCTGATCACTATTAATCATCGATAACCAGTTTGAGACTAAGCTATTAGCTCTAGCTAAATCGGTATAAACGGAACGCATCGACATTTGGGTTAACTCTTCCTTAACAAAACGATAGAAATGATCTTCGAATTGTGGGAGACCAGTGTGATCACTCTTATCGTCGATTGCCTGTTTACTTGAGACAGGGAACATTCTTGGACTTTTGATATCAAATCGCTGCAATTCATTACGAACATAATCAACGACTAGATTTTTTTCGTCTTCATTTTTTGCAAGATCAATCGCATTTATCATAAAGAACATTTTATCTAATTCAAAGGCATCCTTAACTCGACCTAAACGCTCCAAAAACTGTTGATCTGGTTTCGAGAATGGATGGTTATAATACGTTACAAATAAAATAGCATCTGCATCTTTAATATAAGAGAATGCTAAATCAGTATGTCTAGCATTAACAGAGTCAGCACCAGGTGTGTCGACTAACGTGACATGATTGTTCGTCAGAGGACAATCATAAAAAAGTTCCATTTCTTTGACAAAACAAGCGATCGTTTCCTCACGGATGTAGCGCTCGAATTCTGTAAACCCAATAATATAAGACGTTCCAATTCGATCTTTAATTTCTTGATAACCTTGATAAAACGCACTAAGGAAAGACTTATGTTGATCCGGTATATCTAATTTTGCTAGTTTTGTTTTTTTAATCCAACGATATCCTTCATCTAATTGGTGAAAGTCTTTTTCGGTAATGTCATTGATATCCGCTACTAATTCTTCTTCATTTTTCAATATTACGTATACGTTTTTATGCTGATAACCATCCCTTACAGGACTAATTTTGTTAATAGCGGCAGTTGTTGGGTTTGGTGAAACCGGCAACACTTTTTCACCAATAAGTGCATTAGCAAACGAAGATTTTCCAGCACTGAATGCACCAAATAAAGCAATCGTAAAATGGCGATCCGTTAGCCTGTCTATTTTATTCGTGATTTCTTGTCTGATCGAGTCCAAGCCGTTAATAGGTTCCATTACAAGATTAGCATTTTCTGCATCCGTTAACGTTTGTTGATAAGAGTATGTCGCCGCTTGTTCGATATTTTCTTCTATATTTTCTTCCTTCGTTTCTTTTGTTTGATTCGATGTAATGGCATTTATATCGACTATTTTGTCTACTTTTCTTTCTGTTAGCTTTTCCTGTATTGTTGCGATTTCAGCCTCATTACCTATCGATTCTCTATCGCAAATGGATTCTAATTGATTCTTATATACAATAAATGCTTGTTTAACTTCTGAAATTTCATTCTCTATTTTGGTGTATTGTTGATAAAGCTCTATATAGGTTTTGTGTTCTTTTAGTTTTTCATCAAGTGGTGTTAATACGCTTTGCCCGATCTCTTGCCATTTATTTTTGTAAAATTGACGATACATTTTCTTAATCGAAGCGGCTACCTGATCTGTGTACACTAAGATGTATTCGCCATTAACTGTAGCACCCTCTTCTATTAATTTGATTAAATGCTCCGCCTGGAATTGTTGTTCAAAGATAGGTTCCGATACAGTAAAAGAAATGTAAGGATTCAAAAACTCTGTCACTTTATCGCGCAACTTCCATTCTAAGCTAATTTCAGCCTTTTCTTTCAATACTTTATATAAATCATTTAATCGCTTTTCACGCTCTCCCTCTATTTTTTTGCGGTTACGGATCAAACCGGTTTTGAATTTTGGTTCATATGATTCCAGTAGAATTCGCGCCTTTTCACGAATATCAAAAGGTATGATTTGGGCATTTTTTGTAGTTTGCTCGATCATATCCATGTATTCTTTTTCAAGATGATCTCGCTCTGCTTTTAGGGAATCATAAGTAGACTGAATGGCATTAACATTAACATCAGTCGGTAAATCAATACGCTTCAATCTTGCATCAAGTTCTTCTATTGCATCATTCATTTGTTTTTGCTGTTCCTGAATACTAGATTGTACCGTATGGTTCGTTCCGTTTAACAAAGTCTCTTCTAAGGTTATTTGATGGTTATCACTTACAATTTGATGAACACGTGCTTGTAATGAAGCGAATTCATTAATACCTGTATCACTATTAGCCATAGATGTATAAAAAACATTTTTCGGTCGAATATGCCATTGCTCGAAAACACTTTCTAAACTACGCTTGAATTCTGTAAAATGAATTTCCGTTTCATCGTGCTTATCCATTTGGTTAATGATGACATAGTATGGCTTATTCATGGCGTCAATCTGCTTAAGAAATCTGGCGTTCACCTCTGATTGAACATGATTATAATCCATAACATAAAACAAAACATCGACTTGATGTAGAGCTGATTCTGTCATTAATCGATCTGCGTCATTTGCGGCATCAATACCTGGCGTGTCCATTAACGTTACACCATCGGGTAATTCAGCCATTTCTTTAAAAATTTCGACTTTTTTTACTTCATCACCGTCTCTACATAATTGATGAAGTTTTTCCATTGATGGCAGAGTCTCCATTTTAATCGCTGGTTGATGGTTAAAATGAACGATTACCTGTTCTTTTCCTTGTTTTATTTCAACAATGTTTGCACTGGTTGGAATCGGACTTTGTGGTAAAAGTTCCTCCTTCATCAAATTATTGATTAAAGTTGACTTTCCTGCTGAAAAATGGCCACTAAAACAAATATGAATCATTTTTTGCTCTAATTTAGCATAATAGTCTACAATTTGTTCCTGGTATTTTTTTTCGTTATTTTGATCATAAAAATGGTGCAAGTCTGCTAATTGCTGTTTATCTACAGCTTTTTTACTCGTTGTCAACATTATATAAACTCCTTGATTGATCATTCTATTTTCCCATTATACGGTTTTTTTCTTATTATGGCTATATGTAAGGGGTTAGAATTTTAGTTTGAAATTGTTAAAGAATATAAATACCGAGTAGTTTAGTCGCTATTTTATTTATCTTACTTAAGAATTATCAGGCTTTGTTTCTTTTAGGCGGTATACTCATTTATCAGACAGAAGCACCTTCCATTTCCACCCTTTTGGGCGATATATCCATTTATCGGACAAAAGCACCATCCGTTTTCACTCCTTTTGGGCGATATATCCATTTATCGGACAGAAACACCATCCGTTTTCACTTCTTTTGGGCGATAAGTGATCTAATACGACATAAGCTAAATTTTTTTCATTAAAAATAGAAAAAGTAGCTCAATTAAGTGTACACAATGTCTTCTGTACAACAAAACTGAACTACACCATCACATTATTCATTTAAATCTTGATCAAATGCTTTCGATAGGCCTCTTTTTTGATGAATCGTTGTTACTTCACCAGTAAGATCCGTGTCAATTACGTATGAGCCATTGCTATAACGATCACTAATTGGGAGTTCCATCGGTTTTACTGTGTGATGTTCCCCTTTTGTTGTCATTAATTTGATCACATCATCGTTCTCAACCAAATCAAATCCGACAATACGATGTGGTTTTGATTTTAACTCGCGTAACATTACTAAACCTTTCTTAGCACGTGATGATTTTTCAAAACGGTCGATCGTCATTCTTTTACATGCGCCTCGTTGAGTAGTAACGAATAATTGCCTTTTCTCTTGTAACTCATCCATTAAAACACCATTTACGACAAATTCATCTGTTTTTAACTGGATTGCCTTAACCCCTGCTGCTCTTTGGCCAATCACCGATACTTCTGATTCATGATACCAGAGGCCATAGCCTTTACTTGTTGCAACAAAAATGTCTTGATTTCCATCAGATAAATAGACATTAACCAGTTGATCTTCTTTTTTCAAATTCAATGCGATCAGCGGTCTCGTATATCGCTGAGAATAATACAAATCCAGTGTACTTCGCTTCACCATGCCATTTTTTGTGAAAAATACGAGATATTTATCTTTAGAAAATTCTCTAATTGGGATTGCTTTGACAATCGTTTCTTCTTTCTCCAAAGAGGCGATGTTAGATAAATGTTGACCCAGATCCTTCCACCGAATGTCTGGCATCTGGTGTACTGGTATAGGGATATACCTTCCTTTATTGGTGAACAGAAGTAGGTGATCTGTTGTATTTAATTCATATAACGAAATTAAATGGTCATTATCTTTCATCGTAAAGTCATCATCCGTTGAGGCCGTATAGGATCTAATGCTGGTTCGTTTTACATAGCCTTGTTCTGTAACAGATGTAATGACGTCTTCACTAGCTATCGTTACTTCGACATTAAATTTTAATTCTTCGATTTTTTCTTCGATCTTCGTTCGACGTTCTTCTGCGTAGAGCTTTTTCATTTGTTTTAAATCTTTTTTGATAACAGATAATAGTTTTTTCTCATCTGCCAAAATTGCTTGATAACTAGCAATCGCCTTTTGCAATTCCGCAGCTTCTTTTTCCAAAGCGGTAATATCCGTATTTGTTAATCGATATAGCTGCAAGGTTACAATTGCTTCCGCTTGTGTTTCGGTAAAACCATAAGCATCCATAATTCTATTTTTGGCGTCTTGTTTATCGTTCGATGCTCTGATTGTTTGGATTAATTCATCTAGAATCGAAACAGCTTTGATAAGACCCTCAACAATATGGGCTCTTCTTTCCGCTTTATTTAGGTCAAAACGGGTTTGGCGTGTCACCACTTCTTTCTGGTGACCAACATAAGCATCGATCATTTCTGTTAAACCGAGCAATTGTGGTGTTTTATCTTTAATCGCTACCATATTGAAGTGATACGTGATTTGAAGATCTGTGTTTTTATATAAATAATTTAAAACACCTTGACTATCTGCTTCTTTTTTCAATTCAACAACAATTTGCAACCCTGTTCGGTCTGTCTCGTCTCGAACTTCTGCAATTCCTTCCACTTTTCGATCTAAACGTAATTCATCCATACGTTTCACAAGGACTGCTTTATTTACTTCATAAGGGATTTCATCAATTACAATTTGCTCCCTGCTACCTTTTAACGGTTCAATCTTCGCTTTACCACGAACGACTATTTTGCCTTTACCAGTTTCATAAGCTTTCTTAAGCCCCTCATACCCTTGGATAATACCGCCAGTAGGAAAATCTGGTCCCTTAATAATTTGCAGCAATTCTTCTACCGTGACCGATGGTTTATCCATACGTTTAATGACAGCTTCAATTACTTCAGCTAAATTGTGAGGAGGAATTTCTGTCGCATAACCTGCAGAAATCCCTGTCGATCCATTTATGATTAAGTTAGGAATTCTTGCTGGTAATACAACAGGTTCATCAATCGTATCATCAAAGTTCGGTATATAATCGACGGTTTCTTTATCAATGTCACGGATTAATTCGGATGCAATCGCAGAAAGTCGCGCTTCTGTATAACGCATCGCTGCAGGTGGATCGCCATCCACACTACCATTATTACCGTGCATTTCAACCAATACATTGCGAACTTTCCATGTTTGACTGAGACGAACCATTGCTTCATACACAGATGAATCACCGTGGGGATGATAGTTACCAATTACCGTACCTACCGTCTTTGCCGATTTACGAAAGCCTTTATCGTGCGTGTTTTTTTCTTCATGCATCGCAAAAAGGATACGGCGTTGTACGGGTTTTAACCCATCACGTGCATCTGGCAAGGCACGATCTTGAATAATATATTTACTATAACGTCCAAATCGATCACCCATAACGTCCTCAAGCGGGAGATCTAAATACTTCTCTTCTACTGCCAACGGTATTCCTCCTATAATGCATTAAATTTGTATATTTTCATTGTCAATAATATTTTCATCTTCTTCTAAACTAAATTGAACATGAGACTCAATCCACTTACGACGTGGTTCAACCTTGTCACCCATTAAAGTAGTAACCCGGCGCTCCGCTCTTGCAAGGTCATCAATCGTCACACGAATTAATGTACGAGTTTCAGGGTTCATGGTTGTCTCCCATAATTGGTCCGCATTCATTTCCCCTAGACCTTTATAGCGTTGCAGTTGATAACCATTTTTGAATTTTTTTGTAACATCTGATAACTCGTCTTCTGTCCAACAGTATTCAATTTGCGCCTTAGCACCTTTACCTTTGGAAATTTGATATAAAGGAGGTAACGCAATAAATACTTTTCCAGCTTCAATTAATGGCCTCATATAACGATAGAAAAAGGTAAGTAATAAAACTTGTATGTGCGCACCATCCGTATCGGCATCTGTCATAATAACAATTTTATTATATTGTACATCATCTAATGAGAATTCACTTCCAACTCCAGCACCAATCGTATGAATAATCGTCGAGATTTCTTCATTTTTCATTATATCTACTAATTTCGATTTCTCTGTATTTATAACTTTACCTCTTAATGGTAGAACAGCCTGGAACTTTCGATCTCGTCCTTGCTTGGCTGAACCACCTGCAGAGTCCCCCTCTACTAAGTAAAGTTCATTTTTATCTGCATTACGAGATTGTGCTGGTGTTAATTTTCCACTTAAAAGCGAATCTTTACGACGTTTTTTCTTGCCGCTACGCGCTTCCTCTCTTGCTTTACGAGCAGCTAACCGTGCTTCTTTCGCACGAACTGATTTCTTAATTAACATCGATGCGATATCAGGGTTTTCTTCTAAGAAATATAACAGATGCTCTGCTACTACAGCATCTACAGCTGAACGTGCTTCAGCAGTCCCTAACTTGCCTTTAGTCTGGCCTTCAAACTGAAGTTTTTCTTCAGGAATTTTCACCGAAATAACAGCAGTAAAACCTTCTCGAATATCATTGCCGTCTAAGTTCTTATCCCGGTCCTTCAAGATATTTACTTTTCTAGCATAATCGTTTACCACACGCGTAATCGCAGTTTTAGCACCAGATTCGTGGGTTCCACCATCTTTCGTCCGTACATTATTAACAAAAGACAAGATGTTTTCTGCATAGCCATCATTGAATTGAAAGGCAAAGTCCAGTTCCATCTCTTGTTGCTCACCTTCAAAAGCAACCACATCATGAAGAGCATCTTTTTCTTCATTTAAATACAAAACAAACTCTTTTAATCCGTCTGGATATTGATACGACTCTTCTACTCGTTCTTCATTTCTCTCATCGATTAATTCAATGGTGATTCCTTTTAATAAAAAAGCAGCCTCTCTTAATCTTTCTGCTAGTATTTCAAATTGAAAAGTATCCGTAGAAAAAATAGAACGGTCTGGTTTAAATGTTATCGATGTTCCAGTCTTCTTCGTTTTTCCTTTTTTCTCTAAAGTTGTTACTGGTTTCCCGCCATTTTCAAAACGTTGAGTGAAAATTTGACCATCTCTATGAATTGTCACTTCTAGCCATTCTGATAAGGCATTTACAACAGATGCACCTACACCGTGTAAACCACCACTTGTTTTATAGCCACCTTGCCCAAACTTACCACCTGCATGCAAGACCGTTAAGATAACTTCGGGGGTTGGCCTTCCTGTTTGATGCATTCCAGTCGGCATACCACGTCCATTATCAGCTATTGTAATACTCTGATCAGGATGGATCGTTACGTTTATATGTTCACCAAATCCAGATAACGCTTCATCAACTGAATTATCTACTATCTCAAAGACCAGATGATGTAAACCTCTTGCATCTGTACTGCCTATATACATACCCGGTCTTTTTCTAACTGCTTCTAGTCCTTCTAATACTTGAATGGAATCGTCACTATATGTTGTATTATTACTCATTAAATTCTCCCTACTCCTTCCCTACACTACCAACCTATATTAAAATAATAGAACATTCGTTCTCTGTTGTAAGATTATCTCATTAAAACAGAATGTGCTACTTTAATACATCGGTCCATAATCACATGTTTATTATGCTTTACTAAATACTCATATGCTGCTTGATCTGTTACACCTTGTTGCATCCAGACATAATCAGCATCTGTTTTTACAATTTCTTTTGCAAGATCATATAAATAAACCGACCGTCTGAAAACATTTATCAGCTGATAGTCTTCTTTAACATCTAAAATAGATTTATATGCTTTTTCCCCAAGCACTTCATCTATATTAGGATTTACAGGAATAATCTTAAAACCAGATTGTTGCATTGCTTTTGCAATTTGATAAGAAGTTCGTGATGGTTTGTCGGACAATCCAATTACTGCAATTGATTTTGTATTATCTAACATTTCTTTCATCAATAATTGTTCCTTATCGTTATTCATAATGTTACACCTCATTTTTATTGATTAAACCATTTAATAAGCTTTCACGCAAGTAAACTTTCAAATAAATCAAACTAAAGACCCATTTATTTCTAACCTTACCCCTTATCTTTAACACAGTTTAACAAAAAATTAAATAATCGGTGTACTCTTTTTTATCATAACATGCTAAAATAATAACAACTGTAGCAATCATAACATTATATTTAAGGAGTTTGCCGATGGAATACATTATTTTTATCCTGTTAGCCTATTTATTGGGTTCGATACCAACTGGGTTAATTGTTGGAAAACTTGGTTACAAAAAAGATATAAGAGAACATGGTAGTGGTAACTTAGGTGCTACAAACACTTTTCGTGTACTCGGTGTGAAAGCAGGTATAATTGTAACAGTAGTTGATATTCTAAAAGGGACACTCGCCGCTGTGCTTCCTATTATTTTCCAAATAGAAGCGGTCCATCCACTTATCGTGGGTATTTTTGCAGTTATTGGTCATAGTTTTCCGATATTCGCAAAATTTAAAGGTGGTAAAGCAGTTGCTACGTCTTCAGGTGTTATATTGGGTGTAAACCCATTATTATTCGTGATTATGATCTGTAGCTTTTTAGTAATTCTCTATTTAACAAAATATGTATCCTTAGCATCTATGTTAACAGGACTCATTACTATTATTGTATCGGTTGTTCTGCAAGAATTTGCATTAACTATCGTAATCTCTATACTAACCGCCTTTGTAATTTATCGCCATCAAGCAAATATCAAACGTATTTTAAATAAAACTGAACCAAAAATAAAGTGGATGTAAGGATCTAACTCCCTCGTTAGATCCTCTTTTGTGTACAATTTTTTATCTGGGACAAGCGAAAGTACCAGATTAAGGAAAAACATCTCTATTATAAGATTTTTAAATTGAATATTAATAAAAGATTAAGTATACTTTGATATAGTTGATGACGAAAGGGGTCTAATCATGAAAGAAGCAAGTTCCAAACAACTTCCAAACAAATCAGAGAGACATAAATTGTTTGGCTCTGTTCAACCTGGTGAAAAAATTAAACCAACAGAAAAAGAGAAAATGCCAGATTTGCAAAACACAAAAAAAGATTTTTTATTTGATATAGATCAAGTTGGTATTGCTAATGTTAAACACCCTGTTCAAGTGTTTAGCAAAACTATGCCAGCCTCACAAACAACCATAGGTACTTTCAAGATGACTTCATCGATTCAAAAAGATCATAAAGGTACGAATATGAGTCGATTTACTGAAATGATGCAAGATTACAGTAAAAACAATACATTTGATTTATCGATCGCATCATTAAAAACATTCACCAAAGAGATGGCCGAACGATTGGAACAAGATGACAACCAAATTACGGTTTCATTCCCATGGTTTTTTGAACGAAGTGGACCTGCTTCAGATCGAACTGGTATGAATCACGCAGATGCCGAAATTACGATAATCTATGATAAAAATGCAGGTTATCATATTACCGTCTCGTTACAAGGAACGATTACCACACTATGCCCATGTTCTAAAGAAATTAGTGAGTATAGTGCCCATAACCAACGGGGAATTGTTTCAATGAAAACAGAACTAACAGGTGAATATAATGAAGATGAGGTAGACTGGAAACAAGCACTTCTTGAAGCAGCTGAAAGTAATGCAAGTGCTCGAATACACCCTGTATTAAAAAGACCTGATGAAAAAATGGTTACAGAACAAGCTTATGAGAACCCTCGTTTTGTCGAAGACATGGTTCGTTTAGTAGCTGCAGATCTGTACGAAATGCCTTTTGTACAAAAATTTTCTGTGACATGTCAAAATGAAGAGTCCATTCATTTACATGACGCAATAGCATCGATTTCCTACGATAAATCATTGCACAGTTGAGGTGAATGATGCGTAAACTTGCTATATTATTCATCCGTTTTTATCAACATTTTATTAGTCCTATGTTTCCACCAAGTTGTCGCTTTCAGCCTACATGCTCACACTACAGCATCGAATGTTTTCAGCGATTTAATATGTTTAAAGCAACTTATTTATCAGTAAAACGCATATTAAAATGCCACCCTTTTCATCCAGGTGGTTTTGATCCGGTTCCAGATGGAAAAAATGAGCAGCAAAAAGATTAAAAAACGATATGAGTCAAAAAAAATCCAAACGATCAGATTTTCCGGTCGTTTGGATTTTTTTGTTATGTATAAAAGCATGACATTCTGTGATATGTGAAATAAAGTTTGATAATTTATAATTTGATAGATAAAATAAAGTTTTCGACCGCTTTGAATTTTACATTGTCCAAAGGGATTTTTGTAGTTACAATAAAATTAAGTATTCTTCCAGTAACGGGCCAGATTGTATAGTACTTGATTATTCTTAGCTGTTGAAAAGTTTGATTAAATGATTGCTAATACCTTTATCCAAAGGCAAAAAGTAAGAGCAAATTTAGAAGAATTTTGATTATAAACGCTTACATATATATTATAGATAAACCCCTAGATATAAATCCTTTCCATTGCATTAACTATGTCCTTTATTACATTAAGTGGATCGAACCTGCCACAACAAAGCATAAATTGACAGGATATCTTCTTTAAAAGTTGCTAAGATGAATATAAGGAGTTGAAAGCCATGGCATGGGTAGAGACAATACAAAAGGCAATTGAGTACATGGAAAAAAATATATTGGAGGATATTACGATAGACAGTATTGCTAAGCAAGCAAATGTGTCACCTTTTCATTTCCAACGAACGTTTGCAGTTTTAACAGAAATTACGATTGGTGATTATATAAGAAGGCGGCGATTAACATTGGCAGGAGAAGACTTGCTGACTACAGATGAGAAGATTATTGATCTTGCCAATAAATATGGCTATGACACCCCCGAGGCTTTTTCAAAAGCTTTCCGCAGGCAGCACGGGGTTACTCCAAGTGAAGCACGAAAGAAAAAGGGAAAGCTGCAATCCTATAACCGCCTGATAATTCAGGTAACCTTGAAAGGGGCAGAACCTATGAAATATAGTATAGTTGAAAAGCATGCGTTTCAAATTGTTGGAATTAATCGGGAATTTCCTTGTGTGGCAGAAGAAGAAAATGTAGTAGGAATTCCAGAACTTTGGAAAGAGGTTAACCAAAACGGAACAAGTGAACTACTATTTCAACTGAACGACGGAGAAGTAAAAGGTGTTTTAGGTGTTTGTGGGGAAGTCAGTGAAGCACAAAAAAAGACTAATGTATTTGATTATTGGGTGGCTACCTCATACGCTGGGGAAGTTCCAGAAGGGATGCACGGAATAGAAATTCCTGCTTCCAAGTGGGCGGTTTTTGAAGTGCATGGACCTATGCCTATTGCGATGCAAAATACCTGGAAACAAATTTTCTCCGAATGGTTCCCTTCCACTGGGTATGAGCATGCAGGTACTCTGGAATTTGAATCATATAGTGATGAAGATCCCAATCGTCCAGATTTATACTCAGAAATCTGGATTCCAATTAAATAAGTTCACTATTTTATACAGTATTCGGCAATCGGGCGTGATTGTGGGAGATCAAAGGCAAAAAAATGATCAAACTTTTTTATGAAAATTGCACTTAACGTCACAAGAAAAGCATCCATTTTTTAATAAATGGATGCTTTTCGTCTGTTGTAAAAAAAGAATTTGAACAACATTTTTTTCAAAGTTACAATAGCATACTATAGATTAAATCTTTTTATTTGTTCCCACTGCTCTTCTTGTTCTAGTATTTCTTTCTGACGTTCCCCAAATAAATCAAAATGCGGAAAGCTTGGATCTTGGTGGATCCATTCTTTTCTTAGCCCATATTTGGTACCCCAGTTAATTAATTTTTGATAATCTGCACATCCTACTTTTGTAACAGTTTTACAACCTGGAAAACGATCATCTAACCAAAAATGTGTAATAAAGGCAATACGCCCTTCCTGTACATCCTTTTTCCATGTCCGTAATGTCTCTCGATTAATACCAAACGCCATTATGTTTCATGTCCTTCTAAAGCAGTTTGATATGCTTGGTGCCACTTCGGAAATTTCTTTTTTAAAGATAATGGACGAAAGCTATCTTTTTTGACAATAACATGTTGTGTCTCTCCAGTTACAGCAACATTTTTATCTTTATCGAGAATTTTATAACCATAGGTTGTGCGAATACCATTATAGGATTGTACCCAGGTTTCAACAAACGCATCATCGCCATAGCGGATTGGTTGCTTAAATTGAATATTTGCATCTATTACCGGAGAAACAACACCTTCTGCCTCCATTTCGTGGTATTTAAATCCTAACTTCTCTATAAAAGCAGTTCTTCCGATTTCAAACCATATTAGATAATTGGCATGATACACAACACCCATTTGGTCTGTTTCTTGATATCTTACTTTAATTGGTGTGGTTACTTTCATTACTGGTCGATCCCCCTAATTGATTTCCATGCTAATTCAAAATCTTTTTTTGTAAGCTGTTGAAATAAATCTCGATCCTCTGCTTCCATATTTAATCGTAATGCTTGATATTGTATTGCTTCATTTATCAAATTAACTACAAACCTACCATTCCCTGTGATCGTCGTGTCTTCGAATTGATCGGATAAATAATTGTCTACTTCTTCACTTAATTGGTATTGATACTCTGTTACATGATGGTGCACCATCTCCAATAATTCATGGTTTGAGTAATCTTTGAAATGAAAATATTTTTTAAATCTAGATTCTAATCCTGGGTTACTGGAAATAAACTGATTCATCTCATTTTTATAACCAGCTAATATAATAACAAGATTTTCATTGTGTTTTGTCATTTCATCTACTAATGTATCTATTGCTTCTTTGCCAAAGTCTTTTTCTCCGCGATATAAGGCATATGCTTCATCAATAAACAACACCCCACCTAACGCTTCACGAACTTTATTTTTCGTTTTAATTGCCGTTTGTCCCACATATCCAGCCACAAGATCACTTCTTGACGCCACAACAAGATGTCCTCGCTTTAACAATCCACATTGCTTCAATATTTGCGCAAAAATTTTAGCAACCGTTGTTTTCCCTGTACCAGGATTTCCAGAAAACACAGCATGTAACTGGATAGGGATCGTTGGCAGGTAAAGTGATTTCCTCTTTTGTTGTGCTTTAACAAAAGAGGACAACTTTTTCACTTCTTCTTTGACATTCTCTAAGCCTATTAATTGTTCCAGTTGATCCAATGGTTCTGTCGATTCATTTTGATCATCTAATGCTGCAATATCTTCTTCGGTAATACGCATATGTTCGATCCAGTTATCTTCTAGCGGAAGCTGATGATTGGCACCGATATGGAAGATAACTTTCAATACAAGATCTTTAACAGTTCTTGCATTACCGAATGACTCATCGACACGAGATTTTTCGATTAAGGACTGGAAACGATGTCGTGCTTTTTCGGTAAAAAAATAATCATTTTGTAATGCTGTTTCTTCTGCAATTTTTAACAATTCTTCATTTGAAAAGTCTGGAAGATTAATAAAATTACCATCAGGAAAACGACTTCTTAAGCCCTGATTGGACCATAAAAAATGTTGCATTTCTTCAGGATAACCTGCCATTATAACAGCGAACTTATTGGCATATTCCTTACTCGTCATACTCGAAACCAACGTATCAATAACAGCTTGTCCATAATCATTTCCAGTTTGGTCTTCTCTTTTTAAATTATACGCTTCATCAATAAAAAGAACGCCACCTAATGCTTTTTTTACATAGTTTAACGTGTTTTCTTCACTTTGACCCATGAATGACCCTACTAATTGCGAGCGATTCACTTCAATAACTTCATTCGATTTTAGTAAATCGAGACGATAATAAATATTAGCCAGTAAACGGGCAATGGTGGTTTTACCTGTGCCAGGGTTACCGGTTATCACCATATTTAATCCTTGCTCATCAACCATTTGAAAGCCTGCTTCTTTCCGCTTTTGTTGATATTTTAAGTATTGATAATAATGATTAATATAATCTTTTACTTCTCCTAGACCAATCATTTGATTTAATTCATCTAATGGGTCCGACGTTTGATCATCTTTAATAAATGCTGGTAATGCATCATAAAAGATGGTGATATAGTAGGTTAGTTTCTCTATCGAATCATTATACGGCTGAATTTCTTTAGTAGATTTCCGTTGTTCTAATGTAAAAATCATAACCTCAGCCAAATCTTCTATTTTTTCAATTTGTTTAAAAATTTGATCATATGTTTTTTTTAGTCGACTAGTGGGAGTTCCTTGTACCGATTTCAAATCGGCTAAACTATCCATCTCCTCTAATAGTGCCTTTGCTTTTTTTAATTTTACCGGATCAAAATCAGTTTCTCGAATGTGATATTGAATTAATTCTACATCACGTAACACATTAAATATATGAAGATAATGTTTTAAAGACTGAACTTCAGTAACCATTGGGTGTTCACTATCTTTTTTCAAAACTTCTAAATGACGATTCAGATGATCATCCGTAACATTTCGTTTTAAACGGTAAAAGGTAAGCATACTATACAGTATTGCCTTTGAATCTACTTGTAATGAAAAAGTAGCTTGTTCAACCTTATCAAGTATACGTAATATTTCGATTTCTGTGTATGGTGGAATTTCATCTAATGAATTCCAACTTTGAATTTTATTTTCTATTTCATTCCATTGTATCGTTGACACAAACATACTCCTTCCTTTTCATCACGAGTTGGATTCTTCGAAAATTTGTTCGAGTTGTTCAAGCGATACAGCTCCATTGATTCGTTTCATGATTTTCTGATCACTTGTACGTATAACAAAACTAGTTGGCATATTAATAACAGAATAACGATCATACACTTCGTTTTCTTTATCTAAAACTACATCAAAGGTGTAATCTTCCACAAAATCTTGAACATTCGATACAGATGTTTCTGACTCCGTAACATTTACTGCCAAAATTTTTACTAAGTCCGGATTTCGATCTTCAAATGTCTGTAAGTCTGGTAACTCTTCAATGCATGGCGGACACCATGTGGCCCAGAAATTAACAAGGACATATTCTTGATTGTGATTTAATGCATTTATCGATTCACCATGAAGGTTAGGTAACGTAAAATTAGCTGCAGTTTCACCTTCTTGTAGTTGTTTGGCATTTGGAGCGGTAATCGTAACACCATCAACTGAAGTATCACCTGTAACATCAATAATATTTGGATTGGACTGTTTTTCTCCAATATTAGTAAAATTCATTACTAACAAAATGACAACCAATACGAGCACGACTAATATAGAGAAAAAGTTTTTTTTCATGTTATGACATCCTTTATTTTAGCGCTAATACCTATTATATAAGATAAAAGCTAGGTCGTCTAATTATCGAAATTCTTCACTACCAGATTCAACTAATATAAAAAGCCTAGTGTATTCCTCCTGATTTTCTGCAGCAAAACGCTAGGCTACACCAACTGAGGAAATTTTTGGAGAACGTCAGTTTAAGTTTATTCAAATACTGTTCCTTCTTGCATTTTTCACTGTTCTTTTTGCAGATTAGCTTCCCTTCTTGCATTTCGCGCTGCTCTTCTTGCAGATTCTCTTCCCTTCTTGCATTTCGCGCTGCTCTTCTTGCAGATTTTCTTCCCTTCTTGCATTTCGCACTGCTCTTCTTGCAGATTCTACTCCCTTCTTGCATTTCGTGCTGTTCTTCTTGCAGATTAGCTTCTCTTCTTGCATTTCGCACTGCTCTTCTTGCAGATTAGCTTCCCTTCTTGCATTTCGCACTGCTCTTCTTGCAGATTAGCTTCCCTTCTTGCATTTCGCGCTGCTCTTCTTGCAGATTCGCATAATCTCATGTTTTCTAGTGTATAAAAAAAGATAGCCAATGTTTTGGCTATCTTTTTCAATATTACTTATGCTAATTTGTTACGCAATACCATTTGAAGAATACCACCATGACGATAGTAATCCACTTCTACTTCACTTTCAAAGCGAGCAACTACTTCAAATTCTGTCACTGTACCATCTTCAGCAGTAGCTTTTACTGGTACGATATCACGTGGTTTAACAGACTCATCTACTTGTACTTCAAACGTTTCTGTACCAGTTAAACCTAATGAATCGGCACTATCACCATCTTTGAATTGAAGTGGCAATACACCCATCATTACTAGGTTTGAACGATGAATACGTTCGAAGCTCTGAGCGATAACTGTTTTAATTCCTAAAAGGTTTGTACCTTTTGCTGCCCAGTCACGAGAACTTCCCATACCATAATCATTACCAGCTAGTACTACAAGTCCTGTGTTAGCTTCTTGATATTTCATAGCTGCATCATAAATTGGCATTACATCACCTGTTGGCCAGTAAGTAGTGTAACCACCTTCTGTACCTGGTGCTAGTTGATTTTTGATACGGATGTTGGCAAAAGTACCACGCATCATTATTTCATGATTACCACGACGAGAACCATACGAGTTAAAGTTACGTGGTGATACATCTTTAGATTGTAAATGTTTACCTGCAGGCATATCTTTAGCAATTGCACCTGCTGGTGAAATGTGGTCGGTAGTAACGGAATCACCGAATTTACCAATTGCACGCATACCTGATAAAGGTTCTACTTTACCTGGTTCTTTAGCTAAACCTTCAAAGAATGGAGGGTTTTGAATATAAGTAGAATCCTCATTCCAAGTATATAATGGTTCATCAGTTGTTTCGATTGCATTCCATTTTTCATTTGACTCAAACACATTTGCATATTCTTTACGGAAGATTTCCGGAGTAACAACTTTTGCTACTTCATCGCGTACTTCTTCCATAGAAGGCCATAGATCATCAAAGAATACATCGTTACCATCTTTATCTTGTCCAATTGGTTCATTTTTAAGATCGACATCAACAGTACCAGCTAAAGCGTATGCTACTACTAATGGTGGTGATGCTAAGTAGTTAGCTTTTACTAGTGGATGAATACGACCTTCAAAGTTACGGTTACCTGATAATACAGAAGAAACAGTTAGGTCATTATCTGCGATTGCTTTTTCAATCTCTTCTCTTAATGGACCTGAGTTACCGATACAAGTTGTACAACCATAACCTACTAAGTTAAATCCAAGTTGATCTAAATAATGCATTAAACCAGAGTCTTCTAAATAACTTGTAACAACTTTTGATCCAGGTGCTAGTGATGTTTTCACATAAGCTGGTACTTCCAAGCCTTTTTCGACAGCTTTTTTCGCAAGCAAGCCTGCTCCAAGCATTACATAAGGATTCGAAGTATTTGTACAAGATGTGATCGCTGCAATTGCAACCGCACCTGTTTTCATAACAGATTTACGTCCGTTTGGATGATCAATCTCTACTTCTTTATCGAATTCTGATTTATCTAAGCCAAAACCTTGATTACCTGCAGGAGCAGTGATGGCTTCATTAAATGACTTCTGCATATTGGATAAAGGAATCAAGTCTTGTGGACGTTTAGGTCCTGATAAATTTGGCTCTAATTCTGATAAATTAATTTCTACTAGTTCTGTAAAGTCAGCATCTGCTTGATCTGGTGAATACCATAAACTATTTTCTTTACAATATTTCTCCACTAATGCAATTTGTTCTTCACTACGGCCTGTTAGACGAAGGTAGTTTAACGCCTCTGCATCTACAGGGAAGAAACCACAAGTAGCACCATATTCAGGCGCCATATTGGAAATAGTCGCACGGTCTGCTAGTGGCATATCCTGTAAGCCAGGGCCAAAGAATTCAACAAACTTACCAACTACTTTTTTCTCGCGTAATACTTGTGTAACTTTTAATGCTAAGTCAGTAGCAGTCGTTCCATTAGGGAAGCTACCAGTAAATTTAACACCAATTACTTCAGGCGCAGGGAAGTATGAAGGTTGTCCAAGCATACCTGCTTCTGCTTCAATACCACCTACACCCCAACCAAGTACACCTAAACCATTAATCATAGTTGTGTGTGAGTCAGTACCTACAAGCGTATCTGGGAATGCATCAACTTCACCATTATCATTTTCCACTCCATGAACAACATTAGCTATGTACTCCAAGTTTACCTGGTGCACGATACCTGTTGCTGGTGGGACAGCACGATAATTATCAAATGCCTTTTGTGCCCAATTTAAGAATTCATAACGCTCTGCATTACGTTCAAATTCTAATTCCATATTTGCTTGAAGTGCGTTTCTTGTTCCGTATTCATCTACTTGTACAGAGTGGTCTATTACTAAGTCCACAGGTACCTCTGGATTGATTTTATCCGGTGAACCTCCCATATCAACCATTGCTTTTCGTAATGAAGCAAGGTCAACAACTGCTGGTACACCCGTAAAATCTTGTAAAATTACTCGAGAAGGTTTAAAAGGTACATCTTGTCCTTTTTCTTTCCCCCAGTTTGCTAGACTTTTTACATGCTCATCTTTAATAACATGTCCATCATATTGACGAATTAATGATTCAAGTAATACACGAACAGAAAAAGGTAAGCGATCGATATTACCAATCCCTGCTTCTTCTAAAGCTTTTAATTGGTAATAGTTATACGTTTTTCCGTTCAGATCAAATTGTTTTTTTGCTTGAAATGGATTCTGATTTGTCATCTCGTCTAGTTACCCCCTTAAAAAATGTTAGACCGAAATCTGATCTCTCGTCTCTAAATACTATATCATATAGTATGCACCATACTATTTTAATTGAAATCGGTTTATAAGTAAAATGTTTCATCACAAAAATTTAAATAAATTCTATAATAGTTCAGTTATTTTTCTTGATAAGGAAGATATATACAAAATGTACTCCCTTTACCATTCTCCGATTCAATCTCTAACCGGCCTTTATGATTATCAATAATTTGATTAGAAATCATCAGACCTAATCCGGTTCCGTTTTTCTTAGTGGTAAAAAAAGGCTCCTTCAATTTATGGATGAGGTGTCTTGGAATACCTGGTCCTTCATCTTTAACCGCAATCAGACACTCATGATCTATTTTCTTCATTAAAACATGGATTTTTCCACCTTCTGTCATTTCTTCAATTGCATTTTTTATTAAATTTATAAATACTTGTTTTATTTGAGAACGATCACAATGAACCATTAATTCGTCATTTACTTCTAATATGAGGTCTATATCATAGAGGTTAGCTTGCGTACGTAGCAATGTTATAACATCTGATAACATTTCATACATATTTTCATCATTTTTATCGTCTGTCATTGGTTTGGAGATAAATAATAATTCAGAGGTTATCGAG
Source organism: Gracilibacillus massiliensis (assembly GCF_001458115.1). Classification (GTDB taxonomy): domain Bacteria; phylum Bacillota; class Bacilli; order Bacillales; family Amphibacillaceae; genus Gracilibacillus; species Gracilibacillus massiliensis. The sequence continues at coordinate 747,346 of NZ_CZRP01000012.1, forward strand.
TTAATTTTGTCAATTTCATCTATCATTATTTTATAATACTCACTTTTGCTATCAACGCCACTTTGCAATAATTGCACAAATCCCTTCAGAGAAGTAAGTGGATTTCTAATTTCATGAGCAATACCTGCAGCAAGTTGACCAGCAATGGACATTTTTTCAGATCGTATTAACATTTCTTCTGCTTGCTTCTTATCTGAAATATCTCTCGAAATTGAAAGAACTTTATTTTGGCCATCCCATCTAATAACTTGCATCATTGTTTCAAAAACTATATACCTTCCAATTTGATTACGGATATGTATATAAAACTTCTGTTCTTCACTATTCTTTATGTCAAAATACGTTCTCAGATATTTTTGATCATCAGACATAATATAACGAAAAACAGACTTACCAAGTAATTGTGATTTAGTAAAACCTAGTACTTGCTTAACTGATTCCGATATATAATTAATTTTGCCCGCATCATCACTAATACAAATTAAATCAAATCCATTGACTTCGATTTTATTTAAGATATCTTTTGGTAATTCAGAAAGCATGATATTTTTAGTAGTTTCGTCATTGACACTCGTGCCTTCTGGCTGGCCGACATAGTTTAGCAAGGCTTTTCCCCCTAACTTTGAATATGTATCGTTTATAAATACGTGTAATCATGCTATAATAGCAACGTTCTTGTAATTTATATGAGAAATTTGGATTTTTATGACTTAATATATGATTCATTGTTATATTACTATATTTTTCCTCAAAATAAAATGCTCTTTCTATTAATTAGCAATATTACTAACTAGGAGGTGTAGCTCATGACGTTCGGTTATATGATGCTCATCGTATTTTGGACATTTATTTTATTAGGTCTTATGACAATCGGTGGCTACTTTATGTTTCGAAAATTTTTAAAAAGTTTACCAAAAGATGATGGAAAGTCTGATTTAGATTGGGAAAAATTCTATATCAGTAAATCAAAACATTTATGGAAAGAATCTGAGAAAGCCTTTCTAGAAGAATTAGTTTCTCCTGTCCCAGAATTATTTCGAGACGTAGCGAGGCAAAAAATTGCTGGTAAAGTGGGGCAGTTAGCATTGGAGAAAAAAGAAAAGCAGATTACACAAAACACTTTGATTCAAGGCTACATAATGGCTACACCAAAGCGAGATCATAAGTTCCTACGAAAGAAATTAAAAGAAAAGAAAATAGACGTTACACCTTATGAAAGCTATTTTGATTATTCCCCAGAAGATTATAGAAATAAAAAATACGCAGCAAGATCACGTAAAGAAACCCCTTAAACGTGTCTTGCTGCGTTTTTGATTACCGGTCACTTGAAATCGTCAGTACAATCGTCATTGTAACACCAATAACCGTTAAATATACACCTAAATCAAATAACAAAGCAGTAGCTAATTCCATTTTTCCAAAAATAGGGAAATTGAAATAATCATAAGTTTGACTTAAGAAGGGCTCACCGAAAATAAAGGAACCAACACCTGTAGCAATAGCTATGATTAAACCGATCGTTAATAACGTGCGATAGTTTATTGGTAACACTTTGTGTATCGCTCGCTCACCATAGGCCATATACATCAAAATAATTGCAGCTGCTGTCACCAAACCACCGATAAATCCACCACCTGGTGCGTTATGCCCTGCAAAAAATAGATTAACTGAAAAACCAAATAAAATAAAAGAAATTAATACCGTCATTGTTTTTAAAATTAAATCATTTGTTTTTACCATATACCATTCCTCCTAGCAATTATGTTCTCCAAAGTGTATCTTTAGAATCCTTGAAAATTAAAAAATCCGGCAAGAAAAGATGTTAATTTTGTCATTAGATCAAAAAACAAGAAAAAACCCATAAATATCATCACGTAGCCACCAATTTTCACAAGCTTTTGTGAATTACGTTTGATCCATTTCATTTTACCAACAAAGAAAGCTAAAATAAAGAATGGAATAGAAAATCCTAACGAGTATGCTGTCATTAGTAGAATACCTACTTCCGTATTCGTTGCAGCTAATGATATTACAGCCATTAAAATTGGTCCCGTACAAGGAGTCCAACCAAGCGAAAAGGCCATACCGATAATAAAAGAACCCAGAAATCCTGCTGGACGATTCTTGAAATGTACTTTCTTTTCTTTCATCAAAAAGTCAAAATTCAATGCCCCGATAATAATCAATCCGAAAAAGATAATTAATATCGCTCCAACTTGTCGTATTAAATCATCCCATCTTGTCAGAAATTCACCAATAAAACTAGTGGTAAAGCCGAGAATTAAAAATATACTTGAAAAACCAATCAAGAAAAATAATGTATGTAAGATACTTTTATAATTAAACATAGCATTTTCTTGTCTTATATCGTTTACACTCATTCCTGTGATATAGGATAAAAAGGCAGGATAAAGTGGTAATACACATGGAGAAATAAAAGATAAAAAGCCGGCACCAAATGCAATAAAAATATTCACTTCTGTCAAATTGGTCACTCCAAACCAAGAATTTATAGTTATCTATTCCTATAAATATGATAAAACCCTTGCTATAAATAAGCAAGGATTCTAATTCGACAATTATGTTACAATGCGTTTATTTGTTATCCATTTGATTATTCATCGAACGCATCATTTGTTTAATTTTCTTTTGCGATGGTTTTTGACCCATCTGCATCATTAAAGTTCGTAGCATTTGTTCGTTAATTGGTGGGTTTTTCTTTAAGTAATTCATCATATACTTTCTCGCAATAAAAAAGCCTAATGCCACACCAGCAATTAGAGCACCTACTGCGATAAGTATTACCCAAATTGTACTCATTCACTGTTCCTCCTTCAACTCGTCTCTTATACAGTATAGTAAAAGTTATCTAATAATACAAGCACTTGTTTACGAGATAACTTATTAAAAATGGGACGAGGAACCCGGTCCCTCGTCCCATTTATTAATTAGAATAATTCATTAACGTGTTTAACGACATTCTCAACAGTGAAACCATATTCTTCAATGATTTTGTTTCCGTTAGCTGAAGCGCCAAACGTGTCAATTGTAATCGTTTTTCCTTCGATACCTACATAGCGTTCCCATCCAAGAGATGAAGCCATTTCAATACCTACTCGTTTAGTAACTGCTTTTGGAAGCACTGATTCTTTATAAGAAGCATCTTGCTTATCAAAGCGATCCCATGATGGAATACTTACAACACTAACATCTTTACCTTGTTCTTTTAATGCTGCTTGTGCTTTAACTGCAAGTTGTACTTCTGAACCAGTTGCAACTAAAATCGCATCTGGTGTTTCTTTTGAAGCTGGGCTTACTACATACCCACCTTTTTTAACGCCTTCATATGCATTTTCAGCTGTACCATCAAGTGTTGGTAGACCTTGACGTGTAAGAACTAATGCAGTTGGCTGGTCAGTTGATTCAATAGCTAAACGCCATGCAGCCTGTACTTCATTTCCATCTGCCGGACGAATTACAGACAAGTTTGGCATAGCTCTGAACGCTGCTAGTTGTTCAACAGGCTCATGAGTTGGTCCGTCTTCCCCTACTGCAATAGAATCATGTGTTAATACATATGTGACAGGCAGGTTTTGAATCGCTGATAAACGAACCGCTGGACGTAAGTAGTCACTAAATACGAAGAACGTACCACCGAATACTTTTAGTCCGCCGTGTAACGCCATACCATTTAGCGCTGCTGCCATTGCAAATTCACGTACCCCAAACCAAATATTACGCTCATCTGGAGTTGCAGCAGAGAAATCACCAGCATTGTTAATATTCGTTTTGTTTGAACCTGCTAAATCGGCACTACCGCCAAATAAAGAAGGTACTGCATCTGCAATCGCATTTAATACTTCACCTGAAGTAGCACGTGTTGCTGCTTCGTCTTTTCCAGCTTCATATACAGGAAGGTTTTTATCCCATCCTTCAGGTAATTTTTTATTGATCGCATCATCAAGTTCTTTACCTATTTCAGGATATGCTTTTTTGTATGAATCAAACAATTCATTCCATTTTTGTTCTACTTCTTTACCTTTTTCTACAATTTTCTTGTTGAAATCCTGGTAAACTTCGTCAGGTACATGGAAATCTTCATGTTCCCATTTATAATATTCTTTTGTTAGAGTGACTTCATCTGTTCCTAATGGGGCACCGTGTGAAGCTGATGAAGCTGATTTGTTTGGTGAACCATAACCAATTACTGTTTTCACTTCAATTAGTGTTGGTTGGTCTTGGTTTTGTTTCGCTTCTTCAATTGCTTTTGAAATGGCTTTTGTATCATTACCATCTTCAACACGAATTACTTGCCATCCATAAGCTTTGAAACGATCTTCTACATTCTCAGAGAATGATTTATTAAGCTCTCCATCCAATGAGATATCATTAGAATCATAAAGTGCAATAAGTTTACCTAACTTTAAGTGTCCTGCTAATGATGCCGTTTCATGTGAGATACCTTCCATTAAATCTCCATCACTAACAATGGCATACGTGTGGTGATCTACAACATTGTGATTGTCTTTGTTGTATTTTGCAGCTAGATGTTTTTCTGCCATAGCCATACCTACACTCATAGCAATACCTTGTCCTAATGGACCAGTAGTTGCTTCTACCCCATCTGTATGATGAACTTCAGGGTGACCTGGTGTTTTAGAATCCCATTGACGAAATCCTTTAAGGTCATCAATTGAAACATCATAACCTGATAAGTGTAATAAGCTGTAAAGTAGCATAGAGCCGTGACCTGCAGAAAGTACAAAACGGTCACGATTAAACCATTTAGAGCTCTTTGGGTTATGGTTCATGTGTTCAGTCCAAAGTGTGTAAGCCATTGGGGCAGCGCCCATTGGTAAACCTGGATGACCAGAATTAGCTTTTTCAATCGCGTCTATAGACAACGTTCGAATTGCATTAATAGACATTTGTTCCGTTTGGTTTGACATGATTTTTCCCCTTTCGATATGCAAAAATATGTACGCACATTTATAATCCTATAACGAAATGATGTTAAAGACAAGTATATCAACAAAAAATGCAACATTTTTCTGAATTTTTATCAGTTTTTGCTATATTAATGACAGTATAAGATAGAAAAAGAACAACTCATTACTTTTTCTTTGACTGTAATTTCTTTAATTTTTCAGGAGTTACGTCATTTCCATTTGGATCGACAACGGTCATCCCCTTCATATGGTTCTTAAAAGATTTTCTAACATTCTTTAAATAAGCTTCCCGTAATGTTTTTTGTTCTTTTTTTTCTTCTTCACTTAATCCTTCATTTTTTGATTTATTTGCTAGTTCATTAATACGAGCAATTTTCTCCTTTGATAACATCACTAACACCTCTTTTCTCTCGTATTATTTTATTACTGCTTCTATATTTGAAATGAATTGTACTTGGCATCATTCAACAAAAAAGAGTATACACAAATTGTATACTCTCCATTTATTTTAATCCTCATTCTGCAAGTTTTCAAGTGATTGATATTCTTGGTAGCGACGATGGACTGTTGCTTTTGAAACATCATAGCCCATCCCTTTCAGAACGGAAGCAATTTCTTTAAAGGTTAAGTCATTTGATTTAAGTCGTACTACTTCATCAATAGGAAATTCCTTACGTTCTCTTCCATTTGCTAAATGTTGATTTGAAAGGTTCTCAGCAGGATTGTAACCATTGCTTACAGCCTTTTTCATACCCCTCTTAATTTTAGCATTATGCAGCTTTCTCTGATACTCTTCGACGATGGAAACGATTTGCAACACCATGGAGTCGCCCTCTGAAAGTTGTAATTCTCCATTATGGGACAACGTATAAATCGATATATTTAATTTCTTTAATTGATGAAGTAACGCTACCTTTGTGTTGCCTCGTCCTAGTCTCGTTTCATCTTGAATAAGAAGCGCATCTGCTTTCTGATTTTGAAAATCATCTAGTAATTCAAAAATACCTTCTCTCTCAATTTCATAGCCACTTTGCTTTTCTTCAATAACTTTCGATACTTCTAAATGGTAACGGTCGGCAAAAGAACGTAATTCTTCTTGCTGACGTATAAGCGATGTCTCTTGCGTATGTTTGTCTGTGCTTACACGACAATAAATGATAGCTTTTATCATTGCTTTCCCCTTCATTCTATATACTAGTAATTGCTGAAAAATAAAAGAAGACAAGAGCTAGTATAAATGCTATTAAATAAAAAACGTCAACTTTTGATAAATTTTTTAACATATTAAATCCCTCCACAGAACTTTTGTTCGTACTTTCATTATACACGAACAAATGTTCATGTCAACAGTTTTTTCGAACGAATGTTTGTAATACTTACGATGCTATGCTATAATTTGGTTAATAAATAATACGCATGAGGAGATTCAAATATGACAAATCTATCAAAACGACAAGAGGAGATACTAGCTTACATTAAAGAGCAAGTAGACCTTAAAGGCTACCCACCTTCAGTAAGAGAAATTGGAGAAGCTGTTGGATTAGCTTCAAGTTCAACTGTTCATGGCCATTTAGCTAGACTTGAAAAAAAGGGTTATATTAGAAGAGATCCGACAAAACCACGTGCCATTGAAGTTCTTCAGCAAGAAGGAGAATTTGAAATTCCAAAAACCGAGGCAACGTTTGCTCCAGTAATAGGTAAAGTTACCGCAGGGATACCAATTACTGCTGTCGAAAACATTGAAGAATACATTCCTATTCCAAATAATGAAATGCATGCGAGTGAACAATTATTCGTTCTTATTATTGAAGGGGATAGTATGATCGAAGCCGGTATTTTAAATGGTGATAAAGTCATTATTAAACAACAAAACACAGCAATTAACGGAGATATCGTAGTAGCGATGACAGAAGACAGTGAAGCAACTGTGAAACGGTTCTTTAAAGAAAAAGACCATATCAGACTACAACCAGAAAACGCGACGATGGATGCCTTTATTTATGAAAATGTTAGCATTTTAGGTAAAGTCGTAGGTTTATATAGAAGTTTATAACAAAAAGAAGTGCGTATAAGTTCTGAACGCACTTCTTTTACATTTTATAGTATTATTTCGTCCTCACTTACTGTACATTCACTTTATTCTGCTAAAAATACATTTGTCGATATTTTGTTGGAGTCATCCCTTCATTTTCTAAAAAAAGTTTATTATAATAACTAGGATTCGGGTAGCCTGATTTTTCCGCAATTTCTTTGATCGTTAGATGTTTTTCCTCTATAAGTAGCCTTTTGCTCGATTGTAAACGACATAATGTCACAAAAGCCATCGGAGTCATTTGGGTTACACGTTTGAACAAGCGACAAAAATAATACGTGCTTACACCGGTTTCTTTTGCCCAATATGTAAGGTCAAATGCTTCTCTTGCTTTTTCTTGCATTCTTGGTAGTATCAACTGAATCCTTTGATCTAATTCTTGTTTTGAATTGGATTCTCTTGGCACTGCATTTGTCGTAAATGTTGTTAAAAACGAATAGGTTAGGGTAGACAAATCTGATAATTGTAAAAAGCTATTCACTTCTGCCTCTTGCAATAAATGCTCATGTCTCTCTGCTATTGCTTTTAAATTTGGCAATCTCCACAAGATAAATCTACCAAAACCAGTCTCCGATAAAAAGGTATGTATAGTATTTCCATAGAAATGAACCCATCTAATACTCCAAGGATCCTCTTTACTGCTATAATATTTTTGTTCTTGTTGTGGAAAAAAAAGAAAGGCATCCCCTTTTTTTAAAGTATATTGTTTACCATCCATTTCCACAAAACCAGTTCCTGATAAGACAAAATGAATGCTGAAATTATCTAATGAATTTGCTTCACGATATACTTCATGATCGCTTGCTGACCTGTAGGATCCGACTGATTCAGGAAGAATCATATATTCGTGTTTTTTGAATGTTGGTAACAAAACCTGTCGATACATCAGTACACTTCCCTAGGACAATATTGTTTTATCTTATGGCAAAAAGCTTCTATTTTAATATTACTATGGATCGATTATAATAACAATAAAGTTATATGAGGAGGGAAATTAATGCCAATTAAATGGGGAGTTATAAGCACAGCCAATATTGCTCAAAAAGCTGTTATTCCAGGAATAAAGGAATCAAATACTGGAGAAGTTGTAGCGATTGCTAGTCGAAACATAGACAATGCGAAGGATATCGCAAAAAAATTAGATATCCCTAATACTCATGGAAGCTATGAAGACTTGTTAGAAGATCCTACTATTGATGCCGTTTACATACCGTTGCCAAATCATCTACATAAAGAATGGGCGATTAAAGCAATGGAAGCAGGTAAACATGTGCTCTGTGAAAAGCCAATTGCATTAAATGCTAAAGAGGCTCAAGAAATGGAAGAAGTAAGTAGAAAATCTGGTGTCGTACTAGCAGAAGCCTTTATGTATCGTTATCATCCTAGATATCAAATGATTCAAGAATTGATCGAATCGGGAGAAATCGGTGAAATTCGTGGTATTCATGGAGCATTCACTTTTAATAATGCATCCGACAAGGAAAATGTTCGCTACAAAAAGGAATGGGGTGGTGGTTCTTTATATGATGTAGGCGTATATCCAATAAGTGCTGCTCGCATGATCTTAAAAGAGGAGCCCCAAGCAGCAACAGTCCATGCATTTTTCTCGGAAGAGCATGACAACGTGGATATGATGGCCTCTGGTATTTTAGAATTTAATCATGGTGTGGCCCTCACTTTCGATTGTGGAATGTGGGCAGATTTCCGAAATCAATTAGAAATTTTAGGAACAGAAGGAAGAATTGAAGTACCTTCAGCTTTTATTGTGAATCAAAATGAAACCGATCATTTCTATGTTCATACGAGTAATGGGACTCGAGAGGTCAAAGTTCCCTACGTAAATCAATATGCATTACAAGCAGATGCTCTAGGTGAAAGCATACAAACAGATGTTTCGTTACCGTATTCTAGCGAAGATGCACACTTAAACATGAAAGTATTAGATGCATGCCTTATCTCTGCTGAAGAGCGCAGACGTATAGAAATTTAGGGAGGTTAAACATATGAAAACAATTCAAATTAAAGGACTCGATAAACCAGTTACTACTTTAATTCAAGGCTCTGATTATTTTAAACCAAGCATTTATGATAAAGTTTCTCAGATATTAGATCGTTATGTTGCAATCGGTGGCAATACTATTGACACAGCTCACGGTTATTGTGGAGGAGAAAGTGAAGTTGCTATTGGTATGTGGTTGAAAGAACGTAATAACCGCGATGATATAAATATACTAACTAAAGGAGCTCACCATGACGAAAATGGACCAAGAGTAAATCCTGAAGCCATTAAAAAAGACCTTTTTGAAAGTTTAGAAAGACTCGGAACCGATTATGTTGATTTGTATGCCCTACACCGAGATGATCCGAATGTTCCGGTAAGTATCATCATGGATGCACTGAACGAACATATAGAAGCTGGTAGAATTAAAGCGATTGGTGGATCTAACTGGACCATTGAACGTCTCCAAGAAGCAAATGACTACGCGGCTGCCAATGGTTTAACAGGTTTTACGTTTAGTAGTCCAAATCTAAGTTTAGCTAAAGCAAATGAACCATTTTGGAAAGGCTGTGTCTCAACCGATAGTGCTGATTTAAAATGGCATCAAGAAACACAATTGCCGATTCTATCATGGTCGTCTCAAGCGAGAGGTTTTTTCACAGGAAGGTTTACTCCTGAGGACAGAAGTAATGAGGATCTTGTTCGAGTGTTTTATAGTGATGCAAATTGGCAGCGTTTTAGTAGAGCGGAAAAATTGGCAAAGGAAAAAGGAGTTACAGCGATCCAAATAGCATTGGCATATGTATTAAATCAAGCCTTTCCAACCTCTGCTTTAATTGGAGCCCAAAGCGAAAATGAACTGGTATCATGTTTAGAAGGATCTAACATAGAATTATCTAATGAAGAGGTAGTTTGGTTAGAGTCAGGTGTAAAATAATGTGAAAGCTGACAAGTTAACTTGTCAGCTTTCTTATTTTAATGTGTAATAACTGTACCTCTTTCTCGATTCAAACGTTTTATATGATAGCGAAAACAATTCATAATAAATAAGTGAGCATTTGCTTGGGTGTATTGATAGATAAACCAAGGCAATGCCGGCATAAAATCATGAATAGCTATAATTACTTCATTTGAACCGGGAATCTTTCTAAACTCCATCCGACCTCTCTCGTTATTGTGATCATTTGAAAGCAGTCCTCCTGTTATATAAAATAAAGCACGATCTTTATTACTTCGATCGTGAGCATAGGACAATTTTAACAAAGGATGCTTGGTACCTAGCCATCCTATCTGACAATCAAAGTTATTGTTAACAGTTGTACGAATCCATGGATTAAGAAATCGTTCTAACCATTGAACGTAATATCTAGCCACCTCATCCGCTGTCCATCCCTCAGGCAAGATAATCCGTTGGACTGACCGAACATCTCTTTTTAACGGTGATAATTCTGGTTTTTTTAAAAGTTGTATTTTATTCTCGTCTTTTTCCTGTAATGAATAAATAGCAGCCTTTTCAAATGAAATAGTCCCCCTGCTGATATCTTCCCTGACATTATCTTGATTAGCCACTAATGGATGCTTTAAGCTCTCAACCAAAGGATAAACCATTTCTTTCGGTGTTCCTGTGATTAGTCGTAACCATAATCTTGATAAATAGAGAGAAAACAAAGGAACATTATACATTTTGCGTTTCTTCCCCATCACATCAGCGGTTATTTCCATCATTTGTCGATATGTTAAAACATCAGGTCCACCCAAGTCATATGATGAATTTTTGGATGACTTTTCAGTAGCTGTCTTCTTAATAGAATTTAGGACGTCTGGCAGTGCAATCGGTTGAGTTTTCATACGCGTCCATTTCGGGAGGATCATGATCGGAAGCCGTTTAACTAAGTTTGCTAATATTGGAAACGAAGATCCTTTTGGACCAACAATTAAGCCGGCTCTCAGAGCAGTAACTGGAGTTCCATATGACCTTAAAATTCTTTCTACCTCTAATCTGCTTTCCAAATGTGCAGAAAGATTTTTTTCTGCTTTTGGTACTATACCACCTATATAAATGATTTTTTTGATTCCTTGTCTTTTAGCTGCTAAAGCAAAATTATCTGCAAGTATCGCATCTAAATCAGCAAAATTCCCTTGTGTTAACTTTGCTGATGGAATCATTGAATGTACCAAATAGACGGCTATATCTGCTCCTGCTAATCCCTTTTCTGCATCTTTAAGTGAAAACAAATCGCATGATCGCCAGTGAATTGAATCTTTACTCTCACGCTTATCACCATTTCTAGAAAGACCTATTAAAGTTGCATCACCTTCGAACTTTTTAAGTAAATTTTGACCAATATATCCACTTGCTCCTGCAATCGCGATTACAGGTTTTTCACCATACATAAGAACACATCCTTTTTATCCTATATCTTAATTGATACCCTTCATATAAATAAATAATCGAAATTTTCTTGAATAATTAGTATCTGATAAGAATTTTGACAGACGCTTCTTTTAGTGAAATAAACAAAACCCTTGGCACCAAAAAGCGCCAAGGGTTTCCTTTTATTAATAACTAGACATATATTGTTCTCTTTCCCAAGGGTGAACTTGCGTACGGAACATGTCCCATTCGATTTCTTTTGATTCGATGAAGTGTTCAAATAAGTGCTCACCAAGAGCTTCAATGATTGTCTCATCTTTCTTCAACTCATCTAAAGCGTCAGCTAATGTTGCTGGTAAATCTTTTACTCCATTAGCTTCGCGTTCTTCTTTGTCCATAATATAGATGTTACGGTCTACTGCTTCTGGAGCATCAAGATCATTTTCGATACCATCTAAACCAGATGCTAATAATACAGATAATGCTAAGTACGGGTTCGCAGCCGGGTCTACACTACGTACTTCTACACGTGTACTTAAACCACGAGAAGCTGGTACACGGATTAGTGGACTACGGTTCGAACCAGACCATGCTACGTAACAAGGTGCTTCATATCCAGGTACTAGACGCTTGTAAGAGTTTACTGTTGGGTTTGTTACAGCAGTAAATGATAACGCATGTTTGATAATACCTGCAATAAACTTATAAGCAGTTTCACTTAATTCAAGTGGGCCATTCTCATCTAAGAAAGTGTTTGTTTTCCCTTTGAATAATGACATGTTACAGTGCATACCAGAACCGTTCACACCAAATAATGGTTTAGGCATAAATGTAGCATGTAAACCGTGTTTACGAGCAATAGTTTTTACTACAAGTTTAAATGTCTGGATATCATCTGCGTGTTTAACAGCATCTGAATATTTGAAATCAATTTCATGTTGCCCAGGTGCTACCTCATGGTGAGATGCTTCAATTTCAAATCCCATTTCTTCTAATTCAAGTACAATGTCACGACGGCAGTTTTCACCTAAATCTGTAGGTGCAAGGTCAAAATAACCACCTTTATCGTTAAGTTCTAATGAAGGTTCACCTTTCTCATCTAGTTTGAATAAGAAAAATTCAGGCTCAGTACCGATGTTGAATGCTGTAAAGCCAAGATCTTCTGCTCTTTTCAAGTTACGTTTTAAGTTGTAACGAGGGCAACCTTCAAATGGCGTACCATCTGTATTATATATATCACAAATAAAACGTGCTACTTTCCCTTTTTCAGAAGTCCACGGGAATACAACGAATGTATCCAAATCTGGATAAAGCTTCATGTCAGATTCCTCGATACGAACGAAACCTTCGATAGATGAACCATCAAAAACCATTTGATTGTCTAATGCTTTGTCCAATTGACTTAGTGGAATCTCCACATTTTTGATTGTACCAAGTAAATCAGTAAATTGAAGACGAATAAACTTTACATTTTCCTCATTAATTTTTTGCTTAATTTCTTCTTTAGTTAATCCCATTGATTACACTCTCTCCTTTATATTTTAATGGAAGAATCGTGATAATTCTCCCTGTCTTAACGAAGCTTTCCCTAATCTGCCAGCATCTAATAGTTCTTTTTGTAAGATTTTTCTGAGATCCTTCTCAGATATTTCGGATGCTTTTTTGTCTGAAACTTCTTTTTCAGTCTTCGGCAAATCTTTCATAAGCAGAACTTGCTTGATACCTGCTAAGTTCAGGCCTTTTTCAATTAATTCTTTAATTTCTAGTAGACGGTCGACGTCATTAAAAGAAAAAAGTCTTTGATTTCCTTCTGTTCGAGATGGATGTATCAACTGATGCTGTTCATAATATCGGATTTGTCGAGCTGTTAACCCTGTTAATGATTTTACAATTCCGATCGAAAACAAGGGCATGGAACGTCTATCTATATCACCCATTTCTTTCACCCCTTCCATCTGTTTTCTATAACTATATTATACACGGTGTAATTTTTGTGTCAAGAGATGTGAGGTAAGTTAACATGATAAAAATATAGTAAGTCTACAATAATATCTATTCCCCATTTATAGTTAAGCCACACGCGATTATTTTAAAATATGATCTTGCATAAAAATAAAAAAGTAGTTCAAGCTGGAATATATCCAACTACAAACTACTTTTTAATCTTTTCTTATTATATTAAGTTAATTCCTTCGCAGCCTCTATCACAGCTAGTTTGACATGGCTATATGTAAGTCCACCTTGAACATAAGCAATATATGGAGGTCGAATTGGTCCATCGGCTGTTAATTCTAAACTTGCTCCTTGAATAAAGGTTCCTGCTGCCATAATAACGTCATCTTCATAACCTGGCATCGGTGCCGGATATGGCGAAACATGTGAGTTAATTGGTGACTGTCTTTGAATCGCTTGGCAGAAGACTATCATTTTCTCTGCATTTTGAAAAATAACGGATTGTATAAGATCTGTGCGCTTTGCATCATATTTTGGAGAAGTATGGTAGCCTAATTCGGTTAAAAAAGCAGAAGTGAAAACAGCTCCTCTTAAAGCTTCACTTACCACATGTGGGGCTAAAAATAAACCTTGATACATCTCTTGTAACATTCCAATGCTCGCACCAACTTCTTTTCCAATCCCCGGTGCTGTTAAGCGATTGGCCGCCATCTCGATATATTCTTTCTTTCCGACAATATATCCTCCCATCCTAGCGATTCCCCCGCCAGGGTTTTTTATCAGAGAGCCTGCTATTAAATCGGCTCCAATATCCGTTGGCTCAAGCGTTTCGACAAACTCCCCATAACAATTATCAACAAATATAATGGTGTTAGGATCTATCTGTTTGATTTTCTCGATCACTTTTTGCATTTCATCCATTGTAATCGATGGTCGATCATCATAACCTTTTGACCTTTGAATAGCAACCACACGTGTTTTTTCCGAAACGGCATTCGACAGTGCTTCGATATCTATTTTTCCATCTTTCAACTCGATATGACGATAGCTTATACCAAAATCCACTAATGAACCAGGAACATGCTGATCGTCGCCAATCACTTTGTTCAATGTATCATATGGCTTACCCGTAATATATAATAACTCTTGTCCTGGTCTTAGAACACCAAAGAGCGCTGTACTAATCGCATGTGTGCCAGAAGTGATCTGAGGTCTGACAAGTGCATCTTCCGCTCCAAAAATATTTGCATATACGGCCTCCAACTTATCCCTGCCAAAATCATCATAGCCATAGCCTGTTGTTGGATTAAAGTCACTATCACTCACTTGATGGTTACGGAATGCTTTCAATACTTTCTCTTGATTATTCAATTCTATTTGGTGAATGTTTGTAAAAATAGGTTCTATCTTTTTCTCGATTTCCCTAATCAATAACGATTCGTTCATTCTTGATGAAACTCCTTTATCTCTTTCATAATTGCATGGTTCGGGTCTACAAACCCTTCCACACGGTAAGCTAATCTTGATTCTTGATATTCTTCCTTTTCCAATATCGTGTACTGACGTATTTTCGCTAATTTCGTTGACTCATGTTCGGGAACAAATCCAGAAAAGTACGTCCATTGTTGTTTAATCAGTGCTTCTGTTTCGATTTTTACATTTCTAATGTCTTGCTCATCTAAGGCGCTAATAAGTAAATACGGATGGGAACCGGGTACAAAATCAGCATCGTCTATTAAATCTTTCTTGTTATAAACGGTTAACATCGGAATTTGATCTGCATCTAACTCGGATAATAACCGATAAACCGTTTGTTCATGCTCGTCTTTATTTGGTGCCGCTACATCAATTACATGTAGAATAATATCTGCTTCTTTCACTTCTTCTAATGTCGAACGAAATGCGGCAATTAAAGCGGTCGGTAAATCTTGAATAAAACCAACCGTATCTGTCAGCAACACTTCTAAATTAGATGGTAACTTCATTCGTCTTGATAATGGATCAAGGGTGGCAAAAAGTTTATCTTCATAAAGAGAATCGCTTTTTGTTAAACTATTAAATAATGTCGACTTACCAGCATTGGTATAACCTACCACTGCGATTTGAAATAATTGTTGTTTTTTTCGATTGCCACGATACTGATCGCGCTGATTTACCACTTGCTCTAACCGTTTTTTAATATCATCCATCCGTCTTCTAATATGTCGACGATCGCTTTCTAATTTAGTTTCACCAGGACCTCTCGTTCCGATACCGGCACCAAGCCTTGATAAATCAGTTCCCTGGCCGTGTAATCGTGGAAGCATATAGGTGTATTGTGCTAATTCTACTTGAAGCTTCCCTTCTTTCGTTCGCGCTCTTGCAGCAAAAATATCTAATATTAATTGACTGCGATCAATCACACGAACGTCAAGTTGTTCTTGGAGATTTCGGATTTGACCACCAGACAATTCTTCATTTGTAATGACTACTTCTATTTCATGCTCTTCTAATTTCTCTTTAATTTCCTCTAATTTACCTTCACCCACATAAAAAGCACGATGTGGAGTTGGCCGCTTTTGAATTATTGTATCTACTACTTGCCCCTCTGCTGTTTTTGCTAAAGCTTCTAGTTCATTGAGTGAATAGTAGAATTGTTCCTCATTACTTTTATCATGCATGACAGCTACTAATAATACTTTCTCGATATCGATCACCTACTCACTTTTCTACTTATTTTTGACATATCTGTTTATTTTAATGCATAGGAAAAGGCGCTACTTCTTCATAGCGCCTACTATCTGTCATTTATTCCTTATCAATCGTAACATTTTTAGATGGAACAAAAGTAGATATTGCATGTTTGAAAATCAATTGTTGTTTACCATCTGTTTCCAGCATGACCGTGAAGTTATCAAAAGCCTTAATTACACCTCGTAATTGAAAACCATTGGTCAAAAAGATAGTTGATGGAATACGCTCTTTTCGAAGTTGATTAAGGTATTGATCTTGAATATTTACTGATTGAGACATGGTAGATCCTCCTCTATTTTCTCTATACTTAAATTATTCTATCTTTCTTTATAGAATCCTTCTAAATCTGATAAAATAGTTTGAAAAACTTGATCTTTGGTTTCTACTGTAATCGGATACCATTCGACTGGCATTTTGTTTTTAAACCAAGTATATTGACGTTTAGCAAATCTACGAGAATTGCGCTTCAATAGATCTACCACTTCTTCCAAGGACTGTTCCCCTTTTAGATAAGGAATGATTTCTTTATAACCAATTCCTCTCATTGCTTGGGCATTTTCTAATCCTTGTCGATAATAATGGTTTACTTCATCTATTAAACCATTTTCAATCATCTTGTCTACTCTCTCGTTGATACGATCATATAACAATTTACGATCCATTTCTAGTCCTATTATTCGAAAATCATAGTTTGACTCCATTTGTTGTGCTTTTTGGTAATCTGTCATCGTTATTCCAGTACGGTCGTAAACCTCTAATGCTCGTATAACGCGACGATGATTATTTGGATGAATCTTCTCTGCTTGATGTGGGTCAACATTTTTCAACCGCTGATAAACCTTTTCAATACCATTATGTTCGATCTCTTGTTCAATATTTTCTTGATACTGATTAGATCGTTTACTATCTGAAAACTGATAATTGTATAGAACAGATTGAATATATAACCCTGTTCCACCGGCAATTATCGGATGTTTGTCATTAGCCACAATGGATTTAATATGTTGGTTTACCCGTTTTTGAAAATCAGCTACCGAAAAAGATTGGGCAGGATCTAATATGTCAATCATATAATGGGCTATCCCCGACTTTTCCTCATCGGTTACTTTTGCAGTACCAATATCCAATCCCTTATAAACCTGCATCGAATCCCCGCTGATTACTTCACCGTTAAAAGCCTGGGCCAATTCAATAGAAAGTGCAGTTTTTCCTACTGCGGTCGGTCCAACAATCACTACTAATTTCTCTTTCAAGTTATCACTTCCAATGGTGACTTTACATTCTTTGTTACAGTATACATGAATTTAGCCAAACCTTCATCTATTTACATAACTCGCTTGAACATTTTTTCCATTTCATATTTGGTAAATTGTATAATAATCGGTCTACCATGTGGGCAAGTAAAAGGTTCCTGACATTGACGCAAATCATCGAGCAATTGCTGCATATCATCTATATTTAGATAGTGATTCGCTTTGATCGAACGTTTACACGACATTAAAATAGCAGCTTCTTCTCTTAATTTATGAATATTCACTTGCTTATCATGAATCAATTGATCTACCATATCGCGAACGATTTCGGTTTCTTCCCCTCTTGGGAACCAATAAGGATGAGAACGAACGATATAGGCATTTTGGCCAAAGGCTTCCAAAAATAAACCTACCTTCTTAAATTCATCCAAATATTGTTCAATAAGAAGTGCTTCTTGTTGGGTGAATTCAAACGTTAAAGGTACTAATAAGTCTTGAATATGACTTTCCACTTCCCCAATTTTGTCACGGAAAAATTCATATTTAATTCTTTCCTGTGCAGCATGTTGATCAATGATATATAACCCTAGATCATTTTGGGCCAAAATATAGGTTCCGTGATGTTGTCCGATAGGATACATTTTAGGTACGCGATCTTCTTCGACAGCAGTGGTCTCAGATTGGAATGGTACCGATTCTTCCGTCGATTCAGTCTGTTCTTTATCAGATGTTTCTCTGCTTATACTTGTTCCTACAGGCTCTGTTTCCCTAATAAACGCACTATCTTCCAGTTTTTGTTCCATTTCCGTTTTTTGTTTGGCAAAATGTTTTGTTGTTGGTGTTGGTTGATCAAATTCAAATTGCGGTTGATCAGACTTTTCTTTTTTAATGCTTGTTTTGGGACCACTAGGAATTAGTGTCTGCTGGTGTAATGCATCTTTGACCATCTGTTCCACCGCTTGAAATAACTCTTTTTCTTTACTAAACCGAACCTCTAATTTAGTTGGATGAACATTAACATCAATTAAATAAGGATCCATCGATATATTTAATACAACGATCGGTTGCCTGCCAATTGGTAGAAAAGTATGAAAACCATTTGTTATCGCTTTTGCTAATCCAATACTTCTAATAAACCGACCATTTACGATTGTCGTTATATAATTTCTTGAAGAACGATTTACTTCAGGTTTGACAATAAAACCATTAATCTCGTAATCTAATGTTCTTGTTTGAACAGGAATCATTTGTTTCGCTACTGACATACCATAAACAGATGATGCGATTTGCCTTAAATCACCTTTACCAGTAGTTTGAAAAATCCGTTTCTCATTATGTGTTAATTCAAAGCGAATCTCTGGATGAGAAAAAGCCATACGATTAATAATATCGGTGATGTGCCCTAATTCAGTGTGAACAGTTTTCATATATTTCAGTCTTGCCGGAGTATTAAAAAAGATATCTTGAACCGTAATTTCTGTTCCCTTTCGAGCATCACTGCGAGCTTCTTCCTTAATGTGGCCACCTTCGATACTCATTTTAGTTCCAGCTTCTTCTCCTGTTGACGTTTTTAGTTCGAGTCGACTAACTGCAGCGATACTTGCTAAGGCTTCCCCTCTGAAACCTAAAGTACGAACATGAAAGAGGTCATTTTCACTCTGAATTTTACTTGTCGCATGACGTAAAAATGCTTTCTTACATTGGTCATGTGGAATACCAATGCCGTCATCCGTTATTTTTATTTCTTGTAAGCCTGCTTCTTGAATATCAATTTTAATTGATGTACTTTTGGCATCCACACTGTTTTCCACCAATTCTTTTACAACAGATGCCGGACGCTCAACGACCTCACCTGCTGCTATTTTATTAGCTAAATAATCCGGTAGTTCGTTGATTTGCATCTACTTTCACCTCTTTTTTTCTTCCACTTTCTTCTGTAATTGATACAACTCATTCATGGCATCCATCGGGGTCATATCTAACAAATTCCATTTTTTAATCGTGTTAATAATCGCTTGATTTTCGGTACTTTCTTGCTTCTTTGTTGGTTGTTCTTGTGCGAAAAAGGCCATTTGTTCCATCGCCAATGCTTGCTCTTCCTTATTCTTGTCCGTTTGCGGTTTTTCTTTCGTCATACCTTCCAAATCCGATAAAATCACATTCGCTCTATTTATTAATGGATCCGGCAAACCAGCTAATTGTGCAACATGAATACCATAACTCTCATCCGCTGCCCCGTCGTGAATTTGATGAAGAAAAACGACTTTTCCTTCAATCTCTTCTGCCCGTACATGGATATTCTTCAGAGCGGGCAAATGATCATCAAGACTTGTTAGTTCATGATAATGTGTTGAAAATAGTGTTTTTGCCTTGATATGGTCATGAATATATTCAATGATCGCCTGAGCTAAGGCCATACCGTCATACGTGCTGGTACCACGGCCAATTTCGTCTAATAAAATTAAACTATCTTTGGTCGCATGCTGAATCGCATGATTTGCTTCTAACATTTCGACCATAAACGTACTTTGACCAGATACAAGATCGTCGGCCGCACCAATACGAGTAAAAATTTGATCAACAATAGCTATTTTTGCTTTTTTAGCTGGTACAAAGCATCCAACTTGGGCCATGATAACTGTTAAGGCTAATTGACGCATATACGTACTTTTACCAGACATATTGGGCCCGGTTATTAATAATAAATGCTTATCTTCTGACAAATCGATCGTATTTGGGACAAATTCATCCTTCATAACCTTTTCTACTACTGGATGACGACTTTCTTCTAAATAGACATGATCATCGGTGGTAAAGGTTGGTTTGACATAATTATTTTCTTCACTTACGGTCGCAAAGCTCTGTAACACATCAATCTCACTGATAACGTCAGCTAAGCGTTGCAAACTTGGAATGAAATCTTTTACCTTTTCCCTAATTTCTAAGAAGAGCTGATATTCTAAATCAACACTTTTTTCCTCTGCTTCCAATATCAATGTTTCTTTTTCCTTCAGTTCGTCTGTAATGAATCGTTCTGCATTAGTTAAGGTCTGTTTCCTTTGGTAACGCCCTTCTGGGATTAATGGCAGGTTTGGTCTCGTTACTTCAATGTAATAACCAAATACTCGATTAAATCCTATTTTTAATGATTTAATATTTGTTTCTGCTTTTTCCTTTTGCTCTAATTCTGCAATCCAATCCTTACCATTTGTTGATGCATGACGGTATTCATCTAATGATTTGTTATAACCATCTTTTAAAATTTTGCCATCCATGATCGAAATAGGTGGATCTTCCGCAATTGCTTTTTCCAACAAATCAAACAATTGCGGTAAACCATTGATACCATCCGCTAACTCTTTTACTGCTTCACTATCAAATTGTTTCAATTGCTCTTTAATATACGGCACTTTCGCTAACGAGCGTTTTAATTGGATCAAGTCACGTGCATTCACATTACCGAATGACACCCTACCAGATAATCGTTCCATATCATAAATCGATTGCAGCGCTTCTCTAATTTCTTCACGTTCAAAAAATTGATCATAAAATCCTGTAACAAGATCAAGACGTTTCTCAATTAAGGATTGAGTCAATAATGGGCGCTCTAACCATTTCTTTAATTTCCGAGCACCCATTGCCGTTACGGTGCGATCAATTACCCATAAGAGACTTCCAAACTTTTCTTTCCTCATTAAAGAAGCAGTTATTTCTAAATTTCGTTTGGAATACATATCTAATGTCATATATTCTTCTAATTCGATAACTTGTGCTTTTTTTAAGTGTTCAATCGCACGTTTCTGAGTATGAAATAAATAATTATAAAGTACAAGACAGGTCTGTTTTAAAGATGTGTCTTCCACATTGTCAACTAATAATTTCATATCTTCTGGTAGCTTGATCTCTTTTGCATAGGAAACCGTTAATTGCATTTTGTCGGTCAGTTCGCTAATGTTATCGACTGAAAGACTTTGCTCCACAACAATTTCTTTAATAGGCCGATTGTATAATTCACTTAATACCGCATCCCATCCCCGTTTGATCTCCATAACAAACGTTTCACCAGTCGACATATCGGTGTAGGCAAACGCGAATTGATGTTCTGCTGTTTGTGTTACCGCTGCTAAATAATTATTTTCTTTATCATCAAGCATATTCCCTTCCATTACGGTTCCAGGTGTGATCAACTGAACGACTTCTCTTTTGACAACCCCTTTAGCAACTTTAGGGTCTTCCACCTGCTCGCAAATGGCTACCTTATACCCTTTTTCAATTAACGCTTTTATGTAATTTTCCGCTGAATGGTAAGGAACACCACACATCGGTATTCGATCTTCACCTCCACCATCCCGACTTGTTAGTGTTATTTCAAGTTCAAGGGCAGCTTTTTTAGCATCCTCAAAAAACATTTCATAAAAATCTCCTAAACGGAAAAATAAAAAGCAGTCTTGATAATCTGCTTTGATTTTCAAATATTGCTGTATCATTGGCGTAAAACCCATTATAGTATCCCCCAACATCCTATCATTCTTGTCATATTATAGCACAGAACTGCTTTATAGATAAATACTATAAAAAAATACAGTGTGAGCTTTCCCCACACTGTAGGTATTATTCTTCTTCTACGTCATCAAGGAAATCTGGATCGATTTCATCTAGTTCATCGTCTGATATTGCTAGGTCCCAATCTTCATCATCGTATACTTTTCCTTCAGGATCTACTTTGACACAGATTTTAGTTTCACCAATTACTTCAACTAAAAATTCTCGTTCAACATCTACTTTAATTTTGTTACCTTTTGTTTCAATACTGCATTCTAAACAATTTGGCTGTTGAATTACTTTTGCAAGAACTTCGCACTCATCACCAATGTGTTGTTTATCACGAATGGATAATGGTACATAATCACAATATTCGACGCGCTCTGTTACTACTTCTGTTTTTGTGTTGTCATTATATGCATACCAAACATTTACATCATAGTGACCACGAATTTCTACTGTTTCTTTTTTTACTAATTTTGCGTGATAGTTATGATTGATGATCCAACAACCTAATATACTTGATGGACGATGTGATGGTGTAATGGTGTTCGTTTCTTGCTTAAACTTTCTACCCTTGCCAATGACCGCTTTTGTTATAATTTCTCGGTATTGTTGGTCTAGAAAAGACATGGAATTATAACCTCCCTCTTATTTCAATTCCATCATATGCGAGATATTCGTCTATAGTGCCTTTATTCTTTTAAGAATAAGTTGACCATAGATCCTACTCCATCCTATGCAGATGCCTAGAAAAGTGTACTTGATTCCAAGGCTAATGATATTGTTTAATATCCAAAAACCACACAAACGTTCAAATATGAGATTATAATTTAAAAAGAGAAGAATTATGTGAGATAACCCTGGTGGTAATTATGAGATTATATATGTGCGTGAAAACCGCTTTGGCTTGCCCACTTCCCTTTTACCACGGGCACAAGTGCAACATCTACTCAAGCAAGCTTTCGTAGTGTTTTCTATGCAGTGGGGTTTTCCCTTCAGGTGCGGCCGAGCATAGGTCGTAACATATAGCGGGTGGGATTCCCGCCAAGTAAGAACTAGCCAATCACTTGTAGCGAGTCTTGGAGGGCAAGTGGTAACACATTGCCTTTAAGCGTAGACAGTTAGGTAACGGGCCGGAAAGCCCTAGTGGCTGAGGGATAGAGCTCTGAAATAAAACCAAAGCTGAGAAGGTCGATGTGTTCTGAGGCATAGAAGGCAACAATAGGATTCTCGTTAAAGGCGAGAGAATGCTATCTTCTCCGGAGTCGAAGACCCTGGCACGTTACACATTGATATGTTGCGGTAACTCGGGAGGTCCTTTAGGTCTTTCGGATAAAGAAAGTAATGACGAACAAGCGATAATAAAGTGAGGGCTGTCAAATGCCTAAAGGAAGTCGGATAACGGCGTAGTACTGATGAAGTTGGGTAATGCCGATGGAGGAAAGGCCGTTACCTGTCATCACCCTTGATAGAGAAACATAATCCATACCCAGAGGTGGAACGTATTATGGAAACGAAACTTAATAGGATAACAGAATTAGCAAAATCGGATAAGAACCTTGTCTTTAATTCTCTCGTACATTTACTAAATGAAAGTAACTTGAAACAGTGCCATTACCAATTACCGAAAGGTAAAGCAACCGGTGTGAATGGCACTACCAAAGAAATGTACGAAGCGAATTTAGACCAAAACATCAAAGGCCTAGTGAAACGAATGAAGAGAAAGGCTTATCGACCGATTCCGGTCAAGCGTTCTTACATTGACAAGCCGGGTTCCAACAAGAAACGGCCACTAGGTATCCCCGAACATGAAGATAAGATCGTTCAAATGGGTATTACGAAGATTTTGAATGCCATTTATGAAAATGATTTTCTCGATTGTTCCTTCGGTTTTCGTCCGAATAGAAACTGCCATGATGCATTAAAGATTTTAAATGTATACATGGAACAACGGAAAACCAATTATATAGTAGATGCGGATATCAAAGGATTCTTTGATCATGTGAGTCATGATTGGATGATGAAGTTTCTTCGCCATCGTATCAATGACCCCAACTTACTTCGTATTATCGCTCGATTTCTAAAAGGTGGTTATATGGAAGAGGGGAAATTTATCGATACAGACCGGGGAACCCCGCAAGGGGGTATCATTTCTCCGGTTCTAGCGAATATCTATCTTCATTATGTGTTGGATCTATGGTTTGAGAAAGCAGTAAAGAAACAATGTAAGGGTCAAGCCTACATGGTTCGCTATGCGGATGACTTTGTGTGTTGTTTCCAATACAAAGAAGATGCCAACCGATTCTACACGAATCTGATTCAAAGGTTACGTAAGTTTCATCTAGAAATTGCAGAGGATAAAACGAAGATTATCTCGTTTGGTCCTTATGCCTGGAAAGATGCAAAGCGTGACGGAAAGAAGAAACCATCTACGTTCGATTTTCTTGGCTTTACGCACTATTGTAGTAAAAGCAAGAAAGGTAATTACCGTGTAAAACGGAAAAGTAGTAAGAAGAAAGTCCGGGCCAAGATTAAACAACATAAAGCTTGGTTAAAAGCAAATCGAACGAGGGATATTCAAGACATCATGCGCCGAATCCAACAATCGCTAGTGGGCTACTATAATTATTATTGTATCACGGATAATGCTCACGAAGTCCACTATTTTCTGCGTTGTATAAAAAATTTACTATTTAAATGGATGAATCGAAGGAGTCAACGAAAATCCTTCAGTTGGGAGAAGTTTGAATTATTTTTGGTGAAATATCCATTACCAAATCCGAGAACGAAAACGAACATATATGACTTGAGACGGCATATATCGTATATTCTGTGAAAGGTGATAGGAAGAGCCGTGTGCGTGAATAGCGCACGCACGGTTCTGTGAGGAGTGAGGAATACTTTAAGTAATCAAGTATTCCCGCTTACTCGACCTAACTTTTCCAAGCAAAAACCGCATGAAAAAGTGGATCTTCAGGGAAAACAATCCCACAGGAGTGGAAGTGGCCGCCTACGCTTAGTGGCACTCTACAACTATAGCAAATGCTTATATTTTGGATGGTTACACTTAGATAATAAATCAGCTTATATTGCTAACATTGATAAGTAATCTAATGATGAATTGATGGAAAATAGTGAATAGGCCGACATGATTATTCTCGCTTGAGTTGTAGAACATTAAAAAGCGCAGGCGTCCGCTTCCACTCCTGCGGGAAGTATTTATCCGAAGATCCACTTTTTAAGCGTACTTTGCTTAAAAAGTTAGCTGAGGAGAAATACCCGCGGAAAGGGAAGCGGACAAGCCGGAGCGATTGCAAAGCACATATAATATCTCATAATTACCACTACAATAGTGTCGCATAATCCTGTTTTTATTCACCAACAGGCTTTATGCTTTTTTCACAATGATTTCCTAACATATAAAAAACCACGATCAACTAGTTAGTTGATCGTGGTTTTTTGTTAGCAGTGGCTTTTTCCTTTTTTCGAGCCTGTTTCTCCTGATAATACATCGCCATCGGTTGAACGAATCACTTCATTGGTAATCTCTCTGGCTATTGTATTGGTAACTAGCTGCAAGATATCATTAATTACAACTTGTGATTCTTTAAACTCTTGAACGACTGGAATTTCATCGATTTCTGCTTGTAATCGATCAATTTCAGCTTCGACACGTTTTAGTGCCTCCTGTTTACCATAAGCTTGGAAGTTCACAGCCTGCTTTTGTAGTGCTTTGATTTTTTTAATGGAACTTTGAATCTTATTATTTTCATTTAATTTTGCTTCTAAGTGTTTAAAGCGATCAATTTCTTCAATGTTAGCCATCTTATTAGCCAAATTATGCGCTTCTTCAATCACTTCTGCTCTTGTATATTTTGCCATTTAATTCACCTCAACTGCTGATTCGACCATTTCGCCGTCTAATGTCCATGTTTTTGTATTTACGATTTTTACTTCTACAATTTCACCAATGATAGACTTTGGTCCTCTAAAATTCACCAATTTGTTACGCTCTGTATAGCCAGATAATACCTCGGGATCTTTTTTACTTTCACCTTCAACAAGCACCTTAACCGTTTGTCCCAAGTATTGTTCCATTGCTTCTGCTGATTGCTTATTAACTAATGCATTTAAACGTTGAAGTCGTTCTTTTTTGACTTCCATTGGAATATTATCTTCCCAACGTGCAGATGGTGTACCTTCTCTTGGTGAATAAATAAACGTATAAGCACTTTCGAAACCAACTTCTTCCATAAGCGTCATCGTTTCTTCAAACTGTTCATCGGTTTCATTCGGGAATCCTACGATGATATCGGTTGTTAAAGTGGCATTCGGCATTGCTTTTTTAATTTTTCTAACTAATTCGAGGTACTGTTCTCTCGTATACCTTCGTGCCATTACACGTAAAACATCTGAACTTCCAGACTGTACTGGTAAATGAATATGATCTAACAAATTTCCACCTTGTGCTAATACTTCAATTAAACGATCATCAAAATCCCTTGGATGGGATGTAGTAAAGCGGACACGCGGAATATCTATTTTACTCATTTCTTCCATTAAGTCTCCAAGTCCATATTCGAATTCCAAATCTTTTCCATATGCATTCACATTCTGACCTAATAGTGTAATTTCTTTATACCCTTGTGCTGCTAAATGGCGAACTTCTTGGATGATATCCTCCGGCATACGACTTCGTTCTTTACCTCTTGTATATGGAACAATACAGTACGTACAGAACTTATCACAGCCATACATGATATTTACCCATGCCTTAATTTTTCCTTTACGGACTTTCGGAAGGTTTTCTATAATATCCCCTTCTTTAGACCATACTTCTACCACCATTTCTTTTCCAAACATTGCTTCATTAATCAACTGTGGTAAACGGTGGATATTGTGTGTACCGAAAATTAAATCAATAAATGGATGTTTTTTAAGGATACGATTGACAACAGATTCTTCCTGTGACATACAACCACAAACACCTAAAATCACATCCGGATTTTCTAATTTAAGTGGCTTTAAATGACCAATTTCACCAAATACTTTATTTTCCGCGTTTTCACGGATTGCACACGTATTTAATAAAATGATGTCTGCCTCTTTGGTTTCTTCTGTTGGGGTATAACCCATGTTAGTGAGAATACCTGCCATTACCTCGGTATCATGTTCATTCATTTGACAACCATAGGTACGGATGAGGAACTTCTTCCCTTTTCCTATTGCTTTCATTTCTAATGGTATATCGAAATCATAATGAACATCGACATCTTTTTTCAAACGTTTTTTCGCTTTTCTCATATTAGGTGGTTCATATGTTGTTTGAAAATATTTAGAAATCAAATCATCACTAGACATGTTCTTTAATCGGTCCAAATTATCATTCGTATCGGATTTTACGTCCGCTGAATTCTTTTGGTTGATTTGTTGAGCTTCTAGTCGTTGTTTTTCATTCATTTTGTTTAACTCCTTTCTTACCTCTAATCCATCTTAAAAGATAAAACTACTTCATCTATTATAGGGGATAACCCCTTGAAATACAAAGCGTATTTATCGGTTTTTATTATTTATCCTGGAAAATGTCTGATAAAGTTCAAATAACTTACTTTTTGGCATTGTTCCTTAGAGAAACTTTGTTGAATGGCTAATTCCAGTGAGCGATAATCAGCAATAGAGCTTAAATGCTCGATAAATTGATCTGTTCCATCAAAATCAGAGCCAAAAACGATATGGTTTTCTGCGCCTATATGTAAAAAGTGCACCATATGATAGAGTAAATCTTTAATAGTAGCCTTTTCTTTGCTTACCACAAAATTTTTCACAAATGTTAAACCTATTAATCCATTCTTGTCAATGACTCTCTGTATATGATGATCATTCAAGTTTCTTTCATGATCACAGATGGATCGACTGTTAGCATGTGAGACAATGACATGATCTGCTAACTTAATAGCGTCTTTGAAGCCCTGTGAGGAAATATGAGCTAAATCAATCCACACTTTTTCTTGATTTGCTAGTTGAATTACTTCTTTGCCAAAATCAGTTAGTCCAGCAGCTCTTGATTCCCCTAAACCATCTACGGCCAAATTAGCTGTGTTCCAAGACATGCCAATCATCTTCACTCCTAGTCGAATGAGTAACCTTAGTTTAAAAAGATCATATCCGATACAATCTAGTCCTTCTAAGGTAAGCATTGCGCCTTTTTCATCATCTTTTAATCGTTCTATGTCTTCCTTTTGTTTGATCCATTTTATATCCGGATTAGGTTTAATAATTTTTTCAAAGAATAGATCGATCATTTCAAGAGCGACAATGAATTTTGACTCCGTTGGGATATGTTCAGGTACATAAATAGCAAAACATTGAACTTTTACTGGACTGTTTAGCCATTTAGGTAGATTCACATCTAATACAAGATCATCTGTAAAATCTACTTTATGCAACCACATTTTTAATAATGCATCACAATGGCAATCAATGATCATCCGTTTCACTCCCAAAGCTAGATTGCATTCTATTTTTAATACACACAAAAACCTGTTTGTTTATAAAACAAACAGGTTACATAAAATTCATATTATCTTGGTTCCACAATTAACTTGATTGCAGTACGCTCTTCATTATCAATCATAATATCAGTAAAAGCTGGAATACAAATGAGATCCACTCCACTTGGAGCAACAAAACCACGTGCGATCGCAACTGCCTTCACTGATTGATTAAGTGCACCAGCACCTATCGCTTGGATTTCCGCTGAACCACGTTCTCGTAATACATTTGCAAGTGCGCCTGCTACAGAATTCGGGTTTGATTTTGCTGAAACTTTTAATATGTCCATCCCTGGTACCTCCTTCAAATGCTATTGTTATCCCACTTTAACTATATTCATGATAATGAAAGATATTCCTTTTAATTATGAAGGATAAAATCGAAAATTTCAAATAAATCGATAGCAATATTTGGTTATGAGAAAAATGGATGATCATCATTTATTTGGATTCGTTCCATCTTTGTTGCTTTACCAGTAGTTGCATCTACGTCAATAATTACGCCACTTAGTTGATTTCGACCTGTTTTTGGAACTTCAAAACGAACGGGTAGTCCGGTCAAAAACTTCTTAATCACTGCATCACGTTCCATACCTAAAATACCGTCATATGGACCTGTCATGCCGACATCAGATATATAGGCAGTCCCATTAGGTAAGATGCGATTATCTGCTGTTTGAACGTGGGTATGGGTTCCTACAACAACACTTGCTTTCCCATCAGTGTACCAACCAAAAGCTTGTTTCTCACTTGTTGCTTCTGCATGAAAGTCAACAAAGATGATGTTCGTACGCTTCTTGGCTTTTTCTATTAATTCATCTAGCTTGCGAAAAGGGTCATCAACAGGCTGCATAAAGGTTCTTCCTAATAGATTTATTACAGCGATTTCTTTTCCATTTGATTTAATATAAACTATCTCTTTTCCAGGTGTATCCGGTGGTAAATTACCGGGACGCACCATATATGTCGCATCCTCAATAAAGTTGAAGATTTCACGCTTATCCCAGGTATGGTTTCCCATTGTTATTGCCTGTGCTCCCCATTCTAATAAACTTTTATAAATTTTTTCGGTAATACCTTTTCCTGCTGCTGCATTCTCACCATTTATAATGGTTACATGTGGCTGATATTTCGATTTAAGTTTCGGTAAGTACTCTTGTACCATATCTCTGCCAGGTGAACCGACAACATCACCTATAAATAATATCTTCATGAACGACTACCTTTCTTTTTTAGTATCCATAGTTTTGCATACTATATTGTAAAAGTCAAAATATCTCAGAGTTAAAGCTGTATGTAAAATAATGAGGAAACTCACCTTACGCATAAAAATCCAAACGATATCGAAATCTACTCGAAGTATCGTTTGGATTTTATTGATTACAGTCTCTATTTTGCGTATTCCACAGAACGAGTTTCGCGAATTACCGTGACTTTTATGTGTCCTGGATAATCCAACTCATCTTCAATTCGTTTTCGGATATCTCTTGCAATTTTTGTAGATTCAGCATCATCGATTTCATCTGGTTTGACAATGATTCGAACTTCTCTACCAGCTTGAATAGCAAATGATTTCTCTACTCCTGCATAAGATTCTGAAATTTCTTCTAACTTTTCTAAACGTTTAATATAATTTTCTAACGTTTCACTACGTGCACCAGGTCGTGCTGCTGATAATGCATCAGCTGCTGCTACGATCACTGCAATCACAGAAGTTGCTTCCTCATCACCATGGTGTGAAGCAATTGAATTAATCACAACTTCATTTTCTTTGTACTTCGTTGCTAGTTCCTTACCAATTTCAACGTGACTACCTTCTACTTCATGGTCAATAGCTTTACCAATGTCATGTAATAAACCAGCACGTCTAGCAAGTGTTTGATCTTCTCCGAGCTCAGCAGCTAATAGACCGGATAAATAAGCTACTTCTGTAGAGTGTTTTAGCACATTTTGTCCATAGCTTGTACGATATTTTAATCGACCTAAAATTTTAACTAAATCAGGATGAAGACCATGTACTCCTATTTCAAATGTTGTCTGCTCTCCAAAATCACGAATATATTCATCGACCTCACGTCTTGATTTATCCACCATTTCTTCAATTCTTGCTGGGTGAATACGACCGTCTTGCACTAGTTTTTCTAATGCAATTCGAGCAATTTCCCGACGAATTGGGTCAAAACCAGATAAGATAACTGCTTCTGGTGTATCATCAATAATTAGATCAATACCTGTAAGTGTTTCTAAAGTCCGAATATTTCGACCTTCACGACCGATTATTCGACCTTTCATCTCATCATTCGGAAGATTGACAACGGAAACAGTAGTTTCAGCAACATGATCTGCAGCACATCGTTGAAGAGCGAGAGATAAAATGTTTTTCGCCTTTTTATCTGCTTCTTCTTTCGCACGATTTTCTGCTTCTTTTATGATCATAGCTGATTCATGCGTAACTTCTTCTTCCACTCGTTGCAAAATAATTTGTTTTGCTTGATCAGTGGTATATCCTGAAATCCGTTCTAATTCTGCTTGTTGCTCGCTTAGCATTGCTCCAACTTTGCTTTCCATTTCTTCAATTTGTTGTTGTTTTTCTGTAAGCGAACTTTCTTTCTTTTCTAGCAGTAGCTCACGCTTATCTAAAGTTTGATCCTTACGATTTAGATTTTCTTCCTTCTGCATGAGACGACTTTCAAGCTTTTGAATTTCTGCACGACGTTCTCTTAGCTCTTCATCAGCTTGTTGACGAATTTTATGGTTTTCGTCTTTTGCTTCTAACAATGCTTCTTTTTTGGCCACCTCTGCGTTCTTATGACCTTCTTCCACAATTTGTTTCGCTAACTCTTCAGCACTAGAGATTTTCTTCTCCGCTAATTTCTTTCGAATCAGATAACCAACAACAATACCGATAATTGTAAGCAAAATGGAGATGACAATAAATCCTAGATATTCCACACCTTCACCTCCTCTTGCTATAAACTTGTACAACTTTTTTAAGTCGGCATGTACAATGAATACTCTTTAATAAATTTTAATGTATAATATTTTTAAATTATACATGTTAATTTTAATCTTCTATCACTAGGATGTCAAGGAATGTAAAGGATATCTCTATATAATATTAAAGCTCCGCAACCATTGGCTACGGAGCTTTATTCTTATTCATCAAGTAAAGTTTGAGGTGTTTCTTCATTTCCTTCTTTTTCTTCTACTTCATCCAATTCATAATGAGCTCGTATTGCACGGTGAATCTCTTCTTGGATTTCAGGATTTTCTTTCAGGAATTGTTTTGCATTTTCCCTACCTTGTCCAAGTCTCTCATCATTGTAGGAGTACCATGCACCACTTTTGAGAACTATATCTAAGTCAGAACCAATATCTAGAAGTTCTCCCTGTCTTGAGATACCTTCTCCATACATGATATCTACTTCAGCTTGTTTAAACGGCGGTGCTACTTTGTTTTTTACAACTTTAATACGGGTTTTGTTACCGACCATATCATTACCAATTTTTAAGGTTTCAGCACGTCTAACCTCTAAACGGACAGAAGAATAGAATTTAAGTGCTCTACCACCTGGAGTTGTTTCAGGGTTTCCGAACATGACACCGACTTTTTCTCTAATCTGGTTAATAAATATCGCGGTAGTTTTAGATTTATTAATAGCACCTGATAGTTTACGCAATGCTTGTGACATTAGTCGTGCTTGAAGACCGACATGGGCATCACCCATTTCACCTTCAATTTCGGCTTTCGGTACTAACGCTGCAACAGAGTCAATAACAACTATGTCAACCGCACCACTACGAACTAATGCTTCAGCAATCTCTAATGCTTGTTCCCCTGTATCGGGTTGAGATAATAATAATTCATCTACATCAACACCTAATTTTCTCGCATATATCGGATCTAGTGCATGTTCTGCATCAATAAAGGCTGCTTGTCCACCTGCTCGTTGCGCTTCTGCAATAGCATGAAGCGATACCGTTGTTTTACCTGAAGATTCCGGACCATATATTTCAACAACTCTTCCTCGTGGATATCCACCAACACCTAACGCCACATCAACTGCGATTGATCCACTGGAAACAGTAGCAATTTTCTGTTCTGCTTGTTCCCCCATTTTCATAATGGAACCTTTACCGAACTGCTTTTCAATTTGTTTTAATGCCATATCTAAGGCCTGTTTTCTATCACTCACATATATTCCTCCTTCATATTCCTATTACTATCTTACAACCTTTTTACGTGTTTCACAAGTAAAAAATCGAATAAATGTTCCCTTTTTTTCATGAGAATTCCTTATAAAAGATGAAATCCTAATAAGGAAAGCACTTTTTCATATGATTCTCTCATGAAAAAATGCTTTTTTACCGAGCTTTAAATATTTTCTTTCATACTTTCAAATGATAATAAAACATTTCATATGCTTTTTTGACAGCTCTATTTCGAACCGCTTTACGATCACCATTAAACTGAAATTTCTCCGTGTAAAACGTATTATCTTTATCACAAATTGATATATATACTGTACCTACTGCTTGATTTTCGATTTTATCTGGACCTGCGACTCCTGTAAAGCTAATACCAATATCAGATTGATAGATTTTCTTTACTTGAGAAGACATTGCTTCTGCACATTCTTTACTTACGGTACCATGTTTGGATAGCAATTTGGAATCGATTTCTAGTGCAGTTTCTTTTGCATAAGGATGATAGACAACCGCAGCACCCTTAAAAAGTACAGACGAACCCTGATGGTCTACAATACTTGAAGCAAAGGCACCACCTGTCAGACTTTCAGCACTAGCAATCGTAAGTTTATTTTGTTTTAAAAGATCCAATACTTTTTGTTCAATATTTACTTCGTCGTAACCATAAAGATATTGACCAACTATTTTTGTAATTTTATGTTCTACAGTATCGATTAATTGTTCCGCTTCCGAAGTGTTTTTTGCTTTTGCTGTTAACCGTAAAGCAACTTCCCCTTCTGAAGCTAATGGAGCAATTGTTGGGTTTGTTTGATTCGAGATCAATTCTTTCAACTCATGTTCAAGCTGTGATTCACCAATTCCGATAAAACGCAACATCCGAGAACGAATTACCGTATCCAATTTAAATTTTTCCGAAAGAAATGGCATGACTTCTTCGGTCATAATCGCCTTCATCTCTCGTGGAACACCTGGCATAAAAACCCAAACCTTTTTATCATTCTCCACGATAATACCCGGAGCAATACCAACAGAATTTTTTAAAACGGTCGAACCTTCAAACACATGTGCTTGCCTGCGATTATTGGGTGTCATTTTACGATTATTTTTAGCGAAGAATTGTTCCATTTTTGTTAAGGTCGCTTGATCATAAATAATTGGTAAATCAGAAATATTTTGAAATGCTTCACGTGTTAAATCATCTTCTGTTGGACCAAGACCACCAGTAATAAAAATGACATCAGAGCGTTTTTCAGCTTCACTAAAAACTGATGTTAATCGGTGTTCGTTATCTCCCACTACCGTATGATAATAAACGGAAAGACCCTTATCTGCTAAACGCTGCGATATCCAAGCAGCATTTGTATTTACAATTTGACCTAGTAAAAGTTCTGTACCAACAGATATGATCTCTGTTTTTATATCTGACATTATTTAGAATCCCCCATCACATGCCAATTTTTTATAAAATATTCTATTCCTGACCATATGGTAATGATCAATGCCGCATATAATAAAATGACGTCGATAGGTAAACCCATTGCGGAAAAAGGGATATTATGTAATAACATCACAATAATTGCTAAAATTTGCAGTACTGTTTTTAATTTCCCCATTTGACCAGCCGCTAGCACAATACCTTCACCTGCTGCCACTAGTCGTAAGCCTGTCACAGCAAATTCGCGACTTATAATTAAAATAACAACCCAAGCTGGTGCCATTTCTAAAGCTACTAATAAAATAAAAGCTGCTGAAACTAATAACTTATCTGCCATTGGATCTAGAAATTTCCCAAGATTGGTTACTAATTTATATTTTCTTGCATAATAACCATCCAACCAATCCGTAGCAGAGGCAATAGCAAATATAATTACTGCTATTAGGTGTGAGATAGGAAGCGATTGATCTGCAATTGACAGTTGCCCCCAATCAAATGGATACGAAAGTAATAAAATAAAAATTGGGATTAACATGATACGTGAAATGGTTATTCTATTTGGAATATTCACTCCATACACTCCTTCTTTATCTAAATCATTTTTCTTTGATACGTGCTTATTCCCTATCACATGACTTGCAAACTTTTATTAGAAAATATGATCTCTCTTTAGCTATTTTGTGAATTCTATTTGTTTAACTTTTTTTGTTGAATATAGAAGCTAAAAACAAACCCTCTTTCTTTTAACAAAGAGGGTTTTTTTAGTTCTATTGTCTTTGAATGGTGATCCATGCGTCTTGAACCTGACTAGCTCCAATTTCATCGGAAAGTGTAAGTTCTTCATCATTTATAGATATACTAATACTTTCCGGAGCACCGAATCGTATATAAAGTTCGTCTACTTCTGAAATATCTATCTCTTCTGGACTTTTCTCTGTAGTCAGTGTTTCATAATATAATCGTTCTCCATTTTGATCTTCCATTGCTATCCAGTTTTGAGCTTCTGTACTTAAAGCAATAGACAATTCGTCTTCTGATGTAGTCACTGTATAATTAGATTCATTATTTTCGTAATTGTCTAGCGTTATTTCTGTTTTTGGTTCTTCTAATTCTTTCTCTTCCACTTCTTCCTCATCTGAATCCTCTTCTTCATCTTCCTCTTCTTCTGCTGGATTTTCCTGTTGAGATGGTGGTCGTTGTTGGACAGACTCACCAGCTGTAGTATCATTATCGTCCACAGGTGTTGGATCACCGTCGTTGTCATTTCCGAAATAACCTTGTCTAAATAACCAAACAAGTACTACAATACCAATGATTAACAATACTACAATAACACTAGGTAAAAATGAAAAAATAACCGGTGTATTTACTGTAGGTTTATTTTTCTTACTACTTTTCACACGGGATAAAGCAATATTTTCTTCCTTCTCAAAAGGTAAATCGTCTTTATATTCTTCCATTAATTCTTCAGCATTTAAACCTAAAACATTAGCATATTCTTTAATAAAAGCTCGAACATAAAAAGAACCCGGCATCACATTAAACCGTTCTTGTTCAATAGCATCCAAATACCTAGCTTGAATTTTAGTCATTTTTTGAACTTCTTCTAAAGACATATTTTTAAGTTCACGCTCTTGCTTTAATCGTTCTCCAATTCCCATAGTAACACCATCCATCAATCATTAATCTATAGTTTTAATCAAATGTTCATATTAATGCAATTTTGTTTCTATATTATATGACGTTTCATCATTGCTTTTTGTTTCATAAAAATAGCATATCTTCATCATATCTTAAAACAATACGAATGAAAAGTGATATTTTAATGGATAACATGAAAATTATGATAAATTTTTCTTTTAAAGATACATAATAACAATTTTAGCAAAATAAAAAAAAGAAATACCCTATAAAACGTAAAGTTCTATAGGGCATGAATACTATTTTGTACCTTCATTTTGGACCAGCTTAACCATTATATTAGCAATGGCATGCTGTTCTTTTTGATCTGCTGCATTCCATAAGTCTCGTAAGATCTGTTCTTGATCATTTTTCGCTTCCACTTCTGTTGATAAATAACCACCAATGTCATAGGCAAGTTCAGAAATTGCTTGGTTACTTATTCCGTTATTCTCTGCCTCATGTAATCGATCACCTAAAAAGTCTTTCCATGATTCAAAATTGTCAATAACAGACATGTTCATTCCTCCTTTATCAGCATACATTACTATCTTTCGATAAATCCTGAAAAATATGCATACTAACAAACAGAGAATTTCTCCATTACAACCAGGCACCATTCACTCGAATCACTTCTCCTTGTATATAAGCTGCACGGTCACTACACAGAAATTGGACAGCTCCCGCTACATCCATCGGAGTTCCAGCTCGTTGTAACGGTATGTCTTCAATAAGTTCAGCTTTTTCTTCTAGTGTTAATGCAGCGTTCATTTTAGTATCAATAAAGCCTGGACTTACTCCATTGACATATATATGACTTGGGCCAAGTTCTTTTGCTAATGACTTAATGTAAGCCTGTTGACCACCTTTTACAGAGGCATATGCCGCCTCACAACTTGCTCCAACTTCGCCCCAAATAGACGTTATAAATATCATTCGGCCGAAGTGCTGTTGAATCATATTTGGAATTAATTGCTGTGATATTTTCCACGGTGCTTTTAAATGAAGATGCAGCATCTCATCCATTGTTTGATCGTCCATATCTTGTAACAATCCATAATAGGTCATACCACTAGTATAAATAAAATGATTCAATTGAGATGGCAGCAGTTCAAGAAAATGATCCAGTCCAACCGGTGTTGCTAGGTTGGACTGGATAATATCAATAACTTGTTCTGAAGGGATTTTTTCAAGAATTTCATTGATAGCATGCTTATTTTGATGATAATGCAATACCAAAGAGTGCCCTTCATTAGCTAATTGTATTGCGATTGCTTTACCTATTTCTCCACTAGCCCCTGTAATTAATGTTCTTTTTTTCATGATCAACCTCTATTCGTTCGTGACAAAACACGTTGAAAGTTGTTGCTCACTAATCCACGTTTTCGTAAATGAGGTAATATCTTCATACGTCAATTGTTCTAGCCACTCCACACTTTCAAAGAAATCAATGCCTAATAGTTGATAGTGTGTATATTGATTTGCAATAAATTCAAGAGAATTCATCGCACGTAACAATTGACCAATTTTCTTCCGTTTGATACGTTCGAAGCTATCTTGATCGATTGGGGAAGATTTTAAGTTTAGTAATTCTTCTTTTATTAATTGAGCTAATTTCTCTGGATCTTTTGTATTGCCACCGATAATACTGAAACCAAAATTGCGTTCCAAATGTGACTCACAACTAAAAGACTGATCGATCAGTCCAGCTTCATACAACCTCTCATAAGCAACACCACTTCTTGAGAACAAATGATCTAATGCTATGTCCATCATCCATTCCTTTAGCATAAACACTTTTGGATCTTTAGGAATCTGGTTTTCCTTTACTCCTATTAGAGCTTTAGGAACAGAAACCGGCATATTAATGGTTAGTTCTTTCTCCGCTACATGATCAG
The DNA here is from genome assembly GCF_001458115.1 of Gracilibacillus massiliensis. GTDB lineage: Bacteria > Bacillota > Bacilli > Bacillales > Amphibacillaceae > Gracilibacillus > Gracilibacillus massiliensis. Next base: position 785,017 of record NZ_CZRP01000012.1, read on the forward strand.
GTTCATCCGGAAATTTTCTAGTAATTGGGTTTGGCTCTTCAAATTGTTTTTGTTCCTGATTTTCTTTAATAAAATCCATTGTTTCTTCTGGATCCACGTTACCTGCAATAAATAACACCATATTATTTGGATGATAAAAAGTATTGTAGCACGTATATAAATCATCTTTAGTAATTTCGTTAATCGACTCCACTGTTCCGGCAATATCAATTTGGACCGGATGGTGATGATATAAACTTTTAATCGTACCGAAAAATGCTCTCCAATCAGGCTGATCGTCATACATGCGAATTTCCTGTGCGATAATACCTTTTTCTTTTTCAACAGATTGCTCTGAGAAGTATGGATCTTGCACAAAATCTACAAGTGTTTTTAAGTTCTCCCTAATTTTTGAAGTTGCAGAAAATAAATAAGCTGTTTTAGTGAATGATGTAAAGGCATTCGCAGACGCTCCTGTTTTAGAGAAGTCTTGAAATACATCACGATCTTCTTTTTCGAATAGCTTATGTTCTAAGAAATGGGCAATACCGTCTGGTACTGTTTGAAAATCCTGCTGATTAAGTGGCACAAAACTTTGATCAATTGATCCGTAATTCGTTGTGAAAATAGCGAACGTTTTAGCCATTTCTTTTTTTGGCAGAATAAAAACACGTAATCCATTGGCAAGCGTGTCAGAATATATATTTTCTTCAATCTGTTGATAATGATTATGCTTCATTTTCTGCAACCTCCTTACTAGTCAAAAGGTAAACCGTGTCAAGTTGTATTTGATTGGCTACTTCAATCACTTGCTCTTTTGTTACATGTTTTACATTTTCTAATAAATCGTTTGGCGATAAGGTTGATTTAGCTAAAACGCTTTGATAATGAAGCTCAATCATTCCTTGTGGATTATCTAACGTTTCTCTTAATTGGTTAATGGTCATGTCTTTGGTTTCAGATAAATCATCATCCGTAAATTTACCCTGTCGCATCTGCTCCATTTGCTCTAAAATAATCTCTCTTGCTTTTTCATATTGGTCTGGACCAATTCCGCTAAATACAAACATTAAACCTTTATGACTTTCGATTCTTGACGCTGCATAATAGGCAAGACTATGTTTTTCTCTTACGTTCATAAATAATTTGGAACTAGGAAATCCTCCAAATAAACCGTTAAACACATGAAGAGCAGCATAAGCCGGATCGTCATAGTTAATATTTGTTCGATAACCAAAGTGTAATTTGGCCTGCTTTATGTCGTCCTCTTCGATAATAGTTTGTTCGGTCGGATCAATATCCTTCGTTTCTTTTTGAATAGCTGGTTGTCTTCTGTCACCATCAATCAGATTGGTAATTTTTTCTTCGACCGCTAAACCATCAATATCACCTAATACAAATACATCCAGATGATCATTCTTTAACATATCGGTGTAATACTGATACAAATCTACTGCCGTAATTTCATCTATATCCTCTTCGTAACCGTGCACTCGTAAACGATATGCTTCGTCTTTACACATTTCTTCAATCATTCGGTTGTTAGCAAAACTCATTTTATCTTCTTTTAGTGCTTCTATTTTATTTTGTAATGTTTGCTTTTCGCGAGCAACAATTGCTGAATCAAATGATTGATCTTCAACTTTTGGTTGATAAATCACTTCTCTTAAAAAGTCAATTCCATTATCTAATAAATCCTTAGCACCAGCGATATATTGTTCGTTCGGTAATTCAAGTCGAATGGTTAAAATATGATTTTCACCTTTTTTGCTGCTATCTATCGATAAAACCGTTCCATATAATTCATCCAGATGTTGTCTTAACTTTATCGCAGTTGGATAATTTTTGGTTCCTTGCTGCAAAATATAAGGTAACAGCGCTCTCTTGGTGACGTTCTCTCTTGTCAATGTTGTCGTGAATTTTAATGACAAATGAATGGTCTTAAATTTCTTTGTATGTATAAGGTGTACATCATAACCGTCTTGTTCAATAATTTTCTCTAATTTGTCTACCATCAACATTACTCCTTTGTACTTGAAATTAAGTATTCTTGTTATATTCTATCAAAAAACCCAAAATATTATGCTTCCCATCAAAAAAGACACTTACTCTTATCATTAGAATATAGTCCACAAAATACACAAACTGCGAAGTATTGAATACTTCATACTTAAAGAATAATGATGAGAGGATTACCACCGCTACGGAAAAATACTCCCTTTCCGGGGGAACGGCTTCAGCTAACTTTGGAAAGAAAACCACTTTCCAAAGTGGATCTTCAGCTCGCACTGTTCCCCCAGGAGTGTCGCATTTTTCCTCCGCTTTGAGTAGATTTCTGTTTAAGTACGATGAAATAAACTTTAATATCAATATTGTAACTGTTACTTTAGGTGTAGAACTCTTACTTAAGCGCAGTCCATTTACGTAGACTCTGGCGGGATCAGCGTCTTCCGAAGACCCCGCAGAAAAAGCGCTCTTTGCTTTTTTGAGGAGGCTGAGGTGACGCCCGCAGAAAGCGAAGTAAATGGACGGAGCTTTTACGTTCCACTCATCAAATTCTCAAATTAGGTAGTTAAAGGTACTTCGCAGTTTAGTTTTGTTGAGACTTTTTTGTTTTGAAAAAGACCTGGTAAGGTACCAGATCTTTTTGATTAAAATCTTTTTCGTAACACGTAGAAACTAAATACGTCTGCTCTGAAGAAATTTGCTGAATATAAGACTGGTTCGTTCTCTTTTGTGTAATGCATCTGTCGTAACAATAATAATGCTTGATCTGGTTCACAATTTAATATAGGTGAAATTCGTTCATGGTAACCAATGGGTTCAATATATGCAACCGCATAGTCTATTTCTTTTTTAGCATATGTTTTTAATGCCTGAAAAATAGATTCTTGACTATGAATCAGCTCTAATGGCATAACTCGATGATCTACACGATCAATACAGTATACTACAGGTTCACCATCCGCTGTTCTGACACGCTCTAATTGAGCGAACTGTTCAATTTCCAAGGGCTCAAACCGCCGCTTATCCTCGTCGGTTGGTTCTGTAATATCAGCTGATATGTATTGTACACCAGGTACCTTACCAGATTTTCTAATCATTTCGGTAACACTACCTAATTGTTCAATTCCTGAAGAAAGAATCGGTTTTGTGTGCACAAAAACTCCTACACCTGGGCGACGAATTAAAATATTTTCTTCTTCTAATATGGAAAAGGCATCCTTTATTTCTTTTCTTGTTACGTCGAGTTCTTTGGCTAATTCGTATTCCGTAGGTAATTTGTCTTTCTCTTTAAAATGCCCTTCTTCTATTAATTTTTTAATATATTGAACCACAGTGATAGTTGATCCATTATTTAAATTAGATAGCATAGTTTCCCCCAACCAATCTATATTCAAATGTAAGAATAGTATTACAATCAAATATAACACTTTTATATCTAATAATAAAGTGAGACTTCAAGCAAAGGGAGTTTTTAACTCTCTTTGCTTGTTAACACCGTCATATATATATTTAATTCGAGGAATTTGTTGCCATATCATCTGTTGTCTGACTTTGTAAGACAGTTCTTGGTTTAGAGCCTTCATATGGCCCCACTACACCGCGCGCTTCCATGGCATCTATTAATCGTGCAGCACGTGTATAACCGATCCGAAATCGGCGCTGCAGCATCGATACACTAGCACTTTGCATTTCCAGGATTAATTGAACGGCATCATCATATAAATCATCATCTACTTCCTGAACGACTTCTGTTTCTTCTTCTGGAATCATTTCTTCTTGATATTGTGCTTTTTGTTGTTCAATACAATGATCTACAACTCGTTCTACTTCATCATCAGATAGAAAAGCACCTTGGATTCGAACTGGTTTCGATAATCCTACTGGAATAAACAACATATCACCTCTACCCAATAATTTCTCAGCACCACCCGAATCTAATATCGTCCTTGAATCGGTTTGCGAAGAAACACTAAAGGCAATCCGAGACGGAATATTTGCTTTAATAACCCCTGTAATAACATCTACAGATGGACGTTGTGTAGCAATAATTAAATGAATACCTGCCGCACGAGCCATTTGCGCTAATCTTGTAATAGCATCTTCCACTTCGTTCGATGCTACCATCATTAAATCTGCTAATTCGTCTACAATTACCACAACATATGGTAATTGTGGTTGTTGATCTTCTGAATCATTGTTATGTCGTTTGATATATTCGTTATATCCTTCAATATTTCTAGTTCCAGTTTCCGAAAATAAATCATATCTTCTTTCCATTTCAGCAACTACTTTTTTTAACGCACGTGATGCTTTCTTTGGATCTGTCACTACTGGAGTTAATAAGTGCGGGATACCATTGTATACATTAAGCTCCACTTTTTTAGGATCTATCATCATCATTTTGACTTCATGAGGTTTGGCACGCATTAGAATACTGGTAATAATGCCGTTAATACAGACACTTTTACCACTTCCGGTTGCCCCTGCTACTAATAGGTGGGGCATTTTGTTCAGTTCAGATATGACAGATTCACCTGAAATGTCTTTACCCAGCGCAAAAGATAACTTGTTCTGCACTTGATTTTTTTTCGTTTCTAATACTTCTCTTAATGTAACCATCGCTGTTTCTTCATTTGGCACTTCTATACCAACAGCAGACTTACCGGGAATAGGTGCTTCAATTCGTATATCTTTTGCAGCTAATGCTAGTGCTAAATCGTCATGTAAATTAACGATTTTACTTACTTTAACACCAGCTTCTGGATATACTTCATACTTCGTCACAGACGGACCGACATGAACCTTGGTTACACGAGCTTTAACTCCAAAGCTTTGGAAGGTCTTTTCTAATTTTCGAACGACTCGCTGAATATGCGACTTTTCTTGTTGTTTACCATGATTTTTAGGTAACTCTAAAATACTCATTTGTGGCAATTTGTAATCTTGATTCTCAAATTCTGTAGTTGGCAATTGATCCGTTTCGGTAGTTTCCCAATTTTGACCAGCATCTTCAGCGGTACTGCTATTCTCTGTTTCCGTTTCTGTTCTTTCCATCGGTTGATCATCTATTGGTTCGATCACTTCCAGTTCTTGATTAGCATAAGCAATTGCAGGTAAATCTTCCTCTTCATTACTACTGGTTTCTTCCACCAATAAATCACTCTCAGCTTTGTTGTTTTTCTGCGTGAGTCGATTGTCTTTCCGATCTACCATACGTTGTTTGCTCGCTTTCATCAATTCTTGTATTTTATGAAACAACTTTGAAAGCAAATCTCCCATTGATAGATTACTAAAAATAATAGCCCCAATTACGAGAAGAAAGAAAACAAAAATCTTTGCCCCGTTTTCAGAGAATAAAAAATTACTAATCGCAAATAATAGAGCAGCATACATTCCACCACCGAGATAGGCAGAAGTTCGAATTTCTTGTAAATACTCTACATAAAAGGTATAGCTTTGTCCGATAATAGATGGATACTGATCAGATGAAGAATAAGCTAATTCAAAAGTTCGGATATGTGTCCATAATAGCACTCCCGAAAAAATAAGAAGTGTAGCGATCCATTTTCTCGTTTTCAGTACGGGCAATTTCCTTTTTATCATCATATAAATACCAATAAACAAAAGAAGTAGAGATACTAGAAAGTACCAAGAACCGAAGAAAAAACGAAAAACATTTTCTAACAATGAAGATACAGCTCCATCACTGATCATTGTCGCACCACTACCGAATATAGCTAAAAAAATGAATAGTAACCCAAATAACTCCATTTTTATATTAGATTTTAATGATTGTTTTTTTCGTCTTGTTTTTTTCTTTTTAGCCATGAAGGACACTCCTCAAATACTTTAAACTATATAATGATTGATTATATGTATGAAATACCCTTGCCAATTGTTAGCAAGGGCGTCATCATCTGTTATTTCTACATGCTATTATAGCATAGTTTAGCGAATAGAACGAACATTCTATTGAGCAGATCTTTGATTTGATAGGATAGTACCAGGAATAAAATCGTTTAATAGAAAATCATTTGGATCTGTAGATAATAATTGAACTAACCGGATATCACCATTTTGCATTCGTTCAATACAACATTGTTTATTCTGGTACGTGATAACTTCATATCGCTGGTATTCATCACCAAAACCGTTTATATCTTGATAACTTAATGGTGTATATAGCATTATTGGATCAGCTCCTGTGAGTCTTTTTGTGCTTCGATTAGTTCGTTCAATTTAGCCATTGCACCACTTATACCGCCCTCTTCATTGATCAAACCGTATTCAACAGCATCTTTACCCACCACATTTGTACCAATATCCCTAGTTAGATTTCCTTTCTCAAACATGAGCTCTTTAAATTTTTCTTCTTTGATATCAGAGTGTGCTGTAACAAACTGAATCACCCGTTCTTGCATTTTATCAATGTATTCAAAAGTCTGTGGTACACCTATTACTAGTCCTGTTAAACGTATTGGATGAATAGTCATAGTGGCAGAGGGGGCAATAAAAGAGTAATCAGTTGATACTGCGATTGGTACACCAATGGAATGGCCACCACCTAATACAACAGATACAGACGGTTTTGATAACGAAGCAATCATTTCTGATAAGGCTAGTCCTGCTTCTACATCGCCTCCTACTGTATTTAAGATTACTACTAATCCTTCTATTTTAGGATTTTGTTCAATCGCTACTATTTGAGGAATAAGATGTTCATATTTTGTTGTTTTATTTTGTGGTGGTAATTGAACATGACCTTCTACTTGGCCAATTATTGACAAAACGTGAATATTTGAATCTGGTGCATTAGGTATTGTGGATTGACCGAGTTGTTGTATTTTTTCTACGATCGATGATGAATGAGATTCTTTTTCCTTTGTTTCTTGTTTCTGTTGGTTCATGGCCTACACCCCTTTACGCAATATTATTACCTAGTATGAACTACCACAGAAAATTCATACCGAACCACGTAAAAATAACCAATTCATTAAGATAAATTTTCAGAATAAAAACATAAGACACAAACTGCGAACTAGTGACAATTTTGACTGCTTGATGAGTGCTAGCAAAAGTTCCGTCTATTTACTTCGCTTTCTGCGGGCACGTCGGTCTGCTTCCTCAGAAAAGCAAAGAACAATTTTCCTGCGGGATCTTCAGCTCGCGCTGTTCCCGCTGGAGTCTTCGTAAATAGACTACGCTTTAGTAAAGTTCTACAAATAAAGTAACGACAAGAATATTGATGTCACTGCATATTTCATCGTTTTTAAACAGAAATCTAATCAAAGCGGAGGAAAAATGCGACACTCCTGGGGGAACAGCACGAGCTGAAGATCCACTTTGGAAAGTGGTCTTCTTTTCAAAGTTAGCTGAAGCCGTGCCCCCGGAAAGGGAGTGTTTTTCCGTAGCGTTGGATTAGCACTCATTTCAATACTTTTGCCAATAATCCTATGTCAATTACTTTGCTGTTTAGTTAAACTCTGCTTTTTGACAAAATAAAAAGTGACTACGGTTATGTAGTCACTTATTGAAAGGGTTCGATTACTCTGAATAGGTTTTGTTCTTCGAAAGGTGATAATGGTACTAGTGGTAATCGTACGGACCCTACTTCGATTTGTTGATATTTTAATGCAGATTTAACTGGCGAAGGAGATGGTGCCATAAATAATGCACGCATGACTGGTAATAGTTTACGATGCATTTGTCCAGCTTCTCTAACTTTGCCCTGTTCAAATAAAGCAATCATTTCTCTCATTTCTTTTCCAATAATATGGGAAGCAACCGAAACTACTCCAGATCCACCGATAGAATGGATAGGTAATGTTAAAGAATCATCCCCACTATATACTGTGAACCCATCTTCTACTTGTTCTAATATCGAAGCAATACCATCCAAATCACCTGTAGAATCTTTTACAGAAACTATATTTTCAATCTGTGAAAGAGCAACAACTGTCTCGACATTTAGACGCACTACTGCTCTAGATGGAATATTATATAACATAATAGGGAGCTTTGTTTGATCTGCAATTGCAGCAAAATGTTGATACAAACCTTCCTGATTAGGCTTATTATAATACGGTGTCACGATCAACGCTGCATCAATGCCAATTTGTTCAGCCTCTTTTGTCAATTCAATGGAGGCCTGTGTGTCATTATTTCCAGTACCAGCGATAATGGGAACTCTACCATCTACTACTTTTACTACATGTTCAAACAATTGCATCTTCTCTTCGTGACTCAATGTCGGAGACTCACCAGTAGTCCCTGCCACAACAAGACCCTCCGAGCCTGTTGCCAACAAGTGTTCTACTAATTCGGTAGTAATATTTAAATCCATTTGGTTATTATCATCAAAAGGTGTTACCATAGCTGTTAAAAGTCTTCCAAAATCCATAATGTCACCATCTCCTTTCCAATCTCCTTCACCTTATTATAAAACGGTAAACATTTTTTTATATATTCACTAAAATTATTGTTTCAATTTTTGCATATTAATGGCTTATTATATAGAAAAATGGCGAACATAATTATGCCATGAATAATCAAATTCATCAATAGGAAAAAGAAAAATAATTTAAAATTATTTTTCTAATTGAAAAGCAACGTGCAGTGCATTTAGTGCAGTTTCTAAATTCTTATTTTGGATTAGTACCCAAATGGTACGATGACTATCAGCAGATTGCAAAATTGGAATCTGTTTATTTGTCAATGTTTGAACAATTTTCGACGTTACACCAGGTAATCCTGACATTCCTGCACCCACTAACGAAATTTTAGCACAATCTTCCGTATAAGTTGGATTAACTTTTAAATCGTTTAACACTTTCTTTGCTAGAGTTTCATCTCTTTCAAAAATCGTATATACAACACCATTTGGTGAAATATTGATAAAGTCCACTGAAATCCCAGCTTCAGCCATCGCTTTAAACACTAAGACATGTAATTGTTGTGGTTTTTTTACTTCTTGAATCCGGATTTGTGTAATATGATTTACATAGGCAATACCTGTTACAAGTTTATCATGAATTCTTTCTGAATAATCTGTTTCTGGTATATTTGTTATCAATGTCCCTTTATCTTTTAAAATCGTTGATCGCACTCGTATTGGAATATTTGCTTGCATTGCAATTTCGACAGCTCTTGGATGAATCACTTTGGCACCTTGATAGGCTAAATTGCAGATCTCTGTATAGGATATTGCTTCTAGTTTCTTAGCATTTGATACTACTCTAGGATCAGCTGTCATGATTCCATTTACATCCGTAAAAATATCAACAAACTCAGCTTGTAATGCAGCTGCTAATGCTGTGGCAGAGGTATCACTACCACCCCTGCCAATTGTTGTCACTTCATTGTTTTCTGTTTTCCCTTGAAAACCTGCTACTATAACGACTTGATGCTTTGTTAATAAATGATAAATATGTTGCGTATCAATTGTTTTTATCTGAGCATTAGAGAAATTATTTGTTGTAATAATTCCAGCTTCTCCTCCACTAATAGCAACAGAATCTATTTGGTGTTCTAATAAATCATGCGAAAATACGGTTGCAGATATCGTTTCGCCACAAGCTAAGAGTAAATCTTTTTCTCTATTACTTATTTTGGATTGATTTCCATTAATCAATGATAATAAGGAATCTGTTGCATATGGATCTGGATAACGCCCCATTGCAGAAACCACTGCGACAACTTTATAGTCATCTGCTAAAGCATCCTTAATATGGCTTATGGCATGTTGTCTTGATGCTTTACTTTTTACAGAAGTGCCACCAAATTTTTGAACCAGAATCCGCATGACTCCACCTCATTTATTTTTGTAACCAATTATTTTTAATTAATGATTCAGCAATTTGAACAGAATTCCATGCAGCACCTTTTAATAAATTATCGGATACTACCCATAAATGGAATCCTTTTTGATTATCTAAGTCTTTACGAATACGGCCTACAAATACATCACATTTCCCAGCGGAAGAAAGTGGTGTAGGATATACTTGGTTTTCTGGATCATCTTCTAATACAATACCTTCTGCATTGCTAATTGCTGTTTTTAATTGGTCTACTGTAACTCCTTCTTTATCGACTTCCACATATACACTTTCTGCATGAGAAGTAAAGAATGGTAACCTTACACAAGTTGCGGCTACGTGAACTGTGTCATCATGCATAATTTTTTTCGTTTCGTTGATCATTTTCATTTCTTCAAAAGTGTAGCCATTATCTTGAAATACATCAATTTGTGGTAAGGCATTAAACGCGATCGGATAATGATGTTTCTCACCTGATACAGGTAATAATTCAGCTTCTAAATCTTCACCTTCTAAAAATGCTTTTGATTGAGTACGCAATTCATCCAGCGCTTCATTCCCTGCACCAGAGACAGCTTGATACGTAGAGACAATTACTCTAGACATACCAAATTGATCTTGAATTGGTTTCAATGCTGCTACCATCTGAATGGTAGAGCAATTAGGATTTGCAATAATTCCGTTATGTGTTTTTATATCTTCTTCATTTACTTCAGGTACTACTAATGGAACTTCTGGATCCATACGATACGCGCTTGTATTGTCGACTACTACAGCACCGCGTTTTACTGCCTCTGGAGCAAATTTCTTGGAAACAGATCCTCCAGCTGAAAATAAGGCAATATCGATACCCTCAAAGCTCTCAGGTGTCGTTTCTTGGACAGTATATGTTTTGCCTTGGAACTCTAGCTCTTTACCAGCTGAGCGTTTTGATGATAAAAGATGTAGTTCATTAATAGGAAAGTTCTTTTTGTCTAATGTTTCTAGCATTTTTGCTCCTACTGCACCAGTAGCACCTACTACTGCTACATTATATCGTTGTGTTGTTGTCATGTTATTTGTCCCCTTCCATTTGATTCAATGAGTATTTATTATATTATCTTTTTTATCATAACATATTAATGGCCATTCTTTAATTATTTCATCATATTTAGCGATTTCTTTCAATGATTACCGGTTGTATTTGTTTAAATTCTAAAGCTTCTTTGACGGTCTCTGGAATAAGGGTCATATCAGATACTAAAGAGTTTGGTTTTTTGTACGGATCGTCTTGACCATATGGTACAAAATATATCAACTTTGTTGCCATTAAACGCATTAAATTAACCCCATTTAAACCTAAAGCATCATTTGTTGAGACACCAATAACTACTGGATTTCCATTCCGTATCGTAGCTTTCGTAGCCATTAAAACCGGTCCATCTGTAATTGCATTTGCTAATCGACTCATCGAATTACCTGTCAATGGTGCTAAGACCATAACATCTAATGGTTCTATTGGACCCAATGGTTCTGCGTCGACTATCGTCGATATCGGTTCTCGACCTGTGATTTCTTTCACTTGATCCATATGGTCTTTTGCTTTACCAAACTTGCTATCGGTTTCTTTAAAAGTATGTGAAACAACTGGGACCAACTCTGCACCTAATTCAATTAATTTCTTCATTTGCGGAAAGACAGCCGCATACGTACAATGAGAGCCAGTAAGTCCAAAACCAATTTTTTTACCTTTGAGTTCCACAGAATCCCTCCTAAGCATTTCATGCCTTACCATACGTTTCAGGTTAAGCATTGGGCTAGTTATATGCCCAGTATATGCCTAAGTTGTTTAGGTGTTACTGTGCGTTCAAAAGTATAGTGGCAATACGATCAGCTAAAATTTCACCTGCTGTTTTTGGTGCCACCATTCCAGGGAGACCTAGTGCATGAATCGCTTGAATCCCTCTTTTTTCGGCAAAATCAAAATTAATACCACCAGGTTTTGAGGCTAAATCGATGATGATCGCCTGACTATTCATTTTCTCTAATAAAGATTTGTCTACCACACGTGCTGGTATCGTATTGATTAAAATTTGACACTTATCAATAGCATGTTCAATTTGATCAAGAGAATATCCTTTCCAGCCTCTCTCGTAAATTCGAGCTAAGTCTGATTCACTATCGGAGACAACAGAGATATTGGCACCTAGACCGGCAAAACTATGTGCAGTTGTTTCTCCAACCCTTCCGTATCCAAAAACAAAAACATGAGCATGATGTATTGTAATATCTGTATGTTGAATAGCGAGCATAATAGCTCCTTCAGCTGTTGGTATCGAATTATATATCGCTACATCATTTCTTTCCATTAGCTTAACCAAAGATACATTACTTGATGAAACAAATTCATTTAACGTATCATTAGATATCCCAGTAAACACAAGACATCTTTTCGGCAAAGATTGAAACCACTTTTTCGTTAATTGTATCGGCTGATTGGAAAACATGGTTTCTACGTAGCCTTGATTATCTATACCGGTAATCGGTAAGATAACCGCATCAAGTTCAGATGTTTCCAAATTATCTATAGTTGATTGCATGACGCCTGTATAGCTTTGCTCAACCTGTTCAAAGCCTAATATTTGAATTCGGAAATCACTCATTTTATTAAGTGCATGTATTAGGGGTAAATAACGAGCGTCTCCCCCAATAATGGCAATATTTTTCTTTTTCTGCATCTTTTCACCTCACAAAAATCAAATACATTTTATTTATCTAAGCTATCTTATGTAAGCAGGGAACAGAAGTGAAGAGGCAAATATCACGGTTCGTCTTCACTTCCAAAAAAAGAAAAACCAGGCAAACAAGCCCGGCTCCATTAAACATATTAGACACAAACTGCGAACTTGTAGCGATTTTGAGAGTATGATGAGGGTTAAGCAAAAGCTCCGTCCATTTACTTCGCTTTCCGCGGGCGCCACCTCAGCCTCCTCGGCAGAAAATCACTGCCTGCGGGGTCTTCGGAAGACGCTGTTCCCGCCGGAGTCTACGTAAATGGACTACGCTTTAGTAATATTCTACAAATAAAGTAACTGCTAGACTATTGATTTCATTTCATATTTCATTGTACTTGAACAGACATCTGCACAAAGCGGAGGAAAAATGCGACACTCCTGGGGGAACAGCACGAGCTGAAGATCCACTTGGTAAAGTGGTTTTCTTTGCCAAGTTAGCTTCAGCCGTGCCCCCGGAAAGGGAGTGTTTTTCCGTAGCGCTGGATTAGCATTCAACAAAATACTTTTGCCAATAATTCAACGACAGTTACTTCGCAGTTTAGTTTTTATACGAACGATAAATAGTAAAATAAAAGCTTTAAAATTGCTGGCTTTTAGATTTGATCGGTTTCGACGATGATCATATCATCGCCTACTTTCTTTATTTGCTTCCATTCGATTCGAGAATAGGTTTCGGACTTTCTTAAACCGAACATACTATACTGGGGAATTGTAAATGAAAGAATTTGACCTGTTTTTTCATCAATTTCTAGATCCGTTTGTCCTAGTACTCCTAATCTCGAACCTGTTGTTAAATCAATCAATTCTTTACTACTCAAATCATTAAAACGCAAGAGTAACACCTCCATTTTCTTAGTTAGGGGCAATAATGGCTGATGCTGATTTATCCGTATTTAATAACTCTAAAACACTATTTATATCATTTGGAGTTACCTTATCTATTTTTTGCATAATATCATCTAGTGAAGGATGTTCATGTAAAAGCAACTCATTTCTAGCGTTACGGCTCATTTTACTATTGGTACTTTCAAGACTTAACATATATAAACCTTTTAATTGTTCTTTGCTGTTCTCCCACTCTTTTTCCGTAAATCCTTCAGAATGCAATTGTTGTACAATTTTATCTATTTTTTCACGAACTGACGCTAATTGATGTTTCGATGTACCAGCATAAATGGTTAATATTCCACTATCTAAAAACGAACTATGGTAGGAGAAAATAGAATAAGCCATACCGTCTTTCTCTCTAACTTCTTGAAATAAACGAGAACTCATACTACCACCTAAGACATTATTAACCATCATCATTGGATAAATCTGATCATCTTCAATACCCACTCCCTCAAACCCTAAACAAATATGAGCTTGTTCCGTTTCTTTGGTTTGTGAGACGTGATTTGAATAAAATATAGGCTTTTCAGCTTCATTCTTCGACGGATGACTACTATGAGTATTGATGGATAGAAAATGTTCTACTGTCTTAATAAAGTCGTCTTGCACATTACCTGCAATGGAAACAACTATGTTTGAAGGGATATAGTGTTCTTTTTGATATTTTAGTAAATCTTCTTGTTTCAATTGAGCAACAGTTGTTTTCGAACCCAAAATTGGCCTTGCTAAAGTATTTGATTTATATGCTGCTTCCGCTAATAAATCATGAATAATATCGTCAGGTGTATCTTCTGTCATATTAATTTCTTCTAACACAACATTTTTCTCTCGTTCCATTTCTATTGGGTCAAAGGTGGAATGTAGTAACATATCAGAAAGTATTTCTATTGCAAGTTCTTTATGGGAATCAAGCACTTTGGCATAATAGCAGGTATATTCTTTCGAAGTGAACGCATTAATCTCTCCTCCAATACCGTCAAAAGCTTCCGCTATTTCTTGAGGAGAGCGATTTTTGGTTCCTTTAAATAACATATGCTCGATAAAATGAGATATGCCGTTTTGCTCTGCTGTTTCGTCCCGCGATCCGGTTTTTATCCATATTCCAATCGTTACCGAGCGCACTGTATTGATTTCTTCTAATACGATTCGCATTCCATTTTGACATTCTTTACGATGTAACAAAAAACAGTCCTCCTAGTATATAACTTCTTTTTTAAAAAAACTTCTTACTGCACCGCAGAATTTCTTATACTTTGAACATTCAACATTTTACCTTCGTCGAACTATTTCATTTCTAAAATTTTATGCTTTCTTAACGTATAAAAAAGAAACTGGGTATCCAGCTTCTTTTTGAATTACTTATTTTCTTTTTCTTTCTGGTCAAGAAGTACAGCTTTTCGAGAAAGATTTACTCTTCCCTGGCGATCAATTTCTTTTACTTTAACCATAATTTGATCACCAATTGAAACAACATCTTCTACCTTGTTAGTTCTTTCTTCCGCAAGTTCAGAAATGTGAACAAGTCCATCTTTTCCTTTGAAAAGTTCAACAAAAGCACCAAATTTTTCAATTCGTTTGACTGTACCAAGATACATTTGGCCTGGTTCAACTTCACGAACAATTTCTTCAATTAATTTTTGTGCTTTTTTATTCATTTCACTATCTATAGAAGAAATAAAGACATGTCCATCTTGCTCAATGTCAATTTTAACGCCTGTTTCTTCGATGATTTGGTTGATTTGTTTACCACTTGGTCCAATCACATCACGAATTTTATCAGGTTTAATATCCATTGTTAAAATTTTAGGAGCATAATTTGAAAGCTCTACTTTCGGTTCTTTTATCGTTTCTAACATGTGTGAAAGAATATGCATTCTTCCCTTTTTCGCTTGTAATAAGGCTTCTTCTAAGATTTCACGTGATAAACCTTCAATTTTTATATCCATTTGAAGGGCAGTAACACCATTTTCAGTACCTGCTACTTTAAAGTCCATATCCCCTAAGAAATCTTCCATACCTTGAATATCACTTAGAATCGAATAATCTTCACCTGATTTGACAAGACCCATTGCAATACCCGCTACCGGTGCTTTAATTGGAACACCTGCATCCATCATTGCTAACGTACTTGCACAAATACTAGCTTGTGAGGTAGAACCGTTTGATTCTAATACTTCTGAAACGAGTCGAATCGTGTAAGGGAATTCCTTCTCGTCTGGCACTACTTTTTCTAATGCACGCTCTCCTAATGCCCCATGTCCGATTTCACGACGTCCAGGTCCTCTTATTGGTCCTGTTTCCCCAACACTAAAGGATGGGAAGTTATAGTGGTGCATAAAACGTTTTGATTCTTCTGCATCCAGTCCATCTAAAATTTGCACATCGCCGAGAGCACCTAAGGTACAAATACTTAAAGCTTGTGTTTGTCCACGAGTAAATAATCCTGAACCATGTGTACGTGGTAAAACACCGATACGAGATGAGAGTGGTCTGATTTCATCAATTTTTCTTCCATCTGGACGAACTTTCTCTTTCGTAATCAGACGACGCACTTCTTCTTTAACAATCTTATCTAAAACATTTGCTACTTGTTTAAGCTTGTCCTCATCTGCTTCTGCTTCTTCATATTTCGCGATTACATCTTTTTTAACCTGATTGATCGCTTCTTCACGAGCACTTTTTTCAAAGACTTGAATTGCTTTTACTAAGTCTTCTTTTGCTACGTTTTCCACTTCCGTAACAACAGCTTGATCTAATTCAAATAATTTAATGTCCATTTTTTCTACTTGAACCGCTTGAATAATTTCTTCTTGAAATTCAATTAAGCGTATAATTTCTTCGTGACCAAACATAATAGCTTCTAACATAATTTCTTCTGGAACTTCGTTCGCTCCTGCTTCCACCATGTTAATTGCGTCTTTTGTTCCTGCCACTGTTAAATCAATATCACTTTTTTCACGTTCTTCTAATGTTGGATTCACTACAAATTTGCCATCTACTCTACCCACGACTACACCAGCAATTGGTCCACCGAATGGAATATCAGAAACACTTAGTGCAATAGAAGATCCAATCATTGCTGCAATTTCTGAAGGTAAATTTTGATCGACACTCATTACCGTACTTATAACCTGAACTTCGTTACGAAAGCCATCAGGGAACAATGGGCGAATAGGACGGTCAATTAATCTAGAAGTCAATACCGCTTTTTCACTTGGTCTACCTTCTCTTTTAATAAAACCACCAGGAATTTTACCTACCGCATATAATCGTTCTTCATAATTAACGGTTAGTGGAAAGAACGGTAAGTCTTTTGGTTCTTTTGACGCTGTTGCAGTTGCTAATACTGCAGTGTCACCATAATGCACCATACATGCACCATTTGCCTGTTTTGCCAATTCACCGATTTCAACACGGAAAGGTTGGCCGGCAATTTCTGTTGAAAATACTTTTTTTTCTTCTACCATTATAGTACTCCTCTCAAAACAACTGTGCTTGTCCATCACTATTCCTTATTTTAGCACGTTGTTTCCTCATATGTAACTAGTTCCATTTATTTAAATACAATTTTAGATAATATTAGTATTTTCTAATTTGCATGGAATTAATCAATTTAACACGTTTTTATTGCTGAATTATTCGGATTTTTACATACAGAAAAAGCGGGATCTCTCCCGCTTTTAAAGTAGTTTATCGACGTAAACCTAATTTTTGAATTAACGTACGGTAACGTGCAACGTCATTGTTACGTAAATAGTTCAATAAGTTACGACGTTTACCAACCATTTTCAACAGACCACGACGTGAATGGTGATCTTTTTTATGAATACGTAAGTGGTTATTCAAATTATTGATTTCCTCTGTAAGGACAGCAATTTGAACTTCTGGCGAACCAGTATCGTTCTCATGTGTTTTGTATTCACCAATGATTTCATTTTTACGCTCTTGAGTGATAGCCATCCTGTTCACCTCCTAAAATATCGTGAAACACCAATCCCCTAGCAATCGACGGAGAAATCAAATTGCCAAGTAGATGGTTCCCACATAAAAGATTACAACTTTTCGAGTTGAAATGCAAGTAGTATTAATCATTTATTGAAAAAAATTGTCGTGATTTCACTTCATCTTCTGTTAATTTGTCAATAAGTTCCTCTACCCCTGAAAATTTTTCTTCATCCCGGATATATTTTCTCCAATAGACCATTACTTTCTCACCATAAATATTTTCATCAAAATTAAAAATGTGTACTTCTAATTTCGTGTTTTCTCGATCATCTGAAAACGTTGGGTTATATCCTAGATTAGCCATACCATAATATACACTAGTACCAACCAAAATCTCCACAGCGTAAACACCGATCCGTGGTAAGTAATAGTAGTCTTCAATTTTGATATTTGCAGTAGGATAACCAATTGTTCGCCCACGCTTGTCGCCGTGGATAACCTCGCCTGTTAATGAGTATGGCCTTCCAAGTAAACGTTCAGCTTCTTCAATTTCACCTTGTCCTAAAGCTTTTCTAATTCTAGTCGAACTTATTTTTTCGTTGTTCAAATCTAAACGACCTACAGTAGTCACTTCTGTTTCATCATTAATTAAATCATGAATATTATCCATATTTCCTGAACCTTTATGACCAAAAGTAAAATCAAAGCCGGCCACTATATGAGTAATATGGATAGCTTCAATAAAATGCTCGATAAATGCTTTTGGTGATAGATTAGCTAGTTGTTTATCAAAACGAATTATATAAAGGTAATCTACTCCCAATGATTCAATCTGTTTAATTTTTTCTTCAATTGGCGTAATATACCGAACTGTATCTTGTTTGTTTTGTAAAACGACAGATGGATGTGGATCAAAGGTAATTACTGCTGATTTTTTTTCAGTCTTTTTAGCGATTCTAATGGCTCGTTCAATAACGGCTTGATGTCCCAAGTGGACCCCATCAAAAAAACCAATCGCAGCAGCTGTATTAAGTTGTTTTTCTTTGGTTAAATGGTGCGGATACACAAGTGAGTGTACTTCCATCTGTAAGTCACCTACTTTCTGTCATCAAATCTAAATACACGGGCTGGCTTTATTTCTTGTCTATTATCATGCATTTGATAAATCGCAATAACTTGTTTTTGAAAAAGAATCCGAAAGAATTTTGTTTTAGGTATTGGATTAGGTAACGGTAGCTTTTGCCCATAAGAAACTTTGCGCATCGTTTCATTGTCAACATCTAAGCTATCTAAATGTGGTAATCCCTGATCAATGTCTAAAAGTGGTATCGATTGCTCTCTATCTATTATATCTTGCAACTGATTAAGTGTAATTGTATCATTTTCGTAAAAATCTCCAGTTGCTGTTCGAACTAATGCCGACATATGCGCAGGATACCCTAATGCTTTACCAATATCTAAGCATAACGTGCGAATATATGTCCCTTTTGAACACGAAACATCAAAATCAATTCGTTGTGTCTTATTTACTTTATCATATGTAGTCGATAAAAAACGAATATTGTGTATCTGAATTTGTCGAAAAGGTCTTGTTACCGGTTCATTTGCACGCGCATATTCATAAAGCTTTTTTCCATTTACTTTTACAGCTGAATATAGAGGGACTTGTTGAGTAGTCTCTCCTTCAAAACTCTTTAGTTCTTTTTTTATTTCTTCAGGTGAAAAAGCTGACTGTATTGGTGTTTCTTCCTTTTTTATGCCTGTTTGATCTTCTGTATCGGTAGAATACCCTAATAAAGCAGTTGCTCGATATGTTTTAGAAGTATCGGTAAGAAATGGAACGATTTTAGTCGCTTCACCAATACAAAGTGGTAAAACACCTTCAACTTCTGGATCTAACGTGCCAGTGTGACCTACCTTTTTTGTCTGAAGCATTTTCCTCACCTTAAAGACACAATCATGTGACGTCATCCCTTTTTCTTTCCATAATGGTAATATCCCATCCATCGAACATCCTCCTTCCACCAATCATTACATATTAAATAAACCACAAACTTTTTTCATTATTCCCCCTCAGAAGAACCAAAACATGCGATTTTAAAAACCTTCAAACACGAATATTTCATTACTCAATATAAGGACAATCTGCACTAAATTATGAGACAATTTTGACAGAAACTATGTGGCTTAACAACCGCTTCGGCTTGCCCACTTCGCTTTCCGGGGGGCATGCTCTTCAGCTAACTTTGAAAAGAAAAACACTTTTCAAAGTGGATCTTCAGATCATGCTAATCCCCCAGGAGTCGAAGTGGACGCCTACGCTAAGTATAGTTCTACAATGAATGCAAGAGTTGATATAATGATTTTTTCTCTTCATTTAAATGAAATACTATTAGAAAATTCAAAATGATAAATCTCACAATCGTTGTAGCATCTATTCATAGCGAAGGTGTCCGCTTCCACTCCTGCGGGATGTTTTTATCCGAAGATCCACTTTGGTAAGTGATCTTTGCTTACCAAAGTTAGCTGAGGAGAAAAACCCGCGGAAAGGGAAGTGGACAGCCGTAGCGGTTTTTAACCAGTTAAATCAATTTCAAAATAACCACATCAGCTATTGTGTACAATGCTCTTTATATGCATGAAAATCCAAACGACATATCGATGTCTAAATCGAATAATCGTTTGGATTTTTAGTCACTACAAAATATATCTGTTCCAGCCTCTTATCCATACTTATTTCTCATTTGTGTCATTTAGATCTCTCAAAATATGCTCAATACGATTTCCTCGTTCAATTGTTTCATCAAAATCAAACATTAATTCCGGTGTTTTTCTTAAACGGATTCGTTTTCCAATCTCAGAACGAATAAATCCTTTTGCTTTAGCCAGACCAATTAATGTCTCTTGTCTTTTATTTTCATCACCTAGAACGGAAATAAATACTTTTGCTTGTTGTAGATCTCCCGTTACCTCTACATCCGTGATCGTAACAAAACCAACCCTTGGATCCTTGATTTTACGAGAAATAATATCACCAAGCTCTTTTTTCATTTGTTCGGCGACTCGATTAGAGCGTAATTCACTCATCTATATCACCTCTTTCCAACGCTATCTTATCTCTACATTTGTGATTGTTCTTTCTATTTCCGTAAATGAATCGATCACTTCAAGTGCTTGTTGGATCACTTGCTCAGCAATCTCACGTGATTCAGAAACCGTTACAATGCCTAATTTAGATCGTTGCCACAAATCTTGAAAATCTAATTCTGATATGGCAATATTTAAGTCTTTTGTTAGAAGATTTTTTAATCTTTTTAATATCGATCGCTTATCTTTTAACGAATGACATTCATACAAAAAGATTTCTACTTCGGCATACGTGATCATTTCACTTCAATTTCCTGCATCACATACGCTTCAATTACGTCGCCTTCTTTAATATCATTATAATTTTTAATGGTTATACCACATTCATAATTTTGCGCGACTTCTTTCACATCATCTTTGAAACGTTTTAGTGTGTCAATCTCACCCTCATAAATAACAACACCATCACGAATTAAACGAATACCTGCATCTCTGGTTACTTTACCATCTGTTACATATGCACCAGCAATTGTACCAATTTTGGAAACTTTGAATATTTCTCTTACTTCTACTTGGCCGATTACTTTTTCTTCAAATTCTGGATCTAACATACCTTTCATCGCTGCTTCTACTTCTTCAATTGCTTTGTAGATAACACGATGCAAGCGGATATCAACTTTCTCAGATTCTGCTGCTTTTTTCGCATTGTTGTCAGGTCTTACATTAAATCCGATAACAACTGCATTAGAAGCAGAAGCTAAGATAATATCAGATTCTTTGATCGCACCTGCGCCAGTGTGAATGATATTAACTTTAACACCTTCTACATCAATCTTCTTTAAGGATGCAGCTAAAGCTTCTACTGAACCTTGTACATCTGCTTTAAGAATGACGTTAATATCTTTAATTTCACCTTGTTTAATTTGTTCGAATAAATCATCTAAACTAACACGTGACTGACTACCACGTTTTTCTTCAATCTGTTTTTGTTGTCTCATTTCACCGATTTGGCGAGCTTGCTTCTCATCTTTAAAGACAACAAACTGATCCCCTGCTTGTGGTACATCATTTAGACCTGTAATCTCTACAGGAGTAGAAGGGCCAGCTGATTTAATACGTTTACCTAAATCATTAACCATTGCACGGACACGACCAAACGTATGTCCAACTACAATTGGGTCCCCTACTTTTAGTGTACCATTTTGTACTAATAATGATGCAACAGAACCGCGACCTTTATCTAATTGTGCTTCAATTACGGTACCATTTGCACGACGGTCTGCGTTTGCCTTGAGTTCTTCTACTTCTGCTACTAACAAGATCATCTCTAATAAATCGTCAATACCTTCACCTTTAAGTGCAGACAATTGTACGAAAATGGTTTCGCCACCCCAGTCTTCAGGTACAAGTTCATATTCTGTTAGCTCTTGCATAACACGATCTGGATTAGCGCCTTCTTTATCCATTTTGTTGACTGCAACGATGATTGGTACTTCAGCTGCTTTCGCATGATTAATAGCCTCAATCGTTTGCGGCATAACGCCATCATCCGCTGCAACGACTAAGATAGCAATATCTGTTACTTGTGCACCACGTGAACGCATACTAGTAAATGCTGCGTGACCTGGTGTATCAAGGAAAGTAACTTTTTTGTCATTTTCTCTTACTTGATATGCGCCGATATGCTGTGTAATACCTCCAGCTTCACCTGCTGTTACCTTCGTATGACGAATTGAGTCTAATAATGTAGTTTTACCGTGGTCTACATGACCCATAATGGTTACAACTGGTGGGCGTTCTTTCAATTTATCCGCATTTTCTTCTTCAATATAAGTAGAAAGATCAGCTTTATCTACTTCCACTTCTTGTTCTACTTCTACTCCGTACTCACCACAAATTAATTCCAAAGCATCCTCATCAAGGTCTTGGTTTTTGGTTGCCATAACACCTAAGAACAATAGTTTTTTAATAATTTCATTTGTTTCTTTGTTTAATTTATCTGCTAACTCAGTTACGGTTAATGTTCCTGAATAAGTGATTTTACTCGGCTCTTTTGGTTGTACTTTTTCTGGTTTTTTGGCTTCTTGCTGATTTTCTTTTGGTTTATTTTGTTGTTTATTATTATTCTGCTTTTTCAGATTATTATTTTGTTTAGGATTGTGTTTAGGTTTATTTTTTTGGTTAGTAGATCCTTGATTTTTTTGTGTTTGTTCCTTTTGTTTAGGTTGAAAAGATTGATCCAATTTCGCTTTCATATCATCTGAAAGTGTTGACATGTGATTAGATACTGGTAGTTCCAACTCTTTTAGTTTATTGATAATTTCTTTACTTGATTTGTTAACTTGCTTTGCATATTCATATACTCGTATTTTTGACATACGTTCACCCCCGATTATTTTCATCAAGTAATGTCATCAATTTCTTCGCAAATCCATGCTCATGAATTGATACTGCTACACGACCTGACTTGCCAACTGCTTGTGACAGTGTTTCACGCTCATCCACAAAGAAATAAGGAATATTATAATACGTACATTTATCCGTTAATTTCTTGCGTGTCTGATCGCCTATATCACTAGCAATTAATACTACTTTAGACTTTTTGGATTGAATTTCTTTTACAATTAATTCTTCACCGAACGTGCATTTTCCAGCACGATTTGCTAATCCAATAATATTTAAATAGGCTTTATTACTTGCCATATTATTCGCCTTCAATCTGTTTTCTTAAATCCTGGTAGATCGTTTCTGGAATTTTCATTTCAAGCTGTTTTTCTAATGCACCATTCTTCTCAGCTTGGTCGACTACCTTTAAGTCTTTTGAAACATAGGCACCGCGACCATTTTTTTTGCCAGTAGGATCTACAAAAATTTCGCCTTCTTTTGTTTTCACCACTCGAATTAAAGATTGCTTTGGCATCATTTCTTGACTTACTATACATTTTCTTAATGGGATTTTTCGTTTTTTAGTCATATGAATTCCTCCTTACTTAAACAGATCTTCATCCATATCTTCGTAGGAATCTTCATAATCTAAGTTATCCTCATATTCAAGCTCTTCTAAACTGTCTTGTATTTCTTCTTCAGTGATTAATCCTTCTTCTTTTGCTTCTGTTTCACTTTTAATGTCTATTTTCCAACCCGTTAATTTGGCTGCTAGCCTGGCATTCTGTCCACGCTTACCAATAGCAAGTGAAAGCTGATAGTCAGGTACAATGACGGTAGTTGCTTTTTCTTCTTCATCGACTTTTACTTGAACTACTTTTGAAGGACTAAGTGCATTGGACACATAGACTACTGGATCTTCGGACCATTCAACAATGTCTATTTTTTCACCTTTTAATTCGTCAACTATGGTTTGAACACGCTGACCTTTTTGCCCAACGCATGAACCAACTGGATCAATTTCTGGATCTTCAGCATGGACAGAGATTTTCGAGCGGTCTCCTGCTTCACGAGCGACAGACTTTACTTCCACAGTACCGTCATAAATTTCTGGAACTTCCATTTCGAATAATCGCTTTAATAATCCTGGATGTGTTCTTGAGACGAAAATATTCGGACCTTTATTTGTATTCTCTACTTTCGTTACATACACTTTAATTCTATCATGTACGTTATATGTTTCAGTGGGCATACATTCAGACTCAGGTAATTTTGCTTCTACTTTACCTAGATTGACATATATAAATCTGCCATCCATACGTTGGATCGTTCCGTTCATGATATCTTCTTCACGATCAATATACTCATTAAAAATAATACCACGTTCTGCTTCACGTACACGTTGAGTCACCACTTGTTTAGCTGCTTGTGCGGCAATTCGCCCAAAATCTCTAGGTGTAACTTCGATTTCCACTACGTCACCAATCTCATAAGCAGGATTGATGGTATGTGCTTCTTCGATTGACATGTGCTGATTATGATCATCTACTTCTTCCACTATTTCTTTTTGCGCAAATACACCCATCGTACCTGATTCGGCATTTAAATCAACACGTACATTTGTCGCTGATTTAAAATTTTTCTTATAAGCGGAAATAAGTGCAGCTTCTAAAGCTTCCATCAATACTTCTTTATTGATTCCTTTTTCCTTTTCTAAATAATCCATTGCATCGAACAATTCTCTGTTCACAAATTTTTCCCCCTTTAATCAAAAGTAACAGCTAAACGAGCTTTCGCTATTTTCTTAAACGGAATTTCAATTTCTTTCTGTTTCGCTTTATCCTTATATCGGATATTCGCATAACCGTCCTTAAAATCGATTAAGTCTCCTGTAAATTCTTTTTCTCCACTAATCGGTTCATATAATTTGATATAAACATGTTTACCGATATTAGACTCAAAATCAGTTTCCTTTTTGAGAGGTCTTTCCACTCCTGGTGAAGAAACTTCTAAAAAATAGGCATCAGTTACCGGGTCTGCTTCGTCTAATTTTGCACTTAGTTGCTCGGAGACTTGACCACATTCCTCTATATCTACTCCGCCTTCTTTATCGATATATACTCTCAGAAACCAATTAGGGCCTTCTTTTTCAAAAACAACATCAACCAGTTCTAATGAAAGTTTATCTAAGATCGGTCGGACTAATTCTTCTGTTTGTTCTGTGACTTTGTGTGACATCTTGATACCTCCTCTACTGCTTACACACTTTAAGATATATTTCCCATAATTGCTGGTTGATACACATCTATAACTATGTACTTGGGAAATGGAATGATAAATCCCTTGCCATGAATGGCAAGGGATTTATCAAAACCCTATATCGTTGCAACGTTGATAGGTAAGAAGAAAGAGTGGGTATCCCCACTCTTTTTTCGTCCGCATCAAATGAAATCTGTATAAAATATAGCATGAATTACGAAATAATGCAAGGAATTTAATGGATTCTTCACAAATTAAAACAACGATAGTTGGTTTTTGTCGGCCATTCCTTCTAAACATCCATGCTGATCTAAATATTCTAAGACCGTTTTGGAGATTCTACTTCGTTCTCTTAAATCTTCTTTTGAAAGGAATTCTCCATCCTCCCGCGCCTTTTCGATGTTAATCGCTGCGTTAGTACCTAAACCATCGACAGCATTGAATGGCGGTATTAAACTATCCCCATCCACTAAAAACTCTGTTGCGGTCGACCTGTATAAATCAACCTTTTGAAAATGAAAACCGCGTTCATTCATTTCTAAGGCAATCTCTAAAACAGTAAGTAAACTTTTTTCTTTCGGTGGTGCGTCATTTCCTTTATCAAGGATTTCCTTAATGCGCAGTCGAATTGCTTCAGAACCTTTTACCATCGTATCTAACTCAAAGTCATCTGCTCTTACAGTGAAATAAGAAGCATAAAAATAAAGTGGATAATGGACTTTAAAATAAGCAATTCGTATAGCCATTAACACATATGCAGCTGCGTGTGCTTTCGGGAACATATATTTAATTTTTTTACATGAATCGATATACCAATCAGGGACATCATGTTTTTTCATCTCTTCAATCCACTCTGGGTCTAAACCTTTCCCTTTTCGCACAAACTCCATAATTTTAAATGCTAATGACGCATCTAGCCCTTTATGCATTAGATAAACCATAATATCGTCACGACAACCAATAACATCTGGTAATCCACAGATACCATTATTAATCAATTCCTGTGCATTTCCCAACCATACATCGGTACCGTGACTTAATCCCGAAATGATGACTAATTCAGCAAATGTTTTTGGTTTGGTATCCTCTAACATTTGGCGAACAAATCTTGTACCAAACTCTGGTACCCCTAATGTTCCCGTTTTGCACATAATTTGATCGGCAGATACACCTAAAACGTCAGGACCTGAGAATATTTTCATGACTTCTTCATCATCGGTTGGAACGGTTTGTGGATCGATCCCACTTAAATCTTGAAGCATACGAATCATTGTCGGATCATCATGACCAAGTATATCTAGCTTTAATAAATTATCGTGAATCGAATGGAAATCAAAATGGGTCGTCTTCCATTCAGAATTCCGGTCATCTGCCGGAAATTGAATCGGTGTAAAGTCATAAATTTCCTTATCATCTGGTACAACTATAATCCCACCAGGGTGCTGACCTGTAGTACGTTTAGCACCAGTACAACCTTTAACAAGTCGATCAACTTCAGCTTGTTTAATCGTTAATTCTTTATCACTAGCATAACCCTTCGCATAACCATATGCTGTTTTTTCAGCAACGGTACCAATGGTTCCTGCTCGATATACATTGTCTTCACCAAATAACACTTTCGTATAGTTGTGTGCTTTTGGTTGATACTCGCCAGAAAAGTTCAAGTCAATATCGGGTACCTTATCCCCTTTGAAGCCTAGGAACGTCTCAAACGGAATATCTTGTCCATCTTTTTTCATTGCTTCCTGACATTCGGGACAGTTTTTATCAGGTAAGTCAAAACCACTACCAACTGAACCATCATCAAAAAATTCGCTATATTTACAAGATGGACAAACATAATGAGGTGGTAATGGATTCACTTCCGTTATTTCGGTAAAAGTTGCAATTAATGAGGAACCAACAGAGCCCCTCGAACCTACTAAGTAACCGTCATCTAATGATTTTTTCACTAATTTTTGAGAAATTAGATAGATAACGGCAAATCCATGACCAATAATACTTTTCAATTCTTTTTCGACTCTTTTTTCGACAATTTCTGGAATAGGATCACCATATACTGATTTCGCGAAATTATAACTCAATTCTCTGATTTCATCTTCTGCTCCATCAATATTTGGAGTATATAAATCTTCTTTAACTGGCTTCAATTCTTCGATTCGGTCTGCTAATTGATTCGGATTAGTGATGACAATTTCTTTTGCCTTCTCTTCACCTAAAAAGGAAAATGCCTCGATCATTTCAGCAGTTGTTCGAAAGTAAGTGTTAGGTAAGGTTTGCCGATTTAGTGGGTTACCACTTTGTGATGATATTAAGATTTGTCGGTATAATTGATCATTTTTCTCTAAATGATGAACATTCCCGGTTGCTACACAAGGTTTTTCTAAATCATCGGCTAATTGGACGATATTACGAATAATATCCATTAGCTGTGCTTCGTTTTGTACTAATTCTCTATCATATAAATGAACAAAATTACTTGTTGGTTGCACTTCAATGTAATCATAAAACTTTGCTACGTTTTCCGCTTGTTCTTTCGATTTTTGCATCATCGTTTCGAAAACTTCCCCTTGATCACAAGCTGTACCAACGAGAATACCTTCTCGGTACTCTTGTAATTTTGACCGAGGAATTCGTGGAACACGGTAGAAATAATCGATATGTGCCAACGAGACAAGTTTATAGATGTTTTTTAACCCTTCCTGATCCACTGCAAGTAACGTCACATGAAAAGGCCTTGAACGTTGATAAGCATTGCCTTCGCCCATATGTTGATTGAATTGATTATGATTTGTAATAGAACGTTCTAAAGAAAGCTTGATAAACTTCCACAATAAATAACCAGTTGCTTCCGCATCATAAATGGCGCGGTGATGCTGGGTTAATTCGATATCTAATTTTTTACATAACGTATTTAATCGATGATTTTTTAATTCAGGAAATAGTAAACGCGCTAATTCTAACGTGTCGATTACCGGATTACTTGCTTCTTGATACTCGATCCGTTTAAAGCCGGTATTCAAAAAGCCCATATCAAAATCTGCGTTATGTGCTACAAGAATGGCATCTCCCATCCATTGATGGAATTCCTTTAGGACATCTCCTACTTCTGGAGCATCTCTCACCATGTCGTCTGTTATACCAGTTAAATTGGTAGTCGTTTCTGACAGAGGATGATGTGGATTAGCAAATGATTCATATCGATCAATAATCTCGCCGTTATGTACTTTAACTGCCGCTAGTTCAATTATCGTGTCATAAATTGCCGATAGTCCTGTGGTTTCCACATCAAAAACAACATAGGTAGCGTCCGCTAAGTCCCGATCTGCGTCATTATAAGCAATCGGCACACCATCATCGACAACATTCGCTTCTACCCCATAAAGGATTTTCACACCATGTTTTTGGCCTGCTGCATATGCTTCTGGATAAGCCTGAGCAACCGCATGGTCGGTGATAGCAATTGCTTTATGTCCCCATTTACCAGCTTGTTCAATCAGCTTTGATGCGGATACAACAGCGTCCATTTGACTCATTAACGTATGTGCATGTAATTCGACCCGTTTTTCGTCATGGAAACCAGGATCCTCTCGAGTAACAGAAGGCACTTGTTGAATATCTTTTGCCATCATTGTCAATTCATTCGAAAAATTATCGGTTTGAATCATACCCTTGGCTTTTACCCACATGCCTTCTTTTAACTGCTTGAACTTTTCGACATCTTGATCACCTTTTGAGAACATTTTAATTTGAAAGGAATCTGTATAATCGGTTACTTTAATAATTAATAAATGTCTTCCAGATCGTAATTCACGAATGTCTGCATCAAATAAATACCCTTGGAAAACGACACTTTTCTCTTCTTCTACTATTTCTTTCATACTGATTGCATTCTCTTTAATCGGATAACCTAATTGTACAGGACCAGTAGGACTTTCTGGTTTTGCTTCTTTGGCTTTTTGCGCTTGCGCTTTAAAAGCTTCTTCCACTTTTTTTCGATCTTCTAACGCTTTTTCTTGTTGAAATTTTTCTAATTCTTCTTGCTGATTGCCTATTTCCAAATGAATGATTTGTTTAGGTATACCTACCTTTATACAAAATTGATCATATCGTAACTGAATGTCTTTATTCATTTGTTCCTCGATCTGATTACTTACAGTTAACATAATATTATTATCGTTAAATAAAGGTTTTTTATTCTCAAATGTTCGATACTTAGGTGAATCAGTTGTAAGCTCAGACAGGAAAATTTGCCAATACTGATTTGACTCTTTCTCATCGATAGTAGGTTCATCGACTTTTATCGTCCAAGATACTTTGGCAATTGAAGAGAATGCTTCAGTTAATTTTAGAATAAATACTTGATAAACATCAGCAGGGATCGTCTTATCTAGATTAAAATGAAAATGCCACTTTTGGTTCGACCGATAAACTTCTAACTTTTCTATAGAACCCTCCTGAAGGTATTTATTTTTCATATCATCAGCTATTCCGATTTGCTTCAGGAGTAATTGAAATTTTTCTTTATTAGAGATACACATTTTCGATCTCCTTTTCACAGTTTTTCGAATAATCAACAACTTATTAAGTGAGTTTTTAAATGATTTGGAGTTTCATAGTCAAGCATTGCTCGCGAAACTTAGCATATAAATTGAATTCCCTTGCCTGTTAGTTGAGACAAGGGAATTTTGTTATTTAATCAATGAAGATATTTTCTCAACTAAGTCACTAACATGAAGGTCATCTTGCTCTCCACTTTCTCTTAGCTTACATTCTACTATACCTTCTGAAGCTTTCTTACCAACCGTTATCCGAACAGGTAACCCAATTAAATCGCTATCCGCAAATTTAACACCAGGTCTTTCTTTACGATCATCAAATAATACAGTGACATCATTTTGTTGTAATTGCTCATATATCTGCTCAGCCAGATCTAGTTGCTCTTGGTTTTTAGGATTTACCGCAATCAAATGTACTTGATATGGTGTTATTTCTTGTGGCCATTTTATACCATTTTCATCATTGAATTGTTCGACGATAGCAGCAAGTGTTCTCGATACGCCAATTCCATAACAACCCATGATCATTGTTTCTTGTTTGCCTTGCTCATTTAAGTATTGAGCTCCTAATTTCTCAGCATAAAACTTACCTAATTTAAAGATATGTCCAACTTCAATACCTTTTGCAAACTGAATTGTTCCACTACCATCTGGTGATGGATCACCTTCTTGAATAAATCGTAAATCCTCATAAGAAGCTACTTTAATGTCACGTTCAATATTTGCATTTTGATAATGTTTATCCGTCTGATTTGCACCACAATAGACATTTCGCATTACTGCAACTGCATGATCTGCTATTACTTCGATTTCTTCTGGCACATTAACCGGTCCAATAGAACCAACCTCTGCTTGTAATTGTTGTTTTGTTTCCTCTTCTGATGCTAATTCAACTTCCGATGCACCTAGCGCATTTTTAAGCTTAATATCATTTACTTCATGGTCACCACGAGTTAATACTAAAACAAATCGATCATCTACTTTAAAAAGTAATGATTTAATACCTTTTTCAATTGGTTGATCTAAGAATTCAGAAACTTCTTTCATTGTTCTATAACCAGGTGTATCAACTAATTCTAATTCCTGTAAGCTTTCATTACTTTCTTCATACGATACATTTACAGGTGCCATCTCGATATTGGCAGCAAAATCAGATTGATCTGAATAGGCTATCGTATCTTCTCCTATTTCAGATAGAACCATAAATTCATGGGTATCTTTACCACCCATAGCTCCAGAATCAGCAATTACGGCTCTGAAATTCAAACCACATCGGCTAAATATATTTTTATAGGCCGTGAACATTTTATCATATGCTTCATCTAAGCTATCCTGAGAAGTATGAAACGTGTAAGCATCTTTCATAACAAATTCTCTACCTCTTAATAAACCAAAGCGCGGACGTTGTTCATCTCTGAATTTCGTTTGGATTTGGTAGATACTAAGTGGTAACTTTTTATAACTTTTTACCTCTTCCCCAATTAAACTAGTAATGACCTCTTCATGAGTCGCTCCTAAAGCAAATTCTCTATCATGACGATCATGTAGTCGCATTAACTCGGAGCCTAACTTATACCAGCGTCCTGTTTTTTTCCATAGATCAGATGACTGTAAGGCTGGCATCAGCATCTCTACTGCTCCTGCTCTTTCCATCTCTTCCCGAACAATTTTTTCTACATTTTTTAACACTTTATTTCCTAATGGTAAAAAACTATAAACACCTGATACGGTTTGTCTAATAAACCCTGCTCGTAATAAAAGTTGATGACTTCTAATTTCAGCATCTGCAGGGGTTTCTTTTAAAGTTGGAATTAACGTCTGACTATGTCTCATCTTACATTTTCACCCCAATGATTTGGTATTGTTATATTTCGAATTGCTACAATATATTACATTTGATTTATCATACTACAAAAATAATCGTTGAATGTCATTCCATGTCACAATAATCATCAGCAACATCAATAATGCAAAACCGATAAAATGAACGACACCTTCTTTTTGTGGATCAATTGGTTTTCTACGTATTGCCTCCAAACCGACAAATATCAATCTTCCACCATCCAAAGCTGGTAAAGGTACTAGGTTTATTATACCTAAATTGACACTAAGAACCGCTGTCCATGTTAAAAAGTTAAGAAATCCTGTTTTAACTACTTGATCGGTAGCATCATAAATACCTACCGGTCCTGATAACATATCGATCGAAAACTGACCGGTAACGAGTTTACCTAAGTTAGTTAGAATCAATGTTGACCATCTGTACGTTTCTTCTAAACTATATGGAATAGATCGGATAAATGACTTCTCTAATGCGAGAGTGACACCTACTTGACCAATATTTTGCTCTGGAGTTTCAACCAATGCTGGTGTAACTTCTAATGGAATTTCTTGATTGTCCCTAAGAACTGTCATCTCTAAAGATTCCTCAGGACTGGCTTGTACAATTTCTTGGAATTCATCCCATTCACCAATCGACTGTCCTTCAATTTCTATTATGGTATCATCTGGCTCAAAACCAGCTTCTTCTGCTGGGCTGTTATCCACGACCGAACCTATTCGAACATCGTCTACCGGTACACCTTGAATATTGGCTAAGATAAGAAAAATAACTACGGTTAAGACAAAATTCATTAAAGGACCAGCAAACAATTGCAAACCTCTTTGGCCAACTGTTTTCGAAGCAAATTGACGATTATATGGTGCAATTTGTGTAGCTTTTTCGTCCATGATAAAGTCAGCTTTCTCATGAACACGGAAGGAATACTTTGTTTCTTCATCGATTTCATAACCCTCAATTATTAAATCATGATCAAGGTCAATTCTTTCTACTTCAATCACTAGTGCATCAGGGTGTTTCGCTTTATTGTTTACAATAATTTGGTCAACTTCACCAGCTTCATTAAAAGTCAAGCCGATATGCTGTCCTGGTTTGATATCGATTATCTCGGGATCTTCCCCTGCAACACGAACATATCCCCCCATCGGTAAAAGCCTTATTGTATAAAGTGTTTCATTCTTTACCGTCGAAAATACTTTTGGACCAAATCCGATTGCAAATTCTCGAACAAGCATCCCTGTTTTTTTTGCTACATAATAATGACCAAATTCATGCACAAATACAAGTAGGCCAAACATTAATATAAAGGCAATTACTGTATTCAAATAAAGCACTCCTTCCCCTATTCCAATTAACGATAACGTTCCATTATTTTTCTTCGAATTTCCGAATCAATTGCATTAA
This sequence comes from Gracilibacillus massiliensis, assembly GCF_001458115.1. Taxonomy (GTDB): domain Bacteria; phylum Bacillota; class Bacilli; order Bacillales; family Amphibacillaceae; genus Gracilibacillus; species Gracilibacillus massiliensis. Next base: position 817,961 of record NZ_CZRP01000012.1, read on the forward strand.
TAGTATCCAAATTTGGACTTTGAATATTAGAGTGTGTTAACATAGCTTGTTCAATTACATTTTCAATTTCTAAAAATGTTATCTGTTCTTGCAAAAATAAGTCAACGGCAGTTTCGTTTGCTGCATTTAAAACGGTAGGCATCGATCCACCTTTTTTACCAGCTTGATAGGCAAAATCTAAACACGGAAAACGATTCAGATCCATTTTAGAAAAGTGAAGTTCGCCCATCTCAACTAAGTCAAGACTTTTGGAAGATGACAAAGGCAGTCTATGAGGATATGTTAAAGCATATTGAATAGGCACACGCATATCAGGCGTTCCAAGCTGGGCAATCACACTTTTATCAGCATATTCCACCATCGAATGAATAATACTTTCTTTATGTTGAATAACTTCAATCTTTTCATAAGGAATATTAAACAACCAATGGGCTTCAATCACTTCCAAGCCTTTATTCATCATGGAAGCAGAGTCTATCGTTATTTTTGCACCCATACTCCAATTAGGATGTTTCAGTGCATCTGCTACTGTTACGCCTTGTAATTCATCTCGGGACTTATCACGAAAACTTCCACCTGAAGCTGTCAAAATAATTTTGTTAACATCTCGATACGCTTCACCATTTAACGCTTGAAAAATAGCAGAATGCTCACTGTCCACTGGTAACAAATCAACACCATATTTTGCAGCTGCGTCCATAACTAAATGTCCGGCAGTAACCAAAGTTTCTTTATTTGCAATAGCAATTTGTTTTCGATGCTCAATCGCTGTCAAGGTTGCTTCTAATCCGACACTTCCCATTACCGCGTTAACTAAGACATCGGTTTTCGGATCAGCGCTGACCTCTTGTAACGCTTCTTTTCCAACTAAGATAGTAGTATCACTGTTATGTATTTTTAAAGCTTGTCTAATTGTATCGTCAAGTACAACCACTTTAGCTGGATTAAATTTATTTATTATCTCTTGAGCTTTCTTAATATTCCTGCCAAATGCGATTGCATACAATTGAAATTGATCAGGATGTTCTGCTAAAACATCTAATGTTTGCAAACCAATCGAGCCTGTTGCTCCCAGCAGTGTTATGTTTTTCATCTTTAAACGCCCCAATTACTAATAGTCTATGATATAAAATGGATAAAATGTAACAATGGAAAAACAAATAACCAACTATCGAAACGATCTAATATCCCACCGTGGCCAGGCAATAATTTTCCAGAATCTTTTACATGATAATGTCTTTTGATTGCTGACTCTACAAGGTCACCAATCTGAGCAAATATGGAAGCAATAATGGTAACAAGAACAACTAATATTAGTGAATCATGTACCGGGAAAAAATAATGGAAAATAATCGCAACAATAGATGCTACTAGAATACCACCTAACGCTCCTTCGATTGTCTTTTTTGGACTAATCTTTGGCCATAATTTATGTTTTCCAAATGCCCTTCCAAAGAAATACGCTCCTGTGTCTGTTGACAATATCACTAGAATAGCATAAAAAATATAAACTAGTCCATTTTCGACTTCTCTAGTTTGGATAAAGTAATAAAAACCTAAACCGACATAGATTGCTGCTAAGATGAGAAATCCAGCATCTTCAAACGTGAATTTATTTTTAACTAAAACCGTGTAACCTAATAAGACTAATACAAAAAACATAAGCAATTCTAATCTTGTAGAGAAAAAGATATAATCACTTTGGAATAATAATGACCAAGTTAAAATAACACCTAATACTGTAGGGATGGGATATTTGGTCATATTTCTCATATGTAATAGTTCTAAGAAACCCACTGTGGCAATAAAGTACATAACAATTTGAAATGGTAGTCCACTTAAAAATATAAATGGGAAGAAAAGTAATATTGCAACTATTGCAGTGATAATTCTTGTTTTCATTATATTTTCACACCTTATATTCCACCATAACGACGTTTTCTATTTTGAAAATCGTTGATAGCTTTTTCGAATTCTTCAAAACTAAAATCAGGCCATAATGTATCTGTAAACCATAATTCTGTGTAGGCCGTTTGCCAAAGCAAGAAATTACTTAGTCGTAATTCTCCGCTTGTTCGAATTAATAAGTCAGGATCTTTAATATGAGAAGTATATAAATGTTCAGCTAGCGCAGTTTCTGTTATATCATCTATATCATACTTTCCATCTGTGACATCTCTACAAATATCCTGAATCGCTCTTACCATCTCAAAACGACTACCATAATTAATCGCAATATTTAAAATCAAACCTGTATTATTTGACGTTTCATCAATTGCCCTCATGATAGCTGATTTTGTTTTCTTGGGTAGATTATTAACTTCTCCAATTGTTTGAATTCTTACATTTTCTTCTATTAATTCAGGTAAATAATGTTGTAAAAAATCGATCGGCAGTTTCATAATGTATTCAACTTCTTGCGTTGGTCTTTTCCAATTCTCTGTTGAAAAAGCGTATAACGTCAAAACTTCTACTTTGAAGTGATTGGCTGCTTTTACAATTCGTTTAACGTTGTCCATTCCTTCGCGGTGTCCTGCGACTCTAGGAAGACCTTGTTTCTGAGCCCAACGTCCATTCCCATCCATAATAATTGCTATGTGTTTAGGAATATTATCTAGCTGAATTGTACTTTCAAGTCTAGCATGATTTTTTTTATTTTTAAAAGGAAGCTTAAACAAACGCATAAATTATCCTCCACCATTCAAAAACCGTTCTATTCATTTAAGTTTAGTTTATCTATCTTTTTTTTAAAAACTGGAAATACATCTTATCTTTTAGTGTGTCGCGAAGTTTCACTTATATTTTGTGCATTCAAAATCTTTACTTCGTCTAATTACTTGATCGCTATAATTTTACATTTTCTTAATGTATAAAGTGCAAAAACCCTCTTCTAATAAGAGGGCTTTAACACTCACCATATATTCTACCTTTTTTTTGCTTAAACTTCCATAATTTCTTGTTCTTTTTCTTTGGTTAAATCATCAATTTTCTTAATATGTGTATTTGTTTCATCTTGAACATCATCTTGATAAGCTTTTAAATCATCTTTTGTAAGATCACCATTTCTTTCATCTTTCTTCAACTGATCGTTGGCGTCTCGACGAATATTGCGAATCTGTACTTTAGATTCTTCCGCATACTTACCTACAACTTTGACTAGTTCTTTACGACGTTCTTCCGTTAATGGTGGAATACTAATACGAATCACATTTCCATCATTGGAAGGTGATAATCCTAAGTCTGCTTTTTGAATAGCTTTTTCAATATCAGACAAAGATGATTTATCGAAAGGTGTAATCACTAACAATCTAGCTTCAGGAACAGAAATAGATGTTAATTGATTTAATGGTGTTAAAGCACCATAATATTCAACCTGCACACTGTCTAATATTGCTGGATTTGCTCTACCAGCTCTTACAGTTGCTAAACTTTTTGAGTAGGCTTTTACAGCTTGATCCATTTTTGCTTTAGCATCTTTGATTAGTTGTTCTGACATGTTTAGTTCCCCCTTATAATTGTTCCGATATCTTCACCGATTACGGCTTTTTTAATATTTCCTTCTTCTGAAATGGAGAATACGAGTAAAGGAATATTGTTATCCATGCACAATGATGATGCAGTTGAATCCATCACACCTAAACCTTCATTTAATATTTCTAAATAGGACAATTCCTGATACTTTTTGGCATCTTTATCGATTTTCGGATCAGCGGTATAGACGCCATCAACATTGTTTTTAGCCATTAGAATAACGTCTGCTTCCACTTCTGCCGCTCGCAGTGCCGCGGTAGTATCTGTTGAGAAATATGGATTTCCTGTACCTGCTGCAAAAATAACAACACGCTTCTTTTCTAAATGACGTATCGCTTTACGTCGAATATAAGGTTCTGCAACCTGACGCATTTCAATAGATGTTTGAACTCTTGTTGGAATCCCGACATTTTCAAGACTATCCTGTAGTGCTAGTGAATTCATAACGGTAGCTAGCATGCCCATGTAATCAGCATTGGCACGATCCATTCCCATTTCACTTCCTACTTTACCTCGCCATATATTGCCACCACCAACAACTATTGCAACTTCAACACCTAATTCAACAATGTCTTTCACCTGTTTGGCAACAGATTGAATAATGGTTGGTTCAAGGCCAAAACCTTGCTCACCACTCAAAGCTTCACCACTTAATTTCAAAACAATTCTTCTGTAGTTAGCAGTAGCCATAATTACCTCCATATATGTAAATATTATAAAATAAAATGCCTTTATACGCCAATGATAATGATGATATTTTTAAAAATGAACTATCCATTTTAATAGACGTATCTTATCTATTAAAACATAAACGATCGGTTAGCGCTATAATACGATTTGTCTATTATCATACCACGAATAAATATGCATCAAAATGATCATTTATGTCAATTTTTGTCAAAGAAAAGGGACACCATGTGCCCCTTTTCTTTGCGGTTATCATTTATTTTTTGTTTACTTGGCTCATTACTTCTTCAGCAAAGTTATCTTCGCGTTTTTCAATACCTTCGCCAACTTCATAGCGCACAAAAGTTGTTACTTCTGCGTTAGCATTTTTAGCCACTTGCTTCACTTTTTGGTCTGGGTCTTTAACAAAACTTTGTTCTAACAAGCAAATTTCTTCAAAGAATTTATTAAGACGACCTTCTACCATTTTTTCAACAATGTGCTCTGGTTTTCCTTCGTTCAACGCTTGTGTTTTAAGTACTTCACGTTCTTTTTCTACATCTTCTTCTGACACAGCATCGCGCGATAAATATTTAGGGTTTACAGCTGCAGCATGCATCGCAATATCTTTTGCAACTTGCTCATCTGTTGTACCTTCAAGTACAGTTACCACACCAATATTTCCACCCATATGGATGTATGCACCAAATGCATCAGCATCTGTTTTCGTGAATAATGTAAAACGACGTAGTGATAATTTTTCACCAATCTTTGCAATATTACTATTAATAAATTCTTCTAAAGATTCACCGTTACCATGAAGTGGTTGTTTTAGTGCAGCTTCTACTGATGCTGGTTTTTCAGAAAGAATGTGTTTAGCAAGGTCTTGCATTAACGTTTTGAACTGATCATTTTTTGTAACGAAGTCTGTTTCACAGTTCACTTCTAAAAGCACTGCATCATTTCCAGAAATTTCTACATATGCAGATCCTTCTGCAGCAATACGATCTGCTTTCTTAGCAGCTTTAGAGATACCTTTTTCACGTAGGTAATCAATTGCTTGATCAATGTTACCATCTGTTTCTTGTAATGCTTTCTTACAGTCCATCATTCCTGCACCAGTTTTTTCTCTTAGTTCTTTTACTAATTTTGCTGTAATTGCCATTAGAGTTCCTCCTTAGATATCATGTATTGCTGAAAAAAAGGTGATAAAAGGTCTCCCTCTTATCACCAAAACCTTTGATTACTCTTCTACAGACTCAGCTTTCTCTTCTGTATCCTCTACTTGTTCAGCAGCTTCTTCTGTTACTTCTCCTTGCTTCGCTTCTAAAATCGCATCTGCCATTTTACCAGTAAGAAGTTTCACAGCACGAATTGCATCATCATTTGCTGGAATCACATAATCAATTTCATCTGGATCACAATTTGTATCCACAATACCTACGATTGGGATGTGTAATTTATGTGCTTCTGCAACAGCAATACGTTCTTTTCTTGGGTCAATAATGAATAAAGCATCAGGAATTTTATTCATTTCTTTAATACCGCCTAAGAATTTAACTAAGCGTTCTTTTTCTTTAAGAAGACCTACTACTTCTTTTTTAGGTAATACTTCAAAAGTTCCGTCTTCTTCCATTTTTTCAATATGTTTTAGACGATTGATACGTTTACGAATAGTTTCAAAGTTAGTTAATGTTCCACCTAACCAACGCTGATTCACAAAATACATTCCAGAACGAATTGCTTCGTCTTTCACAGATTCTTGTGCTTGTTTTTTTGTACCAACAAATAAAACAGTTCCGTCATTTTCTGCAATTTCTTTTACGAAATTATACGCTTCTTCGACCTTTTTCACTGTTTTTTGCAAGTCGATAATGTAAATACCGTTACGCTCCGTGAAGATATATTTCTTCATTTTCGGGTTCCAACGGCGTGTTTGATGTCCAAAATGAACACCAGCTTCAAGTAGTTGTTTCATTGAAATAACTGCCATGATGTTTCCTCCTAATAAATTGGTTTTTTTATTCCTCCATTTGTTTCATATAGTACAAGGACTAATTGTTTAGCACCACTTGTACTTTCCACAAACGTGTGTATTTAACACCAAAAACAAATATACCATAACAAAAATGCGCAATCAAGCTATAATTCAATTTTTTTGTTGAAATTTCAATAAAAGTTCAACCTCTGTCTTACCCTTATTTAACTTTTTGGCAATTTCATCAATCGTGTAGCCCTTTGCATCTAAATGTAAGATAGAAGCTGTCGTAGAGTTTTCGACAACATCTTCTTGGCTCTCTACCGGTGAAATAGGTTGGTATTCTTTCACTTCTTGCCCTTTTTCTTTCATTGTCTCTGATTTAATTGCAATCTCTTCATTCACAGGGTGTTTTGATTCTGTCATTTGTATAGGGACATCAACACGTTCTATTTGTTTCATAAAATGTTCGTTCTCTTCTTTTAATTCGATTAAATAGATAGCAAGCGTATCTTCCAAGTTTTTCACTTGCAGATTGACGTTGTCTTCAATTGTCTCTATGTTATCCTGTCTCTGCTTTAGTTGCCTGATGATAATAAATGTGATGACATGAATCATAAAACTAATAAGTAATAATAAATATAGCATAATCAACCTTCTCTTCTTATCCGTTGAAATCCACTCTATTTCCTAAATAAGGATGTTTATATTGTTGGTGTTGTTGATTTGTTTTAGCCGTAAATCGACTTGTTTCTTGTTCCTTGAATCCGCTTTTCTTTTTATCGTTTTTTAATTTTTCACTAGCTTCTTGTTCTAAAACCTGTTTTCGTTTTCTAAGCTCATCTTTTGCCAATGTTTGTGCTAATTGGTTCTGATCAATTCGGCCTTGCTGTTGCATTTGATCTTGTATTTTTCCGGCATCTTGTGTTCGTGGTAACGCCACCTGCATCTCAACAGCTTTCCAACTCATAGGATAACCTCCTATATGAAATGAAAGAAATTTTTTACATTAATAATATATATTATAACGTGAGGCTGCGGTCAAAGAAAGTTTAAAATTCCTTCTAGATTATTCGCGAAATTCATTACCAAGATCACAGATTTTTTATAAAGGTTGTATCGTTACTTCTTTCTCGTCTAAATATGCTTGGAAATGCTTATGTTCTTGATGCAAAACACGCTTATATTTACCGAAAATTAGTTCAACATTTTCAAAAGCTTTATTTTTTACAATTAATTTCATGTCTTGAAAATTGCCAATTTCAAATTGTAGTTCTTTTAATTCTTCTTGAATTTCACTTAGTTGTTCAACAGTTTTTTCATACATATTACGTTGCTTAAGTAACATGATACGTTCTTTAGCCAATAACTCACCCACAGCATCTTTCTTTTGTTGTAGCTGATCACCAAGCACTTTTAATTTCGCTTTATTTTCTTTCAATTCTTTTTGTTTCTTTTGTAAGTTGCTAATACGATCTACTGTTTTTTTACTGATTCCAAAAGCTAACTCAGTTTTTGAATTAGCCATATTTCCTATCGTTTTTACTTCTATAACCTTACCGGCCGAACAACTACCACCAATGATGCTTCCGTTTTGACAAAGTATATCACCTTGGGCTACACAGGTTGAATGCATTATCGATTTTCTAACTTTTAAATTATTGCCCGCATATACTTCAGCCTGATTGATATAGCCTACCTCTAAATCCTCACCAGCAGAGATAACAGCTTTTTCCATTCCTGCGATTCCTTCTCTAATTAATACATTGCCTCCAGCTTCAATAAATGATGCCTCTACGATACCATATACCGCAACGTCTCCTTTTGCTTTAACTTTATAACCAGTTGGTATGTTACCACGAATCGTAACAGACCCATTAAAATCAATGTTACCGGTTTCAAGCGATAAATCACTATTAACTTCGTAAAGTGGGTAAACATTAATAATTGAATCACCTACTGAAAGTTGACCAGATGAAGTTGCTATAAAGGTTTGTTCCGACTCATTAAACGAAACATTTTCTCCCGCTTTACACTTAAAAATGCTTCCTTTTTTTTGCTTAATCGCTTGATTTAAAACGTCTATACCTGCCTCACCATTTGTAGGAGGAATTAATTGTGCTAACACATCATTCTCGTCTACCATCGGAATTTTAGCTACATCTCTAAAGTTCGTTTTTTCTTCTTCGCTAACTTCATTATTAATGGATTGTTTCACAACTAAACTTCCATTTTCACCATTATTTGGTTTCTTCCCTTCAGCAATGATTAGCTCATTTTTCTCCTGTAATTTTTGTTTCCAATCCATTTCATTCCAAGGTAAAATACCATAAGTTATTTTATAGTCATCAAGTAGACTTTCAATCTCTTCTTCTGCTACTTCTTCTAATTTCTCAATATCTTTCACTACCATAGTAGCAGTCAATCTATCTTGTGAGATTTTAATATCAATTTTTTCTTTTAATTCTTGTATTTCACTCATGATCAAGCCCCGCCTATACTATTATAATTTTGATATAACTGACGAACTTTCATTATGGCTTGTTTATGGATCTGTGAAATTCTTGAAGTCGTTAAGCCTAATATTTTTCCTACCTCTGTAAAGGTTAATTCCTTCTCGTAAAATAAGCTTAATACCATTTGTTCATTCTCATTTAACTTTTTAATGCATTGTGACAATTCCTGATAATTCTCTTGTTGTACAATAGTAGCTTCAGGTTGTGGCTCTCTTTCATCAGGAATAAGATAGCCTATTCCTTCCTTAGTATCCTCCGTATTATGCTTACTTTTTTCTTCCATTGACAATAGGTTAGCAAAAAAACTATCTTTTAATACTTCTTCAACTTCTCCAGGTTTTAAGTCTAAATATGTCGCAATGTCTTGCACAGATACTTCTCTTTGCAACGACTGTTCTAATATTTCAATAGTTTGATCTATTCTTTTCACTTTATCTCTAGTTGTTCGAGGTAACCAATCTTCTTTACGCAAACCATCAATGATTGCTCCTTTAATACGAAAAGAAGCGTACGTATCAAATTTGAGTTCTCGACTGTGATCAAATTTTAATATTGCATCGTATAGACCAAACAAACCTAAACTTTTTATATCATCTTTATTTACACTTTTCGGTAAGTTGATAGCAATTCGTTGGACATGATAATGAACAAGATACATATAGTTTTCAATTAATTCGTTAGTGTTGTCCTCATTCTTGTTGTTTAACCATTTTCTCCACAAATTATCTTCTATTGTCTTATCCTTGACCATCGAATCACCTCAGTTCCAAATTTCTTTAAAATTATATTTCACAAATTCCACTATTGACTGTTCTTACTTCCAACATTCCTGTTTCAATATCAAATTCGATTGTTCTGCCTTTATTGCCTCCGACATCCTCTGAAACGATCGCAATCTTATATTCCGCTAATTTTGCTTTTACTGCCTCGACGTTACGATCTCCAATTTTTAACATATTATTGTCCGATTGAAAAGAAAACATATGGGCCCCACCAGCTATTTTCGCTTTTAACCTGCTTTTTCTAGCACCTTCGTTTAGTAGTAAGTCCATCAGCATATCAATCGCCGTGTCAGCGTATTTCATTTCATTATGTATACTCTTCTTAGATGCAGTTGAATCAGGTAACATCACATGCGCAAGTCCAGCCACTTTTTGATCAAAAATGACGACACCTACACATGAACCTAAGCCAGATGTCTTTAATGTATTTGGAATTTTAGTTACTTTTAAATCAGCAATTCCAACTTTTACAACAGTTGTTGTGATTGTCATTAATCTTCGACCCCTAGTGCTTTAAAAATTTTATCAAAAGAGTCTGGATCTGGTAATAAGAAAAAATGACCTTTGACTGACTCGTTTGACTGATCTTCCTCTTCAATCATTGTATCAATTATTATGGCATAGTCACTCTCTTGCGAAATCTCAATTAGACCTTGCATTAATATTGCAGCTGCCATATCTATTGTTAGATTTGGTACAGTTGGCTGCAAATTAATCGAGGTAAAATCGGATAAAGCTGATAAATAGGATCCAGATAAAATATTGCCGATTTCAGATATCGCCGAGATTGCTAATTCATTTTCTTCAATATTGTCAGCTGATGTACCGATTAATTGTTCTACTAATGAATGAGATTCTTCTGGTGATAATACAAAAAACATACTTCCTGGTGCTTCCCCTTGTATTCTTAAAAACACACTAACAATTACCTGATCTGGTCCACCAACATATTCCATCAGTTCATTAAAATCCACAATTTTTATCGATGGAATAGACATATCAATTTTTTTATTTAATAAGCCAGATAATGCAGTTGCTGCATTTCCAGCACCTATATTTCCCACTTCTTTCAATACATCTAAATGTTGTTGTGATAAATTATCCATATCCACCATTGTTTAACCTTCTTGTCCTTTAGCAGCAGCAAAAGATTCTTGGGATAACACTTTTTCTAATTGCAATAACATGATTAACCTTTTTTCAACCTTTGCCACGCCTTCAATATAATCTGCATCGACTGTTCCGATCACTTGTGGGGCTGGCTCTATAGATTCTTCAGGAATATCTAGTACATCATAAGCAGCATCTACAATAAATCCAACAGCGAAGCTATCCATGTGGACAATGATAATTCTAGTACTATCTGTTGGTTCTATACTTGGCATTCCAAAACGTTCTCTTAAATCAATGATCGGTGTTACAACCCCTCGAAGGTTAATTACACCTTTGACGAAAGAAGCGGTTTTAGGAACTCTTGTAATGTGCTGCATCCGCTCAATGGCACCTACCACTTCGACTGGAATGGCATATTCTTCTTTATCCAATTCGATAATAATCGATTTATGATTACTTGTTACCTCTTCCATACTACCCCTCCTAATTTATTAATGTATTGGTATCAACAATTAAAGCAACTTGCCCATCACCTAAAATTGTAGCACCAGAAATCGCAAACACATTACCTAAATAATCGCCAAGTGATTTTAAAACGATTTCTTGTTGGCCTATAAATGTATCTACAACCAGTCCTGCCATTTTGTCACCTTTGCGAATGATGACTACAGATTGAAGCTCATCATCATCTTCTTCTGTCGGAACTTCAAAAACATTTTTCAAGTCTATTAATGGTACTACTTTCCCTCTAAAATCGATTACTTTTTTATTATGTGCATTTAATATGTCCGATTTATTAATGATTGCTGTTTCAATAATCGAAGATAAAGGAACTGCATATTTTTCTTTTTCAACTTCGACTAGCAACACAGAAATAATCGATAGTGTTAAAGGTAATTGGATTGAAAATAGTGAACCTCGTCCTTCTTCGGATTCGATTGTAATCGAGCCACCTAATGATTCAATTGTATTTTTTACGACATCTAAGCCAACACCACGGCCAGACACATCGCTTATAACTTCAGCTGTAGAAAAGCCACTGGACATGATCAGCTGATAAACTTGCTTATCGGAAAGTTGACTTGCTTCATCTTCCGTTATAACGTTATTGGCTATCGCTTTTTTTACTACTTTATCGCGATTTATACCTGCACCATCATCTGATATTTCTATGAATACGTGGTTACCACTATGATAAGCCTTTAGCAAGAGGTGTCCTTCTTCGTCCTTACCGTTTGCTTTTCGCTTCTCAGGTGTTTCTACTCCATGGTCTAGTGCATTACGGATTAAGTGCACTAAAGGATCTCCGATTTCATCAATAACGGTTCGATCTAATTCCGTTTCCGCACCAACAATTTCAAGGTTAATTTTCTTACCAAGATCTTTTGATAATTGTCTTACCATTCTTGGGAACCGGTTAAATACTTGCTCAATTGGCACCATGCGCATATTTAAGATAATATTCTGTAAATCGCCTGAAATCCGAGTCATGCGCTCTACTGTTTCTTGAAGTTCCGCGTGCTTTAAATTGGATGAAATTTGCTCCAAACGACCTCTATCGATGACTAGTTCTTCAAATAAATTCATCAATCCATCTAGTCTATCAATATTTACTCTTATCGTTTTACTTGTTACAGCCTTTGAAGATTTCTTCTTATTATCTTCTTGTTGTTTATTGTCTGTTATTTCAATTGTATTTAATTCATCATTATTGATTTCAGTAGTTTCAGAAGCAGATTCATTTTTATGATGATCAAAAATAGCGACTACAACTTCCTCAATCTCTGAAACTTTTAATATTTTCTTTTTCACTTCGTCAGGATCATCTTTTGTGACTAGTAGTACGTGGAATTCTAATTCGAAATTTTCTTCTTCCAATTCTTGCACGCTTGGATCTGATTTAATCACTTCACCAACTTGTTCTAAAACCTCAAATACCATATAAACTCGAGCGGCTTTTAATAAGCAATTCTCATTGAGTTTTACTTTAATTTCTAAATTATTGTGACTACTTTCTAATGATTGGTCTAAGATTGCTGATTCGAATTGATCCAACTGTCCGAAATGTCCGTCTAAGCTTGGACCCGCTTTTTCACTTTTTGCTGATGGTTCTTGTGTCGTCATTTCATCTGGATTTTCTTTATTTTCTATTGCTTGCAATTTATTGACCAATTCTTGAACATCTGATGAACCATCGCCACCGTCCGCAACATCTAATACCATACCCTCTAATTGATCAACGGCTTGAAAAATGACATCGATAATTGCTGTTGTAATTTTTAATTGATCGTTACGTACTAAATCCAAAACATTTTCCATTTTATGTGTTAAATCTGCTAAATCCTGAAAACCCATTGTTGCTGCCATACCTTTTAATGTATGAGCAGACCGAAATATTTCTCCAACAGTGTCCATGTTTTCTGGCTCTTTTTCTAAGATTAATAATTGATCATTCAACGATTGAATATGTTCTTTACTTTCCTCAATAAACACTTCTAGGTACTCATTATTTTCCATGACTGCTTCACCTCTTCTTAGGAATTTTTTGCACTAATACTTCACTTATATTTTCTAAATCCTCTACATAATCTACTAAACTAGTCTTTTCAGCTGACTGCGGCATTCCATATACAACACATGTTTCTTTTGATTGTGAAATCGTAATAGTTCTTGGGTGCTTTTTTTTCAGTTCGATAATGCCTCTTGCCCCGTCACTACCCATTCCTGTTAATATAACGGAGAGCGGATGACAATTACGCAATTGTGAAATCGATTCAAATAATACATCTACTGCAGGTTGGTGCCCGTTAACAGGCTGTTCTTGATTAACTTCTGCCACAAATTGTTGATTTACTTCCTTTACCCTGAATTGTTTGCCCCCTGGTGCTAAATAAACTTTTCCTTTTTCAATGATATCTCCATCTTCCACTTCTTTAACAGAAACCTCAGAAAGTTTGTCCAAACGCTCTGCTAATGACTTGGTAAAGCCTCTTGGCATGTGTTGAACAATCACAATCGGTGCTTGAAAAGAGGAAGGAAGCTGTGTTATGACTTGTTGCAATGCACGCGGTCCTCCTGTTGATGATCCGATAGCTACAATTGGTCGACTACTTAAAATAGGTTTATAAGTCAAATTGTTTACTTTTGGAACTGGCTTAGTGACCAAATTATAATTAGACTGTGTAGCATGTTCAACTTTCTTCACTATTTCTGCTTGAATGTCCTTTATATTTAAGGAAATCGATCCAGACGGCTTGGCAATAAAATCAACCGCTCCATAGGACATTGCTTCCATTGTTTTATCTGCCCCAGATTTAGTTAAGCTTGATAACATGACAACTGGAGTAGGCACTTCTTTCATAACGGCTCGTAAAGTTGAAATCCCGTCCATTACAGGCATCTCAACATCTAATGTAATCACATCAGGCTTTAGTGTCTTTACTTTTGCTAAAGCATCTTGTCCGTTTCTAGCTGTATCCATAACCACTAGTGTAGATGAAGTATTAATAATATCTGATATCATTTTTCGCATGAAAGCTGAGTCATCAACAACTAAAACGTTTTTTTTGTTCATAGATTTCTACCTTTCTGTTATTAATCTTTTAAGTTTGCTTAGAAATCCTGAATTTTCTTTTGGTCTCGGTGCTTCCCCTAAAAATTGTTTGGTCACTTGTTCAATTGCTTTTGAGGCTTTTGATTTAGGGTTATGTAGTATAAATGGCTGTTGGTTAATCACTGCTTCTACAACAGACTCGTCATCTGGTATAGTTCCAAGTGGTGTTATATCATGATGCAAAAAACGCTTTATTGCACTCGACATACGATTCATGATATCGATTCCCTGCTTTTCGTTTTTTGAACGATTAATAATTAGATGAAAATGAATAGACTGTTGGGATAGAATATGTTTCACCATTGAATAAGCATCTGTCATCGATGTGGGTTCTGGCGTTGTAACAAGAATACATTCGTCAACTGCCAATATATAGTGAATTGTTTCTCTGGTAACACCTGCCCCCATATCAAAAATAATATAATCATATTGACGAAATAATAGTTCTAATTGTTCAAGAAAATAGTTCAACCTATCTTGATCTAAATAAAAAATATGATCTTGTCCACTACCACCCGCAATATAAAATAGTGAATTTGGTCCTGGTTCTATAATATCATAAATTGACAAATTATTCTCGAACATATTTATGATGGAATACCTAGAAGATTTCCCTAATAAAATATCGATATTTCCCATACCAATATCTAAATCAAAGAGAAGTACTTTCTTACCTTTATTTGCAAGAGATAACGAAAAATTCAGCGCAATATTCGATTTCCCTACGCCACCTTTACCACTTACAATTGCAATTGTTTTTGCATGATACTGATTGTGTAGTCCTGTTATTTTTTGTCTTAACTTTGCTGCTTGATCGGACATTTTTTAATCACCAACTATTAATTTTGCCATTTTTTCGATCGAGAGTTCTTCGATGTCATCTGGTACGTCTTGACCATTCGTAATATATGCTACCCCAATATTGTGATTCAAACAGAGATTCAAGACTGATCCATATGTCTTAGTTTCATCCTTTTTTGTAAATATTAATTGCTTGATAGGAATGTTTCGAAATTGCTGATAAATATCCTCTAGGTCACTTCCTCTTGTCGTTAAAGATAAAACAAGAAAAGTGTCAACTTCATGGTTTAGGTCCACAATTTTTCCAAGCTCTTTAATGTATTTTTCGTCTCTAAAGTTTCTCCCAGCGGTGTCAACAAACACAAAATCATAATCATCAAATTTTTCTTTTGCCTTTTGATAATCCTCTAAATTGTAGGCTATCTCAATCGGAACATCTAAAATCTTGGAGTATGTTTTTAATTGTTCGATAGCTGCAATTCGATAGGTATCTGTCGTGATAAAAGCAACTTTTTTCTGTTGTTTTAAAACACAATGCGCAGCCAACTTAGCTATCGTCGTTGTTTTGCCAACACCTGTTGGTCCAACTAAATGAATATATTTTCTATCAAAAGTAGGTATGCCAAATGTACCCTTATTAGATAACCGATGTTTGATCTCAAAAGATAATTGGCTCCAGATATTTGTTTCTTCCATTTCTTCATTATTTGATCTCGCTTGGATGGTCTCGATTAAATCATAAGCAATTTCTTGGTCTACCTCTTGATCTAACAATTTTTCGTATACAAGTTGAAAAACTGGTTGGAATTCAGCTGTTTGATTGTTATTTTGTTGCATCCACTTTTTCATATCTCTTAATTCTTTCAACACGGCATCGTGATTTGATGATGACATATTTGGCGGTATCTTTGATTGTTGCATTTCCGGTTTTATTGGTTGATCTGTTTTCTTCTTAGGTAACGTTGTTTTATCGATAGCTGCTAATACTTCGATCTTTCTTTTTTTAAATAAACCGAGGAACCCACCTTCGTGTATCACTTTAGAATTTAAAATAACAGCATCTGAACCTAATTCTTTTCGAACAACTTGCATGACTTCGGGCATTGTTGCTCCTTTAAATTTTTTTACCTTCATGCTACATTCACCATCCCGATGCTTTGAATTTCTGCTGTTGGTTCAATTTCATTATAAGATAATACGATAACTTGCGGATAGAAGCGATCTAATAATTGTTTGAAATACATTCTGATCGTCGGCGAACATAAAATAACTGGTGTTTCCTCTTGCAAGCTAATGTTTTCTACATTTTCAGATACCGATTGAATCACTTTTTGTTGGGTATCTGGATCCATTGCTAAGTAACTTCCATGTTCTGTTTGTTGTATATGTTCAGCGATTAACTTTTCCACTTCTCCTGATACAGTTATTACTTTTAACTGCTGTCTACCTTGCACAATATCATTGGTTATTTGTGCTGATAAAGACTGTCTAACATACTCTGTTAATAGATCAGTATCCGTGGTCATTTTTGCAAAGTCTGCTAATGTTTCAAAAATAACTGGTAAGTTTTTGATGGAGACATGTTCACGTAATAATTTTGCCAACACTTTTTGCACATCACCAACTGCTAATGGTTCTGGTGTGACCTCTTCTACTAAAATCGGGTTACTTTCTTTCAAATGATCTAATAATTGTTGTGTTTCTTGACGGCCAATTAATTGATGTGCAAAACGCTTAATCAACTCTGTTATATGTGTCGATACCACTGATGGTGGATCTACAACCGTATAACCAGACATTTCGGCATCATCTTTAGCTTCTTCTGTAATCCATTTTGCAGGCAGTCCAAATGCTGGTTCTACTGTATCAATACCCTCCAACTCATCATCTTCAATGCCAGGGCTCATCGCAAGGTAGTGATCTAAAAGCAATTCTCCCCGTGCCACTTCGTTACCTTTGATTTTTAAACGGTATTCATTTGGATTGAGTTGAATATTGTCCCTAATTCTTACAACTGGTATGACTAAACCTAGTTCAATAGCAAGCTGACGTCTAATCATAACAACTCGGTCTAACAAATCTCCTCCTTGATTAGAGTCCGCTAGAGGAATTAGACCATAGCCAAACTCAAATTCAATGGGGTCCATATTAATAAGCCCTACCACATTTTCTGGTGATTTCATTTCTTCTGACTCGGATTCATCCACTTCATCTGGTGTTGGTGGTTCCTCCACTTTTGCTTTTCTCGATAACATATATGCACTACCAATTAAAACAAGGGCAATTGTTGTTGTTAACATAAAGTTAATCGGTGTAAGACCTAGGAAAAATATCGTACCACCAGCTATATATAACAAGGTAGGGTAACGTAATAATTGTTTGGATACATCTGCACTCAAATTTCCTTCAGATGCTACTCTCGTAACAACAATACCAGTTGCCGTTGAAATTAGTAATGCTGGTATTTGACTAACCAACCCATCACCAACTGTAAGACGCATATAAGTATCAATTGCCTCATTAAAACTTAAACCTAATTGAGCCATCCCAATAATGAGCCCGAATATGATGTTAATCAGTACGATAATAATACCTGCAATGGCATCCCCTTTGACAAATTTACTTGCCCCATCCATTGCACCATAAAAGTCTGCTTCATGCTCTATTTTTTCCCGGCGGTCTTTTGCTTGCTGTTCATTAATCATACCTGCATTTAAATCCGCATCAATGCTCATTTGTTTACCTGGCATCGCATCTAATGTGAAACGTGCTGCAACCTCTGATACACGTTCACTACCTTTGGTTATTACTAAAAATTGTATAATGACTAAAATAACAAACACTACAAAACCTACTAATGGATTATCACCGATAACAAATGTACCAAATGTTTCAACAACCCCACCGGCATCTGCTTCAGAAAGAATCGAACGAGTAGTCGATACGTTTAAACCTAATCGGAATAATGTTAATAATAATAACAAGGACGGAAAAACGGAAAACTGCAAAGCTTCCGTTGTATTCATTGACACTAGAATAACAATTAATGCTAGAGATATATTGATTAAAATTAATATACTTAATAACCACCCTGGTAAGGGAATAACTAACATGATAATGATCGATATAACACCGAATAAAACGGAAAAATCTCTAGCTTTCATTTTCTTACAACTCCTTTACAGTCACACCACTGGTTGCACAAACGATTTTAATATATTTTGTTATCTTACGAATAAAAATTATCTGTTACTTTTTAGATCTTCTTCTGGATTCTGTAGACATATGCAAGTATTTCGGCAACCGCTTTGAAAAAGTCTTCCGGAATTACTTCATTTATCTCTACTTGGTCATATAATGCTCTTGCCAAAGGTCGATTTTCTACCATTACAATGTCGTGATTTTTTGCTATGTCTTTTATTCTCATTGCGACGAAATCAACACCTTTTGCAACAACATATGGCGCATCTGCTTTGTTTTCATCATATTTAATAGCAATCGCATAGTGGGTAGGATTGGTAATGACCACATCTGCATTTGGAACCTCACTCATCATCCTTTGCATCGCCATTTGCCTTTGCTTTTCTTTAATTTTTGATTTAATTAGAGGGTCACCCTCGATGTTTTTATGTTCATCTTTCACATCATTTTTCGACATTTTATTCTGTTTTTCATAATCGTATCTTTGATAAGTATAATCGATAACAGAAATAATTAATAAACCAATGGCAGCAGCTATTCCCATTTGAATCGTCATTTGTCCAAAGAAAGCTAGTGCACTGTTCACCTCTTTATCTGCTAACATCATCATTTCATCACGATTCATCCAAATAATAGAAAAAGTAATCGCCCCTACCAACGTAATTTTCAGTAAGGATTTAACTAATTCTACAAGTGCTCTGGCTGAGAATATTCTTTTGGCACCTTGAATTGGATCTATTTTATTTAGCTTCATTTTTAACGGTTCTGCTGTAAAGAGAAAACCAATCTGCAAAAAATTCGAAGCAAGTCCAGCAACGATTGCGATTAACATAATTGGTGCAATCGCTATACTAATTTGTGTCAAAACATCGAATAACATGCTAAATACTTCTTTTTCTGTTACTTCATGATGGATATATTCAGTGAAAGATTTACTATACATGCTTGTCATAGTATCCTTTAATGAACTACCTGTTACCAATAAAATAATAAAAACAAAAAATAGTAGAATAGCAGTGTTAACATCTTGACTTTTAGCTACTTGACCTTTTTTTCTAGCGTCTTGTCTTTTTTTCGGAGTTGCTTTTTCGGTTTTTTCACCAGCGAAAAATTGCAGATCCAACTGTAACCTCATTGTTAAGCACCCCCGAACAATTGCATTAGATTTCTCATAGTTTCCAATGTGAATTGAAATAATTTCTCAACGATCATCATATAAAACGTTACAAACATAAATAAGACAAGAAAAGATACTAAAATTTTCAAAGGAAGACCAACTACAAATACATTAAGTTGTGGAACCGTTCTAGCGATAATCCCTAAGGCAACATCGACTAAAAACAAACAACCAACAACCGGTAATGCCAATTGAAACGCCATTAAAAACATTTTACTAAATGTTTGAAGTATCAACTCAATATTATTAAACTCAATCAGCTGATCTAACGGTATTTCTTCAAAACTATACATAATACCGTTAATAAATAAATGATGTCCATCTACGGTTAATAGAAAGAGAATCGCAATTGTATAGAAATATTGACCGATTAATGGACTTTGTGCACCTGTCTGCGGATCGACAACATTAGCAATCGCAAAACCCATTTGAAAATCGATAAATCCACCTGCGATTTGGATTGCGCTTAAAATGAGATAAGCAATTAAACCGAGAAACAATCCTATAATGGCTTCTTTCATGATAAACAATAGATACATACCATCAAAAGCCAATTCCGGAACCTCAAGTGTGTAAAACATAATCCATGCTATAAATACACCCATCCCAATTTTTAAATGCGTAGGTATATTTCGATATGAAAAAATCGGTACAGTTGCAAAAAATGCTAAAACTCGTACTAAAATTAATATAAATGCTGGAAAACGATTGATATCTATTAATTCAAACATATTCTATCCTACAAACTGATTTAAATTTTGAAATAAATTTGCTGCAAATTCGACCATCGTGGACAACATCCACGGTCCAAATACTAAAATTCCTAATAAGACAGCAACAATTTTCGGAATAAAAGCAAGGGTCTGTTCTTGTATTTGAGTAGTAGCCTGAAATATACTAACTAATAGACCAACTACCAGAGCAAGTAGTAAGAGTGGTCCTGTTACTAACAGAATTGTAAATATTCCTTGTTCAGCTAATGAAATGACAAATTCTCCACTCACTCTATCTATCCCCTCTCAATACCTGTCATAGCGGTAGAAACCCATCGAGCAATGAATGTGTTATCAAATACCAACCATCTACAAGAACAAATAATAATATTTTAAATGGCAATGAAATCATTACTGGTGGCAACATCATCATCCCCATTGACATTAAAACACTTGCCACAGCCATATCAATAACGAGAAATGGAACAAATATCATAAAACCCATTTGAAACGCTGTTTTTAACTCACTAATAGCAAAGGCAGGAACCAAGGCTGTTAGAGGAATATCTTGAATAGTTTCAGGACGTTCAATTTCTGCATAATTCATGAACAATGCTAAATCTTTTTCTCTTGTGTGCTTTGACATAAACTCTTTTATTGGAACACTTGCATTTTCATATGCTTCTTCTAATGTTACTTCTTCTTCAAATAATGGCTGTAATGCTTCTTCATTCACTTCTTGAAAAGTTGGTGCCATAATAAAGAAAGTCATGAAAAGCGCTAAGCCTATTAACACTTGATTCGGTGGCATTTGTTGTGTAGCTAATGATGTTCTTACGAATGATAAGACTATCAAAATTCTAGTAAAGCTAGTCATTAGAATTAATATACTAGGAGCCAACGAAAGTACCGTCAATAATAATAGTAATCGGACTGAAGTCGATACACTTTCTGCATCAGACCCTGAAAAGACATCAATTAGACTAATCATCATAATGCTGTTTTCTCTCTTTCAGCTTTTTATATACGTTTTTTCGGCCTTCTTTCATAGTATGAAGCTCCTTACTAAACAACTTTTCGAAATTATTTTTATTTTGATCTTGAAAGTCCGAACTGGATTTTGTTAACTTTTCTTTTATTTTGTTGAATGAGTCATTCGTATTTTCTTCCTGAGAAATAAGTTGTTCAATCGTGTTTTCATCTGTAATTTCCATTAGTAACTCGATATTATCTGCCACACCGACAACATAGAAGCGATCACCAATCTTAATAGTTTGAATCGATTTATTAGAACCTACTGTTATTCCACCATAATTCTCTATCACTTTATGTCTCTTTAGAAAACCATTTTTCTTCTGAAGAAACTTGGAAATAATGAAAATTAGTCCTATTACAAAAGCTAATGCTATAAACAATTGTAAGAAACTAAAAAATAGGTTTGGGGAATCAACTACAGGATCCTCAATACCACTATCTATCGGTTCACCAGGATTCTCAGTTTGATTTTCTTCTTCATCTGATTTCTCAGTTTGATTTTCATAGTCATCATATACGCTAGCAAAAGCACCAATAGGGGGAATAATCGCCAACGAAATTAGTGCTATTACAAATACAACAACTAATTTACGGGTAATGCTGACCATATCATTAACCTATTACTTTAGAAATTGCTTCAATTACTCGGTCAGCTTGGAACGGTTTAACAATAAAGTCTTTTGCCCCTGCTTGAATCGCATCGATAACCATTGCTTGTTGCCCCATCGCTGAACACATAATAATTTTTGCTTCTGGATTAGTACTTTGAATTTCTTTTAAAGCAGCAATCCCGTCCATTTCTGGCATTGTAATATCCATAGTTACTAAATCTGGTTGCAATTCTTTATATTTTTCTACTGCATCCTGACCGTCTTGCGCTTCCCCTACCACATCATATCCATTCTTAGATAGAATATCCTTTATCATCATTCTCATGAACGCTGCGTCGTCTACAATTAATACTGTTTTAGCCATATCAATACATCCCTTTCGAATTATCTATTTTAATTGTTTTAATCGATCTTCTTTACTTACAATATCTGTGACTCTAACTCCAAAGTTTTCATCAATTACGACAACTTCACCTTTAGCTATCAATTTTTGATTTACTAATATATCGACAGGCTCACCTGCTAACTTATCTAATTCAACAATCGAACCTGAAGACAATTCTAAAATATCTTTAACCGTTCGTTTCGTTCTTCCTAATTCAACTGTTACCTGAAGAGGTATATCCATTAATAAATCTAAATTGCGCTTTTCATTATTTTGTAGTGGTACATCTTCAAAACTAGAAAATGTTGCTGATTGCACTTCAGAATTTGCTCCAGCCATATTACCACCAAGTTGTTTCGGTTGGTGTGGCTGTGGATTTGCTTGTTGCATTGGTTGTTGCTCAGTTTGTCCTGATTGTTCAACTGCACTAGTTTCGGGTGAATTACTATTATCTTGTTCACCTTCACTAACTTGACTTGCAGGTGCATTTTCAATTTCTGGTTCATCAGAGGCATTCAAGAGCTGATCAACTAACTCTTTCGCAAATGTTACAGGTAATAACTGCATAATTTTAGAATCAATTAACGTTCCTATTTTCAATTGAAAAGATACTTTAATTAAAACATCATCATCTGGTGTAAGAGACTGAGTTTCTTCTGCTGTCACATCCATGACAGATGTAGTAGGCGGTGAGATATCTACCTTTTTACTAAAAACCGTAGACATACTAGTTGCCGCAGTTCCCATCATTTGATTCATTGCTTCTTGTACTGCGCTCAAATGAATATCAGTTAATTCATTGGTATCTGGTTCACCATTTCCACCTAACATGAGATCTGCAATAATGGCGGCATCTTTTGACTCTAAAATAAATAAATTAGCTCCAGTAAAACCTTCTGTGTATTTAACTTCCACTCCAACATAAGGTACAGGGAATTCTTCTTTTAATTCTCCTTTATCGATAACACTAATAGTCGGAGTCGTAATATCTACTTTCTGATTCAAAATAGTAGATAGAGTTGTTGCAGAACTACCAAAGGAGATATTTCCTATTTCACCTAACGCATCTTCTTCTATAGATGATAAAAATTCCTCCGAGGAAGGAGCCTCATTCGAAGTAACTTCTTCATCGCTATCATCTGAGCCGTTTAATAGTGCGTCAATCTCATCTTGGGATAACATTCCATCATTCATCATCTTGATCCCCTCCCTTAATTTCCTCTAAAACTTGCACAGCCAATTTTTGTTTTTTCTTACCTGGCTGCACATAAAACTTTGGTTCTTGGTCAACCATTAAATCTAATGGTTGATCTATACTTTTATTAAGTACAATAGTGTCGTTATTTCCCAGAAACAACAATTCTTCTAATGTTATTGAAGTTTCACCCAATATAACGGACAAATCTAGGCTTGTTTGTTTTATATTTCTTGATAATGATTGGTACTCTTCTGGTTTGCGTTCTTTGGTATTTTCATTTTGCATCCAATAGTGTACCGAAAGTTTTGGAATAATAGGTTCGAGTACAACATGTGGTATACAGATATTGATCATGCCACTGCTATCACCTATTGTTGTATCCAATGAGACAACAACCACCGTTTCATTTGGTGAGACTAATTGTAAAAATTGTGGGTTCACTTCAAAATCTTCAAGCATTGGGTCGATATCTGCGATAGATCCCCAAGCTTCCTTCAAGTTATCTAATGCTCTTTCAAATAATTGCGACATTAATGTAGTTTCTATTTCTGTTAAACTATCAATCTTGTTTACACTACTTCCTTTACCACCAAGCATTCGATCCAACATCGCATAAGCGATATTAGGGTTAAATTCGAAAATGATTCTGCCATCTAATGGTTCCACACTATAAACATTTAGAATTGTCTTAGTCGGAATCGACCTAATAAATTCTTCATATGGTATTTGATCAACTGACGCAACGGAAATATGTACGTATGTTCTTAATTGTGCAGAAAAGTAGGTTGATAACATTCTTGCAAAATTATCATGAATCCGCGATATACTTCTAATTTGATCTTTTGAGAATCGTAATGCTCTTTTAAAATCATATACTTTCACTTTTCTTTCTTTTTCTTCTTCTTTTAGTTGATTCGCATCCATTTCACCTGAAGATAGTGCTGATAAAAGGGCGTCAATCTCATTTTGTGAAAGAACCTCATCTGCCATTTTTCCACCTCCATTCCGGAGTTTAAATTACTGAATTACTTTACTTGTAATAAATACATCCACAATTTGACCGTCCGTCATTTCATCGTTTATTGCATTTTTCATATTATCTTCTATTTCTGTTAAGTTTTCTTGCAGATCTGTTGCAGTTAAATCGACAGATTGCTTAATAAAAATATTTTTAACTTGAAATTCTCGTTTTTCAATTTCTCTTAATGCATCTTTACTATTTGCTATAAATTGAAACTGAATAAGTACGAAATTACCATCATTTAAATCGGTTCTGATTTCTTCGGTTGTATAAGAGTAATCTACCATCTCGTCTATCGTCATTGCCTCACCATCATTCGAAGCATTATTTAATACAAGATATAATGTTACAGCCCCAGCAATTGTGATTATCAATAAAATGGCTACCAGGATTTTAATTAATTTAGGATTCATTCGTTTGTTCACCTACTTCTTTTTGAAGTTGATAAAGACCAATCTGCTTATAAAATTCTATCATCATTTCTTTCACTTCTTTTTCCGACTCTTTGACAAACAGTTTCTTTTGATTTACTAGAGTGATCGTTGTATCTGGAAATGATTCAATACGCTCTATGTATATCGCATTCACTGTAATTTGTTCATTGTTTATTTTAGTTAAAGTTATCATGGTTTGGGAGAGTTAAGGATATCCCTTAACTCTCAGCCTCCCTTTTATCGTTTTAAGTTAACGAGTTCTTGTAAAATTTCATCTGATGTCGTAATGATTCTAGTATTTGCCTGGAAACCACGTTGCGCCGTAATCATCTCAGTAAATTCTTCTGAAAGGTCAACATTAGACATTTCGAGAGCACCGGCGACAATAGAAGCAGTACCAGCTGACTCTGGAGCAAAAAGAACTGTATCATCTGCAGCATTATATTGTTCATCAGCATTTCCATCCATATAAATTTGCCCATCATTCACAGATGACTGAAACATATTAGATCCTACTTTTTGCAAACCACCAGCATTAGAAAATTTCGATATGGAAATTTGACCAGCAATCTTTGTTACACCGTCTTCTATAAAATTAACTACTCCATCCCCTTGAATACTGAAACTTTCGGCATTTGCAGGGATTTGAATAGGACCAGCCTGACTATTATCAATATTTTCATTAGCACCATCAGATTGAAATCCCATTAGATACTGCCCATTTGCATTTACAATGTAACCATTATTATCTAAATACATATTCCCTGCTCTAGAATACTGCAGTTCTAAATTTTCGTTTACAGAAATGCCATTTGAATTGAATGGAGGATCTTGGGGATTGGCCCCACCCATATTTTCAACATCAAAACCTGATCCAAACACAAACATTCCATCTCCTTCTAATTGAAGATCCAATGGTCTTTCGGTAGTTTGGCGATTACCTTGTGTATGAATATTATCAATGGAACCTAGTTGTACACCAGTACCTACTTGCGAAGGGTTAATACCACCACGAATATCTGTTGGAGCACTTGCTCCTTGAATTGGTTGACTCATCATGTCTTGGAAAGTAGCTCTTCCCTTTTTGAAACCTGCTGTATTTACGTTTGCGATGTTGTTACCAACTACGTCTAATTTCGTTTGAAAGCCTTTCATCCCTGAAATCCCAGCATACATTGATCTTAACATACGAATACACTCCTCTTTTTCATTAATATGTCGCTTCTGTCAGTCCACGACATTAAGCCTCTCTGTTTGAGTCCAGCTTAATCTATTAATATCGTTCCGTTAATATTGGTGAAGATTTTGCTTTTTATTTCTGATTTTTCCATTGCGGTTATAACAGTTTTATTTTTGGCATTAACGATAAATGCCGCTTGATCTGTTATGACTAATGACTCTCTGACACCTTTTTTACTCGCTTCTTCTAGCTTACTTTCTACCTGTTGCCATTTGTCAGCGGTGATTTCGATATTACGAGAAGCCATCCGTTGCTCTGCATGTTTGCTAATCTGTACTGATTGTTGTTGACCTAATACTTCTTTGAATGACGTTTCAACGTTTTTTTGCCGTTCTACTTGTTGATTTGGAAGGATGTTTGGGTGTAAGGCATGAATTCTGTGATCCATTGTCTCCCTCCTATTCTTTTTGACTTGCTTCTTTGATTCTTAGAACTTCATCCGTGTAAATTTTCACATCATTTTTTAATTCGATGACAGCATATCCTTCTTGCTGTGAAATAGATTGCACTTGACCAGTGACAACTTCTTTCGGTTCAGCTATTTCTCCTGTTTCTTCGTCAATTTTATAATGTTCTACTTCTTTTCCTATCAGATGGCTGTATTGAATCACAGGTGAAACCGTCTGGTTCTGAACTAATGTATCAATTGATTTGGACATTGACATCATTTGTTCCAAAGAAGAAAATGTCGCCATCTGTGAAATGAATTCTTTATCTTCCATCGGATTTAATGGGTCCTGGTTTTGTAACTGTGTCATTAGAATTTTTAAAAACTCGTCTTTACCTAAACTGCTACTTGCTTCTCTTGATTTGTTTTGATTTGCTAAATAATAAGTTGGATCAATGGTAGTCATATTAGATTAGTCACCTACACTTTCGCATCCATTAATAAATCATGAAAATCTTTTTTGTCTTGTTCCTCTGAATCTGAGCGTTCTCCATCATATTGGTCATTTTCATTTTGACTGTTATCATCCAATGATTCCTGGTTTTCGTCTGTTAATTTCTCTTGACCTGTTTGCGTCAATGTTTCTTGACGTTCGATTACCACTTGCTGTGGAGTGAACATGTGACGAAGTTGACTTAAATTGCCTTCTAGTAATTCTTTAGCACCTTGTGAAGCAACCATCATTTTTACGACCATTTCACCATTTACTTGTGTCAATTTCACCATAACATCACCTAAATGTTCTGGTTGTAATCTCAACATTAACTGATTTGTGCCATTTGGCATTTTCATGAAATTACTTTTTTGCATCGCTTGTTGAAATTGATCGATTAATTGTTTTTGTGCCATTTGTTGATCTGTGTTCGTTTGTTGTGTGTGGATCACAAATTGCTGTACCTTGGAATTAACCTGTTGATTCATTAGTGTTTGTAACTCACTTTTAGTCTGAGATTGCCCTTGTTCTTGATTGATGTTTCCACCTTGATTTTCCATCGCACTAGTAATCCATTTGGCAATATCTTGTTGTGTTACTTTTTGACTCTGTCCATAATTCTTTTCCATAGCTATTCTGTTTTGGAAATTTTCTAAAAGTTTGTTCCAGACATCGTTTGTTTTAGTAGGTGTCATTGCTGCTAATAAAGCCTGTGCATTCCCTTTAGCGTTGCTGTCTAATTGTGACCATTGCTTCAGCATTTCATGTATTTGCTTAAAATCCTGGTGAGTGAGCTTATTTTGCTCTAATTTAGTAAGAAGTGCTTCAACTTGTTTCACAATTGACTCGACTTTCTCTAAATCGACTTCAGCATTCTTGTCTTGTATTGGAGCTAACAAGAACTGGTTGATAAAAGTATCACTAGCTTGCAGTTCTTTTGTCTCAATTAGTTTCATAATTTCAGTAAGAATACTAAGCTGTTGGTCATTAATTAATTGTTCATTAGCAGAGTTATTACCTTCACTAGTATTGGAAGAGAATTCTTTTAGTAAAGCCAACTGTTTATCTGAGAATAATGAAGATAATTCTTTTGAATCTGTTGCTGAATGATTCTCTTGTTCAAGCTCCTTAAGAAGTGACACAAGTTCTTCAAGATTTATATCGATACTATTTAATAGCTCTTTTATTTCTTTTAATGTTTCAAGATCAAAACCTTCGGGTAAATTAGATAATAGAGTGGCTAACTCACTATTGTTTAATTGACCTGTTTCACTATTACTAATACTCATTAGTTGCTGTTGAAAGGATATATTACTTCCCTTTAGCTCGGACCTAATTGAGCCTTTCATATCCGGGGTTACCGCATTTGCTAACAAATTGGCTGCGACAAACATATTTTTCACCTCCTTTCAAAGTAAAATGAAAACTATTCATTTACTAACAAGTCACTATAATCTGCTGCAATTTCAGGATCCATTTCACCTAAAATTTCACCACGTATTTCTGGATCAAGTTCTCTTAACAGTGGTAATGCAACTGTATTTTCCATATTTTCAATAATTGGTGCAGCTGTCTTTGGTTTCATTGCAGAAAATGATTCAGTTAAACCCTGATATGCACTACTATCATCTGTATTTTCAGCTTTTTGTTGCTCAAGTTCCGCTAATTGAGTAGTAAGATTCTCTATTTCTTCCTCTAATTCTTCAATCGTGCTATCTTTTGATTGCACCTCAACTTGTACTGTTTCATATTGTTCCTCTAGGCTTGCAATCTCTTCTTCTTTTTTTGCCATGTTGTTCTGATATAATTCTTCTTGGTCGGTTGTTACACTTTCTTCGATAAAAGGAATTTTATTTAAAGTTTCTCTCGTATATTTGCTAATATCAATGCCCATCATATATAAGATAATGACTGTAATTAAACTAGCAAATAAAAGTGGGACTAAAATCACGATCAGCCATTGGAAAATTCCAGCTTTTTTTTCTTTGTTCTTAGATGGATTGGGAGCCATTTCTTCACCTATCCTTACTCTCTGAATACTTACGAATGGACAATTCATCCATAAACATCAAGTCTTTTCTTTTTTCGTATTGGTTAAATTCGTTTTGTTTATTTTCCATTATTTTTTCGATCTTTTTCACTTCAATATATTGTTCTGTAACTTGCTCTTGCAATTGATTCATTTTCTTTCTAGCCTTTTCCACTTTTTGTTGTGTGTTTAATATACTAGGTGTAAGAAAGTCTAGATATTGATGATAGGATTGTAATGTCTCTACCTGCGATCTATCAGCTAAGGATTGTTTGTAACTCTCCTCTATTTTTTCTTTCTTTTTCAACAATTCATATAAGTTAGTAGCATATTGTTCAAACTGACCAGCAGCTTCTTGATACTTCAATTGAATTTCTTTTTTTTGGTTATCTTTTAAAAGTCTTATTTTTTCATAACCTTCAAGTTGCTTCATTAGGAGGTACTCCTTTGTATCAATTGTTCTAATTGCGTAAAGCCGGCTTGGTCCTCAACATTTTCATCCATATCTTGTTTTAAAGCATTCATAATATGTGGTTGCAGTTGGATTGCTTCATCCACGCTTTTATTAGATCCTCTTTTGTAGGCGCCGATCTGAATCAATTCTTCATTATCATGATAGGTGGCTAAAATAGTTCTTATTTTTTGAACAATATTCAACCTATTTTTTGATACAATTTCTGGCATAACCCTACTTACAGACTGAAGGACATTGATTGCTGGAAATTGACCTTTTTCTGCCAACTTTCGATCCAAAATAAAATGCCCGTCTAAAATACCTCTTGTTGTATCTGCTATTGGCTCATTAAAATCATCACCATCAACTAACACCGTATAAAATGCTGTAATTGAACCATTCTTACTAGTACCTGTCCTTTCAAGTAACGAAGGTAATAAGGCGAAAACAGAAGGTGTGTACCCTTTGGTTGTTGGTGGCTCTCCTATAGCAAGACCAATTTCCCGTTGTGCCATAGCAACTCTTGTTACTGAATCCATCATTAAATTAACGTTATATCCAAGATCACGAAAATATTCACTAATTGCTGTTGCTGTATAAGCACCCTTTATCCTCATTAGCGCTGATTGGTCTGAGGTTGCCACAACAACAATTGATTTCTTTAATCCTTCTGGACCTAAATCACGTTCAATGAATTCCTTTACTTCTCGTCCTCGCTCACCTATTAGTGCAATGACATTAATATCGGCACTACTATTTCGAGCTATCATACCGAGCAACGTACTTTTCCCGACACCACTACCTGCAAAAATCCCTATTCTTTGACCTTTTCCAACTGTTAACATCGAGTCTATTGCCTTTACTCCAATTTGGATTGGCTCATTTATTCTAGGTCGCTCTAATGGATTAGGTGGTGATTGTTCTGTTGGATATTCTTTTAACCCTTTTGGTAAATTCGCTCCATCTAACATTTTGCCGGTAGAATCAATCACTTTGCCGATTAACGATCTACCAATCTTAATTTGTAAAGAGTGCTTTGTCGCCTCTACTAAACAACCAGAAGCAATGTTTTGCAATGAGGCGTATGGCATTAATAACACTTTCTCTTCATAAAAACCGATAACTTCTGCCATGATTTTCTCATTAGCCATCTTAGTATGGATATAACAAACTTCTCCGATTCTTGCTTCAGGGCCTCTTGCTTCAATTAGTAACCCGACTACTCGATCTACTTTTCCATACCGTTTGTAAGAATCTACCCGTTCAATTTCATTGAGTATCATTTGTGTTTTCACGTGTGATCTCCTCCACTACATGAAAAAGTCTAGTTCTTATTTCTTCCAACTGCGTATCAAGAGAAGCTTCAATTCTGCCGTAAGGCGTTTCAATTAAAATTTGTTCTTCTGTCAGATCTACAGAAGGATAAATCATGAATTCCATTTGATTATGAAGAATCGAGCTAAGTTCATCTTTATTTTCTAACAAGAGAGCATAATATTTACTTGAAACCAACAATTTTATTTGCGGATGATCTTTCACTTGATTTATTAATGTTTGAGCTATCCCTATGAATTTAGTAGGGTCTTCTTCTAACGTCTGATGAAGAACTTTTTCCGATGTTGCCATTGCAATTTCTAGTACTGTCTCGTCACTCTCGGCGACAATTTTGTAATACTCTTGCTTAGCGTTGTCTAATACATCTGTTGCTTCTGTAATAATCGATTGGTATTGGGCCAGGCTATCTTTTTGCCCTTGTTCAAACCCTTGTTGATATCCTTCTTGCTGGGCTTGTTCGATATATTGTAATTTTTCTTCTTTCCAGTTTTCTTTTGCTTCTGTAATTTCTTTGTTTGTTGCTTCTTGTAATTGCTGCGTTTCTTCTTTTACCTTATCAAGCTGTGTTTTAGCTGATTCTATTTGTTTATAGATTTTTTGCAGTTGATTTTCTGCTTCTTCTTCGGAATAGTCATATGTTGGTACATCTATCTTACGTATTTGAATTTGCCTTTTAGGTAGTGTATTATCAAACAATAATATCATCCCCTCCACCTCTGGCAATGACAATTTCTCCCACTTCTTCTAAACGTCTAATCGTAGAAACAATTCTTGACTGTGCCTCTTCAACATCACGCAGGCGAACAGGTCCCATAAATTCCATTTCTTCTTTAAAGGTTTCCGCCATTCGAGTAGACATGTTATTAAAGACAATTTCTTTAACCTCATCACTTCCAACTTTAAGCGATAGCCTTAAATCATCATTTTCCACTTCTCGAATCACACGCTGAATTGCACGATTATCAAGCGTAACAATGTCTTCAAATACAAACATTCTTTTCTTAATCTCTTCAGCAAGTTCTGGATCGTCGATTTCTAAGGTGTCTAAAATCGTTCTTTCTGTACTGCGATCTACACCATTTAAGACTTCCACTACAGCTTGAATTCCACCAGTTTGTGTATAATCTTGTGAAACGGTAGTAGATAACTTTCTCTCTAGAATTTGCTCGACTTCCGCAATAATTTCTGGTGAAGTCGAATCCATTACAGCTATTCTTTTGGCAATATCTGCTTGCATTTCTTGTGGTAATTCTGACAGGATTTGTGCTGACTGTTCAGAATCCAAATAAGATAAAACAAGTGCAATTGTTTGCGGGTGTTCATTTTGAATAAAATTAATAATTTGACCTGGTTCTGCTTTTCTTGCAAAGTCGAATGGTTTCACCTGCAAAGAAGATGTTAATCGATTAAGAAGTTCTCCAGCCTTCTCTTCTCCTAATGCTTTTTCTAGAACTGTTTTTGCATAACTAATCCCACCTTGTGAGATATAGTCCTGTGCCATAGCTATTTCATGAAATTGTTCTAAAATTTCATCTTTTTGTGATCCTTCTACTTTTTTTACGGATGAAATTTCTAATGTTAATTTTTCGATCTCTTCGGGTGTTAAATGTTTATAAACTTGTGCAGAAACATCTGGACCTAAAGAGATTAATAGAATAGCAGCTTTTTGTTTTCCAGTAAGTTGTTGTCTCTTTGCCATGCTAATTAACCTCCTTTAATCCTCTGAAATCCAACTTCTTAACAATTTAGCAAACTCCTCTGGTTTATCTTGAGCATATTTTTCAAGTTGTTTACGCCTTACAGATGAGTCTGAGTCATCTGTATGTGTAATTGGTGGAATATCTTGTTCTTGAACCTCTGTTGTCTCAACTTCTTCCACGACTTCTTCTGTTTGACGTTTTCTCCTTAGCATGATCATTAAAACGATGACAGCAACTAAGAGAATTCCTCCAACAACATATACCCATGTTGGAATAGCTGGAGTTACCGTTGTGTTAGGCGTTTTATTTGTTCCTTCAAATGGTTGCAGAACAATTGATACTTTCTCTTCTGGTGCAATTTCACCATAAGATTTATCAATCGATGTTGTGATTATCGAATCTAAAATCGACGCTACACTTTCTTCCACTTGAGCTTGTTCTTGTGGAGTTAATTCCTCCACTTCACCATTTTCTAATTCTCTCGTATTATCGATCGCTACCTGAATTCCTAAATCTCTAATTTTATATGGACTTTCTACAATATCTCGTTGGATTCGATTAAACTCATTATTAACTGATTCTTTCACCAATTCATAATCGCCAACATTTCCATCGAGTCCAGCCGGATAATTCGCAATTTCACCCTCTTCAACACCCGCAGCACCATCTTCTGGTTGAGCCCCTGTAAACGATTCAGTGATTGTTTCGACACTGACTGGTAGCGTATCATTTTCTTCATCCACAGGTTCCACTAACTGTTCAGTACGTTGCTCTTGTGTATAATCGATATCAGCTGTCGCAGAAATAGCTACTTTATTCATACCTATCATTGAACCTAACATACGTTGAACACGTCGTTCGATATCTTTCTCAATATCACTTTTAATTTGTTGTTGAGATGTATATGTATCTCCACTCGCAAAAGAATTTTCATTATTTAAATCAAAATACTCAAAATGTTGATTCATAATGACGATATTATCAGTAGGTAGATTAGGTATTGATTTTGATACCAAATGATAAAGTGTGCTGATTTGTGTAGGTTCAAATTGATAACCTGGTTGTGTTTCAATCACAATCGATGCAGTTGCCTCCTGTTGTTGATCGTTAATAAAAACTGGATCTTCTGGCATGTTTATCATAACCTCTGCAGCCTGAATTCCATTGATTTGAGTAATTAGTGTTGATAATTCAGTTTGCATTGCATCGAGTTTCATGACATCAAATTCATTATCTGTCACACCCCAGGAACTATTTTCAGCAAAGAAGGAATAGTCAATACTACCACTATCAGGTATTCCTTGAGCAGCTAAGTCTACTAACAGTGAATCTGCACTTGCTTCAGGAACTTGTACAGCAGTTCCATTTGCTGTGATATCATAAGCTACACCTCTAACATCTAATTCTTGCTTGATTTGACCAACTTCCGGTAAGGATAAATCATTGTACAATGTTACCATTGCACCTTTTGAAGTCGTCAATACCGTCGTAAGAATAATTAGAGCTAGTAATAAAGCTATTCCGCCAAAAAGTAACCCTTTTTGCAATTTGGACATCGATGCGTAATATGTAGTTACTTTTTCCTTGTATCGTTTGAATTTCTCGTTCATTTTGTGCCCCCAAAATCATTACTTGCTTACAACTATTTAACTATTATACTTGCATTCTCATTACTTCGTTGTAGGCATCGACTACTTTTTTCTGAACTTGCACACCCGTTTGTAACATAATACTTGATTTTTGAGCAGTAACCATAACATCATGGAGATCATCAATTTCACCTTTTGCAAGTGCTTCTGTTTTTTGGTCTGAAGCTTTTTGTGCACTGTTGATATTGTTAATTGCTTCTTTAAGGTTATTTGCAAAAGCTTGTTGTGATTCACCAACTGTTTGTTGCTCATTTGTATGTATTTGATTAGGATTAGATTGAATATTTTGTAAGGAATAGATGTTCATTGCTGTTTTCCTCCTTTTCCATTAAGTTACTTACCGATTTCCAATGCCTTCATTAACATTGTCTTAGATGCATTTAAGGATGTGACATTTGCCTCATAAGATCGGGTGGCGCTCATCATATCCACCATTTCTTTCAATGGATCAACATTAGGCATTTCCACATAACCATCCTCATTTGCATCAGGGTGATTAGGATTAAATACAAGTTTAAATGGTTCATCATCTTCTGCAATTTCTGTGACTTTGACACCAGAGCCTTCGTCTTGACTTCCGTAGGTCGATCGTTGGAGAATTGAAGAAAAACTTTGATCTTTCGGAGAAAAAACAGTCATTTTTCTACGATATGGTTCATATTCACCATCTTCATTAATAGTTGCTCTCGTACTATCCATATTTGCAATATTAGATGAAATGGTATCCATTCTCAGTCTTTGAGCGGTCAGACCACTAGCGCTTGTATTAATCCCATTAAAAATCGACATACTTAATTGCCCCCTCTTATGACGCTTTGTAAACTATTAAATTTTCCATTGATACGATCCACTAGTGCTTGGTAATAAATTTGATTTTTAGCTAATTCTGACATTTCTTTATCAATATCGACGTTATTACCATTATGGTTATACATAGTAGAACGATCTGTAGTGACTTTAATCCCAGAATTATTTGTCGAAAAAGGAAGATGTCTTTCGTTTGTTTGTTTCGCTTCGAATTGATTCGACAATTGATTTTTAAGTACTTCGTTAAATTGAACATTTTTAGCTTTATAATTTGGTGTATCTGCATTAGAAATATTATGTGCAATAGCTCTATTTTTTACAGTTGCATAATTTAATGAATTCTCTAACGTTTGAATGGTACCTGAGAATAATGACATTATAGAGAACCTCCATTTTTTTAAAATTAACCGTCACAAAAATTACTTATCTATCGAATATTGTATGATAAATAATAAGAACTGTCTATGACTTATCGTCATATTCTTACTAAAGTAGGGTTATTTTTTTATGAACTTAGGTCTAAAGTCTAGTTTTTTGCTTGTTTTTTGTGAAAATTTGATAGTAAATGTCGAAGAAGGACTTATGTGTGAGAAAAACTATCTGTTAGTGATTAAACATGCATAAAAGAAGAGATGACATAATGATAGGATAATGTAAATTGTAAAGGTTTTAAAAATTGATTTGAATGAGGATTAGTTAAAGGTAGCTTACGTATCGATTCATAATCTTGAAAAGTAAGAAAAACCGGGATAAGCCCACCCGCTCCTTTTTAGTAGTAATTTTGAAATGGATAATAGATTTAACACCTGCTTCGGCTTGCCCACTTCGCTTTCCAAGGGGCGTGTCTTCAGCTAACTTTTGTAAAGTGAACTTCAGATCACGCTGATCCCTCAGGAGTCGAAGTGGCCGCCTGCGCTAAATAATTCGCTACAATGGGTATAAGTAGTGGTATAGCGACTTTTATCTCATATTGTTTATAAACCTCGAGAAGTTAGCTGTCACAAACGTTGTAGAACCACTTTATAGCGTAGGCCGTCCGCTTCCACTCCTGTGGCATCCGTTTTCCCTGAAGATCCACTTTTTTGAGCGGTTTCTGCTCGAAAAAGTTAGCTGAAGGGAAAACGCCACTGCATAGAAAACACTACGAAAGCTTGATTGAGTAGATGTTGCACTTGTGCCTGTGGTAAAAGGGAAGTGGACAGCCGGAGCGGTGGATTCATATACACTACAATTCAAAATGACTACATTGATAACAAATGCCTTGATACCGCGGATTATATACTTTACTTGCTTATAAAAAAAGACCGGGTAAATCCGGTCTTTTTTTACTTAGAATTGGCGATGGTTTAATTCGTGTAAAAATTTGTCATTTAGTACTTTTATATACGTTCCCTTCATACCTAATGACCTAGATTCAATTACACCGGCACTTTCTAATTTTCTTAATGCATTAACGATAACCGAACGAGTAATCCCTACACGATCAGCAATTTTGCTCGCTACTAATAATCCTTCATTACCATCTAGCTCTTCAAAAATATGCACAATTGCTTCAAGTTCACTATACGATAATGAACTTATCGCCATTTGCACAACGGCAGTACTTCTTGCCTCTTTTTCTATTTCTTCTGTTTTTTCGTGTAGTATTTCCATACCGACCACGGTTGCACCGTATTCTCCAAGAACTAGATCATCATCTTTAAAGCTATCAGACAACCGACTTAATATTAGTGTTCCTAAACGTTGTCCGCCACCAATAATAGGCACAATCGTTGTTAAGCCATTTTGAAACAAGTCACGATTCTCTATCGGGAATGCTGTATATTCGCTATCAATAGTTAAATTAGTTGTAGTTGTCGTAATATTAAATAAGTTTTCGGTATAGTTTTCCGGAAATTGTCTTTCTTCCAACATTTTTTTCATCCGATCATTTTCAATCTGTTGGTTAATCGAAAAACCTAATAGTTTCCCTTTTCTACTGACAATAAAAATGTTTGCTCCGATTACATCTCGTAACGTTTTAGACATGTCAGTGAAATCAACGGATTTTCCTTGTGTTTTTTGAAGCATAGCATTAATTTCTCTAGTTTTTTCTAATAATTGCATTTTTTCACCATCCAAGTTATAAAATAAATTGACTTAAATCCTTATTTTTTGCAATCGTTTTTAGCTTTTCATCCACATAGTGTTCAGTAATTTCAATATTTCCAACACCTATATCTGACGCTTCATAGGACAGTTCCTCAAGTAACTTTTCTAAAATGGTATGCAATCTTCTTGCTCCTATATTATCTGTCTCTTGATTCACTTCATAAGCTATTTCTGCCAAACGATTTATCGCTTCATCTGTAAATGATATGGTAATTCCTTCCGTTTCTAATAAAGCTTTATATTGGGTTAGAAGTGCGTTTGAAGGCTCCTTTAGTATTCTCTTAAAATCGGCTATTGTTAGTTTCTCGAATTCTACTCGAATCGGAAACCTCCCTTGTAATTCTGGTATTAAATCTGATGGTTTCGACATATGAAAAGCACCTGCTGCAATAAACAACATGTAATCTGTTTTCACAGAACCATATTTGGTAGCAATAGAAGATCCTTCTACAATTGGAAGAATATCTCTTTGAACACCTTCTCTTGAAACAGCAGCAGATTGCTCTTGTTTCACTGCGACCTTATCGACCTCATCGATAAAAATAATACCTGTTTGTTCAGCTTTCTCAATAGCCTGTTGAGTTACTTGATCCATATCAATTAATTTATTTGCCTCCTGCTCTCTTAACACTTTTCTTGCTTCTTTTACAGGGAGACTTCTTTTCTTTTTCTTCTTAGGAAATAATGAACCTAAAGCATCTTGCATATTCATTCCCATTTGTTCCATACCAGAGCCTTGTAACATATCAAACATATTTGGCGTTTGTTCGTCTACTTCAATCGTTACTTCACGATCTTCTAATTCACCAAGATCTAATAATTTTTTCGTCTGTTTTCTTTGTTCTCTAATCGTTTCTTTTTCTTCTGAATCATTCGCCTGGTCATTACTTGTTTGTTGTTGATTAGGATTCATGAAAATATCAAAGGGGTTCTTTGTTGTATTATTCTTCTTTTTTGAAGGTACCAATAATTCAACTAATCGTTTATTAGCTAGGGTTTCAGCTTTTCCTTGAACTTCTTTCATCGCGTCTTCTTTTACCATTCGGATCGATGTTTCAACTAAGTCTCTGACCATTGACTCGACGTCTCGTCCTACATATCCTACTTCTGTATACTTAGTCGCTTCCACTTTTATAAATGGTGCGCCCACTAATTTTGCCAACCTTCTAGCTACTTCCGTTTTTCCAACACCGGTCGGTCCGATCATTAAAATATTTTTTGGTACAACTTCATTTTTTAAATTCTCAGGTAATTGCATCCTTCGGTAACGGTTTCTCAACGCGACAGCTACTGACTTTTTGGCACTTTCTTGACCTATTATATACTCATTTAGTTTCTCAACTATTGCTTTAGGCGTTAAATTCGTTGACATAAACTCATCCTTTCTTACTCTAGCTCTTCTAGAATTAATTGATCATTTGTAAATACGCATATCTCTCCAGCGATTTCTAAAGATGCTTTTGCAATTTCTTTGGCTTCCATATTAGATGCATGTTTCTTTAATGCTCTTCCAGCACTTAATGCATAGTGTCCACCAGAACCTATCGCTAAAATACCATCATCAGGTTCTATTACTTCACCAGTACCAGAAATAAGTAATATTTCTTTTTTATCCATTACTATCAACATCGCTTCTAATTTTCGCAAATATTTGTCATTTCTCCAATCTTTTGCTAGTTCTACTGCTGCTCGTGAAAGATTACCATCGTATGTTTCAAGTTTTGTTTCAAAACTTTCAAAAAGGGTAAACGCATCAGCTACAGATCCAGCAAATCCTGCTAGAACTTGATTTTGGAATAGCCTCCTCACCTTTTTAGCCGTATGTTTCATAACGACTTGGTTTCCAAAAGTTACCTGACCATCACCACACATTGCAGATTTGCCATTATGTTGAACTGCAAATATTGTTGTTGCATGAAATCCATCCATTTTTATTCCTCCTCACTTATTACCGCTTAGCACGTGGATGTGCTGTTTGATAAACCTGTCTTAGACGATCTTTAGAAACATGTGTATAGATTTGTGTAGATGATAAATGTGAATGACCTAATAATTCCTGAACGGCACGTAAATCGGCACCATTGTCTAATAAATGGGTTGCAAAACTATGTCTTAATTTATGAGGGTGTATATGTAATGTCAATGCCGCTTCGTTCACTTGCTTATTAATAATTAAACGTACACCTCTAGCAGTTAGCGGATTCCCTCTTGCATTTAAAAATACGAAATGCTGTGGTTGACTTTTTTCAGTTATTAACAAGGACCTGCTCTCTTTAATATATAGTTGCAAAGCTTGACTCGCAAACCCTCCAAAGGGAACATATCTCTCTTTATTTCCTTTACCTAAAACTAATATAGTTTGAAGATCAAAATCAATATGATCAAGTTTTATATTGACACACTCACTTACACGAATCCCTGTGCCATATAAAACTTCTAATAATGCTGCATTTCTTTTACCTAAGCTTGAACTTCGATCAATTGAGTCAAAAAGTTTTTCGATCTCTTCTTGATATAAAAATTCTGGAATGGTAGTAGCTGTTTTAGGTAAATGTAAATGAACGAACGGATTTTCTATCACAGTCTGCTCTCTAACAAGAAAGTTATAAAAAGTTCTTAAAGTTGAAATGTGGCGATTAATTGACTTTTTGGCTAGTCCCTGTTCATGTAATGTAGTTAGATAGGTCCGAATGATCGCATAATTTACCGCATCTAAACTTTCTAAATTTTCAGATCTTAAAAAACGAAAAAAATGAGATAAATCTTTTTCATATGCTTCAATTGTACTTTTAGAAGCATTTTTTTCAATTTGTAAATAATCTAAATACGCCAACCAATCTTTATAAAAATTCATTATCCACCTCTAAATGCGTTAAAATAGTAACACAACAGATTAAACACTGCAATTACATACACTAATTAAATGTGCTTTTAAAGTTATTTAATAATACAATTTTCCCCTGGATTTTGCATACTTAAACAAATGCTCGTATTGCAATCTTAACTTTCAATATGTTTTAGTTTACATAATTTAAATCTATCTATATATATAGTAACATTAAATGAAAATCAAGAAAAATCTAACATCATCAATCAGCATGTAGATGTAACACTAAGTTATTTTGAAAAATACAGAAAGAATCCACGATAAATATCATTCTTCCACAAAAACAAACAACGTAAATAATATAATGTACAAAAGAAGAATAATGTTCAGCAAGACATATGGTAATTTTGAAATGTTATATGTGCGAAGTAACGCTACGGCTTGCCCACTTCGCTTTCCTAGGGGCGCGTCTTCAGCTAACTTTGCAAAGTGGATCTTCAGATCGCGCTGATCCCTTAGGAGTCGAAATGGCCGCCTACGCTCAATACAACTGTACAAAGCTTGCAAATGCTAATATTTTGGATGATTACTAAAATGATTGCTCAAATTATAAAGATAACCATAAAAAGTACTCTAATAGAAAATTCAAAGATAATGGTGAATAAAGCCAACATGATTATTCTTTCTTGAGTTGTAGAGTATACAAAGCGCAGGCGTCTGCTTTTTCTCCTGCAGGATGTTTTTCTTCGAAGATCCACTTTTTAAAGCGTTCTTTGCTTTAAAAAGTTAGCTGAGATGAAAAACCTGCGGAAAGGAAAGCGGACAAGCCGGAGCGGTTTCATAGCACATACAAAATCTCATAATTACCTCAAGTTTATATCGTACTTTCCCTTCTATCATATATAAAAAAAACCCAAGCGATATCGAATGGGATTTCGATCGATCGTTTGGATTTTATTAATTGCAAGATCTATAGTTTTTTACTCATTCAACTATTAGCCTTGTTCTTCTTCTTTATAATCACAAGAGGAACATTGGACTTGTGCTTTTTTCTTTGATTTCTTCTCGACGAGCATTTTATTACATTTTGGACAGCTTCTTCCAACAGGTTTATCCCACGAAATAAACTCACATTTCGGATAATTATCGCAACCATAAAAGGTTCTGCGCTTCTTTGTCTTTCTTTCTACAATGTTTCCATCCTTACAATCAGGACAATTAACACCAATCTCTTTTAAAATTGGTTTTGTGTTACGACAATCAGGGAAATTAGAACAAGCTAAAAATTTTCCGTACCTGCCCATTTTATAAACCATTTCATGACCACATTTTTCACAATCAATACCAGCAGGTTCGTCGCGAATTTCTACCTTTTCCATTTCTTTTTCTGCTTTTTCTAATCGTTTATCAAAACCTTGATAGAATTGGTCAATGATCTTGATCCATTCTGTTTTGCCTTCTTCTACAGCATCTAAGTCGCCTTCCATTTTAACAGTGAATGCTACATCAATTATCTCTGGGAAAAATTCTTCCATCACGTCTGTAACAATTTCACCTAACTCGGTTGGCACAAAACGACGATTATCTAAAGCAACATAACCTCTTCTTTGAATCGTGTCTAATGTCGGGGCATATGTAGATGGTCTACCAATACCCTTTTCTTCCATTGTCTTTACTAGTCTTGCTTCCGTATATCTTGGTGGCGGTTGTGTAAAGTGTTGATTTGGTGTAATTTTTTCTGATTTTACAGTTTCGCCTTCTTTTAAATCTGGTAACCATTTATCTTTGTGTTTTTGTTGATCATCAGAGCTTTCGATATAGACTGACATAAATCCTTTAAATTTAATTTTCGAACCATTCGCTCGAAATTCAACACCTTGATTGGTTAGGTGAACCGTCATTGTATCCATAACAGCTGGGGCCATTTGACTCGCAATAAATCGCTCCCAAATTAAT
This sequence comes from Gracilibacillus massiliensis, assembly GCF_001458115.1. Taxonomy (GTDB): domain Bacteria; phylum Bacillota; class Bacilli; order Bacillales; family Amphibacillaceae; genus Gracilibacillus; species Gracilibacillus massiliensis. The sequence goes on from NZ_CZRP01000012.1 coordinate 859,765, forward strand.
TTGTATAATTTAAGTTGATCCCTGGATAACACCGTTTTTAATGATTGAGGATCCCTTAGAGCATTCGTCGGTCTAATTGCTTCGTGAGCATCTTGAGCACCTTCTGAATTTTTTGATTTTCTATTCGAACCACTGTATTCTTTTCCATATTTATGTTCAATATACTCTTTTGCTTGATCTTTAGCTGTGTTGGAGACTCTGGTTGAATCTGTACGCATATATGTGATCAAACCATTGATTCCACCATCTTTTTTTCCTAAATCAATACCTTCGTAAAGTTGTTGCGCTACCATCATTGTTTTACGCGCTCGGAAATTCAATTTTCTGGCAGCTTCTTGTTGCAATGATGAAGTAGTAAATGCTGGAGAAGGATTTCTTTTGCGTTCTCTTTTGTTTACTTTATCTACTAAAAAGTCATTGCCTTTTAGTGTCGATAAAATTTGCTCTACATCGGCTTTAGAATGTAAGGCTTTTTTCTTACCATCAATACCATAAAAAGCTCCATCAAAAGATTGTCTGCCTTTTTTAAATATCGATTCAATACTCCAATACTCTTCTGGTTTGAAGTTTTTAATTTCATTTTCTCGATCAATGATCATCTTAACTGCTACTGATTGCACACGACCTGCACTTAAACCTTTTTTTATTTTTTGCCATAATAATGGACTAATATTGTAACCTACTAAGCGGTCTAAAATTCTTCTCGCTTGTTGAGCATCCACTAAATCCATATTAATCTTTCTTGGCTGCTTAAAAGAATCCTTAACCGCGTCTTTGGTAATTTCATTAAATACAACACGACAATCGGAATTCAAATCAATATTTAGACTGTGTGCTAAATGCCATGCTATAGCTTCACCCTCACGATCGGGATCGGCTGCGAGGTAGATTTTATCTGCTTTTTTTGCAGCAGTTTTTAATTCTTTTAAAACGGGACCTTTTCCACGTATGGTTATATATTTAGGTTCATAATCATTTTTTACGTCCACACCTGTTTGACTTTTGGGTAAATCCCTTACATGTCCCATAGATGCTTTTACTTTATACCTTTTGCCTAAATATCTTTCAATAGTTTTTGCTTTTGCTGGTGATTCAACGATAACTAGATATTGTGCCATAAATTTTTAACCCTCCCAAGAGGTAGTTTCAAGTTCATATTCTCTTATACTATAATAGTTTGTTATTAGATATGATAAATCTTCCCTATTATTAAATACTTTGTTAGTGTTTGTCAAACAAAGCAACAGAAAAAATGTATAAAAAGGTTAATTTTTGATTTCAAAAGGTTGTGTCAAATTACATTCTTCTAATATATCATTGCTCGATTGAATCAGTTTAGCCCCATCTTGAATAAGCTGATTACAGCCTGAACTTGTTTCTGCAAGGATAGATCCTGGGATGGCAAACACTTCTTTCCCCTGTTCTAAAGCTTGATCTACCGTTATAAGTGTACCACTCTTTTTTTTTGCCTCGATCACAAGCGTTCCAAAACTTAAGCCACTTATGATTCGATTTCTTTCTGGGAAATGATATTTTTTGGGGGGCTGGTCTGGTGGATATTCAGATATAATAAGATTTTCTTTTGCTAATTGATTAAATAAAGATAGATTTTCTTTTGGATAAATGTGCTGAAACCCACCACCTAATACAGCAATTGTAGGATTATTATGTTGCAATGCTAGTTGATGTGCGAATCCATCAATCCCTTTTGCCATACCACTTGTAATCACAATATTGAATTTAAATAATGGGATTAGAATTTGATTCATAATAGACAAAGCATATTTAGAAGGGTATCTGGTTCCAACAACACTAAGGTTAGGTGAATTTGTAAGTAATGACGGATTGCCATGGAGGTATAAAACGAGAGGTGGGTCTGGGATGACTTTTAAACTTGCGGGATAATTCTCACTAAAAATAGTGATGACCTGGTATGTCTTAACGTGACGAACTACTTTTCTTTGAATGGACTTATTGTTAAGTTGTTCTACTATATATTTCGCCTTTTGGTCACTTATATTAAATAGATCTTGCCACTTTTCTTTTTTCCAATGATAAATTTGTTCTAAATTAGGATCATAATTGATTACTTTTCTTAATAATGACCTGCTCATTCCTTTAATGTGATGAAGGTGTATCAGTCGCCACTCTCTTTTATCCATATATCCACTTCCTTTTTTTAAAACATGAATAAGCCAGGATCAATCCCAGCCTATCCATGTACTTATTAATTAATGTGTTTTACATTTATCATATAAGCCTTTATCTTTTAAAACACCGATTAGTGTTTCACCCATTACCGATGGTGTTTCTGCCACTTCAATGCCACAATTATTCATTGTTTTAATTTTTTCTTCAGCAGTACCTTTTCCACCCGAGATAATCGCACCAGCGTGTCCCATGCGTTTCCCAGGAGGTGCTGTAGCGCCACCAATAAACCCAACAACTGGTTTTGTCATATTGGCTTTTACCCATTCAGCAGCTTCTTCTTCTGCCGTACCACCAATTTCACCTATCATCATAACTGCTTCTGTCTCAGGGTCTTCATTAAACGCTTTTAAAGCATCGATAAAGTCTGTGCCATTAACAGGGTCTCCACCAATACCTACCGCAGTAGACTGACCAAAACCGTTCTCTGATAATTGATGTACCGCTTCATATGTTAAGGTACCTGAACGTGAAACAACACCAATATGTCCTTTTTTATGAATGTAGCCAGGCATAATACCAATTTTACATTCTTCAGGTGTAATGACACCCGGGCAGTTTGGACCTACTAATCTCGTTTTCTTGCCTTCCATATAACGTTTTACTTTTACCATATCCATAACCGGAATATGCTCGGTGATACAAATAACTAAATCTAATTCAGCATCTACTGCTTCGATAATCGCATCTGCTGCGAACGGTGCAGGTACATAAATTACGGAGGCATTTGCGCCTGTTTCGTTAACAGCTTCGATAACTGTGTTAAAAACGGGTACACCTTCCACTTCTGTACCACCTTTTTTAGGTGTTACCCCACCAACAATTTTTGTACCATAATCTAACATTTGCTTTGTATGGAAAAGTGCTGTTGAACCAGTGATACCTTGTACAAGCACTTTTGTATCTTTATTAATAAATACACTCATGTAAATGGATCCTCCTTTTTCCTTTAGAGATAAACTTTTTTAGTTTTCATTAACAAGTGCAACAATTTTTTCTGCACCGTCTGCCATTGATTCTGCTGGCGTAATATTCAAACCGGAATCCGCTAAAATTTTCTTTCCAGCATCAACATTAGTACCCTCAAGACGAACTACTAAAGGAATGGTTAAACCAACTTCCTTCGTTGCTGTTACGACACCTTCTGCAATAACATCACATTTCATAATACCGCCAAAGATATTAACAAAAATACCTTTTACGTTGTCGTCGGATAAGATGATCTTAAATGCTTCTGTTACTTTCTCTGCAGTAGCGCCGCCCCCAACATCTAAGAAGTTAGCCGGATCGCCATTATAGTGTTTGATAATATCCATTGTAGCCATTGCAAGACCAGCACCGTTAACCATACAGCCGATATTGCCATCTAATGCAATGTAGCTTAGGTCATATTTAGATGCTTCGATTTCTTTTTCATCTTCTTCATCGAGATCACGATACTCGACAATATCTTTTTGACGGAATAAAGCATTATCGTCGAAATTCATTTTTGCATCTAATGCTAAAACATTACCATCACCAGTTGTTACTAATGGATTGATTTCGGCAATTGAACAATCTTTTTCGACAAATACTTGGTATAATCCCATCATGAATTTAACGGCTTTCGACAAATATTCAGCTGGAATATTGATGTTGAAAGCTAGTCTTCTTGCCTGATATGGTAATAGGCCTGTTACAGGATCAATCACTTCTTTAAAGATTTTTTCAGGTGTTTCAGCTGCCACCTCTTCAATTTCTGTTCCGCCTTCTTCAGAGGCCATCATTGTCACCTTTGAAGTAGCTCGGTCTAATACAAGACCGACATAGTATTCTCTTTGAATGTCACAACCTTCTTCAATTAGTAAACGCTTTACTTCTTTGCCCTCTGGACCTGTTTGATGTGTTACTAGTGTTTTACCTAGAATTTCATCTGCATATGTACGGACTTCATCGATATTTTTCGCTACCTTCACACCGCCTGCTTTTCCTCTACCCCCAGCGTGAATTTGAGCTTTTACAACCGATACTTTTGTACCTAATTCTTTTGCAGCTTCTACAGCTTCATCTACTGTATATGCTACTTTTCCGTTCGGTACAGCTACACCGTAACTACGCAAAATCTCTTTGCCTTGATACTCGTGAATATTCATCTTTCATCCTCCCATCAATTAATCACTGCATTCTCATTGTAAGAAAACTATCGACAATTGTCTAGAAAATACTATGATTATTCCAATGTTTTTTTGAGATAGCAATAAAAGCGCTACTTTTTTAAAGAAAATGTCATTTAAGGGACTGTAAAACTAAACTGCGAAGTAAGAGTTACTGCTCACTTTGAAATTATGATAAGTGGTATGCAAAAAGCTCCGTCCATTTACTTCGCTTTCCGCGGGCGTCACCTCAGCCTCCTCAGAAAAGCAAAAGAGCGCTTTTCTTGCGGGGTCTTCTGAAGACGCTGTTCCCGCTGGAGTCTATGTAAATGGACTACGCTTTAGTAATGTTCTACAAATAAAGTAGCTGCAAGAATATTGATATGATAGATTATTTCATCGTACTTGAACAGACGTCTATACAAAGCGGAGGAAAAATGCGACACTCCTGGGGGAACAGCACGAGCTGAAGATCCACTTTGGAAAGTGTTCTTCTTTCCAAAGTTAGCTGAAGCCGTGCCCCCGGAAAGGGAGTGTTTTTCCGTAGCGCTGGATTTACATTCATCTAAGTCCTTTAAACGAATTGTCACAAATTCGCAGTTTGTGTCTTTGCTGAAGTTATGTTAGTGAAGAGGTAAGGAATGCTATCTGTTTTTTTTGCCTACTTTTTGATCGACTTGATAGATATAGGCAAAGACTTCTGCTACCACTTGGTATAGTTCTTCTGGAATGTGCTCATTTATATTCAACTGTGAAAGCAACTCTACTAACGTAGGATCTGATTGAATCGGGACATTGTTTGCTTTCGCTTTTTCGATTATCTCTTCTGCTACATAACCTTTACCTGTTGCCGTAACTTTAGGCGCATCATCACTTTCAAAATCATACTGTAAGGCTGCCGCTCTTTTTCGATATCTATCCTGTTCATTCATACTCTAAAATCAATCCCTTCTTTTGGCGTTGCGGGATAAGATTGGCGCGAGGAATTCATCCCTGTAGATGAAGCTTCAGAGTCACTCAATAACTTATTTGACACAGAAGATAATTGATAATCCAATCCATCTAATTTCTGTTTTAACATTGGTTTAAATTGATCTATCAATGGTTTAATTAACAGTGAATCATTATAAACCGTGATATTTATTACCCGCTTCTGGATCGATAATGTCATCATTGTTTCGCCAAGGTTATTTAAATCAAGATGAAACAATATACGACAATAATCGGGATCTATCTCACCAGTTTCATTTTTTTGTTTTCCTTCAAACTGCATACGAATATCCTGTGCCAAACCAAATCGTTCACCAGGTATTTGGAAGTTTTGTTGTAATAATGTTTGATCATCTTGAACCATATTTATTTGCATTCCTGTTAAAGTTTGAACGAGACGTTGAATTCGGTCACCAGCAAAATCTGTTGTCTGTTGGCTTGCTTGTAATAAATTTTGTTTTAAAGATAAATCTTGATCTCGTAATTGTTGAACAGATGAATCTGATTGAGAAAAGAACTGTCGAATCGCTTGCATAATTTGTTCTTTGCTAAACGGCTGATCTGTCGCATCTAAAAATGTCAGAAGATTACGGACCACATTCTGTTCTACTTGTGGTAATTGCTGTACATTGATGCGTTGAATCATATCAGCGATTTGCTGATTTTGGGCTGCAGATGGTTGTGTCTGTTGTAACCATTGCTGAAATATTGGCTGTTCCATAGTAGGTAAAACACTTTTTATAGATTGCATAAGAGTCGAGATATTAGCTGGCGTGTTATTCGTATTTGCTATACGCGCTTCGTCCTGTATGCCACTAGTATTGACAAAATGCTTAAGTACATGAAGAAACTGATCACGTACACTTAGAGCATCGTTATCCACTTGGTTCATATGTAGTAAAAAAGATCGTAAAACATTTTGATCTTGTTGTGTTAATTGTTGACTTGCTAGGTTTTGTAAAATTGATGATGATTGTTGTTGCTGCGCTATTGAAGGCTGTGGTTGCTGCAACCATTGTTGTATTTGATTTTTATCTTGTTGTGGCAATACTTGCATTACTTTTGAAAAAAGCGGATGTTGTTGAAATATATGTTTCAATGAATCCGTAGCACCCTCTTGCTGGACTACTTGACTAAAACGATTCAAAAAGGTCTGAAAGGTTTGCATTTTATTTGAGCTTAAAGGCAATTGTTGCTGTAAAACTTGATCTATCTGTTGGGCAGTATTCTGCAATTGTGTACTTGCTAATCCATTTGCGGATGACATTTGCTGTAAGATTTGAGTACTAACTTGATTCGTATTTTGAAGTGCTTGTTGGTTCGTTTGTACGAATTGACGAAGCATCATTGCTGCATCTCGATTACTAGATCCAAATATAGCTAATTGTTGTTGTAAGTTTGCCATTGATACTTGAGACTGTCCTGCTTGCTGCAGTGTTTGTTGAAGTTGACTGATTTGCTGACCTAGCTGTGATGATTGATAGCTTTGTAAATTTCTAAATACACTGTCTGTTAAAGGCAACCCTTTTTGTAACATCATTTGCATTAACTCACGATTACTACTGGATCCACCAAATTGTTCGATTAAGTTCGCAATTGCTTGAATATCTTGAGAACGAAATGGAATATTTTGATTCATTACTTGTTGCATAAATGCTTTTAATGCTCGATTATTCGATAATCCCATTTGTTGCATCACTTGGTCACTTAACATTCGGTTCTGAATAGGAGCTTCGCTTATTTTTTTTAAACGGATTAAATCACCGACAGAGGTTACTTGAAATAAATAATCCTGTTTAGAAGACAGTGCTGTTTCCAATTGTGCTACAATTTGAGAACCACCAAGCTGAATCGAAGCTTTTTGATTCGGATATAATTCTAGAACTTTACCAGTTAACATTTGACCAGGCCTAAGGCTCGACTGGGCATTGTTTAGACGTGTATTCTCAGCTCTTAGTGCATTAGAAAAAGACTGCATGTTCACCATTTTAGTAACCTCCTAATTGTATAGAGACTTCAAAAAACTACGACGATGATAGCTGGTTAAACCATTATCTTCTATCGCTTTTAAATGGTCTTTCGTACCATAACCACTATTTTTATTAAACGCATAACTCGGATATTCTTCATGTATATTCTCCATCATTTTATCACGTGTTACTTTTGCAACGATACTTGCTGCTGCAATCGAAATACTTTTTTGATCACCTTTAATAATCGCATCACTTGGAACTGATAATTTTTCTAATTTAACCGCATCAATTAACACATAATCTATTTGCTCAAGACCATTAATTGCCTGATACATAGCTTTTTTGGAAGCCTGTAATATATTAATTTGATCTATTTCAGCTGCATCTACGACTCCTATACTATAATCTAACGCATGTGTTGTTATATATTGAGAATATAATTCTCGTTTTTTCTTCGATAATTTTTTCGAGTCGTTAATTCCTAACAATTTAAAGTTGTTAGGCAAAATAACAGCAGCAGCGACAACAGGACCTGCCAACGGACCTCTACCTACCTCATCGACTCCTACTATATGTGTAAGATCTTTTTTCCACAGTTCCTGCTCAAATCGGCTTATTTCAAGAAAATGTTCTTCCTCTGCTTGCTGTGCCTTCAATCTATTTTCATATTGAGTTAGCATTTTTTTTACACCTTTGCGCGGATCACTGTATAACTTTGTCAAGATATCTTGGGAAGCTTTTTCATCACTAAATAAATAATTTTTTATCTGATTAATCGTCCACTTATCTTTCAACTTTATTACCTCATTTCCTAAAATATCGGCATTTTTTCAAAAAAATGAAGACATTCATTGACGAATGTCTTTATTCTTCATTATATGGTTTCTCAAACGTAATCTTCCCGAGTTTTCCTGTTCGTAGATCTTGTAGAATAACATCGGCTGTTTTTTCAAAATTTATATGACCACCCGATTCAAGACAGCCTCTTCGTTTACCTATTTGTTCAAAAATATCATTCATATCCAGCAGATCTTGTTGTAGATCATATCGCTCTATTAAAATATTTGGATAATATTCTTGAAGATATTTAATCACAAATGCAGCCACATCTTCTGTTGGTAATAATTGATCTTTAATCGTTCCAATTGCAGCTAATCGATAACCTACCACTTCTTCTTCAAATTTAGGCCATAAAATTCCTGGAGTATCTAATAATTCGAAATCTTTTTTGACTTTAATCCACTGTTGGTTTTTAGTTACCCCTGGTCGATCCCCTGTTTTGGCTATTTTTTTATGAACCAGACGATTAATTAATGTAGATTTACCTACATTAGGAATACCGATAATCATCGCTCTTGCTGGTCTTGGTCGAACACCCTTTTTTTTGTGGCGTTCCATTTTCACTTTGGCAACTTCTTTTGCTGTGCTTATCACTTTCTGAATATCGTTTTGTTCATTAACATTAACCGTGATAGCTTTTATTCCTTGGTCAGAAAGGTGATCCAACCATTCCTTTGTCCATGCTGGATCAGCTAAGTCATCTTTCATTAAAACAGTCATTTTAGGTTTCTGATTCAATATTTGTTGTAATAAGGGATTTTGTGAAGATTTAGGTGTTCGTGCATCGACAAGCTCAATCACAAAATCAACTAGCTTGAGCTTTTCTTGTACTTCTCTTTTTGCTTTCGCCATATGCCCAGGAAACCACTGAATTGGCATGTTTAATCACCTCCATGGTGCACAAACTTATTTTACAAGGCCTATGTTCTCAAATGGCCAATATGTAACTCCTGCGATGCCGACAATTTGCTCTACCGGTATATATCCTAAATGTCTACTATCCGTAGAATTTGGTCTATTATCACCAAGAACAAAAACATGTCCTTCAGGAACTATTTCTGAATTACCTGCTATATCTTCTAATGTGAAATTAGCTGTATATCTTGATCGATCTTTATCTATTCCCTTATCGAGAAATGGTTCCGCAACAGGCTCACCATTTATGTATAATTGATCGTCTTTATAAATAACGGAATCTCCAGGTAAACCAATCACCCTTTTTATGTAATCCTTTTTTGCGGTAGCATGAAAAACGACAACATCAAAACGGTCTGGTTCACTAAACATTAAACTAAATTTATTAACAATTAATCGATCTTTATTTTCTAATGTTGGAAGCATTGATGGACCTTCTACAACGATCGGAACTGCAATAAACATGCGAAACAAAATCACAATGATTGCTGTAATAATAATTGTTTTTAACCAGTCCACCCAATCATTCTTTTTTGTTGCCATGTAATAAGATCCTCCATAATCGTTCCTAGTTTTATAAAGTGAGACTTCCGTTTATACCAAGCTTAACTTCTTTGTTACAATTCAAATCTTAAAGCAAGGATATTACAATTGATTACATCGTAATAAAGATAATTATATAGAAGAAAAAGGAGCCTGACAACGCAAGCTCCTTTTTACCATACATTTAGCGAATTTCTTTAATACGCGCTGCCTTACCACGTAAATTACGTAGGTAATAAAGCTTCGCACGACGAACTTTACCACGACGAGTTACTTCGATTTTCGCAAGACGTGGTGAATGCACAGGGAACGTACGTTCAACCCCTACACCGTAAGAAATTTTACGAACTGTAAATGTTTCACTAATACCACCGTTTTGGCGTTTAATGACAACACCTTCAAAAACCTGGATACGTTCACGGTTACCTTCGACAACCTTCACGTGAACTTTTACAGTATCACCTGCACGAAATTCAGGTAAGTCCGTTTTAAGTTGATCCTTTGTAATTTCTTCGATTAATTGTTGCATTCTGATACACTCCTTCCAAACTAATGCTCATACCGAAGTAATACGATAGCGGAACATCGTTTTTATACCTTAAGCGTTCACTTAAGCACAACTATCAATATATCATAATAAGCGGCCGTTTTCAACTATTTTCTTGAGAGGCTTGCCATTCTTTTAACCACTTTTGATCTTGCTCAGTTAACTCTTGATGCTCTAGTAAATCGTGTCTTCTAAAATAGGTTCTTTTCAATGCTTCTTTGCGTCGCCACTCATTAATATGAGCGTGATTACCAGATAGTAGAACGTCCGGTACTTTTAAACCGCGAAAATTTGCGGGTCTCGTATAATGTGGATGCTCTAATAATCCGGTAGAAAATGAATCTTGAATTGCAGAATCAACATTACCAAGCACTCCAGGTAATAATCGAACCACACTATCCATCACTACCATTGCACCTAGTTCTCCACCAGTAAGCACATAATCTCCTATTGAAATCTCATCCGTTACAAGATTTGTCCGTATTCGCTCATCATAACCTTCATAATGGCCACAAATAAAAATTAAATGTTCTTCCTTCGCCAGTTCTTCTGCTTTTTTTTGATTGTAAGGTTGACCTTGTGGACACATTAAGATGACACGAGGCTTTTCGGTTGTTTCGTTTTCAATTGCTTCCACGGCATCAAAAATAGGTTGTGGTTTTAAAACCATTCCTGCACCCCCACCGTATGGGTAATCATCTACTTTATTATGCTTATTATCTGTATAATCACGAAAATTCACATAATTATATTGAAAAGCTCCAGATTGATGGGCTTTTTTTAAAATAGAAGATTGTAACACTCCTTCAAACATTTCTGGAAATAACGATAGTATATCTATTCTCATTATTCAAATAGCCCTTCCATCGGTTCTATTTTAATCAATTGTTCATTTATATCTACTTCTTTAACTACTTGTTCAATATAAGGAATTAAATATTCTTTACCTTTATTGTTTTTTACGACCCATACATCATTAGCACCTGGTGAGAGTATTTCTGTCACATTACCGATTATATCACCGCCCATTGTTTCAACACTGCAGCCAATAATTTCATGATAGTAGAACTCATTATCATCCAATTCGGTTGCTTCTTCTTTTGTAATGAAAAGAAATGCACCTTTATACTGTTCTACTTCATTAATGTTCTCATAGCCTTTTAAGTGTAATAAATCGAAGTTTTTATGAATGCGGTGACCGTCAATAGTGACTTCCACCAAATTATCATTATCTCTTATTACTAACTTTGATCCTAACTCAAAACGATCTTCAAAGTCCGTAATTCTTAAAACTTTAATCTCACCTTTTATACCATGCGTATTAACTATTTTGCCTACTTTTAAAAGTTCCATCTATTTCAAGACCACCTATTATGTAATTTTAGTTATTATGCCATCTTTGACAATAATTGATTTTTGCTCTGTTAAGTTATCCCAATCCATACCTTCTTCTATTTCAATCATTGCTTCCACTTCTCCATCGTTCATTTCACTGCCCGTTGGTAAAATCTCCAATTGCTCTAGTTTGTATTTGTTCCATTTTATCTGATCCTTGCGATTGGATATTTCTTTGTGGAATCTTGCGGTGATGTTTGCTTTCTTATTTGCTGCCTGATGTTCTAGTTTCTTCTGTTCAAATTTTAATTGCTCACACTCTTGTTCCAATTTAAAAATTTTCAGTTGGTATTCTTCTCTTAGCTCTGCCTTACTATCATCGGTAACAATTTTTTTTACGGCGACTTTTCTTATAATATTCATCTTTAGCCTCTCCCTCATACCAAAAAAGTATGGACATACCTAACAAAAGAATAGCACGTCAACAAACCAAAGCGCAAGTGTCTACAACAAAACAGAGCCAACTAATAAAACGCATGATAAATTATGCCACAGTAGACACAAACTCCGAACTTGTGACAATTATTATAAAGAATTTAGATGAGTGTAAATCCAACGCTACGGAAAAACACTCCCTTTCCGGGGGCACGGCTTCAGCTAACTTTGGAAAGAAAACCACTTTCCAAAGTTAGCTGAAGCTCGCGCTGTTCCCCCAGGAGTGTCGCATTTTTCCTCCGCTTTTTATAGATGACTGTTCAAGTACGATGAAATATGAAATGACATCAATAGTCATACACTAACTTTATTTGTAGAACAATACTAAAGCGCAGTCCATTTACGTAGACTCCAGCGGGAATAGCGTCTTCCGAAGACCCCACAGGCAGTGATCTTCTGCCGAGGAGGCTGAGGTGACGTCCGCGGTATAGGAAACACTTTGAAAGCTTGCTTGAAAAGATGTTGACTTATGCCCGTGGTAAAAGCGAAGTAAATGGACGGAGCTTTTTGCATACCACTCATGAAATTTTCAAAGTGAGCAGTAACACTTACTTCGTAGCAGTTTTATTTTTATATACATTTCTACAGATTATTTTCATACAAAAAAGAGGGTGGTTGCCCGCCCTCTTTTTTACATGATATCTAAGTAGATTTTCTTGTTAGATTTCATTCCAGCTGCATATACAACTGTTCGTATTGATTTGGCAATGCGTCCATTTTTTCCGATCACTTTACCAACATCATTCTCATGCACTTCGAGATGGTAAACAATCTTGTTTTCCTCTTCTCTTTCAGTGACAACAATGTCTGCCGGGTGATCGACTAATGGTTCTACTATTGTTTCAATCAAAGATTTCATCGCGAATCACATCACTTTGTTATTGATTTTTTGATTCGTGGAATTTCTTCATGATGCCTTCGTTTGAGAATAAGTTACGCACCGTATCACTTGGTTTTGCACCTTTTGTCATCCAATCAAGTGCTTTTTCATCATCTAATTTCACTTCAACCGGATTAACAACCGGGTTATATGTTCCAATTTGCTCGATAATACGTCCATCACGTGGTGAACGAGAATCCGCAACTACGATACGATAGAATGGATTTCTTTTAGAACCCATACGCTTTAAGCGAATTTTTACTGCCATGTTTAACACCTCCATATAAATATCTCACACAAGATAGAATTGTATCAGATTTATTTTAGTCTGTAAAGGGTTTTTACCTTACATGAACGGAAAATTTAATCCTTTTGGCTTTTTACCCTTTTTCCCTTTCTTTCCTTGCTGCATATTTGTCATCTGTTTCATCATTTTCTTCATCTCTTCAAACTGTTTTAATAATCGATTGACTTCAGAAACAGAACGGCCGGAACCTTTAGCTATTCGTTTTCTTCTACCTGCATTCATTAAACTAGGATCTTGACGCTCTTTTGCAGTCATCGATTGAATGATCGCTTCTACATGTGCAATCTGTTTCTCATCAAAATCGACATTCTTCAGACCTTTCATCTTGTTTGCACCAGGTATCATATCCATCAATTCATCAAGTGGTCCCATATTTTTCACTTGGCCCATTTGTTCTAAAAAGTCATCGAATGTAAAAGTAGCAGAACGCATCTTCTCTTCTAGCTCTTTCGCTCTTTTCTCATCTACATTTTCCTGCGCCTTTTCGATTAAGGACAGCACATCACCCATACCTAGTATACGTGAAGCCATACGCTCAGGATGGAACACTTCTATTTGATCTAACTTTTCACCCATACCAGCGAATTTGATCGGCTTATCGGTAACAGCTTTAATAGAAAGGGCAGCACCACCACGTGTATCACCATCTAGTTTCGTTAGGACCACACCTGAAACTTCTAACTGTTCATTAAAACTTTCTGCAACATTGACAGCATCTTGACCTGTCATCGAGTCGACCACTAAAAATACTTCATCAGGATTTACATTTTGTTTAATTTGAACTAATTCATCCATTAAGTCATTGTCAATGTGCAATCGACCAGCAGTATCTATTAAAACATAATCTAAATGTTCTTCTTTGGCATGAGCCATTGCTTTATTAACAATATCAACCGGATTCGCATCGGTTCCTTCAGAATATACCGGCATATTCAATTGTTTACCAAGTGTTTCTAATTGGTCAATTGCAGCTGGTCGATATACGTCAGCAGCTACCAATAAAGGTTTACGGTTATATTTTTTTCGTAAAAGATTAGCCAGTTTACCCGTTGTGGTTGTTTTACCTGCACCTTGTAAACCTACCATCATGATAACTGTAGGTGGTTTATCCGCAACAGCAATTTTACTCTCGTCTCCACCCATTAAAGCTGTTAGTTCTTCTTTTACTACTTTTATTACTTGTTGACCAGGTGTTAAACTTTCCATAACTTCCTGACCAATAGCACGTTCTTTTACTTTTTTAATAAAATCTTTCACAACTTTGAAGTTTACGTCCGCTTCTAAAAGTGCAAGTCGAACTTCTCTAGTCATTTCTTTGACATCTTGTTCGGTAACTTTACCTTTTCCCTTAATTTTTTGTATTGTATTCTGTAGGCGGTCGGCTAAACCTTCAAATGCCATAGATAATGCCCCCTATTCCATTTCAATTATCTTATCAATTTTATTTCTTAATGTTTGATCATTAGGCTCTATCATGTCGCTTAATTCAAGTAATAATTCTTGTCTTTGTAAAAACTTCTGATATAGACCTAATTTCTCTTCATACTCTTCTAACATTTGCTCGGTTCGACGAATATTATCATAGATCGCTTGCCTGGATACATTTGCCGTTTCTGAGATTTCTCCTAGAGAAAAATCTTCTAAATAATACATCTCCATATAATTCTTTTGTTTATCTGTTAATAACTTGTGATAAAAATCATAAAGAGCATTAATCCTTGTCGTCTTTTCTAACATAAAAAGGACTCCTCGTTAAGTAAAATACCTTTACACTAAAGTCTACTCATGATAATGAAGTACTGTCAAGCCTAAAGGTTATTCATCTTCTAGCATATCAGCAAATAGTCCATAAACAAAGGCATGTGGGTCAAACTCTTGAAGATCTGTTACTTTTTCACCAAGTCCTACCAATTTAACTGGTATACCTAGCTCATTTCTGATTGCTAACACGATACCACCTTTAGCCGTACCATCTAATTTCGTTAATACGATACCTGAAACATCCGTTGCTTGCGAAAATGTTTTCGCTTGGCTTAAGGCATTTTGACCTGTGGTAGCATCTAATACTAATAACACTTCATGGGGAGCATTAGGTACTTCTCGTTCTATTACTCTTTTTACCTTGGATAATTCGTTCATAAGGTTCACTTTATTTTGCAGTCGACCTGCAGTGTCACACAACAACACATCTGCTTGACGTGATTTTGCTGCTTGAATACCATCATAAATAACTGCTGCTGGATCACTGCCTTCACTATGTTTAATCACATCGACACCGACACGCTTACCCCATTCATTTAATTGCTCAATGGCACCAGCGCGGAACGTGTCACCTGCCGTTAGTATTACTTCTTTACCTTCTGACTTCAATTGATGCGCTAATTTTCCAATAGTAGTAGTTTTTCCTACACCATTTACGCCAACAAAAAGAATAATCGTCAATTCATTTTCTTGCATGTTTAAATCCGTATTATCCTCTTGATCATCATCACCTTGATAAATTTCAACCAATTTTTCTGATATAACCTGCTTTACTTCTTTGGTATCTTTAATGTTTTGTCTTTTAACTTCCATTTCTAATTCTTCAATTAATTCCATTACAGTTGATACACCAACATCAGCAGAGATCAGCACTTCTTCCAAATCTTCAAAAAATTCTTCATCTACTTTCCGGTATCGTGCAACGAGATCATTGATTTTTTCAGAAAAAGATTTTCTCGTCTTACTAAGACCATCTTTATATTTATCAGATACTTCTTCATTTTCTTCATTTGTTTGAAACTTCTCTTTTAACTTTTTAAAAAAACTCAAGGTTTTACCTCCTTTATTATGCTTCCAATAATTCTGGTGCCTCTTCTAACTTAACGGATACTAACCGTGACACACCAGATTCCTGCATGGTCACACCGTATAACACGTCTGACTCTTCCATTGTACCTTTTCGATGGGTGATCACAATAAATTGTGTATCTTTACTGTAATGCTTTAAATATTGCGCAAATCGAGTAACATTTGCTTCATCTAATGCCGCTTCTACTTCATCAAGCACACAAAAAGGAACAGGGCGAACTCGTAATATAGCAAATAATAATGCAATAGCGGTCAAAGCTCTTTCTCCACCTGATAATAAACCTAATTGCTGTAGCTTTTTCCCTGGTGGTTGAGCAATAATATCGACACCCGTATCTAATAGTTGATCTGGATCCGTTAATTTTAACTCTGCATGTCCCCCACCGAATAATCGCTCAAAGACAACCGTGAATTCGTCTTTGATTTGGGTGAAAGTCTCTTCAAATCGTCGAGTCATTTCTTCATCCATCTCAGCTATAATATCATATAAGGTTCTTTTTGCTTCTACTAAATCTTCTTGCTGGCTAGTTAAAAATTCATATCTTTCCTTAATTCTTTCATATTCATCAATTGCACCTAGATTAACATTTCCTAATTCTTCAATTGATTTCTTAATTAATTTCACTTGTTGTTTTGCCTCATCTAAATGTTCAGGTTGTTCGAAATCAATTTTAGCTTTCTCAAACGTAATGTTGTACTCTGTTTCTAAAAATTGCAAACGATTTTCCAAATCAAGATCGAGTCGGTTTCGTTTAATTTCGATCGACTGAATTTCCTGTTGCAAATGAGATACTTCTTTTTGCGCTTGCTTAATTGACTCCTCTAAAGTTGTTATTTTTTGTTGTGTTTCTAAACGTTGACCACGAATTTGTTGAAGTTTTTCTTGTTGCTGGTCTTTTTCCGTTCTCTTTCCCTCAATTTCTTGATCAATTTCTTCTTCGGTTTGTTGATTATTTTTAACTTCTATTAATTGGTTCAATTGATTTTGTTTATCTTCAAGTGCTAATTGGATCTCTGTTGAGTCTGCTTGAGCTTGTTCTACTTTTTCTTTTTGATTAGTTAGCTGGCTTCTTGTTTCTGCTTGTTGCACGCGTAGCGCTTGTAACTCTTGCTTTAACTGTTCCTCTTGCGCTTCAAAATTTTGATGTTGATCGGTTAATTCTTCTATTTGCTTATCTAACGATTGTAATTTTTCTTGCAACGTTACTAAACTTTTCTCTATTTGATCCGCTTGCTCCACTAAATATTTACGATCTTCTTCCTGTTGCATCTTATCTTGATCATATATCGATAATTGATCATTTAAATGTTCCAGAGATAATTTCCACTCTTTATAGTTACTCTGCTGTGATTGATAGGTTGATTTTATCTCTTCTAATTGATCGAGTTGCTCACTTTTAGTTAGCTCTAAACGTTTCAGTTCAGCTTTCTGGGTATTGATTTGGCTTTCGTAATCATTGACTCTTAGTTGGTATTCTTTATACTTTTTAGATAAGCTTTTCAATTCACGATCACGAGTAAATAATGACTGATTGTTCTTCTTTTTAGCCCCACCTGACATCGACCCTCCAGGATTGACAACATCACCATCAAGGGTGACAATTCGGTATCTTCGCCCAGTCTGTTGAGCAAATTTATTAGCAGCAGCTAACGTTGTCGAGATAATCACATTTCCTAGCAAAGCTTGCATAACAGCTTTGTATCTGTTATCAAAGTTAATGAGATCTACTGCTACTCCTAGATAGTCCTTATCATCTTCTAACATGCTAATCATATTACTTGGTAATTGTTTTGGTTTCATCGATGTGATTGGTAAAAAAGTTGCTCTACCCTTATTTGTCTTTTTTAACCACTGAATTGCTTCTCGTGCAGATTTTTCTGAATCGACTACAATATGTTGTGCTTGTGCACCTAATGCCGTTTCCATTGCATCTACCAGACTGTCATCAAATTCAATAAGCTCAGGAATTGCCCCGTGAACCCCTGTCAGTACCTTTTGTTCTCTTGCCTTCAATACTTCCTTTACACCAAAATAGAATCCTTGAAAATCTTCTTTTAGATCTTCTAGCATTTCTTTCTTAGACTTTAAATTCTCTACCATTTGATAGCCTTTAAACAACTTTTGCTGCATATCATCCAATAGCTTGGATTCTACCGTGATTTTTCGATCTAATTGGTCAAAATCGGTTTGAATTGTATGTAATTGTTGTTCTTGGTGCTTCAATTTACCCTCTGCATCTTCAACATTATCTCTTAATTTAATACGCTCTTGATGAAGGTGTTGCCATTTAGATGATTGGACAGTTTCTTTACCTTTCATTCGATCTAACTGTTGCTGAATCGAATGTTTTTCATTGCGCTTTGCTGCTTGTTCATTCAATAATTCAATATAATCGCTTTTTAATGATTCAATATCTTCTTCAATCGTATTTTTGCCTTTTTCTAATTGTTCTTCTAACGATTGAATTTGTTTTGAAACATGTTGATTCTGTTGTCTTCTTTGTATCAATAATTGTTGTTCATTTTCTGCATTTTGAATAAGTACCGCTTTTTTCTTTTCTGTTTCGGTTATTTCTTGTTCTAGCTTCTCTTTATTTTCTTGAAAATGATGAAGTCGTTCACGAAAGATTTTTTTATTACCTTCTAAACCTTCCAGTTCTTGCGTTACCACAAGTAACTTTTCTTGCAGTTGGGTGATTTGTTCATCCACTTGTTGAATTTGTTCTTTATATTGCGTGTTTTCTGTCTCTCTCGCTTCGATCCATTGTTGTTTGTTTGTTAACGATTGGTTTTTTTCATCTATTTCTTTCTGGGAATTCTCCCAGTTATCATGAAGTTGTTCAATTTCTTTTGCTAATAATCCTACTTCAATATTTTTCAGGCGTTCTTTTTGAGCTAAATATTCTTTAGCAATGGTGGCCTGCTGTTCTAATGGCTCCAATTGACCATCTATTTCATATATAATATCTTCAACACGATTTAGGTTCTCTTGTGTTTCAGCAAGTTTGTATTCTGCTTGTTTTTTGCGATTTTTATATTTTAATACACCAGCCGCTTCTTCGAAAATCACTCTTCGCTCTTCCGACTTGGAGCTTAAAATTTCCTCCACTTTACCTTGGCTAATAATCGAAAATGCTTCACGACCTAATCCTGAATCAAGGAAAAGTTCCGTAATATCCTTTAGGCGACAGGGTTGTTTATTCATTAAAAATTCACTTTCACCAGAACGATAAACTCTACGTGTCACACTTACTTCCTGATAATCTACAGGTAATCGGTTATCGGAATTATCCAATACTAATGTTACTTCCGCAACATTTAACGCTTTTCGAGTATCACTACCTTGGAAAATAATATCCTCCATCTTTACACCACGTAAAGACTTGGCAGATTGCTCACCAAGCACCCAGCGAATGGCATCGGTAATATTACTTTTCCCACTGCCATTTGGTCCAACTACAGCGGTAACACCAGTTACAAATTCGATTTTTACTCGTTCAGCGAAAGATTTAAAACCAATTGTATCTAATTGTTTTAAATACATGTTAAAACCCCTATTTATTGTCTTTAAAAGACGAATATAGTCTCGAAACACAATTTATCCTTTGCATTTCAACCTATTTATTTTATCATAAAGAGTAGAGTGTGAGAAGGAAGATTACCAAAATACGAATATAGGAGTGAATATACTTGAATTTAGAAGAAAGAAACGAAGAAAACTTAGCACATATTATTCATGAAATGGGAAGAATGCTTCAAGTCGTAAACGAGTCGATTATGGATCCAAAGGATTACGATATTAATAAATACGATGAATTAAAAGGATTATACGACCTTTTAAAACAAAAAGGAAAACTAACAGTAGCCGAAACCCAAGCATTCATCGCAGAACTAAAAAACTACCGAAAATAACAAACACCTAAAAATCTAGCAAAAAAGTAAGCAGCGATATTAAAACTAATCTGCGAAGTAAGAATCACTGCTCACTTTGAAATTAGGATGAGTGGCATGAAAAAGCTCCGTCCATTTACTTCGCTTTCACCCAAGGGCACAAGTGCAACATCTACTCAAGCAAAGCTTTCGTAGTGTTTTCTATGCTGTTGGGCGTCACCTCAGCCTCCTCAGAAAAGCAAAGAGCGCTTTTCCTGCGGGGTCTTCGGAAGACGCTGATCCCGCCAGAGTCTACGTAAATGGACTACGCTTTAGTAATGTTCTACAAATAAAGTCAGTGCTAGACAATTGATGTCATTTCATATTTCATCGTACTTGAACAGACATCTGTACAAAGCGGAGGAAAAATGCGACACTCCTGGGGGAACAGCACGAGCTGAAGATCCACTTGGTAAAGTGGTTTTCTTTACCAAGTTAGCTTCAGCCGTGCCCCCGGAAAGGGAGTGTTTTTCCGTAGCGGTAGTAGTTCACTCATCATTATCCTTTAAGCGATGAAGTTTTCATTACTTTCTGAATTAGCGTCTACTGTATCAAAAACACCCTCCTATTTGTTTGAAATAGGAGGGTGTTTTTAGTTTGGTAATGCGTCTAGGGCTTGTTTGGCTGCTCGTTGTTCTGCTTCTTTTTTTGTTCTGCCCACACCTTTACCAGCCGTTTTACTGTTAATCGTTACCACAGCAAAAAATTCCCGGTCATGTGCAGGACCTTTTTCATCCACTATCGCATACTCCACTAACTTATTTTTATGTTGTTGTACCGTTTCTTGCAATTGACTTTTATAATCCATCGTATGCGAAAAAGCACCGGTTGTAATTTGAGGATAAACATATTTTGTTAAAAAAGTGATGACTTCTTCATATCCTTGATCCAAATATAATGCACCAATAAAAGCTTCAAAGACATCTGCTAGTAGCGCTGGACGATTGCGACCACCAGTCATTTCCTCCCCCTTACCAAGCAATACAAATTTGCTGAAATCTAATGATTCTGCAAATTTTACTAAGGCAGGTTCACATACAATCGAGGCTCTAAGTTTCGTCAGATCTCCTTCTTCAAGTTCATTATATTCTCGGTAAAGATATTGAGATACTCCTAATTCCAATACCGCATCACCTAAAAACTCTAATCTTTCATTATCCAATAAATTCTTTTTCCGGTGCTCATTCACATAAGATGAATGTGTAAAAGCTTGTCTTAATAATTTTTCATCATCAAAACGTATTCCCAATTCTTTCTGAAACAATGTAAAATCCGTCAAAATATTCACCTACCAACCTGAAATCACTCATTGACATAATTATATAGGAAACTCAGCGTATCGCCAACCCTTATTTGTAATACTTTTTATCTATAAGAAAGGCGCAGAGCGGCCGCATAGAAACGTAGCGACTGGAGCGAATCAACTGAGATAAAGGAATCACGGTGAGCTTGCGAGCCGATGATGACTTTCGCCTGAAGGCATAAGGGCGACTAAGCCTCTGTTTTAACCAATCGGCAAGTCTTCTTTATCGTAGGGCGATTTCGTGAAGTCGCCTAGTTTCTGGCGCTCGGAGCTAGACATGACGCCACTTATATACTTTCTTAGCTACATAAAAGATAACAGAAAAGCCTTACACCAGTAAGACTTTTCTATCTTTAGACAAAAATTATTGGTTGCTGTTTATGTAATTTACAGCATCACCTACTGTAGAAATCTTTTCTGCATCTTCATCAGCAATTTCTAGGTCGAATTCGTCTTCAAGCTCCATAACAAGTTCCACCACATCTAAAGAGTCTGCTTCTAGATCATCTTTAAATGAAGCTTCTAGTGTTACTTTATCCTCATCCACATCAAGACGATCGACAACGATCTGCTTCACTTTTTCAAATGTATCTGCCATTTTTCCGTCACCCCCTTTCAAAGAGTATACCTATCATATTACATAACCATTCCACCGTCTACCTGAATCGTTTGCCCTGTAACATAATTGGATTGCTCAGATGCTAAGAACAACGCTACATTTGCTACATCTTCAGCTTTACCTAATTTATTTAAAGGTATTAATGATAGCATTTGTTCTTTTTGTTCATCCGTTAATTTCTCTGTCATATCTGTTGCGATAAATCCAGGTGCAATCGCATTAACAAGGATATTTCGTACAGCCAATTCTTTAGCTGTTGTTTTAGTTAAGCCAATTACACCTGCTTTAGCTGAAACATAATTTGCTTGACCAGGGTTACCACTAATTCCGACAACCGATGAAAGATTGATAATACGTCCACTTTTTTGTTTCATCATTTGTCTGGAAACTGTTTTTGTACATAAAAACACACCTTTTAGATTGATGTCAATCACATCATCAAAGTCCGCTTCCGTCATGCGCATTAACAAATTATCTTTGGTGATACCAGCATTGTTCACTAAAATGTCTAAGCTTCCAAAGGTTTTGGTAGTTTCTTTCACCATCGCTTTTACGTCACTTTCGTCACTAACATTTGCTTGTATTTTAATAGCTTCTCCGCCATTAGACACGATTTCGTCCACAACAGCTTGAGCTTTATCTTCACTGCCAGCATAATTAACAACGACTTTCGCACCATTTTTTGCAAAAATTAACGCAATTTCGCGTCCAATTCCACGAGATGCTCCTGTGATAAGTGCAACTTGATTATCTAACATTACTCTTCCTCCTTGTACCACTGAATAAATTCATCTAATGACGCTTTATCTTGTACGGCAAAAGTCTTCGTTCTTCTATTCACTTTTTTCACAAGACCTGTAAGCACTTTTCCACTACCAACTTCTACGATAGCGTCTAATGACTCTTCTAGAAGCTGTTCAATGATCTCTTCAAAACGGACTGGTGAATAAAGTTGTTCCACTAACAATTGTTTGATTTCTTCTGCTTCTGTTACTTTTTCAGCTGTTACGTTAGCATAGACCGGTATATCTGAGTTGGACCAGTCAATTCCCTGTACCAACTGATCAAAATCTTCTGCTGCTGGTCTCATTAAACTAGAGTGAAACGGTCCACTTACAGGCAAAGGAAGCACTCTTTTGGCGCCTTTAGATTTTAATTGATCTACTGCTAGGTCAATCGCTGCCTTCGTTCCCGAAATAACGATTTGCCCGGGGCAATTTATGTTTGCAATTTCTAGCACTTCATTTAGTTCTTCTCTTATTTTTTCTAATTCAGATGACAGTGTTTCTTTATCCATTCCTAGAACAGCTGCCATCGAACCTTTGCCTTCCGGGTAGGCAGTCTCCATTAATTTCCCTCGCTCATGCACTAAACGAATTGCATCCTGAAAAGAAATGGCTTTGGCTGCAACTAGTGCACTGTATTCTCCTAAACTATGTCCACTTGTAATGTCTGGATAGATATTATGTTCTGCTAATAAATGTGTAATCGCACTACTAACTAATAACAAAGCTGGTTGTGTGTTTTCCGTTTTTGTTAAAACTTCTTTAGGTCCTTCAAACATTATTGAAGTTAAGTCATAGTCTAATTGTTCATTTGCGGTTTCAAAAAGTTCCTTGACTTGATCAAATTGATCATATAAGTCTTTCCCCATTTCTACTGCCTGAGAACCTTGCCCAGGGTAGATAAATGCTATCTTTTTCAAAATTTATTCCTCCTCAGTTGAAACTTGTAAATGTTTCACTTCTGATTCGATCGTTTCTATTACATTCTTTTCTACAATTTCCATCGTTTGTTTAATTGCACTGAAAATGGCTTGGGCATTAGATGAACCATGTGCTTTCACAACTGGTGCACGAAGTCCAAACAGAGCTGCACCACCATATTCTGAATAATCTAATTGATCCTTCAATCCTCTTAGCTCACTCTTAGCTAGTACTGCCGCTATTTTGGTTTTGGTATTAACCATAAATTTTTCTTTCAACATAGAAAATAGTGTCAAAGCCGTTCCTTCAACTGTTTTCAATGCAATATTTCCACTAAAGCCATCGGTTACTACTACATCTGCAACACCATTCAATAAATCTCTTGCTTCTACATTTCCGACAAAATTGATTGGAAGTTCTTCTAACAAATCAAAAGCTTTTTTCGTTAATTCATTGCCTTTACCATTCTCGGTTCCGACATTTAATAACCCTACTCGTGGATTTTTTATTTTTCGCACGTTCTCCATATAGATAGATCCCATTAAGCCGTATTGTTGTAAATGTTGAGGTTTTGCATCGACATTTGCTCCCACATCCAGTAAAAGAAAACCACTACCATCGACTGTCGGAAGTGTTGGACTTAGTGCAGGGCGATCAATCCCTTTAATTCTACCCACGATAAACAATCCCGCACTCATCAGCGCACCAGTGTTACCAGCTGAAATACAAGCATCTGCTTGATGTGATTTTACCTCGTTTGCCATTAATACTAACGAAGCTTGCTTTTTACGGCGCACTGCTTTTACTGGTTCATCATCACTGGTAATTTTTTCTTCTGTATGAATAATATCGATGGATGCATGATTTTTTGTATATTGTTTTATCTGTTCTTCGTTACCAACTAGCGTAATATGAAGATTATCAAATTGATTCACTGCCTTTAGTGCACCTAATACAATTTCTTTTGGTGCATGGTCTCCACCCATTGCATCGATTGCGATTCTCATTGTTGAATCCCTTCTTTCTCCTCTTTAGATCGAAACATTTCAAAAATACCGGTAAATACTGTTTCATTATCGACATGACTATGTACTTCTACTACGGTGCGATTGTTTATTTCCGTACCAACTACTTTCGCCTTGGCAATGACCCGCTCCCCTTCAACAACTTGTCTAGTAAATTTAATATCCGCATTGGTCGTTAAAGCAAGTTGGTCATTAATAACCGCAACTGCTAAAGAATTGGCTTGGGCAAATAGATGATGCCCTCTAGCAATTTTATTCCGTGAGAAAACATGCTCAGCAGTGATATCTAGAATAGAGATGGCTCGCTGATCTAATTCTAAATCAATTATTTCACCTATTACTTCATCTATTGGTAATGCTTTTACTGTCTCGTTCCACGTGGATGTTGCCACAGATTTAATTCGTTCACGTAATTCTGGAATATTAAGCTCCATGCGATCCAGTCGAATCGTCTGAATACTAACTTTAAAGAGTTTTGCTAACGCATCATCCGTAATAAAGGGTTTTTCCTCTATTGTTTCTTTTAACATGGATTGTCTTTCTTTTTTGTTCCGTTTCAATTTATCCACCGTCCATCTTAGTGCGTCATCTATTTTTTAACTAAAATATTATGACTAGGTACTAATAGTAATATATAATACCATAGCAAATTATGCAAGTGTCTCTAGTTTAATAATTTCGAGTCAATTTTGATTTCGTTGATTAAATAGTCCATTAATCCTTGAAACTCAGGTAATTTCCATTTTTCATTTGCTACTATCTCGATGGCATCGGTTCTTGCTGTTTCTAACGCTCGGTAATCATGAACCAGATCGGCAAGTTTAAATTCTGGTAAACCGCTTTGTTTCACTCCAAAAATATCACCCGGACCTCTCAGTTCTAAATCTCGTTCTGCTAAAACAAAACCATCCGTCGTTTCCGTCATAATTCGCATTCTTTCTTTTCCATTTTCCCCCTTAGGATCTGCTACTAATATACAATAACTTTGCTTATTACCCCTGCCGACTCGACCTCTTAATTGATGAAGTTGTGATAGACCAAAACGATCTGCATCCTGGATCATCATCACAGTCGCATTCGGTACATTGACCCCAACTTCTACCACCGTTGTAGAGACTAAAATCTGTATCTTATTCTCAGAGAAATTAGTCATTACTTCTTCTTTTTCTTCGGTTGTTAATCTACCATGCATCAGTCCAACTGTTGCCTTGCCAATAAGTACTTCCTGAAGCTGATGGAACAGATCCAATGCATTTTGAATGTCTAATTTATCGGACTCTTCAATTAACGGGCAGATCACATATGCTTGTGCTCCCGCTTTTATTTCTTTATAAATAAAATTAACGGTTCTTTCAAACATGTTTTGTTTCACCCAATACGTTTCGATTGGCTTTCGTCCTTTTGGCATCTGATCTATTTTCGACACATCCATATCACCAAAGGCTGTGATAGATAACGTTCTAGGGATTGGTGTAGCAGTCATAAACAAAATATCCGCTAAGATTCCCTTTTCACGTAAAGTGTTTCGTTGTTGTACACCAAAACGATGCTGCTCGTCAATAATAACGTAACCCAACTGAGCAAAATGGACATCGTCTTGAATAAGTGCATGTGTACCAATCACAACATCGCAGTTACCATCTGCAATTTCTGCTAAAATAGCTTTTCGTCTCTTCCCTTTCACTGAACCCGTCAGTCGGCGGATAGTAACATGATCTGGCAAGAATTCTCTTAACGATGCCTCATGCTGTTCTGCTAAAATTTCGGTTGGTACCATAAATGCAACCTGCTTTCCTGCAGTCACAGACCCAAATAAACTGATTACGGCTACAGCGGTTTTTCCTGAACCAACGTCCCCTTGTAACAAACGATTCATTCGATAAGGAGATTTTAAATCCTTGATAATTTCTGATAACGATTTTTGTTGAGCAGACGTTAATGCAAAAGGAAAGGAGTCCATCAATTCTTTTACTTTATGCATATTTATACTCTGAGCATTTCCTTCGGTTTCTTCACGATTACGTTTGCGATAAAGCTGCATTTTGATTTGAAACAGTAATAGTTCTTCATAAATAAATCTTCTTTTCGCATGTTTTAAATGTTCGAATGATGTAGGAAAATGAAGTTGCGTTAATCCTTCGATACGCTCAGGTAATTTATAATTTTTCAAATAAGATGACGGCAAAATTTCAATTATTTGTTCACGGTGGTTGGATAATGCATTTTTAATAATTTTTTGAAATTGTGCATTTTTTATATCTCCTTTTGACGAGTATATCGGCGTTATCGGGCTCGACTCGTCAATACTTCCTTGTTTGTAATTATCAATCGTTATCTGTAATCGATGCTGATCCCATTTTCCGTTCACAGATACCTCTTCACCAGGTATAAAGTGTTTTTTAGCGAAAGCTCGATTAAAAAGCACCCCTTTTACTACCACACCATCTACTCGCAGTGTCACCACAAGCCTAGATTTACGTCTTTGGTAAAACTGGACAGTTGGTTCGTGGATAACTTTTCCAACAATTGTTACTTTTTCGTTATGTATTAATTCATGGAGAGGTTTTTGCTGATAATGATCATATCGGTTAGGGAAGTAATATAGGAGATCTTCTATCGAGCGAATGCCAATTTGATCTAAAACCTCTGCTAATTTAGGACCAACACCATTCACTTCTTGAACTGATGAATCAACCATACATTTCACACTCTCTTTTATTTATAATTCCGTTAGCTTTTCATTATTAAAAGAAAAACACTTGGGACAAATCATCTATCTCCACTTCAAACAAGTACAAAGTTGCGCAGTATTTGGATACTACGCAATAAACTTGATGATAATATTGAAATATTTTCAATGCTGGACAACCGCTCCTGCTGCCCGCTTCCCTTTCCGTGGGGTTTTCTCCTCAGCTAACTTTTCCAAGCAAAGACCACTTAGAAAAGTGGATCTTCGGATAAAACGATCCCACAGGAGTTGAAGCGGGCAGCCTCCGCTAATATAAGATGCTACAATGTATGTTAGAGCTAGCATTTCGACTTTTATGCCCAGATAGATACCTAGCAAAAAGCTCAAGTGATAACTGTCACAAAAGTTGTAAAACAAAATGACAGCGGAGGCCGGCCACGGAGTCTCCTGTGGGGACAGGGCGAGCTGAAGATCCATTTGGTAAAGTGGTCTTCTTTACCAAATTAGCTGAAGCCGTCCCCACGGAAAGCGAAGTGGCCGGCCGGAGCGGTATATTAGTACATTAATTATTTCAAAATTACCAAACCGGTTACTACGGAGTTTCTTCCTAATATGTATAAAAATCCAAACGATATTGAAAGGTATTCGAATAATCGTTTGGATTTCATTCAATATAAATTACTTCTGTTACAATCTCTTTTTTAAGCTTATTCAATCGAGAAGATATAAGAATAAATGGGTTGGTTACCTTGATGAACTTCGACTTCGATATCCTCAAAATTATTTTCTATAAATGCTACAATTTCTTCTTCCTCTTCATCCGAAGTTTCTTCCCCACGTATAACCGTTACAATCTCATCTTCTTCGATGTCAATCATTTCAGTTAACAATTCTTGAATAACATTGATATGACTAGCATTTGTTACTTTAATTTTTCCATCAGCAATACCCATATAATGTCCGTTTTCAATCGTCATACCATCAATTTGCGTATCACGAACAGCATATGTAATTTGTCCAGTTTTTACTTCTTGGCTTGCTTCTGTCATTGTTTGTTTATTTTCGTCTAATGTTACTTCAGGATTATAAGTAAGCATAGCCGACATCCCTTGAGGAATGGTCTTAGTAGGTACAACTGCAACGTTTTCTTCGGCAAGCTCAGCAGCCTGTTCAGCAGCCATCACAATGTTTTTATTATTTGGTAAAATGATGATGTTTTCTGCATTCGTTTCCTTAATAGCATTAGTTAAATCTTGTGTGCTAGGGTTCATTGTTTGTCCACCCTGAATTACAACTGTAGCACCCAAGCTCTTAAATAATTCCGTTAATCCATTACCCATTGCGACGGTAACGACACCAAATTTTTGTTTTTCCTGAGGTTTATCCTCTTTTTTATCGACGATATTCGAATGTTGTTCCCTCATGTTTTCTACTTTTAAATTTATAAAACTCCCAAATCGTTGTCCTAAATTAAAGACGTCGCCAGGATATTCTGCATGAATATGAACTTTGACAATTTCATCATCGGAAACGACTAATAAAGAATCACCATGCTCACTCAGTTCTTCTCTGAATTTCGCCTCATCATAAGGATGATCTTTTAGTTTATCTTCTTCAAAACGAACCATAAACTCCGTACAATAGCCAAACTCAATGTCATCTGTGCTCATATAGTCTTGCGCCAACTTATGGTGCTCCGCATTGACAAGGTCGTTTAAATCCATTGTTTCGTCATGAGAAACTTCTGGTACTTCCTCACCTTTTAACGCTGCTAAAAAACCTTCATAAATTACTACTAAACCTTGTCCACCACTATCAACTACTCCAACTTCTTTAAGAACTGGTAGCAAATCTGGTGTCCTTTTTAACGACTTCTTAGAAGCTTGTACTACTTTTTCAAAGAAGACGATAATATCTTGCTCTTTTTCGGCTATTTTTTTAGCGTCTGCAGCAGTGTCCTTTGCTACTGTAAGAATAGTACCTTCTACAGGTTTCATTACGGCCTTATATGCCGTGTTGACTCCACTATCTAATGCTTTTACAAAACTTTCAATATCAAGTTCTTTTTTATCTTCTAATCCTTTAGCAAAACCTCTAAATAATTGGGATAGAATGACACCCGAATTACCTCTTGCACCCATTAGCAAACCTTTGGCAAAGGCATTTGCTACTGTTGCTACACTATTTTGTTCTACTTTCTTTACTTCATTAGCCCCTGAAGTAATCGATAAGTTCATATTGGTTCCAGTATCCCCATCAGGTACTGGAAAGACATTTAATGCATCAATTCTTTCCGCATTATTTGATAAAGAGTTAGCCCCTGCTAACACCATATTAGCAAACATAGCTCCATTTATATTTTTTTGATTCACTTGCTGCTTCCTCCCTCTACTCCAATTAACAAAAAGTACAATTTGAGTTAATCTTGGATAACTCGAACACCTTGAATGTATATATTAATGGATTTTATTGTTAAACCAAGTGTTTTTTCAAGATTATATTTCACCTGTGATTGCACATTATGTGCTACCTCAGATATTTTTGTTCCATAACTTACAATAATGTACATATCAATATGAACATTTTCTTCATCTTGGCGGACAACCACTCCTTTAGCGAAGTTTTCTTTTCGCAGAATTTCTGCAATCCCGTCTCGCAACTGATTTTTGGAAGCCATTCCGACAATACCGTAACATTCTATCGCAGCACCCCCAGCAATCGTAGCTATGACTTCATTCGTTATTGTTACAAAGCCATCCTCTTTCTTTAATTCAATGGACATCCTACATCCTCCTTTTAAATCAGTAGAAAACTCATTTATAAATACCTAACATTACTTTCATTATATCAGAAATAAACCTATTCCATTATATAATAACATGGCGTAAACTTAAATGTTACAAATTCGCCAAACTAGTTGATAAATATACAATATGTAATATTAATATTTTTGGTTGCAACCATAAAATAATCAATAATTTTTATTTGTTTGTTACCAATTTTGTTACCAAAGCATCTACTAATGCAGTCGGTGCTATTTCTACTTTCTTGCTTCATTTCGTATATTAACGTTCAATACCAATATTACTTTCAAAATCATAATAATTCAAAATTTCACCACTTGAATCCACTTTATAATTAGACCATTTGAGTTCAACACCATATATCTCATCAACAGTTGAGATTGTTTCAAATACGTAAAAGCCTTTGAATGTTTCGGCTTTTTCTGTTAACTCAATATCACCCTTTTTAAATACAGCTACTTCGTCTTTAAATCCTAATTCCTCTCAATTGCTTAAATAAATCTCCATCTGACCAGGATAAGTTTCGAATACATCATGAGATAGGTTTTTCATAGAAATATCAAAACCAATATAATTATTATCGTTATCTGAAGCTAGATATATTTTTTCAAATTTTATGTCTAAACCTTCGAAATTTTGCAGAGTATCTACATTTATCTCATAATCACATAAAGGACTAGTTGTCTTATATTTATCTTTATCTATAGATTGTGTCGGTTCAATATCCTCATCAGCTTCAACCAGATCACTACTATCATTCGAAAAAGCACTTATAAATATTAATAATAAAAACACTGTGTATTTCTTCAAATGAGCCTATCCCCTCTTACAAACATTCTACAATATTTCCAAAAGAAAAAACACCTACAATTAAGTAGATGTTTACTTCATTTCTATTTTAAGTTGCTGTATTTGATCTTTTATAAGTTGTTTAAGTAGACCCTATTGTTGTAGGTTCATTTAATCTTTTCTCATAATACTCTATCGTTTTTTCCAATCGGTATTTTTCATCTGTCATAAATCGAATAAAATGTTCTCGATCTTTTTCTGGGATGTTTTTCGAATCTCTTTCGACCATTCTTATATATTCAGCATCCAACAGAATAACCTCCATTTTTTATGACATATACACTATTTCGACTGAATTGTAAATTTTATTCCAAATATTTGATATTGCATTAATTATTTTATATAACGCGTAATGAGAACGAACGCTCCTATAATTTGAGGTGATAATTATGCGAAACATAACCGATGAAGAATTTCACACTGCGTCCAGGTATCTATTTTTAAGCATGACCATAGAGGTTATCAAGAAAGATTTAAACACAATACGTAATAATAATATTTTCAAGAGAAAAAAGCAGTTGAGGAAAGACGCGAATTAAAGCAACAGATGCATAAGATGCAATTGAAAGTGTTGCAGACAAATAAAGCAGAATTATTTACGGATTATGCTAAGCGTAGAGAGGAAAGACGAAATTATTTTAATCCGGCTATTCGTAAAAAGGTTTTGGTTATTTTGGAAGAGTTGTTTGACGGATATAATATAAAAAAGACAAACATTCCTATAAAGCAATAGAGTTTGTCTTTTTATAATCAAGTATTTTTATTTGATTCAAATTGCATTTTAGCATCAATAAAAAGGATGAATACTTTAAATCCTGTGATAACCATCATTGCGATAAACCAAAGTAAATAAGAACTGTAAACTAAAAATTGACTTTCTAATGAACTACTCCACCATTTAGCGCCAAATAAGACAATAAGCGACATTACTACCAAAAACAACATACTAAGCCATAGTTGTTTTGCTATAGTTTCTGCTACTTTAGAATTCGCTGCTTTATCTGCTAGATCAAGACTCATTCAATCGGCTCCTTTGTTTTTTTCTAAAAAACATTAGGGCGGGTAAAGACTCCCTTTGTACCCTGTACATATTCCTTTTCTGTAACATTCGGTTTGATAGGAATGGACCCAGAGTGTCACCATAAAAAGCTTCAGTAATTGAATTGCGAACTTGATCGCTTATTTTACCATCGACAACTGTGTTTAAATATACTTGTAACGCTCTTGTAGTTGCATTACCCCACTTACCGTCAACTTTCAGATTAGCTTTCTTATCCTTAGGCTTTCCAACAGTTGCATTAGGACCCTTAGCCTTCACTTTCTTTTTCAAATTAAAAATATCAACCAAACCATTTACATGACCTTGAACAATATCATCCTAGAAAAAATCATTTTTCAATCGAACCGCATCATTAGTAACATCAATAAATACGTTCTCCGTTAAAATTGCTTCCATGCTAGATTCACGTACCATATGAAAATTCGCTTTTTTCTTACCTCTGTTTGGCAAGTTGATTTCATTAATAATTGCTTGGTGCATAACATCACGCTTTTTAGCAGTAGATGAATTCTTAGATAATCAGCTCCCCAGCAATTAGCATCATTGGTTCTGCTACTAAGAGATAAAGTTTTATCATTGGTACGACTTAAACGTGTTGAAACACCTTGATATTCACTTAGCTTTTTTCTGATTTTTAAAGAAATAGCAAGCGTTAAATCTTTTTCTTTTAGTTCGTTTCCGATTGCACTGGATCTCTACCGCCAAGACATGGGTCTATATAAATTTTAATCATTCAAAAACCTCTCCTTTTTATTATAACAAGAAAAAGCCCCCTCAATTGAGACGGCTTCTATTTTACTAATCCTTTATCCTTCAATTCTTCTCTTTGTTGCTTGCCTTTTAGAGTAATATAGTTATTCTTAAACCAAGTCCAAACATTCACTACTGTGGTTATTCCTAAAGCAATTGTTTCTTCACTTACCACTGGAATAGCATTTAATCCTACTTGTTCTAACCACACATTAACCCAAACAATTACTAATGAAACAGTCCTTACGACAGTTCCTTTGTCCCTATGTATCACCTCATTTTAAAACAAAATAAACCAACAACTTTAGGGAGCAGTCGGTTTTTAATATCTTTCAATTCATCAATGACATCATCATATTTCTCACTGAATTTTTTCAAGAGGTTTTGCAACCTCATTTCTCTTTCTTGATTAGCTTTCATGACATAAATAAGTAACCAAACAAAAAGTGCTGCAAAGGGTCCGTGAGTTAGAAAATATTGCAGTACATTTTCAATGGTGACCTTCTCCATTCTTCTGACCCCGTGTAGATTTAACATTCTCGTATTATTTTTAGGTATTAAAAAAGCACCTCGTTTTGAGATGCTATTCTTCATTAATATATTTGTTTTTCTCAATTAGTAAGTCTATCAATCCAATCACCTCACTATATGATTTTGATTCTCTTGAATATCTATATGACAATATACAAGCAATAACGACAAATACCCCTAAAACAATAACCATTGAATTACTAAATAAAATAGCACTTACTTTTTTCTCTGGAAGTAAATTTATTAAATTCATTAAAAAAGTCACAACTAATGCAGTTAACGCAATAGTAAGCGAAAAAGTTTTTTCTTTCTCATATTCTGCATTTAATTCAACCTTCAGTTTTTGTAATTCGAATAAAGACATATCTGATATCTTCGTTGAATTTAACCTTCTTGATTTTCGTATAATCTTATCTACTTCAGCTTCTAATTGTCTGATCTCACATTCATATTCTGTCAAAATAATCCCCCCTCCTCCCTATCATACTTCGACAAAAAAGAGGGAATTCCTTCAATTATTTATTGCCCTTTTCTGAAAATTTTCACAACTTCGCAGTTTATTCCAACTTACTATTACCGTTGGTTGAAACCTTTACTAGCTTGATTCATAATATCTTTACGTTGCATTTCGCTTCGTGCAATTGCTATTGCTGATAATTCCTTGGCACCATTTAGTTTTTTCTTAACCATATCTTTTGCATTAACTTTTGCTTCTTCATTCTAAGAATAATCGTCAACAAATTGATGTCTTTCATAATTCATCACAATTCCTTTCCCGTCTTCATTTTGAAAAAAGAAAAGCACACTACACTCTTTACTGAAATCAACCATTATAGAATGTATGAAAATGAACCTCTCATCACTACAGTGACGAGTTTCTAATGTATCAACGTCAAACGATGCTTAACATTAGTGGGCGGGACACGACACCCTCTATCCCCTCGGCAAAAGCGTTAGGGACTACTTTTCTTATGATATTTCCCGCTGCATTCACATCAGCGTGGATGCTCGTGTTCTCTTTGGTCCGATATAACCCTCGTTTTACTCTGTGACCACTAAACCTAACCTTGGCTGGGATACCTTTTTCATAATGGGGCAGCTCATCCATATCCACTAAACTTGCTTTTGATGTGTAGCTTTCTTCTTGTGGGTGCACGTGGATGCCATACGCTTCCGCTTTGTAAGCAATCATACCAATCAGCATCGCATGGGGGAGCGTTTGAAAGTGTTGCTTATCCTGCTTACGAAGGCTCACTTTCTGTTTCCATCCCTTATTCACACCGATAACAATCGTGCTGACTTTGCGAGCCAATGCTAACTGAACGATATGAAAACTTGCTTTATGAAAGGCGTCCTTTAACTTAAAGAAACGTTTTTGGTCGAGTCGCTGCAGTCGTTTACTTTGGAAGGAACCTTCTTGTGGTCCCTTTCCTTGTCGTAAAACACAGTAATAATGGGCACGCTGTTTGTTATAATATTGATTGATACTTTTTACTGCTTGGCCCTTTATAATGACAGGTGAAGAACCTGTATTATCGACGATGGCTGCCAAACAATCCACACCGAGGTCGATACCCATGATATGTTGTTCATCCAGTTCTACGAGTGGTTTCTCTTCCTCTTTCCTTATCACCAATTCGATCGTATATTCGCCATAGGTCGGAACCATTCTTACTTGTTGTAAGGATCCCTTAAGACCTAACTTTCCGATATTCAATCTTTCTTTCGTTTGAGGAAACCGGAGGTATTTATCGTCCTTCACCTTACATACCTGATTGGAAAACACACAAGCTATTCTTCCATTCTTTGGTGCATATTTAGGGGGTTTTGGTCCTCCGGTATATTTGTGTGGGTGGACTTGATAATCTTTCAGGCTGGCAAAATAAGCCTTCCAATTTTGAAACACCTGTCTCATGACTTGTTGGTTGACTTGACCAGGTAATGCCAGATAGTCCGCATTTTCGGACACTTTAAATAAGCTGTCTAAAAAGGCATAAGATGGCCATTTGTGTTGGGCAGATGGATACTCAAATAACACAGCATCTTGGATCTCTTGGCGTTGCTCCCCGGGCTTTTTTAATTCTTTTTGCCGTTTCTTTTCTACTGTTCTTCTTTTGATGGCATTCATTTGTGGAAGGTGTTGGTCGATGAGGTCGAAAACTTCTCGTTGTTGTGGTTGAAGTTTTTTTTCTTCACCAAAGGCAGTGAAAATTTGACGGATGTGAAAGTTGGTGGCATTGTACAGATTTTTCGCTAAAAACGTGAGTTGATCACAATAAGGATAGAGCCGATGCCCTTTTTTAATGCGGATTTGGTGCGTACGGTACACATTCTTCACCTCTTCTTTTAAAGTAGCACCCAACAAACACACACATACGTTCCTTTTTATTATATACCAGAACAAACGATCTGTCAAAACCGTTCACCATTTATCTCATCACTAAAGTAACGAGTTTTCTGGTGAACATTTATAAAGCGTATGTCAAGCATTCCCCACAAACCCACCACCATCAAATAAAAAAAACATGATATACATAAAAACGAAACTGCGAAGTACCAGATTGCAAAATCTCTTCCCGGGAATTCATGTGCTGTTAACGGGAATTGTGGTCTTACCAAAGTATCAATACTTCGCAGTTTGTGTCTAATAGGAATCTTTCATGGGTGAAAGTTGATGTTATTGTTAATTCTAAATTGCAAAATGCTTTGATGTATGATAAATTATATAAGTATGTATTGAGTTAGTGTAGTAGGAGGGAACGAAATTATGGGACGTAAATGTGTTGTAACTGGTCGTAAAACGACTTCAGGAAATAACCGTTCACATGCTATGAATGCAAATAAGCGTAATTGGAAAGCAAACGTACAAAAAGTTAGAATTATGGTTGACGGTAAACCAAAACGTGTGTATGTTTCTGCTCGTGCGCTTAAATCTGGCAAAGTAGAACGTGTTTAATTCGAATAATAATAACTAAGTTGGAAAAAGGCCCCTTCAAGTGAGGAGCCTTTTTCTTATTTCTTTCCAGATCCCAATAATGCACGAATAAAACCACCCAGAAACCGCGGGAGCTTAATTGTATAAAATTTCATCATACCCCTCCTCTTCATCTCCTGAAGAAAACATTCGTTTAAACAAGGATTCTTATATAGCTTATGTGCGACTACCTATATAATTGCATAGCTTTAAAGAATTTCGTGATTGTTTATGATAAGTTTTCCTCCTCCGTACTCTTTATCATTATTAATATGCCAAGATTAAATAAAAAAGTACCATGTTGTTTAATTAGATGATTTGAGATACAACGAGTGCTGCCCCAAGAAATCGTTTCATTAGATAATGGGTAATAAAAACCTTTTAATGTTAAGCCTTGCACTTTAGGGCTGAAAGGTAAGAATGAAATTTGTTGATTTTTATTTGTAGTTACTTGATACGTACCCGGTTTGTACATTGATATCTCATTTTGACAATCAATGATTACTGCTTTCGTATTTCTATCTATTAGTCGATATAGTAATTGGATGTTAGCTAATTCATGATCTAATCTTCCGGCAGTAACACCGAATAATAAAATGGAGTCTGGTTTATAAGTTAGAGCGGTTTCTATTGCTAATTCCAGGTCAGTCTCGTTTTTTTCAACGGGATATTCTTTATAAATGGAAGTGCTTTTTTTGATTTTATTTTTGATATTATCATCGATAGAGTCAAAGTCACCTATTGCTATATCAATCGTTATATTTTGATCTAATAAATAAGATGCTCCTAAATCAGCTCCAATCCAAAGATCTACTTTATCCGTATAGATAGCAAGATCAGCAAGAGCTGCTTGTGGACCACCCGCAACAATTCCAATATTCATTTAAACCAACCTTTCCTACGGTCGTTGCCTACATCTCATTTGGATTTAGATTCACATTAGGAAGAAACTGCGCAATAACCGATGTGTATATATAGCTAAAGTGGTAATTTTGAAATGTATTGTCCGATAAACATCCGCTCCGGCTGCCCACTTTCCTTTCCGTTGGGTTTTCCCTTCAGCTAACTTTTTTAAGCAAAGAACGCTAAAAAAAGTGGATCTTCAGGTAAAACATTCCCACAGGAGTGAAAGTGGACGGCCTTCGCTATAAATGATTCTACAACAATTGTAACAGTTATCAATTTGAGCTTTTTAGAATTGTTAATGTTTTTCGGTAAAGTGATGAGATAGAAGTCATTATTATAACTCTTACTTCCATTGTATAACTTCATCTAGCGTAGGCGTCCGTTTCGACTCCTGGGGGATTAGCATGATCTGAAGATCCACTTTGAAAAGTGACTTTCTTTTCAAAGTTAGCTGAAGAGCATGCCCCCCGGAAAGCGAAACGGGCAAGCCGCAGCGGTTTCCAAGTACAAACATCATGTCAAAATTACCACATCATTTGTTGCACAGTATCCTTATACTGCGCAATAATATATTTTGATTTTTCTTATAAAAGATTATCTCCCATAGTCATGAAAACTCAATTCACAGTATTATTTGCTTTGTCGAATTTTTTCAATCGCTTGTTTACGGTCCTCTTCGTTAAATATTGCACTTCCTGCGACTAGTACATCTACGCCCGCTTCAATACATTGTTTTGCCGTCTCTGTATTAACACCACCGTCTACTTCAATCTCAAATGACAAACCTAATTCTTTTCGCCATTTTGCCGCTTGTTTGACCTTGTCTAAGACTTCTGGGATAAATGACTGTCCACCAAAGCCTGGATTAACCGTCATAAACAATACAAGGTCCACATCTTTTAGAATAGGTTTTATCATTTCAACTGGAGTCGCTGGATTGATAACAACACCAGGTTTTACACCGGCTTCTTTAATCATATGAATGGTTCGATGTAAATGCGGACATGCTTCTACATGGACCGTGATAATGTCTGCACCTGCATCGACAAAATTTTGAACATATTGGTCAGGATTTTCTATCATTAGGTGAACGTCTAATATAGCATCCGTAATAGGTCTAATTGAAGACAAAACTAAAGGTCCAATCGTGATGTTAGGTACATAATGACCATCCATCACGTCGACATGAATGTAATCTGCTCCCCCAGCTAAAACATCTTCAATTTCTTCTTTTAATATAGAAAAGTCTGCTGATAGAATAGATGGTGCAATTTTCGTACTCATGTTAATACCTCGGCTTTCTATTTTTAATTTCTTCTACAAATTGTACATAGTTCTGGTATCGATCTGCTAAAATATCTCCGTTATCTAAGGCTTGTTTTACTGCACATTTTGGTTCTTTTATATGCATACAACCTCTGAATTTACATTCATCCTGTAGTGCTTGAAATTCAGGGAAACAATTAGGTAACTCCTCTAATTGTATTTCTTTAAAATCTAGTGCACTGAATCCGGGAGTGTCTGCCACCAAACCATTTTCAAAAGGAATCAATTCAACATGCCTTGTTGTATGCTTACCTCTACCAAGACTTTCTGAGATATCATCCGTTTCTAATTGTAATCCTGGCACAATCTGGTTCAATATCGATGTTTTACCCACCCCTGATTGACCAGCAAATACAGATACCTTGTTATTCAAATGGATAGATAATTGCTCTATCATCTCGTTATCTTTAGTAGATAAAAATTCTATTGTGTAACCGATTCTTTGATAATAGGCTAATTTTTCTTTCACTTTAATAGCTTCTTGTTCTGCTAATAGATCCATCTTAGTGAAAAACAATAAAGGCTGAATACCCTTTGATTCTACTAACACAAGAAATTTATCCAACAAATTTAAACTTAGATCAGGTTGTTTTACAGAAGTAACAATAATAGCTTGATCCACATTGGCAATTGGTGGTCTCGTCAATTGATTTTTTCGTTTATCAATCGCCAATATATATCCTTCTTTTTTATCTTTATATTCAAATTCGACATGATCGCCCACAAGAGGAGTAATTTTCCTTTGACGGAAAACTCCTCTTCCACGACATTGTATAAGCCCACTCTCATAATCTACATAATAAAATCCACTCAGAGCTTTTACAATTTTACCTTTTGGCATTTACTCACCCTCTACTTCTTCGTATGATAATGTCTTCTCTATAATCAGTTCATCATCTCTAATCACTTTGTAAGTTGCTTGATCATCCGGTGCGATTGTTAGTTGGATCGTAAATGGTGTATCTTCTGTTATCATTTCGACTTCTTGATATAATTCAGATATTCGATTATTCATATCTTCCACATATATACTAACTTCCTGGGGTTCAGCCTCACCATCATCTGGCGGGTCACCCGTATATTCGACATTAAATGATTCTGAATGTGTAATTTGTGTCTTTGGCTCTGGGCCGGTTGAGATTGTTAATGTGACAAGATCACCTTTTTCTAGCTGTTGATTTGCCGATGGCGCTTGTTCAATGATATACCCTTCTTCCACTTCTTCATGAGTTTCCTCTTTTATATCAACGGATAGATCCTGATCAGCTAAATAATCAGTCGCTTCATCAACATGAAGTCCGACTAATCTGTTTAATGTTATTTTTTCTGGTCCCTTACTGATTTCAAAAATTACATTTGTATCTTTAGGCACCACTTCATCCCCAGGAGAAGGTTGAATTTGTTCTATAATTTCTCCAACGGGTTGATCTGAGAATTCTTCATAGTATTTGACATCATTAAAGCCCTGATCATTAAGGATTTTTTCAATTCTTTCATATTCACTACCAACATAATCCTCAAACTCAACTTTTTCTGGACCTAAACTCACATAAACAGTAATATCTCTTCCTTCCTTCACAGTTTCATTGGCACGTGGTATTGTTTCGATCACATTATTTTCTTCTATTTCTTCATCAAAGTCTTCTTCCTTGGTAACAATCAACTCTAAATTCGTTAATTCTTGTTGTGCTTCTTCATAACTATAACCTGTTAAATCAGGGATAACGACGTCTTTCGGTTGAAATAAACTAGGCAAAACAAATAAAGCAATCAATATAGCACCGAACAGAATTACAAACAAACTTGTTACCCAAATAAAAGTTTTTTTGCGTTTCTTTTTTTTCTTTTCTTTCGGTTCTTCCTGATTATTAGAATTATAAGTTGGCTTAATAATAGTGGTTGCTCCGTCTTCTAAATCATTAGACTCAGCTGAGTCCTTTTGCATAATTGGAATTGCTTTTGTTATCGTTTCATCTGATTCAGGTGTCTTGAATTTTGCAGCATGCAATTGGCTTGGTTCTAATGCATGTGTTAAATCATCTTCCATTTCATAAACGGATTGGTAACGATGAAAGGGATCTTTCGTTGTTGACTTCAAGACAATATTCTCAACCGATTGAGGAATTCTTGGATTAAATTCTTTAACAGAAGGCGTTTCCGATTGTAGATGTTTTAATGCAATCGAAACGGCCGATTGTCCTGAAAACGGCAAATTCCCCGTTAACATTTCAAATAGAACAATTCCTATTGAGTAAATATCTGATTTACGATTTGCTTTTCCGCCACGTGCTTGTTCTGGTGATAGATAATGTACAGACCCTAAAACAGAGTTTGTTTGAGTCAAAGCTGTGGCACTTAATGCCACTGCAATTCCAAAGTCTGTTACCTTAATTTGTCCATAGGAATCAATTAAGATATTCTGTGGTTTAATATCACGGTGTATAAGTCCATTATCGTGGGCATGGGCTATAGCAGAAGTAACCTGGGTCATGATATCCAGTACTTCTTCGACTTCAATTGGTGCATGTAACTGTATGTATTGTTTTAATGTCATACCATCGACATATTCCATTACCATATAATAAATTTGTTCCTCGTCACCAACATCATATATATTCACAATATTTGGATGCGATAAGCTGGTAGCAGCCTGTGCTTCTCGATGAAATCGTGTAATAAATTCATCATCATTAGCATATTCTAAACGTAATACTTTAATAGCAACTTGTCTTTCTAGGATTTGATCATTACCTAGATATACATTTGCCATTCCTCCGCCACCGATTAACTTAATTATTTCATATCGTTCATTTAGTATTTTTCCTTCTAGCATGAGGGATCACCAACTTTATCACGAAGATCAATAACCGCTAGTGTAATATTATCTTCGCCTCCACGATTATTAGCCAAGTCAATTAAGGTTTGACTGATTTTCTTATTGTTGGTCTCCACAATAATCTTGTGTAATTCTTGACCAGTCAATTTATTCGTTAATCCATCAGAACAGATCAACAAACGGTTAAACTGATCCCAGTTCGTAACATACATATCTGGCTCCAAATTTAGTTCTGTTCCAAGTGCTTTTAAAATGACATTTCGTCGAGGGTGAACTTCTGCATCCTCTTGGGATAATTGTCCGGTACGCACCAATTCCCCTACTAAAGAATGATCATCTGTTACTTGTTTCCATTCGGTCTCATTCAATAAATAGGCACGACTATCTCCAATATGTCCAATGATTAGATCATCTTCGGTGCAGATAGCTGCCACAATCGTTGTCCCCATCCCCTTACATTCAGGGTCAGACTGTGATTTTTGATAGACAATATTGTTTACCTCGATGATGGTATCTTTTAACCATTTTTCGAGAGGCGCTGTTGCTAAAGTTTCTTCAAAGGCAAGCCAATATTTTTCAAGTTCTTCGATAGCAAGTTGACTAGCAACATCTCCTGCCCGGTGTCCACCCATACCATCAGCAACAATTGCTAAAATTGCTTTCTCTTTTTCAATAATAGCTACCGCGTCTTCATTTAACTCACGTATTTTTCCTTTATCAGATTGGTAGATATACTTCATTGTTTATAACACCTCTTCTCCCCTTCAATTACACCTTCTTAATCTGGTGATAAAAAATCCATCACTGTTAATATCTTGAGGGAAAATTTGAACGCCAAATGCACTATTACCAACACTATCTTTTAATTGCTCAGGTAACTCTTCAAAAAAGTGAGGATCTACTTCAAATTCCCGATTATTTTGCAAAAATGTTTCGATCACTTGTTCATTTTCTTCTTTATCAACTGTACACGTACTGTAAATTAGTTTCCCGTCTTTTTTTAGAAGGGTTTTGACATGACCCAAAATTTCTAGTTGTATGTTCGATAACTTTGTAATGTCGTCCTCATTCTTATTATATTTTATATCAGGCTTACTGCGAAGTACACCTAAACCTGAGCATGGAGCATCGATCAATATTCGATCAAATGTACCATCATCATGTTGTTCTTGTAACACACGCGCGTCTGAGGGGGCAGCGTGAATCGAGTGTAATCCTAATTCTTTTGCTTTAGCATCTACTAATTTCGCCTTTTTCTCGTGCAAGTCATAAGCATACACGGAACCAGAATCTCGCATTTTCTCTGCGATATGGGTAG
This sequence comes from Gracilibacillus massiliensis, assembly GCF_001458115.1. Lineage (GTDB taxonomy): Bacteria > Bacillota > Bacilli > Bacillales > Amphibacillaceae > Gracilibacillus > Gracilibacillus massiliensis. Next base: position 902,406 of record NZ_CZRP01000012.1, read on the forward strand.
CTTTACCGCCGGGTGCACTGCAGGCATCCAATACCCGCATTCTCTCTGCTAATTCCATCATCTCTGCCACTAACATCGAACTTTCGTCTTGAATAGTAAACAACCCGTTTTGAAAGCTATCATGCTTTAAGATATTCCCTTTCTCAATCACGATCCCTTGTGGTGAAAAAAGTGACGGTGTAGCATTAATTCCGTCCTTTTGAAGTTGTGTGATTAATTGATCACGTGTAATCCGTAACGGTTGAATCCTAATCGACATCTTTTTATGAGTAATATTGGTTTGACACATTTTTTCCGTTATGTCTAATCCATAGTGTGTTACCCAGCGCTTCACTAACCAATAAGGATGACTTGTTTCGATACTAATTCGTTCCACTGGATCTTTCATCGATTGATAATCTGGAAAACCGTTGCGTTGAGCAGTGCGTAATATACCATTAACGAAGTTTGCTATACCTTTGTGCCCTTTATCTTTGGCAATTTCTACAGCTTCATGAATAATGGCATGATCTGGCACTTTATCTAAATGTTTCATTTGATAAAAAGATAAATAAACTAACCATTTCACCCATTTATCCATTTTTTTCTTGGACGTAATAAAAGATGTTAGATCGGATTCTAACGTTAATTTGCGTTGCATAGTTCCATAGACAATCTCTGTTAGTAACGCACCGTCTCTCGCATCAAGGTGATGTTTCTTTAACATTTGATCTATTAATAGATGACTATAGCCACCTTGATCACCGATACGAACTAATAATTCTAGTGCTAATTTCCTTACGCTGTTAGTCGCTTTGTTCATTCGCCTAAGATCTCTCCTACTTCCATTTTACTACCGACACCCCGTTGGAAATCGGAAGCTGACATTTTTTTCTTTCCTGCCGGTTGTACCATGGTTAGTTTTATTGCTTGGCTATCTCCTGTTGCCACAATCAAACCGTCTTCTTCAAATGCTACAATTGTTCCCGCCTTAGATGTTGTTGATTGATTGGTTTTAGTTGCCTCATAAACTTTAAAGACTTTACCTTGCCATGTAGTAAATGCAACAGGCCATGGATGTAGTCCCCTTATATGATTATAGACTTTTTGTAATGATAGACTCCAATTGATCTTCTCTTGTTCACGGGTAATATTTGGTGCAAAGGTTGCTAATTGTTCATCTTGTGGTGTTGCCTTAATTTCTTCAGAGAAAATGCTTGGGATTGTCTCAGCCAATAAATCACTACCTATAACAGCCAATTTTTCATGTAAACTACCGACATCATCGTTGTCAGAAATTTTGATCTCTTGTTGACTGATTATATCACCTGCATCCAATCTTTCTGCCATATACATAATCGAAATTCCGGTTTTTTCATGGCCTTCAAGGATTGCATAATGAATTGGAGCACCACCTCTTAATTTTGGCAATAAGGAGGCATGAACATTGATACAGCCATACGAAGGAATAGCTAATAATCCTTTAGGTAATAGTTGTCCAAATGCCGCTGTTACAATTAAATCTGGGTTTCTTTTTTCAATTTCATCGTAATTATCCTTTATTTTCTCAGGTTGAAATACGTCAATTGCATGCTTTTCTGCTGCTACTTTAACAGGTGGTGGGGTTAGAATTTTCTTTCGACCTCGTGGACGATCCGGTTGTGTCACTACTAAATCAATGTGGTAACCTTCCGTAATCAGTCTTTCTAACACTGGTACAGCGAAATCAGGTGTTCCCATAAAAATAATTTTTTTCATACGTATTACCTCACTTACATTAATGAATATGGTTCAAAATCCACTTGTATCGTTAAATCATTACGATGGATATCATCGTAATAATGCTCTTGTATTTTGCGGATGATTGCTTTTTGGTTTGGTTCATCCTTATATTTTACCATGCACTGGTAACGATATCTATTATTTATACGAACAATCGGCGATGGAGTCGGACCTAAAATCGTTGCCTGATCTGATAAATGTTTAAATAGTAGTTTACAAATAGTTTTTGTTACCTCTTGCGCTTTTAATTGATTAGGATGTGAGACGTTTATTAATGTTAGAAAATAGTATGGCGGATAACGAAAGCCTCTGCGGGTCTGCATCTCTTGTTGAAAAAACTGTTGATAATGGTACTGGCTAGCTAATTGAATACTGTAATGTTCTGGTGTATAAGTTTGAATAATAACTTCTCCTGGTAACTTGTGTCGTCCAGCCCGTCCGCTTACTTGTGTTAACAATTGAAATGTTTTTTCTGATGATCGAAAGTCTGGCAAGTGTAACATCGCATCGACAGCTAAAACCCCAACAAGTGTTACATTTTCAAAATCCAACCCTTTTGCTATCATCTGTGTTCCTAATAAAATATTTGCCTCTTTATTCCCAAACTTCTCTAATAGTTTTTTGTGGGATCCTTTTCGTCTTGTGGTATCAACGTCCATACGAATCACTTTTGCTTCTGGGATATGTTCACGTAATGCTTCTTCTACTTTCTGTGTTCCTGTACCGAAATAACGAATCGTCTTACTATTGCACGCCTGACATTCTTTTACCATCGCTATTTGGTAATCACAATAATGGCATTTTAATTGGTGGGAACTTTTATGATAGGTTAGGGCAATATCACAAGCAGGACATTTCATCACATCACCACATTCACGACACATAACAAAGGTTGAATAACCTCTTCGATTCAAAAATAAAACAATTTGTTCTTTTTTTTCGATGCGAGTCTTAATAGCTTCTAATAAATTTCGTGAAAACATGCTACGATTTCCCGCATATAGTTCATCTCTCATGTCGACAATTTCTACTGGTGGCATTTCTCCCTCATTCATTCGATCTGGCATCTCTAATAAATGGTAAACACCTTTTTTTGCTCTTGCATAGGATTCTAGCATTGGTGTTGCGCTACCAAGTACAACTGGACAATGATGATAATTTCCTCTTTTTTTTGCCACTTCTCTTGCGTGATATCTTGGCTGTTCATCCTGCTTATAACTTGTTTCATGTTCTTCATCAATGATTATAATCCCGATATTTTCAAAAGGCGCAAAAATTGCTGATCGTGCTCCAACAACAACATTCACTTCTTTTTTATGAATTTTGGTCCACTCATCGAATTTTTCACCTGCTGATAACGCACTATGTAATACCGCAACTTGTGAACCGAATCTACTTTTAAAGCGTTGGACCATTTGCGGTGTTAACGCAATTTCGGGTACCAAAACAATTGCTTCCATACCTTTATCTAATACACGTTCAATTGCTTGTAAATATACTTCTGTCTTACCACTTCCAGTCACACCATGGAGTAAAAAAACCTCATCTTGTTTTTCTTCGATTGCTTGCCATATTGGCTTAATCGCTGTTTGTTGTTGATTACTCAAAGGTAATGAGTTGCTGCGTTCAAAATCAGTATCTTGAAAAGGGTCTCGATATACTTTTTTTTCTACTTTTTTAAGTAGCTTTTTCTCTACTAGCTGATTAATTGTTGCAGTGGTTGTGCTTAGTTGCGTGAGTAACTGCTTTTGTTCGATAGGTGTTTCATGATGCAGGAAGTGTTCAATGATTCGCTTTTGTTTTTTGGCACGATTTGAAATATCTTCTAAAGCTTCTTCTAGTAAGTATGGCTCTTTATTAGGAGCTATAAACACTTTTGTTTTATTCGTTTCTTTCGATTTCACAATATAATTAATTTGAACATGACCATTTTTCACTTCTTTTAATAACAGAGAATAGTTGCCATTTCTTTCTACAAACTCTTCGAAATCCATCACTACTCGACCTGCAAAAAGCTGTTTTAATTCTTCAGCTAATTCAACATCTGTTAATACCTCGATTTCTTTTTTATATTTTGCTTTTAAGATTTGAGGTAACATTGCTTGAAATGTCTGGATATAAAAACTAACCGTCTCTTCACTGATCCATTTACCAATTTGCACTAATTCTTCGGTTAATACCGGGGTTAAATCCATCACTTCATCGAGTGCTTTAAGTTTATCAAACTCAGAATGATCACTAACTTCCAAGACAAAACCCATTATCTTTCTTGGTCCAAACGGGACAGATACTCTCATGCCTTTTTGCACAATATTTTCCCATTGTTCAGGTATTAAATAATCGAATGTATGATTTGTTTGGCTTGTCGGAACATCGACAATCACCTTCGCTACTTGCATACTAACCCTTCCCTATTTCTTTATCGATTAATTGAACAATTTGATCGGCTATTTGTTTTTTTCTAGCCTGATCAATTGAGTGTTCACTACCGTTTCTAGTTAAAACTATAACCTGATTTTGATCTGAATCAAATCCGATATCATCACGGCTTACATCATTTAATACGATTGCATCTAGATTTTTTGATGCTAATTTTTTTACACCATATTCTTTAAGATTTTGCGTTTCCGCTGCAAATCCGACTAAATATTGGTGGTGCTTATGCTCACCAAGATAATGTAAAATATCTGTTGTTCGTTCCATTTCTATTGATAATGGTCCGTTTGTTTTCTTTATCTTATGTTCAACTGTTTGTAATGGCCGATAGTCAGCTACTGCAGCAGTTTTAATTACAATATCAACCTCATCAAATAATCGTTTGACCGCTTCAAACATTTGTTGCGCACTAGACACATGAAAGGTGTGAACATTTTGCGGTGTTTCTAGATGAGTTGGACCTGAGACTAAGTAAACTTCTGCTCCATTTTCCATTGCTGATTGTGCTAATGCATATCCCATTTTACCTGATGAATAATTGGTGAAATATCGTACAGGATCAAGCGCTTCTCTCGTCGGTCCAGCCGTAATTAATACTTTTTTCCCTTTCCACTTCGTCGTACGGTTGGTGTCCATTTCTAGCAATTCTACCATCTTTTCTGGTTCTTCTAATCTACCTTTACCAATATAACCACAAGCAAGATAACCATCACCAGGTTCAATAAAACGATATCCCCAGCTTTCTAGTTTCTTCATGTTTTCCACCACAGCTGGATGTTGATACATATGAACATTCATTGCTGGTGCTACATATACTGGTGCTTGCGTTGCTAATAGCGTGGTAGACAGCATATCATCGGCTAGTCCGTTAGCAACTTTTCCAATCAGATTAGCGGTTGCTGGCGCCAAAATAAATAAGTCAGCCCAATCCGCTAAATCGATGTGTGCAATCACAGAAGAATCCTTTTCATCAAACGTATCGGTGTAGACTGGATTCCTGGAAATTGCCTGAAAAGTAAGTGGCGTAACAAACTCTGTAGCATGCTTCGTCATAATGACTTTTACCTCTGCACCAGATTGCGTTAATTTACTTGTTAGAGCAATTGCTTTATATGCCGCAATCCCTCCAGATACTCCTAATACAATTTTCTTTCCCTTTAACACATCAGGTAGCTCCTTTCTTACCGTGATAGAAGAAACCCTCGCAAGCTCAAAGCAATGCGAGGGAGTATTTATCAATCAAACTTCATTATTCATTCGGCATCACATAATCAGGATGAACGATTAATTTCTCTTCTAAAATTTCTTCTAATGCAAGCCCTACATATGTTGCTGAATTTGGATCTTCGACTTGGTGAATTTGTGTATCTTGAATTTGTCTGGCTCTTTTTGCAGCAAGTGTTACTAATGTATACTTTGAATTAATTTTGGTTTGCAATTTATCAATCGATGGTTCTAATATCATTTGTCATTTACCTCCAGTAACGCCTTATATTGTTTTGCAACTCGTTCTCTTTTACAATGTTCGCTTTGAACAATCGCTTGAACTTTTCTTACCGCTTCGTCTATATTATCATTTACCACAACGTAATCATATTTGTCCATCATTTCGATTTCGTTGCGTGCTTCTTTTAAACGATTCATGATTAAATCTTCCGTTTCCGTTCCGCGATCGACGATACGGTTTTTTAGTTCTTCTAAACTCGGTGGGATTAAGAAAATGAACACACCTTGTGGAAAGTTTTCTTTCACTTGCAAGGCACCTTGCACTTCAATTTCAAGAAAGACATCATGTCCTCGTTCAATCATTTCTTCTACATATTGTTTTGGTGTACCGTAATAATTTCCAACATATTCAGCGTATTCTAACATTTTCTTTTCTGCTATCATTTGTTCGAATTGGTCTCGTGTTCGATAGAAGTAATCAACACCTTCTTGTTCGCCCTCACGCATCGCTCTTGTTGTCATTGAAATAGAATACTTTAGATTGGTGTCTTGGTCAAATAATGCTTTACGAACCGTTCCTTTCCCTACTCCTGATGGACCAGATAAAATGAACAGTATACCTTTTTCATCTATCAATGTAGCTCCTCCTACTATTCTTCACTTATTTCATCATGACTAATCACTCGTTGTCCGACTGTTTCTGGTTGCACAGCTGATAAAATGACATGATCACTATCTGTGACAATCACCGCTCTAGTTCTTCTTCCATATGTAGCATCTACCAATTTATTATTGTCACGAGCTACCGTAATAATACGTTTAATTGGTGCAGACTCTGGCGACACAATTGATATAATCCGGTTTGCAGAGACGACATTTCCAAATCCTATATTTATTAATTTCAAACTCATTTCGAGCTCCCCCTTAAAATTATCAAACAACTATTTCCTTAATAATTATTCTACATTTTGTATTTGTTCTTTCATTTTCTCCGCTTCACTTTTCAAATAAACAATTTGTTCACTAATCCATGTATCGTTAGATTTAGATCCTATCGTATTTAATTCACGATTGATTTCTTGTACAATAAAATCTAACTTTCTACCGATTGGCTGACTTTCTTCTATGACGTTTTGAAACTGTTTTATATGACTATGTAATCGTGTTAATTCCTCTGAAATGTCACCTTTTTCAGCGAGCAGCGCGATTTCTTGGTATAATCTTGATTCATCGTAAATAGAAGTATTTTCAAGATATTTGTTTATACGCTCAAGTATTCGCTCCTGATACTCTATTATAACAATATTTCGCCGTTCACCCAACTGTTTTATTTTATTTTGGATTTTTTTAGAACGCTCGATTAAATCTTTCTTTAATTCACTACCTTCGTTTAAGCGCATTTGATACGCTTTATCAACCGCTTTTAGCAATGTAGATTTTATAGATTTTTCTGTATTCGAATCCGTCTCTTCGTATTCTTGTATGTAAAATATATCTTGAAACTTTCCGAGTAATTCCATCGTAATATCGCCTGATAACTGATAGTTTGATTTCAACAGGTTTAATTGCTCCATATATTGATCAGCTAGATCCCAATCCGTTTGTAGTTGCTTCTGATTCGCTTGTTTACCCAAAGTATAAATGGAAACAGAGATTTTACCACGTTTCATTTTTTCCTGAATGATCTGTTTTAACTGGTCTTCTATATGTAATAACGATTTAGGAATGTGAAGAGAAATATCTAAATAGCGGTGATTAATGGTTTTTATTTCTACACTGATTTCTAAATCATCTTGCTTAAAGTCTTCTCTACCATAACCGGTCATACTAAGCATTTGTTTATCACATCCATCGACGATAGTATTGTTGATGCTTTCTTATTATCATATCAAAAATGGATAGGACAAGACAAATTAAATCATGGATTATTTTTTAGATATCAATCATGTTATAATGTAAGAATGAGGTGATAGAAATGGTTTTTGATGGAATTGTAACACGTGCTGTATCACACGAATTAGATCATGAAATGTCATCGGCACGTGTTTTAAAAATATATCAACCAACGGAAACGGAACTACTTTTTACCATTCGGAAATTTGGCAAGAACAAACAATTATTAATCAGTGCTCATCCTAGTTATGCTCGAATTCATTTTACCAAAGATACTTATGATAATCCTACAGAACCATCGATGTATTGTATGATGTTACGAAAATACTTAAATGGCGGTTTTATTGAAGAGGTAAAACAAGTAGAAAATGAACGGATTATTCATATTCATTTCCAAACAAAAAATGAAATTGGTGATGAAAGTAAAAAGACATTGGTAGTAGAACTGATGGGAAAACACAGTAATATTATTTTAGTAGATGATGAGCGCAACGTTATTTTAGATAGCATTAAGCATGTGTCAAGTGCACAGAACCGACATCGCTCCATTTTACCTGGAAGTAGTTATATAAGTCCTCCTAATCAAGGGAAGATAAACCCTCTAACAATTGATGGGGAAACGTTTTTAAGAAAGCTAGACTTTAATGCTGGAAGAATTGATCAACAAATGGTCCATACATATATGGGGGTATCACCGGTAATAGCAAAAGAAATTGTCGAAAGAGCTGGTCTTGGTAAAACGACAGCATATAAGGAAGCATTTGAAGAGATTCAACAAACCGTGCTTGATCACAATTATCAACCATCCATTTTCAAAGGTAAAAAAGAGAGCTTTTATGTATTATCCTTAGAAACCAAAGATGATGAGAAAGTTTCGTATTCTTCTATAAGTGAAATGCTGGATGTATTTTACTCTGGAAAGGCAGAACGTGATCGGGTTAAACAAAAAGCTGGCGACCTTATTCGATTTTTAACGAATGAACAGAAGAAAAATAAGCGTAAACTAATTAAGCTTGAGCAAACATTAGAGGACGCTAAACATGCTGATCGCTTTCAGAAATATGGCGAACTGCTGACAGCTCATATGCATCTGGTTAAACAAGGTGATAAAGAAGTGGAAGTAATTGATTATTATGATCCCGATCAATCAACTATTAAAATTAAATTAAATGAAAACAAATCGCCAAGTGATAATGCACAAGCGTTTTTCAAAAAATACCACAAATTAAAAAAATCGAAACAAATGGTTGAAGAAGAAAAAAAGAAAGCCTTTCAGGAAATTAATTATTTGGATGAGATTATCGAACAAATCGATACTGCAAGAGAACAAGACATCGAAGAAATCCGCGAAGAGTTACAAGAACAGGGTTATTTAAAGAAAAAAGTAATAAAAGGAAAAAAGAAAAAGAAACCAACGAAACCTGTACCAGAGATGTATATGAGTACAGACGGTACCGAGATTTTAGTCGGTAAAAACAATAAACAAAATGAGTTTTTGACCAATCGTCTTGCGCGTAAAGACGAGGTTTGGTTGCATACGAAGGATATTCCCGGTTCCCATGTGGTGATTCGTTCAACGGAACCAAGTGAGGACACTTTACTTGAGGCAGCTCAATTGGCTGCTAATTTTAGTAAATCAAAGAATTCCTCCACTGTTCCAGTAGATTACACATTAATTCGACATGTGCGTAAGCCTAATGGAGCTAAGCCTGGATATGTGACGTATGAAAATCAAAAGACCATGTTTGTTACGCCTGACAGTAGTTATTTATCGAAATTAAAACAACAGAAATAATTTTTAATTAGAAGTTGACTCTCTCGGGTCAGCTTCTTTTACATATATGAAATACTCTGAAACGACAACATTTCTCGGGTTTAATATACCCCTAACCGATTATATTTATTTTTAACTAGTTGATGATAGAGTGGTCAATTCTATTAATTTTAGTAAAGACCTTTAGAACCTTGCTATGCATCCTTTACACTACGTCAGGCCTATTGTGGTAAACGCTTATCTATTATATAATTTGGAGTAATCTAGGAGGTGAATAAAGTGACTAGTAGAGATTCTGAAATCGATGGTGTTATTGCTTATATTCATGACAATCTGCATGAATCACTTCCACTTTCTCGATTAGCGAAATGGGCAGCCTACAGCCCTTATCATTTTTCACGTATTTTTAAAGCTAAAACCGGCCTTTCTCCTCATCAATATGTATCCTCATTAAAAGTACAAAGAGCAAAAAGTCTATTAGTAAACTCAAATTTAACAATACGCGATATAAGTATGGAAATTGATCAACAAAGCTTGGGCACCTTCACGACACGCTTCACAAAAAGAGTTGGTATTAGTCCTATGCAATTTAGAAAAACTCCGAAACAAGTCAGCAATTACATGGACTCTCTCCAAAAAAGAAACATTTGGTCTCAACAAACTAAAAGGAAACATTCATATAATAATGTAGAAGGAACAATTGAAGCTGACGTCCCACTTGAAGGTGTTATTTTAATTGGTCTATTTAACAAACCAATACCTGAAGGGTTACCACAATACGGAACATTATTATCATCCTTAGGCCAATTTTGTTTTACTGATGTACGCCCTGGAATCTACTATTTAATGGCTACCGCAGTATTTTGGGATATGCAGGTAAATGAAATACTTGTTCCAAATCAAACACTGCGGGCAAAAGCTGATGCTCCCATTTATGTAAAAGCTGAAACATTTGTACCTTTACAGTCACTAAGGCTACGTGGACCACTTCTTGACGATCCACCCATTCTCGTTTATTTGCCTCTATTGATGAAAAATTACTTAAATCGTACATAAGTAGCAATTTTAAAGAAACTTACTATATTTTCTTGTGTTAGTATATTAAGTGAAATTCTAATCTAATTAGTAAATATCCGGAGGTGAAAATATGAAAATTCAAAGAATAGATCATGTAGGTGTAATTGTGGATGATCTTTCAGCTGCTAAAGAGTTTTTTCTCGATTTGGGCCTTGAAATGCTAGGGGAAGGAGAAGTAGAAGGTGACTGGGTCGAACGAATAATTGGACTCAATGACGTTAAAGAAACGGTAGTAATGCTAGGTTTGCCAGACGGAGAGGCAACTTTAGAGCTTGTCAAATTCCATACACCTCAAGATGAAAAAGGTATTCAGCAATCTTATGCAAACACTTTGGGTATCCGGCATATTGCATTTGCTGTTGAAGATATAGAGTCTATTGTTACCAATTTGAAAAAGAAAGGTACGGAACTCATAGGTGAAATACAAAACTATAAAAACGTTTATAAGCTATGTTACGTGCGTGGACCAGAAGGAATTATTTTAGAATTAGCGGAAAAAATGAATTAGAAAATATATGCAAATGAATATAGCATTCATTTTTAAAAGGAGTCGGTTCTCTTGAAGAATATTTTTAATCAAATGCATTCTGAGGAAATTTTAAACCGTATCGACAATTTAAGCATTGATTCACAACCTCAATGGGGAAAGATGAATGTTGCACAAATGTTGGCGCATTGCTCATTGTTTCAAGACGCTGCAACAGGGGATGCTACTACTTCAAGAAGTTGGTTAGGGATCATAATAGGGAAGTTTGTAAAACCCATTTTTTATAATGACAAACCCTTAGCTCATAACATGTCCACTATTCCAAGCCTTTTGATTGTAAATGATAAGGATTTTGAAACAGAAAGAGAAAAACTTAAACAAAAAATTAATACTTTCCAAAATAATGGACCAGAGCAGTGTACAACTCATCCACATCCTTTTTTCGGCAGACTAACTTCTGAACAATGGGGAAAAGGAATTTACAAACATCTTGATCATCATTTAAAACAGTTTGGATCTTAAAATTATTTTAAAGCATATGGGAAATGTTCCTCATATCCCAGCAAAAATAGATGAGATCCGTACCAAGCTCAGCAAAGATGCTATTAAGTTATCCCACAATTTATGATTTCTATTTAACAAAAAAAGACAGTGCACTGTCTTTTTTTAGCGAAACACGTATTATGTTGCGGTTGCCCGGGAAATATTAGCTATTTCCTAATTCATCTCTCCATTGTAATAAATCTGTCTTTTCTGCTTCCGTGATTTCCTTATTTTCTACTAATGCTTCTGCCAAGATATCAAAGTTTGTAATCGTTGAAAAAGGTACATTCGCCTCTTTAAATTGGATATCAGCTGTCTCTAATCCATAACTAAAAATGGCAAGTACGTTTAAAACCTTTGCTCCAGCTTCTTGCAAAACGACAGCACTCTCTATAGATGAACCACCAGTAGAGATTAAGTCCTCAATAACAATGACTTTGTCTCCTTTCTCTATCTTACCTTCTATCTGATTTTGTTTTCCATGCCCTTTTGGCTTAGAGCGTACATATACCATTGGTAAATTTAAATAATCTGCCAGCCATGCAGCATGTGGAATTCCCGCAGTCGCACATCCGGCAATGACGTCTGGCTTTTCATCTAATTGTTCGATCATTTCAGCAAATTGTTCTACTATTTGCTTTCTCACTTTTGGATAGGACATGGTTAGTCGATTATCACAATAGATCGGTGAGTGAATACCTGAAGTCCAGACAAAGGAACGATCCGGTCGAATTTGAATCGCTTCTATTTCGTATAAAGCATTTGCCATTTCTTTTGATTTAAGCATGATTCCACTCCTCTACTACACGTTGATAATTTATTTGGGGATTGTCTGCTTGTGTAATGCTTCTGCCAATCACTAAATAATCAGCCCCATTTTGTTTTGCAATTGTTGGTGTAGCTACTCTCTTTTGATCATTCTGATTGGAGTCACTTAATCGTATACCAGGAGTAACCGTTAAAAAATCATCCCCACAAGCTTTTTTAATCGTCGGAACTTCGTGAGCAGAACAGACGACACCATCAGCCCCACTTTCTTTAGATAATAACGCAAGTCTTTCCACTGCATCATCTAATCGTTGCTGGATATATAATTCCTCTTGCAATACCTTTTCATCCATTGAAGTTAAAACGGTTACTGCAATTAATTTTGGAATATCATCGATTGCGCCCGCTTCAAGTCCTCGTTTCGCTGCTTTGATCATGTCACTTCCACCTGAAGCATGTACATTCACAATATCTACTCCAAGTGAAGCCAAATTATACATCGCTTTTTCAACGGTTGTTGGAATATCGTGCAATTTTAAATCCAAAAAAATCGGATGACCATGTTGGTTTAACCAATCAATAATGGCTCTACCTTCACGATAAAATAACTCCATCCCTACTTTTACGGGAACACCAAACAAATCATTATCCATAATAAACGTTTTTACATCATCTGCCGTGCGAAAATCTAGTGCTAAAAAGAACGGTTTATCCATCAACATGCCCCTTTCCGATTGCTTCTTCTACAGATTGGAATCCATATTGTTCTAATACACGTGGTAAATTTTGAATAATCTCAGGACAAGCGAATGGATTTTGAAAATTTGCAGTACCGACAGCTACAGCATTTGCACCAGCTAGCAAAAATTCCAGAGCGTCTTCTGCTGTGATAATGCCACCCATTCCAATGATCGGGACATCCAATGCCTGTCTTACTTCATAAACCATACGAATCGCAATAGGTTTAATGGCAGGACCAGATAAACCTCCTGTTTTATTCGCAATAATGGGTTTACGCTGCTTTAAGTTAATCTGCATACCTGTTAATGTGTTAATCATCGATAAACCATCCGCTCCAGCATCTGTAACTGCTTTTGCCATTGTTACAATATTAGACACATTTGGTGATAATTTTACATAAACAGGGTAATTACTTGCTTGTTTTACTTGATAGGTGACTTCTTTTGCAAGTTCTGGATCCGTTCCGAACTGAACGCCACCCTCTTTAACGTTGGGACACGAGATATTTAATTCAAACGCAGCAATATCTTGAGAATGATTTAAGGCTTTCGTTACCTCGACATATTCTTTCACCGTACTACCTGCCACATTTGCAATCACAGGTGTATCATAAGATCTTAAAAAAGGTAATTCTTCTTTGATGATGGTCTCTACTCCTGGATTTTGCAGACCGATTGCATTCAACATACCACTAGTAGTTTCCGCAACTCTTGGTGTCGGATTCCCATATCGCGCTTGTCCCGTAGCCGCTTTTACAATGATCGCACCTAAATCACTTAAATCATAAAATTGACTATACTCTTTACCAAACCCAAAGCAACCTGAAGCTGGCATAACAGGATTTTTTAGTGCCAATCCTGGTAAAGTTGTTGTTAAGTTCATGCTAAGATCACCTCATTTGCGTAAAAGACAGGGCCATCCTTACAAATTTTCTTCGATTTAGTTGGATCTTCTTTTAATGGAACAACACAAGCATAACAAGTGCCAACTCCACAACCCATTCGTTCTTCAAGAGAAATATAGCCTTTTTCTTCTGCTAATTGATTGGTTACTGCTTGTAGCATTGGTGTAGGACCACACGAAAAGTAATAATCGATTGTTGAAGAAAGTTCAGCAATAATATCTGTAACAAAACCTTTTTTGCCGTAAGTTCCATCATTTGTAGCGATATACGTATCTCCTAATAACTGAAACTTTTCTTCATAAAAAACATGATCTTTAGATTGAAAACCAAGGACTGTTGTTACTTTAACGCCCTTTTCTTTTAATGATTTCGCAAGGTAGTAAAGAGGAGGGACTCCAATCCCTCCACCAACTATTAAAGCGTGATCTAATTCTAATTCTTCAACAGGATAATAACTGCCACATGGTAAAATGACATCTAAGTGATCTCCAGCCTGGTACTTACTTAACGCCTTTGTTCCTTCACCAAAAATCTTAAAAACGATCGTAAAGTTATCCGCTTCTGCATCAACATTCGCTACCGAAACGGGTCTTCTTAACATGTGATGCTTTAATGCAACATGAACAAACTGGCCTGGCTTTAATTCACGGGCTAATGATGACTGCAAAACAACTTCAAACGTATCTTCGGCAATTCGCAAATGACTTTTTATCTTAATCAATTGTTTGGTTATCACAGTACGATAGCCTTCCCTTCCACTGCAGGTTTTGCAGTAAATGTTGTAGAGTCAATCACATTTACGATCGCTTCTGCTGTGTCAAGGCTTGTTAAACAAGCAATTCCATGTTCTACAGCTTCGCGACGAATTCTAAATCCATCAGATCGAGGCTTTTTACCAGATGTCAGACTATTTACTACTACCTGAACCTCACCCTGTTCAATAATGGAAAGAACATTTTTACCTTCTGCACCAACTTTACCCACCTCTGTTACAGGTAAGTTTAAGTTTTTAATCGCTTGTGCTGTACCTGCAGTAGCATATAAATGGAATCCTAATTCAAAGAACCTTTCGGCAATCTGACATGCCTCATCCTTATCTTTATCGGCAACCGTGATTAAAACAGCACCTTCCATAGGTATCTTTAATCCTGATGCTGTTAAACCTTTATATAATGCTTTTTCTAATGTTCGGTCACGACCGATCGCTTCACCAGTAGATTTCATTTCAGGCCCTAGCATTGTATCGACACTGCGTAATTTCTCAAAAGAGAAAACAGGTACTTTCACAGAAACCGTTTCTGGTTCAGGTAGTAAACCACTTTGATACCCGATATTAGCTAATGAATCACCAATAATACAACGGGTAGCTAGATTAGCCATTGTTACCCCAGTAATTTTACTTAGGAAAGGTATCGTCCGACTTGCCCTTGGGTTTACCTCTAAAACATATACTTCATTTTTGTGGACGACGAATTGGATATTAATTAATCCTTTGACACCTAATTTTTCTGCAATTTTAATCGTAGTTTGCACACACGTTTGTTTTATTTCCTCGGATAATCGTTGTGTTGGATAAACGGCAATCGAGTCACCTGAGTGAACTCCCGCTCGTTCGATATGCTCCATTACTCCAGGAATTATCGTTGTTTCCCCATCACTTATCGCATCCACTTCTACTTCAATTCCTGTTAAATACTTATCAATTAACACGGGGTGTTTATGTTTAATATGATTTGTTTTTGCTAAATAGCCCTCAAGTTCTTCCTCATTGTAGACGATTTCCATTTGACTTCCACCAATTACATAAGATGGGCGAACCAATACAGGATATCCAATTGATGCAGCGGCTTCTTTTGCCTGATCTAATTGACGAACACTTTTCCCTTGTGGTTGTGGAATATTTAGCTCTTGTAATAATTGTTCAAACTTGTCGCGATTCTCGGCAGTATCAATTGCTTCTAGTGGCGTTCCTAGAATTCTTACACCTCTGCGTTCCAATCCTTCTGCAAGGTTAATCGCAGTCTGTCCACCAAATTGCACAATCACACCTTCTGGTTGTTCTAATTCTACAACATGCATAACATCCTCAAGTGTTAATGGCTCAAAATATAATTTATCAGAGACACTAAAGTCTGTTGATACGGTTTCCGGATTACTATTCATAATAATCGCTTCATATCCCGCTTCTCTTAACGCTAATACAGAGTGAACCGTTGCATAGTCAAACTCAATACCTTGTCCGATTCGAATTGGGCCAGAACCAATTACTACTACTTTCTTGCGATCTGATACGATGGATTCATTTTCTTCTTCATAGGAACTGTAGAAATATGGTGTTTCTGATTCAAATTCTGCTGCACAAGTATCTACCATCTTATAAACTGGCATTAATCCTGCTTCTTTTCGAAGTTGATAGATATCATCGACTTCTACATTCCAGACTCTTGCAATTTGTGTATCAGATAATCCAATCTCTTTTGCTTCTCGTAAAAGCTCTCCATCTTGTGGATGATCAGCTAATTTCGATTCAAGATCGATGACATTTTTCAATTTTTCTAAGAAAAAGCGATCAATTTTTGTTAATTCGAAAATTTCTTCAAGACTCATCCCTTTTCGCAAGACTTCAGCAAGTACATAAATGCGTTCGTCATCTGCTTTGACAAGTCGTTCTTTCAAGGTTTCCATCGATTGATCAACTAGTTTTGGCAAGTAAAAATCTTCACCACTTATATCTAATGAACGTATCCCCTTTAACATTGCTTCCTCGAAATTTCGGCCGATTGCCATCACTTCTCCAGTTGCTTTCATCTGTGTTCCTAATTGACGATTACCTAATACAAATTTGTCAAAAGGAAAGCGCGGGAATTTCGATACTACATAGTCTAATGCTGGCTCATAGCAAGCATACGTTGTACCTGTAATTGGATTCATAATTTCATCTAATGTCATACCGATCGCGATTTTTGCAGCAATCTTAGCAATCGGATAACCAGTAGCTTTTGAAGCTAGTGCCGATGAACGACTTACTCGAGGATTTACTTCAATAATATAATATTGGAAGCTATCTGGATCCAGAGCTAACTGGACATTACAGCCCCCTTCAATTTCTAAGGCACGGATAATTTTTAAGGAAGCAGAACGTAACATCTGGTATTCACGATCACTAAGCGTTTGAGATGGTGCAACCACAATCGAGTCACCTGTATGAATACCAACTGGATCAATATTTTCCATATTACAAACCACGATCGCCTGGTCATTTTTATCTCGCATTACCTCATATTCAATTTCTTTGAAACCTGCAATATTTTTTTCGATTAGACATTGGTTGACTGGTGATAACGATAAACCGTTTCTGGTAATTTCTTTTAGATCTGCTTCGTTATAACACATACCACCACCAGTGCCACCTAATGTATAGGCAGGACGTACTATGAGTGGATAGCCAATTTCATCTGCAAAATCTAATGCTTCGTCTACTGTCGTGACAATTTGACTCTCTGGTACAGGTTCGTTAATTTCATTCATCAGCTTTCTGAATTTTTCACGATCCTCTGCATTCTGAATAGCATCTAATTTTGACCCAAGTAATTCTGCATTATATTCTTCTAAAATACCTGATTCATCCAATGCCACTGCTAAATTTAAACCTGTTTGACCACCAAGTGTTGGTAACACGGCGTCTGGTCGCTCTTTACGAATGATTTTAGACAAAAACTCTACCGTTAATGGCTCCATATAAACCGTGTCAGCTATCGTATCATCAGTCATGATCGTAGCTGGATTGGAGTTAGCCAATACAACGGTATATCCTTCTTCTTTTAACGATTGACAAGCTTGTGTACCTGAGTAATCAAATTCTGCTGCTTGTCCAATTACAATCGGTCCTGAGCCGATCACTAAAATCTTTTGAATATCTGTTCTTTTTGGCATTAGGCTTCCTCCTTCTGTGCTGCTTGATAGCTTGCAATATTTTCAATAAAACGATCAAATAAATAGTTTGTATCATCTGGACCAGGAGAACTTTCTGGATGATACTGTACGGAAAAGGCAGGATATACACTATGTTTGACACCTTCTACCGTTTTGTCATTTAAAGCAATTTGTGTTAATTCAAGATCTGTATCGTTTATCGATTCTTCGGTAACAGCAAACCCGTGATTTTGCGATGTTAAATACGTACGTTTTGTTTCGTAATCATAGACTGGATGGTTAGAACCACGATGACCAAACTTTAATTTTGCCGTATCTGCTCCACATGCTAAGGCGAGTAATTGATGACCTAAACAAATTCCGAAGGTTGGAACAGTTGGTATCACTTGTTTAATCATTTCAATTGCCTCTGGCACATTCTTCGGATTACCCGGACCGTTGGTTAGCATAATACCGTCTGGTTTTAAACGCAAAATGTTTTCTGCATTATAATTATGTGGTACTACCGTTACATGACAGTTTCGTAGTGTTAATTCTCTTAAAATACCATGCTTCATTCCGAAATCGACTAATACAATCCGATATCCTCGTCCTGGAGATACATATGGTTTTACCGTAGATACTTGTTCTACTTGATTTGTTAAAGGTTCAGCTTGTCTTACTTTTTCTAGTGCTTGGTTATCTTCATATTCTGCTTTTGTTAAAATACCACGCATCGTACCGTGTTTACGTAGAATCTTTGTAAGTTTTCTTGTATCAATTCCAGCGATACCTGGGATATTATTAGCCTCCAGGTACGTATTAAGACTTTCATCACTTCTAAAATTAGATGGAGTTTCACAAAATTCTTTTACAACAAAACCAAAGATCGATGGATTAATCGTTTCAAAATCGTCACGGTTAATACCATAATTCCCAATTAAAGGATATGTCATTGTCACAATTTGACCACAATAAGAAGGGTCTGATAATGTTTCTTGGTAACCAGTCATACCAGTGTTAAATACGACTTCTCCAATTCGTTCTTCGGTCGATCCAAATGCCACACCGGTAAAAGTAGTTCCATCTTCCAGTATTAGTTGTCGTTTCATTGTGTAACCTCCTGATATACTGTTTCACCTTTATAAATGGTAGCGACTGGCTTGCCAGTTACTTGCCATTGATGAAATGGTGTATTTTTTCCTTTTGACAAAAAGCTGTCTTTGTCGATCGAATAAATAGTTTCAGTATCTAATAGTGTCAAGTCAGCACTTTGTCCGATTTCAATAGCTCCAAACGGTAATCCAAATGTCGAAGCTGGTTTGACTGTTAACCAGTCGATTAATTGTTTAAGGGTAAAAATGTTCTTTTCTACAAAATGAGTATGCAATAGAGAAAAAGCTGTCTCGAATCCAACAATTCCAAAAGGTGCCTCTTCCATTCCGTGCGCTTTTTCTTCATGTGTGTGTGGCGCATGATCGGTTGCAATGAAATCAATCGTACCATCAAGCAATCCATCGATTAAGGCTTGTTGATCGTCCGTTGCACGTAATGGTGGATTCATTTTATAATTGGCATCATTCTCATTAATCGCATTTTCATTGATTAATAGATGGTGAGGGGTTACTTCTGCTGTAACACGAATTCCTGCTTTTTTAGCATCACGGATTACACGTACAGATTCTTTTGTACTCACGTGGCATACATGATAATGACAACCTGCTGCTTCTGCTAACAACACGTCTCTAGCAATCTGAACAGATTCACATACTGAAGGAATTCCTGGCAATCCCAATTTCTGACTTACTTCGCCATCGTGCATGACACCACCGTGAATTAACGTATTGTCCTCACAATGAGCAACTACCGGCATATCAATCTCTGCAGCGCGTTTCATCGCCTGTAGCATCATGTCTGATGATTGGATGCCAACACCATCATCTGTAAAGGCAAAAGCTCCTGCTTCTTTTAAGCTCTTCATATCTGTTAATTTGTCGCCGATTAACCTTTCTGTGATCGATCCATAAGGTAAAACACGAATCGATGCCGTTTCTTTTATTTTTTGTTGAATGGAATCTAAAACTTCCACTGAATCTGGAGTAGGTTGCGTATTTGGCATCGCACAAACTGTTGTATATCCACCTTTGGCAGCCGCTTTGGTACCAGTAGCGATTGTTTCTTTTGCTTCACCACCTGGTTCACGCAAATGTACATGGACATCGACAAAACCTGGAGACACAATGTGCCCTTTACCATCGATAATTTCTGCTTCAGGTTCATGTAACTTATTACCAATCGCCGCTATTTTTTCATCTTGAATTAATATTTCACATGGAAGTGTATCTCCATTATCCAATATTCGCTTGACGTTTGTTAAAATTTTCTTCACTATAATTTCCCCCTTGATTCAGTAGTGATTCGATAACTGCCATTCTTGCTGCTACACCATTTTTCATTTGTTTAAAAATACGGGATCGTTCACACTCGACTAGGCGTGTATCTATTTCGACTCCTCGATTGACTGGAGCCGGGTGTAGGATAACCGCATGTGATTGCATCCTAGCTTCTCGATCAATCGTTAACCCATAATTCTCTAGATAATCTGCTTCAGTGAATGCCTGGTGATCTTGATGTCGTTCGTGTTGAATTCGCAACAACATAAGTACATCGGCGATTTCAACTGCATCGTCCATCGAGATATACGGAAAGGGTAATGTGTTATCTTGCCAGTCATTCATACCGGTTAAATAAACCTGACACCCTAATGTAGAAAGAGCAATCGCATTGGATCTGGCAACTCGACTATGCTTTATATCCCCTGCAATGACTACTTTTAATCCATTAAATTGGCGGAATTCCTGATAAATTGTAACTAAGTCTAATAAGCTTTGGGTCGGGTGCTCGCCAGTACCATCGCCAGCATTGATAACAGGGATAGATAAAGATTCAGCTAATTGATTGGCGATATTTTCTTGTTGATGTCGGAGCACAATTAGATTTGCACCAATGGATTCGAACGTTCGTGCCGTATCGTAAATACTCTCACCCTTCGTCACACTCGAAATATCCGACATAAAATCTAATACTTCCATTCCCAACCTTCGTTGCGCCACCACAAAACTCATTTTTGTCCGTGTACTTGGTTCAAAAAAGAGATTTGCAGCAAAAAATTGTCCGTTAAGTGGTTGTACACCCTTCTGACTAATAACGTTAGCTCTTTTTACTAATTGGAGAATTTCTGTTTCAGATTTTTCTTTCATTGATACAAAATGCTTCATCTTTAGTCCTCCCTTTTTGAAGTGTATTACTTATTCTTGATCATCAGGTTCAGCAAACATTTGTCCATTTCCATACCCTGACTCTTTATCAGGTAATACAAGGTTTAAAATAAGACCAATAAATGCGGAAAGTGCCATTCCAGCTATGGTTACATCAACATCTCCCAGCGGTATATTTATATAGGCTCCACCAATACCAATTACCAAAATGACCGAAGAGATTACTAAATTTCTTTTAATACCTAAATCGATTTGATTATCAATAAGCATTCTTAGCCCACTTGAAGCGATGATACCGAATAATAGAATGGAGACACCACCCATTACCGCAGTTGGAATCGACGCAATCAATTCTGTAATAATCCCTACAAAACCAAACAGTATAGCCAAAACAGCTGCTCCACCGATGACAAACACACTAAACACCCTAGTAATGGCAAGTACCCCAATATTTTCACCATAGGTTGTATTTGGTGGTCCACCTAGGGCTGACGCTATCATGGTTGCCACCCCATCACCAAGTATCGAACGGTGTAATCCAGGTTTTTTGATAAAGTTTTTTCCTGCAATTTTGGACAGAACCATTTGATCTCCAATATGTTCTGCTACTGTTACCACTGCTACTGGAACCATAACTGCAACGATACTCAAACTAAACAAATCAGCGGGATTGTAATGAACAAACGGTATAACGAATTCTGGTACTAAGAAAATCGATTGTATCGCTTCTCCAAAGGACCCAGCGTTGATAATTTTATCCCAAGCAGCTTGGACACCACTTGCATCTAATATTTTGGAAGATGTAGTTGCACTTATGATTAAGGAATATAGATAACCCCCAATGATCCCTATTAAAATCGGAATAAGTCCGAAGAATCCTTTAAATAGTAAGGAGCCTATTACTGTTATTAATAGTGTGACAATGGCTGCACTAAAATGAATGCCACTATATTCACCATCGACATTCATGGCCATGTCTATTGCTGTTGGTGCTAATCCTAAACCAATAACAACTATTACGGGCCCAACTACGATCGGAGGTAATACTTTTATAATCCAATCGGTACCAAAAGTTGCGATCAATAGTGATAAAATTCCGTAAACAACCCCCGCCAAAAAGCTTCCGATCATCACTCCACCGGTTCCACCGATTGCCATCGCACTAGTGATCGGTGCAATGAAGGCGAAACTTGACCCTAAATATGCTGGTATTTGTCCTTTTGTTATAACTAAGTATGCTAGAGTTCCCAGTCCACTGGAAACCAGTGCTATTGCTGGTGAAAGTTCTGTTAAAAATGGTACCAAAATGGTCGCACCAAACATTGCGAATAAATGTTGAATACTAAACAAGATCCATTTTGACATTTTTGGGACGTCTCTAATACCTAACTCCATATTTTTATCTGACATGTCGCTCTCCCCTTTTTCTAAATAAAAAACCTCTTTGCTGGTCGCAAAGAGGTAGACGTGTCATTTAAATGCACGTATCCTAAATCTGCGACCTTATAAGCATCTCTGTACTTGGTTAAAGGTCTTTTATTCTTTTTCGTAAATACTTACACTATCTTTTTGATCAATTTCAGCTAATTCTACTGTGATAATTTCATTCTGTGAAGTCGGAATATTTTTGCCAATAAAGTCTGCTCTAATTGGCAACTCACGATGACCACGATCCACTAAAACTGCAAGTTGCATTTGCGAAGGTCTGCCTTGATCCATTATGGCATCCATCGCTGCACGAACTGTTCTGCCCGTATATAAAACATCATCTACTAAAATAACATTTTTACCTGTCACTTGTTCCTTAAGATTGGTATCATTTAATTGTGGTTCTTGTTGCTCATCTACATGTGAAAGATCATCACGATATAAGGTAATATCAAGCTCACCAATAGGTACTTCTACATGTTCGATATCCTGAATTTTTTCTTGAAGTCGTCTTGCAATTGGCACACCTCTTGTTTTAATACCTACAAGCATTAATCCGTCTACCCCTTTGTTACGTTCGAGGATTTCATGTGCTATTCTAGTTAATGCTCTTCGCATCGCAGCTGCATCTAATACATTTGCTTTTTTATTCATCATAAACGCCTCACTTTTTTCTCAAAGAGTAGGAAAATTGGTAATAAAAAAATCCTTATTCTCCGTGGGAGATAAGGATTTGGACATACTTATAGTAATTTATCCGATACCTTTCCAGCCTCACGGGACTGTTTTTAAAGGACTTTATGATATTGAGTTAATTATGACAAAAAGTGCAGGTGAAGTCAATAACTTTTACGGATATTTTCTAATACTTTTGCAAATTTAGTTGGTAATGGTGCTTCAAATTCCAAAGCTTCCTTTGTTATAGGATGTTCAAACTGTAAATGGTATGCATGGAGAGCTTGGCCATCCACATCAATGCTTTTGCGCTGACCATATTTTGGATCTCCAACTATCGGAAAACCAATATACTTCATGTGAACTCGGATTTGGTGAGTTCTACCTGTTTCCAAAATACATTTAACAAAAGAGTATTTTTCATGTAATCTCTCTAACACTTCAAAATGGGTGACGGCAGGTTTTCCTTTTTCTGTTACATCCATAAGTTGTCTGTTTTTTTCACTACGGCCTATCGGTGCATCAACCGTACCATAGTCATGAGGAATATCACCATGAACGATTGCTTTATAGGCTCTTTTCATTGTCTTCTTTTTCAATTGTTCAGCCAATCTTTCATGTGCCAAATCATTTTTAGCTACCACTAATAAACCACTCGTATCTTTATCAATACGATGAACGATACCTGGTCGTTTGACCCCATTTATTCCAGATAAATCATCACAATGAAACAATAGAGCATTTACTAATGTGTCTTCCTTATGTCCTGCAGAAGGATGAACAACCATGCCACTGGCTTTATTTACCACTAAAATATCTTTGTCTTCATATACAATATCAATTGGTAGGTTCTTTGCTACCACATCTAATGGTTCTACTTTAGGGATCAGCCATTCAATTTTGTCTTCAGGTTGACATTTATAGTTTGGTTTGACAGTTTTGCCGTTTACATTTACTAAGTTTTTGTCAAACCATGTTTTAATTTGTGACCTTGAATAATCAGACGAAATGGTTGCTAATAATTTATCAATTCTAACCCCTTGTTCTGCTTCATTAACTATGTATTCTGGTTCACTCATTTAGCTTGCTCCTTCTTTTTGTTTCTTTCATCGATGAATGTATAGATAAAAATAATGATCACGCCAACAACTAGTGCAGAATCCGCGATATTAAAAATTGGATAATTGTAAGTCCCAATGTAAATATCAAAGAAATCAACGACTTCTTTCCGAAATAGACGATCAATAAAGTTTCCAATTGCTCCACCTAGCACAAAAGCTAGAGCAGTACCTAATAACATACTTTCTTTTGCGTATTTCTGGATGTAAAAAATAATAAATCCAATCACAATGATGGTGATAATATAGAAAAAGGTCATTTGTCCTTGTAATATACCCCATGCTGCTCCAGAGTTTCGATGTGATGTTAAATAAAAAAAGGATTCAATAAGGCTTATTCTTTCTCCTAATTCCATATTGGTCACGATCAACCATTTCGTTACTTGATCGATCACGATTACTGCTAATGCAATTACATATACACGCCACATAACGTACCTCCAACATTTTCAATTCAAATGCAATAAATTACCTACACATTATACCATTATAAATCAAAATTGAAAAAGAATGTAGATAATTATATCTTTTACACAATAGACATATATTGCGAACCTGTGACAATTTTGAAAGTTTGATAAGTGTTAACCAAAAGCTCCGTCCATTTACTTCGCTTTCCGCGGGCACGGCTTCAACTTCCTCGGAAAGCAAAGGTCGCTTTCCTGCGGGATTTTCAGCTCGCGCTGTTCCCGCTGGAGTCTTCGTAAATGGACTACGCTTCAGTAATGTTCTACAAATTAAGTATCAGCTAGGATATTGATATCACAGCTTATTTCATCGTACCTGAACAGAATTCAGCTCAAAGCGGAGGAAAAATGCGACACTCCTGGGGGAACAGCACGAGCTGAAGATCCACTTGGTAAAGTGCTTTTCTTTACCAAGTTAGCTTCAGCCGTGCCCCCGGAAAGGAAGTGTTTTTCCGTAGCGTTGGATTAGCACTCATCTGAATACTTTTTCAATAATAGTTTGTCAGGTACTTCGCAGTTTAGATATACTATTGTATTGTTGATGTGGTTCCTTATAATTGTTATTAGGAAAGCCATGTTCCTTGGAAGGAACATGGCTTTTGGTTTGTTGTTTATTCGGTTAAGTGTGCGTAATTTTCTTTTACTACTGTTGCACATCGTGTACATAGTGTTGGATGATCGTTATCTTCGCCAACTGTATCAGAGATTACCCAGCAACGTTCACATGTTTCGCCTTGATGTTTCTCAATCTTTAAGCTGACATGATCGTACGTTTTGCCATCCTCCAAGTTGTCGACTAATTGCACATTTGAAACAATTAATAATTGATGTAAATGAGGCACCTCGCTTAATAAATTAGCCACTTGCTCATTATTCGCTTTAATAGTGACTGCTGCCTCTAATGATTTACCAATTACTTTTTCCGCACGTGCTTCTTCCAATGCTTTTAAAATGTCATCGCGTACGTCCATAAAGTGAGACCATTTCTTAGCTAAGGCATCCTGACCTTTGATCTCTCTTGCGTCAGGCATATCTGCTAATTGCGCA
Source organism: Gracilibacillus massiliensis (assembly GCF_001458115.1). GTDB lineage: Bacteria > Bacillota > Bacilli > Bacillales > Amphibacillaceae > Gracilibacillus > Gracilibacillus massiliensis. The sequence continues at coordinate 928,161 of NZ_CZRP01000012.1, forward strand.
TTTTCTTCTGTTACATCTGGAATATAGCTCCAAACCTCTTCCATCGTATGCGTTAAAATAGGTGTTAACAATTTAACCAATGATGTTAAAATTTCATAATATACCGTTTGAATACTGCGTCTTCTAGGGTTATCAGCGGATTCGATGTAAAGAATATCCTTAGCAAAATCTAAATAGAATGAACTTAAATCAATCGTACAGAAATTATGAATGGTTTGATAGACCGTTGAGAAGTCATATGCATCATATGCTTTACGAGATTTATCGATAACTTGTTGTAATCGTAATAACATATACTGATCCATTTCCTCTAAGTCATCATCATTGACACGATTTTCTGCAGTGAAGTCTTCTAAGTTTGCTAATAGAAAACGGAAAGTATTTCGGATTTTACGATACCCTTCAGCTGATTGCTTAATAATTTCATCTGAAATTCTTACATCTGCTTGATAGTCGACAGATGCAACCCACAGACGTAAAATATCTGCACCATATTGTTTCATGATTTTAGATGGTACCACTACATTACCGACAGATTTACTCATTTTACGACCTTGACCATCTAACGCAAAACCATGACTAATAACTGTTTCATAAGGAGATTTTCCTGTTACAGCTACTGCAGTTGAAATGGAAGAGTTAAACCAACCACGATATTGGTCAGAACCTTCTAAATAGACATCTGCTGGTCGTTGTAATTCTGCTCTACTTTCCAACACACCTTCGTGGGAGCTACCAGAGTCAAACCAGACATCCATGATATCTGTTTCTTTCGTAAATTCTCCACTTGGGCTATGTTCAGAAGAAAATCCTTCAGGTAATAAATCTTTCGTATCCCATTCAAACCAAATATTTGACCCATGTTCTTCAAATAATTTTGCTACATGTGAGATCGTTTCATCATTAATAATTGGTGTTCTATCTTCCCCGTAAAATACTGGAATTGGTACACCCCAAGTACGTTGTCTTGAAATACACCAGTCTTCACGATCACGAACCATATTAAATAATCGAGTTTCTCCCCAATTTGGAAGCCAATTAATACGTTTAATTTCCGACAAGATTTCTTCACGAAAATCCTTAATCGATGCAAACCATTGATTAGTCGCTCTGAAAATTGTTGGCTTTTTCGTACGCCAATCATGGGGATAAGAATGCGTGATAAAGTTCAATTTAAGTAACGCATTATTTTCTTCTAATTTTTCAGTCACTTGCTTATTAGCTGCATCATAGAATAAACCTTCAAAACCAGGTGCTTCTTCCGTGAAATAACCTTTTTCATCAACAGGACATAAAACCTCTAAGCCGTATTTCTTACCGATGATAAAGTCATCTTCACCGTGTCCTGGTGCTGTGTGTACAAGTCCTGTACCACTTTCTGTTGTTACATGTTCACCTAGGATAATTAAAGAATCTCGGTCATAAAAAGGATGTTTCGCTACTAAATGCTCTGCTTCTTGACCTTTAAACGTTTTTACAACTTTTGTTTCTGACCATTCAAATGTTTCTTTTAAGTTCTCAAGCATATCATGTGCTACCACATATTTTTGACCATCAACTTCTACAACCGCATACTCTAAATCAGGATGAACAGAGATCGCTAAGTTAGCTGGAATCGTCCATGGAGTTGTGGTCCAGATCACAAATTTCTCATTACCTTCTAATAAACCTTTTCCATCTTTCACATCAAATGCTACATAAATCGAAGCAGATCGTTTATCTTGATATTCAATTTCTGCTTCAGCAAGTGCTGATTCTGATGATGGTGACCAATATACAGGCTTACGTCCTTTATAGATATATCCTTTTTTCGCCATTTCACCAAATACTTTAATTTGGGCTGCTTCATATTCTTTGTTTAAGGTAATATATGGATTATCCCAATCACCTCGTACACCTAATTGTTTAAATTGTGTACGCTGGTTGTCAATTTGTTTTAATGCATATTCTGCACATTTCTGTCTGAATTCAGCTACTGTCATTTTTTTTCGGTTTACTTTTTTCTTCGCAAGTGCTTGTTCAATCGGTAAACCGTGTGTGTCCCAGCCTGGCACATATGGTGCGTGGAATCCAACCATTGATTTGTACTTCACAATAAAATCTTTTAACACCTTGTTTAGTGCGTGGCCCATATGGATATCTCCATTGGCATATGGAGGCCCATCATGTAGTACGAATAACGGTCTTCCTTCTGTACGAGTTTGTACTTTTTCGTAGAGCTTTTCTTTCTCCCATTTTTCCTGTAATTGCGGTTCTTTATTTGGCAAATTACCACGCATTGGGAATTTTGTTTTTGGCATATTTAATGTTTGTTTATATTCCATTGCTATGTCCTCCTTATTTCTATTCTTTTGGGTGAATCATACCTAGTAACTAAGTGGTAGTCGATTATTATAGCATATAAAAAGTCCTTCACATCCCTGGAAGGGACGAGAAGGACTCGCGGTACCACCCTTATAGTTAGCTCTATGTTGCTAACCACTTTGAGATTCGTAACGTGAATGAACGTTTACACTTACTTTTAAGTTCAGTGTAACTACTTCTGGGTGATCTTCAAATAAGGTACTAGATTAGGCTCTCACCGTCCCTAATTCGCTATGCTAGTCAAGCTTATTTTACTATCCCATTCGCTGTATTTTTGATTTATCTATGAAAAGATTATTGTTAGAATTATATGTAATAATTCTAATTTCGTCAAGGATTAATATTGATTTGAATGATTTCTTTGATTTTCCGATTCCTCTTCTTCATTTTCGAAATCCATCTCAAATAATCCGTCCCAGTCATTATTCTCTACTAGATCAAGTTGTGCTTCCACTAACATCTTCAATCTAGTACGGAATACTTTTGCTTGTTTTTTCAATTCTTCTACTTCCAAAGCAATCGACCTGGATTTATGTAGCGCTTCGTTAATAATTCGGTCAGCATTCTTTTCTGCTTCTTTTATAATTAATTTCGATTCTTTTTTTGCGTTTTCTTTTACTTCTTCAGCTGTTTCTTGAGCTACTAGTATCGACTTATTTAGAGTTGTTTCGATATTAGAAAAATGACTAACTCGTTCATTTAGTTGTTCTACTTTGTCTTTCAACTCTTTTTTCTCACGCATAACTGTTTCGTAATCTTTAATGACTTGGTCTAAAAACTCATTTACATCATCTTCATCATAACCTCGAAAACCTCGTGCAAACTCTTTGTTATGAATGTCGAGCGGTGTTAAAGGCACATCGGCCACCTCCTAATAGATGTCATCATACTTTATACATTATATTATCATACTTTGTTGACAAATCCCTATATAAAGTTACAAAAAATTATAATAATTTTTCATAAGTGATTCTTATTTTATCCTTTTTTGTTCGACCTTGTAATTCTTTGATACGTGAACGACCCTTCCCTCTTATCGAGAGAAGATCTCCATCCTCTAACAGAAAGGCTGGCTGATCAATCGTTTGAAAGTTCACTTTTACATAACCTTTTTTGATGAGATTTAAAGCTTGTTGCCTAGACATTTGGTATATCTCTTTGATCAATACATCTAACCTTAAAGAAGCACATGTAGTAGTAAGTTCTTGCCATTTATCTTGAGATGGTAGCCTATTTGTTAGAGGAACCTTTTCAAAAGAGACACCTGCTTTTTTTATTGAAGTAATATTAGTAATTAAATATGTCATAATATCTTCTGCAACTACTATCTGAATCGTATCTTCATAAATAACAATATCTCCAATTTTTTTTCGTTTGATACCAGCTGATAAAAATGAGCCTAATACATCTGGGTGTTCAATGGAGACAAACTTCTGCGGAAAAGTTGCTTGTAATAAAACGACTTCAAAGCTATCATTACTTATTTCTTCATAATACGGGGCGAGTACTGCTCTTTTTCTTTCTGCAAGTTCCCAACCACCAAAAAAATGCAGCTGTATTTCTTCATCATTTCCAATGATCGTATCAAATATCCTTTGTTCCCGTGGGTGTAAAAAATCAATTACTTTACTTTCGTAACGAGTAGTTACATGGTCACGCCAGGATAAAACCTGATCGATAAATGGATATTCTTCTTTTCTAAAATGTTGGTATAAATCCATATAATCACCTAAATTAATCTGAATATAAAATCTAAACCTCTCATCGCCATTTGTAGTACAATAATAGCTACGATAGGTGATATATCAATCATCCCGCCAATAGGTGGTATGATTTTTCGGAATGGTTCCAGGTATGGCTCTACAATCGAACCAAGCATTTGGCCAATAGATGATTCCCTGGCTCCTGGAAACCATGACATTAAAATATAAATAATAATCGCATACGAATATAGCATCATGCCGTATGCTAAAATTTGATAGATCAAATCCATTGTCTACTTTACCACCTTTGTTCTGGATCTATTTCTTCCATTATTTCAGTAATATTACCTGATATTTCAATACTATCTGGTGTACATAAAAAGGTTTGAGAACCTAATTTTTTGATTTGACCTGAAACAGCATAAACAGTACCACTCATAAAATCAATAATTTGTCTTGCTTGTAAGGTATCGACTCGTTGCAGATTTATCACAACAGATCTTCGATTGACAATATGGTCCGCTATATCCTGTACTTCATCATAGGAGCGTGGTTCACACAAAACCATTTTATTGTTTTTTTGAACAGAGGATAAACTAACCACATTCCCTTTGTCATCTTTTCTTCCACTACGTGTTGGAGGCGTATAATCATCTTGTTCCACTTCTTCTTCGACAATTTCGTATTCATCTTCATCAATTCCGAAGAAATTTCGAAACTTCCCTTTCATACTCATATTTTCACCTCTATTCTTCGTATGGACCCACTAAACTTGAACCAATACGTACGTGGGTGGCGCCTTCTTCAATTGCAATTTGATAATCATTACTCATTCCCATCGACAAATAATGACAAGGAGCGTGCTCCCACCCCTCACTCTGAATGGTATCACGTAATTCTCGTAAAGAACGAAAGGTCTCACGCAATCGTTTTTCATCTTTTATAAATGGAGCCATTGTCATTAAACCTACGACTTTAATATTCGGATAATTTCTTAATGTGTCGACAAAAGCTTGTACTTGATTTAAATCTAAGCCATGTTTTGATTCTTCTCCACTAACATTAACTTGGACAAAGCATTTTAAAGCTTTATTTGTTCGCTTATTAATTTCTTTTGCGAGTGATTTACGATCAAGTGAATGAATGTAATCTACTTTATCAATGATTTCTTTCACTTTCCTTGATTGTAAGGAACCAATAAAATGCCAAGTTGCTTCAGTTCCAATTGATTGATATTTATCGATCAATCCTTCGATCCGATTTTCGCCAAAATGATTAATTCCTTCTGCTAAAGCCTCTTCTGCTCTCTTTATTGTAACATATTTTGTAACACCTATTATTGTAATATCACCTGGGTCTCTATTGCTATTTTTACAAGCTTGTTCGATATTTTGTTTGATATTAGCTAGATTGTTTGCAACTGTCATGATCGACTCCCTTTCTTTTGTTATACAATAGCGATAAATCCCATCATTCTTCCTGTAGGATGTTGATCTCTCCTATGAGAGAAAAACATAGAATGATGTGACGTACAATAATTTGAAATATGTATGTTATTTACTGGTATTCCTTCATCTAACAAAAGTTGTTGATTTAACATTTTTAAATCTAAGTGGTAGTCATTGTCTTTCCCTTGATAACAATTGTTATATTTCGGATCAATGTGTTGAATTACATGGTCGTTAACTTGATAGCAGGTCTTACAAATACTTGGTCCAATCACCACTTCGATGTCCTCAATATTTGAAGATAATATCTTAAAATTTTCTATTGTCTTTTTAGCAATATTTGCGACGGTACCTTTCCAGCCTGCATGCGCTATAGCTACAGTGAAATTTACTTTGTCATAAAAGTATAGTGGTACACAATCAGCATATAAAGCAGTACACATCACATTCTTAGTCGAAGTGATTAAACCATCAGTTGCTACAAGTGCATCTTCTTTTGTATAGATACCTCTACCTTTATGGTTTTCGTTAATAAGTTGTACATAGTTATCATGAACTTGATCTGCCATAACCCATTGTTTAAGCGGAATATTAATCTGCTCTGCTACTTGTTTACGATTTTGCAGAACATGATCAGGGTTGTCCTCAACATGAAAACCTAAATTATTACTATTATAGGGAGGCAAACTTATGCCATTTTCTCTTGTTGTAAAGCCAGCGACAATATTTGCATCTTTCCATGGTTTAATCCACAAAATGGGGTTGTTATTTTTCTGGAAGAAAGGTTCGTTCATCATACCCCTCCTATTTCAAATCATTTTATCATATTTTAGCACATCTTAACAATTAGATTCTCAATCATTGTTGATATGTGGCGGTGTCATCATCTTTAGGACTAATTTGAACGGTAGGAAATGCACCATTTTTCTTTACTAAAATGACGTCATGTCCTATTTTTATCACATGTTCCCAGGGAATAACAATTTCTCTTGATTCACCAAACATGCCAAATACTTTCGTTTTTGTTGCCACAACTAAGTTTGTTATTTTACCAATATCAACATTTATTTCAATATCCGTTAAATTACCTATTTTTGTACCATCCTCGATATAAACAATGTCCTTCATTTGCAAAGACGATAATGTGATCATAATAATTAATCCCCCTTTTTATCAATATATGTAGATCGTCTTAAAATATGGTTGGAGAAGATCATAAAAAAACACAAATGTCTGTATCTAATTTATGTTTCGAAACAAACTAATCATGATATCGAATAGAGAGGAGGATGGTGATGGGTAGAGATGAACATAAAAAGAAAGTTGGCAAAAATTTCTTAGCACAAACTCCTAATTATGAAAAGACAGATGGTATTGATGTAGAATTCTCCTCTGAATTAGCGGATGCAAATGATATCGAGGCTAAGAATAGAAGTGAACGTGCAGATAAAAGAGCAAAAAAACTAGAACAAAAGTGATTTGATAAATAACAAAATCCAAATGATCACACGAATTAAACCAATAATTCGCCATCATTTGGATTTTTAATTGCATACATATAAGAAGGACAATGCGACACTATTGTAGTGGTAATTATGAGATATTATATGTGCTTTGTAATCGCTCCGGCTTGTTGGCTTCCCTTTCCGCGGGTTTTTCTCCTCAGCTAACTTTTTAAGCAAAGTACGCTTAAAAAGTGGATCTTCGGATAAAAACATCCCGCAGGAGTGGAAGCCAACGCCTGCGCTTTTTAATGCTCTACAACTAAAGTAAGAATAATCATATTGGCGTCATTCAATATCACCTATGAATTTTTCTTTAGATTACTTATCCTAATTAACAAAATATGTTCATATCGGTAACAATCCAAAATGCAAGCACTAGCTATCTTTGTAGAACTTCTTTCAGCGTAGGCGTCCACTTCGACTCCTAGGGGATCAGCGCGATCTGAAGATCCACTTTGTAAAGTGTTCTTCTTTACAAAGTTAGGTCGAGTAAGCGGGAATACGCTTGAAATAAATTGTATTCCTCACTCCTCACAGAACCGTGCATGCGCTATTCACGCACACGGCTCTTCCTATCATCATTCACAGAATATAGGATATATGATATCTCAGATCATATATGCTCATTTTAATTACCGGTTTCGGCAACGGATATTTCTCTAGGAATAATCGAAACTTCTCCCAACTGAATGATTTCCGTTGACTCCTTCGATTCATCCATTTGAATAGTAGTTGTTCAATGCTGTTCAGAAAGTAGAGGACTTCTTTATAGTTATCCGTGATACAATAATAATTATAGTAGCCCTCTAGCGATTGTGTGATTCGGCGCATGATGTCTTGGATATCCCTCGTTCGATTTGCCTTTAGCCAAGCTTTATGTTGTTTAAGTTTGGCACGGATTTTCTTCTTGCTACTTTTCCGTTTCACACGGAACGTACCTTTCTTGCTTTTGCTACAATAGTGCGTAAAGCCAAGAAAATCGAACGTCGATGGTTTCCTCTGTCCGTTACGCTTTGCATCTTTCCAGGCATAAGGACCGAACGAGATAATCTTCGTTTTATCCTCTGCAATTTCTAGATGAAACTTACGTAACCTTTGAATCAGATTCGTGTAGAATCGGTTGGCATCTTCTTTGTATTGGAAACAACACACAAAGTCATCCGCATAGCGAACCATATAGGCTTGACCTCTACATTGTTTCTTTACAACTTTCTCAAACCATAGATCCAACACATAGTGAAGATAAATATTCGCTAGAACCGGTGAAATGTTGCCCCCTTGCGGGGTTCCTCGGTCTGTATCGATATATTTCCCCTCTTCCAAATAGCCAGCTTTTAGAAATCGGGCTATAATGCGAAGTAAGTTGGGATCGTTGATACGATGGCGAAGGAACTTCATCATCCAATCATGACTCACGTGATCAAAGAATCCTTTGATATCCGCATCTACTATATAATTGGTTTTCCGTTGTTCCATGTATACATTTAAGATCTTTAATGCATCATGGCAGTTTCTATTCGGACGAAAACCGAAGGAACAATCGAGAAAATCATTTTCGTAAATGGCATTCAAAATCTTCGTAATACCCTTTTGAACGATTTTATCTTCATGTTCGGGAATACCTAGTGGCCGTTTCTTGTTGGAACCTGGCTTATCGATATAGGTACGCTTTACCGGTACCGGTCGATAAGCCATTTTCTTCATTCGTTTCACTAGGCCTTCGATATTTTGGTCTAAATTCCCTTCGTACATTTCTTTGGTAGTGCCATTCACACCGGTTGCTTTACCTTTAGGTAATTGGTGATGGCACTGTTTCAAGTTACTTTCATTTAGTAAATGTACAAGAGAGGTAAAGACAAGCTTTTTATCCGATTTCGCCAATTCTGTTATCCTATTAAGTTTCGTTTCCATAATACGTTCCACCTCTGGGTATGGATTATGTTTCCCTATCAAGGGTGATGACAGGTAACGGCCTTTCCTCCATCGGCATTACCCAACTTCATCAGTACTACGCCGTTATCCGACTTCCTTTAGGCATTTGACAGCCCTCACTTTGTTATCGCTTGTTCGTCATTACTTTCTTTATCCGAAAGACCTAAAGGACCTCCCGAGTTACCGCAACATATCAATGTGTAACGTGCCAGGGTCTTCGACTCCGGAGAAGATAGCATTCTCTCACCTCTAACGAGAACCGTATTGTTGTCTTCTATGCTTCAGAACACATCGACCTTCTCATCTTTGGGGACATTTCGGAGCTCTATCCCTCAACCGTTATGGTTTTCCGGCCCGTTACCTAACTGTCTACGCTTAAAGGCAATGTGTTACCACTTGCCCTCCAAGACTCGCTACAAGTGAATGGTTAGTTCTTTCTTGGCGGGAATCCCACCCGCTATATGTTACGACCTATGCTCGGCCGCACCTGAAGACGCGCCCCTGGAAAGCGAAGTGGGCAAGCCGAAGCGGATACAACACTATACATAATGTCAAAATTTCCATCAGATTATGTCGTATAATCTTGATTTTGTTCATTCATTATCATTTTTAGGGATGTGTATTGTCATTGATATATTTTGCATTTTTATTCGAACATTTCCTTATTCATCTCTTTAATTGCTGCTTTTTCTAATCGGGAGACTTGTGCTTGTGATATTCCGATTTCTTCTGCAACTTCCATTTGTGTCTTACCTTGGAAAAAGCGTTTATTTAAAATTAACTTTTCTCGTTGATTTAACCGTTGCATCCCCTCTTTAATAGATAAATGGTTCAACCAATCATTATCCTTTACATTTTCATCACTGACTTGATCCATAACGTAAATTGGATCACCACCATCATTGAAAATAGGTTCAAATAATGATACCGGGTCTTGTATGGCATCTAGTGCAAAAATAACATCGGTTACTGGCACATCAAGTTCGTCAGCAATTTCCATAGGAGAAGGATCTCTCGATGTTTTATTTAACAATTTTTCTCTTGCATGTAGTGCCTTATATGCAATGTCTCTTAAAGAACGTGATACTCTTATTGGATTATTATCACGCAGGTAGCGTCTTATTTCACCTATAATCATTGGTACTGCATAAGTAGAAAACTTTACATTTTGGCCTAAATCAAAATTATCAATTGATTTTAGTAATCCGATACAACCGACTTGAAATAAATCATCTCCATACTCACCACGATTATGGAATCTTTGAATAACGCTTAATACTAATCGTAAATTGCCGTTCACTAACTTTTCCCGTGCAGATTGATCCCCATTCTGCATAGATCTAAATAGGATTCTCATCTCTTCGTTTTTTAATACTGGTAAGGTTGCTGTATCTACCCCACAAATTTCTACTTTATGTCTTGTCATTTTGTACCCTCCCAATTGGAGATCCTTCTCAAAAATAAGTATCACCAATCGAGAGTTTTTTATGCATCAACCATCATTTACCAAAAACTAAAAGTTACACCATTTTATTAAACTCTTTTTGTAATCTTTTTATTATTTTTTTTTCTAATCTTGAAATATAGGATTGTGAGATCCCAAGCATATCTGCTACATCTTTTTGTGTCATTTCCTCTTGATTTGCTAAACCAAATCGTAATTCCATAATTTGTTTTTCCCGCCCATTTAACTGTTCTAACGCTTTACGTAATAATGACTTATCAATACTTTGTTCTAAATCTTTAAAAGTTATATCTTCATCGGTCCCTAAGACATCAGATAATAATAATTCATTCCCATCCCAGTCGACATTCAATGGTTCATCAAAGGATACCTCTGTTTTTAATTTATTATTCTTTCGTAAATACATTAAAATTTCATTTTCGATACACCTGGATGCATATGTGGCCAATTTGATTTTTTTTTCTGGATTAAAGGTATTAATTGCTTTAATTAAGCCTATTGTTCCAATACTAATTAAATCTTCTATATTAATTCCGGTATTTTCAAATTTTCTTGCAATATAGACGACAAGCCTTAAGTTTCGTTCAATCAGCATAGCTCTGGCAGCTTTATCACCAACTGGTAATCGATGAATTAATTCAAATTCTTCTTCTTTTGAAAGTGGTGGTGGTAATGCTTCGCTTCCCCCAATATAGTAAATTTCATCAACTTTATAACCCAATTTCTTTAAAATTTTGTAAAATATCATTTTGTATTTTTGTTGTACAATTAACATACCTTCCACTCCTCCAATATAATATCACCCGGTTTTTTGAAATAACTTAGGGTGTAATAAACAATGATAGCTATTATCTGAAACTAAATTTCCGAATTGAATACCAACTAATACCTTCTTATTGGTCACATGTGTCTCTTTCATATGTATTCGAACATATATAGGTTTAAATGCCATCATAAAATCTTGATGACCATTCACTCCTTGATAAGGAATTAACCGAAATAATGAAGTCGTTAACTCTTCTTCTTTACCTTGTAAAATATTTTGAAAAGATCTCTTTAACTGTGCCAACTCCTGATCATGGAACCAATTCTTGAGGATTGTTTCGTCTACAATAATTACTGGAGTTTGTGTAAAGGGATCGACTAAATGATTACCACTATCTAAATATCCTGTCGTTTCCACTTCTTTGTTCTCCCAAAAGATCACAACTTTATAATGAAATTCTTGATGAAACTGTTGCATCTTGTGCTTGTCCATTCGATGTTTCGTAAATAGAAAAATGATGGGAAAGAAAATGATTACAAATATACCGTGGATATGAGTTACTTCTAATGAATTTGTTAACAGGAAATTTTGCTCACTTATAAATAAAAAATGAATAGCAAATAAGCCACCACCTATTGAGAATGTCATAAAATAAAAGGTACATAGCACTTTTAAATAGATGGCAACGTTTTGAAAGCCAAATGCAATCCAAATGATAATAAACGAATGCGTTATTTTTATTAACCAAGAATCCATCGGAAATGCAGGTAATAAAAATGTGATGGGTACAACTAGCGATCCAAAAAAACTGGCTAGAATGAGTTTATACCATTTGGAAAGCCGCGTTGTAACCGATTGTGTTAATAATAAAATCATCCAATCTATCATAAAATTTAGTAGCCATATAACTTCTACATAAATTACCACCAGTTCCTTCCTTTCTGCTTGCTTGATAACCTTTACTTGTCTACTAAGTAAAGTATAAAGAAACATGGAAAAGAAGTCTGTCACAGTTTGTATGCAAAAACCCTCTAGTTTTAAGAAAAAACTACAGATAATGTAGAAACCTATCCATTCACACTTAATCAAAAACAAATAGTTACAAAACAAAAAATTCAGATATTTTTTTCGTATAAGCAGGATTATACGACACTATTGTAGTGGTAATTATGAGATATTATATGTGCTTTGTAATCGCTCCGGCTTGTTGGCTTCCCTTTCCGCGGGTTTTTCTCCTCAGCTAACTTTTTAAGCAAAGTACGCTTAAAAAGTGGATCTTCGGATAAAAACATCCCGCAGGAGTGGAAGCCAACGCCTGCGCTTTTTAATGCGCTACAACTCAAGCGAGAATAAGCATGTTGGCCTATTCTCTATTTTCCATCAATTTATCATTAGATTACTTACCAATGTTAGCAATATAAGCTGATTTATTGTCTAAGTGTAACCACCCAAAATATGAGCATTTGCAATAGTTGTAGAATCCCACTAAGCGTAGGCGGCCACTTCCACTCCTATGGGATTCTTTTTCCTGAAGATCCACTTTTCCATGCGGTTTTTGCTTGGAAAAGTTAGCTGAAGGAAAAAGCCCATGGAAAGGGAAGTGGGCAAGCCGTAGCGGTTTTTACGCACATACATCCATTCAAAATTACCACTAGAGTTATGTCGTATAATCCTGCTTATACGTATTTATAGGTATTTTTGTGAGGCTGCTCGGGGATATGTTACTTTCGTTTGGTCATGGATTTTAAGGTATAAAAAAAGTTGCCAATTGGAGTTGGCAACTTTTCTGTCTATCTTCTTCTATTGCGATTACGTAAAAATGTTGGTATATCTAATGTATCCTCTTCCTGTTTTGGTCTCGGTTGAGACTGTGGAGAGGCTTGTGGTGATTCTTGAGATTTTTCTGGTTGTCTTTCTCTTTTTGTCGTGTTAGCTTGTAAAACAGATTTCGGCTTGTTTTGAGCATTTTTCATCTGTGTTTCATCAAATCCGGTTGCAATCACGGTAACAACAATTTCGTCTTTTAAGTCTTCATTGATAACAGAACCAAAAATGACATTCACTTCTTGGTCTGCTGCAGACGTTACAATATCAGCAGCTTCTTGTACTTCATAAAGACTTAAGTTTGTTCCACCAGTAATATTCATCAGGACACCATGAGCACCGTCAATGGAAGTTTCAAGCAATGGAGAGGAAATGGCCTTTTTAGCCGCCTCAGCTGCTCTACTTTCACCTGTGGCAACACCGATTCCCATAAGTGCTGAGCCTTTATCTGCCATAATTGTTTTTACATCGGCAAAGTCGACATTAATTAGACCAGGAGTAGCTATTAAATCAGAAATACCTTGCACACCTTGACGAAGGACATTATCCGCTTCACGGAAAGCTTCCAACATCGGCGTATTTTTATCAATTATTTCTAACAAGCGATCATTCGGAATAACAATTAATGTATCCACACTACTTTTTAAACCATCAATACCTGAAACGGCTTGTGTTGCTCTTTTTCTTCCTTCAAAGGTAAATGGACGAGTTACCACACCAACAGTTAATGCTCCCAATTCTTTTGCTACTTGAGCAATCACTGGTGCAGCACCCGTACCGGTTCCACCACCCATACCAGCAGTAACAAACACCATATCTGAACCTTTTAAAATTTCTTCAATTTGTTCTTTACTTTCTTCCGCTGCTTTGCGACCAACTTCAGGGTTTGCACCTGCACCTAACCCTCTCGTTAGTTTAGTTCCAATTTGCATTTTAACTTCTGCTTTCGATAAATTTAAAGCTTGAGCATCTGTATTTACTGCAATAAATTCAACACCCTGAACACCATGTTCTATCATTCGGTTAACAGCATTACTTCCACCACCGCCGACACCGATTACTTTTATCGTAGCTAGTTGATCCATATTTGTATCAAAGTCTAACATGCCATTTCCTCCTATTTTGCAAGATTAATAGTTTGTCTTTTTCTACGTCTCTAATTACTTCAACTTTCTCAATCAAAGAAATATTTGAAGAAGTTCGCTAATTTTGGTTCTTTCTTTTCTTTTGTTTTCTGTTTCGGAGTATTTGTTTTTTTCGATCGGATTGGTTTTTCTTTCTCGACATGACTTACATTATTTTGTTGAGCAGTTACTGCGTTTGAAAACTCTTTCCCTTGTATTTTCGCATTCTTATAAGCAAATTTCAAGATACCAATCCCAGCTGTAAATTGTGGTTCGCGAACCCCTATATAATCTGGTATGGCAATTCTAACATTGCTTTGAAAAATATCTTGTGCTAAGTCTGCTGCACCAGGCATACTCATAGAACCACCCGTTAGTACAAGACCTCCGGGTATTTCATCATACCCCATTTTTTGAATTTCGCGAGCACTATAAATCAATATTTCTTCAAGTCGCGCTTCCATTATCTCTGCTAAATCTAACTGATTATACGTTTGTCTCTGATTACTACCAATTATATTAACCTCAAAGGTCTCTTCTTCGTTAGCATCATTTAGAAAAGCGTGCCCATGATCCAATTTAATATCTTCTGCTTCTTCTGATGTAGTGCGTAATCCAATCGACAAATCTTTGGAAATATTATAGCCACCAAGAGGAACTACACGAGTACTTACTAAGCCATCATCTTCAAAGACAGAAACAGTAGTACTTCCACCACCAATATCTAATAGAGCTACTCCCAAATTTTTCTCATCCTGAGATAAGGCAACTTCACCTGTTGCTAATGGCTGTAAGCAAATATCCATGATGCTTAAACCAGCTCTTTCTACACATTTCAAAATATTATGTAACATTGTTTTAGAACAAGTAATAATTGTTCCTTCCATTTCCAAGCGTACGCCGATCATACCTCGTGGATCACGAATTTCGTCTAGTCCATCTACTATAAATTGTTTCGGTATTACATCGACAATCTCACGTTCAGGTGGAATCGACATTACTTGTGCTGCATCCATTACACGATGTATATCTTCTTCTGCAATCTCTTTATTATCACTTGATACAGCAACCACACCATGGCAAGGTTGAAGTTGCACATGATTTCCGTTAATGCCTACTAATACTTGATCAATATGTATATCTACCATGCGTTCAGCTTGTTCAACTGCTGCACGGATGGAATGAACTGTCTCATCTATATCAACGATAGCACCTTTTTTCATTCCTAACGATTTAGCCGTACCTACACCAATAACATTTAGAGAATCACCAAGAATTTCCCCAATAATCACCTTTATTTTTGATGTACCTATATCCAAGCTGACTAAAATTTCACCGTTGTCCATGAGGCACCTCCTATTTCTATGCATTTATCTAAGAATCATTACATATAATAAATTGTATTAAACACTATTATAATAAAAAACTCAATATTTTTCATGAATATATGTAAATTTATCAGAAAAATATTAATTTTCACTTATTAAGAATTCATTTTTGTTGATATTTCTTTGTTTTTCTTTAATTTTTTATATTGATAATATTTATCTAGTAATAACCTTCTTATGATCGCTAAGTTCTGAAAAAGTCTTACACCAAAAGCGAAGATTGCTGCTAAATAAAGATCAATACCTAGCTGAACACCTAAAAATGCCAAAAATGCAGCTAAGGAAACATTAAAGAAAAAACCTGAAATAAATACCTGCTGGTCAAATTTTGAATCAAGTTGTGCTCTTATTCCGCCAAATAATGTATCTAAAGCAGCTAGTACAGCAATGGACAAGTAATCTGAATAAACATCTGGTATTGTGAAGTTAGTCATAAAGCCTAAAAACAGACCTATAATCAAAAACAATGCAGGCAATAACATTAACTTTCACCTTCTTCTGGGACGTCACCAAGTTGAACATCGTTTAAATTTATTGTTCCTTCATAATTTGGAAGATTAACCTTTTCTTGTTCTCTGATACTAATTGTAACATTTTCTAGTGCAAAATAATCATTTATTTCACTTACTTCAATATGATTTATTAATCTCTCTGTATCGTTTGTTAATACACGAATTTCTACTGGTAAACTGCCTATAGGATTATTGTTCACATATACTTCTCCATTAACATCTCTAATTGGTGTAATGTTAACGATTCGTTGACTTCCAACTGCCATATCATTTGCACCAAATGCATTTAGCTCGTTAATAAATAACTGCAACAATTCTGCATTTAATGATGGGTATTCTTGATATTCTTTATCTAAAAATAATGGCTCGATGGTAAGCATAACACCACTTCCTACCTTTTCCATTATTCCAGCTTCTTTTTGTAGAGTTTCTATAGATTCTTTTAAAGAATCTATTTGCTGTAGCTCTGTTTGCTCTTGATATTCAAGTAACATTTTTTCGGCTATAGCAATTTCTTGATATAAATTTTGTTGTATTTTTTGTTCTTCTTGTAATGCACTTCTAATTTCCCATGTATCTCTAGTTTCACGCTCATCTGGTTGTTGATTGGTATTAAACAAGATGGCAATCATAAATCCGATTAGCAAACAGACAAAACCAATCATAAGTTTTTGGTTAGTGAAGACGTTCTTCATTTCTCTCACATATCCTTTGCGAACATT
Source organism: Gracilibacillus massiliensis (assembly GCF_001458115.1). Taxonomy (GTDB): domain Bacteria; phylum Bacillota; class Bacilli; order Bacillales; family Amphibacillaceae; genus Gracilibacillus; species Gracilibacillus massiliensis. Next base: position 944,914 of record NZ_CZRP01000012.1, read on the forward strand.
TCAATATTTGCTTCTTTTTCAATAGTTACCTCAATATTATCTTGGACAAGCATATCAATTACGCCATTTTTTAAATTTACGCTTACTTCTAATATTTCCTGGTCTCCAATGGCAGAAATAACAAATGGGGCTGGATGAGCAGTCCCATCAACTGAAACCACTGGGCCAATACATGAGATGTAGCTATCACGGTATATTCTTTGACCATTTATAGCAATTGCTTTGGCACCTGCACTATATAGTTCGTTCACCGTCTCATGAATATGCCGGTCATGAACAATATACTGGTTTGCGTGATCTTCAGTAGGAATATAACTTGCATCCTTTAATGTAATGGATACTCCTTCTCCAACAATCGGCAATTCACCTGTTAATTTTTGAAGATTTGACTTTGTATCCACAAGGTCTTTTAATTGATCTGCTCCATTTGCTAATTCTTGTTCCGTTTGTTGAACCTCTTGCCGAATGTTATTGAGTTCACCTCTCAGTTGTTTATTCTTTTCTTCCATATCAATCAGTTGTTTTCGATAGTAATAATCCCTTTCCCATTCTTGGTCATTAACTTGTACAATCTCTACAGTTGACTTTGTATGTTGATAACTAAAGGTTAATAAAAAACCTAGTATCATAAATACAAAAGCAAATATTAATTGTTTACTCTTCATCCTCTTCTACCATATCCTCCTCCTGCTCTTCTACTTTATACGGAGTAAAAACAGCCCCACTTTCATCAATCTTAATGACACCCTCACTCTTTGGATCTAACTGTGTAACAATAGAGGGATAACTATTTAAAGTAGAAGATAAATTTCTAATAGAGGACTCCACTTGCTGTCCATCTGTCATATAAAGCTTAATTTTATATGGATTAGAATCGGAAGGAATCCAATGTACTTCAGAAATTAATACAGAGACATAGGTTGATAAACTTGCTATTTCTTCTGATAATTCCTGTAAATAATGATCATCCTCAAATCCTAATATTAATGGAACATCTCCGGTTACTGTAGACCAATTAACTTCTGTTAATAAATCTCCATTTTCTAAAATAGGGTGCAATTTATCGTCAATATCCACATACCCAATATGACTTAGTTCATCAATTTCTATGACAATAGTATTAGGGAATGATTTAGAGACATCTACTGCTGTGACCTGTGGATGCGAAATAATCGCTTGTTCCATGCCATTCGAATTAACACCCCAAAAGTTAGTATTTTTTTCTATTTCACTTAGTTGAATAATTTCTTCTCTCTCAACCCAATTCAATCCAGTTACTTTCACATTTTTCACATAACTCATTGGTGATTGTAAATAAACAACAATAAAGATTAATACAAAAAAGATTAGCAAATAAAATATTAACTTTCTATTTGCTTTTTTGCGTCTTTCATTTTTTAGCTTTGGAATACGATCTTCAATTGAAACTACTCTTTTTTGTACCATAAAAAAACTTCCTTTTCTATTAATCCGGTTACTAAATATTGTATGCTGTCTAGTTTAAATTATATCACAGTAAGTAGTCGTAAGTAATCATCCAAATCTCCCAAGTTTATTGTTTATATTTACTAATATTGATTAATATCCCCACTGAGCATAGTGTTAATGTTAAAGACGATCCTCCATAACTTAAAAAAGGAAGGGTAATTCCAGTTACAGGTATTAATCCAATGACAACACTGATGTTGATCATCACTTGAATCATGATCATACTTACAATACCGATTGCTAATAATCTGGCGAACAAATCTGGCGCGTAAACTGCCGTTAAGATCCCCCTCCAAATAAATAGGAAGAATAATAAAATTACAAAACCCGCACCGATAAAGCCTAATTCCTCTGCAATAATTGCAAAAATAAAATCATTATGTGGTTCAGGTAAATAAAAGTATTTCTGTAGGCTATTACCGAAACCGACTCCGAATAAACCACCAGGACCTATTGCATATAAAGATTGAATAATTTGAAAACCTGTTCCTAAAGGATCTTGCCATGGATCTAAAAAGGCGGTTATTCGATTCATTCTATAAGGGGCTGATATAATAAGTAATAAAAATCCAATAAATCCGAATCCCGCTAGAAAGAGAAAATGAATGATTTTTGCACCTGCTACAAAAATAAGAAGAAAACAAGTTAATAAGAACACCATACCAGTACCTAAATCAGGTTGCAGCATGATAAATAAAAAAATAAGCAACGTAAAAAATAACGGTGGTAAGAATCCTTTTTTAAACTCTGTTATTTTGTCTTGATGATTAACTAAAAATCCGCTTAGGAACATAATGGATGCAAGTTTAATAAATTCGGCCGGCTGGATGCTAAAAGCTCCGACCCCAATCCAGCTTCTCGCTCCTCCCCTTACCATTCCGACACCTGGTATAAGGACCGCAATTAACAGCAAAAAACAGAGGATAAAGATCCATTTTCGATATTTTATCCATTGAAAGTAAGGAATTTTGGAAACCATAAACATGGCAAAAACTCCAACACCTGCGAAAAGTAATTGTCGCTTCAAAAAGTATAAAGAGTCATCAAATTTATATAGTGCCCAAACGGAAGAAGCACTATATACCATTAGCGTTCCTATTGCCAAAATAACTAATATAATCGCAATTAATAAATAATCAGGTTTATGATCTTTCACGATTGATTGCATAAAAAAACCCCCAAATTCTTTTGTGAATTAGGGGCTAGTTACGAATAAAGGTATCTGCGTATTATAATAGACAAGCCCCTCTATTATAACTTATGCACAGATTCCATAAACATGTTGCCTCTCTCTTCAAATGTTTTATATTGATCCCAACTCGCACAAGCTGGAGAGAGTAGAACAACATCACCCTCTTCTGATAAACGAAAAGACTCTTGAACCGCTTGTTCCATTGAGTCAACCGATTGAATCGTCTCGATACCAATATTTTTTCCTACTTTTTCTATCTTCGGTGCTGATTCTCCAAATAATACAAGTGCTTTAACATTTTTCATTACTTCACCTAATTCATCAAATTCATTTCCACGATCAAGACCACCCGCTAATAGAATAGTAGGTTGTTGAAATGCAGACAAAGCTTTTTGAGTTGCTAAAATATTGGTTGCTTTTGAGTCGTTATAAAAGGCTATGCCATTAACTCTTTTTACAAACTGCAAGCGATGAGTTACACCGGTAAACGTGGTTAGCACTTCACAAATCGCTTGATTGGATATACCTTCGCTTTTCGCTACGGCAATAGCTGCTAAGATATTTTCAATATTATGTTCACCGACTAAAGCAATAGAATCAAGATCAATTATTTTTTCCTCTTTGAAATAAATGGCAGTATCTTTACAATATGCTCCATTCAATAGTTTTTGCTTTCGGCTGAATGGTACTAATCTTGAAGATGCTTTCGTGACGATCCTCGCAACCCTTTCATCATCATAATTATAGACAAGCACGTCTTGACTTGTTTGATTTTTAAAGATATTAGCTTTGGCATTTTGATAATGTTCTAATGTGTGATGATAGTCTAAGTGTGCTTCAAAAATATTTAAAAGTACCGCTACTTTTGGTTTGAAACGATCAATCCCTAGTAATTGAAACGAAGATAATTCGGCCACCATTGTTTGATCATTTTCCATCTGTGCTGCTACTTCAGAGGCTACATGACCAATATTACCTGCTAAACTTGCAGGAACGTCTGCTTTTTTATACATTTCATAGATTAATGTTGTCGTTGTTGTTTTTCCATTTGAACCTGTTATCGCAACTAGTTGTTCAATTCCAAAGTATGCAATTAACTCGATTTCGGTTAACACTGGAATATCTTTTTCGATTGCCTTTTCTATTAAAATATTTTCATAACGTATACCAGGGTTTTTGATAACCGCATCGACATTCTCAATTAATTCGAGTGGATGCTCCCCAACAATTACAGGAATCCCTAAAAAACGTAGGTCCTGTACGTTCTCGTTATCCTCCGAGGCCTTTAAATCATTTGCTGTAACGTCAATACCATTTTCGAATAACAATTTGGTTACAGCTGTCCCGCTTTTTGCTAACCCTAAAACTAACACTCTTTGAAATGGAAAGTTTTTTAAGTTTCTCATGATGATAACACCTCAATATAAATGCCTAATATAGCGAATAATACCCCCACTGCCCAAAAGGTCGTGACAACACGCCACTCTGACCAACCTTTTAATTCGTAATGATGATGAAGTGGGCTCATCAAGAATATCCGTTTACCTCTAGTTTTAAAAGAAATGACTTGAATCATTACGGATAAAGTCTCGATAACAAATACGCCACCAATAATAACTAATAGGATTTCTAATTTTAATAAAATTGCTATAGCTGCAATAGCGCCACCAAGTGCTAACGATCCTGTATCACCCATAAAGACTTTAGCTGGATGGGCATTAAATACCAGAAAGCCTAATAAAGCCCCTACAACAGACAAACTAAATAATGTAACATTTAAATCAGGAGTCCCATACCACGCTAAAATAGCAAATGCACCAAACGCAACAGCTGCTGTTCCGGCTAATAAACCGTCTAATCCATCTGTTAAATTTACTGCGTTAGATGCTCCAACTAACATAACAATGATAAAGATAGGGTAAAACCATTCTAAATCAAATGAAATGGAGGTTCCAGGTAGCTCAAGGCTCGTTGAAAAATCTTGCTGTAATAATACAATGTAAAAAATAACTGCAATCACAATTTGCCCAAGCAGTTTTTGTTTGGAAGTTAAACCTAAATTTCTCTTAAGGACTACTTTAATAAAGTCATCTAAAAATCCTAATAATCCAAAACCAATTAAAACAAGCAATAATAAATAGATCTCATAACCTAATCCACCTTGGTTTATTCGCGCAATCACTAATATACTTGTGATGGTTACACTAAGTATGATCATTACTCCCCCCATGGTAGGAGTTCCTGATTTTTTTTGGTGTGATTTTGGTCCTTCTTCTCTGATACTCTGACCGAATTTTAATCTTTTAAGAAAAGGAATTAAAATCGGGGATAGTAGAACAGTAATCAAAAATGCGATCGCTACTGTAATTAAAAATGTATATTCATTCATCTATTCTCTCTCCAATCTCCTATCCGAATGGTGCGTCGTTTCTTTATATTTACTTTAGAAATTCAAGTGCTACTTTTTCATCATCAAAGTCTAAAACATTATCTCCAACTATTTGATATGTTTCATGACCTTTACCAGCGATAAGCACAACATCATCTTTTTTCGCTTGTTGAATGGCCTGTTGAATTGCATTTTTTCGATCTAATTGTACTTGATAATTCTGAAAGCTTATTCCCTCTACCATATCATCAATAATTGATTGAGGCGATTCAGAACGTGGGTTATCGGATGTGAAAATGGCATAGTCGGCATATTGACAAGCTACTTTTGCCATCAGAGGTCTTTTGCGACGATCACGATCACCGCCACAACCTACTACCACATGTATGTCACCTTGACAAAAACGTTGAATCGTCGATAACACATTTTCCAATGAATCTGGAGTATGAGCATAATCGATAATGACACTGAAGTCATGTTGATGTTCCACAGGCTGGAAGCGTCCTTTTACACCTGTTGTTTGATTTAATACCGTTTGAATATCAGTTAACGTAATTCCTGAGGCATAAGAAGCCGCTGCTGCAGCCAAAATATTATAAACACTAAACATTCCCATTAATTTGCTGTCAATTTCCACAACACCTTCTGGAGTGAGCATTTTAAATGAGACACCACTTGCCTTCCACTCTATTTCTGTTGCTTGGAATGTTGCTTCACTTTTCACACCATAGGTTAGGATAGGTTGCGCCGTCGCTCTTTTTAAAAACGAGGCATTTTTATCGTCTTGATTAATAATAGCGTATTTCATTTTTTTCTGGTTAAAGCTATTACCTAATTGAGAAAAAAGTAAACTTTTTGCAAATAAATAATGGTCCATTGTTTGATGATAATCAAGATGATCTTGCGATAAATTAGTAAATACTGCTATATCAACATCAACACCATGTACTCTCCCTAAATCTAATGCGTGAGAAGATACTTCCATTGTGACAACTTCCGTATTTTCGTCTACCATTTTCCGTAAGTTCTTCTGTAAAAACAATGAATCTGGTGTCGTGTTCTTCACGGGATAGTTTTGATCTCCTATTACCATCTGCAACGTTCCGATAAGCGCGGTTTTTTGTGATACATACCGATGTATCTCATCAATTATATGTGTGACCGAAGTTTTACCATTCGTACCCGTAACACCAATCACATTCAATTCCTTGGATGGGTGCTGATAAAATTCGTTCGCCAAATGAGCAAGTGCTCTAGATGTATCAGGAACAACAACTACAGGGACTGAAACATCTAATTCTTTTTCAGCTACAATTAGAGTAGCTCCATTGTCTGCTGCAGCCTGGGCAAATTGATGACCGTCAACCGTATAACCTTTAATACAAATAAACATAGAACTAGCCACAATTTCTCGATGATCCATTTCAATTTTTTTTATGTTAATCCTATCTAGTTTTTGATCACACTTATATTCTGGAAGTATACTTAGTAACTTATTTGCATTCATTTTTTCACCTTTTCGTTATTAATTGATTCCATATAATGAAATATTTGATCAATGAGGGATCCTAAAAACATAATTCGCGAACATTAACTAGAAATTAGTTTCCGTTCCCCCACTTAGCTTCTTTGTAAAACTCGAATCTTTAAAGTATTACGTACATTCTACATTGATAAAACAACTATATAATTATAGCAGAAGCTTAAGCACTTTACGATAATAATTTATTACTATTTATTACCTAAAACGAGCCTAATTTTACTTCCTTCTTCTATTTTTTCACCAGCAGAAGGCGCCTGATCAATTATATAGTTCCCCTCACCTACTACCTCCACTTGTAAAGATAATAAATATTGCCGTAATTCTTTTTTATTCAAACCAATCAGATCGGGTACTTCCACCAAAGGCGTGTCTGGCCACTGGTATTCTTTTTCAAGTCCATCTTCCTGCTTAGGTACACCTAAAGCTCGTAAGCTATCGTCAATAATATTACCAACAATTGGCGCAGCGACCACTCCTCCGAATTGGACGACATCTTTTGGGTTATCAACGGCTACATATACGACTATCTCAGGATCATTCGCAGGTGCAAAACCTATAAAGGAAACAATATGATTGTTTTCTAAATATCTACCATTTTCCCCCACCTTTTGTGCTGTTCCTGTTTTACCTCCAACACGGTATCCTTCGACATACGCACTCCTACCTGTACCTACCGCCACCACTGACTCAAGCGTTTCACGTATTTCTTTTGAAGTTTCACTTGAAATGACTCGATCCTTTAATACTGGCTCCATCTCCTCGATTGCCTCACCGGTTATCGGATCTAAGAACGCTTTTGCAACATAAGGTTCGTAAAGATATCCACCGTTTATGGCTGCTGAAACAGCCATAACTTGTTGAATAGGGGTTACAGATACACCTTGCCCAAAAGAAGTTGTCGCTAATTCAACAGGGCCCACATTTTCTAAATCAAATAAAATACCAGTAGCTTCACCTTGTAAATCAACTCCAGTCTTTTCTCCGAAACCGAATTTTTCTATATAAGAAAACAGTTTTTCTTTTCCGAGTTTCTGGCCTAAAACAATAAAACCTGGGTTGCAAGAATTTTGTACGACTTCAAGAAATGTTTGATGACCATGTCCCCCACTTTTCCAACAGTGAAGATGTGTGCCACCAACTTCAATGTCACCATCATCGGTATACTCATCTTCTAATAGGTCAACTAATCCTTCTTCTAATGCTGCTGCTAGAGTAATTATTTTAAAGGTGGAACCTGGTTCATAGGTGCTCCAAATTGGCAAATTACGATTATAAACCTCCGCACTTAATTCTTTATAATTAGCAGGATCGAAGTTTGGCCTTGATGACATCCCTAGAACACTGCCATCTTTAGGATTGACGGCAATCGCAATTGCTCCATCAGGATTATATTTTTCCTCTGCAATGTCTAACTCTCTCTCAATAATCGTTTGTACTCGATTATCAGTTGTCAATTGCAAATTGTATCCATCCACAGGAGCTGTGTATTTGTCAGCCATTTGAGGCATTCTTTTTCCTTTTGCATCACTATAGAATGATAAACTCCCGGGGGTTCCACTTAAATAATCTTCATAATAGAGTTCTAATCCCGTTAAACCTTGATTATCGACACCACTAAATCCTAGGACGTGTGACAAATATGCTCCATTTGGATAATGTCTAATAGAATCTTCTGCGATATAAACACCTGCTAAATTTAAAGTTTGAACGGCGATAGCTTTCTCTTCTGAAATTTTTCTACCTTCTGGATGAAGCCTTACAATACGTTCATTTTTAGTAATGGCAGTTAATGCATCTTGATAAGACATACCTAGTACTTCAGATAATGCTTTTGCTGTTTCTTCTGGTTCTATAACTTGTCTTGGTACGACCATTACAGTAGGTGCTGAAATATTTTCTGCTAGTATTTCTTCATTCCTATCGACAATCTTTCCTCTTTCAGGCTCAAACACAATATCTCTACTCCATAACTCCTCTGCTTGAGCAATTAAAAAATCAGACCAAATAAATTGCACATATCCAAGTCGGAATACAATAACTGCCATAACCAAAAAGGCAAAAAGAAACACAGTGACTATTCTGCGCTGCACCATCATATTGGTAATACGTTTCATAACATTTCTCCTTTAAGTCAAGAACTGTTTGTCCCAATATATGATTGTGAAATTTCGAATAGAACACTGTGAGGCATTGTTATGATGTTTCTTCACTCTCTGATTCTTCTCGGTCACTGTTTGGTTCTTTTAATTCCAGCATCAAATAATCGCCTTTTTCAAATGCTTCTCCTTTTTTGACACTTTGTTTGACAATATATCCACTCCCTAGCCATTCTACATCAAGATCCATAAAATCTTTGAATAATAAGGCATCTCGGAATGACCACCCTGCCATATTAGGCATTTGTAAATTATCTGTTGCGATAAATATCTTTTCTCTAGAGGTTACTTTCGTTCCAACTTCAAGATTTACATCTGTTATCGTATCGCCATCACCAATAACGATTGGTTGGAGGCCTTCCTCTTTTAACTCATTCACATACGACTCAGTACCTTTACCTTCCCATTCAGGAATTTCAGCAACTTGAACTGCTTCTGTTGCTTCCTTATCGGGGGCAATGTCCATTAACCTAAGACTATTTTCCATTACATTTTTAAAAATAAATGAAACTGGTGCAGATCCGGATTCTGTCACTTCCAGTTCAGGTTCTTTAACAGATACATACATAATCAGTTCAGGGTCATCGGCTGGAGCCATACCTAAAAAGGAGAACGTATAATTATCTCTTCCGGTTTTATATTTACCTGTTTCTGGATCAACAAAATTAGCAGTTCCAGTTTTTCCAGCTACGGTATAATCATTTAAATTATAAATATTGTGTGCTGTACCCTTTTCGGATGTTATAACTGTTTCAAGAACTTTTAAAGTCTCTGATGCCGTTTGGGCTGAAATTGGTTCACCTACTACCTCTGGTTGATTTTCCATCAGTACCTCATTGGTGTCATGATCAACCGTTCTGTCAATAATATAAGGTTTAAGCATTTTACCATTGTTAGCAATTGCGGTAGCAGCCTTCATCAATTGAATAGGTGTGGTGGTGGAACCTTGACCATACGATGTAGTAACTTTTTCATCTGTATATTGATAAAGGATGCGTCCTGCAACTTCACCTGGTAAATCAATTTCTGTTTTTTTGTCAAAATCAAAGGCTTGTAAATATTCTAAAAAACGTTCCGCTCCAATTTTCTCATACGCTAACCTTGCTGCTGCCACATTTGAAGATCTTTGGATCCCTTCCAAATAACTAATCGTACCCCAACCTCTATGTTGGTTATGATCACCTATAGTACGGGAATATTCTTCTGCTTTATATGTGCCAGATTTAAAGGTCTCTTCAGGATTCCATACCCCTTCTTCAATCGCTGAAGCAAGAGTAAATATTTTCATAGTAGAACCTGGCTCAAATGGTGTGGCTATCACGTCATTGTACCAGTTATCAACATCGCCTAGATTATTAGGGTTGTAACTTGGTCGATTACTAAGCGCAAGAACCTCACCAGATTTTGCATTCATTACAACTGCCGTCATTCGATCTGGATTATATTCTTCGTCTACTTCCGACATCGCATCTTCTAGTAATGTCTGTATTTTTTGATCAATGGTAAGGTATACATCATCACCATTTTCTGGTTCATTCATTATTTCTTTTGGATTTAATAATTTAAAATTAAACTTATCACGTTGATAAGAGATAGACCCATCTACACCTGTTAATAAGTCATTCATGTATCCTTCAACACCATTAATTCCCACTATTTGATCTTCCTGTTTATCAGTTAAACCAATAGTCTTTGAAGCAAACATACCATTCGGGTAAAAGCGGATAGGTTCTTCAATAAAATTTATTCCTGGTAATTCAAGTGATTCGATTTCATCCTTTTGCTCTTGATTTAATTCACGACCTGCAGAACCAAATTCAACCTGAAATCTACCATTCTTAACTGCTTCATTTAAGCGTTCTGCGACAGCACTTTCTTCGAGCTCAAGAATAGGAGCTAGCTTTTTGGCTGTTTCGTCAATATTTTTCACATGCTTCGGGTTTAGCGGGTTTGCAGTATGTGTTTCATCAATGATTGCATAAACTCGATATACTACATGTTCTTGCGCTAAAGACATGCCATTTCGATCATAAATCGTTCCTCTACTGGCTGGTATTGTATATTGATTTGTTCTTTTTTGATCAGCTAGTTCTTGTATGGAAACCCCTGAGGCCTCTCCAGAAACTTGAATATATAAGAACCTTCCTGCAATAACAAGGAATGCAATTGAAAAAAGCACCATCCAAACGGTTGGCATTATTTGAGTAATTTTACTTTTCATGATTAAACACCTAATCTGTTAATTCTGTTGCTTGTTTCACTTGGGTATTTTTTACTTCCAAACCATTCTTTTTTGCAGTCTTTATTATTCTATCCGGTTGACTTAGTTCTTTTTGTTTATACGCCAAATTTTGATTATGTACTTTTTGTTGATCTATTTGTGTGTTCAATGATTCTATATTACGATTTAATTGGTCTACAGAAGAACTAAAGGAAACAATATAAGCAGAAATAGAAAGGAATACCACTGCAAAAATAATATACATTATTTTCTCCCCACGCGTTACCCATCGTTTCTGAACTTTTACTTTCTTTCTAACGACTTTAGGTTGTTGAACTTGTCTTTGTTGTTCTTCTGTTTGCCATACTCTAGCGTGTTGACTACTCATTGTTTTTCCACCCTTCTATTTTATTTATTCTTCATCTATTTTTACTTTTTCTATAATTCTTAACTTAGCAGACCTTGAACGTCTATTTTCTTCTAATTCTTGTTCTGATGGTAAAATAGGCTTCCTGTTAACTAATTGAAATGCTGGTTTATATTCTTCAGGTATGACAGGAATATTTTTTGGCAATGGAGGAACGGTACTCCATTTTTTAAAGGTTTGCTTACATATACGATCCTCCAAGGAATGAAACGTAATGACAGAAATCCTTCCCCCAATAGATAACGATTTTCCTGCTTGAATTAGAACATCTTCAAATGCTTGTAGTTCGTCATTTACTGCTATACGAATAGCTTGAAAAATTCGTTTAGCAGGATGTCCACCTTTCCTGCGAGCAGGCGCTGGAATCGCTTCTTTAATAACCTCGACTAAATCAAAGGTAGTTTCAATTGGCTTAGCCTCTCTTGTTGCTTCAATTTTACGGGCTATTTGTTTTGAGAACTTTTCCTCGCCATATTTAAAGAAGATAGACACTAACTGTTGATAAGACCAACTATTTACAATTTCATATGCGTTAATTTCTTCATCTTTATTCATGCGCATATCTAACGGGGCATCATGTTGATAACTAAACCCTCGCTCCCCACGATCTAGTTGTGGAGAGGAGACCCCGAGATCCATTAAAACGCCATCCACCTCATCAATATTTAATTTCTGTAACTCTTCCCTCAAGAATCTAAAATTACTTTTAACATATGTAATTTTCTCTTCGTGTTTATGTAGTCTTTCTCTTGCAGCATCAATTGCATCTTGATCCTGGTCGAAAGCAATCAACCTTCCTCCACTTTCTAGCTTTTCTAGTATGTATTCTGAGTGTCCCCCACCACCAAGCGTGCAATCAACATAAATCCCATCAGGTTTTATGTTAAGTCCGTCAACTGTTTCTGTTTTTAGTACTGTGTAATGACCAAACATGGACACACCCCGATCTTGTTGTCTTTTATAAATCAAAATCCATCATATTTTCTGCAATCTCTGCAAATGATTCTTCTGAAACATCTACAAAATCGTTCCATTTATCATCTGCCCAAAATTCTACACGGTTGGAAACACCTATTACAGCACACTCTTTCTCTATGCTTGCATATTTTCGTAAAGGCGCTGGTATGTTTATCCTTCCCTGTTTATCTAGTTCACATTCAACTGCTCCAGAGAAGAAAAACCGGGTGAAAGCTCGTGCATCTTTTTTGGTTAAGGGTAATTTCTTTAGTTTTTCCTCTAATTGGTGCCATTCGTTCATTGGATATGCAAACAAGCATTGATCAAGTCCGCGTGTTATAACAAACTGTTCTCCTAGTCCATCTCTGAACTTAGAAGGTACAATAATACGGCCTTTTGTATCAATGTTGTGTTGATATTCTCCCATGAACATACCCTAGCACCCCACTTTCTAACTTTATCGTACCACATTCCCCCACTTTTCACCACTAAAACTTCAAAAAAATAACTATTTTATTGTAAACGCTTTAATACTCAAAGAAAAACACTGTAATAACAACTATATATTTAGCCGATATTTTATTAGAAAACACATATTGAATGCACATAAGCAGGATTATGCGACACTATTGTAGTGGTAATTATGAGATATTATATGTGCATTGTAATCGCTCCGGCTTGTTGGCTTCCCTTTCCGCGGGTTTTTCTCCTCAGCTAACTTTTCAAGCAAAGTGCGCTTAAAAAGTGGATCTTCGGATAAAAACATCCCGCAGGAGTGGAAGGAGGCCACTGAAAAAGTCCCCCATATAATTGGAAATAAAGCATTGTAATGAAACGATGCTTTATTTTTAGTATAATAAGGTTACTTACATAAAAAATAGAAGCGGTGATTGAGATGATAGAACAACAAACGTCCCTCATGTTAAGTCCTTATGCAGAGCTATATGATCAATTAATACCAGAAGATCATTTTTTAAGACAAATAAATGAATTAGTCGATTTTCATTTTGTTACCGATATGTTATTAGATACCTATTGTATGAATAATGGACGCAATGGCGTACATCCGATTCGCATGTTCAAATACTTAATGTTAAAACAGTTTTATTCCTTATCCGATGAAGATGTAATCCAACGTGCGAAAACGGATTTAGCCTTTAAGTTTTTCTTAGATATCGCTCCAGAAGATGATGTCATTGATGCGAGTTCCTTATCCAAATTCCGTAAACTTCGCATTACGGAATATATGAAAAAAACCGGGGAAGAGGAGAAAGAATCAGAAACAGAGCGCGTACAATATTTTTTGGATCAACTCATTCAAAAAACAGTGGAAATTGCGGTAGCTCATGGACTCATGGAAGGTACAACTCTTATCGTGGATTCCTCCCATACAACCTCTCGTTTTCGTGCGCAAAGTGCCGATCAATACATCAAAGAAAAAGCGAAACTAGTACGTAAAACCGTGTATCAATATGATGAATCCATGAAAGAAAAATTCCCCCAAAAACCAACGGGCCATGATGTGAACGAAACTCGTGCCTATGGTGAACAATTGTTAGAAACAATAGAGCGTGAAGAGAAACTTCAACACCTTCCTGCCGTAAAAGAAAAGGTGAATTTCTTGCGAGAAGTATTATCGGACTGTGAAGACGCGGATATCCGATCCAATGATCCTGATGCACGCGTCGGGTACAAATCACAAGATCACGCTTTTCTTGGTTATAAAAACCATACGAGTAGCGCCATCAATCGCATTATAACGGCAGCTATTTTAACAACTGGGGAAAAAAGCGATGGCCGTTATTTAGGCGGATTGGTAGAAAAAACAAAAAAGGCAGGAGTAGATGTACAAAAGGTCATTGGGGATATGGCTTATTCTGGTACCGATAATTTAAAGTTAGCAAAAAAGGAAGGATTCCAACTTATCTCGAAACTTCATCCTATCATCACGAATACGAAGAAAAGAAACGATGGCTTTATATTTAATAAAGATGCAGATATGTTTCAATGTCCAGCCGGTCAACTAGCCTACAAGAAGAGAAAACATCATCGCTCAGACCGTGATAATCGAAATACACAACTAAGTTATTACTTTGATGTAGAGAAATGCAAGAAATGCCCACTTCGAGAAGGATGTTACAAAGGAACCAAGTCAAAAACCTATTCCGTTACCATCAAATCAACGGAACATGCAGAACAGGAAAAATTCCAAGAAACAGAACTATTTAAAACCTTGGCCAAGGATCGCTACATCATAGAAGCAAAATATGGCGAAATGAAGAATCGACACGGGTTTGGACAAGCCACAAACTCAGGTCTATTAGGCATGGAAATACAAAGCGCCATGACGATATTCGTGGTAAACCTCAAGCGAATTATCACCTTACTAGGTGAAAAGAAAGCTAAAAAGGAAGAAATAAGCATATAAAAAGGAAGTCATATCACCAAAAAATAGGTATAAGACTTCCTTTTTATTATGCATTTTTATCATGATAAAAAAAACTGGACTTTTTCAGTGGCCTCGAGTGGAAGCCAACGCCTGCGCTTATTTATACTCTACAACTAAAGCAAGAGAATGCATTTTTGCTATAAACACTAGTTTTTGTGGTAAATATTTTTAGAGATAATCCAAAATATTAGCATTTGCAAAAAATGTAGAATCTCATTGAGCGTAGGCGTCCACTTCGACTCCTAGGGGATCAACGCGATCTGAAGATCCATTTTGTAAAGTGATCTTCTTTACAAAGTTAGCTGAAGACGCGCCCCTGGAAAGCGAAGGTCGGGTAGATGGCAGGCGCGCGCATTCAATAGAACCACGTTTCCTGCAGCCCCCATACGATCCCGGACGGTCGGATTTCCCGAGTCCGGTTCTGACACTGGGTTTCTATCGCTATATAAGCCTTCCTTATGTATCCCAGGTTTAAATGCTGACACGCATGTTCACCCATTGATACATAAGTTTACTTATATGCTAGTCTTATGCCAATCATTCAACAGACTCTGTGTTCTGTTTATTCTTTGACACGGACGCCCAGTCGCCCAGAGGTCCTTCGCTCTACTCTGGTGTTACCTTTGTAGAAGCTTCATTCCATAAGCTTAGAAAGGCATTACCCTTTCCTCTTCGCTACTACGACCTCATGCGTCCATCCTAAATCCTCCTAACCATTTTCGCTTGTCACTTATATGGTTGGTCTTTGCTGGTTGTTGTCATCCCAGCTGGAAGTAGGACTTTCCCGTCGTTATCTCTGAAAATCTTTCTCTAGATGCCAGAACCCCTACTCCGGCTGCTTCTATGGTGCTCTTGACCGTTACTTCCCATAGAACATCGGCCTTCCCCATTGCCCAACCAGGTCGGCGCATCACAGACATCCCTTCAACAGCTTCTGAAGGGCGCTCGATTTCGGAGCTGCAGTATTCGTTAAAGCCTTCTAGCCTCTAGATTTGCTCGCCACTCTAGCTGTTCCGACCCATACTCTCTCTGCGTAAAGTTGAGCCGCAGTGACTTTTACTTCCAAGCAGAACGTGACTCGTTACCTCACCACGCATTGGATATACTAGTCATCCGAACCGGTCAATTGATGACAGGAGACTTTCACTCCATTAGATTCTCAGCCTTGACGGCTACTCCTGGGCAAGCCGGAGCGGATTCCACACTCATATAAAATGTCAAAATCACCATCAAGTTGTGTCGCATAATCCTGCATATGTGTAACATGATAAATTATTTTTTACTATGAAAAGGTCATGTTATCAGGGCGAGTGTTAACTTTTGACTAAAAAAAAAGGGGCTGTCGCAAAATGCAGAGTATGCATTAGACGACAGCTCTTTTTTCCATTGGATTGTGTATTTAAGGTCGATCCTTTTTATTTCGGTTGGGTTGTTTGGTAATAATAGGATAATAGAACGGTTTTTGACACACTTAAATAAGCCTCCACTTTTTCAAAAATTTTTAAGCTGTCTTTAATGGATGGTAATAGAGACGGATACGGTTCGATTGAATTTTTGTATGTATTTTATTGAGATTATAACCAAATGCCAGAATCATTAACTCATTTCGCACATTGTTTATTCCTCTTGAATGAAACTTTTTCAAATGATAATCTTCCTTTATGACACCAAAAGTTCCTTCTACTTGTATGGAACGATTCATGCGATAGAGCGTGCCTGTTTCTGTTTGAATATTTTCTTGCGCTGTTTCTCGGAACGCAAGAAATTGCTTTGCTACGTGTAGTTGTCGATTACCTTTCGCTTTTGTACATTTCTCCTTAAGTGGACAACCTGTGCAGTCTTCACATTCGTAGACGGTTACCAAAGATTGGTAGCCTGTCTGCGAGGTTCGTGTATAGTTTCGAATCGCATGTAACTGCTTGTCATTTGCGCACGTGTACGTATCGGTGCTTTTGTCGTAAGCCATATTTTCTCGGTGTTTGATTTCCTTTTGGAACGAAGCTTTTTTCTTTCGTTCATGATTTTGTGGCTTGATATAGGCCGTCTGCTCCTGCTTCTCTAAATACACATAATTTTCTTCGCTTTCGTATCCGGAATCCGCGACGATATGGCGATAGGTGAAAGGGAGATGTTCCTTTAGATAGCGAAGTAGCGGAATCAATGTCGTCGTGTCGTTACGATCTGAAAAAGCATCGATCCCCACGATGAATTCTGCATCCACGGCAGCTTGGACATTGTAAGCTGGTTTGAGTTGTCCGTTTCTCATATGATCGTCTTTCATTCGCATAAACGTGGCATCATGGTCTGTTTTGGAATAACTGTTCCGTTTTTCTCCCATAATCTGCTGGGAAACGTCATATTGCTTTTTGCGTTGAAGCATGTCCTTTACTTGTTCATGGTATCGTTGAAGGACGGTTTTTCTTTTCCCTTTACCATAAACAAACACGATTTGTTCTTCTTCCTGTCGTTCTTCTAGGAAGGCAAGAACCTTTTTTAAATCCTTATGAAATGTCTCATAAGAAGTGTGGAACATTTTACAGTAAGTTGTATTGATCTGTTCTAGGAGTGTTTGCCATTTCACGTACATGTTCGTTTCATATTTGGTGATGGCCTTTTTCCATACAAAGGAATACCGATTAGCATAGGCTTCGATTTTGGTACCATCAATATAGACGGTTTCTCCGGTAATCACTTCTTGTTGGTAGAGCCACTCGATTTGTTGGAAAAAGAGCTTTGCCATCACGTCATCTGTTAGGTATTTTTTCTTGAATCGACTGATGGTCGCATGGTCAGGAGCGGGATACCCTTGGAGAAGCCAATGAAAATGAATGTCCCGACGACACGCCTTTTCAATGGCGCGTGAAGACGTGATTTTTTGGGAAGCCGCGTACGTAATGATCTTAAATAAAATGACTGGATCGACTACCGGTTTTCTCCCTTTTGGAGAGTATGCCTGTAGTAATTCTCTGTAATCCATCCTTTCACATAAGAGGCAATGGAGTCGGACCGAATCATCTAATGGAATCATTACTTCCAGATCCATCGGCAGATATAGTTGATAATTTGTCGATGGTTGCGTATACTGAGTTTGTGTTATTAGTTTATTGGTCATAAGTTAATAATACACGAAAGCAGGCCCTTTGTGGTCTGCTTTTTTTGTCTTCACAAAAAAACTGTTGCACAATCTAAATTCTTGATTGTGCAACAGCCCCTTCGACATTCCAAAACTTATAAAGGCATTATTTTCCTTCTCTTTTTCTTAAAATTAAAATCTAGATGCTCATGAAATCGTTGGTAACTATTTAAAATCTTTTGTAAATGTAAGATCTCTTTATGATATTCCATTAAACGAGAGGCAAGCGGTAATAAAGCTAGACGTTCTTTTTCATCTTGTTCATATACTTGTATTAACGTTTCGACAAGGTGTGGAATATCTGGATCGGTAATTTCCTCAATCGATTTGGTTGGATTCTTTTTAATTTTTCCCATCGCACTTAAAAGTAGCCGTTCATGTGAATAAATGATTTTATCTAATTCATCGACTAAAACATTCTGAAACTTTTTAGGGATATGTTCGACTTTATCGTCATATTGATGAAATGCTTCTAACGTCTCTAACGATTTTCTCGATGTATGAATCATCTGCCTAAAGATAATCAATTTACGCATTTTAGGCATTCTAGTTTTTCTCCGGTAAATGCGTTCTTCGCTAAATAATAAATAAGTATTATCAATATGTCTTAATTCTGTTTGAATCCGATCAATTTCAGTCCGTAACGCCGGATCATCTGATAGATGGCGAGTAGAGATGCGTAACCATTGCAAGATATCTGAAGTTAATTGATCGATGGATTTAAATAACCTCAATTCATATTTTGGGGGCAAAAATAACATATTTACTAGGAATGCGGAAACAATACCTAATGTTAAGGCGGCAAAACGTAAACCGGCTAAATTCAATAGCATTAATTCAGAGGTTTCCATGACAGCAAGAACAGCAATAATAGCGAGAGCAACTGTGTTCTCGTTCATTTTTAGAGTCATACAAATCCCAATGACAATTACAGTGGTAAAACCAATCACTACGGGATCGTTTCCTAAGGTGAACACAACCATTGCTGCGATACCTACACCAAAGATATTGGCATAAATTTGTTCTAACATGGTCTGAAATGACCGGTAAATATTTGGTTGGATTGCAAAAGCAGCGGCGATACCAGCATATGTTGCAGAATTAAGGCCAATTAATTGAGCAACATATAGTGCGACAGTTATCGCAACACCAGTCTTAAGCATCCGTGCACCAAGCTTCATAAAATAAATCATCCTTCTAAAATTTGACATAACGGTATATTCGTTCGTAATTCCACTAAGTAGAGGTATACCGAAGCTAACTTTCTGATTGAAGTCTCGCTTTTTCTATAATGATTATAACAGGTTCCAAAGTGATCGTGAAACAAACAGGTGAAAAATACAAGTATGAAAATAACCGGTAAGTGAAAGATAGACATAATATTATATAACTTTTGAATGGATGGGAAAAACGTGAAAGAAAAAAAATTAGATTTGATTGCTTTAGCTTCTATTCCTTTGGTAATGACTTTAGGAAATTCGATGTTAATACCGATATTGCCCATTATCGAAAAGAAAATAGGTATTACACCTTTTCAATCCAGCTTGATTATTACCGTCTATTCGATTGTAGCAATCCTGTTAATACCAATAGCAGGCTATCTATCAGATAAAATAGGTCGCAAAAAAGTTATTGTGCCAAGTCTAATTATTACAGGGATAGGGGGACTCGTTTCTGCATTTGCTGCTTGGAAACTGGAAAATCCATTTATGATCATCTTAATCGGACGATTTTTGCAAGGTATCGGAGCTGCTGGTGCTTTTCCAGTCGTAATACCAACTGTAGGCGATATGTTTAAAGATGAAAAAGATGTAAGTGCAGGATTAGGTTTAATTGAAACCTCGAATACATTCGGCAAAGTGCTTAGTCCAATTATTGGTGCGTGGTTGGCTATTTTTATCTGGTTTTTACCTTTTGTTTTTATTCCGATTTTTTCAGCGATTGCTGTTGTCATGGTGTTATTTATGGTGAAGAGTCCGAAAGAACAAAAAACAAAAAAACAAACGTTCAAAGAATTTTTGCAATTTATTAAACAAGTATTTCATGATAATGGTAGATGGTTAACTACCACCTTTGTAATCGGCTGTATCAATATGTTTGTCCTATTTGGATTCTTATTTCACTTTTCGACGCTATTAGAGAAACAATATGATAAAGAAGGGATTATAAAAGGATTAATCCTCGCCATACCATTATTATTCTTATGTATTGCTTCCTATGCAGCAGGAAAGAAAATTGGTGAAAATAAAGTGGTTATGAAATGGGTCATCCTTGCTGGAAATGTGATAGCAACAGCGCCACTGCTATTTGTGAAAACAGATATAAGTTTGATTTATATATCCGTATTGTTGTCGATTGCAGGAATTGGTATTGGTATTTCTTTACCTACCTTAGATGCTATGATTACGGAAGGGATCGAAAAGGATGTACGTGGAACAGTGACATCGTTATATAGTAGTATGCGTTTTTTAGGTGTAGCTGCAGGGCCACCTGTAATTGCCATTTTAATGAATAACAATGAAGATTGGATGTATTTTTTTCTAGCTGGTATTGGAGGAGTAGCTATTTTAATAACGTTATTTGCAATTAAGCCAGAGGCGAACGAAGCTAATTAACTTATAAAGGGGCTGTTGCACAATCAAGAATTTAGATTGTGCAACAGTTTTTTTGTGAAGACAAAAAAAGCAGACCACAAAGGGCCTGCTTTCGTGTATTATTAACTTATGACCAATAAACTAATAACACAAACTCAGTATACGCAACCATCGACAAATTATCAACTATATCTGCCGATGGATCTGGAAGTAATGATTCCATTAGATGATTCGGTCCGACTCCATTGCCTCTTATGTGAAAGGATGGATTACAGAGAATTACTACAGGCATACTCTCCAAAAGGGAGAAAACCGGTAGTCGATCCAGTCATTTTATTTAAGATCATTACGTACGCGGCTTCCCAAAAAATCACGTCTTCACGCGCCATTGAAAAGGCGTGTCGTCGGGACATTCATTTTCATTGGCTTCTCCAAGGGTATCCCGCTCCTGACCATGCGACCATCAGTCGATTCAAGAAAAAATACCTAACAGATGACGTGATGGCAAAGCTCTTTTTCCAACAAATCGAGTGGCTCTACCAACAAGAAGTGATTACCGGAGAAACCGTCTATATTGATGGTACCAAAATCGAAGCCTATGCTAATCGGTATTCCTTTGTATGGAAAAAGGCCATCACCAAATATGAAACGAACATGTACGTGAAATGGCAAACACTCCTAGAACAGATCAATACAACTTACTGTAAAATGTTCCACACTTCTTATGAGACATTTCATAAGGATTTAAAAAAGGTTCTTGCCTTCCTAGAAGAACGACAGGAAGAAGAACAAATCGTGTTTGTTTATGGTAAAGGGAAAAGAAAAACCGTCCTTCAACGATACCATGAACAAGTAAAGGACATGCTTCAACGCAAAAAGCAATATGACGTTTCCCAGCAGATTATGGGAGAAAAACGGAACAGTTATTCCAAAACAGACCATGATGCCACGTTTATGCGAATGAAAGACGATCATATGAGAAACGGACAACTCAAACCAGCTTACAATGTCCAAGCTGCCGTGGATGCAGAATTCATCGTGGGGATCGATGCTTTTTCAGATCGTAACGACACGACGACATTGATTCCGCTACTTCGCTATCTAAAGGAACATCTCCCTTTCACCTATCGCCATATCGTCGCGGATTCCGGATACGAAAGCGAAGAAAATTATGTGTATTTAGAGAAGCAGGAGCAGACGGCCTATATCAAGCCACAAAATCATGAACGAAAGAAAAAAGCTTCGTTCCAAAAGGAAATCAAACACCGAGAAAATATGGCTTACGACAAAAGCACCGATACGTACACGTGCGCAAATGACAAGCAGTTACATGCGATTCGAAACTATACACGAACCTCGCAGACAGGCTACCAATCTTTGGTAACCGTCTACGAATGTGAAGACTGCACAGGTTGTCCACTTAAGGAGAAATGTACAAAAGCGAAAGGTAATCGACAACTACACGTAGCAAAGCAATTTCTTGCGTTCCGAGAAACAGCGCAAGAAAATATTCAAACAGAAACAGGCACGCTCTATCGCATGAATCGTTCCATACAAGTAGAAGGAACTTTTGGTGTCATAAAGGAAGATTATCATTTGAAAAAGTTTCATTCAAGAGGAATAAACAATGTGCGAAATGAGTTAATGATTCTGGCATTTGGTTATAATCTCAATAAAATACATACAAAAATTCAATCGAACCGTATCCGTCTCTATTACCATCCATTAAAGACAGCTTAAAAATTTTTGAAAAAGTGGAGGCTTATTTAAGTGTGTCAAAAACCGTTCTATTATCCTATTATTACCAAACAACCCAACCGAAATAAAAAGGATCGACCTTAAATACACAATCCAATGGAAAAAAGAGCTGTCGTCTAATGCATACTCTGCATTTTGCGACAGCCCCTTTATTCTTATTTGACAAGAAAGTATAAGAATTCGCAGATGTCTAGCTCCGAGCACCTAGAAACTAGGCGAATTCACGAATTGTCCTACGATAAAGAAGACTTGCCGATTGGTGAAACCAAAGGCTTAGTCGCACTTATGCCTTCAGGTGAAAGTCATCATCGGTTCGTAAACTCACCGTGATTCCTTTATCTCAGACGATTCTGAAGTCGCTACGTTTCTAAGCAGGCGCTCTGCGCTTTTCTTAGTGTTGTGTAGGTATTTTGGTGTGCAAGGGAGGAGTGATAAGCCATCCTTTTTCTTTATTTAATCGCAACATTTTTGCACCTGCCTGCGCTTGGTTCATATGGAATTGTCCAAAGAGCATGGCAATATCTTCACGTCCACTTTGACCCATAATTGCGCTGCATGCTACCAAGCTTTTCGCTATGTTGGCAGATATAGTAGCACTTATTTCAGGGTCATTAAACTTTGCTCCCACTGGAATATCTTCTAATGTAGCATAAGAACGTTCAGGTGGGGATGGCGGTAAAGCAATACCATTCACTTTTAATATTTCTTCAATTCGTTCACTTTCCTGTTTTATTAAAGAAATACCATCCTCTAATTGCTTTTTCAAATCGTGATCACCACTATGATTTAAAAATGTTTGATAGGCAGCATAATTGCCTTTTGCTACTAACAGATAGGACCAAATGCTAAACACTTCACCGTAATGTAATGGTTGTTTTTTTGGGTCTCCTGATAAAATTCCCATGTTATACTCTCCTCCTTTTTTTATCTTTTTTAGTGTTTGTTAAAATTTTGTAAGTATTCATTAAAAGTATAGAAACCAACCATGGAGAAATGCTAGAAGATGGAGGAGAGTATTATGAATAGTTTAATTGTCAAATTAGTACATGTTCCATTAGTGCTGTTTATAGCGATAAACGTCTCTAATCATATTCAATATGAGATAGTATGGCAACCTGTATTCATTATTTTATTATTGATCGGAAGTGGCTTATTATTAGAATATATTGTATTAAAAAATAATCTGTTTTGGTTTAGTGTGATATTGGATTTTTTAGCATCATTTATTATACTTTACTTTATTTCAAACATGCTGGAAGGTGCTTATATTTCATTCGTGGTATCGTTAGTGTTATCTGCTATATTAACGTTGGTGGAATATTTTCTTCACCGATATTTATTTAAAAGTCGGCATGTGAATTAGCATAAGGAACAAAGCGTATTGTTCACACTTTGTCCCTACTCGATATTATAAAATTATCACAATGCTAACAAAGAGATAAACACTTTATTTCATTTCAGCAAAGGCTTGATCGATACATTTTACCGTTTCTTTAATATCTTCTTCCGTATGAGAAATGGTTAAAAACCATGCTTCATATTTGGATGGTGCCAAATTGATACCTTGTTTCAACATTAATTTAAAAAACTGTCCGAACTTTTCACCGTCAGATGCTTCCGCTTGTGCATAATTGGTGATTTTTTCAGAACCAAAATATAAAGTAAGAGCTCCTTTTAGGCGATTAACTGTTATTTTGATTCCGTGCTTTTCAGCAGCTTCCAACATGCCTTTTTCAAGCATGGCACCTAACTGATCTAACTTCTCATAGACACCGTCTTCTGCTAATACTTCCAGACAGGCAATTCCGGCAGACATTGAAGCAGGATTTCCTGCCATTGTGCCAGCCTGGTAAGCAGGGCCAAGTGGGGCAACTTGCTCCATAATCTCCTTTTTACCACCATAGGCCCCGATCGGTAATCCTCCACCAATGATTTTTCCGAGCGCAGTCATATCTGGTTTGACACCAACGATTTTTTGCGCGGATCCATAGGTGAAACGGAATGCGGTAATTACCTCATCATAAATCACAAGCGCACCTGCTTCGTGTGTAAGATCGTTGACTTCCTGTAAAAAGCCCTCTACAGGTTCGACAATTCCAAAGTTACCAACAATCGGTTCCACTAATACGGCAGCGATTTGATCTCCCCATTGATCCAACGCTTCCCGGAAAGCTTCTTTATCATTAAAAGGGACAGTAATTACTTCTTTCGCAGTTGCTTTCGTAACCCCAGCTGAATCGGGATTACCTAATGTCGCTGGACCAGAGCCCGCTTGAACTAACACAGCATCAAAATGACCATGATAACAACCGGCAAATTTGATCACTTTTTCCCGACCGGTATAGGCACGAGCGACACGAATCGTCGTCATCACCGCTTCGGTTCCTGAGTTAACAAAGCGGACCTTATCCATCGAAGGAATCGCTTCTTTTAATTTTTGGGCAAAAATATTTTCAAGTTTTGTCGGCGTTCCGTATAAAACACCAGTTTCTGCGGCCTTCTGAATCGCTTTTGTTATATGAGGGTGAGCGTGCCCAGTAATAATCGGACCATAAGCACCGAGAAAGTCGATATATTTATTACCATCTACATCCCAAAAATAGGCGCCTTTTCCTCTTTCCATATAAACTGGCGATCCTCCGCCTACTCCTTTATACGCACGTGAAGGCGAATTAACCCCACCTACAATATGCTCCTGTGCTTCTTTATGTAAAGCTTCTGACTTTGTAAATTGCATAAAAAATACCTCCATGATAGAAAATGCTTCAGTATGATCCTCAATAACAAGAACCTTACAACATTATAGCATTTTCCATCATAGAGGGAAAAATGGCTTACATCACTTGCTTCATTTTAGAAATGTATAAGCCTCTAATAAAAAAGAAATAGATGGCATAAACCAAGAAATAACAACTGATTAAGCTGACACTTGGTAAAATAATAGAAGACTGCAACATATTTTGTAATGCCTTAAATGCGAAGCTCGCATGAATCACGGCTACAGTAAATGGTATGAAAAATAAGTATGCTACCTGTTTTGTCGCTACCTTTTTCATTTCTTTCACCGTTAAGCCGATCCGGTATAGCGCTTTGTATTGTGCCACATCTTTATCAAGATCCTGGTATAATTTGAAATAAAGAATTGATCCAGCGGCTAAGAAAAATAGCACACTAATAAATAAACCAAAGAATAACGCGTGAGATAACGAATTTTTCATCAACAAATAGAAATCAGCACTAGCATCTCTTCCAGAAATAATTTCACGGTCCACTGTTGTCATACTTTCGACAATTGCCTCTGCGTTTTGTGTCCAATTATCGATCGAAAAGACAACCGTTCGATAACGCTCATTCGCTTGTGCTTGAGATGCGAATTTCTCATATAATTGATCGGATATCACTCCAGAATAGGTAGTATGTCTATTGGTTGCGAACACAGCCTCCGTTGTTTGAACGGCTACTTGTTGTTGATTGTTCTCAGAACTCATCTCAATCGTTTCCGGGAAATTCATATCAGCAGGTAAAACCACATTTGGTAGCATAACGAAAATTTCGTCATCAGCTGGTGCTTTTGTTACCTCTGTTCCATTCAACTCTGCTAACGTTTTGTAGTCTGAATATGAAATCATGTCAAGCCATTTCTCATTGCCATCCTCGGTAAACATCGCCTGTGTGCGATCGATCGTGACTGTTGTATAATTAATGTTTTCTTCATCCAGATGATCGGTTACTTTTTGCACTTCTCCATCCATCTTACTAATATTTCCTTCGCCTTTACTTAATAATGTCATATCTTGAGGTACAAATGCAGTAGCCTCTGTTTCAGCGCTTTTTAATGCTCCAAATAAAACCCCTGAAGCAGTGAAAGCAACGGCACTCAATATCGTCACAAAGAATAATAAACGGGCATGGTCCTTTAATTTATAACTTAGTTCCGAAATTGTTAAAAGGTTCGTCTGTTTAAAATAGAGTGACTTTCGTTTCTTTAACAAATTCATAAAGGCTACTGAGAATTGTGTATATAACAAATAAGTTCCAGGGACAATCAAACCAATGATTGGTAACATTCTCATGAAAATGTTATATAATTCAGCGGTCCAGGCGATATAATAGGCTGCCCCCACTAAGCCAAGACCAATAATACTTAAAATCCAGGAAAATCGAGGTACTCGTTTCGGTGCACGAGCTCCGCGGAACAAATCGATCACTGCATTTGTACGTAATGTCCACACCACAAACAACGAATTAACTTCAAACATAATAAAATACCCGATTACGGTCAGCAAGATAGCTTTAGGTGCGATATAGAATCCTAATGAACCATCCAAACCTAAAATTTGAGAAAAGCCCATAATAAATAAATTGGCAAACAAAATCCCGACCAACACACCTGCTACAATGGAGACAATCGCGATAATCGTATTTTCAATAATTAATAAGCGGTTCAGTTGCCCTTTACTAATCCCTAATGTCATCAATAATCCATATTCTTTTTTGCGGGATTTAACAAAAGCTCCTGTTGAATACATCACAAACAAAAAGGAGAAAGCGAAAATAATAATTTCGGCCGCTATTATCCCGCGTTGTACCGTCTCACGAAATTCGTGCCCTTCGATTTCCGGGTGAAACATAATTACGGCATAAATAAAGAAGACCGCAACCGAGAACATACAACTAAAGAAATAACTCATATATTGCCTGGAATTTCGCTTTACATTATTAAACGCGAACTGTCTGAAGGTCATCGTTATCTCCTCCTAGCATCGACTGTACGTTTAAGATCTCTTGGAAAAAGGTTTGGCGATTATCCCCTTTATTTAATTGGTTAAATATTTTGCCATCTTTGATAAATAAGATGCGCTCACAGAAACTCGCAGCGAATGGGTCGTGCGATACCATTAGCGTTGTTGCTTCCTTTTCACGGTTTAAATGAGCGAGAGCCTCCATTACTTGTCGAGAAGCCTTTGAATCTAAATTTCCTGTCGGTTCATCTGCAAAAATAATTGCTGGTTCATGGATTATTGCCCGGGCAATAGCGGCACGTTGCATTTGACCACCGGAAACTTCAAAACTTCGGTTTCGTAAGATTGTGTCGATACTTAGCTGATTGGCGACATGCGCTAATTTATTTTCCATATCTTTTACCTTCCAACCATCTAACGTTAACGGCAGCATTATATTTTCGGCAATCGTTAATGTATCTAATAAATTAAAATCCTGAAATATAAAACCCATTTCTCTCCGTCTGAATTTTGCAAGTTTTCCTTTTGAAAGACGAGTGATTTCTTCGTCATTAATCGTCAATGTGCCTGCAGATAGGCGATCAATCGTCGATAGCATGTTTAACAGGGTGGTTTTACCACTACCAGAAGGTCCCATTACCCCAACAAATTCTCCTTTTTCTATTGAAAGCGAAATGTTATCAATCGCTTTGTGCTCAATCCCGCGTTTACTTCCATATACTTTTGAAATGTTTGTTGCCTGTAAAAGGCTCATATTTCGTTCATCCCTTTCTTGATTGAATACTATGCTTCTATTATAGAGCCTGATTTGTCGATTACATATTGATTATTCTTTCAAAATAAAAAAGAAATCTTACATTTTTGTAAGATTTCAGTTAGGAAGGATTAAATTCGATCGAAATCGTTGTTCCTTTTTCAACTTCTGAGGTGACCTCAAGCTTATGTTCTAAGGAATTACAAATCTGTTTTGCCAAAAATAATCCCATACCAGTCGACTCACGATAATGCCTGCCATTTTCTCCGGTGAAAAAGGGATCGAATATTCGTGTCAGATCCTGCTTTGGAATCCCAATACCTTGATCACTAATGCTTAAATTGACCGCACCGTACCATATATCAGTAGAAAAGGTAATATGACTATTTGTTTGACTCGCATACTTAATCGCATTATTGATAATTTGCTCTAAGACAAAACCAAGCCATTTTTGATCAGAATATACATATAAATCCTGATCGATTTCTACTTTAGGATAAACTTTATTTCGAATAAAGCTTGATTTATATTCTTGAATGAGAGAACGGACAAGTTCCTTCAGATAAATCTTTTCTACATGGAAGTCCCTCTCAAACTGTTGGAGCCGAGATTGATATAAAGCTAGCTGTAGTCCATGTTTGATTCGATCCAACTCTTCCTCCATTGATTGTTTGAGATGGTTGGGAAGGTTTTGTTGTTCTTTTTCTAATGTTAATCCCAAGACTGATAACGGTGTTTTCATCTGATGGATCCATTGCTGCATAAAAATATTTTCTTGTCGCTTTTCGGCGTGGAGTTCTTCTACTTGCTGTTTATAGCTATGGTATTGTTTTTCGTAATGATCTTTTAACTGGCTGGTTAATTGATCAGGTGGTTCTGGTAACCAAGCGGATTCACTTTCTTCCTGTACTGTATAGTGATACGTATCTCGATATTTATTGTAACGGAAAATATGGTAGATGATCAGAAAGAAAGTAACGATCACAAGCATATATACTAAGTTGCTATTACTAATTGCTGCTCCATTGACACCACTAGCTAATCTAGCAACAATCATCACTAAGGCTATTTGTGAATAAAAGAAAAGAATCATTCCTATTTGATCTTTGAGATAAGCTTTCATCGATTAACTCTCCCATGTTTTCTCTAGTTTGTATCCTGCGCCACGAATGGTTTTGATCGGATTTTCGATACCAAGATCCAGAAGCTTTTTACGTAAGCGAGTGATATTGACACTTAAAGTATTATCATCGACAAAATCCTGGTCATCCCATAACCGCTCTAACAAAAACTCTCTTGATACAATTTGTCCTACTTGTGTTAAAAAGGCTTGTGCTAACAAACATTCTTTTTTGGTTAACAAGCTTTGCTGTTGTTGAAAGGATAATAGGAAAGTAGCAGGATCTAGACTTAACCCATCGACATCGATAACGGTTGACGTTTTATCTGTTCGATACTCTCCGTAAACTCTGCGCAACAAACTTTTAATTTTAGCTAAGACAACTTCTAATTGAAACGGTTTGGTTATGTAGTCATCTGCACCATTTTCGATTGCCATCACTTGATCCATGCCATTGTCTCTAGCAGAAATGAAAATAATCGGACAATTGCTGGCAGTACGAATTTTCCTGCACCAATAAAAACCATCAAATCTAGGTAAATTAATATCTAACAGGACAAGGTGTGGTTCAAACTCAGAAAATTCCTGATAGATCTGGTCAAAGTCTTCAACTGTTTTTAGCTGATAATCATATTTCCCTAAGAAATCTTCTAGAATATCTCGTATTTTTGGATCGTCTTCTACGATATAGATACGCATCATTTAGTCATCACTCCTACTTGTCCATCGTATACTAAAAATAGGGAAAAATAAATAAGAAAGAGCGGAGGAAACTCATGGTTGCTGTTATCTCGATTCTGCTCATTGTCGTCCTGTTATCTGGCAGTCTGTATGCTTTTATCTTTGGTAAAGCACATCAACGAAGTTATTTTTCATATGAAATTTTTTATACATTACTTGCCGTTTACTTAACAGTGCTAACTTCTTTTGCATGTTTGTATTTTGTACTGTCGTTTCAAGGTGTATTGCTGTTGGATGATGGAAAATTAAAAGAGCTTCCAGCATTCGAAACATTAGCACACTCCTTTTACTTTAGTGGTGTGACATTAATGACGGTAGGTTACGGCGATATTACACCAGTCGGATGGGGCCGGTTGTTAGCATTGATCGAAGCCTTGATTGGTTATATTTTACCACCAGCCTTTTTCTTGAAAATATGGCAGGGAAAAGGTGAAAGAGATGTATATTAGTTGAGAGTTGTCTTCATTTCATATACGCTAAAGGTAACAAATGATTGATGGAGGGATTTAATAATGACAGTCGAAGTAGGACAAGCAGTACAAGATTTCGAGCTAACGAACAATCAAGGTGAAACCGTAAAACTCTCTGATTATAAAGGTAAACATGTCGTACTTTACTTTTACCCGAAAGATGACACACCAGGATGTACAACAGAAGCATGTGATTTCCGTGACAATTACGAAAGCTTCCAAGACCTAAACGCTGTAATTTTAGGCGTAAGCCCTGACTCTGAAGAAAGCCATAAAAAATTCATCGACAAACACGATCTTCCATTCGAATTATTAGTAGATGAAGAAAAAGAAGTAGCAGAACAATTCGGTGTTTGGCAATTAAAGAACAAATTCGGTAAAGAATATATGGGAATTGTGCGCTCCACTTTTATTATCGATAAAGATGGTGTACTAAAGCAAGAATATCGCAATGTTCAAGTAAAAGGGCATGTTGAAAAAGCATTAAATTACATTCGTGAAGAGCTTTAAATAGAACGAAAAGTGTAAGCATTAGGAGTGCTTGCACTTTTTTTGCACGTTTGTAAAATTAAAATCTAAGTGTTTTTTCATAGAAAGGAATGGATTAGATGCGAATATATACAAGATCAGGTGATAAAGGAGAAACATCACTTATTTATGGACAACGCGTACCTAAAAGTCACATGCGTGTCGAAGCATATGGTACGTGTGATGAAGTAAATGCGGTGATTGGGCAGGCAATTAGTTACATCGAGCAAACGGAATTTCAAAACAAAGTAAAATTAATAGAAGAATTACATTATGTTCAGACGATTTTATTTCATGTAGGTTCAGAATTTGCCACACCAAAAGGCAAAGAAGTAACCTGGAAATTGGAGCAACGCCATATTGATCAACTGGAAGATCAGATAGACCAATGGCAAAAAAGTTTACCGGAATTACGAAATTTTATATTACCGTCAGGACATATCGCAGCAAGTTCTCTTCATCATGCACGAACGATCACAAGAAGAGCAGAGAGAATAGCGGTTAATTTACAAGAGGAATTAGGAGAATCATTAGCGATAAAATATTTAAATCGTTTATCTGATTATCTTTTTGTTGTGGCAAGGACAGTGAATCATCAATTAAAAGTGGATGAACTTAATCTTAAAGCGGATATTTAAGCGATCAAGCATAAAATCGTCTTGAACTCGTATACTTATATTGACAGAATAAGCATCTTAGGAGTACACTAATTATAAGAATTACAAAGTAATAATTGTGTTAATACTGTTTCAATTGTAAATAACAGTTGATACACATATGTTTATTACAATATAGTAGGAGAAAGTGAGGTGCATGACGGTGTCTGATCATATGCTGCAAGAAGCGGTGGATAAACTAAAATCTTCAGGCGTTCGAATTACACCACAACGTCATGCGGTGTTGGAGTTTTTATTAAATGCTGAGACTCACCCTACTGCTGATGATATTTATAAAGCGTTAGAAGGAAAATTTCCTAATATGAGTGTTGCAACCGTATATAATAATTTACGTGTCTTCCGAGAAATCGGCCTAGTTCGTGAATTAACGTATGGAGATTCTTCTAGTCGTTTTGATTGTAATACTTCAAAGCACTATCATATTATTTGTGAAAGTTGCGGAAAAATCGTTGACTTTCACTACCCAAGTCTTGATGAAGTGGAATCATTGGCAGAGCAAATTACAGGGTTTGATGTAAGTCATCATCGAATGGAAGTCTATGGTGTTTGCCAAGAATGCAAGAAAGACAAAAAACAAATCGTTTAAATATTTACACACGTCGCAAATTTGCACGTGTGTTTTTTATTGATTAATTATGGACTTCTAAAAAAACGCCGCTAATTAGTTAGCGACGTTTCCTTTTAGAATTATAACTTTCATCAAATTCTTTCCCCTCTAAGCTCTTGTCTAATGTTAAAGGTTCTTTGCAATGCATACATGCGTCAACTCGTCCTAGCATTTTAGTCGGCTTCTCACAATTTGGACAGATAATCTGGACAGCCCTTGTCGATAGTAAACCGATCCAAAAATAAACTACCGTACTAAACACAATAGATAAAGTCCCTAATACCATAAAAATCAGCATTAACCATTCAATATCTTTAAAGATTAACCCTACATACATAATAACGAACCCGATAAAAACTAATGCTAAAGCAAAGGTTCTAATTCGATTTATTTTATTTTTATATGTTATATCCGCCATACAACTTCCTCCAAAAACGTAATCTATTAATGAATGTAGTATAGCATATTTGTATTGGAATTGCTTGTCACGAAGTATATAGAGAAAAGCACTTATGTTTCTAATGGTGCTGATTTGGGTAAAAAGTAACAAAAGCAAAAAATGTGTTTTGAATTAGAGGGAATAGGCTATTTTTATCGAAATAATAATTATATGTATTTAGAGGGGGAGAAGCTATTGGAAGATTTATTACGTCCTATTTATCAAGAACGGGCAAGTAACCGAAATACATTAGGGATTTTAATCATGGAAAAAAAGAGAACGATTAGCCCTGAAACGGATAATTTTGATTCGATTTTATTAGTGATTGTTAAGGAATTAGAAGAAAAATGGCTAGTAAAACATTATGAATTTAAAGAACAATCAGCAGCACTCCATGTCATCGATTGTGATTTGTTACAAGAATGGATAGAAACAAGCACATACCGCAGAGCAGTCGAATGGATCATTAATGGAAGAATTATCTATGATCGTAATGAATATATTGCTCAACTGAAAGAAACACTTCGAATCTTTCCTCTAGAAAAACGAAAATTGCGTCTAGCAATAGAATTCTCAAAATTAACTAGAAGTTATAGTGAATCACGTAATCTATATGAAACTGGTCATTATCTGGATGCTTATAGCCGATTGTTACGTTCGTTACATTATTTAGGAAGAATCGCTATTTTAGAAAAAGGTTATCATCCCGAAGTAATGGTATGGAGTCAGGTGAAACGAATTGATCCAGAAGTATATAAGTTATATGAAGAACTCGTTCGGAGTACAGAAGAAACGAAAAAAAGAGTAGAATTAATGTTGCTTGCCATCGATTTTGCTATAAACAAACGAACGGATACATGTGCAGCACATTTAATTAATGTAATGAAGGAAAGTCAGGAACCATGGGGATTTGGTGAATTGAAGACACATCCTGATGTAGCTCCTTATAAGTATGATTTGGTTAGTATGGTGGAATATCTTGTTTCAAAAGAAATTATTGAAGTTATATTGGAAGAAACCAAAAGTGAAACAATACGTCACAGAAAGTATCAAGTAAATGATGCAAATAAGAAGTAGGAGCTATCCAGCTTCTGCTTTTTTTTATTTTTGAAAAAGGTGTCACCTATCTATTAGAATAGGCATATACTGCTTTTGTTGGTGAAATTAATTAATATTGAATTTGTTGTTGACACTATATTGCTAAACGTGGTATATTATTAATCGTCGCTGAAAACGACACACCAAAAAATATCATCTTAAAAACAACAAAATGAATGGAAAACTTCTTAAAGAAAAGTTGTTGACATCAACCGATGAGGATGATATGATATAAAAGCTGTCGCAAAAGACAGCAACATTGATCTTTGAAAACTGAACAAAACAACCAGTATGATAGAAACATGAAACAAGCCAGTTTGATAAACTGTGCGCAAGACAACTTTATTGAGAGTTTGATCTTGGCTCAGGACGAACGCTGGCGGCGTGCCTAATACATGCAAGTCGAGCGCGGGAAGCGAACGGAATCCTTCGGGAGGAAGTTCGTGGAACGAGCGGCGGACGGGTGAGTAACACGTGGGCAACCTACCTGTAAGACTGGGATAACCCCGGGAAACCGGGGCTAATACCGGCTTAAAG
>NZ_CZRP01000013.1 GCF_001458115.1 Gracilibacillus massiliensis
GTATTATCCGGTATTAGCCCCGGTTTCCCG
This sequence comes from Gracilibacillus massiliensis, assembly GCF_001458115.1. Taxonomy (GTDB): domain Bacteria; phylum Bacillota; class Bacilli; order Bacillales; family Amphibacillaceae; genus Gracilibacillus; species Gracilibacillus massiliensis. The sequence goes on from NZ_CZRP01000013.1 coordinate 31, forward strand.
GGGTTATCCCAGTCTTACAGGTAGGTTGCCCACGTGTTACTCACCCGTCCGCCGCTCGTTCCACGAACTTCCTCCCGAAGGATTCCGTTCGCTTCCCGCGCTCGACTTGCATGTATTAGGCACGCCGCCAGCGTTCGTCCTGAGCCAAGATCAAACTCTCAATAAAGTTGTCTTGCGCACAGTTTATCAAACTGGCTTGTTTCATGTTTCTATCATACTGGTTGTTTTGTTCAGTTTTCAAAGATCAATGTTTAAAGCGACAAATAAATTATAACAAACTCACTATTCACTGTCAATAACATTTCAACTCGTTTAACGAGTCAACTTTTCATATATTACAGACATTTTTATAAAAAGTCAAGAGTAAATTGTAATTTAATTAGTATTATTCTACAAACTCATTTATTTTATGCACGAAGTAGCATACTTAATAAAGAAAAGCCACCCTACTTTCAGGTGGCTTCGTTTAGTTTTAGTTCGCTACGATATTCACTAGTTTTCCTGGGACAACTATTACTTTACGAACCGTTTTTCCTTCTACACGCTCTTGAATAGCTTCTAACTCCAACGCCTTATTCTCTATTTCTTCTTTAGAAGCATTTTTATCGATCATCATTTTCGCACGAACTTTACCCATAATTTGAATAACAATTTCTACTTCGTTTTGTACTAATTTTGCTTCATCGTAAATAGGCCAAGGTTCATAAGATAGCGTCTCATCATGACCCAACAACTGCCAAATCTCTTCTGTTAAATGAGGAGCTACTGGAGACAATAACTTCACAAAACCTTCTACATAGTTTTTGGGGATCTCATTTGCTTTATATGCCTCATTAATAAATACCATCATTTGAGAAATACCTGTATTAAAACGTAAATCTTCAAAATTTTGTGTTACTACTTTTACAGTTTCATGATAGACTTTTTCAAGGTCTTCTGATCGATCCTGCTCAGTCACTTTCTCTGCTATTTGATTTTCATCTGTTACAAGCAATCTCCATACTCGGTCCAAAAATCTTCTTGCTCCATCCAATCCGTTTGTCGACCATGCTATAGAAGCATCTAATGGTCCCATAAACATTTCATACAAACGTAGAGTATCTGCACCATGAGTTTCTACAATTTCATCTGGATTTACTACATTACCTTTTGATTTACTCATTTTTTCATTATTTTCACCAAGGATCATCCCTTGGTTATACAATTTTTGGAACGGTTCCTTTGTTGGCACTACACCAATATCATACAAAAACTTATGCCAAAATCTAGCATATAGCAAGTGTAAAACCGCGTGTTCGGCGCCGCCAATATAAACATCAATCGGTAACCATTCTTTCAATGTATCAAAATCAGCTAATTTTTCCGAGTTATCCGGATCGACATATCGCAAGAAATACCAGCAACTGCCTGCCCACTGTGGCATGGTGTTGGTTTCACGGCGTCCTGTCATTCCAGTCTTTGGATCGGTTACTTTTACCCAATCCTCAATATTAGCTAATGGTGATTCGCCTGTTCCTGAAGGCTTAATCTCATCTGTTTTCGGAAGAACGATTGGTAAATCACTTTCAGGTACAGCAGACATTGAACCATCTTCCCAATGAATAACTGGGATTGGTTCACCCCAATATCGTTGACGACTAAATAACCAGTCGCGTAGTCGATAGGTTACTTTACGTTCTCCAACTCCATTTGACTCAAGCCATTCAATCGCTTTTGCAATACCGTCTTCTTTGTTTAATCCGTCCAAGAAGTCTGAATTAATATGGGGACCATCACCTGTAAAAGCTTCTGTTTCTACATTTCCACCTTCTAAAACAGGAATAATCTCTAATTGAAACTTTTGAGCAAATTCATAATCTCGCTCATCATGCGCAGGTACTGCCATAATGGCACCTGATCCATAAGTCATTAACACATAGTCCGCTACCCAAATAGGCAGTTTTTTCCCATTAATAGGATTAATGGCATATGCACCAGTGAAGACACCTGATTTATCCTTAGCTAAATCGGTTCTTTCTAGATCACTCTTTGTTTTTACATTATCAATATAGTCTTCCACTATTTGTTGTTGTTCATTGGTAACAACTTTTTCTACTAACGGATGTTCCGGAGCTAAAACTGCATATGTCGCCCCAAAAAGTGTGTCAGGTCTAGTAGTAAATACCGTGAAAGAGTCTGGATGGTTTTCAATCGTAAATGTTACTTCTGCACCTTCTGATCGTCCAATCCAATTACGTTGCATATCCTTAATGCTCTCTGGCCAATCTAGCTCATTTAAGTCTTCTAATAGACGATCTGCATAAGCTGTGATTTTTAACATCCATTGTTTCATTGGTTTTCTTTCAACTGGATGTCCACCTCTTTCACTTTTACCATCTATAACTTCTTCATTGGCTAAAACAGTTCCTAAAGCAGGGCACCAGTTAACAGGCACTTCATCAATATAAGCTAAACCCTTCTCATATAACTTTAAGAATATCCATTGCGTCCATTTGTAATAATTAGGATCCGTTGTATTAACTTCACGGTCCCAGTCATAAGAGAAACCTAAGTCTTGAATCTGACGTCGAAAAGTATTGATATTTTTTTCAGTGAATGCTGCTGGATCATTTCCAGTATCTAAAGCATACTGTTCAGCAGGTAAGCCAAAGGCATCCCAACCAATTGGATGTAATACTTCATAACCTTGCATTCTTTTCATTCTTGATAAGATATCTGTTGCGGTATAACCTTCAGGGTGTCCAACATGTAAACCAGCACCCGATGGATAAGGAAACATATCTAAAGCGTAAAATTTATCCTTATCAGATTGAGCATTTGTTTTAAATGTTTTATTTTCTATCCAGTAATTGCGCCACTTTCCCTCTATTTTAATATGATCAAACGACATTTCTGACATCCTCCTTCAAACCAATAAATAAGCTTTATATTATATAAAACAAAACATATGTTCTTGAACGCAAAAAAATCCCCCTAATCCCATAATGGGACGAGAGAGATTCCCGCGGTACCACCCAACATTAGTGTTATCAGACTAACACTCACTTCATTTCCTTAACGCGGAAAACGACAAAAGCTACTTTATTTCACTTCTGTAACATCTAAGGCGAGTTCGTAATGTATAGGAGTGACTCTCACCAACCGTCACCTCTCTTTACCTGTACTTTTTACTACTATTCCTCTTCATCGTTATGTATATAATGTATTTAGATAATCGACTTTACTTTCTGATAGTGTAAAGAATAGTCTTAATTTTGTCAAGAAGACATCATGCCATTCAATACTATCGGTACCCGAAATCGATCTTATAATATTGCTGAAAACTTCTTAATCTCCTCCCTTTTTATTAAAACTTACAGAGTTAGACAAAGAGGCTGGTCAGAAATAATTTCTTAACCTTAAACACGTAATATAGAATGTACTTTGTCACGCAGTAAAAGGATACTGTGCAATAAATGAAGTGGTAATTTTGAAATGTATTAATTACTAGATACCCGCTCCGGCTGCCCACTTCCCTTTCCGTGGGGTTTTCCCCTCAGCTAACTTTTCCAAGCACAAATCGCTTGAAAAAGTGGATCTTCAGGTAAAACATTCCCACAGGAGTGAAAGTGGACGGCCTGCGCTAATATACTTGTTCTACAATTACTGTGACAGATATCATTCTGAGCTTTCACTCCAAATAATGATTTTTTCAAAGGATAAAAATACCACTAAGCTTCCTGATGCTAGCGTTGCAGAATATCAAATTAGCGCAGGCGTCCACTTCGACTCCTAGGGGATCAGCGCGATCTGAAGATCCACTTTGTAAAGTGATCTTCTTTACAAAGTTAGCTGAAGACGCGCCCCCTGGAAAGCGAAGTGGGCAAGCCGTAGCGGTTGGTACGCTCATAATTACTGTCAAAATGACCACACCTATTATTACGCAGTATCTTCCTAAATACGCATAAAAATCCAAACGACCTATTCGAATCGTTTGGATTTTTATAATGATAAGTTGCTTTTGCATTTATTTTTTTAAGCGTTTTGTTTATCTTTTTTTATTTGTTTACTTCGAAGTTGTCCACAAGCAGCATCTATATCTGTTCCGTGTTCAACTCTAACACCACAATTGATACCATTTTCCAAGAGAACTTGATAAAAGTCTAATATTGCTTTTTTCTCACTTCGATCATATTGATTATGTTCATCAACTGGATTGTAAGGTATCAAATTCACATAGGATAAATGTCTCTTATTTTTTAATAAGGACACAAGTTGTTTTGCTTCTTCCTTGTGATCATTTACATCTTTCAATAGAATATATTCAAAGGTGATTCGACGATTTGTTTTTTCTAAATAATAATCAATGGCTGGCATCAATTTTTCCAATGGGAAAGCCTTATTAATTTTCATGATTCTCGTACGCAATTCATTATTTGGAGCATGCAACGATAATGCTAAGTTCACTTGTAAATTCTCATCTGCAAAATCATAAATTCGTTTTGCTAATCCGCTTGTAGAAACGGTTATATGACGTGCGCCAATCGCTAAACCATTCTGATCATTGACAACTCTCAGGAAATCCATCGTATTATCATAGTTATCAAACGGTTCTCCTATACCCATCACAACAATATGACTGACACGTTCTTCTTTACCTTTTGTATCAAGATGTTTCTGAACATTGATAATTTGCTCGACAATTTCCCCTGCATCTAGATCTCTATTTTTGGTAAGCAAACCACTAGCGCAGAACGAACAACCTATATTACATCCAACTTGAGTGGTCACACAAACAGAATAACCATAACTAAATTTCATTAAGACTGTCTCAATTAAGTTCCCATCTGTTAACTTAAATAGAAACTTTATCGTACCATCTTTAGATTCTTGTTTTATTTCTTCTGTTAATGATCCTAAATGAAAATTCTCTTCTAATACTAGTTGGCAATCTTTATTTAAATTATACATTTCTTCAAATGTGTCTACTCTTTTCTTATATAACCAATCCCAAACTTGCTTAGCGCGGAACTTTTTTTGTCCGTGTGTTACAAGCCAATCTTGTAATTGATCGAATGTTAACGAATAAATGGAGCTTTTCATGTAAAATCCCTCTTTTCCAAATAGCTCGTTTTTTCCATCATTTCATAATACTAAAAATCCGAATAACACGCAAGTTATTTTTAAGTTTATACACAGAGTCTAGTCTTACGTGATAAACATCACTACTGCAATCATTCAATCTCTTTACAATAAAATAAAAATGTACATAACAAAGGGGACGATCTATTGTGCAACTTGTACAGCCTACTTTTCAAAACCAATGTGGTCAGCTATTTATTGACTCATTTAAAAAAGCAAATTGTGCCACAGTGTTTGGTTCTGTTTACCAATCGATTTTTCTAAACAGAGATCAAGGTTTTCATCATCAACAACTAACACATGAACAATCTATCATTCATGCTGCAGATGGATATGCTCGTGCTACTGGAAAGACAGGTGTAGCTTTTGTCACTACTGATTTCGGAATTACGAATGCTGTAACAGGTATTGCAACCGCTCAGATAGATGGAATACCACTGCTTGTCTTCGTCCAAAAAAATCAATACACAGATGAATGCTTAGATGTTGAAACTATTACAAAACCTATTTGCAAGCATTATTTTCATCTTAAACATCACGAAAATATTACTAGCATTATTAAAGAAGCAAACAAGTTAGCCTTAAGTGGTCGTAAAGGTGTCATTATTATTGAATTCTCCAGTAATCTATTTATAGAAGCAAATAATAACCAACTACACCCAAAACAACTTACATCTATAGAAAAGATGGACTCAAACATTTCAATGAAACAATTGGATCACATCGTCAACCAAATACAGCATGCTAAGCAACCAATCCTCCTAATTGGAGGAGGAGTTATCCATTCTGGTGCTAGCAGCATTGTAAATGCTTTTATTAAAAAAACACAAATACCTTTTACAAGTACATTAATGGGGTTAGGTGCGATAGGTGTTGAGGATCCGTTGCACTTAGGCATGCTAGGTATGCATGGGACATACGCTGCGAATCGAGCAGTGCATCAATGTGACTTACTTATTTGTCTAGGTGTCCGCTTTAGTGATCGAATTACTGGTAAAACAAAAGGCTTTTCTCCTGATTCAATCAAAATACAGATCGAGATTGATCCGGCTGAAGTTAATAAAAATGTAGCTGTGGACTTACCTGTTATTGGGGACATTCAAGATGTTTTAACAATGATTGTGGATAGATTAGATGGTTTTTGTGCGAATCATTGGGGAAATCAAGTAATCAAATGGAAGAAAACTTCTCCTCAATTTTCGAAATCTACCAGTTTGCTCAAACCAGATGCCATCATTCGTGAAGTTCATCGTTTTTCTCCTGAAAATACAGTAGTTGCAACAGATGTTGGACAGCACCAAATGTGGACTGCACTTCATTACCCATTTGATCGACCTCGTCAACTTTTAACCTCTGGTGGATTTGGGACAATGGGTTATGGTTTACCAGCAGCAATTGGAGCAGCTGTTAGTGGTAATAATCAGCCGGTCGTTTGTTTTACAGGAGACGGCAGTATTCAGATGAATATTCAAGAGTTATATCATGTTGCTAAAAATAATTTAAATGTAAAAGTAATTATATTACGTAACGGTTATCTAGGAATGGTTAGACAATGGCAACAGCTATTTTACAAAAACAAATATTCGCAAGTCAAAATAACATCACCAGATTTTCTTTCAGTTGCTGAAAGTTTTGGTATCAGTGGTTTTCGTGCTACCAATTATGAAGAAGCAGTAAACATTATCCGAAAAGCTTTTGCTAACGATCAGCCAGGATTATTAGATTTCGTTATCGAAGAAGAAGTTAACGTATATCCAATCGTACCACCCGGTGGAAAAAACACGGATGCCATCCAGCACGAAAATCATTCTACATTACAATAATTCGTTACCGTCCCATTACCAAATATAGCTGCATTCAAGTAGTTCTCCAATAGTATTCTTGAGAAAGAAATCCGCTGAGATAGATAGATGAAATACAACAATTTAATGAACTTTTTTTGTACCTGCTCTTGCAATTTTGTTATTCACTTGCTATAATGAATTTAGCTATTTTGTTCGATGACACCTTCAAGTATCGTAACGTTAAGTTTTCGTTTTGAGGCAAGAGCAAGAATAGTAATACATTTGTGTGATCGGTTCACACTAGGAGGAAAAGAATTATGGTACAAGGTACAGTAAAATGGTTTAACGCAGACAAAGGTTTTGGATTTATCGAAGTTGAAGGACAAGACGATGTATTCGTTCACTTCTCTGCTATCCAAGGCGAAGGCTTTAAAACACTTGAAGAAGGTCAAAGCGTAACTTTCGACATCGAAGAAGGTAACCGTGGACCACAAGCAGCTAACGTAGAAAAAAACTAATTTAGCTCTTTATAGAAAAACGCTTATGCTCAGGCATAAGCGTTTTTTATTTAGTCAATAATTCCTTTAAGATAACTACATGGTTATACTTTAACTCTTTCGTTGCAAATACTAACGTAATATCTCCATTGTGCTTTTGATAATAGTCCTTCAGCTGTTCTAAAGCTTCTTTTTTTTCTGAATCTGTCTGTAATTCTTCTACATACGCTTGCTTAAAGCTCTGAAATTTATCTGGATCATGGCCAAACCATTTTCTTAACTTTGAGGATGGACCAATCTCCTTTAACCAAACATCTAATTGTGCCTTCTCTTTTGAGACACCTCTCGGCCACACACGGTCAACCAAAATCCTACAACCATCTTTATTGCTAACGTCCTCATATATTCGTTTTAACTGCATAGTATACCTCCTCTTAAGCAAATTAGTAGACCTTTCTTATCTTGAAGCGTATCATTTTTTACATGCTCAAGTAAATAAAGGAGTGATTTTATGTCGAAGCCATTTTCAAATGTAAAATTTTCAATATTAGATTTAGCACCTGTCTTAGCTGGAAAAAGTGCTTCCTTATCGTTTCAAAATAGTGCAGATCTAGCTCAGTATGGAGAGAATCTCGGATACCATCGCTATTGGTTAGCTGAACATCACAATATGCCCGGGATTGCGAGTTCTGCAACATCGCTTGTGATAAGTCATATCGCCAGTCATACAGAAAAAATACGAGTTGGTGCTGGAGGTATTATGTTACCAAACCATGCTCCCTTAGTTATCGCAGAACAATTTGGGACATTGGATGCACTTTATCCGGATCGTATTGATCTTGGTTTAGGACGTGCACCCGGAAGTGACCAAGCAACAGCATTTGCATTAAGACGAACATTAAATAGCAGTCCAGATGATTTTCCTAATCAGGTCGAAGAGTTAGAATCCTATTTTGAGGGAACTGCTAGAGTAAAAGCCGTACCTGGTAATGGAGCAAATGTGCCATTATGGTTGCTAGGTTCTAGTGATTTCAGTGCACGCTTAGCTGCGGAGAAAGGTTTACCTTTTGCCTTCGCTAGTCACTTTTCACCAGATTATACATTACCAGCACTAAGAATTTACCGGGAACGTTTTACACCATCCAATCAACTTAGCAAACCGCTTGCGATGGTTGGGGTCAATATTATTGCCGCTGAATCAACAGAAAAAGCAAAATGGTTAGCCACCTCACAGCAACAACAATTCTTGTCATTAATTCGTGGTGCACCATCCGAACTGCAGCCACCAATCGATGATATTGATAACGAATGGTCTATTTACGAAAAAGCTTCTGTAGAGAAATCTGTAAATAGTAAAACGACTATTATAGGAGATAAAGATGCTGTCCGCGAAAAACTGGCGGCTTTTATTGAAGAAACAGAAGCAGACGAAGTCATCATTAATTCACAAATTTATGACCATGAGGCAAGAAAGAAATCCTACCAGATTGTTTCCGATATAGTAAGTGAATAAGAGAGAAGAGGACAAACACAACGATAGAATTTGTATTTGTCCTCTTTCTTATTTTTAGCTTCTGCTGATTGGAAGCCACGCAAGTACTTCTTGAATTTTCTCGTCCCAATAGCCCCACTCATGTGTTCCATTTGTAAAAGTGTGCGTTAAAGGCAAGTTGGTTTCTTGGGCAAATTGGTGAAATTTTTTATTGTCTTCCCATAGAAAGTCTTCTGTTCCGCATGCTTGAAACAGCATTGGAATCGGTTCTCCAGATTTTTGTAACTGCCTAATTAAATAAAATAAATCTTCTTCTGAATTTTTTAATGTTGAGTCACCGTACACATGAAATAACGCAGAACTAATTGGACTTTCTTCCTGATGAACGGAATTCACATGATTGGCAATATCTAAGACACCAGATAGACTTGCAGCTGCAGCGAAATCCTGTGGTTTCCTTAATGCCCATTTAAAAGCACCATAGCCTCCCATAGATAGGCCTGCAACAAAATTGTCTTCTCTTTTAGCTGAAAGCGGAAAAAAGGACCTTGCAATTTTAGGTAGTTCTTCCGAAATAAAAGTCCAATACTGCTTGCCGTATTCCATATCAGCATAGAAACTATGATCGACTTGCGGCATAACGACTGCAATCCCATACTCTGCCGCATATCTTTCGATCGACGTTCTTCTTGACCAGATCGTATGGTCGTCGCTAAAGCCATGCAATAAATATAGCGTAGGGATTTTGCCTTCGTTACGATTGTTTTTTAGTCCGATCTGTGTCGATGTTTCTTCAGGTAAAATTACAGTCATCGATGTACTAATGGTTAAAACTTCAGAAAAAAAGTCACATTTTATTAGAGCCATACTATTTTCCCCCTTCGCTTATTCCTCCGTATATAACATTTCGTATTCTCGGTTGATGATAAAATTCAAAATTCGGTAACATTTGTTGCATATAAACAGCGGACAATTGTTTATGAGGATCGATAAAGACATAGGTACCTGCTAAACCAGACCAACCGAATTCTCCTAAGGTACTGTTACTGCCACCTTTTGTTTGATCGGTCATGACTCTCACACCTAAACCGTACCCGTAGCCATTATCATAATTCCATCCTAACTCAGGCAACATATCGTCAGGTAAATGGTTCTGAGCCATTAACTCGATAGTGTTTTTACTAAGTATCGTAACCCCCTCAATGGTTCCACCTTTTGCAAGACAATGGGCAAACTTTTGGTAATCCTCAAGCGTTGCATGCAAACCTGCCCCACCACTTTCAAATACAGCAATAGGCTCTGCATCACTATCTAACCAAGTATTTTCCACTAACTCTCCTGTTTCTTTTCGATCATATAAAGCTGCTAGACGATTTTTTTTAGCGACAGGAATCTTAAAAAATGTATCATTCATTTTAAGTGGTTGAAAAATATGCTCGTCTAAATAAGTGCCGAATGACATACCTGTTACTTCCTCTATTAATGCTCCGATCACATCATGACTTAGACCATATTTCCAGTGTGAACCAGGATGAAATTCCAATGGATTATTTGCTAAGGCGATGGTCAACTCTCTTAGTTTCGATCTCTGTTCAGATTCTTTTTTATCTCTCACCTCAGCCATTACTTTACTAGTCATCCTTTCCACTTCTGTTGCTTCCCCACCATATGTAATCCCTGATGTCATCGTAAAAAGGTCCTTGATTAAAATATCTCGATCTGCCTCTATCAACTTCCCATTTTCTAATACTTTCATATCCTTGAATTCTGGTAAGTAATCAGATAAAGGATCCGTCAATAGAAATTCACCTTGTTCTAATAATTGTAAGCCCGCTACACAAGTGACTACCTTTGACATCGAATAAATTCGATAAATCGTTTTATCCGTTATTGTTTTTTTCTTATGAAGATCTGCATAGCCAAAATAATTTTCATATAAAGTTTGATTATCCTTTTTTACAGACAATGCTACACCTGATGGACCCTTTTCAAGAAAATTCTTTAATAATTTATCTAATCGACTTTCTAGCATACTATTACCTCCTCATGATATCGCTTTCTTTATTTTACCACAAAAAGGTAGTTCGGCTTTACAAATTTGCATTTCAATACATTCTCCTTATTTTCTGATACAATAATAACAATTTAAGGTAAAGGGCTGAATATAAAATGGTAGATCAAAAAACCAACCGTCCCCTCGTATTAGTAGCACTTGTATTATCGATGTTTATGGCAGCTATTGAAGGCACTATTGTCGCAACTGCCATGCCTAATATTGTAGCGGACTTAGGTGGATTTTCTTTATATAGTTGGGTGTTTTCAAGTTTCCTATTAATGCAAGCGGTAACCACTATGGTTTACGGTAAGTTAGCTGATCTATTCGGCAGAAAACCGGTTTTTATTATTGGTGTCATCATATTTCTAATAGGCTCGGTTTTGTGTGGTATCGCACCAACAATGGGATTACTTATTGTATTTCGACTTATTCAAGGTCTTGGTGCTGGCGCCATACAACCTATCGTAACAACTATAGTTGGTGACATGTACACAGTCGAGGAACGCGCTAAAGTACAAGGTTACCTGGCAAGCGTCTGGGGAATTTCATCTGTAATAGGCCCTTTATTAGGTGGTATAATCGTTCAATTTATCGATTGGGCTTGGATATTTTGGATGAATATTCCCATTGGTATAATAGGACTGATTGGTGTCATCCTATATTTTCATGAAAAAGTCGACAAAGAACAAAAATCAATCGACTACCTTGGATCTAGTTTATTTTTTATTGCGATTTCAGCGTTAATCGTCGTTTTTGTACAAGCAGGGACCAATTGGGCATGGCTCTCTATCGAATCAATTAGTCTATTACTGCTTTTCTTTATTGGCATTGGTATCTTTTTATGGCAGGAGAAGCGAGCGCCATCACCTATGATGCCACTTTATTTATGGAGCAATAAACTTATTGTGATTGCTAATCTAGCAACATTGCTCTCCGGAATGATCATTTTAGGATTGTCAAGCTTCCTCCCAACCTATGTACAAGCTGTTATGGGAGAATCCGCAATAGTGGCTGGTTTTACCTTGAGCACACTTTCGATTGGCTGGCCGATTTCAGCAACCTTAGCAGGTCATCTTGTTTTAAGAATAGGTTTTCAGTGGACTGCGTTCGCAGGTGGCTTTGCACTATTTGTTGGGACTCTTTTATTTTTTATGCTTGACGCTGATAAAGGACCGATTTACGCAGGTATTAGCTCATGTGTGGTTGGTATCGGAATGGGGCTTTCTTCGACCACTTTTATTGTTGCGATTCAAAATACGGTGACTTGGCATGAACGTGGAGTAGCTACTTCACTTAATATGTTTATGCGTATCATTGGTAGTGCTGTGGGTGCCGCTTTTTTGGGTGGTCTACTTAATATGCAGTTGCAAAGTTATTATCAGCAAAAAGGAGAAGACATTGAAATTGCAAGTACGGATGTTTTATTGGACGAGGGTATGCGAGAAACAATACCAGCTGAAACGCTAGCTTCTATGCAAGATGGCCTTACCTTTGCACTGCATACGGTCTATACAGGTTTATTTATTATCGGTTCACTCACCTTTGTGTTACTCTGGTTCTTCCCAAAAGTCCAACTCAAAAAAGAACCCGAGAAATAACCCGCAAACTCATACAAAATACTACTTCAAAAAGATGAGCAAAAGCAGGATTATTCGACACAATTGTAGTGGTAATTATGAGATATTTCATGCGCTTTGCAACCGCTCCGGCTTGTCCGTTTCCCTTTCCGCGGGTTTTTCTCCTCAGCTAACTTTTTAAGCACAGTTCGCTTAAAAAGTGGATCTTCGGATAAAAACTTCCCGCAGGAGTGGAAACGGACGCCTGCGCTTTTTTTATGCTCTACAACTAAAGCAAGAGAGTGCATTTTTGCTATAATCACAATCTTTTGTGGTAAATATTTTAGAAATAATCCAAAATAACAGCATTTGCAAAAATTGTAGAATCTCATTGAGCGTAGGCGGCCACTACAACTCCAATGGGACTTGTTTTTCCTGAAGATCCACTTTTCCATGCGGTTTTTGCTTGGAAAAGTTAGCTGAAGGAAAAACCCCATGGAAAGGGGAGTGGCCAAGCCGGAGCGGATACTACACTCATACATCATTTCAAAATTACTTCAAGGTTATGTCCTATAATTCTTCATTTGTAATACTCCCGCTGATCACAAGTCTCTCTTTATTAGAATGTTTCAAATACGCTTTGGCATTCGGATTCTGTTGGGGTGTAGAAGCAGTGGCTTTTAAATCGGCCCGTGTTCCATTGACCAAACCACTGCTCAGGACAACTTCCTTCCGGTCGGAAAAACCAAAGTGCATAACTAGCTGGATGATTACGTTCCCCTCCAATTGATTTACGAGCAAGTCTTATTTCTTTCTCTCGCGCCCGTTGATAAAAATAACCTTTTTGGGTTGCTTCAAACCCTCCTGGACTCTGATATACCATGCGATTTATCGTATTAATATCTTCAAAATCTAAACAACGCGCCTTTACACGATTTACACCTACATTTCCGACCATCAACATACCTAATTGTCCATCACCTTCCGCTTCTGCTCGCATTAAACGTGCTAACAATCTCACATCCGCTTCATTTGCTTTAATAACAGCCATATATATACCTCCTCTATTTTCTTTATATTCAGATACACCGAAATGATGAATGTCCAACTCCCTATCAATCGATGTAATCCTTTTCATAATATGCTATACTAGTCACAGGAGGTGTTGCTGATGCAACTTAGCAATTTCATCTTACACAAGGATATTTTGTTAATCCATGCTGATATTAATGGAAATGATTATGTCTTCACCGTTAAATGGACAACGATCGAAAATAAAAAAGGCGGAGAATGGGAATTGAAATCCTATTTAAATAATTCCAATGGAAAAAAAGACTTAACCGATAACCAGTTAGAGGAATTTTTAGAACGTATTAATCCAAATTGGGACTGGGAAAAGGATCAACAACAAATTTTAAATGTAATAAAAGATGACTAGTTTTAATTTAAACTAGTCATCTTTTATTCCTTATAAAGAAATAGTTTCACACTGTTCTTTAAACCATTTGATCTTTTCATGTAATTTCACTACTTCTCCAATCACAATCATCGAAGGATTACTTACCTCATCTAATCTTTCTACAATGGTTTGTAAATCTGCAACAACTGTTTTTTGGTGAGTTAATGTACCCCAGTGAATGATCGCAACTGGTGTAGTACTTGGTAAACCCGCTTCCTCTAACTTCTCACAAATAACAGGAAAATTTTTAATACCCATATAAAAGCATAACGTTTCTGTACCAAAAGCAATGTGACGCCATTCATCCAACGTTTTTGATTGTGGGTTAGCACCATTAATAAAACTTACGGAACCACTGACATGACGATGAGTAAGAGGAATACCAGCATAAGCCGCGGCACTAATTCCTGATGTTATTCCCGGTACAACTTCATAATTGATCTCTCTTTCTTCCAAATATAACGCTTCTTCTCCACCTCTTCCAAAGATAAAAGGATCTCCTCCTTTTAAACGAGTTACGACTTTTCCTTTATTAGCATAATAAACTAACTGTTCATTAATATAATCTTGAATCACTCCATGTTTGTTTGGCTCTTTCCCACAAAAGATCCGTACTGCGCTTTCTTTGGCATATTCAAGTAATGATATATTTACTAATCGGTCATATAGAATAACATCTGCTTCCTTAATTGCCCTTACTCCTTTTAATGTAATTAATTCTTCATCTCCTGGACCTGCTCCCACTATATAGACTTTTCCCATGATGCTCCCATCCTTTTCTTAATGTGACTTTTGTTGGTTGCTCTCTAAACCTTACTAATATATACGTAGCTACAATAGCTAGGGTAAGTAATACAACTTGATCAAATGAGTATTGAATTAGTACCTCTGTTAAGGAAAATGCAAATATTAAGGAGACAATCGGTGAAGTCACCCAAACTTTTGCTATCTTATGAATAATTTTTTGTTTCCAAACTAAAGTTATATCGTTACTTGCACTGATACCAACAATAGCTGAAGTTGTAATTTGTGTCATAGGTATTGGAACTCCTAACAGTGACGCTCCTACAACTAAACTTCCTGTAGCACTAGATATGACAATCCCATTCCCTAATGAAAGTGACGTAATTTTTTTAGCATTTGTTTCTAAGACTCTTCCACCAAAGAAAATACTACCAAACGCAACAATGATAGCCATGAAAGGTAAACCAAATTCCATAGAAACAATTCCTGCACCGACTAATGGACCTAAAGCATTAGCAACATTATTCATACCAGCTGCCATCGCTTCGATTATGCCCGTTAGAAGTAATATAGATGCCAATACTTTGGCAGATGGACGAAAATGAACACGATCCTTAAAACGAAGTCTCAGTTTCTCTAACAAAAATGTAACCAAAAATGCGACAACCGGTACGATCACCCAAAAAGATATAATCCACAGTATAGTGTAAATGTTTAATTGTTGGTAACTTAACCCTACACCAATAATAGCCCCTACCGTAACCTCGCTCGTGGATAACGGAATTCCAATATAATTTGTGATCATTATCGTAAAAGCAGCAACAATTAAAATAATACAGGCTACTTTTACATCCAATATCTGTTCTGGAATGATTCCTTTCCCTAACGTATTGGTAACAAATTGCCCACCTAATACAGCACCGATCACAGCGCCTATTCCAGCAATTAGAAGTGCATATATTCTTTTTTTAATGACTTGACTTCCATAAACGATACTCATACTAGCAGCAGAACCACTTGCACCTATATTAAATGCAAACATACAGGCAGCTACTAAAGCAATCACTGTCAACATCGACAACTACCAACTCTCCCGCTTCAGCGTTTAAATAAATAAATTCAATAGGATAACTTGGATTTAAAGTTTAAAAAATTTATATTTATTATACTTAAAATAATCTATAATTCAGAACCTTCTCTATCTTATAAATAATTAACATAATTATTGAACAAAAGAAGGAAAGTTCTACATAATTCTAGTGGGTACTTTGAAAATGCTATACGTGCTTAGTAACCGCTTCGGCTTGCCCACTTCGCTTTCCATGGGGTTTTCCCTTCAGCTAACTTTTCAGGGAAAACAATCCCATTGGAGTCGAAGTGGCCGCCTACGCTCAGTAAGACTTTACAACAATTGCAATTGCTAACACTTTGGATTGTTACAAATATGTGCTTATTTTTGTTGATAATAATAAGTAATCTAAAGAAATACGTAGGTGATATTGAATAAAGCCATCAAGCGTAGGCGGCCGCTTTCACTCCTGTGGTAGCCGAAGCGATTGCAAAGAACATATAATATTTCATAATTACCACAACAGTACTGTCACATTATCCTGCTTTTTTTTATCAGATTTGTTTCAATTCTGCACAAAAAAACTTCTACTTTTGCAGATAAAAGTAGAAGTTCGTTCTCTTATCTGCCAAGTATTCCTTGCTGGATGTAGCACAGTGCATTTGCCTGTTGCTGAGAATTCATTGGGCCAGTTCCCTCCTTCTCTCTGGATAAGTTTATTTTATTTTTCATTTTTTACCATTTCAGTAACAATGTACATACTATAATTGATTATGAAAAAAAAGTCAATAGGCTGTCATTTATTATTTTTTTAATATTTATTATTGTAATATTTTCCTTTTTATTGTATGATTAATGTATGAATTTTCCAAATATATTGTAAATCCTTATCAAGAGAGGTTTAGGGACTGGCCCGTTGACACCTCAGCAACCAGCAAGCGATTGTATGGTGCTAAATCCAGAAAAGATAAGAAGATAGTATCCTTAACCAGAGGCCTTCTACTTATCGAAGGTCTTTTTTATTTGGATGGAAAGGACGGATTGAGAATGGAATATATCGAAACGATACTTGCGCAAATTGGTAATCGGAAAGACAAACGAACTGGAGCTGTTGAAGCACCCATTTATTTATCGACAGCCTATCAGCATCCAACACTTGGTCAATCTACGGGATATGATTACAGTCGAACCGCTAATCCGACTAGAGAAATTGTCGAAGAAGCAATTGCTAAATTAGAGCAAGGAATCCAAGGATTTGCGTGCTCATCTGGAATGGCGGCGATTCACCTTGTATTTTCATTATTTCAGAAAAATGATGAAATATTAGTCTCAGAAGATATATATGGTGGAACGTACCGACTTTTTCAACACTATGAGCAATCTTATCAGATAAAACCAATATATGCAGAAACAGATCATTTTGAGAATCATTTAACGAGCAACACAAAAGCAATATTTATCGAAACACCAACAAATCCCTTACTGCTAGAAATTAATATAGGAGAAATAGCATCTTTTGCCAAAAAACATGACTTATTATTAATCGTAGACAACACCTTTTATACACCGTATCTACAACAACCGTTAACAGAGGGAGCCGACATAGTTGTCCATTCTGCAACCAAGTACCTAGGTGGACATAATGATGTATTAGCAGGACTAGTTGTTGTCAACAATCAATCATTAGCTGACAAATTATTCTATCTACATAATGCCATTGGTGCTGTACTTTCACCACTCGATTCCATGTTGCTAATTAGAGGTATGAAAACTTTATCTTTAAGAATGGAAAAACAACAAGAGAATGCCAAACATCTAGCAGCGTTTTTATTAAGCATTTCTGATATTAAAGATGTTCTCTACCCGGGAAAAGGAGCAATGATTAGCTTCCGTGTTTCGAGAGCTGATATCATACCGAATTTCCTAGAAAACTTAAAAATTATCTCTTTTGCTGAAAGTTTAGGCGGGGTCGAAAGTTTTATTACTTACCCAGCTACTCAAACACATGGAGACATCCCAAAAGAAGAGCGAGAAAGACGAGGAATTTGTGACAGATTATTACGCTTCTCTGTCGGGATTGAACATGTGGAAGAACTTAAACAAGATATTCAGCAAGCATTAGGAGGAAGTAAAAATGACTTATAAAAAACAAACAACACTAGCACACGGCGGCCAACATCAAGGTTACCATGAAGAAGCTACTGGTGCGGTTAACACACCGATATACTTGTCATCGACATTTCATCAAAAACAACTGAATGAATTAGGACCTTATGATTACACAAGATCAGGGAATCCTACCAGAACCCAATTGGAAAAAACAATCGCTTCTTTAGAAAATGGAACAGACGGTTTTGCCTTTTCATCTGGTATGGCTGCCATCTCATCTGCCTTTATGTTGTTACATTCAAATGAACATATCGTCATTTCAAAAGATGTTTACGGCGGTACCTTTCGATTTGTAACACAATTATTAAGTCAGTTTTCAATTAGTCATACCTTTGTCGATATGACGGATATTGATGAAGTAGCACGAGCTATTCAGAGTAACACTCGGGTTATCTATATGGAAACGCCCGCTAATCCTCTATTACAAATTACAGATATTAGAGCTATTGTGGCGTTAGCCAAGGAAAACAACTGCTATACTTATCTAGATAATACCTTTATGACGCCATTACACCAGCAACCATTAGACTTAGGAGTAGATATTGTGTTACATAGCGCAACTAAATTTCTTTCAGGTCATAGTGACATTGTAGCAGGATTAGCGGTAACAAAAGACAACAGTTTAGCAGAAAAGCTATCATTTGTGCAAAATACGTATGGTGCTGTGTTGAGTGTGCAAGATTGTTATCAATTGATACAAGGAATGAAAACGTTGGAACCCCGTTTCAGCAAAAGTACTAGGTCTGCCCAGCAAATTGCTGAACATTTATCAGACCATCCTGCAATCGAAAATATTTATTATCCAGGATTAGCGAGTCATCCAGGAGCAGATGTCCATGCTTCCCAATCCACGAGTCCAGGAGCTGTTTTGTCTTTTGAATTAAAGAAGGGTATAGATGTTCAACAATTTGCAAATGACATCACTTTGCCGGTAATTGCTGTTAGTTTAGGGGCAGTAGAGTCGATTTTATCTTATCCGGCGACAATGTCACATGCTGCTATGCCAGTAGAAGAAAGAGAAGTGAGAGGGATCAGTGATCGTTTATTCCGACTTTCAGTTGGTATTGAAGACGTAGAAGATTTATTAGAAGACCTAGAAAACGCACTAAACCAAACCACCGCAGTGAATTTGTACACATAAAAAGAATGCTATGCAATAAAAAATGTAGTCATTATGACATGATTTGTGTGCTAAGAAACCGCTTCGGCTTGTCCGCTTCCCTTTCCACGGTTTTTTCTCCTCAGCTAACTTTGGTAAGCAAAAACCGCTTACCAAAGTGGATCTTCGGAGAAAAACATCCCGTAGGAGTTGAAGCGGACGCCTACGCTAATTTGATATTCTACAAAGCTAGTATGAGGTAGCACTATGTTATTTCTCTCATGTGATAAATTCGTTGATTGGAGTAACAGCTCAAAATGCTATCTGTCACAATAGTTGTAGAACAAATTTATTAGCGCAGGCCGCCCACTTTCACTCCTGTGGTAACTTTTTACCTGAAGATCCACTTTTACAAGCGATCTTTGCTTGAAAAAGTTAGCTGAAGGGAAAAATCCACGGAAAGGGAAGTGGGCAGCCGGAGCGGGTGTTAACCAGTCTAAACTATTTCAAACTAATCACACCGTTTATTGCGTAGTATTTATCTAATACGCATTAAACTGTGTTGTCTAAACCTCTAGCTAATTTGTTAAGGCGTTTAGAGCAATGATAACAGCTTGGTCGATTGCTTGTTTCATTTGATCTGTGTGTGGATTGTAATCTTCAGCTAGGTCTGCATCTGCATATCCATCTATCGCAACGATTGCCCCAGCTTTTACTTGACGTATACTCGCAATCGAATATAATGCAGCGATTTCCATTTCAACTGCCAAGACGCCGGCTTCTTGGTATTGTTGATGTGGAAAAGGTACAACGCCTTGATAAAATACATCAAGTGTCAGTGTGATTCCTGAAAAGATTGGAAAGTTTACTTTTTCTGTTTGTTTTAACAGTTTATTGGTAACAGATAAATCTGCAATAGCCGGAAATCCCTCCGGCACAATTTGACTGGAAAAACCATCTGTTCTTACTGAGGCAGTGCTTATCACGAGACTCCCTGGCTTTACTGCTTTTTGATAAGAACCAGCCGTACCAACACGTATAATTTCTTCTACTCCGCCTTGTATGAGCTGTTCGAAACACACAGCAGCACCCGAAGCACCTACTCCATGACTTACAACCGCAATATATTCATTATTAAAGTAACCTACATAGGTGTAATACTCCCGATTCTGAGCTAACAATTTATTCTCTTCTAA
Source organism: Gracilibacillus massiliensis (assembly GCF_001458115.1). GTDB lineage: Bacteria > Bacillota > Bacilli > Bacillales > Amphibacillaceae > Gracilibacillus > Gracilibacillus massiliensis. The sequence goes on from NZ_CZRP01000013.1 coordinate 20,273, forward strand.
GCTTTTAGCGATCAGTGTAGCACGATCAGGATCTCCACATACAATGACCTTCTTTGGCAATTGATCAGCTTCTACTTTAAGGTTAGATAAGTACATCAATCAAACTCCTTTTTTTGCCACTCATCTTCTGGCATATAGGCATCTTCGACAGAAAATCGCTCTTCCTTAAATGGATCACCATAATTATGAAAATCATTTCGTTCCCAAAAACCCTGTCGATCTTCTTTCATAAATTCGATTCCACGGATCCATTTAACACTCTTCCAAAAATAGAGATGTGGCACAATAAGTCGGAAAGGATACCCATGTTGTGGTGTCAGTGGCTTACCATCATAACTATGTGCAATTAATATATCATCTTTCAGTAAATCTTCTAATGGAATATTACTATCATAATCGTAATCGCCATAAACCATTACATATTTCGCTGTATCTTTCACACCAATTTCTTTCAAAAAGTCAGTGAATTTTACACCAGTAAAACTGTTATCAAACTTGGACCATCGTGTTACACAATGGATATCACGAACAATCGTTGTTTGAGGCATCCTCATTAGATCTTCGTAATTAAATACTACTTCTTGCTCTACTTCACCAAAAACTTTTAACGACCACTTATCAAGATCATATTCAGGCACTTCACCTTCATGTAAAATCGGAAATTTCTTTGTTAGTGTTTGTCCAGGTGGCAGACGATCACCATATTTTTCATTTCTCGGTGGTACTTTCGCTTTTTTTAAACGATCTGCTTTTTTCATCTTGTTCCCCTCCTATTCTTATCTTGAACTTCCTTGGCTATTTTTCATTGCATTTAATTGGGTACGATCTTTAAATACAAACATCGCTAAAATCGTTATCACATATGGAAGCATTAAGGTAAAGTTTGTCGGTATATTTAACCCTTGAAATCTGATACTAATAGCTTCAGTGAATCCAAATAAACCGCTTGATAAAAACACTCCGATTGGATTAGATTGACCTAACATCGTAGCAACTAATGCAATAAAACCTCGACCGCCTGTCATATTTTCACTAAACATCGTTACTTGACCTAAAGAAAGTTGCACTCCTCCTAGAGCACATAGAATTCCAGAAATAATGACTGCTTGATATTGAATTTTTTTGATCTTAATTCCTTGGCTTTTGGCTGCTACAGGGTTTATTCCTACAGCATCAAAGTGAGATCCAAGCACACTTTTTTTCAAGAAAATATACATTGCTATCGTAATTAAAATCCCCAAGTAAACGATGGGCGATTGACCTGATAAAAGATTACCTAGTAGTGGTATATCATCAATAACCGGAATTTTCCATGTCGGTAAACCTACCATTTCGTTATTGTAATAGGCGCCTTGCACATCAAATATCGTTCTTAATGCAAAAGTTGTTACTCCAATTGAGAGAAAGTTTATAGCTATTCCAGTTACAATCATATTTGCTTGCAGGTGAATCACCATATACCCAAATAATAAAGAAAATAGTATGGTACCAACAACTGCGATCAGAATGGAAAGCCAGATATTATTGGTAAATGCGTTAGCCGCTACACCTATAAAAGCACCCATTAACATTAAGCCATCCAGACCAACATTAAAAATGCCCACCCGAGCACATATTGCACCACCTAATCCTGCTAATAAAAGAGGGGCCATCATTCGAAGTGTAGAATCTATTAAAGATAAATCAAATAAACTACTCATTTATTTTGCCCCCCTCTTTCTTTTCGATTTGATAAATGCCAATGTAAACTTGGCAGAAATAAATAAGATAAGCACTGCTTGAATAATATCAGATATCGCATTAGGCACATCTGTATTTCTTTCAACCCCTAATGCACCTGTATCCAATGCAGCTAAAAAGATAGCAATGATAGCTGTACCAACGGGATTTGAGTTGGCTAACAAGGCGGCCATAAGTCCGGTCCATGCAAATTGAGGTGTTGTTAATGCCCCTTCTATAAAACGATAATGCATTCCCATTACTTCCACACTTCCACCTAGCCCGGCTAACATTCCACTTATTAACATACTAATAAACATTACTTTCTTACGATTAATACCACCATATTGCGCGAAGAACATATTTTGTCCTAACATTCTTACTTCGTATCCAAAAGTTGTTCGCTTAATAATAAAAGCAAGCAATATCGTGATAATAATCGCTAGCACAAAACCATAGTGTACATTCATACCTGTTAGTAATTTCGGAAGCTTACTAGCATCTTCTACCATAACAGATTGTGCCACTCCACCTGAACTTGTTGTGTCACGGAATGGCTCACTTACTAAATACCCAGCAAAAAGAACCGCAATATAATTTAGTAACAAGGTAGAAATAAGCAAATTAATTTGAAATTTTTGTTCCATCCACCCAGCAAAAAATGATAATAAACCCGCAATCAGCATACCCGCTCCAATTGAAATGACTAAATTCAGAAATCCTTGAAAAGGTAAATATACAGTTACTATCGCTGTAGTGACGGCTCCCATAATAAGTTGCCCTTCAGCACCTAAATTGAAAAAACCAGCGCGAAAAGCAAAGGCGACACCTAAACCTGCTAATATGATTGGTATCGAACGTTCTAATGTATTTGATAAGAAATATAAGCTTCCAAATGCACCATCCCACATTTCACGGTACGTTAAAAAAACCGATTCCCCAGCTAATAGAATAGCAATCGTTCCTACAGCTAGTCCTACAAATATCGCGAAAACAGGTTGTATAATATTTGAGATATGCCCTTTCATTTTACTCATATGTACCACCTGCCATCAGTAAGCTCAGTTTTTCTTCGCTTACATTTTCTCTGTCAAATTCACCAACCATTTTTCCTTCAAACATTACTAAGACACGATCAGATAATGCTAATATTTCTGATAATTCCGATGAAATAAGTAATACTGCATCACCATTGTTACGTTTCTCGATGATTTGCTCATGAATAAACTCCATTGCACCAACATCAACTCCGCGAGTAGGCTCAGCTGCAAGTAGAAACGGTGTATCTTTTTGAATTTCTCGTGCGGCAATTAATTTTTGTAAATTACCACCAGATAAATATTGTGCACTAATATTAATAGATGATGCTTTCACATCAAATCGCTTAATACTATTATTTGCGTATGATCGAATATTCTCTTTATTCAATATTCCTTTTTTACCTAAAGGAGATTTTCGATAATCTGTCATAATCAGATTATCGAGAATACTAGCTGATTTAGCTGCTCCCCACAAATAACGGTCCTCTGGAATATGAGATAATCCTCTATCTCTTATTTGTCGAACCGATTGATTGGTGACGTCATGATCATTTATACGAATCGTTCCAGCACTTGTTTTTACTAAACCAGTTATTGCTTGAATTAACTCAGATTGTCCATTACCAGATACTCCTGCAACACCTACAATTTCTCCTTGATGTACTTGAAATGAAATGTTTTCAATAGAGGATTTATTTTTCGATTCATTCACATATACTTGGTTCACGTCTAATACTGCTTTACCAGTTGTAACTTTAGGCAGTTGTTTCTTTTGTAACGATCTTCCTACCATCAACCGGGACAATTCTTCTGTATCTGTTGATTCCTTTTTTAATGATCCAGTTACTTTTCCATCTCTTAGTACAGTTATCCGATCGGCTACTTCCATGACTTCATTTAATTTGTGGGTAATCAGGATAATACTTTTTCCCAATTTAACTAACTCTCTTAAACTATTTAGTAAATCCTTCACTTCTAATGGTGTTAGAACCGCAGTAGGTTCATCTAAAATAATAATCTCTGCACCTTGGTATAATACTTTTAAAATTTCTACCCGTTGTTGGACACCAACAGGCGCATCTGATATTTTTTGATTAGGGTTTATTTCCATGCCAAATTTCTTAGCTAACTGTTCGACTTCCAGATTAGCTTTTTTTCGATCATAACGCCATTTTTTTCTTGGCTCATGATGAAAAACAACATTTTCAGCAATTGTGAAAGATGGAAACAACATAAAGTGTTGATGGACCATTCCAATTCCTAATCCAATAGCATCATTGGGGCTTTGAATTTTTCTTTTTTTATCATGAACAAATATGTCGCCACTTGTTGGTTCTTCCATGCCGTACAACATTCTCATCAGTGTAGTTTTTCCGGCACCATTTTCACCGACAATCGCATGTATCTCTTGTTTTTTTAATGAAAAGTCAATCTGATCATTAGCCGTAAAGTCTCCATATTTTTTGGTAATCCCACGAAGTTCTAACAAATCCTCACCTTCTTTGCAAAGCATTATAAAGTCATTTTCGAAATATTTACTACCCATATGTAAAACAATGGGCTGCTTGTAGAAGCAGCCCTATCATCTTATTGCTCAAGAGGATTCTTTACTTCAATCTCACCTGATATAATTTGATCTTTAATTTCAATAACTTGATCGATGGTATCCTGGCCGATAAAATCATTTAGAGGCGATTCAGAGTCAGCCGTAACATATGTTAACCCAACACCATCTTCAGCCAAACCAAATGATTGGACACCAGTAGAGAATTCACCATTTCCATATTCTTTAACAAAATCATATGCAACTACATCTGTATTTTTAAGTTGTGACAAAACAACGTGCTCCGGATCTTCGACAGTACGGTCAATATCCTGACCAGACGTATAGAATCCAGCCTCCGCTGCTGCTTCAAAAACACCCAAGTCACTAACAGCTGCCGCTGCTGCTATAAAGTCTGCACCATTTGAGTTTTGTTGCAAGGCAATTTCTTTGGCTTTTGCAGGGTCTTCAAAACTACCAACATAGTTAACTAATACTTCTGCATTTTCATTAACTTGTGCGACACCTTCTTGGAAACCAACGATATATTTATCTAATAACGCGATATCTTGCGCAGGAATAATCCCAACAGTATCTGTTTCTGTCGCAAGTCCCGCTGCAGCACCTAGTAAAAAGCTTGCCTCGTATTCTTTAAATTCAGCACTTTTAACATTCGGTAAGTCTACAATTGCATCAATAATAGCAAAATCTCGATCAGGATTAGCCTCTGCTACTGTAGTTAATGGATCAACCGCATCGAAAGTCGCAGTTAAAATCAAGTCGTACCCTTCAGCAACGGCCACTTCTAAATTTTGTTGTGTCTCTGTAGGGTCCGAAGACTCTATCACATTAATCTCCAAACCTGTTTCTTCTGCTGCTTGTTCAGCTCCATCAGCAATTTGTTGAAAAAATGGATTCACTCCAATTTGATCTGTTAATACTACTGCAACTGATTTTGACTCTTCTGTAGATTCATTGTTTTCTGCATTACCTTCGTCATTTTCTCCATTACTTGACTCATCTTCACTTTCTGTACCACATGCTACTAAAACGAAAGCTAACAATGCTGTTACAAGTAAAAACAATAGATTCTTTCTCATTTTGTATATTCCCCCTTTTCATAACATTATGATAGTGGTCTAATTTTATCATAACTACCGTGATTATAATGAAGTTTTTAAATAAAATCAATCAAATTTCGATATATTCTGACAATTATATTTCTGCTGATCGGAAATCATCTGGATCAATTCTTTGCAATATTTGTAATTGTTCTCTTGTTGGGCTTTTTGTATACCGAACTTCATCATAAACAAGTGGAAATCCAGTCTGTTCTTGCACCTCTTCAATTGTGGTATGTGGGTGTATCGTATCTAATTCTAATTGGCCATTTTGAAAAACAAATACACATAATGGCGTAATGATTTTCCAGAGGTTACCCCTTGTCGTCACGAAGTCGACTTTTTCTAGGAAAGTTCGCGGGTCATGTTTGGTACGCCAAATGATTGCTTTTTTAGCGGTCGGAATTAACACAGCACTTCCAGCACCACCAGGCAAACGTACTTTTGGTTTATCATAGTCTCCAATAACGGAAGCGTTGATATTCCCGTGCCTATCAAATTGGACCCCGCCTAAAAATGCGACATCTAATTTTCCACGCATGGAAAGATCAAAGATTTCATCTAATCCGAAATTAGATTCCCCAGCTTCTACTAGATCAGCACCAGCAGAGGAGTAGGAGGCTTTTTTGATAGAGTCAGGATTGACTCCACCTGGAATATTTAAATGGACTAGATTTGGTGCATGTAAATGCCGTGCTAAATGCATCGCCACCATTGGCATTTGCGATGAAACACCATGAAATACAGTCTCACCATCTTCGAGCATATCAGCAATCGCACAAGTCATTAAATCACTGATCCGATAATTGTTTACCAACGGATACTCCCCCTTTCTGCAGCATAATCTAAATTATTATAACCCTCAATAAAGCTTTCAATTTCTTGTTTTTCCTTTAAAGACAAAAACTTTCTTAATGCTTGATCATCCACATCATATTTCTGATGACAGGATGTCGGTTTTGCACCTTTTGGTACATGTACAACAGCGTCTACTAGAAATCCAGGGATAGCAATACGATCGCGCTGTTGTTTCATTTTATATTTGGACACAACCTGCTCTGTTGTAATAATGACTCTGTTTGCGGCCCGTGACATCAAAACATCCTCATATTTAGGCCCATAAATAACGGCATTGCCATCTTCATCAGATTCTTGTACATGGATGATGGCTACATCTGGAACAATTGCACGTACTAAAGTAACTGGCTCTTTTGTAAATGGGTCCTCTACTACTACAAAATAATCATTACGGTCGATCAAGTCTCCAAATTTCAAACCATTGACAGGCATAAACGGTACATTTGTGGATGCTGCCCTTAAGGCACTTATAACTGTATAACAAGCATGTTCATTCGTTTTGACTTTTCCAGATTGCACAGACTTCCGGTAATGTGGTGGTAATCCATATACCGTTTCGTAACTAACAAATCCTGCATCAACCACTTTCACTGCATCAACCGCACATAATAAATCAATATCGTGAGCACCTGCTGTTTTTACTAGACGCAAGCCGGATTTATGCTGGCGAGCCAGTTCTCTAACAAAAGCCATTGGTGCACGGTGTAAAACATTTCCTCCTAAAGCCAATGTCGACTGATCACTAATACTAGTGACAGCTGATTGTAAGGTTGTTATTTTTTTCATCTTGCTCACCTCCATTGCCTTTTGTTTATTTAACAGCATTGCTAGCTATATGAACTGCATCCCACACACCTGCAAAAGGTGGGGCATAACATAGATCTGTCATTCCCAATTCATCGGCTGGCATATTATTCTGGATCGCAATCGCAAGCATATCAATTCTTAATACAACGCCAGATTGTCCAATTGCTTGTGCACCTAAAATTCTTCTTGTTCTACTCTCACAGATGATCTTGATCCATATTGGCGTTTGACCTGGATAATAGCCCGGATGGTTTGCTGCCTTAACAAATTCGACTGTATAATCAAGTGCCATGTCTTTTGCTTCTGCTTCGGAAAGACCTGTACGCGCTAGCTCCAAATCAATGATCTTCACTGCTGCACTACCAAGTGTGCCGATATATTTACGATGAGCACCAGCGATATTTTCACCAGCTATTCGACCACATTTATTTGCATTCGTACCTAATGGTAAATAGGTATTCTCTTGTTTTACGTAATGATATACTTCTGCGCAATCTCCAGCAGCATAGATATCTTCAAGGTTGGTACGCATTTCTCGATCTATTCGGATCGCTCCGTTTTCTGCTAATTGAATACCAGTTCCATCTAAAAATCTAGTTGCAGGTTTAACACCAATTGATAAAATCACTAAATCTGCTTCATATGTACCCTTGCTAGTTACAACTTGCTGAACAGATTGATAACCTTTAAATGATTCAACTCTTTCACTCAGATGTAAACCTACATTATTTTCTTGCAGGTGCTCTGATGCAATGTCCGTTATTTCTCGATCGAACGGTAATAAAATCTTTTCTGCTTGCTCGATAACACGCACATTTTTTCCCAAGCCGTGCATTGCTTCAGCAAGCTCCATTCCGATATAACCTCCACCAACAATAACGACATTCTGGATATGTGGTTGGTGTGCTTTTTCTTTTAAAGTTAGACCATCTTCCATTGTTTTTAAGATATGAATATTATCTAGGTCTAAGCCCTCAAATGGTGGCACAATAGCAGAAGTTCCTGTCGCAATCAATAATTTATCATAATGGTCCAAAAACATTTGACCTGTATCTACATTCCGCACCATTACTTGTTTTCTTTCCGGTGCCACTTTTACCACTTCATGAAAAATGTTGACATTTATCCCCTTTTGCTCGAACTGTTGTTTTGTTCGTGCAATCATTTTGGTATGATCATCATTTTCACCAGATACATAATAAGGAAGACCACACGCTCCATATGAAACGTATTCTCCCTTTTCATAAACAGTTATTTCAGCATTTTGATCAATTCTTTTCAGTTTTGAAGCAGCAGACATGCCTGCTGCTACGCCACCGATAACGATTAGTTTCATGTCACAGGTCTCCTATTCGTTTAATGTTACCTTTTATCACGGAGCTAACCGTCCGTAACAAAGAAACTAAGTGGGGGATAAACGGACGGTAACATCCTGATAAGTTTCGCTAACAATCAGTGGGAGTCAAAAACTCCCACTGATTGCAGTCTCATTTTATAGACCATCTGGTGCTTGATCAACAATACCTACCACAACGGCATCAATCGGTGCATGTTGATGCAATGCATGTTGAACAGCACTTCCAAAACTTACTAATACGAGTTCACCTTCACCTGCACCGATCGTATCTGCAGCTACAAACCATTCTTTATTCTCACCATTATATGGCTCAATAACTAATAGTTTGTAACCTTGTAATGTATCATATTTTCGTGTTGAAATGACACGATTAATTACTTTACCTATTACCATTTGTTCAACCTCCAAAGTTGGATAGGTCTTACTTCATTATATTTAAGTATTCCTTACCCGTAATAGCAAAGGCATTGGCATCATCCGTGTCGATATGCATGTCGAGCGCATATCGCTCACTGACACGGATCGTTACATTTCCCATAATGCCCGCTTTTTCTCCATCTACTTGCACCTGAACTTGTTGATGATTCTCTACCCCGAATGCTTTTGCATCATGTGGTGACATATGAATATGACGATCGGCAATGATACAACCTTCATCTAAATCAATACGACCTTTGGGACCAATAATAGAGATAGGTGCAGAACCTGAGACATCCCCTGAATGTCTAACAGGTGGCTTGAGTCCCAATTTGAAGCTATCGGTCCTTGAAACCTCAACTTGTGTCTGTTTTCTAAGTGGTGCAACAATACGTACCCGTGCTATCTCAGACTTTGGTCCAACTATCGTTACTTGTTCTACACAAGCATATTGTCCTGGCTGAGATATATCACGATATTTTTGAAACGTGTAATCTTTCCCAAACAAAATGTCTGCATGTTCTTTCTCTAAGTGAACGTGTCGTGCTGAAATGCTAACAGGTACACGTGAAGAAGTATCGTTTATCACTTCAATTTGATTTGCTTTAATCTCTTCCATCACTGCTTCCGTAATAGCAAGATATAATGCTGATTTTCGCTCTTCATTCATGCCGGATCAGCCCTTTATTATTTGAATTGAGGTAATAATTTACTGATGTCGCTGTGCGGACGCGGAATAACATGGACTGCTACTACTTCTCCTACTCGTCCTGCTGCTTCTGCACCTACTTCTGTTGCTGCTTTTACTGCGCCGACATCACCTTTAATAATGACAGATACTAGACCTGATCCAATCTTTTCACTGCCTACCACTTCTACATTTGCAGCCTTTAACATTGCGTCTGCTGCCTCGATCGATGCTGTTAGTCCTCTAGTTTCAATTACTCCTAATGAATCACTCATGTGAATACCTCCGTTTTTTTATTTAGTAAGATTTAATAATTTATTTACATCACTGTGTGGACGTGGGATGACATGGACTGCAACTACTTCTCCTACTCGTCCTGCTGCTTCTGCGCCTACTTCTGTTGCTGCTTTTACTGCTCCAACATCACCCTTAATAATGACAGATACTAAACCTGATCCAATCTTTTCACTGCCAACTACTTCTACATTTGCAGCCTTTAACATTGCGTCTGCTGCCTCAATTGATGCTGTTAAACCTCTCGTTTCGATTACTCCTAGTGAATCACTCATTATTTTCGTCCTCCTCTATTGTTTTTGTTGCTTGTTTTTTTGTTGTTCTCGTTTTTCTAGTTGCTTGTTTCTTAGCTGTTGGTTGCTTTTCAGCTTTTTTAGTGCTTGGAATTGCGTATTTCAAAATTTCAGGATGTGGATTAGTAATGACAACTGCATTTTTTAATGGTTGATCCGGTTTTGTTTGGTCAACTCGTTTGGCAGTTTCGATTGCTAACGTTACATCAGAAATGGAACCACCAATAATAAGCGATACTAACTTACCACCCAATTGATTGTGACTGGTCAGAAATTCTACGTCAGCAGCTTTTGTCACCTGATCCAACATTTCCATCGCAACAGGAAAATATTTTGTTTCAATAATACCGATTGCTTCATGCTGTGTCATGAAGATTCACCTTCTTTGTTCGGAATCAGTTTACCATATAATTGTTGATCTGGTTTAGGGATTACTTTTACCGCTACTACTTGTCCGTGCATGGAAGCTTGATCTGCACCAACTTCTAAAGCTGCTTGAACAGAAGCTAAATCCCCTTCAATCATAATCGTTAACAAACCTGATCCAGCTTGATCAACCTTCGTTACTTCAACAAAAGCATGTTTACTCATAGCATCGATAGCAATCGTGGCTGTTACAGTGCCTATCACTTCTATTAATCCTAATGATTTCTTCATGATTATTCCCCTAACTAAACTGCTATGGACGCTTTACTTTGCCAATACCTAATAATTTTTCAAGACCTGGAGCCTGATTTGGTATAAAGCTTGTGACAATATCTTGTTCCTCAATAAATTGATTTGCTGTATGTCTCGCTGTTTCTAAAGCAACCTTTACATCAGAAACATTTCCAGTAAATTTGACTTGTACAACAACCGGAATCTTTGCATGATTACCAGTAGCTGGATTATTACAATCCATTGCCTGAATTTCAACGTTGGCTGTCTTACATGCTTGATCCATCGCTGCCATTGCTACACTAAAGCCTAACACTTCTAATAGTCCAACTGCTTCACCCATCAGCTTCACCTACCCTCTAATGTTAAAACCGCCATTTGCAATAACGGTCCGTCTTTGTCTTGTAAAGGTTCTTGCTGATGTTACCCCTTCACCGGTTGGTCCTGCAATCGTCATAGTGGTGAAGCCTTCTCCACGGTATCCTACACCAGATAGGGAAGAGCCATTATTAACGAAAATGGTTGTACCGATTGCTTTAGCAAATTTTGTTACATTTTTAATGTGATTGGAATGCATCACAGCTGTATGGCGGTTACCATGTTCAGCATCTACTGCTTTCTCAATGGCTTCATCGATCGATTTTACTCTCACTATCGGTAATATCGGCATTAATTGTTCCAACTGTACATATGGATGATCGGCACCCACCTCACAGATTAGCAGTTTAGTTTGCACATTAGAAACTCCGATTTGCTCTAAAATACGGGTAGCATCTTTTCCAACCCAATCTTTTGAAACTAAATAGTCTCTGGATAAGTACGAACAGCCCCCTGGTATGCCTTCTTTATTTTCTTTTAAGGTAAGGTTCATCACTTTTTCTAATTGTTGATGATCTAGCATATGAACTTTCTGATTTAATAACTCAAAAATTAAATCATCTGCAACTTGATCTAATACAAAAACTTCTTTTTCTGCGATACATAACAGATTGTTATCAAAAGAAGCTCCTTCTATAATATCCTTTGCTGCTTGCTTAAGATCGGCGGTTTCATCAACAATTACAGGTGGATTTCCAGCACCTGCACCAATTGCTTTTTTACCTGATTTTAATAAACTTTTCACCATACCTGGTCCACCTGTACCTACTAATAGCTTCACTGATGGATGGTTAGCTATTTCCTGGACGGTTTCAATTGTTGGCTCTTGCACCATAGTAAGAAGGTTTTCTGGTCCACCAGCGTTTACAATCGTTTGATTTAAAAGTTGAACCATCTCACATGATGTTTTTTTAGCAGATGGATGTACATTAAACACTACCGCATTACCGGCAGCGATCATGCCTATACCATTATTCACGATCGTATCGATTGGGTTGGTAACTGGTGTTACTGCACCAATCACGCCAAATGGTGTTTGTTCGACAAAAGATAAGCCGTCATCACCAGAAAATGTCTCTGTTTGTAAGAGCTCAGTACCTGGCGTTTTTTCAACCGTGAGGGTTAGTTTCAACACCTTATCCTCGTAATTCCCAAGTCCGGTCTCTTCTAAAGCAGACTTCGCAAAGTAATTCACTTGTTGAACTACTGCCTGGCGAATTGAATTTATAATATTTTCTTTCTCTTCTAGCTTATATTGTTTCATCCACGCTTCTTGAGCTTTTGAAGCAGCTTCGATTGCATCTGTTACTCGTTCAAATACACCATCTTGATTACTACTCATATTAAAAGTGTTTGAAGATGCAGAAGTTGAAAGTTGTTTCATCTTTATTGGTTGTTGTTCAGAACTTTGACTACTAGCTTGCGTTGGTTGTCTATTATCTACAGCTGCTTCCACATTCTTTAATACAGAATCAATAATTGTTTGAATATCTTTTTCATTTAATTGCAACTACAAGGCGCCTCCTTTCTGAAGTTGTTCGATGACTCGTTTCGTCACTTTTTCGACAATGTCTTGAAGAACCTGATCTTTTGATTTATTTGCTTCCGAGTTCGAGCTTTGTTCCGGAACATTACATGGCGGTACACCACCAGTTTTTATTCCCATCTTATCTCGCATATCAATTAAATCTGATATTTGATTACAGTTTAATTCATTTGCTTTATTCAAGATGTTCGTCGAATAGGTCAACATTAAAGCGTAATGCTCTAATGACTCCATGCGATAATAAGCCTCAAATAAGTCACGCCCCCATGTTAAAGCCCCATGGTTTGCGAGTAAAACCGCATGATGATCCTTAATCAATGGTGTAATCGAGTCAGGAACTTCCTCCGTACTAGGTGTGGCATATGGTGCAACAGGAACTCTACCTAACAAAACAACAGCTTCTGGAGAGACAGGTTTTTCAAGATCAATGCCTGCAATCGCATAGGATGTCGCCATTGGTGGATGGGCATGAACCACAGCATTTGTATCTTCACTTTCCCGGTAAACTCTCAAGTGCATTTTCACTTCGGAAGATGGCTTTCGATTTCCGGCAATGATTGTACCGTCTAAACGCATTTTTACCATCATGTCTGGCGTCAAGTAACCTTTACTTACTCCAGTTGGTGTTGTCCAGATTGTATCAGGACCAACTCGAACCGAAATATTCCCGTCATTGGCGGCCACAAAGTTCTTTTGATAAATACGTTTGCCTATTTCGACCATCCATTTTTTAGCTTCAAAATCACTATAATATTTTTTCTGATACAACAGCTATCCCCCCTTTCCTAAATATGGATTCCAATTAATCAAATAATTTAGCTAAGTTTTCTTTATATGATGGGGACACAATACCTTTTTCGGTAATAATTCCAGTTATTAATGTATGGTCTGTTACATCAAATGCTGGATTATAAGTCTTCACTTGTTCTGGTGCCATCGATTCACTATACCATTTTGTTTTAATTTCTTCCTCTGGACGTAATTCTATTTCAATATCATTGCCAGTTTCCGTATTAAGGTCAATCGTTGACATTGGGGCACAGACATAAACCGGAATGCCATAGTGTTTGGCTAATATCGCTACACCTGAGGTCCCGATTTTATTTGCTGCATCTCCGTTTGCTGCCACACGATCACAACCAACTAAGACTGCTTGAATCTTCTTTTGACTCATTACAATCGAAGCCATATTGTCACATATCAATGTAACATCTACTCCTGCTTCATTTAATTCCCATGCCGTCAGACGCGCTCCTTGCAACAACGGTCTTGTTTCATCAGCAAATACTTTAAAATCGTAACCTTTTTCCTCACCTAAATAGATAGGAGCTAAGGCTGTTCCATATTTTGCTGTAGCAATTGTACCCGCATTACAGTGAGTCAATATCCCCCAGCCTGGTTCTAAAACTTCTAAGGCATGACGTCCAATTGCTTCACATACCTCTTGATCTTCTTTTTTTATCAAATCAGCTTCATGTTTTAAAGCTTGTTTAATTTCAGAAAGGCTTTTGTCTGTATCTTTAGTAAGTCTTGCTTCCATACGGTCCAATGCCCAAAATAGATTGACTGCAGTTGGACGAGAAGAAGCTAATTTTTCCTTTGCCTTTTTGAATTCTTGGTAAAATGCTTCAAATTCGCTAGCATTACTATTTTTAGTTACAATGTAAATCCCATATGCTGCCGCAATTCCAATTGCTGGTGCGCCTCTTACTTTTAATTGATAAATAGCATCCCAAACATCATCTACCGTTTTAAGTTGTAAAAACTCTTTTTTATTTGGTAGTTTTGTTTGATCTAATAGGGTAATGGCATCATTTGCATCATCCAATTTGACCGATTCAATCACCGTAACATGTTCTGCCATGTTGGCACCTCCTTTTAATCAAAAGCTTTCTTTACCTGAAAGACAAAATTATCGCCAGTTTTAAAGGTTTCTCTATTTAGAATAAATTGCTTAGCTACTGTAAGACAGTTTATTTCTGCTGTTTTTCTTGCTTCTTCTTGTTCAATTGAGGTAATATCTGCCACTTTCGCAAGTCCAATAATACGACGTGTCAGCTCTAACCCAACAACCGCTGCCGTATCTTGTAAAATGCTGTTTAGATAATAGGTTTGGAAACCATCGTAATTCGCCACAAACTCCTTATCCGTTTCTTGCCAGAGTTTCTTGAACTTCTCTTTAAAGAGATCAATCACATCTCTGATTGTGGTGATAATATAGTTTGTAAATTGCTCACGTTCCTCAGCATCTGTAATGGTAGCTTGTCCGTTCGCATAGGCAAATATTAAATTTGCCACGACATTTCCAATGTCATAGCCAGCTGGTCCGTAAAAAGCAAATTCGGGATCGATTACTTTGGTACTATCCTGTTTAATAAAGACAGAACCCGTATGCAAGTCGCCGTGTATAAGAGATTGTGCATTTGTCATAAATTCAAATTTTAATTTTGCGGTTTCTAATTGTAACTGTTTGTCACCCCAAATTTCTGTTTCAATAAAAGAACGTGTTGCCGGAAAGACTTCATTACGTTCACAATTATAAAAAGGTTCGGTATAGACTAAGTCTTCCGTTATTTCACACAATTCCGGGTTAATAAAACTTTTCACTAACGCTTTTTTGTCTTTATGGTTCATTGCTACATCTGAAGTTAACAACAATGTTTTTGCCATAAATGTGGTGATATGTTCTGCAAATTGTGGAAATGTTTGATGTTTGATTAAAGCAGATCGCATAATCTCGTATTCTGATAAATCTTCCATCGCAAAACAATTCATAACCGGATCGTATTGATAGGTTTTCGGTGTATATTCTGGTACATAATCATATTGAATTTTTAAAATGTCACTTTCAATACGATTACGGTCAGGTGAGACTTTAAATTCATCAGAAATCCTTGCTACTGGTCCAGCTTGTTTTAATATAATCGAATCTTTATTTTTTTGATCCACGATTCGAAATACATAATTAAGATTTCCGTCACCAATTTCTTTACAAGTTAGTTCTGCATCACTGTGGAAGTAATCCAATTTCTCTTTTGCATATTCAACTGCTTGAGTTTCATTCATTGTAAAATATTCGGTTGAAAAATCTGTCATCCTTTATACCTCCTATTTTAATTTGTAATAAGTAATCGCTAATGCTAAAGCAAACACGCCACCTTTAACGATATCCATCGCATAATACGGAACAGACATCATCACCAAACCATTTGCTAATATACCAATTAATACAGCACCTACAAAGGTTCCAAATGCGTTTGGTTTACCTGCACCGAGAACCGATAAACCGATAAATGCCGCTGCTACAGCATCCATCAAATAATTCTCACCAGCATTAATCTCAGCCTGCATTACTCGTGAAGCAAGCACGATTCCACCTATTGCTGCCAATAAGGCAGATAAGACATATGCAAGTACTTTATATTTATTTACTGGAATACCTGATAACCTTGCAGCTTCTTCATTGCCACCAATCACATACATGTACCTTCCGTGCTTGGTATACGTTAAAAATATGTGTACAATTAATACAATAACTAGCATGAGAATAATGATATAAGGTGCTTTACCTAATAAAGCAAACACATCTGTAATTGTTCCTTCAGAATAGCTACCGTCAGGCATAATCATGTTTTCGGAAATGGTAGCACTTCGCGTGTAAGTTAATGCAACCCCTTGAATGACAAACATGGTTGCTAATGTTAGAAGCATATCTGGTATTCTCATTTTAACAATTAAGAAGGAGTTTAATAGTCCTACTAAAATGGCTGCCACTAGTGCTACCATTATCGCAATCAATGTTGACTGTCCGTGCCAGACAAACATCGATATGACGACTGCATTCGCCAAGGAAGCTACAGACCCAATAGATAAATCAAAACCATTCACAGATAAGGAAATCGTAAGTCCGATCGCAATAATGGTGACAATGGATATCGATCGTAAGATATTCTCTATATTACTCCATTGTAAAAAAGCAGGATTGGCAATCGAAAATATGACAATTAATAAAATAATGGTAATGATTGTCCCATATTTATAAAGAAACTGAAAAAAATCGAATGACTGCTTTTTTTGTTTTGGAGAAGTTGATGAATTAGACGTATTGGAACTTGCACTCATTAGTCTCTTCCCCCTGTCGAATAAAATAATAATTGTTCTTCTGTCGTTTTGTCTGTTTGTAATTCTTTGACAACTTTCCCGTCATAAATCACATAAGAACGATCTGTAATGCCGACGATTTCTGTTAATTCACTCGAGGCATATATAATCGCCTTTCCTCTTTTAGCCAATTCGAGAATCAAAGTAAAGATATCTTTTTTTGATCCAACGTCTACACCTTTTGTTGGTTCATCAAAAATATAGACATCAGCATCAGCAATCAACCATTTTCCGATGGCTATTTTTTGTTGGTTTCCACCGGACAAATTAGCGAGCTTGGTTTCAATTGATGGTGTTTTAACTCCTAACCTTTCTACCATTTCAGTAGAGACTTTACGTTCTTTCCTAAAATTCAAAAAAGAAAAACGGTGTGAAAAGTATGATAAATTAGCCGAAGTTAAATTGGTTTTGACATTTTCTCCTACCAATATCCCTTCTTTTCGTCGTTCTTCTGGAACAAGAGCTAACCCATAATGGACAGCCTGATTGGAGTTACGGATTTTCAATGCTCTCCCATGCATTTTGACAGTTCCCTCCAGATGAGACGACTCTCCAAATAATGCTTTGCAAATCTCCGTCTTACCTGCCCCAACTAAGCCCGCTAAACCGATTACTTCACCTGCGCAAACATGAAAAGAAACGTCTTCTACCTTTTCATCATCACGCAAATGCTCTACTTCGAAGATTTTATCTTTAATATCGCGTTCCACTGTTGGAAATTGTTCCTCCATTTGCTTTCCTAACATTTTTTCTACAATGCTATCGATCGTAACCTCGCCTATTCGATCATGACTTATAAATTTCCCATTACGCATTACCGTTATCTCATCACAAATTTCAAATAGTTCTTGGAGTCGATGTGAAATAAAAATGATGCCAACATTACTTGCTCGTAGTTGGCGAACAATTTCAAACAAGCGCTCTGTTTCTGCACTACTTAAAGGCGCTGTTGGTTCATCTAAGATCAAAAATCGACAATCTCTCGATATCGCTCGAGCGATTAATATCATTTGTTTCTCAGCTAATGTTAACGTGCGTACGAGACGTCTAGATGATACATTAATATTTAATTCCTCTAATAACTTAGAAGCTTCTTTATGTATCTGAGAATATTGAATGAATTGTCGCTTGCCCATTCCATTCACCATTTTATTGAGCATAATATTCTCGCCTACTGTCAGATATGGGATTAATGCGGTGTCCACTTCTTGATAAACGATTTGAATACCTAAATCTTTTGCATCCTGTGGCGAGCGAATCTCTATTTTTTTATTATTTAGAAGAATCTCACCAGTATAGTGGGTATACGCACCAGATAATACTTTCATCAACGTAGACTTACCTGCACCATTCGCACCTATCAATGCGTGTACTTTACCAGTATTCATCGAAAATTGTGCATCATCTAAAGCTCTAACTCCAGGAAAATCTATTGTAATATTTTTCATTTTCAATGTGGATTGAGTCATTGTAATCACCCGCCTTTTTACGGATAGTTATATTATGTAGAAGATAGAAAGCCAGTTTTTTATTCCGCTGGCTTTCTATCTTGTTTTGTTTAATTGGAATGATGTTCTCTTAGTGTAGTCATCCAATCTTCATTAAATTGATCTGACTCTCCCCATCCTTCGACAACATCCGCTAAAGTTTCCATATTTACTTCTTCACCTGAAGCATTTAATTCTTCTTGTGAAATCAATGATGGTTCAAGTGACGCTTCTTGTGGTGTTTCTTCACCGGCAAATTTTTTCGCTAATAATCGAACATTAACTTCTCCGATTAATTTTGGATCTACTGCAGCTGTGTATTTCCATGGACTGTTTTCCTCTTGCATTAATTGTAGATCTGCATTGGAAACATCGATACCATATACATCAATTTCTTCTCGTCCAGCTTCTGTTATTGCACGAGTCGCTCCAACAGCAAATGCATCCCATGTTGCAAAGATTGCGTCAATTTCACCTTCTGGTAATTCAGTTAACCAAGCTCCTACCGCTTCTTGTGTTTTTGTTTGTGGATCCGTAGCATCTCCAAATCGCTTCACTTCATTAATACCAGGATTTTCTTCTAACACTGTTTCATACACATTATTTCTTCTGACCATTGGTGGGAAACCATCGACCCAAAGGTAACCAATATTTGCTTCAGGATGTTCTTCTACTAACTTATCTAAAGCTAATGTAGCTAGTTCCTCGTCATTTTGAGATGTAAGTGTTACTCCATCAATCTCCAATGCTCCTTGATTTGTATCAAACGCTACAACTTCGATACCTTTATCACGTGCTTCTTGAATCAATTCTACTGTGGTATCATCATCTCCATGTGAAATAATTAAACCATCGTACTCTTGATTAATCGCTTGTGAAATTGTGTCATGAAAGCTTGTTGTATCTCCATTTGCTGAGAAAGTATCCACCTTCATTCCTAAGGCTTGACCTTCTTGCTGCGTACCAGCTAGGAATTGTTGGGTATGATCATCTCCACCAATTTTACGGATAACCATTATTTCAAGTTGTTCATCGGCTTGAAGCGCTTCAGGCACTCCTTCTAAGTCTGCCGATTCATTTGTTGTCTCTTCATCATTTCCTTCTTCAGAACTATTTTCTTCTTCTTGGCCACATGCCGCAAGTATTCCTATTAAAAGAAAGATAATTGCGAACAACCAAATTTTGCTTTTTCTCACTATAAATACCCCCTAAAAAATTTTGTATTATGATAAACATACCTTACATTTATGTTTATTCAGTATGTAGTATCCGTTATATCCGCTTATTTTGTAACCTTTTCATTACTTCCTCCGTCAATCGATTAACAATATCTTCAGAATCGTTAGTTTGTCCTGATTCTGATCCGGTGGCCGCTTGCATATTTGTCGCTTTTCTTAACGATTGATCTAAATCTTCAAATAAGTCATCAATATTCTCTAAGCCAACAGATAGACGAACCATATCTTCTGATACACCTGTCGCTTTCAACTCTTCACCTGATAGTTGCAAGTGAGTCGTCGTTGCAGGATGTATAATTAAACTTTTCGCATCCCCAACATTAGCAAGATGTGACCATAATTCCATGTTATTTATGAGTTTACTACCTGCTTCTCTTCCGCCTTTTATTCCGAAAACAACCACAGAACCAAACCCATTTTCTAAATTTTGTTTGGCGTATTGATGTGACTGATGGGACGATAAGCCTGGATAGGTAACCCAACTCACTGCTGGATGACTCTCCAATTTTTTAGCTAAAGCTAAGGCATTATCGTTATGGCGTTGTACTCGTAAGTTCAGTGTTTCTAAACCCTGTAATAATTGAAAAGCATTAAAAGGACTTAAACATGCTCCTAAATCTCGCAGCAATTGCACCCTTAATTTCGTTGCAAACGCGATATCACCAAAATCTTTAGCATAAACGATACCATTGTAACTTCGGTCAGGTTCGATGAATCCAGGATATTTATTTGAATTCCAGTCAAAGTGACCTCCGTCGATCACAATGCCACCAATCGAAGTCCCGTGACCGCCAATCCATTTTGTAGCAGAATGAACAACGATATCTGCACCTTGTTCAATCGGTCTACACACATATGGAGTTGCAAATGTGTTATCAACGATCAAAGGGACACCTGCATCATGTGCAACTTTCGACACAGCAGGTATGTCGAGTACGTGTAGACTAGGATTGCCGATCGTTTCAGCAAATACTGCTTTGGTTTTATGGTTAATTGCCTTTTTGAAATTTGCAGGATCTGTTGGGTCGACAAAATGAACCTTGATACCATAACGAGGTAATGTTATTGAAAATAAGTTATAGGTACCACCATAAATATTGGTTGCTGCTACAATTTCATCACCAGCAGAAGCAATATTTAAAATAGACATCGATATACCTGCCATACCTGATGCCGTAGCTACTGCAGCCACTCCACTTTCAAGTAACGCCATTCTTTTTTCGAAAACATCTAGAGTTGGATTCATTAAACGACTGTAGATGTTACCATTTTCTTGTAAAGAGAATAATTTCTCAGCATGCTCTGTATCTTCAAACACATAGGATGTGGTTTGATATATTGGAACTGCTCTTGACCCTGTGGTTGGGTCTGGTGATTGACCACCATGTAAAAGTAATGTTTCTATGTGCTTATCACCCATGTCGAAACCCCCATTTATATTTAAGGTGAAATAATAAAATAATCATAACATATTACTTTCAAAATTTGTCGAAAATATCGTTTATTCAGAAAATTCAAAAAATTAACACTTAGTTATTAACCTATAATTAATCGAATCGCACCTAATGCAGCAAACACTAACACCAATATTTGGAATACATTTTGTGGCATTATTTTTATAACTTTTACACCAATCAATGCCCCAATAAGAATAGCAGGAATCAACCATAGATTAAATTGTACAGATTCCATTGTAATAATGCCCAAGGAAATATAGAAAGGTATTTTAATGACATTTACAAACAGGAAAAACCAGGCACCTGTACCTACAAATTCTTTCTTTGGTAATCCTTTCACCAGCAAGTAAATTGCCATTACACCACCTGCTGCATTACCTATCATTGTAGTAAACCCTGCTAAAACCCCCATGCTAATAGTAAAAACTTTAGATTCCGGTAGCATTTCTACAAACTTTTCTCCTAATTTCTCTCGACTAATATGTAATATGATTAATGCTAGAACTAAGATACCTACCATTGGTTTCAGTTGCTCACTGGTTACAAAGTCTAAGACGAAATACCCCAATACAATACCAATAAGTACCCACGGAACAAGTGAAAACAAATAGCGCCATACAACGTTTCTACGATAATAGGTTACAGCGAATAGATCCCCAACAATCAACAAAGGAAGTAAGATCCCAACAGACTCGCGCGCTGGGAAGATCATCATAAAAATCGTGACCACTAATATTCCCATACTGGCTACTCCGGCTTTAGCAAAACCTATTAAAAAACCACAAAACACGATTATTATCCATTCCATTACTGATAAGTCAAAAATAACAAACACCTCAATTCTAGTTGTTTAGAAATCTTGCAGTCTTAAAAATCTGTAATCTTGATTAGTTGTTTGAGAGGCTTTTTCATTTAATTCTTCCAAGATATCATATACCGTTACGATTCTACCTTGAAATGCCTTAAGTTTGCCTTCTACAATGTTTTCTACCCAACTAGGAGCTTGATCTGGTGAAACATCAATATTGTCTTCAAACAACTTTTCAATATTTGCTAAATATTTTTTCCCTACATCACTTGTTCTTTGGTATTTTGTCATATCTGTATCATTTAGACCGGGATCAAGTGCATATACTTCGATTGGTTCCTCGCTTAATTCAGCGGAAAGATTTTCAGTGAATCTCGCAATAGCTGTTTTTGACGTACCATACCCATTTCCATATGGGAAGTCATCTAATGTACCTCCACCAACCAAGTTGATTATTTTCCCGTGATTTTGTGACAACATCATCGGAATAACACTTGCGGCACATTGATAAGTTCCAATAACATTTGTTTCGATATCTTGTTTAAATAATTCAGGTGCCACTTCCCATGTCTTGCCAATCGCTTGAAAGGACCCAGCATTATTCACCCATACATCGATTTTACCGTACGTATCTATTACATATTTTAAGGTAGACTGCACTTCCTCTAGATTTGTCACATCCATTGTAACCATGCGATGATCTCCTGGATATTGAAGTAACTCTTCTCTTACTTCATCAACATTCTTCTTGCTTCTTCCTGAACCAATTACTGTGTATCCTCTTTTGGCAAAATAGTTTGCCATATTTCGCCCAATTCCTCTTGACGCCCCTGTTATAAAGATAACCTGTTGATCCATTTTATCACCTCATAATTTTTTTGAATGTCTTTATTCTAATTGAAAGATGCTTATAATAAAAATAGTTTGCTAGACAACAATATTTACAATGATCCAAATGAGAATAAAGCTCGTGATCATTGTTAGATTGGATGCTGTTCCAACCAAGCGTTGATTATATCCAAACATAATGGCATACGGCAAAACTGATGCAGGAGTTGGTAAAATAAAACCGATCAACAAAGTGAATTTAAACATATCTTCGACAGGCAGCCACAAATAACAAGCAACACCTGTAATTAATCCAATTCCATATTTTGTAGCTAAAAATTTTAAGATAAGCATGCCATACCCTTTGGCAAAAGAAAAATTCAAATACAAACCTAGTAATAATAAAGAAAGTGGCATATTCGCAACAGAGATCGTTTCTGAAACTGTCACTATTACGTTTGGCAGACTAATTCCGATTATGCTTAGCAGCCCCATTATCAAATAGGTTTGTAAGGGAATCGACTTCGATAATTTCACAATAATAGATCGCGTTTCTAACATCCCTCCACTTCCAGCATACATACCTGCAATAATATAACTTAGACCAAATACGATAAAGGCATTCCCAATATCAAACATGCCAAAATACTTTAGTCCTTCAAAGCCAAATAAGCCTTCTACTAATGGATAAGCAAACAAGCCAATATTTAACCCTGGTACCATCATCGCAAATGTACCCTTTATATCTTTTGTATGATTCCTGAATATATATATTGCCATAAAGCCATTCACTATTCCGTAAACAAATGCAATAACAATTAAATAAAATAAGGACGAGGTAAATTCAATATCACTAAACGTAACAATAATTAAACATGGCAGTGTTAAATTAAACACAATTCGTGCAATTGCTTCACCATCTTTTTCTTTTACAAGATTATTTCTTTTTAAAAAATATCCGATTGCTATAATAACAATCGATATCAAAAATTGTTCATTAAATCCACTCATTTGCTGACTGTCTCCCTACTGAAAAATTCCGATTTCCTTGTACTACTATACCATATCTTGCAATAGTAATAATCCCACCAATTTTTTGACAGAAAGATATCCAAGTTGTACCATTAATAGAGTAATTGCATGAATTTTTAGAATTTTATTTCAATTGCATTTTAAAGGAGGAATAGTACTCTTTTTTCGAGAGACTAGTTTTATATGACAGAGACTTGGTACTTTTTAGACACAGATAAACAGACTCCTGCCTATAATATGGCGGTTGATGAATGCTTGTTAAATTGGCACAGCAACCAACAAATACCGCCCGTTATTCGCTTTTATGAATGGTTGCCAGCAGGATTGTCAGTAGGATATTTTCAGAAAACTAAAAATAAAATAAATATGGAAGCAGTAAAACAAAACAACATTGAACTTGTCAGAAGATTAACTGGCGGCCGTGCAGTCTTGCATGATCAAGAACTAACATATAGCGTGATCGTTTCAGAAGATCATCCGAAAATGCCTCGTTCGGTTAAGGAAGCATATCTTGTCTTATCAAGAGGATTATTAGAAGGTTTTCAATCCTTAGGTATTAATGCATCTTTTGCTATACCTGAGGGGAAGTTAAATACAAGTCAATCAGCCGTTTGTTTTGAAGAGCCTTCATGGTATGAGCTTGTTGTCGATGATAAAAAAGCAGCAGGCAGTGCCCAAACAAGAAAAAAAGGTGTGATCCTCCAGCATGGATCTATTCCATTAGCTGTTGACGATCACAAACTATATGACCTATTTATTTATAAGAACGAAAAGGTGAAAGAAAGAGCAAGGACTGCATTTAGCGACAAGGCCATTTCTATCGCACAGGCAGCCGACCGTGATATTACAATTAGTGAAGTAAAAAACGCATTCAAAAAAGGGTTTGAAAAAGGATTAGACATTGATTTACAACCACTTGAATTAAGTGAAGAACAAAATTTAGAAATTAATGAAGTCATGCACAATAAGTATTTAAATAAGGAATGGAATTTTTCGAGATAGGAGACGATACCAATGGCAAAAAAAGAGGAACATTTACGTAAACCAGAATGGCTAAAAATTAAAATTAACACGAACAAATCGTACAATCGTCTAAAACATTTGATGCGAGATAAACGTTTAAACACAGTTTGTGAAGAAGCAAAATGTCCTAATATCCACGAATGTTGGAGTGAAAGAAAAACAGCTACATTTATGATCTTAGGTGACACTTGTACAAGAGGTTGTCGTTTCTGTGCTGTGAAAACGGGACTTCCGAATGAACTTGACTGGGATGAACCACAACGAGTTGCAGAATCTGTTGAGATCATGGGCTTAAAGCACGTGGTTGTGACGGCAGTTGCGCGAGACGATTTAAATGATGGTGGAGCAGCGGTTTTTGCTGAAACAGTTCGACAAATTCGCCAAAGAGTTCCAGGGTGTACAATCGAGATTTTGCCTTCTGATATGAAAGGTGATTATGAAAGCTTACATACTTTGATGGACAGTGGCCCTGATATTTTTAATCATAATATCGAAACTGTGAGAAGACTTACGAAAAAAGTTCGCGCCATTGCGATGTACGATCGTTCCCTTGAATTATTGCGCAGAGTAAAAGAAATCGCTCCTAATACGCCCACAAAGTCGAGTATTATGGTCGGACTAGGTGAAACGAAAGAAGAGTTAGTTGAAGCAATGGATGACCTTCGCGCAAACAATGTAGACATAGTCACAATCGGTCAATATTTACAACCAACCAAACAACATTTAAATGTGGAACGTTATTATCACCCAGACGAATTTAATGAGTTAAAACAAATTGCTTTATCAAAAGGTTTTAAACACTGTGAAGCCGGACCGCTTGTTCGATCATCATACCATGCAGATGAACAAGTAAATCAATCCGCAGCACAACGTCGCATAAAATATATGAAAGGTTATGAAGAAACAAGTGGTGAGGAATTAAAGAATATTACTTTTTAAAAATGCACTTGTTCATAAGGAGATAATTAAAATAAATGAAAACTCATTATCAAGCATTATTTTTAGATATTGATGGTACGATTTTAAGACGTGATCATTCTATTGAAGACTCAACCAAAAGCGCGGTAAAACAGGCACAAGCTAAAGGAATTGAAGTTTTTTTAGCAACTGGTCGCCCGCTTCATGAGATTGATGATATTGCAGAGGAATTAAATATTAATTCTTTGATCGGTTACAATGGTGCGTATGCTAGATATGAAGAGAAAACGTTGGTGGACGAACCTATATCAGCATCTGTTATTGATCACTATTTAGAGATAGCGAAAGCCAACAACCACGAAATGATTTTATATACAGACAAATTAAATTTGCTTACGTCTGTCTCGAATCCTTTCGTTCAGAATTTTGTTGACTTCTTTAATCTAAAAAGCTTTCAACCTTACGAAAATAAGTTCCGTAAAGATATCTTGGGTATTACATTAATGAATGTGAAGCCTAATGAACCAATATTATATGAACTTAAAAATGAGGATATATATTTTTCCCAAGTGAATGTCTCAGGACTAGAGCACTGCTATGATGTAATCAGAGAGAATGTCAATAAAGGATTTGCGATAAAGGCGATTCTTGATAAGTTGAACATTTCTTCTGAGAATGCCATTGCTTTTGGTGATGGGATGAATGATAAGCAAATGCTTCAATATGTAGGTGAAAGTTTCGCAATGGGAAATGCCACCCCAGAATTGTTTCAATACGCAAAACACCGCACAACCTCAGTAGAAGACTCAGGAATATATAACGGATTAAAACAACTAGGCATAGTCGAATAATCGGAGGGTACTGTGAAATAAGCTGAATGGTAATTTTGAAATATTTAATTACTAGATACCCGCTCCGGCTGCCCACTTTCCTTTCCGTGGGGTTTTCCCTTCAGCTAACTTTTTCAAGCAAAGAACGCTCGAAAAAGTGGATCTTCAGGTAAAACATTCCCACAGGAGTGAAAGTGGACGGCCTGCGCTATATATTTGTTCTACAACTACTATGACAAATAGCATTTTGAGCTGTAAATCCTAACAACGAATTTTTCACATGAGAAAAATGGCAAAATGCTACCTCTTGCTAACATTGTAGAATATCAAATTAGCGCAGGCCTCCTTCGACTCCTAGGGGATCAGCGCGATCTGAAGATCCACTTTGTAAAGTGATCTTCTTTACAAAGTTAGCTGAAGATGCGCCCCCTGGAAAGCGAAGTGGGCAAGCCGGAGCGGTTTTCTAAGCACAAATATTGTGTCAAAATTACTACATCAGACACTGCATAGTAATCCTATAATACGAAACATTACGTATTGCATCGATCATGTTTGAGTGTGAGAAAATTGGTTATGTCTCACGCGCACAAAAAAGCCAACTTTTAGATAAGTTGGCTTTTTTGTGTTTTGTGAAAACAGACACCTTAAATGGATAGGGGAGCAACAAGCTATCATACATATAAGCAGGCTAAAGTGGACTAATTATTTAGCTTACATGCATTTTATCAATTAATGAACTTTCCACATTCACTAATTAATAGGTTACATATAATATAACAAAGGGAAAACATCCCCACACTAAACTTGTTAAAAAATCTAACAATGAAATTTCAAAAAATCAATCACGCCCATTTTTATATAAACTAGACATTTACCCTAACTTATTCGTAACTCCTACATACATTATATAGTGATAATACACAAGGAGGTTGATTAAATGAGCTATTACGGTGGCTGTAATCCATGTGGTGGATATGGTAGCGGATATGGTGGCGGTGGTTATGGCAGCGGGTTTGCCTTAATCGTTGTACTTTTCATCTTGTTAATAATTGTTGGTGCTTCTTTCTATAGTTAATCAAAAGAATAAACTACACTAACCCACCCCCAATAAAACGCTCGGGAAGTGCTTTTTAAAACGAAATCCGGACGATCTACAAATTCTCATATAGAATTTGTAATCGTTCGGATTTTTCAATTTCGACAGATTATAAGTTCGGCTCGTTTAAGACTCTTAGATGATAAACTCCTCCAGCGATTTTTCTTTCATCTGCTGAGAATTTTACAGTTACTTTTTCTTTACCTTCTATAAGTTGAGTAGGAATACGATAGCTTTTTGAGTAGAGCTCACCAATATTAGGTTGATTAAAATGTTCCTTCGCTAAAATGTGATCATCCACACTAATCGTAAATTCTCTTTCTAACTTGATGCCATCTACATCTATCGTTGCATCACTTTTATTATAGGTAACATATAAATACATCGGATGGTTTGATTTCACTTTCATCACGTAACTGAAATAACCGCCATTACGAGCATCCCGCCATCCACTATGCACATCATTGCTATAACCAGAAAACGAATTCACTTCTTTCAATTGATGATCAACTTCTGGCTGTTGTTCATGTGGTGTTACTTCATCTATTATAACGTTCTGTTCTCTCGCTCGCCTCTTTTTCTCTTCATCACCAACTTGTTGATATCTTGTTTCACTCATAATATTCCAATAAATCGTGTAGCGCTCATGATGGATATTGAAAAATGGCTTTAAGGTTACTTGCTGATTACCAGGTTGACCGATAGCGTTCGTCTCAAAGATTAGCTGTTCTTTATCTTTTAACATAATCCAATTCGATAAATCTTCTTCTGTTACCAGTGTTGGCACTTCAATTAATGGATGGTTATTTAATGATTGGTGATCAGCTAATATATCTGTATTCGGAAAATTCTCTCGGCCCAGTGCACCTGCTAACACTAAAGGTCCATACATGATAACCTGTTTCTTGTCATCATCTTTTGCATAATATCGAAATAACTCCATCGATAAATCAAATGAGATTTCGTCCCCTTTTTGCCAATCATGCTTTAATACCAGATAGCCATTTTCGATTTCTACGTTTTGCGGTTTACCATTTACTGAAACCTGACTATTATTCTTTAACCAATTAGGTTTTCGAATTCGTATCTCCCTTAGATCATCTGATACTTTTTCTAATATTAATGCACTGCTATGCTGATAGGGAAAATCTGTTAGTTGTTTTATTTTAATACGATTATCAAAAAAGGAAGCTTTTGCTGAAATAAATAAATGAACATATAATGTATCTTCTTTCATTTCAACTATTCGACGATTATAGCGTGCAGGATTTTCCATACCAGTCCCTGTACAGCACCAAAATGAATGATCATGGGAATGATAGACTTTAAAATGTCCGGGTTCCGTTGAAACAAAATACGTTTTCATTCCTGAATCAGGATCCTGTGAGGCTAAAATATGATTATATAAAGCACGTTCATAGTAATCAAAATAATAGGAGTGTGGTTGCCAATCAAATAAAAGTTCCGTCAACTTCAACATGTTATATGTATTACAAGTTTCCGTTGTTAAAATACCTAATTCTTCTGCATTTTCTGGACCAAAGTGTTCCCTAATACTATTTCCACCGATCGCATATGTTCGATAGTGTACAACTTGGTCCCAGAAATAAGTGGCGATTTGCTTATACTTTTCTTTTCCTGTAATGTTATATAGTTTGGCAACCCCAATCACTTTTGGAATTTGAGTATTGGCATGTTTTCCTTCTAAATCGTCATGTTTGTTTGCTAAAGGGTCTAATACTGCATTATGATAAAACTTCTCTGCCAACTCTAGATAACGCTTATCTTCTGTAATGAGATATAAATCCGCAAACACCTCATTCATACCACCATGTTCACATCTTAACATCTCTTGGAATTGTTCTTCCGTTAAGTCCTTTAAACCTTTATATGCCCAATCTGATAACCGGATTACTATTTCAAGCGCTTTTTCAGATCCGATAATTTGGTATACATCGATTAAACCAGCGTAAATTTTGTGGATCGAATACCATGGTACCCAAGAACCGCCTAAACTAAAATTGCTGACTTCGAAATTGCCAGTAAAGACTTGATCAAAACAATCCCTTGGAAAACCACTAAGATAACCATCATGATCGATCGATTGAATACTTTCTAATTCTGATAATGCATATTCCAGTTTTTCCTTTAATGTAGTATCGCCTGTTACTGAATACATAGTGGCTGATGCCGATAACCAATGACCTATCGAGTGTCCTGCAATGGGCGTTGATTCCCAACCACCATATCTCTCTTTTTTTGCTTCTACACCCACTGCTTCATAGCATGGCGCAACAAGGCGATCCACATCTAAATAAAGTAAATAATCTTTTCCTTTTTGCTGTGAATCATGAAATAGTCCTTCTAACAGTTGAATATTTCCCATACTTTCCACCTCCGTGTCCCATTCATATACAAGTATGAAAGAATTCCAATGAATTGTACATTCAAAAAAAGTAAAATTACATATCTTTTTTTTGTGTTATGTTATAATTATATTACTATTACATCAAAGGTGGATTAATATTGAATAATAATATTGAGATTATAAACAGCAATATAGCATTAATCCATGAAATTGGAAAAATGGATGACAGTGAAGGTATTTTAAAACATCCAGATCGAATTATGCCGGATTTGAATGTTTTTGTATATGTCATAAATGGAAGGCTTCAAATAAATGAAGATGGAAAATCGCATATTTTAGAAAAGGGCTCCTATCTTTTTCTCAGAAAAAATGTCCATCATTGGGGAGAGGATTATTACCAGCCTGGTTCTGAGTGGTACTATATTCATTTTTTTAATCATTCTCTTTCTAGCAATACTGCAGAGTACAGTCCATATGGTAAAACTTCATTGATTCATCAAGATGAATACCAATCAAAAGTTACGTTACCGAAATTTGGAACAGTTAGCCAAAAAGAATATATTATATCTCAACTCGATAAACTTTTAGAATTATTCGATTCCTCTCATCCACTTCGTCCTATGTTAACAAGTATGCAATTACATCAATTCTTTTTAGAATTATACTTAGAGTATCTAGAATCTTATGCGGATAAAAAACCGAATAGAATGGTTGTCAAGATGATTAGCTATATTGATGAAGCTAATAAAAAAGTATCAAGTCAAGAAATTGCGGATAGCTTAGGAATGAACTACGCTTATTTATCAACTCTATTCAAAGAATATACTGGAAAAAGTGTCACACAATATCAAAATGAAATAATGATAGAAAAAGCCATTCAACTTTTTAGAAAAGAGAACATGAATGTTTCAGAGGTAAGTGAACAGCTAGGCTTTTCCAATCCATTTTACTTTAGTCGTGTCTTTAAAAAAGTCACAGGTCTATCTCCTTCCGCATATTTACAGCAAATCTATCGATACTAATATTTAATATTTAAACTACGAAGCTGGGACCAAAAAATTTTAACATTAAAAAATCCAAACGATTTCGAGAGTAATATTCGAACAATCGTTTGGATTTTATGCGTAATAGGAATAATAAGGGACATAACTTATGCGTATATTCTGTCAGAGACGATGGTATTTTTTCTTCACGGGAATTAACGCGCGCTTAACGGGAATTCAGTCTTTCTTCACAGGAATCCTCGTCTTCTTGACGGGAATTATCTTCGTCTTCACGGGAAAACAGCATAATTCCCGTGAAGCGAACCATAATTCCCGCCAACAGCAACTCAATTCCCGTGAAGCGAATTATCGAAGTTCCTTGAAATTGCACAACAATACATCAGGTATAATTTGTGTTTAAAGTTGAGATAAATGCCTCGTCTATTTCCCTTTCGCTCCTCCACCCTTACTATGGAGTGCAAAGAGATTCGTATCGATCGAGAATTGAATCGATTGGCGTTCTCTTTCTCGTTTTAGTGCTAATTGAATTAATTGGTCGGTTAGCTGTTGAAAATCTTTACCTGTAGGTTCCCATAAATAAAAGGATAGTGAGCCTGGAATCGTATTAATTTCGTTTACGAAAACGTCACCTTCCGGATTTAATAAAAAGTCAATACGTGAGACACCACTTGCATTTAACAGTCGAAATGTTTTCTCTGCTAATTCCTTTACTTTGGTAGTAGCCTCATCAGAAATCTCTGCTGGAATAATGCGATTTACGCTTTCCATTCCTTTCGTATCTCCTGATTTACCTCCACTTTGATACTTATCGGCATAGGATAAGATTTCGTCAGAACTTAACACCTGCTCACAGAGCGAACTCTCGACTTCTTCATAGTCGCCGATCACGGAACAATTTACTTCTGTTAAATCAGTCACCATTTTTTCAATAATGACTTTAAAACTATAGGAAACAGCCAATTCAATTGCTTCTTCAAGCTCTTCTTCGTTCTTCGCTTTCGAAATACCGACACTTGACCCTAAATTAGCAGGTTTCACGATTACTGGATAGCCAACTGATTCTGCTAATTGTTTAATTGCTGTCTGATCTTGGTGCCACTGACTAGCATAAAACCACTCGTAATCAACAATTGGAACATTGGCATCACGTAAGATTTGTTTCATCATTACTTTATCCATACCAGCTGCCGAAGAGGCGACATCGCATCCTACGTATGGCAGACCTAATAATTCTAGATAACCTTGTAAAGAACCATCTTCTCCATTTGTACCATGAATAACTGGGAAAACCACATCTATTGTAGTTAGCACACCTTTTGAAAAAAGTGTTCGTTCCTTCTTTTTTAAAACGATGGTATCTTCATTTTCCTGTTCTAACACGACTTTTTCTGCTTGTTTAAATAATTGATCAAGGTCTTTATAGTTATCAATATCGGTTAAAACATCACCGGTATACCATTCTTTCGATTTACTTATATAAATAGGTATTGCTTGATATTTCGAGTCATCCATTGCACTGATTGCTTGCAGTGCAGAAATGACAGATACTTCATGTTCAACAGATACGCCACCAAAAATAACGGCTACTTTCGTTTTCACAGCCTATTCCTCCTCGTAAAAAACCATACTCTACACCAGTTTTACACTGGGAAAAGCTTTATTAGTCTTACTCATTATATGTGTCTGGTAAATCATTCTCTAACAAAATAATCGCATCTTGACGGTTTAACGCCTGAATTTGTGAAATCGCATGATTTAAATCTTTAGCAATAAATAATTGTTCCTCTGGATAATCTTTTTCACGTAGTCCATCTTGAAGCGGTTTTGTTTGCTTCTCTCCAACTAAAATCACGTAGTCACATGCATCTGCTGCATATTCACCAAATGCTTTGTTATATTGGTATTCCTTATCACCTAATTCTACCATACCTGGTGTCACCAGCACTTTATAACCTTCCATTGATGAAAGTACTTCCAATGCCATACGGGAACCGGTTGGATTGGAGTTAAAGCTATCATCAATCACTGTTAAATTGCCAAAACCTTTTTTAATCTCCATTCGATGCTTGACAGCCTGGATTTTCTTTACACCTTGTTGAAGTTTATTTAATGGTACATTCATTTCCCAGGCCACACTGATGGCCGCTAAAATATTATAAACATTATGTTTTCCTAAAATTTTAGTTTCAAAATCAGCATCCAATGTCTCAGCTTTATTGGTGACTCTAAATGTTGTTCCTTTATTATGGAAACGAATATTAGAAGCGACATAATCTGCCTCTTGATCATCAATAGCAAAATAGACTTTTCTACATTGATTTTTTGGCGTATATGCCATAATGTTCGCATCATCCCGGTTTAAAAAGGCAACACCGTCTTCAGGCAATGTTTCCACTATTTCATATTTCGTTTTTTGGATGTTCTCTAGCGTTTTAAATGTTTCTAAATGCTGCTCACCAATCGCCGTTAGAATCGCATATTTATGGCCAACCAGTTCACAGATTTCTTGAATATTCCCTGGCTCTTTTGCACCCATTTCTGCGATGAACACATCATGATAGGGTTTGAGTGAATTACGAATTGTTATCGTTACACCGATTTTCGTATTAAAGCTATTTGGTGTTTTCAATGTATTAAAATGCGATGATAAAATGGTATCAAGCACAAACTTAGTACTCGTTTTTCCAAAGCTACCGGTAATACCGATCGTAGTGGTATTCTGGGCGCTTGAAATAATGTTTTTTGCATCTTTATAATAGTGTTCTTTAATACCATTTTCAATCGGTTTATTAATAAGATTAGCAAGAAGTATAATGCCATAAGTCAGCAACGACCCAAGAACTATAACCAATACAGCATAACTGATCGGATAATCATTCCAAATAAAATGCAAACTAGTCGCGATTAAGAAAAGGTAAATAATAGCGATCGTCGTGATCAATCGTTTCACACGTGCAGTTACGACCAATTTCTTTTTCTCTTGTTTGTTTTTAGGTACAATCAAACCTAATAAAACGATAAGGAAAACGGTCCAGTTTTGATTAAAATAATAAAAAATGGCTATTACAAGTGCTATCAACTCATTGAATGGAAATACTTTTAACCAGTGGTCTTTCATCCAACGTATAAGTCTGTTATTAAAATAACTATTTAATTGCAACATATGGAGTCCCTGTTTCACTCGGAAGAAAAGATAGGCTATCCATAATATACTAATAATCGAAAAAACGATTTGCATCATTCAACTGCTCCTTTGTCATCATCTAAAAAAGTGTCCACAATCACGGCCACTCTGCGTTTTTGTTCCAAAAATACATAATGCCCCGCATTTTCAATCAATGCTAAGCCGGCATTTGGTATCAGTTTTTCCATGATTTTTGCATCTTCTACCGGTGTTGACGTATCATTAGCACCCCAAATTAATAAGGTAGGTGCTTTAATGTTTGGCATATGATGCTGCAGGTCTTCATTAACTACTTTACTTAGAGTTTGTTGCATCACTCTCGAGGCATTTTGATAATCTGATGAACCTGCTTTTCCACGATATTTTTGAATAATACCCTCTTTGTATCGCTTTAAAACGGGTAAACTTAGCACATTTTTTAGTGTCTTGTAACTGTAAACTTTCAGATAATAATCCAATTTACGTTTTGGCTTTACACCAGCACTACCAATTAAAATGATTTTATGTACACCACTTTGGTGTCGATCCGCATACTTAATAGACACTCTTCCACCAAAAGAATGTCCGATTAAAATTGGATTTTTGATTTCTAATTTCGTTAATAACTTTTCCAGAAAATCAGTATATTGTCCGACATCCCAAGATTCTGGGGGTTCATCACTGCCACCAAACCCCGGAAAGTCAATCGAAGTTACTTGGAAATTTGTACTTAAGCTATTCTGTAAGTCTTCAAATAAATCGAGATTTGTACCCCAACCATGAAGCATCACAACAGGTCGACCTTCACCAGTTTGTTTATAATTTATATTTAATTTATCTATTTCGGTATACACGAATGAACGCTCCCTTTTCAATCTCAACTTAAAACATTCGTACATCACTTCTAATATATGACGCAATCTTTTCGTTTAGTCAGATTTTTTTAACACTCCTAATCATATCATAAAAAAGTTAAAAAAATAATCCAAAAGATATCGAGTCCTAGCTGAAGAATTCGTTATCTTTTGGATTTATTTTGCTTCGGTTATTTTTGTGATCGTTTTAAGCTGCTTGTTCTTGTTCATTGGTGCTTATTTTTAACAAATTTGCTTGTTGCAAGCGTCTGCGCACAATGATTCCAATCCAACTGGCCAGAAAAGCTTTTATTAAGCCAACTACTAAAAATGGATAAACCCCTCCTACAAGGGCAGCAGACCAAGATAAATCAGCAACAAATTTCAATTGCACCATACCAAATGCTAATGTAATAATCATACCTACCGTATTAGCCACCATAGCCATTGCAATATTAAATGTTGTTTTTTCTAGTATCTTACCTGTTACAAATGCGGCAAAAATAAATCCGATAATGTAGCCACCAGTTGGTCCAACAATTACTTGAGGGCCACCACCGAATCCTGCAAATACTGGTAAGCCGATTGCCCCTAGCATCATATAGCAAACCATTGCTACAGCTCCCAATCTACTGCCAATAATTGTAGCAGTAAGACCGACTGCTAATGTTTGACCACTAATCGGAACAAGCGGTAACGGGATTTCGATTTGTGCTAAAATAGCTGTTATTGCTGCAAAAATACTTGATAAAATAATAGCTCTTAACTTCGTTGATTGCACTTCACTCTCTCCTTTGTTAACTTATACAAAAAATAGGTTAACATAGAAAGTGAAGAATTGTAAAGTATTTTTATGACAAGCTACAGCAAAAAAACTGCCTATTCATCAGACAGCTTTTAAAGTATCTGTTACTTGTTCATGATTTTCTGCAAATTCACTAATCTATTTTCATATAAACGTCGCTGTTTAGGTTGCTTCGTCTCTTGATAAAACGCAATGATTGCTAAATAAGCCTCTTCTTTTAAACCAATGTTGTTTACCTTTTCTAAAAGTTGTATACCTTGTAAGTAATATTTCTCTGCCTCTTTATTATCTCCCGTTGTCTGATAACAGTAGGCTAGGCGTATAGCTGATAATCCCCGTTCTTCACGACAATTTGATCCCAGCTTATCATAAATTCGTAAGGCTTCCGCATATCTTACTAGTGCGTCACCAAATTGATCTTGTGCAAGGTAATTATAAGCGATTGCTTGTAAGGTATTAGCATATGCTAAGGTACGGGTCTTATCTTCTGTTTCTAGTCCTTGCAGAAAGTCGGTATACATATCAAAAGCTTTTGTATATTCCTTTTGCCCTGAATACAATTTACCTAGTGCATAGAGAAATTGCATGCGAATCTTCGGATGTTGACTTGCTAATGGTAAGCCAGATTCTAAAAAGGTCTGTGCTTGCTCCTTCTCACCAATTTTTAAGCTTATCGTTCCTAGTTTCGAATAAATGAACACAATTAGAAAGTGATCTTTCGGATAGGCTTTTAAAACAATATTCAAAGCTTTTCGATAGTATTTGATTGCTCGTGGGAAAGCTTTGATATTTTCTTCAATTTCAGCAAGTAACATATATGCTCGTAAATAAAGCGGGTGATCCTCAGAAACTAAATTTTTTGCAGCACTAATATTTTTTCGCGCTGTTTTCAAATCTGTATGAAAATTAAGCTCTCCTAGTTTCAATAACAAGGTGGCTTCCCCGACCTTCGTTAAATCTTCTTTATGTTTACGGATAACATTTTCAAATAGTTGCTCCGCTAACTCTGGTTGCTCGAGCGCAAGATACACCTCTGCTAATTGATCGTTGACTTTCATTACATTTGGATCGGGTAATCGATAGAATTGCAAAAATAATTTCTTCGCTTCTTCTAATTGCATATGTGCTTGATGTAATTCTTCTTCTTGAAAAAACAACCAGCCGATTTTTTGATAAATTCGAGCAATATCTACCACGTGTTGGTGGTTTTTTTCCATATATTGCAATACCTTTGCAAGTGTCATTCGTGCTTGTGCATATTGTTTGAATTGTTCATCTAACTGGACAAAATCTAAATGAGCTTGTAGCCATAGTTGTTTTGTTTGACGATCTTGTCCACGATATTTGACCGCTTGTTGAAAATGGTGTGAAGCTAATGAATAGTTGTTTTGTTTTGTATAAAATAATGCAACGGCGTAATGAAGATAAAGTAGTTCTTTAATTGATAATCCATCCATCTTTTTTAATTGGCTTTCAAATTTTGTAACATCTTGTTTCACCAAGTCAATTCGATTTTCTTTAATTTGCTCAATGGTAAATATTATTTTTTTAAATTCTTCCATCTTCATCACTCCATTCATTAAGCTTTTCGTATTTGCTTCTTATAGATAACATAACTTCTTGATAAATAGCGCAGTGGAAAACTAAATACATGCACCATTCTGGTAAACGGCCATATCGATGCAAAAGCATAATTTGCAATCAGATGAATCTTAAACCAGATCGGCACTTCTGCCATTAAATGTGGTTCAATTCGAAAAATAAAAATCCCTCTAAACCAAGGTGCAATCGTCGTACGATAATCGAAACCATGAGAATCGACATTCATAAAAGTTGCAGTTAATCCGGACAGAACAACGATCAGTAAAAAAAATAATACAGCCCAATCTCCTTTTGACGTTGTCTTTTTTATCCGTGCTACTGTAAGACGTCGGTAGCTCAATAACACTAAACCAATGACAACCGCAATCCCTGCTGGTATCCCGAATGCTAATGCCATGATATGGTATTGATGTTCAGAAACTCCTAATCCGTTATAGAAAGATACCGGGACTAAAATTCCAAGAAAATGTCCACCAAGTACGAATAAAATTCCCCAATGAAAAAACATCGATCCATAGCGTAACTGTTTTTTCTCTAAAAATTCACTTGATTTTGTCGACCAGCCAAATTGGTCTTTTTGATAACGGTAAATATGTCCACCAATAAAAATAGTAAGAACGATATAAGGTAGGACTCCCCACAGAATCCATTCCAACGAAGCATTCATTGTCCTGCTCCTTTCCTGTCTTTAGCCTAATTGATTTTGTATTAACTGTTCCCGCATCGATTGCATAATTCTTACGTCTTCTAGTGATAGCGGTCGCTCCTCTTTTTGAGAATGATCTGTACTTACCACTACCCCTTCATAACTCATCAATTTGATTAATGCTTCAAGCAATAGATAATAACTACTTTCTAACTTTTCTAATTTAGATTTTGTTTCAGCGATGGCTGCTGCATGCTTTGACAAAAATTCGATTCGCACTTCTTGATCTATGGCCGCACAAAACTCTAACATCAGTGGTAAATAATCAGGCAATTCCTTATCTGTTACGTCAAAACCAGCTGCTTCATAAAATTTCTTTAATTTCAACAACTCTAAACCACGCTCTTTTTGTTCGCCCAACTTTAAATAGGTCATATAAAGATTCGATGTTTTGCCAAAGTCAAACACTTCAATATAATGTTCTACCCATTGATCTTGATTCCAATTTGATATTACGGAGAGGAACTCCACTAATGTTTTTCTAATGGATTCCTCTTCGATTGATTCTGAAAAAGCAGTTATTTCATCCACTGCTTCTAGATGATCACGTGTCGGATAGCGTAGTAAAAAACTAAATAAGTGATAACTTGCTTGTATGGTTTCCGATTTCACAGTATTACCCTCCTTACGATAAGACACC
The DNA here is from genome assembly GCF_001458115.1 of Gracilibacillus massiliensis. GTDB lineage: Bacteria > Bacillota > Bacilli > Bacillales > Amphibacillaceae > Gracilibacillus > Gracilibacillus massiliensis. The sequence continues at coordinate 59,011 of NZ_CZRP01000013.1, forward strand.
ACAGCTTCCAGGTCCTCCTGCAAAGTCCAATCCGCATGCTCCCTGATCATCATATAAATCACGCACTTCTTCTTTATGACTCTTTGGAATAACAAAACGGTCATCATATTTAGCAATAGCTAGTAAACGATACATTTTTCGTGTTTCCTCTTTATCAAGGCCTAATTCAAGCATTATTTCCTCATCAAATTCTTTTCCGGTTGTTTCTGCTCGCATAAAGCTTCTCATCACTGCCATTTTCTTTAACACAGTTCGAATGTGTTCGGTATTTCCTGCTGTTAAAAGGTTGGCTAAATATTCAATCGGTATCCGCATATCATCAATTGCCGGAAAAATATCATCGACATCTGCTACACTGCCTTTTCCTTCGATTACATTCATTACAGGACTTAATGGTGGAATGTACCAAACCATTGGCATTGTACGATATTCCGGGTGTAATGGCAGTGCAATTTTCCAATCAATAATCATTCGGTAAATGGGTGACTGTTGAGCAGCTTCAATCCAGTCATCATGGATACCATCTTTTTTTGCTTGCTTAATGACTTCAGGATCATTTGGATCCAGGAAAATCTTTAATTGTTCTTCATATAATTTATCTTCGTCTTCAACAGATGCCGCTTCTAATACGCGATCTGCATCATATAGCATGACACCGATATAACGGATACGTCCTACACAAGTTTCTGAGCAGATTGTCGGCTGACCATTCTCAATTCTTGGGTAACACATTGTACATTTTTCCGCTTTATTTGTTTTCCAGTTGAAATAGACTTTTTTGTAAGGACAAGATGTTACACAATGGCGCCATGCTCGACATGCATTTTGATCGACTAGTACAATACCATCTTCATCACGTTTATACATTGCACCAGATGGACAAGAAGATACACAAGGTGCATTGATACAGTGTTCACAAATACGTGGAAGATACATCATAAAGACATCTTCAAATTCTGTTTTGATCGATTCTTCCATTTGCTCAACGTTTGGATCACGAAGTCCGGTTATATGACCACCAGCTAAATCATCTTCCCAGTTTGGCCCCCACTCAAGGTCCATGAATTCACCGGTTATCGCTGATTTCGCACGGGCAACTGGTTGATGTTTTCGTTCTTCACTATTTGTTAATTTCTCATAATCATAATTCCAAGGTTCATAATAATCATCGATTGTTGGTTGATAAGGATTGTAAAAAAGGTTCATTAATCGCTTTGTTTTAGAACCTGATTTTAGTTTCAACTCGCCTTTGTTATCAAGCTCCCAACCACCTTGGTAGTGTTCCTGATCTTCCCAACGTTTTGGATAACCGATACCTGGTTTTGTCTCAACATTGTTAAAGTACATATATTCAGCACCCGGACGATTTGTCCAGGTGTTTTTACAAGTTACACTACATGTATGACAGCCAATACATTTATCTAAATTCATTACCATTCCTATTTGTGCTTTAATCTTCAAGCCAATCAACCTCCTCTAGTTTGCGAATGACAACATGTAAGTCTCGTTGGTTTCCGGTTGGCCCATAATAGTTAAAGCCGTAGCTTAGTTGGCCATATCCACCAATCATATGAGTTGGCTTCATATGAATTTTCGTCGGGCTATTGTGAGTACCTCCACGATTTTTGGTTAAGTTGGTACCTGGAACATGGATATGACGATCTTGTGCATGATGCATAAACGCCATTGTTCTTGGAATTCGGTGTGAAACCACTGCTCTAGCCACGACAACACCATTACGGTTAAAACATTCAATCCAGTCATTGTCTTCAATACCAGCTTCTGCTGCATCATCTTTATTAAGCCAAATGGTCGGCCCGCCACGGAAAAGGGTTAACATTGGTTGTGCATCATAATACATACTGTGAATCGACCACTTATTGTGTGGTGTTAAATAGTTCAAGGTAATCTCTTTACCTTCAACAGGTGGCCGATCCTTTTTAAAAGGCGTGTGATGGAGCATTGGTTTAAATGTTGCCATCTCTTCACCAAACTCTTTCATCATCTCATGGTCCAAGAAATAGGATTGACGCCCTGTTACCGTTCGGAATGGGATCATTTTTTCAATATTGGTTGTAAAAGGAGAATACCTTCTCCCATCTTTTTCTGATCCACTAAAGGCTGGTGAAGTGATTACCGTTTTTGGTTGGGCATTGATCTGTTCAAACGTGAATAGTTCTTCTTCGCGCTCTTCTGCTAAATCTCGTAATTTTAAGTTCGTCTGTTTTTCTAATGCTTCCCATGCTTTTACTGCCACTTTCCCATTGGTTGTCGAGGAAAGTCTTAAAATTGCTTCACAGGCATCCCGTGCATCTGTAATATTTGGTAGTCCTTTCGAAATACCTTCGTCTTCTACCCTGCCAATTGCATGTTTCGTTTGTTCATATTCCTTCTCCATCGACCAGCTGATCCCTTTGCCACCATAAGGATTTTTGGCAATGTTCGTACCGAGTGAGGTAAACTTCTTATAGAGCTGTTTATAATCTCTTGCCACAACATGGACATTTGGCATCGTTTTTCCTGGAATTGGTTCACAATCCCCTTTGGACCAATCTTTAATTTCACCTAATGGCTGTGCCATCTCTTGGGCTGTATCATGTAGCAATGGGCTTGTGACCACTTCTTTGAATTCCTGCATATCCACTTCTTCTGCTAAATCGGAAATTCCCTTTGCTAGTGCTTTGAAAATATCCCAATCGGACTTTGCCTCCCAAGGTGGAGAAATTGCCGGGTTGAACGGATGGACGAATGGATGCATATCGGTACTTGATAAATCATGTTTTTCATACCAAGTCGATGCAGGTAAAATAACGTCGGAATATAGTCCAGTACCTGCCATTCGGAAGTCTAAATCGACTAATAAATCAAGTTTTCCTTCCGGTGCTTTGTCACGCCATTTAATTTCAGATGGTCGTAAACTGTCTTCGTCATCATTTAATAATCCATGACTTGCTCCAAGTAAATGCTTAAGAAAATACTCGTGTCCTTTACCAGAACTAGAAATTAAATTTGCTCTCCACACGAATAAGGTTCTTGGATAATTTACTGGATTATCAGGATCTTCGATGGAGAATTCTAATTGTTTATCTTTTAACTGTTTGGCAACATATGCCCCAATCTCTTCCTGTGTATGGTTGCCAGCTTTTATTGCTTCTTGATAGACATCAATTCCATTTTTACTGAAAGTCGGATAAGAGGGCAGCCAGCCTAATCTTGCTGCCAGGACATTATAGTCAGCTGGATGATCATATCTTGCTTTGTCAACCGTCTTTGCAGTTAATTCATTAATGGATGTTTCTTCATAGCGCCATTGATCTGTTGCAAAATAGAAAAAGGATGTACCATTTTGCAATTTTGGTGGCCCTTGCCAATCCTTAGCAGTTGCGATTGTATTCCACCCTTCTGCAGGACGTAGTTTTTCCTGACCAACATAGTGAGCCCAGCCACCACCATTTACACCTTGTGCACCAACCATAATTACGAGATTGACAACCGCTCTGTAGATGGCATCTGAATGGAACCAGTGGTTAATCCCTGCGCCAACGATGATCATCGAACGACCGTTGGTATCTATTGCGTTTTGCGCAAATTCACGAGCAATTTTTGTGACCAAATGACGGTCAACACCAGTAATTTTTTCTTGCCATCCTGGTGTAAATGCCTCGTTGTCATCATAAGTGGAAGCAACATCTCCACCAATCCCTCGATCAATGCCGTAGTTTGCCAGCATTAGATCATAAACGGTCGTGATATATGCCGTTTTGCCATTGATCTCTCGTTTTTTAACTGGAATATTTCGCTTCATCGTCGCTCTTGTTTCTGCATCAAAATACGCTATTTCAACGGTTTTGATCTCATCTTCAATACCTAAAAAGCCCAGTACAGGCTCAATTTTTTCTTCTGTTCTTTCATCAATTAACTGTAGGTTCCATTTTCCTTGTTTATCCCAACGTGCACCCATTGTTCCTTGAGGAATCGCAAAATCATTGGTTAATGTATTGTACATCATTGGTTTCCATTCACTGTTCGTTGTAGCTATGCCTAAATCTTTTGCATGTAGGAATCGATCTGCTACTAATTTGTTACCATTTTGAGTTAATTTCACTGCGAATGGAAAATCAGTATATGTTTTGGCATAGTTTTCAAAATAAGGAGTACGTTGTTTTTGGTAAAATTCATTCAAAATAACGTGTCCCATTGCCATCGCTACCGCACCATCCGTCCCTTGTTTGACACTCATCCAGTCATCTGAAAATTTGGTTGATTCGGCATAATCAGGACTTACCGAAACTACTTTTGTTCCTTTATAACGAGCTTCTGCTAAAAAGTGTGCGTCAGGTGTACGAGTAAGTGGTACATTCGATCCCCAAGTCATGATATAACCGGAATTATACCAATCAGAACTTTCTGGAACATCGGTCTGATCGCCCCATATTTGCGGTGAAGCAGGTGGTAAGTCGGCATACCAGTCATAAAAACTTAGCATCGGTCCGCCAACTAGTGACATAAACCTGCTTCCCGCAGCATGGCTTACCATCGACATTGCCGGTATAGGTGAAAAGCCAATATTTCTATCTGAACCATACTTTAGAGTGGTATACATCACAGATGCTGCCACCAGTTTTGTTACTTCAGACCAGTCTGAACGTACAAGTCCCCCTTTACCGCGAGCACGTTTATATGTTTGTGCTTTTTCTGGATCTTCAACAATGCTCTTCCATGCTTCTAAAGGATTGTCATGTGTTGATAAGGCCTCACGCCAGAGTGCTAGTAATTTTTTTCGTACATATGGATATTTCACACGTAATGGACTGTAGATATACCAAGAAAAACTTGCACCTCTTGGGCAGCCTCTTGGTTCAAAGTCTGGCATATCTGGACCAGTGGAAGGATAGTCTATCGATTGACCTTCCCAGGTTACGATGCCGTCTTTTACGAATATATTCCAGCTACAAGATCCTGTACAATTGACACCATGTGTAGAGCGAATCACTTTATCGTGTTGCCAGCGTCTCCGGTAGACATTTTCCCAATCCCGATCTCCTTCTTGTAATTGGCTATGTTCATTTGCATATTTTTCTTTTGGTTTTAAATAATTCATTCGTTGCCATAATGGAGACTTCTTTTTTGCCATCGTCCATCCCTCCGTGTTCCCAATCTTTATTGCTTATGTTCATTTAATCACGAAGTAAAAGTAATTGTTGTGAACAAAATCACACCCAATTATGAAGAAAGTGTGACAAATGGGGATACGGTATGCTTCAGTCGAATAAAAGGCATAACCTCTGAAATTCTCTTTTTCTGTTTGTAAGATCGATTCTTATGGACACAATCCTCAAATTTCCTCCTTTCTGTCCGTAAGATTCATTCTTATGGACACAATCCTTGAATTTCCTCTTTTCTGTCCGTAAGATCCATTCTTATGGACACAAACCTCTAATTTTCTCTTTTTTGTCCGTAAGATCTATTCTAATGGACAGAATCTTCAAATTTCTTGTTTTCTGTCCGTAAGATTTTTAAAGACTTTAATTCTGCACAAAAAAAGTGTTACCTATTTTATTACTAGGCAACACTCGCTCTCTATTTACATAATAATTTTTGTTTTACTACATCTGATAACAGTTCCATTCCAGTTACTTCACATACATGAATCACTTGATTTGCTAATTTTGAACTATCTCCCCATTGATCGATTAAATTTTCATGTTTTTCAATATAGGATGGTTCAAATCGTACATCTTCTTCTCCATCAAATAACGCTACGTAGAAGATATCTGATTCTACGATATCTTGGAAAAAGTGACTACCATATGATAATTCAGGCATAAAACCTTTTGCTTGTGAGGATACTTCGCAAATAGCATCGACATGTTGGATTTCTGAGAAATGAACTGGAACACCCAATGATGGTGTAGAAGTGCCCCAACGACCCGGTCCAACCAAAAAGATCCGTTCATTTTTTAAATCTCTCGTAATTTTACCAATCGTACGAGCGACACTATATTTGTCTTGTTCATTTAATGCGAGATAGCCATCCATATCGACGTAAACGCAATAATCTATCGGCAGTCGAATATTGCCTCCCATGAAATTTCCTTCGGTTTGGATAAAACAGGCTTCATTCGGTTCGATTTCTGGAATTGTCACAGATTTACCCAATCCTTTTGTTTGAAGAGGACGACATTGAACAATATTGATATGAAAATTTTCTTTGTCTCTAAAATTGGCTGTAAATTCAACATCAACTGGGTAATCATATACACGTGAAATCTCTGCTAAAATCTCTTTCATTACACTCGCAAAACTTGAATTTTTTAACAGGTTTTTAAAGTCGAGAATATAAGGCGTTGGCATATTTTTATAGCCTAAATCTTTTAATCGAAATGCAGTTTCGGTATCAATAGACGCAAATAAATTTCTTTCAACATCCCAGACATTCGCAATGGCATCATCTAATTTAACACTTGTTAACTCATTTTTTGAAATCGATAAAACATCCACACCGTGTTGGGAAAATTTCTTTAAATCATCCATGTGCATGAGTGGTTTTCTTGTCGGTTGATCAAGGGTTACAATTTTGGCATAATCATCTACTGTTCGATCAACTGCTCTAGTCCCTAATCCAAATACAAGACGAATCATACCCGCTTCCATGTCAACACTCTTATCCCAAACATAAAGATTAGATGAATTACCTACACCTGCAACATGGGGAAAGAAGTTATCTTCATAATGATCTCCTGATACACGTTGGATTAATATCGCCATTTGTTCGTCTTTTTCGAATAGTCCTCTATTCATTCGATATTCAAGAGCATCCTCGTTCATTGTACTAGCATAGACTGTGCGTATAGCTTTTTCTAAGGCTTGATAACGTTCTTCTGGAGTTCCCTGATTAACACAAAATACACTATCATACTTACCAGCAAATGCGTTTCCAAAGTTATCCTCTAACAATGAACTAGAACGAACAATAATTGGAGATTGCCCGAAATATTCTAATACTTGGACGAATTGCTCTTTTATGTTTGATGGAAATTCACCATTTAGTATTTTCTCACGAAGTTCTCTTGCATATTTATAATATCCTTCTTTTGTTTTTTGTTTGACCCGAAGTTTCCACCAGCCATTTTGGACAATATAGGTGTAAAAAATGTCTGAACCTATATAAAAAGAATCATGTGCTTCCATATATTTCGTGAATCGTTGTTCTGGATCATTTTTCAGGATTTTCCGCGCTAACAACATCCCGACACTCTTACCACCAATAAACCCTGTACCAACTTCCCTTGAAGCAATTTCTACAATATCTTGTAATGTGAAGTATTGATCGCATAATTGAAACATTCTTGACTCTTCACCAATTAACAAGGACATTAACAACCTTTTAGTATGCTCTTGGGTTGCTGGATCTTTTTGCAAATCCTCTCTGGCCTTCGAAAAAATAACATCCCAATAATCCATCCGTTCTTCGACACGATTTATATTGGAAAAGAGTGCAGAAGCTTCCGAGCTTGCTGTAATACTTTTAACACGATCAGCTTCGATCAAATGTGGAAAAAACATGGTCGGTGAATAACGTTGCCATACTTTTAGTGGATGAATGTAATGCTTTTGATTTACTTCATATAGATCTAATAAGACTTGCGTGGTTTCCCGTATTCGCGCTATTGTACTATAGGTGTGGATATTTCTGTTGATTGCAAAATAGGCAACCGTATCAAGTTCATATAAATAGGGGCAACATACTTTAAAGAAGTTTCCGATCATTAAGTCAGAATACCAATTAGATAGTAAATCCGTTAAACTATCGAATACATAGAACGTTTTATGACCTTCTTTTTCAATTAATCGATGAATCTCTGTTGCGAAGCTTTCAAATCCTTTTTTTGCGTCAACATTATATTGAATGACTTCTTCTTCACTAACTAGAGATTCATGTTGTCCAAATCTGACGTAAACTACTTTTCTATTGTCTTTTAATGCTTTCTGGACAAATGGCGTTATAATATCCTTATATGCTTTTATATGATCTACTTGCCATACGACGTTATCTCCTAATCTTAGTGAGTCAATTGTCTCATCAAAACCAGACATACCAGTTGAGATCTTTAATTCCATTTCCATTCTTACCACCAACCATTTAATAGTATATATTTATATTCTAATTATAACATCATTATTTTATATTCCTATATCATTTAAGCATAGATGTTATTCATCTAATTGATTGATGAACAAAAAAAGACATCGAGCTATTTATCGATGCCTTGGTTGCTGCTGCCTTGTATTAACTGTTTTAATGCCCGTTGATCATATCTTATCCGTTCTTGTATTGTGTTATGAATCTTATTTATTGCTTCGTGAGTCACTTCTTTTCCACTATGGAATTCTTTCATATTCACATCCCAGATAAATTGTATATGTTGATCTATTGGTTGTGGTTGACCTATAGAATCCTTTGATAAAACATTCCAAAAAGTACTTGTTAAATCACTATTAATATAATATGGATCATTTTCTGCTTGCTCATACATATAAAGCATATCGTTCGCCATCATTTTAGCAAATTCCCATGCTATTTCTTTATTTTCGCTTTCTTCTGCGATTGCAATTGACATACTAGCTTGCTTATCTGTACCGGATAGCTGAAATGGCAACGAGGTGATACCCCATTTTCCTTTCTGTTCTGGAGCCCACTCTTTCAAATTCTCCATAACATAACTACCCATTTGAAACATTACCAATTGATCATCTTCAATTGCCTTCTGACCACTTTCACCCCAAATATTATAGTAAGGACTTAGTTCATTTTCAGAAACCTTTATTGCAGTATTTGTTACTGTTCGAAATGGCTCTTCTTTACCTAGATAATTATAATCCGAATCCAAAGAGTAACTGGTCCTCAAGAGCATTTCTAGGATCTGCTGCTCAGAGTCAATAATATATTGACCGTTTTTTTCTAATGACTTTGCCATTTCCATCCACTTTTCCTCATCATCTAATATATCTGCTAGTTTCACAGGATCACTTGGATATCCATTTTCTTCTAAAATATCTGCTCGATAAAAGGTCATATAAGGAAAAAACAATAAAGGCATGGCGAACAACTCTTCTTTATCGCTATTGATATATTTTGATAACAAACCTTCTGGCCTTCGCTCAAAAAATGCTTCATCATAATAGGGTTTCTGATACAAATTTTCAAAACCGCTGATACTCGAAAATTCCCCTAGAACATGATCGGGTATCACAAATAAATCCGGCGTTTGTCCTGTCATTAAACTGTTACGGTAATCTTCTACTAAATTACTAGGTTGTATAGGTACAATTTCTATTTGTAAATTAGGATATCTTTCTTGAAATCTTGGTAATGAGTTTTCAAAGATATTTTCATGCGACCATATTACCAATTCATTAGACTTCTTTTCTGATTGTTTCTCGATATTTTGGAAAGAAAGAGATGATTCTTCAAATGGAATAAGTGTAGATGATTGGCAACCTATTAAGAGAATCAAACAAATTAATGTTAACGTAATTTTGAAGTTTTTCATTGTTTGCCTCCTACATGTTTAATCTTGTTGGCTATGCCTTTCCTTTTTTTGCTCATACATTTTGGAATCTGCGTAATGTAACAAACCATCGATCGTTCTACCACTGTCTGGATAAAAACTAATACCAATACTAGCTGTTAATGAGATATCTTTTTGATTTATTACTAAAGGTTGTTTAATCATTTCAACTATTTGATTGCATAGAAGTTGCACTTCATTTTCTGTGGTGCGTTTTACTATTGCAACAAATTCATCACCGGCTAAGCGATAGAAAGATACAGGTTGTTCTTGTTCGAATTGTATAAACCTTTTAGATAGTACTTTTAATAAAATATCTCCTCCACTATGACCCAAAGTATCATTTACTTGTTTGAACTTGTCTAAGTCAATAAAAACAATAGCAAATCGCTCTTTAAAAGACTGGTCGTCTAGTATTTCTTTTAAATCAATGTGAAAAGAATAACGATTCGGAAGATCTGTTAATGTATCAAAATGTGCTAATCGGTATAGTTTGGCTTCTGAATCTATTAATTGATTGGTTCTTGCAGTTAATAGCTCATTTTTCTTTTTGGCATCGATAAACATAGATTGTAATTGATTGGCCACTTTTTTAATGTTTTTACCTAACTTGGAAAATTCCTCGATATTGGTGTCTTTCCAATAAAATGATTCCTGTCGTTCCATTTTTTCCGGTAAGTCACTGGTCATTTGTGTCAGTTGAATGAATGATTTAGACAGAATACGGTTGACAAAAATACCAAAAATTAAAGCAATACAAACTACAACAAGGACTAAAATAAGATAATCGATCAATTCTATTAATATTTTTTCCACTACACTATACATCGGAATAATTAAAAAGGTTCTTTTATTTAAAAAGCTTGTTTCACCAATATAATAACCTTTGTACCAATCGATTAAAGTTTGCTGATGGTTAGACAACCATATGTAACCATTGTCATGAATATTTCTGACATAACCTTCCTCTATGTAATCAATATTACTGATTGTTGTACGCTGATCTTCAGTGTCCAGCCAAACTCTATTGTCTTGATCAAGGATATAAACTCTCTTTTCGGAGAAGCTAATATAATTATCTAACATTGTTTTGATTTTTGCTTTTTCCAGTTCAGAATCGAGTTCATAATTTTGGATCTCTGCAGAATCCATCTCAGAAATTTTTATTTGTAACCGATTTTCTAATTGGTTGTACTGGTTTTGGAATTCTTCAAACATATTATTCTCAAGACCTCTACCAGTAACAAGAATCACAATTAACAGTGGGAAAACTGCAGAGAAAATTAATATATGCGAAATTACCTGACCAAAATATAATCGTGGTCGGTCTTGAAGCCATGCTTTAAATTTAGGAATAAATGGCGCGTAGTCACAGATCATATCTGCTACTAATGCAGAAAACATTAGGGCAATAGTAAGTTGTAACACTAAAAAATTAGTTATCGAGTTAGAATGTTCCACATTATCTGACAATAATAGTATTGCTATAAAATAAAGTAAAAAAATAACTAATGAATAAGCAAAACTCCAAGTAAAAATATCTCTTCCTTTTTTTGTGTATAAACTACCAATGATAAGTACTTCTAAAATGCTTAAGAAGACTAGAGAATTACCAATATCCAGAAAATATGTTGTAATGCTAAATACTACTACTAATAATAATGAAAAACGCATCCCAAAAATTCGAAGACTTGCAAGATAAATAATTGGAGCTACACTAATACTAGTTCCAAAAATAAGTGGAACAGAAAGTGATTGCGCAACGACAGAAAGTACTAGTGTAATAATGAATAAGATTATTTTTTTTCGAAAGACATTACGCATCACTTTTTCTCCTCATCTAATTTCTTGAAAATGTCGATCTTGCTTCGAAATGGATTATTACAGAAGGGTAAGCTGTTATACAATGACCCTGACTAAAATTTATGTATTGTAAATAAAAAACCTATACAAATAAATGTATAGGTTCCTGTGCATTACAAATCAGGTAACCCAGCCATCATCGTGATTACTCACCTTAGACCTGTGGTTTTGCGTCTCTACTTTTCAATAGATTTGCCTTTTCTATTAAGTAGTACTTTTATATCATATATATTAACACATTTCGTTCCATTATAAAACTATATTACTAATTATTTGAATTTAATTTTCTTTTAATAATCAATTTAATCTAGCAAGAAATATCCTAAAGCTTAATCAATCAAGTACATTGTAGAGAAAAGTTATAATTATTGATACGTAGTATATGGATACTGGGCAATAAATGATGTAGTAATTTTGAAATTTTTTTAACTGGTTAACAACCGCTCCTGATGCCCACTTCCCTTTCCGGGGGGCAAGCCGTAGCGATTGGTACGCTCATATTTACTGTCAAAATTACCACATCAATTATTGCGCAGTTTCTTCCTAATACACATGAAAATCCAAACGATTTCGAAGTCTGTTCGAAATGGTTTGGATTTCTCTACATACACATTATTTTTGTCTCAGATTCTTTTATTGTAGACTTTGATCGATCGCACTAATAAGGCGTTTCTCGATATCTAATGCAATATCTTTTAGTTCTTCGTCTTCTACTAAGTCAATCATTACAGATGGTTTTGGTAAACCAATCTTGATTTTACCATTATCATCATATACTACAATTTTACAAGGCAAAAAATATCCTACTAATTGATTCTTTTTTAAAACACGACTCGCTTCTTTTGGATTACAAACTTCTAGTACTATATAATCCTGATCGAAATCGATATCTTTTGACTGTAACTTCTCTTTAATGTCAAATTCCCATAAAACTCCAAACTTTTCTTCAGTAAGTCTATCTTCTAAAGATTGAATGGTCTGATCCATATTTCTTTTTGATGTTACCGTATAGTGAAACATTACGATCATCCTTTCTTTTAAGAAAATTTAATCATTTACATCCAACTTACAAAACAGTAAAAAATCAGATACCGTTATTATTCTGGAATTTCTGTTTCATCTTCCCAAGCGAGCATGCCGCCTTCCATATTTGTTGCGTCATAACCATTTGCTTCTAAATATTCGGTAGCACGACCACTTCGTCCCCCTGATCGGCAAACCATATAATAATGTTCATCTTTTTTTAATTCATCTAGTTTTTCTGGAATTTCCCCTAAACGTATATGTTTAGCTCCAGGAATGATCCCTTGAGCTACTTCTTCATCTTCTCTTACATCAATAATATTCACTTTTTCATCATTTTTTAATTTGTTTGCTAACTCTGTTGCATGTATTTCTTTCATTCTAATACCTCCAATAATAGTTTATAATTAGTATAACAATAATCATTTAAATCATGTACCGATACCAGCATCTCCATCCTCGATTTAACTTTTTAGCACCTACACAATTAATACGGCTACCCGTAAAGGTAACATTATGATTCATAAAAAATAGAGTCTATTAACTCTATTTTCACTTGCATTAGCGGCTTTTCACTAGTAAGTTTACTGCTTCTTTTATCAAGTCTTCTGATGATTCTCCAGTTTCCTTTTCCTCACGAATACATTTTTCTAAATTTGAGCTAACTACTAATGCTGCTGTACGGTCTAATGCACTACGCACAGCTGACATTTGTGTTACAACATCACGGCATTCTTTGCCTTCATCCATCATTTTAATCAAACCACGTACTTGACCTTCAATTCGCTTCATTCTATTTTTAACTTGTGTATCATATTCCACGATGAATACACCCTTTCTTAAATACTCTTTATATATATCATACTAAAATTATCGGATTTAGCAAAGGTATTTATTTATGAGTACTTTTGTTAAATTATATACCCCTTAAGGTATTAAGTCAATCTTGAAATACTATTTTGCTATCAAAAGATTCTTATTTAATTTAAGAACTAATTTCATGAAACTTTCTGTCATAAATTTCTGTAATCACAAAAGGTAATTCTGCTTTTGATACTGGTTTGGAAAACCAATATCCTTGAAAGATTTCACAACCCAAGTCTTCTAACAACATAATTTGCTCTAATTCCTCTACTCCTTCTGCTATCACCTGTAAGCCGAGCGCATGACTCATTTCCATAATAGCTTGTACGATCGCTATATTCTTCTGGTCACGATCGAGATCTTGGACAAATGACCGATCAATTTTTAATACATCGATCGGAAACTTATTTAAATACGATAAAGATGAATAACCCACACCAAAATCATCTACTTCAATATCAATACCAAGTGCACTAATAGATTGCAAGGCGTTAATTGATAGTTCTATATCTTCAAGTAACAAACTTTCCGTTATCTCAAAACTAATTTGAACGGCTGGACACCCTGTTTCATGCAACAATTTAGCAACTTTTTCAACAAAATCTGCTTCTTTCATTTGTTTATACGAAATATTTACCGAAACGCGATATTCCAAACCTTCTTTCTTCCAATTAGCGACCTCCGTAAATACTTGACGCATAAAATACTCACTTATTGGTACGATCCAGCCTGTTTCTTCAGCAACACCAATAAATTCACCTGGTGATACATTTCCTAACTCTTTATTTCGCCAGCGAATTAATGCTTCAAAACCTGCTACTTTTTTATGCTTTATATCCACTTGCGGCTGATAATGTACATCTATCTCATTTTGATCAATTGCTTGAAATAAATATCGTTTAATATTAAATAACCTATTCTGCTGGTCAATGTTATGTTGCTGATAAAAATGATAGGCTTTTCCATCACTATTTCTAGTTAATTGCAAAGCTTCTTGTGCTTGTAAAATCATTGTATCTGCAGTCTGTTTTTGATAACGGACCACACCTATACACATTGTAATTATAATCTCTTGATGTTCGAAACTCCAAGGTTTCTTCAAGCAACTTAAAAAAGTGTCTATGTCTTGTTTTATATTTTCACCAGTGTCTCTAGTAATTATACTAAATTCATCTTCACCTGACCTCGACAATAAAAAGGGTTGAAATTGCTCTTCAAGCATGGATGGGGTTTTCATGATAACATGATCCCACGCCTTTGTCCCATACATTCCTTTTATCTCTTTCATTTGATAAAAATCAATTATTAATAAATGGAATGACTCCTGCTTTTGAATGGTATCTTCTAGTACTTTTCTAAATTTATATTTATTTGGTAACTGTGTAACCGGATCAAAATACAAAATTTTATCCAAAGATTCTTGATATTGCTTACGTGAAGTAATATCTCTAGCAATAAATAAGATACGGACCTTGCCACTTTCATCGACAACGCGCCGACCTTTTACATCTAACCAGCGGCGGTCATTTAAATGATTCATTACTTCAATTTCTGTTGAGTCCTCTTTATTTACATGTAATAAATAGTTGATAAATTGTGTTATTTCATGAATTGATTTAGGTGTGAAAATCTTAGTTAGTGTTTGAGTATCGTAATAGTCCCCAACTAACTGTTTAACTGAGGGAGAAAGGTAATTTATACTTCTGTCATCGTTGATTAGACAGATAATATCTGTGCTATTTTGCGCAATTAATTGATAACGGTAATTATTTATTTTAATCTTTTCTTGATAATTCATATTTTCCATAACCAACCCTATGATATAGGCATAGGTTTCTAGCGCTTTTCTTTCACGACTCGATGGCTTATGAATGGTATCTTGGTATAATGTAAACGCACCAATTACTTCGTCATTACTCGTTATAATTGGTGAAGACCAAATCGTTTTTATATGATAACGTTCAGCAATTTTTACATATTTAGGGTTCTGCATCTTAGAGATATCATTTTCAACCATGGTTTTTTTATAAAAAGCAGCACTTCCGCTAATACCTTCGTCAGGTTGAATTGGAAAATCTTTTAACTCACTTATAAATTCATCTGATAAAGAATAAGTAGCATAAGCTACCAATTTCTTTGTTTCACTATCTTTTTGAAAAATCAAACATTGATAATCCATATCTTTTTCAATCAATTTACAAATCTTTTGAAAAGCTACTTTCCTATCTTTAATAGTTAAAAGTAATTTTACAATGTTAAATTGGTTTTCAATAAAAATTGCTTGTTTTTTCTTTTCGGTTATATCATTCTGAATACCAATAAAATATAATTTATTATGGCTAGTAATAGGTGTTATTTTTAATTCATTCCAAAACATTTCACCGTTCTTTTTGTAATTTAAGATTTCAATTTGTGTAGCTTTATTATTTTCTATCGCTTGTTGAATCAATGCTCGGTCTTCTTTACTAGTATGGTTTCCTTGTAAAAAGCGACAATTTCTACCGATGACCTCATCTTTTTTATAGCCTGTTAATTCTACAAATCCCTCATTTGCATAAATAATCGGATTTCCTTTTTGTTCAGGATCTGTAATTATTAAACCAGAGGATACTTGATCAAATAATTGAACAAAGCGTTTATTTTCCTCTAATGAAGTAAGAGCTTGAGATTCTGCTTCTACTCTTGTTACTATTTCTTTCTCATGCAATTTAGTCAATTTAAAAATCATAAAAAATAGTAATATAGCTGTAATCAGTACATACAATAGTCCTTTAATGGTTTGCCCATGTTCGATAAAAACACTATTCCAATTCAAGTAATTTAAAAGTAAATCTGAAAAGAAGATCCATAAAACACCTACAACAACGTACAATCCTGCTATACGTATAGAATTTTTCAATATCGCCACCCCTAAACGGTACTGAAGTCATATGATTAGTAATCCAATGATACCACACTTTAAATATAGTACACTATACCCACAGCTACATTATCGAAAACATTAGCTCAAATAACTATCTATCCATAAACAGACTAAAAACTGTAGAACAAAAGTCTACAGTTTCTTTCGGTAAACATGGAAGCCATTTTTCCCAGCCTTTTTTGCCTCATAAAGAGCGACATCTGCTTGTTTCATTATATCAAACGCCTTTTCTACTTTGATTGATGGATCACAAACAGTTATGCCGATACTTGTTGTCACTTGTAATGTTTCTTTTAGTTCCCATGTCTTTTTGATTTCATTCTTTATCTTTGTAGCATAGTCCTGAGCAAATTCGATTGTATCGGCACTATCTAACATGATTATAAATTCATCACCGCCAAGTCTTGCTACCATGTCATTTTTACTTAGAAGACGAGACAGCCTCTGCCCAAACTCGACTATCACCGCATCCCCTACATCATGTCCATATGAATCGTTTATTAATTTAAAGTTATCTATATCAAGCATCATGATAGCTAATCGATCGGACCGGTCTTGTTCTAGTCTTTCCGTTAATTGTTTTTTAAATAAGCGTCGATTAGGTAAATCGGTTAAAAAATCATGCATTGCATAATATTCTAATCTTTGTTCATATTCCTTTTGCACAGTAATATCCCTTGCTAATACTACCATATGTTTGAATTTACCTGCTTCATTAAAAACAGGGGTACCATTTGCTTCCACCCAAATATAGGAACCCTTTTCACAGTAATGTTTGTTTTGTATCGAAAATGGTATTGCTTCCTGTATCGATTTGACAATAATCTGATTCAACCTTTCCTGATCTTCAATATGAATGTTATGTGAAAATATCCTGCCAATATATTCATTATGACTATACCCTACGATTCTTTTATAGGAAGGTGAAGCATAAATAATTCGCCCTTGATGATTTAGAAGCGTTATCATATCATGCGCATTTTCAGCAATTAATCGAAATCGTTCTTCACTTTCTTCCAGTTTCTTTTTAGTTTCTATCTCGTTGGTTAGATCGCGCAGTATGACATATACTCCCTCCACTTGATTATCGAGGATCAAGGGGCTTATCTTTACGGAAACAGGAACGAATCGATTTGTTCGATGTTTTATTTGAATCGTCATCAAGTCAACCTGACCTGAGCTTGGTTGTTTTAAAAAATCGAGCAGTTTATGATTACTTTTTTCATCTACAAGCTTACTAAAGGTTAAACCAATTAATTCGATTGGTTTATAGCCTGTAACGTTTTCAACTTGAGGATTACTATTTACTATTCTACCTTCTAAATCAAAAGAAATGATCGGGTCCGGATTATCTTTGAATAAAGACTGATATCTTTTTTTGCTTTTATTCAATTCACCCCATAGTTTACCAAGCTCTTTTTCCGCTATTTTTTGTTGAGTTATGTCTTTCACGACAGCTACAATCGCTTTTATCTCACCTGTTTCTTTTTTTATAGGGCTTAGAGTTGTCTTGGAGTATTTGGTCTTCGCATTGACTTCAAACTGATCTTCATACTCAATTAACTTTTTTGTATGAAGTACATCATTATATTTGGATATAAGAAATGATGCCTGTACAGATGGAAGAACATCGGAAATAGCTTTGCCAATGATCTTCTTTGATAAACCCGTTTCCTTTATAGCGACTTCATTTATAAATGCATAGACAAATTTATTTTCTATTGGTTTCATAATATATACTTGATCTTGTATACCATCATATAAAGTATTATATAATAGGATTTCTGTTCCGCGACTCAACTTCATTACCATCCTTCCAAAGAAATAAAATTGTCGATTCTTATCGAAAAATACTCCACCCTACATTTTATACTCGAACCCTAAGAAAATAAATATGATTATTGAACTAATTAATATAAAAAAAATAGGCATTTCGCCTATTTTTTTTACACAATTTTAAATTTTGCAACTTGTTCTTCTAATTCTTGTGCCAAAGCATCTAATTCTTGTGCACTATTCGACACATTTTCCATTGACTGATTTGTTTGTTCAGCAGAAGCAGCTGTTTCTTCTACAGCTGCAGCTGACTCTTGACTTACCGCTGCAATCTCATCAACTGATTTATGCATATCGACGCTATTTTCGTTCACTTCATTTAAGCTTTGAACTATTTCCTGTACACGTAGTACCATACCTGAAATGGATTGATTAATTTGAGCAAAATTATCTCCGGTTTGACCAATTTGTGTTGTACCCTTTTCTACTTCTTTAAATCCTAGTTCCAATGAATCTGCAACTTGTCCGGATTCTTCTTGGATATTAGCAACTAAACCAGTAATATCGCTAATGGAAGCTGTCACTTGTTCTGCTAGTTTTCTTACTTCATCAGCAACAACAGCAAAACCTTTTCCTGCTTCCCCTGCTCTCGCAGCTTCAATTGCTGCATTTAGTGCTAATAAATTTGTTTGTTCTGCTATTTCTTTTATTACAATTACAATTTTGTCAATTTCTGCTGTTCGTTTATCTAACCCTGTTACTCTTTGGTAGGAATCCTGAACCATATCATGAATTGTCTGCATTTGGATAACAGATTGTTCAAGTGACTCTTTACCATTGTGACTTACATTCATGACTTCTTTTGATTCATCAGCAATACGTTGACCATTTTCCGCCACGACTTTTACTTTTCGGTTATGTTCTTCCATTGTGCTCGCAAGATTTGATGCATGATTTGCTTGGGACTCACTTCCTGAGGATAGTTCTTCCATGGTAGCTGCAATTTGCTCACTGCCCTCTTTGACTTGGTCAGATGACTGATTTAATGTACCACTTTGTTGCATCACTCTACCCGTAGCCATCATTACTTTATTAATCATATCATATAAATTATCCTTCATTTGATTCATGGCATTTGCTAACACGGTAAACTCATCATTACTTTTGACTTTTACTTTTTTACCACTTAAGTCACCTGCGGCTAAATTATTTAACTCTACTTTGATTTGATTAATATTGAAATTGATAACTTTGACAAACAGGATCACAATTACTAGTCCTATTATGATAGAAATAGCCATCGTTATTATCGTGGACATTAATATATCTTGTCGCATATCTTGGGCAAGTACATACATATCAAAATCTATACCAGCTACCCCAATTATGTCGCCTGAATCTCCTGAAATAGATTTTGCTAAAGTAATAGTAGGTTTTCCACTGGCTGCATCTATGTAGGGTTCTGTCCATACCACTTCTTCATTAGATTTTGACGCTTTTTCGTACCAGTCGGTTGATGTTGCACTATATGATGTAAGATCGACATCTTCATCTGGAATGTTATTTAAATATAACGCCCCGTCATTGGTACCAATATACATGTTAATGATATAGGGATCATCGGATGCCTGTTTTGTCAAAAAATTCTCATAATAAGTTGTTAGTTTTGGATTATTTAAAATAGGCATGTTGGGATAAGTTGATTCATCAAGGTTTGAGGTGGAAACCTTTTCATACTGTAATTTTTCCGATTCGGTGAGAGAGGTGAGAATGGATTCATATTCTTCAAATGTTTTTTCGTATTTCGGAGTCATTTCGACGATATCATCTTTTTGAATAATGGCTTTTTCTAGTATCTCTGTCTTTTGATAAGAGATATATCCAACCATACTGATCGGTATGACTAAAAGTAAGATCATAATGGCCGGTAATTTGTATTTAATTTGTTGAAACTTTCGCATATTCTATTGTCCCCTTTGTTTTCTTTTTATATCCTCCTATTTTATCATGATGATAATCCTGTTACCATAACAAGATTAATAATGATTAAATATACCTAGTCATAAATCTTATAACTATAATTGACAACTAACCACTTAATGCATTTTTTACCAATTATAAATTGATAAGTAATCTGTAAAGATAAAATATGTTAAATTTTCAAAACAAAAAAATACACCTATTTCCCAGGTGTATTTCATCATTATTTTTTCGCTATGACTATTCCGAGTGGGCAGTGAACCATTTGTGCCGTTTTTACTGGTTCAATTAATGCTCCATTTTGGAAGTAGAAATCTCTTACTTCAAATTTATCAAACATGTGCATAAATTCATTTTCCGTCATTTGATGGACATGAAAAGGTGAGCCACACGTTTTTCCTTTCCCTTCTCCAAAAGGGGTGGATAGGATTAACGTTCCACCTGGTCTTAATAATCTAAAGATATTGTCCATAAATTGTGTTTCATTTTCAATATGTTCGATGGTTTCAAAACTTAAGATTACATCAAATTCTCCAAGTTTCTCAGGTAATGTAGTGTCTGTTACATCCTCTACTTGATAGCTAGACAACGGGTGATAGTATTGACCTCGTGCATATTTAATGACTTCAGGGTCAATATCAACACCTATAATTTCTTCTATTTGCTTCTTGCATTTCTTTGCTATCACATGTGCTCCATAACCTACACCTGTAGCGAAATCTAATACTCTTCCATATACTTGTGGAACTGCAAAATGATATCGTGCAATATGCTCGATTAACAATTCATTTGTTATTTTCATCTGTTCTGGGATAATTCGTTCACCAGTATCTTCTATCAAATTTTTCACCGCTTTATTTAATATACTTAAATCAAAGTCTATTATATTCCACCTATCGCTTCAACTTTTAAGATTTGCATATACACGTAAAAAAGAAACTGTGGCATATAATCTTTTTATTGTTACCCATTATAAGCTGCGCAACAAATAATGTAGTAATATTGACATGAAGTGCGTGCTTAGCAATCGCTTCGGCTTGTCCGCTTCCCTTTCCACGGGTTTTTCTCCTCAGCTAACTTTGGTAAGCAAAGATCGCTTTCCAAAGTGGATCTTCGGATAAAAACTTCCCGTAGGAGTTGAAGCGGACGCCTACGCTAATTTGATATACTACAACGCTAGTATGAGTTAGCATTAGGCTATTTCTCTCATGTAAAAAATTCGTTGATTGGAGTAACAGCTCAAATTGCTATCTGTCACAGTAGTTGTAGAACCATTATATTAGCGCAGGCCGCCCACTTTCACTCCTGTGGTAACTTTTTACCTGAAGATCCACTTTTTCAAGCGATTTTTACTTGGAAAAGTTAGCTGAAGGGAAAAAACCACGGAAAGGAAAGTGGGCAGCCGGAGCGGATCTCTAGTAAATTAATCATTTCAAGATTACTACTTTGGCTAATGGTTACTCATCAGTTATTGCGTAGTATCTTCCTAATACGCATAAAATCCCAACGATATCGAATCAATTCGAATAATCGTTGGGATTTTTCTAATTTTAACATTCTTTTGGCCAAGCCTCTATATTAATTATTTAACGATCAATACTGGACATTGGACTCTTTTGGCGATCTTATGACTAACACTACCTAAGATCATAGTTTGTACTTTGTTTAAACCACGACTACCAACAACAACAAAATCATATTCATTATTGTTCGCAAAATCAACAATTGCTGGACCTGGTTCACCATGGACAAAATGTGCTTCACATTCTAAATCGGCTGATTCGATTACTTCTATGATAGGCTTCAATTTTTGTTCTCTTTCTTTTTTTACCTCATATTTATCTAAACCGTGTAAGACATCTTCTTTTGAAGTCTTGCCATCCACTGCATAGACAATATCAATTTTACCTTGATCTATCTGAGCTACTTTGACAGCATGGGAAGCGGCACGAATCGAGTGATCAGACCCATCGGCTGCAAGTAATACTTTTTTATACATATTTACACCTCACCTACCTATTAATGACCAGAAGCTTTCGATAAACCGCCGATTTTTTTCTTTAATGATTTACTTTCGGCATTTAATCCTACATATTCAACTTTAACATCATTTTGTTCGAATTTCGACTCGATTTTATCTAGGGCTCCAATTGCTGAATCATCCCATAAATGAGCATTAGTCAAATCGATTTCAACTTCTTCTAATTGTTCATTAAAATTAAACTTAGCTACTAAATCATTTACAGATGCAAAGAATATTTGACCATCTACTTTATATGCTTTCTTTTTTCCTTTTACCATTACAATTTGTGTTACAGTAACTTTCGAAATTTTAGCCGCAAAGAAAATGGCACTCAATAAAACACCTGTTAAAACACCGATCGATAAATCATGTGTCACGACTACAGTTAAAACTGTGATAACCATAACCACTGCATCCGTTCTCGGGATTTTGTGAAGGTTTTTAACAGATGACCAATCAAAAGTACTAATGGAAACCATAATCATAACACCCGCTAACGCTGCCATCGGTATTTGAACAACTAATCCACCTAACACAATGATTAGAAACATTAGAAAAACACCTGCAACCAATGTCGACAACCTACCATTACCACCAGATTTCACATTAATAACGGACTGTCCTATCATTGCACAACCTGCCATACCACCAAAGAACCCTGAAACAATATTAGCAATGCCTTGTCCACGACTCTCTTTATTCTTATCACTCTCAGTATCTGTCATATCATCTACTATATTTGCTGTCAGCAATGATTCTAGTAAACCAACGACTGCTAAAGATAACGAATAAGGAAAAATAATTGCTAATGTTTCAAACGTTAATGGGATGTCAGGCAACAAGAATACCGGAAGTTCAGAATTTAAATTACCTAAATCCCCAACTGCTCGAATATCAAACCCGAAATAGAGTACTATTGCTGTAACAACAATAATCGCCACTAAAGTAGAAGGTACTACTTTCGTTACTCTTGGAAAAATATATATTATAGCTAATGTTAATCCCACTAAACCATACATTATCCAACCTTCGCCTTCAAAATGTTGCAATTGTGCTGTGAAAATGAGTATAGCTAGTGCGTTAACAAATCCTACCATTACCGAACGTGGTACAAACTTCATAACTGCCGCTAATTTAAATACACCGAACAAAATCTGTAATACCCCAGTTAAGATCGTAGCTGCAAGTAAATACTGCAAACCATGATCTGCAACTAGTGTAATCATTAATAATGCCATTGCACCTGTTGCAGCAGATATCATTCCAGGTCTTCCTCCTACGAATGCAATAACCACCGCAATACAAAATGATGCATAAAGTCCTATCATGGGATCTACACCAGCAATAATTGAAAAGGCAATTGCCTCTGGAATTAAAGCTAAGGCTACTACAATCCCGGCTAGTACGTCACCTCTGACGTTACCAAACCATGTTTCTTTAATTTTTGCTATGTTCATGAAGCACCTCTCTCTAAATTTTTGCTTCTCTGATCTTATCAGAGAAATTATCCGTCGTGAACAAAAGGAATGATAACACATTTCACATTTTCGACAAAACTTGATGTAAACGTATACATCACACTAATTCTTTACTATTCATCAATATACTCTTACTAACTCATCTTTTTATCAATTAAAAACTCGCATCCATAAATATAGATGCGAGTTTTGGTCTTTATTTTTTTAAACGAAAACGTGCAACAATTTCTTGCATTTCTAATGCTAATTGATCTAATTGTTTAGCCTGGCCAGATACTTCTTCCATTGAACTGCTTGTTTGTTCAGCTGAGGCAGAAGTTTCTTCAATTCCTGCAGCAGATTCTTGTGAAGTCGAAGCAATTTCTTGGATGGATTCATTCATTTCTTCCGTTCGTGAAGAAACATTAGCTAAATTAGTCGTAATATTCTTCATACGGTCTGTCATGTTTTTAACAGAATGATTGATATCTGTAAATGTTTTTTGCGTTGTTATAATTTGGCTAGTACCTTGTTCTACTTCAGCATAACCTTTTTCTAGTGAATTAGAAACATTTGTTGATTCTGTTTGAATTCTTGAGACAATTCCAGTTATATCTGATACTGATTCGGAAACTTGTTCAGCTAATTTTCTAACTTCATCGGCTACAACAGCAAAACCTTTGCCATGTTCTCCCGCTCTTGCTGCTTCAATAGCAGCGTTTAAAGCTAAAAGGTTGGTTTGTTCTGCGATATCATGAATCACTGAAACTAAACGACCTATTTCTTGAGATTGTGAATCCAAGCTTCTCACCTTCTCAACCGCTTCTTTCACAATATGATCAATTGTTGTCATTTGATTTGCTGACATTTGCATTAATTCAGTTCCAGATTCCGCTTTTTCTAATACCTCCACTGAAACGTTTCCTACATTAGTACCTTCTTTATTAGTCTCTAAAACTATTTCTTTAAAGTTCTCCATCATTTGCGACAATGAATTAACATGATCTGCTTGAACTTCAGCACCAGACGCTAATTCTTCCATAGTGGTAGTAACTTGTTCAGAACCTATCTTTACCTCATTAGATGATTTATTTAATCCGTCACTTTGTTGATTTAGAGAAACAGATGCTTCTGAAATATTAGTAATCATATTGTTTAAGCTATGTTGCATGTTATTCATTTCTGACGCTAGTGAAGCCAATTCATCCTTTGTTTTTACTTCAATAGGGGCCAAGCTTAAGTTTCCAGAAGCCAACTCTTTCATCCTATCTGTTACTAGTCCTAGAGGTTTAGTAATGCTTCTTGAGAATATCCAGACAATTATAATACCGAGAATAATAAACAAAATGGTTATAAATATGATTTGATACAAGATGGTGTCTGCAGAAGAATTAAAGTCCATGAGGTATGTACTTGAGCTAATCACCCACCCCCACTCCTCATTATATTCTGTATATACTACTTTTTCTTCAACTGCATTTTCATTATTTGGTAAGGGCCAATCGTAATAAACATAACCCCCACTGTTATTCATTGCCTTATTTGTGATTTCTTGCATAAATAGATTTCCGGAAGAGTCGGTAGATTCCCATAGACTATCCCCTTCAAGATTGGGATGTGCTAATAACATCCCTTGCTCATCTGTTATGTACGCATATCCATTATCCCCTAAATCAATTCGATCATTAATCGGTCGCGTTCCATCTGTATTTTTCTCACCCAAAAGTGCTACCTTCACTTGTTCTTGTGCTTCCTCTAATGTAATGTTACCTTTTTCGACTTCTTTATTTAACGTATTAATCATTTCGTTTGTAAAAACTACACTATTACGTAGGTTAGTTTCCCCCAACTCATTTAGAGATCTTTCACTTTGCTGATAGGTAATATACCCTAATAATACTAATGGCACAATTAACAATAACAGTGAAGTAATCATAAGCTTTTTTCGTACCGAGTGTTTAATTTCTTTGTTTTGTTTCTTCATAGTTGTCACCCCTTGTATAATAATCCATAGTAACTATATCGACATATAATTACTAAAATTAAATAAAAATGAGCGGACCTTATTAATCATACTCCGCTCATTAAACAGAAAAATTAATACTCCGACGGTATTACAGATGATTACACGCTAATAAGACTTCTTCATATTGCATTCAATTAAAGTTTTTTGAATAAGAACTTCTAGTTAAATAGTTTTTGCCATGTTTTTGGACCTACAATCCCGTCTATTATTAGATCATTTTGTCTTTGATATCGTTTAACTGCTTTTTCTGTCTCAGGACCAAATATACCATCTATTTGTGTTCTAACTTTCCGCTGAATAATACGTACCACTTCGCCTCTACTGTTTTTCCTTATAACACCTGGATAATTAGCGATTAATGTACTGGCCTTTTCTAACTTTTCAAAGGTAATCGGCCCCACAATTCCGTCTACTTTTATCCCTTGTGATTTTTGAAATGCTTTTACAGCGTTTTCTGTTTCTTTACCAAAGTTACCATCTGCTCCATAGCGATCTAAGGGAAATCCAATTCTCTTTAATGAATTCTGAACCTTTCTTACTTCACTCCCTTTATGACCTTTTTTAAGCAAGCCAGTGCTAGAAAATTGATTCAAATAATGGATGGGATTAACAGTCGAAGATCGTTTATCTGAGCGGTAACCATAAGGTGGGGCCATCTCTACTTTTTTACGAACTTCAAAATGCAAGTGTGAACCTGTTACAAAACCTGTTCTACCTTGATAGCCAATTGTTTGGCCTTGTGAAACGACCTGGCCTTTTTTGACTGCTGTTGAATCTAAATGTGCATATAGTTGGGCACGATTGTTTTTATCTCGAATTAACACGACATTTCCATATCCACCTAGGCCTGTACCACTTTTCCCAAATCCGGAATAGATAACTGTTCCTCGTGTAAATGCTTTAATTGGGGCTCTGTGAGACTTCGCAAGATCAACTCCTGAATGAAAATCTCTGGAACCTCTAATCGGGTGTGTTCGGTATCCATAAGAACTTGTAATACGATAATCTTGATACTTCGCCATTTTCTTTACCTCCTTTAAAATTCTTCTCTATGAAATGTTTGTTTTACTATTTGATGACTAAACACAGCCATTCCTGTTGCAATTACTCCTTCTGCAATAGATCTTGTATTCCATCCATATAAATTACAAGCAGCTAGGACTCCAATACCTAATAGTATCCATACAATTAACCAATCAGGTAAAAATGGTGTTCTTTTACAGGCATACCCAATAAACCAAAGTGCTGGAACGATATAGTAGAAATCTTCTTGTAAGAAGTACAAAAACTCTGTCATCATCTGAACACCTCCTACAATTAGATTCGAGTCACTATACTACTAATGATTTTAAATAGCATGAGCATTACAAGGACTCATATTAAAATATGCAACATGGCTACATTGTGACTTGGCATTTGACATGGGTGTTCTGTTATTTCTATAATCAATTGAATGAATGGATAGGTGTCTTTAAATGTTGTTAATATTTGCATTTACTAAAAATTAACTTTAAGTAGATTAATTACAATATATTTAGGGAATAACAAGAATTAATTAATCTACATAATTATAGGTGATTCATGGAAGGGGGGACTATGTCAGCTCTCGTTTGACATAGGAATTTATGAAAACTAAAGAAAGAATAAATGAGAAAGTAGGTAAGGTGGGAATTGTTTTTATTATTTCTACCATCTTAGTTACAGTTTTTGTGTTATGGGGAGCCTTTTCTCCAAATTCGCTTAATGAAGCTGCCAATTCAGGATTATCTTGGATGATTACTAATTTTGGTTGGTTTTATATGCTAATCACCGCGTTATTCGTCCTCTTTGTTATCGTATTAGCAGTGAGTCCTTACGGTAAAATCCGTTTAGGAAAACCTGATGACAGGCCTGAGTATTCATGGTTTTCTTGGATTGGAATGTTGTTTGCTGCGGGTATTGGTGTTGGCTTCGTCTTTTGGGGAGTTGCCGAACCGCTCCTATACTATATGGATCCGCCGTTAGGTTATGACCCAGGTACTAGAGAGTCAGCACTAGCCGGCTTACGTTACGGTTCCTATCATTGGGCATTACATCCATGGGCAATCTTTTCAATTGTTGGTATGACGCTGGCCTATGTTCAATATCGAAAAGACAGACCTGCTCTTATCAGCTCTGCTTTTTATCCTGTTCTCGGTGATAGAGTAAACGGTTGGGCCGGTAAGACCATTGATACATTAGCAGTATTAGCTACATGTACGGGGGTAGCTACTACATTTGGTTTAAGTGCGATGCAAATTACCGGGGGATTATCACATATTACACCAATACCTAATTCGCCGTGGACACAGCTCGTCATAATATCAATTGTTACTGTCTTATTTATGCTTTCCGCTGCTCGCGGCCTTGATCGAGGAATTAAGATATTGAGTAATATCAACTTAGTCGTTGCTGGTCTTTTATTATTGTTCGTCATCATTGTAGGCCCTACCTTGTTTATCGCAGAAAGTTTTGTTACGACACTTGGTGGTTATCTAACTAATGTAGTGCCTATGGCATTAACATTAACACCTTTTTCCGAAAGTGAATGGTTAGGAACAAACACTATTTTCTTCTGGGCATGGCATATTTCTTGGGCGCCATTTATGGGAATCTTTATTGCACGCATTTCAAAAGGTAGAACCATTCGAGAGTTTATGGCTGGAGTACTAATTGTTCCTGCTTTACTAGCCATTATATGGTTTACAACTTTTGGTGGTACAGGGTTAAATGTGGAAATGTATGGTGCAGGAGGATTAGCTGAATTAGTTAATTCTGATGTTGAACTTGCTTTATTTGCTATGTTAGCTGAATTACCATTAAGTGTGATCACTAATACATTAGCGATTATTTTAATTCTAATCTTCTTTATAACTTCTGCGGACTCGGCTTCTTTTGTACTTGGATCAATGACTTCTAACGGAGATCTGGAGCCTAAAACATGGGTGAAGTTAGTATGGGGATTTCTAATTGCGGGTGCAGCAAGTGTACTACTCTTTAGCGGCGGTGGTGGTTTAAATGCATTGCAAACCGCTTCAATAATTGCAGCTTTACCGTTTGCAATTGTCATGGTTTTAATGATTGTTTCTGTCCTGATCACTTTAGGAAAGGATTGGCAAATTGATCGTAACCTTCGCCGCAGAAAACGTGAAGATAGGGTGAAAGGTGAATTCAAGAATGAGTTCAAAGACGAATTTAAAGATGACTTTAAAGAAGATTTTAAAGATGATTTCAAAGACGAATTCAAGGATGAAATGAAAGACGAGTTTAAAGATGACTTTAAGGAAGACTTCAAAGAAGATATCTACAAAGAGATGAAAAATGACTTCTATGATGATTTTAAACATAAAATATATGATGAAATGAAAGATGAATTGTATGATGACTTCAAAGAAAAAATTTACGACGATATGAAGGAAGAAATAAAGGAAGAAATTGCAGAAGATGATCGACCAAATAAATAATTTTCACTCTCACTTTTGCAAAATCATATTTCATACTATTAATACACCTATGTAAGCAAAATCCTTTCTTGAATGCAAAATATATGTAAAAATAGGATACAAGTTTAAGTGAGGTGTATTAATATGCAAATTGAAATATGGTCTGACTTTGTTTGTCCCTTCTGTTATATTGGCAAACAAAGATTAGAGCAAGCACTAGAAAGATTTCCTGAAAAATTAGATGTATCTATACAATACAAAAGTTTTGAATTAGACCCCAATGCTCCTAAATATAGTGGGAAAAATATACACGAAGCACTTGCTGCGAAATACAATATGTCATTAGAGCAAGCGAAACAAGCGAATCAACAAATTGCAGAACAAGCAAAATCAGTTGGTCTTGAATTCGTTTTTGATACGATGAAACCAAGTAATACGTTCCATGCGCATCGTATTAGCAAATATGCAGCAACAATCAACCGTGAAGCGGAATATGTTAATACCATGTTATATCATTATTTTACTTTATCTAAGGATCTTAGTGACCCTAATACATTACGTGCTATTACCAATGATATTGGTTTTGATTTGGATCAAGTCAATAAAATTTTAGAAGATGACTCATTATATGCAGATCAGGTTAGAAGTGACCAGGAAGAAGCTAACAAATTAGGAATTACAGGTGTTCCTTTCTTTGTAATTAATAAAAAATATGCTATTTCTGGTGCACAACCGATTGAAACTTTTATGCAAGCTATCGAAAAAGTAGTTGAAGAAGAAAATCAAGAGTTAGAGAGTTTGAATATAAAGCAAGGAAGTTTTTGTGACGGTGACAACTGCAATTAATTTATGAAGGTCTGACAGAAGCACCTTCCACTTAATAAAATCCAAATGATTATCGAATTTTGACGATATCATTTGGATTTTTTTTATGAAAAAATCAGGAAAGTGCTCATAAACAAACATGACAACAAATCATACTAAAGTACTAATTTTTGATTAAAAAGAATAAATTTACATTTCTTATCGTTTAAAATGATTAAACGTGTTATAATCATATTGAACTATTTCTTACAGATTAATTTTTCTAATGCGTTACGAATAACATGACTAAATTATTACTTTTATTTGAAAGCCTTTTCTTGAAAAACAAAGATGCGGAGGATGAATCATGGCAAACAATTTTAAGAACAAGAGTGTAGAAGGTTTAAAGAAAGCAAAACTTTCTATTTCTAAAGTGTTCAGGAAAGTGAAAGACAATAGTAAAGATTTAATGAGTAAAGCTCGAAAAAAAGGAAGGAATACACCAAGATCGTCTAAAACAACGATACAAAATTCATCAGTTTCAAAAAAGAATTCAATCGGAACCAAAATATTAATTAGTATTTTATCCACTGTGCTAGTTAGTGTAATTATTGTTGGTATTTCCTCTTACTTTATCTCAAATAGTATTATCAAAGATAAAGTTACCGAGGCTTCAGAACAAACTATCGTGCAGTCTGGTGATAAAATTGATTATTTAATGAACCAATATAAAGACCGGGTAACAGAAATATTGATGGCAGACAATTTTAGTCAAACTCTTGGTGAATTAGATAATTACGAAGATACTAATAATTTTGAATACTTCTCACTTAAGAGCACAATTGATGATGCCTTAACCAATCTTACTATGATTGATAGTAATATGAGTCTCTACTTATTACATACAGAAAAAGAAAGAATAATTTCTTCTTCTGAATCTGTATCTGAAGAAGAATTATTTTCATTTGATTGGTATAAAGAAGCTTTAGAAACTGAAGGTGCGACAGCTTGGATCGGTGGTTTACCTCAAGGTGTATCAGGTGATTCAGAAGATCCAACGGTCAATTTTGGTCAAAAATTAAGAATTGGTGGTACAGAGTATATTTTATTAGTAGAATTAAACACTGATATCTTTACTGAAGCCTTAGAAGATGTTCGTTTCGGTGAAGAAGGGCTAGTAAGTATGGTTAATCAAAATAATGAAGTCGTTTTCTCCTTTAATTCTGAAGAAATAGCACAGCAATATGATTATCAAATAGCTGTTGACTCGGAAACCAATATGACGGAAAATAGTGGTCAATTAGTTTTCCAGCATGATTCAGAGGTTTCGGACTGGTATTTAGTTGGATCTGTTTCAGAAGCGGAGTTAACGAAGGATACTACAATTATCTTTTACGTCACAATCGGGATCATTATCCTGTCACTATTAATTTCTATTCTTATTGCTAGCCGAATTGTAAAAAATATTGCTACTCCTATTGCTAATGTTTCTAGTTTAATGGCGTCAGCTAAACAAGGTAACCTTACTGTAAGATCTGATGATACCGCTAGAAAAGATGAAATTGGCGAACTTACAACAAGTTTTAATGAAATGCTAGAAAACATTTCAGAAATGATGCATCGAACGAGAGAATCGGCAAACAAAGTTTTGAATGCCGCAATAGAATTAACGGATATTTCTCAAATGCAATCACAATCTGCCAAAGAAGTCGCTGCTGCATCAGAAGAAATCGCGAGTGGTGCGACAGGTCTTACAGATGAGGCTGAACGTGGAAATACTTTAGCATCTAATATCCATGAGGAAGTAGAAAACGTATTCCAAAATAATAACGAAATGGAAAACTATGCTGTCGAAGTAGTGGAACGAAGTCATGAAGGTTTAGAGAAGATGAATGAGCTTGTGACAAAAACAAAAGATGGCGAACAAATGACAAACGCACTCGTTCAAAAAGTTGATACATTAAAAGAAAGCACAGAGCAAATCAACCAAGTAATGGAAATGCTAACTAATATAGCACAGCAAACAAACTTACTTTCGTTAAATGCTGCAATTGAGGCTGCTCGTGCAGGTGAAGCTGGTAAAGGTTTTGCAGTTGTTGCTGATGAAATTCGCAAATTATCAACACAATCCAAAGATTCAATTGATAAGGTTGAAGAAATTACAACCGGAATTGTAAATGAAGTAAATGAAACGCTTGGTGTTTTAGAAGAGGCAACACCACGTTTTAAAGAGCAAGTTACACAGGCAGAGGATACTCAAGTCATCTTAAATGGTATGGGTGACAGTATGGGTGCCTTCACTGGAAAAATTCAGCAAGTTACAACGTCCATTCAACAATTGCGAGATTCTCAGGAAGTACTAACGTCAACCATTCACCAAGTGAGTGCTACTGCTCAAGAATCATCTGCAATTAGTGAAGAAGTATCTGCTACTACTGAGGAACAATTGAAAGTAAGTGAATCACTTGTATCCACTTCAGATGAATTAAAACAATTATCAGAAGAATTACAAGAAATGATGAAAAAATTCCAGGTGTAACATAAGAAACATCATATAGTGAGACTGCAACCAGTGGGGGTTTTACGAACGATTACACCTTGATAAAAAGTGATTGGGACAAAAGAATTCTTTAATCAAAAAAATCCAAACGATTCGATCGTTTGGATTTTTCTATGCGTATTAGAAGATCAGTACGGCATAACTCTAGTATCTATTTTGAAATGATATATGTGCTAGTAACCTCTTCGGCTTGCCCACTTCCCTTTCCATGGGGTTTTCCCTTCAGCTAACTTTTCCAAGCACAAACCGCATGGAAAAGTGGATCTTCAGGGAAAACAATCCCACTGGAGTGGAAGTGGCCGCCTACGCTTAGAGGGAGACTCTACAATTGTTACTAATGCTAATATTTTGGATATTTACAATTAGACAATAAATCAGCTTATATTGATAACAATGATAAGTAATCTAATGACCTTGATAGGAAATAGTGAATAAAGCCAACGTGATAATTCTTGCTTGAGTTGGAGGTTATAAAAAAGCGCAGGCGTCCGTTTCCACTCCTGCGGGAAGTTTTTCTCCTCAGCTAACTTTTTAAGCGAACTTTGCTTAAAAAGTTAGCTGAGGAGAAAAACCCGCGGAAAGGGAAACGGACAGCCGGAGCGTTTGTTACGCTGTTATTAAAATCTCATAATTACCACAAAAGATATGTCACAAATTCCTTTTATTGCGTAACAATACATATTGCGATGTTCGTGTTTTAAGTTAAGAACTATATTTATGTCTCTGGCTTTGAAGAAGGATAGCGTAGACTAAATTTACTTCCTATACCTATCTTTGGGATACCTAAATGATGCTGTTAGTTAATATTCTCCTCCGGGATAAAGCGTTACAGAATAAGCTCGTTTGTTTTGTTTTAAAGGGCTATTGTTTATTGGTGCTAAATCCATGGGTTCATTTGCATAAATATATGCAGTTTCTTGATCATAGATAATGACTTGATCTCGACCAGAGCCTGTTAAATCACCAAAGCTCACGTATCCATCAACTGGAAACGTTGTGATAACATTTTGATCCCCATCATAGATCGTTGGATAGACACCACCACCTCGACGAAATGCTAATATGTAATCTAAATGATGCTCGTCCCAATTGGATAAAGTATCAATAATGGTTAGCCAACCACCAGTTTGTCTATTTTCCTTCCATATTTCTTCACCATTCGCATTAATCAAAAACATACCGTCTTTTCCATCTGAATAATGAGTTCCCCTTACAATTCGATCTAAACCAGCAATTTGTAACCCTTCCTCATCACGGAATTTTCCTAAACAAATATGTTGAGATTCTATCGAACCGTCATAACGCCAAAGCTCATTACCTATTGCATCATATAAAACTGTAACACTTCCACCAATAACGATTTGATAGTTCTCGCTATCAGGTTGAACCTTCCCTACCCAAATGCAATCAGCATGATCTTCCAATGGCAGGCATGACCACTTTCTTTCTCCATTTGAATCGAGAAATTCATATCCAGCTACCACTTCATCTTTACCATCATCATCAAAATCAAATGGCCAAGGAAAGTGACCAATGTTTCCTTTATGAGTCCATAATAATTCAAGATCTTTATTCATAGCCCACATCTGATGGTAACGATCTTTCAAAATAATATCTTGCGCAAAAGTATTACCCGATAAATTGGCAATAATGATACAATCATGTGCATGATCATCCGGTAAAGAAAAAGATCTCTTTATTTCTCCTGTTTGACCATCAAGAATTAAAAATTGTTTATTCTTCACACAGAGAACTTCATTATAGCCATCCCCATCAATATCATAGATTTGGACAGGATAATCACTCCCTGGCCCTCCAGGTGTATGACTTGGTTCTCCAGCTTGCCATAGAAGATTCCCTTCTAAATCAAATGCGGTCATTGCCTCGACTTGATGCGGTACATAACGATCATCAATACCCCCATCAGGTTGTACCATTAATAAATCCATTCTACCATCACCAGTTAAATCACCAATAAACATTTTGCAGTTTTTCCCCGAATCTGATAAATCTAGTTGTCGGATTAATACCGGGTCTACGTTTCTATTATTTTTGTTCAATTGTTGCACGTATACTTTCACTCCTCTATCGCATTATAAAATGAGACTTCAATCAGTGGGGGTTTTAAACTCCCACTGATTGTTAGCGAAACTTATCAGGAAGTTAGTTAGCGTCCGTTTATCCCCCACTTAGAGCTTCTTTGCTGTCGCTCGACTCTTGAAGTGAGGGTTTTACGGACGATTACACCGTGATAAATTGGCATGTAGTTGCAATGCGATTAATTTAGCCATTTGATCTGCACCCTTTGTTGTAAAATGGGTACAATCCTCGCCATTTATAGCGCACATATAATATTCTTTTGCCTTATCATATCCAATTGATTGAAGATGGCGGTTACTTAGTGTCATTAAATCGATTAATAAAACATCTTCCTCTTCTGCAACTTCTTTGATAGCATTACAATAATCACCAAAGTCTTTTAAAAATTCTCCATTTACATAATGTAAGCGAGTGACCGGTGTAACTAATATTGGAATCGCTAGTTTTTCTTGTGCGCCTTGGATGTACTGTTTCAAATATTTTTTGTAATCGTTATAGGGCTCTGTATAACGAGCAGGTCTTTCTTTAGTAGAATCATTATGTCCCATCTGTATGATTAAATAATCATTCTCAGATATTTCTTCTAATATTTGTGCTAATCTTCCTTCTTCAATAAATGTTTTAGAACTGCGCCCACCAATTGCATGATTCTCTATATTAAAATCCGTAATGTACAAAGGAAGAAATTGCCCCCAACCAGCTTGAGGATAATCCGCTTTTGTATAGGTCTGACAAGTAGAATCACTTGCAAGATATATTCTACTCTTATTCATAACTCCATTCCTTTCGATTCAGTTGTTGAGCCTCTTTCTCTTGTTTTTTTTCTAATAAGCTTTGTTTATATTCGATTTTGGCAAATGTTATATATGTAATATACATCACTACCATGCTGGTAAGACTTCCACCAAACAAAAAGATAAAAATCGGAAATGTTGCCCATAAATAATAAAGAGTAAAACACGCTGCTAATACATATATCGTTCTTATTGGTTGATAAATGGCAATTAATAAAGCATTCTTAAAATACATTTTGAATGAATTCTGGTAATGAACATATAACGGATACAAATAAATAAGCATAATAAAATATAAAAATGTTATAAAAATAAAAAGCGCCTTAAAAAAAATATTTAAAGTCGGATTTTCCAACGAGAAATATTGCAAGTTTGTAAGTAACATCAAGCCTATAATTCCTACGATCCATGTAATACAATTGGATCGAATAAATTCTTTTTTATACGTTTGCCAGAATAACTTCGTAGTATTAAGCCCATGTTCACCCATCACCCATTTCCTGAAAACAGTAAACATTGCTACCGTACTAGGACCTAAACCAAAAAAGATCAGACCAAGTAACGTAAATAAAACCCATAAAAAATTAACGTATAAAAGAAACATAACTGCTTCACCAAATTGATAAAACTTTCCTATCCAGCTATCACTGTTCATTTTGATCACCAACCTATTCCGCTCAAGTAATTTCTAAAGATATAGGGCCTATTAATCCTGATGGGAGTTTCAATTGATCCATACGATTGGCACTATTATTAGTTACTTTCACTAATAAAGAATTCAAACCAGTTTTTAAATTTGCAAGAGGAATCGACAGCTGATATGGTGCCCAAAATAGTACATCTATTAATTGGTCATTTAGCCAAACTTCAGCTATTTCATATACTTCACCTAAATTCAACTGTACTTTCGAAACATTTTCTACGTCAAAATTGAATTCAAATGGGTACACGACCGTTCCCGAAAAATCTTGAAAGGAAGCTAATTCGCTCCAATTCTTTAATTGGTTTTCATTCCATTTCCATTCTTGATATTCCTTTTTTATTGCAACATTTGAATCCCATTTTAGTGGTATAGATGTTGATACCATGGATGAATCGTCAAATGAAGAAGTTCTATTTTTGTTCGGATCCACCACAATCATCAAGGAAGACCTTCTCTCTAACTTTATTAAAATTTCACTATCAGAATCATTATAAAAGACGGGCTCTTGTTTTCTCCCAGACCATGGATCCCAGAGCTCTATACCGCCTTTCATTGTTAATTGAACTCTATCATGAAAGGTAGATTCGCCTTCGTTAACTAGTAAGCAAAAAAGGTATCTCTCTTTTTTAACAACACTTAGACGAATATCTTTATGAGGTGTTGTTAATCGTATCGCCTGATCCGTTTTCACCTGTTCAACAATCTCCTTAGGCGTCGTAATCTTCACTGCCTCAGGAAAAATATCATTGCTTTGTCCAACTATAAAAAGTTGCCCACCTTGTTTCACCCAACTATTTAATTGTTCTTTGACGATTGGGTGCAACTCATCTACATCCAATTGATTCAGTATTGCAATCTGATATTGGTAGTTTGCAATTGTTAGATATTGATCAACCGATACTAAATCATCTATAAAGGCCCTCTCATGAAGATAGTTAAATTCAATTTGATTCTCGAAAAGTTCCTTTGCAACGTCCCATGGTAGATGATCATCTTTTGTGATGATTGCTATTTTTGCTTGATTGACACTATCTGTCATTAGCCAACTTAATCGTTTCATATAAGTACTAAAATAGTTATAATATGGCCACCATGTATTGTTAGGTCCTACATCTGGTGGTCGTTCGTGACTTCTTTCTTTACCGTTAATCGAATAGTAAAAGGCATGCGGACAAAATAAATTAACACCTCTAA
Source organism: Gracilibacillus massiliensis (assembly GCF_001458115.1). Taxonomy (GTDB): domain Bacteria; phylum Bacillota; class Bacilli; order Bacillales; family Amphibacillaceae; genus Gracilibacillus; species Gracilibacillus massiliensis. Next base: position 96,134 of record NZ_CZRP01000013.1, read on the forward strand.
CCGCTAACCAATCGATATACCACTTCATATCACCTGCTGATAGATTCCAATTATTATCGATACCACACACACCGAGAAATTCATTGATGTTTCTTCGCCTTTGATAATGTCTAGCAGCGTCTGCACCACACTTCCCTGCAGTTGAATGTACACCTTCTATTCCTTTGTTATCCTCTGGAGCTACCCAACGCCAGACAACGTCTTGACCAGGAATATGAAAGGGTCTTAATAATCCAATATCGTCACTTCCAGCAGGATGTCCTGTTAATGACAGGTTATTTTGCTCACACCATTCACTAATGGGATTGTAATAACTTTCTAGCAAACGTTTATGTATCGCCTTTTGATATCCTTTTCTAATTTGTTCTGTAGAAGGACCTGCGTCATAAAATAACGCCAGCAAATCCTCGATGTGAAAACCTTCAGCCAGGAAATCATTCTCAAATCCTTTTGTCCATGGTAGTAAGTCTGCTTTAGCATTTCTACCTAACATATCTGGTTCATCTGTAAACATTGCAAAAATTGTGGTTCCAAAATAGTTACCGACAACTTCTTTATAGCGATTATGTGTAATATCAATAAAAGTTTGAACCGCTTCTGGATTTAATAAATCTGCAGAGCGAGGTGCATTTATTTCCCCATCATCTTGACCTGCATGAATCCCCCTAATCGTTCCCATCGTCTCCGTTTCTATCAAGGCAATAATTGACCAGTCCTCTTTAGTCCGAGTACCACTTTGAAAGAAATCTTCAATTATAGATTCTTCAACAGTTATGGTTACTGCACTTTCATCAACATTTCGTCGAATGATACCAATATTTAAGGGATATAGAGTGGTTACATTATTCAAAACAATTTCATCTTTTACTTCAGGTGCTAAATAAAGAGAGACTATACGCTCATGTTTATCTAACTTAATGTGTTGATCTCCTTGAACAATCTTTTTTTTGAGTGATTTTAAACCTTTACTTGCATATTCGGGGTATTGTTCCACGACTTTTCCATTGGCTGCCCCTGATGGGTACATAGCTTCATCATACAAAATTACATGCATTTTTAGCTTATCTGCTTCTGCTACAGCAAATCGAACATACTCCATAAAAGTATCTGATAAATATTCGGTTTCTTTTGGAATACCGATTCTCGGATGTAACACAAAGCCTTCTACACCTTTTTGATAAAAATCATGCATTTGCCTTTTTATTTCTTCTTTTGATAATTGATCATTCCAAAACCAAAATGGCATTGGTGAATATTCTGAATCAGGTGCTAGAAATTGTTGATACAATTGTTGATTCAAGCTAATTCCCCCTTAACGATCTCTAAGAACTGTTTGATTTCATTTTTCTAAATTGGCTTGGTGGCACGCCTATCTGTTTCTTGAAAATACGGTTAAAATAACTATGGCGATAACCAACACTTTCCGCGATGTCATTAATTTTCAAGGTGGTATTCAGCAGTAATTCTTTCGCTTGATCGATACGTACGGTGGTGAGATAATCAATAAAATTAATCGCTAACACTTTTTTAAAAGCTTTACTTAACGTGTAAGCAGTTGTGCCTACTTGATCTGCACAGCTTTCCAAAGAAATATCTTCCATATAATGTTCTTGAATATACTGGACCACCTCTTCTACGAGCTGTTTCATTTCCAAATTCATATTACTTTCAATATATTGAATAAATGGTGCAATCACTTGATCAACCATCCATCTGATAATCCATTCAAGATCCCTAATTTGGGATAACTCTTCATACATATTACGACCATGATATAAAACCGTTGGGTCCATCCCGGCGTGAAGTATTTCATGTTGAATGGTGCTATATAACTGCATGACACTTGTTTGAACGTTTACTTCTTTTCCACCGTGTTCAATCAAGTAATGAAAGAACTGGCGAATAAACGCCTCTGCTTCATTTATTCTTCCTCTTCTGACACACTGAATAATCTCTTTTTCAATTTCGAAAGGATAATATATTTGCTGTTCTGTTCGAATATCTGTTAAATCATTGAGGTGTATGATTTGATTTTGATTTTCAAATTCACGGTATCGTTTCCCTCTTCCAATTTCTTCAAAGAGATAATTGATCTGTTTTACTTGATCTGTTTTAGAACTAATGGTAATCGTTACTTTTAACTCTAATACTTGATTGATCGCCTTGGTTATTTTTTCGGCTAACGTATGTAAAGAGGAATGCAAATTATTTTTATCGTTTGGCACAATTAAAAATATTCCAGCCGAAAGATCATAATAATTCAAAACTGTGTATTGTTGGAATAACTCTTTTGTTAAATCTTCTGCGATATTTGCCATCGCAAATGTGATTAAACTATCATCCTCTTCTTTCATCCTAGTAGCTTGATACCTGCCAGTTAACTGTATATCTAATAGGATAAATGTATGTTCCTGCACAATCCATCCATAGTTTTCCATTCTCTTTTTTAAAGAAGCTTCATTATAATCATATAAATAACCTTTGGTAAGCTGTACTAGAAAGTTTTGTCTAAGTTGTGGTATTTGCTGAGATAATCGCTTCTCCAAATGTTCACGTTCATTCGATAAGGCTGAAAAACGCTCTTGAATTTCTTCAAACTCATCTGTCCTAGCATTACTGGTTCGTTTATTTTCATAGGTTAGTGTAGAAACTAATTGTTTCACCGGTCGATACAAACGATTAGAAGCAAACCAAGTCATTAAAAAAGCTAGAAACAATAAAGACAAACTGGCAACTAATATCACTTTGGATATCGTTACAATTGGTGATGTAATAGCAGATATCGGAGCCGCTGATACATACGTCCATTTGATCCGATACGATCAAATTGACCGTAAGATACAGAATATGTTTTATCCTGCCAATCCATCTGAAACGTATTACGGCTTGTCGTAGCTGATTCTAATGAAAGATGAATATTGTCTAATAATCCATCCGTTTCATGATTGGAGGTGGACAGAAGTATTTTATTATTTTCATTTAATAATAACGTCACACCATCACTATATGGTGTTAATGTTTCTAATATACTTGCTAAGTTCATTTTATCGATGGTCACGATAATCGCTCCGAATGGATCATTCACAATTCCTGGTATTTGATGTGTAATACTTATTTCATTCTGGTATTGTTCTAAATTCGCGAATTGTTCCGGTTGTTGCCAGGTCACGTTTTTATCTAACGCCAATAAACTTTGAAAACCATTTTGGATATTTTTATCTTCAATTTCATTTAAATATGGTGACATTAATACTGGATTATTGCGGTCAATAAACAAACCAACATCTTTTATTAATGGATGACTTCCTTGAAGCACCAATAGCTTTTGCTTTAAATCTCTTGTTTCTTGAAATTCTTTTACAAAGTCCATATTCATTAATTGCGAATTAAAACTTGGTTCGAATGCCCAATACGTTAATGATTCTTCTAAATAATTAAACTGTTCATCTAAATTCTCTGCACGAGCCGTAATTTCATCTGCATGCACTTTTTGAAGTTCCTTTTCAGTTGAATGCAACCCAAAAATATAGATACCAATACCGGATATAATTCCAGGGATCGATGTAATGAAAAGAATAAGCAAAAAACTTTTGCGGAAATACATACTGTTCCAGCGATTACTCATCCAATTCTTACTTATTTGTAAATATTCCATGATGTATCACCTCTCAGTACACCTATAATACCACAACATTGGAAGCGTTATCACTGTCAGTAATTGCTAGCGTGTTGTCTAACCCTTCACAGATCCCAACAAAATACCTTTTGCAAAGTGTTTTTGTAAAAATGGATAAAATATTAGGATTGGAATTGTTGCTACTACCACGACAGCCATTTTTAGCGACTCTTCTGGAGGGTCTTGTAACATTACATCCATTTCTCCAAAATCAACGTTCGCTACCATCATTAATTGTTGCAATAGTAATTGAACTGGCCATTTCGCATTATCACTAATATAGAGTAATGCATTAAAGAAATCATTCCAGTAAAAAACGGCATAAAACAATGTAAAAGTTGCGATAACTGGTTTAGATAATGGGATTACAATTCGCCAAAACACTCCCATGTCTGAACAGCCATCAATTCTCGCTGCTTCTTCTAATTCTGTCGGTAAATTTTGAAAAAAGCTTTTCACAATAATTAGATAAAATGGATTTATCGCCACTGGTAATATCAATGCCCATAACGAATCTAGTAAACCAAGACTCCTTACTACCATATAAGTGGGTATCATTCCGCCATTAAATACCATGGTAAATACCACTAAGTTTAAAATCAGGTTTCTTCCTAACAAATGGTGTCTTGATAATGGATAGGCCATCGTCATTGTTAGTAATAAACTTACTATTGTCCCTCCTACAGTTACCAGAACTGATACACCAATACTTCGAATAAATGTATTCGTTGAAAAGATATATTCATATGCTGCTAATGTAATTGTTTCTGGGACAAGAAAAAATGGTCTTGCAGCAATTTCTGCCTCTGTTGCAAAAGATGCAGCTATTACATATACAAATGGAATAAATGTTGATAGCCCTAATAATAATAAGAAAATATGGTTAAATACATCAAAAACACGGCCCATTGGTGTATTGTGCATTTTGTGCATAGAATCTCCCCCTCACAAAGTTTTTCTGTTAAAATAGACCTGTTTGCCCCATTTTCTTCGCTAAATAATCAGCACCATAAATGAGTATAATACCGACAACGGCTTTAAACAGACCAACTGCTGTACTATAACTAAACATCCCTTGGGTAATCCCAACAAAATATACATATGTATCAAATACATCTGCCACACTTCTATTTAAAGAGTTTGTCATTAAAAAGATTTGTTGGAAACCTTGATCCAAGAAATTACCTAGTCGTAAAATTAATAAAATCACAATTGTACTGCGAAGTGCAGGCAATGTTACATGCCACATTCTTCTGAACCGGCCAGCTCCATCCATAATCGCTGCTTCATATTGTTCAGCACTAACACTTGCTAACGCAGCTAAAAAAATTACCGTGCCCCAGCCTGTTTCTTTCCATATTACTTGAGCAATAATCATTGGACGAAAATAATCGGGATTCGATAAGAAATTAATTTTCTCTCCAGTAAAAAACTCTACTGCAGCATTTATGGCACCACCACTTGTTGTTAAAAAAATATAAGTAATACTAGCAATGATTACCCATGACATAAAATGAGGTACATAGACTAAAGTTTGAATCGTTCGTTTAAAAAATTGCTTTCGTAATTCATTAAGCATTAGCGCTACTATAATTGGTGCAGGAAAAAAGAAAACCAAATCATATAAAGCTAAGATTAATGTGTTTCGAAGTAACCTGAAAAAGTCCGGATTTTGGAAAAAATTAAGAAAATGTTCTGCTCCTACCCACTCACTTCCCCAAAAACCTCGAAATGGAGAATAGTCTTGGAAAGCTATTAACACACCCCACATTGGTAAGTATTTGAATAAAATAAAATATAGAGCACCTGGAATTAATAAAAAGTAAAGCCATTTATCACGTAAGAGTTGCTGCATCTTCGTTAATTGTGTAGTAGAGACAACTGTATCATTTTTTGCCTTTTTTGATTTCATGCTCATCTGTGCCAATGTTTTCCCCCCTTAGATAGTAGGATATCTGTTACCATCAGTAACAGATATCCTATTATGTCTAGCGCTTTCTCTTGTCAAATTGATTTACTGAGCTTCTTGATATAGTTGATTGATTTCTTCGATGTACTCTTCTCCACCAGAGTTCATCCATAATTGTTCTGCTTCTTCTAAACCAGCCTCATCGATCTGTCCGACAATGTATTGTACTCTCGCATCTAGTATAATGTTGTCTAACTGTTGACCTTGACGACTGTATATTTCTGAAACAAGAGGTTCTGCAGGATTACCAACAACAATTTCTTCATTTTCTGCTTGTACATCTTGTTCTTGTTGAGTTAATTCATCTACCGGTTCCGTTAAATAACGATCTTCAGGTACAAACATTAGTAATTGATTTAAATCTTCATATTCATAAATCAACGCTTGATCTGTAGTTGGTTGGTATTCGCCATCTACCATTTCGTAATGAGTACCTTCCACGCCATTATAGCCAAGTGTTTGACCTTCTTCAGAGTTTAAATCATCCATAAATTGCAGGACTCTGTGTAAGTCTTCTTCCGTTTCTACTGCTTGCTTAGATATTGCGTACATCATATTGTAACCAGACGTAGGTAGGTGGTGTAATCCGTTTGGTCCTTCAACAGCACCAAACACATCTACAGAACCTTCTAGAGATGGATCAGCATCTACCATTTTATCTCGATTACGACTTGCTGCATCTGCTACATCCACAACTGTACCTGCTTCACCATTAACAAATGCATCATGCCATTTAGCAGGGTCCATCACCGCAAAATCTTCATTCACTAACCCGTCATCATACATACGTTTGAAATAATCAAGTGCTTCTTTATATGCTGGGTCTTGGAAATATGGATACAATGTGCCATCCTCATTTTCCCCCCATTTATTTGGAACACCAAACCATGTTTGCATGATATCCCATGGACCAGGATATTCAGAGACGATTGTGCCAAATGTATCGTCTTGACCGTTACCATCTGGATCATCATGTGTAAAGGCATACATTACATCATAAAATTCTTCTGTAGTTGTCGGCATTTCCATACCTAAATTGTCTAACCAATCCTGTCTGATTGTTACAGCCATACGTCCTAATGGTCTTGCACGATACAATCCGTATATTTTTCCATCAATGGAAATGTTGTTTTTAACGATATCATTCATTTGACTTAAATTTTCATATTCATCTAAGTAATCTGTTAAATCCCAAAATGCACCATCATTTACCGCATTAATAAAACTGGATGTTTTATTCGTTAGGATCATAGATGGTAAATCACCTGATGCTAATGTAATATTAAATCGTTCATCATAATTACTACTAGGAACATATGTGATGTCTAATTCTGTGTTGGTAAAGTCCTCAATTGCTTGCCAAGCTGGACTTTCTGGTGTTGGTGGTTCCGGTGTATATGCGTTCGTCATAATGGAAATTTCATAAGGTTCTGAATCTCCACTAGCTTCACCACCATCACTCGATTCTTCTTCTGACGAATCATTTCCGTTATCTTCAGATGAGCTACTTGAATCACTGTCATCGCTACAAGCTGCTAACATAACACTTAATAATAATGTAAATAATAACAATAGAAGACTTTTACTTTTTATCAATTCTAATTCCTCCCCTTATTCATTCCATAATGTTTCTTTCCTTACAAACTTCTTAGATCCGTTTTGCACACCTCCATTTTTTTCTCGTTACGTTTCATTTGATTTGTAACGGCCTACACACAATATAAAACGCTTACATTTTTCCGACAATATTCATTTTTTGTAATGTGATTGTAAAACGTTACAAAGCTTTATATATAGGGATTTAATGTAGGATTTTAACACTTTTTTTATTGTTTATCACTTTCTTGCATGTCCTGGTTTGGCAAGTAATCCCTGATTAATTTCAAACACATCATTACATTTAAACACCATTGCGAGATACCATTGGTTGAGATATTTTCACTTTCTGAAATTGTTTTCCAGCTATTCAGTTGTTGAATATTCAAGTCAAGTAGAGGATCCTTCAATAGAATCTCCCATACTTTCGCAGCTAATGAATCGTTCTGATAATACCATGCTGCATAAGCTGTCAAACCTGTAGCAAACATCGGCCAGGCAAACATTGATTTTTGTAGCTTTCCATTTGTACGTTCTTTCATCTCATTATCTGTTAAATGATAAAATGAACCAAAGTCTGCAACCATTTTTCTCCACTCCTCATCGTTTAACAGTGTGTCTAATTCCAGCCATACCTGAGGAGCACCAAATGCAATTACCATATGATAATCACCAAGTGTACCATCATCCATATGAATTAATTTATGGTTTTCTTTTTGATAATAAAAAACTGGTCCAGATAATAATTGATATGGTGCTTGTTGTACATCTTTTACTGTATTTTGAATATACGTTTGATAGTTAGATAAGTGATTTTTCTCCCATTGATAAATCCAATTCGATAAGAATGCGGCCCAATCAGGTCCCACTCGTATCGGTGTTAATTCTCCTTTCTTATCATAAAATTCACGCATAGGTGGTAATTCATCGATCTTCTGATCAATATCTTTCACTGCGTCAATAACTTCTTCCACACGTTCATCACCGGTTAAGTAAAAGTAATATTTGTGAAGGCTTGCCATACTTATTCTTGCCTCTTTACAACCACATCCCCAATGATTGACATTGTGACGGGAGCCAAATCCTTGATATTCTCCAAAATGATATTGATCAACTTCACTTGTATGCCTCGTCATCGCTTCTGCCATTGTAAATAGTTTCTCGGAAGGTTTTCGCATAAAACTGAACCATAGCCATAGATTAGGTACGAGTTCTGTATTTTGCCAGGCATATCCACCTACATCATAGAACCATTGATGTCTTACCGGATCATAACTATGCATAATATCTCCATAGTCCCAGAAACCATACCAGTTCCGTTGTTCAATTTCCTTTAGATAGAAATTGATAGCGTCATCGAGAGCCTTTTCTAATTTTATCTCAACTGGATGCTCCAATTTAGGTGCACTAAAAGCCCCACATGCTTGTGTTTTTTCATAATATATCGGATCACAATGTAATAATGGATAGTTCTGATGCATTTGTAGGTAAAAGTCTAACTCTTCATTAGAAGGCTGCTGAGAAAAAAGACTGATAGCACCTTCACTCGTATTTGCAATTCCTGTTGCAGTTGCTCGTAATTCATCAAATCCCTCGTAGGCACTTTCTACATGTGTTTGATCTGTATAATGTTCCAGATTCATTGCATTTGATTGATTCGACCAAAACCACACAATACAGTCATTCTTATCTTTTGATAGATTCTTTACATCGATGGAAGACGGATGCTTTTGCCAAAAATCCTTTAAGGTTAAAAGTATCCCACCATTTTCTCCGCCCACATACATTCCACCACGTGCTCGAGAACCGACCATTGTTCGGATATATTTACCAGTACGTCCAGTACTTTTTAGAACCTCGTAGTGATGTTCGTTTGTTTGCATCAAGCGAAAATGATTCCAAATAGCATTTTTATTAGCTTGATTGATTATTTGATAATTTTCTTGATTTTCCCTCACCAACTCACCATTGATTTGTGATTGATAAGTTGGACTATTCCGGTGTTTTCTTGATAATAAAAGTTGAGTGGCTTCATTATACCAACCCATTTCAGTTGCTACTCTTATCTGCTTATTGTATGGCTTCCCGGTTAACGCATTGGAAAACTTTGTGCCAATCCCTTTAATACGCAGTTTCTCAGTTATATTATCATCAATATGAAAAGTATGTACATATCGAATAAATCGTTGTTCATGATAGAAATATACTCTTAACATAAATGGTACGATCTTCTTTCCATCCACTTGATGAATTCCAGATAACTTGATCATTGATTTCAATTGACCATCTTCTTCTAAAGAGACATTAGTAATTCTACTATATCCAACTATATGTCGTGTCCAAACTTCGCCATTTATTTGATTTTGTTCTTCTAATGCTAAAATCAACGTCCCTTTTTCGATCAGTTTCTTTTGATCTATGGAAACGTCTTGAATCCAATCTTCTCCATCTTTTGGAATAAAACAAGTTAATCTGCCGGACCTCACTTGCCACCCATTGCTTATTTCCTTAATAAAAGTAGATCTTTTTAAATGTGATGGACTTTTCTGTATAGTCAAGCTTAGATTTTTCAATGACTGATAGGGTATATTCGCACTGTGCTTTGTCCATTTTACAGAACCATCTGGCCAATATGCCAAATTTTTTGATTGAAGTTGGTAATGTTTCTTATTATCATTCGCGAGTCTCACTTCACTGCTATTCTTTAATTCTCCTTTCTTCCAAGGTACTCCCCAAGTAATCGGAACGGTTTCATTCACATCTGACAATGTGTCACAAAAAAGTGGATACAATTTCATCTAACTCATCCTTTCGTATTTCTCTAACATCTTAATAAGCTTCTCACTTCAAAAAGATGGTTAGTAACAACTATAGATATTATAAAATTTCCTTCAACCATACTTTTTTGCAAAATTAAAAAACCCCTAAAAATTAGATTTTACACTAACTTTCAGAGGAAAGTATCTACTCTAGGACTCTTTTTTACACCAAAAATGATTTGTACAGTTTAATATATTTTACTAGTGTTCATTCTGATTAAACTCTAAAATGACTGTTGTCCCTTGTTCATCACTTTTTAAATAAAGTTGTTGACAATAGGAGGTCATCAAATGAAAACCTTGTCCTAAAGTCGCGGCGGTGGAATATCCCTTCACTAAGGTTGCCTGTGGTAATTCCTTTAGTTGAATCCCTTTTCCATGATCCTCTACGATAACAAATACCCTGGAGTCATGAAGTAATATCTTTACAATACCTTTACCAACATGTTTTAATGCATTGGTAATTGCTTCTTGTACGGTAAGTAAAATACGATAATGATTCTTCATATTCAAATCTGTTGATTTTAAGATATTTTGAATCATTTCGCGTACTTCTTTTAATTGTTGAGAGGAGGTCACTTCAAACTCACCTTTTTTCTCACAATTTTTAATGATTTCATCGATTTCTTGAAACTTAATTAAATGTAATTTACCTTTGGTGAGAGCGTGGATAACCTCACGATAACTCTGCCATTGCTCTTCCATTAGTTGTTGTTCTTTTCTAACTAACTCTGTTACATCCATTGAAACAAATCCGCCAGATTGATACCCTAATGGGATCGAATGAATATCTACATAGCGATTTTGATCCTTATCTATTAATGTATCGCGTTTAGGAGCATTGTCTTTTAACGCTTCTTCCATCATCCGTACCATATCTTTTTCCTTTAATATGGGGTCTTTCTCACCACTTAGCTGACGAATGCGTCCTTTCTCATATTTAAAAGTAGAACTCAACTGAAGTTGGTCTAATAATTCTGATTTTAATAAGTCAATTTTTAACTTATCACGGATTTCATCTTTTATGCCGTCATCTAAATCTTCAGTGAGTTGATCCACTAAATTTCGTTTATCTGAAAACAGATATTCATACTCATCTCTTGATAAGCGCTGGTCATCAGAAGTTTTACGAGACACTTTCGTTATATCAAAAGCAATAAAGTTAGTATCCTTAATTTCTTTTCGAAATACCGGGGAGACTTCTGCATGGATTTCGCCGTTCACATCCACTGAATATGCCGAACGAGGTCCTTCTGTTTTTACTAACATTCCTACACGACTGATTACATAAAGAGATCCTTTATATTGTTCCTCTTCTTTCGTATGTAACGTGATTTCAATAGGTGGGTCGACTTTTTTTCTCAGAGAACCACCGTCAATTAATTGTTTGCAATTATCACATTGTGGATTGGAAGGACATGAACCGCAGATCCCCATGATACAACACTCCTTGCTATGCATTTTTAAATGCAATTTAGTAAATCAAGAAAAAAATAACTTATAATAAGCATTATATACCCTTTTCCATTCAAAGGAAACACAAAAATTAGTTATTTTTTCCTATGATAGTTAAATGTTTTTCTAATACAGACAAGTGTAGTGGTGTTGAAAAGCCTTCATCTCCGTCAACATTAGCAACTTTATTAGGTTTGCTGTCAATGGTTAAGTTTTTCGTCTTCCAATATTCAATTTGAGGTTGATCTTTTAACTGACCATTCACTAAATTTTTGAGCATGGAGATACTTTCTAAATTAGATATCTCTTTAAAAGCAAAAACATGTAGATAACCGTCATCTACGTCTGCTTCGCTTATAGCATTTTTTAATCCACCAAAAGTATCTGTTAGTGCGATAAGTACTAACATCACTTCTAATTTTGTATTGGTGTCATTCATTTCTAGGCTTACTGAAAATAAATCTTTTTCTGTGAATTTTTTCAGACCTTCTATTAAATAGGCTAAAGAACCTAGTTTTGATTTTTGTTCCGCTGTTACTTGATAGGTAGCTTCTGCAATTGCACCTATATTAACAAGATTCATAAAATAGCTATCATTTACTTTTCCTACATCTACTTGTTTTTTAGATGGATCTTTTATTACTTCGATTGCTTGTTGAGGTTTCAAAGGAAGCTCAAGTGCCTTAGCGAAATTATTCACGGTTCCAAGTGGAATAATATGCAAGAAAGGGCGCAATTCTTTTTCAGCAATACCGTTAATCACCTCATTAATGGTACCATCGCCACCCATTATCGAAATTAAATCGAAATGTCTGTCACTTGCTTCTATTGCAAATTTCAATGCATCCCCTTCTTTTGACGTTTCCTTAATTGTTACTTGATAGTCTTGCTCTGTTAAGATGTCGAATACATCTTGTTTAAATTGGATGCTTTTTTCTGTTCCAGAACTTGGGTTGATAATGATCATTGCGCGTTGCTCCACAACTTGCTCCTCCTCTTTTTACCACAATAAGTCTTGATGTTCATCTAAATACATCGGTGATATATCCATAAATAAATAAAGCGAATCATCTAACGGATAAGAAAATGTTCTAATTCTTTCACTTGTCTCAATATCGTTATATAGATCAGATAATATACCTGTTCGTTCTTCTTTCATTCGGATGACATTTTCGATAAAATAAGGTCGCCAACTCCAATTTTTCCCTTTCACAGTATTATCCCATACCCATTCATTATTGATATGGATGAAGTTGACCGTCTTTTGAAATCCATCTTCATCTGTTACATAAATTCTGAAAAAGATGTGTTCCATTTCTTTTGCTAGAATATCGATTAATTCATCTAAACTTCTATTCTTTTTTATTTGCTTCCATTTCTCTTGAACCTGATGATCTAAACTAGTAGCTAATTGAAATTTAGTGGTTAGTTTTTGTCTTTCTACTTTTATAAATTGTTGAATATCCTTGCGGAAGCGGTCCTTAAGTACATCAATCTCTACAAACTGATTAGAAGTAGGAAATAAAAAGTCACCTTGATAATAACGACCATGATTTCTCCATGCATAATGAAAATGATAGTTAGAAGAAATTCCATCAAATAATAATTCTGCACCTAATTTTCGGGCGAGTAAGGATAGAGAATAGATGATACTATGATAATTAGTTGACATTGATTCATTTTGGAGTGCCTGCAAATTTACTTTTAGTATATCTGGTTCCATTAAACTAATCTGGTCTAGGTTACTGGCACCTGTTCCCAAATCATCAATAGCAACTTTGACACCTAATGTTTTTAAATATTTTAATGTATGTGTAAAAAGTTCTATGTCACTTCGAAATTGACGTTCCGTAATCTCAATCACGATCTTTGATAAATCTAGTCCTTCTTCTTGGTAACTTAAGAGATGATTTAAGAACTGGTCTTCTTTATCTGTTTCTAAGTAATTAGCATGTACATTTAGGTATAGAGGAACTTGTATACTTTCTTGTAGATATTTTTTCAAAGCCAGATCTTGTATTCTTTGATCCATTTCCATCTTAAAGTCGTCAGGAACGGAAGAATCATGAAAAAAAGAACCAAGACTTATTAATTGTTTATCCATTTCTAGCTTACCTAAAACCTCATATCCTACTATTTCATGACTATCCGCACTAAATATCGCTTGAAAATAGGGTTTTATTTTATCCACGTGCATCATAACATCTAATGGATCCATCATCATACTCCTCTCCGTTATTTTAATTGTAACTGTCAAAAGATGTTTAATCAAAAAAATAGTCTGAATTCTATTGGAATTCAGACTATCTATTCTTGATTAGAATTTTGCTTGATAGCGATCTAATTCCCATTCCGTTACGGCAATACGATAACTATCCCACTCATCTTGTTTTAATGAGAGATATTCATTTAAAGCATAGTCTCCAAGTACTTTTTTACCAATCTCACCTGAAGCTAAAGCTTGAATCGACTCACCTAAAGTTGTTGGTAGATTATCGATTCCCCGCTCTTCTCTTTCTTGATCACTCATACTAAAAATATCATCTAATGTTTCTTCAGGAGCTTTAAGAGATTTTTCTACTCCATCTATACCAGCAGCAGCAATACTTGCAAATGCATAGTAAGGATTAGCGGATGGATCTGGACAACGAATTTCAACTCGTGTACCAACTCCACGGGTGGCTGGAATACGGACTAACGCTGAACGGTTGGAAGCAGACCATGCAATATAACAAGGTGCCTCATACCCTGGAACTAAACGTTTATACGAGTTTACTAATGGGTTCGTAAATGCTGCAAATGATGATACATGGTTTAAAAGACCAGCGATAAACGAATAAGCTGTATCAGATAACTCGCGTGAATCTGATTCATCATAAAAAGCATTTTTTCCAGCTTTTTCGTCAAATAAAGACATATTGACATGCATACCATTACCATTTTCACCAAATACTGGTTTTGGCATAAACGTTGCTCTCAAACCAAATTGCTGTGCCACGGTTTTTACAACCCATTTAAATGTTGTTGCATTATCTGCTGTCGTTAATGCATCATCAAACTTAAAGTTAATTTCATGTTGACCTTGAGCTACTTCGTGGTGAGAAGCTTCGATTGTAAAACCCATTTTTTTCAAAGTTTTGTAGATTTCCAAACGAACTCTTTCACCTAAATCATATGGAGAGGGTTCAAAATATCCTCCCTGATCATGTACTTGTTGTGTTGGTTGTCCTTTATCATCTGCTTCAAACAAGAAAAATTCTAACTCTGGTCCGACATTGATCGAATATCCTTTTTCTTTTGCTTCAGCTACAGTGTTTTTTAAAATATTTCGTGGATCTCCTTCAAAAAGACTACCATCTGGATTTGTTACACTGCATAAAAAGCGCGCTTCTGAATAGTCTTCTTCTTCTGTCCATGGTAAAACTGCAAATGAATTTAAATCTGGTAATAAATATAAGTCCGATTTATTGATTGGCGTAAAGCCGGTAATTGATGATCCATCAAACATTGTTTTTCCATCAACTACATCATCTAATTGTTCTGCTGTTACAGATACCTGCTTTAATGTCCCTTCAATATCTACAAATTGCAAATGTAGTAGTTCTACATGTTTTGTTTTGATTTCCTCTCTAATTGTTTCTAGTTGTGAAACAGTGTCCACTGTTTTTTCTGCTGTTATAGTTGTCATCTTCGATTTCCCCTTTTCCATGTCACTATTATTAACATCTCTTGTTACTAACTATCCTACAATTTTTCACTACAAATCGTCATTTCTTTTGTTAGATAATCTGACAAACTTTTTTATGAAATTTCATTTTCAAAAAAGGGTATCACTCTGACAAGTTTCAGGTCAATTTACGAAGATGAACAGTATACGGATACTGTGCAACAAATACTGTAGTAATTTTGACATGTTGTGTTTGCTTAGCAACCGCTACGGCTTGTCCGCTTCCCTTTCCACGGGTTTTTCTCCTCAGCTAACTTTGGTAAGCAAAAACCGCATACCAAAGTGGATCTTCGGATAAAAACATCCCGTAGGAGTGGAAGCGAACGCCTGCGCTTATTAGAATTCTACAACGCTAGTAGGAGCTAGCATTATGGTATTTCTCTCATGTAAAAATTCTTTGATTAGAGTAAGATTCTAAAATGCTAGCTGTTGCAACAATTGTAAAATATTTTTATAGCGCAGGCCGTCCACTTTCACTCCTGTGGTAACTTTTTACCTGAAGATCCACTTTTTCAAGCGAACTTTGCTTGAAAAAGTTAGCTGAAGGTAAAAAACCACGGAAAGAGAAGTGGACAGCCGGAGCGGGTGTCTAGTAAATCAGTCATTTCAAAATTACTACTTTGGCTAGTAGTTACTCATCAGTTACTGCGCAGCATTCCTATTGTGCAATACAAAATGCGGAGATAAATTGTTTAAGTTGCTGCCATTCTTCGGTTGTTAAGGTCACGCCTTTTCCCATTTTTTCATGATCTGGTGACCAGTCACGGATGTCATACTTTGGTTCACGTTCATTCCAACTTATTAGATTCACTTCTTTTTTCCAGCCTGAAGAGGATTCAGATAGAACTGCTACATGTTCGATTATTTCAAATTTTATTCCTGCCACGTGAAACACCTCCTATTCTTTTGAGCCATGCTCCATTTCAAATACTTGTTGAACATCTTTATCTCCACGTCCTGATAAATTAACAATGATAATGTCCTCTTGCTTTAACTCTTTCGCTACATTCATTGCATGTGCGACCGCATGTGCACTTTCTAATGCAGGTATAATACCTTCTGTTTCCGATAAAACTTTAAAAGCTTCTAATGCTTGCTGGCCTGTTACAGTCACATATTCACCACGACCAGTTTCTTTCAAGTGACTATGTTCTGGTCCTATACCTGGATAATCAAGTCCAGCTGCGATTGAATAAGTTGGTTTAGGATTTCCTTCCTCATCTAAGAGTGTTAAACACTTAAAGCCATGGATAACAGCTGGAACTCCTTCTGTTAAGGATGGCGCCTCAGCAGGCTCCACACCAATGAGACGAACTGCTTCATCTTCCATATAATGTGCAAATGCACCAATTGCATTACTCCCCCCACCAGTACACGCTATAACAGCGGTTGGTAATTTACCTTCTTTTTCTACTATCTGACGTTTTGATTCTTCACTGATAACTGACTGAAAAAATTTAACCATGGACGGAAATGGATGTGGTCCTACCGCAGATCCTAATAAATAAAAAGTGTTTTGATAGTTTTCTACTAAATCACCTAAAGCAGCATCCACTGCATCTTTTAAGCGGCCTTGTCCAGCGTCAACACTAACTACTTTAGCACCTAATAGTTCCATTCGAAAAACATTCAATGCTTGACGTTTCATATCATGTTTTCCCATATATATGATGCATTCGATACCGAACATTGCACAAGCAGTTGCCGTAGCCACACCATGTTGCCCTGCTCCAGTCTCTGCTATCACACGCTTTGCTCCCATGCGCTTTGCTAAAAGAATTTGTCCTATCGCATTATTAATTTTATGCGCACCAGTATGATTCAGATCCTCACGCTTCAAATATATCTTCGCTCCACCTTGATTTTCTGATAAATTCCTTGCATATGTAAGTGGATTTTCTCTTCCGACAAACTCTGCTAATACTTCTTTAAATTCCTGTATAAACGTAGGGTCCTGTTTTGCTTTTTCAAACTCGTCTGCTAATACTTGTAATACTTTCTCTAAATCTTCAGGTACATAGCTTCCACCAAATTGGCCAAATAGTCCCTTATCTGTCATAAAAATATCTCCCCTTTTCTTCTTATACCATTATTTTAAGTGAAGAAAAGCGGAGATACAATTTATTTTTTACAAATATTTAATTTTAAGATAGCTTATATTTTTTTAGTAATTCGCTGAGATCCTGGTTTAACTTCGTTAGTGTTTCCGCTGACTCTGCTACATTGCCAATTGCATTAATTTGCTCATCAAGTGATGAAGTAATTTCTTCCACTGACGCAGCTGTTTGCTGAGATACACTCGAAACACTTTCAACATTCTCATTCATTTTTTCTGCTTCAGACGTAATCTGATCGATATCTGTTCTCACCTTATTCATCGCGCTAACAATCTCTTGCACAGAATGCTCCATACCTTTAAATTTTGCTTCTGTTTCTTTGACATCCACATTCAAACTTTCCGATGATATCCGGTTATCTTCTACTGTCTTCACGGTTTTCTCTGTCTCAGATACGATTGTTGATATAACACCTTGCACCTCATGTGTCGCACGTTTTGATTGTTCCGCAAGTTTTCTGATTTCGTCAGCCACAACTGCAAAACCTTTACCATGTTCACCAGCTCTTGCTGCTTCGATACTTGCATTTAATGCTAGTAAATTGGTTTCTTCTGCTACATGCTCAATGGTATCCATTACCGTTGTAATATTTTGAACCTGTTGACTTAATTGACCGATATCTTCTGAAATATCATTAGCCGTATGAACAGAGCGTTGGTTTGAATGATTCAATTTTTCGACAATCTCCATACCTTCTTTAGAAATATCTTCCGTATTTTTGGCTAATTGGTCTACTTTATCTGTTTGTTGATTCATGCGATTTATTGCCTCGGTCAGTATTTCCACACGTTGGTATATGTCTTCTAAATCATTCGCTTGTTCTTGGGTACCTTTTGAAATTTCATTCATGGCATTACCAACTTCTTCACTGCTTGCAGATGTTTCTTCCGAAATTGCTGATAAATCTGTAGCAGCATCTAATAGGTGATCACTTGATGAACGAACATTTGTCACGAGATTTCTTAATTCTGTTGACATTTTATTAAATGCTGATGCCAGAACACCAATCTCATCTTTGGATTCTTTTAAATCAGTGACAGCAATGTGGCCATTTGAAATATCTGTGGCATATTTAGCAACTTCCCTAAGTAAACTTAATTTCTTTCTTGTTACAAAATAGAATAGAATCGAACTTATAAGAATTATTGATATCGTGATACCGATAATTACATATTGCAAAATACGTAATCCTTCATAAAATTCATCTTGGAACACTGCAATCCCAATTGTCCAATTCCATGGTTCAAAATGTCGCATATATGCTGTTTTATCGCGGTAACTTCCATCTGGTTGTTGATCATTATATTGTACAAATCTCTGTGAGGAATCCTCACTCGTTCCAGCCTCTACCATGCGCGAACGATTATTACGATTCTGGTCATCAGCTGGAGCACCCCCTATTTTAGTAGGGTGTAACTGTAATACTAACTCCTGATCATAAGCTAACATATAACCTTGATTTTTATAGACAAAATTAGTTTGCGAATAATCATATTCATTGTCGTCATTTATTGGTCCATTTAATAATTCACGCGCCTTATTTTTCGCCTCTTCTTCCGTTAAATTTCCTGCTTGTACTTCTTCATCTAATAATTCCAAAACCGTGTATGCACCATCTGTTATTTTCTGTAATTCACTTTTACCAGATTGTAATAACTGATCTTTTGCCACACTATAACTGAATAAACCTATAACAATACCTGTAATAGTAATAATAGCAGTTATTAATGCTATTAATTTTAATGAAATACTATTTTTATCTAGTCTTTTTATCATGTTGTCCTCTCCCTCCAACAACTTATATCGACTAAATAAATAGAAAATAAATAGCTTATTAAAAGTTTTTCTAAAGTAATCGTTGCCAATTTTAAAAACGTATTTACTTATGCAAAAGTAGCCTGTGATAAAAGATATTTTTCTAAACTTAAAACATGAACGACGCTATATGTAGTGTTGCGCAATATACGGAAACTGCGACATAACTTTGAGGTAATTTTGACATGATGAATGAGTGTGACCTCCGCTACGGCTTGGCCACTCCCCTTTCCATGGGGTTTTTCCTTCAGCTAACTTTTCCAAGCAAAAACCGCTTGAAAAAGTGGATCTTCTGGAAAAACGAGTCCCATAGGAGTTGGAGTGGCCGCCTACGCTGAATGAGATTCTACAACATTTACAATTGCTACTACTTTGGTTTCCTACTAAAAAAATAGTGAAAGAAGCCAATATGAATACTCGTGCTTAAGTTGTTGAGTATATCATAGCGCAGGCGTCCGTTTTCACTCCTGCGGGATGTTTTTACCCTAAGATCCACTTTTTAAGCGAACTTTGCTTAAAAAGTTAACTTAGGGTAAAAACCCGCGGAAAGGGAAACGGACAAGCCGGAGCGGTTGTAAAGCACATATAAAATCTCAAAATTACCACTCTAGTTATTGCGCAGTATGTTCCTACTACGCATAAAAATCCAAACGATTGAATCGTTTGGATTTTTCTAATTTTAAAACTCTTTTCATAGTCGTTTCTAATTTAATTTCTGCTTGTTTTTCATTTTGCTTTTAACATATCCAATGAACTCATCTGCTTTCTGCGCTGGTGCTTTCGTTAATAGACTAATGATGATAAATAGAATAGTAGAAAATAATATTCCCCAAAGACCTGATTTCAAACCAAATAATAGACCACCTGTTGCTTCGATTAAGATAACAATGATACTACTTACTGATACACTGACAATCACCCCAGCTGCTGTTCCTTTTTTCCAGAAAAAAGTACCGATAATGGCTGGCACGATCACAATTAATCCTGCTGACGAAGCAACGGATAACACAGCTATTAAATCTAGTTGTAATTGTGCGAATAAAAAAGCTAATACGGCAATCACTGGAATAACTACTTTACCGACCTGCAATTGTTTCTTATCATTCACATCTTTTTGAATATTACGATAAACATCTCTTGAGAATAAAGAGGATAAGGTTAACAAAATTGAATCAATTGTAGAGATAGCTGCTGCCATGATGCCGACCATGACAATAACACCTAATATTGGTGGAACCAGATCAGACGATAATAACATTGGTGTAGCTAAATCGGCATTTTCAAGATTCGGAAATAAAATAGATGCTGAAAAACCCCACACAACAGATACAACCGTATAGATAAGTCCAAAAATTAAAAAACCTAATAGCATATGTCTCATACTCTTTAATGAAGCGGGCATAAACAACCGCTGACTAACTTGTGGATTTGAAATACTAAAGAAAAACCAAGGGATCGTTAATCCTAAGAAAGTCCAAAAATTAAAGAAACCGTTACCTGGAACAGCTAAGCTTTCCGGATTAGTTTCTTCAATCGATGCAAAGAAACCACTTATTCCTCCGAGACCATCTACAATTAGGATGACTACGATAGTCGATGTGATAATCATCAATAAGGATTGAAGAGAATCTGTCCAAGCTACAGACCGGATACCAGCAATATAAGAGAATACTAGTGCCAATACCGTTGCAATAATAACACCTGTCGTAAATGGGATCGCATCATTTGTTACCCCTTGCAGTAAGTATCCAATTCCAGTTAATTGCACAGCACTATACGGAATTAGAAATAAACAACTTGAGATCGCCGCCACTACTGCGACCCATTTATTTTGGTAACGGTCCCCCAGCATTTCTGATGGGGTTACATAGCCATATTTTTTTCCGACCAACCAAAAACGAGGACCGAAAATTGCTACAAGAGATACACCCATAAAATAAATGATTTCAAAACCGAAAGCTCCAATTCCTCCGTTATATGTTAAACCTGCTAAACCTACTAACATAAAAGCACTGTAAGTAGTCGCACTATAACTTAATGCTGAGACAAAACCATTCAGTTTTCTTTCGCCTAAAAAATAGCCAGACATGCTGTTTTGTTTACCATTGCGTGACAAATAAGCTATAACAATAGCAATAACAACGTATATTGCTATTGTTGACCAAACTAATGTAGTACTCATTCCTCATCCCTCCAACTTTTCGTTAAAACGTAATTCACCAAAATAATTAAGATAGCCAGAATCGACCATAATAAAAAACTACCATACCATTTGGTAACATTACTTAAGAAGGTATAAGGAATAAAATAACCTAGAAAAACGATAATTAATATAATAAGTCCCAAAGTTTTCTCTTTTTTATTCACTTATTTCACCTATCCTTTCGTGTCATGACTTCTATTATACATAATATATTACACATGTAAAGACACATGTAAATAAAAAATAGTTACTTATGGAGAAAGTAACTATTTTAACAAATCTTTATTCTTTACGATCAGGATCGTTCTCTTTTAATACCTCTAATGCAGAACGTTTCTTTTTCTGTCTCCATCGCTTAATATATATAGTAGGTGCTTCATAATCATCTGAAGCAGTGATATCACGATTGGAAGCTCTCATGAAGGACCATGCCAACAAGAACATAATAAAGATCAGTGGAAATCCTCCAATAATACTGGCAGTCTGCAAGGTATCTAATCCTCCCAAAAACATTAACGAAAGTGGCATTATGCATAACGAAAATGCCCAGAATAAACGGTTCCATCGTAATGGTTCATCCTCCACTTCTTTCTGCACGACAGAAGCTAAAATAAAGGAAGAGGAATCAAAAGTTGTTGCTAAAAAGATGACGGCAAGTATCGTAAATAAACCTACTAATAGATCTGCAAATGGCAGTTGCGCAATGATAGCTATAATGGTTGCAGCTGGACCAAATTCATTCATATACTGAATCGCATTAAACTCTCCAGTTAATTGTAAATATAATCCGAAATTACCCATAATACCGAAGAAGAGTACACAACCTAATGTACCGTAAACCATCGTACCAAATATCATTTCACGAATGGTTCGTCCTCTTGATATTCGTGCTACAAACAAACCTACAAACGGTGCATAAACAAGCCACCATGCCCAATAAAATACAGTCCATCCTTCGGGAAATCCCGTTTCTGTGAATCCTCCTAAGTCACCGAAAGGCTCAGCCCATGTAGCCATTTTAAAAAAGTTATCTAATAAAATACCGATCGAATTAAATGTCGTTTCTACAATAAACCTCGTAGGTCCTACTACTAGAATATAAGCTAAAATAAACAATGCTAACCATAAATTAATATCACTTAAGAGTTTGATACCTCGTTTTAACCCGGAATAAGCACTAACAGCAAAGATAGTTGTACAAACTAACATGATCACAGCTTGCACCCACAGTGTTACCGGTATACCCGTAAGATGGTTTACACCTTCCGCTATCATCGGGGTCCCTAATGCTAAGGTAGTACCAGCTCCACCTAATAGACCAAATATAAAGAGAATATCAATCAATTTACCAAGTGGCCCATCTACCCATTTACCTAATACCGGTCGTATCGCTTCACTTACTTTTAAGACAGGTTTCTTTCGTACATAATAGAAATAAGCAATTGGCAATGCCGGTAACGTATAGATTGCCCATGCAATTGGCCCCCAATGAAATATACCATAGGCTGTTGCCCATTGAACCGCTTCCTGCGACTCTGCTTCTAATCCAAATGGAGGCCCCTGATAATAGTAGACCCATTCGATCACAGACCAATACAGAATACTAGAACCAATTCCTGCAGCAAATAACATAGCTGCCCATGAGAAAGAATTAAATTCTGGCTTTTCTCCTTCTTTCCCTAATTTTACATGACCATTTTTACTAAAAGCGACATATAATAAAAAGGCAAAAATGATCAGTCCCATTACTAAATACATCACACCAAAATTAGTTGTCATAAATGTATTCGCCTCACCTACAAATTCTTTACCCGCTTCAGGATAGAGAATAAGCGGCACTGTTACTACTACTAATAAAACAAAGGCTCCAATAAACGTTGGCCAATCAATCATTCGTTGCTTCATTGAGATCATGCCTTCCTCTCTAGATTAGTTTTAAGTTACCCAAAAGCCTCAAAACTTATCAAGAAAGGTGACTCTCTATTCAAACGAAAATTAGAAAAAGACAACATAATAGTTGTCTTTTTGAATTAGTTATTCTTTTTATTCTGATTACTTATATTTCTGCGGATGTAAATGTTGTACCAAATTAACGCAGCTGCAATGATTACGATAACAGCTAATGGAACATCGATAATATCGGTTAAGTCTAATATCATCAATAAAACTAATGCAGTTAATAATGGTATTCTTATTTTATTATAGTTCATGTGATCCCCCTCTAAACCGCTTTCAGAATAATTACATCTTATCATAAAGCGATTTTAAATTATACTTTTTTATCGAAACATAACTTTTTCTACGTCGTTATGCGCTTGTTCACTTCAGGTATCACGTATTCTACCAATAAATCAATTGACTTTTTTATTGATGTAAGATCTTGTCCACCAAAATCAATTTGTGCATGAAATCGATCATGTTTAAAAAGTTGGTGCTGGTAGACAATTTTTGCAATTAATTGATCAGGTGTCCCGACAAACAGAGAAGACTCCTTACTTGTTATGTATGCAAGATCAGATCTAGCTGCACCCATTGCACCCCCAATTCCTTGTTTGTTTAAATGCTTCCAATAATTGGCGTAATAGGGATAAAACTCTTCAGATAATTCTTCTTCTGTTTCACGAATAAACGTATGCCCTGCTATCGCAACTTGCGGTCGATTACCGGTAAACACTTGACGGTACCTTTCCACTAATGGAAGATACTTCTTAGCAATACCTCCAATCATAACTACTGTTAAACCACACCCATTTTTTCCTGCTCGTTCGGCACTTTCAATCGTTCCTCCTACACCAATTGCTATTGGTAATTTAGCTTGAAAAGGGCGTGGTGCAATTTCTGCCTCTGATAAAGAAGGTCTGAAATTACCGTCCCACGATACTTTTTCTTGCTCATTTAAACTGATAAAGAGATCCAAATGTTCTTCAAAAAGTTGGTCATACTCCCTTTCATTATAACCAAACAACGGAAAGGATTCGACAAATGCTCCGCGACCTGCAGTAAATTCAACACGACCCTTCGATAACAAATCAAGTGTGGCAAAATCTTCAAATAATCGAACAGGATCAGCAGTATTCAAAAGAGATGTTAACGCTGTTAATTTAATAGATTCAGTTCTTTGTGAAACAGCAGATAACATCATTTGCGGAGAGGACACCGCATAGTCTAAGCGGTGATGTTCACCAACACCAAATATATCAATACCTTTTTTATCAGCATATTGTGCCATTTCAACAATCATTTCAATACGATCGTTCACTTGAATGGTTTGCTTTGTTCTTGGATTCTCAAGTATCTCAGCTAATGTATACACCCCAAATTCCATTTCTTACTTCCTTTCTATTCTAAAAATTGCTCCCAATTGGTCCAAGGATATTCGGTTGGCGGGTAAGATACCACCTTTGTTTCTTCTTTTCGAACAGGGTGGATAAAACTTACTTCATGCGACCATAAAGCGATCTGCTGTCCAGGTTTGTTCACTTTACTTCCATATTTTTGATCGCCATATAACGGAAAACCCCTAGACGCAAATTGCACACGAATCTGGTGTGATCTACCCGTAAGTAAATTGATCTTTACTAAGCTTAATCCATTATCACTTGCTAATAATTGATAATCGAGCATCGCTTTTTTTGCTTGTTTATTTTTCTTAGATGAAACGCTAACGATATTTTTTTGACGATCTTTATATAAAAAATCAACCAAATGGTCTGTTGGTTTTGGTACGCCTCTCACAACCGCTAGATATGTTTTGGTAAGTTCGTTTTTTCTAATGGTATCGGATAATCGTGAAGCTGCTTTCGATGTTTTGGCAAATATCATGGCACCACCTACTGGACGATCGAGGCGATGAACAAGCCCTAAATAGACATTACCAGGTTTTTGATAACGTATTTTTATATCTTCTTTTAAAATTGTTAAGAGATCTCGATCATTACTCTCATCTAATTGAACAGGAACATTTACAGGCTTTTCAACCATAAGTAAATGATTATCTTCATACAAAATTCGAAACTTCATAGTAAACTCCTTTGGAACTGGTGTAGTTATTATCTTAACACAATTCGATGTAGCAATGCCCACTTTCGTTCCATATAAAAAGGATTTCCTGATTACTAAGGAAATCCTTTTTTTATTATTCGACTATTAATGTCGCGACCATATCATCATGTCCAGCACCACACATAACACTACACCTGATTGTGTATTCTCCAGGTTCTAGTGTAGCAGAAGCAGACCCTTCTGAATCAATTGAAATATCTGTTCCTTCTACTTCAATACCATGGAATCCTTCTTCATTGGAAAGATTTACAGTTACTTCACCTGCCGGAGCTGTATATTCTTCTTGATCAAATTCCCAGTTTGATGCTTTTATATCAACCACTGCTCCATCTCCATTGGCTGTATCGCCAGCATCACTCGTGTTATCTTCATCATCACCGCCACCACAAGCTGCAAGTATAAGAATAAATAATAAAAATGTTATACCTAATAGTGTTTTTTTCATGTTTTTTCTCCTTTCTAATGCTTAAAGTGTTTTTACTACTCTTATCATAATCTTTTTTCTACGTTAAAGGTGTGACTTTGCTCACAGTCTCCTGTCACAAAATGTTTTATGCTTGATGTAACTATAAAATAGATAGGAGGAAATAAAATGAATCCAAAACAAAAAAGCCATTCGATGTCTGGAACAATTGCCTCTGTCACTATTGTTGCACTAATTATTATTTTAATGTGGGCAGGTGTTTTTGCGATCTATATGCAAAGGGTCTGATTCACTACTACTTATTATACCGATAAGTATTGATTTTTATCTAGTAATCCAATTGCTTTTCACAAAATCTTCATATTTAAAGGAGGGGTTTTATTGTGGGGAAGTTAGAAGAAATCTGGATGATTTTAAGTGTTAGTGTTTTAGTTATATTTATTGTGATTGTTGGCTACCAAACGTTTGCATTAGGAATGGGACCTCCAAGTCACAAGGAAGCGATAGATCCGCAAAAGGTAGATCAAACAGCTCCTTTTGACAATCCTGGCCTCATTGACTTAGGTAATAATAAATACGAATTGGTAATGACATTAGAAGCTTTTGCATTTAATCCTGGGAATATCGAAATACCTGTTGGATCAGAAGTCGAATTTACAATGACATCAAAAGACGTTTCACATGGCATTCAAATTCCAGGTACAAACTTAAATGCTATGGTATTACCCGGTCATATTCAAAAAATCACGCAAACCTTTAATGAACCTGGAGAATATCTCGTATTGTGCAATGAATATTGCGGTGCTGGTCATCAAGCAATGTTTACTACTATTATCGTGAAATAAGGAGGGATCAATTGTGGAACAGGCGATAGATATCCGAGAGAAATTTAAAAATAAATTAGGTGTAAATTCTCAAGATGCAACTATATCACTCACTTACTTTGCTATATCTTTTGCTACCTTATTAATTGGTGGAATATTAGGTTTAATACAAGGGCTTGAAAGAGCAGGTCTCTATCAATTGCCATCTGGATTTAATTATTATCAGGTTTTATCTGCACATGGACTATTATTATTAGTAGTTTTTACCGCAACCTTTACAATTGGATACCAACTTGCTAATCTATCCCATTCCTTTAATGGGTTATTACCAAAAGTCAGAAAAATGGTATGGATCGGCATTTTGTTAAAGCTGATCGGTGTTGTTTTAAGTGTGACAATGATTGTGTTAGGAGAAGCTTCTGTCCTTTACACTTTTTATCCACCATTAGCAGCGCACCCTATCTTTTATATTGGATTAGTATTCTTAGTTTTAGGCATATGGGCGGTATCATTTGGTGTAATGATCAACTATCGTTATTGGCGAAAACAAAATCCTGGTCAAACTACACCGATTCTTGCTTTTTTTGCTATGGGGGTATTTGTTCTATGGTTTTTCGCAAGTCTTGGCGTTACCATTGAAGTCTTTATGATTATCCCATGGGTACTTGGATGGGTGGAAACGATCAATGTAATGGTTACGAGAACATTGTTTTGGTGGTTTGGTCATACTTTAGTGAACATATGGTATTTAGTAGCAACCTCTGCATGGTATGTAATTGTACCTAAGATTATTGGTGGTAAACATTTTAATGAAAAACTAATTCGTTTAGTAGTTATCCTTTTAGTAGTTCTCAACATCCCTGGTGGATTCCATCATCAAATAATCGATCCAGCAATTTCTACTTCGATTAAGTTTTTACATGTTTTTATGAGTTTATCGATAGCAGTTCCATCTTTAATGACCGCTTTTGCAATGTTTTATGTTTTGGAAAAAGCAGGTCGTAATAAAGGTGGTAAAGGTCTTTTTGGATGGTTGAAGAAATTACCTTGGGGCGATGTTCGTTTCCTTGCACCTATGATCGCGATGATTTCCTTTATACCTGGTGGAGCAGGCGGTATTGTAAATACTAGTAACCAAATGAATCAAGTCATCCATAATACAATGTGGGTGGTTGGACACTTCCATATCACCGTTGGAGTTTCGGTTGTTCTCACCTTCTTTGGAATTTGTTATTGGTTAATTCCACATTTATCGAAACGACAATTGACACCTAAAATGAATAAAATTGGTGTTATTCAGACATGGATCTGGACAATCGGTATGGCAATTATGGCAGGATCTATGCACATAGCAGGTTTAATAGGTGATCCTCGTCGTACATCGGATACAACATATGCCGGTAATGAAGCAGCATTAAGCTGGCTTCCGTATGAGTACATTTTTGCAACTGGAGCAACTCTCTTATTAATCGGCGTCATTATTCAAGTTTATGCTGTATTTAATATGATGTTCTTTGCACCAAAAGGAACAACAGAATACCCTGTAGCAGAACCAGAAGATGATCAGCCGAAAGTGCCAATTTGGACTGAACGCTGGGGATTGTGGGCAATTGTTTTACTCGCGGTTGTGGCAATGGCGTATGTCATACCAATCGTCGATATGATTGTTAATGCACCTCCAGGATCTCCGCCAATACGTACATGGTAAAAATTATAATGTCCGTTATCTCTGTCCTTCCTGATAGTTAACAGTGATAACGGACCATTACTATATTGTTTAAGGTGGTGAATCGAATGACCAATTATGAACGAATAGCCTTAGCAATTGTTCTTTTATTTGGTTTAGGTGTTTTTATAATCGGAACGGATGGTTTTCAAGCATTTACAGAAGAACAAGCCAGAACGAATCAATTACTAAAAGATCAACCTTCCCTACCAAATGTCCGTTTAGAGGATAGCAAAGATCGCACTTACAATATAAAGGAACTTCAACAAAATAAGTACTTATTTATCACTTTTATGTATACCAATTGTGCTACAGTCTGTCCACAGCTCGAACAAAATATGCAAGGAGTATATCAAGAGTTACCAGATACAATGATTGAAAAAGATATTCAATTTTTAAGTATTAGTTTCGATCCGGAACATGACGATCCTAAAACATTAGAAAAATATAGGAGTTATTTTGACAGTGATGGCGAGACTTGGCGAATGGCTCGAATTAATGACAAAGCTGAGCTTAGTAATTTGTTGGATCAACTTGGGGTGATTGTCATACCTGACGATTATGGTAACTTTCAACACAATAGCGCCTTTTATTTAGTGAATCGCAATGGAAGTTTAGTGGATGTAATGGATTATAGGGATATTGATCAGGCAGTTGATCGAGTGAAATCCGTGATTGGTGGAGATTCTTTATGAAGCAGGCAAAATACGGACTTATTTTATACATCTTTTTAATTCTTCCTCCTGTCGCAAATTTATTAGAATCGATTATGATTTTCCATATGCACACACAAATGCCCTTACTCGTTTTCACAGGATTTTTGGTTACCCCTTTTTTAAAAAACAAATTCCCTCGCTTTTTTGATAAATGGAATCGATCGGGTATTCCTGGGATAGTACTAGTGGT
The DNA here is from genome assembly GCF_001458115.1 of Gracilibacillus massiliensis. GTDB lineage: Bacteria > Bacillota > Bacilli > Bacillales > Amphibacillaceae > Gracilibacillus > Gracilibacillus massiliensis. The sequence goes on from NZ_CZRP01000013.1 coordinate 125,453, forward strand.
ACTTATTTGGTCTTATTGGCAACTGCCACGAGCAATGGATGATGCATTGACTCATTTTTATGTAGAATATTTTAAGTTTATTAGTTTGCCTATTTTGGTTGGAATACCTTTACGTGACAGTTGGAAAAAGATCAGGAATATCGGACAGTATATGTTTCTAATCTATTTATTTGCTACATTAGTCATCACAGGATTTCTCTATATTTGGATTGATCAGCAAATATGCAATAATTACTTAATTATCGAACAACAGACATTAGGTTGGGGGTCTCTTGCGATGGCAGCCTGTTTGTTACTTTATATAGGATATCGTTTGTTTGATAATGAAGAAACTGTATAGGAAAAATAAATTGTCATTCTTCTTTTAACTGATGATAGCTTTATCATTTATATTATAGTAAACTATTGCTCAGAGTAAACGAACAGCAGGAGGATGGCAACATGTATTTTTACAAATGGATGATATTTTTGTTATTATTGTTCTTATTTTTAGCTGGATGTGGAACTGTTGAGGAAAAAACACTCAATGATCATCAGGAAAACAAAATAATAGAGAATGAGAATAATAAGGATGAATCTGTTGTTGATAAAACAGAAGCTAATGAAGCAAAGACAATAGATAACGAAGACTTTGCTGATGCCAAAGTCAATCGTGTGGTCGATGGTGATACTGTAAGTATTCAATTGAATGGTAAAGAAGAAACGGTTCGGCTTTTACTAGTGGACACACCCGAAACCAAACACCCTAACTTACCTGTCCAGCCATATGGTCCAGAAGCCTCCGATTTTGCTGTGGAAAAGCTTGCGGGAAAGTCGATACAAATTGAATTTGATGGACCGAAGCGCGACCATTATGATCGCTTGCTTGGTTATTTATGGGTAGATGGTGAGAATTTTAATAAGATGTTAATTGAAGAAGGATTAGCTCGATATGCTTACGTCTATGATCCTCCCTATAAGCATCAGGATGAGTTGAAGCAAGCAGAACAGCAAGCAAGACAATTAGGGATTGGCATTTGGAGTGAAGATAACTATGTCACAGATGACGGTTTTAATCATCAAGTTGAAAGTTCCGAATCTAATACAAACAGCGATCAAGAAGATGTCTATTATGCTAATTGTTCAGAAGCACGAGAGGCTGGGGTAACTCCTCTGTATGAAGGTGATTCCGGGTACGGAACCCATATGGATGGTGATCGTGATGGTGTCGCTTGTGAATAATGTTCTCCTTATTATCTATAATTAGATTTCATAGAACTTTTTCGTATTAAAAGTAATTAAGTCTTCTACACTTTCGGAAGACTTTTCTTTTGTTTCGCTGATCATTTTGATAGAATATTTTATCATTTTGGGGTGGGTCATTTTATCTTTAAAAGGTCCTTCGAATTGCCAAGGTCCATCTGTTTCCACCATTAATAACTCCAATGGGTATTGTCTTATTATTTCTTGTATCTCCTTTTCATAGAGACAATCCGGAGTAATGGATATCATGTACTTATTTTTCATCATCCTGTTGAGGATAGAGCTAGATCCTTTAAACCAATGAAAATGTGCTTTTTTAATACGATGCTTTTCTAAGAGATCACAGACCAATTCAGCATCCTCATAAATGGCATGCAACACAATCGGTAGGTCAAATTCTTTCGCTAGAAGGATAAATCGTTCTAATATTTCAAGGTATGGTTGAAGATGAATTCGAGTATCTTCTTGTCTTTTATAATAAGGAAGACCAACTTCACCAATCGCAACTAAATTTTTATGATGTTTACGAATCATTGCTTCTATTTGCTCTAATTCAGCTTTACTTGGTATTGGTTGTTCTGGATGCCAGCCAAAAGCAGGGTATACATATTGATTTTGAATGTGTAAATCCCATACTTTTTGGCAACTCTTGCTATCACTAGAAACAGCGATTAATCCTTCTACGCTACTATTAGTTATATCCTGAAGTATCTGTTGTTGATCTTCCTGATTGTACCAGTCTAGATGAATATGCGCATCAATCACCAAGCTCACCTCTCAATGTTTGATAGACTGCTTTTTTTACGTCTAGAAATTCAGAAGTTAACGTTAGTTCTTCATTTCTAGGACGTTCAAACGTGATATCAAACTCTTTGATAACTTGCGCTGGCTTTGATCCTAAAACTAGAATTCTGTCCGATAAAAAGATCGCTTCTTCGATGTTATGTGTAACAAATAAAACAGAAGGCCGCTCCTCTTCCCAAATAGACAATAACCATTTCTGCATATCGAATCGCGTGAATTCGTCCAATGCAGAAAAAGGTTCATCCAAGCAAATAAAGGATTGCGGGCTTAAAATGCTGCGAATAAATGCAACACGTTGACGCATACCACCCGACAACTCATGGGGATAAGCATCAATATAATCTGCAAGTCCTGCTCGTTCTAACATTCTTCTCGCTTTCTCTTTATCTGGTTTTTCGAATAACTCAACACCAAGTACAACATTTTCTAAAATGGTACGCCAAGGAAACAACGATGGTGTTTGCGGCATATAACTTATTGAACCCTTTTGACCACTAATTTCATTCCCGTTTAAACGAATCGAACCATGATCTGGCTTGTATAGTCCACCGATCAGATGAAAGATGGTACTTTTTCCACTCCCGGATGGTCCAAGTAAGGATACAAATTCGCCTTCCTTTACATGAAATTGTAATTGTTCGAGTATTGGTTGTGAACCAAAGCTTTTAGAGAGTTGCTCGATTTCTAATTTACTCATCGTTTCCCCTCCTCACTTGGTCGCCATTTCAAAATTAATCGTTCTGCAGTAATTATCAGACTAAAAAAGATTAAGCATAAAATCATAATGAAAAAAATTGCTACAAAGACACGATCTGTTCGAAACGAAGAAGATGCTAATGTCATATAAACACCAATACCTTGATTGGCACCAAGCCATTCAGAAATAACGGCACCCATCACACTATAGGTTGCTGAAATTTTCAATCCTGAAAATAGCTGTGGAATAGCATGTGGCAATTCCAGCTTGGTGAAAATTTGCTTTTTGGTTGCACCTGCCATTTTCATATAATGGATGAGTTCTGGATTCGTTTGTTTCAAACCATCTATTGTCGCTACGGCAATTGGAAAAAAACATACTAATGTAATAATTAATAGTTTTGGTGTAATACCAAAACCGAACCAAATCACTAACAAAGGTGCTAGGACGATAATAGGTATATTTTGAGATAAAATAAGGAGTGGATATAATGCCTCACGAACTCTAGGCATAAGATGAAGTAAAATCGCTATGATCAGACCGATTGTTACCCCTATCGCAAATCCACTAACCGTTAATGTGATTGTCGAATAAATATGATGTTGATAATTTTGCCAATTTGTAAAGGCTTCTTGCATAATCACAGATGGTGCTGGCAGAATCCAAGTCGGTATATCTAATAATCGACTGGAAATCTCCCAAACAATCAGAATGCTTGCCATAACTGCGATCGCTGAATATGACCTTCTAAACATATACATGCTCCTAATTTTATGGCCACTTTTTCATGTTTTATGGCCACTTCTAGTGCTTTTATGGCCACTCTCACCTGTTTTATGGCCACTTTAGCAAGCTTTATGGCCACTTTTAAGCATTTTATGGCCACTTCCAAAAATATTAATGATATTTTGCTGTTAATTCACTCATCGAAGCTTGATTGTCTGCTCGAGAATATATCTTGATTTGAGAAATTACACTAGGACAATCTAGCTCATGCATACGGTTGTTCATTTTTTCGATAACGACAAGCAATTGAGGTAGTTCCCCCTCCATTGTAGTTTCTAATGGATTCACTTGATATTTAACGCCTGATTTTTCAATAATCTTGATTGCTTCATCAACAAAAGGGATCGAGTCTTCTCCTTTTGGTGTTTTTGGAATGATTTGAATGCTAACTAAAGAATTTGCCATGGATATTCTCTCCTTCTATTCTGGTAAAAATTCATTTGTGAATGCTGCTTCGACATCTAGTTCACTTTCCAATAAATCATTGTCAAACATCCACTCTGCGTAATTGCGCCAAACACCTTCTGTTTGAATGCCCCATTGTTCTGCATCATCCTGATATTTAGGCGAAAGCCACTCTTGACTAGCGTGCACTAATTCTTCGTCCAGATCAGGTACTTTTTCTACTAAAATATCTGCTGCATCACTTGGATTCTCAATTGCAAATTGATAGCCTTTTTCTAATGCTGCTACCATTGCACTCACCGTTTCTGAATTTTCTTCGATCATAGTTTCATTGGTTGTAATGACGGGAGTATAGTAATCTAGCTTTTCAGAATAATCTGTCAGATAAAGCATATCCAATTCTACGTCTCGTAGTTCTGCTTGAACACCAGTCCATCCGTAATAAATCCACGCAAAATCCACATCACGTTCCACCGCTGTAAAAAAGTCTGTATTTCCCATATTGATAATCTCGACATCTTCAACAGACGCATCTTCTTGTTTCATTAAGGAATCAATTACAGCTGCTTCAACTGGGGCTCCCCATCCTCCATACGTTTTACCGGCAAAATCGGCTGGCGATGTGATACCTTTTTCTTTAGGAGCAGCAAATCCTGAAGTATTATGCTGGATCACTGCGGCTATCGAAACAATTGGTATATCTTGGACGCGTGCTTCTGTCACTGCCTCCTGTGCACTAATTCCGAATTGGGCTTTTCCTGCTGCTACCGTTTGATCGGCACCAGCTTCACCTGGCATGACGATTTCTACATCTAATCCTTGTTCTTCAAAATATCCTTCTTCCTGCGCTACATATAAACCGGTATGATTGGTATTCGGTGTCCAATCCAGAACGAAAGTCACTTCCTCAAGCTCTTCCGTTGAATCTGAATTACCACAGGCAGTTAATAAAAAAGTAAAAAGTACGAACACAAAACTTATTTTTTTCATTTTTGAATCCCCCTAATATTTTTCTTTATTTAGAGGAACATACAAGAAAGCGCCCTAGACAATTTGCCTAGGGCGCATAAAGATTCAGTTATCTTATATGTTCCCTACGCTGGTTCTAACCAGATCAGGTTCTAAGGGTCAGCATCTTTACGGATACTATCTCAACCGGCAACACCGGTCCCCCTACATGTTTACTATGAAATTACTATATTCTACTTTGACATAGATTTTGCATTTCATCAAGTTTTTTCATTAAAAAAGATATTAGCTGTGAATTTTATTAGTAACTTCCACTAAACGTTTTGCTTGATGTTTAACGGCAGCTTCGACATCTTCTACCATGGATCCATCTTCCTGACTTTGTGTCACACTTGTGCCGTATGGGTTTCCTCCACTAGCAAAAACGGAATCATCTGAATACCCTGGTGGTACAATAATGGCACCCCAGTGCATCATAGCGGTATATAAATTTAAGATAGTAGCCTCTTGTCCTCCATGAGCATTAGAAGCAGATGACATTGCACTTACGACTTTGTTGACCGTTTTTCCTGTTGCCCAAAGTCCACCTTGCATATCAATAAATTGTTTCATTTGCGATGGTAATGTACCAAAACGAGTTGGTGTACTGAATAAAATGGCATCTGCCCACTCTAAATCTTCAGAAGTTGCAACTGGGATATCTTTTGTATCCTCTAAATGTTGTTTCCACCCTGGATTAGATGCTATTGCTGCTTCTGGAGCTGTTTCTGCTGCACGAACAACTTTCACTTCTGCTCCAGCTTCTTTAATGGACTCTTCTGCCCATTTTGCCAGTTGGTAATTCGTCCCCGTTGAACTGTAATAAACTACTGCTACCTTAACCATGTATAAATACTCCCTTTCTTTGTTGGTTCATTCTTCATTTGATTTGCCCAGCATTTTAATAAATTATACATTATCTCGAAACTGAGATAATTAAAATAATAGCAACTATTCATCTCACATTCAAGGTAATTGCTCAGATTTGAAAACCCCGCCTCTTCTTTTTGCGAGTGGCGAGGTTTTCTTTTTACTTTACTTGAATCATTGAATTGATGTAGGAATTGTAACGCATGACATTTCCTTCTGGGTAATAATCAAATCGGATCTCTGCCATTTTACCTTTTAAGATAAGCTCACCCTCTGGTGCCATCAAACTCATCGCCATCACGGATTGAGGCTGAGCTTCTTTTATTTTGTTGATTATCTCCTCTTTCTTATCTTCATCCGTTGTATCTATGAGCACTTCGTCATTTAAGATCACTTCTAGACGATGATACCTTTGCTCCGGAATAATCATTTCTGAAAAAGGGACATTAGCGACTGGTAATTGTCCGCCCTCATTTTCACAATTTTGTAGGTCGAACGATATCGTTTCTTCTTCTGTTAAATAGTATTCTAGCTGTTCACATCCAAATCCTCTTATGGTCTCTTCTACACCATATTCGTCTTGAGTGGCATCAACAAATACTTGATAATTTCCATCTTTATATTGAATATTGTGAAAAATAAGATCACCTTCTGTTGTATGTCTAACCAGTCTCAAGTTCGAATTTTTTTCATTGTCAACTTCTTGTCTGAACATTTCTAACTGGATTAGGTTTGCATACTCTCCATGTGTTTCGACAAGATCATGTTCATTATCTATTACTCTCTCAACTGAGGTAGCTGAACTTTGTCCGGGATAGGACTCAGCAACCGCTCCATGTGTCACCGCAATTTTTTCACCAACAGTTAAAGAAGTTGCTAAACTTTTCTCAATATCCTCTATATTAAAAGAAATAGCATTTCCCGCCTGTTGATTCACTTCTTCTACAGCAATTTCATCGAATGGTTGATCTAATCGTTTTTCCGTTACTAGAATGCGATTATCTTCCTTTTTAGCAACATATCCTGTCATCACATTTTCTGATGGTTCTGGAGACTCTTCACTAGTATTTCCATCATTTGAAGCGGTTCCACAAGCAAAGACAAATAATAGCACGAATACACTAAGAAAATACTTCATTTTAAACGACCCCTTTTACTCATTTATCTAATTTGTCGCTCATTTGTATAAAAGGTTACACTTGAAAATATTAAATTGTCTAAATTTTCGGAGATACTAAATCCTCAAAGGGGGTGTCCCAATCGATTCGATTCATAGGACTTTGTTTCGCCAAAAGAAAGGCTACTAGATATTTTTTATTTTTTTTCACATATGTAGGCTCGATATTTACAGCTTTGAATTGTTGTCCAAGTGCATATCCGTTTATAAAATCCTGCCAACTATAGTATCTTTGTTGTAACAATGAAACGCCTTTTATAAGATATGGATGAAGTTGATCTTCCGTCAAATATTTCACTCTGAAACCGGCTACAGCAAGCAACAAATAATTCACGATATCTATTGCCATAATTCCACCAGTCGGGATATGATAGATTTTTTCATGCATCATTTTCTGACGAAGATAATCTACATTCCGATCAGACATATTTGCTAGCATGACTTCTCTTTTCGAATAGGAAATTAAGCTTAGCTGATGCCATAATTGATTGAATTCCTGTCGCTCACCTTCTTCATATAACCATTGTAATTCACGATCTAAGTCTGCTTTATTATGTATGTTGCATTTATCGCATATTTGCTTACTATAACTTCTTCTAACAGGAAATAAACCTAGACTTTCTAACATAAAGCGATCTTCACGATAATGAAAAGAGATAATAGCACTGACAAATTCCCTGAATTCTTTCGAAAGTTGCACTACGATTGTACCTCCTGATAAAAAAATATTCGAAACACTCGAACGATCATTTTAATAATCATAAAATAGAGTACGACAAGAATCACCATATATCCATAAGTCTCTATAGATGGACTTGGTAATGAGAGCGCTACCGGAAACCATTCGAAAAATGTATAGCCAATTGACCGTTCAATCGAATCAGAAATAATAGATTGTACGATCAAACAACAAAAAAAGAGTAGAAAAATTTTTTTATAAGGTTGTAAATAAAGTGAAAATACTAATTTATCTTTGAATGAAAAAGGTTGTACGCTATTATTCATTAGTGTTTTTTCATAACGACTTTTCTTATTTTTTCTTTGATGGTGAATTATTTTTGTGAAAAGATTATTCGCCTCTACATCATTAGGGTTTTCATCTATCATTTTATGTATCTCTTCTTCAGCCTTATTCCATTGATCTGTTTCCATTAAAGCCTTGATATATAAAAATTTGATAGACGGAATATCATTGAGTTCACGTAATAACTCTGTTTCTTCAATAACTTCTTTCCACCGACCTAATTGGTGTAATAAGCGGATTTTTTCTGCACGACAATCAACATCATTAGGTATTTTTTCTAAACATTCACAATAGCATTGCAAGGCAAGACGAGCGTTTCCTTTTCTTTGATAATAAATTCCTTGCAGTCGTAATAATTCTGGATCATCAGCGAAGATTAATTTGACATTGTCTATTAACTTTTCAGCCTGTTTAAGGTTATTCGCTTTTAGTGCTTCGTAAACATTATTTCTACCTTCTAAGTACCGATCAGCTTCACTGTCTTTCACGCTTTTAAGACAATCATATCTTAAGTAATTATGTTGCTCTAAGTATTTCTTATAGAAATCTTGATCCCATTTCTCCCAATCAAACGTTTCATTCAACAACAGCCAGACCTCAATAGGCAAAAAGGAGTGTTGATCAAGGAATTCCGTGATAGCATGTCTAGTTCGAGGAAACCATTCAACACTCCATACCGCTTCGAAATCTAACAGATTTTTCCATGAGGAAATGTCTATCCGTTGATTAAAATCATGATAAATGAACTGTAATTTCTCGATAAATTCTTCTAATGGTGTCTGTGAGTGGTGATAATGAATAGTGGTAACTGTTTCAGTAGGTAATTTTGTAAAAGCAGTGTTATCATTTTCTTTTTTTCGAACATAACTTACTGCCTTTTCATACGTCTCTCTGAGGTGCTGATATCCTTTAGGATCATCTTCAGGGTGATAATGTTTTAGTTGTTTGGCATATGCACGCTTTATAACTTTCAAATCTTCAGCAGGCTCAATATCAAGTATCTTCCAATCAATCATAAACGGGAATTCCACCCTTCAATTTGATCCAGTCGTTGTTTTAGTTGTTTCGCAGCTTTACTAATATAATCTACCCTCTGTGTTTCAATAACCCGATCAAAATCTTCTAGTAAACTTGCTACTTCATTACGTAAATTTCCTAATGTTTCTTCATATAATCTTTCACCTCTGGCTATTAACAGACGATTTTCTTCCTTTTCACGAGGATGAATTTTTAAAGAGGCCAACTCTTTTAATCTATTATCAACCTCCTCAGTAGATAAGTTCCCCGGATTTTGCTCAATTACGATGGTCTCTTTCATTCCCGAACTAACTTGTGTGCATTCAACTTCCAATATTCCATTAATGTCATAGGTATAGCGCACATCAATCATTTCTTTACCAGCAGGAGCAGGCGGAACCGCAATGGTAACCTCGCCAATTTTTAAATTATCTTTCGTGTTTCTGCTCTCCCCTTGGTAAACATCGATTACGATTTTTTCTTGATTATCATAAACGGTGTAGAGCCGCTTTTCGATACTAACAGGAATAGGTGTATTTCGTTCAATTATCGGCAAAAAATAACCACTCTCATATCGTTGATTCCCCATATCCTTTACAATATCGGTACCTAATGTAAAAGGACATACATCCGTTAAGATTGTTTCTTGTATTGATGTATCTCTTTGTTTTAATGCAGCTTCAATCGCTGTTCCAAGTGCTACTGATTGATCTGGGTCTATCTCGGAATATGGTATTCTACCTATTATTTTGGTCACTACCGATTTTATCAGTGGCATTCTCGTTGCTCCGCCAACCAATATCACTGCATCTAAGTCATCTGGTCTTAAGGAGGCATCATGTAATGCTCGCACGATTGGTGCACGCAACCTTTGTATTAAGGAGTACGTAATCTCTTCAAAAATAACATTATCTATTGTTTCTATGTATTTTTTATCATCTTTCTGAAAGTTGATCGTTGTCTTATTTTCATTGTTTAAGTAACATTTTGCTTGTTCTGCTAGTTTTAACAAAACGGACTTTTCTTTATCTGTTAAGGTATTTGGTTCTATCTTATTTTTGATCAAAAAATATTCAAAAACAGCTGTGGTAAAATCAGTTCCTCCTAAAAAATTGTCTCCTGCAATAGCCCGTACTTGAATAATTTCATCAAATTTTTCTAAGATCGACACATCATAGGTTCCCCCACCTAAATCAAACACAAGAAAATTCACATCCGCTTCTCTATCGTGAATACCATATGATAGAGCTGCAGCAGTTGGTTCACTTATTAAACGTTCTACTTGTAAACCTGCCATTTCTGCCGCTCTTTTTGTTGCCTTTCGTTGATGATCATTAAAATAGGCAGGTACGCTAATTACAGCTTCTTTAACTTCTTCTTTTAAAAATACTTCAGCATCTTGTTTTAATTTACGCAGAACCATCGACGATAACTCTTCTGATAAGTATTCTGCACTGCCTAATCGGATTTTCTTGTCCGTACCCATCGTCCTTTTAAATAAGGAAGCTGTTTTTTCTGGATGAGATATCATTCGTTCTTTAGCTACTTCACCAACTATTATCTCTTTGTTTTCATCAAGACTTACAATGGATGGTGTTAATGAATTACCCAAAACATTGGGAATAATCCTAGCTTTTCCATCCTTCCAATAAGCTACAACACTATTAGATGTTCCTAAATCAATTCCAACCATCGTCATTCAATCACCATCCTTTGAATAGATCCCAAATATTTGTCACTATTATAATAAATGGAAACTCATAACTTGTACAGTAACTTTTGTGCAAAAAAAGTGATGAGCATATACACTCATCACTTTTTTATCATGTCACTTACTTGTCTCTGCAAATTGCTTAATACGCTCACCAATTTCGTCTCTTACGCGTTGAAAGAACTTCCATTTTTCTTCCTCAGTTCCTTCCGCTTTTGCTGGATCATCAAATCCCCAGTGTTCGTTGCGGATACCGAATGGAATCACAGGACACTTATCACGAGCATCCCCACACAGTGTAACAACCATAGTTGAATTTCTTAAAATGTCCAAGTCAATTTTATCTGAAGTTTGCTCAGATATGTCTATGCCTACTTCATCCATAGCTTTTACAGCATTCGGATTTAAGCCGTGCGATTCGATACCTGCACTATACACATTCCAGTCTTCACCTAAATGTTCCTTACCCCATCCTTCAGCCATCTGGCTCCTGCAAGAATTACCTGTACATAAAAAGTAAATTGTTTTTTTCGTCATGATCTCATTTCTCCTTTAATTAAAATAGTAATAAAGTTAAGTATAGTCCAATTAATGTAACAAATAGAATCGGTACTGTTAAAACAATCCCTGTCTTAAAGTACGTTCCCCATGAAATTTTGACTCCTTTTTGAGACAATACGTGCAACCACAACAGTGTCGCTAGTGAACCAATTGGCGTAATTTTCGGTCCTAGGTCTGAACCGATAATATTCGCATAAATCAGTGCTTCTCTTACTACGCCTGATGTGTCTGTTTCTGCAATTGCCAAAGCATCAATCATCACAGTTGGCATATTATTCATAACAGAAGAAAGGATAGCAGCAATAAAGCCCATTGCAACAGTTGCACTAAATAAGCCTTGGTCAGCACTCCATTGAATCAAACCAGCTAATACGTCTGTTAATCCGGCGTTTCGCAAACCATATACCACAACATACATCCCGATCGAGAAAAAGACAATTTCCCAAGGAGCTCCTTTTACCACAGATGTCGTATTGACTGCTTGACTATTTCGAGCCATTAGTAGAAAGAAGATTGCGATGACCCCAGCAATAATAGAGACTGGTACTGCAATAAATTCACTAACAAAATAACCAACTAATAAAACGGCTAGAACATACCATGATAAGTGAAACATTTTTAAATCTTTGATCGCCTCTGCTGGCTTTTTCAAATGATCTAAATTGTAGCTTTTCGGAATATTCTTCTTAAAATATAAATAAAGAACTAGAATCGTTGCCACAATCGAGAATAAGTTCGGAATAACCATTCTTGAAGCATATTCGACAAAACCAATTTCAAAGAAATCAGCAGATACAATATTGACAAGGTTACTTACAATTAAAGGTAATGAAGTCGTATCTGCAATGAAACCACTTGCCATTATAAATGGAAATACCATTTTTTCTTTAAATTGCAGATTACGAACCATTGCCAAGACAATCGGTGTTAAAATTAACGCTGCACCATCGTTTGCAAAAAAAGCTGCGACGATTGCACCAAGTAAACTAACGTATATAAACATTTTTATACCATTACCTTTTGCCAAACGAGCCATGTGTAACGCTGCCCACTCAAAAAAGCCAATTTCGTCTAATATTAAGGAAATCAGAATAATAGCAACAAACGCTAATGTAGCATTCCAAACGATGCCCGTTACTTCCCAAACATCTTGCAAACCGACCACTCCAACGAGTAGAGCAAGGATCGCTCCACCACAGGCCGACCAGCCGATTGAGAGATTTTTCGGTTGCCATATCACCAAGACTAAGGTAACCAGAAAGATACTTATCGCTAATACAACATCTAACAAAACAACGTCCCCCTATTTTCAACTAACAACATGTGATTCTTGTGCCGTTTTTCTCTAATTCTATTAATTTTTCTTGCTGATTTGGTAATTGATCGATTATCGGCAGAATAAATGCATACCATTCAGAATCTTGATTTAACGAATAAAAGACCCATTGTCCTTTGCGTTCTTCCTTAATTAAATCTAGATCTCTTAACTTTCTTAAGTGTTGACTAATAGAAGGCTGGCTCATTTGAAAGATCTCTACGAATTCACATACACAACAGGTTTGCTCTTCTATTAGCTTCAACATTGTCAGCCGTGTTTTATCACCCAGAACCTTTAAAATTTTGGCGGATTTACCGATATCCATCACCGTTTTCGTTGGCATCTAACCTCTCCTTTCTCATCCAAATATAACTATATAACAATTTACTTATATACACAATCGTATTTTAGAATATTTACAAAAAATTTACCTTTACAGAAAAAACACGGAGCGATAAATCACTCCGTGTTTTTCATTTAGTATTCAAGTGCATCGTTCAAAACTTCCAAGTTACGTTCCATTAATGTGAAATACGTTTCTTCGTTATCAATATCTTCTTCTGTCAAGATTGATAAATTGTGCAATTGTAATGATTCTACATTTGTTTCGGCTTGAATAACTTCTGCTACTTTTGGTTCTACATTTTGTTCAAACAAAAGGTATTGTATATTGCGATCTTCTACATGATCAATAATATTTTCCAACTGCTTTTGCGATGGTTCTTCTGACGGTGATAAGCCAGATAAAGCAATTTGTTGGATACCATAACTCTGTTCCCAATATCCATATGCTGCATGTGTCACTAATATTTCATTGTTAGCAGCATTCTCTAATTGTTGATGGTAGCTTTCATCTAACTCAATCAACCGCTCTTCTAAACTATGAAAATTGGAATCAAATGTTTCTTCCTGATCCGGATGTAATTCAATTAACGAATCTTTAACATTGCGTGCTAACTCTATAGCTCGAATAGGGTCGAGCCATAAGTGAGGATCTGCATCACCATGATCGTGATCATGTTCATCATTTGATTCTTCTGTTGTTTGTTGTTCTTCCTCTTCTGAGTGTTCATGATCTTCATGATCATGACCTTCCTCTTCTGCATGTTCATGATCTTCATGGTCATGGCCTTCTTCTTCTGCATGTTCATGGTCTTCATGGTCATGGCCTTCCTCTTCTGCGTGCTCATGGTCTTCTTCATCTTGATGCTCATGTTCATCGTGATCTTGCTCTTCTTCATGATGATGAACATGTTCTACAAGCGAAACCCCTTCTGAAGCTTCCACCATTAATACATCTTCTTCAGCTAATGCTTCTTCGATTTTACTTGCATATGCTTCTAGGTTTGCCCCATTAAACAAAAACATGTCAGATTCAGCAATATCTATCATTGTTTTAGAAGTAGGTTCATAATTATGTGGATCAGACCCTGGTGGTAACACGGTTTCTACTTCCACATACTCACCACCAATCTCTTCTGCAAAATACGCTAATGGATATAAGGTAGAATAGATTGTTATTTTATCATCAGCTATTTCGTTATTTGCTTGTGTATCCTGATCACTGCTACAACCGATTACTAATATTAATAATCCCAAAAAGACAAACACACTAATTTTTTTCATAGAAAATTATCCCCTTTACTTAATATGTATCTTTTAATAATAATGGTTACGATTTAAATCGCATAATAAACCGTCATCATTCCGATTCAATTGTATTATAGCCTAAATCAATGTAATTGTAAATAGTAATTATTACGATTTATTGTTGTTAAATGTCACAAGTTGTTCATTGCTTGTTAATTGAAGTAGAGTTATAGTAAGCTTTAATAGGAAAAATTAAACGGAGGAATATCATGAAAAAATTATTTTTTGCTACACTCCTTATACTGTTAACAATGGCCGCTTGTACCAATTCAGCAGAAAGTGAGCCTGAAGAAGAAGAGGTAAAGGGTATAAGCGTAGATTTTGAGCTAGCTGAGGAAGCTGACACAGAAGAGACAGTCGAATTAAAAGCTACGGTCACATATGGTGAAGATGAATTAGTAACAGATGCCGAAGAAGTTTCCTTCGAATATTGGAATGTGGAAGACGAAGAAGATACGGTAACAGTCGAATCAAGCAATAATGAGGATGGAACTTATACAGCAGAAGTAGTATTTGATCAACCAGGAACATATGAAATATATGCTCATACGACAGCTAAAGATATGCATACAATGCCTAAGAAATCGATTGTGATTAATGGTGATGAGGATATGCAGATGGATCAAGAAGAACACCCGACACATAGTGGTGAGGAACATAGCCACAATGAAGATTTTCTGATCGAATTAGAGGAATATGAAACTGTTACTAAAGAAGAAGAAATAGAATGGACAGTACAGTTAAAAATGGATCAAGAACCTTATCAAGATGCACGAGTGAGATACGAAATTATTCCTGAAGCTAGTGACCAGCATATTTGGTTGGATGCGGAAGAAACAGAAGTAGGTACCTATACAAGTACACATTCTTTTTCCGAAACTGGCGAGTATGAAATCGTCGTCCATGTCTCAGATGATAGTGGCCTCCATGAACATAAAGAATATAGTTTTGAAGTAATTGAGTAAAAAAACAGTGCTTAAAGGCACTGTTTTTTTATTTAATAAATCGGATTACTAATGGAATACGATATTTTTCTCCACTGTATGCCTTAAACAAAGCAATTAGAGTGAAAATGAAAAACAAAATTCCAACAATTGGTGCTAATATAAAACCAATTAATACAAACACTAAAAGTCCACTTACAATTCCATATATCGTGAATGAAATAAAGAAGTTAAGGTATTCCTTGCCATGGTAATCGATAAAATCTGATTCGTCTCTTTTGACCATCCATATAATTATAGGACCGATAATAGCAGTGAAAAAGCTCAAAAGATATATTAACATTGCAAATAGACGTTCATCATTATTCGTCATTTATATCCACCTCCCCAGTAATAATTGTAGCATAATTTGTCAAATAATATGAAACATTAGATTAATGGGCAGTGAACGTATATACTTATAGAAAACGACTAAAAAGAGGGACGTCAATGAAACTACATGATGTAATTGGGATAGGGATTGGACCTTATAATCTCGGGTTAGCTGCCCTAACTGATGAAAAAACCGATTTAGAAACGATTTTCTTTGACCAAAACGGAGAATTTGCATGGCATCCAGGCATGCTTATTCATGGGACAGATTTGCAAGTACCTTTTTTAGCGGACCTGGTAACTTTCGCGAATCCTACTAGTAAGTATACGTTTTTAAATTATTTACATGAACAAAACCGACTATATAAATTTTTCTTTTTTCAAAAATTCGAAATGCCTCGCGCAGAGTATGCTTCCTATTTAAAATGGGTGGCAGAGCAATTGCCAAGCTGTCATTTTAAATCAGAAGTAAGTGATGTCATTGATCATGGCAATCATTACGAAGTTGTTGTTAACCATTGGGGTAAACAAGAGCAGAAGTCATATTTAACAAAACATGTCGTTTTGGGAACAGGCAGTACACCAAATATTCCTTTTGAATTAGACAATATCGAATCGGAAGCTGCTCATCATTCCAGCCAATATTTATATTTAAAAGACAGAACAATACGTGCTAAGCACATTACCGTTGTTGGTTCAGGTCAAAGTGCATCTGAGATATTCTATGATTTACTCAAATTACAGGAACATTTTGACTATCATTTAGCATGGTATACGAGATCTCCTGGGTTTCTTCAACTGGATAATTCCAAACTTGGTCAAGAGGTATTTTCACCAGATTATGTCGACTATTTTCAGACGCTAGCTTTTCAAAAACGACAAGACACTTTAGACCATTTAGGACAATTACGGAAAGGGATTGACAAGGAAACATTACATAAGATTCATGAATTACTCTATCATCGAACGGTCGATAACAACAGGTTACCTGTTACCATTCAACCATTAACAGAAATTAATAAAGTATTAAAGAAAGGGATCGGTCTAGAAGTGCAAGCGACACAGTGGCAAAAGGAAAAATCCATTTCATTTGATACAGAAAAAGTAGTGCTTGCTACAGGTTATAAGCCCAATATACCGGATTGGTTTTACGATCGTTTCCAAGATAAAATAGAATGGGAAGATGATCAACTATATAAAATGGATTCGAATTTCAGACTTTGTTTTAAAGATGGATCTCGTGCTCACCGTTTTTATACACTCACTAATTTGGCCCATTCACATGGAACTGGTGCTACCAATTTAGGATTGGCTGTTGACCGTAATATCCAGATCATTAATGACATAGCAGGTAAAACAATTTATGAGCAACAACGAGACACGATATTCACTCAATTTAACCCTGAATGATGCTCGCGCAAGTTTTTCCTTTCCAATGTTTGATAGTCCTTTGACTTTGTAAAAGGAATTTGGTGGGCAATAGCAAATTGCTCTAACTCTTGATAAAGACGATGTGGTTTGAATGCGATAAGTCTGATTGGCAGACCTTTCCGTCGTTTAATCGATGCATTTTTCGTTGTCCAGCCAACTCTTACAAATTGGATACTCTGTATCTGATCTGGTTTTATTTCTTTACCATATATACGCCTTTTCAGAAAAAGTATTTGATAGTTTATATAGTGATCTGTTATCTGAACTTGAAATGAAATAAACAAACACAGAAAAGTAAATGTTAATGTTATTAATTGAAATGCTAGTAATAAATCAACTTGTGACAAACTAATAGAAATAGTAACCATTTGAAGAATCAATATAGAAATAATAATTTTAGATTGTGACACGGCATAATATTTCATGATCACACCTCCACTAAAAATTATAGCATAAAAAAATAGAGGAATTTGAAATTTTTTCAAACTCCTCTCTTGTTTCCCCAGACTAGTGCATGAACTTGCGGTAAGACACGAACATGATTCAACGTTGAGTTCGCCATTACTTTATCTATTAACCATTCGTATTTATTTAATAAATGATTTGCTAAATCTTTAGGTTGGTGCTCCTCTAAATCATCGTTGCCAACTTGTAAGAAAAAAGGAATACTTGGATATCTCTGATGTACCTTTTCTGCATATTGTAAATCCTCATTATTAAATACTACTACTTTCAAACTTGTATGAGTCAGCCGTTTGTTGGTAATCAATTGATCGATAATATCATCTAAAACTTGCCAATTGGTTTTCATTTTAGAACTAGGCGGCTTCGGAGAAATGGTCAAGTCATCTACCTTTACAAACCAGTCTTGCCAACGACTTCCCTGTGTTTCAAGGGCAACTTCGATATTATTTTCATGAAGCTTGTTGATTAGTCCGTCTAAATGCTTCAATAAGGCTGGGTTTCCCCCTGAAATAGTTACATGATCAAATTGTTCCCCACCTACTTCTTTAAGCTGTGAATAAATTTGATCAGCTGTCATTTTGACGATATCGTCCTTGGCACTTCCATCCCAGGTAAAGGCAGAATCACACCAAGCACAGCTGTAATCACAACCTGCCGTACGAACAAACATCGTTTTTCTGCCAACAACCATTCCTTCTCCTTGAATAGTAGGTCCGAATATCTCTAATATGGGAATCTTATTCATTCAACATCCACTCCCGTCTTGCTTCTGCATAACTTGTTGGTGTTTCAAATAAACGAACAAATTCAACCCGACAGTGATTCATGTGCCCTTGAAGTGCTGCTTCCATTTTTTCAAATATCCAGACCACCATATTTTCTGCGGTTGTATTCATCTTTGGCAAGGTTTCGTTTAAATAACGGTGATCTAAATGAATCTCAATTTGTTCTTTCCATATTTTCTTAATATCACCGAAATCAATAACAATCCCAATATCATCTACATACCCACTGATACCGAATACCACTTTATAGGTATGCCCATGTAAATTCTTACATTTACCTTCATAACAGTGTAAATGGTGTGCTGCATCAAAAGTAAACTCTTTGCTTACTAGTACTCGTTTTTGATGATATTTAAGTTCACCTTTTTGGATGTCTTCATTTATTTTTTGCAACTCTTCCACAATTTGAAAGCCAAACATTACCTATTCCCCTCTGTACGTTGTTCTAGATATACATCTAAACCTTTTTGTCTTAGCTCACATGCTGGACAATCGCCACATCCTGCACCTCTTATCCCATTGTAGCAAGTCAATGTCTTTTCGCGGACATAATCAAACGAGTCTAACTGATCCGCTAATTCCCAGGTTTGTGCTTTATCTAACCACATTAATGGTGTGTGCACAACAAAGTCCTCATCCATTGAAAGATTTAAAGTAACATTCAGTGATTTAATAAACACATCTCGACAATCTGGATAACCACTGAAATCTGTTTCACATACACCAGTAATAATGTGTTTTGCATCAATTTGTTTTGCTAAAATGGTCGCAAAAGACAAGAATAATAGATTACGACCAGGTACAAAGGTGTTTGGTAATCCCCCATCTTCTCCTTCTTCTACCTCTATATCATTACGCGTCAAGGCATTTGGTGCTAATTGATTAAGTAGAGACATATCTAATATCTGATGTTTTAGATTCTGATCCTTAGCGATTTCTTTTGCGACTTCAATTTCTTCCTTATGACGTTGGTTATAATCAAATGTAACTAACTCTACATGATCAAACCTTTCTAATGCCCAGAATAAACAGGTTGTGCTATCTTGACCACCACTAAAGACAACGACTGCTCGATTATTTTTATCCATAAAAAAATCCCCTTTCTAATTTTAAAAAGAGAATTCTGCACACCAAAAAACAAAAAAATCATACCTAAGGCTCGGTATGATCATCCTTAGTTTTTTATAGAGGGTGTAGCTAGAACCTCTCCTGCTATATTTGCAGAGTTTTTATTCGAAACTTCATTATTATAACATATATTTAATAGTTGTACACTCAATTCTATAACATTTGCTTAATTGCTGTTTGTACATTGTTAATTTTCTTAATTTGCTTAAAGCTTACGATATTTGACAATAACCGTGCATGACTAGGTGATAATCCAGTAATAATTGGTTTCTGACCTAACAAAAATATAATCTCGATTAGTTCTCCCAAGAGGTCTATTCCCTTTGGATGCAAATGATCTACTGCGGTGAAATCAATTAATAGTTTCGTACTGTCTGATTGATATAATTCACGAGATACTTTTTCATTAATAATCTGCATTTTATCAATTGTGACATCACCAAAAAGTGGTATCAAAACTAATTCGCTACTTAAAAAAATAAGCGGACCTGATAAAGCATCAATTCTTTGTTGTGCTCGTTCTAATTCTTCCTTTTTTGTTAATAAAGAAAAGTTCGTATCATCCAACCTTTCACGTAATGATGTAAGTTGTATCGCTAATTGTTCTACTTGGTCATTAGCTGGATAACAAACGATATGTCCGATCTGATCATCCCAATTAATAGATACTTGGTAAACGGACAATGGATTGCTGATTGATTTCATATTTAGTTCGATGGACGAGCTATTAAGTGGGTCTTGCAAAAAACTCAATGCTTTTTCTCGACTTTCACTGTCTAACAAACTAAAAAAATCACTACTGCGGATAAATTCCTGTTTTGCTTGGTCTGACGTTTCAAGAATTTTAAAATTTTGATCTACTTTAAAATAGACTACAGGTAGATGTTTAGCCTGCTCCATTTACACCTACCCCACTTTCCCAGTGATCCAGCCAGGTACTGAAATCGTTCATGTCATGACATATTTTACATTCTGTATTCACATGTTTTTTAAGATCAATGATTGTAGCAATTCTTCCACCGATCAGTATTTTAGGTTTCCATGAAAGTGTTGAAAGTTTATCAATATACTCTAATAAAGTAGGTAATCGATAAGTCATTGCAGCTGATAACCCAATAACTTGTGGACGCCAAGTTTCTACACTTTCCATCATGGCATTAAGGGGTAAGTTGGCTCCGTGATATCGTACTTGCCAATCTTTCTCACGACATAAACCAGCAATCATTTTTGTCCCTAATGCATGCTGTTCATCTTCTATACAATAAAGCATTATCTTTTTCTGACTTAATTCTTTCTTTTTCATCGATGGCAAATAAAAGAACTGTGATAAGACAAATTCACAAACACTTGTGGCAAGATGCTCATCTGCAACAGTTATCTCATTTTGTTGCCATAGCTCTCCAATATAACGCATTGCATTTGTCACTATATCTTGATAAAGATAGATGGAATCATTATGATTTTCTAGTAAAAATTCGTATGCTGCTTTTTCATTACCATCTAATAAGTAAGAGGCAAATGTTTGATATGCTTGCAATCGATCACCTTCATTTTTTTGTTAATTGATTTATCGCTTTTGATAAGCAATTTAAATAAAACTCAGTATAAGGTGCCTGCTTCTGACTTAACACCTGTTGTAATTGTTCAAAGTTAAATGAAATATGTTTTGCGGACATTCCTCTAGCCGATAAAAGTTCATGCAACCAATTTGTATAATCTAAAAAAACACTTTCATCATGTAAAGAATATGCCGTAGCTAAATGATCCAGATGGTGTTGATTATCTTCTTTGCAACGGATCACACCAGCTTCTCCATACTTCTCTAACAAATTAGGATAGGCATGGTAAATTGCAGAAACTACCTCTTCTATTATAGCTTCTTGGTTATTAATCGATTCACTCATTCGGCTACCACCTTATACTTATACACTTTCGGCACAATATTTGCTAACTCTTGATCTGGATATTTCTTTTCGAGTTGATGGATATATTGATAATCTTGGCTTGTCACCCAGTTCATATAATCTTCTTTGGATTTCCAAGTAATTTGAACCGTTAATTCGCCAGGCTTTCGTTCATTTTGTAATAATTGAAAGTCCACAAACCCTGGCCACTTATCCACTAATCCGGTACGTTTACGATAGATATTGATTACTTCTTCTGACTTTTCTTCAGGTACATCAAAAACGGAATGGACGATATACACATTATTCACCTCTTCTTATGAGAAGATACAGTATTTCTATTTTAACATTATCAGTTATGGATTACTAGAATTGCAATCAGAGACTATGCTTCGTTATCTTTTTAGAATCTCAATTTAGAAGCTCAATATTGTCATTTAAAGTTTGCAAAAATGCGTAAGTTAGTGAATTTGAGGCTAATCGAAAGCGATAAGGAGAGGCTATTAATAGTTCTTTTGAGCATTATTTTGGCTGAAATGTAGATGAGGTGAATTCTCGCTGACATTCCCAGCATTGATCTCAAAGGAAATGTCGACGAGAAGACACGATTATCTCATAGTTATTTTACTATTATTCCCTTCCACGATTTCGTTGGATGTCTGCTGCTTGATCATACGGATAGCTGACATATAGATCACTTGCTTTATCTAATCGCTTCATTTGATCCTCTGTTAATGACCAGCCTGCAGCTCCTAGATTGGCATCAAGTTGTTCAAGGTTGCGAGCTCCAATAATAGGTGCTGTCACTCCTCTTTTTTGCAGTAGCCAATTTATCGCGGTTTGAGCAGGCGTTTTTCCAGCTTGATTTGCCACGTCTATTAATTCATCTATCAAATGCCATGTAAACTCATTATTATACATATCCCAGGTTTCCTGGTAACCTTTTTTGTCAGCTTCTGCAATTCTAGTATTCTCTGGAGGTTGTGATAAAGCTCTGGTGAATTTTCCACTTAACCAACCACCTCTTAACGGACTCCACGGTATAACACCTAGACCCTCATTTTCGCATACATCAATCAGTTCCCATTCCGTTGCTCGCGTTAACAAGTTATACTGTGGTTGTAAGCATGAAAAAGCTTCCCAACCATTCTGTTTACTAACATCAATCGCTTTTTGTAGTTGCCAGCCTTTGAAGTTACTAGCTCCTATGTAACGTACAAGGCCTTCTCGCACAAGATCATTTAACGTACTTAGTGTTTCCTCTAAAGGCGTACGCGGGTCCCATGCATGTACTTGATATAAATCGATGTAATCCGTTTTTAATCGATGTAAGCTGTCTTTAATACCAGCCATGATATGTTTGCGACTTAATCCTATATCATTAGGTCCCTCTCCCATTGGAAATCGAACCTTTGTCGCTAAAACAAAATCATCTCTTCGTTGCCCTTTTAGCCAGTTACCTACAATTTCTTCCGATGCACCGCGCGTATATACATCCGCAGTATCAAGGAAGTTGCCACCTTTTTCTTTATAATAATCTAATATCTTAAAACTATCAGACTCGCTGGTCTCTCTCCCTAAAGTCATTGTACCTAAACATAATTCACTTACACGTAATCCTGTTTTACCTAAATAACGATTTTCCAATAGTTGCACCTCCGTATAGTAATCGCTTACACTGTTAGTATAACTAATTTTTCATTCTTCGTAAAAAAATTCGTTTTATGACTATTAATCATTGACAACTCTATCTATTTATCATATATTACTGAAGGCGAATATTTTTCGCTTCAATCAATAAAAAGGTTCGTTTTTAGGAGTGGAAACTTTGGAAAATGTATTTGATTATGAAGATATTCAATTAATTCCCACAAAATGCATTGTGAACAGTCGTTCAGAATGTGATACGTCTATACAATTTGGTAAACATAAATTTCGTCTACCAGTAGTACCCGCTAATATGCAAACCATCATTGATGAAAAAGTTGCTCTATATTTAGCAAAAAGAGGCTACTTCTATGTGATGCACCGGTTTGAACCAGAAACAAGGAAAAACTTTATTAAAACATTACATCAGGATAATTTAATCGCTTCTATCAGTGTTGGTGTGAAAGAGGAAGAATATCATTTTATAAAAGAACTGGCTAGTGAGAAACTTGTACCTGATTATATAACCATTGATATTGCCCATGGCCATTCCAATGCAGTAATAGACATGATTCAACATATTAAAAAAAATTTACCTGCTACTTTTGTTATTGCTGGAAATGTTGGAACACCTGAAGCAGTGCGTGAGTTAGAAAACGCTGGTGCTGACGCTACTAAAGTAGGAATAGGGCCTGGAAAGGTTTGTATTACTAAAATCAAAACAGGTTTTGGAACAGGTGGCTGGCAATTAGCGGCGTTACGTTGGTGTGCAAAAGCTGCGACAAAACCTATTATTGCCGATGGCGGTATCCGTACACATGGTGATATTGCTAAATCTGTCCGTTTCGGTGCATCTATGGTGATGATCGGCTCACTTTTTGCAGGGCATGAAGAATCACCTGGAACTACTGTTGAGAAGGATGGTCAATTGTTCAAAGAATATTTTGGATCCGCTTCAGAGTATCAAAAAGGTGAAAAGAAAAATGTCGAAGGTAAAAAAATGTATGTAGCGTACAAAGGGTCATTACAAGATACGCTAACGGAAATGGAACAAGACTTACAATCCTCGATATCATATGCTGGCGGGACAAATCTTGAAGCAATACGCACTGTCGATTACGTAGTCGTTAAAAATTCAATTTTTAATGGGGATAAATAATCAACGTTATGATAATAAGGCGAATTCTACTATCAGAATTCGTCTTATCTTTTGAATTTTTTAATGATATGACAGAAAAAGTATCTGTTGCTTGTATTAAAATTTGTATATATTTTGACTTTTACGAAAATCGACCCTATCGAATTTTTAGAAGTGCTATAATATCTATGAAACAAACGAAGGGGTGTATCCAAAATGAAAAAAATTTATTTATTTATAACTGTTACAATACTTTCTCTCTTAGCAGCCTGTAGCGGCAACTCCAACCAAGATGAATTATCAAACGCAGAGTTGAAAGAATTGGTTCAACAATATAGTGTTAATGATAAGACCGCACAATCTGCTTCCATTTCTTCGACAGATTTGATTATTACTGAAAAAGATGGACAGGAAAAGTCTTACTCTTTACCTAATGACGAGTTTTTTGTTTCGATTGCACCATATGAAGATTCGACACACCCATGTACAAACCACAGTTTAACTGGTTGCCAAGGAGAAATGGCAAATACAGAATTTGATGTATATATTGAAGACATGGATGGTAATGTTTTGATAGATGAACCAATCACATCATTTGATAATGGCTTTATTGATCTATGGTTGCCAAAAGATAAAACCTACAAAGTCACAATTAAACATGATGGCAAGGTTGTAGAATCTGAAATTTCTACTTTTGAAGAAGATGGTACATGTATTACAACTATGCAATTAATCTAAATTACTTAGTAGCTATTTAGGTGGTTTAATGACCACCTTTTCTTTTAACACATCTTAGTCTTCCTATATCACGGTGTAATCGTCCGTAAAACCCCCACTTCAAGAGTCGAGCGACAGCAAAGAATCTAAGTGGGGGTTTTACGGACGCTAACTTCCTGATAAGTTTCGCTAACAATCAGTGAGAGTTTAAAACTCCCACTGATTGAAGTCTCACTTTATCGGTTCAATTAGACTTACGTCATTCACACTTGGATTATTTACTTTTTTAGATACGGGATATGCTGTCATTTCACTGGAATTATATGAAGTTAATAAACTTTTCAAAACCTTTTTATCTTTTAATGATGGATCAAGCCATATATCCTGTGCTTGTTTATCTAATATAACTGGCATCCGATCATGAAGAGACTGCATTAGATCATTGGGCTTTGTTGTTAATATCGTACATGTGACAATCTCTTTCTCCTCTGTTCTCCAGCGATCCCACAAACCGGCAAATGTGAATACTTTTCCGTCGTTTACTACGATACGATAAGGTTGCTTTTGATTCGATATCCGTTTCCATTCATAAAAACTATCTGCAACAATTAAACAACGTCTTCGTATCAATAAGTTCCTAAAAGAAGGCTTTTCATCTACAGTTTCACTTCTGGCATTGATCATTTTACTACCAATTTTCGCGTCCTTTGCCCAACTTGGTATCAATCCCCATTGTAAATATCCTGCCTTTCGTCCTTGATTTGTTCCCACAATCGATAATACGTTTTGAGTTGGTGCAATATTATAACTTATTTGTAAATCATCGATCGAAATATTTAATTCACTTTCAAGCACCTCTTTAGAAGTTTCCAATGTAAATCGCCCACACATAAATCATCTCTCCCTTATTTTAATATGCACTCCTTCTTCTTATATAATAACCATTTCGTGTTAAACTAAAAAGTAGAGGTGATCATAATGTTTCAAACATTTCATTCGGAAAACGAAATAGATTATTTTATTGAATCCAATCAGCTTTCTTTTCTTTATATTGCAAAAAATAATTGCAGTGTTTGCCATAGTTTATTACCACAAATCGAAGAAATCATGCAATATTTCCCTGCAATTGTAACAGGATACGTTCTTATAGATGAACTCCCTAGTATTGCAGGACGGTTTTCTATCTTTTCGGCACCTGTGTTAATTCTTTTCATAGAAGGTAAGGAATACCTCCGTGAAGCACGAATCGTCCACCTTGACCAATTTCAATCAAAATTAAATAGAATTTATCAACATTTTGATTAATCTCCACCTTATATTTAAATATTCTTCGTTAACATTTCCCGGGAAATCAGTTTTGTTCACATTATCCATCTGCAATTTTATATATTCTATGTTTATTCAGAATAGATTTCGGTTAGATAACAAGTAGAAGAGATCAATTCAATATAAAGGAGTAGATGTTACTTTATGGATATTAATAAACAAATTAAACAGTTAGAAAGTGTATACAAAGAAAAGCCACAACGTGTCTTCAGCATGTATTTAAATACAGATCCATCTGACCCGGAACAACAAGGTGGTGAATGGAAGATCCATCTAAAAAATGGCTTAAATAATTTTGAGAGTTATTTACAAGAAGAAGATGATTCTGATGAAAAGCGAAACTATTGGGCAGTAAAAGAAAAAGTAGAGAACTATATAAAAGAAAATGAACAAAGTTTTGCGAAAAGTGTCGTGATCTTTGCTACTGGAGATGATTCAGTTTGGTTCGCAGAAAAATTCCAAATGCCTGTGAAAACTGAATTTAATTGGGAGGAGACAGCAAATCTTGACCAGTTAAAAGAAATGTTCGATAGCTTTCCACAAACAGGTATTATTCTTACGCAAAAAAATGCAATTAAAATTTTAGATACGGAGCTCGGAACGTTAAAAGACACCAAATTATATGAGCTTGATTTAGATACAGAAGACTGGAGAGAACATACAGGACCTCCTCGCGGTCATGCAGCATTAGGTGCTGGTGGTAAAAATACTCAAAAGGAGCAATTTGAAGCACGATTTAATGAAAACAGGTATCGTTGGTATAAGAGTATTGCAGCTACTCTAGATAAATTAGCAAAAAACAAACAATGGTCACGTATCTTTATTGTAGGTGATAAGGATGAAGCAAAAGACTTAGAAGATAATATGAATAAAAAAATAGATGAAGTTGTTCCTAAAAACATGCTAGAACATGAAGAAATGAAAGTCATTAATAAAGTAATAATGAATTAGATAAAAAATCGAGCGATATGCTCGATTTTTTTATATGCTAGCTTCAGATATTATATATGGTTTACCTTGTGACAAAGTACTATTTTGATTACTTGAGCTAGAGTCAGAACCTAGCATCAATAACCCATTTCCTTCAATTCTTTTACTATATTGTAGAGGAATTGTTGCTTTAACTAACTGTCCGTAAATCTCAGGTTCAGTTAGCTTCCTTCCAAATTCCTTTTCCATTTGTTCTATAATAACTGCTGCTGCACCTGCAACATGCGGCGTTGCCATCGAAGTACCAGACATTGTTGCATATTTATTACCTGGATAAGTAGATTTTATTTTCACTCCAGGGGCAACCATATCGATTTCATCATTTGTATTGGAGAAATCAGCCAATTTCAGGTCGAAGTCTACTGCTCCAACCTGCAATACTTCTTTATAATAACCTGGATAGTTTTTCTCTGTCGTGTTTCCTATTCCGTCCCCACTATTTCCAGCTGCACAAACAACCAAAATATTGTGTTTCACTGCCTGTTGAATTGCTTGATGGAGCCTTTTATTATTTTGAGATGTACCACAAGACATAGAAATCACTCTTACTCTTTCGTTTCGGTTCCCTCGCCAACGGATCGCATACTGTATCGATTGAATAATACTTTCCAACTCACCTTTTCCTTCTTTATCAAATGCTTTTAAGATAAGTAATTTAGCCTTGGGTGCCACGCCTACTACCCCATTATCATTTAGATTAGCAGCAATCGTTCCTGCAACATGTGTGCCATGACCGTTCTCATCCGATAAATCTGTCGATAAGCCATAATTTTCTCTAGAAAAATTTCTTCCACCTATGATTCTATCTGCCAAATCAGGATGAGTCGTATCACAACCTGTATCAATCACTGCTACCACAACTTGGTTACCTTTATAGCCTTTTCTCCACTTATCAGGAGCTTTTATTAACTGGACACCTGCAGGAATTTCATCAGCATGATCCTTATACGTTTCGACCTGGTAGGGGATTAAATTAATTTGAGCCATTTTTCTCCTCCTTTTCTACGCCTTATTACAGTAGATTCGGAAAAAGAAAAATGGCATGGGGCATGTGACTATTATCAAGCAGATTTTCTGGATTTTCTTACAGAATAAATTAATAATACTAAAAATAATATCGTTTGACCCACTATTACTATGGCATCCCAAAAATAAATATTATTAATAGGTTTTATAAGATTTGGTACACTTGTTAATAACATATAATAAAGCTGAGGTATAAAATAAAAGAAAATGATAATCATCGTTAATCCAACACTAATAAAGTAAAAAACTGAATAAGTTTTAACGATTTTCTCTTCCCCTTCAAATGTTGTCGTATGCTTTTCTTCTTTTATAAACGGAATCCATGTACTCATCATCTTTTTACCATTCTCCATTAAATTATAACAACTCGTCATGTTCTCTAAAACATAATATAAATCGGTCTTCATATAAATGCAACACTGATAAATAGTTTTTATAAATAAATCTAATATAATTAATGACAAAATGCCATCAATAAGAAAATTTTGAGAAAGTACTGTAAGTTTCAATGTTAATGTCAAACTTAAAATCAATTGATCAATATACATTCCAGCAAGAAATAACAAATTGCGAGATTTTGCTGGCAATTTCCATGCATGTGTTAAATCTGTTTCTGCTACGATGAGAAAAAGCCTGTTACTTATCTGAATATTTGCCGGTAAACCATGCGCACGAATAGCTAAAACATGACCGAATTCATGAAATACGAGCATAATTAAGATAATTAAGGCATAAAGTAAGGTATTAAATACCATCGCATCAAAAATAAAAAGATCTGTGTATACAGGTAAAAGCTGTGGAGATTTTATAAACAAAATAATATTGATAACTAACAATAGAAGAAATATTGGGATAGTAAATCTATTATATAACTTGCTCGCAAATCTTGGAGGTATCCACATGAACCCTGTTGGAGCAGAGTTTTGTGTGTCCACAATAATTTCTTCGCCATCCACTTCCTTAACTAAACCTAATTCAATTAATTGTTCTATAAAATCTATTAGATCTACTTCTTCCTTAGGGTATCTAGCTCTTAATTCTTTTTCTACATCTAATAATGAATTGCCAGTATTGATTCTTTCAATAGCATCTACACAAACTTTAGGCATTTCAAAAAATTCACCTGTTTGAGGTTGCTCAACTATGTAATGTTTCTTATCTTCTCTTATATGGAGAGATCGTAATGATATAGTAGATTCTAATGATATTTTCATCCTTTCACCACCTAAATAAGAAAAATAGGATGCTATTTTCATAGCATCCTTATAAAACTATCTTGGCCAATTGTTATAGAACGGGCACCACCAACAAGTAGCTTTTAACTTATTTAATTTTCTAATTTTCATAAAGTATACCTCCCTTTTTATTTTATTTATCTGTTAAATCATGATAGTTTTTATGATACTCGACCCATATTGGATAAACCTTCTTAAAAGTATCTACAAGGTCGGGATCAAACTGAGTTCCACTTCCATCTACAATAATTTGATACGCTGTTTCTAGCGGTAATGCTTCTCGATATGAGCGTGATGACGTTATTGCATCAAATGCATCGGCAATCATTGTAACTCTTGCAAGGAAGTCTATTTCATCACCCTGTTTGCCTTCTGGATAACCTTTACCATCCCAGCGCTCATGGTGATGCTTTATAACATTAATATAGTCAACGATACCCTCTACCTCTTCTACTGCCTCTGCACCTACAACAGGATGAGTTTTTATAACATCATACTCTTCTTTTGTTAGATTATTAGGTTTTGACAATATACTGTCTGGTATATGAATTTTTCCAATATCGTGTAATAAACAAGCATAATAGAAAAACTTTTGTTCATCTTTTTTTAGTTTTCCTGTTTCTTTTACTAGTAGGTTTGCATAATCTGCTACTCGCTCACTATGACCACGTGTATATGGATCTTTCAATTCCAAAGTTGCTATAACGCCTTTTACAATTCCTTCTAGTTGTTTATCGTAGGATGTCTCAACTGCCTTTACATATGCAAGAAATCGAAATAAAAGAATACAAGCAACTATTGAAAGAATAGATAATATCAGTATAGGAATTACCACTACAATATCTTCCAAAACAATGCCGATAATAACAAACTTTAAAGTGGTACCTAAAGAAACTAAATAAAAAAAGCTTTTACTAACGAATATTGGAGAAAATAATATTATTACTAATTCTACAATATTCCCATTTGCATATGTTTGATCGTTACCTAGATAGAATACTAATTCAACTAGTAAATTGGTAAATGTAAAAGTTATAAAGAAAATATACTTAATCTGAAAGGATTTATCATGTTTTATTAAATAGTAAGCTATCGGGATTAATATAATGCAAACTGTATAAATGAAAATATCTAATCCATTTTTATTTCCTAATGTGTCCAGTTCCCATGGCATCTGAGGTAATATATAATAGTAAACTAATTCATAACCGAAATAGATACCGTAGAACAACCACAAAAACCATATTGTAGTTCTTTTCTCTTCATTAAGAAGGTTAGAATACCTATGTAAGTTTTGCATGTTTTGATCCTTTCTTAAATTATTATACTATATAAAGAACGAAAATTCTACATTTTTCATGTATTTTTTATAAAAAGTATTAATAATAGTATAATCGAAATGTCGAGCACTGTAAATAACTGAGCCAATTTGGCAAATTATCATGTTTATTTATTACGATACCTTTATTATTTCCAAGAAGATGATTGTCAAAAAGCATTTCACAATGATTACATCTTATTAATTAATAGGATATTATAGTGCTATGCAGATAGGGAGGAAATTAGCATGCAAGAAAAATACATGAAATACGCATTGCAATTGGCTTACCAAAATGTTCAAAATTTAAATGGAGGGCCTTTTGCTGCCGTCATAGTAAAGGATAATCAAATTGTGGGAGAAGGTACAAATGTTGTCACCACTGCAAATGATCCAACTGCACACGCGGAAATAAGTGCCATTCGGGACGCCTGTAAAAATTTGAATACTTACCAATTAACAGACTGTGAAATTTATACGAGTTGCGAACCGTGTCCCATGTGTCTAGGCGCTATATATTGGGCTCGTCCAAAAGCTGTGTACTATTTTAATACACGAAAGGAAGCTGCAAAAATCGGATTTGATGATCAATATATTTATGATCAACTTGCTCTAAGTATTGATGAAAGAAGTTTACAAATGCATAAAATTGATCTCGATAGTGAACAATTACCTTTTCCACTTTGGGAAACAATATTGGAAAAAGTCGAATATTAAAAAGGGATGAGATTAAGGACTCATCCCTTTTTGTTTGTTGTGAATAGAAAGAATATAATCGTTCCTATTAAGGAATTTGTAAATAACACTGCCCCCATTGGAACGGCTGTTGTCTCATCTATGCCAACTAATGGGGCTACTATTGCACCCATCACCAGTGGCAACATTCCTAATAGTGCACTCGCAGTTCCTGCATTTTTCTTTTGTTGTTCCATTGCTAAAGAAAAACTACTCGTTAAAATAATCCCAACTGAATTCAAATGAATAAATATCGGAATTACCAACATAAATAATGGCCATTGAAATAAAGTAGCTAACAATAGCACGGTGTTAGCAGATAGCGACATCATTACACCCGTACGTAATAAGCTTCTTTCAGAAAAAACAGAACTTAATCGCCCCACTAGGAAACTACCAAAAATAATAGCTAAACCATTTACACCAAATAGAATACTGAAAACTTGTGGAGAAACATTATAAATATCTTGATATACGAATGGTGTACCAGCAACATAAGCAAAAGTTCCACCTTGTACAAAACATACGACAATTGCATATCCTATAAAAGAGCGATCTTTAAATAGACCTCCCATCGTTTTGATAGAATTTATAATAGAGCTTGGTGTCCGGTTTTCTTCTGGCAATGTTTCTGGTAATTTGAATGCACTAATGGTGACCATTATGATCCCTAGTAAAAATAAAAATACGAAAATCGTATGCCATGAAGCAAAAGGTAATAATAGCACTGCACCACCTGAAATTGGCGCAATCATTGGTGCTGTTGCATTAATTACCATTAATAATGCGAAAAACTTTGTTAATGCCTTTCCATCAAAAACATCCCTTACCACTGCACGTGATAGTACAACCCCTGCTGATGCGGTAAAACCTTGCAGGAAACGAGCGATGATTAAGATGATTATATTTGGTGCTAATGCGCACAATAATGAAAATATCGCAAATAAAGATATAAAGAATAATATCGGTTTTCGTCGCCCGACACTATCGCTGATTGGTCCAATTACTACTTGTCCAAATGCTAACCCTAATAAACAAGCTGTTAGACTTAATTGTACAAGAGATGCCCGTGCCCCTAAGTCATCCGCTATTTGAGGAAAACTTGGTAAATACATATCAATATTAAACGGACCTAACATGGCTAGCATAGCTAACAAAAATGCTAAACCGATCCGCTGCTTTCCTGTTGGATTATGTAGTCTTTGCTCGATGATAAACCCTCCTCATTCATCCTATTATAAAGTAACAAATAGCAAAGTAATAATGATCCGCTTGCAATACTTGTTAACAAATTGTTACATTTGTCTTCCTTTTTTAACGAAAAAATGTGTTTCATTTCTAAACATTTGGTCTATATATAACTAGATAACAAATGAGGAGGATCAACAACATGAAAAAAATCTTATCTAAAAAAGTCATGCTTGAGGAAAAGCTAAATATGAATCAGATTATCGCTTTACACACATATGAGAAAAGTTATAATGGTTCCATTTATATACTAGCCAATCATGAAATATTGACGCTTGGAAATTTACCGAGACTTGTTACTTTTTCTTTATTAACTAATAGAAATTGTCAGCTTCATTTTATCGTTGAAGGAGAGAATCCAAATCGAGCTCTAGAGGATATTAATACGTATCTAACTCCTAACACATACCATATAGCAAACTAACCATATAGCAAACTAACCGTTTACTTAGGCAAACCAAAAGCGCACCTACATTTTTAAGGTGCGCTCGCATCGATTACATAAACTCAAAAAAATAACGAATAACATGAAAAAATATTGGTGCTGTATATGCTAGACTATCAATTCGATTTAAATAACGATCTTTTAATTGTTCCAGCTTTTCGGTATTTCCTATAAGAAGGTCTCGTTTTAATACAGAGATTGTTAGACTCCCAAAAAAGCCAGCCACACTTATCAAGATTCCTGATACGATCCCGAAAGTTAAATCAAGTGGTGTTAATAAAGGATAAATATAATAGGACGTTACCGTGGTAATAATCAGCCCTGCGATAAACCCCTCCCAGGTAATATATCGATTCGCAGTTGGAGCGAGCTTATGTTTTCCTAAATAAAGGGATACCAAATATTGGAATACATCATTCACTTGCGTCAGGATGATTAAATATAGTACTAGGTTTGCCCCATATTCTGGTGTCGCCACTGGGAAGTAGGCAAGATGACTAAGACCAAAAACCATTAACATTAATCCCCACTGTGTAAAACTTACCGATCGTAAAAATCCAGCTGTTCCCTTCCCTATTATTCTTGGTAACGGTAAAAATAAGAACACATAGACTGGTATAAACACAATAAACATTCCATACCAACCGATATAAATCCAATAGAAATGTAATGGTATCATAAAATAAGCCCATAAAAACAGACGTCGATCCGATTTTCGAGTCTTCATCATTGAAAAATATTCTCTTAATGCAAAATAACAAAGAATCATAATAGCAAAAAGGGATACTTTTGGATTAAATAATGTGGCGAAACAAAAGATGACAAACATTCCCCACCATGTTTTGACTCTTATTTGTATTTTGGAGAAGTCTTTATCTTGTTGAAATCTTGGTGCTACCTTAAAAACAATAGAAACGATAATTAATACGATACATATAATTGCTAAAGTCCAAATGGTTTCTTGCAATTCGACCACCCAATCTTTTTTTAAAAACTGCATTCATTTTACAGGATTTGCTTTATAATGAAAAGAGAATACTAAATATTTAAGTTGGTGATCAAGATGAGTCAGGAATTTGTATATATTATGTTATCTGATACAGGAACATTATTCACAAATGTCATTAAAACGTACACCAAAGCACCTTATAATCATGCCTCCTTGTCATTTGACTCTGAGCTAAAAGAGATGTATAGCTTTGGAAGAAAGAATCCAAAAAATCCGTTAAATGGTGGATTTGTGAAGGAAGATATTTTGACTGGAACTTATAGTAGGTATCCGAATACTAGTTGTGTTATTTATCGTTTACAGGTGACTCAACGTGAAAAAGAAAAAATGAAAAGGATTTTAGAAGTCTTCATTAAAAACAACCATAAATTTCTTTATAATATTTTAGGTGTAATTGGTGTGTCCTTGAGAGAACCCATAGAGTTTAGCAATTCTTACTTTTGTTCGCAATTTGTTGCCGATATCCTTTATCGATCAGGTATACACTTGTGGGATAAACTGCCAGCAATGGTGACACCTGAAGATTTCAGAAACAGCCCATCTCTCGAACTTATTTATGAAGGAAAATTGTACGACTATCTCCCAATCAAAAATGTCATGACAAGGTCTCAGTAGCTTGTCATGACTGAAATGCTTTAGCGATTAATTGATATGATTTCTTTTTGGCTTCAAAATCATGAATGTTCGTGATAACCATAAATTCATCTGTTTGATAAAGTTCTTGTAAATTCAATAACTCTTTTTTTACTTTATCAGGAGTACCTACAATACAACGTTTACGATTTTGTTTGATTGTAGTTCGTTCATCCTCTGTGAATTCTTTACTTTGCACTTCTTTGATGGAAGGAACTTTAGTGTCCGCTCCTTTTCCTACATTTAATAACCATTTATCTTGCGTTAAAGCAAGTTCTTCTGCCTTCTCCTCAGTTTCTGCACAGACTACAAAAATACATACAATTGATGTTGGTTGATCGCTTGTAACAGAAGACTGAAAATTCTTCATATACGTTTCCATCACTTTTTCACCGTTATCGGATTTAATAAAATGACCAAACACAAACCCCACTCCGTGATTAGCTGCCGTTTTTGCCCCTCTTTCAGACAAACCTAACACCCAAATTGGAGGATAATGATCGATGCGTGGTCCTGCTTTTACTAGACGAAATTCGTGATCTCGTGGCATAGAATTATGTAAAAAACCTTGCAAATCAGCAAGCTGTCTTGGAAAATCGCTTAACGACTTATTTTGATTATCGGTTAAAGCAGATCGTGTTAATTGAGACCCACCCGGTGAACGACCTACGCCTAGATCAATTCTGTTTGGAAAAAATGCCTCCAAAGTCTTGAAATTTTCTGCTATTTTATAAGGACTGAATTGTGGAAGTAAAACGCCTCCAGAGCCGAGGCGAATTGTTCTAGTAACAGAGGCTATTCTTGTCATAATTATTTCTGGTGAAGAACTTGTTAATCCGTTGGTATTATGATGTTCTGCTACCCAATAGCGATGGTAACCTAGTTGTTCTGTCCATTGTGCTAACTCTAATGAATGCTGTAACGTTGTTTCTGGTGATTGTCCTCTTGATATAGGTGCTTGGTCGAGTACACTTAATTTCAAAATACTAACTCTCCTTTTGATTAATTCAAATGATTTGGTTCATAACAGATTTTATCGCTCAAATCTTTCATTTATTATTAACGTTTTAGACGATATATGGATTTATCGGACAAAACTCATGATTTCTCTTTGCCTTTTTGGGCGATATATTGGTTTATTGGACAAAACTCATGATTTCTCTTTGTCTTTTGGGCGATATATTGGTTTATTGGACAAAACTCATGATTTCTCTTTGTCTTTTGGGCGATATACTGGTTTATCGGACACAAGTGATGATTTCTCTTTGCCTTTTTGGCCGATATACTGGTTTATCGGACAAAACTCATGATTTCTCTTTGTCTTTTTGGGCGATATATTGGTTTATCGGACAAAACTAGTGATTTCTCTTTGCCTTTTTGGGCGATATATTGATTTACCGGACAAAATTAGTGATTTCTCTTTGTCTTTTGGGCGATATCTTTTTTAAGACTCGCTTCTCCTAAAAGTATATACAAAAATAGTGACGGAGTGTTAATCCGTCACTTCACTTATCGAAAAAGATCTAGAATTTTATCCCAAAATCCTTTTTCTTCTTGTATTTCTTCCTCTTCTTCTTCTTGTTCTTGCTTGGTAATTGCTTCTGTTTTGATTACAAACTGAACGGATTGCACATTCTCATTTTTATCAGAAACAAAAGATTCTGCATCAAAGTCGGATTTATCATATTCGTTGATCATTTCATCAATTTCATCTTGCATTTGATCTGGCATATCACTTGTGGATTCTGCCAATTCGGAAGTACCTTCGTTTAATTCCGAAGCACCATTTTCTAATTCACTAGTACCATCAGAAATTCCCACTACACCTTGGTGAAAGTCTTGATAAGCTTGAGATAACTCGCCTACTCCATTCGTATATTCTACTAGACCGCCATGAAAGGATTGATAGTTAGTCGATAATGTGGCTAAACCTTCTTGCAATTCTGCCATTGATTCTTCAATATTCATTTCTTCACTTGCGGCAGCTATTTCACTTGCCATCGTTTCTAAAGATTTTGCCATTTCTATTTGAGAGCCGCTCACTTCTTTTAAAGTAGGAGAGACAGCCTCAAATGCTTCTTTGACTGCATCGTATGTTCCTTTTGCTTGTTGAGAAGCCTTAAATGTTTCTGCTAATTTTTGTACTACTTCTCTATCTTGATCTTCTTCTAATTTTCCAGCAACATTCTCTATATCTTCTTCCGTTATTTCATATGTTGGAATGGCGTTCATCGATTCATCCAATGCTTGGTATGCTTTGGTATAGTTATCGTTTAAATTGGTTAATCCTTTTTCAACTTCTTTTAATCCATCAGCAACTTGATCTAAACCATCTTGCAATTCTGAGAAATCACCAGCATCAAGCTCTTGATCCAACGAACTATTTATACTCGCTAACGCTTCATTAATAGATGCAGAGCCGTTTATCAAATCGGATGAGCCATTATTTAACTCAACGATACCATTTTTATATTCATTTGAGCCATTTCTTAATTCATTCATCCCACTATTTAAATCCGTGATACCGTTTTTCAATTCTCCAACACCATTATCAATTTCTTCAGTCGCATCTGTTAAGCTTTGAAAATCCTCTGTCATTTCGTCTACATCAGGAGATTCAATTGACATGGAAGAGGGAATTCCGGTAATTTCAATCGCCTCTAATTCTAAGTCTGTCACATCAGCTTCCATCACCAGATTTTTTTCTTGATCAGGCATAACCGTAAATGTTATTTGCTTATTTTTTCCGGCATTCGCAATTGTACCTTCTTCTGCTACTATTTCTTGATATTTCTCCGCTTCTACGGTCAATGCGATTTGCAATAAATAATTCTCAACAAAAATAGGATTCACGTCTTCATTAATAGAAGTTTCGATTTCTATTTTCAAATGACCATCTTCTCCAACCATTTCATCTGGTGTGACCACTGTTCCATCGAGCTGATACGAGATATCAAACTCCCATGGTAATGCTTTACCTTCAAGATCTCCTTGGTAATAGAAAGTTTCTTCAGATGTAGAAAAAGAAACCTCGTCATCAACCTTTTTAATTTCAGATAGATCTGTTAAGTTTTTAACGGTTGTATAATTACCATAATCGGTAATATCACTCGTTTCATCAACTTCAAAACTATTAACTACATACATTTGCTGTTGAGCACCATCAGGTTGTAAGGTTGTATAAACAACTTCATCCTTTTCCACTTCATCACTGGCAGCAGCTACAGGTACAGTCGACAACAACAATATACTAATTGTTAAAACTACTAAGATACGTTTAATTATCATAATCAACCTTTCTCCTTGTAAAAGTTTGCTTTCCACGTTGTTACGTTAATCACTTTATCAAAAACGACAAGCATTGCTGGTAAGAAAAAGACTACTAAAATAAACGCTAGCAACGCTCCTCTTCCTAATAATAATCCTATCGATGATACGATTGGATTAGTGGAAGTCCATGCCAGGATAAATCCTACACTTGATAATATCGAGGCTGAAATGAGTATTGAAAAGATTTTTTCATCAACTGTTTT
Source organism: Gracilibacillus massiliensis (assembly GCF_001458115.1). GTDB lineage: Bacteria > Bacillota > Bacilli > Bacillales > Amphibacillaceae > Gracilibacillus > Gracilibacillus massiliensis. The sequence continues at coordinate 163,752 of NZ_CZRP01000013.1, forward strand.
TTTGATTGCTTTCATTGCTGACATTTCTTTTCTATTTTCTTTGTATGCTTCTGTTAATAAGATCGCATAATCAACTGTTGCCGCTAATTGTACCGTACTCACAATCAAATAACCCACATAAACTAGTGATGTATCCATAAAATATGGTACAGATAAATTAATCCATACTGCTGATTGAATGGTTAATAATAAGACAATGGGCATTGAAATCGAACGGAAGGTCACTAATAAAACAATCGCTATAGCCACAATCGTTAAAATATTTACTACGATGTTATCTTTTTCTACTGTATCTTTCATATCATTTAAGGTAACACTTTCACCGAGTGCGTAAATATCATCTCCATAAAATTGTTCTGCCAATCCTTCGACCTTTTCTATCAAGGTAAATGCTTTTTCACCTTCAGAATCTGTATTGGTATTTAAGATAATTCTTGCATAATTATCCGAATAAAAGGACTCTGTTACCGATTCATCTAAGTACTCAGGAGGAATCGCGGCGCTAACAGTATTAACATAAGACAATACACTAGATACATGGTCAACATTTTCTAATTCCTGTATCAGTTCTTCTTCTTTAGCGATATCCCCTTTTGGAACTAACAAAACAAGTGGTGTTGATTTGCCGAATACTTGCTCAATAGCTCTTTCATCCTGTCCGACTCGCATGTCCTCTGGATGCTCACCTGTTCCGTAAATAAAGCTGGTATTACTTTGTGCTAAAAATGCAGGTATTAAAATTAAAAATACAAGAATGATACTTGGAATTCGGAACTTCATCACTCTTCTGCCAATATTTTTAAAGGTTGGTACAAGTGGCTTATGCTGTGTTTTGTCAATCCACTTATAGAACGTAAGAGTTAATGCCGGTAAAAAGATCATTACACTAATAAAACTTAACACAATCCCTTTAACAAGGTTTACCCCTAAGTCTGCTCCAATTTCAAAGTTCATAAAGGTAAGCGCCATAAAACCAAAAAACGTAGTAGACGCACTTGCTGCAATTGCTGGGAAGGATTGTTTCATTGCTAGTCGCATCGCATTTGTTGGGGCTTCGCCTTTATTTCGAAAGTCAGAAAAACTATGGAGGAGAAATATCGCATAATCGAGCGAAACTGCTAACTGTAATATCGGAGCAACCGACTGGGTGACAAAAGAAACTTCTCCTAAGAAAATATTTGTACCGAGGTTGATTAATACCGATACACCAATAGCCGTTAGAAAGAAAACCGGCTCCATCCACGAGTTAGTAGAAAGAACTAATATAATGATGATGATTGGTACAAGTAATAAGGCCGCATATGCAGATTCCGATCCTGCCATTTCCTGTGATACAGCAGTGTCTACCGCTTCCCCTGACAATGCATTCTCTTCACCAATCAACGTATAAATTTCATTTGTAATCGCCACTTCATCCCCATCTCGAATATTTAAGGATAATAGTGCATTCTGATCAAGGTAGTAGGTTTCAACAGTATCTTGATCTGCCATTTCAAGTGGGGCCTTTATATCAATTGCATCGTCGAGCCAAGTCACTTCACTAACACCATCAATGGCTTCTAGCTCTGCTTTATACTCAAGTGCTTCCTGTACCGTCACATCCTCTAACATTACACGAGCATTTTCTACACCTGAATCAAATTCCTCTTCCATCAAATCCATCGCATTTGTGGAGGGGGCATCTTCGGGTAAATAATCAGCCATATCATAATTGACGGAAACACCAAATTGCGTAACCACACTTATTAAAGTAATCAGCATAAATGTGATAACTATTGATTTTTTATATTGAATTATCTTTGTTGAAAGGTCAATCGTAATTCATCCTCTCTTGCATTTATCTTAATTCCACTTTATCATTATATAGACACAGTGTTGGATATTCAACAAACAGTTTTTTTAACACTGTTTGTTTTCCAACATATTTAACGTTTTTGTTGTATTGTTACAAAAAATTCACATTTAGGAGGAGTTTTCTTGAGTATAAATCTGGATCGAAGAAAAAAGTATACAAGGATGGTATTAAAAAATAGTTTCATTCAATTATTAAACGAAAAAGCCTTCTCTTCTATTACGGTAAAGGAAATTTGTACGCGTGCTGACATCAATCGTTCTACATTTTACACCCATTACACCGATCAATTCGATTTACTTTACCAGATCGAAGCGGAAATTATTGAAGAAATGAATAAATATTTAAATGAATATAATTTCGTTGAAGAGGAAGAATCAATTGAAATGACAGAGAAGTTATTGGAATATATCAAAAACAGAAAAGAGATTTGTCAGACATTACTCCATCGCAATACGGGAACAAGTTTTGAAAAGAGAGTGATGGATATAGCGAGAGAGTTTTTGTTAAATAAAGCGATTAATATGAAAACCACTGAAGCTAGTTATCTAAGTACTTTTATTATTAGTGGCGCACTTCATGTGATCAAAGAGTGGCTTGCTAACGATACCAAGGAATCACCTAGACATATAGCCGAAATGATCAGTCAATTTACGAATAAAGGGTTATTGTTTATGAATTGAGCTATCTAGCTATTAGTTGCAGAGAGAGTTTGGGGTGAACCACTTCGGAAGTAAAGACCGCACAAGCCGAAGTGGTGAATACACAATTCACTTAGAGATTTTGAATTTAATATGCCCCGTTTTCTACTTATTTGAAGGGAATATAGTATACGACCAAGAATATAAAAAGTCGATAGCAAATATAACGGCCCATAGCATTCCAATACTATATAACGTTTCATTTGGATAGGGTGAACCTTGATAGTTTCCTGTTTCAAACCAGGAAAAGTCTGTTAAGTAATAAATCGCCTCATCCCAAGTATCTAATCCCATCATCCAAAAGATACCCTGGGCAATCACAAAGACGACTAAATGTATCATTGCGCTGCTTCTATTAATTTTCGCAACATACTTTGGATCTTGATTCTGTTCAATAATTTTATAATCTTTTGCGGTAAGAAGATCTACACCGCGCCAACCACCAATTTTTCTCCTCATCCATCGATCCAATTTCTTGAAATCAACAATACCAAATGTACATGCATATATCACAAAGATAAGGAGAACCATTTGAAAAGTGGAGAACTCCCCCGTATATTGATAAATAATAATCCCCATTAAAGCTTCTGCAACTACTAAAAGCAAAAAGGTAAAAATAAAGATGTTACTTATGCTCTTTTTAACAAAGAAATACCGAAACATACCAAACATTAGTAATGAAATAAAAGATATAATTTCGATTACGATGAAAATTTCCCATTGAAAGTCAATTAATATATTCATCCTACAATCCCTTCTTCTTCTTTTCTTTTAAACTTATGTGTATGCTGTTGCTATTATTATTCTAACATAATTATCCATTTAATTGACTTGAATTATGACTAGTCAAGTCAGTATTTATCTACTTTTGATTATCTCTAAAAGTAAATAGGTAACTAATAATAGCCAATAGAAGAATTTTCTTTTCAACCGTTAACTCTTTGGAGATTTCAACCATATCGTTGTTGAGTTCTTTAAAAACATCTGTGTATTCATGAGGGAATTTACCATTATAGAAATATGCCCAGCGATGATTGTTATCATCTCTGAGATCGAAATCACCTGACATACCAGATACCTTTATTTTCAAAAGTAACTTATCTTCTTCGTCAAATAACTTCCCTTTTGTATTTATCACATTTTTAAAATCATTTTGTACATAACTGCCCAAAAAATGATTATTGTGATCATAAATAAACAACCTTGTTACTTTCAAACCTTTTCTCTTAAAATAAAACAAAAGTTCTTCATCATGGGTATAAAAACCCATCGTAGTTGGTAAAAAAGATAGCATAGCATTACTAAAAACCGCTACCGGATAATACCACCAAGTTAGTGAAATAGTTTTAAGAGTACCAACAAAATTACCTTGTTTTTCAAAACATAATAATTGTGGTAAAACCGTGGCATCTTTTTTTAAAACTAAATGATTCAAATCAACTAAGCTAAGCTCCGAATATGGAATATCGATATCTTTCAGTTGATTATATTTGTGTCTGCTCATCACAGCCAACACCAAAATAAAAGCAAAAGGAAACAATGCCAAAAGGACTTCCAGCCATTCATTAACAGTTGATGGTGTATCAAAAATGATGAAACTGCTAATTAAAACAAATAATACCAATAAAATTATGTATGCTAATTTCTCACGTCGTTTATACAAACTTGCTATCATAAATAATCACCTCTTTTAAATTCATCCATAAATTACATATTATGATAATTGACTGTAACCTTCAAGTTGTATATATGGATAAAACCTCATACATTCTCATTAAAATTATAGGTCTAATAATCCATATTATTTAAAAACGGTTTATTTTATCAAAATAAAGGGTACTTTTAGTCAGGACTATTTATTAGAGGGGTTGACATCATGAAACACAAAAGTAAGACAGGAAATCAAAAAGGATTCTTAAAATTATTATTAGCATTATTTCTATTTCCCTTATCTTTCGTTATCATTGCTGGAATTACTGGATTTGCACTTATTGAGGACACACCACCACTAACTAAAGAACAGCTTGAAAATGCACAAACTTCTATTATTTATGATATGAACGGAAACAAGATTGCCAATATCTCTGGCGAAGAACATCGCTTATCGGTTGATATTAAGGATATTCCAATGAATGTACAAAACGCTTTTATAGCAATTGAAGATGCCAGATTTAGAGATCATGGCGGGATCGATATAAAACGAATCGCTGGTGCTGCGATCGCCAATGTTAAAGAAGGATGGGGTGCGGAAGGTGGAAGTACCATCACCCAGCAAGTGGTTAAAAATGCGTATCTCTCTCCTGAAAAAACGCTTAAACGAAAAGCGCAGGAAGCGTACCTAGCGATTCAAATGGAAGAAGATTATACAAAAGATGAAATATTAGAAATGTACTTAAACAAAATATATTTTGGTAACGGTGCATATGGAATTGGTGCAGCATCAGAAGTCTATTTTAATAAAGATGTTAGTGAGCTTTCAGTTGCTGAAGCTGCATTGTTAGCTGGACTACCTCAACGACCAAGTGGATACGATCCATATGTAAATCCTGAACTAGCAAATGACAGAAGAGACATTGTGTTAGCTTCCATGGAAAAAAATAATTTCATTTCCACTGAAGAAAAAGAAGAAGCAAAAGCAACTGAGTTAGACAATCTTCTACACAGGCAGAAAAACAAACAACAATATCAATATTTTATCGATCATGTAGTAGAGGAATTAAAAGCAAAAGGAATTGAAGAGACTGATATTTATTCTGGTGGATTAAAAATCTATTCAACACTTGATCCTGATGCCCAATCTTATACAGAGGAAACAATGACTGGAACTGATATTATACCTTTTCCTAATGATAACTTTAAATCAGGTGTTGTCTTACTTGACACTAAAACAGGAGCGATTCGGGCGATAGGTGGTAATCGTAATCCTCAAGAACTAGATATACAAAAAGGCTTTAATTATGCAACTGACATTAAACGACAACCTGGTTCAACTATTAAACCAATATTAGATTATGGTCCCTTGATTGAATATCAACAAAAATCTACTTATTATCAAATTAAAGATGAGGAACTCGAAATAGGTGACAAAACATTTAAAAATTATGATGATTCCTTTCACGGAATGGTTTCCATGCGTGAGGCATTAGTGAAATCATACAATATTCCTGCAATTAAAGCTTTTTTAGAAGTGGAAAACGATCAAGCAAAAGAGTTTGCCGCTAATTTAGGAATAAACTTAGAACATGCGTATCCTTCATATGCTATTGGTGGCTTTGGGGATGATGATGGCGTGTCCCCATTAAATATGGCAGGTGCATATGCTGCTTTCGGAAATCAAGGAGAGTACCATCAACCGTACAGTGTAACAAAAGTTGAATATCCAACAGGTGAAATCACCGAATATCAGTCTGAAGCAATACAAGCAATGAGTGATTTCACGGCTTACATGATTACGGATATGCTGCGTGATGTAGTACAGCGCGGAACAGGTACCTTAGCGAATATTGACGGTTTACCTTTAGCGGGGAAAACAGGGACAACAAATGGACCGGAAGGAATTAAGAATGGATCAACCGATTCTTGGTTTGTAGGCTATACAACTGAATATACGGCCGCGGTTTGGACTGGGTATGAAACAACATCACAAGAGCAATATATTACGAAAGAAGATGCTCGTATATCAAAACTATTATTCAAAGAGATTGTGTCTGAAGTTTCAAAAGATGTCGACACAGAACCATTTATTCAACCTTCCACTGTAAAAAAGATCGATATCGACAAACGAAATGGTAAAAAAGCATCAGCTCATACACCTAGCAATAGTAGGATAACGGAGTTGTTCGTTGAAGGTTCGACTGTTCCAACAAAATATATACCAACCAAAAAGAAGGTGGACAAAAAAACTGAAAAAGAGAAAGAAAAAGTAACAAATAAGCAAGAGGACAAAAAGAAGGAAAAAGATAAGGAAAAAGAAATAGAAAAGAAGAAGGAAAAGAAAGAGAAAGAAAATGAAGAAAAGAAACGTGAAAATGAGAAAAAGAAAAAGAAAAAGAAAGAAGAAAATGAAACAACCTCAATGACTGAAAATAAAGAAACCGAACAAACTAATGATGACAACACAGATAACGACAATGAGCAAAAGAAACAGTCTGAGAAAGACGAAACTTCACAAAACACGGGAGAAGTAGAAGATGATGATCAAGAAACGGATACAGAAGAAGAAACAGAAAGCACCAATGATAACGAAGAGGAAAATGAAAGTGAAGAAGTAGATACACAAGAAGAAGAATCTCAAAACACTTCAACTTCTAACTCTGACAATAAAGATACCGAAGAAGAAGAAGACTCTTAATTGCCTATAATTTATTTGGCAAACTCTTCTAAAAAATCATTCAATGCCACTAGCAAAAAACTCATTACTCTTGTAATGAGTTTTTTTGCTTTCCAAATCTAACTTAAAAATCATTAATAAAAACAAATTAAGTCTAGCTTTTATTAAAAAAAATGCTACTATTATATAGATAACTTAATAGAGATGGAGAAATGAACGATGAATATAGTTTCGTTTAATGCGTTTCGAACAATAGGTATTCCCAATGTAACTTATATAAAGCCTGACTTAATGTTTAAAGAAATAGAAACAGTAAAAAAAGCAAATCTCGTATTGTTTCCTGAGACTTGGCAAGTGCCTACACTTGTATATGGACTGAAAAAGCAAATATTTCCTAGTATCGAAACAATGCAATTAGGTATGAATAAAATAGAAATGACTCGAGCTCTCTGGAGTGTAGCAAAAGAACATGTGCCATATACTGAAATTCTTGCGAATAGTGAATCCAATATCCAAACCATCTTAACAACTTTTCCCTACCCTTTTGTCGCTAAAGAAGTAAAAAATTCGATGGGTAAAGGTGTATTTTTAATAGAATCTGAGGAAGCGTTTCGTGACTATGCCTCTAAAAATGATGTGCTTTATATCCAAGAATACCTCCCGAATGATGGGAAAGATTTACGAATTTGTGTTGTTGGCGAAGAAATCTATGCTGCGTATTGGCGAGTAGGACTAGAAGGAGAATTTTTACACAATGTTTCACAAGGCGGTGAAGTGTGTACACAATTTATTCCTGAAGAAGCGTTACACCTCGTAACAAATATTGCTCAATCATTAAATATTAATCATGCAGGATTCGATATCATTGTTAGTGAAGGTCGTTATTATATATTAGAATTTAATGTGTTATTTGGAAATCAAGGTTTGATTGGAAAAGATGTAACAGTAGCACAAGCCATATATGCGTATATTTCTAATCACTTTTCGCCATCCAACCCTTCTCCTACATCACCGCGAAAAATTATTTCTTAATATATATTGATTGATAAGAAAACTTAGTTTTTCCACTGTACAAAGTAAGGTGTTTTCGTTATAATGATATGAGACTAATTTATGGAGGGGATTTTATGAGTAATCAATCCAAACAGAACGAAGCTCTGGTAACACATATTTATACTGCAGATCCATCCGCCCATGTTTTTGAGGGGAAAATTTACATTTATCCATCTCATGATTTAGAGCATGATGGCGAATCTTTTGATGACGGCTCACAATATGCAATGGAAGACTATCATGTTTTCTCTATGGAAAATGAAAGCGCTCCAGTTGTAGATCATGGTGAGGTTCTTCATGTAAAAGACATTCCATGGGCAAGCCAACAAATGTGGGCACCTGACGCAGCATACAAAAATGGCAAGTATTATCTTGTTTACCCTGCTAAAGATCATGATGGGATTTTCCGCATCGGAATTGCTACAAGTGATAATCCTGCAGGACCTTTCAAGCCTGAAGAAAATTATATCCCGGGTAGTTATAGTATAGATCCGGCTGTATTAATTGATGATGATAACAAAGCATATTGTTATATAGGTGGTCTTTGGGGCGGTCAATTAGAACAATGGCAAACAGGCAGTCATAATCCGGAAGGAAAGGAACCTGCACCTGACCAACCAGCATATGGACCACGTATTGCAGAGTTCAGTGAAGATATGCTTACTTTTAAAGAAGATCCAAAAGAGATATCCATTGTCGATAGTGATGGTAATCCAATTCTCGCTGGTGACGAGGATCGACGATTTTTTGAAGGTGCATGGGTACATAAGTATGAAGGTCGATATTACTTATCCTATTCAACCGGAACTACTCACAAAATTGTCTATGCGGTAGGTGACAATCCTTATGGTCCATTTGAATTTAAAGGAACCATTTTGAATCCTGTTATTGGCTGGACTACTCATCACTCTATAGTTCAATTTAACGATAAATGGTATCTATTCTACCATGACGCTTCCTTATCAAATGGTATAAATCATCAACGTTCGATAAAATTTACAGAAATCACATACGATGAATCTGGAAATATTCAAACGATTGAACCATACGAAAATAAATAAATTTAAAGCTCTAATGACAACGATTTGTTGTTATTAGAGCTTTTTTCTTCTCAATTAATGAAAAATATCTAAGTTACAGTCATGTAGATAACAAGTGCAATGATTGATCCTATTATTGCAACAATGTATATCATAGATAATCTTTTAAGCTGGGTTTTACTTTTTTCTCTGTAGTTTGGATCACTTCTCCCCAACTGTTGAAAGGTTAGTAGAAATGCAGCGATACAAATTACTAGAATAAGAATGATATATATAGCCACTTTAATAGCCTCCTTTGGTTTTACATCCTACAGACCTATATAACACTAATTAAGATAAAATAAACTATATAAGGAAAAATTACTTTGATAATGATTTTTAATTATTAGTTTTTAAGACACCATATTTTGTAGTTCTAGTAAATAGGAACAAGGATCCACTAAAATTAACTGATTTTACAAAAAACTTATATTAAGTTTACAATACCTTAACATCTCTTTGCTAAAATATCTTCATACAAGACAAAAGACCTATTCCAAAAGGAGAATCTATCATTGAAGATCATGCCATTTAATAAGACAAAGTACGTACAAAAACTATTAAAAAGGTTCTCACTAAAGACGAGATTGCTTATATTATTTGTAACATTTCTAACACTTTCTGTTATTTTAGTCGGAGTATATTCATACATAAACGCTAAAGAAACAACGGTAACATCTACTGAAAATCGTCTAATGCGAGAAGGCGAACTTATGCGTTATATAGCTGAAAACTTAAAGTTTTTATATGTAAGTGATGAAGCGTATTTCATGCAACAGTTAGAAATAAATATACGATCACAACAGGATAAACTAAGTGAAGAAGGAATTGATACCGATATTTTTTATATCAAAGATAACAAAGTGATCCCTTTTCAAGTTAGCAATGAAAGCAATTTAACTTTTTCTGACTCCTTAATAAATGAAATGAGCGATCTTAATCAAGGTATCTTGTACGAAGAAATTGCAAATGAGGATTATACTATATTTGTAGAAGACCTCCAAACTGTAATTGGTGGCAATTATGTATTAGCTGTTCCAACGTCTTCTTACATGGAACCTGTAGTGAAATTAGGTCAAAACATTATCATTATTATTATTGTTAGTCTAATTCTCTCCAGTATCTTCATTATTTTATTTGTCAAAAGTTTAATCAATCCTATCTTCAAACTTCAACGTGAGATGAGTGAAGCACAAAATGGAAATTTAAGAAGGTCGAGTGATATTGATACAACTATCCCAGAAATCGTTTCCTTACATAAAAGTTATCAGACATTAATGGATCAAATTAGAGCAATGTGGAATGAACTTAATGATACAACAACAAAACTAAGAACTACTGGGGTTCAATTAAAAGAGTCTTCCAGTGATTCTTTATCCTCGAGTCACCAATTAATTGAAGCTATTAATACAGTCAAAGAAGGTTCCGAACAAACAGTCAGAAATGCTGAGGATAGTGCAGGTCACTTCCAAGAAATGAAAAATAAAGTAGAGTCCTTAAATAGAAATATGACATTAGTAGAGAATAGCTCAAAAGATATGAATGATTCAGCAAAAAACGGTGACCAAAATATTAAAAATTTAATTGATACTATATTGTCATTTGAACAAGACTTTGAACAAATGAATAAAACTATTTATAAAGTCAATACTCACTCAAGTTCAATAACAAGTTTAGTAGATCTAATTAAAGGTATTGCAGAGCAAACTAAATTATTAGCATTAAATGCAACAATTGAAGCAGCAAGAGCTGGTGAGTATGGCAAAGGATTCGCCGTAGTAGCTGATGAAGTAAGAAAACTAGCTGAGCAAGCTACAAACAATTCGGAAAAAATTACAAGCTCGCTAACTGAGATGAGGAATGTTGCATCACAAGCAACAGATGAGTTTGAACTAATGAATTCAAAAATCCATTCTAATCTTAATACAGCAAAAAAATCAAAGATTTCTATTGATCAATTGATGAATGAAATATTTACAGTAAGTGAACGGATTAGTGGGATGCGGCAAGAACTTTTTCATTTAGATAGGATATTGCCGACACTCGAAAAATCGACTGAAAATTATGCCTATGTTGCTCAAGAAACGTTAATAAGTACAGAACAAATGAATGAAACTAGTGATGAACAAATACATCAAATGGAGCACACTCATGAAATCGGCTTAGCGCTTACTGATGTATCTCAATCCCTTGCTGAACTTACAAAACGCTTTAAAATCAACGTTAAAGAGTAATGATACAATTTGAATTTAAACTCTCAGTGGGGTTCATTCCCCACTGAGAGAAACTTAATCATAACGTTCATTCCATTTTGCTAATTTTGGCTCTTATAAAAACTTTTTTCTTCTATAAACCAAAAGGGTAACAGTACCTAAAACTAATAATACTAACCCAATAACTAAGTAATTAAACAGACTTGTAGCGGTATCAGGAAGCTCTTGATTATCTTGACCATTTTGATCGTCTTTTCCGATTTGATTGTCTTCTCCGTCTTGACCATCTTCTCCATTTTGGCCATCTTCACCGTCTTGACCGTCTTCTCCGTCCTGTCCGTCTTCTCCATCTTGGCCGTCTTCTCCGTCTTGACCGTCTTCTCCGTCTTGACCGTCTTCTCCATCTTGGCCGTCTTCTCCATCTTGACCGTCTTCTCCGTCTGAACTATCGACAGGTACAAATACACCGTATGTTGAGAAATGGGAAACTGGTAAAGATATTATTTGATTTTCTTCATGCACTTCTCCACCACGATGTTCCCATTGATCCGCTTCTTCGTTGTAATAGTAGATTGCAAGTGCATCTGTTTCAGCATCACTGTTATAACCTAACTCTAAAGTAAAGTTATTCGATGGAATAGTCGAGCCATCCGGATATTCGAATGTAAACGATAATATTTCACCAGCAGGAATTAAACCTTCGTAATTTGTTTCTTCCACATCTTTAGGCATCACTATCACTTTGGTTCCTTCTGGTAGATCGGTTGGCATCGTTATGTTGGAATTTGTGCCAACTATAGTGTATGTTTTACCAGCTGCAACTTCTTGTCCTTCTCCACCTAACTCAAGTTCTGTTGTCTCTTCATCTGGTATACTATCTTCTTCCGCTTCCGTAAACTTCCAGTAATCGAAATTAAATAACTCTTCTTCACTGTCTCCTTTAAACATGAAGAACACATTATGAACACCAGTGATTTTTGATAGATCTGTTTCTAATAAGTTCCAATCTTGGTTTCCACCAGTGGCATCCACTTCCACTGTACCGATCACTTCACCTACTGGACTGTCTATGCGAAGTTCGATCTTACCACCAACTGTAGAAGCAACATTTGCTTCAAAAGATTGAGCACCATTTTGACCAAAATCAACATTTGATACTGCTAGCCAATCACCGTCATGAATATCTGTTACATTCAAATTAACATGCTCGACCATGTTGCCTGGTGCTTCTGATTCTTCTGTAGCTATTCCCGCGTTCCATGCAATGGTTTCGGCCTCATGTCTTTGATATGGATTTAAATTCTGAAGTTGTGAAACACCTTCCATATCTGCAGTAATGTCTTTTATGTCCCCATTCTCATAATATTCTACCTTATTAAGGTGAGGCGAACGATAACCATTTACTGCATCTAAAGCCCTTCCTAAAGTTTGTGCATGGTACGTGATATACCATTGATCTTTAAATTCAAAGAAATCTTGATGATTGTTGCCACCAACTCCAAAAAATTCGGATCCATTTTTCAAAACAGCATCAACATAATTAAATGGACCCATTGGATCATCACTAACCATATATGCGATTTCAGCATACTTTGGATCATCCCCCTCGCGCACTCCAGAAAAATTAGTGCTGTACGAGTAATAATATTTTCCATCGTGTTTATGGATCCCACTTGATTCAAAGTGGAAAGGTGAATCAATTACTTGTGCTTCACCTTCTGTATGAATCATATCATCACTTAACTTAATTACCCTAGCTGTTTGAGGATGTTCTGCCTGCTCTTGTGTTGGATTATTTCCACCAGGTACTCCTCCACCATAATAGAGATAACCTTCGCCATCATCATCTATTAATACATCCGGATCAAAAATCCAGACAACTCCCTCCGTACCAGGAGTACTTCCATCAATCAAAGGTTCTCCGATCGGATCTTCCCAAGGTCCAAGAGGCGAATCTGCTGTTAATACACCAATTCCAGAACCATTGTTTGAAAAATATAAAAGGAATTTATCTTTACCGTCAATTTCTTTCTTACCAATGGATACCGCCCAAGAATTTGTCGCCCATGTTGCTTCACCATCTGGCCCTGCAACTGGTATGGCACCATGATCTGTCCAATTAACCATATCATCTGAAGAAATAACGGTTATCGTATTGATACTTCCATAATTGTTATCAATGATATTCCCGTTATCATCGTATTCCACTTGATCGTTTGTTAAATAGATATATACTCTATCCTCATAAACCAAAGCATTTGGATCTGCACCATACTTATGGCTTATTAACGGGTTTTTGAAACCTGGTATCTTGGCCAGAGCTTCAGTATCTAGTAGTTTTAAACTAATGTTTGCTATAGAATCATGTACATTGTAAGCTACATCTTGACTACTCATTACGTCGATATAATTGATCTTTAGTTCTTCTGTCTGATCTTCTGTAACAAAATCCGCCACTTTTAACTTCAGTGTCGCAAATAAATTAGACGAATCGTTAGTAAAGTGAACATCATCTCCATTGACATTCAATTTTAATTGATTATTCTCAAAGCTAAACGTACTGTCACCATCAATATTATCCGTATTAAAATCGACTCCAGATACCGTTAATCCGTTTGGAATATCAATAGAAGCAGCAATTGAAGTGTGATTTCCTTCAGGAAGAGCATCCATTTCAAGCGGAACCTCAAATTCAACATTAGGAGCACCAATAATGTCAGAAACATCTCCTAAGTTTGCATCCAATACTGTTTGGGAAGATTCAGAATCTGTAATCTTATCATTTACTCTGAAATAATCAAAATCTACATAGCCTCCAGTTTCTTGTGTTGCATAATTAAACAAGGCAAAACGATAACCCATAAAATGAGGTAATGTATATTCCATTTGTAGCGTATTCCCTAATTCTGTCCAATTTACGCCATCAAGACTGTAATAAAAATACGCCTTGTCTGTTTGATTTTTAAAATCAAAGTCAACCTTTAAATACACTTTGTTTTGGTCGATTTCTATCGTCTCTATTTCTTCTTCTGATTCAGAATCACCATTTACCATAACAATAGATTTAGCATCGCCTTCCATTTTTACCCCTACAAATCCATAATTCTCTTGGAAAGCCGCTAAACCAGTAACATCTCCATTTTCCATGTTACTTACGTCTATTGCTACTTCCCCTGAACTTTCAGGACCAAATGTTCTTTGGGTAAGAGTGTTTCTCGTATCGTGTATGCTAGTACTTGTTCTGCCATTGGTTAGTCTTAAATAACCTGAACGGTCTGTCAGTGACCAGAAATTATTATTAGGATTATGGTTCCACTGCCAAGTTATACCAAGATTCGAACCATTATCCTCATACTCTCCATTTTTTTCTGTGTCTGGCTCAGGTTCTGGTGCAGCTATTTGTGTAAAAGAGACATCATCCACATAATAATTCATTAAATCATTGACCGGATCTGCAGGATTTGCATAAGATGTCTCGATAAAAACGAATGACTCTGACATATCGGCGTCATTTGGAATGGTGTACGTTCCTTCAATTGTTCCCCATTCACCTTTTGTAATTGAACTGGAGCCGATCACTTCAATCGTTTCCCAAGATGGTCCATTTTGAATGTTGAAATTAAATCCTTTCTGATCAGGACCCTCGGTATATTTCACTTTCGCTGAAAATTCGTATGTTCCACCAGCTACCACTTTATCTGTTAAATTTTGTTGTGGACCGTCAACGGTTGCCTGACGATCAAATACTAATAAACTATTGGATCCACTGCTTGCCTCTTGATCCGTTACCTCAATACTTGCATCTCGATATTCTGTCCATGGTTCTATTCCATCTTCAAAGCCGCCGTTTACTATTAAATTAGGATCTGGAGTAACATCTACAAATGATACGTCATCCACATAAAAGTCTAATAAGTCTATTTCTGCATCCGGTTCAGATACCCAAGGTGTCTCAATAAAAATAAAAGTTTCTGAAAAGTCTACATCCTCAGGAATGGTGTAAGTTCCTTCAACAGTCCCCCACTCCCCTTTGTTAATCGTTCCAGATCCTATTACTTCGATACCTTCCCAGCTTGGTCCATGTTGAATATTAAAATTAAACTGTTTTTGATCGGGGCCTTCTGTATATTTTACCTGTGCTGAGAACTCATACGTATTTCCTGCTTGGACTTCATCGGTAATAACTTGTTTCGGTCCGTCCCCTGTTGCCACTCTGTCTGTCACCAATAGACTGTTTGATCCACTGTTTGCTTCTTGATCAGTGACCTGAACAGAAGCAGCTCCATTTACAGACCATGGTTCTTGTCCATCTTCAAAACTGCCATTTTCAAGCAGTTCAGTCCCATTCTCCACATCTAATAATTCCTGTGCAGCTACCATCATCCCCTCTTCATTTGATGAAGAAGTATCTTCTACGTTCTCTTCATTGGTAGCTAACGCACTTGCTGAATTACTACTGTCAGGTGACTGATAGAATTCATCTGACTGCACAATATTACTAACTGAATTTTGTCCTTCTGCAGTTATAGATAACTCATCTGGAACTTCACCATCCACTCCAAATACCGGCCAATCATCTTCCCAAGTAACAGGTACTAAGTATGGAATTCGTCCAACCGAACCACGGTCTCCAAATAAGAACCCATACCATTCACCGTCTGGAGTATCTACCATTCCACCTTGGGCAATACCAGAGTCCTGTAATACTACTTTCCCTTCATAGTCTCCATCTATACTGTCAGAACGGTAGACTAATTGAGTTCGTCCACCATTTTGTGGCCAGGATATGAGGGACACGTAATATTTACTATTAATTTTTTGAAAATGTGCACCTTCTGCATTAAGAATATGTTCAGAACCTGAAATCGAACCTGCATCAGGAATGAGAACTTTATCTAGCCCACCTTCTTTAATAGCGGTTGCATCAGATGTAAGCTCAATGATTCTAATATCCGTACCACCATATACCATGTATACTCTACCATCATCATCGAAAAGTAATGACATGTCATGGTAAAGATTATCTAACGTTGTTTTTTCCCAATCTCCATTTTCAATATCATCCGTTTGTAAAATATATGTTTTACCAGTGCTGTTGGAAGCAAACGCTAAATAAAATGTACCCTCATGATAGCGAAGACTGCTTGCCCATGATCCTTGACCATACTCGTTTTGACCATTTCGTAACGCTTGTTCTTCCCCTCTATCAAGGATATCATATGCATAGTTAACAATTTCCCAATTCACTAAATCTTTTGACTTCATAATAGGTACACCTGGATTCATATGCATGGTAGTGCTTGACATGTAATAAGTATCTTCGACACGGATCACACTTGGATCTGGGACATCAGCCCATATAACTGGATTTTCTGCTATATCATTATTAGTTTCCTGTGCTAAAGCACTAGGGTTAGGGACATAAGAAACTAATAGTGTAAGCGTTATCAAAAATACGAATAATTTATTTCTCATTTTAGTTTACCTTCTCCTTTTCATTTTCAATTGAGACCAACTGTTCATTGACTTTTTACAAAGCTAATAAACTTCTTCTTTACACCTCCTTCGCTTTTTAATAAACAAATATCACCTCTTTCATTAGTTTGTTTACTGTTTAAAGTAAGTTAGATTTACAAAAAACAGTAACATGATATGAATCTCTCGTTTATTATTTCATTGAATAGAGATAAATTTAATAGAATAATTTTTTAAAAAAATACAACTTTTTTCACTTTTTTAATTTTATTAAATATTAAATGACAAAAAAATCCACATGTCATAGCACGAACAAGTAGATTTATTACAGTTTCTTTTTAATTAGTGTATTTTTTTTGTATATGTTGTCATTATGTAAATAGAAAAGACACATTCAAGGTTATCGAATGTGTCTCGAAGCGATGATCTGAGAGGGATTTGAACCCCCGACCTCTTGCCTGTCAAGCAAGCGTTCTCCCGCTGAACTATCAGATCGTAATATTTAATCTTTTTTACGTTAAAGTAATACTCTTCCAGTTGAAGTACTTCTTAGGGTTTTTATCACTACTAATAAATATAGAAAACTTCCGGTAACTTGTCAATCCGTTTTCGTACGATTAAGTTTATTTCCCATAAAATATTTCGCATTGAGTCTCATTATATTTTTGAGTTCTTCTTCAGTCAATTGCTGTTCTTTCTTTAATCTCTTATTCAATTTATTAAGATCTCCCTCCATACTCTCTTGACTTCTTTTCACATCCACGTAAATAGTTACGTATTTTTTATTCTTGAAAAATACGTTGGCCTCCATATATTGATTTTCTATATCAATTACAGGATAACTAAAGTGCAGCGTTTTTCTCCATATTGTAAAGCCTCTTTTTTTCCAAAACATATTTACACACCTCTCTTGGCCGTAATTTTATCAAAAGCAAATTAATGTTACAAGACGATTACATTTGTTATATTCATGGTAATTTTTTCTATTATTAGTTGTTGTAACCAGCTTAAAACTGATGGAAAAATTTTCTGTTTGAAGTATAGCTTGTCTTTCTATCAATTGGTAAAAATAACTTACTGTTTTGTTATGTTACATTTGCTAATCTATTAACTAGAATACAACAGGAGGGGAAATACATGAACAAAAAAGGAGTTCATTTTATTATAGCAAGTCTTATCATTGCAATATGCATCACAATTATGCCTGGATTTGCAAATGCCTATACAGTAAAAAAGGGTGATTCATTTTGGAAAATCGCCAAACAGCATGGCGTATCTGTTAATCAATTAATTCAAACTAATAACTATAGCAGCAGTCTTTTATATCCAGGAGCAACATTGACAATCCCAGCTACTATTTCTGAATCAGAAAAAGAATTAATGGCTCGACTTGTTCATGCCGAGGCAAAAGGGGAACCATATGCTGGTAAGGTTGCTGTCGCTACAGTAATTTTAAACCGAGTGGATCATAAGAATTTTCCTAATTCCATTAAAGGTGTCATTCACGAAACATATAGTAACGGTGCTATCCATGCCTTTAGTCCGGTTGCGAACGGAGAAATTAATAAGCGTGCGGATGCAGAAGCCAAAAGAGCTGTGGAGGAAGCAATAGTATTTCGTGGACAAGGTCAAGGGTCTATTTACTTCTATAATCCAAATACAGCAGTAAGTAATTGGATTTATGATACAACAACAACCATTAAAATCGGGAACCACGTTTTTGCAAAATAAAGAAGTTGAGACCAAAGAATTTTTATACGCATTAGGAACATACTGCGCAGTAAACTGATGTATATTTATTAGCTAAATTGGTAATTTTGAAATATTTTATTTACTAAATATCCGCTCCGGCTGCCCCCTTTCCTTTCCATGGGGTTTTACCTTCAGCTAACTTTTTCAAGCAAAAAGCGCTCGAAAAAGTGGATCTTCAGGTAAAACATTCCCACAGGAGTGAAAGTGGGCGGCCTACGCTATAAATGATTCTACAACGGTTGTAATAGTCATCAATTTGAGCTTTTTAGCATTGTTTATTGTTTCGTTAAAATGATGAGATAGAAGTCTTTAATATAACTCTTACTTCTATTGTAGAACTTCATTTAGCGTAGGCGTCCGTTTCGACTCCTGGGGGATTAGCATGATCTGAAGATCCATTTTGAAAAGTGTTTTTCTTTTCAAAATTAGCTGAAGAGCATGCCCGGAAAGGGAAGTGGGCAAGCCGTAGCGGTTTCTATGCACAAACATCATGTCAAAATTACTACATCATTTACTGCGCAGTTTCCTTATATTGCGCAATTTTCTTCATTTTTTCTTAACTTTTCTTATACACATCTTTTGGAATGTGTATTTCCTGATTTCCGGAGACATATGGGGCAATTTCGTATTGTTGAAAGACAAGTGTGATCCCTTCATCAGCAAAATAAAAGGCTGTATCTTTCGTTAATTTAATATCTTCCTTCTTTAAATCCGGATAAAAAATGTCTGGTCGCTCGATTGCATATTCCCATACATAATCTCTTACTGATTTTATTTGCTCATCCGTAGTTAAAATATCCGTTAAGTAAACCCGCTTGCCTTCCTCGATATTATAGTTAAAGGCTTGGACAGTGGTATTTCCGTGTGCTCCCCCACTAAAAATGTAATTACTTGTTAATATACTTAAACGTGGTGATGTATTATACTTTACTTGATAGTCGGTTTGGTAATCTCCTTGAAAATGATATTTTTCAGCTTGCTTTTCATTCTCTTTTAATTCTTTATACGATTCTTTAATATATTTACCGAAGTCTTTATTGATCTTTATTTCCATATCTTCATCATCTACTTCAGATACGATTGGATATTTTAATTGTTCCATATCCTTAAATAACTCATCTGTTACAAGTGTTGTCTGAGTTTCTGCAGCAACTGGTAAACTTACGCCCATAAACAAACACAACATAATAACTAAACTAGTCCATTTCTTCATTATCCACACATCCTTTTTGAATAGGTTGTGTCATTTTCATTTAAACATGCATCGTTTTCTTTCTTGGAAAATGGGAATAAAAGAACTATACAAAAAAAGAAGGTGTGACCATTGACAATTGAACAAATTATTATTTTATTATTAATCGGATATGTTATATTTACGATTGATACTAAGCAAGAAAATTTTCCAGTTCCAACTATTTTGGTGATTATCGGGATGGGTCTTGTCTTTATTCCTTTTTTCGATTCTATCCAGATTACCGAAAATATGATTTATCACATTTTTTTACCTGCATTATTATTTGTATCCGCTTATCAATTTCCGATCAAAGATTTGAAAAAAAATGCAGGATTAATTTTGACATTGGCAACCATCGGAATCATTATTACAGTTTTTCTGTTAGGCTCCTTGACATGGTTAATTGCACCAATTGGTTTTGCGAGTGCATTGGTAGTAGCAGCAATATTAACACCAACAGATCCAATTTCTGTTGTTTCTATAATTAAGAAGGCAACAGGTAATGACCAAATTGCAGATACAGTCGAAGGGGAATCGATGCTAAACGATGGTACAAGTATTGTTTTATTTACCACATTATTTTCAATTGCTAATCAAGAGAAGAGTTTTTCTCTTCTATCTTTCCTAGGTGAATTTCTTCTCGTCTCACTTGGCGGGGTTGTTGTGGGATTAGTATGTGGTTATTTGGTCAGCAAAATTGTTCATTATTCCCATCAACGACAATATCAAATTATGTTGAGTATCATTTTGGCATATGGATCGTTCTTAATTGCTGAAGCGTTTCATGTTTCTGGTGTGTTAGCAACGGTTGCTAGTGGGATGATGATTTCATTTGAATATGGACGCGCCATCAAGGAGGGGCACTTCCGTGAATCATTAGATGGTTTTTGGAAAATTATCGAAATTAGTTTGTTGGCCATCTTGTTTTTAGTGATTGGAATCGAAATCACCGAATATATCACCATCGATTTCTGGTTATATGCTTTCGTCATTTTTATTTTTATGATTATGGTGCGAATGTTTATTGTTTTTGTTATAACAAAAATAGTCCATCCATTACCATGGCAACATCAATTCCTTATTTCTTGGGCCGGCTTAAAAGGTTCTATGTCTGTTTTCTTAATCCTAACACTATACGCAAAAAATGCTAGCGGTATTGACAGTGAATGGATGGTAGCTGTCAGTTTTACAGTGGTGCTATTATCTTTAACCGTTCAAAGTTTGAGTATGGCTCCTATATCGAGAAGACTATTGAAATAAAACGAAATAAAGATACAAAGCATTGTTCTTCAATTATTCATTAAATATGATACACTTTTCATGAGATGGGGAGGTGATTCTTTGGGACGAAAGGGAAAAATGGAAGATGCTACTGTCACTAGTGAATATCTACATGAAGAAATCAAGATAAAATGGTATCTGCCAGAAGGATTTACACCATTTAAGGATTATCAATTATGTATTATGCAAGATGGAGATGATTATTTTCAAATGGGACGTGTCGCCACTTTAAGTGATCAATTACATGAAGAAGTAGAAATTGAACCAACGATATTTGTCGGCATCCATTATCAGGATAAATATGATCGTCAAGACAAATACCACCCTAATGGCAAACAGAACAATAACTATATTCAATTTCTCACCAACGAAGTGCTCCCATTTATAGAAGATACGTTACATATTTCTCCAACCAAACGAGCTCTTATCGGGGATTCACTCGCAGGTACTTTAGCTTTCATGGTGGCAAGCCAATTTCCTAAGACATTCGATATTGTGATCATGCAATCACCTTATGTTGATGAAAAAGTATTAGAGCAAGCCACACATGTTGATCATTTTAGTAATTTAGAAATTCATCATACAATAGGTACGGAAGAAACAGAAGTACACACGACCTCAGGTGAGGTTTCTGATTTTTTAACACCTAATCGAAAATTAAATCAGATGCTACAAGGAAAACTAAATATCTATCAATACAACGAATTTACTGGTAACCATACCTGGAAATATTGGCAAAAAGATTTAAGAAATATTTTAATTGAAATGTTAGGGGAAAAGTAAATGGAAATAAAAATAGTTAACACTGATCAAGAATTAAAAGATGCATACCAAGTACGTTCTATTGTTTTTGTGGAAGAACAGGGAGTACCGGAAGAATTAGAAATAGATGATTTGGAGAAAGAAGCTGTTCACTTTGTTGGTTATCATGGTAAAAATCCTGTAGCAGCAAGTAGAATGCGCTTTGTAGATGATTACGCCAAATTGGAGCGGGTCTGTGTGTTAGCAGACAATCGTGGAAAAGGATATGGCAAAGATATCATTTTCTTTATGGAGAAGGTAGCGAAAGAAAAAGGGTTAGAAAAATCAAAGTTAAATGGACAAATACATGCAGAGGCATTTTATCAATCTCTTGGATATAAGACGATTTCTGATGAGTTTATGGATGCAGGTATTCCGCACGTAACCATGATAAAATCAATTTTATAGATACTGATTCCACTTTGAATTTTCTGTTTCTCTTACCATTTTTAATGTATGTATACATTAGTTTTTGTACATGCTTATAGAATAATATGAATAAAGGTAGGAGAAACAACGATGGAATATGGATCTATTTTTATCGAAACCATATTTGGTTTTGTTATGTTATTTATCCTCGCCAAATTACTAGGCAAAACGCAGATTAAACAATTAACAGCGTTCGATTTCATTTCAGCTCTTATTCTCGGAGAATTAGTCGGAAATGCCTTATATGATGATCAAGTAGGGGTAAAGGAAGTCGGCTTTGCAGTAGCTATTTGGGGTGCCTTATTATATATCACTGAACTAACCACTCAAAAATTTAAAAAAACACGGGCAATTTTAGAAGGCCGTCCATCGATGGTGATTCATAAAGGAATCATACAAAGAGAGGAAATGAGAAAATCCAAACTGGACATGAACCAACTGTTACACTTGTTACGTTCAAAAGATGTATTTTCAGTACAAGAGGTGGACTATGCCATATTAGAATCGGATGGTACCGTCTCTGTATTAAAAAAATCAGCAGATCAACAGCCAACTAGAAATGATTTTAACTTACCAATCGAACAAGTTGTCTTACCTTTTATGTTGATAAACGATGGTGAACCGATTGTAGATAGTCTTAAAGAAATTGGAAAAGATGAACATTGGCTAAAGAAAGAATTAAGCAAACAAAATATAAACTCAATTGAAGAAGTATTTTACGCAGAGTATACGAAAGAAAATCAACTATTGATCCAAAGTAATTAACCTGAATAGAAAATTTCGCCTGAACCTAGTATATTGAAAATAAAACGAAGCCAGTGCTTATGAGCATCTGGCTACACTTTTGCTTGAAAGTTTACACCTTTTCCGGTAACTTCGGCATATATTTTTTGCTTTGGATGGTTATTTTCATGGTTCTCTTCTTGATATCGATTACTATTTCTTTCTTTGGTCTTTGGAATATACTCTTTTTTCGGTTCTTCTTTGGTTCGTTCTTGTTTATATTGCATGCCAAACTGGATTGGGTATAACTTTTCAATTGGAAATGGGTCTCGTTCTTTTTTGGTAACACGATTATGGTATTGCTGATATTGATAATTCTCAACAGGCATAATGTAACCCATTTTTCTCCCTCCCCTTTCATGCTATTACTGTTCTATACCCAATATTTCGAATTATTAATCATTTTTGTGTCTGTTCTTAATAAATAATTCTACTCTTCTATCTAAATCTCCTGCATTCAAAGAAAAAAGATGAGACTGGGACATAACTATTTTTCAAATTTCAAACACGAGAAGTATTGATGCACAATATCAAGAAACTGTGAGATAACCTTGTGGTAATTTTGACATGATGTAAGTGTGTAGTATCCGCTCCGGCTTGGCCACTCCCCTTTTACCACGGGCACAAGTGCAACATCTACTCAAGCAGAGCTTTCGTAGTGTTTTCTATGCCATGGGGTTTTTCCTTCAGCTAACTTTTCCAAGCAAAAACCGCATGGAAAAGTGGATCTTCAGGAAAAACGAGTCCCATAGGAGTTGGAGTGGCCGCCTATGCTAATGAGATTCTACAATTGTTTCGAATGCTACTACTTTGGTTTCCTACTAAAAAATAGTGTAAAAAGCCAATATGAATACTCTTACTTAAATTGTTGAGTATATCAAAGCGAAGGCGTCCGCTTTCACTCCTGCGGGAAGTTTTTACCCTAAGATCCACTTTTTACGCGTACTTTGCTTAAAAAGTTAGCTTAGGGTAAAAACCCGCGGAAAGGAAAGCGGGCAAGCCGCAGCGGTTACAAAGCACATATGAAATCTCATAATTACCTCTTCAGCTATGTCGCAGTTTTGTCCTAATACGAATAAAAATCCAAACGTTTTCGATTAATCGTTTGGATTTTTTTATTTATAGAATCTTTTGTTCCATCCTTATCTGTTTTTAATGTTAGATCCAAGAAAATGGTGGGCGATCATTATTGTCTTCTTCAGAATCTTGTTCCGTTTTTTCTTCTTCCAAAACCTCTTCTTCTACTTGTTCCTCTTCTTCAACAGCACGTGGTCCGAAGAAAGGATCTTGACGACGAGTTGGTTCAATACGAACGTTATCCGCTTTAATAACTAGATCCTTCACATAAATAACTTTCTTTTTATCTGACACATTCTTCACTCCTTGGTTACATTTTAATATTTAGTTAATATCAAATAATCTTTACATATTATGTTGGTTGGGCATATTAGTGTCACTGACGATAGTTTAAAAGCCAATTAAATTAATTTCTTTAATATGATCAATAGGTATAGATATTGGTGCAGTCTTACTCGCTACATTTACCATCACCATTGAATTTTGGTAATCTTCTATAATCCCAACATATTTTTTCCTCTCTGTATGGAGCTCACACTTCACTTTCGGCACATGAAAAGGCATTGATGCAAAATAAGTTACCTTCTCTTCCAATGTCATGTTCTTAAATTTCTTTTTTTCTAGTTGAGACCGATCAATCTTTTGGTTGTTGACGGGATCGTGATCTTCTTGTTCTTTTTGATATTTGCTTGTTGATTGATAATGAGATTGCATCGATCGAGAAGGTTCCGCTAACTCAGGTTGTGTTATATATAGTTTTGGCACTTCTTTATTCGTTTGCACGGAGTCCACCACGTTTAAATACCTCCTTTAATTTCTACATACTTAAGTATATGTTACATGCCTAGTACGTGTGAGAAAAAATAAAAAAGCAATTAGGTAAAAACAAGGCATCTGTCTATACGAAATTACACATCCATCATAGAGTATTAGTGTTAACGAAATCTTTTTTTGAAGGAGTGTAGTAGAATGGGCAAAAGTTGCCATGATGACAATAATGTAGCATCGACCAAAAACTGTGTATGTGATGTAGTTCGTGCCATTGCAGATGCGCAAGATAATGTAGTCGATCAACAATGTGATGTAAGCTGTGCACAATCGATTCGTGATTTAGTTTCACCGGTATCTGGAAATGGTTTAGACACTGTACCTTTCATCTTATATGATAAAAAAGGTAAACCATTTAAAGGTTATGGTGCGGAAGTTCGTTCACAAGGTGGAGGTCCAGCTCGATTTGACTGCTATGATAGCTTCATCTTCCGTGTCAATGAAGTAGATGATGAAGAATGCTGTGCAGTATTAGAATTGTTAGTATTTGATAATGATGAGTCTGCTGGCCATGATCCATGCGATCAAATTGACAATGAACAAGTATCAGATTTGGAACGTACTGGTATTTGTATTACTGTTGACTTAAATTGTTTCTGTGCCATCACTTGTTTACCAGCAGTATCTGTGCTTTAAAAAGCATATCCAAAAAACTCTTCCTACTGATAAGTTGGAAGAGTTTTTTGTTTTATTGAAACGTATCTCTTTATCGCCACTATTTTAAATTTTGGAAATAAATTCAGATTTGGATCCTTTGTACTTGATTTGGTACATAGATATTTGTTACAATCCGATGCGGTGTGTCGCAAAATGAATACTTTGTGACAAAATAGGGTAAGGTATATTGTGCACTCATACACAAAACTTAAAATTTGAAAGGATGATTTGATGAGAAAGGTTTCTAAGGTGTTTTACATTTCACTTGCGATTTCTCTATTTTTTATCATTTGGGGAATAATCCCTAAAGAGGTTTTACCAGACTGGAACTTAAATGATGTGACTACACTTATTCAAGGCTTTCTTGTTACACGTTTCGGTTGGTTTTATTTGTTAGTAACTACAGGATTTTTAATTTTTGCTATTTTTTTAATTGTATCAAAATACGGAAATATTGTACTTGGTAAAGATGGAGACAAACCTGAATACAACTATTTAACGTGGTTCGGTATGTTATTTAGTGCAGGAATGGGGATTGGTCTTGTTTTCTGGGGAGCTGCAGAACCTATCTGGCATCTTCACCTCCCACCTTTCCCAACAGAAACAGAAGCTCAAGCAGCAAGGGTTTCTATGCAACACAGCTTTTTCCATTGGGGATTCCACCCATGGGCAGTGTATGCTACCTTAGCATTAGCACTTGCTTATTTTCAATTTAGAAAAGACGAGCCTGGTTTAATAAGTAGTACGTTGAAGCCACTTTATGGTAATAAAATGAATGGTGGATTTGGAACCTTGATTAACGTCATTGCAGTTTTTGCAACAGTGTTTGGTGTTGCTACTTCATTAGGATTAGGTGCACAACAAATTGGTAGCGGGATTGAATTTGTTTCAGGAAATATTGCAAATACGATTTACTTACAATTAATTATCATTGCAGTGGTTACCGTATTATATATGATTTCAGCCTTAACAGGACTTAATAGAGGAATTAAGATACTTAGTACGACTAACATCGTAGTAGCTATTTTGTTAATGTTTTTCTTACTGTTCACAGGCCCTACAAACTTTATCATGAATTTCTTTACAACAACATTAGGTTCTTACATTTCTAACCTACCGGAAATGAGTTTTCGCATGGCTCCTTTTAATGAAGATAATGCAACATGGTTAGAAGATTGGACGATTTTCTATTGGGCATGGTGGATTGCCTGGGCACCATTTGTTGGTATGTTTATTGCACGAGTTTCACGTGGTCGTACTGTTCGTGAATTTGTGGTTGGGGTGTTATTAGTACCAACCATTTTCGGAGCGTTATGGTTTAGTGTCTTTGGTGGTTCTGCTATCCATTTAGAAATGAATGAAGGTATTGATATTTACAACATTATGAATGATGCAGGTTCAGAAGCAGCTTTATTTACAGTATTAGAGAGCTTCCCTCTAACTAGTGTCATGGCTGTATTAGCAGTATTATTGATTAGTACTTTCTTTATAACATCAGCAGATTCGGCAACGTTTGTCTTAGGAATGCAAACAACCAATGGCGATCTGAACCCAGATATTAGTGTGAAAGTGATCTGGGGTGTAGTGCAATCAGGTACAGCTGCCGTGTTGTTATGGCAAGGTGGACTAGCAGCATTACAAACCGCATCGATTATTGCAGCATTTCCCTTTGCAATCATCATGATCATGATCATCTTATCTGTGATCAAGGCGTTTAGAGAAGAAGGAAAATTATATGAATTAAAACGCAGAAAAAGAGAAAAAAATTAGCAAGGTGAATCAAAACCCCTCTTTGATAGTAATAAAGAGGGGTTTTTAGTCGATAAATCGTTCCCGATCCTTAGGGCTGGGTAACATACAGTGTTCTTTTTTTCCGAACCAGCGGTAGCGATTTTTTGCTATGATTTGATATACTCTATCTCGTACGATTTTTGGTATCAATAAAAATATCGAAACAAGTGGATATAATCGATGTAAGGATTTTGCAATTCTGAGTGCGGCAGTTGATTTCGTGTAATAACGATTACCTTCAATTAAGACTAAGCTATCAATATCTTTTGGAACATTATAATTTGAAATCAATTGTTGTCCGACATCACTTTGCAGCGAGGCAAATTGAAACTTCTGATTTGGATCACGTTTAATGATAAATTGAACACTGCTGCTACAAAAATTACAAACACCATCAAATAAAATAATGCGTTTCATTATAATCACCCACCTTTTCCTAATTATATCAAAGTATATGGTGGCCTGCATCTAAGTGAGATTTGGACAAAATAATCTCTTAACTTCAAACACGTATGATGTAATATGTATTGTTGCGCAATAAACTGGATGATAATGATGAAATATGTTCACAGCTAACAACCGCTCCGGCTGCCCGCTTCCCTTTCCGTGGGGTTTTCTCCTCAGCTAACTTTTCAAAGCAAAGACCGCTTGGAAAAGTGGATCTTCGAAGAAAACGGTCCCACAGTAGTTGAAGCGGGCGGCCTCCGCTAATATAAGATACTACAATGTATGTAAGAGCTAGCATTTCGACTTTTATGCCCAAGTGGATACCAAGAAAAAGCTCAAGTGATAACTGTTACAAACGTTGTAAAGCAACATGACAGCGGAGGCGGAAAGCGAAGCAATCGGCCGGAGCGCTATGTTAGCACACCACTCATTTCAAAATTAGCACATCAGTTATTGTACTGTATCTTCCAACTATGCATAAAAATCCAAACGACTTCAACTAATCGTTTGGATTTTTCTAATTATAAGATTCTTTTGATGCAGCTATTTTCTATTTAAACATGCTCTGATTGAAGTTTTGCTTTATGATAACCCTAATATATTGTATCCTGCATCGACGTGAATCATTTCTCCTGTTACACCGCGAGAAAGGTCACTTAATAAATAATATGCGGTATCTCCCACTTCTTCTTGTGATACCGTTCGACGAAGTGGCGCATCTTCTTCAATTTTTTTCAAAACCGAGCTGAATTCTCCGATACCTTTTGCAGAAAGCGTACGAATTGGTCCAGCTGAAATAGCGTTGACACGCACTCCATGTTTTCCTAAATCATTAGCAAGGTATTTCATACTAGCATCAAGACTCGCTTTTGCGACACCCATGACGTTATAATTCTTAACAACACGTTCGCCACCTAAATAGGTCATGGTAATGATACTCCCACCTTCTGTCATCAACGGTGCTGCTTCTTTAGAGACGACTACAAGTGAGTAGGAGCTTATATTATGTGCGAGCATAAAACCATCGCGAGATGTATCAACAAATTCTCCTTGCAAGTCTTCTTTTTGGGCAAAAGCAATACAATGTGCTAAGCCATGAATTGTACCAACATCTGCTTTGATCTCTGAAAATGTTTTAGCAACCGCTTGGTCATCCGTTACATCACATTCATAAAATAAAGCATCTTGTCCATCTAGAGTATCGGCAAGTTTTTTTACAGGCTGTTCAAAACGTTCATTCGCATAAGTGAAAATCAAACGCGCTCCAGCTGCATGAAGTGATTTTGCTATTCCCCAAGCAATACTACGTTTATTAGCCACACCCATCACGACATACGTTCGACCTTCTAAAGAAAAATTCATCTTTTCACTCTCCCATTAAATTCAAACCTTGTATTAGTACCTGCTGCTATTTTATCGGAATTTTCGGATAATTACAACAATACTATGACTCAAAAATTAGTGGTTTTTATGGATAGATAATGTTAAAACCCTCTGCGTCTATTTACAGAGGGCAAACTGTTACACATATTCTAATAATTGTTGTAGTTCTTCCACATATTCTGTCGATCCAGTCACGATTAAGCGGTCATTTAATCTCAAATCCGTATCTCCGTGCGGAACAATCGAGTCATTACCACGAAAAATTCTAACCATTATTACATCTCCTGTAAATGGAAATTCTCGTAATAAGGTTCCATCATAATTGGCGTTGTTCATATTAATCTCATAAAGTGCACTATCTTGTTGTGTTAATATATTTACTACATTTGGTGCTTCTATTAATGCCTTCAATAAGGTTTTCGATGATAATAATACAGAAAATACATCAACACCAATTTCGCGTAGTCTTTTTTCTATTTCAGGAATTTCGATACGGGCAATTACTCTGTTAACACCAATATCTTTTGCATACGTAGCTATTTCTTCATTTTTCATCTCATCTCCTGTCGAAACAACCACAATATCATGTTCGAAAACTCCAGCAGCTTCAAGTGTATTCAGATCATAATTGTCCAATTCATTTATGTCAAAAATCGACCTGCTCTGGGAATCATCGACTTTTTCTTGTTTTGTATGAAACAGATGGGTCTCGAATTCTTTCGGTTCTAATTCTCTTACCACCGGAATTGTTGCTTGATTCGTTCCAATGAAAGATATCGACTGTTGATACTCGGCTTCTTCATGATTAACATAAAATTTCTTAAAAAAGGCGGGTGTAATGATACAGGACAACACGGCTACTAACACAAGTGCACCATGCATTTCACTTGTAATAATCTCTAATCGCTCACCGATCGTCGCAGCAGCAATAACCAATGATAAGGTAGATGTTAATAACATACTTGCCGCAATAACTGTTTTTGTATCATACCATTTTTTCATATATGCAATCGGAAGTACCTTTGAAATAAGTAATGCGATAAATAATAATGGAATCAATGCCAATACTTTTGGTTCATCAAAAAGAGCCCACAAATCTAATTCGACGCCAACCATTACAAAAAAGATCGGGATTAAGAACCCATACCCAAAACTATCTAATTTTTGTACTAATTCTTGATTAGGAGCTAATAAAGATACTAATGCACCTGCTAAGAAAGCACCTAAAATATTTTCAGCACCTACAGATTCAGATAAGGCAACAAGGAAGATGATTAAGGTAAAAACAGCCCTTGTCCCAATTTGAATCGTCCCTTTTGACATTGTTTCAATAAACGATTGATTTCGAAAATATTTCCCTACAAAATAAAGCAATACCCCTACACCAAAAAGGATGAGCAGTAACCACATGTTACCTGAGCCTTCACCATAAAAGGAAACAAATACAGCTAACAAAATCATTGTTACTAAGTCGGCTATCACTGCAATTAATAAGATCGTTTGTCCTACTGTTGTTTGCATTGCCTGGGCTTCTTTTAACGTTGGTACGACTACCCCTAAAGAAATAGTTGAAATAATCAATGTCATTAAATAAACGTTATCGATAAAACCCCATACTACAAATAAGTAAGATAATAAGAACGATAAAATCAAGATACCAACAAAAATAATGCTTGCTAATAGAACTGGATTTGGCATATCTTTTGTTGACGTATTTTGATTTCTACGTTTTTTGCTTGAAAAAATAGAAAAATCTATTTCCAAACCACTTAAAAACATTAAGAAAATAAATCCTAACGTTGATAAAGTTTCTAACCAGTTACTTTCTTCTACTAAATTAAAACCACTTTGTCCGATAATTAAACCAATGATAATTTCTGCCACCACTACAGGGATCATTTTTAGCCGGAATCTATGTAATAAGATTGGCGTTAAAAATGCTGCAAGGATTACAATTACCAGAGAACTTACAGATTCTCCGTGCTCCATGATTCAATCACTCCTTTCCACCTAAAGTAAATAACTCATAAAGGCTGTTGCTAGTCCAAAATAAATAAATATCGATATTAAATCATTTAATGTTGTAATAAATGGACCTGATGCTACCGCAGGATCAATGTTAAATCTGTCCATTACCAACGGTACAAATGCACCTGAAACAGTCGCAACTAATAGTGTTGCCATAATCGAAATACCCACCAGGACTCCTAGAAAAAAATCACTATACCAAAATGCAATTAGTAAAGTAATGATGACACCACAAGAAAGACCCGTTATTAATCCTGTTTTGGCTTCCTGCCAAATCACGGAGGCTTTTCCCTTTTTCTCCATTTCACCTGTTGAAATACTTCTTACTGCAACAGCTAGTGCTTGTGTACCTGTATTTCCAGCCATACCAGCAATTAAAGGAATAAATACTGCTAAAATTGCTACTTGTTCTAAAGTTGCTTCAAAACGACCAATAACACTAGCGGTTAGCATCCCTAAAAACAATAGAATAACCAACCATGGAAGACGCTTTTTAGCAGAGGAGAATGCAGTATCTCCACTACTTTCTACATCCGTAATACCTGCTAGTTTGGAATAATCGTCACTTGCCTCTTCATCCATAACATCCATAATATCATCGACTGTGATAATACCAAGTAAATGATCTTGAAAATCGACTACTGGTAATGCTAAAAAATCATAATCTCGCATCATTTGTGCAATATCTTCCTGATCTTCACCAACTGGAACTGATACAACACGCTCACTCATGACATCCTGAATCAACCAATCGCCTTCTGCAATAATTAAGTCTCGTAACGAGATAACCCCTACTAATTTCTTATAGGAGTCAACCACATAGATATAATAAATCGTTTCGGCTTTAGGTGCTGCTTTCCGAAGGTGACGCATCGCTTCTTTCACAGTCATTTCCATATGAATCACAACAAATTCGGTAGTCATGATACTACCAGCTGTTTTTTCTTCATAGTGGAGCAATTCTTTTATTTCTCCTGATGACTTTTTATCCATAATCGTTAAAAAGCTTGCCACTTTATTTTTATCTAATTCATTTAAAATATCTACCGCATCATCCGTTGACATATGTTCTAATATTTTGGCTGCGAACGCTGGAATCATTTCGATAATAAATGCCGCTACAAAATCTTGATCTACCTGCTCGATCACTTCAGACATTTCTTCTGGAGAGAGGTAGGAATATATTAAAAATCGGATATTTTCTTCTTGTTCTTCAAATATCTTTGCTTGATCGTATGGATGTAATTCTAAGAATTCTGCCCTAAACTGATCAATTCTTTCGTCTATCAATGCTTTTTGGATTTTTTCCCACATTTCCATTCGTTCGTGTTTTTCTAAGTGTTCCATGATTCCGCCCCCTATCTCGCTTTATTTTGGGATGTTAAAAGAATAACATATCTCGCTAAAAAATACGCTAATTTTACACATTCTTAGCATACTTTGATGTTACAATAAAAAATATATTGTTTTTATTCTCAAAAAAACAATAATGCTCTATACTAGTAAGGTACTAAAATTTTCAAGTAAAGAAAGGTTTAACGTTTATGTCAGAAAAAAATTCAAACACAAAATTAGATTATTCCCTAATAATGATTATTATTTTATTAGCGATCATTAGTATTTTTACTTTATATACATTAAATCCATATTTAAATCAAAATCCACTTTATCAAAATATGTATTTAAAACAAATTGTTTGGTATATCGCTGGTTCAATGGCCATTGCAGTGATCATGATATTTGATTATGATCGGTTCAGACAGGTATCATGGTTACTTTATGGTATCGGAATTATTTCACTTGTGATGCTTTACTTTCATTTTCCACCTGACATCGCTCACGAAGTGAAAGGTGCATGGGGCTGGTTTAAAATCCCTGTATTAGGCACAATACAACCTGCCGAGTTTATGAAAGTTTTTTTAATTATTTTTCTTGCCCATGTAATGACGGCACACAATGAAAAATATCCAGAGCACACTGTAAAGATGGACCTTTGGTTATTGATGAAGATGGCTTTCTTTGCATTAATACCGATCTTCTTTATTGCACAACAACCTGACCTTGGCGGCGTGTTGGTATTATCCGCCATCACAGCATGTATGATTCTTGTATCTGGTATCAAATGGCGAATTATTTTAACGATAATAGGAACTGGGTTAACTGCCTTAATAACTTTCGTATCTCTATACCTTACTAATCCTGAAACGATAAATGAATTTCTGTATGATAATGACTTAGATCATGTCGTCACTCGATTTCAGGGATGGTTGTTTCCTGAACAATTTAGTCAAGATGGTGCCTATCAAACATTAAGAGCCATGCAAGCAATTGGGTCAGGTCAGCTCTCTGGAAAGGGAACCGGAACTTTCGAAATGGCATATCGTATCCCTGAATACCATACAGATTATATTTTCTCCGCAATTGCCGAACAATTTGGTTTTTTCGGCTCAAGTATTCTAATACTTATTTTCTTTTTGTTAATATATCGCTTAATTTTTATTGCTCTAAAAAGCAAAGATCCATTCGCAAGTTATATGGTAACTGGTGTTATTGGAATGTTTAGTTATCAAATTTTTCAAAATATTGGTATGTCAATCCAATTACTTCCTGTTACCGGACTACCGTTACCATTTATAAGTTACGGTGGTAGTTCAACCTTAACCTATATGATTGCCATTGGAATTGTATTAAGTGTGTTTTACCGTATAAAAACCTATATGTTTGACGAATCATAAAATAGTAGAAACAGATAGGAGCTATTTTAATGAAACTAGATATTATCGGAGATATTCATGGGTGTTATCAAGAATTGATGGAGCTAGTAGAAAAATTAGGTTATCAATACCAGAATGACAAAATCTATCACCCAGACAATCGACAACTTGCGTTTGTAGGAGATTTAACAGATCGCGGTCCCAAATCCTTAGATGTGATTCGTTTCGTATATCATGTTGTTATGGAGCTTAAGTTAGGTTTTTATGTACCTGGGAATCATTGTGATAAACTTTACCGTTATTTCCTAGGCAATAATGTAAAACAGCAACATGGATTAGAAACAACCGTAGAGGAATATCAACAACTTTCTAAACCTGAACAATTAGAAGTAAAAGGAATGATGATGACATTATATGAAAATGCTCCATTGTACAAAGTTGTTAATGAGTTGGATACGGTGATTGCACATGCTGGTATACCTGAAAAGTACATTGGAAGAAACGATAAAAAAGTAAAAACATTTGTTTTGTATGGTGATATCACTGGGGGAAAGTTAGCGGATGGCAGACCCGTCCGAAGAGATTGGGCTCAACATTATCATGGAGACAAGTGGATTGTTTATGGCCATACGCCTGTATTAGAACCTCGTTTTGTAAATAGAACGGTCAACATTGATACAGGCTGTGTATTCGGCAACCAACTAACCGCCTTTCGCTTGCCCGAAGAAGAGATAATCAATGTGCCATCCAAACAGCCCTTTGTTGAAGAGAAATTCAGCTACTAAGCAATAATGTTTGAAATAATAAATACACGGCAGAGACATCAATTTCTTAACTTCAAACAACAATACTGGAATAGATATTATGACGTAATAACAGGATACTACGCAACAAATGATGCGAAAATTTTGACATGATGTGTCTGCTTAGCAATCGTTGCGGCTTGTCCGCTTCTCTTTCCACGGGTTTTTCTCCTCAGCTAACTTTGGTAAGCAAAAACCGCTTACCAAAGTGGATCTTCGGATAAAAACATCCCGTAGGAGTAGAAAAGGACGCCTGCGCTAAATTGATCTTCTACAACGCTAGTGTGAGGAGCTAACTTTGGTAAGCAAAAACCGCTTACCAAAGTGGATCTTCGGATAAAAACATCCCGTAGGAGTAGAAGCGGACGCCTGCGCTAAATTGATCTTCTACAACGCTAGTGTGAGGTAGCATTATGCTATTTCTCTCATGTGAAAAATTCGTTAAATGGAGTGAAAGCTCAAAATGCCATCTGTCACAGTAGTTGTAGAACAAATATATTAGCGCAGGCCGCCCACTTTCACTCCTGTGGTAACTTTTTATCTGAAGATCCACTTTTTCAAGCGATCTTTGCTTGGAAAAGTTAGCTGAAGGGAAAAAAACACGGAAAGGAAGGTGGGCAGCAGGAGCGGATGTTTATCAGACAATACATTTCAAAATTACCACTTTGGCTAGTAAATACACATCAGTTATTGCGCAGTATTGTCCTAATACGCATGAAAATCCAAACGATTTCTTAATTACAAAATTCTTTAGTTCCAGGCTCTTTAATTATATGCTTCCCATGCTTGCTTTAGGTCTTTTGCAAGAGGAATCTCAAACTGCATCCGCTCTTTTGTTAAGGGATGGTCAAACGCAAGCTGATGACAGTGAAGCGACTGTCGTTGTAACGTTTTTAAATCTCCACCATACAGATCATCGCCAATTAGCGGATGACCAATTGATGAAAAATGAACACGTATTTGATGTGTTCTTCCCGTTTCTAAATGAATTTCGAGAAGAGCTATCCCATCTAATTGTTCTCTCACTTGGTAATGCGTTATAGCGTGTTGGCCATGTGGTGATACTTTTCTTGTGATAATTGAGTCGGTATCTCGACCGATTGGATTTGATATTGTGCCACACTCATTGTCTAGATTGCCAGATACAATCGCTAAGTAACCGCGATTCACTTTATGCTGCTGTTGATCACGAAATAAAACCGAGTGGCTGTAACGATGTTTAGCAATTAACATTAAGCCTGAAGTGTCACGATCTAACCTTGTCACAATATGAACGGTATAGGGAATTTTATGGTTATCATAGTAATTAATAATACCATTCGCTAATGTATGACTTGGGTGATCTCGAGATGGTATCGACGCGATAAACGGTGCTTTATTTAAAACTAATACATCTTCATCCTCGTAAACAATATCGATGGGGATATTCTGAGCCACTAATAATGGACTTCTTTTTTCTTTTGGAAAGACAATTTTTATTTGATCATTCTCCGATAGTAGATAACGTACATTTACAACACGTTCATTTACGAACAATTTACCCTCATCAAATTTTATCGCTGTAAGCGTCCTTCGTGAGATTCCAATTACTTTTAATAAATATTCGCGTAATAGTAAACCTTCATGTTGTTTTGTTACATCCCATTTCACATTTTCCACCTACTGTTATCTTTCATCCGAAATAAAGGAGTCATGCACCCTTTTCCAAAATGGAAAGGCTCTAAAACGCGCAAAACGTATTTTTTCATCTGAAACACGACACTCAATTCGATCAATGTTGTCATACATATCTGTCTGATGGTCAATCGTAATTAAAAAGCTTCGATCATGATATAAAGGTAATAACTCACAAACATGATGCTTTGGTAATATCAAGGGCGAACCAATCGTCCGAAAGACTCGATTGTTAATCGATGCCATCTCGGTAATCTGAAAGGCATTTAACGATGGGTGGATAATCGCGCCACCTAACGCTTTATTGTATGCTGTACTTCCTGAAGGAGTCGATACACATAGCCCATCACCTCTGAAACGTTCAAAATGTGCTCCTTTTATATGTACATCCATCACTACAGTTCCTTCATTCGATTTCACCGACACTTCATTTAAAGCGAGAAAGTGTTTATATTGATCTCCATCGACTGGATGAATTTTGATATCTAATAAAGGATATTCCACCACTTCAAAAGGTTTTTTTGCAACTTCTATAATTAACTTCTCAACTTCTTCAGGAACCCAGTCCGCGTAAAACCCTAGATGTCCTGTATGAATTCCAATAAAAGCTGTATCTTGCAATCGATGTTGATAGGTATGGAAGGCTTCTAGAAAAGTACCATCACCACCGACAGAAATAACAAGTTCTGGTTCCTCTTCGTCAAAAATCAATGAAAAATCTTCTAAATACTTTTTCATTCGTGCTTTGATCATTTCCGACTTGTTATCCCCTCTAGATAAAATCATAAAGCGCATGCTGTTCCCTCCATTACTTTCCGTGATCGTTTTTGTTTGTTTTAAATACTCGATGTGCATCTTGAATTTCGTCTTTTATCTTCGACATCTCTTCATCCAATTTGAAAGCTGCCTCAGCTGCTCGTTTTAATCTAGCTTGTACTTTCTCCGGTATTTGTCCTTCATATTTATAATTCAATGTATGTTCATTTGTTGCCCAAAAGTTCATGGCTAACGTGCGAATTTGAATTTCAGCAATAAGCTTTCTTTCACCATGAATGGTTTCAACGGGATAGGAAATAATTAAGTGATACGAGCGGTAACCACTTTCCTTCTTATGATTAATATAGTCTCTTTCCTCGATAACATCAAAATCATTACGTGAACGCAAGCGGTCGACAATATCATCAATATCATCGACGAATTGACAAACAACTCGAACACCTGCAATATCTTGTAGCTCGGTTTCAATATCGTTTATATGTATATTTTTTCGTTTCATTTTTTCTTTAACACTTGAGATAGGCTTCACTCTGCCTGTGACAAATTCAATTGGTGAATGACTTGACTCATGCTCAAATTGTGTTCGCATTCCTTTTAATTTTACTTTTAATTCTTCTACCACCTGTGAATAAGGTGCCAAGAAGTTCCTCCAATTCATGTCTAGCACCACCTAAGTAATCTTTATCTAAGTTCATTCTATCATATCTCATGAGAAACAAGTAACGTTAGTACCTCTCGTTATCTTTGATTTTTTTCCTATTATCATTCAAAATAAGATAAGACTTTTTCGAATAGTCTCAAGAAATTAGAAGTGCAAGGAGTGTACCAGTTGGCACAAGAAATCGAGATAGAATTCAAAAACTTGTTAACAGAAGAAGAATATCAACAATTAGTCAATCATTTTTACAGCTCTAACAGTACGGAAATGATACAAAAAAATCACTACTTTGAAACGGCAGACTTTCAAATAAAAAAACACCATGCAGCATTACGAATCAGAGAAAAAGAAAATACATATCAATTGACTTTAAAACAACCAAATCCTCATGGACCCGGTTTACTGGAAACACATGCTGATTTAACAAGTTCTGAAGCTAAGTTATCGCTAGAAGGTAACTTTGTTGAAAAAGAAGAAATAGAAAAAGCATTAAACAACATGGGTATTTCCCACACAGACCTTAAATATGGTGGCATGCTTCAAACCTATCGAATCGAATCAAACTACAAGGACACGATGATTGTTTTAGACAAAAGTGAATACAACGGCCATACGGATTATGAACTAGAACTGGAAGCACACGATGAAGCATACGGTTTAAAGATTTTCCAGGAAATCTTATCGAATCATAATATTCCAAAAAGGAAAACCGCTAATAAAATCGAGCGTTTTTACAAAACTTTAAAATAGTAAGAAACGTTTTTACCTATAACACATATATTTGAAATATAGACTGTACAATAACAGATAAATCCTTGTGAATTATAGGATTAAACTACCAAAACACAAAAGTTGCTAGTTCAATGTAAACACTGTTACAATATAAAATAACATAAAGAGAGAGTTTCTTTAGTAACATCTTATGAAAGGTTTGGCGGATATGAGAGATCTAGTTGGCTCCATTTATGAAGCAATTGGTGGAGAATCAAAAATTGAAGAATTAGTTGAGGCTTTTTATGCCCGTGTTGCGAAACACCCTGATTTAATTGCTATTTTTCCAGATGACTTTACCGAAGTCGCACGGAAACAAAAGCAATTTTTAACTCAATTTTTTGGCGGACCACCGTTATATATACAAGAACATGGGCACCCTATGATGAGAAAGCGACATTTACGCTTTCCAATTACTCCAACCAGAAGAGACGCTTGGTTATCCTGTATGGAGGGCGCTCTTGAAGAAGCGAATATTGAAGAACCGTATAGAAGTGCAATGTTTGATCGGCTTACATTAACAGCCAATCACATGATGAATACGCCTGAAGAGAAAGGAGAATCATTGTGAATTGGAATTCCGCCGGATCATGGCAACACCAAGATCGTAACCAAACAACGCATTATCATTTTATTGATGTTTTGAAAAAGCCAATCGAAATATATGTGTTTGTTGATCCACTTTGTCCAGAATGTTGGTCATTGGAACCATATTTAAAAAAATTATCGATTGAATATGGTCGCTTTTTTACGATCCGAACCGTTTTAAGCGGACAGTTAACGAACTTGCACAAAGACAAATTTGAGAAACCACGTAAATTAAAGGATATATGGGAAAAAACCGCTAGCCGCACTGGTATGAGCTGTGATGGTGATTTATGGATCGAAAATCCTATTCATTATCCATGGCTAACATCTATAGCAATTAAGGCTGCCGAGTTACAAGGAAAAAAAGCTGGAAAACGTTTCTTACGTAAACTACAAGAGTTTGCATTTTTAAATAAACAGGATATTTCTCAAGAAGAAGTATTAATCGATTGTGCAAAAAATGTACAGCTTGATATCGACGAGTTTCGTGAAGATCTTTATTCCCATTCCTCTAAAAAAGCCTTGCAATGTGACTTGAAGATCACAAAAGAAATGGATGTTGAATACATTCCTACGATGGTTTTCTTTAATGAGTCAGAAGATGACGCAGGTTTGAAAATTTCTGGAATTTACCCCTATGAAATATATGTAAAAGTTCTGAAGCAAATGCTTCAGAAAGAACCTTTACCAGCTAAAAAACCGAAATTAGTCGACTTTTTATCACACTATGACTTTGTCGGAACAAAAGAAATAGCGGTTGTATATGACTGGTCGATTGAGAAGGCTGAGAAAGAAATGAAGAAACTTCAACTTAAGCAGCTTGTAGAAAAAGTGCCGGTAAAATTCGGTTACTTCTGGAAATACGCAAAATAGCGAAAGAGTACATGTCATCGCACATGTACTCTTTTTGCTTTATATTAAAAGGGATGGGAGAAATTTTCTGGTCAAACAAAGGGGTTTGTTTGTTTAACTTATTTAAATTATACCAAAGGAAAAACAAAAACTAAATACTCTTGTGCATTAATTCACAAAAAATTCACACTTCTATCCTTGTATAATGTCGCATAAAGATAGAAACATGATACGTCATGAATAACGTTGATGCTTTTACATAATAAACAGATCTCTTACAGTTAGGGTGTGTTAGCCTTGCGCTTATTACTAGTCATTTTACCTATATTCGCATTTATATTAAACATTTTTGGTTTAATGCGTCTGATTCCACTCTATTTTACGATTCCGCTACTATTTGCCACCATCTACATGACCGTTTATTCTTTTCAAAACAAAAAACAATTTAAAGGATTTTAGAAAAACCGGTAAAGCCCACCAAGTCATTTTTAGTGGTAATTTTGAAATCGATAATATATTTAACATCCGCTTCGGCTTGCCCACTTCGCTTTCCGAGGGGCATGCTCTTCAGCTAACTTTGAAAAGAAAATCACTTTTCAAAGTTAGCTGAAGGGAAAACGCCACGGAAAGGGAAGTGGACAGCCGTAGCGATGGATTAACATCCACTATATTTCAAAATGGCTACATTTAAAATGCGTTGATACCGCAGATTATATGCTTTCCTTGCTTATAGCAAAAACATCGACATCCGCTAACAAACAAGGCGAATGTCGATGTTTCTTCATACTAGCTTATGATTCAACTTGCTCCAATAATTTTTCCATTTCGTCTAACTTCTCTTCGAATACTTTTAATGCATTGATTACAGGTGTTTTTTCTGTCATATCAACGCCCGCCTTTTTCAATACTTCAATTGGATAATCACTGCTACCTGCCCGCAGATAACCTAAATATCGTTCGACTGCTGGTTCTTTCTCTTCTAGAATTTGTGCTGCTAAAGACTGTGCAGCAGCGTATCCTGTCGCATATTGATAGACATAGTAATTGTAATAGAAATGAGGAATTCTCGACCATTCCAGACCAATCTCTTCATCAACAACTAAATCGTCACCGAAATAGGTTTTGTTTAAGTCATAATACACTTCTGTTAAACGATCAGCAGTCAACGCCTCGCCTTCTTGTGCCATCACATGTATCTTATGTTCGAATTCAGCAAACATTGTCTGTCTGAAAACAGTACCACGGAAACCTTCTAAGAAGTGATTTAATAAAAATAGTTTCTCTTTCACATCGTCGGTTTTCTCTACTAAATAATTATTTAATAGTGCCTCGTTACAAGTTGAAGCTACTTCAGCGACAAAGATAGAATAGTTCCCGTAACGATACGGCTGGCTCTCATGTGTATAATAGCTAT
The DNA here is from genome assembly GCF_001458115.1 of Gracilibacillus massiliensis. Lineage (GTDB taxonomy): Bacteria > Bacillota > Bacilli > Bacillales > Amphibacillaceae > Gracilibacillus > Gracilibacillus massiliensis. Next base: position 205,197 of record NZ_CZRP01000013.1, read on the forward strand.
GCATCGAGTGCCCTAATTCATGCGCTAATGTGAACAAGTTATTTAAGTTGTCTTGCCAATTCATTAGTATATAGGGATTGGTACTATATGCACCTGAAGAATACGCTCCACTGCGTTTCCCTTTGTTCTCTTCCACATCAATCCAGCGATCTGTAAAAGCTCTTTTCATCACATTTAAATAATCATTTCCCAGTGGTTTTAATGCTTCCATTACTGTTTTCTGTGCTTCTTCATAGCTAAAAGACATATCAACATCTTTTACTAACGGTGTATACAAATCATACATATGCAATTCTTGGATATCGAGTACTTTCTTCCTAAGTGCCACATATCGCTGTAGTAATGGCAAACCTTCATGAATCGCTTCAATTAAATTATCATATACTTTTTCAGGAATATTGTTTTTATTAAGAGCAGCTTGTCTCGCTGAGTCATAATTACGTATCTTCGCATAAAAGTTGTCCTTTTTTACAACTCCTTGTAAAGTTGATGAAAATGTGTTTTTTAAACTTCCATACGTATCATACATCGCCTTGAAAGCATCATGTCGTACTTGTTGATCCTTTGATTCCAGGAAATTGATATAGCGGCCGTGTGTCAGTTCTATTTCATTGCCATTTTCGTCTTTAACCTCAGGAAACGTTAAATCAGCGTTGTTTAACATGCTGAAGGTCTGTGATGGATTATCTGTTACTTCTGACGCTTCTGCTAGTAGTTCTTCTTCTTTTTCTGACAACACATGTGGACGCTGACGATTAATCTCATCCAATGTATGTTTATATAAACGTAAGCCTTCATGTTCATTTAAATATTGTTCAAGTGTAGCCTCATCTAATTTCAATATTTCTGGAGTTATGAAGCTCATTGTGCTCGAAGCCTGAGTAATCAAATTCTCTGCTTTCCCATTCATTGCTTGATAAAAGGAATTAGTTGTATCTTGATCGTAACGCATATGTGCGTATGTATATAGTTTGCTTAATCGATCAGATACTTGGTCTTGTAATTGTAATAATTGATATAGGTTTTCCGCTCCGTTTTTCAATGTTCCTTGGAATTGTTGAAACTTGGGCAAGAGTTCTTTGACCTGATCCCATTCTTGATCCCATTCCTCAGCCGTTGCAAAAATATCTGATAATTTCCATGTTAACTCTTCTGGTATTTCGTCACGTTTTGGTAGTGATTTTTGTGCTTTTGCCATTGTAAATCCTCCTTCAAAGATTACTGTTGTCTTATTATAACTTATTTTGCTATTGTTCATACAGTAGTACGTTTTATTCGAAAACCATTTGGATGGACTACCTCTAAAATACCTATACGCACTAATAGGAGTAAATATTCATGGACAGGATTTTTTGTTGAGTTAATTAACGGAAAATGATGAGAAGGATGAATATGAAACTGTAATAAATGCATTGCTTGGTCTAATGTAAAATAGTCCTTTGTTAAAAAAAGGTCAATATAAATTCTCGATTGCCAGATCCATGGTGAACTATTTAAACGAAATTGGGATGATACAGGAAGGTAAACAAAAGAAGGTAAATCTTGAATGTGGTATTGATGGATATACAGCCATTGACGCCATGCTATCTCTTGCTTTTGATAAGGGGATACTGGCTTCAACCGCCATTTTTGTTTATGTTTCTGCCAAAAAGCATGACATGTGTTTCTATTGTGATACCTCGGTCGAAACATTTCTTGCCAACTAAGAGCCTGGATGTTAAAACTTTTTAGGATTCCAAACGTTTTCGTTTTCGTAAAAAAGGTAATGTCCTGATAAACAATCATTTTCTTGGTTATGGAACAGTAATAAAAAATAGATAATGGGTAGGAAGAATAGAATTGATGGAAGAAAGCATGTTCATTTGTTCTTATTTTGAGGGAATGCTGATCCATTCGCATTAATTTATTGGCACCTAGGATCCAAACGGGGATAATACCTTTCGATTGATAACCTTTCGTTCTCATTCTGACCTCTTCTCTTGAGATGGAAGCACATTGATATTCTATAGCAATTTGTTTTTCATCTATTTGTAAAAATAGATCTGGTCGTTGATTGATATCCGGAAGAAAATACTCTAATTCAACTTGGTACCCTTGTTTTCTTAACCATTCATATAAATCTTTTTTTCCATTTTCGTGATAACTGCTCTCTCCTGCTTGAACACATTCGCTTTTTGCTTTATGTGCAAAGTGTGGCGTATTCTTCACACCAGCTTTAATGATTACTCGCTCCTTACAACTGGGACAATAAAACGTTTCTTTTCTCCTTTTCTGTATTTGTTGACGATTCATTTTCCAAATGGGAATAATTTCGCCATGATGATTAAAAGCATGCAACAAAAAAATCACCTCCATATAGATAAGATTCTACATGAAGGTAATTTTTCCTGCTTTATTCTACAGCTGGAATTGAATTCTTTATAAAAAAAGCTAAAACAAAACCGACAGTAGAGATAATGCCTGCAACCAAGAACGATATATTGACCCCAAATAGCATACCCGACATTCCTTGAGATGGTATTGCTTGGTTCATCATAATAGAGACCAGTAAAGCCGTTCCTATTGCTCCTGACATTTGACGCATTGTATTATTCATGGCTGTACCATGTGGTATCAGCCCATCAGGTAATTGGTTCAAACCAGCTGTGGTTACTGGCATCATAACCATAGCAATCCCAAACATCCGAAATCCATTAACAATGGTTATATAAAGAAAACTTGTTTCTGTTGTCAAAATGGAAAACAAAAAGGTAGTTACCGTTAACAGCCCTAGTCCAATTACAGCAAGCCATCTTCCACCGTATTTGTCAAATAACCGACCAGTAACTGGGTTCATCAATCCCATTAAAACAGCACCAGGTAATAATGCAAGGCCAGATTCAAGAGCTGAAAAACCTAAATAATCCTGCATCATAATTGGTAAGATTATCGCTCCACCAATCATTGATAAAAATGAAATCATACCAATGCCTGTTGTTAAGGTAAACATATTGTATTTAAAAATCCTAAATTCTAAAATAGGCTTTTCTAACTTTAATTGACGACGGATAAAGAAAATTAAAGTAACAGCACCAACAATTAACGGCATATAAACCATTGGGCTTAGCCAACCATGATTGATATCCCCAGCCATACTGAACCCATACAATAAACCACCAAAACCAAGTGTTGATAAAATAATTGATGAAATATCAACTCGAGGAAATGTTTGTTTTGTTACATTCGCTAAAATCTTATAAGCAACAATAAGATCAATGATAGCAATTGGCAATACAACGTAAAAAAGGCTGCGCCAAGGAAAATGTTCAACTAACCATCCGGATAGTGTTGGACCAATCGCAGGGGCAAAGGCTATTACTAAGCCAAACATCCCCATGGCAGAACCCCGCTTTTCGATTGGAAAGACTAAAAACATAATGGTTTGCATCAAGGGCATCATTATCCCAGCACCAGCTGCCTGCAAGATTCTTCCTACCATTAAAACGGAAAAATCAGGAGCAAGTGCAGCTACGAGTGTCCCAAGTGCAAAGCTCCCCATTGCAGTTAAAAATAATGCTCGGGTTGTAAAACGTTCAATTAAAAAAGCTGTGACCGGAATCATAATTCCATTTACAAGCATAAAAATCGACTGTAACCACTGTGCTGTAGCCGCATCGATTTCTAAGTCTTTCATTATATGTGGTAAGGCAGTACCAAGTAGCGTTTGATTTAAAATTGCAATAAATGCTCCTGAAATTAGTACAATCATTAATGGTACACGATTTATTTTTGTTTGATTGTTCGTCATATTTTTCCTTCTCTCTTACAAATTAAACACAAACACTATCATAACATAAACTATTTCGAAAACCGAAATAGTTTGCACATAAATTATAGCACCTAATGTTTAAAAAATAAATTCAAAAGAAAAAACTAAGCATCATGTTAGATACTTAGTTAACGAGCGAAATGTTCTTTTACTGAATGAAGAGCATTTTCTTCAAAAATAACTTTACCATATTCTTCTACAATAAACATCGTTACGGTAGATTCTTGTCCATACTCCAGGATTTGACTTATTAAATCTTCTTGTTCGTCATCTGTAAGATAATCTTCGTCAAACCTTGTAATTAGCATATACTGATTATTGAAATAATATAAATGATCTCTCATCCCAGGCGCTGTTTCAAAAACATGACTTAATTGGATCACATCTTCTAGTTCTTTAAAGCTAACGACTACGACAAAATCTTGGCCATACTGATGTTCTATTTCAGGCGCTTCTTTTTCGGTGGGACCGAATTTTTCTTCAAGAAGTGACTCAATTTTATCATCAACTGGCATATCAATGGTTTTTCCAGATTCGGTAGGAAGTTGAAGGTTCTGCCCATCTTTAGAAATTTGTGCTTTTGTCACAACAATTTCTAACCCTTTTTCGAGAGCTTGAACCTGAATCCATAATGGACCATCAATTTGAAATTCTTCTTCATTATAGTTAACTTCATCCATCACTTGCCAGAATAATTGTTCACTTTTTTCTCTATTGTACCAAATTTCTTCACGATCAAAGCCACGGTCTTCGATGTCCATGTACGAAATATAAAATTTGATTGTATTTTCATTGATTCTTTCTATTTCCATTCGGTAACTCTCCCTTCTTGATAAGTGATTGGGTTGGAAGGGATCACTGTTCATCTATCTAAACCCTTATTTTAACTTATACCCTCTGAACATCCCCCTCTAACTTGAATAAGGATGTTACCTCTATTGTATGATAATTACTTCTTATTTGAAAACATAAAAACTTAAAAATTTGAACTAATTTTAAGAATTCGTATTAATTATAGATTGTAGCTTATTATAACCTTTTTGTCACTAGTTATATGCTTCAATTTAATGAATAATCATATTATAATTAGTAAAAAAAGCAGATCTCATATTTAAGATCTGCTTCTTTTTTTAGTTAACCATTCGTTGTGCTTCTCGCAATTGGAACGTACGAACAGTACGCGGTAAGAATCGACGAATTTCGTCTTCGTTATACCCTACTTGTAATCTTTTCTCATCCAAGATAATTGGTCTTCTTAATAATCCTGGATTATCTTGAATCAATTGAAATAAATCTTTTAATGGAAGTTGATCCAAGTTTACATTTAACTTCTGGAATACTTTAGAACGTGTAGAAATAATCTCATCTGTTCCGTCTTCCGTCATACGTAGGATTTCCTTGATCTCGTCTAGTGATAATGGTTCTGAGAAGATATTACGTTCCATAAACGGAATGTCGTGCTCCTCTAGCCATGCTTTTGCTTTTCGGCATGATGTACAACTTGGCGAGGTATAAAGTGTTACCATGTAACTTCACTCCTCAAATTTAAATTATTTATAATATAGATGCCAGCCACTTACACCTTTTATTACATTAAAATAACTTTAATCTACTGTCTATGTACTAATTATACTATATCTTGTGGTGGAATGATAGAGCCTTATGTGTTTTTATTCACTTTTTCCACATTCTCACCGTTACCTAAAGTATACCCTTTACCTTAACGTATAAACACAATTTAATTATTTTTTTAATTATTTTTTCTCTTTTTGTCTAATACCTCAAAAATATTGTCCGTTTCCCGTTCATCATCGTAAGTTAATACTTCATCAACTGGTTGATAAGACTTTCCATAAATCTCGTGATCTTTATAGGTGTGAATATCTTCATACATTTTCTTCATTTGCTCGTAAATTTCTTCCTCATTTTCGCCACTTGGTGACCAATAAAGAATCTCTAATGTGTTCGCTTCATCTGTTGCAAGTGATTTACGCGTATACCCAATTGATACAGCATGCTTAAACCCTTCTCTTTGATAAAATCGTAAACGTTTTGTCGAGTCACTGTCTTGATAGTCAAATGGTTCTACTTCTAAAATGATTGGTTTATTCCTTTGTTTTAATTTGTCGATTATTTGATGCCCAATACCTTTTCCTCGAGATTCTTTAGATACATAAACATAATCAATAAAAATAAATGTAGGAAACTCTGCATACATTAAAACATGGTGAGGTCCTTCATCTTTATAATATACATCACTTTTCTCATTTAACAGTAACTCCATATGTTGTTGTGACTTCATTTCCGCTACTGGGAAATATTGATTTAATTTTTCGTACCAATTCATGTGCTTAATCTCCCCCTTATATTAGTATGATTTTTTTCAGAGAGTTACTTTTATTTTACCCTCTTTTTCTTATATTAACCATTGCTATGATAGAAAAGACCTCACAAGTTCGTGAGGCTAATCTAATGGCGTGTAATCGACACCTTCTGTATAGGTATTACCTGCATTCCACAGTAAGAATTCCTCAATGCCGTTTTCATTCAATGCTCTAATTTGAGCTTCAACTTCATCTACTCCATATTGAAAAGTGGAACCGCTGTATAACCAAGGGGCTTCAAAATCTTGTATCCATGGCCTTGAAACAGGCGGGTTATCTAATGCCCCTAATACTTTATTTTCAACTTTTGCATACTCATCAACTAGACGATAAGGTTCCTTGTCGGGAAAATCTATACCAAAATATGGTGTCCAATGACTCGGATAGATCATAGACGATATTACATCTACGTTGTCTGAGATTCTTGAGAAATTTTGTCCAATCCCTGGTGTTTCCTCTATTGTTGCAGCGTAACCAAAAATATCTACGGAAACATCGACATTATAGTACTCTAATTCTTCTTTTGCATATGCCACAAAATCAGTCACGGCCTCAACACGCTTCTTGACATCATTGAGTTCTAAATTTTCGTATTCTCCTAAATCATATTCCAATTCTTTATCACGTTTCTCAAATCCTTCCGGAAAACGAACATAATCAAACTGAATTTCTTTGAAACCTAATTCTGCTGCTTGTTTTGCTATATCAATATTGTAATCCCAAACTTCTTTTTGAAAAGGGCTAACAAATGATTCACCCTTACCATTAGCCCACACTTTACCATTTTCGGTAAAAGAAAGATCAGGTCTAGCCTTTGCTAATACGGAATCTTTAAAAACTACAACCCGCGCAATCGGGTATACTCCTTGTTCCTCTAATGTTTTCAACATTTCTTTAGGATCTTTGATATAGTTTTTTGCTACCCCTTCATATGGTAATTCTTCTTCAGGTTTATATGTGACAAAACCATTGTCTTCTTTTATATCAATTACCATTGAATTAAGTTCCGTAGAATCGATAAGATTTAATAATTTTTCGAATCGACTACCGCCTGCAGAATTACCTGTAACATATATTCCTCTAACCGCATCCGGGTATTCAAATTGCAAATCTGATACAAAAGAGAATCGAGCTAGAGCATCTGGTAATTCAAGCTTCTCGATTTTAGCTTGATTTTTTTGGTGTGCCTGTACTGTTAATACAGACTCTTCCTCTTCTTCTGCACTTACTGTTGTGCTCATTAATAATAAGATAAACATCGTAATTGCTAAGCTGACTGAACATTTTATGTACTTACGCATAACCCACCAAACTCCTAATCATATTTATGTATAATTACATTATATAGAATTTAACATGGTTTTTGTTAATATTCGTAAAAATAATTAAAAAAATTTATTTAACATGTGACAAAATATTTAATACTTATGAAAATCCAAACAATTAGGATAGACTTTGTAAGCGTTAGGATTATTAGGAACATACTGCACAATAACTGATATGGTAATTTTGACAGTTATTATGAGCATACCAACCGCTCCGGCTTGCCCACTTCGCTTTCCGAGGGGTATGCTCTTCAGCTAACTTTGAAAAGAAAAACACTTTTCAAAGTGGATCTTCAGATCATGCTAATCCCTCAGGAGTCGAAGTGGACGCCTACGCTAATTTGATATTCTACAACGTTAACATGAGGTTGTATTATGACATTACTTTCATGTGAAAAATTCGTTTATTGGAGTAACAGGCTCAAAATGTTAGCAGGCACAATAGTTGTAGAACCATTATATTAGCGCAGGCCGCCCACTTTCACTCCTGTGGGAACGTTTTACCTGAAGATCCACTTTTTTTAGCGTTCTTTGCTAAAAAAAGTTAGCTGAAGGGAAAACTCCATGGAAAGGGAAGTGGGCAGCCGGAGCGGTTGTTAACCAGTTAAAAAATTTCGAAATTACCACATCATTTGTTACGCAGTACCTTTATAATACGTAACAATACTAATGCATTGTCAGTATTTGAAGTTTGGAAAAATATTTATGGTCCAATGTGTTTTCGCTATTTTTTCAGGAAACCCTTTTTTTCTTGAATGGCTTGCTTATAGTTTTTATATTCTTCTACGGTACATAAGACCCAATGATCTGGAGAAACCTCACGAAATTCTGTATATTGTGTGTCATGCTTTTTAGGGTCATATACCATTCGCTTACGGTTACGTTCAAAGTCAGGGTCAGGTAATGGAATTGCAGATAAAAGTGATTGGGTATAGGGATGTAATGGATTTTCGTATAACTCCTCACTGTCTGCTAACTCCACAATTTTTCCGTAATACATCACCGCTATTCGGTCACTTATATATTTAACCATCGATAGATCATGAGCAATAAATAAATAAGTTAATTGATGTTTCTTTTGCAATTCTTTCATCAAGTTAACAACTTGTGCCTGTATTGAAACATCTAATGCAGAAATCGGTTCATCAGCAATTATAAACTCCGGATCTACCGCTAATGCCCTTGCAATACCAATACGCTGGCGCTGACCTCCACTAAATTCATGAGGATAACGGGAAGCATGTTCTTTATTTAAACCAACTGTTTCAAGTAATTCTTGAACACGCAATGTTCTTCCTTTTTCATTTTTAATTAATCCGTGAATCACAATTCCCTCCGAGATAATTTCTTTAACCGTCATTCTTGGGTTAAGTGATGCGTAAGGATCTTGGAAAATCATTTGCATTTGACGATTAAACTGTTTTAGATTTTTTGTTGATTTTTTTCCGTGAACATCGATGCCGTTAAATTTCACTTCACCACTTGTTGCATCATACAAACGAATAATCGTCCTACCTGTTGTCGATTTTCCACATCCTGATTCACCTACCAAGCCAAAGGTTTCTCCACGATAAATATCGAAACTAATACCATCTACTGCTTTGATGACACCTTTTTTGCCACTATTAAAATGTTGCTTTAAATTTTTAACTTCCAGCAATTTTTCATTACTCATTGATCATGTCCTCCTTATCAGAGGTGTTATTTCTTTTTGTACCTCTAATCCGTTTTTTTACTGCTTCTGGAGGATTTACTTCAGGTGCACCTTCATGCAACAACCATGTTGCAGCATAATGAGTATCCGAAACTTTAAACATTGGAGGCTCTTCTTCGAGATCAATTTGCATGATGTATTCATTCCGAGCTGCAAAGGCATCCCCTTTCGGAGGATGAATTAAATCAGGTGGTGTACCTGGAATTGCTACTAATTTTTCTTCACCACTATCAACTGTTGGCATTGAGCCTAGTAACCCCCAAGTATACGGATGTTTTGGATTATAAAACACATCGTCTACTGTGCCAATCTCAACAATTTTGCCTGCATACATAACAGCAACCCGGTCTGCTACATTAGCAACAACACCAAGGTCATGTGTAATGAAAATAATAGACGTATTCATCTTTTTTTGAATATCTTTCATTAATTCCAAAATCTGTGCTTGAATCGTCACATCAAGTGCCGTTGTTGGCTCATCTGCAATCAAAACTTTCGGATTACAAGCTAGAGCAATAGCGATAACAACCCTTTGTCTCATTCCTCCAGAAAACTGATGTGGGTATTGATTGATTCGTTTTACAGGATCAGGAATTCCTACTAATTCCAACAATTCTAGTGCACGCTGTTTGGCATTTTTTTTCGATAAATTTTGGTGTAAGATAAGACCTTCCATAATCTGCTTTCCTATTTTCATCGTCGGATTTAGTGAAGTCATCGGATCTTGAAAGATCATAGATAAATCTTTGCCACGGATCTTCTGCATTTGTTTTTCAGAAAGTTTTGCTAAATTCTTATCTTCAAATAGTATTTCGCCTTTTGGAATGTTCCCGGCTGGCTTTGCTACCAATCCCATTAATGCTTTTGTGGTAACGGATTTCCCTGACCCGGATTCACCAACGATGGCTAGGGTTTCGCCTTTTTTTAATGAAAAATTAACACCACGAACAGCTTGAACTTTACCACCATAAGTATCAAACGTGACATGTAAATTTCGAACATCTAATATTGTATTAGCCATTTTCATTCACCTCGCTTTTTATCGTCTCATTTTCGGATCTAACGCATCTCGCATACCATCCGCTAAAATATTAAAGCCAATCATTAGTAAAGAAATAATCACTGCCGGATATAGAAGCATATATGGAAATACACGATAATCGTCAAATGCTGTATCTATCAATGTCCCTAATGAAGCATAGGGTGGTTGCAGGCCTAAACCAATGAAACTCAAAAATGCTTCAAAAAAAATCGCACTCGGTATGGTAAACATAGTGTTAATAATGATGACACTCGTCACATTTGGAATTAAGTGTTTCATTAAAATCCTTTTATCGTTTGCTCCTAATGTGCGAGCAGCTAAAATAAATTCTTGATTTTCAAGTTTTAAAACTTGTCCACGCACGATTCGAGCCATTCCGATCCATCCAGTGATGGTAAGAGCGATTGTAATAGCGATCAAACCAGGGTCTAATAACATAATGAATAGGATAACAACCACTAAATTCGGTATACCTGATAGAACCTCAATAATTCGTTGCATTATATTATCGGTACGTCCCCCGTAGTAACCAGAAACTCCACCATATAAAACACCGACAACCATATCGATTAAAGCAGCAAGAAAGCCAATATATAAAGATATTTGGGTTCCCTTCCATATTCTTGTCCATAAGTCTCGCCCCATACTATCGGTACCAAACCAATAATATTCATCCTCTAGGCCTCTAGCTGCATAGATATCCACATCCATCGCTACCGTCATATAGCCATTCTCACTTTCATCTGCAGTGAGAATCACTTCTGAGTTAAGTAAATAGTTCTCATCAATTTCATAGCCTTCTAATCCTCGTTTAATTGCATCCTCTTCTGTACTTCCTTGTACCTCGTAGGTTTGTTTTCCATCTAACCCTAACCACTCTAAGCCTTGTACTTTGGGAGGCATGTAGGCTAAATCATAATTGGGATCATCAAATTCATACTTATTCATATATGGTCCTACAAGTGCCAGTAAAATTATGAAGGCTAATACAAGTAAACCAAATATGGCACCTTTATTTTTTCGAAGCCGTAACCAAGCATCCTTCCAATAGGAGAGTTGTGGACGTGATAATTGTTCACCGGCATCCTCTGTAAGCTGAATGCGTTTGAACTTTTCTCGATTATACGTAGGTTCTTTATCCATTAGTCCTTCCCTCCTGTTAAACGAATTCTTGGATCTATCAAGCCATATAGTAAATCAACAATTAATATTACCACGACAAATAAAACAGAAAATAGCATCGTCGTTCCCATAATTACGGGATAATCATTTACACTTATCGATCTGACGAATTGTTCTCCAATACCTGGAATGGCAAAGATTTGCTCAACTACAAGCGTTCCTGTCATTAAACTTACTGTCATTGGTCCTAAAACCGTTATCACTGGAATTAAAGCATTTCTTAGGGCATGTTTGAACATAATCGTATTATTGGATACTCCTTTTGCCCGTGCTAATTCAATATAATCAGACCCTAATACTTCAAGCATCTCTGTACGCATAAACCTAGCACAAATAGCCATTGGAAAAATCATCAAAGCGATTGTAGGTAATACAGTATAAATAGGTCCTTCCCAGAATGACGGGGGAAAAATCCTCCATTGCACCGCTAAATAATATTGCAATAAACCTGCAAATACAAAAGAAGGAATCGATATACCAATTACCGCAATCACATTGGACGAATAATCAACCCAAGTATTGTGTCTTATTGCAGCGACCATTCCTAATATGATTCCGAGGATAGAGCCTATCACTAATGCTTGGGCACCTAAGTGTGCGGATGGTCCCAACCGATCAAGTATAATGCTTGTAACAGAACGATTATCATATTGAAAAGATACACCTAAGTCACCTTGAAGCATATTACTAATATATCTAACGTACTGAACAGGCACAGGATCATTTAATCCATATTCTTCCAAAAGTATTTCTTCTTGTTCTGCCGTCATTTTTCCGCCTAATTCATTAAAAGGAGAGCCAGGCAAAAATTGCATCAGAACAAATGTAGCGGTTGCTATTATAAATAATGTAATTAACATATAGACGATTCGTTGAATAATGTACTTGACCATCATTTGCACCTCCTAAACAATAAAAGTTAACTACGATTTCTATGTGAACAGGGCAAAAGAGAGTATAGCAATCCAATAGATATGCTATACTCCCTTAACCTCATGCTCTCAAATCAGATGAACTTAGCTTATTTTTCAAGGTCAACGTATTTAAAGCTGTAATCATTACCAAATGGATTTAATTGATCCATTCCTTTCACATAGCCTTTAGCAAGCACGGACGTTTTACGTTGCATAATTGGTGCGATGGCAGCATCTTCCAGTGCAATTTTTTCTGCTTCTTGCATTGCTTCAAAACGTTCAACAGGATTTGTCGCTAATTCTCCTTTTGCAGCATTAACAAGTTCGTCATACTCTTGATTTGAGTAACCAATATCGTTGTTTTCACCATCTGTTATCCACAGGTCTACAAATGAAATTGCATCTTTGTAGTCAGGTCCCCAACCTGAGACAGCTAATTCATAGTCTTGTTCACGCATTATCTCAAGTTGCTGTGCCCAAGGTACATTCACAGCTTCAATTGTTAAGCCTTCAAGGTTCTTTTCTAGTTCTGTTTTCATAAATTCACTTATATTTTTTGCTACATCACTATCTCCACTTAAGAAACTTAGCGTTATTTCTTCAAATCCCAATTCTTCTTTAGCCATATTCCATGCTTCTTTTGCAGCTTCTACATCATAAGCCAATACGTCACTCCCGGTTTGGAAGTCTTCACCTGTTTCAGGATGTTCGACAAAATTTTCTGGAACAAAGAAGTTGACTGGATTAGAGTCATTACCATAAACAACATCGATATATGCTTGCTTGTCAAAAGCTTTTGCTAATGCTTTTCTAAAATTTAAATTTTGCATTTCTTCACTAGCAGATTCGGACGCTTGATTCATTTTCATCCAGAATACACTTGTTTCAGCTAACGAATTAAATTCAGGACTTGTTTGATTGTCTTTTACTTGTGCACCTGATAGTGAAACACGATCTAGTTCGCCTACTTCATAGTTAGATAATGCGGTATCTGCTTCTTTAATAACTTTTACTGAGATACCATCTAGCGCTACATTTTCAGCATCCCAATAATTTTCGTTCTTTTCTAATTCCCAACCAGCTTCAGCGTTCCATTCTGTCATTTTGAATGGCCCATTGGAAAGAATGTTTTCTGGTGCTAACGCAAAGTCATCACCTTGTTCTTCTACGAATGCTTGATTCATCGGTAAGAATGTTGGAAACGCTGCATACGATTCAAAATATGGGACCGGTTTTTCTAATTCCACCACAAATGTATGATCATCTGGAGCACTAACTGCTAATTCGGATGGCTCAATATCTCCGGCATATACTTCGGCTGCATTTTTAAGCTTTCCACTCATTAAGTAATTTGCATAGAATGATTTATTATCTGGATTAATCGCACGTTGCCAACCATATACAAAATCTTGTGCAGTGACTGGATCCCCGTTTTCCCATTGTGCATCTTCACGCAAATGGAATGTATACGTTAATTCATCTTCACTTACTTCTGTTTCCTCTTTTTTAGCAATACCTGAAACGATTTCACCTTCAGGAGCTAAACGATATAAGCCCTCGTATACCGTGTCTGTATATTGAATCGATACATTATCTTCTGCTAGAATCGGATCCATGGTTGGAATATCCGAAGTGGAAGCAACACGTAATACTTTGTCTCCTTTTGATCCCTCTGATTGTTCTTCAGTGTCTTGTTGCTGAGAACTGTCTTGTGCATCTTCATTATTGTTATCGTTTTCAAAAGAACACGCTGCCAGTACTAAAGTTAAAATAAAAGTTAATACTAATAAAAACAATTTTGTTTGCCTCATCTTGATGTTACCCCCTTATGTTTTTTATTTTTATCGACAAACTTCACAATTAACATGTTACAGTTAAGTTTCAAATATTTCACTATACTTTTTGAACTATTTCGACACAAACGTTAATAATCGGTAGTTACATAGATATAAATAGTAACTTTGTCTTATGTCTTTTTAAAAAATTGATACTCATTGAAAAATAAGTAATAATACGTATATAGAAAGGAAGATCTAATTGCAAAAATATTATAAGCATATAGTATTGTTCATCTTTCATGTCTTAGCATGCCTAACAATTACAATGATTATTCATCAGAAAATGATGTTAATTACTTTGATTAATACAATTTTTTATTTAGCAATTACTTATTTAATCAATGGATTATATTTATATGTAGTTTCAAAGCGTTTTTTTGACATCACGGCTAAAAGTTTCAGAAAGATATTTTCTAGTCATAAAGGTTCAGTTTTAGTTACGGATGAGCAAAGACTCCCATCTGAGCAGATAAATAATAAGAGTATCTATTTCTTTCTATTACATGGAATAATACTTAATTTCTTTATGCTAATTCTTTTAATTTTTCATTATCTCTAAAGATGCTTGAAAAATACTTAAAAATTCTATATAATTCAATAAAATATATTGTTAAGAAAATGAAAAACGGAGTACTCATTTGCCGCTAGTTGAAGAGAGCCTAAGCATGCTGAGAATAGGTACTATGCAAAGAGGAATTTGGGGTTTTTCGATACTATTTTCTGTGTAGCTAGGCATTACTAGTAACGGATAAGTGATCACAATTTTTGTGATAACAAGGGTGGCACCGCGGTTCATTCGTCCCTTAACTCGGGAGAAGAATGGGCTTTTTTTATTGCAGAAAAATTTAAAAGTGAGACATCTATCAATGGGAGTTTTATATTCCCTCTCATCGTGATTAGATACTTAGCTTTCAAGTGATACTTTAGAACCATTAAAACCATTGATAATAGAGGTGAAGGAAATGAAGAAAATTTTTTCAGGTATTCAACCGAGTGGAACGCTAACTTTAGGTAATTATTTAGGGGCAATGAAGCATTTTGTTGAACTCCAAGAAGACAATGAGTGTTACTTTTGTGTCGTAGATGAACATGCGATAACAGTACCACAAGATCGTTTACAACTACGCGAAAACATCAAGTCTTTAGCAGCCTTGTATATCGCATCAGGTATTGATCCTGATAAATCAGTACTTTTCATACAATCTGAGGTTTCAGCACATACTCAATTAGGATGGATGTTACAAACGGTAAGTTACATAGGTGAACTAGAGAGAATGACACAATTTAAAGACAAGTCAAAAGGAAAAGAAGCTGTCTCGGCCGGTTTATTAACCTACCCACCACTGATGGCAGCAGATATCCTACTTTATAATACCGATATCGTACCGGTAGGCGAGGATCAAAAACAGCATTTGGAGTTAACACGTGATTTAGCTCAACGTTTTAACCATCGATATAATGACATTTTTACAGTTCCAGAGATAAGTATCCCAAAAGTTGGTGCACGTATTATGTCATTACAAGAACCAACAAAAAAAATGAGCAAGTCAGATGAGAATCAAAAAGCGTCTATCTTTATGTTAGACACAGAAAAGCAAATAGAAAAGAAAATTAAAAGTGCTGTTACAGATTCTGATGGTATTGTGAAATACGATAAAGAGAATAAACCAGGTGTTAGCAATTTGTTAACTATCTATGCTAGTTGTACTGGCGAATCGATAGCAGAATTGGAACAGAAATATCTAGATAAAGGTTACGGAGAATTTAAACAGGATACAGCAAATGCTGTTATCAACGCCTTGCGTCCAATACAAGAGCGCTATTATGAACTAATCGAATCCGAGGAGTTAGACGATTTGTTAGATCAAGGTGCTGACAAAGCAGATTTCGTTGCCAACAAAATGCTTCGTAAAGCAAAAAAAGCAATGGGCCTTGGAAGAGTAAAAAAGAAGAAAAAATAAAAACAACTCCCGTTTTGATAAAACGGGAGTTGTTTTTATACTTCCTTACTTGGCTTAACAATCTTCTTATGAACGCAAGGACTTGGTTGGATAGGGTTGTTGTTCTCTTTCCCAGATATCTTCGTAAAAGGTTTGGCCTTTGATAATTTGTCTACAAAACAATTCGTGCCGTTCACTCCAACCTTCTACCAATTCTTGATAGAGAGAATTCCATGCTTGTTTATGCGACATATTTTTAATCTTCGAATAGTTTTCCGGTGACCATTCTGTTAGCCAATATCTTATCTCTTCTAAACAATTCCCTACTTCTAACTGATCTAGTGCAATCATTAGCAATTGTTTTAGCTGACGTTCTTTCCTTGTTAAACCTACCATATACTCCGGAGGTAATGATAAAATATGAAATTCTTTATCTGTGTAATTTGGAATTTGAAATGTCTTTGCTGTTCTACCTTGTATTAAATCCAACACCAAGCGTTCTTGTCGTGGAATCAACCTACTTTTTCTGATTGGTATATGATATCCCATTGTATCAATTGCTAATATTGACTTCCCATCAGTAAGAATACAGGCATAATCCAGTACTTTCCGTTCTTGATTCTTTCGAATATACGCTCGTTGATAGATTTGATCTAACATAGTTTGGGGGATATCTTGCAGATCATTTTCAATATACTGAAAGGTTTGGCCATCGATGAATAACACAGGAGCTTGATCTAGAATTTCAATACCATCAGATTTTCGCCATTCATGAAATGAACAGATATTATATCCGTTCTCTTCACCTTCAAACCAATTGACCCATACATCATGCACATATAACATATGACGAACCCTCACTTTTGCTAATCTGTTTATCCAACAGTATGACCAATAGAGATTAATTTATTCTTTTCTTGTTATTATTTTACAGAAAAAAGTGACATTTTTTGGACAGAGATTCCCATAATTATTATTCCTATTAATAAAAAATAACACTCTATTTTAGTTTGGATAATTGCTAGATAATCGATAATGGTTAAACCTGCAGGAATAAAATTCAAATAAAGAATGATGGAAATTCCTCCAGAAATCGATAAACCAAAACCTACTAAAAAAATCAAAACATAAATCACACCAAACCGCCCCTTAACCGTTTATAAAAGTATATGTACAAGCAGTAAATCTATTACTAAAGATGAAAGCAGATGTAATACTCTCAAACACAAACATAATAAATGAACATTTGAAGGATTATGCGGTATAACTGAGATAACCATTTTGAAATGATATATGCCCACAGAAACCGCTGCGGCTTGCCCACTTCCCTTTTACCACGGGCACAAGTGCAACATCTACTCAAGCAAGCTTTCGTAGTGTTTTCTATGCAGTGGGGTTTTCCCTTCAGCTAACTTTTCCAAGCAAAAACCGCATGGAAAAGTGGATCTTCAGGGAAAACGATCCCACAGGAGTGGAAGTGGCCGCCTTCGCTGAATCAAATTCTACAACTATTGCAAATGCTAGCATTTTGGATTATTACAGATATGAACATATTTTGTTAATTATGATAGGTAATCTAAAGACAAATGAATAGACAATATGGAATACCGCCAACATGATTATTCTTGCTTTAGTTGAAGAGCATTAAAAAGCGCAGGCGTCCGTTTCCACTCCTGCGGGAAGTTTTTATCCGAAGATCCACTTTTTAAGCGAACTTTGCTTAAAAAGTTAGCTGAGGAGAAAAACCCGCGGAAAGGGAAATGGACAAGCCGGAGCGATTGTTACGCAGTTCTAAAATCTCATAATTACCACCAGGGTTTTGTCGCTTTGTCCAGCTTTTATGCAACGAAAAACCGACCGATCTAAATTCTTTGGAGAATTTGAACCGGTCGGTTTTTATATTTTTCATTTATCCTTGATATTTTTTAAAGGCTAATGTTACATTATGCCCACCAAAGCCTAAGGAGTTACTTATCGCTATATTTACTTCTTTTTCGATTGCCTTGTTTGGCACATAATTAAGGTCACATGCTTCATCAGGTGTTTCATAATTAACGGTTGGCGGTAGAATACTGTCTTGAATAGCTTTTACACAAGCGATCGATTCAATCGCACCTGCTGCCCCTAATAAATGTCCTGTCATTGACTTTGTTGAAGAGACATTAAATTGATATGCGTGATCTTTAAAAACAGTCTTAATAGCTTGCGTTTCAAAAGAATCATTATATTCTGTACTCGTTCCATGAGCATTGACATAGTCAACTTCTTCAGGTGAGATCCCTGCATCGTCAATTGCCTGCTGCATTGCACGTGCTGCCCCTTCTCCTTCTGGGGCAGGTGATGTAATGTGATAGGCATCACCAGATGCACCATAACCGACAATTTCAGCATAGATGGTCGCACCACGTTGTTGTGCTGATTCTAATGATTCAATCACCAAAATACCGGCACCTTCGCCCATTACGAAACCATCACGATTTTTATCAAAAGGTCTGCTCGCTGTCTTCGGATCATCATTAAATGATAATGCTTTAGCAGTTGAAAAGCCCGCGAACGACATTGGAGTTAATGGCGCTTCTGCTCCACCTGTTATCATATAATCGGCATCTCCACGCTCGATAACTTTATAGGCATCACCAATCGAGTTCGCACCTGAAGCACATGCCGTTACCGAACAGTTATTAATCCCTTTGGCTCCTAGTTGAATCGAAACCTGTCCTGCTGCCATATCTGGAATTAACATTGGAACGAAAAATGGACTAACTCTACGGTAGCCTTTATCCATAAATTTTCTAAATTGCTCGTCATATGTTGCCATGCCACCAATACCAGAACCGATCCACACCCCTACACGTGGCGCAATTTCATCGGTAATATCTAGGTTAGCATCTTCTACAGCCATTTTTGCTGCACCTACCGCATACTGTGTGAATAAGTCCATCCGTTTAGCTTCTTTTTTCTCCATGTATTCGGTTGGATCCCAGTCTTTAATCTCACCAGCCACTTTCGCCGGAAAGTCGTCTTTATTTACTTTCGTAACATAATCGATCCCAGAAGTACCTGATTTTAAATGATCCCAAAATTGATTCACTTTATTGCCTAATGGTGTTACAGCACCCATACCAGTAATAACTACTCGATTTTTTTTCATTACGATTCCTCCCTTTTCCTTCTATTTACCCCATTTTAATGCAACAGCTCCCCATGTTAAGCCTCCACCGAAACCAACAAGGACAACTAAATCATTTTCTTTTATTTTACCGTTTTTTACACCTTCAGACAAAGCAATCGGTATCGATGCTGCTGACGTGTTTCCATACTTATTGACATTAACCGCCATTCGATCTTCAGCAATACCTAAACGCTGTCTAGCTGCTTCCATAATTCTAATATTTGCTTGGTGTGGTATTAAATAATCTACATCTTCTTTATCATATCCTGCCTTTTCGACAACATGTACTGAAGATTCCGGCATTTGTCGAACAGCGAATTTGAATACTTCTCTTCCATTCATAAAAATATAATCATCATTTTGTGCCAAATGCTGACCACCACTGCCGTCTGCACCTAACTCAAACGATAATACTCCTTTATCTTCACTAACTGGACCCATTATAGCTGCCCCTGCTCCATCACCGAAAAGAACACAGGTGTTGCGATCAGTCCAATCCGTAATCTTCGATAATTTCTCTGCACCTATTATGAGTACATGTTTATAAGCGCCTGTTTCAATAAATTGTTTTGCGGTAATCATACCATACATAAACCCTGCACAAGCAGCACTTATATCCATGGCAGCTGCTTTATTGGCCTTTAGACGATCCTGCAATTTACATGCAACAGTTGGAAAAGGCTGATCAGGTGTAACGGTTGCTACTAGTATTAGGTCAAGATCTTCTCCCGTTAATCCTGCTTCTTGCAATGCCTGGTCTGCTGCTTTAAAAGCCATATCTGATGTATCTTCATTATCTGCTGCGATTCGTCGCTCTTCTATACCTGTTCTCGTGCGAATCCATTCATCATTAGTATCTACAATTTGTTCCATATCTTTGTTGGTCAGTATTTTTTCAGGTACAAAATGTCCGGTACCTAAAATCCCTGCTTTCATCATCATTATCCTTCCTCTCAAAGGAATTATTATCAAATATTAAGACTTGGTACTAATTTTATCGTAAACTTTTATTTTTTTCAAGTCTAATTTATTGAATTAACCCAGCCAGTGTGATCATTTATTCATACCATATAGTATTGGAGGGATCTTTTATGAGCGAACAGCAACAAACAAATCGTTTTGATGACATGATGTTCGGTAAGCGCCAAACGAAGGAAGATGTGGTAAAAGATGATGATTTATCAGAAGAATCAGAGGAGTCATTTGATTTGTTTCAAACGATCCAGTTAGTAAATGATACTTATCAAAAATTGTCTCCATTTAAAAAATTCATTAAAAACCCATTTAAGTAACATCCTCACCCAATTATCCCTTGCATATAAAAAAAGAAGCCAGGGCAGTAGAATTTGAAATCGATTGGATTTTAGGAACAAACTACGCAATAACCGATGTGTATGTATTAGCCAAAGTGGTAATTTTGAAATGTATTGTCAGATAAACATCCGCTCCGGCTGCCCACTTTCCTTTTACCACGGGCACATGTGCAACATCTACTCAAGCAAGCTTTCGTAGTGTTTTCTATGCAGTGGGGTTTTACCTTCAGCTAACTTTTTAAGCAAAGAACGCTAAAAAAGTGGATCTTCAGGTAAAACGTTCCCACAGGAGTGAAAGTGGGCGGTCTGCGCTTATATATTTGTTCTACAACTGCTGTGACAGATAGCATTTTGAGCGGTTATCTTATTATTTCTTTTTTTACATAATAGACATAATAGAAATGGCATAATGCTACCTCATGCTAGCGTTGTAAAATATCAAATTAGCGTAGACGTCCGCTTCAACTCCTACGGCATGTTTTTATCCGAAGATCCACTTTGGCAAGCGGTTTTTGCTTTCCAAAGTTAGCTGAGGAGAAGAAGCGGTGGAAAGGGAAGCGGACAAGCCGTAGCGGTTTCTACGCACAAACATTATCTCAAAATTACTACATCATGCGCAGTTTCCTGATATCATCAATTTATAATAAATCATTAGTGTCTGAAATAAAAAAATAAATTACATCCCAGTCTTTTTTGTCTGTAAAACCCGCTAAGGATGCCCACTTTCCTTATATGCCAAAGGTTGATACTTTCAAAAAAACTAGCTGTTGGTGAATGTCCAACTGCTAGTTTCTTTTCACTGTATTAATTGTCCGTAGTAGCATTATGTACTGGATTGCTCATTTTTGGTGAGGTAATAAACCACTTTCTGTATATTCTGATATGATCTTATTTACGTTCTCTGTGAAGCGTTCAGGTAAGTGATTACTATATGGCCCCATTGTGATAACTTCTTCTGCAAAACCAAAGTTATAAATGCCACCTTCTAATTCACCTTCTTGTAACTGGTTAATCGCATATACATAGAGTTTGTCAATATGTTGGATGGTACTTGTTAATACCGATTGTCCTCCAATGGCTTGTTGATCATTCACGTATCCTATTGAATAAATACCATCATTCATCACATCTTCAACAATCGATACACTATAAGCATCACCAGCTGGATAGACGACATCGACATTACTGTTAACCATCCTCTCATAATGGTCCAACGCTAACTCCTTTTCGTCCCAATCATATACATATTGAATATCAACCATCGCATCACTATTTTGATAAAGTACCCCTTCATAAAAACCTTCTACTTCTGGTTGCCACTCGTAAGCAGCAATTATGCCGACACGATTTGATTCCGTCATTTCACCTGCAATCATCCCTGCGAAGAACCCCATCGACAATGAGTTAAAGTTTAAACTTATTAAATTATCGTCTGAATATCCTCCGTTCACATAAACAAACGTAATATCGGGATAGGAATCGTTTATGTGATTAAAGTATTCACCAAAAATACTACTATGCCCGATAATGACTTGAACACCTTGGTTTGCTAATTCTTCGACCGCAATATTTACTTGTTGTTGTGTTTGAACACCTTCACGAAAAAAAACATCCATATTATGTTCTTCCTGAATATCCAGCAACCCTCGATACCCTTTATTTCCCCATGTTTGATCATGAATGGTATGCTCAATTAACATGCCAACGCGTTCAATTTTTTCGCCATTGGCATTGGATTGACAGCCGGATAATAATGTGAACATTATGATTATGATAAAGACAATAGCGAGCGTAGTGGTTAATTTTTTCAAAATCCGCACTCCTTAAGCAATGACTTCATGATCTTATTTACTCTTAGGACTATTTTATCGCTTACTTTACTATCCGTAAACCGCGAAATCATTACAAATTGATTACAATTGTGAAAAAACACCCATAAAGTTAAACTGCAAGCAGTGGGAGTTCGAAACTTCAGGCGGTTAACACTTTGGTAAAAATACTATTCACATAACTATCATATTTTAAGGAAATACATATATTTTTATTTATTTTATGAAGATTATTTGGTAAACTATTAATTGAGAATTATCAGGAAGTTACTGTTCGTGCGTTTCTCTGTTATTACATGAAATTGGAAGCTGGAATTACGGACGGTTACACCGTGATAAATATTAAATACGTAAGGATATACATATTGATAATAAAAGCTTTTTGATACAAAATAGATAGAGAGGTGAGACGATGAAATATTTTGCAACGATTTTTTGGGCAGTTATAATTTTAACAGTTGTTTCATACGTATTAACTAGTATGGGTGGTCAAGCATTTAATTTACCTTCAGCTATTTCAGTTGCTGCAATTTTTGCTATTGCTGCTATTGTTTTAGGGGATGGCATCTTAAAGGAAGATGAATAATTCAGACTTCCACTCGTGAGCTTATTACGGACGGTTAGGGCCGTGCTAAATATGTTAATATTCACTTTCGACCTAACAGATAACCCTTGTCATCAATATAGTGACAAGGGTTATCTTTATGGAAGGTTATTTTTAGGGGGATGTCTATATGGAAGAGATTTTCATATTAATTAAATATTTATTTTTAGGTTTATTACAAGGTTTTACGGAACCTATTCCGATTTCATCTAGCGGGCATTTAGTAATGGCAAAAGATTTATTTGGGTTAACTGGAATCGACAATTTATCATTTGAAGTCTTAGTGAATTTTGGTTCACTTATCGCAGTACTCATTATCTATGGTAAGGATATTATTAAGATTGCAAAAAATGGCATCAATTATATCATTACCAAAAATAAAGAATACCATGATGATTTCATGTTTATTATTTATTTAGTGGTTGCAACAATACCGGCAGCTGTTATTGGACTATTGTTTGAAGATATAATTGCGGACACATTTGCTGGTAATGCGAAAATGGTTGGTATTACCTTATTTATAACCGGTATCGCTTTATGGATCATTCGCAATTTGCGAGGGGACAAAAACGATGGTGCATTAACATTCAAAGATGCAATTATAGTAGGCCTTGCTCAAGCTGTAGCATTAGTTCCAGGTATCAGTCGATCCGGTGCAACGATTGTGGCTGCGATGTTATTAGGTATGAAGCAAGAAACTGCTCTACGATTTTCATTTTTAATGTTTATCCCTGTCAGCGTTGGCACAATGGCCTTGTCCGTTGGAGATGTTGTTAGAGATGAGGGTTTCAATACAATGTGGATTCCTTATTTAATCGCATTTATTGCTGCACTCATAGCAACTTATTATTCCCTACGTTGGTTTATGAATGTTATGGCAAAAGGTAATTTAAAATATTTTGCTTTTTATTGCTTTATCGTCGGGATCATTGCTTTCCTGCTTCTTTAAAGGAGAGTTAAAACATAAAAAAAAGCGGCCTTGTAAAAGGACGCTTTTTTTGTATTAATCTGGAATACCTAGAGCGATTTTTGCATATCTTGACATACGGTCTTTGGACCACGGTGGATTCCAAACGATATCTACTTCTGTATCTTTTACTTCAGGTAGATCTTCCATTACACGTTTCACGTCTTGCTCAATATGACCAGCTAGTGGGCATCCCATAGCTGTTAAAGTCATCGTAACAGTTGCAATCCCTTCATCATTAAGGTCAACACCATATACAAGACCTAAATTGACAATATCTATTCCAAGCTCCGGGTCAATCACATTTTCCAAAGCTCCCATTAAATTTTCTTCTAATGCTTGATCCATATCTATCCCTCCTTCAAACTCTTATCTCTATTATAAAACATATTCACTATTTTTTAAATGATTTATATCACAGCTGATATTCTAACCATTTTGTGAATTCCACAATTGCAAATCGACTTACCTTGTGTCCACGGCCTATTTCTTTTAAAAATCGAATATTTTCGGGATTTTTATAATGGTCGATTGCTTTCTCATAAAAACTATACGCATGATTAAATGGTACCACTTTATCATCTTCACCATGCCAGAAAAATAATGGCCTACCAAATAACTTTTCCTTTTGTAATGATAAATCCATTTCTCTTAATTCATCCAACAATAATACAATCTGTTCTTCTGAAAGCGGTAATTCCTTGTTTTGCGAAGTCATAAATCCAATTAATTGTTGAGCATATTCCGTTATTTTAGGTGAACCCATCAGAATACCAGCAGTTTTGATCCATGAGAACTGTGTAAGTGCAGCTGCAGTCGTAATACCACCCATACTTGTCCCAGCTAAACCAAATCGGTTACCGTCCAATAATTGCTTTGTTACTAATTCTTCATAAATGCTTTCAATATCGTCTAAGTTTTGTTTTACAATTTCGAAAAAACGCAACTCTCTTTCTTGATCAGTTATCTCTTCTTCACGATCGCCATGTAGCATCATATCTGGCAAAATCACACGGTATCCCTTTTCTGCCATTAAAAAAGCGAGTGGTAAATTATGTTCTTTGGCACTTGTGAATCCATGTATATAGGTTAATGTAGGCAAAGCTTGCTCCTTTTTTTCTTGATCGACTACATGTAATAATGGTATATCATTCCAATATTCTTTAGTAATTCCTATCATTGATAATTTCCTTCCTGTAAACAAATTTCATACATTAATCATATAACTTATAAGAAAAACTTGCAAAATATAGAAATAAAAATTACAAGAACTTTACATGCTTCCTAAAGAATTATAGACTATACTTACATATAGTGAGGTGAAAACATGCAAACGAATAGACATTTAATTGCATTAGATTTAGATGGAACACTCTTAACAGAGCAAAAGAAAATCAGTTCTTATACGAAGGCAGTGGTGCAAGAAGCAATAAACAATGGCCATATCGTTGTAATTGCTACAGGGCGCCCGCACAGAGCAAGCATCATGTATTACCATGAGCTTGGTTTAACCACTCCAATGGTCAATTTTAATGGTGCACTTATTCATCATCCGACTGATCATAAATGGGATGTATTACATACACCTTTACCTAATCGAACAGCTAAAAAAATCATCCAAACTTGTTATGACTTCGAAGTACACAATATTTTTGCTGAAATTCGAGATAACATTTACCTCGATCGATATGATGAGCAAATATTAAACATTTTTACAGAGCCAGACCAAGAGGAAATGATTACGATCGGCAGTCTCAAAAATCATTTAACAGAAGATCCAACATCATTATTGATTCATCCTAAAGATCACCACATAGAAGATTTAAGAGAGTATTTAAGCGACAAACACGCCTCTATTATCGAACACCGTAAATGGGGTGTGCCATGGAATGTGATAGAAATTGTTCGTAAAGGCATTAATAAATCAGTAGGCTTAAAAAAGATTGCTCATTATTTTCATATTCCAAACCAAAATATTATCGCATTTGGCGATGAAGATAACGACTTAGAAATGATTGAATATGCTGGTGTTGGTGTAGCAATGGGCAACGGTATACAAGAATTGAAACAAATTGCCAACTACCATGCAAAAACAAATGAAGAAGATGGCATTGGTACATTTCTCGCGGACTATTTAAAATTGGAAACAACACCTACGATTGCCAAAGATATATTTGAATAGATCCCCTGAAATAAACCATAATAAGCATGAACATCAAATTGGTGTTCATGCTTTTTCTTTAAAGAGTTTACTGATCAATGGATCATGATGGTAATCCCATAAGATAAGCCTAGTGATTCGAAAAACAGGAGGATTTTCGATGCAAAACCAAATGTTTCAGCAAGCCAAAAACGCCGTCAATCGTATGATGAATCGTGGCAATGGTGGGTTTAATGAAAAAGATAAACAAGCTGCACAAAATGCGATTCAATCAGCCTACACGAATGCTACAGCAGAAGAGCAACAGGAGTTACAAGCATTGGAAGAACAATTGAAGCAACAAAATGAATTAAAATAAAGTGAGACTTTGCTTGTTGAGAAGTACAGTATTGCGTTTAAAAACTGTGCTCCCCTAATAAAAACAGGGTTTGGCTAAATCGCCAAGCCCTGTTTATTAGGTTACTTATTGAAATATAGGAAGTTTGAAAAAATATAAACACATAGCCCATAGAAAAAATGACCGATCAGCCAAATCAATATGGCTATTTCATTAGTTAATGCTGGTGTTTCCTTTATTGCGAGTATCGTCAAAGGTATGTAACTACTTGCCGCAAAGAAACTTAATATCAAAATGACTAACCATCGACTAACCATCGTTTTACAGACAGGCAGCAAGATTAAATAAATATATACAAGTATCCAAGATATAATAAGATGGAACAACCATTCTATCCATAATGGCAATGCTATTTCCTGAAAAATAAAATCTACATTCAATAGCAGCGTATAGACCTTCTCACCAGTCATTATCTCCATCCACCAAAGGAATAGACCTAATACAAAACCGGCAATTGTTCCAATAAGTATCGATTTTATAATTTTATTCTCCATCTGAATCTCCTTCATTATCCACTATTTACCTTTAATTTAATTTCTTTCAATGTTGTATTGATTTTGATATGATATGGATACAGTACGCTTTACGAGGAGGACAAGACTATGAGTATTCATGTGGAAGCAACACCAAATCCCAATGCATTAAAATTCACAAGTGACAAAATGATCTTTGAAGGAAATAATAGTATCTCTGTTATGCCAGGACAAACAAGTGAACATGATGTTTTAAATGAACTAATGGAACTTGATGGCGTTGATAACGTCTTTGGTTTTCAACATTTTATTACAGTAAACAAAAAAATGGACGTAGAATGGGATAGCCTAACAGATAAAGTACAAGAAGTTATCACACAACACGGTTACTGATAATACTAACGAACAAAGAATCAGATAGTTGCTCGATCCTTTGTTCGTTTTTTTGTTTCTATGGCAATTGTTCTAACTGTACCGGATACTGTTCTATGCGATCTTCTGTATATAGCAGCATAATCACTGCCCCATTTTCTGGCAACAGATCCTGTGAGATCGTCACATTGATTTCGAAAGGTTGCCAACCTTCTCCATCAACAGGTACTTCTGTTTGTTCAACTAAATAATTATGTCCATCTTCAATCTCATAATAAACATCACCGATCGAAGTATCGATTTCACCTGTTACCAAATAGTCGCCGTTATTACCTTCTACTTCTATCGAACGAATAGACTCTTCTTGGTTATTTTCATCATGGGTTCCATCCACTTCGTCTAATGAAAGTTGCATACTTTGACTTAAAGGCTCTCCTTCCAATTTCTCACCATTAATTTCTGCTGGTAACAAGGACATCTCCACTTGATAATCCCCAGCCTCTAAGGCTTCCGTTATTTCCCATGTTTCAGACCATTTTTTCATCTCACCACTTTTTAGTGTCTCTTCAATTAAAGCCTCTGTGAACATTTTTCCCTCAGAAAATTGATAAATCAATGTCTCTCCTTGATATACCTCAATTTCATATTGCTGTCCAGAAGAGAACATAATATCTACAGCTTGTTCATTTTTATTGACTAATTCAAGCGAAAATTCTATACTTGTTTGCTTTTGTTCAGCAGAAGCATTAAATTCAAGATTATCTATAATTGAATCTTGATCCCCTTCACTAGTTGCTGTTTCATCTTCCAATTCTGATGAAGCTTCGACATTTTCAGAATCAGATGTTGTTACCTCTTCTTCACTAGATCCACAAGCAGCTAATAATAAAAATAGAAATAGTACCATCAAATAAAAAACATTTTTCATCTTTATTGCCCCCCCTTTTTTTATATTAGACGTGCGAAAGTGACAAAGGTTTCAATCGTTTCTCCTGAAAAATCCATAGACGCCTGCTGTCTGTATGACATTGGTAAACGCATTTTCATCTACTTCATGAATAATCCGTTCTAAATCGTATAATTCATAACGAGTAATCACAAGGTATAACATATGCTTATCTTCTTTCGTATAAGCACCTTTAACAGGAAGAATGGTAATACCACGAATCATGGTATCATGAATTGCTTGCTGCAATTCATCCGCTTTTTTCGTGACGATCATAGCTGTTACTTTTTCATGACGAGTGTGTATGCCATCAATCACACGTGTGGTTACATATAAGCCTAGTAATGTGTATAAAGCATTTTCTGGTTCGTTTAACAAACCTGCAATCAGGATAATCATCCCATTAATTGCCATCAAATACCCACCAATAGGTTTATCTTTCATTCTAGATAGAATCATCGCAATTATATCAGAACCACCAGTAGAAGCACCCCACTTTAATGTGATCCCGACACCTACACCAGCAATAACACCACCAAATACGGCATTTAACATGATATCATTTGATAAAATGACAATTGGTAACACTTCTAGGAATAAAGATGTGAAAATAACAGAAAGGAAACTATAAATTGTAAACCCTTTTCCAACCATTAACCAACCAAGAATAGCAACTGGAATATTTAATAAGAATAGAATAAGACCTGTACTAATGTTCTCCATACCAAAATAATCGATAAAGATGGTGGAAATAATTTGTGAGATACCAGTAAAGCCACTAGCGTATACATTTGCACCGATTAAGAAAAAGTTAAGTGCAATGGCGTTTAAAATAGCACCCACGACTACGATTATTATTCGTTTTGCTTGCATTAAAAACACATACATTCCTCCTGTTGGCAGGGAATCTCTTCATGATTCATTACCCTTTTTTATGATCTATTAATCTTTTTTGCAATAAGAATCCATCATACTAAATAACAATATCGAAGCCAACTATTTTGATCTCTTCTAAAGGCGAGCTCTAATGGATATTATCGAATCTTGAATAAGGCATAATGGATCAGTGATTTGTTTTGACGTTTTTAAAGGTAAGGCTTACACTTATAATAAGCAAAAAAGGGATCATACATACATGATACCTAAAAGGAAAAAAGGAGGGTTTATATTGTCAATTAAAATACTTGCCGATTCTGCATGCGATTTATCAGCTGAAGATTTTCAAAAATATGATATTGAAATGTTGCCGTTAACTGTTCAACTAGATGGGGAAGATTATCAAGATGGTGTCTCTATTTCATCCAAACAAGTATACGATGCCATGCGTGAAGGGAAAGCTCCCAAAACGGCTCAAGTCAGTCCTCATCTCTTTAAAGAAGCATTTGAAAAGCACGCCAAGGCAGGAAACCAGGTCTTATATTTAGCTTTTTCTTCTGAGCTGTCTGGAACTTTTCAAGGTGCAAAATTAATGGAACAAGAGGTTAAAGAAGAATATCCTGATTTTGAATTGCATGTCCTTGATACTAAATGTGCTTCATTAGGCTACGGTTTGGTGGTAATCAGAGCAGCAGAATCAGTTCAATCTGGGGCTAGTATGGGTGAAGTCTTAGCGGTTAGCAAGCATTATTATCAACATATGGAGCATATTTTCACTGTAGATGATTTGGAATATTTGTATCGCGGAGGACGTGTTAGTAAGACGCAAGCGTTTGTTGGTACTTTACTAAAAGTTAAACCACTCTTACACATGGAAGACGGAAAATTAATTCCACTCGAGAAAGTAAGAGGGTCTAAAAAAGTATATAAACGTATTTTAGAGGTCATGAGTGAAAGAGGGACTGACTTCGAAAATCAAGTTGTTGGGATCAGTCATGGAGATGATCTCGAAACAGCGGAGCAAATTGCAGAAATGATACGTGAAAAATGGACTGTTAAAGATATTAAAATTAACATGATCGGCTCATCGATCGGAGCCCATGCAGGTCCAGGAACAATTTCGATCTTTTTCTTAAATGACTCACCAAAATAATGTAATACTCCTTAAGGAAAAGGCTGAGCAAAGAATTCATCATATGTTCAGCCTTTTTTTGCTTTATTTAACATTTGTAAAACGAGTTCAATGTATCTTTATTTTTTTCGCTTTCGTTTTCTACTGTAAATATCTACCCATACTGCGAGAATCAGAATAGAACCTTTAACAATCGACTGCCAAAACACATCAATATTCATAATACTCATACCATTATCTAAACTCGCCATAACTAAAGCACCAATTACCGCTCCTGCAATGGTTCCAACGCCCCCCATTAAGCTAGTGCCACCTATGACACACGCAGCAATTGCATCTAACTCATACATCGTACCTGCACTAGTTGTAGCAGCGTTAACACGTGCTGTTAGAATTAGTCCAGCAATGGCTGCCAATGTATTACCTAATACAAACACGGTCAGAATTCGTCTTTTAATATTTATCCCTGATAAGGATGCTGCTTCCGGATTTCCACCAATAGCATAAACTTGTCGGCCAAAAACAGTATTTTTCGCAATAATCGTAAAAATAATCGCAAGAAAAATAACTAATAATATTGGAATAGGTATCCCTTGATAAGCATTCATTAACATAACATAACCAATGATAATCAAACAGAAAATTGCAATTTGACTAACCGTTAACGTTTTTGAAAAGACATCAAACCCATATTTTATCCGTGCATTTCGTTTCGTGATAATCATATAGGTAGTAATAATAATTGCCACAATTCCGATTCCTAAGCCTACAGGAGAAGGTATATAGCCTTGACCGAGGATTTTTAGTCCTGGTGTTAGTGGTGCAACGGTCTGGCTACCGGTAACTCCTTGCAAAATTCCACGAAAAATCAACATACCACCTAATGTAACAATAAAAGCCGGAACTGCCCTGTAGGCGACCCACCAACCTTGAAACAAGCCAATTAATGCACCTAACAGAACGGTAAGTAAAATGACGAGGACAGGGTGCATTCCAAGCCATACATTTAAAATCGCTGCAACGCCACCGGTTAAGCCAACTAATGACCCAACAGATAAGTCAATTTGACCAGCGACAATAATCATAACCATCCCGATCGCTAAAATGGCGGTAACAGACATTTGTAAAAATAAATTCGAGAGATTTCTTGGGGTCAAGAATGCATCGTTTAATAAGGAAAACAATAACCAAATCGCAATTAAAGCGACAATCATTGTATATGCACGAACATCTAATTTGAATATTTTTTTCTTTATCTGTTTTTCTTCTACGTGTTCCTGAACTTCTTCCACCGCACTCATACTAAGGTCCCTCCCGTTGCTGCCGTCATTATTTTTTCTTGTGTCGCTTCTTCTGCTTCAAATTCAGCTGCTTTACTACCTTCTGATATCACCATAATGCGATGACTCATTCCTATTACTTCTGGTAGTTCAGAAGATATCATAATGATCGCGACACCCTCTTTAACTAACTGATTGATAATATTATAGATCTCAAATTTCGCACCTACATCAATTCCTCGTGTGGGCTCATCCAAAATCAGTAATTTTGGTTTGGTCATCAACCATTTCCCAAGTACAACCTTTTGTTGATTTCCTCCACTTAGCTGACCTACTAACGTTTCTACCGAAGGAGCCTTTATTCGTAATGAGTCTAAATACGTATTACCGAAGTAAATCTCTTTGTTACCATCTAAAAAATTCATTTTCGAAACCGCATCTAAACTCGCCATCGTCACATTATTTTTGATATCCATCCCTAAGATTAAACCATATCTTTTTCGATCTTCTGATACCAATGCCATCCCATGTTTAATTGCTTGTTGAGCATTTTGAATCGTCACCTTGCGATCATTGATCCGCACCTCACCTTGATTCATTCCTGTATAGGAACCAAACAGACTCATTACTAGTTCCGTTCTTCCTGATCCCATCAGACCTGCAATACCAAGAATTTCCCCAGCACGAACATTAAAGGATATATCATCTAGTACTTTTTTAGTTGGTATTAGTGGGTCCCAAATGGTGTAGTTATTCACTTCCAGTACCATTTTTCCTGCTTTCGTTTCTATTTTGGGAAACCTTTCTTTTAATTCACGACCTACCATCAAAGAAATCACTTTATCTTCTGTTAATTCTTCAACCGGCTTGGTAGCGACGGTTTGGCCATCTCGTAAAATGGTTATTTGATCTGCGATAGAGAAAACCTCTTCGATTTTATGGGATATATAAATACAAGTAACGCCTCTTTTTCGGAATTCTCGCAAAATGTTTAATAATATCTTTACTTCCGTTTCAGTCAGGGCTGCAGTGGGTTCGTCCAGTATTAATATATGAGCATTCTTCGACAATGCTTTTGCTATTTCTATTAATTGCTGCTGACCTATACCAAGAGACCCTGTAACGGTTTCTGGACTAATACCTTTTAACCCAACTTCTGCTAACCACTTATTCGTTTCTTTAAACATTTCATTTTTTTGAATAAAGCCAAAGGTTGATGGCTCTTTACCTAGAATTAGATTCTCTGCTACAGTCATATGCTTGACCATTGCCAACTCTTGATAAATAATAGCTATCCCGGCTTCTTCCGCATCTTTAATGGATTCAAAATGTCTCACTTCCTCATTTACTTCAATTACACCTTGATAGTCACTTGTCGGAAAAAGACCACTTAACACTTTCATTAGTGTCGATTTTCCAGCACCATTTTCTCCACATAATGCATGAATCTCACCTTTTTTCACACTAAATGATACGTTATCTAATGCTTTAACACCTGGAAATTCCTTCGTGATCGATTTCATTTGTAATGCATAACTCAACTGCGGTACACTCCCTTCTATCACAATAAGAAAAGCGCAGAGCGCCCGCTTAGAAACGTAGCGACTTCAGAATCGACTGAGATAAAGGAAGCACTGAGAAAAGCGAACCGATGATGACTTTCACCTAAAGGCATAAGTGCGACTAAGCCTCTGGTTTCACCAATCGGCAAGTCTTCTTTATCGTAGGGCGATTTCGTGAAGTCGCCTAGTTTCTGGCGCTCGGAGCTAGACATGACGTCGCTTATATGC
Source organism: Gracilibacillus massiliensis (assembly GCF_001458115.1). Classification (GTDB taxonomy): domain Bacteria; phylum Bacillota; class Bacilli; order Bacillales; family Amphibacillaceae; genus Gracilibacillus; species Gracilibacillus massiliensis. The sequence continues at coordinate 238,656 of NZ_CZRP01000013.1, forward strand.
TTTCTTTACTTCTTAGAAAAACTCGGCATTCGTCTCGTCTTTTAGCGAGTGCCGAAGTTTTACTTATACTTGTTACATTCAAAATTTTCACTTCGTCGAGTTACTCCATCGCTGAAATTTTATGCTTTACTAATGTGAAAAAACAGTAGAAATGTGCGGCGTTCACCCCACATTTCTACAATACACACATTTAGTTACTCTGCATTTTGATAGACATCTTCTTCAGAGTGGAATCCATCGGCAATAATAGTGTCATCAATATTTTCCTTAGTTACTGCGATCGGATCTAATAGAATGGAAGGAACGTCAATTTGCCCATTATTCACCGTAGTAGAAGTTTCGATTTCCTCTCCATTTGCCATTTGTACTGCTAGTTCTGCCACTCGCTCTGCTAAATCTCTAATTGGTTTATAAACGGTCATGGTTTGCGTTCCTTCTACAATTCGTTGAACAGCTGCTAACTCTGCATCTTGGCCAGAAACTGGAATCTCACCATCCATTCCTTGAGCTGCTAAGGCTTGGATAACTCCACCTGCTGTACCATCATTAGCTGCTATAACCGCGTCTATATCATTGTCATTGGAAGTAAGAGCGTTCTCCATATTTGCTAACGCTTCTTCTGGTTCCCAGCCTTTTGTCCATTGATCATAAACAATTTCAATATCACCACTATCGATAAGCGGCTGTAAAATATTCATTTGTCCTTGTTTGAATAGGTGAGCATTGTTATCAGTATCCGCTCCTTCAATTAATACATATTTGCCTTGTGGTACTAACTCAGTAATAGCAGTTGCTTGCATTTCACCTACACGTTCATTATCAAATGAAACATATAGATCCACTTCAGAATTTTTAATTAATCGATCGTAAGAAATAACTGGAATGTCTTCCGCATGAGCCATTTCCACAATCGAGGCTGATACTTCGGCATCGTGTGGTACAACGACTAGTAAATCTACACCTTGTGAAATTAAGTTTTCTGCTTGTGAAATCTGCTTTGCATCATCGCTATCTGCTGATTGAACATTTACTGATGCACCTAACTCTTCAGCTTTTGAAACAAAAAGATCACGATCTCGTTGCCACCTTTCTTCCTGAAGTGTATCAAGTGAAAAGCCAATACTAATTCCATCTTCATTGGTAGCTTCTTCTTCACCTGAATCCTCTGTTTCTTCGTCCGCTTCTGTATTTTCTTCTGCTGGTGCATCATCTGTTCCCGTATCCTCACTGGATGTTTCCTCTTCTCCACATGCTGCCAATAGTAATAAAAGTGCCAGTAACAAAATTCCAAAAACTTTCTTCATGTTTTCTCCCCTTTTCTTCTAAAATTTCTTTACAATTAACACTTTACCTTAAAGAAAGCGCTTTATTAAGAACATTTAACTTCACTTTTTTACAATGACTAGCACATTTTTATAAGACTATTTTTAAAATTGTTTTAAATTTTTAATTGTAAACAAAAGAAACATGTGTGAGTCAGTTCAGCTACATCCATGAACTATGCTTTGTTCCCTTCGAATGTAGAAAATAACTGTTCTTTATATTGACTTGGTGAAATGCCACAATTTTTCTTGAAAACTCGACTGAAATAGTTGGGGTCCTTATAGCCTACGGTCAATGAAATTTCTTTCAAGCTCATCTGATTTTGTTGAATATATTCTTTCGCTTTACGAATACGACATTTCGTTAAATAATCAATATAACTAATATCAAAATGGTCTTTATATAATTTACTTACATAATGAGAGGTAACTTCTACCTTATCTGCCAGCCAATCTAATGTAATATCCTCCATATAATGGTGATCAATCAATTGTTTTACTTTCTTTGCAATACTAAAGTCCATCTCCTCACTCATTTGCGCATAGTGAGATTGTATAGAAGTTAACAGCCCTTCCGCTTCCACAAATAATTGATCATAGGATGAAATCGTTCTTGATAATCGTAGCTTAGGAAGATGAATTCCTAATTCTACAAAATAACGGTATATTAACGTTAAAATTTCTCCGATGTGTAATTTCGTTTCTTCCATATCACGATTTGTTTGTTGATATAAACGAATTAAGTGTACAAACATACTTTTTACCGCTCGCCAGTTATTATCCTGTAAGTGTTCCAAAATTTCTTGTTCGATTTCATATGCTCCCGTAAGATTTACTTCGGTCGTATCTTCAAAAAAACAATAATTTGTTTGTTTATTTACATTGATCGTAGCTCTCAATGATTGATAATAGGATTCTTTAATATAAAAAATATTCGAAGAAAGCTGGCCAATTCCGAAAAAAACTCGAGCATCTTCACTCTTCGCAACAACTAACAATTGTCGTATCACTTTCATTGCTGTCTTTTTGAGGTGTGCTTCTTGATTGTCAAGAAAAATAATTAGTGGAATTTGCTTGCCGGAAAAAGCACCAAACCAGCCTTTTGCTACTTTATGAAAAGCGTGTTTTAATTGACTATAGATATGCTCTCTTTTTTCTCGATCCCATTCCTCCTCCACAAAATGTACAGATACAGCAAAGCAAGGAATAGTAGTTTCAATTTCAAATAAACGCATGCTTTCTTGAATATGTACTTCATGAAGGTAATCAAATAACAGTTGCAACACAATATCTGCTTCAACAATAGGTAAGATTGCGTGGACGTGATTATGCGCTTGTTCAATTCGTCGTTTTTCCTCTCTATCTTTTTCCACTTCTACAATAACCTTTTCTATTGCACTTACAATATCTTGTTCCTTACTAGGCTTCAAAATATAGTCACGAACTCCTAAACTAACCGCTCGTTGCGCGTAGGAAAAGGTGTCATAAGATGAAACGATAACAATCTTCGGTTGATAATGCTTTAGTATATGCTCTGATGCTTGTAAACCATCAACTACAGGCATTTTAATATCCATTAAAATAATATCTGGCTTTTTCTTAATAGCAATTTGAATAGCTTGCTTACCATTTTCTGCGTGTCCGATAATTTCCATATTCGCTAGATTATCTTGCAATATTTTTGTAAGGCCAATTCGTTCAATCTCCTCATCATCACAAACTATCAATGTAACCAAATAATTTCTCCCCTTTCTATTTTTCATATTAAGTCTTGTTATCCATCTGGGAGGGGTTGAACACCCCTCTCAGATGGAAGTCTCGCTTTATATAGTTTTAATGCTACACATGTGCCGATGTTTGGTTTGCTCGTAATGTCAACTACGTCTTCTTCGCCGAAGAAAATACTTAGCCTTTTAACGACAGAATAGATGCCATGCGACTTTCGGTTTTGGTCGAATTGTAATAATGATTGTATTTTGTCAACTGCAATTCCTTTTCCATCATCCATAATTTCGACCATTATATAAGAAGGATGCTCACTTATATTAATACTGATTGTCCCACCGAATTCTGATGGATCAATCGAATGAACAAATGCATTTTCAACAATAGGTTGAATCGATAAGCTCGGTAATAAAATATCTAACTGATCTGTCTGAATCGATAACTCAAATTGGACACGATTAGGAAACCTAGCCTGGAGAATTTCTATATACTCATGAATAATATCTAATTCTTCTTGTAATGTGACTGGTAAGTCGAAATTCCGCAAATTATAACGCAACAGGTTAGCAACTGTAACCATTAAGTTACTCGTTTCTTTTGCTCCTTCTACATATGCTTTTTTCGATAATGCATTAAGCGTATTGAACAAAAAATGCGGGTTCATTTGACTTTGTAACAGTTTTAATTCACTATCCTTCAACAATAATTCATATTCTTTCACTTCTTTTTCAAGCTTTGCTTTCGACTTAATTTCTTGAATTAATTCTTTAATACTCTGCCTCATCTGATTAAAGGTATCTGCCAGAAAAAGCATTTCATCATTCGCTTTGACGTTAATTGGCTGATCAAAGTTACCTTTTGCTATTTCTTTCGCCCCTTTAATCAAGCTTTCGATCGACTTTGTAATGCCCTTTGAAAATAAGTAAGACAAAATTAGCAAAAAGACAAATACAGTACCAAGCGTGGTAACCCCTAATTTGGTGATACTTTCACCTAAATGAATCATTCTTTCATAAATTTGCTCATGATCAGAGATCTCCATTTTTAATAAGGACAACGTAGTTTCATTCACATATTGGGAAATGTCTACTGATTCATCATAAAATGTTTGGGCTAATTGAAGTTGATTACTTTGTACCGCTCTTTCCATCATTTCCATCGTATTTAATTGACTATCGATTATCCCACGATAATTATCAATAAAATATTGATTATGTTCATTTTTCAATTGGAGACTTTGTTGATTTAAATTTGTCAATATTTCTTGTTCGGCGTTCAACTTTTCAAGACTTGTCGTAGTCTGCTTCAATTTATAGTCATTTAACACCATTAGAACCGCTTGACTATGGGTCGATATTTCATTTAATAATAAGTATCGTTCTAAAGTGACTTGATAGTATTTCATCGAATGATGATTTAAATAGCTAATGACAGCCCAAAAACTTGCCATCACAACGATAATGCCAAGTGATAAAACGACTATTCGATGTTGTATCTTATTCATGGGCATCACCATCATTAGAATCCAACTCATCTACCATGTGAATAGAAGTATACCTTTCCATAGGCAAGGGTAATTCGTCAGCAGCCAACCATTGTGTCATGAGATCCATGCTTTTTGCTCCTATTTGCTGGTAATCATGGGCTAGGGCCACTTCCACTTCAGATTCTTTCATTAACTGTAGTACTTCCTCGGTTGCATCGAAGGAGTATATCAAATGTTTCTGTTTGTTTACCCTTGATTTAATAGTAGATACCACTTTTGACACATCATTACTATTTAATACGATAAACGCATCTATTGCTGGATATTGATTTAATACTTCGTTCGTTTGATCTGGGGCTGTCCAAATTCTGTCTTGGTTGGAGGCGAGCGGATAGATTACTTCTATAGATGGATATTCTTGAAAGGATTGATTAATGCCTAGCAGACGATGAGTATTCATAAAGGAGGTTTGATAGTCACCGATAATTCCGACGGATCCTTTATGGTCTAGTTTTTCCATAATGGTATTTGCCATTATTTTTCCGGAAAATTGATGATTAGATCCTACGTATGTTTTTCGTAAACTATGTGGAACATCATTGCCAATCGTAATCACTGCAATCCCTTTTTTAATTGCTTTATTAATCACTTGCCGAACATTCAAATCATCCACACCATACAGGATAATGCCATCTGTTTTAGAGGAAATAGCCACTTCCATTTCCTTTACTATTTCTTGCGCTGTTTCATTTAATGTCTTTTTGACATCAAGGTGAACATCTAATGCTTCAGCTGATGCAAGTGCCTCTTGTTCTACTAGCTCCATTTGCTCCTGCCTCGTCCCTGGGATAATTAAGGTAATTCTTTTTTTGGGTACTTCATCAAACGCTGGATTAGTATAATTTTCAATCTCTTGGAGTGTTGTCATTGTAGGCTTATAAATCAAATAGATACGGTAAAAGGAAAAAAGCATACTTGCAGAAAAAATAGTTAAAACAATGATCATTAACCATTTGTTCATGAATAAAACCTCTCTCTTTATGAATTTTATCTTATGACTAGAAATAATGTATTGGAAAGTTTAAAATGGGGATTATTCTCGTGAAGTAGTAAGTATAGTATAATAAATAAAACGCTTTCACACAATATCAACATCCCTCACCACATGTAGATAGATATCAAGGCATGAATAATTTCACGATAGAACTATCTCCAGCTCCAGATAACTTCTTTACTAAAGCACAGAGTCCGAGTTGAATAGCGATGACAAAGGAAATCTACTTTTTTATGTATGTACTTATTATTAATTGAGACACTACTAATAAAAGCTTAAGAGGAGTGTTTCCATTGGCAAATAAACAAAAAGAAGTGTTACCGAAGCAACATCAGGATCGTCAACCAGGATTTGAATACAAAATGAATCCTCTCCCTGCCTGTACGAACCTCAATTATCAGGGAAGCAATAAATTAAAAGACAAGGTTGCCATCATTTCAGGTGGTGATAGCGGTATTGGTCGTTCAGTTGCAATTCATTTTGCAAAAGAAGGAGCACATATTGCCATTATTTACTTGGATGAAGATCAAGATGCCAATGATACAAAAAAGATGGTAGAAACAGAAGGAGTTTCCTGCAGTTTATTTAGAGGTGATATATCTGATAGTACCTTTTGTAACGAGGTGGTAGAAAAAGTACTTGCTGAACACGCTAAACTAGATATTTTGGTTAACAATGCCGCGGTCCAATATCCACAACAGGATTTCTTAAAAATTACTGATGATCAATTAGAACGAACATTCCGCGTTAACATTTTTTCTTATTTTTATTTAACCCGTGCTGCGCTTCCCCATTTAAAACAAGGAAGTGCTATCATTAATACATCGTCGATCACCGCCTATAAAGGTAGTGAAAACCTAATTGATTATTCAAGTACGAAAGGTGCCATTACAACATTTACTAAATCACTCGCAAAAGCAGTAGTTTCACAAGGAATCCGAGTAAACAGTGTGGCACCTGGGCCCATTTGGACACCGCTTATTCCTGCCAGTTTTGATGAAAATCAAGTTGCTACTTTCGGATCTGATACGGAAATGGGCCGACCAGGCGAGTCAAGTGAAGTCGCCCCAGCATATGTTTATCTAGCGAGTAATGATGCCAGTTATGTGACAGGACAGACCATTCATGTCAATGGTGGACAAATAATTTAATTTACACAGTTATATTAAGCAGGAGAATGCGTTATTTACATTTTTGCATTTCTTCTGTTTTTTGTTAATACATCGTTCCTTTAAACTTTTCAGGTTTCTTTACATAACCTTCAATAATATAACCACATTTTGTACAAATAATATATTCGATATCTGATCCAAAACTCATTTTATTAACCGGATGCAATGCTGCATATCCGTTTTGTTTACCTTTACCTAAATCGCTGCTACCGCACTTTGGACATAACGTTTCTTGGTTTTGATACATGAAGGAAGCTCCTTTTCCATTAAGTTATACTCCAACTTACGATCTAAGCCAATGATTGGTTTCAAAGTATTCTATTACATTTTCACTTTTTCTTTCAATTCCCCGTTTCCTTTTTCATAAATTTGGTGTAAAGTATTATTTTTACAGATACTAATTATTTTGGGAGAAGGATCTCAATGAAACAGACAGATACGAAAAAGTTAAGTTTATTCACCTTAACTTGGCCTATATTTATAGAAATTTTATTGCATATGTTAATGGGAAATGCAGATACGTTGATGCTTAGCCAATACTCCGATCATTCGGTGGCAGCGGTAGGGGTGTCAAACCAAGTAATATCAGTGGTGATTGTCATGTTTGGTTTTGTGGCAGCAGGCGCATCCATCCTTGTGGCACAAAATTTAGGTGCTGAGCAGTCGAAAACCGCAGGAGAAATTGCCGTTACCTCGATAAGTTTAAATCTTTGGTTCTCCTTGGCGTTAAGTATACTATTATTTGTATTCAGCGATTTTATATTAAACCTAATGGACTTACCAAAAGAACTAATGGGAGAAGCCTCTACCTATATGAATATTGTGGGGGGTTTCATTTTTGTTCAAGCATTGATCATGACTGTTTCTGCAATCTTGCGCAGTTATGGATTCACCAAAGATACGATGTATGTCACGATTGGCATGAATATTCTTAATGTGATTGGTAACTATTTTGTTATTTTCGGCCCATTCGGCTTACCCATTTTAGGTGTAGAAGGTGTAGCATATGTAACGATGTTTAGTCGATTTATCGGTTTTATTATTCTCATTTTTATATTAGTATGGCGCAGCAATCGACAATTGTCATTTAATTCTTTCTTCCGATATAAAAAAGCCCATGTCCAGGATTTGTTACAAATTGGTGTGCCCTCTGCTGGGGAACAGCTATCCTATAACACAAGTCAAATGGCGATTACTTATTTTATTGCACAGATGGGCACTTTAGCAATTACCACAAAAGTATATGTCCAGAATCTGATGATGTTCATTCTATTATTTTCGATTGCAATCGGACAAGGTACACAAATTATAATTGGCCATATGATTGGTGCCGGAGATATTGAAAAGGCCTATAAAAGATGTATAAAGAGTCTAAAAATTGCGATTTTGATAGGTACCATCATGGCGATTGTCTTTTATAGCTTTAGTTCGACATTACTTGGTATTTTTACAGATGATCCTACCATTATTGAAAAAGGAATGTTCTTATTACTCATCACCATTATTTTAGAACCAGGGCGAGCATTTAACTTAGTAGTCATTAATTCCTTAAGAGCGGCTGGTGATGTTAAATTTCCTGTCTTTATTGGGATTGCATCAATGTGGGGAATTAGTGTGACATTTGCTTGGTTCTTCGGTATTTTCTTAGAATTAGGCTTGTTTGGTGTATGGATCGCTTTTATTGCGGACGAATGGTTACGAGGTATTTTGATGCTTAGAAGATGGCGGTCTAAAATCTGGGTACGAAAAGCCTTTGTAAAAAAAGAATCCTAAGATTTTAGTATTAGAAAAGCTTGGTATTCACCTCTTTTTTAGTAAAAAAGCTATTTATTCCTGCTAAGGTACAAAAAAAGCAACGAGCAACTATGCTCGATGCTTTTTTTAATCCTTTTCATTCCGCATTTTTCTATTTTTCACTCCTACTGCCACAATAAAAGCAATGAAGCCCCCTAATATAACAACAACCATCGAAATAAAGAACCAATTGAAACCAGTATCCTCTTCTAAGATAAAGATATTACTTGTTTCACGTTCTAGAATAATTTTATGTGTGCCATCATTTTGTACTCGAACAATATTATCCTCTAACAAACCTCTCAACTGCATGTCTTCCCCTATTTCTTCTAAACTAGCGACTTTTGTTTCTATATCATTATTAATCGCAACATACATCGTTTGATTTTGGTCACTTCTTTTATAAACCGTCATTGCTCCTGCTTGTGCTATTAATTCCATATCTCCCTGCTTTAGTGCAGTCGAACTTTCACGAATTTCTGCTAACTTCTCTAAATGTTGAACAAGTTCCTCATCCTCTTTATTGAGGTCAGCCATTCGATGATCTGGCTCTGCTACTCCATTGTCCATTGGCACTTCGACACCTTGATAAACAAAGGGTGCTCCTGGTAATGTATATAAAAGTGTAGACGCTAACTTCCACCTTGTTACCGGATTAAATCCTGCCTGCACACTCTCATGTGAAAATCGTGGAGTTAATACTGATTCCATGTAATGTACTCCGGTATTTTCAGTGTTTATCAAAGTTTCTAAAGATTCACCAGGCTGTTTTAAGACATCAACGGCTTGTTTTTGAAAAGCATGCTGCATCCCATCCATACTTTCGTTTCCATCTAAAATAACAACTGCTTGTTCATTTTCAGACTGCACACGTTGACGAAGCTGTTCGATAAAGTCATTAGGTGTCTGTTCATTGACGTAAAAATGAAATCCATCAATATTTGCAGTCTTCATCCAATATACAACTGTTTCCAAAAAATATTGTTGCACTTCTTGATTATTCAAATCGAGAGCTGGCAACTCTTGTCCTAATTGATTTTTAGTAGGCTCCATCACCCAATCCGTTCCTTGATCCGCCCAATTATGAGCTTGTGCCACATTAGTTAAGGGAAAATCCATGATTACTTTCATCTCAATTTCATGTGCTTGTGTAACTAATTGTTGTAAATCTGCTATATCTCCAAATTGTGGATCTACACTCTGATGCTCGATTGGATCAAATCCATGATATGACTTAGCGACCATAATCGGACTAAGATTAATGGTTGAAATACCTAGTTCATTTAGGCTTGGAATCTTTTCTGTAATCCCTTGCAAATCCCCGCCATGGTATGCCTCATCATTTTCAATATCTATCTCAATATCATTTTCATTATTTCCATTCACATATCGATCTACCAAAATATAATAGATTCTCTCATTTATTTGCTCTTCTGCCATCACGTTTACTGTTGGAAGTATGAAAAGTAATAACAGAATCAAAGGAATTCCTTTTCTTATGTAATGCATAATTATCTCCTTTTCTTAAACATATTCGTCTTCTATTATCCTAGACATCGAATAATTGTCAAATACCTGCATTGCAAATTAGTATGAAATTTTTGTGACGAATCCATAAAGATAGCATCAGTATGATTAAAAAGAAAAATCCCTATCCTTTTTAAGATAGAGAATTTAAATATGCTTTCTTAATATTCACTCTAAACCTATATAATACGATTAATACACCTAAAAATATAATTGGAATTACATAAGGGAATAGATTTTTCCAATAAAAGAAAACACTTTTTTGATAAATAGCTTTTAAATAGCTCCCATTATCTTTTATACTGATCGCATCCTCCACAGGCACTCTACTTATTTTGTAATAGGTGGTACCTATTGGATAACGGTTCGATATATTTTCCTGATAATTATCCGTTTGATTTGCAATTGCCGTTACCTGACCGATTGATGCCTCTATATCGATTTCTGGCAATCTTTCCTCCGTAACTTGGTACATGCGCCCTTCCATCGTGACAAAATCATATTCCCATTCAACTAAAAATATAGAAATGGATAAACTAATTAGTAAAAAAAGCAACAAGCTAACGAAAACTTTTTTCATAACGGTCACTACTTTCGTCCATTTTGAGCTGGTATTTCCTCAGATATCAATTTTTATATTATATTCTTTTAGCCAATAATCAATTTGGGCTAAATGGGCAAGAAGCTGTGGTCCTGTCATTAATTGGCCAAACCACGGGTTCTGAATATTGGCAGCTTTTTGATTTACCAAGTCTCTCACTAAGGAACGATCCAATATATCAAATAGTCGTGCGTCTTTATCGTTTAGAATGTTGTCCATCCACTCCGTCACAAATCGAGTGTATACAGGGTGGTGTGTTTTAGGATATGGACTTTTTTTCCGGTACAAGACTTCGTTCGGCAAAATGTCTTCTAATGCTTTTCGTAAAATACCTTTTTCCCGATTTCCATGTGTTTTTATTTCCCAGGGAATATTCCAAACATATTCCACTAATAAATGGTCACTAAATGGCACACGTGCCTCAAAACTAGCCCCCATACTCATACGATCTTTACGATCCAACAATGTTGGCATAAACCAGTGCATATTCAAGTAAAACATTTGCCTTCTTGCCGTTGCTGCTGCATCTTCTCCGTCCAATAAAGGAGTTTCCTGAATCGTTGCATGATATCTATTTTTTGCATATCCTGCTAAATCTAACTTTTTACTCATTTCGCCACGTAATAATCCTTGACGGACTTCGGAAGATCGAATCCAAGGAAAGCCTTCTCGATTTAAATCATCTTCTCGATAAAACCATGGATAGCCTCCAAAAATTTCGTCTGCACACTCTCCTGATAAAGCAACCGTAACCTGTTGCTTTGTTTGTTGACAGAACCATAATAAGGAAGAGTCTACATCCGCCATACCAGGTAAATCTCGATAACGCACTGCATCTGTCAATAGCTCTGCTAATGTATGGTTATCCATTACAAACGAATGATGTTGCGTATCGAAGGCTGAGACCATTTTTTTAATAAACTCTTTATCTTGATTTGGCTGAAAGCTTGATTTTTTGAAATATTTATCATTCTCTTCGTAATCTATTGAGAAAGTTTGTAATGCGTCTTTTTGGTTGTTTTTCAAGTAATTGGTTGCAATTGCAGTAATCGCACTTGAATCAACACCACCTGATAAAAAAGTGCCTAACGGAACGTCTGAGACCAACTGTCTTTCGACTGCATCTATCAGTAATGCTCGAACCTTTTCAGCTGTCTCTTCTACGGAATCCTGATGTGTTTTACTTTCGACATTCCAATATCTCCGTGTTTTCCATCCATCTCTATCAAATAGCCCGACATGTCCTGCACGCAATTCGTTGATTTGATCAAATACGCCATGTCCGGGTGTTCTTGAAGGGCCAAGTGCAAATATTTCTGATAATCCTTCTTCTTTCAAAACAGGATTTACCTCATTATGGGCTAAAATAGCTTTGATTTCGGAGCCAAATAATAGTCCATCTTGATGTTCTTTGAAAAATAGAGGTTTTACTCCTAAGCGATCACGTCCAAGAAATAGCTGTTGTTTTTGGGCATCCCATATCGCATAAGCAAAGATACCATTTAATTTTTCAATATGCTTTTCTCCCCAAGCAATATAACTTTTTAAAAGAACTTCTGTGTCAGAATGCGAATTAAATTGCCATCCTTCTTTTACTAATGCTTTTCGGATATCTTCTGTATTGTATAGCTCACCATTATATACTAGGACGTATTGTTGATGTTGCATTGGTTGTTTTCCACCTGCAGGATCGACAACAATGAGACGTTGATGTCCAAAGCCAATGTGTGTTTCATTATAATAACCAGTTGCATCCGGCCCTCGATGTTTTAATGCTTCTGTCATTTGTTTAATTTGCTTTTTTTCTTGTTCTACATTACGCGTAAAATCAATCCATCCTGTAATCCCGCACATACAGTATCGACACACCTTTCTCTTGTCAAGTCACTCTTACTACTATATGCAGGAACTATCGAAAAATGAACAAGATGCACTTAATTAGAATAATGGCAAAAAAACTGAAGCCTATCCTCTCAAATGGATAGGCTTCAGTTCATTTATGAAAATAACTATACACTAAGTGGAAGTCGCCCAAAACCTAGTACTAGTGCGATCACTAAAGCAATTACTAACTGAATCCAAAAATTTTTAGCTGGTTTTGATTTAGACGTTTTCACTAAAATCATTTCCATGGCAGCTATTACCCAGACTCCCGCAACACCTTTTATAATAACTTCAAAGATTGGTGAATTAACAGCTAAGGATTCTGCAAAAAGATCTCCACCAGAATAAAGAATTAATAAATAATCAAGGCGCAAAATCATATGTAGAATTTTTCCGGCTTTGTTACCTTTTTTGTAAAATGCATGTGATACAAATAATAAAATTAACGCTAGCACCCATGCAGTAATGTGTAAATGTGTCATTTTTCTTTACCCCCATTGTATTCAATATAGTATTCGTTAGTGTTTTCAATCTCCGTCACGATTTCAGACCACGATAAAGGTATCATATCATGTATTGATTATAATTTCATTTGATAACATCGTCTTCACTCAATTGTCATAATGTAAGACTTGCTTACTTTCAATCTACATACTCTCTTTTGTTAGGCAATTTCTTCTTATAGATTAGACTTCTCCACATCCATTCCAGTGGTCCCCTTTTGAACTTTTGTAACCAAAGATGGCTTAGCACAATTTGAATAGCAAATACAATAATACCTATTAAAAGGGTTGGGAAAGGGGATAACTGCCCATAAAGTCCGAGCCCGATCGAATAGAAAATGAAGACTCCTATAATCGATTGCAAAATATAATTTGTAAATGCCATTTTTCCTACAGAACCAATTAGTTGGAACCAACCTGTCAATTTGGGATAGAGAAACGTAATAGTTAACACATAAAATATTGCGGAAGCACTTCCACCTATCGCATCCTGAAGCATAGAGAACCAAAATGGATTACCAAACAGATATGGCCCCGCTTTAAATAGAAGAAAAAGAAGAAATGAGATAATCCAGATTTTATGTAATGTTTTATGATGTTCCTGTACATTATGTAACCATTTCTTTCTTGCAAAGATCATCCCAATTAAAAACATTGGTAATATATTAAAGATCACAAAAATAAAATTTAACAAGCTATTACTATATAACCAATCATTCACATTCTGGGCTAATATCTCTTTCCATGTCCCATTTCCGTAATGTTGATAGGAAGCCTCAATAGCAGCCGTATTTGCAAAATTACCAATATCTTCAAATAGACTAGCCATGTATAAAAGGCCTGTAAATAGTAAGTTAGGAATCAATAATAAGCATAAGCTCCAGATAAACAATGTAACATTTTTGCTTTTCACAAATAACAGTAACAATAATGCAATGATCCCATATGTAAATAAAATATCACCATACCAGATCAACAAACCATGGATTAAACCAAAAATAATTAAGAATATTGAACGACGAACTGCTACTTTTCGAGGAGAGGCTACTTCTCTAGCCTTTAAATTTTCTAAAATAACTTGCATGCCGAAGCCAAACAAAAAAGAAAATAATGTGTAGAAACTCGCTTGAAAGAATATATCAAGTATTGCTTGCCATATGCCTGGTTCTTCAGTTCCCCAATAATTATTTGGACTACCGTATAGAAAATATGGTCCATGAAACGATGGTAAGTTCACTAAGAATATACCCAATATTGCAAATCCTCTTGCCGTATCAATCCATGGCAATCGTTTAGCATCTGTTAATGGTGCTGCTTGATTCATTAATTCGTCACTCTCCTAAATATTCTTTACTCAACTTTCGCACACTGAAATAGGCAGGTAAGCCCTGATATAGCTGGGTAAGCCTGCAATCCATTGTTGGACTTGACTTTTGATTAATTTTTGTACCTTTTTGTTGCTCATTTTCAAGGCATCTTCAAGAAGCTCGATCAACTGCTGAAGTGCCACAGCCCAATCGAGATCACTAACTTCATCACATAATTCATAAAACATGCCGCCAAGTGTTCGCTCGTCTGTGCTACATCGGTTTTGCCACGAGAGAACAATATATCGTGTGAATACGATGGTCGTATGACTAATTAAGCCGTCATACGAACGACTTTGGAACTCTTTTTGAAGTTTTAAGAGAGATTTTGTTGTTTTGAAAAAAACTTCAATGTCCCATCGCATCCCATAAATACGAATGATTTCTTGATCACTAAGTGTACAATCGGTGCTTAGAATAGCTAACCATTCACTCTTTTTATTTCGATTACGAACAAAGACAACTTTAATAGGAACGCCATTCGCTTGTGTGGTATGAATCGAACGAAGAATGCCTTTCTTTCCATCTGTTGGTTTCGCAAAACGATATAGTTCCTTTAAGCTTACACGTTGGCCATTCACAAGGTAACGCTGTTTCAAGTTCTTTACCATGCCAATGACATCGAGTCCTTGCTCTTTTATCTCCTTAACGAGAGGCTGATACGTGAACCAAGAGTCCATCAGCACATAGGAAGCATCGATACCGGCATTCATCGCGCGTTCCACCATACCTGGTATTTGCTCAGGTGCGGTTTGTAATGCTTCTACTCTGCGTTTATAACCGGAACTACGTTTATCAACTTTTGATGATATGCCATTAATTTGGCTTTTCTTCGAGCTTAATAAAGAAAAGTCCACTGGAATGAATGTGGCACCATCTGACCAACCAAGCGTAAGCATACGAAACCCTTTATAAAAGCGCATTTTTTGGGATGCATGGTCAAAACAGCGAGCTAATAATTCAACCGATTTACTGCGGTTACGATCATACGAAGAATCATCTACAATCAATACTTTGGGGCGATCATGACGCGTTAAGTTGGTTACTTTTCCAATGGTATGAGCGCTTAGAAATAATAAAAACCTTCTCCAAGCAAAGGTAGATTTGTTTAAAAAGCGATAGACGGCATTCTTCTCTGGACAATCATTCGCTTTGTTACTTTGAAGTACTTGATACCAGTTCTTATTTTCAAAGATCAAACAAAAAATCAATTGAAAAAGATAGGCACAAGTAAAGCCGACAGACTTTGTAATACCAGCTTTTCTAAGATGCTTATACACGTTTAATTCTTTAAAGATGGAAGAAAGTTCATTTGGTAGTTGATTATTTTGGTCATTATTCGCTATCATATAGGAGACACCTCTTCTGTATTGGTAGTGTTTTCTAGTCAATTACACTATACCAAAAGTTGAGGTGTTTTTTTATACCTATTTCGATTGTCAATGACCATATTTAAACAGTGACATGCTTTACAGCTAGTTATATTTAATGCTTTTTTCTAGCTGCGAAAGTTGAGTTCTTTATATATATATTTTATCTTATCTGCTTGGAGGAAACTAGTAATATTTGAAAATATAGCCGTTCCGTTTCACAAACTGGTGATTCAATCATAAAATACATATACAGATGATGTAATATTTAATAATTTTGAGCTTAATGACTGTTAGGATGATGCGTATGCCAGCTATTGTAGGGGCAGTAAAAGTGATTAACATTGGCTCTTCTAGCATATTTCATATTGGAGATGTCTATAAAATTCAACCCTATACCCAAGCCAAAACGTTTGCTGGTGGGGGATCATTTAATACCGGTGACGGAATTCGTGTCCATTTAGAAAATGCTCAAACAACGATGGTCGATGATGATCAATTTGACCAAAATATTTCTGGATTATAGTAGGTGATTTTATGCATATTACCGTTAATCAATCGATTTATGTCCATTTTTTAAAAGTAGGGAGTATTAACAACTCCTCTGTTCTACAAATAGGAAGCACTGGGAAAATGCAGGCACTTTCTCAGCTATACAATACAGGAGGTTACCAATCGACAGCAGAAGAAGCCACACCACAAGAAATTCCAGAACCGATGGTACCCTTATCACCTTTTTAAAATGATGGTCTCAAAGGAGTGATAAACATTGGATTATCAAATGATGAATTTTTATATCTACCAACTACAGCAACATATCCAGCAATTGAATGAGCAGATTAACTCCTTAGAGAAACGTATTCACCAATTGGAACAACATTCTTCACCAAAAACAACGATTGAAAAATTAGAATATCATTTTGATCAGTTAAAAATTGAACGTTTAGATGGAACGCTGCATATTGGGGTAACACCTGAAGATTTAAGTAATATCGATGAATTTTCTGTACCAGGAACTTCTCCTCCTCAAATGCAGTCCGCTCTTCATCAAACATTGAATCAACATATTGAACAGGAAATCCCTGCTTACATGGAACAATTAGAGCAACATTATAACTATCCATTAGAACCTGCTTATCGTAAAACATTGCTAGATGACTTAAAAAAACAGCTTTCAAGCCGTATTGCTTATTACCAACAAGCCAACGTACCACTTGATCAGCTTCAAGATCATATCTTATCGAACGTCAAAAATGAATTACAATTAGGATTACGAAAATGGTTCGAGAATCATAAAAAGTGAGACTTATCAAGAAGTTAGCGTCGATCCCCTCTACTAGCTTCTTAATTAATTTCAAGGATTTTTGTTTAGGGGATTAGGGACGCTTATACGATGAAAAAGGAGTAAATAACGATGCATTATCAAGTTCATAACTGGAATTTAGGAGTGGGGCATGTCTCCATTATTGGTGTCTCTGGTTCCTCGCTTTTTCTTGTTGGGGATAGCCATGAAATTAACCTTGCTGCCTTATTCGATACACCTCCAGAATCATATATTGTCGGCATTGGTGCCGTGAGTAATGCTAGCGAGGATAGCAATGAAATTCCGAACGACTAAAGTAAAAGATATTAAAGTTAGTAGCTTATCGTACAGTTCGCTGTTGCAGATCGGAGATGCTAAACAAATTGAATCAAAACTGGATGCACTTGCTGTCCAAAAAGAAGGTGGGACAGATTCAGATAAAGGATTTGAATTAGAACGATATCCGATATTTGATAGTACAGTAAAGCATTTTCCAAATCCCGAAGCGGTTGAAGGAGTTCATTGTCATCATCAGCATGACATATCGATTCCAATTATTGATGTGACAGCAATTTCATCTTCTTCTATCGTCCAATTAGGTAGTACAAACTGCATTCAATCGTTAGCTAGACAAAAACATATTCGAATCATTCGATCTGAGAATAAAGAAAGGGTGTGAGTATACATGCCTTCGATTGTTGGCCCAATTAAAATAAATAGTGTTGGCGGTGGTGTCATTAACTTTGGCGATAGTTTTTATTTGTCACCAAAAAGCGCTTCTAAAACGGCATCAGGCGCAGGTGCAAATAATAATGGGGATTTTTCTAATACCAATACCGGGTTTAATATCACCAATACCATTGATCCAGACGCCGTAGACCAAGTAATTGGCGGGAATGCTTAAAAACTGGAGCATAATAGTATTTCAACTTCAGGTCATAATATTTTTTGCGCAATAAAAGGAAAGTGCGACAAAACCTAGAGGTAATTATGAGATGTTGCATGTGCTTTGCAATCGCTCCGGCTTGTCCGCTTCCCTTTCCGCGGGTTTTTCTCCTCAGCTAACTTTTTAAGCAAAGTGCGCTTAAAAAGTGGATCTTCGGATAAAAACTTCCCGCAGGAGTGGAAGCGGACGCCTGCGCTTTTTAATGCTTTACAACTAAAGTAAGAATAAAAATGTTGGCTTTATTCAATATCGACTATGAATTAGTTCTTAGATTACTTATCATTATTAACAGAATGCGATCATATCTGTAACAATCCAAAATGCTAACACTTGTAATCTTTGTAGAACTTCATTCAGCGTAGGCGGCCACTTCCACTCCTGTGTGATCGTTTTCCATGAAGATCCACTTTTCCATGCGGTTTTTGCTTGGAAAAGTTAGCTGAATGGAAATCCCCACTGCATAGAAAACACTACGAAAGCTTGCTTGAGTAGATGTTGCACTTGTGCCCGTGGTAAAAGGGAAGTGGGCAAGCCGAAGCGATTACCACAAACATATACCCTTTCAAAATTACCACTAGAGTTATGTCGCACTTTCCTCCTAATATGTATAAATCCAAACGACAGCTGTTCGAAGTCGTTTGGATTAGATATTTTTGTCACTTATTCTATGCTATGCTTTCACTAATAACCCTTTGTCAAAGAAGTATAAATATTTTTCAACGACAGGTTGCTTCCAAATTTGCTCTAATGCTTTTGCATACAAATCGATTTGAATTTGATAACGATTTTTTAATTTTTCTTCCGTTTGTGATGAGATCTCTTCTTGAATCTGATCGGTTTTATAATCTAATAATATCCAACCTTCATCCGTCTGAATCACACAGTCAATCACACCTTGCAGAAAGATACGTTCCTGTTCCTCTTCTTGCCAATTCGGATAAACTTCTCCAGCAGGCAATGTTAAACTAAACGGAATCTCTCTTTCCACATGTTCCGCTTCAACTACTTGCTTGCCAATTTCTGTTTCGAAAAAGGCAAGAATTGCTTCTGTATCGATTACTGCTGCTTCATCTGTTGTGATTATTTCCTGTGCTTCCAATTTTGAAATGAATTCTGTTAGTTTGATTTCATTCCATTCTTCAGCTAACGGAAGATGCTGCATGACAGTATGCATCGCAGTACCAATTTCCGCACGTGTTAATTTCTGTTCTGTTTGCATAAAGCGTGGCCGTTTTCTAATCGGTGCTCGAAATGGTTCAATAATCTGCTGGTCACTATAACTATCTTTGACTTCATGCTGACGTTTCATTTCGGTAACCGTTTGTTTCGCCCGAAAATGAATCGAATCTTGGTATGGGTACTGAAATTCTAAATGTTGATCCACTTTTTCCTTCAAAGCGTCATCCTCTAATTGTAAACCTCGCCACTGGTGAATCGCTTGTTCCAATTCCTCGATTTGCTCGCGATTACTTTCATCAATCGTCTGATAATCCCCTTGATGGACACGCTCCACTTTCCAAACCGAAACATCGTCTGTGATTGCTTCTGGAGCTGCTACATCCTGATCACGTAACACATCACCTTTTTGATGACGAACCAAGCTGGCACCGACCCAATCTAAATAAGATAACGATTCTAAGCGATAATAGGAAGGTAATACCCAATCCTGATGAGCTGTAATATTGGCCCATTTTTTCTTCTTTTTCTCTAAGGAACGAACCGTACCGACTAATACCACTTTTTCTTTTGCACGTGTTAGCGCCACGTACAGGACACGCATTTCCTCTGCTAACATTTCGCGTTGCATTTCTTTTTTGATGCCGTGATAAATCAATGTAGGATACATAATTCGTTTGACTGGATCAATGTATTTAGTGGCAAAACCTAATTCCTTGTGCAATAAGTATTTCGCTTTTAAATCTTGCTGGTTAAATTGTTTGTCCATTGCTCCTACAATCACTAATGGGAACTCAAGTCCTTTACTTTTATGGATCGTCATAATTCTTACGACATCTTCTTGTTCCCCTAATGCTTTTGCTGCACCTAAATCGTCACCTTTCTCTTCCATTCTTTCAATAAAACGCAGGAATCGGAATAAACCTCTAAAAGATGTAGATTCATAGCTTTTAGCCCGGTCATATAGTGCCCTTAAGTTTGCTTGCCGTTGACGCCCGCCAGGAATTCCACCAACAAAATCGTAATAACCTGTTTCCTGGTATACTTCCCAGATCAACGTCGATAAGGCACCTTGTCTTGCTTCTCTTCGCCAACGTTTTAACTGATCGAAAAAGCGTTGTAAAGTTTCTTCGTTATTTGTTTTCAAATATTCTTTTAATGCTTCATAGTAGCTCGCACCTTTTTTGGCTAAACGAATTTGTGCCAATTTATCTTCATCTAACCCAACGATTGGTGATTTCAGTACGGATGCAAGCGGAATATCCTGCCTCGGATTATCGATTACTTTTAATAGACTAATCATTACCTGGATTTCAATCGCTGCTAAATAACCAGTCGAAAGCTCCGCATACACAGGTATCCCCTGTTTCTTAAATTCCTCCATAATCGTTGGTGCCCATGTCATCGAACGTAATAAAATCACGATGTCTCTGTATTCCACTTTTCTCGGCTGACCCGTCTTCTTATCCATGATTTCCGTTTCTGCAATCCAGCTTCGAATTTTCGTGGCATAGGCTCTTGCTTCTAATTGTGCTTTTTCTAAATCTTCTTCTTGTTCGAACTCTTCTTCCGGCTGATCATGTTCTTGCGTTTCCTGATCAATAATCAGTAGTTCTGTATCAATATCTGGAAAAGGTACCTGCTCATAATCCTTATTGCCATAGATTAATTCTGCATCTTTATCATAATCAATATCTCCGACTTTTTGATCGAATAATTGTCTAAAAATATAATTGGCAGCCGTTAATACTTGTTCACGGCTACGGAAATTTCGTGCTAAATCGATCCGGTAACCTGGATCCTCTTCTAAGGAAAAACGTTTATATTTCTCAATAAACAAGGAAGGTTCTGCATGACGGAAGCGATAAATACTTTGCTTAACGTCCCCTACCATAAACATATTTCCTTCACCTTGCTGATTCGACACTAGAGATAGAATGGTTTCCTGAACAATATTTGTATCCTGATACTCATCGACCATCACTTCGGTGAACTTATTCTGTAAGTCTAAAGCGACCGATGATGCTGTTTGCGTTTCTTTGTTTTCCAATAAAATATCTAAAGCAAAATGCTCTAAATCGGCAAAATCAACTAAACCTTTATCTTTTTTCGCCTCTTGATACCCTGCTTTAAACTGCTTAATCATTTTCGTCAATTGGTTGATCGTTGGATGGAGTTCCTGCATATCTTCAAGATGATTAGCTAAACTTCTTGTAAACCAATCTTTGGCAATATTGCCCCAACGCTTTTTAACCTGATCTCTTAGTTCCTTCACTTGTTCTTTCTTTTCTTCTGAGCATTCTACCTTCTTACGGGATAAAGCTTTAAATTTCGCCCCTGCAAAAATAGTACGCGCTTCTTCCCAGGAGATTTGGATCGCACCTTTTGCTTGCTGGATCAATTCTTTATCAAGATCGAGTGCTTCTGCGTAATGATACGGACCATCACTTTCCCGCGTAACATCTAATGCTTCTTCCGTTAATTTTTCCATAATATCTAACTGGTCTACTACTTCTTCTTTCAACAAGCGTAGCCATGGTATATCCTTTTCGTCTCTATCTCTATCAACTTGATAAATGCTCGCCATTTGTTCTAACCAATAATCCGGATTTGGATGCTGGATCGAAAACTCATACATTTTTAAAATAAGCGATTCTACCTCTAAATCATTACGGTCATTGGAGAAACGATCGACAACAGAGAAAAATAATGCCTGTTCCTCTTCATCTTCTTCACCATACCATTCTTCAAAAAGCTGCTCCAATACATCTTGGCGAATCAAATCCGCTTCAATACCATCCGCGATTCGAAAGCTTGGATCAATATCAATTTGATACGCATACTTTCGCACTAAGTCCATGCAAAAGGCATGCAGCGTTGAAATGGAAGCATTTTGCAGTAATGATATTTGTTTTTTTAAATGAGTAGAGGTGGGATTATTTGCCAATGCTTCCTCTAGCGCCTCACCAACTCGATTACGCATTTCCTGTGCCGCTGCATTCGTGAATGTTACGACTAGTAATGTGTCAATATCAATTGGATGCTCTTTATTGACTAGCTTCTGGATGATCCGTTCGACAAGTACCGCCGTTTTACCGGAACCTGCTGCAGCTGCGACTAATATATTTTTGCCAGACTGGTAAATTGCATCCTCTTGTTCTTTTGTCCATTGCGGCATTATCCTTCACCCCGCTTGATTGCCTCAATTACTTCTTCATCTTTCATCTCTTGTAACTTACGATAATTGTTTTCTGCTAATGTCGGATCGAACTGACATACCGATCGATACGAACAAAAAGTACACGCTGTTTGCTGTTGCTGCTGGAATGGATTAAGATCGACTTTCCCTTCAGTAATCGCTAAACCTGCATTCTCCATCAATTGGTGGATATAGCCTTGTAATTCACCAAAGACCTCACGTTCAGCAACCGCTGAACCTTTATAGAACGAACCACTCTTACTAAAACCAGCCGGAATGATATTACTTCTACCCGACTCAAGTGACGTATCCATCATCCGAACGACATCTTCTTCGTCCACTAGCAAGCCTTTCATTTTGAACTTTTTAAATATTTCCTGTTCAATTTTATCTTCTGTTAAAAAGTCACTCGCTGACACCATCGGATTATGAACATGGAAATAGAGAACGCCTGCTGGTGAGGCCGGGTGCCCTAGCCAGTTTTCCGCATTGGATAAGACCACATCTAAATATGCCAACATTTGTAAAGCAAGTCCATAATAAACCTCTGTCAGATTTAAGCCTCTGGAGCTTGATTTATAATCAATGATTCGCAAAAATAATTGGTCATTGTCGATTGCCTGATCAACCCGATCAATACGCCCGCGTAATAGGAGCGTATGGTCATTCGGTAATTCTACCTTTAATGGATCTAACTGATTTGGATAACCAAATCCAACTTCTAAGCCCACTGGTGAAAAATTGGTTTTCCTTGCTTGTTCACTTAAGACAAATGTCGCTCGTGCGATGACATGCTCTAGCTTTCTTTGAATATATTGATAACGATTCGAACTATGCAAAATCTGATGTTGCAACACAGGAGCCAGTTCACCAACCGCTCGATTGGCATATTTCCTTGCTTCCTGGTCAAAGACATCCGCAAACTGGCGACCATCACGCTGAATCCACTCGGTGATTTGCTTTAATGCTTCATGAAAAAGTTGTCCAATATCCGGTGCGTCCAATTTATAGGTTGGCCGTTCTTCCAATCCTAAGCTATATCTTGCAAAATGCTGATAGGAACAGCGATGATACATTTCTAACCTTGATACACTTGCATTAATTTCGTTTGGATACAAGGCCTCTACCGTCTCATTCGCTAAATCTGTTGGTCTATTTTGATAAAATAAACTTTTTAACACATTTTGATGAACGTACTGGTTGTCCGATTTTTCAATGTACCAATTCAAGACATGTTCCCAGATATCATCTATCGGATAGCCTCTCAACTTCCGGGCTAATTGTGCGGTTAAAGCTCCTCTTGTTTTATTTGGGGTCGTCACAAAACGTGCGGCCTCTTTCATTTCTTCTGGATCTTGCAAAAACAAGCGCTGTTCTTGCGTCGGGAATAGCTCTTCTAATCGTTTAATCAACGAAGAAGCGACCTTTTGTTTCCCTTCTTCATTACTGATTGGATAACTCACCCACAAGTAATCCGCCGGCAAGGTAAAAGCTAAATAAACGTAAAACCAATCATCTAACAATTGACGCTTACTTCCTTCTGCTAATTGCAGTCCATGTGTTTGCAATAATGACCTTTCTTCCTCTGAAATCAGTCCATCTCCACCAGGCTTCATTGGCCAAGTTCCTTCATTGACACCTAACAAAAAGGCACTCTTTATCCCATGCATTCTTGAACGGTCAATCGAACCTACGACAACATGGTCAATACTTGGCGGAACGTGTGAAAAGCGTAAAGAGTCAAAACCTGATTCCAGGACATTACGGAAATTGTTTAACTCCATTTCTTCTTCACCAGCTACCTCTGTTACTTCTTCAAATAGCTGGATTACGGCATCCCATACCTGGTCTTGTTCACGTCCCTTTTCCACTCGACCTTCCTGATCATAAGCGTCACGCATCTCTTCCAGATGTTGAGGCGCATCGATTGACTCTAACCACTCAAACAAAGCCACCGTTTTTTCTTTAATCGTTGGTAATTCTCTTAATTGCTGATCAATCGTTGCCAACGAGCTGCTTACTTGTTCTCGGTAAGCATTGATTCGCTTTTGCGTCGCTAATTCACGATCCGTCTGTGCAGATTGGTCAAAACCTTTAAAACGCTGAAAAATCCATGGTTTATCAGTTAACCATCTACTTCGCCCACGAACACCATACTCTAAAACATAATTCTCCAATTCATCAATTGCTTCCTGGTCTAACTTATCTTCACCTTCTCCCTGTGGAAGAAATCCTGCTTTCAGCAAACGGAATACCGCATCATAGCGCCAATTTCCTTCTACTACATCTAATAATGAACGAATCGTTTCAATCAAGGGATGGTTAAGCATGGTCCGTTTTTCATCAACAAAAATCGGAATCTGATAATCCTGAAATACTGTCGTAATTAAGTCGTGGTACACATCCGGTTCTCGAATCAAAATCGCTAAGTCACGATACCGATAACCGTGATCCCGTACAAGTTTTACAATCTCCTGCGCCGTTCCTTCTACTTCTGCACGGGGATGAACCGCTTCGGCAATTTGAACAGGTGCGTTTTCTAGATAACTCTTTACAGGACGACTATCAAAATGTTGATCTAAATGAATAAAAGCTTGTTCCGAATCCTGATTAGGTTCTAAAGTCACTACTTCTGTTTGAATCATCGCTTGATCTGCTAATTGTTTTAACTGCTGATAGGTTTCTTTTGTCTGATAAAAAAGATCCAATGGGTCCATCTCTTGCCCATCGAGATCATCCACCGTTAAGGTAACCGTCACCTGCTTTGCTTTTTTCAGCATTGCTTCAATTACTAATAATTCTTGTGGTGTAAAGTGATGAAAGCCATCTATGTAGACGGTTGTATCTTTTAAATAATCAGTGGTCTCCAATTTTTCTGCTAATTGCTGTAATTGGTCCTCACTATCCATATAATGACCAGCTAATGTTTCTGATAAATGTTGATAAATATACAATAAGTCATCTAATTTATTTTCTAAGGCTTTTTCGCCAATTGTTTTGTGTTTAAACTTGTCCATCTCTTGTAACTGTAACGAGATCGACTCTGGTGTTACACAATAACGCTTGAATTCGGTAATCATATCTTCTAACTGTTCAATAAACCCTTGTTTTTCAACAGCTTTTTGAAATACCTTCCACTCATCGGTTCGCTCTTCGACAATTTTACGGAGCATCATCTGCATACCAGTGGACGTAATAAATTTCTTTGTTGCCCCGCCCGTTAGCTGCATCACTCGCCATGCCATTCTGGAAAAACTATAGACTTGTCCACGGATCGATCCACTTACCTCAGGATCATTTAATAAAGCATATTCCTGCTGAAATGTCATTTGATCTGGGACTAAATATATAATGGGAGGACCCTGGGGGTTCTGCTTCAATTCCTGTCTCATTTCCTGTAAGCACTGTTCGCTTTTATTAACAGTTGCACTTCCGATTAAAAATCGCAACAAAGAAAACACCTACTTTCTCTAGCTTCTACTCTATTTTAGCATAAAGTGAGAGTTATCAGTAAGTTAGCGGACTGATAACTTACTTCGTATTATCTATAGAATACAGTGAGCAAGATCCATTTTTCCAGAGTTAGAAGTGAAGGTGACTTTTATGTTTTCGTCTTAAATAATAAAGGATGAAATATTTTATATTCCATCCTACACCTAATTTGTTAATTTTTTTATAATATCATGCTCTGCAAGCAACCTTTTTGGATACACTCTCTATTGTGTCTATAATAACTTGCTGCCCACCTTCAAGTCTTTGCAAACGATCATCCAATGGTCTTAACTTCTCATCTAACAATTTCATAAGCATTTTTGATAACTCTTGGTTTTCCATATAGTCACCACCTTATTTTAAAGTGAGACTTCAAGTAGGGTATCACGGATGGTTACACTGTGATGAAGGGAGATTTTATATCAGTAAATTCACTGACATACTTCTTTAAATAATAGCATTGACGATTTTAGAGAGGAGCGTCCTTAAGTATTAAGTAGTATAGTTTACACCTACCTTTTCATCCCAATTATGATGATGTTTACGTATATGCACGATTTGCCCAATATGGTATGCATTATGTAGATTTATATATGTTAGGTTTTCATAGAATTGTTCTATCGATTCACTATTACTATGCTCTATCTCCGCTTCCCATTCTTTCATCGTTTGCAACAATTCGCTTACTAATCGATCCCAACTCAATTCCTGTTCATTATGAAACGTAGTTCTATTATCCGTTATATTATGTTCATTATTTATTCCTTTAAATCGTTGTAATTCTATTCGATTGTAAAAATAGAGGTGATGTGCGATTTCAAAAATAGAGTTGGTAGCACTTTGATCCTTAGCTTTTGCTTGTTGCCTATTTAAGCCCTCTAAAGCCGTTTGTAAAGATACAAACCAAGTATCGGTACGGTGGCAGGCTTGAAATTGTTTTAAAATAAGATCTTTAGTATTCACTGTATTTCTCCTTTCACTGTGTCTACGAATTATTTATATTATGACGAAACTCTATTAACTGCAGTTCCGTTTTGGTGCCTTGATGAAAGTAAAGCTGCCATCTACCATTTATGTGTTTCCAAATGGAACTGCGGAGTGTATTTCGATTTCTTGTTTTATCAACTAAATAATAAGTAGCTAATATTAATATTACATCATGAGCTAACAGGTTAATTTGATAATCATGCAGAGACATTTCTGTTAGTATAACGCCACTTTTCAGACAATCCTCTTTATTGCAAGTATTACCTGAACTGCCTATTTCAAAAAAATCATCGGAAAGTATTTCATCTAGTTTTCTAGTATCTTGGCGAACATCTAAACGGATGTGACTGCGCTCTAGTTCTTTCAGCTGATTCTTTAAGTCGGAATACAATAATGCCCCCTCCAATCTAAACAATATTTTGAATGTGAACCTGTTCCCATTACTCAACCTTATTAATGCCATCTGCTTTTATAAAGTCAGACTTTTAAGTAGTGGGATTTTACAGACGTTGAGTGTTGTGATAATAGGCTTCAAGAAAATCAGAAATTTCCTGATTTATTTTGATTAAATACTCCTCTGAAGGAAAATGCCCCATATCATAACTTTTAAAATCGATTAAATTTGGAATGATGGTTTGCGCCCTGTTTCGCAATTGTTTTTCCGGAAAATAGACATCCCTTTTACCTGCTATTACTAATGTAGGTGCTTTATAGTCTTTTAATTCATTTTCATCCGTTAATTTGGGCATATTTTGTTCTAATTTTACATATTTCAAGACATCTCCAATTATATCTCTATCAATATCTTTCATACTGCTATTAGACATATTGTCTGCTATAGTTTGAAGACTTTTTTGAGAGGAGCTAACTTTAAATCGCATAAGAGGCAATAAGATATCTTTAATCATTTTCATTTTAGAACCAAGTTTAATGCCAGCGGGTGCTACCAGGACAGCACATTCGATTTTTTCTGGTAAAAATGTTGCTAATCGTAGAATAATTCCACCACCATAAGACGGACCTACAAACGCACATTTTGGAATCTGGTAGTAATGCATTAATTCTTCAATCCACTGTGCAAAACTTTCATCCGTTGCAGAAATGCGTTTCTCTTCACTAAAGCCCGGATGACCGATCGTGTCAGGTGCATAAATTCGATAGTTTTCTGCTAATTGAGAAAACCATGAAAGTGTCATAGGATTAATGCAATTGCCGCCTTGAAATACAAAAATAGGCTTCGCTTCTTGCGGGCCGGCGAGCAGGACATGTGTCTTTCCAAAAGTTGTATCAACATACTCTCGTTCGACGTCAAACGGAAGAATGTCTAAGTACTGTTCATATTTTTCTGCTAATCGTTTTTTGCCAGCTTCGCTTTTATAAATTGTTTTCAACTTGTGATCGGCTCCTTTATTTTAACGTTTTATTGAATCGGAAATTCATATACTTTATACTCAAATATCTTTGTAAAGCCCACTCTTTCTGCAACTGCAGCAGATGGAAGATTCACTTCCATGCAATCCCAATAAGGTATCATTCCTTTCTCCTGACATTCTTTCACAAAATGGTGTGCTACTTTTTGAGCCAGCTTTTTCCCTTGATGTTCTTTCAACGTTTCTATGTTGATACATTGAAGATTTCCAGCAACAAAACTAGCGAAACAAAAACTAACGATTTGTCGGTTGTGAATGATACAATAGCCCAGTCCTTTTTCAAAATAATTGTCAGATGTAGACCAAAATTCTTTAATATTGCTTCGTAAACAGTCAATATTTTCAATCTCGTTGTTTTCATTATTATAAAGTGCTTTGTCTATCTTTCTAATTTGATAGATTTGTTCTAATATAGGTTCTTCCCTCAGGTCATTTGTTGGTAAAAAGTGAAATACGAATTGATTGCCGCTCGCTAATTTACGATGTTTGAATAGTTTTTCAATGACGGGATCCCATTTTGGATGATGGCCCATTATTTCTATATCTGCTAACCCTTGTTTTTTTGCATCTGGAATGATTACCTCTTCGATAAATCGATCAATTTGTTCCAAAAATACCTTGTTCTGTTCGTTTCCCATTAAGAAAAAACCATCATTATTTCCAAGCCACAACAAGGCGGCATCAGGATACTCTAGATGATCTACAAAAATACGACCAGGGTTATTTCCTTCTATGACAGCTTTCACTTCCATATGTCCCTCGTCGTTGATTAAGTCGATACACCGATCAAACTCGCTTTTGTTTAATTCCGTAATCATTTCTTTCCCACCTTCAATGATATTTGCATGACTTTCATTTTTAAATTTTTTCATAATATAATCAGTCAACATAGTGATTTATTTACTAATCAGGTTATGCAATGTTTTAGTCATCTCTGGTGAAATAGAGTAAGTAGTTTCTGTGTTTTCCAGTTCCATCAATGTCGTCTCTTCTTCAATCCACAAGTGAAAATCATGTTTCTTTCCATGGTCATAAAATACTCTCATATCATACTCAGGTTCTGCCATATCGACAGATCCAGCTTGTTTTTCTGCGGTTGTTATTGCCTTTGTAATAATTTCAATAGCATAGTCATCCTTTAACTCGATAAAAAAATTAGGGTTGATTTCGTAAAAGCCTTTCGATTCTGAAATACTAATTTTGACGATTTCACCTTTTAATTCAAACGAAGATGCCTCTTTTGAGTGACAACCAATAAGCAAAACTGATAGTGAAATAAGAGTTATTAACTTTTTCATATGTCCTCCATTAATTCGATATTACTTATTTAGTCTGGAAAACTATTTTATAAACTGACACTCTTACTTAAACCTCGAAGTGAGACACGTCAATACAAATCATCTGGTAAGTTATTCTTATACATGTCCAGTGTATTACTATGCGCTTTTAAGACTGAGATTGTTTGCGGATGTGGTTTTGAATAAATCGTGGGGTAATCTTTCTCACCTAGTGTTTTATTGATAGAAAAAGCCAGTTTTTCTTGATTTAACGAAAATTGAGCATCTACACCTTCTTTATTTCCTCTTGCATCTAGCCGAATCCATTTATCGAGTGTAGACAAATAGACCGCATTCAATGCGTGAATACTGTATCCGTCTTCTGGTTTATCAAATAACACTAATCGTTGATAACTAAAACCTGTTGGAATACCCTGAGAACGCAGGAAGGCTGCCAGAAGATTTGATTTTGCATAGCATATTCCTTCCTTTTTTTCTAATACCTCTGATGCATTGCAAGTAACACGTTCACTTTGAATATCCCAGGAATGATCAATTTCATCACGTACAAATTCAAATGCTACTTTCGCTTTTTCTAACTCTGATTGATATGAATTAAAAAGCTCTGTTGCTTTCTGTTGGATACGGGGATCAGAATAATTTACTTCATCCAATTCATCTAAATAATCCTCAATTTGCTTCTTTTCACATACCAATTTCATTTCTTCACCTCAACATAATATTTATTTTTATTCATAATTTTGAATGATTATACAACAGCGTTCTTCCATTGTAAATATTTTCTTTTTTGATGTTTTCTTTATTTTTCAATGAAATTATGTTTATATCGTTGTAATTCCTGGTTGTAACCATTATTTATAGACAAATGGGAAGTAAAGTAGAATATTTAACCGGTTATGAAAATAGTTTTGAAAAATATTTTTTTTGCAAAAAATGGATATCCATTCGATGATAAATCAACTCTAGAAGGATGTATTACTAACATAGTCAATAAGCAATATCGCAAAACTTGTGTCCGAATTAAATCATTATAAACCTTACTCTAACTTGTCCTTCTCCTCAGCTCTTTCTACTTTTATTTTCAGTAATAATACAATACTATCTTCCTCTATCATTCTCTCAATGTCTTCTTCCGTTTGGTATCCATATGTTCTTATACTGTTTCCAGTTGCTTGCCTATAGCCAGCCAACACCTTTGTTTCACCTATTTCCAAGTTTATAGTTTCTTCAGTAGCATATCCCCAAGTAAATGATGACTTTGCATCTAAACCCAGTTCTTTTTTGGAAGGGTGCAAAGTTGTCCCAGGTCCATATAAAAACACTTGGCTATCTTCTGATCGAGGGTTTATCATACCGAAACCCAACTTTCCTTCATCCTTTTTATTAGGACTCATTCCATAGGATAGTTCTGCAATAGGTTCTTTTTCTTTTTCTTTTTCCCCATCACTATATTTTTCCACCCATAACGTAACCCAACTTGTATCTGCATTCGGCAAAATGAAGTCAAAATCAAATAGTTGTCCCAACCCCAACTCTTCAAATGTATTTCTATAATCAGATTCAGGTGTCGCCGTTATTGATATCGTATCGGTATTACCGGTATTACATCCAACAAGAGCTACCACCATGGCCATTATTAAAAGCAGTTTTTTCTTCATCACAAGAACCTTCCTTTTTATTATCTATCCTATATTTGATGTTTAATTTTTTACTAAACCGTTCTTGATAGATTCTCATTTTAGATTTATTCTCTTTTAAAACACTTTATATCCCCGGGTGCAGTTCAAATGTTTCAACTGTTACTTTTTGCATATTACTACCTCTATTATTTCTTCCATTCCTCCGCTAACATCCCGTAAAAGGCATGATCCACATAATGATCATGGATCCATTCCGCTTGTCTTAAACATCCTTCCTTCGTAAACCCTAATCGTTCAGGTATCGACCTGCTTTTTTTATTTTCTGTAGCTGCTTCAATTACCACTTTATTAAATTGCATTTCATTAAATGCGTACTCAGTTAACCCTCTTGCAACTCTCGTCATGATTCCTTTTCCTTGATAATCTTCACCAAGCCAGTACCCAATGTAGACAATCTTATTCAACCAGTCTATTTTGTTATAGCTCGCATTGCCTACCAGCTTTCCTTGATACAAAATAAAAGTGGTTAGGCTATTACCCTTCGCATAATCTTTTAAGGATGAACGTATGAATTCTTTGGTATCCTCCACTTTTGTTGTGTTATCTACCCATGGCAGCCATTCTCGCAAATACTCTCTTGAATGATTGGTTAATTTAAATATTGATTCAGCATCTTTTAATTCGATTAGTTTCAAAGCTACTTCTTCATCGATTTTATATTGAAACATTCAGACACCCCTTAAACCTTAGTTAGATATTAGTGGAATTTTAGTTCATTCATGGTATAATATCTATAAGAAAACATATTATATTAAAAACCGTAGATGACGTTCCATCTACGGTTACAACAAACCGAACCCCAACAAGAGGGGTGGCGCGTTAAGGAAAAAGTAACCCCTAAGGCCAGCTAAGCACATGAGGGGTTATTTTTTTCGGTTTTTATCGGACATAATAAACGCAACCAGCATGCCAAAAGCAATCATTAGTGTTAATACGTTTTCTATATCCATAGGCATCACCTCCCTTCTTGGAGAAATCCAAAGAAGGTTCGTCGGTACGCCACCCCTCATATGAAGTCGATCTATTGTAAAGTTTATTATAACAGTTATTCTTACTTATCTGATTTTTTCGACAAGCTTTTTAGTTCAGCTAATGGATTTAGTCATATATATCTAGAAATTCACTTATTTCCTTATCTTTCGTTTCTACATAGACATTAGATGAATTGTGTTATAGCTTATCATCACACTTTAATAACCTTACTATAGCACAAATCCCTTCCAAAAATAACTGTTTTTCCCACATTAAAAAACCATCCACAAATCTATGAATAAGATCTACAGATGGTTTTAAAGCGCTTTCTTTATTTTAGTTGATAAATTGAAAATTAATTTCGGACATTGGCCAGTAACGAATATCTACTTTTCCAACAACGGACTCTTGATCAACAAACCCAATCTCTCTGCTATCATAGCTTTTCGTTCGGTTATCTCCCAGAACAAACAACTTTCCTTCTGGCACTCGTTCTTGCTCTGTCACTTCTTCTAAGGTAAAGTCTTCTGTTAATATTTCTCCTGGAATACGATACTGTTCTAAGTAAGGTTCTTCAACAGCTTCTCCATTGATATATAATACATCATCTTTATAGGCAATATGGTCGCCCGGCTCACCAATCACTCTTTTTACATAATCCTCTTTTTGATTGGCATGAAAAACGATGACATCAAAACGATCTATTGCCTTTAAATCATATACCATTTTATTGACCATTAATAGATTTCCATCATGCAGTGTTGGTTCCATCGATTTGCCATTTACAACATAACTTGCAAATAAATAAGAACGAAAAAACACAGCAAGCAACAAAGCAAAGACGATAATTCTTACAATCGACCAGATTCTTTTTTTCTGCATAGTCATTCCCTCCAAGCGGGACTCTCTTTATTAACTAATTTACCCCATTTTGGAAAGATCTAACCCTTTTTACTCTCACCTTTTTCTTCGGCTCTTTTTTGCAGGTGTTTTTCTATATATTTACCTACAATCCAGAGAATCGTGATAGCTACTGCTAATATAATCGTTTTAACAGGATTTTGTGCAAAGGAGACAATACTATCTCCAATCAAAGCAATGGTTAAGATCATCACACCTTTTCCTAATAAAACCGCTAAAACAAATTGATAAACACCCACTCCGGAAATCGCTGCTACTAAGTTAATTATAGCAGAGGGTGAAAAAGGAAAACACAGTAGTAAAAACAATGGGCCAAAGCCATGTCGCTCTAGCCAGTTCGTTACTCTGGTAACTTGTTTGTTTCTGCTAATCCAGCGCAATAAACGAATATGTCTAAACCGTCGTACTAGCATAAACACGGCAATAGAACCTGTACTTGCTCCTGCCCACGATAAGAGAAATCCTTCCCATAAACCATATGCCGCTGCATTTGTCATTACAAATACGATAATCGGTAAAAATGGCAGAAATGCTTCCATAAAGGGCAGCAAAAATCCAGGTATAGGACCCAAGCTTTCATAGCTTTGCAATAAGAAATTCATCAACTGTCCATATTCATCTGCTTCGATTAGTTCTTTGATTTCATTTACATCGATTTTGTCAATATTACTAATATTATATGTGATCATACATAATTTATCTCCTTCAATTGGCTCAAAAGTATGATATATATTTATTTTAATATGTTTCCCCTCATTTTCCTATTCTTTCACATTAATCCTCGATTTTCTACTAATTTTTTTTACAATTTTGTTGCATTTTTTAAAAATTATGCATACAATAAGAACAAATGTTCCCTTTAGAGGAGGAAATGGAAAATGAGATATTTAAACGAGCACGAATGGAAATTAGCATCACGTTTTCTATTTTTGTCAATGGCTCTTACGGTTATTAAACACGATTTAGAGAAAATGAATCAATTAGCACCATTCAAAATCAATGAACCATATATTGCAGTATTAAAGAAAATGGAAAAAAATGCAACAGAAGAACGACGAGATTTAAGAAAAAAGATGTACAAGGAAAAAATCAAAGTCGTCGCCTTAGAGAAAAATGACTCCTTCACCTCTTATTTGTTTATCTGCAAAGGAAAAGAGGAAAAACGAAACTACTTTAACCCAGCTATTCGAAAAAAAGTAGAAATCATTTTTGAAGAATTACTTGCACATGTTTTTGAGTCAACCTCTTCTGCTCAAGAGGAAGTGAAATTATAACATTGTTACTTTCAATCGAACTTTTCATCTCCATTAGTGGTATAAGTAAATAAAGGAGATGATAAACATGCAATTAGGTTGGTTAATTAGTACAATTGTAGCAATATCATTAGGAACTGGATTTGCAATAGTTATTGCTACACTGAATAAAAAAGTGGTAAAGGATCGACTAGGGAAAGTCGACTTTAAAAAAACAGATATTTATTTTTACTGGACGAGATGGGATTACATCACAATTATATGTGCCGCCTATGCGTTTGTCTGTATTGTGGGATTAGCTATCTGTTTACTAAACGAAAAAACAATAAATAATAATTGGGTGCAATTTTTCCTTCACCAAGCCTTTATGTTTTCTATGCTCTCTTCCATATGGTTTATAACACGCCTAGCATATGTATTTAAAGGCATTAAAGAGCGGTGGTCCGATGAATTCAAATGAAGATACTAACCTTGAAGACCTATTTAATACTTATCATCAGCAGATCTATCACTTCATTTTTCGTTATACACAAGATGAAAACATGAGCTATGATATTGTGCAAGATACGTTTATTAAATATCAAAAGTATCAGGCTCAATTCGATGCAAGTAAATCACATATACGCACTTTTCTGTTTCGAATCGCTTATCAAATAACAATGAATAAACTGAAGAGACAAAACAAGTTACAAAAATTATTACCTTTTTTATACGAAACTAAACAGGAATCATCCATTTCATTAGAAGAAAAGATAACCATAAAGGCTGCGCTATTAAAGCTGCCTCTGGAACAACGATCTGTTATTATCTTTTATTATTATCATGATTTTAGTCAAAAAGAAATCGCGGAGATTTTGCAGATACCACTCGGTACCGTAAAGTCGAGACTGCACGCGGCACTCGGTAAACTTAAAAAGATATTGGAGGTAGCGGATAATGAATAAAAAGGATATTCCGGAAGAATTAAAACAGCAGCTTGACCAATTTGAAGTAGAAGTTCCTGAGATACCGCTAAAAAAATCACTCTCACAAAGAATCGCAAATTTGGTGCATACACCAGCTAAAAATCCGGCAGATATGCTTCAAAAAACGGCAACACCTTTGACCATAGCATGTATTCCAGTTGGGGCAGTTCTCATACTTTCTCTGCCATTATATTTTATCTACTAATGCAAAAGGCTCGAAATAAAGCGAGCCTTTTGATTAACAAAGTATACTTTTAACTTTCAAAGAAAAAATTAAATTAATAAAAGAAAATATAATAAATAATAACAGCTAAAAGATAGAATTTGGTGTTGATCTTTATAGAAACTATAGAATGCCTAATTATATGAAAGTTCCAAACTGGATGTCTAAAAAAACTAACATCCCATTGGAATAATGTATTAAAAAACTAACTCCACTTTTCTCCAATTTTATGACTTAGTAGAAATAGTGGCAGAAGGAAGACCATAGTAGCTATTCCACCAAAAACTGAATTCCATGATAATAAATCAGTATTGTGAAAGTGATAGAAAAACAAACTATAATAAGGAATGATCAATAATAATGATGTTAGGACACCTGGAACATAGCACCGTAAATACAATGCCTGTAATGGGTGGGTAAAAATGTTTAAAGCAAAAAGTAAATTTACTCCTAAAAACAAATGGTAATGTTGAGTCATTATGGTTATCAAAATCAATACGGAGACAAAAAAAGAAAACACACCAACTACGACAGCAAACTGTGCAGACGTAATATCACTATAGACATTAAGTTTATTTTGTAGAAACGAAGGAATCTTATCACGAATCCGAGGATATGTGTTACTAATCCATTTTTCAACCGTAATAATTTCTTCCAGGTTATGAAGCATAAATATGATTAAAAAAGACAAAATCCATACATCCATATTCAATCTTTCTCCCCTCAATTCTTTCATTACATCAACTTGAATAAATTTAATACCGTGATAAATATATCTTTCAATTCTAAGAAAGGACTATTAATAAGCATAGGAGAAAAGCTGCAGTCGATATTGGTGTCATTACATACCGTTCTTTTTTACTTGGGGATATCAAATTTGCTAACGTATTTAAACCGAGAAAAACAGTTATAACCCACATTAATAGATTAGTAGATAGAAATGCAAAGCTGGTAAAAACTTCAGCGTGTTGCAAAACCACCAAACCCATAAACAAAAGAATCAGAGCATTACATACACTTACTACACGAAGTTTATGAGGTAGTATTTTATACGACCCTCCCAATGCAAATTCTCCCAAGGGATAACCAAGAGCTAAGAGAACCTGAAAGATAGCGGTAATAACACATATCAGACTAAAAATAACAGCAGCAACGACAACTAAATTAACTTCCATATATCACCTCCTTATTTAATCATTCCATTCTTCTTTTAAAACCGCATAAAAATACTCACCCCACCATTCATCACCGTGAGGAATACATTTTTTGAAATAACCTTCTCTTCTCATCCCAATCTTCTCCATCACCCGGTAAGACGCTACATTCTCAGGTTGACAGGTAGCGATAATTCTGTGCAAGTTTAATTGATTAAAACCATATTCTAATACTGCCTTTGCAGCTTCAGTAGCATACCCTCTGTTATAATACTTTGGATGAAACACCCATCCAATTTCATAAGTGTGTTCTCCAAACCACTTATGAAAAACAATATGCCCAATCAGCGTATTTTCATCTTTTTTTATCACAGGAAATTTTTCGGCATAATCTCCACTGTTATGCTCTACAAATTCCTTGGCTGCTTCTTCATCAAATATACCCTCTGGAATGTATTTCATAACCTTTCTATCTGATGTATATTCATATACAAAATTCCAATCTTTAGGTTCAAATTTTCGTATTAGTAATCTATTTGTTTCAATAATCACACTATCTCCTCAAATCATTTTATCTCTTCTACCTCTTGCGCTTTGGCTTGACCAGGATAAGACGTGTTGATACCACCCTCAATCCAAACTTGCACATGATTACCCTTGTCAAAATTATCACCATTAACACCACTTAAATAAATAAGTGATATTCGTTCTTCATCTAATTCTTGTATAGTATTATTTTTTATTTCCTCAAATTTTTCAGAAGTAATGTCTTCAGCAACTAATATTCTATCTTCTTCGACTTCAAGTATATAACCTTCCACTTCCGGATCAGAATCTGAAGAGGTTCCTTCATTTGAGCAACCTATGAGTATATTTAACATGACGATAATAGCACAACAGTAAAAAAAGAATCTCATTAAACACTGCCTCCCAGATTACTGAAAATAACTAAAACTTAACCCTAAGTAAATTAAGCCAGTAGCAGTAATAAAGCCAATAAATAATAAACCTTTATTACGTTTTGACCAATTTTTCATCCAACCCCATCTTTTTTGATCATGATCCAACCAAAAATAATCCACTAAGACCGCTAAGACAATGATGATGATGGCTGCAAAAGTACTCAACGAAACTCCTCCTTTAGATATAGTTCAACTTTTAAATCAAATTTTTTTAAGTATATTTTAACATAAAATCCCATTAATTATATTTTAAGAGAAAGATTTCTATCTAAAATAAAAAGGAACGAATCGACAATGCGATTAGTCCCTTTTTTAGATTACAATCATGGTATAAGCGTCCATAATATCCTTAATAAAAAGTTCAAGCTATAGCAAGGAGGATAAGCAAAGGATAAACAGACGCTAACTTCCTAAAAAGTTCCGCTATCACTTTATCGGTGCTTTTTATGCCATTTCGCTTCTGTTACATATTGTGATGCTTCTAAAATGTGCTCCATTTTATTGCTAAGTAAGTAACGATATTGTGCCGTTCGATATAATTGATTAATCATTGTTGCATAGGAGATCTCTAATATCAAATCACGACCATTTTTGAAAACGACACGCGTCAAGTGACTATCTAACTTTTCCACTTCTAATACATGAGAATGTGCGATCCACGTACATGCTTTTCTTAAAGGTGATTCCACAGGAAAAAAATACATGCCGCTTAACCGATCAATAGCTATTGGTGGTTTATGCGTAATCCCGCTGAGCATTCGAGCCCCTTCGATTAGACCTCTTAAGCTAATACCAAATTCTTTACAGGTAGTGTCCATCACCTTTTGGGCACTCCAAGTTGTTTCATAATCATCCGCTTCCTCATATTCAATAATTCTCGTAAAAAAATCTCCTTTAACCTCTGCCCCAACTACAGCCAATGTCTTCGGACTAATCTCACATACCTTTTCCAACACTTTTACCATTTCACATTCCTCCTAATAAAGTATTCCACTTAAATGTAGCAAGTTTTGATAAAAATGGATATAAAATGGAATGAAATCGCTTGAATTTTGTGATTTTCCTATCAATTTGAGCAATGTTTGATATAATTTTCTTATAAGAGCTAACTGAGATGGCTTTTTAGCTAAAATTTGATCAAAAGGGTGGTGAGGAAATTTGTGGTTTAAAAAGAAAGCAAAAGAAGCAAAAATATTCCCGGTAAGAGACGTATCGTTTGAAGAAATACAATCTGCTATACATCAATACAGTCAAGACTTACCACCGAACATTCCGCTTAAGATCCTGGTAAAAGACGATTTATCATTAGATTACACATTGCTTGCCCCGATTTTAAAAGCAAACCCTGAAAAAACATACTATATGTCAAAAGAAACCTATGATTTATTTGAGGAAAAGGATAAACATATCGCCTACGCACTAGATACTGTTCAACGAGCGGTTGATAACTATATTGCGCAAAAGAAAGAACTACCCATTATTGATTACGATCCATATCGCAAGGTCAGTTTTCACAAGTTAGAACAATTAAAATTAATCGATAAACGACCTGAAATGGATTTTTATATTACGGATGAAGAGCAATTAGTGACAACCATCAAGCCAAAATAATAGGTGATCTTATTTCTCAGGTATAGCCTCAAGAATTGTAGTAGCGAGGGCTTACAGTATACGATGGAGAAAAATAAATTTGATTAAAACTATCATTTCACCTATTTTTTAAAGTAATAACTAAAGAAATGAGTGAAATTACAATAGCTAATACAGAGAGAACAAAGAACAATGGTCCATATGGTCATCTAATCACATCTTTCTTGTTGTTTTTGCATATTTCATTTATAATGAAAGTATAATATGGAGTATGCAAAGGGAGAAAATCCCCCTTGCGTGTTTGAAGCATGAGGCTATCGCTTGGCAGAGCGATGGTCTTTTTTCTTGTTGTTCAACAAATATATAGAAATGCTATTCTCTTTTATCACAGAAATTGACATACCTCCCAAGATGTGATATTTTTCTAATAATTCAATTACATTCAAGCTATGATTGGAAATAGTAAAAGGATAGTAAACTTAAGCAGAGAGCCAATGGTTGGTGGGAATTGGCAGTTATTATCCTTTGAACTTGTCCAAGAGCTACTTCCTGAAAACTGAAGTAAGGGAGATCGGTCTCCACCGTTATCAGGATAGGTAGTGTTGGCTACTGAAAAAGCTGGATTAGCAATAATCAATTAGAGTGGTACCGCGAGTAAACCTCGCCTCTATATCTTATATAGAGGCGAGGTTTTTTTATATTTATTAAGAGGAGGATATCTATGGAAAAGGCAAAAAGCAGAGCTAAGTTGAATGATTCATCTGTAATTGATACACGTTCCTTAACATGGTCACACAGGAGGCTAGCAGAGCTACTAAAACCCGGAATGACTGTATTAGATGTTGGCTGTGGCACTGGTGCAATCACTTCAGGAATAGCAGAAGCAGTCGGACCCACCGGAAAAGTCATTGGAATAGACAATGATATAGACTTAATCACAAAAGCACGTCAGCGTTATCAAGATATACCTTCACTTTCATTTGAAACAGCAGACATCTATGACCTTCCTTATGAAAATCAATTTGACATCGTAACCTCAGCAAGAGTATTACAATGGCTAGCTCACCCAGAAAAAGCTTTGGAGAACCTTATTAGAAGTGCCAAACAGGGTGGTAAAGTCATTGTATTAGACTACAACCATGAGAAAATCTACTGGCAACCAGAAGTGCCTGCATCTATGCACTATTTTTATGAGAAGTTCTTACAATGGCGAGCCGATGCCGCAATGAATAACGCAATAGCAGATCATTTAGCAGCTATGTTTGAAAAAAGTGGCCTAACGCAAATTCACATTTCCCCTCAGCATGAAGAAGTACAACGAAATGAGGAAGGATTTGAGTCAGCTACATCGATCTGGTCTGGAGTTGTATCGACCAAGGGGGCACAAATGATAGCTGATGGCATTATCGATAAAAAATCTATAGAGGTAGCATCGATGGAGTATCAAAAATGGAGAGAAGAAAAAGCAGAGAAACAACAGATGTATTTGTTGGCAGTCGAAGGGTTGAACTACCCCCACCTACAAGCTAAAGCTTGTTGAGGAAGGGGATTCCTGGGTCATAGAACCTAACGGCTCTAAGTTTATCAGGCTATCCCCGTCGCACCGACGGTTGAAAGGTGCATACCTTCTTCGAGAATATTAACAGCTGCGTTGATGTCTCTATCATGATTAGTTTGACAAGTCGGACATGTCCAAACTCGAATAGAAGTATCCTTGGTTATCGAATGCTTCTGTTTACAAGAAGAACATATTTGCGTAGAAGGGAAATGCTTCCCTACTTTTACAAGTTCTTTGCCATACCAATCACATTTATAAGCTAACATCGTAGCGAATTCACTCCAGGAAGCATCCTGGATAGATTTGCTATATGATTTATCCTTTAACATATCAGAAACAGATAAGCTCTCGATGGCAATGACATCATACTGTTGGACTAGTTCAGAAGATAGTTTATGTTGAAAGTCTTTTCTTTTATTCACTACTTTCTCATGAATAGCAGCTATTTTTTTCTTTTGTTTGTGCCAATTATTCGAAAACTTTTGTTTTCGAGAAAGAGAACGTTGAGCTTTAGCCAACTTTTTCTCTAAAGATTGAAAATAACGTTCGTTGTTGATTTTGTTGCCATTTGAATCGATAACGAAATGTGTTAACCCCATATCCAAACCGATGGTTTGGTTGGTTTTATCTCTTTTTTCAACCTCTTCTTTTACATTAATAGATACAAAATACTTACCTGCTGCATTTTGACGTACTACTACGCGTTTAATCACCGCACTATCCGGGATAGGGCGACTGTTAGCGTATCGAATCCATCCTACTTTTGGTAACTTAATATATGTTTCTGTCACTTTGATATTGCCATTCACGGACTTGGTGGTATAGCTTTTCACCGGATGTTTGCGACTTTTAAATTGTGGGAATTTGTTTTGCTTCTTGAAAAACCGAACCATTGCATCGTTCAAATGCTCAATGCTTGCCTGCAAGCTGATGCTATCGACTAACTTCAACCAAACATAGTCTGTTTTCATGCTTTTTAGTTCATTCTTAAACGCATTCACTTGTAGTGTTTTTTGGTTTTCTTCCTCTCTATTTTTGATTTTTTCGAGAAAATGATTGAACACGAAACGTGAACAACCGAAAGACTGCACCATGAAGGCTTGTTGTTGTTTATTCGGAAAAATACGATATTGATAAGCTTTGTGTTGAACAGCCATCGGTTGTTCACTCCTTCCGTTTTTATCTATCTTCTATTATACTAAAGAACAAGAGTTCGCACAAAAGATAACATGAATATTTTCAAAAAAGGCGATTCATCTCCCACCTAAACGCTTCACGTTTTGAGGAAGGAGTCTTCTCGCCTAAGTTTGATAAAAGATAACATTTCTCTGTTTTTATCATCGATACCTAAAAACTTAGGCGCATAAGGGAAACCTTTTTTCTCTAAATGCCTTAATCACTTATGAATATTATCACTTTCTGGCTTTAGTTCGCGTCGCACAGTATCACCTATGCGATAAACGGTGGAAACATTCCCTCCTGCTAACTTTTCTTCATATTCCTGATGTTTCAATTGGATTCACACCCCCCCATTCACAAAATTTCCTTTTCAATTCCTTCCATAATCTCGTATGCGCCTTCTGACTTGTTGGAACATATTACTACCTTATGCTTGGTCACTTTATTTTACCAATGTATATGGATAGGTGCGCTTTTTGTAGAAATATAAATCTTGTTTAACAAGCTCTAATAAGGGGATTTTTTTTAAAATTATCTAT
The DNA here is from genome assembly GCF_001458115.1 of Gracilibacillus massiliensis. Classification (GTDB taxonomy): domain Bacteria; phylum Bacillota; class Bacilli; order Bacillales; family Amphibacillaceae; genus Gracilibacillus; species Gracilibacillus massiliensis. The sequence continues at coordinate 281,308 of NZ_CZRP01000013.1, forward strand.
TAAAACTTGTTTTATTAATGTTGTGTACCATTTATATAAGTCATATTGTTAACAAAATCTTAAAATGAATCCCACTCCTCTTATTGGAGTTTCAGAAAATTAACTTTTATGTGAATAATTCACACGGTTGTTATTCATGAACAGCTTTAATTTTGAAACATATTTGAGGTAAATCCGTATGTAGATATAGATTACCAATTTATGCATACAAGAAAGGAGAGATAGTGAATATGGAAAATAGTGAATGCCTTAAATGCGGAGGAACTGAGTTCGCTGAAGGAACAGATTATATGCCTATTAAACCTAACAAAATGTCGTTAACTGGATCAAATAAAATATATACATTTTGTTTAAACTGTGGAGAAGTAGAGTCCATTCGAGTAGAAAATACGGCTATTTTCAAAAAAAAATGAGACAATGTCAGACCAAGGTGACTAGGTACCTAGCCCTACTTAAAAGTTTAGTCGATGGGTAGAAGTATTTCATGAATAGAAACTTCAACCTGCTATTTAATGCAAATCCTTGGACATGAAGATCCGCAAACTACTGCCGTATAAACCAACGAAGGGAGAAAGATATAAACTACTATCAATTAACAATAGTAATATCTGTGCTTTAAAAGTAAAAATCCTCATTAATATATGAAAGTTGAAAAGACTCAGGAAATTCTGAGTCTTTTTTTATGAAAGATGGTCTTTATATATCTACCCCTGCAGATTATCCTGTTACCTACCCATACGTTCTAAAATACCGGGGTAATTATCATATATCACAAGCATTTCTTCTTTTATAGACTGTAAAATATTTTCTAAGTTTATAGGATTCTGCTTTGTTTGCTCACTAATTGTTCTATAAATTGAAATAATGGCTTTCATTTTTTCCTTTTCTTGAGTAGTTATCGGATAAGAACGGTCTCCCAGAAATTGATTGGTCTTACCTGCAATGAAGTCATCCACACGAAACAAGCTAAATTGCAATAAATCCCAATCTGATGCTTCCTCTTCTGTATGCATAGTTGAAATAGTGTATAAATAGGAGTGAATACTTTTGCTCTCCGCATTAATAACTTTCCACGTGTTGTTTAACTCACTCTCCTCTACATTTTCTCTTGCACCGGACATAAAGAGACAAACTCCTCCAGTTTGTCAGCCAAATTACTACCTTTATCAGAAATAATTTTTAAAGATTGATAATTCCCTTCACGTTCCTGTTTAAGATAACCTCTGTATTCTAGTTGTATATAAATACTGTAAAGAAGAAAAATACCCATTAATAAAATAAAAAGTCTTTTCAAATAAATTTTAAAATGTACCTTATTCATATAATCCCCCATTGAAAAACAGACTTCTTCCCTTTCTATAGTTCATCATTACATCCACTGTTTTAACCTTTCATCATGCTTCCTTATACCATTTCCTAAGCTGATTAATATGTGCTTGATGATAACGGTTATGATCAGCCATATGCCAAATCCCCCACCGAATAGTTGCTTGTTTTTCATTGTTAAAACCAAACTGCACGACTTTATCTAAATCAGCATCTGTAAGATTTAAACATATATCGTTAAACATAACTAATAGACTTTGACATTCCGACATCAAAGTTTCCCATGATTTATCCTTTAACATTGGAAGTCTACTATTTGCATCTAACATCGGTTCATATTGTGCTTTTAAACAAATGGGAAGTGGCTCATCTTTTATCCGGTAAACTCAGTGAATGTCAACACAGAGAATATGGTAAATTAATTGAGCGGTGCTATTATAATTATCTTTTGGTCCTTTATAATCCATTTCCTGTTGCGGCATATCTTTGGCTATTAACTTGAGACGCTCATAATTTTCCTTCACAGCCGAGTAGAGCATTCCAACAATTGGTTGCATTGTTGGCTCACCTTTTAAGTCATAGACCATTGTTCTCCCTCCTTATTCCACAGCTCTTACTTTATATGTCCATATGGAATGAAGATTCCCTTCACATACCAATTTTTGAGAATCAATCAGAGACCTTATTCTGTATTCAATCCAGACATCAGATAAAGCTTGGTCTGTATGTCCGAATACTTCACCAATAACGATTATTGCTTTTATATAATCATTATTATTTTCTCTTTGCAATCGTTGAACATGCTCTAATATAAATCGGTCATCCTTCGTTTCTTTCTCATTGACAATATTCCCATCTAACCAAGAGCGAGCAGGACTATTGTTACTGAGCAGTTTCTCCCCTTTTTTTGAATAATCACTTTTCATTTCCTCTGAAATTGAATGAATGGAATTACGATAGAAATGAAGCAACTGTTCTCTATTACATTCACCTGTATGACGAATGTTCACTCTTACTTCTTTATCTTTTATGTAATCATGCATGGCGTGATAAGTATTTATATAGTTTACTTCAACATTTTTGTCTTTTAATAGATAACAAGCAATTCGAAGGCCAATCTGCTCTGAAGCATTTTCGCACGTCCAAATCGTTATTTGTTCTCCGTCTTCTATTTCAACTATTTTTTGTAGTGAACGGCAATAAGTTTCCTGATCATCCTCAAGGTTGTCATGGATTAAATGAAAAGACGATTTTAACCAATTAAAATAATGCTCTATCCCGCTTTCTTTATGAATATTAGTAAGCGGTCCAACTGAAAAATCGATTGGAAAACCAATGACCTTATGACTTTTACTTTGTAAGGCATATGTTAAATTACTTGTTGGAGTAGCGCCAAATACAATATGAATCATAGGATGTGCCTCCTTTCATTTTCTGCACTTCATTATTATATTAACATAATATGTCATTTTTTATTGGAGCCAAAGGTTAAACTAAATGATGTATACTTTTTTAAATAATTTGAAACTATTTATATTCCGCCTCCGTCAAATAAATGAATTTAAGAACAAGCAGAGAAGAGTGGTGTGATGACTGAACAACAGAAAGAAGAATTACTAGAAGAAATCATGATAGAACATGGAGATGATCTAGTCCGTCTAGCTTATCAATATGTAAAAGATCATGAAACAGCTAAAGACATGGTACAAAACACGTTTATAAAATGCTATCAAAATTTGGAGACTTTTAGATATGATGCATCGATAAAAACATGGTTATACCGGATTACGATCAATCAGTGTAAAGATTATTTGAAAAGCTGGAATTATCGAAAAACATCTGTCAGAGAGTTTATGGAAACAGCAATAACTACGGTATTACCTTCTACAGAAAAGCAAATTCTTAAGCAAGCGGAAAAACAAGAAATGAGAAATCATATTTTTTCTTTAGCTCCAAAATACCGTGAGCTCATCTTTTTATATTATTATAAGTCGTTAACGTTGGAAGAGATTGCAGAGATAACTGAGGTTAATCTAAACACTGTGAAAACCAGATTAAGGCGAGCAAAAGATCAATTAAAAGATGTTATCGAGGAGGCGAATATATATGGATAAAAAGTTTGATGTAAAGTTGTCCTACTATATAGAGAACGAAGAATTAACGTTCACCAAAGAGGATCGAGATAAAACAATACAAAAAATACGCCATCAGACAGAAATGAAGGAGGATAAAAAGCCGAATCGACGTATTGTACCAATTGTGGCTACAGTGGCTGCATTCCTATTAGCAATTGCGCTATTGCCTAGTTTTATTGCTAATGAAAGTCCCAATGCGGATTCAATGGTTGCTCAACAGGAAGATATGACATTTTCAACTTTAGTAATGGCAAGAGATTCGTCTGCCCCTCCGCATCGTAATCCGGTTAATATTCTTTTGACAATTAATCGCGATGATAAAAGTATAAAAGCAGTGGCACTACCTCGTGACACATATGTAGATATCTATGATGCGGAAGGAAATAAACAAATGAAAGATAAATTATTACACACTGGCGCCTATTATCCAGATCCTAATGCTAGTATGTTGACTGTTTCTAACTTTTTAAATGTGCCGGTCGATTACTATTTATATTTTCCGGTAGAAGGAGTTACGCAAATAGCAGATTACCTTAACAAAAAATATCCAAAGAGTTCTTTAGAAGACATGTTTTCAGAACAGGAAGTATTGGATCACTTGATGGAACAAATCCAAACGAGTAAAGAGACAAATATCCCCAAAGAAATGATAACTGATCTTAATAGAAACAATTATAACGTTGAAGTCATTGACTTAAAAGAATCGCTTATCGACACTTATATAGATGGTATTTATTTTGTAGAAATCGAAGACCCAACATTAGAAAGCACAACAAAGCAATTATTAGGACACTTAAATGAAGAGTAAGCGTCAACGAGTGAAATAACAAACTCATTTTACATATTAAAAGACCTTTAGCATACGCCAATATATAAATGGTGAAATGAAAGGTCTTTTAATTTGGGAGGTTATGCGAGTACACACCTCTAACAATAATAGAATTTTCTCATAAACTTAAGGTACTACTAATCGATATCCTTCAATCATAATAAACTTCTTGAACCACCCAGTCTTGTCTTGGCTCTTTAGTTAAATATACTTCAACAAGAATATCCTCATTTTTCCCTTTTACACGAATCGAATATACCGCTTCTCCTTCTCCATTACTAATTTGTACGCTACCTGAAGGGAGAAGTCCATATCCTTCAATACCACCTGTTTCCTCAACGATCTCCTCGTTGCTTTCAATATAGTTAATAGACGCTTCATATGCATCACTGTTCTTTACTAAAAGTAAAATGGTCGAAATTAATATTCCGATTGAAAAAATGATGACAAAAAGAATCACTGTAATGAGCTTCCATAGACTTATATCTCTTTCTCTAACCACAACCGCTCTAGCTATCTCATCCCCAAGTCTTTGCTTATTTTCCTTTGTTGCCAAAACGATAAACTCAACTGGCCAAATGATTAATAATAAATTCCTTACAAACAACCTTGAAATCGTCGGTACAGCATCTATGTTATTTGCATCCCTTACTGTTATACCTATAATCCTCTTACCAGGGCTTTTTCCTTTAAAAGTATCTTTCATAGTGAGAAAAATAAAAAAGATAAATACCCATATACCAACGATTGCAAACATAAATCCAGTTTGCACTTCCACATTCATCAGAATAATCATTAATGGAAAAAACGCAGTAATGGTTAACACAAAATGGTCTATCATGAAAGCAAATATTCTACTTTTTCTTGAAGCAAGGTTTATTTCTTCCAAAACTCTATCATCCTTTCGATTGATAGTATTTCATTTTCACAGACTTAGCAGATTTTTGGTTCTTAGATAATATTTCCGTATTAATAAGGCTGCACATTTAAAATAGTTCGATTTCCTTTTAAAGAAATGAACCGAACTGAATATTTCCACCATCTTATTTCCTATTTATTCTCTTCTCGATAAAAATCACAATATAATAAATTATCCAAAAAAGAATAGGAATTAATAACACATATGTTCTTTGACTTGCGGGCAGATAAAATATTAAAAATACTCCTATTATGAGCATAGGTGGCATAAATAGAAAATAATATTTCTTTTTACTCATATGTTCCCCTCTCTCTAAAACACAAGTTATGTTCTTGAACTGCCAGTAATCTTTATAAAGCCATGATGAGCTTATCATCGACAAATCCTAGTCCAATCCTGACTAAACCAGTTTAAAAAAATGTTGCTATTTACTCGCATATCTTCGTGCAAATGTTGATGGAGAAAATACAACTATGTATTGCCCTTCTAGTTGTTTTTGCACTTGTTTTGTTAGTTTTAATCCTTGTTTATTATGTTGATCTTCAAGTTTTAATCCATTAGGAACGATTTCATCATCATTATCCCAATCTATCCATTCTCCATATTTCCCCATCCAATGTATTAGCTCCAACTTTAAACCGAGTGAAATCGAAATTTCATCTATTTCAAGATTACAATTACAGCGATTACACCAAATAGGGTCTGCACCAACATCTCCTTCAACTTTTAATTCTTTTGTTTCTCTTTGTTTACATAGACATCTTATCGTGTTTTTCGAATCCACTAAACTCAACTCCCTCAAGCACTAACTTTTTGATTTAAAATAAATGATTTCCGGGTCACCTTCATCTAAGTTTTCAACTATACCACTCTGAATAAAACCATTCATTTCAAATACTCTTTGCATACTAATGTTAGAACGATTAGTAGAAGAAAATACTTTAGTAGTAGGAGATGAACTTACCATATATTCAATCAATAAACTTGCGCATCCATTTCGTCTGTTGGAAGGTGAAATAATAACCATCGTTATAAAAGCACATTCAAAGAAATTTGTATCGTATATTAAAAAACCTACAATATCATAATTATTTTTCACAATTATACAGTGCCCACGTTCAATGGAATGTTCAATATAGTCTCGCCTGTTTGAATTGCCAATAACCTCAGTGTCTATGTCTACTATTTTATCTAAATCGTCAATTTTAGCCCTATCAACCGTCTTCATCATACACCTCTTTTTTACTTACATTTAAACAATAATTTATCAATTCCATGTCCAGATCATATTTATACATTCACACTTATTCAAATAATCAAGCACATTATGGGCGATAATCTATTTAAATAATAATAAGACTTTTTACTATCTGTACAGAACCATTTCGTCTGTGCCTTGAAATCCTAATTCCTGATATAATTTCTTTGCATTTTCACTTGCCAATAAACGAATTGTCTTCATCTCCATTTTTAATAGCCAATCGATAGCACAGTTGGTTAATAATCTACCATAGCCATTTCTCCTATAGGTGGCTTCGACAAAGATATCCCCGATGAATCCATATTGCGGATCTTTATAAAAACAATACGGGATATCTTCTTTAATGAGAAACTTTCTAGCCATTTCCGGTACCTTCTCCATATCCCAAATATTACTGCATTTATTATAATCTTCTAGCTTTAACTTTTTAATTTGATAATCTTTCATGTTCTAGCCAACCTCTTTCGACGTTTTCACCCGAATATAGCATCTATATTATTATTCCAAAAATAGCCGCTACAAAATTTCAAAATTTAAGTTCGTATTCTTATTTGATTTTAAATCATACCCTTACTCTATTTTATCTAAACTAACTAAAAATCCATCCTCTGCAAGTGTAGCTGTTGTTACATTACCTTCAGAGTCCTTCTTATATGTTACAACCCCTGGGGACATTCCTAAACTAAAGGTGTCTTCGGAGGTGGATTGTTTGATGGGACTAACTTCAAATTTATATGTAGGATTTAGTTCAACATAAAAACAAAGCTTCTTATTAATTACTTCTGCAAAGAATGATACTTTCATGTTGGGTTCAAAATATTCACCAACGTACTTTGTAAGATCTGCATTGACAACATCAAGGCACTCTACTTTTTTTGGCAATACGATTTCCCTTCCATTCAGAATCGAGGAAATATCATCACACATGTTCACAATTCGAGAACCATAATATGTTCGATTACTTAATATGATAATAACTAACTTCTCATCTAATTTTCTTTTAATTAGGGAATTAAATCCTGTAATTCTTCCATCATGATATACGTGATCTTGATTAACAAACCATCCATATCCAGAGTTTCCTATATGTTTTTTAAAAAGCTCTTCACGGGAATGTGACGACAGTATTAAATCTGAGTATAATGCTCTGTTCCATTTGTAAAGATCTTCAATTGTGGAATATAAGTTGCCGGCTCCATAAAATATAGATATGTTCCAAGCGGGCCCTGCTTTATAACCTTCCATAGTTCCGGTGTAGCCAATCATAGGTGAGTCAATATTTGTACCTTTTTTGAGGACTCCAGTGTGATTCATGTTATGGGGATAAAAGATGTTTTCTGCCATATAAACATCAAATGGAAGAGCCGAAACACTTTCAATTATTTGGGCTAGTAGAACATATCCTGAATTAGAGTAGTAAAATGAACTGCCGGGTTCGAACATTAGCTCTTTATCTTTAAAATAATCAATGATTTCTTGAGGAGTATGCTCTTTTTCCCTGTTCAGATAATAATCAGGGGTTTCTGTGTAGTTGATAATTCCAGAACTATGAGTCAATAATTGGTGAATGGTTATACGAGAGGCATAATTATAATCTTCAAGAAACTTGTCAATTGTATCGGTAACTAACAATTTTCCCTCTTCTTGCAGTTTCATGATCGCAACAGCTACAAATTGTTTCGATACAGAACCAATGAAAAACCTCGACGAAGAAGTATGTGGAATTTGCTTCTCATAGTCACCCATACCATCACTTTTGTTAAAGATAATTTGATTATTTTTCGCAACCAATACATTTCCTATAAAATAATCCAATTCGTAATTTTTTTGTATTATTTTTTCGATTTTATCTTCCATAACACTCGCTCCTTATCTTTAAAATTGTTAAACTATCCTACTCCACCAATATTTTGTTAGTGTCTAAGCAATGGAAGTTTTGGCAAGTTTTTTAATTGATAAAAATTAATTCATCACTACTATTTGCATGAATATCTCGGGATTATCTATCGGTTTAAAACCATATTTCGAGTAAAGGGATCTCCTTATATTTAAGATGGTGAATACATCTTACCTCCTGTTCTTCTTTTTAAATGTTAAACCTATAGCAATCAAGACAGAGAAAATAATTAGCACAAAGAAGGTTACAATAATCTTTTCCACAAAAATATATGGATCTTGTTTCTCAGCTACAAATGGTCCTCTTCTTTCTGCTTTTTTGTATATACCATCTTCTACTTCTACTGCAATAGCTTTGGCAGTATCGATCCCTTGAATGGCATAATATTTTGTGCCTTTTTTATATGTATTGGAAAAGTTACCTGAATACGTTTCCATATCTGAATATCTTGTTACAGACCCAATCTCCTCATCAACATCCGTAATTTTTTCATCCAACACCTCATAGGTATAGCCCTCCCATACCACGAACGGATAGACCCAAGAAGTTGCAAGTATTATATTTGCATGAAGTGTGATTCCTATCAATATCGTCAAAGAAACTGCAGTAAATCGTATTATTGATCGCATAAAAGAACTCCTTTATTGGGAGGTTAATTATCTTTATTTTATCATTTATTGCTAATATATGGAATGTGAAATCGTTGTCTTATTCATATAGATTCGTATACACTAGAAGAATACATAATATGTGCCATGACAAATTTGGAGGAATCTCATCCAAATATATTGAGCTGAATATTTCGCCTATAACTAGCAATTTTTTTTTATATCGGATGAAACAAAATCTACTAAGATAAAAAGGAGGAACTGAAAATTATGAACAAAATTAACCACTATATCGATACTGTGTTTGAACCACAAGATCAGCTACTTGAAGAGGTATTAGATTCCATTAAAGAAAATGGCATGCCTAACATATCTGTTTCACCTTCATCAGGGAAGTTTCTAACACTATTAGTATCTATTGCTAACGCAAAAAACATTTTGGAAATTGGGGCACTCGGAGGTTACAGTGGTATTTGTCTGGCAAGAGGTTTTCAAGAGAAAGGACAACTTACCTCTTTAGAATTAGAAGAAAAGTATGCAAACTTAGCAAAAAGCAACCTGACGAAAGCAGGCTTCGGCGATCAAGTCTCTTATCTAACAGGTCCTGCACTTGAAAGTTTAGAAACACTAGCACAGGAAAACAAGCGGTATGACTTCTTCTTTATTGATGCAGATAAAGGCAACTATCCGAACTATCTAGAAGCATGTATTAACATTGCTGAAAAAAATGCAGTGATTGCCGTGGATAATGTATTAGTGCGTGGCACTGTCGTGGATGATACGCTGGAAGCAAAAGGCCATACTGACATCATGAAGGAATTTAATCAATTGGTAGCCGATCATCCGAAATTGGACGCTATACTTGTACCAATTGGGGATGGGATTACGATTGCCCGAGTGAAATAGGAGTTAGTTAGCGATTCTTCAAACGGAGAATCGCTATAATTCTTATTGAATTAGTATAACTGATTCGACAACTCCTAATTCAAAATTCGCTCCTTATAGTTGAATAAGTCTATTGCAAATTATCAATTACTTCCCTTAACAAATTTGTTGTATCTGACAGCTCTTTTATATTTTTATCTAATACTGCATCCTCGTTGTAAAAACCTGAAAATGATTGGTTTTCATATCTTGGAACAACGTGCATATGATAATGAGTTAATTCATTAAAGATTCCGCCATTCTGTGTAACAGTAATCCCATCAGGTTTGAATAACTGCTTCAAAGCTTTTGATAGAAGAATAGAGGCACTCATAATCGAACTTGCTGTTTCATTATCAAGTTCTTCAACATCTACAAAGTGTTGTTTAGGTAAAATTAAGGTATGTCCTTCATTAAAAGGAGCATGGTCTAAAATACAAGTTATATAATCATTTTCATATACAATATTTATGGGTTGGACTTTATTTGATAATCTACACCCTAAACAATTGATTCCTGTTTCCATAGTTCTCCATCCCCTACCTGTATTTTTCTTGCATAAACCTTCTTCATTAGCATAAGAAGCGAACATTCTTATTGAATATTCGCGCCTTTAATTGAATAGTATTCCTTACATATTACTTTGATTTTCTATTCCCACATTGTGGACAGGATGTAAGGTTATACTCATATTCATTGTCGCAATTTGGGCATTTTATAAATCTTGTGTGAAGTTGTCTCTCACGCTCATTATGTATTTGTAATTGATATAAGATGCTTAACTGATTATCTATAATTTGAGAAAATGAAAAGAATAGCACGCCAACTAAAACCCCACTTGTTAACGAAATTAAAAGGCAAAGAAATCTCCAATAAATAGTCCTGATATCAGACTAACAACTATTGAGATTACTCCCATAATAACAAGTGCCCTACTCATTATTAACACCTCCCTTTATTGAACATTAATGCTCGTTAGTACAACAAACAACACTACTTCGTTAATATGTACATATCCTTCTATATACATTTTACGGGTGTATCGAAAACGCAAGGTTGCATTATTCTTAGTACCACCATGCAAATTCTCCCATAAAAAAGGGAAGTCCTTAACAGTGAAAAACTCTTTCCTTTTATCAAGCAAAAACTGTGTCACCTGTATCAATAGGTCACACACGCTATTCGACATATTACACCATGATATATTTTCGTGCATTTAATATCTCTTTCACTATCAATGGAACATCATGGCCCTCATATTCACTCGTATCTAAAATATTTTCCTCACTCACTTCTGCATCCTCAAATTCTTGAATTAGTTCTATACACCTTTTGCCCATTTGATGTTCCGGGATTCTTAGCGCATCTCTCTTCAGTAATATATCTTGATTCGCCCACAACACAACATAATGAACAGTGACATTCATATCGGTTAAATTTTCTTTTAGCCAGTTTGCTTCAGATGGAAAGGTAACATAATCAATCACTACATCATTATTAAAAAGAAGAAAGTTTTTAGTAAGACTTAAAATATTTGACCATATTAAAGTGATTTCTTCTTGGCTTTCCCACGGCTTTTGTCTCCCATTAACATGCATGTGGCTTATATCATCTCCTGAAATATAAGCACTTTGATAAAACTGCTTCACCAGTTGATGAGAAATTGTTGATTTACCAACACCTGCTGGACCAGATATAATGTAGACGTTATTCTGATTTTTCATAAGAATCCTCCACCATTCAGGACATGTGATAGCAAAATTGCCCTTTATAAATAATACCTTTTCTCTTTTATACTAACATATTATTCCAAAAAGATACTAAATACATTAGGGATGATTCATACATAATTTCCATAAATATAGTCATACTAAAAATAATTATAACTTGAGGAGGAACATTAATGGCAAACCATAATAACCGCCCTAATCCAGATGACAGATCAGACAATGTGGAAAAATTACAAAACAAAGTACAGGACACAATCGAAAATATTGAAGCAGCTCATGATACCATGCAGTTTGCTTCACCAGAAGAAAAGGAAAAAATTGTAGCGAAAAATCGTCGTAGAGAAGAAGCTATTTCAGGTATGAGAGATGAAATTAAAGACGAAGCACATGATCAACAGTAACAGGGTAGAATACTTTCTCCCGCTTAATTTAAAATTCTGTCCATAAGATTAATTCTTATGGACAGTTTCCTATATTTTAAGAATTCTGTATGCTTATTTTATATGAAAATATATTTTAAAAAGAATCGTTACTAAAATAAACTAAAATTAGATTATCATTCATTTAATAGAATGATATATAATTAAATATATAGAGTGTGATTACGGATGATTACACTTCCATAAAAAAATAAACGAAACTCATGCTATGATGATCAAACTATTTAGCTAAAATAGCATGTTGAGGAGAATTACATTGAAAAATATATGGTTACTAATGTTAGGTGTTTTATTTTTAACGGGGTGTAGTACAGAATCATCTTTGTCTTTCTCCAAAACCAGTAAAGGTAGTCTTAACAAGGATATCCAAGCATTTTTTATAGATATGAAACAACAAAATGGCGTTCACCTCTATTTTGATAATCACAATGAAACAATTTTGGTATATTTAAATGGAGCGAATGTTGTTAAAGGTGAGAATGCTCTTCATTTTACTGAATTTGAAGTTGAAGAAGAGGTTGACACGTTAAACCTGTTATATAAGAGCGATGAGACATCTGATTACTCAAACTCATCATTGGAACACGAACTTTTTTACGAAATAAAGTTAGATAAAGCTTATTCAGAGGTAAATCTTTTTAAAAATGGCTCTCAGGAAACGTTTGGGACAATATCAGGTAATAAGTAATCTCTTTTTTAAAAGGGGTGCAGTAATATGAAGGTTGCATTTTTGGATAGGGATGGGACTATTATAGAAGATTATCCGGATCCACAGTGGTCTTATATCACACATCCTGTATTTTTAGAAGGGGCCATAGATACTTTAAAACAAGTCACTAGTATGGGTTACAAAATTATTATTATAACCAATCAATACATTATTAACGAGGGGTATATCACACCAAACCAATATCATTCTATAACGAAACAAATAATTAATGACCTAAATCATCATAACATTGAAGTGCTTGATGTTTTTTATTGCCCTCATGCCAAAAGTGAAAACTGTCTTTGTATAAAGCCTAAAGTTGGTATGATTCAACAAGCAATCAATAAATACCCAAACATTAATTTAATGGAATCTTTTATGGTTGGTGATTCGCCAGTAGATATAGAATTAGCAATTAATATGGATATTGGTGGGTATGGAATAGAAATTGGAGCCGATTATAAAAATGACAAAATAGTTGAATTAATGAATATTCATGATTTAGTAAACTATGTCTGACCTTTAGCTTGTAAGCTACTATATTAAAATATCAGCATTTTTTGAAAGAGAGATAAACTTTCCATAATCTTTCACTATCATAAAGAGGAGAAGTTTTAATGCCAGTTATCCAACACAGTCAATTCATCCACGCACCTATAGATAAGTGTTTTGATCTAGCAAGAAACGTGGATGTCCATACGAAAACCACTGCTAAAACAAAAGAGAAAGCGGTGGGTGGTGTTACACAAGGTTTATTGAAAGAAGGAGATACGGTTACATGGGAAGCTACTCATTTTGCTGTTAGACAAAAGCTAACCGCTAAAGTAATCTACATGAAAAAACCTCATGAGTTTGTTGACGTTATGGTCAAAGGCGCGTTTCATTCATTTACTCATCACCATCAGTTTTCAGAAGAACAGGATGGGACTATCATGACAGATAGATTTGAGTACAAGTCACCATTTGGTCTGATTGGTTCAATTGCTGACAAATTGTTTTTAGAAAAATATATGAGAGAGTTTATAATTTCTCGTGCAAATGAACTTAAAAAGGTGGCAGAAACTGAAAAATAGTTTCTTAAAAACACCGGCATCATTGTTTATAACTGTTATACCAAGCTCTTCCTGTCTCCCAATTATCAATTGGATTTAAACTACCTAAGATTTCAGTACATGCTAGAGCCATCACGTACTCCCTTAACCCATCTGTTGAAGTTTTTTTGAATTCGCTCAAAAAATAACCCAATGCTAATTCTCCTTGTCCTACGATATAAGCAAATTCCTCGGGATGTGCTTTAACATAATCATTAGGATTAGACGTCGCTGATGGTGAGCCAATTATTTTAGTTAATGCATGCTCAATTTCTTGCTCGTTTTGCTGGTTTGTACCCTCCTCACCCGCCACCTTGTCATCTTTCATTTCAGCAAAACTACAAGAGGTAAGAAATAAAAGGGATACTATAATAATAGTGCTTAACCGTTTCATAAAATCCTCCTAACTGTAAAAGTTCTCATGAATAGTTAATTTTATGGCTAAACCACTTGAAGATTATCTAAAAATACAAAGCCACCATTTTTAGTTTTAGACGATAACGCTCTTTGTTTGGTTACACATATTTTTCCTTGCTCATCACGACTTTTTAATAATTAAATAAAGTAGTTCAATCTATGTTGTGCTCCTTAGATGAACTACTTTATAATTCTCAATCCAGTTATTCAGATAATTTATTTCTTCTCTACCGGTATCCATATCTCAATTCTAAAATTGTGTGAATCAAAATCATTGTTTTCATTCCATAATATTTCTGGTCCTTCTGTAAGTTGATAATTGATGGAAGGAAACCATTCAGAATAAATTCTGCCCCAAGCTTGTTGTAACGTTTCTGGGAATGGCCCGACTACTTCAAATACCGCCCAAGTTGATGCAGCTACTTTAAAGGAAGTCCAATTATGAGGTGCCTCTTTTGTCGTCGCTACCCCGATATAATGATCAAACTCACCTTTTTCCTCCATCCGGCCTTCAGAAAAATTAGTGGATGCCTGAATCAATCCTTTTGGGGTAGTGTTCGATAAGTCTTTCAATTGTTTAACTTTTTCTACATTTAGAGACTTCCACATTTCAGTAATCTCAGAATTTTCCCCTTCAAAAACAATCGGCACTCTTTTCATTAAGCCAACTATATGAAAGGCTTCTTTTTCTTCAATTCGATAATTCATCTCATGTCCTCCTTCAATTGTTAGTTGGAAGGTCATTTTAGGATAGGATTTGAGCTTTGCACCTTTAGTTCTCGCTTCCGTGGGTGTAATACCATGTAGCATCTGAAACGCTCGTGTAAAAGAATCCGGTGATTGATAGCCATATTTAATAGCAATATCAATCACTTTTATTTTGTCATTGTTCAGTTCAAATGCTGCTAATGTTAGTCTTCTGCGACGAATATATTCCGACAATGTGACACCTGCAAGAAATGAAAACATTCGTTTAAAATGATACTCGGAACAAAGTGCTATTCTTGCTACTTCTTTAAAATCAATGTTATTCGTCAAGTTTTCTTCGATATAATTCATAGCTCGATTCATTTCTTTTAAGCCTTCCATTTTCTGACCTCCTCTATAAACAACAATAGCAGGTATTAAAGATGATCATCCGATAATTTGTGTACAGAGATGTCGGGGTGTCTGCATTAATAAGGAAAGCACGTATCTTTGATTCCGCGCTTTTCACTTGAACTATTATTTAGTGCCACCAAAAACCGCAAATACACCATACTTATAAAAACAATCCACATCCTTAAAACCAACGTTTTCCAACATACTTAATTGAGTGGAGAGTTTACTAGGTTTGTTTTCGTCTTTATCTTTATAGCTGTTTGGTGTATGATCGTATTTTCCAATTTTATCTTGACTGCCATGATCTTTTAGGTTGTTATTAATCCAGTCTACCCATAATTGGAATTGATACTTTTCAGATAAGCTTGAATTTGGTAAAACAGGATCTATGTTTATAAATAAGCCATTACTTTTCAATGCCTTGTACATCTTATTATATAATTGTTCTTTTTCCGTATGATCCAAGTGATGAATTGCATTCGAAGAACAAATAAAATCATATGTAGAGGCTTCCACAGGTTCATCAATAAAACTCTCAAAAGTTTGGTGAATATATTCGAAGTTATCACCACTTAAACTTTCTTTTGCTTTTTCCAGCATAATATCTGAACCATCTAGCAAATCATAATTATTAGATGGGTAATGTTTTGATAAATTATGAGTTAAAATACCTGAGCCACAACCAAAATCTAATATTCTTAGATTTTTATAACTTTCAAAATGCTAAGAAAAAATATTAAGTAAAATGGATATTGTCGTTTCTCTTTCAACTAGTATCACATTAGATAAATCATTAACATATTGCTCTATGTAGTCGCGATTTTGATCTTGAATCCATTTATTTGATTCATTTTCCATACTGAACACACCTTCCACTTTGAATATTACTTAAGACTCTTTTAACCAGTTTAAAAATATCTCTTTCTCTATAACATTTAATATACAGGCTTCTTTTACTTCTGCTTCTAACTTTTGTTGTTCGTATTGAAACTCATTTCCCACGTTAATTCGTGCATACGGAAGTTTTTCTTGAGAACGTTGAGACCGCTTATTTGAAACTTTAGCACCAGCAAAAACATTCTCTAATTTTAATACTTCAAAAGCATAGATAAGGATTTCCTTTTTTGCTGCTTGATTATAGCCCTTACCCCAATAAGCTTGACCAATCCATGTACCAATATGACAAGTTCTATTTAAAGCATCGATGTCTTTTAAAGTTATAACGCCAATTAACTCGTTCTTTTGATTTACGATTACTCTGGAGTATTGCTTTCCTAGCTTTTCTTGTTCCAGAATAAAATGAATGAAATTGATCGTACCTAACACCGATGTCTGTTCATCACTTAGGCCTAAAGTATTTTTAATAGCTGAATCAGAAGAAAGCCTGGAGATGGATCTTGCATATTTAGTGTGATGGGGAACTAATAATACACCACTCATTTCAAGTTATCCCCTCTCAATTAAATGTGAACTTCCCACTTACGTACATACACTGCATTACCGGTTATCTATTAACTACCTCAAATGTTTCTTCCTGATCTAACCACTCAACCTTTACTTCTATCAGATTAACACCCTCTAAATCCTTTTGAGAGATCACTGTGTCAAAACTTTTTTCTGATGGTGCATTTCCTTCAAAATTGATCTCTTGCTTATGATGAGTTGTTCCGAATTCAGCGGTGTGAATGATTTGTTCCATCGAGGCAAGATCTTCTAACTTACCTTTATATGTGATCACTAAATCATAAAACTCTTTTGAGTCTCCATGCACAATTTCTAATTTACCTTTCCAATGTTCACTTTCACCTTCAAATACTTCTTTTTCAGGAAAAGTGCAACCGACTGAAAAAACTAATAGTAGAATCATAGATGCTATTTTATCCAAATAATCCCCACCCATTAGTTAATAATAAAGTGCTTAGTAATATTAGGCTAAACGCAAGTTGACTGATCGTGAAAATTGCTTCATTTTTATTTTCTTTGTATTTCCATTCCATAATAGCTCGAGCCAATTCTGATACAATAACAAACGCTATGGAGATAGCAAATAATTCTTCACCCCAGTCTCCTTCATGAGGATAATAAGCAACATTTAAGGCAAAAAGAAATAACAATATTAAACAAAATATAATGCGAATTGTCCAATCCACCCACTCGTGTTTTTTATTCACATAACTATTAGAAAGAATTTTTCTTTTTTCTACTTGCAGCCTCTTCCTCATCATAATTTCGAATGTTTTCTGAAAAAGGACAAAAAAGAATAATAATATTATGAGCTTAAACCAGAACATTGAATCAATTTGATAAATAAAACTTCATCCTTTCGTCGTTTAAGTGATTAAAACATATAATGTTGTGTTAATTCTCAACATACCGAATAAATTTTTGCATACCAGGAGCATCTGGTAATCGTTCTTTAAAGTCAAACCGTTTATAGAAATCCTTTTTCCCTTTTGCACAAGATAGTTGTATCCATTTTATGCCCCTGGATGTGCATTTTTCAATAAGTAAAGACATAATTTTTGATCCAATACCCTTCCCTTGATAGATCGGATGCACGATCATATCTACAATGAATGTTTGATATACACCGTCTGAAATAATGCGACCAAATCCTATTAATGTTTCGTTTTTATATATGGAAATTAAGTACCAACTGTTAGTGATTGCAGTGAATAGATCTTCTTTGCTATAGGTATTATTTGAGTTCCATCCTGTTGTCTCATATAGTAAATAGAATTCTTCTTTATTTGGGACAGTAGATTTATAGATTAATTCCACTTGGTCTCCTCCTTTTAAAATAATCCCCATGCATTAGTGATGATAAAAGAAATGATGAAAGCAATGACTAGAAATAAACGGCTTAATATATAGATAGCGACATTTCTATTTCCAATATATTTCCACTGGATAAACGCTCTCGTGACCTGACTTACCAGTAGATATATAAATAATAAGAAAAATGGCTCTAAAAACTTAAACCTTTCAAATGGATCTCTTTCCAAGTTTATGACAAAGCCTGTGATCATAATTAATAGAAATAGGATACGAATAGACCAATATATTTGGTTATAGTCAATGTTAAACTGCTGGTTAGAGTGTAAGCTTTCCTTATTTATATTGAGCCATTTTCTCAACAAATAAGTGACAAGAAACCACAAAGCAATGATGACAGTTAAAGTGATTATAAGTTGAAGCAAAAAATATGGATACACACCGTACATCATTGACATCTCCTTGATATATTAGTTCATTTTTTGAATTTACTTCCTTGAGTTCCCAAATACTCTAAAACCCGATTCACACGCTCTTCAACTGAATAGTCACCTTCTAACCTTAATACAGGGCAAGATAAATCTTGCATCCAATGCTCATGTAATGTTTTACTTCTAACTTCCATTCCTGCGTGATCATATAGAGCCGCCCACTCCAGAAAAGCTTTTGATTGATTATATTTGCTGCCACCATATAATACTTCTTTTCCGTATCTCTGATATTCTCTTACCTTTAACCTTTCAAGTCTTATCTCTTCTGGAATCCACAGAAACACAACTAAATCGAAGTAAGGTTTGAAGTTATCCCCCCACTTACAGACAGATCCAGATAGTATCCAATTTTCGTATTTTAATAGATCGTTATTTAGCATTTTCCTTCTTTCAGGAACTGGTCGTTGTTCTGTGAATTTGTTTATCCAGAAATAGTCATCAGTATCAAGATAAGTATGTGGTAAAGCTTTAGAAAGTGCAGAACCCAGTGTTGATGTGCCGGATCCGGATGCGCCTAAAATATGAATTTTATTTTTCATTATAGCTCCTCCGTTCTATTAAGAATTCAATCACCTTTTAATTCGATACCAATATTGATAGGCTTCTTTAAACCTAATTTTTGATAAAGGTTTCGAGCTGGATTGTTATCATTCACAACTTGAAGATAAGCATAATTCGCTCCATTACTCTTCCCCCAGTTTAAAATAGAAGTGATTAATAGTTCACCAAATCCTTTTCTTCTATACTTTTCATTCGTGACGATATCGAATAATCCTATGTAATCTTCTTCTAAAACACCTATTCCACATGCTACTGTTTCATTATTATCATTTAACAACATGACATAGCAGACTTTTGGGATAATATTCGTAAGCATTGTCTTTATGATAGTTTGAGCTGACTTGTCTATGTGATTGAACTTGCAAAAAACCATAAACCATTCATCTGATAATTTATCTTGAAATGTAATATAAGCTCTAGAAGGTACTTGTTGTATGTTATCAAGGGTAAGTATTTGTACACTAGTTAATCCAACACGATCATATTGGGCATTTTCTAGTATGTTATCTAAATCATGAGGAAAGACGTTTGAGGTTAGTTTAAAGATAACTGGTAGTTGTTTCTTTTGATAGATCTGTTCGACATTCTTTATTTTTTTAGCGACATTTTCTGTAGATGAATACAATGGATTTACCGAATTTGCTCTCTTGGCATAACCATTGGAATAACGT
Organism: Gracilibacillus massiliensis; assembly: GCF_001458115.1. GTDB lineage: Bacteria > Bacillota > Bacilli > Bacillales > Amphibacillaceae > Gracilibacillus > Gracilibacillus massiliensis. Next base: position 301,193 of record NZ_CZRP01000013.1, read on the forward strand.
AAGATCCATCCATCCAAAAGGATTGTTTGGATAGATGGAAGAGCATTCATAGATAACTCCTCGATTTTTTGTATAATATTATAATTTGTCATTTTCCATTCCCTTCGAAATAATTAACATCGAATTCGCATGTATCTGGAACTCGTATGGTACTTGCACTATTTCAGTCGTACAGCCGATTTCTTCTAAATAGTGCAAGGTTTTATCAAGAGATTTGTACGTATTCCCTTCTAAATCTACTAATGGGAAAATACGAATGTGATCTTTTGTTACTCTTAGTAATTCATTTAAAGTATCGATATGAAACTGATAATTTAAGCGGTCAGCATACATAAATAAAAAGTGTGCAGATAATAGGACGTCAAAAGAGTTATCCTCAAAAGGTAGTTGAGGTAATGCAGCTGGAATATAATTTTTCTTTGCTTCTCTTCTATCATTCGTAACGTCATGTAAAGCACTTAGTCGGTGGCGCCTTAGTGACTCTATGTCTTTGAAATATTCCCATTTGTAATTATCTCGAACATTCCTCATAGTTTCCATGGCATGTTCAATATCTTGAAGACCCTTATCCTTCAACTCTTCCACATCATAATAATAGGCAATATCGCAGGCAGTAATATCGTATCCTTTTTTGTTGCCGATGGCAGTAAAGGAACATGCTCCAGCTGGACAATCCAGGATTCTTTTTCCTTTTAGAAAATCATCGGACAGAGCAAACATGTCGATATACTCATCAAAGGTTCTGCCGATATAGACGATACGATTAAGATCTAATTTTTTGTTTTCTTCAGGTATAGTCATAAACACTCACCTCGTGGCAATTAGTATTTTCTTGCAAGACAGAACATTTCAGCAAAATCATTTATAATGGTTTTCTCGAGGTTTTTATTAAGATCAAATTTCATTTTTTCTAAACCTTCTTGATAATCCTGATCACTGATGAGAGTAAGAACAGATATATCGCGATTTTCAGCTAATCTTAGGTATTCGACTACTTTTATTTCTTCCATTCTATAATGAATGTGTATTTTCACTTCGAATCCCCTTGTTTTCAGTTCATGATAAATCATATCTTTTTCCAAAAAACGTTGAGCGTCTTCAGCATAAGCAGACGGAAAATAATGATAAACCCACCATTTATGCATTTGGTGGATAGCAATATTATGCATTTTAAATACGGCTTCTTTTTTCATTATACGGTAAACCTCGTCAATGACTTGATTTTTATCAAGATAATGGTGAAAGGCGTAGTTATTTACAATGTAATCAAACTTTCCTGAATGATAGGGCATGTTTTCTGCATAGGCATGGTCAAATGTTACGTGTCCATTCTTTTCTTTAGCGATTCTCAACATTTCTTCAGCGGCATCAAGTCCAAACCACTTAATAGGGAAATCTTTTAAAAAGTGATCTTGCTTTACTAAATAATTCCCTGTTCCACATGATAAATCTAATACTTGGTATTCTTGTTGGTGGTGAGCGTTTATGTAATTTTTCAGGTCATGGTCATGTTGTATTTCATCCACTCGAAAGTGATTGTGATCATACCTGTCAGCTATTGCAGAATAATCTGTTTTTTTCATATATATGGTCCTTTCAATATAGGAATCTATTATTGAATTAATGATTTCATAAGATTATACCATTATATTCCTGTTATTCAACCCCTGTATATACTGGAAAAGTAGCCTGAATATTATCTGATTTTTCGTTTGATGAAGGAAAATAATATAGACTGAGATTTACTCTTTCTATATTTATTAATCTGTATAAAAATAATATCTGTACAAAATCTTAAGCTTAATACACAATGATCAAAGCCATTCTCAACATTTCTACAAAAAAGGATTTGTCATTTTATGTTAATATAAATGTAGCGTGAATGAAAGTTTCATCATGAGCGAATTGGCAGTTGTTTTCAGTAAAATAATTGGAGGTGAAATACTATGAAAGGAAAACTAGGTGCATTTTCAATTATTCTCTTTTTCATTGGTTTGATGTCTTACCTTGTTTCTATTTTATTTGCTAACGGTATATTTTTTATAAGTGGAGTCATTGCATCTGTAATTGGCTTTATAGCAGCATTATTTGCAGAAAAAGGTGGTCTTAAAAAGAGTGGATTAGGAGGAAATGGTGCGATCATTTTTATAACTGTGGTTTTCCCTTACTTAGTCAGAACATTATATTGGACTGGGCCTTAATTCCGTCGTAAAAAGAATGTCACTTAAAGTAACGGGTGCTTAAAAAGGTGGTAATTCATAATGACAAAAAATAGTGATAAATCAAATGTTGGATATACTTTATTCAGACCAACAGGTGTAAAACATGAATATCCAGTGGTTGATTTGCAGAATAAACAAGTGACTGGAACGGTTTCATACAAGGATAAAGTTTATATGACTGTTGTTATAGATTTGAAGAAAGATACAGTGAATATTGAAGGCAGTATTGAGGATCTAAAAGGTATATCAATGGATAAGGAATCCTACATTGAAATGTTTATAAGCCAAGCAGAGCTCTTCGTAGAAAATAATATATCTAATCCAAAGAACTACTATGAGCAATTTAAGTAATCCTTACTATTAAGAGAGGGTCACTCCCAATTTTTAGAAAGAAGTATAGCTGAAAGATATGTAAGAAAAATTAGAAACTGCTTTAAGGATGATTTCATATGATTAAACTTTCAAAAAAGAGATATTATATATTAGTTTTTTTATTATTTCTGAGCGTTTTATATGGATATAATAAGCATAGTGAGGTGAATAATCAACGAGACTATTTAAACCCACAACTAACGGAAATGTTGCATTCGTTCCAGAATGAGGCATATATCACTTCAGTCATTTTATATACTTTAAAGAGCGAAAATGAAATTCCGTATGCCCAATGGAAACAGTTAAAAAAGGGATTCAAAGTATTAGAACAGAGTAGTTATGAAATAGAAAAAATGGGTAGAGCGATACATCCAAGTCGTGCGAAAGGATTAGAAAACGCAACGAAAAATACCTCTTCTTTAATATCCAGTGATTTAGAATATATAGAAGAAAATTTCTTAGAAGAAGACTTAGATAGACTTGATATAATAACATTTCCACCAGAAGCGCAATCAAAGCTAGAACATATATATACTACGACATCAAAATGGAATGAAATATCCAGTCAATATGCTGTTTCTACCAATAGTATTAAACAAACGTATTGGGTAAAGATGATGAAAGAGATTCAAGAACCATCCATAGTATTCCAACATAAATATACAGATTTATAGTCTTGCGAAGTTGCGGGGACTTCTCTACATCTAAACGTTCTAAAAAAGGAATGGGAATCACTATTACTATTATAGGTGCAGTAATAATTACCGTCAGAGCACTTTTAAAGACTATAAAGAATTTGAACAAGATATAGATGACACAGAGGATATAAAATCTAACTTGTTTGACTTTGATGAATTGGGAGATCTACTAAGAACAAACCAAATAAAGTCACCATTATTTACAACTAATGCTTATTTTATCACAAAGGATTTTCTTGCGAATAGACTACTGAATAATAAATAACCTCATTGAACATACAAGGTATTAATTCAGGAAGGATTAACGCTGTTTATATAGAAATAATTATATTAAACGGGCAGGTATGTTAAAGAAGATAACCTACAAACATTGTATTAACATTCAAAAAAATGTATAATTATACAAAAATATAATTTGAGGTGAAGCTTTTGGTTAAAAAAAATTGGAGAAATGGAGATTATCTTATTACTATGGATAAAACTGAGTTAGAACTGGATGTTATTTATAACTTTTTGAGCAATGAATCTTACTGGTCAAAAGGAATTTCCAAAGAAGATGTTATTAAATCAATAAATAATTCATCTCTTTGTTTCGGCTTGTATTATATAAACCCATTTGATAGGAAGAAGAAACAAATAGGGTTTGCAAGGGTAATTTCCGATCTGGTTACTCATGCATATTTACAAGACGTGTTTATTCTAACTCCGTATAGAAAGAAAGGGTTGGGAAATTGGTTGCTTGATATAATTACTAATTATGAAGAATTGAATATTCGCAGACTTTTGTTAAGCACAGATGATGGACATTCATTTTATGCGAAATTTGGTTTTACCCCACTTGACAAGCCTAACTTTTTTATGCAAATAAAAGGAAAGGGTGCTATTTAATAATTAATTATAATTCATAAATAGTGAGAATTTAAGGGGGAACAGATAATGAATGAATTTTATAAGGCATTATCCTTTGTAAAAGACAAATTATATAAACCAAATCAATTTGTTTTAACAGCTATCCAAGAAGAATCTCAAAATTCAGAATATGGTGCAGGTATGTTTCAATTAAATTCAAAATCTATTAGATTCAGAGTGGCAAAGAAAACACCCAATAAAGTAGGACAGTTTGTATCCTTTTGGGAAAAGAATGATGCCAATAAAAACCAAGCTTTTTCATATGACAAAGCTACTGATTTATTGGTTATTAATACATTTGATAGTGGAAAAAGATTTGGACAATTTGTTTTTCCAAAGAATGTTCTTTTAAAACAAAATATCCTTAAAACAGATACTACAAAAGGAAAAATGGCTTTGAGAGTTTACCCTATTTGGGATCATCCCACTAACAAACAAGCTGTTGAGACACAAAAGTGGCAATTAGAATATTTTTTCGAAATTAATGGGACTAATATTTTTCACCAAGATTTACTAAAATTATATTCCTAAAACAAAGTACTTCTAAATTAGCTTATCAATTCAACTACAGAGGAAGAAATATGATATGAAAAGATTTTATATTGCATCAAGCTTTAAAAATTTTAAGACCGTTCAATTCGTTAGTAATCAGTTAAAAGATAAGGGCTATATCCAAACCTATGATTGGACCAGAAATGAAAGGGCTACCACTTTCGAGGATTTAAGGGAAATAGGCATACAAGAAAAAAATGCAGTAATGGATGCGGATTTTATAATCATCTTATTGCCAGCAGGAAAAGGAAGTCATATTGAATTAGGTATTGCACTTGGACAGAGTAAAAAGATATTTCTTTACTCACCCAATAATGAAGTGGATAATTTCGAGACTACCAGTACGTTCTATCATCTATCAGAAGTCCAAAAAATTACTGGATCAATTGAAGAATTAGTTGAAATAATCACATCATCCCAATGTTATTAATACAGGATAATTAATTCGGCAGCCCTTATTGTACCAGTGTATCACATTAATTTAATAAATCTTGAGGAGTATAGCAAATGATTGACCATAAAAAGTTTCCGAATTTTGAAACAGATAGATTATTTTTGCGAAATGTAAATAATGAGGATATTGATTTTATTTATAAGCTTTATAGTGATGATAGAGTCTGTAAATTTTTATATGATGAAGAGTTATTTACTAGTAGAAATGATGCAATAGAGTTTGTTGAGTGGAATAAAGATCCAGAAGAAAAGGGATACAATCGTTGGATATTAGTTAAAAAAGATGCTAGCCAAGAACAAATTGGAACCTGTGGATATGATAATTGGGACAGGTTAAACAATATTGCAGAAATAGGCTATGATTTATGGCACGAATATTGGGGACAAGGATATATGAAGGAAGCATTAATTAGTGTAATTGAAAGTGGATTTAATAATATGAGATTGAATAGAATTAACGCTTTTGTTGCTTTAGATAATGTCAACTCTATAAAGTTATTAGAAAAACTTGGCTTTGTTAATGAGGGAGTATATAGAGACAAGCATTTATTTAGAGGTAAGTATTATGACCATTATTCTTTTTCTTTGTTAAAAAGAGATTGGAATCAATGCTAACGTATATTTAATTTGTCAAGATATATATATCATTATGTATACGATGAAACAAGAAACATAAAAGGGGTTGTTTTCAATGAAAAGAGTAGATGTAGTATATTCGCTTATATATGATGACATTCAAGAAAGAATTTTAATGGTTAAAAATATTAAACATAATAATTGGTCGTTACCTGGTGGATCTGTTGAACCAGGAGAAACTCTATTGCAAGCAGCTGTTCGTGAAGCAAAAGAAGAGACTGGCTTAAATATCGAGATAGATCATATCCTTTCCGTAAATGAAGCCTTGATGAAAAATGATAACAATCATGCACTTTTTATCACATTCAAAGCAAGGATAATAAGCGGTGCAATTGCTATACAAGACACAGAAACAATTTCAGAGGTGAAGTGGGTAAATTTACAAACAGCTGGTGAAATGATGCCATACCATAAGAATGGCATCAGATATTTGCTTGATAAATCAGTTCCTTATGAATTCCAAGGGGTTGTTCATTAACTCTCTCTTCTAACGTATTTTTATTTGAAAAAGATATGCCCTTATAAAGTAAAACTAATCTTTATATAAGCAAAGCAAGCAGTTTAACTATTAAAACATTAAAAGTTGGGTGAATATCAGATGAATTTTATAAAGTTAGAAGGTGAAAGGATAATATTATTTCCTCTTGAAATGGCACATATTAAAGAACTATATCTAAGCGCGAAGCACCCAGAAATATGGAGTTTCTTACCTACAAAGGTTAATTCCGCGAAAGATATGGAAGAATTTGTTCGTTCAGCGATTCAAGGTAAAGAACGTGTAGAAGAGTTTCCCTATGTAGTTTTTGATAAGCACTTAGATAAAGTTGTTGGCATGACAAGATTTTTAAGAATATCCGAATCCAATAAGAACTTAAATATTGGATGGACATGGTATAGTCCAGAAGTTTGGAGAACAAAAGTTAATACCGAATGTAAATATCTATTATTAGAATATGCTTTTGAGCAGTGGCATGCAGTTCGTGTTGAATTGATTACAACTATTAACCATATCAGGTCTCAGAAAGCGATTGAGCGTATAGGAGCAAAAAAAGAGGGAGTTTTAAGGAAAAAGTATAATGGGAAAGATTATGTCTTTTACAGTATTATTGATGACGATTGGAAAGCAGTAAAAAAACTGTTATTAAGCTTATTAGAAAATGAAAAGTGTAAAAAATAAAGTAATTTTAGGAGAATATTATGATTATCCGTAAATTAACAAAAGATGGAAAGCCTCCAATGGATTTATTATTAACTGCTGACCCTTGCAAGGATATAGTAGAAAAATATTTATCAAGAGGAGAATGCTATCTAGCAGAAAGTGATACTCAAATTATTGGTGTATTTGTATTACTTCCAACTAGACCAGAAACAGTGGAGTTAGTAAATATTGCAGTAACAGAAAAGCATCATGGTAAAGGTTTAGGAAAACAACTTGTAATAGATGCGATTGAAAAGTCCAAGTCAAAAGGATACAAAACAATAGAAATCGGAACCGGAAATTCAAGCATCGAACAATTGGCACTTTACCAAAAATGCGGTTTTAGAATTGTAAATATTGATATTGATTTTTTCATTAGACACTATCCAGAAGATATTTTTGAAAACGGTATACATTGTCGGGACATGGTTCGACTGTCTCAAGATTTATAAATTTAAATGGCGTATTTCTATAATTAGATTCTACATATAATTTCTTTCAATATTACATGGATGAAAGAAGAACAAAAGTTGTCAACATTCATAAACAATTTGTTCTTCTTATTTTGTTAATATAATATTGGTTCAATCAATGATATTTTTAAAACCTTTTATCATTTTATAGGAATACAAATTTCACAATAATCGTTGCTGATCCTATCGCCAATGTATTTTTCCAAAATTGGCTTTTCATCCATTTCAAACCCGTTATTTTGTAGTGATTGAAAAATATCACTATAAGCTTCTTGAATATCAGCTGCTGTATGTTTAACTTCGTAAGTAAGATACTTTCCACCAGAAAGCCGTCTTTCAAGAACAGAATCATCCACTTTATAATCATCTGAAATTACAATGCACGCATCAAATCTACAGTTTTCAGGAAGTGTTGTTTCTGGATTATCATGTGAGATACAAAATAGAATTGCAGATTCAAGGAGATTTTTCTCTTTAGCCCATTGTTTCAAATTCTCCATAACTTTAATGTTGTCAGGACCATATTGTCCAACTCTTTGCATATAAGCAATTCGATAATTTGGAAATACTTCGACTTTAAATTTCATTATTTTTCATCCCTTCTTATCTTGTTTTTGTTTGACACATATCGAATGTAGCACGCTTTAAAAATATATACACTTTAATTTTTAAAATTTTTCAAAATTAAGTAGTATTATAGATTGCTAAAATTGAATAGCTGGGAGGATCACCTAAAAAAATGGGAGCTGATATTAACTTGACTAAGTTATATTTTGTAAGACACGCCCACTCTTTCTATACGCCTGATGAATTAGGAAGGCCTTTATCAGATAGAGGTTTTGCAGATGTCGCTATAGTAAATGAATTATTAAAAACGGAGAAAATTGACATTGTTTTATCTAGCCCTTATATGAGAGCAGTTCAAACGGTAGAAGGTGTTGCATCTCAATTAGGTAAAGAGGTTGTAATTATAGAGGAATTTAAAGAACGATTACTAACAGCAAATCCTGTTAAAGATTTTAATCAGGAAGTAGTGAAAGTATGGGAGGATTTCAATTTTTTCTTGGATGGTGGTGAGTCCAATAGGGTTGCTCAAAAACGAGGTGTAGAAGCAACTTATAACGTATTGAATAAGTACACTGATAAAAACATTGTTATCGGTACACATGGTAATATAATGGCTCTAATTATGAATCACTTCGATTCTCAGTATGATTTTTCATTTTGGAAAAATCTCGATATGCCAGATGTTTATAAATTAACTTTTGACGGTAGAGGGTTAAGGGGTGTTAATAGATTGTGGAATAGGCTTTAGTCTTGTTGGTGCTAGTTCAATAAGGCAGGACATTACCTGTTATCAAGTAATGCCCTTTCTTTTAACAATATTCAAATAGATCACTATTTACGAAGCATTATATACAATCGTTTCCCACTGCTGATCGGCTTTCTTTATCGTTTCATTTAAATTGAGATTTAGTTGTTTCAATTGACTGATTGTTTGATCTACTTTTTGATACATATCACTCACTTGTTCAGCCGATTTATTGATTTTATCCTGGACAAACCAATCCATGATTAAACCATCGAAAAAGTAATCTGCAAAAGTTAAACCACCTGAAATTTCGATGTTCGCCTTAAATGATTTTCCGATATCATTTAATTCATGGGAAAATTTTCTAAGTAAACGCTGCGCCTCATGTGTGGCACGTTCAGCATCGTCTAAATGACTGTGTTTTAAAGATGTCGAAATGATCCCGCCGCCAAGCATATCAGCCGTTCCCCAGTTTTTTGCACTATCTAATGAATCAGTTGCCGAGGATAATGCTCGTTTCACTTCTTCTCCAGCTGCAATCGCCTCTGCTACTTCTGATTTCTCATCCTGCATGACACCGAGTTGCTCTAATAAATCTAACGCCTCTTGGCCACTCTGATGATTAGAATCTAGTAAAAGGTGATATTTTTCTTCTAGTAAATTCTGATAACGGACATCAGGCTCACCTAAAGCACGAATCTGTTGATCGAGTTCACCAATATCCTCTTTGACGTCTTCAAGCGATTCCTTTGCCTCTTGATATTGTAATTGTGCTCTGACGACTTCTTGTTTTTCCTGATCGAGTTTTTCTAACTTCTTACCAGTAACCGTATAAAATAAATTGCTGATACTGATTGATTCTAACTTTTCCACATCTACCTTTTCGTCTTGCAGTCTTTGGTAGCATTCGCTTTTTTGTTTTTCTAATTTCTCTAAATCAACCGACAATTCTTTCCGTTCGTGTTTTAAACGATTGATTTTTCGTTTTTCCTCTTGAGCTTTTACGATTTTTTGATAAAATGCATCCATTTTTTCTATCACCTCTATTACTATATACGAACAGACCTATTGATTCGTTTCACGATTTTTTATTTCTTCCTCAATTCGTGCAATTCGGTCGGCAATTGGCGGGTGACTGGAACGTAAAAGTTTGATCCAGAAAGCCGGTGAAATATCTGTTTTCGATTGTTCTGCTAATTGGCGATAACTTGCTAGTGCGGGTTCCAGGTTTTCCGTTTGTTTTATTGCGTATCGATCTGCTTGTATTTCCATTTGTCGTGAGACGAACAACTGAACAGGCTGCATCACCATTAATATGATGACTGTTATAAGCAATAGCTTTGTTAATGATGGTAGTTTATAGGCATCAATCCAATTGTGTGAGAGTTTTTGAAGTACCAATAAAATGAGCAGACTTAAGACAAGATACAATCCGATTCCCCAGTAAACATGGTGATAAATATAGTGCGCAATCTCATGAGCCATAATAAATAGGATCTCGCTAGTTTGCATACCATTTACCGTTGTGTCCCACAAGACAATGCGAGCATGATCAAAAATTCCTGTCACATAAGCGTTATAGGTAGAGACCTTCTCACTTTTGTTAACGACAAAGATATCTGCATCTTCAACACCTGCCTGCGTAGTTAAATCGACTATACCCTGCTTTAGCTCGCCATTCTCTAATGAGCTAAAGTCATCAAATAACGGATCGATCAAAATCGGCTGCACAAACATAACAAATAACACAATTGGAATCGATAGTGCCCATAAAATCCATCCCCATATTGCTGGCCATTTTTTAATAACAAAACTTGTCCCTGCTACGATCACAAATAACGAAACCCAAAATAACCCCGTGCTCAACCAACCTTCGAGTAACCATGAGATAAATCCTTGAGTTCGTGTTCCTTCTCTAACACTGAGTATGTACCAGATCACTCGAAGCGGGAAGTGAATGATATAATCTAGTACGATTAAAAATGTAGTATACAGGACAAACTTATATCTCTTTTTTTCTAATCGGTTTACGAAGTTTGGATGTTTTACCAGCCATGCTAAAATAAGAAGTTGCAACGGCCACATCGCAAAAAAGAACGCATGGGACATTGCACCATATCTTGAATCACTTAAGGAGTCCAATGGATAGAGGAAATAAAAGTATAGGAAATCTACTGTTAGATATGCTATATATAAGAATAATATTTTTTTCATAAGTTTTCTCCATTTTTATTAAAGTCTCAACATCTATTATCATCATTATACATGTATCACACTATAAAATTTTTCAAAAAACCTCTTATCGCCTTTGATAAGAGGTTTGAATATTAATAAATTAATCCAAGGAAATCTTCTTTTGTAATTTTACCAAGATAGTGTGAAACGTCTAACTCACTTAATACTTCGTTTATTGCTGCTCGTTCATAACGTACCCCTTTTAATTTTTCTTCTAATTCTTTGACATCTCCCACACCAAAGAAATCACCGTAGATCGTACATTGCTCGATGATTCCTTTATGAACATCTAAGCGCACATCTACTAAACCACCATCAAACTTATGGGAATGCTGAATATTAAATTTCGGGGATTTCCCATAGTTCCAATCCCATTGTTGGTAACGTTCTTTTGATAGTTGGTGAATGTTGTCCCAATCTTGATCTGTTAACACATATTGCGGGACGTCTTCCACATTCTCTACTTCAAAAACATGTTTTAAAATATGTGCTTTTAAATCATCCATCGATAGCTTTTCTTCCATAAATTCTGAAATATTAGCTACTCGACTGCGGATTGATTTAATACCTTTTGATTTAATTTTTTCTGTTTTTACGTTTAAAGAACGTACGACATTTTCGATTTCCGAATCATACATCAACGTACCATGACTAAACATACGTCCTTTCGTAGTGAACTGGGCATTACCAGAGATTTTACGTCCATCTGCGAGAAGGTCGTTTCTACCTTTTAGTTCAGCTGGTACTCCTAATTTCTTTAAAGCTTCCACTACAGGCTCTGTGAATTTTGCAAAATTATGAAAACTGTCACCATCATCTTTTGTGATAAAGCTAAAGTTCAAGTTACCTTCATCATGATAGACAGCTCCTCCACCAGATAAGCGGCGAACTACTTTTATACCATTTTCATCGACGTAATCGGTATTAATTTCCTCTACTGTGTTTTGATTCTTTCCGATGATGATCGATGGTTGATTAATATAAAATAATAAATATGTATCTTCTTCCCCAAACTTCTTGAGCACATACTCTTCTATTGCCAAATTTATCTGTGGATCTATAATCCCTTTATTATCAATAAATTTCATCTATCAACAACACTCCTTTATATTTTTCTCATTAACTATCAGTATAAAAGATCAACGTTGATAAAACAATTTTTTGAAATTGTACTAATACAAAGTATTGATTTTTTTATTTTGTTATAATACAATATTCGTACGACACTCTTTTGGGAGGGTATCAGAATGATCAACATCTTAGAATTCTTTCGCAACATTCCCAGAAAAAAGTGTGACAAGTGCGGAAATGATATTGTAGAACAAGCAGACTGTTATCATAACACCTGTGATAACTGCAGTCATCCCGCCATTTAACCTGTTAATGTCTTTTACACCCATATCTTTCGTTTCTTTCATCCTTCTTATCCTGCTGAACAAGGATGATGAACATTCCCATCCAATTAATCGAGATATATGTGAAAGACAGACACCTGCAGCTAATTATTAGCTGCTTTTTTTTGTGTATTTTTATATAAAAAAAGCAGAGAAACATGTTGTTACTCTGCTAAGAAATTCATTATTTTATCTGCTGCTGCTTCGCCTTGATCGATACAGTCTGGAATGCCGATACCACGATATGGACTGCCCGCTACGAATACACCCGGAAGGTGATTAGCTAAGCCGTTTTCTAATTGTTCGACTCGTTGCTTATGTCCGATTCGATACTGTGGCATTGCATTTTTCCAACGAGACACAACAGTGAATAAAGGTTTTTCATCTATTTTCATAATCTTATTTAAATCATGCAATACAAGCTCTTCTAAAGATTCATCAGAAAGGTCTACAATGTCCTCGTCACCAGGACGCCCAACATAACAGCGCAATAATGCTTTTCCTTCCGGTGCCGCTGTTTCTGGCCACTTCTTGTGGGTCCAGGTACATGCGGTGATTCGATAATTGCTATTACGTGATACAACAAAACCAGTTCCATCGATATCCTCTTTAATGGCGGATTGGTCAAAAGCTAACGCCACATTTGCGACTGAAGTAGCTTTCATATCCGCTAATTCTGAGACAAAATCATAAGACTTTAGCATCTGTTTCATAACAGGATATGGGGTAGCAATTAACACGGCATCACTTTGCAGTTCCTTACCATTTTCCAGTGTTAATTGGTAACCATCTTCTTTTTTCGAAATTTCCTTAACCTCTGTTTGCTTTGACACTACTTCACCTAAAGCATCTTCTAATGCATCAACTAATGTCTGTAATCCACCAGTAATACTATAAAACATACTTCGTTTTTTTGCTGGTGTCTGTGGTGGAGCTGGCATTGTTTTTTGCAATCCTTTAATCAGACTGCCATATTCCTGTTCTAATTGATAGAAATTTGGAAAGGTGGCCATCAAACTTAGATCGTCCATATCTCCTGCATAAATACCAGACAGTAATGGTTCAATTAAGTTTTCAACGACTTCATCACCTAAACGTCTTCTAAAGAATTTGCCTAATGATTGGTCTTCAGCTGGTTCACCTTTTGGTTTGACAAAATCTAGTCCTGCTCGTAATTTACCAGTAAAACTGAATAGACTAGAGTTTAGAAATGGCTTTACTTGTGTTGGAATCCCCATAAAGGAACCTTGTGGCATTGAATGAAGCTCATCTTCAACTAAAATGTAGGATTTACCTGTTCCATTCTTGACAAGCTTATCTCCAATACCTACGTCTTGTGCAAGGCGTTCAGCAGATTGCTTTCGAATTAAAAAGGAATCCGGACCACGTTCAATCGTAAATCCATCCCGACGTTCTGTATCAATTTTCCCGCCTAGGCGGTTACCAGCCTCCAACAATTGCAGATGGTAGTCCAAGCCTTCTTCCTTTATCTTTTTATTTAAATAATAAGCGGCAGTAAGCCCTGCAATACCGCCGCCTATAATCGTTATGTTTTTCATGACTGATCATCACTTTGCAGTTTTTCAAGAACTACTCCTGCTAAAGTTTCAATAAACAATGGTTCAACGTTTGGCATTGGTGGTCGATAATAGTCTGCACCAATTTCCTCACAAACCACCTTACATTCGTAATCATTGTCATACAATACTTCTAAGTGATCAGCAACAAAACCAACAGGTGCATAAATGAATGAGCGGTAACCTTTTTGTTCAAAAAGATCTCTCGTTAAATCTTGCACATCTGGTCCTAACCATGGATCAGGCGTGTTGCCTTCACTTTGCCAACCAATTTCAACATTTGGAATACCTGTTTGTTGCTGAATCAATTCAGCAGTTCGTTCTAATTGTTTTGGATATGGATCACCATTTTGTAAAATTTTCTCTGGTAAACTATGGGCAGACACAACAAGAACTGCTTTATCCTTATCCTCAATCTTTTGATACTCCTGCTTAATGGCATCAGACCAATAGCTGATGAAGCCTTCTGCATCATACCAGCTTTCGACAGACTGAATCGCGATATCATACTTTTCTGCTTCTTCTTGTGCTCTGCCGTTATAGGACTTGACACTGAAGGTAGAATAATGAGGTGCCAATACAATCGAAATCGCTTCTTTAATACCATCTTGAGCCATTTGTTCTACTGCATCCTCGATAAAAGGTTCAATGTGTTTTAAGCCAAGATAGTAGACAAATTCAACCTCATCTTGTTTTTCGTTAAGCTGCTTTTCAAGTGCTGTTGCCTGCTCTTTTGTAATACGTGCTAAAGGTGAAATACCACCAATCGCCTGATAACGTTCGGTTAAGTCATTCAACATTTCTTGGGTTGGTTTGCGGCCACGACGAATATGGGTATAATAACGTTCAATATCCGCTTCTTGGTAAGGTGTTCCATATGCCATTACGAGTAATCCTACTTTTTTCTTTGCCATGATGAATATGCATCCTCTCTTTATCGTTGTGAATATTGATGAACAAATTCAGTTAGTTTTTTGAGTCGATCTGGACTAATTTCAGGTGTTACTCCATGTCCTAAATTAAATATGTGACTTGGATGTTTTTTACCTTCGTCAATAATTTGTTTTGTTTTTTCTTCAACAACTTGCCAGTCCGATAACAAAAAGGCTGGATCCAGGTTACCCTGAAGTGCTTTTGTAACATCTAAATCACGTGCTTCGGCAATTGACATTCTCCAATCAAGTCCAATTACGTCTACGGGTAAGTCATTCCATTCATTGATAAGATGACTAGCCCCTACCCCAAACGTAATTAACGGTACATTTGTTTCACGTAATTCACTGAAAATACGATTCATAATCGGTTTAATGTAGGTGCGATAATCTGTTACATTTAATGCTCCTACCCATGAATCGAAAATTTGAATTGCCTGTGCTCCGGCATTTACCTGGGCTTTAACGTACGTAATCGTCATGTCGGCTAATTTATCCATTAGCATAAACCATGCTTTTGAATCACTATACATTAATGCTTTCGTCTTATGATAATTCTTAGATGGCCCACCTTCAATCATATAACTTGCCAGTGTAAAAGGTGCACCACTGAAACCGATCAAAGGTACGTTCAATTGTTCTTTTGTTAAGAGGCGAATTGTGTCCATTACATATGGGACATCGCTTTCTGGATCGATTGTTCCTAATTTCTCAACATCACGAAGAGAAGTAATTGGGTTATCAATCACTGGACCGATTCCTGATTTGATTTCGACATCGACTCCAATAGCTGGTAATGGTGACATGATATCCTTATATAGGACTGCCGCATCTACATCATACATTTCAACTGGTAATCGAGTTACATAGGCACAAAGTTCTGGTTGATGTGTAATTTCAAATAAAGAATATTTCTTTTTTAACTCTCGATATTCTTTCTGCGATCTACCCGCTTGTCGCATATACCAGACAGGCGTGTAGTCTGTTTCTTCTCCTCTGAATGCTTTTAAAATTGTATCATTGAATTTTGTCATTTTTTATCACCCTTTTTTACCATTCCATTCTACTATAGAAGTTTTGGCCTATCCTGTATAGTATTTTCAAAAAATGTTCACTAAATTGTAATTATTATAACTAAAAAGTAATTGTAAATAGTTACTGGTCAAAAGTCAATCTTTAAGGACGCGATATTAGAAGGTTCTCCTTCCTTGTTTGTAAGTGGATTATATGGAACCACATAATACTCTCCTGTATTAAAAACATTGATTCGATCTATTTTATAGGAACCTTGCCCTTCTACTTCACCAATCAATTGCTCTCCTTCAGCAGTTTGTTCATAGATACGATAAATAATTCTCTTATCGTCAGCAGGAGTCCAATTTAAGACGCCATTAAATATCGAAAAACCTCCGAATTGAATCGTCGCTGTTAAGTCTTCAATGACTGGTAATTCAATTGGTTCCGGCAAATCCTCGACATCATCCGGTATAGTGAATTCTTCTGTAAGTGGTACTTGTTTATCAATCTCTGTTAAGATCGATTTTGTTAATCGAACCGAAGCCTCTGAACCAATTGTTAGATAGTTATCTTTTGTTGCAGATTCATAACCAATCCATGATGTCACCACATATTCAGGTGTCATCCCAGAAAACCATGCATCTTTCACAGCTCCATCGACCTTTGGATGTTGAGTAGAGCCTGTTTTACCTGCTAATGCTTTTGGGTAATCTCCAGCTTGTGCAGTTCCTTCCTTAACTACGGCTTCCAACATCCGTAGCATATTCCAAGAAGTTTGCGAATTAAACACAGTTGTTTTCTCTCGTTGTTTTGATTGCAGACGATCTTGATCACGATCATACACCGCTGCAATACTACTGGAATCGACCCATTCTCCATGATGAATAAAGGTGCGGTAGCCTTCTGTTACTTGAATTGGAGTAAGTCCTGTTTCAAGTCCTCCTAATGCTATTGCTAACCCATTATCCTTTATATTTAGATTCATTTTTTCCAAAATCGATTTACTATACTCGATGCCTATTTGATCTAGCAACCATACAGCAGGAGCATTTTTCGACTCTACAACTGCTTGATACTGCGTCACCTCGCCATCATAATCACCATCAGCATTACCTACTCGGTAACCGTCATAATCAATATCTTGATCAGGGATCAGATCATAGGGTGAATATTTCCCTAATTGCATTGCTGGTCCATATACAGCTAGTGGTTTAATCACGGAACCTGGTTGTTTTTTGGTAATAAGATGGTTGGTATCATTCAACTCGAAATCTCGACCCGCTATTAATGCTCGCAGTTTGCCTGTTTCTTGTTCCATTAATACAAAACTACCATCGATCGACTGATTCGATCCGTGAAAAAAATCACTCTTTTGCAACTGATTGTACGCAATTTTTTGGGCAGTGGAATCGATATTGACATGTATCGTATAACCACCTCTTTTTAGCGCTTCTCGACTTAAGCCATAGGATTGTTCTACTTCCTCCAATACATAGGCGAAGTAGTCATCCAACCATGGATCTCTTTCTTCTTTTTGTGATTGCAGGTCGATCGATGTTGCTTGTAAATCAAGCATTTCTTCCGTTGAAATAGTACCATTGTTAGCCATTTGCTGTAATACAAGGTCTCGTCGTTGCTTAGCCGCTTCAAGATCGTTATGTGGACTGTATGTATTTGGCGCTTTCACCATTGCAGCTAATAATGCACCCTCTTCTACATTTAAATCCTCAATATCTTTCCCAAAAAAATATTCTGCTGCCGTTCCTACCCCGTAAATGCCATGTGCAAGGTAAATTTCGTTTAAATATAATTCCAATATATGAGATTTACTATAATTGCGCTCTAAATAAATCGATGCCATTACTTCTTTCGTTTTTCGCATCCATGTTTTATCATTAACTAAAAAGAGGTTTTTAGCCAATTGTTGGGTAATTGTACTAGCACCCTCCACTTTACTCATTGCTAATATATCACGGTAAACAGCGCGTGCAACAGCAGGAAAAGAAATACCCGCATGTTCATAGAAACGCTGATCTTCCATGGCAATAAATGCTTCTTCGACATGGTCCGGAATTTGCTCGATCGTCACATAGTCTCTGTTTTCGGTATATAGCTTTCCAATTACTGTTCCATCTTCTGCTACAACAGTAGAAGCAGCAGGTAAAATAACTGCCTTTTCATCAAAAATAAAGCGTCCGCCAAAAATAATAAAAAGATAACCTAATACCGATAACAACAACATTGCCGACACTGTAATAGTGATCCATTTATATCGTTTTATCCAACTCCATGCAGACCGAAGCACTGATAGTAGCTTCTCTTTTTCCAAACGGTTACACCACCTTTCTTCTAAATTTCGACAATAGTTTTATTTTATCATAGAATGGAAGAAAGAGACGAATGTTATAATTATGAGAAGAATGGAGGAGATAAATTATGAAAGCTTATATGACGAATGGGACCTATCCATTTTTAGAAACGTTAAAAGAAAAGCACAGTCTCTCAACTTTTCTCCTTATGCACAATGGTGTGAAAACTGTTGCCTATTATGAAGATACAAAACCGTCTATATTTGAATCGAGTAGAAATTACCATGTTCTTGAACATTTAGGTACTTTAACAGAGATAGCTTTTAGCAGCTTATCCCATCTCCCTGTTACAGAGGAAGGGAAACCAATTTTTGAGATGGACTTCAAACAAAAAGTAAAGGAACTCGCTCTTGTTGAAGGAGTGATTGCCGCGAGAATTTTAAAGCCAGAACGTGGTCACTCTTATATCTTATTAGTGGAATGGCAGGAACAGAAGTATTTTCAAAAATGGAAAAACACAGAACCTTTACCTAATAAGAAAAAGGATTCCTATATTTCTGGGGATGTCTATACAGAGACTTTCGACGTTGGAGAAGAGGAAGAATAAAAACTCATCGGGATTCCTATTGATGTTTTTTGCTTTTTTGCCGATGAGATCGCTCCTCGTCGGGATTTCAATCTATGTTTTCTGTTTTTTCCCGATGAGATCGCTTCTCGTCGGGATTTCGATCGATGTTTTCTGCTTTTTTGCCGATTAGATCGCTCCTCGTCGGGATTTCGATCGATGTTTTTTGGTGTTTTCCGATGACATTCAAATTGCGAAAAGAACATAATTTTTAAAATATAAAAGAGGCTGATGCGCAATCAGCCTCTTTTTAACTATTCAGATTCCAACACTTCTGTTTCAAAAAAGCTTTCGAAATTCGATTGTGGTTGTTCTCCTACGATTCTTGCTGATTCCTCTCCATCTTCAAAGTGCACCATTGTTGGAGTGGATTGAATATTGTAGGCGCCCCATTGATCTTGAAATTCTTCTAAATTCATCTTGACTAAATCCACACCATATTCCTCTGCAATAGGCACAAGGACAGGAGTTGTTTTTTGACAATGAACACAGTTAGGATCATAGAAATAAACAGTTGTATCTTCACCATTATCAAGCCGTTCTGCTAGTTCATCAGGCAATATTTGATTTTGATAGATTTCATCATCTAATTGATCAATTGTTGTCTGGTTTAAATCCGTTTTACCATAAGGGTTATCAACACCATCTAATTGCTTGGAATTTTGATAATTCACAATAAATACTAATCCTCCGAAAATTAAAACAAGAACTAGTACAAATATAATCATTTTTTTCACTTTATACTCTCCTTTGTTGAACCATTAAATAGGCGTGAATGCTAAAGATAACAAGAAAAGCTATCAATGCTTGAAAAGGAATGGTAATAAATCCGAAATAATCGACATAAGTAGCATTACACGGAACGACCCCGCAAGCACTTCCTGCGTCCTGTAAACCAGGAAATTTTTGGATCAAATAATGATACGTCGATACTAAAATACCGATCCCGCTTAAAAGGAGTCCTGGAAAGGCAAAGCGTATGTCTTTTTTATATAATGCATATCCATAAATTACAACAAGTGGATACATCAAGATGCGCTGATACCAACACAACTCACACGGTATGTATCCCATGACTTCGGAATAAAATAAACTACCCATCGTAGCGACTAAGCTCTGCGCCCAGACAATAAATAGCAATGTGTCTTTTTTCTTGTCCATTTTTCACATTCCCCTTTCACATTAATTATACATACCCCGCCTATAAAAACAAATGAATGATTTGTGAAAAAAAAAGAAGCAGATTTAAAAACTGCTTCAACCAACAAAATGATAATAGATTTTTTTTGCTTCTTGAATATTTTTAGTACCATGAATTAACGTTCGGCCATCATGAAATACCACTACTCTATACTCATTGATTTCAAAGGAAACAAGATAAGGATTTTCAAGGTAATTTGTTAAATCGATTTTTTTCAAATGTCTTTTAAAATCAGAAAAATGGAAACTTCGTTGTTTTCCGGCTCTAATCTGTACCGTGTTTCGCCCACACAATACCGCTGTCTTCAATTGTGATTGATAATCTAAGTGAGGATAGATTTTTTGAACGCAGGATGGACAACTCTCATCTTTTAATGAAGCCACTTCTATCTCCATTTTTTGATTTTTCCATAGATCAAAGGCGATCAATTTACCAGAAAGTGCTCTAAAGTTTTCTGTTAATATCTTTAATACCTCGGAGACTTGGTGAGCCACCACCATTTGAACGGTGGGACTGATAATACCAACCGTATCACATGTGGCACCATCACTTGGAATATGATCCATTATACATTGCAAGCATGGAGTTTTATTTGGTAAGACAGTAAAGGTGACACCATAGCTCGCTACACATGCCCCATATATCCAAGGGGTTTGGTATTTTTGACAAATATCATTAATGATTAAACGTGTATCGAAATTGTCTGTCGCATCGATGATTACATCCACGTCATGTACAATCGCTTCAAGTTCTTCTACTCCTACGTCGGTAAGTTGGCCATTTATTTTTGTTTGACTATTGATTTCTTGCAATCTATTTTTGGCCGCCATTACTTTTGGGTTTTTATTTTTGGCGTCTTCTTCTGAAAATAGTTGTTGACGCTGGAGATTGCTTTCTTCTACATAGTCCCGGTCCATAAGTGTAATTGTCCCTACGCCAGCTCTTACAAGCATTTCCGCACTACTTGAACCAAGGGCACCAACACCAATAATCAACACATGGCTATTTCGTAATCTCTTTTGACCAATTTCTCCAATTGGCTCGAATAAGGTTTGCCGAGAATATCGATTATCCACCAACACTGATCCCATCCTCAGGACTGCTTGCAACCGCATATGTTTTTTTGTCAATTCTTCCAGCTAAGTAACCTAACCGTCCAGCCTCTATCGCCAACTTCATTGCCTCTGCCATTTGTACGGGATTCCGTGAGCCAGAAACAGCCGTATTTAGTAATACACCATCCGCTCCCAATTCCATTGCATATGCGGCATCCTTTGGTGAACCGATCCCAGCATCCACAATTACGGGAACGTTCGCTTGTTCGATAATAAATTGCAAATTAAGTGGATTAATAATTCCCTGTCCGGATCCTATCGGTGAAGCACCAGGCATAATAGCGTGAGCACCTAGCTCTTCTAATTTTCTTGCAAGGACTACGTCATCTGAAGTATATGGTAAAACAGTAAAGCCATCTGCAAGCAATATTTCAGTTGCCTTTAATGTCTCGACAGGATCAGGTAAGAGCGTTTTAGGACACCCGATCACTTCCACTTTCACCATGTCACAAAGTCCTGAGGCATTTGCTAATTTTGCTATCCTAACCGCTTCTTCTGCATCTTTTGCTCCTGCAGTATTTGGTAGAAAACGATACTTGTTCAGATCGATTTTTTCTAAAAAATTAGGTTGGTCTGGATCAAAGATATTCATACGTCTCACTGAAAACGTAAGTACTTCTGTTTCTGAAACGTCTACTGCCTTCTTTTGAATATCATAATCGGGATATTTACCTGTTCCCAAAAATAAACGTGAATTAAATTGATGATTTCCTATCGTAAGCATTGTTTATCCTCCTCCTACAAAATGAACGATTTCAAATCGGTCCCCTTCTGTTACTTTCGCTGTTCCATGTTGCTCCTTTTTCAGGATTGTTTGGTTGTGCTCAACAATTAATGATTTTTTCTTTAATTGTAAATGCTCTAACAAATCTTCTACCGTTGCTATTTTTTGATTCAACTCTAAATTTTCACCGTTTACAATAATTCCCATTGTATCTCCTCCTTTACACAGATATATGGCAATCTTTAGTCAAAGAAAACGCGCGAACATAGTCTGGTTCATCTGATATTCCTTCTAGTAAATCAGTCATAAATAGAGATGTTTTCGGTGCTAATAAAATGCCATTACGATAATGGCCTGTTGCAACAAAAAGGCCTGATGTATCTGGCACTTCCCCTAAAAATGGAGACCCTCTTTTCGCTAATGGTCTTATTCCAGCCCAAATGTTTTCAATAGAAGCTTCCCTTATTTTAGGCACAACTTTTTTAGCACTGTTTAATAGTTTTAGCACACTAGCCACTTCTACTTGTTTATCTAATTGCTCTGGTTTAGAGGTCGCACCAATAATGATTCGATTTCCTAACTTTGGAACGAGATAACAATCATCCGTAAAAATAGTGGACTGAATCAATGGTTTTTCAGTTACAACCGAAAGACATTCTCCTTTGACAGGTGTGATATCTAACGCTGGAATGTATTCTTTAAACTGAGGACTCTTAAATCCAGATGTGATGATGACTTGATCCGCTGCATAATATTGATTACCTACCTTCACACCTGATACTTTGTTCTGTTCAATGACTAATTGGTGGACCTCACTACACTCATATATTGTGGCCCCATAAGCTTCAGCCGCGATGGCAAATGCCTTTGTTAAGTGCGGAGCTGAGACTTGCCCTTCCTTTGGACAATCAAGGGCTAGATAAAAATCGCGTGACATTTCTTTTTCTCTTATTTCTTCAGGTGAAACGATCTGTACCTCAATACCTTGATTCGTTTGAAAATGCGCGATATTTTCTAAATGATTTCGTTCCTCTTCACTGTATATCAGCTTGTAAGCACCTTTTTCTCGAAATTGAATATCTATACCACTTTCTTGTTTGAGGTCCTTTGCCAATTTTGGAAAAAGAGATCTGCTTTCTTTTGCAAATTGAAATAATGGGGAATCTTCTTTAAACTCCATTTGGACACCTAACATTCCTGCTGCAGCAGTAGATGCCTCCGCACCGATCTCTTTTGCTTCTAACACGAGAACACGGTAACCTCTTTTGCTTAATTGATAAGCGATCGATACTCCGATTATTCCGCCACCGACAATGATTTGATCAAATTGATTAGACAATTCCTTCCCCCTTCCATTTATTGAACACTCTTTGGTATTGTTTTAATGTTTTCAACGAATCCTCTGCATTCCAGACCCCTGACATAATCGCAATTCCACTAGCGCCTGCTTCTATTACAGTTCGAGTATTTTCAGGCGTTATCCCACCAATCGCAATCACTGGAATCGAAACAGACTGAGTTATCTCCTTTAGTAGATTGACTCCATTTGGGGACAATCCTTTTTTAGATAAACTGTGGAAAATATGACCATATATGATGAAGTTAGCTCCATCTTTTTCAGCATGAATCGCTTCTTCTAAGGAATGAACAGATTTACCAATAGATAGTTCTGGAAAAGTTACTTTTACTGTGTCAACAGATAAGCTATGGTACGCGAGTTGAACACCATGGCAATTATTGATAACAGCAATATCCACCCTGTCATTAATCATAATTTTTCGTCTGGGTATGCCTTTTTCTAATAAAAAGGATACGATAGCTTGTATTTCTTGAGCGTTTTTCGATTTTTCTCGGATATGGATATAGTCAAGATCTTGATGCAAAAAAGATAGATCCTGAAGTTGTTTTTCAGTTGAATTCCCATTGGTAATAAGGTGTATTCCTTTCATTTCAGCCATTCCTCCTTCATCTTGTATAGGAAGCAAAAATGCCACTCATCCAGTATGGACAAGTGGCATTTAGTAAAGGCAAGGTTATAAGTTGCTCTTTTACCACTTCCCTACGCTAGTGTTAACCAGATCAGGTTCAAAGGGTCCGAAGTTTTCGTCTCAGCCATTAAATGGCTCCCCTAGTGTTCAATCGTATTTTTTTATACAGGAAAAGAATAACATACTATAAAAAATAAGCCAATAGCAAAATTTTATGTTTAATTACTGCAAAGAAGGGTAGACATATAATGGAAACACATTTAGAAAGGATGTTGTCGAAATGGCACAAGATCAAGAAAAATTACAAGCTTTACTCGATGGTTTAAACGAAGATTTAGCTAATGAATATGCAGCAACAATTATGTATACGTACCACGCATCAGTTGTATCAGGCTTATATCGTTCATCGTTAAAACCATTTTTTGAAGATGAAATAAACGATGAAATCGGACACGCCTTATATTTATCCGATAAAATTAAAACTTTAGGTGGTACACCAACCACTACTCCTGCAAAGGTAGAACAACTTACAGATGTAAAAGAGATGTTAGAAGCTACTTATAAAGCAGAAAAAGACACAATTGACCGCTATGAAAAAAGAAAACAACAAGCAGATGAATTAGGTTTTACAGAACTTGTTGTACAACTTGAAGATATGATTGCAGATGAAACAAAACATAAAGAAGAAACACAACGATTATTAGCAGATCCAAGTTTTCAATAACTAACCCCCTCCCTTTTTTTAAAATAGATGAGAGCAGCCTCCCAAAAATGGAGGCTGTTTTCTTTTTTACAGGAGAAAGTCGATAAGTCTATGATATACTAGAAATAAAACGATCAGGGGTGACAAAATGCGCGAGATATTATTCCAAGAAGTTGATCAATTATACGATGAAATGGTTGAAATGCGGAGATATTTACATCAATACCCCGAACTTTCCTTTCAAGAATTTAAGACTGCTGCATTTATCCAAGATCAATATAAACTACTCAACATACCTTACCAAGCAAATTTAGGAGGTAATGGTGTCGTCGCAACACTACAAGGTGCGAAACCCGGAAAAACAGTGGCACTCAGGGCTGACTTTGATGGTTTGCCGATTCAAGATGAAAAGACGGTAACTTACAAATCAAGGATTCATGGTGTAATGCATGCATGTGGTCATGATGGCCATACGACAACATTACTTGCGGTTGCTAAAGTATTAAAAAAGTATCAACACGAACTAGCTGGCACTGTCGTATTTATTCATCAGCATGCTGAAGAACTGGCTCCTGGCGGTGCCCAACCGATGATAAAGGATGGCGCTCTTGATAATGTGGACGTGGTCTATGGTACACATCTCTGGACGAACACACCATACGGCATCGTTCAAACAGCACCTAATAATTTTATGGCAGCAGCAGATAAATTCACGATCAAGATCCAGGGAAAAGGCGGCCATGGTGGTATGCCACACCAAACAAAAGATCCTATTGTTGTTGGTTCCCAACTCGTGACAAACTTGCAACAAATTATTAGCAGAAGAATCGATCCATTAGATACAGCAGTACTTTCGATTGGTTCGTTCCATGCCGGAAATGCCTATAATGTCATTCCAGACTCAACGACAATTGAAGGAACGGTTCGAACATTCGATCAAAATATGCAGCAGTTTATGATAGATGAGCTGACAAAAATAATTAAAGGTACCTGTATGACGTATGATGTTGATTATCAATTTGATTATGCAAAAGGTTATCAGCCTGTTGTGAACCATCCAGAGCATGCCGAGAAGATTTTAAAGGCGGCAGAGTCGGTGGAAGAAGTAGAAAGAGCAGAAATGGTCGAACCTAGCATGACAAGCGAGGACTTTGCCTATTATCTGCAAGAAAAACCTGGTGCTTTCTTCTTCACTGGTGCTCAAATTGACAATGGTTTTGTTCCCCACCACCATCCATTGTTTGATTTCGATGAACGGGCAATGAAAATCGCTGCCAAAACTTTGATCGCGGCTACATGGAATGTCAATAATTTATAAAGTGAGACTTCAATCAGTGGGTGTTTTAAACTCCCACTGATTGTTAGCGAAACTTATCAGGAAGTTAGCGTCCGTTTATCCCACACTTAGCTTCTTTGCTGTCGCTCGACTCTTTTCGTTTAGGGTTTTACGGACGATTACACCGTGATAAGTGTAAAAAGCCTCGTTTCAATTGGGAAACGAGGCTTTTTATCTACACTTTAAGTTTTTTCCTAAGATAGTTCGGTATGACAACTAAAACAAAAAGCAAGCTAGCAACAGCCATCAGTGCGCCAATCAACGTCTCTCCTATTATTACTAAAAACAATGTAAAAAGAATAGCGACCACGGCGATTAATTGTTGCATCCATTTCATAAAGGCTTGCTTTCTCACAGACTCCGCAATTGGATACAAATCCAGCCATACCAATGTGGCGTGATGTTTCCATAATGGCACTATTTGCAAAAAGATCATGTAAATAAAAAGAATCGCAAATATCAGTTTTAACCATTGATTTGGAACAAAGTAAATCAGCAGACCACCGATCACTAACAACCTTAGATATATCCCTA
The DNA here is from genome assembly GCF_001458115.1 of Gracilibacillus massiliensis. Lineage (GTDB taxonomy): Bacteria > Bacillota > Bacilli > Bacillales > Amphibacillaceae > Gracilibacillus > Gracilibacillus massiliensis. The sequence continues at coordinate 327,708 of NZ_CZRP01000013.1, forward strand.
AATATTCTCCACTTCTCACAGTTGTTAAGCGATATAAATAAGGATAAGCATTCTTCTGCTGAAACGGGATACCTTTTGTTAAAGCTTTAGCTAACCAGTGGCGTTTCTTAACTGGTGTCTCTAAATGTGGTACATCGGTAAACATGTTTGCTAACCGATAAAAAGAACGCATCCGTAAATAATCGCTCTCGATTAATAAATCCCAATTCAAAGCTTTCTGTTTACTTGCTGTCAGGTAATTGGTTGCAAAAAGAATAATCAGTAAGGCCGTAATAATAGCCAGGAAAAGCCTTTCTTGTCCAATAAAAAAATAAATTAATGTCACAATTAATGCGTAGCGAACTACTTTATCGATTAACCTGGTATTTTTATCTCTAACACGAAGCATCCACCAATTCGCTACCAAACTCCATGCCTTCACAATTAACAAAACGATAAATAACATTCCGTATGCTGGTGTCTCCTGATTTGGAAAAGCAGCTGCATAAAGAGGGGCAATTGCTGCAATTGCTAAAATAAACAAATAAATTTGGGTAACATAACTATAAATTAATGTGCGAATAAAATAACCTTGCAAAAGATGTTCAGCAGGTATTAAAAATACAATGTCAGCCTTTTTTAATAAAGTCTGAATCGGACTATGAGAAGTTACTAACCCTAATACGAGCGCAATCACCCAAGCAGACGGAAAATAATTCGGTATATTTTCTAAGAACTGCTGATAATAAACCGACATTGCGGACACAATAAAAACCATTGCTATCACAATATGCCCTGTCACGATATACCTTAAATAACGGCTAAGCTCCTTTATATGAGCGGATAAGCGAGTAGTAAACAATTGACGGTCATTAAGCATAGGAATCGGCTTCTTTCGTTAATTGAATATATAGATCATCCAATGTCGCTTGTGGTCGGTCAAAGGACTTTCGCAATTCTTCCAGTGTACCTTTTGCCCGAATTTGACCATCATGTAAGATAACAAACCGATCACAATAACGTTCTGCCGTCGCTAAAATGTGTGTTGACATTAACACACCTGCCCCTTTTTCCTTCATTTGATCCATCAGCTGTAAATAAGACTGAATCCCCAATGGGTCAAGTCCAACAAATGGTTCATCCACGATATATAAATCAGGCTCTACTAAAAACGCACACATAATCATCACTTTTTGTCTCATACCTTTAGAAAAGTGAATCGGAAATAACTTCAGTTTTTTATCTAAGCGGAACTCTTTTAGTAAGGGGGTTACTCTTCGCTGGTAGACATCTTCTGGGATTTGATAAGCCATCGCGGTCAAACGCAAGTGTTCTTCTAATGTTAATTCATCATATAACACCGGCATTTCCGGAATGTAGGAAAAATGGTTTCGATAGCTTTCAGGCGCCTCTTGAAATGACTTCCCTTTTATTGAAACTTCTCCATTTTTAGCTTGCATTAAACCAATGACATGTTTAATGGTGGTACTTTTACCAGCCCCATTTAAGCCAATTAATCCTACAATTTCATTCGGTTTTACGTCAAAAGAAATGCCATGCAAAACATTCTTATGCGTATAACCTCCTTCTAAATTCTTAATATGTAATAAAGGTTCCATTCCCTAACGTCCCTTCTTTAATTACTTATCCAAAAAGTATTACCAATTGCTATCCATTATACCAAATTCTTTTTGTAATAGAAAAAGGAAACATTAATCTTGTCTTTTCTCGAATTTTCTCTTTATTACAGCTGGTGTGGCTGCTCCTTATGGGCGATATATACTTTTATCGGACAAAAACGCCGGTGTGACCTTCTTCTTTTGGGCGATATATCTCTTTATCGGACAAAAACGATGGTGTGACCTTCTCCTTTTGGGTGATATATACTTTTATCGGACAAAAACGATGGTGTGACCTTCTCCTTTTGGGCGATATATCTCTTTGTCGGACATTGAAGATTTAAAACTTCAAATGATGCGTATAAAGAAAATGATATTGAACAAACTATATCATGAAGGGGCAAGGAAGCAATAAAAAAGCTTGGATGAAAACAGGTTTATGAAATGGTGAAAGCCTTTCGTTGCATGAAAGTAACAAGGAGAGCGTTTACTCTTCCTTGCTATGAGTCGTATCAATCCTTTCAAATGTTTAGAACGACCTTTTTCTAACAAAAATCTTCCCCGGTTTTTGTGAAAAAGAACTAACTTGTCCCCTTCAAGCAGGATGTGCTATTGAACGAGAGATCGTTTTATAGCACTCCTGCTATTTTTTTATAGTTAGCATTTTAAAGGAACCGCAAAATAATGTATAATGAGAAAAAAGAATTATTTAATAAAGGGGCGAGATAAATGACTACGCATTCGGACTGTATCTTTTGCAAAATTATCGATGGCGAAATACCATCAGCAAAGGTTTATGAAGACGAAGATGTCTATGCTTTTCTTGATATTAGTCAGGTTACAAAAGGACATACATTAGTTATACCGAAACATCATACCAAAGATATTTATGAAACAAATGAACAAGTTGCTTCCACATTTTTCGCTCGTGTGCCAAAAATTGCAAACGCAATAAAAGAAACATTTCAGCCAGCTGGTCTTAATATACTTAATAATAATGAAGCAGCCGCTGGGCAATCTGTTTTTCACTTACATATGCATTTAATTCCACGATATGATGAGCAAGATGGATTTGATGCTAAATGGCAGACACATGAAGATAAATATAATTTAGCTGAGATTGCCTCATCCATCAACAAAAACATCTAATTTTTATAAAAAACTGGTTTGATTGTCTCTAAAAAAGAGAATGTTATATAATAAGAAAGGAGTGTTCGGAATGATTAACAGTAAGTCATTATTAATTGGAATTCTTGCAGGCGGGTTAGTAAGCGCTGCTGCCACACTTTTAAGTACACCTAAAGCAGGTAAAGAATTAAGGACAGATGTAAAAGTAACAAGTGATAAAGCTGTACACTATATTAATAACCTGAGAACAGAGGGTGTTGATCTTAAAGAGCAAATTACCAAAACCTCTAAAGAAGGTGCAGCATTAATTAAAGATCTTTCTGCTGATGTGAAGGAATCAATTGAATCCTGGAAAAAAACAGTGGAACCACATCAAAAAAACATCCAAAAATATTTAACACAAATTGAGGAAAGCCTAAAAGAATTAGAAGAAAAAACAAAATCTCAAACCGAATATTAAACATTACTCAAGAGTTGGCAAATGCCAGCTCTTTTTAGTTTTTTTCAACCTTTTAGTTCTTCAAGTTTCCCTTATGGAATCGTTTACTTATTTTTTTTACAAAAAAACGGTTGATTTTTCATACGAAACATACTATAGTCATGTAGTATTATTTAGGAAAACGGATTTTAAAACTAAGGGGTGATCCTATGAATTGTTGGGATTCCATTAATCTAACAAAACAGTTGGGCTTTTATCGCAGTATCATTATGTCTTTTATTTTTGGACTGTTATCATTTATTTTATTATATGTACCATTTACTTTAATTCACAAAGATGCATTGGTAAAGGATCACGGAATAATCCCGTTAACGCTTGGAATAGCGATATTGCCTTTAATCCATAAAATTATAAGAATAATCCCGTTAAAATGCATGAATAAAAAAATTAAACTAAAATGGAAGTGGGAAAAGAAAGTTTTTCCTAACTTTGATCTATGTGAGAATTCACATACTACCAAACCAATATTATTAATAGCTTTATTATTACCAACAGTCATTATAACGATTCCATGTATTATTGGTGGTTATTTTCTCCCGTCGTATTATCCGTACTTTTTATTAGCTGGTGCGATTAATCTAAGTTTGTCTTATATTGATATTCTCTATATCCGACACCTATGGAGAGCACCAAAAAGATGCGTGATTTCTAACGATGAAAAAGGATATGACATTCTTATACCACGTTAAGACCAACGATAATGTTGGTCTTATTTATTTTTAAACGAATATATTGCAATTGCGATATACATTTTTTTCAATTAATTAAAGAAGACATACTGTTCAAAACTGCGATTTTTTGTTAAAGTAATTAAAGTAGATTAAGGAGGTAGGCTTCATGCTTTTTGTTTTTGTCATTTTTGCTTTTTTTACATTATTTATTTTCAACTCACTGACAATGAGACTGTGTTTACAAACGGAAATGTCCAAAGAAAAACAACCGAACGTTTTCCGAACCATCAATATTTTAATCACAATATTATTAGTGTCCTCCTACGTAGAGGTTATTTACACCTAATAAAATTAGTAAAAACAATGTAATATCTATATTTTCTGTTTTTTTTAATAAAAAGTGTGTTATATTATTGCAAGAGAAAAAAATGTATGAGTAAACAATTAGGAGTGTAGGTAGAATGAAAAAATTAGCAATCACTGCAACAGTTGCAGCAAGTATTTTCGCGCTTTCGGCGTGTTCTTCAGAAGAAGATTCTGAAACAGTAGTAGAAACTGGATCAGGTGATATCACTAAAGAAGAATTTTATGAAGAATTAAAATCCGCTAATGGTGGACAAGTTCTTCAACAAATGGTTTTAGAAACTATTCTTGAAGAAAACTATGAAATTTCCGATGAAGAAGTGGATAGTGAAATTGAAACATTTAAAGAGCAATATGGGGAACAGTTTGAGATGGTCTTGACTCAAAGTGGTTACGAAGATGAGGATGCTTTCCGAGAGGACTTACGTATCAACCTTTTACAAGAAAAAGCTGCCACTGAAGACATTGAAGTAACAGACGAAGAAATTCAAAACCGTTACGAAAGAATGCAAACAAACTTAGTAGCAAGTCATGTTCTTGTTGAAGATGAAGCAACAGCAAACGAAGTAATTGAAAAATTAAATGATGGCGAAGATTTTGCAGCTGTTGCAGAAGAATACTCAACAGATACTGGTAGTGCAGCAAATGGTGGAGAACTGCCTGAATTTGGAGTTGGAGAAATGGTTCCCGAATTTGAAGATGCTGCATATAATCTTGAAATAGATGAAATTAGCGAACCGGTTCAATCACAACATGGATTCCATGTCATCAAAGTAACGGATCGTGTCGAAGTAGAAGATGTAGAACCGTTAGAAGACGTTGAAGATCAACTGCGTAGAGAAATTGCTCAAACAAAAATTGATCAAACAGCATTACAAACTAAGATTCAAGACTTAATGTCAAATGCTGATATTGATGTAAAAATTGAAGAGTTTGAAGATTTATTTGAACAACCAGAAGCACCGGAAACACCTGAAGCACCTGCAGAAGAAGATACTGAAAGTACAGAAGAGGAAGCAGATAATACTGAAGAATCTGATAGTACAGAAGAAGAAACTGAAGAATAATACATCGATCACCCTATCTTCATCAACTATGAGGATAGGGTTTTCTTATGTTATATTTATACTACCAACGTATTTAAATGAATTGGAGTGTTAAAGGTGAATAAATCGAATTATTTTTACGACATGATTCCGATCAATTATGAATTGACTGAAGAACAACGTGAACAAGTTAAATCCTCCTTCCCACCACCTGCTCTACCAGATGAGATTGCTGGTTTAGACCTAAATAATTTAACAAAAGGTACCCCTGTTGCAACACGAGTGTTATTAAATGATTTTGAAGTTAAAAAAACAAAAACGAATAAATCTTTTTTAAAAATAACATTAAGTGACCAATCAGGTAATATTTCTGCAAAAATGTGGGATAACAATGGAGAAGTGGAAGCAATGCTCCCGCTATTAGAAAAAGTAGGAGTCTTTGATATAAGAGGTCAAGTCGATGAATTTAATGGTTTCAAAAGTGTGACTATTTATGACATGACTCCGTGTAAAGAAGATATCGATCCATTCACACTACTTGCCTATACAAAACAAGATATTCAACAATTATCAGAAGAATTATTTGCTTATCTGTATGCATTAGATAATCCTTATCAAGAGATTGCGCTTCGAGCGATGGATCAACTTTGGGAATCTTTCCGGATAAGCCCTGCTGCAAAAGGTTTTCATCACAATTACTTAGGAGGATTATTAAAACATACAGTTGGTCTTATGCGTTTTTGCCGCTACATTACCATACAGGAAGACAATCCATTTCGTGCTGTTATGAAGCTCATACATAAAGTTGAAACCCAATATAAACAGGAAATTTGGGAATCTCTAAAAGAAGATGGACAACGACCTTTATTTGTATGGAAAGATGCAATCGACCACTTGTATCACATGTTACAAGGCATGGGAGAACATAAATACGAAGAGATCAACTATAACGCCTTAATAACCAGTATATTATTCCATGACATTGGGAAGTTGGCAGAATACGATTATGCTGGGAAATCAATGAACGTTTTCGATTATTTGTATCCTACTGCCACTTTCGAGGATGCCCAAAGAAAACAAGCTGGAATTGCGATGGATCCATTAGGTGTTACTATTGGTCATATTCCTTATGGAGTTTTACTTCTTACCAAAGTAATTGAACATAACAAGATCCAGGTCAGTATGGAAGCAATACACCTCATGTCACACTGCATCTTATGTCATCACGGTTTACCCGAATGGGGTAGCGCAGTGCGTAAACCTCTTAATCTAGAAGGTTACCTTATCCACATCGTAGATTACTTAGATAGCAGGTATGAAAATACTGAAGCAGATCATCAAAAATAAAGTGAGACTTCAATCAGTTAGAGTTTTTGATTTCCTACTGATTGTTATCAGGAAGGAGCTATTAAATGATTCCATTATCTAAGAAAATTACAGGTATTTTTATTCCTGTAAAGGATATTAAAAAAGCCCGTGATTGGTATTGTGATTTATTAGCCGTGCAACCAATAAATGAGTTTCCAGGTAGACATCTTTATGTGATTGAGTTAAATAATTTAAATCTTGTTCTGGATAGTAAGATTTATAGTGAAAAAACGATTATACAAACTCCCCTTTTTCACTTTGATACAGATAATATTGAGCAATCGTACCAATACATTCAAGAAAAAGGGATAGAATTAACATCTGACATCCAGTTTAATCAATTTTTCAATTTTAAGGATCCAGATGGTAACCATTTAATGATGTGTCAGCCTTAAAAGAATAGTGAGGTCTGAGTTTCAGGCCTCATGAAGTATTTTTGATAATACATTTTGTGCATCCGTTCTAACTCCTCAACTGAATACTGAACCTCATTACGATAACCAGCAATCCTAAAAAATAAAAACCAGAAATATCTGAAACCTTATTTATGGATAAGGTTACCATATCGAGAAATCACATCTGATATCTCGATCCAATTATACTCTTCATTAAATCCTGTAGCTATAATAATTTGCTATTATTTCTGTTTACTTCTATCTTGAACCTCTCATGACTAAAGTAAAGTCACGAGATTCTTGGGAAGAGAACCTACTTGCTCATTTTTTGCCTAATAAGCAGCGGTTTCTCTTATTTACCAAGCTATCCCCGTAGTTCCTACGGTTCTTCGTTTTCGTGACTATTCTAACGTATAGAGTCTTAGACCTTCGTCTCGTATATTTTCACTCGCATTGATGTCACGGTCATGATGGATGTGACAAGCAGGACACATCCACTCTCGAATGTCGAGTGATTTCCTGCCATCTCGATGACCACATTCCGAACAGATTTGACTAGATGGATACCATTGATCGACCTTGACGATGGCACGACCATACCATTCCGCTTTGTACTGTAATTTCGCAACAAAGCTAGACCAGGATACGTCTGAGATACTTTTCGCTAGTTTGTGATTACGCAACATACCTTTTATGTGTAAGTCTTCCATACAAATCACATCGTGGTTTTGGATGATTGCTGTGGAGAGCTTATTCAGAAAGTCGTTGCGTTGATTCATTACTTTTTCATGTAAGCGGGCCACTTTTCGTTTTTGCTTTTGATAGTTTTTCGCCTCAAACAGGCGAATGCCGTTCTTTTTAGCGACTAATGCTCGTCTGGACAATTTTCGCTGCTCGCGTTTCAGTTTCGCTTCCATTTTGGTTGTAAACCGATGATTGTCTACTTTTCGCCCATCCGAAAAAATTGCAAATTCTGTGATGCCAAGGTCCAGCCCTATTGCCGAATCTGTCTTGGGTAATTCATGTATGTCTTCTTCACAAATAATCGAGACAAAAAACCGACCACTAGCCTGTTTGCGAATCGTTGCTTTGACAATACGTCCTTGAGGTTCTTGGCTTTTTGCACATTTGACGAAACCAAGTTTGGGTAATTTAATCGACTTGTCCAAAACGACAATATTGTTATTCGTGAAGTGTGTCGTGTAACTTTGAACGGAGTTCTTTTTGCTTTTAAATTGTGGCTTACCATTTTGGTGGGAGAAAAAACGTGTGAAAGAATCTGCGAGGTTTCGAAGCGCATTTTGAAGAGAAAACTTGTCTACTTCCCGAAGCCAATCCGTGTCGGGGTGTTTCTTTAAATCGGTTAATCGCTTGGAACAGACGGAATAAGTTAGTCCTTTTCCCGTATCTGCATAGGACGTATTCCATTGGTCCAAAAAATGATTATACACAAATCTGGCACAACCGATTGTCTTCATGATCAGAATCGCTTGTTCGTTGGTTGGATAAATTCTATATTTATAAGCTTTGTGTCGCAGCATCGTCTTCTCCTTTTTTCTTTTTCGAATAATGGGTGGATGTACGCTCAATCTTCATGAATAGCTCCTACAGAAAAGTTCCTCTACTATAGTATAGCATCGCTCGGCGACAAACGCACGTTCGGAATTAATGTTATCTGTCTTGGATGTAAAAACGTGTCGGTTGATGAACATCGCTAAACGATGCCTCAACCGAAGCTTGCTTACTCACGACTGAAGGCACGAGTTTGCGCAAGCTATATCATCAAAAGTTGCAAGTTGGCGTGAAACATCAGCGACATTCGGTTTTAAAGTCACTTGTTTCTTTACGTGTAGCGCTTAAAATTAACAGAAACTTATTCGTACTTGTGCACTTTAAATTTTGAAACAACTAACAACATTGGTAATATTATGCTAAAATAAGCTATAACAAAGCTTATGAGGTGACATGATGATCTTTATCATATTAATTATTATTTTATTAATTTTAACTTTTGATTTAACAAAATTAAGGAATCAAAACAGTGAAATGATTCAACAAAACCAAGAAATGATAGAATTATTAAAGGAATTACGCGATAAGTAAAACATTCCGTTTTCTATTATAAGATGTCAACAATTAAAAAAGGTGGGACTATATTTGGAAGTCTATAAAGACGATTTCATTATAAGTGATGACAAAAAATTAATTAGTATCCAGACTGTATATAACCTCCTCTCCCCTACATATTGGGCCAAAGAGCGTGCCATTGAAACGATCGAAAAAAGCATAGAGAACTCCTATGCATTTGGAGTTTACCATCATAATAATCAAATTGGATTCGGTCGCATAGTTTCTGATCAAGCTGTATTTTCTTGGATATTAGATGTGGTGATTGACTCAAACTATCAAGGAAGAGGCATTGGCACATGGCTAATAGAGTGTATGCTTCAACATCCGGATCTAATTAATACGAAGTTTGCGCTTGCTACGAAAGACGCTCATGATTTTTATCGAAAATTTAATTTTACTGAAAAAGATTGTATGATTAAGAAATAAAGGAGATTATAATGGAGCAATGGTTAATCCAAATTATGAATGAGTACGGCTACATAGGAATCATGTTTTTAATCGCTATTGAAAATATTTTTCCACCGATCCCTTCCGAAATTATCCTTACCTTTGGCGGCTTTGTTACGACAACTTCTTCTTTGCATATTGCAGGAGTCATTTTTGCTTCTACTGCTGGCTCTGTCTTAGGTGCGATCGTTCTATATATTATTGGATTACAGTTGGATGTAGCACGATTAGAGAAAATAATAGGTAAATGGGGACATATCCTTCGAGTAAAAAAAGAGGATGTTCATAAAGCAGATAGGTGGTTTGCTAAATATGGCTACTGGACCATATTCTTTTGCCGATTTGTTTCTCTTATCAGAAGTTTAATCTCAATTCCTGCTGGCATGTCTCACATGAACATTGGTTTATTTTTATTATTTACTACCCTCGGCACACTCATATGGAACACGGTATTAGTTTTTGTAGGAGCTACCCTAGGTGCCTCTTGGGAGAAAATCCTAAATTATCTTGAAGTATATTCAACTGTTATTTATCTAATATTGTTTGTTCTAGTAATTATCATCCTTCGTAAGCTAGTACGCAGAAAATAAATTCCATCTAAAAAATGAGTCGATGAACTGATATTTTCCACTTCTTCAAACAATAAAGATTCAATACATATTGTTGCGCAACGTATGGAAACTGCGACTATTAAAAAATAGTAAAAAAAGCCAACATGAATACTCTTGCTTAAGTTGTCGAGTATATCAAAGCGAAGGCGTCAGCTTTCACTCCTGCGGAAAGGAAAGCGGGCAAGCCGTAGCGGTTGCAAAGCACATATAAAATCTCATAATTACCTCTTCAGCTATGTCGCAGTATGATCCTAAAATGTGATACATACTTTTTCTTCGTTTATTTTGTTCGTGCTATTTTATAGCCATTATCAATTTTTTCAAATCCTACTTTCGGATAATAATCCATCGCTTTTGGCGACGATAGTAAAATCAGCGCGACATTTTCATTTAATAAAAGCTGCACACGACGGATTAATTCTTTACCAATCCCTTGTTCTTGATAAGATTCGTCAACAGCTAAGTCTGATAAATAACAGCAATAACTAAAGTCGGTTAGACCTCTAGCAACACCAACAAGCCTCTCTTCGTCCCATGCAGTAACTAAAACGTTGGCATGATCCAACATTTGCTGCAATCGATCTAGGTCATCAAAAGGTCTTTTAATCCCTGATCTTTTAAATATTTCAGATAGGTCAATCGGTGTGATCGTAATATCATCTTTATACATAATATCGTTCATTTTCGCCACTCCCTCTGCTTCTGTTTTTATCGCACCATACTTTTCCATTTAATTTAATGTCAATTTGGCATTTTTTGTTTTTGCTGCAGTAAAGTAAAATACTTGATGTTGTTCACTGATTTCTTCTAATAATTCTAATACTTTTTCTTTTCGCTCCCCATCAAAATGAACAAAGCCATCATCGATCAAAAAAGGTAAAGCGAACCGATTTGCCATCACATGACTTAACGCAAATCGAAGCGCAATATATAATTGGTCTTTCGTTGCTTGTGATAGATCGATCACATCAAATTGAAAACCTTCTTTATTTTCCACGATAATTTTTGAATTGTCATTTATATAAATATTTGGATAGCCATCAACCGTTAACCATTTAAAATAATAACTCGCTTTCTCAAATACAATCGGCATGTATTTTTCTGAATAGTTTTTTTTTGCATTGATTAGCTTTGCGTGTGCTACTTTTTGAACCGCCCATTCCCCAGCTAATTTTTGGAGCTTCTCCTTCTTATATGATAATTGATGGGTTAATATCGATACATCTTCCTTTTTTTCTAATAGATCGACCGTTGCCTTTCGATCACTTAAATCCTTTTGAACCTTAGCCATCATTTGTTCTATTCTCTCTAGTTTTTCTTTTACTTCTCTCATCTGTAATTTCAAATTATTTTCATCTGCAAACTCACCATTCGCAAATGACTGAATTGTTTTTTCTTCAAATAAAACAGTTAAGCTATCGTAAAGCTGATTCTTTTTTAGTTCTGTTTCGACTAATTGATGATATTTTTCTCCTTTTTCGATAAACTGTTCTTGATTCTCCACCTTTGCATGTTGTAAAAGCTGATCGATCTCATCAAGGTAAGGTTGTTGCCTTTCCTTACATTCTTTGAGCTGATTTGTTAATTCTTGTAATCGCTCAACTAATCGCATTGATTCATCTCGTTTTTCTTTCTCCTGTTGTAATGTCTCAGTAAGATTTTGGTTTAAATTTACAGAAAGGATGGAACGTTCCTCTTCCCTATTTTTCTTGAGTTGTCGAGATCGATCCACTTCATCTAGCAACTGTCTGGTACTTAATAATCTTTCTTTTTGAATCATTAATAATTGATATAACTTAGACCAGTAAGTTATGTTTGCATTTGTTAAGAAAGGGTATTGAGACTGCTGATCTTGTATTTTGGCATGAATCTGAACTTGTTGCTCATCTATAAAAGTTGACCTTGCCTCTAATTTTATTTGCTCACTATGATAATGTTGGATATTCTTCTCGATTGAAGCGATCAGATCTTTTTGTTTTTGATGTTCCTCTATTTGTTTCTTTCTTTGCTGCCGCTCATCTAAAGTTAATTGAACAGAATTTACTTGATCTGGTTGAAGCCAGCTTTTAAATGTTTTGCCATAAACTCGTACTGCGAGACATTGTGTGATCGCAAGAAAAGCGATGATACCGCCCCACACCCAGTCGGTAGTAAAAGCTAAAAGCAATGAGGACACAAGTCCGATTCCCATAACAATTAGTGATAACTTCCACTGTTGCTCATATTTTTTTTGCCATTTTTGAAAATGTGTTTGTTGTTTTTCCTGTTCTACTGTAACATCAGCTTGTTCGATTTGTTTTTGATAGTTCTCTATAATCTCCGAATCGACTAACTTGTCTTCTGCCTGTTGTTTCTCGTTTTTTAAATCAGAGATATGGTTCAGATTCGATGTATGATCATTTTTAACATATTTGTTTTCTAATTCGATTTTTTCTGCCTGTTTTGCAAGTTCTGCCCAATGTTCCTCTAAATAAAATGGTAAGGATAGTTCTTCTAATTCATCAATCGTTACATTGATTTGCATGCTTTCAAGCTTTTCGTTTATTTCATTACGAATGGTTGCTAGTTGATTAGAAATGTTTTTTTCTTTTGAGGTGATCTGATTGATTTCTTCAGTTAGTTGCACTGCATGTTTTAATTGTTGCCATTCTTCTTCTGTTAATAGAACTAACTCGGTTTGTTTCTGTTCAACTTCTTTTATATTTTTTTCAATGACATGTTGTTCACTTTGTAAAGGTAATAGTTTTTCTTTCCATTGATTCAGTCTGTCCAATCCATCCGTCGGAAAAGTAATTGTTTTGTTATGACGTTTTAGTTCATTTGAAGCGAAATAGAAGTCTTTGATAAGCTGATAATGGGTACTCTGCTTTTCTAATTGTTGGTAAGTTTCAGTTAATTCTTTTTTTTCGATTAGTCGATCTTGCAGTGTTGTCTTTAATTGATTGATTTCTTCCACTTGATCACGGTATGTCGCTTCTTCTTGTTTTGCCTTTGCCAACTGTTGATTTAATTCTTTGAGTTCTTGAAAGAATTGATTGATCTCAGGTTTTTTACCATATGGTTTAAATAAATCTGCTAAGCTTTTGTCTAACTTTTTTTCTGCTTGGTATATACGATCAGATCCTGACATACCTATCGCAATTAATATATCATGTATTGCATGATTATCTAGTTGCTGAATCTGTTGAAGATCGATTGCGTCGAAGGTAAAAATAGCTTCATACTGTGCTCGATCCATCCCTTTTAAATTTTCTTGTAACCAGTCTTCATCTTGCTTTTCTCCCTCAATAAATACGAGAGCCTTATTTTTATTTTTCCCATCGACTCTTTCAATCGTGACAGATTGTGAAGACAAATCTGAAACGATGATTCTTCCGCCTATTGCTGAACCTTGTTTGGGAATATAGCGTTTTAAATTTGCAGGTTTTTCACCAAATAAAACATATAAAATAAATTGGCGTAATGTAGATTTTCCCGATTCATTATTCCCTGAAATTTCAATCATATCTGTCGAGCCTGAAAAATTAAATCGTTGATCTTGCCACTTTCCAAAGCCATATATATGTATATTTTCAATACGCATTCTTCTATCCTCCTTTTTCATGTAATAATTGATCTAACAGTTGTTCTGCTTCCATAATAGTAACTTCGATTTCTTCTTTCTCGAGCTTGTCTAGCCACTTACGTCCTTCAGGATGCTGCCAGAGTTCTGCCAACATTTTTACTAAATCTTCTTTTGTAGAAAAGGATTGAGCTAGTTCTTGTAAAAAACCGCCATCTTGTATCCACTCTGATCGTTGCTGCTTTTTCTGCCATTTGTAACCACTAATATAAGTCCACTCTTTTGTTTCAATTGATTGATTGATAATCTCGAGTATTTCATCAAATGAACCGTTGTTGATCCATTCTTGCACAGTAGTAGTTACCTGTTGGAGCTGCAGTTCGACTACATGCATTCCTGATGAAAATTCAGCTAACTTTTTTTCAATGTCTTCAAGTACTTGGTGAATATCTGTCCATGATTCAGTTGAAATCGTGCACTTTTCAAATCGAATAGAGTGAAGCTGATGGAAGTCAAGCTGTTGCTCTGTCTCTGTTAAAGTAACTAGGTAACAGCCCTTTTCTCCCGTTTCTTTCATTGATCTCCCCTGGATATTTCCAGGATAAACGATACTCGGTTTTTTAGATAAAACTTCTCTTTTATGAATATGACCAAGTGCCCAATAATCAAATCCAGCCTGTTTGAGATCAGAAAGTTGAAAAGGTGCATAGGGTGTATGTTCTTCAGTTTTTACATTGCCAAAGGTACCATGCAATGTTGCGATATGATAAATCGATTCTTCTGTTTTTTGGAATTGCAATGATTTATTTTCGATAACTGCTCGTTCTTCATAACTAAAGCCATAAATCTTGGCTATTTGCTCATTATTTTTTATGAATTCAAATGCTTCTACTTTTTCTTTTTCAAACACAAAGACATTATCGGGATAATTTCTTGGAAAGGTCTGACTGTTTATATAGTCATGGTTACCAAAGGAAATATATACGCTAATATCATGTTCGTTTAACTTTTCTAGTGTTTTTCTCAATGCAATATGTGCTCGCATGCTTTGTTCTTCTTGATCAAAAATGTCACCTACTAATAGGACAAAATCAACTTTTTCCTGAATAGCAAGGTTGGTCAGATTAGTTAGTGCTGTAAATGTGCTCTCTCGAATATCCGCTAATATATTGGACGGTATATCACTTAATCCTTTAAAAGGACTATCCAAATGTAAATCCGCACAATGAAGAAAGGTTAATTGTTTTTTCAAAAGATTCACCTACCTTTTCTATTATTGTAGCAGAGCATAAATCAGAATGCACGTTCGATTGTTGTGTGATTGGCATATTGTGTTAATATATAGAAAATGGAGGTGATGGGAATCGATATCTTTGTTTACATACGACCTATTTTTATCACCATGATCATACTTCTCTTATTATTATTTCTAGTAATTTTAATTCAGCATAAGTTACTTACAACCTTCTCAGTCCTTGCCTTCGCTATCTCGTTTATTATCCTTGCAAATGTTACTTTATATATGAGTGGGGAAATCGTTGATGAGCTCAACTTGCCTAGAGATCTAAATGACTTTTATTACGTAATAGCGATCGTAGTCCTATCTTTTATCAATGTCGTTGTATTTCAATATAAGAAAAGGAAAGAAGATAAAATATTTTATTGAAGGAGCTACAGAAAATGCAAAAAGTAAAATTAGTAGAACCAGCTAAAGAATTACATGATGCTTATCTTGATTTTACAAAGAGTGGATACATAGTGGGGAAGTTAGAATTCCTTGGGTGATCGACAAATATCCATATGATATTGAAAAAATGTTAACTTTTTTTGATGAACATAAAAACGGGATGCATTTACCTGAAGGCTGGGTTCCAGATTCCACTTACTGGTTGATAAATGAACAAGAACAAGTCTTAGGTGTCGTTAATATTCGTCACCAGCTCACTGATTATTTAATGAATATCGGTGGACATATCGGCTATGGTATACGTCCTAGTCAGCGACAGAAGGGCTATGCTACTCAGTTACTGAGGTTATCAATCGAAGAGGCGCGCAAATTAGGCATTAAGAAAATATTAGTAACTTGCGATCAAAACAACATCGCTTCATGGAAAGCTATTTTAAAAAATAACGGCGTGGAGGATAAGGATTTTATAGAGGAAAACGGAAATGTCGTCAAACGTTTTTGGATTGAGGGGTAGCAAACGCTGTGAATAAACCAAATATAGAAGAAGGTGAAATGTATTGAACCTTTCCATTCCCCATAAATCTTTTTATTTACAACAGCTTGAAGCAACGATCCAACGGTTATCTCACCATGATTGTGTGCAACTTGAAAAATCCTTTGGTCGCGAAATAGCAGGATATACTGGCGAAAAGAACTTGCCCTATTATTTAGATTCACTGCCATCAGTAAGTCGACTATTCGGAATACGCCTTCCCTTTCAGCATCACTTTTTTCAAATTGACGGTTTAGTTGTTTTTCCAAAAAAGATATTTATCTGTGAAGTCAAACATTTAAAGGGAAAAATCACGCTGAATCAATCAAATCAGCTTATTCAGGAAACAGAAAACGAACAAATACAGGTATATGATAATCCATTAATTCAAGCACAGTATCAAAAAGATAAACTTGAATCCTTCCTCTCTTCAAGTGGTTTCCAATCACCTTCGATTCATCCTGTCATTGTTTTTACTCACCCTGGTGCCAATCTTAACTTCCAACAGCCAGACATTATCCCTATTCAACAATTACCTATTAGAATGAAAGAGATTTTATTGGATAGTAAAGCAACTCCATTTTCTACCTCTCAGTTGAAGAAACTCACTTCCTTTCTCTCGAAAAATCATCAAGAAAGACAAACAGATATATTAGCAAAATTTAAGATCTCTCCCAAAACAATTAAGCGTGGTGTTTTTTGTTCCAAATGTGTCCAAGTAAAAGTAACAAGAATCTATGGCACTTGGTATTGTCCTAAATGCGGAACTAAAGACAAAAACATGCATGTCAAAGCATTGAAGGATTGGGCATTGATTTTTGGACCAACCATTACGAATAAGCAAGCACGCTATTTTTTGGATATTGAATCGATTGATTTAGCAAAAAGACTCTTAAATCAAAGGCACTTTCCTTCTAAAGGTACTTATCGAAATAGAAAACACGATCTGTCCCTTTTACTAAATAAATGTTAGTGAAATGTATAAATATGTTGCTAGCACTTTCATGTATTACTGGCAACTCTCGTGTTTTACTGGCAACTTCGTACACTTTACTGGCAACTCTCGCGTTTTACTGGCAACTCTGCTCACACCATGAAAAAAGCTATTTCGTCACAAGGACGAAATAGCTTCTTCTTTCAATTATTCTTTTTTCGATAGTTGGAGTGCTTTTTTGAAATCTTTTAGTGATGTGGATGTACCGTACATCAACACGCCTCCACGATAGACTCTTGCACCGATTACAGCTAACAATGCAATCGTTACGATCAAAATCCCAATACTTAAACCAATTTCCCAGAATGGAATTTCTAATAAACCAACCCTTAAGAACATGGCAAGTGGTGAGAAAAATGGAATATAGGAAGAAACTACAACAATTGTTGAATCTGGCATATTTAGTCCATACATTGTAATCATAAATGCTGCAACAATCAGTAATGTTACTGGCATCATTAACTGTTGAACATCCTCTGTCCTGCTAACTAATGATCCTAACATCGCAGCTAATGTAGCATATAAGAAATACCCTAACAAGAAAAAGACGATCGCATAGATAAACGTAGATGTACTAATATCGGAAAGTCCAAAAAAGTCGAAAAATCCGCCAACTAATTCATCTTGCTTCTGCGTAATCACAAGATAACCTACTCCTAAAAATGCAATGATCTGTGTTAAACCTACTAGGCCAATACCGGTAATTTTAGCAAACATCTGGCTAACTGGAGAAGAACTTGAAATCAATATTTCCATTACTCTAGATGTTTTTTCGTTAGCGATATCCATTGCGATCATATTACCATACGCAATTACGGTGAAATATAATAGAAATAAGATAACGTATACTAACCCTCTAGCTCCGCTTAATTCTTCTTCTGATTTCACATTGGAAGCTTCACCGTCTCCAGTAGCAATCAATTCGCTTTCAAAAGTCATTGGTTCATAAATGCCGGTAATAATAGCCGGATCTATTTCAGACTGATTTGTGGCCATTTCCACTTTTATTTGTTGTAATTCGTTTTGAAGTCTCATTTCCACCGATTGATTCGAATAATCTTTACTATGATAAACAGCAGATGGTAAACCTTCAGCAGATTCAGTAATTTCGATTGCTGCTACATACTGTTCCTCTGTTACCGCTTCTTTTGCCTCTTCAATCGATGCCTCAAAATGCTCAATTTCAAAATTAGCCTCATTTGCAGCTAGTCTAGATTCTAATTGTTGATATAAATCTTCATTTTCGGTTATGACTGCAACTTGATCTACTTCACCTTCTGAATCAAACATATCGAGAATCGATTGGATATTGGCCATTAATACGATAAATAAGAGAAAGATAGCAGTAGTAATAATGAAGGATTTCGATTTTATTTTAGACATATACGTATGGGAAAATACAATCCAAAACTTATTCATAGGACTCACCCGCTTTCTCAATAAAGATGTCGTTTAAGCTAGGTTCATCTAATTCAAATTTACGAACAAAACCTTTTCCTAGCAATTGTTCTAGAATCTTTTGCGATACATCTTCATTTTCAATTTGACAAAGTGCACCATCTGAAAAGTGCTTCACTTTGACCACACCGGAAATATTTTCTACAAAATCTAAATCGAAATCTGCTTGAATGGATAAATTTTTCTTGCCAAAGGAGCGCTTTATTTCTCGAATATCACCATGTAATATTGGTTTTCCATGCTGCATCATACATAAATGCTGGCATAGTTCCTCGACATGCTCCATGCGGTGAGAGGAAAAGACTATGGAAGTGCCACTATCTTTTAATTCAACTACCGCTTCTTTTAACAATTCAACATTAACAGGGTCTAGTCCAGAAAAAGGTTCATCTAAAATAAGTAATTTAGGTTTATGTATCACAGCAGAGATGAATTGGATTTTTTGTTGGTTCCCTTTTGATAATTCTTCTACTTTTTTATCCATGTAATGAGGAACTTTTAGCCGGTCGAGCCATTTCGTTAATTCTTCCACTACTTCTTGTTTTGCCATACCTCGCAGTTTTCCAAGATAAATCAACTGATCTCTGACTTTTAGTTTCGGATATAGTCCTCTTTCTTCTGGTAAGTAACCAATTAAATCACTTTTGTTGTAATCGATTTTCTCACCATTCCATGTTATCGTTCCTGATGTTTGATCTAGTAAATTTAAGATCATACGGAATGATGTCGTTTTGCCTGCCCCATTCGCGCCAAGAAACCCAAAAATTTGGTTATCTGGAATTTCTAACGAAAGTTCATCTACGGCAGTAAACGATCCGAACTTCTTTGTCACATTCTCTAGTTTTAATGTCACATTCACTCACTCCTTCCACTATACATACGAATACTATACTAAATTAGTTTCAAAAAAATGAGTTACAGCAGATATTGCTGTAACTCATTTTCAAATATTATTGTTCTTGTGCACCGTATAATTCTTCTAACGGCTTTGTAATAATACGGCTAAGATCATTAATAAGCACGTTTACGCGTTGTTCTTCTTCCATTAATTTAGATATATCTTCATGTTGTTGAACAAGCTCCACAACTTGTTTCGCTTTTTCTACTTCTTCTTCAGTAATTTCCATTCCTTGCATTTGTTTTTGTTGTAATTCTAATTGCGTGTTTCGGAAATTATCAAACATTTGCTTCGCGTTTGGATCAGCCATTACTTTATCATAAGCAGCTTTTAAATCCTTGTATTCTTCGCTTTCCTGAATTGCTTGTTCTAGCTCATGTGCCTTGTCATTTACATTTGACATAAAATAAAATCCTCCTAAAATATAAAACATCTACTGTAGATTTTAGATATTACCTACATATACTTTACCACTATAACAAAGATTTAAATCATGATAAAGAGTAGCGCCTGAATTAATCCAATCAAACCACCTAATAACGCACCTAGATAGGTAATTAATTTAAATTCTTTACGCGAAATCGACAGAATGATTTCTTCGATCCGGGAAGTTGGGAAAGAAGAAACTTGGTTCTCAACCATTTTTTCCACTTCTAATTGGTTTAATATTTCTGGTAAACTCGTCGAAAGTTTATTAAAAAGTTGATCCGTTAAAAGTGGGATTATCTTTCGTTTGATTTGATCTATAAAAGGCACCAGGATTGTTTGAATTGGTTTTTGCATCCAATTTTCAACGGGTAATTGCTCCTGAATAAGTTTATTTAACAAATGTTGCGTTTCTTCTTTTTCAAATACGGTTTCGATGATTGATATCTCTTGTTCAAGTAGATTGGACCATTCCTGATGGACAGCTCGAGAGATCCATTGATAACCTTCCTCCGAGCTTAGATATTCGATCACTAATCGTTGTACTTTTAATGCTAATTCCTCACCACTAAACATCGATAACACCATATTTCCTAAAAAACCTTTGGACTGGGCATATTGCTGAATCACTTGCTCCATTTTTTGACGTGTTTCTTCATTGTTTAGAAGATCAATTCCTTTATTTCTAATAAATCCAGAAGCCTTATCGATATCTTGCTCTGTCACAGCTTGTTCCAACCAAAGTTTGATCGGTTTGTCACGATGTTGTTGTAAGTATACACGGACCTGTTCCATTATTTTTTCTGCAATCTTTTCCTTTAGCAGATTTGCTTGAAGATTGATTCCCAGCTTGTCAGATAGTTGTTGAATAGATGTAGACTGTAATAAAAAGTGGTCGAATTCTTTCTCGATTTTTTTCTCCACCTTATGATGCAACTCACGATCTGCTAGCTTCTTTTGAATACTGTCTAGCGTTAACAAATGATTGACAACAAGTTGCCCTAATTGTTTGGCTAATTGATCCCTTCTTTTTGGAATTACTCCTGGTGTAAAGGGAATCTTCCACTTTCCTATATATTTTGCTTCATATGGTCGGAATAGCATTTTGATTGCAATGGAATTCGTCAATCCTCCAATAAAACTTCCAACACCAACCATAACAAGAATGATTAATAATGTTTCCAATCTTAATTTCCACCTTCCACTACGTATAGTTTGTCTTTCTTTTGCATATAATGAATTACCTTTCACAAGGAATGAGGGACCAGCATGCTACCAACTTTTCAAATTAAAGTTTACCACACTAATAAAAATAGAATAATTGTACCAAAATCTAACTATTATCAGATCAAAAATGTGAAGCTGATCCAACATGGATTAAAAAAAGTATCATGTGATATTTTAAGCCATAACCAGAAAAAAAATAGTGTCTACATTTCCTCTTCTATTATGAAACAATTGAATATAAAAAACCAATCTAATGTTATCATTCACAGACATAAAAATAGTTGTTCTATCTACTATTTGTTTGGCGTGTTTGTTCATCGTCAACCAGATAAATTAAAGCATGAGGCTCTTTATCAAGAGATGGCTAGAGTGGGGCACACGCTTGGATTTGAAACCATCCTATTTTCGACCCAAGATTTAGATCAGATATCTCATACAACACATGGATCAATTTTTCAAGAATCTAAATGGATAAAGATCGAAACAGATATACCTCCAGTTATATACAACCGCATCCCAAATCGTGCTATTGAAAATCACAAAACGATCAAAAAGGCTATAAACCACTTAAAAACTTCTTCCATTTTATTTAATCCTAATTTTTTTAACAAGTGGCAAGTTTACGATATATTAAAAAATTCTGATGAAGTCAATTATCTATTACCTGAAACTATATTCCATCCTTCTTCAGCTACAATTAACGAAACCTTAACACAGCATCCAGTCTATCTGAAGCCGGTCAAACACAATAAAAATCTTTATAGCTACTATATTGAAAAAGTGGATAACCGACTATTTGTCACGATATTCAATAAAAGCAAGGAATACAAATATTTTGAGAGTTGGGAGTTATTTTTTAATGAATATTTTCCAAAAGGAAGTCATCAATATGTGTTACAGGATGCGATTAGATATAAAGAATATCAAGAAAAGCCATTCCATTTTCGCCTATATACATTAAAAAATAGTGATCATGAATGGCAAGTCGCATTAAATTATATGAAAGAATTATCTTCCTCTTCTCACAACACGAACGAAACGGTTATTTCGTTATCCTCTGTTTTCACAAAAAATGAAGCTGGTGTTATGTTACAAAAGCTAGATAAAATTGCATTGAAGTTAAGCAACATTTTAGATACACATATGGATAAAAGCCTTGGTGAATTAGGATTCGACATTGCCTTAGATCAAGAAAATCGATTATGGTTAGCGGAAGTATATGCCAAGCCCAGTTGGGATGTATTCTATCATCCTCTAATGGCGTCAAAAGCAACATCTTATTTTACAAACTTTTTTAATGTGAACAGACTTAAATGACTCTGAATGATTTTAACATTTTTGTTCAAGCTAAGATCAATAGGAGGGAAAAAAGATGGCAAAACCTTCATCAAAAAATGAAAAAGATTCACGTGAGACTTACGAAGTAGATGTAGATCGTATGATTAACGAAGGGATGGCTGGCGGAACCACCTATTCACTTCACGGAAGAATGCAAATTGAACAAGCTAGAAAATTACCAAAAGAACACGAATCATTCCCAGCT
Source organism: Gracilibacillus massiliensis (assembly GCF_001458115.1). Lineage (GTDB taxonomy): Bacteria > Bacillota > Bacilli > Bacillales > Amphibacillaceae > Gracilibacillus > Gracilibacillus massiliensis. Next base: position 350,291 of record NZ_CZRP01000013.1, read on the forward strand.
GAAACCGAAGACTAACACACACTTACCATAGTGTGTGTTTTTACATTTCTTTGTTATAATAGATGTAAAGTTTAATGAAAGAGGCATCAATATGTTCACACAACTGCAATCAATGTTTCCTAATTTAATTACGATTACTGATAGTACAACCATGGATACTGTTTCCTATCAATGGTACGTAACAAGTAATAATGAAATTATAGGTGTACCTAAAGAGGAACTTACTAAGCGAGAAAGAGAATTATTAGAAATATTATTAACTCCATATAAAGCAAATCAACCACCAACTACAGACCGTGAAAAAATGTGGATGGATGTTTTATTTCATCATGAATTTCCAAAACAAATGTTAAAAGAAAAATTAAATAACTTTCATTTTGTCTATTTTTCTATCTCGGATGAAACAATCGATCCGGAATCCTTTCGAGAAGCGATTCATGGTCTATTCCCCGCCAAAACTCCAATCTTATGGGAAAATAACCATGAAGGCGTTATTATCCAGGAAGAGACCCAAGATTCAGAAGACTTCATTTCATATTCTGAAATCATTGAAGTTTTAACAACGGATTTCTATATGAATATCAAACTTTTTATAGGCCCAACGATCAAAAATATAAAGCAAGCACCAGAGTTTTATCACTGGATTAAAAAGTGTTATCACTTAACAACTAACCATAATCATGATGTGATGCATTACATAGAAGCAATTCCTTATCTATTTTTACAGGACATTAACGACAAAGAGCAAAAGATCATTATAGAATCGCTGTTGAATAATGTAAAAGAGGATGAAGAATTATTAAAGACCGTTCAAGTGTTTTTGGAATCCAACTCGAATACGACTCTAGCAGCAAAAAAAATGTATATGCACCGTAACAGTCTGCAATATCGCGTGGACAAATTCATTGAAAAAACAGGAATTGATGTCAAACAATTCGAAGGTGCCATCGCCATCTACCTTTGCCTTATTATGAGGACAAAATGGTAAAATAAGATGCGAAGTAACTTCAAACTAAACTCAAAGCAGGATGAGACAAAATAATTTTAAAATTAGATAAATCCAAATAACTGTGAAATAGTTTGTTTTTTCATGCGTATTTGGAAGATACTACGCAATAACTGATGAGTAACTATTAGCCAAAGTAGTAATTTTGAAATGATTGATGTACTAGACACCCGCTCCGGCTGCCCACTTCCCTTTCCGTGGTTTTTCCCCTCAGCTAACTTTTCCAAGCAAAGATCGCTTGAAAAAGTGGATCTTCAGGTAAAAAGTTACCACAGGAGTGAAAGTGGACGGCCTGCGCTAATATATTTTTTCTACAACTACTGTTACAGATGGCATCTTGAGCTTTTACTCCATTCAACGAATTTTTCACATGAGAGAAATAACATAATGCTACCTCACACTAACGTTGTAGGATATCAATTTAGCGCAGGCGTCCGCTTCCACTCCTACGGGATGTTTTTCTCCGAAGATCCACTTTGGCAAGCGGGTTTTGCTTTCCAAAGTTAGCTGAGGAGAAAAACCCGTGGAAAGGGAAGCGGACAAGCCGCAGCGACTGCTAAACAGACGTATCATGTCAAAATTTCCACATCATTTGTTGCACAGTATTCCAATACTACACAATAATGTATATTACTTCGTTCGTGTATGAGGTTAAGAAAATACTCCATTTCTTTAGGTTTATTTGTTCTTTTGACCAAGCTTTTGTAACCGTGCACAAACGAAACGACATTTTTTGTGCACGCTTTCTATTTACGATTAATTAAATTACTAGTAGAATGTAAAACATAGATGAAACGCTTTCAACAAAACTAGGAGGGAATACAAAATGGCAGAATTAACATTAAGAAACATTGACAAGGTATATAATAAAGGAGACGAAAAAGCGGTTGATAATTTCAACCTTGATATTAAAGACAAAGAATTTATCGTATTTGTTGGTCCATCTGGTTGTGGTAAATCAACGACACTTCGTATGATTGCAGGTCTTGAGGAAATTTCATCTGGAGAGTTTTACATTGACGACAAATTGATGAACGAAGTTGCACCAAAAGACCGTGACATCGCAATGGTATTCCAGAACTACGCACTATATCCACACATGAATGTATATGACAATATGGCATTCGGTCTTAAATTACGTAAATTCAAGAAAGACGAAATCGAGCGTCGTGTAAAAGAAGCAGCTCGTATTCTTGGACTTGAAGCATATCTTGATCGTAAACCAAAAGCACTTTCAGGTGGTCAGCGTCAGCGTGTTGCATTAGGACGTGCGATCGTTCGTGATGCAAAAGTATTCTTGATGGATGAGCCTTTATCAAACTTGGATGCGAAATTACGTGTGCAGATGCGTGCTGAAATTCAAAAACTTCACCACCGCCTGCAAACTACAACAATTTATGTAACACACGATCAAACAGAAGCAATGACAATGGCAACTCGCCTTGTCGTACTAAAAGATGGTGTTATCCAACAAGTTGGTGCGCCTAAAGAAGTATATGACAAACCGAACAACATTTTCGTTGGTGGTTTCATCGGTTCACCAGCAATGAACTTCTTTAATGGTACATTAGAAGAAGGTTCAATCAAGTTAGGTGATACAAATGTAGAAGTACCAGAAGGTAAAATGAAATTACTTCGTGAGCAAGGATATATCGGAAAAGAAGTTGTACTAGGTGTGCGCCCTGAAGATATCCATGATGAGCCAGTATTCTTAGATGCAAATCCTGGTAAGAAAATCAAAGCAACTATCGACGTATCTGAGCTAATGGGTTCTGAATCTTACCTATACTCTGAGGTAAATGGTCAAGAATTCGTTGCACGTGTTGATTCTCGTACAGACATTCATGGTGGCGAAAAAATTGATCTTGCATTCGATATGCACAAATGTCACTTCTTCGACAAAGATTCTGAACAAAGAATTCAATAATTATCAGTAAAGCGCATAGCCTGATGCTATGCGCTTTTTACTTTCACTTTAAAATATAAATACTATTGTAGTTCTTGTTCACTAATGATGAGCTCTTCGACATGATTACATACTGAACAAACTCCGACATGTACACATTGATGCTCTTTGCTTGAGTTCGGAAGTCCATCGATCATTTGAGCATTATCAGTTTCTATATATGGTGCATAATCTCCATAATAATCCACCAATTTGCCACCATCTAACATATGAGCATTACAGTTTGGGCAGGTATCTTGCATCTTATCTAAACCGTTACATAAATAACAAATATACATAGCGCTCCTCCAAAGAGATCGATCTACTATGCTTGATTAATCATCCATTTTACAAAAGGGAGACACATGTATTAAAGCGTCTCCCTTTTTCTTATCTAATCATTATTGTTGTTGGTTACCACCGAATTGTTGTTCAGCCATTGTTACTAGACGTTTTGTGATTTCTCCACCAACAGATCCGTTAGCACGAGAAGTAGAGTCTGCTCCTAAGTTTACACCAAATTCTTGAGCAATTTCATATTTCATTTGGTCTAATGCTTGTTCAACTCCTGGAACAACTAGTTGATTTGAATTATTAGTCGCCATCTTTGATCACCTCCTGTACACCATATTGTGAACAAAAAAGGGATCACTATGCTTGCTTTTACCTAGTAATTTATAGTAAAAAAACCAATTTTCATTATTTTGGATAGGTCATCTCTTCTGGTTTAATCCATTCATCGAATTGTTCTGCTGTTAATAAATCTAATTCAATGGCTGCTTCTTTTAATGTAGTGTTATCTGCAAAAGCTTTTTTGGCAATTTTAGCTGCATTTTCATATCCAATATGAGGATTTAATGCAGTTACTAACATTAAAGAATCGTTTAAATTTTTCTCAATTTGTTCGTGATTTGGTTCTAAGCCAATTAAACAACGATCATTAAATGATAGCATACTATCCGCTAGTAATTGTGCAGATTGCAAGAAATTATAAGCAATCACAGGTTTAAATACATTCAATTCAAAGTTACCTTGACTAGCTGCAATTCCAATCGTTGCATCATTTCCCATTACTTGCGTCGCTACCATCGTAATAGCTTCACTTTGAGTTGGGTTTACCTTACCTGGCATAATCGAGCTTCCCGGCTCATTCGCAGGAATCGTTATTTCGCCAATTCCACAACGCGGACCACTTGCTAACCAACGAACATCGTTGGCAATCTTCATCAAATCTGCTGCAAGACCTTTCAGTGCGCCATGTGCAAACACTAATTCATCATGGCTTGTTAAAGCATGAAACTTATTAGCTGCTGAGACAAAACTTTTGCCTGTATAGTCATTAATATTAGCTGTAACACGTTCTGAAAATTCTGGGTGGGCATTTAAGCCTGTACCAACTGCGGTACCACCAATAGCCAACTCTTTAACATAAGGTATACTCCTTTTAATCATGTCATCTGTTTTTTCTAACATGCGGTGCCAGCCACTTATTTCCTGGCCTAATGTTAAAGGTGTTGCATCTTGTAGGTGTGTTCGACCAATCTTAACAATATCATTAAATGTTTCCATTTTCTCTTTTAAGGTCTGTTTCATAGTGTCTAATGCTGGTAATGTCACATCTTCTAACTTACGAACTGCAGCTATATGTAATGCAGTTGGGTATGTATCATTGGAACTTTGAGATTTATTGACATCATCATTTGGGTGTAACGTAATTTCACTACCTTGTTCTTTTAACCATTCATTTCCGACGAATGCTATTACTTCATTGACATTCATATTGGATTGAGTACCACTACCGGTTTGCCATACTACTAATGGAAAGTGTTCAAATAATTCTCCAGCAAGTATCCGGTCTGCAGCGTGTTTAATCGCATCCGCTTTCATTTCATCCATTAAACCTAATTCACTATTAACAATTGCTGCACTTCGTTTTAGAATCGCAAATCCTTCAATGATTTCTTTTGGCATTGTTTCAATACCGATTGGGAAATTTTCTTTACTTCTTTGGGTTTGCGCTCCCCAGTATTTATCAGTTGCTACTTTAATTTCACCTATTGTATCACGTTCAATTCGAAAATCCATTATCCTTTTCCCCCTTAAGTTTTCTTCCACTTTATTGTATCAAAAAATAATAAAAAAATAGAGACAAAAGCTATTTTGTCTCTATATATGGTAAACCTGTACGGTAAAGACCTCTTGTTTCCATTCCGCCTAGACCTTTTTCACCTGTTAAGGTATTTTTTAAAACATCATATACATTTACCTTTTCCATAAAAGGTGTATACGCTACCTTCGCAACGACATATACGGGATCTAGCGCGTGAATGTTCACACGGTCTGGTGAGCTTGCAAAATTTGCCCCTGCTCGAATTAACGATTCAAAATGTGATTGACACGCCCCTGCAAAAATAATAAGCTGGTCTAAATTAGAAGACCAAGATCTCGCCTGCCTTACTGCTTCCACAAAAAAACGAGTATTTCGATAAGCTGCTAAATCTTTTTTACTTCCTTTGGTTTCCGAATAGGCGTCATGTCCTGTTACCACCATTATTTCTGGTTGGACTTTTTGTATCAAAGCATCTATTTCAAATGGCAAATCTTTTTCTTGTACGTAAACCCCGTGGACTTGCAATCCTAGTCGTTGATACAACTCGATGCACTTTTTTAAATAAAGGCGATCACCATCAATGTGTAATACTTTGACAGGCAATTGAAATCGTTGAAGGTTTCGCGGTTCCTGATTTTTGTGTTCATATTCTTTTTTTTCTTTCATTAATTGATAATCTTGACGAAAAAGACGATAAGAATACTCTTCTTTTTCTTTTATTTCCTCTTGTCTTTTTCGCACATCAGCTTCAGGTAAAATACGGAGATCTTCTTCAGGGGCGTCAGCTTCTAAACGAATATCTTCCCCATGAAGTAAGACTTTGTTTCCATTAATATTTTTCACACGAAAAACGATGTCATGTTTGTAGGAATATCGCGTCACAAGCATTCCTGTCATCAGATTCACTCAACCACCCCATCTAGAGCTTGCTAATATAGGCTATGTGCAAAGGGATAATTTGGTGAAAATCACTTAAAAAAAGATGCAACTAAAAATTCTTAGTTGCATCTTTATGGATATAGTCCAAAATATTCTTCTAATGTCGTTTGTGCCTGGTAGATTTCTGTTGCCATATCTTCTCCAACATAGCGTAAATGCCATGGTTCATAGCTATAACCGGTTATATCTTCTTTTCCTTCTGGATAACGGATAATAAATCCATGTTTATGGGCGTTTTCTTCCAACCACTTTCCTTCATCCGTCTCAATAAAACTTTGCTCTAAGACAGCTACAAGGGCAGCTGAAGCGACATCCATTGCAAGACCTGTCTGATGTTCACTTGTACCAGGCTTTGCAGAAAATTTATCGGCATGCTCTTGACCTTTCGTAGCAACATTGTTTTCATAAATTTGTTTCTGACGTTGATACGACCTGTAGCCGGAAACCGCAACAAGATCAAGACCATCTGTTTCTGCAGCTTGAAAAAGTTCCTCTAACGCATTTGCAGCAACTTGTCGCAATAATCGTTTCGGATCCCCTTCAGCAGCGTAATAAGAAACATTAGCCTCTACTAAATCATCTGGCTCATAACCATCAGGAAGTTTACGTTGTTTGTTGACAACTAGTTCTACACTTTTCGGATCATCAATAACTTTCAAGCCATCTTCTTCTTGTTCTACTGTATCGTCCGTTTGTTCGGATTCATTTGCTGTATCTTGCTCTGACATTTCTTCTTCATCTGTTTCTTCTTCAACTTCAGCATTTACTTCTACTATTTCTGGTTCTTTTTTATGGTCAGATTGATAATTTCTTTTATCTTGTTTTTCGGTTGAATAGCTCTCTTGTTGGCAGCTTATCAACAAAACGGAAACCATCAGAATAAATAGTATAGCTATTTTTTTCATTTTTATTTCCTTTCTGTGTCCATGTAACTAGTATTTGCTCTATTTACTATAACATATTGAAGTCGATTGCAATACACTTTGAAAGTACTATTTTATTGGAAAATAGCAAAAGCCCTTAAGTCATAAAACAAAAGCCTCGCCACAAAATGGCGAGGCTTGTTATTAAGATTCCCATATATAACTATTGAATGTTTTACTTAAAGTTTCGAAAGCTTCTTTATTATTCTCATCAATCGATTGATTTATATCTTCTTCTAAGCGTGCTTTATTCCAACTGAAACAAAGATCATCTAGAACAAGTTGTGACGCCAAACGAATTTCAAACGGTATTTCTCTTTTTGCTTTAAGTACTAATTGCTCATTTTTGTCAAACTTTCTTAACTGATAACTAAGCTTATGTTTTTTCATGGAGCACGCCTCCCTTTTTATACTCTATTTAAATAACATTGTATGCTGAAATGTTATTCTTGTGAATAGGTTATTAACCATTTCCCTTAAATTAGGAACTTAAAACGTATTCTTTATCACTCATAAGCAATATTTTCAGGGTTTAGGAAACACTAATGTGGACGTAAAATAGCTTTGTTTGATAAGCTTATCTTAGTATAAAGAAACAGCGGAGGAAAATTATGGATCAATATCATAAATTTAAAGAGGGAGAAAAGGGAGCATGGCTTAGCATTTTCACCTATATCTTTCTTGCTACTGTCAAATTAATTATTGCTACAATCGGAAATTCCTCTGCCTTACGTGCTGATGGATTAAATAATGCAACAGACGTTATCGCCTCCATTGCAGTCTTAATAGGACTTAAAATATCAAGAAAGCCACCAGATGAGGATCACCACTATGGACATTTTCGTGCCGAGATGATTGCTTCCCTTATTGCTGCCTTTATTATGATGACAATTGGTATTCAAGTATTAATTGATACCGTTAAATCGATTATCGTTGGTGAGTTTTCTCAACCTGATATGTTGACAGCGTGGACTGCTCTAGCAGCTGCTATCATTATGTTTATTGTATATGTCTATAACTTGCGACTAGGAAAAAAAGTAAACAGCGCTGCCTTGCAAGCTGCTGCCCAAGATAATAAATCAGATGCTCTTGTTAGTATTGGTGCTTTTATCGGGATTGTCGGTGCACAATTTAATTTATACTGGCTAGATCCTCTAGCAGGTGCTATTGTCGGCCTGATTATTTGTAAAACTGCTTGGGATATATTTAGCAATGCCACCCACACGCTTACTGATGGTTTCCATCCGAAAGAACTAGAAGGTATTAAGGAAAGTATTGATACACATCCAGATGTATTAGATATTAAAGATGTAAAAGGACGCCTGCATGGGAATCAATCATTAATTGAAGCAACGATATATGTTGATCCTTTACTCACGGTCGAGGAGAGTCATGAAATCACCGATAATATTGAGGAAAAACTAAAAGAAGATCATGATGTACCACACGCACATATCCATATTGAACCATATGACAATGAAACGTAGACAGTGATTAGACTGGCACATAAATATGTTTCTTAACATCAAACACAAAGAATGCAATATGTATTATGGCGTAATATACGGATACTACGCAACAAATGATGTAGTAATTTTGAGATGATGTGCGTGCTTAGAAACCGCTACGGCTTGTCCGCTTCTCTTTCCACGGGTTTTTCTCCTCAGCTAACTTTGGTAAGCAAAGATCACTTACCAAAGTGGATCTTCGGATAAAAACATCCCGTTGGAGTAGAAGCGGACGCCTACGCTACTTTAATATTTTACAACGCTAGTGTGAGGTAGCATTATGCCATTTCTCTCATCTGATAAATTCATTGATTGGAGTAACATCTCAAAATGTTAGCTGTCTTAATAGTTGTAGAACAAGTATATTAGCGCAGGCCGCCCACTTTCACTCCTGTGGTAACTTTTTACCTGAAGATCCACTTTTTTTAACGTTCTTTGCTCAAAAAAGTTAGCTGAAGAGAAAAAACCACGGAAAGGGAAGTGGGCAGCCGGAGCGGATGTCTAATACATCAATCATTTCAAAATTACTACTTTGGCTAATAGTTATTGCACAGTATTCTCCTACTACTCAATAAAAAAATCTAAACGATCTCATCTATTCGTTTAGATTTTCTGATTATATGCATTTATTTAATTCCCTGCTCCTTGGAGTCTCGCTTTACACTTGAATCAATTTCTGAAGAAGAATGTCAATATCTTTGAATCCATATGCCGTTTCTTGATAGGTATCGTATCCGATAGTTGTTTGATCTTCTTCTATTTTCGTTGCACCATATTTCAAATAAAATTGATGGGTTGGATTTTTGGTTAGTACCCAAATTAAAAGAGAACGGTAGCCTAATTCCTTCATTTCTTGGGCAAAGGATTTTAATAATCGTTTACCCAATCCTTTCCCCTGATGGCTTGGCATTAAATAAATTGCAAAAATCTCACCATCATAGCCGAAACGATCTGTACGTTCTTTTCCTCCCGAAATAAATCCAACAATTTCTCCTTGTTCTTCTATAACCGTAACAGGTTGTTGCTTTCGTGGTAATTTTAAGATCGTTTCCCATAAAATCTGACGATGTTCTACTGTCGTATTTGAAAGATCTTGTTCATTTATTAGGTTTTGATACGTTGCTTTCCAGCTGTTCACATGTACTTCCGCAATATCTTGAGCGTCTTCAATTCGTGCTTTTCTAATTGTATACATATGGTCTACACCCTAACCTTGTTATATTGTTAACAAAAATACGGTAATAATGGCACTTAACACAACTAGTATGACGTGAATTTTCAACCAAGCTAGTACGATTGCTACTCCTCCTGCGATCAAACCTATATAAGGCTTTTCAGGGATAACAGTCAGGATCCCAGGAAAAATAAGGGCGCCTAATGCTGCGTAAGGAATTGCTTTTAACCCCTTATTGGCCCACCCAGGAAATTGAATCCAATCTACAATATACGCAGGTATAATCCTTGGAATTACGGTCACTAATGCCATTCCTATAATGATAAGCCAAATCACACTTTTTCCTCCTCTAAAACAAAAATACCAACACATGCCCCTAGTATTGTTCCTGCCACTATACCCCAACCTTGTCCTATGTATGGACTTACAAGATAATTAATTAGCATCGCAGACAGACTAATAATAGCAATTCGTCCGTATTTTCGGACAGAAGGAATTAATAAACCGATGAACATTGCATATAAAGCAACACCCATACTCTGAGTTAGCTTTTCTGGGATAACATCTCCTAAAATCCCACCAAGGAATGAACCAAATACCCATGATAAATAAGAGGCAAGCATAATCGTACCGTAAAAAAAGTAGCCATTCTTTTGATTAACTTGCTTTTTATAAATAGATGATACGGAAAAAGTTTCATCGGTTAAACCCAGTGATAAAAAGAATTTCCATTTCATAGCGTATTGTTTAATTTGATTGATAAAAGATAAACTCATGACAAAGTGCCGTAAATTTAATACAAAAGTCGCAATAATAATTTCTGTGGCACTGACACCCAAACCAATCATACCAGCACCCATAAATTGCGCAGCACCTGCAAACACAAAAAGGCTCATGCCTGTAAGCTCTAATAAAGATAATCCTGCTTGCTTCGCTAACACACCATAAGCAATAGCGATTGGCAAATATCCAACCACTATTGGTGAACCAGCAATGAACCCATCTCTTATCTGCATCTTGATTATCTGTTTTTCCCCTAGGTCCATTACAACTGTGGCTCCTTCTTAATTGTCTTGAATATCGTCCTGATCCGTTAAGATAATCGGACCTTCTTTTGAAATAACTAAGGTATGTTCAAATTGGGCTGAACGCTCTCCATCGACTGTGCGTGCTGTCCAATTGTTATCATCCATTTTACTTTGCCAAACACCTTCGTTAATCATTGGTTCAATTGTAATAACCATACCTTCTTTTAAACGTGGACCTTTACCCGCTAAACCAAAGTGAGGAATTTGTGGATCCTCATGAATAGTTGGTCCAATACCATGACCAGTAAATTCCCGCACAACAGAATAGCCTTCTGCTTCCGCATATTGCTGAATTGCATGACCAATGTCACCAATCCGTTTACCTGGCATTGCTTGTTCGATCCCTTTATATAAAGAAGTTTTCGTTACTTCTAATAACTTTTCTGTTTTTTCATCAGGCTCTCCTACTGCATATGTCCATGCTGAGTCTGCTAGACCTCCATTTAAGTTGACTACCATATCTATTGTTACAATGTCACCTTTCACCAATTTTTCATCTCTAGGAAAACCGTGACAAATCTCATCATTTACGGACGCACATGTCGCATATGGATAATCACTATAGCCTTTCTGCTCTGGAGTTGCCCCGTGCTCTTCTAAGAATAATTCTACGAAATCATCAATTTCTTTTGTTGTTACTCCTGGTTTAATCAGTTTCGCAATTTCTCTATGACATTTTGCGAGCACTTTACCTGCTTCACGCATCATTTCTATTTCACGTTTACTTTTTCTTGTGATCATTTCTAAACTTCCTTTCTAAACCTATAGCAAATATCGTCTCTATAAAGTTTATCATATTTTTCATAAAAGATGTGTTCCATAACGTCAGAAAATCGAAACCACATTAGCAGCTTTTTTTGACTAAACAGCGAAGTACCTGTTACTGCTCACTTTGAAATTTTGATGAGTGGAATGCAAAAGCTCCATCCATTTACTTCGCTTTCCGCGGGCACAGCCTCAGCTTCCTCAGAAAAGCAAAGTGCGCTTTTCCTGCGGGATCTTCAGCTCGCGCTATTCCCGCTGGAGTCTTCGTAAATGGACTACGCTTAAGTAAAGTTCAACAAAGTAAGTAACAGCTAAAATATTGATATCAAAGGTTATTTCATCGTACTTGAACAGACATCTGCACAAAGCGGAGGAAAAATGCGACACTCCTGTGGGAATAGCACGAGCTGAAGATCCACTTTGGAAAGTGGTCTTCTTTCCAAAGTTAGCAGACCGCCGACCCCCGGAAAGGGAGTGTTTTTCCGTAGCGTTGGATTTACACTCATCTAAATTCTTTATAATAATCGTCACAGGTTCGCAGTTTGTGTCCACTTTCACGGTATGATTATATAGAAAACTAGCAAGAGAAGTGTTTCTCTTACTAGTTAGGATGTTACCTATTTTCTATTAGAAGCCGCCGTATCCCCATGAAGCACCGATGATAATTAACAGAATAAACAATACGACGATTAGGGCAAAACCAGAGCCATATCCGCCTCCATATTGTTGTGCACCCATCTTCATCCCTCCTTTAATACTTACACTTATAACGTATGTAGGCAAGGATAAAATGGTCAGTAAAAATTTCTAAAATAGGTAGATACCTATTTTAGAGAATATCTTTAACACTATAGTAGTCACCATTTTTGATCGCTTGTTCATCTAATAAACGATCGACTAAAACTTTTGCTACAACATCTGTATCACGAAGCTTATCTTCCGTTTTATAATTTTTGAATTGCTCCACATCAACAAATTGACTTGGATCTGCAGAACGAATTTCTCCTTGCATATCCGTGTCCATTATACTAGGATCAAACAAGAAAATTTTGTTATTCGTTTCTAATTTTTCTTGTTCTAGTGCAACCGTATCAGTATAGCGATCCAATCCAGCCTTCGTACTTCCATAAGCGTTCCAACCATAAACTGACCGGTTGGCTGCACCAGATGTGATATTTACAAGTACTAAGGGAATATCACGATCACGCCAGGCATCCAACCATAAATTCGTAATCACCATTGGCGCTAACAAATTAACATGAACATGTGACGTTAATTCTTCTGCGGATTGTTTCCCCACTTGTTCAATTGGTGATACTAAAGCTGCGTTTTGAACCAATTGTAAAGATTCGATTGGGTGCTCTTTCAAAAAGGCAATAATATCTAAAAATGTCTTTTCCGTTTGCTCGATATTAGCTAAATCGACTTGATAATGCTGATAACTACCAGGTAAATCAGCGTTTTCCAAAGCTTGATTTTCACCTCTTGCAAGACCAATCACATTTACAGAAGCTTCCATTAACAATCTTGCGATAGACGCACCAAGGCCTTTTGATGTTCCCGTTACAACTGCATATTTCATGATTTCACCTCATTTTTTAGCTTTCGTTAACGCATTTTCAAGCGTTGTGACGATATCATCGACATCTTCAATTCCTACTGAAATACGAACTAAACCTTTTGTAATACCTAATGCCTGTTGAGATTTTTTAGGCAAATTACGATGGGAAGTGCCGATCGGATAAGAAACAGTTGTCTCCACACCAGCTAATGTTGCGACAATTTTAATCCAATCCAGCGATTCAAAAAAGGTGTCAATATTTGCTTGATTAGTAATATCGATCGTGACAATTGCACCGTTTCCTTTTTCTGCTACAAATTCAGGATAATATACTTTGTCTACTGCTGCATGTTTCGCTAATGCTTTTGCTAATTTAGAGGCATTTTGGACATGTCTCTCCATTCGAACACTCAATGTTTTTAAACCTTTGACCGTTAACCAGGCTTCAAACGGACTCAAATTAGCTCCGAGGTTGACACATTTAGTTCTCGCTTTCGTTAGTAAGTCCTCATCTCCAACTAAAACACCCGCTGTTATATCGCTATGTCCTCCAAGATATTTAGTTGCACTATGGACAACCAAATTAACTCCTAAATGATAAGGCTGTACTAAATAAGGAGTTGCGAAAGTGTTATCAACCATTGTTTTCAAATTATGTTTTTTGGCGATTCGAACTACACGCTCTAAGTCCTCCACACGTAGCAAAGGGTTTGTGATCGATTCCGTGTACAATAACGCCGTATTCTTTCTTATTTCGGTTTCGATATCCTTTTCAAAAGAAACAAAGCTAACTTCGATTCCAAAACTTGTTAACTCATTTGCCAATAGTTCGTATGTACCACCATATAGATCTTCTGAAGCTAGAATGTGATCACCTGCTTTTGCAATAGCAAGAATCCCTACCATAATCGCTGACAATCCAGAAGATGTTGCAATTCCTGATGGTGCCGCTTCTAAGTTAGCAACAGCCTTTCCTAATTCATCGGTGTTTGGATTTCCAACACGTGTATAAAGATAATCTCTTTCACCATTATAAAAGTTTTCGATATCTTCCAAATTTTTAAAGGTAAACGCAGATGTTTGGTGAATTGGTGTTACTTTAGTTGGTACACCTTCATTTCTTTTCATCGTAACGTGCACGGACCTTGTATCAAAATGATGTCCCATTTTAACAATCTTCCTCTCTATCTCTTACATATCATTAATTATACTTTAACGCAAAAAATCAAGTTTTTCCAATTAGAAAAACTTGATTCCTTTCTATTAGTCACGCAACCAGGTAATACACATCGTGCCATATCCAGTATGAACACCGGCTACTGGAACCAATGTCTGAATATTTACTTTTAAGCCTGTATGAAGCTTCTCGATGTCTTCTTTCCATTTATGTGCCTGATCCTTGACTCCGGCATGTAAAATACAAATTTCTTTTAATTGATACTTTTCCATTACTTCATCTAATAACTGAAACATTTTTCGTGCTGCTCTTTTTTTAATACGGACTTTATCTTTTACAACCACTTTACCATTATCAAAACCTAATATTAAATGGATGTTTAATAGCGATGCAAATAGTGATTGAGCAGCACTTACCCTTCCGCTTTTACGTAATTGATCAAAACTTTGAGGCATTAGATACATCTGGGCAAATTCTGGATAGGACCTGAGTTTAGCAACGATTTGTTCAAAAGATGTTTTCTGTTTCGCCATTTCAACACCATTTTTGATCATTTTACCCAGTGCATAGTCCCCTATTTTAGAGTCAATTACTTCTACATCAAAGCCAACCATTTCTGATGCAGATATTGAACTTTGATATGTGCCTGTTAGTTGACTTGATGCATGTAGAGCTATGCCACAATCATACTCTTCTTTCAAACGTTCATACAATGTGATGAAGTCTCCGTAGGCTGGTTGACTTGTCTTGGCATCGTCACCGTGAATTTTTAATAAATCATAAAATTCTTCTTTTGAAATGTCGATATCTTCTCTATATGTTTTTCCCTTGATAATCACATTTAAAGGGATAATAAAGATATCATTTTTCTCTGCGTATTCTTTATCTAATCCGCAAGAGCTATCTGTAATCCATGCAATCTTTTTCATGATACTCGCCCCATTTCTTGCACGAGCTGTGCTATTTGTCTTAGCTACTATTTTACTTTATAACAGTGATCAAGTAAATCGACAAATTACGCAAATCGATAATAGACTAAAATAAAGGTAGCTAATATGAAAATAAAGTTTAAGAATACAAACACAAATTGATCAATTTTCGTTTTATGGATTTTTATTGGAGGGTGATAAAACGAAACCCCTTCAATAATAAAAATGATTAAGACAATATGAATCATCGCGTGTCCGATAATTTCTGTCATTCCAAATAAAAGGGTGGTGGAAACAAATATCAATGTTACCACTAAACCTAATATACGGTTGAGAATCCCTACAACTAATAAATAACCAACCACAAATTCTACAAATGCTGCCATAACAATAAAAATTTCAGGATCAAAGCCAAAGGTCGGTACATTGTGATTTACCACAATATCTAAGGTCATTGCTGGATAAACCCATTTT
Source organism: Gracilibacillus massiliensis (assembly GCF_001458115.1). GTDB lineage: Bacteria > Bacillota > Bacilli > Bacillales > Amphibacillaceae > Gracilibacillus > Gracilibacillus massiliensis. Next base: position 365,890 of record NZ_CZRP01000013.1, read on the forward strand.
TCTACGGCAACCCAACATAAACTTAAACCTGTACCCAAGTAAAGGAATGGAAAACCCCATCTTTCCCATTTCGTTTTTCCAATAAATAATACGAAAATAATCGCTAGATAAAATCCATAGTCCAACATATAGAACCAACCGTAATCTTGCCATACCGTAATAAACAAGCCAAGCATTAGAAAGGCAGCGACCTTGGTGCTAATATGGGATGGTATTAGTAAAGCTACGATAATCATACCCATTACAACCGTTTGCCAACCATCTGTAATCTCAAATTCTGGTGCAAACATGGTTCCAGAAATTAGTTGGATAATGAATGCTAGTGCTGTACCATATTTTAAGATATAGCGGGAGTATTTTCTGATTCCATTTAAAAAGTTATCTATTTTTTCGGCATATGGAACTCTCATAAAGTAATCCATTACTTGCGATAAAACAGCTAAGATAATAGCAACGATGATGGCAAATGTTATAAAAAATGGTGATAAAATTTGCTCAATCGGAACTTTTTCTGGTTCTACTTCTGCAAACCATTTTACATGAGCGTATGCAGTAATCGGTGTTGCAAAAATTAAGGCAACGATAAATGATAATAATCCTTTTTTGTTTAGTGTCATGCCTTTTTCTCCTTTTTAAAAATTGTCTGAAGATATGATACCATAATAATGAAAGGAAATGATACATTTATGAAAAACGTGCAATTAGTATTAGATATTGGTGGTGTATTAGCTACTGATCTCGACAAATTTTGGGATGAACTCGTGTCACAAGCAAGCCTTTCTTATCAAGAAGTACGAAAAATTTATAAGAAAGAAATTCGCGAAAAACTCTGGCATGGTGAAATTTCAGAAGATTTTTTTGGAACTGGCTTAAAACTACTTTTCCCAATATAGACCTAAACTACTTACAAGATATCTTACCTAAAAGTCTTATCGAGCTAGAAGGTCTTCATTGTATTAAGAAATGGAGTAGAATTGCAGATATCCATATTCTAAGTAATCATCGTACAGAATGGATAGAACCGATATTAGATCAAATACGTCCATTTATAAAGTGAGACTTCAATCAGTGGGAATTTTAAACTTCCACTGATTGTTAGCGAAACTTATCAGGAAGTTAGCGTCCGTTTATCCCCACTTAGCTTCTTTGCTATCGCTCAACTCTTGAAGTGGGGGTTTTACGGACGATTACACCGTGATAAAAAGTGCCACTATATCAGCTGAGGTTAAAGCTGCGAAGCCTAATCAAAGAATTTATCAGATTTGTATGAACCAATTAGATGAAAATCGACCAATTCTTTTTGTTGATAACAAGAAAGAGAATTTAGAACCCGCTGAAAAACTTGGATGGCAAACTCTTTTAGCTGATCCAGAGAACTTATGGATTAATAAGGTGAACAGACAACTTTGTGATTAAGTTTGCTGAATTTACTCAAACTTTTGTGAATTTACTGGCAACTTTGCGAATTTACTGGCAACTTTGCGAATTTACTGGCAACTTTGCGAATTTACTGGCAACTTTGCGAATTTACTGGCAACTTTGCGAAATGGACTGCACTCAACGCAAGCCGTTGAGGCAGTCCCTTTCGCTATTACTTAATGCATAGACGCGTGTCCTGATGTTAGTACCCAGATCGAACCAAATACGATCACTAATGCAAGGAATACACTGTAGATCATGTTCACCACGTTAATAATACCTTCTTTTCCTTCGGTTACGTGCATAAACATAAATAGCTGAATCAATGCTTGAAATATTGCTAGTGTTCCAATAATTCCTAATATGATCGACTTAGAAAAATTGGTGTTAAAAGCTACAAACACGGCGAGTAATGTTAGTGCAATGGAAAGAACAAAACCTACTAATAGATTCCATGGAAAACGACTAGTATGTGCACTCATTTACATCACCATCCCTTTTAAATATACAAATGTAAAAATAAAGATCCAGACAACATCTAAGAAGTGCCAGTACAGGCTGGCAATAAACAGCTTGCTAGATGTTTTTTCAGTTATACCACGACGTACTAATTGAACTAATAATAAGCTAATCCAGAAAATCCCGAACGTAACGTGGGCACCGTGCGTACCTAATAATGTAAATAAACCAGCAGTGAAACCACTTGTTTGGATCGTTGCCCCTTCGTGGATAAAATGAAGAAATTCGTTAATTTCCATATATAAGAAGCCTGCACCTAGCAATAAGGTCGCGATCATCCATATTAATAATCCTTTTTTGTCATGATTACGCATGGCATGAATTGCAAGACCTGAAGTGAAGCTACTAGTTAATAGTAAAAAGGTTTCGATCAAGACATCTTTTAAGACAAAGATGTCTCCACCAGCAGGTCCTCCAGCAGTGTTATGCTCCAATACGAAATAAGAAGCAAACAAGGTGGAGAATAAGACGATTTCAGCACCTAAGAAGACCCAAAACCCTAAAATATTCATTTGACTTTGTTGTGTCTTGTATTCTAACGGTGTAGTTGTGTGTGACGTCATTTTAGATCACCTCTCCACTCTCTTTCTTCTTCTTCTAGTTCATCGACCGGAATATGGTAGCCGTCATCATAATCAAACGTATTGGCAACTAATCCAACCACAATACCAACAGACGCGATTATCGCCAGTGTAAACCACTCAAATACTAGGAAAAACCCTACAACACCAAATGCTGCTGCTAATACGATTGGGGTCCATGAGTTACTTGGCATATGAACTGGTTTTAAATCAGCCTTTTTAAGACCTGTTTCCCCTTTTTTCTTCTTGTACCAGAAATCATCTAGATGACCTACCTCTGGCACCTTAGCAAAATTGTAATGTGGTGCTGGAGATGCAGTCGCCCATTCTAGTGTACGAGCGTTCCATGGATCGTTTCCGACATTTCGTGATGCGTAGCGGAAGCTCCAATAAATATTGTAAACAAGTGCAGCAAAACCAGCTGCCATAATTAATGAACCTACTGCTGAGAATCCTAACCATGCACCCCATCCAGTACTTTCTGCATAAGTGTACATACGACGGGACATACCGTCTAAACCTACGAAGAACATTGGCATAAATGTTAAATTAAAACCAATTACGAATAACCAGAAATGCCATTTACCGATTTTTTCATTAAGTGTGAAGCCAAACATTTTTGGCCACCAGTAATAAAGACCAGCAAAGACTGCAAAGACAACACCTGGTATTAACACATAGTGGAAGTGTGCCACTAAGAACATCGTATTATGGTATTGATAATCGGCTGCTGCCATTGCAAGCATGACACCAGTTACCCCACCTATTGTAAAACATGGGATAAATGCTAATGCCCATAACATGGATGTTGAAAACTCAATTCGACCTTTTCGTAACGTAAACAACCAGTTAAAGATTTTCACACCAGTCGGTATCGCAATCATCATCGTTGTTAATGAGAAAATCGAGTTAACTGCTGCACTGTTGCCCATTGTATAGAAATGGTGGACCCAAACTAACATACTTAAGAAGGCAATCCCTGCAACAGCGTATACCATTGACTTATAACCATATAAATTTTTCCGTGCAAATGTTGCGATAACTTCTGAGAACATCCCGAACGCTGGTAAAACAACGATATAAACTTCCGGGTGGCCCCATAACCAGAATAAATTAAGCCATAACATCGGGTCCCCACCAGCGGCCACAGTGAAAAAGTGTGTCCCAAAAAGTCGGTCCAACGTCATATAAAGTAATGCTACTGTAAAAATTGGGAAAGCAGCAACGATAATGATCGACGTAATAAATGTTGTCCAAACAAAAATCGGCATCTTCATCCAACTCATGCCTGGTGCCCGCATTTTAATAATCGTTACAACAAAGTTAATTCCTGTTGCTAATGTACCGATACCTGCTATCTGTAGCGATACAGCATAATAGTTATTCCCGACACCTGGTGTGAATTCCTTTCCTGCTAACGGAAAATAAGATGTCCAACCGGCATCAGGCGATCCACCAATTACAAAGGATAGATTAAATAGCATCGCACCTGCAAAGAATAGCCAAAAACTAAGTGCATTTAATTTAGGAAAGGCAACATCTCTTGCCCCGATTTGTAACGGAATTACAACGTTCATAATCCCGATTAGTAATGGCATGGCCATGAACAAAATCATGATGACACCATGCGTAGTGAAAATTTCATCATAATGCTGGGCATCCAATATACCTAGTTCAGGCCTTGAGGTTTGGGCTTTCATTAATAGACCATCGACACCACCTCTGAAAAACATGAGTACCCCAGCTAAAATATACATAATACCTATTTTTTTATGATCAACAGTTGTAAACCATTCGCTCCATAACCATTTCCATCTTTTCAAATATGTGATTAAAGCAATTAACCCAACCATTGTTAAACCAATGGCAATCTGTGACGCAAAAATCATCGGGTCACCTGTGACAAAAAATTCATCTAATGACATGTCTTTCACCACCTCTATTAATGATGTGAGTGATCTGCATCTGTCGAATCACTCGTATCTTCTTTTACTTCTGTATTACTTTCTTCCATTTGCTCATCTGTATCTTCGCTTTCTTCTTCATGCTCTTCATCACCATGGCTAATTTCATATAATTCCGGATCAATATATTTCTCAGATCCACCATGAGCATGATTAACCCACTCTAAATGCGTTTTATTAAATGTCATTCTACCAAGATTACCCGGTTCTAATATTTCCGCATATTTGTCTTCTGTTAAGTCCATTGCTGTTGTTTTAACATCATTTACCCATTCGTTGAAATCACCTTGTGTTTGTGCCTGTACTTCGAATTCCATGTGGGCATACCCTCGACCATTAAAACTAGTATTACGTCCATAGAATGAACCCGGCTTATCCGCAACTAAGTAAAGATTTGTTTGCATATTAGCCATTGTATATTTTTGACCACCTAATTCAGGTACCCAAAAGGACTGCATCGTCCCTGCAGAAGTCATCTTAAATTGAACGGGATGATCTGCTGGAATATTAATATAATTCACTGTTTCTATATCTTGTTCAGGATAACTAAAGATCCATTTCCAATCGGCAGAAGTAACGTGAATGACAAGGGGCTCTTCTTCTTCATATCCTTGTGGAACATCCTCGACTTCATAAATGGTTTTAGTTGTAGGTATCATTAAGGCAATAACGATAATAACTGGTATCGTAAACCAAGTAATCTCCAACCAATGGTTTCCTTTCTCTTCTTTCGGTTCGAAATCACCATCGTCTTTCCGTGCTCGATACTTCCAAACGATATAACCAAACAAAACAAAAATGACAATAACAATTACCAACATAAAGATGATAGAATACACAATTAAATCTGTTAAACTTCTCGCTATCGGCCCTTTTGGATCAAAGACTAATAGTTTTGATTCACAACCTGCTAAGAAGATAGGTATAAACAAAAATGTGAGAATATATACGAGCTTCTTCATTGCCTTCATGATGTTTCTCCTTTCTTTACGAAAACATTTATATACTTTACATACCCTTTGGTTTGAAAAATAATTTTACAACTGTCTTACATACTGACAGATAAATATGATGAAATTATGATGAAACCATCATTGTCATAAATTGTTCAAAAACTGACCATTTCAAAACAATACAGTCATTAGCTTTTATGAAAAGTTGACACAAACTGCGAAATACGTTTACTGCTCACTTTGAAATTTTAATGAGTGCAATGCAAAAGCTCCGTTCATTTACTTCGCTTTCTGCGGGCGTCACCTCAGCCTCCTCAGAAAAACAAAGGGCGTTTTTCCTGCGGGGTCTTCGGAAGACGCTGATCCCGCAAGAGTCTACGTAAATGGACTACGCTTCGGTAATATTTCACAACCTAAGTTACAGCTAGGATATTGTGATTAAAACTTATTTCATCGCACTTGAACAGAGTACGGTCCAAAGCGGAGGAAAAATGCGACACTCCTGGGGGAACAGCACGAGCTGAAGATCCACTTTGAAAAGTGTCTTTCTTTTCAAAGTTAGCTGAAACCGTGCCCCCGGAAAGGGAGTGTTTTTCCGTAGCGCTGGTAATTCACTCATCATTCTCCTTTACATGAAGAAGTTCTCACAACTTCGCAGTTTAGGTTGAACTTCCGAATTATAGTTGCTTGAAGCACTCTCTGTTTTACTAATTACGAATTTTTCTATACTATTTGAGTAGGGAATAAATAGATAGATGTGAGGGATAACAATGACAACCATTTTAATTGTCGACGATGAATTACAGATGAGAACAATGTTAAAATTATATTTAAGAAAAGACTTTGAAATAATGGAAGCTGAAAATGGCACGAAAGCAGTTCAAACATTGAAGAACCAAGCTATTGATATTGTTTTATTAGATATCATGATGCCAGAGCTAGATGGGATTGAGGCATGTAAACAAATGAAGACCGTTAAACCAAATGTCCCAATCATTTTATTAACAGCGCTAAATGATACGTCACAGAAAGTGGAAGGGTTAACGATCGGGGCAGATGATTATATTGTAAAGCCATTTGAACCCGAGGAATTGTTAGCAAGAATACAGGTACAACTGCGTCATTTTCAAAAAGAAAATCAAACAGCCAAAAAATTATTAACATTTGGAGAACTAACCATCGACTCCTTATCACACACGGTTACCGTCAATCAAACCGAGGTGAAATATAGTCCAAAGGAATTTGAACTTCTATTTTTACTTGCCTCCCATCCAAACCGAGTATATACAAGAGAACAATTATTAGATTTGATATGGGGATTGGATGAAATTGTAGACATTCGTACGGTTGATTCACACGTTCGATATGTAAGAGATAAATTGAAAAAAGCAGGAATTTCGTATCAACCAATTGAAACCGTATGGGGAGTAGGTTATAAATTTGATTGGGAGGGTAAAAATGAAACTAAATAGTGTCGTTTTTAAACTTGGTGCTACTATTCTTTTTTTACAATTGATTATTTTAATTCCTCTAGGATATATTATCTTACAGCTGATTTTAAACTATTCGATCAATCAAACAGAAACACAGTTGGTGCAACTATCCGAAAAATATGCTACCCAGGTAAATGATTTAGAAGATCCTGAAAACTTGCAATTATTAGAGCACCTAACCGATATGACAGATACGAGTGCTGTAATTTTGGATAGTGACGGTAATAATTTATTGCAAACGAACTGGCATGATGATATTACCGATCAAGTTTTAGATACAAATGAAATAAAACAATTAGATCAAGGTGAAACAGTGGTTGAAGAATATACACTCAACGGCTCTACTTATTTAAAAGTGGCACAACCCATTACGAATCCGAATGGAACTAATGGAAGTGTCGTCTTGTTTTCTTCTTTCGGCCTTATTAGTAATTCGATTCACAATATCATTTTCTTAGTTATTTTGGCTAGTTTAGGGGCAGTGGCGTTAGCAATGGGCTTTACCTTTTTCATATCAAAAAAATTAGGGGCCCCTCTTATTGAAATGGAGAAAGCGGCTAAACAAATCGCCGAAAAGAAAAATTTCTCCTTACGCGTTGATTATAAAGCAAACGATGAAATCGGTTCACTCGCACATGCTATTAATCACTTATCGGAAACGTTGGAACGATATCAAACAAACCGCAATGAATTTTTTTCTAATATTACGCATGAACTAAAAACACCCCTTACCTATGTCAAAGGATATGCCAACGCTGTTCGACATGAAATGTATCAAAGTAAAGAGGAAAGAGATGAATTTCTGGAAATTATTGAAAACGAAACAGATCACATTAGTAACCTTATGGATGATTTGATGGATCTATCGAAAATAGAAGAAGGCAAAATCGACCTTAATAAAGAAGATGTAAATATTAATAAACTAGCAGAAGAAATGTTGAAACGTTCGCAATTTAGAGCATCGGAAAAAGGATTAAAAATGGAATTAGAGATTCCTGACAAAACGGTCTATTTATTTGCTGATAAAAGCAGACTAGACCAAGTACTGACCAATCTAGTAGAAAATGCCGTAAGATACACAGAAAAGGGAAGCATATTACTAGAAGTCAAAGAAGAAGATACTAACGTCTTCATACGTGTAAAAGATACTGGTATTGGTATTAAAAAAGAAGATATCCCTTATTTATTTGAACGATTTTATCGAGTCGACAAATCACGTTCTAGAGCTAATGGTGGAACTGGATTAGGTTTATCTATTGTAAAAAATTTAGTTGAAATGCATGAAGGTGATATACAAGTATCAAGTGAAGTTAATCAAGGAACAACCATTACATTGAGATTTCCTATAGAGGAGGCTGCACAACAAAATGCGTTACCAAGATAAAGTCGTCGTAGTTACTGGTGGAGCAAATGGTATAGGCAAAGCGATTGCTAAAAGTTATCGTAATGAAGGAGCTATTGTAATCGTTGCCGATAAAGTAGAACCTTTCGAATATAACATGGATTTTATTCAAACAGATGTTAGTGTTCCTGAGGAAGTGTATGATCTCTTCCGAAAAGTAAATAAGCAATATGGTAAGCTCGATATTCTGATTAACAATGCTGGAGTATCCACATTCGGTAATTTTTACGAAATGACGTTAGAAAACTGGGACCATATCATTAACACGAATTTACGAAGTGTTTTTTTATGTTCACAACAGGCTGCTAAAATCATGCGGAATCAATCAACTGGTGGCAGTCTAGTTCATATAGCTTCCACTCGTGCTTATATGTCAGAAGCAAATAGTGAAAGCTATGCTGCAAGTAAGGGTGGTATTTTAGCACTGACACATTCTTTAGCTATGTCCTTGCAAGAAGACTTTATTACAAGTAATGCTATTAGTCCAGGCTGGATTCAAACAACAGAATACGACCAATTAAGAGAAATCGATCACCAGCAACACCCTTCTAAACGAGTAGGTAAGCCAGAAGATGTCGCTCGTGCTTGCCTATTTCTAACCGATCCAGCTAATGATTTTATTAATGGAGAAAACATAATTATTGATGGTGGTATGACAAGAAAAATGATGTACGAACATTAAGAAGGGACACACACTATGGAATTACAACTAATCGAAGTCTATATTCCACTCAATCGGCTGGATGCTTTTTTAACTGAAATTGAACAATTCCATGTCATCGAAAAATGGCACACAAAAATTTCAGACAAAGAAGAACTAGTCAAAATACTGATAAAGAAAAAACACACCGAAGAAATTCTTGACTTTTTAGAAGTAAATGACCAAGGTCAAGAAGAAGTTAGAGCTTTACTTTACAATATTTCGACCTATGTTCCTAGAGTAGAACCCGATAAAGAAGAAGAGATAGAAGAAGATTCTGAAGAAAAGCAAAAAGAAATCACTCGTGCCAGCCGGCATGAATTGTATAATGTCGTCCACTCTTCCAGTACAACTAGCATCAACTATTTATGGATGCTAGTTCTCTCTGCTGTTGTAGCTACTGCTGGGATTGTTAAAGATAGTGCTGCTATTGTGATTGGAGCTATGGTGATTGCCCCACTAATCGGACCATTTACCGCTCTCGCTTTTGCTGCTACATTAGGGGATTACAAGTTAATGAAACGATCTGTATTAACATGCTTGTATGGCTTAGTAATCCCAATTGCTATCGCGATTATTTTCGGATTTATTTTCCCTTTACCGATTAATAGTGATGAATTTTTAGCAAGAACAAACATCGAATTGATGGATATTGTTGTGGCACTTGCTGCAGGTACGGCAGGTGCCATGTCCTTCGCTAAACGTGTTTCAGAAGCATTAGTAGGTGTTATGGTATCTGTTGCGCTATTACCTCCAGCGGTCGTCTTAGGAATGATGCTTGGTGCTTTGGAATTCGAGCAAGCACTGACTCCTTTTATTTTACTATTAGTTAATATTAGTGCGATTTTATGTTCCGCTATCCTTGTTTTTTGGACAAGCGGCATTCAACCAATTAATTGGAGTGAAATCCAAGTTGCTAACACTTCGAAAACGTATTCGCTTATTGCCGTTAGTATCGTGATCGTCATTTTAGCGATACTCATATTCATTATTCAATTTTAACAAAAAATTTACGTCGGACAGCTTGTCGTTTCATATTAAATGTTGCTATAATTCAGCTAGAAAATAGATATACAGGGGGCTTATATGGAAACTAAAAAAAATACGTTTCAAGATTACTTGATTATTCTATGGATTGCAACTAGATTAGGTTTTACTTCCTTTGGAGGTCCTATTGCACATTTAGGTTATTTCCATGAAGAATACGTCAGGCGAAAAAAATGGCTAGATGAAAAAGCTTATGCAGATTTGGTTGCATTGTGTCAATTCCTACCCGGACCTGCAAGTAGTCAAGTCGGAATGGGGGTTGGGATTATACGTGGTGGCGTTATAGGTGGAATTCTCGCCTTTATCGGTTTTACCTTACCATCCGTTGTTGTCTTAATTGTCTTTGCTTTAGCACTTCAGCAATTTTCCTTTTATGATGCTAGTTTTATTCATGGCTTAAAAATCGTCGCAGTCGCGGTTGTGGCACACGCTATTATTGGAATGGGGGCAAAACTTGCACCAGATCTTCCAAGAAAAGCGATTGCTTTACTTGCAGTTGTGGTCATGTTAGTTTGGCAAACGACCTTAACACAAGTGGCAATCATTCTCGTAGCTGCTTTAATTGGTATATTTCTTTTTCAAAAACAAGAAAAAAAAGAAACGATAAATCTTCATTTAACTTTATCTAAGAAAACGGCCATCATAAGTTTTTCTTTATTCTTTTTGTTACTGATCATTTTACCATTTGCCAATCAAATGAGTGACTGGCAATGGCTTGCAATGTTTGACAGTTTTTATCGATCTGGTGCATTAGTTTTTGGTGGTGGTCATGTTGTATTACCACTACTTGAACAGGAATTCGTCCCTACTGGCTGGATTTCAGAACAGGAATTCTTGGCTGGTTATGGTGCCGCCCAAGCAGTACCAGGTCCACTATTTACATTTGCTGCCTATTTAGGAACGGTGATAGCTGGCGTTCCAGGTGGGCTTTTAGCCACTTTCGCAATTTTTTTACCAGCCTTCTTATTAATAGTTGGAACATTACCATTTTGGAACTTGTTGCGCCAAACACCTTCGATTCGTGGTGCGCTTATTAGCGTCAATGCAGCTGTTGTCGGATTATTAATCGCTGCCTTCTATCAACCGATTTGGACTAGTACGATCATAGAAACGAAAGATTTTATCTTAGCCGCTATCCTTTTTAGCTTATTAGCATTTTGGAAATTACCTTCATGGGTTATTGTAATCATTGGTCTCATCGGTGGAATTTTATTACCCTATTTACCATTCTAGTGACTGGGATCGTCCAGTCACTTTTTTTGTGCTAAAAACACTTGCACATTTTCTTCTGAACTTTTATAATATGAATATATGTTCATATGTATAGAGGAGTTGAATTATGGGACATTCACACGGACATGATCACGCGCATGATCATCATCACACCAACAATAAAAAAGCGTTACTAATAAGTTTTATGTTAATTTTTACTTTTATGGTCATCGAAGTAATTGGTGGTATTTTAACTAATAGCTTAGCATTGTTGTCAGACGCAGGACATATGCTAAGTGATGCATTTGCTCTTGGACTCAGTTTATTTGCTTTTAAATTAAGTGAGAAAGCAGCAAACGCACATAAAACATTTGGATATAAACGATTCGAAATTTTGGCAGCATTTATTAATGGGATTACACTATTAGCGATTTCTCTTTATATTTTTTATGAAGCCTATCATCGTTTTTTAGAACCACCAAATGTTAGTCCGATGATGCTTTGGATCGCTGTTACTGGTTTATTAATAAACATTATTGTAGCCTTTATTCTGATTTACAGTGGAGATACCAAAGGGAATTTAAATATGCGGAGTGCTTTATTACATGTGTTAGGTGATTTGCTTGGTTCCGTTGGAGCGATAATAGCTGGTATTCTCATTATGCTTTTCAATTGGAATATTGCTGATCCACTTGCCAGTATTATTGTAGCGATACTGATATTAGTCAGCGGTTACCGGATTACCAAGGATTCGTTGCACATTTTAATGGAAGGTACTCCAAACCATGTATCCTATGAAGAAGTGGAAAATAAATTGGTTCAATTAGAAGGAGTGATTAACATACATGACTTACATGTATGGACGATCACTTCTGACTTTCCTGCATTAAGTTGTCATATGGTTGTAGAGGAAAATGTTGATCGCGATCATTTATTAAAAAAGGCTTCGAATTTATTACATGATTCGTTCTCCCTTCACCACACCACCATTCAAATAGAAGGTGTCCATGCAGAAATTGAAAAAGAGGAAGACTGTTGTAATTAAGGAGATGATGTAATGGCAGACGAAACATATGAGGCTCTTGATGAAGAAACGTTATTTTTGGTATCGCAAACCTTCAAAGCTTTAGGTGATCCGACAAGAATTCGCATTTTGCATTTATTATTTGAACAGGAATTATCGGTTTCCAATATTGCCGAAAAACTGGATTTAAATCAATCCAATGTTTCCCATCAGCTTCGTTTTCTCAAAAATTTACGCTTAGTAAAATATCGTCGCGATGGTAAGACGATCTATTATTCTCAGGACGACGAACACGTGATGAAAATTTTGCAGCAATCCATTGACCACGCCACACACCATTAAACGGGGACGAAGGTATTTTAAGATGACGAAAATCCAAGCGATATTCGAATAGAATCGATATCACTTGGATTTTTTATGCGTATTAAGCAGAAACTAAAGAATAGTGACTATTATAAGTTTTGTTTAGGATTAAAGAATCTTTCCTCTTCACGGGTATCTACACACGCTTTACGGGAATTCAGTCTCTCTTCAAGGGAATCTTCTTATTCTTGACGGGAATTGTGTTCTGCTTCACGGGAATAAAGTATAATTCCAGTCTAGCGGACATTAATTCCCGTGAAGAGAACGATACGTATACGCAATTAATTCGCTGTTTAGTTATATAATTTTTTCATTGTTTGAGTTTGCAGTTAAGTAGAATACTTACCCCCTGTTTTTTACTTTTTATTAAAAAAAGCAGGTATTTTAAATAATAAAAAGTAAAGAAGCAGAAATATGGTAAATGCCACAGCTTCAAGTGACAAGATATACCATGGATATGGTCCTAAAAAGTCAATGATGCTTGTGGTATTAGGTTTTTCTGCTAGAAACATATAATTAGAACCAACGATTTGATTAATGACAAATACAAAGGAGGCCATAATATTTATAATGACAAACGCTCGAATCACAGAACGAAAAGAGGGTTTATATTCCTCGATCCATATCATATAAAAACAGGAAAGTATAATGGCAATGTGGGCAATGAAAAATTGAAAGAATCGCATATGCGGAAATCCGAAGAAAAGTTCTGGCGTCACAATTGCTATAAAGGCCCCTGTCATACTCACAAAAAAAGAAACTTCAAATGCTTTAAAATTTTTTGTGAGTAACATAATTGTACATAAATATAAAGAAATCGAACATAGTTGCAAAGGCAAATTAGTCGCGACATCCCACCTGTCGTGCGAGAGATACCATAAATGAAACGTAATTTCCCCTAATATAAGAAATACAATTAATATATTTTTATAGATTCGTTTATAGTTCCTCTTAATGTTCTCTCTAAAAATATACATCCATGCTAATAATCCCACTGTAATGATTACCATATAAATATGAGAAAGAGAAAACAAATGAAATGGGTAGTCACTTCGATTAAAACCAACTAGACTGTCCATTGATTCCATCCCCTTGCAACTAATTTTACAACATACAAATCAAGTTGTAACATTCACCTCTTACTTGAATTTCATAGCGGGTATTTCATGATTTTTCGGTGTCATATTAATTTTCTTCTTCTTGATTGAACCAGAGTGGATCATCTATATCAACTTCGCCATTGTAATTAATTAAAATCTCATCTCCTGCTTTTATATCTGTGTAAGCATAGAATTCAAATGTGTGATTATCAAAATTAATCTCATAGTTTGCATTCGGTTGATAAGAATGATTAAACAGCATGCCATAACCTAGCAAGATCGCTGAATGATTTATCCCATACTCGAATGCATAATCTGCGAGTAAGGTTTTTTCAATATGTTGATGCTCGTCATTTGGATATGCAATGACGGGTGCTTCATGTAAAAGCTTGCCTTTTTCGATATTACATGTAGCAAAAACACCTCTATTAAATTCACCGTCACTAAGCTTTGATGTTTTAATCTCAATCATGTTTTTCACCTACTAACTTATTTTATATACCTTCTAACTGTAACATTAATTTTAATATTATGCTCTTTTTATTCCCAATAATAATTACAGATGCAAATTTGATAAGAAGGTTTGTTGTCGGCAGTTTGATCTCTTGTTTCCCTTGGATTGTCGATGAGACAGCTGCTCGTCGGCAATTTGAGTTCTATTTAGTGGCAAAATGCCGATGAGATTGATCCTCATCGACATTTTAACCTCGATTCATCCGCTTAATGCCGATGACGTCCTTTTACTAATAAAACAAAAGCTACTCTAGCGTTAAAATTTAAACTTTCTTGTTAACATATAAAAAAAGGCACAAATCAACACTCGATTCGCACCATTGTAATTAGTATGATCTTCTTTAATTCGTACTCGTGCATGAAGACGTCTAGACACATGTAAACGATTGAATACGATCAAGGTCAATCCCAAAATAAACCCAGTTGAATCCTGTCCAGCGGTAACCTGCCACTGATCGTCTTCCTACATACGTCGGATAGAACCAGAAAGCATTGAAACGACTTAGCCAAACATAGGTGTAGCGAAATAAACATCCTCTGATCGAACCAGGATCAACTGCAAATAATTGTGCACCACCGCTTCCAACTTGAGAAGGTTGTTGTGGAACATATTGTGGTGGTGGACCTACAGGTGGTCCTGCTTGCTGTCCTTGACCTGGAGGTGGTCCGAATGGTGGAATTCCTGGTTGACCTTGGCCAGGTGGTGGGCCGAATGGTGGCCCTCCTTGACCAGGTGAACTACCTCCAGGAAATAAACCTGGAAAAAAAGGGAAAAAGCCTAGTTGGCGATCATCTTGATACATATTGCCGTACTCATCGTAATTTCCATAATTAGTTGGATACATAGATTCCATTATGATTACCCTCCTATTCCCTATCACTATATGATGGGCACCAGGTTAGGTAATTTGTCCAACTGTAAAATGGGCAGGAGCACATTAGTCGATTACTTTTATATAAAGATCATGACTTGTTTCATTTCCTGCGATCGTATACCCGATATCAATTTTCATCGTTTCTAATTCTATTCTATTCTCTTTTCCGAATTGATACATTTCACCAAATGTTTCGGCTATCCCCACCAAGCTTCCATGATGTTGATGATGCAAATAACGATGTGTTGGAATTTTTCGCAGCTCCATTCCTTTCGGTACGGAAGCATCATCATCTGTTTCTGCACAAATAAATTGTGTGTAAATTCCTTGATGTTGTTCTAAACTAATGTCCATCATGACATCCGTTTTTCTTTTATCAATTTCTGTCACACTGTTCTTATACAAATCCCACTTCACAGGCATCTCACGAATTAAGCCTTCCCAATCTTGCTGCACTATAAAACCCACCGCAGTGAATTCCTCTTTGATTACGATTTCCAATCAAATAACACCTCCATTCTTTATACTACTGTATCCATTCTACTTCTATAAATCTTTTCTTTTATCCTTCTTTTACATAAATTTTTTAACAACTTTTGTGCCATTACATGAAAACAAGCAAGGCTTTCCTTCCATTGTGGTTTCAATATGAACATCTCTTCCCCATAGCGTATAAATATATGGTAACGTTTTTTCTAAATATTTGAGATCGAGTTCAACATTTTCATAGTGATGACGAATATATAGTTCACCATTACGTAAATAATCACCATTATCGACTGTCAAATATGGAAATCCACCGTTTAATCGAGTCGAGATTAGTTGATCGCGGACATCCTCCCATTTCTTATCGATAATTTTATACTGATGGCCCTGTTTTTGAAAAAGATATAAATCTTCTCGATCGACTAACTCTTTCGTTAAATAATTACGCATAAAAGAAATATCCGATTCGATTTCCCTTACTTCAAATATTTTTTCACGACCTGAATTTTCCGTCACTCCAAAACGTTTCATTTCATCTGTTGGATGGTTGTAACGTTCTTCAATATCTTCAAACATTTTCACACCAAGATAGTATGGATTAATTTGCGTTTTTGATGGTTGCACCACGCTGGCATTTAATGAAGCAAATTCAACTGTTTCATCACTTGTTAAATCTAATTCCCTAATTATATGTTGATGCCAGTAGGTGGCCCAGCCTTCGTTCATAATTTTCGTTTCTAGCTGTGGCCAAAAATACAACATTTCCTCACGCATCATTGTTAGAATATCTCTTTGCCATTCCTCTAATTCCCGACTATGTTCTTCAATGAATAATAAAATATCTTTTTCAGGTTGCGGAGGAAAAGCTTTCTTTCTTTTTACGTTCGAAGATTTTTGATTTATATTTGTTTGATCTAAATCCCACAGGTCATCGTATTCCGTTCTTTTCTTTTCTAATTGCTGTTCTTCTTCATCTTTTTGCCAATCTAATTGTGCTTTTAATAACGTAGGATCAATATGCTCCTGAATCGCAAGAACTGCATCTAGAAATTTCTCTACTTCTTTAATCCCATACTGTTTTTCATATTTTGCTACTCTTTCGGCTGTTGCTGCCATACTTTCGACCATATCTTTTTTTGTGTTTTGAAAACGGACATTATTTTTAAAAAAGTCGCAGTGTGCGAGCACATGGGCGACAATTAATTTATTTTGAATCAGACTGTTAGAATGTAATAAAAAGGCATAACAAGGATTAGAGTTAATTACGAGTTCATATATTTTACTTAAACCTAAATCATATTGTAGTTTCATACGATGGAATTGCTTACCGAAGCTCCAATGCGAAAAACGAGTTGGCATTCCATACGCTCCAAACGTATACAGGATTTCTGGTGGACAAATCTCATAGCGCATTGGATAGGAATCCAAGCCAAACCCTTCTGCTATTTCCGTGATTTCTTGTATTGATTTTTCTAATTTTGCTTTTTCTTCTGCTCTCAACACATAACACCTCCACTACAGTATATGAAAAACAGAAGAAAATAGGACACTCATTCTTATGAGTGTCCTATCAAAACCTATTTATTATTGGTCATGTCTACTAAGTCTTCTATAGCAGAAGATATCTGTCCAAACGACTGATGAACGTCATCTAACTTATGGAAGAACTGCTCAATTTCTGTTTCAATCGTATTGTTATGGCCCTTCGATTGATTCATTTTTTCGACTAATTCTACAAAAAATTGATGAATATCTTTCATATTTTGCGTACTACCGCTAACAGACTGTTGGACTTCGTCTACATATCCGGTTACTTTTCCTACTTGAGTATTGGTTTTTTCAATTAATCCTGTTACATTACTCACTGAATTTTTAGTTTGTTCTGCAAGTTTACGTACTTCATCGGCTACGACGGCGAATCCTTTTCCTTCTTCCCCTGCTCGTGCCGCTTCAATAGCTGCATTTAATGCTAAAAGATTGGTTTGCTCTGCGATATCTGTTACCATACTGACAATCGATTCAATTTGTTTCGATATATCTGCTAAACTACTACTTTCTTGTTTAATTCCATTCATCTTATCTTCCATCTGTTCCATTTGTTTTTCTTGTTCTTGCAGGTCTCTGCGGCGATCTTGAGATGACTTCTCCACATTTTCCGATGTTGCCGTTCCCTGTTGTGCTGAATTAAGAATATCTTCAAGTTGATGAACAAGTGATTGTGTGGAAGCAGCTGATTGTTGAAAAATGGCTGCTAAATCCTCTGATGTATCTTTTATTTTTTTATGCAACTCTTCTTTTTCCTGTTCTTGGTTATCATGCACTCTCTGGACTTCACTTTGATAAGCATCTAAAACAAGCTGTTGTTCAATGTTTAAGATCTTTGAAGTGGACGATACGGCAGTATAAAAGAAAGCTTTATCAGGTATTTTTTCAGCTAAAATAGTGAGTAACGAATTTAGTAAATCCTGAAACGCGCACATATACCACTTTGGTTCTAACCCAATTTTAAAGTGGATATGGGCAATTCTCATTCTTTTCTCAAAATACTGTTGATCAATTGTCCCATTAAACATTTCTTGAATATGTACGGTCAGCGTCTGTTTTAACCGTTCTATTGAACTGTTCTCTTCTATAATCTCCATTAATGATGACTCATTCTCTAGGTTTTTATAAAACTGTCCCACAATCTTGTCAATATTTTCTTCTACCCATGGTTTTATTTGCATAAGTGTTACCAAATCATCTTTTGTCAAATTGACCATTTTTAATTGTTTATCAAAAGATGAACCACTTTGAACATTTAGTGTAACTTCAAGTTCTTGTGACTTAGGACTGAAAGTATCGTGCTTTTTTTTATTAAATAATTTCCTCATTAATAATGACCCCTTTAATGTAATCTGGCTATTATATTAAAGACTATTTTACCACACTAATAGTACTTATAGGCTAAAAAAAATAAACCTTACTTTATTTCATACAAAAGTAAGGTTTATTTCACAATTTATACCATCTGTTCGATTTTCTTCTTACACTGACAATCTGTTAAGGTATAACCAATAACATCAAAGCCTTTATTCTTCAAAAAGCGAATCGCTAAATTTTTTTCTAAATGATTAGATGCAATCACATAAATGGATTGTGATGAAATTTCAGAATAATACCTTCTTAAGTAGGGAACTGGAATAACGATTGCCCCATCTACTTTATCTTTAGCTGCTTTTTGGTAATCACGGATATCTAAGATGGCTTTACCATGCTTACATTCTTTATTAGGTTCCACAC
Organism: Gracilibacillus massiliensis; assembly: GCF_001458115.1. Taxonomy (GTDB): domain Bacteria; phylum Bacillota; class Bacilli; order Bacillales; family Amphibacillaceae; genus Gracilibacillus; species Gracilibacillus massiliensis. The sequence goes on from NZ_CZRP01000013.1 coordinate 384,823, forward strand.
AAGGGACGCCTTTAATTGGGACATACCTAGTATATATTAAGTGAGCAATAACGATTGTTATCACTATTGCGATCAACCACAGGATAAACATATAGATTATTCCTCCTATTACTGTTCTAAAAGGTTCATCCATATATTATACCCTGAATGGTATTAAGTCAACTAATGGATCTCACCATTTTTAAATTGGGACTTATTATTTGAATACATTTTTGTCTGGTTATGCCCCTCTTTGCTTCTATCATTATTATGTCAGCTATTATGAACGATTTACTCCTTGATAATTTTTCACAGATTCCCAGTAATGAACAATCGTTTTCATTCCTTTTTCGAAATGAGCGATTGGAAAACTTTCGTTCGGTGAATGGAGCCGGTCATCTGGTGTACCAAACCCTAATAATACTACTGGAATATCATATATTGCATCGATCCATTCAACAACTGGAATTGATCCACCCATCCGAACATAAACCGCTTCTTTATCAAAGGTTTCTGCAAAACTTGCCGCTGCTTTTGTAATCAGCTCGTGATTTGGGTCCACTTTATAAGCCTTTGCAGATAATGGTTCACGTTTAATGGTTAACTCGACACCTTTAGGCAGATGTTTTTCTATATGTTTTACTAAGAGATCTTGAATTTGTTTTGGATCTTGACCCGGGACTAATCGACAAGTCAATTTAGCCGTTGCTGTCGAAGGAATGATTGTTTTGGTTCCCTCTCCCTGATAGCCACTAAATAGACCATTAATTTCAAGGGTCGGTCGCGCCATCGTATGTTCCTTAGCGGTGTAACCTTTTTCTGAGACGGTTTTGGTTGCACCAGTAGAAACTGGATAATCTTCACTTGGAGCTTCTTCAATTAATTGTCGTTCTTCTGAGGTTAATGGTTCTACTTGATCATAAAAATGAGCTACCTGCACAACTTCCTGTTCATCTTTCATGGTCGCCAATAATTGCGCCATCGCCATTGCCGGATTTTTGATTGCCCCACCATAAAGTCCGGAGTGCAAATCATTGTCTGGACCTTTTAACGTGAATTCTAATCCAGTAAATCCTTTTAAACCATATAGTATTGTCGGCTGGTCTTTGGCGACCATCCCTGAATCAGAAATAACAGCAAAATCTGCTGAGAACTTTTCTTTTTGTTGATGGAGAATATCATATAAATTAGCACTTCCGATTTCTTCTTCGCCCTCAATACAAACTTTTACATTAATCGGTAATGACCCTGTTGTTTGTAAAAATGCCTTCAGCACAACTAAATGCATAAATACTTGCCCTTTATCATCACTTGCTCCTCGCGCATAGATTCGTCCATCTCGTATTTCTGCTTGGAATGGATCGCTTTTCCATTGATCAAGTGGGTCTGGCGGCTGTACATCATAGTGTCCATAAAACAATACAGTTGGTTTATCTTCTCCAGCATCCATCCATTCAGCATATACAAGTGGATGGCCTTTTGTTTTCTGCAATTCAACCGTTTGGAATCCTGCCTCTGTTAAATAATTTGAGACAAATTCTGCCGCCTTCGTAACATCCTCTTTATGGCTGGAATCCGTACTCACACTAGGTATATGTAAAAATTGCTTTAGTTCTTCAATATGTTTCTCTTTATTTTTTTCAAGATATTCTATCACTTCTTGCATAACGATCACTTCCTTTTCCAATTATCCTTCCATAGTTTAACATGTACGAATTATATTTGTCTTTAAAGAAACTCATGGACAGTTTTAATGTGTATGCTCTCATTGTGTCCATAAGAATGAATCTTATAGACATTTTTTTCATTTTCTACTCCTTTTTGACCGTAAGAATTATTCTTATGGACACTTTTTCCGTTTTCTGCTTCTTTTTGTCCGATAGATCGATTCTTATGGACACTTTTTCCGTTTATTACTCTTTTTTGTCCATAAGAAAAAGCACCCACCTTTTTCAAAAAAGATAGGTGCTTTTTCTTTAGTTTAATCCTTTTGACAGATCTTCTATTAAATCATCGACGTCTTCAATCCCTATTGATAAACGAATCAGTCCATCAGTAATTCCTAGTTCTTCACGACGATCTTTTGGAATCGATGCATGTGTCATTCGGGCTGGGATTGAAATTAAGCTCTCAACAGCTCCAAGACTTTCTGCTAATGTAAAAAAGTCTACTTTACTTAGAACATGGTCCGCTTTTTCGCCACTTCCGACATCAAAGGCAATCATACCACCGAAACCTTGTGCTTGTTGATTGGTAATATCATGTCCTGAATGATTTGCCAAACCTGGATAATATACCTTTTCTACGGCTTTATGTTGATCCAGATAGGACGCAATTTTATTGGCGTTCTTTTCAATTGCTTCCATACGAAGACCGAGTGTTTTGATTCCTCTCATTAATAACCAGGCATCTTGTGGACCAAGAACAGCACCTACTGAGTTTTGGATAAAATGAATATCTTCGGCCAATTGGTCATCCTTAACAACAACGAGACCTGCTACCACATCGCTGTGACCACCGATGTATTTTGTCGCACTGTGCAAAACAATATCTGCACCTAAGTCCAATGGTGTTTGCAGGTATGGTGTTGCAAATGTATTATCGACAACTAATAATAAATTATGTTTATCTGCAATTTCTTTCATTTTTTTCAAATCCGTTACTTTTAACAATGGATTTGTTGGTGTCTCGATATAAAGCATCTTAGTAGTTGGTTTAATCGCCGCTTCCACAGCTTCGACATCACTTGTATCCACAAAGGTATGAGATAAATCGATGCGATCTAATACTTTCGTTGTTAAACGATAGGTACCACCATACACATCATCTGTTAATACGACATGGTCACCTGCTTTTAACAGCATCATCACAGAAGTTATCGCTGCCATCCCTGAAGCAAATGCAAAACCCGCTTTTCCATTTTCTAATTCTGCTGTTACGGTTTCTAAAGCATGTCGTGTCGGATTACCAGTACGAGAATATTCATAACCAGTATGTTTTCCTGCTTCTGGTTGTCGGTACGTACTTACTTGATAAATTGGTACAGATACAGCACCTGTTTTTTCATCACCCGTAATACCACCATGGACCATTTTTGTTTTTCTTTTCATTGTAAAACCTCCTCTTAATCAAACGGGTAAATATCTTTACTTAAATATCGCTCACTGCTATCAGGAAATACGGTAACAATATTGCTTCCAGGTTTTGCAGCTTGTGCTTCTTTTAATGCAGCAACCATTGCCGCTCCTGAAGAACTGCCAACAAGAAGTCCTTCCTTTTCCGCAAGTTGTTTTACCATATTAAAAGCAATCGCATCTTCAACGGTATGGATCGCATCAAATAATTGACGATCCATATACTCAGGCAAAAACTCCATTCCAATACCTTCCGTACGATGAGGTCCTGCTTCCCCACCGGCTATTATGGATCCCTCTGGTTCCACTATGACTGTTTTTACTTCAGGGTTCTTCTCTTTAAAATAACGTGCTGAGCCAGAAAATGTTCCACCAGTTCCAGCGCCTGCCACAAAAACAGAAACATCTCCATTTAAATCTTTATCAATTTCTGGAGCTAACGAACGGTAATAGGTATCTGGATTTGATGGATTTTCGAATTGTTGAGGAGAATAACTATTTGGTATTTCTGATAATAGTTGTTTTGTTTTATCAATAGCCCCTCTCATACCATCTTCACGTCTGGTATGAACAATTTCTGCACCCAATGCTTGCATCAATAGTTGCTTTTCTCTACTGAAATGTTCAGGTACGACAAAAATGACACGGAACCCTTTATTTACTGCAGCTAACGCAATACCAATTCCAGTATTACCTGCTGTCGGCTCAATAATAGTACCGCCGGGCTGTAACTGACCAGATTGAATGGCATCCTCAATAAAATTTAATCCCAACCTGTCTTTGATACTTCCCCCTGGATTAAAAAACTCAAGTTTTGCAAAAAGGCGTACACCGTCTGGAAGAGAAAAATTCGTCAATTCCATTAACGGTGTACCTCCAATTAATTGTTGTATATTTCGATATAGTGTCAATCTAATCCCTCATTATTCTGCAAATACGATATGCCATTCGTTTTTCTTAGCTAACATATTTTCAGCTATTTCTTTAGCACCTTCTAAGCTGTGATTAGCTGCCCAACCACATTGAACTTCATTACATGCAGGTACTTCCGTTGCTTCTAATACATCGTTTAATGTTTTTTCTATAGCTGTTATCACTTCATCGTAGCTATCATTATTGATAATCGCTAAATAAAATCCTGTCTGGCACCCCATTGGACTAATATCTAAAACATTATCTATATGATTTCGAATATTTTCTGCCATTAAATGTTCAATGGAATGTAGGCCTGCCATCTCCATATGATCTTTATTAGGTTGGCAAAAACGGATATCGTATTTATACACTTTGTCCCCGTTTGCACCTGTTGTAACACCTACTAAACGTACATATGGTGCTTTAACCTTTGTATGATCTAAATTAAAACTTTCTACATTCATTTTTTCTGTCATTATTGATCACTCCTCTTATTGTTTTTTAGCAATAAATAACCAAACAAACTTGTTCCGCTGCTTTGCTTCAAAACTAAAACCATTTTGCTCGAAAAGTTCCTGCAATTCCCCTAAATGTGGATAATACTCTCGGTTTAGATCTTCTAACAATTCCAGATAACCTTTTTGTGATGCTTCCTGTTTGATTTGCTCTTCTGCTTTCTGATTTTCATAAACCGTGTCAGCAAATACAACGCGCCCATCTTTAGCTAGAAGGGAATGAAATTTAGTAATTGCTACGTTCTTCTCTTCTTTGGTTAGGTGATGAAAAGCATAGGTACTTACAATGGTATCCACTTGTTGCTTTGGCAAGGGATAATCAAGGAAATCCCCTTCGTAAAGTTCTAACTGTGGTAATTTTTCTTTAGCAAGTTGGCGCATTGGTTCCGATGGTTCTACGCCAATAACTTGCAGATCTTTAGCTAATATTTTTTCTGTTAAGTTACCTGTTCCTACACCAAATTCCATCACTTTCCCTTCAGAAAGCTTGGCTACTTCACTCAGTATTGTATCATATCCTTCAAATACATCTCTATATTGAGGGTCATGTCCTGTAACGGCCTCATCATAGGAGGATGCCCATTCTTCAAATACTTCTAAAAACTCTCTCCCCATCTGAATTCCTCCAGTATATATCAATTCATACTATTTTACTCTGTTTTATCGGAATTGATACTAATATAGCACAAAATACGGACTCTTGCAATAAAGTGAGACCTCATCAATATCGATATTGCGGACGATTATACCTCAAAATTAAAACACAATTGATGCAATATGTGTTATTGCGCAATATATGGATACTACTCAATAAATGATGTAGCCATTTTGACAGTAAATTTGTGCGTAACAATCGCTACGGCTTGTTCGCTTCCCTTTCCATGGGGTTTTTCCTTCAGCTAACTTTTCCAAGCAAAAACCGCATGGAAAAGTGGATCTTCAGGAAAAACGAGTCCCATAGGAGTGGAAGCGAACGCCTGCGCTAATTAAAGTTCTACAATAGATGCAAGAGTTTAAATAAAGACTACTATCTCATAATGTAAACGAAATACTTATAGAAAGTTCAAAATGATAGCTGTGACAACAGTTGTAAAATCCATTTAGAGCGAAGGCGGCCGCTTTCACTCCTGCGGGATGTTTTTACCCTAAGATCCACTTTTAAAGTGAACTTTGCTTAAAAAGTTAGCTTAGGGTAAAAACCCGCGGAAAGGAAAGCGGGCAAGCCGCAGCGGTTGCAAAGCACATATAAAATCTCATAATTACCTCTTCAGCTATGTCGCAGTTTCTTCCTAATACGCATAAAAAGGGGCTGTCGCAAAATGCAGAGTATGCATTAGACGACAGCTCTTTTTTCCATTGGATTGTGTATTTAAGGTCGATCCTTTTTATTTCGGTTGGGTTGTTTGGTAATAATAGGATAATAGAACGGTTTTTGACACACTTAAATAAGCCTCCACTTTTTCAAAAATTTTTAAGCTGTCTTTAATGGATGGTAATAGAGACGGATACGGTTCGATTGAATTTTTGTATGTATTTTATTGAGATTATAACCAAATGCCAGAATCATTAACTCATTTCGCACATTGTTTATTCCTCTTGAATGAAACTTTTTCAAATGATAATCTTCCTTTATGACACCAAAAGTTCCTTCTACTTGTATGGAACGATTCATGCGATAGAGCGTGCCTGTTTCTGTTTGAATATTTTCTTGCGCTGTTTCTCGGAACGCAAGAAATTGCTTTGCTACGTGTAGTTGTCGATTACCTTTCGCTTTTGTACATTTCTCCTTAAGTGGACAACCTGTGCAGTCTTCACATTCGTAGACGGTTACCAAAGATTGGTAGCCTGTCTGCGAGGTTCGTGTATAGTTTCGAATCGCATGTAACTGCTTGTCATTTGCGCACGTGTACGTATCGGTGCTTTTGTCGTAAGCCATATTTTCTCGGTGTTTGATTTCCTTTTGGAACGAAGCTTTTTTCTTTCGTTCATGATTTTGTGGCTTGATATAGGCCGTCTGCTCCTGCTTCTCTAAATACACATAATTTTCTTCGCTTTCGTATCCGGAATCCGCGACGATATGGCGATAGGTGAAAGGGAGATGTTCCTTTAGATAGCGAAGTAGCGGAATCAATGTCGTCGTGTCGTTACGATCTGAAAAAGCATCGATCCCCACGATGAATTCTGCATCCACGGCAGCTTGGACATTGTAAGCTGGTTTGAGTTGTCCGTTTCTCATATGATCGTCTTTCATTCGCATAAACGTGGCATCATGGTCTGTTTTGGAATAACTGTTCCGTTTTTCTCCCATAATCTGCTGGGAAACGTCATATTGCTTTTTGCGTTGAAGCATGTCCTTTACTTGTTCATGGTATCGTTGAGGGACGGTTTTTCTTTTCCCTTTACCATAAACAAACACGATTTGTTCTTCTTCCTGTCGTTCTTCTAGGAAGGCAAGAACCTTTTTTAAATCCTTATGAAATGTCTCATAAGAAGTGTGGAACATTTTACAGTAAGTTGTATTGATCTGTTCTAGGAGTGTTTGCCATTTCACGTACATGTTCGTTTCATATTTGGTGATGGCCTTTTTCCATACAAAGGAATACCGATTAGCATAGGCTTCGATTTTGGTACCATCAATATAGACGGTTTCTCCGGTAATCACTTCTTGTTGGTAGAGCCACTCGATTTGTTGGAAAAAGAGCTTTGCCATCACGTCATCTGTTAGGTATTTTTTCTTGAATCGACTGATGGTCGCATGGTCAGGAGCGGGATACCCTTGGAGAAGCCAATGAAAATGAATGTCCCGACGACACGCCTTTTCAATGGCGCGTGAAGACGTGATTTTTTGGGAAGCCGCGTACGTAATGATCTTAAATAAAATGACTGGATCGACTACCGGTTTTCTCCCTTTTGGAGAGTATGCCTGTAGTAATTCTCTGTAATCCATCCTTTCACATAAGAGGCAATGGAGTCGGACCGAATCATCTAATGGAATCATTACTTCCAGATCCATCGGCAGATATAGTTGATAATTTGTCGATGGTTGCGTATACTGAGTTTGTGTTATTAGTTTATTGGTCATAAGTTAATAATACACGAAAGCAGGCCCTTTGTGGTCTGCTTTTTTTGTCTTCACAAAAAAACTGTTGCACAATCTAAATTCTTGATTGTGCAACAGCCCCTTTTTATTTATTGCAATTTTTATGCAAGTCACTTTTCATTTATCTTAATGATTCATTATCTTCATCTGGAAAAACTCTTTCGATCATGTTGCCAATTCGTCGGAAGAACCCTTCTACTGGTTGACCATTATCAACATCATTTGTGTATTGATCAGCTAAATCAAAAAAATCTGGATTCGTCGAAATATAAACATTATCAATATCATTATTGACAGATTTCACAGCTTTTGTAATCTTGTCCTTTGTTGCTTGGCCTAGTTCGCTATTATTCTTACTTGAATTATCTGTACGTTTGTCCCAAGAAGCAGCAACATATGCATTATTATCAGTGGTTAGGACATACGCGCGATCGATTTCTTCAACATCCGTTTTTATTTTGTCAGCAGCCTTGTCCGCCACCTCGTAATTATTGCCTTCACGTCTTGAATTTGCCATGTTATCAGCATCACGATTTGTTTTACCATCAAACATAAATTGATTATTTTCATTTCCTTGTCCACGCTCTGTATTATTTGCACGATCTGTCATGGGCTCGTTTGATGTTTGGTTATAGCCTATCGGTTGTGTGTTATTTCCGTTATATTCACCATCTTGTTGGCCATACTCATTACCCCCGCATCCTACTAGTGTCAATGACGCTGCAAACGTTAGTGCTAGAGCTGGTTTAGATAATTTCATCTGATTACCTCCCTTTTTTAGAATCAACATTAGTATGGGAGGAATCAATATTACTTATCCGAAATAATATATGGTAAGAAGTCCAAAAGAACCTCTGATTTAATTGTTTTTTATCACAAATAATAAAGGTGACTTCAATCATTGGATCTTTTAAACACCTATTGATTGATGACGAAATTCATCACTGTTTCAAATCCCCAACTGAAAATCTAAAAAGTAAATTTTAAAAAAAGGGGGATTTATCATTGTACAATATTGATTATGATAAAGCTTTGTACTATACACTTTGGGGACAATGGGATGATCTGCTTGTTTTAATGGTACGAACCAACGATGATTTACTTTCAAAAAAAATCGAACAGTTTTTACATGCTTATCATTATCCCATTTCAAATGAGTATTTAATAAATAAACACGAACAACTCATGTACTATATAGATCATGCTTTGATCAGTAGTCACATCGAAGTATAAAACCTGCAAAACTTATCATAGTGCTAGCTTCCGTTCTTTCTCGTCACCGTTTTGATTAAAGGGTGACATTACGGGCGGTTAGCACCGTGATAATTCACTTCAAACAGGTCTCTTCTTCTATCACGTAATTGACGAACTGTTCCTGACTTACGTTGTCTTCTTAAGATCTCTAAATCGACATCTCCAACTACCACGGTTTCGATGTTAGGGTTACATTCACCGACTATACCATCACGAGCAAATTCAAAATCTGATGGCGTAAAGATTCCTGACTGTGCATACTGTATATCCATATTTTCTACCTGTGTTAAATTACCTACAGTTCCAGCAATCACCGTATATACTTGGTTTTCAACAGCACGTGCTTGCGCACAATAACGGACTCGAAGATAGCCTTGACGATCGTCTGTACAAAATGGAACAAAGATAATATTTGCACCTTGATCTACTGCGTAACGTGATAATTCGGGAAACTGAATGTCATAACAGATCTGAATAGCTATCTTGCCACAATCTGTATCAAAAACACCAATTTGATCCCCTGGTTGAATGCCCCACCATTTACGTTCGTTTGGCGTTACATGTATTTTATACTGCTTTTCTATCGTTCCATCACGTCTAAATAAATAAGCAATATTATAGACGTGATCATTTTCTTCAACAAAATGTGAACCACCTACAATATTGACGTTATACTTCACTGCTAAGTCTGTGAACAATGCAATATAATCCTCGGTATATTCCGCTAACTTTCTAATCGCTTTAGATGGCACTTTTTCATCTAGAAAGGACATTAATTGTGCCGTGAAAATTTCTGGAAAGACCGCAAAGTCTGAACCGAAATCATAAGCAACGTCCACATAATACTCCACTTGCTTTGCAAATTCTTCAAATGAATCTATCCGTTTCATCATATATTGAATCACCGTAATTCGAACCGGAAAAGCTGTTTTAAAGTGACGTTTTGTTTGTGGTTGATAATCAATGTTATTCCATTCCATTAACGTTGCATACTGTGCGGACGCATAATCATCTGGTAAGTACTTAGGATTAATACGCATCACCGAAAAACCATTCATAATTTGAAAAGTTAAGACAGGGTCATATATATTTTGATTGGTTACTTCTTCTACATACTCCCTTGGTGTTAATTCTTTTTGATGTTTATGATAATTGGGGATTCTACCACCAATAATAATGCTCTTTAAATTCATTCGACGTGCTAAATCTTTTCGTGCTTCATAAAGGCGCTTTCCAATCTTCATTCCTTGAAAGGATGGATCGACCATCACTTCAATTCCATATAAATTATATCCATCAGGGTTATGGTTGGTGATATATCCTTCATCGGTGATATCATCCCATGTATGCTGATCGTCGTATTCATCAAAGTTAATAACAAGACTAGAACAACTGCCAATAATTTGGCCATCATATACGACACAAAACTGACCTTCCGGAAATATAGTAAGATGACTCTCTAAATGTTCCTTTTTCCATGGTTCCATTTTAGGGAAACATAATTTCTGTAATGCAAAAATTTGTTCAAAATCGGCACTGGTTATATTTCGTACGATGATTTTCTTTTCAAAGTTGGATAAATCGATTTTTGACAAACTGTTTCATCCCTTCTCTATGGTCTACTAAAAATTATAACGTATTTTAAATAGACATGCCCATTTTAGGAAGAGACAGAAACAAATTAATTTACCTTCAACCCGAAACGTGATCACTTTCAAGGAATGATGCTACACATTATCAGGATACTGCGCAATAAATGGTGTGGTAATTTTGAGATAATGTATGTGCTTAAAACCGCTACGGCTTGTCCGCTTCCCTTTCCACGGGTTTTTCTCCTCAGCTAACTTTGGTAAGCAAAGATCACTTACCAAAGTGGATCTTCGGATAAAAACATCCCGTTGGAGTAGAAGCGGACGCCTACGCTACTTTGATATTTTACAACGCTAAAATCAGTAAGCTTATTGGTATTTCTATCATTTGAAGAATTTGTTATTTGGCTTAAAAATTCAAATTACTAGCAGGTACAAACATTGTAGAATTATTCAAATAGCGGAGGCCGATTGCGAAGACTCCTGCGGGAACAGGGCGAGCTGAAGATCCATTTTTCAAAATAAAATTTATTTTATTTTGAAAAATTAGCTGAAGCCGTCCCCGCGGAAAGCGAAGCAATCGGCCGGAGCGCTATGTTAGCACACTACTGGTTTCAAAATTACCACAATAGCGCAGTTTCTTCCAATGGTACACTAAAAAACCCGATCGATTACAAATTCGCGGAATTTATAAGCGTTCGGATTTCTTTTTTATTGAATCTGTTTTGACACAGCTAATTAATCATTATATTCAGTTTGTCTTTCCATTTCCTTTACCAGGATGATTATTTATATGTTTATTAGAATTATGATTTCCTTTATGATCTTCTTTCGTCTTTTTATCATTTAGTTTATGTTGTTTGTTGAAATTAGGTTTTTTCTTTTTCTTTGCTTCCTTACTAACTCTTTGCCCGTGGTTATCTTTTTTTAATGTTTTCTTAGCTTGCGAACCTTGACCTTTTTTTTCTTTATTTTTTGCTTTTTCACTGACTTCTTGGCCATGTTTTTGTTTTTCCTGATTTTTTGCTGATTCTTTAACCTTCTGACCATGATTTTCCTTTACTTCTCCATTTACAGCTTTTTTTTCTTGAGAACGTTCGTTAGCTTGAACTGGAAGTACTTTTGGCTCTTTAGACGATTCAGAGGCGTCTGATTGATCTTCTTCTACAGAATGATCATCTTTCTTTTCTTCTTCCTCATCCTTATTATAGTAATTTTGAATAAGTTCTTTTTCTTCGTCATCTAATGAGGAAGAGGTGTTATTGTTTTCAGACGAGAGATTGGTTACCTCAGAATTATCCGAATTATTTATTTGTTCTGCAGTCAATTGATTCATGGAAATATGGTCTGTTTCGGCTTGTGTTCGTAACTCTTCCGCAACTTCATAAATAGCTACTTTATATCCAAGTTGTTGATAATATTCATCGATTTTTTCTTCAAATTGTTTATTCTCTGCTTGATTGTCATAGTAACTTACAGCCATTAATACTGGACGATCTTTATTCAGACCAAGTTCATTTTGAGAAAATTCAATTAGTTCATCTGTTAAAGAAGTGATCGTATGCCCTTTTAAGTCCATATTTTTCAATAATTGATCCGCATCTTTATTCATTGCTTCCATCTCTAATACCTGATAGTCCTCGTCAATCATTACCTTTATACTTGGGTTAATATCAATATTTACGACTGCATAGGCTTCTTCGTCTTCTGCTATCCATATGTACATTGGACTTAATAATAGCAGACAAATCAAGATCATCGGCGCTATTTTCCACTTTGGACCACCTATAAAAAACAAAGATAGAAACCAAGACTTTTTTTTAGGCTGGTAATATGTTTCCATGCCTATTTCTTTTTCCTTTATTGGTATAGCTTTATGGAACATACCGTTTTTATCCATTACAATAGTATATCTTTTGTTATGCTCCACAATAATTCCTTTTTTCACAGATCTACCCCCTCGAGGTATTCTCTTAAATATATATAATCTCCAGTAAGAATAATAAAAACAGTTAGAATATATTTACGATTTCTTTCTAACGTTTTTTTGCTTACACTAACCAGATTTAACAACCTTTTGATTGGAACACGCTTTTTGGTACAAACATATTCATACAATGATGGATCCTCTACTAATTGCTTTGCTGCGAAAACAGCAGACTCTCTAGCATCACGATGTTTAGGAGAAATTTTCGTTAATTCATTAAAGGAAATTTTGTATTCTTTTAATTGTTTTGATAATTCCAATATTTCTTGCTTGCGGTACCAGGATTCTTGCTCCAATTGAAAAATCTTCTTTGCTTCAGAAATTTCTAATGGACTATCTTCAATTTCTTCTTCCTCACTTACATCAAGTGATGGATACATATATTGTCGTTGTTCTTTTCGAATGTAATCAATTACTTTTCGTTTTATAATAACTTGTGCAAATGCGAGAAAAGACGCACCTTTATCTTTTGAATACAGTTGGATTGCCTCATTAAAAGCAATCATACCTACACTAAATTCATCATTATTTTTTTTAATATATCGTTTGCATACATCAGACACACATCTCGCTATGTATGGTTGATATGCCTTTATAATTTCATTTCTTAATTGCTCATCCCCCCGTTGAATATATTCAATTTGGTCTTCTAATCTATAATCTCTATCGATTAACTGGCTTTCTAACATATCCAGCACCACCAGTCCTTTATATTTTTCGTATAATCTATCCGTTTTTTTGTCTGTATTTAATATATCAATTTAATTTTTTAAAATTTCAATGGTTTATTTTTGTCACTTTGTCTAGAATATAAGATGTTGAATGATCTATCTACCATAATTTGATTACAAATAATTAAATTTTATTTTCAATAAGTAGTTCATATGTCATGCAGTGATTAATTTATATCAGTTCTCATCTATATACACCTAGTTCTAATGACTCTAAGTCACTGATTTTGACTTTTTGGTCAATTAACCTTGATATGTTTACCCATTTTTCATAAAAAATAAACCTTTATCTTCAAAGGTTTATCTAAGATCATGTAGATATTCTATTGGTACAGCTAATCCTACCCGACCGTGTTGCTCCTTTTTCTGTGTTGCAAATACAACTGCAATTACCTCTCCATCCTGATCAATCACCGGACTACCACTATTGCCTCGGTATACTGGAGCATCCAACATATAAACAGGTTGATTCCAACTTTCCAACTCTGTCATACCAATCAAATCCCCTTGATTAGCGATGCCGTTAAAACGTAACGGATTACCAATAAAATAAACATCTTTAATTGGAGGCGATGTACTCTCATCGGATAACGATAAATGTGGTAAGTTCTCTGCTTCCACATCTAATAATGCTAAATCTATTTCTGGATAAACCTCCACTACTTCCCCATTAAACAAGCCTTGTTCTTTGAATGCGACGGTGATTTTTGATTGATCTTCAATAACATGATGATTGGTGATAATATAGCCATCATCCGAAATAGCAAAACCTGTCCCTTTATTATCTGCACCTTCTATGACGACTACGGCTTCCCGATAGTCCTGTACCGTTTCATTTTGCAATAATTGTGCAGATGTTTTAATAAATTCAATGGCAGGTATCGAAAAGGTTTGCGGAAGTATTGCAATAACTTGAATAAACATCGCGATCGCAATCGACCAGATCGCCCATTTCGGAAAAGGTCTTTTCTTTCTTCCTTCTTCTTCTCGCAGTTCTTTTTCTTTTAGTTTTTGTTTTTCTATTTGAACAAGTTCATACATCTCTTCAGGATCTATTTCTTCGTAAAGGTCTTCATCTATGATATCCCACTCTTTTTTTTCTTCCGTATCTCGCATGTCACACCTCACCATAATCGACCTATTTTGAATTCTATTATAGCATGTTTCAAAGGTATTTTGATTGAAGAAAAAGCAATATTCTTTTATATTAGTAATAAGACTTTAAAAGGAGTGTAAAAAATGTTATTAGATGAAATTCTAGATTATAATAAGCAATTTGTCGAAGATAGAGGGTACGAAGTTTTTGAGACAGATAAATTTCCTAACAAGCGTGCTGTCATTTTCACTTGCATGGACACACGATTAATTGAATTATTACCTAACGCCTTAAATTTAAAAAATGGCGATGTTAAAATGGTTAAAAATGCAGGCGCGATCTTAAATGATCCCTATGATAGTACGATGAAAAGTATCCTGGTAGCAATCCATGCGTTACAAGCGGATGAAGTAATTGTAATTGCCCATCATGGTTGTGGTATGAATGGCTTTAATACAGAAGATTTTGTTAATTTAATGAAAGACAAGGGAATCGAACAATCGGCAATTAATAGCTTAGACAAAGATCCAAAAGAATGGTTAACTGGGTTCGATGATGTAACCGCAAATGTCGAGCAATCAGTACGAATCATCGAGAACCATCCACTATTACCAGAAGATATCCCAGTACACGGTTTAGTAATCGATCCAGCAACAGGAAAACTGGACTTGGTGAAAAAGGGATACTAAATCAAATTTCATCAAGCAACCATACGTTGACTGAAATCCTAAAATTTACGTTAGTTCTAAAACATTTGTTTTCTTCACGGGAATCCACTCATTCTAGGCGGGAATTCTCTTTCTCTTAACGGGAATTAGCCTTGTGTAGACGGGAATCATGTGCTGATTGGCGGGAAAAAGGGATAATTCCCGTTAAGCGAAGACTATTTCCCGTCAACAATAGTAGTATTCCCGTGAAGAAATATATATTAAAGGTAAAAACCACCAGTTTAATTAAACTGGTGGTTTTTATATTATACGTCGTAATCGAATTCGTCTGGGTGTGGTCCGATTCGTTTGTTTTCATCCATGCTTGCCATTTTGTCCATATCTTCAGAAGTTAATTCAAAATCGAAAATATCAACATTTTCTTGTTGACGTTCTTTATGAACAGATTTTGGTATCGTTATAATACCGCTTTGATATTGCCAACGAACTATTATTTGCGATGGTTTCTTATTATGTTTTGCAGCAAGCTCTTGTAATACGGGATGATCAAAATAGCGAGCTTTACCTAATGGAGCCCATGCCTCTACTTTAATGTCATGCTTTTCACAAAAATCTCTTACTGCTTTTTGCTGCAGTTGCGGATGTAATTCTACTTGATTGGCAACAGGCTTAATTTCTGCTACTTTTAAGAGTTCCTCTAAATGATGAGGCTCAAAATTACTTACACCAATTGCTTTGGCTTTACCATCTCGGTAAATTTCTTCTAACGCTTTGTACGTTTCTGTGAATTTACCTGGCACTGGCCAATGAACGAGATATAAATCCACATAATCCATTTGTAGACGTTCTAAACTTCGCTTGAAAGCTGCTTTCGTTTCATCAAATCCTTGTTCATCGTTCCACACTTTTGTTGTAACAAAAATGTCTTCACGCGGCACATTGCTATCTTTAATCGCTTGTCCTACACCTTCTTCATTCCCATATAAAGATGCAGTATCGATATGACGATAACCTAGTTCCAAAGCAGATTTGACCGCATGATATACTTCATCACCTGGCTCTGCTTTGTACACACCTAGTCCGACTTGTGGAATTTCTGTACCATTGTTCAATTTTAATGTTGAAGTTAAGCTCATTTCAGAAACGCCTCCTTAGTTTGTTATCATGTACATCCCCTATTTTAATAAAATCTTGCTTTTCTAGAAAGAAAACTGCTTATCTATTTTCTGCTTGCTGCTTAATAATGTCGATTACTCTTTCTTTCGCTTCACTTGATCGATAGTTATTCATTCTATCCTTGATATCTAATTTATCTTTTTTTAACTGTTTTAGCGCTGTTGTTAAGGACTCTGTTGTTAATTGTTCTTCTTCTAACACTTGAGCATAACCTTGTTTCTCAAAAGATTCTGCATTTACAATTTGATCGCCTCGGCTAGCATTTCTGGATAGTGGTACTAGTAACATTGGTTTATTTAATGCTAAAAATTCAAAGATAGCATTTGCACCAGCTCGAGAGCATACTAGATCAGTTATTGCTAACAAATCCTTTAATTCATCTTGGATATATCCGTATTGAACATATCCTGGCTGTGTATACTGCTCATCTATATTGTCTTTTCCACA
This sequence comes from Gracilibacillus massiliensis, assembly GCF_001458115.1. GTDB lineage: Bacteria > Bacillota > Bacilli > Bacillales > Amphibacillaceae > Gracilibacillus > Gracilibacillus massiliensis. Next base: position 401,414 of record NZ_CZRP01000013.1, read on the forward strand.
AATATGTACAATTTGGAATTCTTCTAATAATTGATCAAGACCTTCACGAATGGCCTGGTTAATCTTTTGCGAGCCTGCACTTCCACCCATTATAAGTAACACGTTTTTTGAACCACTAAAACCTGTTAATTGAAATCCCTTTTTACGGTTACCTTTATACAGTTCTTCCCGGACAACAGCTCCGATCCATTCTGCCTTCTCCTCTGGTAAATATTTTAATGTTTCAGGGAACGTTGCCAGTACTTTTTTGGCAAAAGGTATCGCCAATTTATTGGCAAGCCCTGGTGTATAATCGGATTCATGAATGACAGCAGGAACGCCCTTTAATCGAGCAGCCACCAGAACCGGCACCGAAACAAACCCACCTTTTGAGAAAATGACAGTAGGTTTCTTTTTTCCAATAATTCGGCGTGCTTGCCATGTTCCTTTGAGTACCTTAAATGGATCTTTAAAATTCTCTTTAGAAAAATAACGTCTAAGTTTGCCGGTAGATATTGGATGATAGGTGACACCTTCAATAGATTCAATTAATTCTTTCTCGATTCCATCTTTCGAACCAATATAATCTACCGACCACCCTTCATTAAGAAACTCTGGAATGATCGCAAGGTTGACCATCACATGTCCAGCAGTTCCTCCTCCAGTAAAAATAATTTGTTTATCTTTCAATATAATCTTCCTTTCTTCTTATCTTTTTTATGTTATAATCCTTCTACTATCTATGAAAAGGAAGTACGATTATGTATCCAACTAAAACGTTACGAGAAAAAATACGACTCTTTTTGATTATACTTATACCTATTCTCATCACGCAAGTAAGTATGTATGCGATGAACTTCTTTGACACGATTATGTCAGGAAAAGCAGGTGCAGCTGATTTAGCTGGCGTTGCGATTGGTTCAAGTTTATGGGTCCCTGTTCAAATGGGGGTTGTTGGTATATTAATGGCGATGTCACCTATTGTAGCACAACTTACAGGAGCAAAAGAAGCTGATAAAATCCCATTTACCGTTCAGCAAGGAATGTATTTGTCGATAGCACTCGGTATCTTGGTCAGTATTGTCGGCGCGTTTCTTATTGATCCTATTTTATCGATGATGGATCTGGAAGAACGGGTCCGGCATGTCGCTAAGTATTATATTATCACGATTGGACTCGGGATGATTCCATTTTTTATTTATAATTTATTACGCTCTTATATTGATGGGCTTGGTCACACTCGAATATCTATGGCGATTATTCTTATTTCCTTACCGCTAAATATTCTGTTTAATTATATCTTTATCTTCGGGAAGTTAGGCTTGCCTACTTTCGGTGGAATTGGTGCAGGGATTGCCTCTGCCTTAACCTTTGTTGTTAACCTGCTATTATCGATTTGGATTGTTCATTATGTCCGTCCATTTCGGGAACATCGGATTTTCAGAAACTTTTTGAAGCCTGATTTAAAAGAGTGGTTCAGCCAGTTACGATTAGGGATTCCAATCGGATTTTCCATCTTTTTTGAAGTCAGTATTTTTTCAGCGGTGACCTTTATGTTAAGTGTTTATAGCACCAACACAATCGCAGCGCACCAAGCAGCTATAAATTTTGCATCCTTCTTGTATATGATACCCTTGAGTATAGCGATGACTTTAACGATATCAGTAGGATTTGAAGTGGGTGCTAAACGATTTGTTGATGCAAAATCCTATTCTTATTTAGGCATTGTATCAGGTGTCATGATAGCATTTGTAGCTGGCGGCATACTTTACATTTTCGATGATCAAGTAGCACGCTTGTATAGTGAAAATCCTGAAGTGATTTCATTAACAAAGCAATTTTTATTTTATGCGATTTTCTTTCAATTTGCGGATGCATTTGGTGCTCCTGTTCAAGGGATACTTCGTGGGTATAAAGATGTTAATATTACCTTTTGGATGTCGCTTGTTTCCTATTGGTTAATTGGTCTGCCTAGTGGTTGGATATTTGCTAACTATACAAGTTTAGATGCATTTGGCTACTGGTTAGGACTAATTGTTGGTTTGTCAGCAGGAGCAATTACTTTATTTGGTCGAATGCAATATCTACAAAAGAAAATGATTAAGAGATCTACTTCATAATATTAAATTAACTGTAACAAACGAATTCTTTAATTAGAAAAATCCAAACGAAATCATTTGGATTTTTATGCATATTAGAAGGACAATGCGACATAACTCTTGTGGTAATTATGAGATATTTCATGCGCTTTGCAACCGCTCCGGCTTGTCCGTTTCCCTTTCCGCGGGTTTTTCTCCTCAGCTAACTTTTTAAGCAAAGTGCGCTTAAAAAGTGGATCTTCGGATAAAAACTTCCCGCAGGAGTGGAAACGGACGCCTGCGCTTTTTAATGCTTTACAACTCAAGTCAGAATAAAAACGTTGGCTTTATTCAATACCGACTATGAATTTGTTCTAATACTATTTTCATTAATAGCAATATAAGGTTATATTTAAAACAATCCAAACTGTTAGCATTTGCACTTTTTGTAGAGCATCATTCAGCGTAGGCGGCCACTTCCACTCCGGTGGGATTGTTTTCCCTGAAGATCCACTTTTCCACGCGGTCTTTGCTTGGAAAAGTTAGGTCGAGTAAGCGGGAATACTTTTATAACTTTAAGTATTCCTCACTCCTCACAGAACCGTGCGTGCGCTATTCACGCACACGGCTCTTCCTATCATCATTCACAGAATATACGATATATGACGCCTCAAGTCATATATGTTCGTTTTCGTTCTCGGATTTGGTAATGGGTATTTCACCAAAAATACTTCAAACTTCTCCCAACTGAAAGATTTCCGTTGACTCCTTCGATTCATCCATTTAAATAGTAGTTGTTTTATGCAGCGCAAAAAGTAGTGGACTTCGTGAGCATTATCCGTGATACAATAATAATTATAGTAGCCCACTAGCGATTGTTGGATTCGGCGCATGATGTCTTGAATATCCCTCGTTCGATTTGCTTTTAACCAAGCTTTATGTTGTTTAATCTTGGCCCGGACTTTCTTCTTACTACTTTTCCGTTTTACACGGTAATTACCTTTCTTGCTTTTACTACAATAGTGCGTAAAGCCAAGAAAATCGAACGTAGATGGTTTCTTCTTTCCGTCACGCTTTGCATCTTTCCAGGCATAAGGACCAAACGAGATAATCTTCGTTTTATCCTCTGCAATTTCTAGATGAAACTTACGTAACCTTTGAATCAGATTCGTGTAGAATCGGTTGGCATCTTCTTTGTATTGGAAACAACACACAAAGTCATCCGCATAGCGAACCATGTAGGCTTGACCCTTACATTGTTTCTTTACTGCTTTCTCAAACCATAGATCCAACACATAATGAAGATAGATATTCGCTAGAACCGGAGAAATGATACCCCCTTGCGGGGTTCCCCGGTCTGTATCGATAAATTTCCCATCTTCCATATAACCACCTTTTAGAAATCGAGCGATAATACGAAGTAAGTTGGGGTCATTGATACGATGGCGAAGAAACTTCATCATCCAATCATGACTCACATGATCAAAGAATCCTTTGATATCCGCATCTACTATATAATTGGTTTTCCGTTGTTCCATGTATACATTTAAAATCTTTAATGCATCATGGCAGTTTCTATTCGGACGAAAACCGAAGGAACAATCGAGAAAATCATTTTCATAAATGGCATTCAAAATCTTCGTAATACCCATTTGAACGATCTTATCTTCATGTTCGGGGATACCTAGTGGCCGTTTCTTGTTGGAACCCGGCTTGTCAATGTAAGAACGCTTGACCGGAATCGGTCGATAAGCCTTTCTCTTCATTCGTTTCACTAGGCCTTTGATGTTTTGGTCTAAATTCGCTTCGTACATTTCTTTGGTAGTGCCATTCACACCGGTTGCTTTACCTTTCGGTAATTGGTAATGGCACTGTTTCAAGTTACTTTCATTTAGTAAATGTACGAGAGAATTAAAGACAAGGTTCTTATCCGATTTTGCTAATTCTGTTATCCTATTAAGTTTCGTTTCCATAATACGTTCCACCTCTGGGTATGGATTATGTTTCTCTATCAAGGGTGATGACAGGTAACGGCCTTTCCTCCATCGGCATTACCCGACTTCATCAGTACTACGCCGTTATCCGACTTCCTTTAGGCATTTGACAGCCCTCACTTTATTATCGCTTGTTCGTCATTACTTTCTTTATCCGAAAGACCTAAAGGACCTCCCGAGTTACCGCAACATATCAATGTGTAACGTGCCAGGGTCTTCGACTCCGGAGAAGATAGCATTCTCTCACCTTTAACGAGAACCGTATTGTTGTCTTCTATGCTTCAGAACACATCGACCTTCTCGACTTTGGCTTTATTTCGGAGCTCCATGCCTCAGCCACTAGGGCTTTCCGGCCCGTTACCTAACTGTCTACGCTTAAAGGCAATGTGTTACCACTTGCCCTCCAAGACTCGCTACAAGTGAATGGTTAGTTCTTACTTGACGGGAATCCCACCCGCTATATGTTACGACCTATGCTCGGCCGCACCTGAAGGGAAAACCCCACGGAAAGGGAAGTGGGCAAGCCGAAGCGCTTACCACACACATACACCATTTCAAGACTACCACTAGAGTTATATCATAAAATCCTGCTATTGCGTAACAATACATCGTGTTTCAAGTTAAGAATAATATTTATGTGCCTACCCCTTTAAGTTCATTACAATTAACCGTTCTTCTGTCATTTCTTCGATCGAATATTTTGGTCCTTCTTTTCCACTACCACTGTCTTTAACACCACCATACGGCATTAAATCGACACGATATTGTGAGCCGTCATTGATCATAAATCCACCAACTTCGACACGTTTAGCAGCATAATAGGCTGTATCGATATTTTGTGTAAAAATACCACCTTGCAAGCCATAATCAGATTGATTTATTTCTTTAATACACTCATCTAAATCGTTATAGCTGATGACACTTGCCACTGGTGCGAAGATCTCTTCACATACGACACGCATCGATTTTGTTACGTCTGTGATAATAGTTGGTTCTAACAATGCCTCTTTACGTTTGCCGCCATGAGCAATCGTCGCGCCATCACTCACTGCTTCTTGAATCCACTCTTCTGCTCGTTTTGCTTCTTCTTCAGAAATCATTGGCCCAACGTCTGTTTCAGGATCAGATGGATCTCCTATTTTCAACGCGGAAATATGCTCCGTTAACTTTTCCATAAATGTATCCTTTATCGACTCATGAACATATATCCGTTGAACGGAAATACAAACCTGTCCTGCAAAAGCAAACGACTGTGCAGCTAACGTTTTTGCGGCTAGATCAATGTCCGCTTCTTTATCGACAATGACAGGTGAATTATTACCTAGTTCAAGGATCAAACGTTTCAAACCTGTTTCCTGCTTTAACTTCAGACCAACTTCAGCACTACCAGTAAAGGTATAAACAGCGATTCGCTCATCTTTCATCATCTGACTACCAACAGTTGAACCAGAACCGACTACAACTTGAAGTAAGCCCTTTGGTAGTCCTGCTTTGTCTAAAATTTCCGCAAGTTTCAATGATGATATTGGTGTTTTACTAGCAGGTTTTAAAACAACTGCATTTCCTGCCGCCAACGCTGGTGCTATTTTGTGTGCTACTAAATTTAATGGAAAATTAAAAGGACTGATTGCTCCAACTACACCTACTGGTACCTTTATTGTGAAAGCCATTCTATTTTCAGAACCTGGAGCAGCTTCAACCGGAACTCCTTCACCATGTATTCGTTTTGCTTCTTCCGCTGCCACTAAAAAGGTTTGAGATGTACGATCAATTTCCGTTCTTGCTTGTTTTAAAGGCTTTCCTGCTTCTTTCGTAATAATATTGGCTAACTCTTCTTTTTGTTCTGTGATTAATTGTGATGCTTTGTGCAGGATTTGATATCTTTCAAAAGGTGATAGTTTGTGTTGTTCAAACGCACTTGAAGCACTTGATATAGCTTTATCTACGACTTCTTCATCCGCCTTTGCAACTTGTGCATACACCTCTTGAGAATATTTATCTAATACTTCTAAGGATTCATTTGAATCCATCCATTTTCCATCTATAAAAAGTTTATATTGATTCATGATTAACACCTCTATTTTTAGTCTACTTTTGTTATTCCACTTTGTTACATTTTTAAACTCTAAAAAAAGAGAAGTCTCATGTTCAAAGACTCCTCTTATAATGGTTATTCACTTTACAAGAATAGACCTGCCATTGTTGCAGACAGAATCGAACCTAAGGTGGCTCCTATTAATAACTTCATACCAAATTTGGAAACGGATGCACCTTTTTCACTATCAATCCCTTGCACAGTACCTGCAATAATACCGATCGAAGAAAAGTTAGCAAAACTCGTAAGGAATACGGAAACTACTCCAAGCGTTTTTTCAGAGAATTCACCCATTGCTGCTTCTAGCTCGATCATTGCAACAAATTCATTCGTTATAATTTTTGTACCCATAATACCACCAGCTTGAATCAATTCACCAGGAGCGATCCCCATTAAAAATCCAATTGGTGCGAGCACATAACCTAAAATCTCTTGCAGCGTAGTTCCAGCAAAAATAGATGAAATAACCCAGTTCACTAATTCAAGTGACGCAATAAAAGCAATTAACATCGATGCAACGATGAGCGCTATTTTACCACCATCCAAAGCACCATTACCCATTGCTTCAAAAAAACTATTTGCGTCGGACACATTTTTCACATCCACTTCATCTTCTTCCTTAGGGACATTCACAGGTGCAATAATCGATGCGATGATAAGAGAACTGAACATATTTAGAGGTATTGCCACTAACACGTACTGTGCTGGCAACATTTGAATATAGGCACCGATAATCGAAGCAGAAACCGACCCCATTGCCGACGCACTTACAATATATAAACGATTATTATTTAAATGTCTAAATTGTGATTTTATCGCAATAATTGCTTCTGACTGACCAAAGAACATACTATTGACCGCATTAAAAGACTCGACTTTTGGTAAACCCGTTATTTTAGAAATTCCCCAGCCAATATACTTAATAATAAACGGTAAAACCTTCAAGTACGTAAGAACAGACAAGATGGTAGAAAAGAAAATAATAATCAATAACACATTAAAAAAGAATACAGACGCATTCTCTTCTACAGCAAGTCCACCTAATACAAAGGCAACCCCTTCTGATCCAAACTCGATTAGTTTATTAAAAACGTCAGAAATAAAATTAATTATTGCTTCACCTATAGGAGTCATAAACATAAACCATGTCGTTAACACTTGAGCCACCAGCATAATTCCGACTCCAATAAAGTTTACGTTTTTCCGGTCATTAGACATTGCATATGCGATGGCTAACGCAATAATTATGGCAAAAAGTCCTAATAAAATCCCCACAATTTTTCCTCCTTTAAAGAAACATGTTTACTTCTACCATACCCAAACAATGATAGAAATAATCACGTTTTCAAAAGGAGAAAAAAAGTCAGACTTCGAAACTTATAAGGAAATTACCAGCCGTGATTAATTAAGTCGATTGAAATGACTTTGCCACTTCTACTAGCTTCTCTTTGGTTAAGGATTTTTCGCTAGGACGATAAATTAAATGATAAGTAATACCATTTTTTGTCCATTTCAAAGTCTGTGAATAGGATTGGTTTTGGTAGTAGCCTTTTACATCATCTGTTATTTGGATTTGATTAAAGTCTTTTGGTTCTTCCATTACCCCATTTAAGAATTGAATGGTAAATATATCATTTTCATTTGTAAACACGGTAATATCAAAAGCTTCTTGTCCACTTTCTTCTATTCGGAAACGGTCTGTCACAAGAATTTCAGCAGGTACCGGAATATAGGATGGTAATTCCGGATTAAATTCTAATACTTCGACTGCATCCTCAATTTCATTTTTTTCGTAGGAATAAAAACCGTCTGGAACGGCAGATTGAGTGTTACATCCTGTTAAGATAACAATAAACAAAATAGTTGCGATTACCTGCTGAAAAAACCTCATACTTGTCTTCCTCCAATATAGTGAGACTTCCTTAATAATTATTTCGTATACTATTAGACGATATATATAACTAAAAAGTTTCAAAAATAAGACCTTTCATCATTATTCTTTAAATAATCATTATTCATCTCTAACTGTGTTAGTACTATTGTACTTCTTATAATGATTCTTACACAATAGAAAACGTCGATACTATTTAGCATCGACGTTACTTTTATGAAAAAAATGTTTCATGGCATAAAAAACATCTTCTTTATTACGTAATACGTATTGTTTAAAGCGCGGGTGTTCGATCTCTTTAAAGGCTTGCATTAAGGTGGAATAACGATTGTATTGATTTACTTCACCATAACAAAACATACTAGCACTTTCTAACAATTGGTATACCGCTTCTAATGACCTCCTATTATCGGAGGTAAGATTATCTCCATCCGAGAAGTGAAACGGATAAATGTTGTATTGACTTGCGGGATACTTCTCATCTACTAATTCTAATGCTTTTCGATAGGCAGACGAACAGATGGTGCCACCGCTTTCTCCTTTTGTAAAAAACGATTCTTCATCGACGATTTTTGCTTCTGTATGGTGGGCAATAAACTCAACATCGACCGTTTGATATTTTTTTCTTAAAAAGCGAACCATCCAAAAATAAAAACTTCTTGCTACATACTTTTCGAACTGTCCCATGGAACCACTTGTGTCCATCATTGCTAATACAACCGCTTTTGATTCAGGTTTTTCAATATTGTCCCACGTTTTATATCGTAAATCATCCGGGTAAATGGGAGCGAAAGATGGCTTTCCTTCTAATGCATTTCTCCTGAAAGATGCAAGCATCGTTCGTTTTTTATCAATATTACCAGTTAAACCTTTTTTGCGAATATCTCGGAATTCTACGTCTGTAATCGTAATATTATTTTGTTCTTTCTCCATCAAATTGGGCAATTCTAATTGTGAAAAGAAAGTTTCTTCCACTGTCTCAAAATCTACTTCTGCTTCATAATAATCAACACCAGGTTGATTACCTGCTTTCTCACCTTGTTGGCCTTTTTTTGTTTGTTGGGCATCTTCAGCTACGACATCACCTATTTTACTTTCACCATCCCCTTGACCAACATGTTTGTTTTTGGATTGGCTGTAACGGATTTTATACTCATCTAGTGAACGAATTGGGATACGAATAATTTCTTTCCCTCGTGACATTATGATATTTTCTTCACTAACAATATCTGGTAACTTGTTTTTGATAACTTCTTTTATTTTGTCTTGATGTCGTTTCTGATCATCAAACCCTTTTCGATGGAGGGACCAATCTTCTTCAGCAATTACAAAGTTCGTATCAGTCATCAAATCCCCTCCTCCGCTTGTATTATTTTATTGTATGCAGCGAAGCAAAGAATGATTAAGCATTTTTGCCAGAAAATTTTATAAAGTGAGATTTCAAGCGGTGGAAGGTTTGAGTTTTTTTCATTACTTTGTCCATAAGATCCTTTATTACGGACACTTTTACATGATTTCTCACTTTTTTGTCCATAAGACCCTTTATTACGGACACTTTTACACGATTCCTCGCTTTTTTGTCCATAAGATCCTTTATTACGGACACTTTTACGCGATTCCTCACTTTTTTGTCCGTTAGATCATCATGGAAATTCAACTTGAAGCTTGTCCACAAAAAAAGCACTCACCTAATTTATTAGATGAGTGCTTAAGTATTAACCTTCTAGTAAAAGATCATATGGGTCTTCTAGTAATTGCTTGATACGTACTAAGAATTGAACAGCTTCTTTCCCGTCTACAATACGATGATCATAGGATAAAGCAATATACATCATTGGTCGAACTTCAATGGAATCATCTGGCATTGCTACAGGTCGCTTTTGAATCGTGTGCATTCCCAGAATACCAACTTGTGGTGAATTTATGATAGGTGTGGATAGAAGTGATCCGAATATCCCTCCATTGGTAATTGTGAAAGATCCACCTTGTAAGTCACTAAGTTGTAATTCTTTATTTTTTGCTTTTGTTCCAAGTTCAGCGATTTCAGATTCAATTCCTGCAAAATCTAATCGATCAGCATCACGAACGACTGGTACAACTAAACCATCATCAGTAGATACGGCAATACCGATATCATAGAATTTTTTCTTGATAATCTCTTTTTCTTGAATTTCAGCATTTAGATAAGGGAAGTCTTTCAATGCACTAACAACTGCTTTTGTAAAGAAAGACATAAATCCTAATTTGATACCATGCTTCTCTGCAAACTTATCTTTTCGTTCACTACGAAGATTCATTACTGCTGTCATATCTACTTCATTAAAAGTAGTAAGCATGGCAGCATTATGTTGTGATTCTACAAGCTTACTTGCTATTGTTTGACGACGGCGGGACATTTTTTCTCGTTCTACCGGCTTATCAAATTCTTGCTTCTCACTTGAAGTATCCGCTTTTTTGTCTGATTTCGTTTGCTTTGGTTGTTCTTTAGACGATTTCGCAGAATGCTCTACATCTTCAGGACGAATACGACCTAGTGGGTCACTTGGTGTAATGTCATTCAAGTCAATACCAAGTTCACGCGCTCGTTTTCTCGCTGCAGGGGATGCAACTACTTTTTGTTGTTCCCCTGCTTTTTTCGGTTCTGTTTGTTTTTTATCAGCTGGTGCTTCTTTTTTCGGTTGTTCTTTTGGTTCCTCTTTTGCTTCTTCAGTATTTGACTCAGCTGAAGAACCGCTACTAGCTTCACCATTTTCATCAATTTTTGCGATGACTTCTCCTACTTCTACATCATCACCTTCACCTTTGACAAACTCGGTGATTACACCTGAATAATCAGCATTAACTTCTACATTTACTTTATCTGTTTCCAGCTCACAGATAGGATCACCTTTCTCGACGGAATCACCTTCACTAACTAACCATTCCGCTATCGTACCTTCCGTAATGGATTCTGCTAATTCTGGGACTTTTATTTCCTTCATTTGGTTTCTCCTCCTTCAGACAACTCTACTGCTCTTTTTACGATGCGACTCTGTTCCGTCTTGTGAATATGTGAATCACCTACAGATGGTGATGAACGCTCTGGACGACCTTCATAATGTAATTCTAATTGACTGTCTTCAATCATTCTAAACAATAATTCTTTTACAAAATTCCAAGCTCCCATATTACGTGGTTCTTCTTGAACCCATACCACTTCTTCTAAGTTAGGGCAACCATTTATCACTTCTTGAATTAGTTTTTCAGGGAATGGATAAATCTGCTCTAAACGAAGTACATGGATATCAGTGAATGCTTTCGGATTTTCATTTATTTTATCAGCAATATCTACCATTACTTTACCTGTTCCTATTAGTAAGCGTTTAGCTTTTTTCGATGTTAAATCTTGACCAGGTTGCGGCATCAATGGTTTAAATTTACCTTTTGAAAATTCTTCAATACTTGAAACTACTTTTGGACTACGTAATAAGCTCTTAGGTGTTAATACGATTAACGGACGAGCTGCCTCACTATCCGCCAATGCTGCTTGCCGTCTTATTAAATGGAAAAATTGAGCACTTGTCGTTACATTTGCTACAATCCAGTTATTTTCTGCTGCCATGGTTAAGAATCTTTCCACTCTTGCGCTTGAGTGTTCTGGACCCTGTCCTTCATATCCATGAGGTAATAGCATAACCATATTTGAACGTTCATCCCATTTTGCACGTCCTGATGAGATAAATTGGTCAAAGATAACTTGACCAGCATTAGCAAAGTCTCCGAATTGCGCTTCCCAGATGACTAGTGTTTTTGGTGCCTTCACACTATATCCATACTCGAAACCTAATACTGCAGTTTCCGATAGTGGACTATTATGAATGTCAAAAGTTGCCTTCGCTTCATCTAGACCGTGCATCGGGCAATATGTGTCACTTGAATCGACATCGTGTAGCATTAAATGACGATGTGCGAAAGTTCCACGTTCAGAATCTTGCCCTGTAATACGAATTGGAATTCCATCTTGAAGAATAGAAGCATATGCTAACGCCTCACCAACTGCCCAATCCGCTTTTTCTTCTTTTTCAAACGCGTTATGCCGCTTAGATAATATCTTTTCGAGCTTCTTAAAGGATTGAAAACCTTCAGGCCGTTTTAATAACCCTTTATTAAGAGAAAGGAGTAATTCCTTTGGTACTGCCGTTTCAATATCACTTAATCCTTGACGTAATGCTTGTGGAACGGGCATTGCTTCCGGATTTTCATTTACACTTTCCGTCATTTCATCATAAATACCTTGTAATTTATTAAAAACAGCTTCTTTCATTTCTTCATGAGTATTTTCATTTAAGATGCCTTCTTTTTGTAAACGTTTCGCATAAACAGTTGCACATGTAGGATGATTATCGATCGATTGGTATAGTTTAGGTTGCGTTGCTCGCGGTTCGTCCATTTCATTATGACCATAACGGCGATAACCAACTAAATCAATTAAGATATCTTTCTTGAATTTTTTACGATAATCGTATGCTAACATAGCGGCCGAAATACATGCTTCAGGATCATCTGCGTTCACATGGATAATTGGCACTTCAAAACCTTTGGCTAAATCACTAGCATATCTAGTTGAACGACCTTGACGCTGGCCAGTCGTAAACCCAACCAAGTTGTTAGCAATAATATGCAAAGTTCCGCCAGTACTATATCCAGGTAATGCACTTAAATTAAATGTCTCTGCTACCACGCCTTCCCCGATAAATGCAGCATCTCCATGAATGAGAATACTAAAAGCTTTTTCGGGATTTTGCTCAGGGCTACCTTTTTGAAAACGAAAGTCTTGTGCTGCTCTTGTAAAACCTTCCACCACTGGATTTACAAATTCAAGGTGGGAAGGGTTGTGTGCTAATGTAATTCTTGTTGGTGATGGTTTTTCTTCACCTACGTCTCTTTTTGCACCAAAATGGTATTTAACGTCCCCTGTCCAACCATATGTAATGGCTCTTGATCCAGGTGAAGATGGGACTAATTCCTTATCTGCTGAAGGATGAAATTCTGAAAATAATTTATCATATGGCTTACCTAAAATATGGGTTAATACACTCAATCTCCCACGGTGTGCCATCCCCATTAAAATTTCTTCCGTTTCATCGTGAAAGGAATTTTGAACCATTCGGTCTAAGATCGGGACCATCATTTCTAAACCTTCAATAGAAAAACGTTTCTGTGCCACGAAGGTCTTGGCTAGAAAATTCTCAAATCCTTCTACATCTACAATTTTTCCTAGTAGCTCTTTTTTCTCATCTTCAGAAAAAGGAAAACGATATTTCCCAGACTCAATGTTTTCTTGGAACCATAAGCGCTCATCGTCATTGTTAACATGGTCATATTCAAATGAAATCGTACCTGCATATTGATCCATTAAATAATCAATCACTTGTTGCGCATTCTCTACGCCTTGAACAGATGTATCCCAAACCCATTCAGACGGAATCGCTTCCAAAACCTCTTTAGACAAGTTGTAGTGTTCTGGATCTACAAGCGTTGTATCACTTGAAATTCCAGATCCCACAGAATAAATTTCTGCTTTCAAATGCCCATAACGACGAATAGCCTCAACAAGCTTAATAGCTGAGGTTAGTTGTTTTGCACTTATTTCAGATGATAAGCCCTTACTGCTTGCTACCTCTGCTTGTTGTCCTTCGGTTATTTCTTTTGGAGCTCCGTACTGATCAAACATTGATTTTAGGGATGGATCTACAGAGTCCTCATTTTCCAAATACAGCTCATACTGTTCTTGCACGTATCCCATATTGGGACCGTAAAATTTTTTCCAGAATCTCTCACTGGATTCCTGCTGTGTCACGTCTTATACCCCCATTAGAAGTCACTTTCTCCTGCTAAACTTAACTCCCATCCAAATGTTGTAACAATAAATCATTACATCAATTAATATAACCTATTTTACCTAGGGAAACAACATAAAAGTAGGGAATATTTAAATTCTTTTCTTAAAAGTTAAATTACTATAAAAAAAGCTATAAAAAGCTACCTTTTATCCGTTAAAAAACACATAATGATCGTTTATAAGAATGCCTTCTAAAGAGAGAATAAATACCTTTAGATTTTTATTTATTTTGCTGAGAAAAGAGGTGTTTTATATTGCGAGCATTAGTTTAATATGCTTTACTTTTATCACACAATATTTTTTTCAAAAAGGAGATTGTCAAAGTGAAAGATAAACATCCTTTTCAAATAGCCAATCGTGAAGCAATTATAGGAATCATACTAGTAGTTTTTAATTTCATATGGTGGTTTGCTTTCGCTTATGGTCTGGGACATAAGAATCCGGAAGAATACCAATTCATTTTTGGATTTCCGGCATGGTTTTTTTACAGCTGTATCGTTGGTGTGTTTTTAATGTCACTACTTGTTTTCGTCATTGTCAAATTCTTTTTCAAAGATGTCTCACTTGACGAAAAGGAGTATGATAATACATGAATATTATTGCAACAGTTACTTTATTTATCTCTGTAGGCCTTATATTTATCATCGGATTACTTGCAAGCAGAACTTCTTCTCCTAGTAAATCATTTATGGAAGACTATTATCTGGGTGGTCGACGATTAGGTGGATTTGTACTTGCGATGACAATGACCGCTACTTATGGAAGTGCCAGTAGTTTTATTGGTGGACCTGGTGTAGCTTATAATGAAGGATTAGGTTGGGTTTTATTATCTATAACGCAAGTTGCGACCGGATATTTCACCTTAATGATCCTTGGAAAGAGATTTGCTATTGTCGCAAAGAAATACAAGGCAATTACGATGGTCGATTTTTTAAAAGAACGATATCAATCAAAATGGGTTGTCCTATTATCATCTTTCAGTATCATCATCTTTTTATTTTCGGCAATGGCCGCCCAATGGATTGGTGGAGGGCGGTTGATTGAATCGATTACTGGACTATCCTATCATTCTGCTTTATTTATTTTCGTAATAACCGTCATTATTTATGTTACTTTTGGAGGATTTCGTGCGGTCACACTAACCGATTCGATTCAAGGCAGCATCATGTTGGTTGGAACTATTATTCTACTAGTTTCAATTATTATAACAGGCGGGGGAATTTCCGCCATCATGACCGACTTACAGAACGAAAATCCAAACCTAATCACTCCCTATGGTGCGGATGGTGCACTTTCGCCTCAGTATGTTTCTTCATTCTGGATTTTAGTTGGCGTCGGTGTAATAGCATTGCCTCAAATTGTGGTAAGGGCAATGTCCTATCAAAACACCAAAGCTTTTCATCGTGCGCTCATTATTGGGACGTTGGTAGTTGGTGTCATTATGTTGAATATGCATTTAATCGGAGTGTTTGCTCGGCCAATTTTACCTGGAATCGAAGTTGCCGATACAGTGATTCCGTTAATAGCATTGGAAGTTTTACCCGCATGGTTAGCAGGTATTGTATTAGCTGCACCATTGGCAGCAATTATGTCTACCGTCGATTCATTACTTTTATTAGTAAGTTCTACCATTGTTAAAGACATTTACATCAACTACATAGAACCAACTGCTTCACGTAAAAAGGTACGTACCTTAAGCATGACCATAACAGCAATACTTGGAATTATTGTTTACCTGATTGCCGTAAATCCACCAGACCTGATTATTTGGTTGAATTTATATACAATAGGTGGTTTAGAAGCGGCCTTTCTGTGGCCTGTGGTGATGGGGATCTACTGGAAAAAAGGAACGAAACATGGAGCTATTGCAGCAATCATCTCTGGTTTCACTTCCTATATCGTATTACAGGCCTTTTATCCAAATCCATTTGGTATGCATGCCGTGGTATCATCACTAGCCATTTCGCTTATTGCATATATTGCCGCAAGTAAACTGTCCCAACCGTCAATTTTAAACTCAAAAGCATTATGAAATACGAATTTATTGAATGAGACAGAGACACAAACAATTAAACACGAACGATGCAATACGTATTATTACGCAATATAAGGGAATAGTGACACAACCTGATGGTAATTTTGACATGATGTATGAGTGTAGTATCCGCTCCGGCTTGGCCACTCCCCTTTCCATGGGGTTTTTCCTTCAGCTAACTTTTCCAAGCACATACCGCATGGAAAAGTGGATCTTCAGGAAAAACGATTCCCATAGGAGTTGGAGTGGCCGCCTACGCTCAATGAGATTCTACAACTTTTGCAAATGCTAATATTTTGGATCCTTTCTACAAATAATTACAACAAAAGATAGTGATTAAAGCAAAAAGTGTCCTCTTGCTTAAATTGTAGAGTATAAAAAAGCGAAGGCGTCCGCTTTCACTCCTGCGGGATGTTTTTAACCTAAGATCCACTTTTTAAGCGAACTTTGCTTAAAAAGTTAGCTTAGGGTAAAAACCCGCGGAAAGGAAAGCGGGCAAGCCGCAGCGGTTGCAAAGCACATATAAAATCTCATAATTACCTCTTCAGCTATGTCGCAGTTTCTTCCTATTACACAGAAAAATCCAAACAATTACATATAATCGTTTGGATTTCTCTAATTTTATATTCTTTAGTCCTATCTTCATTGAAATTACAATTTACCGATTCAGCAAACTGCCGACATATCTTAACAAATCGTTAGCGGATTGTGTGGTGTATCCATATTCCTCTACTAACGTTGCAACTACTTCATTCATCTTTTTCAATTGTTGCTCATCCGGGGTTTTTGTTGAAGTCGTGATTTTTACAACATCTTTTAAATCTGCAAATAATTTTTTCTGTATCGCTTCACGTAATCTTTCATGTGATTGATATTCAAACTTTTTCCCTTTTCTAGCGTACGCAGAGATACGGATTAAAATCTCCTCACGAAATGCTTTTTTTGCATTTTCTGAAATACCAATTTGTTCTTCGATCGAACGCATGAGTTTTTCATCTGGATGCATCTCTTCGCCAGTTAATGGATCTTCTAATTTTGCTTTATTACAAAAAGCCTCTACATTATCAAGATAATTATTCATTAATGTTTTGGCAGATTCCTCATAGGAATATACGAAAGCTTTTTGAACTTCTTTTTTGGCTAATTCATCATATTCTTTTCGTGTCGCCGAAATAAAATCTAAATAATCTTCTTTTTGTTCTTTAGTAATCGATGGATGATCATCTAATCCATCTTTTAATGAGCGTAATACATCAAGAGCATTGATAGATTGCATTTCTTTTCGAATAATAGTGGACGAAATGCGGTTAATCACATAACGCGGATCAATACCTGTCATACCTTCATCCGCATATTCTTTTTTCAAAGCACTAACGTCCTGATCACTAAATCCTTCCACATCCTGATCATTGTATAAATACATTTTTTTCAATAAACTTACATTACTCTGTTTCGACTCTCGCAAGCGCGTCAACACTGTAAACATCGCAGCAATTTTCAACGTTTGTGGCGCGATATGTGCATCTTGAATATCACTATCTTCAATCATCTTTTTATAAATTCGCTCTTCTTGATCCAATTTTAAATTGTATGGAATTGGCATTACGATCATTCTCGAATGCAAAGCCTCATTCTTTTTATTAGCAATAAAAGAACGGTATTCTGATTCATTTGTATGGGCAACGATCATTTCATCTGCTGAAATCAACGCAAACCTGCCTGCCTTAAAATTACCTTCCTGTGTTAAAGATAACAAGTGCCAAAGGAATTTCTCATCACATTTCAACATTTCTTGAAACTCCATTAGTCCGCGATTGGCTTTATTCAATTCTCCATCAAACCGATATGCCCTGGGATCTGATTCTGATCCATATTCTGCAATGGTAGAAAAATCAATCGATCCTGTTAAATCTGCAATATCCTGTGACTTTGGATCAGATGGGCTAAATGTTCCAATTCCTACTCGTCTATCTTCTGAGAAGAAAATTCGTTCGACTAATACATCTTCTATTTTTCCACCGTAATCCTCTTCTAATCTTAATCGATTTAAAGGTGAGAGACTTCCTTCAATTTTAATGCCATATTCTTCTTCAAAATCTCCACGAAGATGTTCAGGTATTAGGTGTAACGGATTTTCATGCATTGGACAATTTTTTATTGCATAAACTCCGCCTCTATCTGTTAATGTGTATTGTTCAAGTCCTCTTTTTAATAATGTCACTAACGTGGATTTACCGCCACTGACCGGTCCCATCAATAATAATATTCTTTTCTTCACATCTAGCCTTTTTGCTGCAGGATGAAAGTATTCTTCTACTAATTTTTCTAAAGCTTCTTCTAAACCAAATAGTTCTTCACTAAAGAAAGAATACTGCCTGACACCATTTACATCTTCTACACCCGCTTCTTTAATCATTTGATAAATACGAGAATGAGCAGATTGAGCAAGATATGGTTTTTCTTTTAATAAATCAAGATATTCTGCAAATGTCCCTTCCCACTTCAATGCATTTTGTGTTGTTCTATATTGTTGCACTTTCCTTAAAATATCCATACAACGACCTCCCGATAAGTGAGACTTCCATCAGTATTGTGATGGTTGTAAATTAACGAATTTCATTCCTCACAATGAGAAACTTCATGTCGGTTGATACCGAGATAAAGTAATTATACGTTTTGAACAAATAATATGTTCTTAGCTATATATAAATGTATGTGGGAAGGTAGCAAAAAATGAATTGGATTAATAATGAATAAAGTTCCTTTCATTCATCCATCCTAAGAAATATCAGATTTTTCGCGGACTTTATTAGTTACTTCACAAATCGTAAAGGTTTAGGTATAATGATTGATAAAAGAAGAGGATCATTTACATATGAAAAGGGGAGGATCTACAATGGGCATCGCATTAATTATCGGCGTTTCTGTTACATTCATAGCAGCTATCTTCGCTGCAGGATATGAGGCAAAACAATAAAGTGAGAGTTCCATCACTAGAAGTGTTAGACTTGTAATGATTGCGCGAATTTCATGTGATTATCCGTAATATAGGAGCACTAATTCATATACTAGAGCCAACAGAGAAACCGAACTATTCGTTAAATAGTTCGGTTTTTTTATGGTGTCGCAAAGCCTATGAAATTCCCGTTTATATAGGTTGTAAAGGCAAGATAGACTACATTATTCTAGGATCTGGTAACATCGATAACCAAATTGGTCTAAATGTAGTTCTGCTTTGTTTGAAAAAATTATATCTTGACCAGTAAACATCTCTTTCACTTTTTTATTTTCTAAAGCCGATACAACCATTGTTTGTTTTTCATTACTGTTGTTTAAGATAAAGATTAAATTACCTTCTTTATTTTTCTTTTGGTATGCAATGACGTTTTTTTCTACTTTTAGGAATTTGAAATCTGATCGATTACCAAAAGCAGGTATTTCTTTTCTCATTTGCAATAATGTTTTTACAAATTCAAATAGTGTAAGGTCTTGTTTAGCCTGATCCCATTCCATACACTTACGACATTCAGGATCTCCACCACCTGAGAGTCCGATTTCGTCTCCATAGTATATGCACGGGGAACCGATAAAAGAAAATTGGAACAAGTATAATAATCTGATTCTTTCTTTATTTTCATTAGCCAGTGTTAAAGTCCGAGGTGTATCATGGCTATCTAGTAAATTAAATGCCACTTCATTCACATTTTTCGGATACATATGCAGCACTTTTGTTATCGTATCAGCAAATGTCTGGCTATTCATATTATTAGCAGCAAAAAATTCAACAGCGCCATTGGTAAAAGGATAATTCATCACTGCGTCAAATTGATCTCCTTGAAGCCATTTCATTGAATCATGCCAAATTTCGCCTAAAATATAGGCACTTGGTTTCGCTTCTTTCACAACTTTTCGAAAATCACGCCAAAATGCATGATCCACTTCATTCGCCACATCTAAACGCCATCCATCAATATCAAACTCTTCAATCCAATAGCGCGCCACATCTAATAAATACTTCTTCGTTTCTGGATTTGTAGTATTTAACTTCGGCATTGATGCAACAAAACCAAATGCATCGTAATTAGGGTAACCTTTAGGCATTACTGGAAAATCCCATAAATGAAACCAATCTTTATAAGATGAGTTTTCTTGATTACGTAAAACATCTTGAAAAGGCTCAAAGTAATATCCACTATGATTAAATACCGCATCTAACATCACTTTAATCTCGCGCTTATGACATTCTTCCACTAATTTTCGAAAAGTTTTTTTATCACCAAATTGCGGATCGATTTCAAAATAATCAATCGTATCGTATTTATGATTAGAATATGCTTTAAAGATGGGAGTGAAATAAATACCATTAACCCCTAGCTCCACTAAATAATCAAGATGATTTATAACACCTTGAAAGTCCCCACCAAAAAAATTGGTTGATGTCGGTTTTTCACTTCCCCATGGTAAAGTACCTTCTGGATTTAAAGAAGAATCCCCGTTCGCAAAACGTTCTGGAAATATTTGATACCAGACTGTATCTTTTACCCATTCGGGAGCTTGGAAAATATCTGCTTCATGTAAGTAAGGAAAACAGAAAAAGTCACCTATATCCTGAGGAATTTTTTTGAAATATCCTCTTTCTGTGATGATTAACATATCACCTTCCGTATCTTCACAACAAAAACCATATCGCAACCTTCTGTATTCAGGCTTTATAGTTATCTGCCAATAATCATATTGTGAATCTGTACCAGTTTTCCTCATTTCTTTTTGATAATATTCCCAATTCCCATTTTCAAAGTGATAAGGATCTCCATAAATTAGTGTTACTTTTTCAATATCTTGTTTTTCTGTTTGCAACTGCAAATGAATTGTCTCTTTATCATAGCCATATGCAAATTGATTAATTGGTCTGTGGAAAATTGCTTCAGTGTACAATATAAAACCTCCATATATTTATAGTGAAGATAGAACAAACGATTGCGCATAAATCTTAATGAATTTATAATTATTTATAAATAAATACTTTCATAAAATCGTTTTATCCTTTCTCTCAAATAATTATTATACCAAAAAACACCGCCATTTGTAAGCGTTAAACCTTTAGTATTGATAATGTAAATGAACGATGCGAATAAGTATCAAAATTTATGGTTGTCAAAGGGGCTCTATCTATGTATAATAAAAAACAAGATATGCGCAATCGTTTTCACGTTCATATCAAAAAAACACATTATATTTATTTGGGAGGTCTTTTAAATGAAAAAATGGTTTGGAACTTTATTAGCAGTACTAATGATCTTGGGATTACTTGTAGCATGTGGTCCAGATGATGCACAGGAAAGTGCAGGTGAAGGAGATCAATCGGATGATCAAGGGGAAGTCGAAAATAATGACAGTGACAATGAAAGCGCTGAAGATGACAACTCTATGCCAGAAAAACCAGAAAAATTAACAATTTGGGTAAATGCTGAAGAAAAACAAGAAGAAGCAGTAAATCAAATGGCTGCAACATATACAGATGAAACTGGAATTGAAATTGAAACAGTGCCAATTGATATGTTAGAGCAAGTGGAGAAATTAGATGTGGAGGGGCCTGCTGGTAATGGGCCAGATATCATTTTCCAGCCGCATGACAGAATAGGGGATCTGGTATTACGTGGTCTAGTTGATCCAGTCAACTTAGGCGAACTTGAATCAGACTATACAGAAGCAGCACTAAGCGCCGTAACAAATGAAGGTGAAATTTGGGGTTATCCGGCAGTAACAGAAACATATGCTTTATTCTACAACAAATCATTAGTTGATGAAGCTCCTGCAACAATGGAAGACTTAATGGCAATAGCTGATGAGCAAACAAATGCAGATAATGAGGAATTTGGTTTCTTAATGGAAGCAGCGAATTTCTACTTCACATATCCTTTCTTCTCTGGTAACGGGGCATATGTATTCGCGGAAGAAAATGGTGTATATGATATCGAAGACATTGGTTTAAACAATGAAGGTGCTGTACAAGGCGGTGAATTGATACAATCATGGTTTGATAAGGGTTACATTCCACAAGACCTTACACCAGACATTATGAATGGATTGTTTAAAGAAGGAAAAGTTGCCTCTGTGATTAATGGGCCTTGGATGGTACGTGAATACCAAGAAGCTCTAGGCGATGACTTGCAAGCTACGATTTTACCGAAGCTTGACAATGGCGAAAACCCTAAATCTTTTGTAGGTGTAAAAGCCTATTTACTGTCCTATTATTCTGAAAACAAAGAGTGGGCAGAAGATTTCATGGCTTACTTAACGAACTCCGAAAATGCAATGCTTTATTATGAAGTCGCAGGTGAAATGCCAGCGCGTATAGATTCAATTGAAGATCCTGCCATTGCAAATGATCCAATCTATTCTGCATTTGCTGAACAAGCAACTTACGGTGAACCAATGCCTGGAGTTCCTGCAATGCAACAAGTTTGGGATCCAATTAACAACGGGCTTTCCTTTATTTCTAAAGGGGAACCAGTAGCAGATGTATTAGATGAAGCTGTACAAACAATTAAAGATAACATTGCTGCATCTGGTGCTACTCAATAACAGTAGACAACTAAAAAAAATGAGGAAAATGATATACAGTAAAACGATGAGTTTCTGTATATCATTTTCTCTCTGAGGAGGGACAAGTGGTGGCAAATCAAAATACTGAAAAGAAATTTAAAATGTCACAATCACGAAATATTGCAACCATTTTATCGATTATTCCCGGTTTTGGTCAATTCTATAATAAAAGAATAATAAAAGGGCTCTTATTCCTCATTATATCTGCAGCCTTTTTGATTGCTTTTTGGGATTTTCTTGATATCGGTATTTGGGGACTTTTTACATTAGGTACAGTTCCTAGAGAACATCATTCCATTCAATTATTAATTCAAGGGCTTATTTCGTTAATTATATTAGCTTTTGGTCTCGGTATCTATGCTTATAATTTCTTAGATGCTCGAAAAGATGCTATAGCAAAAGAACATGGAAAAACAAATCCAACATTACTTCAAGGAGTACGAGATTTTTACAATAATGGCTTTCCTTACTTCATGATCCTTCCCGGCCTATTGATGCTATTATTTATTGTCGTATTACCACTAGTATTTATGGTTGGACTAGCATTTACCGATTACAATCAATATAATGCGCCGCCTAGGAATTTGTTAAATTGGATTGGTTTTCAAAATTTTATTGACTTAGTACAAATTGATATTTGGAAAGATACTTTCTTTAATGTATTTACATGGACAATTGTTTGGACAGTTGTTGCTACTACTCTGCAAATCGTACTTGGATTATTCTTAGCGTTACTTGTTAACGATAAGCGAATTAAATTCAAACGCACAATTAGAACTTTCCTAATCTTACCTTGGGCAGTCCCTGCGTTTGTATCGATACTAATTTTCTCAGCGCTGTTCAATCCAACTTTCGGTGCAATTAACCGTGACATATTAAGTCAATTTAATTTGATGATACCATGGTTATCTGACCCATTTTGGGCGAAAGTAGCGCTAATCATGATCCAAACATGGTTGGGATTCCCCTTTGTTTTCGCTCTCTTTACAGGAGTTTTACAAAGTGTTCCAGCAGATATGTATGAAGCAGCAGATGTGGACGGTGGAACAAGGTGGCAAAAGCTGAAATTTATTACATTACCTCATATTCTATTTGCTACAGCACCATTATTAATTATGCAATATGCTCAAAATTTTAATAACTTTAATATTATTTATCTGTTTAATGAAGGACTTCCTGCAGTTCGTGGTCAAAATGCCGGTGGTACTGATATTCTTATTTCATGGGTTTACAAACTAACATTTGAAACAAACCAATACAACATGGCTGCAGCTATTACTATTATCATGGGTATCATTGTGATGGGATTTGCCTTTTATCAATTCCGCAAAACAGCATCATTTAAAGAGGAGGGACGTTATTAATGGCTATGACTAGAAAAACAAAATCAAAGATCGAAGTAGCGTTCATATACTTATTTTTTGCGCTAATGTTCATAATAATTGGCTATCCACTTGCATGGACAGTTATGATGAGCATTAATCCAGGCACCAATATGCTTGTAACACAATTAATTCCAGATACTCCAACATTGGAACACTATATTTGGTTATTCACAGACCCTGGTAGTGACTATCTAATTTGGTATAAAAACAGTGTTATAATTGCTGTTTTAAACGCAATTGGCTCAGTAATTATTACATCACTCATCGCCTATGCATTCTCTCGGTATCAATTTTTCGGTCGTAAATATGGTTTATATTTATTCTTACTATTGCAAATGTTCCCGGCTTTAATGGGTATGGTGGCTTTGTATATTTTGCTTACAACGATTGGATTAGTTGATTCTATTTGGGGATTATTATTAATATACTTAGGTGGGCAAATACCTTTTAATGCATGGTTAGTAAAAGGTTATTATGATACAATACCTCGCGAATTAGATGAAGCTGCAAAAATAGATGGCGCTGGTCATTTACGTATTTTTTGGATGATCATGTTGCCACTCGCTAAACCAATTTTAGCAGTAGTTGCATTATTTAATTTTATGGCACCATTTATGGATTTCTTATTACCACAAATTGTGCTAACAGACCCGAACAACTACACGTTAGCTTTAGGCTTATACAACTTTATTAACGACCAGTTCTCAACTAACTTTACTCGTTTTGCTGCTGGTTCTATATTAATCGCTGTCCCAATAGCATTAGTATTTTTACTACTTCAAAGATATCTGATTGGAGGACTAACTGCTGGTGCGACGAAAGGTTAGAATAAAAGATAGGAATCAAGCTACTTCCAAATATGGTAAGTAGCTTGATAGCATAATAATTTTTAAGATTCTATGTTTTCATTTACTTATTGATCACATATAATAGAATTACATGGTATTTTAACAATGATTTATCAATATATTCAAAGGATGTAATGATATGGCCGTTACAATAAAAGAGGTAGCAAAAAAAGCAGGAGTGGCCCCCTCCACCGTCTCTAGAGTAATCGCAGACAATCCTCGAATCAGTTTAGATACAAAAAAGCGGGTACGAAAAGCGATGAAGGAATTAGGTTATCATCCAAATATTAATGCACGCAACTTAGCAGTGCGCTCTTCACAAGCAATCGGTGTGATCATGCCTTCCTCTGCTGATAAGGCATTGCAGAATCCTTTTTTTCCTGAAGTACTTAGAGGAATCGGTTCGTTTGCACATGAAACAGAATATTCACTGTATGTCTCTACCGGTGGCAACGATAAAGAGGTTTTTGAAGAGGTTCAGCGTATGGTGAATGGCAATCGTGTCGATGGTATTATCTTGCTATACTCACGAATTGCTGATCCTGTCCAAAAATTTTTATCAGACAATAAGTTCCCTTTTGTTATTGTTGGAAAGCCTTCTGAACAAGAAAGTGAAATAACATATGTAGATAATGATAACTTTAAAGCCAGTAAAGACCTTACCAATCATTTAATAGATATTGGTCACCGTCATATTGCTTTTATCGGGGGTTCTACTGAATTAACGGTAACAGTGGATCGATTAAATGGTTATAAATCTGCTATTAACGAAGCTAATTTACCGTTACCTGAGGAATATATGATTCACACAGAATTTTTGAAGTCAGGAGGACGAGATGCTGTAGAACAATTATTTGCATTGGATCAACCACCTACAGGTCTAGTTGTTGCTGATGATTTAATGACATTAGGTGTAATCAATACATTAGAAGAAATCGGATTAAGTTGTCCTGAGGATGTTTCCTTAACATCTTTTAATAATTTATATCTTTCAGAAATCACCACACCACCTCTTACTACTGTAGATATTCAAATCTATAAATTAGGTGTACAATCTGCTCGATGCTTGATCGAAAAGGCTAAAAATAAGGACGAACCTGCAAAACGAATTATTGTCCCATATGAAATAAAGTTTAGACAATCCACTCGATCCTATAGCGAATGAAATAATAAGACAATGGATATGAAAAATCCATTGTCTTATTTATGTAGTATACCATTGAGCGGCTATACTTGATATACTTTCCCTACTTCTGCTAATGATACTTCTTGCTTATATTCAGTTTGCGCTTCACATACTAAATCAGACAGTTCCCCAAAATGTGGAAGATGGGTTAAAATTAATTGATCTACTTGAGCTGTAGCTGCTAACAACCCTGCTTGTCGACCACTCATATGACCTGGTATTTTCTCTTCAAATGACTGATAGAGATTGGCCTCAGATACTAATAAATCCGCTTTTTTACAAAAAGAAATCAAGGATTCTTGCCATCCTGTGTCTGCTGTGAAAACAACCGTTTTTCCTTTTGATTTTACTTTAAGAGCAAGACAATGAACAGGATGATTGGTAGGGGTTGTATCGATAGTAAATGGTCCTATTTGTTGTGTTGAATATAAAGGAAAAGTTTTTGTGTGATTTTTATAGGATAATGTCTTGTATCTTGGATCTTGATCACCTGCATAAATTGATAACGTTTTTTCATCTTGAGCTAATTGATTTTGAATCAATTTAGCGAAGTGCAAGGGGCCTATATCTGCAATATGATCATGGTGATAATGTGTAATAATGACAGCATCTAACGCATCTATAGACACATAGTTCTGTAAAGAGGAGAGCACACCGCTTCCACAATCAATTAATAAATGAAAACCATCTTCTTCTACTAAAAAAGATGACGTGGCGCTATTTGCTTTTGGATACCCGCCCCAAATACCGATTGGAATAACCTTCACCGAATTCATCTCCCTGCTTTATTTTCTTATGGCTCTTTTTTAAGTGGGAAAGATGATGATCCCATGACCGAAAAAGCCACCAGTTTATCTAGTGGCTTTACTATACTAATATATTGCTTCAGAATCAAAAGTTACCCTTGTCTGCCTCCCCTGCGTTTTTCTTGGCTGCCTCTCGATCTGCTGCCATTTCTTCAACAGTTTTTATATTCATTCTTGCTGCACCTTGATAATTTTTTGTAGGTACTAAATCACCTTTTTGTAATCTGTTTTCTGCTTTTTTAATCGCACCTTGATATTGTGGCAACCATTCACTTTGTGCCACTAGCATTTCGTCAACCATCTGCCAAATTTCTTTTGGATTACAAACAGCACCTACTAACGGATCCATCATCATCGCTTGTCGCAATAAATAATCATCCCCATGTACTGCTGCTTCTACCGCCAAGCGTTGAACAGAAATACTTACATTACAAACAGCGGCAGGACCTAAAGGAAGGTCACCTACATGTGGCATATTAATTCCGTTTCGGTCCACATAACCTGGAGCTTCAATAACCGCATCATCTGGTAAATTTGAAATGATACCATCATTCACTCGATTAAAGTGTCCTCGATATACACGACCCGTTTCTAATCCTTCTAAGATATAGGAACCATGCTCTTCGCCGCGATGTTCTTCTTTATATTCATATGCAGGCTCTTTCAGCCAGTTCGGAAAGTCCGTTTCAAACCAATTTCGACCTTCTGTACAGACTCTTAAATAACCTCCCGTTTCACCATTTATCCAAGAACTCATATCAATCCATTCATGAATTTCCTCTGGGCGTTTACGATACCATGGTAGATATTCACTTAAATGCCCATTAGATTCCGTACTGAAATAACCAAAACGACGTAACATATCAATACGAACCTTCTCGGTATCTTTATACTCTGGGTGTTGCTCAAAAGCTTCTAATAAATCATAAGTGCGATCTTCTCCATCTGTTTTCACTTGAATATACCATGTTTGATGATTGATCCCAGCACAAATAATATCTACTTCTTCTTTTTCTTTTCCTAACACATTTGCTATTTGTTTATGTCCATTTTGCACACCATGACATAAGCCAATCGTGTTGACTTTTCCGTATTTATTACATGCCCAAGTTAACATTGCCATTGGATTAGCATAATTTAATAGTAAAACATTGGGATCAGCTACTTCGCGAATATCTTTACAAATTTCTAACATCTCCGCAATCCCGCGCTGACCATACATGATTCCGCCCGCACTTAATGTATCCCCTACACATTGATCGACACCATATTTCAAAGGAATCTCCACATCATGTTTAAAGGCTTCTAACCCACCTATTCTAACCACATTAAAAACGTATTTTGCGTTTTTTAATGCTTCTCGACGATTGGTGGTTGCTTCAATTGTAATCTTTAGACCATTTTCTTGAATATCACGTTGACACAACTGGGTGACCATTTCTAGGTTGTGCTGATTGATATCTGTGAATGCCACTTCTATCTCGCGAAACTCCGGCACTGACAAAATATCCCGCAATAATCCTCTAGTAAAACCTATACTACCTGCACCTATAAATGCTATCTTAAATGACACATTCATCCCCTCCTCTACCTCTTTATCAAAAAGATTATCACAAAAGAAATGAAAGCGATTTAAAAATAATAGACTATTTGATGATATATGTATAAAATCCTAACCTGTTATATTTGTCTAAAATGTTCACGGTAGTCAGAAGGTGATCGTCCTGTATCCTTTTTAAATAAACTACTGAAATATTGGCTGGTATTTACACCAATGTAATTGGAGATTTCGGTTACTGGAATCTCTGTGTTTACTAGCAACATTTTAGCCTTATCCAGTCGAACTTTTGTAATATATTGGTTTATCGTCATTTGCAACGATGTTTTAAAAATACGATGTAAATAACTCGGATGGAGATGTGTTATTGCTGCCAGATCACCTACTTTTATTTCTGTATCGTATTGTTCATGGATAAAAGTTAGTGCTTTTTTAATATGAAAATTATCGGTTTGTTGGTCAAGTTCTAAACGATTGCGATTAATCCACAACAGTAATTGCACCATAAGGTTGTCAATTAGTAATTGATTATGTGGTGAGTGGTGATCTAATTCTAATACTAAATTTCGTAATGTATAATAGACTGCTTCATCATCTTTCAATAAAAAATAATGGTTATTTTCATCAAATAAATATTTTAATGTTGGGTTTTGGTGAAACAACTCCCCGATCGATGTATAGTGATCCGCCTGGTCCTTTAATAAAAATTCTAGATTTAGCATGCGACACGGGGCTTCTTTATGTACGATTAAGCGATGTTTTACATTACTTTGAATCCAAATATATTGTCCTTTACGCATATCGACGATTCGATTATCAATTTCAATTTGACATTTTCCTTTGATCACATACATTATTTCCATTGCGGGATGATCATGCAAGTCCATTTCAAATTCATGCCATAATTTATAATAATAAGCAACCGCCTCAGGAAAATACCGCATCCTATCCCACCTCTCAAGATCTAGTTAAAATCAGAAAAAAGAATCAAAACTATACAAAGTAGACACAACCTGCGAAGTATTGACAATTTTAAAATTGCTTCTCTTATAAAGTATTTTGAGAAGTGTAAATCCATCGCTACGGTAAAACACTCCCTTTCCTAGGGGTGCGGCTTCAGCTAACTTTGGAAAGAAGACCACTTTCCAAAGTGGATCTTCAGCTCGCACTGATCCCTCAGGAGTGTCGCATTTTCCCTCCGCTTTGAGTAAAGTTCTGTTCTAGTAAGACGAAATAAGCAGTTATATTAATATTTTAACAGTTCCTTTATTTGTAGAGCATTACCAAAAGCGTAGTCCATATACGAAGACTCTTGCGGGATCAGCGTCTTCCGAAGACCCCGCAGGAAAAGCGCTTTTTGCTTTTCTGAGGAGGCTGGGGTGACGCCCGCAGAAAGCGAAGTAAATGGACGGAGCTTTTGCATTCCACTCATCAAAATTTCAAAGTGAGCAGTAACAGGTACTTCGATGTTTAGTTATATAACGGAGTAAATAGTTAAACTACAAAAAAAGCTAGAAGGTTTACTTCTAACTTTCATTATACTCGCCATTTTCGTAATTCTGTAATTTTTTCATCGAAGAATGTTAATACGTCATCGACTTCTTGTTTTAATAAGGATAAATCTGTTGATAACCAGCGGATCAGTATTCCTTTTCCATCAATGTCCGTCATTCCAGCCCGGTGGTGCTTCGCTTGAGAAAGACGTTGCTGAATATCCCATTCATCAAAAGGTGGATCTGGTGAAATATACCAAATCGACGCCATATAAGGAAAATCTTCCGTCAAGCCATGATGAGCAAGCGCTATTTCTTGTTGAGAAGAAAATTGAATAGGATCGTAGGAAATACAATGCGAATCATTCCATATTTCCATTAAAGACTGGTAAAGATAATTCACAGACGGATTTAGATGAATAATTTCTGCCCAAATAAATTCAGCATCATCTTTTACGTTTATTTTTATATGTTCGTTAATATTACTATTATTACTTGGAATCACTTCTCGTTGATCAAAAAATAATAATGCCTCTTCTTCAATATCACATTGCAAATCTATCATTTGCTCATTAGGTACAACATCTGGCTGAAGCTGGTGTTTGAACCTAATATTAGATGCCTTTTTCACTGTAAAATGGATGTCAATCGGTACTTCACTTTCATTCCATCCATCCAATGAATAACTGGTAAATACTCGATGCTTCTTATCCGTCTTTTCGATATGGAGTGGAGGCTCACTTTGATAGTCAAGAAGATTTACTTTTTGAAACCTAGCTTTTAATTGTTTTTTTACCATAGCAACCTCCATTTTTTTGTATTAAGATATAAACAATTTTGATAAAAGATATTTATGCTGCATAGCTGAAATTTCTAAGCCAATGGCGTTATTCTTCATGTCTTTAAATGATAGAGTCATCGCCATTTCTGTTGCTTGATCGACTTCATCTAGTGCCTCCAGTGTTACTTTTTCAGCATCTTTAGGTGCTACCGGTATCGCTCGCACCGCATGTTGCACAAGATTGCTTAATGAAAAATAGAGATATGTTTCAATTGTAGAATATAGATCAAACCCTTGCTCATAAGCATAGATACTATAAACAATTACATAATGATTTAATAGATCCTTTTCTTTGATTTCCTTTTGCCATTTTTCTAAAAGAGGCGATGATTGGATCGTTAAAAGTCGATCTAATAATCGGTTACCTGCCTGTCGACTTGTCTTTTTTAATTCTAAAACATTTTTTCGTGCATTATAAATTTCAGCTAAATAGACAACCTGTTCCCAATCGTTCTTTCTTAATTGAAGAAATATTTCTTTAATAATAATGGTATCGTTATATACTAAATAATTTCCTATGTAACTATTACAAAATGATGCTAGGTCTTCTTTGGAATTAATTTGTTTGGACCGGATATACATTTCCATTCCAATAGCATGCGCTACTTGACTCTTCAAAAAAGATGAATGGTGTGTATGTAGTAAATGTAATAACTTCTTTGAATCTTTTGTACTCATCCAATCCCCCCAATCACTATAATTATATCATAGCAATTGCTTAAGAATTTATAATAACTTTAGATCAGTTTGTTGCTATTTAGGTATAAGACAAGATTGGGAGAAAAGAATTTTTATGCGTATGAGCAGGATTATACGACACTATTGTAGTGGTAATTATGAAGATATTATATGTGCTATGCACTCGCTCCGGCTTGTCCTCCTCCCTTTCCGCGGGTTTTTCTCCTCAGCTAACTTTGGTAAGCAAAGACCACTTACCAAAGTGGATCTTCGGATAAAAACATCCCGCAGGAGTGGAAGCGGACGCCTGCGCTTTTTAATGCTCTACAACTAAAGCAAGAATAATCATGTTGGCGTATTCACTATTTCCCATCAATTTATCATTAGATTACTTATAAATGTTAAATATAAGCTGATTTATCGTCTAAGTGTAACAATCCAAAATATTAGCATTTGCAATAGTTGTAGAGCCCCACTAGCGTAGGCGGTCACTTCCACTCCTATGGGATTCTTTTTCCTGAAGATCCACTTTTCCATGCGTTTTTTGCTTGGAAAAGTTAGCTGAAGGAAAACCCCATGGAAAGGGAAGTGGGCAAGCCGAAGTGGTGTTTACGCTCACAAACCATTTCATAGTTACCAACTAAAATTATGTCGGATAATCCTTTTATTGTGTAACAATATTTATGTTTCATCCTCTTTTATTAATTATGCTGTTATAGAGTCTGCTTCTTTCAATGCTTTTTTCATATATTTCTTTACTAATGTTGCAGATTTCACCTTTAGAGGTAATTGTTCTGCAATCTGAATTTGATATTTTCTGTTGGTGATCAATTGTTTTAACTCATCACTAGTACTGCACTCATCTTCAAATTGATTGACAATACTTCCATATTGCAAAAATTGATGAGTATCACTGCCACCGACTATCGGCAATTCAAGTTCATCTGCCAAAGCTTCTAATTCCTTTTTACAAGAGTCAATGCCTTTTGCATACAAGTCTTTGCCATTTAAATCAAGTGCGTCTAATCTTTTCAACTGATCTTTCGACACGTTCTCTGCTAATGGTGTACTTTGTCGATAAGGATGTCCCCCTATTTTCAAAACACCATATTGGTCTGCAAGGTCCATCAATTCATTAAAAGGAATAAAATTTTCTTCCGGCACATGCGCTTCAAGCTCTTTACGAATCGATATAACATCTTTTCGATCACCAATTAACAAAATATGACCAACTTCTTTTACATCTACTTCTATACCTGGAAACAACTTTAATCCTTCTATATTATAAAAACCTTCTGTGTAAGAATAATTTTCATCTAAAAAATGATATATATCGAAAAAGCGAGTGGTATTAAAATGCTCGGTTAATGCTAGTGCAGTTAATCCATTGCTTTTTGCTTCTTCCATCATTTCCTTAAAATATGCTGGCATAAACATTGACTTTTTTGAGATTTTCACATGACTATGAAAGTCGATTATCATTAAAACACTTCCTATCTATTAAAATATGCATTTCATTAGTGATTCGATCCGTAGTATCATAGCAGAACAAATAAACCAACCACATACAGAAACGAACCTGCTAAAAAGAAATAATCCTTATGTTTCATTTTCAATCCTGCTAATTTTAACTTTTTCACTTCAGGATGATTAAACCCATACATGCTCCCTTTCGTTTCTAGAGCTTCCACTGTTGTACGTGCTCGCTTGGCAGTCGATAACAACAGAGGATAAAAGGATAGCATCGCAATTTTTACAAAATAACCAATCGTTTTAACATATAAAAACCCATGTTTTTCTGGTGCTTTCCCTCTTAATCGGAATGATTGAAAAACATGATGATACTCTTCTAATAAGGTTGGCAACATGCGATAACCGTAAGAGATACTAAATGATACTTGGCCTGGCACTTTAATTTTCAACAATCCATCGCTTAATTTATCAGGATTCATCGAACAAAAAACAGTAATACTAGCTAAAGAAATAACGGATAATTTAATCGTTAACACCAATAATGGAAGGATTGCACTCCAGTCTCCACCGAAAAACAGCGAAACGATTAACAAATAGCCACCTTGCCCTAACAAACCAAGACATAAAATGAATATAATCAATGGACTTACTTTAGCAATATAAGTAGTGACCACCATAAAGATAAACATTCCAATTAGCACTGATACATTATGAATAAACCAAGGAAAAATACCAAAGAAAAGATACCAAAGGAACAATGTCCGAGGATCCAACTTTGCAAGGAAGGTATCCCCATTACCATATGCCGTATTTAACAATTCAATTTTAACTTGCTCAACCGATAACTTATCACTAAATTTACGCGTATACTCCATTAGCGACTTCCTCTCTTTGATAACGCTTTGCAAACTCTTCTACCGTATAGGCTGGTTGAGCCCAACCTAGTGATTGCGTAAATGAAAAAATCTGTGGTGGCACGAGTCCTGCTTTTTCTAATAATCGGTAATTTTGAAATACCGATTCACGATCCCCATCATGAATGATGCGTCCTTCATGCATCACAATAATTCGATTAGCAAATTCACAAGCTAATTGCATATCATGTGTTGCCACTATGACTGCTTTTAATGTATCTTTTAACCCTTCTAATAATCTGGTAATATGTTTTCTTGTACTAATATCTAAATTCGCAGTAGGTTCATCTAACAGCATAATTTCTGGATTCATTCCAACCCCGATTGCTAACGAAGCTCTACGTTGTTGCCCACCACTTAATAATCGGCTATCACGATCCGCTAAATTTGTTAACTCAAATTGTTCTAACAACTGTTCTACTTTGCTGCGATAATTCTTTACTTTCCTTGCTTTCATGAAAAATTCTACATCTTTATCAACACAATCCTCAATAAACATTTGCTCTGGGTTTTGATGAATATAGGTTACCTTCTCTGCCAAATGTTCAGGTGATAGATCTCTTGTATTAATATCATCTATCAACACATCACCAGATCCCGGTTTCACTAATCCTGTTATTAAACGCATAAAGGAGGATTTACCAGCACCATTATTTCCTACAAGTGCAATATAATCTCCTTCATTTATTGTACAGTTAATATCATGTAAGACTTGCTTCTTGTCTCTTGAAACGGTCTTATAGGAAAAATCGACTTTTTCATAGGAAACAATCGTTTTATTTCTTGATTGTGAAGGTTTAGTGTGTGCTTCCAACGGACCTACTTCAGAAAAGGTAGATACCCCTTCCTCTATGGTAATTGGCAAGGAATCTGTTACACCTATTTTCATTGCTGCTTGCGTTATTTGCGGTGGATAAATCTGATGCGCTAATAATGTATCCACTTGATTCAACGCTTCTTTTACAGGCAACTTAAAAGTAACATTCCCTTTTGCCATTAAAACAACATTTTTAGCATAACTGGCAACAAATTCTGTATGATGCTCGATCACAATAATGGTTTTGCCGTGCACCTCATTTAATTCTTTTAAAATATCATAAATCACCATAGCATGCTGTGGATCCAGTTGTGCGACAGGTTCATCGATAATAATAATTTCCGGATTAAGTGATAAAACACTTGCAAGTGCTAATAAGTGTTTTTGTCCACCACTCAATTGCCACACAAATGCGTCTTTCACTTCTGTTAATCCTACTAATTGTAAAGCACGCAGACCACGCTCGCGAAAATCTGCCAGCCCATAGTGAAGAGGTGCAAAGCAAGCATCCTCTAGCACTCTTGGACTAACAATCTGATTTTCAAAATCCTGATAGACATATCCTACAGATCGAGACAAATCGGCCACCTTATGATTTAAAGTATCTAACTCATTCACCATTACTTCACCTGAAAAATCACCGACATAATAATGAGGGATTAGCCCGTTAAGTAACTTACACAATGTTGATTTACCACTCCCATTACCACCCAAAACAGCGATAAAGTCACCTTTTTCAATTGACAATGAGACGTTTTTTAGTACAGCTTCTGTTGCTCCGGGATATTGAAATGTAACATTCTTAATGTCTATATGTTTGGTCATGACGGAATCTTTTCCTCCTGCTTATTTTTAAGAGAAGATGAAGATTTTTTCTTAACCATAACAGTGATTATTATAATAGATAACAACAAAGCCACACCAAGACTAACCCAGATAAACCAATCGCCAAACATGGCAAGAAAGTCTGCTTCCCATTCCACGTTAAAACCTGACTCTGATAAAAACTCAAACAAAAATGCAGATGCTGCTAACAATATTCCAACTGCCACTAGTCTTGGCCCAATAATTTCTGTTAACGAGTAGCGATCATTACGATCTCGTGGTTTCATTCCTAATAATGGCTCTATCTTTCCGTACAATCTCGGCACTAAATACATGGTTGGTAATAAAGCAAACAGAATACCGGAGAATAATACATCATTTAAGAAGGCAACCCCTTCAATAATGACCACACTTTCAGCGAGTCCTTGGACTGCTTCTAATTCTTCTACACCAACCCATACTTTTAAAATATCTACTGTTGCACTAATTGCTTGATGAATAATCACCCCTAACATAGCTGCGAGTCCAACTTGCATTCTATTTTTCGGATCTCTTACAAAAGTTCCGGCAACATACATCGCTAATGAAAAAGCAATAAATTTCTCTAACTCTCCAAAACCACCAAATTGACCTAACATAATTTCGCCAAAAATTATTTCACCTAAGGATGCGCCAATCGCAGCATACAATGGATGGAACAGGATACATAACGTCAAAGGAATAAAAGCAAAATACTCGATCGAGAATTCAATGGGACCTAACTGTGCACTTGGGACTAATTCTGTAATCATGTTCGATAAACCATATAACGACATCGACAAAATAAAAACCATCATTTTTTGTGACTGTGTAAGTGTATAGCGTTTGTTTAGATTACTCATTTCTTTCTACCTCCTTTATTTTGTTATCTCTATTGTAATGATGCTTTTTTAAGCTACTTTCTGAATAAAGTTAAGTAAATGTAAATTTGTTAACTTTTATTATCATTATGTAAATTTTCTTTCATTTTTAGAGTTATCTATTTCATTTTTGATAGGATTGATAGAAGGGGGGAATATAATGACATTTTCTATGGATCATCGAAATTTAACACAAAGTCAAACCAAACTAGCAAACTACATTACGAAACATCTCCAACAAGTACTGCTTTCCACTGAAAAAGAAATTGCAGATGAAGTTGGAGTTAGCATCGCTACTGTATCTCGCTTCTGGTCTGTGATTGGTTTTCATAATATGAAAGAATTTAAACAATATATGAAAAAAGAGTTAGAAGTATCTCCTGCACGCAAAATAAAACGAGTAGAGGATAATAAATCTGCAAATACGAATTATCTCTCCATCGAAAAGAGCATAAGTCTCCTCCAGGAAACATACGAAAATATTAATGAACAGCGGTTTAATCAGACTTTAGACATGTTATATCGAGCTAAAAGGGTCTATGTATTGGCAAGTGGCCCCTCAAAAGGACTTGGAGAATTATTGATATACCGGATGAAACGACTAGGAATTCCTATTCAATTAATAGCACATCAGGGCAATGAGATTTTTGAAGAAATTATTCATTTTAAGAGAGAGGATGTGATTTTACTTTTTGCATTTGGGCGATTGTTACCAGAAGCAAAGGTCATACTAGACTATCAAAGAGATATACATTATCGAACGATCATGATTACCGATCAGTTAATAGCAGACTTCACTTCCTTATCTAGTTTAACTCTGTTTGCAAGCAGAGGAGAAGCACACGAGTTTCATTCAATGCTTGCGCCCACAATGTTAATTGAAAATATCATTCTAGGCATAAGTTTAAAAGAACAATCTCTACATATAGAAAGACTAGAACAATTAACAACATTAAGGAAAAGATATTTCAAAGAACTACCTCGGTAATAATTAGGTACAAAACACCTTTTTTATGTTTATTTATATATATTGCATTGTGTAAATTTTCCTATTCTTATATACTATTGGTAATCATGTTCTATAGAAAAGGAGTTTAGACAATGGGAATTATTCAATCGATGAGATACAACGATTTACAGAAAAAGAATACTTTAATGTTTTTTGTGATGGCTATAACATTAGTAGTAGGTTTATCACTCTCACTAGCAACTAATGAGGTAGTATCTGCTACATTCTATGGTTCAGAATTAGCTGTAACAATTATTCTTTATTTGATCTTACAAAAGGTCATCAAAAAACCAGTTGTTTTACCCTATTTATTCGTTATTATTTTTTATCTTTCTAACCTACTATTTATTGTGACCAGTGGCGCAAGTGCTGCCTTATTTTTAATTGTTATATTTTTAAGCTTATTTTCCGCTATTCAAATGGACCGAAAAGTATTTTATACTGGTTTTATCTTAGGTATAGCTGTTATTGTTTATAACTACATAGAGATGGATCAAACGAATGAAATTATGGTTCAATTGTTTCAATATTCATTACTGATCTACTTACTAACAGTTATTGTTTTTCATTTTATGATGAAAATGTCTAGTGAACAATTTAGTAAGCTTGAAAGTTTGTTACTAGCTTCCGAAAGAGAAGGTGCCCAAAAAGAGCAGCAAAAAGAGGCCGTTGAAAAATCGGTGACAAACATATTAAATAAGATTTCTCAAGTGAATGACCAGCTTCAAGAGAACGTCAAAACTCAAGATGACCTAAATCATACGATTCAGGAAATCTCACAGGCTAGCCAATCACAGGCAGAGCAAATATCTGATATTTCCAATGCGACAAATGATACTAAACAAAATATCGATGTCGTGGAACAAACCTC
Organism: Gracilibacillus massiliensis; assembly: GCF_001458115.1. GTDB lineage: Bacteria > Bacillota > Bacilli > Bacillales > Amphibacillaceae > Gracilibacillus > Gracilibacillus massiliensis. Next base: position 439,576 of record NZ_CZRP01000013.1, read on the forward strand.
CCAACATTTATATGAGGAATCCAAGCAAGCTAGTACATTAACCCTGTCAGGTAAAGAAAAAATGGATACTTTAAATCAAAATAACCATGTTTTAGAACAAACAATAGGTGATTTAAGTAAAACATTTGCTGAATTAACAGACAAAATTAAAGAAACCAATACATTTGCTTCCAACATTAAAGAGATCACTGAACAAACGAACCTACTTGCTTTAAATGCTTCGATTGAAGCTGCACGTGCAGGTGAAGCCGGAAAAGGATTTGCAGTCGTAGCAGATGAGATTAGAAAATTAGCAGATTTAACTGGTGAGACGACGGAGAAAATAACTGGGAACCTTGCTGCATTAAATGAAACGAATGATTCGGCGGTAGCACAAATGGATAAAAGTATGCAAAACTTCGTTGTCGGAATGGAAACATCTAATGAAGTTACAGGATATTTTGAGGATTTAACAAGTACGATCGCTACGCTTAATGATGCACTGCTTAATTTTTCTCATTTAGCCAAAGAAGTACAAGGTCAATCAAATGGTGTAGAAGCATCGACAAATGATCTGGCGGCAATAATCGAACAAGCTTCTGCAAGTCTTGAAGAAATGAGCGCAACAGTTACAACACTAACAGAAAGCAATCAAGAGCTAGCCTTATTGCTGGATCAAGCTGTTGAAGATTCAGAAGAACTAAAAAAACAATTTTAATTTTCTAAAAAATACCGGGAATTTTCCTGGTGTTTTTTTATCTTCATTTTAATCCTTTTATTATTATGTCCACAATAACTTCATACATATGCTATATTAAAGGTCAAAGGAGAGATTTCCATGACAAAGATTCTTATTATAGAAGACGAGGAGAAACTGGCGAGAGTTCTAGAATTAGAGCTTGGATATGAAGATTATCAAACAACCATTGCATATAATGGTCAAAAAGGTTTTCAACTATTACAAGAAGAAACATTTGACCTCATATTATTAGATATCATGCTCCCTGGTATGAGTGGATTAGAATTACTGCGTAGGTTTCGAAAAAAAGATTCCTTAACTCCTATTATTTTACTGACAGCACGTGATGAAGTTCATGATAAAGTATCTGGCCTTGATTTAGGAGCAAATGATTATATGACAAAACCATTTCAAACAGAAGAATTATTAGCTCGTATTCGTACTCAGTTACGACAAAAGCCAACAATTGAAGCAGAACAACAACTATTCTATCAAGATTTAACAATAGACTTAAAAACGAGAGATATTAATCGAAGAGGAATAGCTATAGAACTTACGCCTCGAGAATATGATCTGCTAACTTTTTTATTAGAGCACAAAAATCAAGTATTCAATAGAGACCAATTGCTTGATAAAGTATGGGGATTTGATTATGCAGGAGACACAAATGTGGTCGATGTGTACATACGATATATACGAAATAAAATAGATAAGCCCTTTCAAACAGTAACCATACAGACCATAAGAGGTGTCGGTTATACCATAAAGGATGTTCAATAATGAAACTAAGAACGAAAGTACAACTCTTTTTAAGCGCATTTATGATCTTAGTTATTTTTATAATCAATAGTGTGGTTTATGTGTTATATGAGGATCAAGTTAGTCAGAGTGAAATGAACCGTGTCAAAGCAGATGCCGAAAACATTATGGAAGCTATCGCACAAAATAGCGAAGCAGAAATTGAAAATCAGCGATTACTTCAAGCGTTTTTACCCGCTAATGGAATCATTCGCATTATTGATAATCATGATCAAGTTATTCAAGCTGTTTCAAAGGAAGCTGAGTTTTACAATTGGCCAGCTACTTATAGTGAGAACGAAACTTCAACACTAGAGAAAAATGCTAATGACATACCTTATGTAGTCGTTACCATGCCATTAATTTGGGAAGATGGTTCTGTTGTGACTCTACAACTGAATGAGGCTTTATACTCTATGAATGACACATTAGATACTCTACAAATTGTCTTATTCCTAACTGCTGGATTTATGGTGTTTCCCGCCTTAATTGCTGGCTATTTTTTAGCTAGCTATGTAACCAAACCAATTCAAACCCTAACAAACAAGATGAAAAATAATCCTAAGGATGGCAAATGGGAAATGCTCTCGATGAACAGGAAAGGGAAAGATGAAATCAGCGAGATGCAACACAGCTATAATGCAATGATCACTCGTATTGATGAAAACATTCAGAAACAAGAACGATTTGTCTCTGATGCCTCTCATGAATTACGCACGCCTCTTTCCGTAATTACAAGTTATGCAGAACTGTTAAAGCGTCGTGGTAAAGATAAACCAGAAATATTTGATGAGGCAACAGAAGCAATTATCTCAGAATCAGATCGAATGAAACACCTAACAGACCAAATGTTGTTGTTAGCCAAAAATCAAAATCAAGAAAACCTTCATTTTGAAGAGGTAAACATCAATTCCGTCACTAGAGGAGTTATTCGTTCTTTATCACTTGCTTACAAAAGAAATATTTCCTTTCATGAGACAATCGATAAAGAAATCAAGATTTGTGCTGATAAGATGAAAGTGCACCAAGCTATCTATATTTTAGTAGACAATGCATGTAAATATAGTGAAAAAGAGGTCATAGTATCAACAGCTGACGAGGGAAGTCAGGTTAGTTTATCTGTGACTGATCGTGGGGAAGGCTTATCTGAAGAAGATCAAAAACATATATTTGAACGTTTTTATCGAGCTGACAAGGCACGTAGTCGTAAAGCTGGCGGAGCAGGTTTAGGCCTTGCAATTTGCCATCAAATCATACAAGCACATGGTGGTTCGATCATCATTTCAAGTCAACCAGGAAATGGTTCACGATTTACAATTCTATTACCTAAATAAGAAAAAGTTTCTTGTTTTCTCATCAAAATCTCATTTTTCTTTCATGGTCTTCTCAGATTATCTCTATAAACTATAAGTAACAACAAAAAAGGAGTGTTCCATGATGAAAAACAAAACATTTTTTATTGTATTAACTGTGTTGGTCACAATAGGTGGCATATTTGCTACACTGAAATTCACTTCAAACTCTGCAAGCGCCTATCTATCAAAGGACGAGGCACAAGAAAAAGTTTCCAAACAATTTTCAGGAGAGATTGTTGAATTAGAATTAGAAGAGGATAACAATAAGAAGGTTTATGAGATAGAAATTGAGGGGACTGATCGAAAATATGAGCTGAAAATGGATGCTGAAACTGGTGATATCCTGAAATTAGAAGAAAAGGTCATGAATAATGAAGAATCACAACTAATCGATACTACTGGCGGTGATTCCAATAATAAAAAAGATAACAATGAAGAAACAACTTCAAAACAATCAAACGATGACACAACGAAACAAAGTAATTCCGATAGCAAGACACTGATAACCAAAGAAGAAGCAAAATCCATCGCATTATCTGAATACGAAGGAACAATTACAGAGTTTGAACTAGACGAGGACGATGGACAAAAATATTATGAAGTAGAAATTAGAACACCAAAAGCAGAGGTCGAAATTGAAATCAATGCCTACACAGGAGAAATCATCTCCATTTCAAAAGATGACTTAGATGATGACGACGATGACTAAAGAATAAAAAACATAAAGTGAGACTCCAAACACAAACGCTGAAAGATATTGTTACACAACTTAAAGGATTATGCGACAAAACACTTTGCTGTGAAATAATCTTTGAGAGTTAATAACTGCAAAGCACATATAACATCTCATAATTACCACTACAGTGTCGTATAATCCTTCTAATACGTCGTTTGTTCAGTCTTTTTTTAAGACACAAAAACAAGATACGTTATAAAAATTGTTAGCAGATACACCAGAGAATTTACAAATAGCTTGTTAGCCCAGTTCACGATAGAGTTGTGTTTAAAACCACTTAAACCAATAATTAACCATCCAATATTTATTACAGTAAATACCCCATAAAAAAGCGGATGAAAATTCTCTAAAAATAACGGAATAAATAATAGTAGTGCTATATAAATATTCGTTCGACAAATGGTAACCTGATAACCTTTGACTACTGGTAGCATTTTTAAACCAGCACGGGCGTAATCATCATATTTACGAATCGCAATAGCGTACGTATGTGGCATTTGCCATAAGAACATTACCGCAAATAAGCTAAGCGGAATCGGATGTAAAGCTGTGTCAAATACTGCCCAGCCCATTAAAGGAGTAACAGCTCCTGATAAACTTCCAATATGTGTGTTCCATGTTACTCTTCTTTTCGTCCAAACCGTATACACTACTACATAGGTATACCAACCAATAAATCCATATAGGGCGACTTCAATATTAATCATAAAAAGAATAAATTGACCTATGATACTTAAGACAATTCCTAATATCAAAACAGCTCTCAAAGAGATTGTTCCTGTTACGGTTGGACGTTGTTTGGTTCGTTCCATCAATTTATCTACATCAGCTTCTAACCAATTGTTTAACGTTAATGCTCCCGCAACAAGCATTCCACTTCCAAATAGTAATAATAATAACTGAAGCCAAACATCCATAAATGAAACATTATAATATTTTACCGCAATCAAAAACCCAAATATAGCAGGCAATACATTCGCTATTAATACGAATCTTTTAAATAAATATTTTAATTCTGTTAACAATAAAGCCATCCATTGAACCCCTTAATCGATTTTCTTAAGATATATTCTCCAGTTGGAACCCGTTCCAACATTATAAGCCTTTGCAAAGGATCCCTGATTAATAGCAATAGCCATGTTATCTAAAGAATTTACATATAGCACGGCCTCACCTACATGAATGGAAGCAAAAGACCGTCCGAAGGTCATATTATTTCGATACACTCGTCGCGAATCATTAATAATCTCTATCTCAACTGCTTCCCCATAATCAATATTCAATTTTAAAAATAAATCTCTACTGATGTTCGTCCACAAGTTGCCAAATCGCACATCTAATATATCGATGGTTCCATTGATGGTGTGGTCTTCTAGCTTTGCTTCATAAAATGGGAGTCGAACTACATCCTTAATCATTAACTCCTGACCGACATCTTCAAATGGTATTGTACCTGAAGCTAACCTTGCACCAGTATAGGCATAGATATCCCGACCATGGAAAGTATGGGAGGCCCCTGATTGGGGAAGTCGATTAACCTCTTCATCAATCTCGCGAATATGCTTAATACCTACTTTATAATAGATATGAGTAAGTGTGCCATTATCTGGTGTTACTATAAATTGATCATTGTTCGTTTGTACAACCACACTTTTACGTTCAGACCCTACTCCTGGATCGACAACTGAAACAAATACCGTTCCTTTTGGCCAATAGGCAACTGTTTGTAATAGTCGATAAGACCCTTCCCATATATTAAATGGAGGTATATCATGAGTGTTGTCATATATAGGTATAACTTTACTTACATTGTGTGCAACACCTTTCATTGCACTAACAGCTCCATCTTCTATACCAAAGTCTGATTGTAATACCAAAGCATTCATCATGATGACTACTCCTTTCTTCATCTAGCATTATTATACTATTATCTAACAATGAAATGAAAGGATATGTCAACGAACGTATCACGAATTTTAATAAAAGCATAAAAATCTCAATAGCCAAGTGAAAATGAACATAAGCAGGACAACACGACACAACCTGATAGAAATTTTGACATGATGTATGTGTGTAGTAACCGCTACGGCTTGCCCACTTCGCTTTCCAAGGGGCGCGTCTTCAGCTAACTTTGTAAAGGAGGTCACTTTACAAAGTGGATCTTCAGATCGCGCTGATCCCCTAGGAGTCGAAGTGGACGCCTACGCTCAGTGAGAGTCTACAACGATTACAAATGCTGTTATTTTGGATTATTTCTAAAATATTTACCACAAAAGTTGTGATTATAGCAAAAATGCACTCTCTTGCTTTAGTTGTAGAGTATAAAAAAGCGCAGGCGTCCGTTTCCACTCCTGCGGGAAGTTTTTATCCGAAGATCCACTTTTTAAGCGAACTGTGCTTAAAAAGTTAGCTGAGGAGAAAAACCCGCGGAAAGGGAAACGGACAAGCCGGAGCAGTTGTTACGCAGTTCTAAAATGTCATATTTACCAACAGAGTTATGTAGTATACTCCTTCGTTTAAATAGTAAAACCCCGAACTATGTTTGAAATCGTTCGGGGGATTTTTGCTATTGAAAAGTTGGCCAGTTGTTTTGCCAATTTATTTCCCTGATTTGCATGCGGATTGTGCCATCTGCATCACCATCATAATAATGATAAACCATATAGTATTTATCCTCTTCTTCTAGAATATCTTGGCCACCTGGTCCAATATGATTATCGATACTTTCAAGAATTACGTCACCGCCACCTTCAAGCAATTCGTTACCTTCGGAGTCCAAATAAGGTCCTGTAACAGATTCAGACCTTCCAACCGCTACCTTATACGTACTATCCAAACCGTCACAACATTTATCCCAAGAAGTTAATAAATAGTAATAACCGTTTCGTTCAAAAATAGTCGGTCCTTCAATCGCATTGTGTTCACTTTTCGATTGCCTAGATGCTACCTTGTTTACTTCTCCAATAGGTTCTACTAAATTATCAGTTAATTCTTGAACAAAAATCCCACCAAAATGAGAGCCAAACACCATCCACCATGTTCCGTCCGCTTCAAAAACCATGGGGTCGATGGCATTATATTCTGTTTGGCCTGGAACAGAGGTAATAATCGGACCATGATCTTCCCAACTTGCTAAATCAGATGGGGTAGTTGTACTTGCAACTCCAATACTAGACTCATTAGTGCCAAAAATAGAAACTGCATAATATAAATAAAATACCCCATTTTGTTCAACGACATGTGGTGCCCATAAATGAGCCACATTAAATTCTTTTGCCCATTCTGGTACTTCAATTTCACCAATAGACTGCCAAGGACCTGCAACATCTTCAGTAGATTTTCGCATAAAAATACCACCAGGATCACTATTGTTTCTTGCTGCACCGGTTGATACAACGAAATAATTTTCATTTTCTTTAAAGATAGATGGATCATGTACTGGGTCATCTATCCCTGCTGATTCATTAAAATCACCGATTTCCCCTCTCATATCTAGCAATGTATCACTCGAACCATTAAACAAACCAGAAAGTTTATCATGATTAATATTAATGATAACAACAATACTAATTAGTATAATAATAGATATCCACGCCTCTTTTTTAATCATCTTCACATCCTCTTTTCCTAGTTATCTGATACATTATATCATTACATAACATAAATGTATACGTTTACTAAAAAACAGAGAACTTAGTTAACAAATTAAATATCCATAGGATTACCAGTATCATCTAAAAATGCAAAACGTTGCTCTATCTCCAGTCCATTTTCGATAATTGCAAAAATATTGTCTGCTGTATCCTTGGGAAGCTTTGGAGCATTGTTCCCTCCCATATCGGTTTTCATCCATCCAGGGTGAATCGAAATCACATTGATTTGATCATCTTTTAAATAAACTTTTAACTTTTCTGTTAACATATTTAAGGCTACCTTCGTCATACCATAAGGATAATCTCCACTATATGCGTTTGATAGACTGCCTGCTTCAGAACTTATATTAATAATAGCTTGGTTATTCACCTTTTTTCGCTGGCGTTCCATTCGCAAAACTGGTAAAAAATGCTTAACGACCCGCAAAGGGCCGAGTGTATTTACATCAAAAGCTTGTAAGCATGCATGAATATCTAACTCTTCGATTGTTTTATCACGCTCATTTAAAATAGCGGCATTATTTATAATCACATCTAAATATTGATCCGTAAGTTTTACTGCCTCCGCTGCATGCTCCACAGATTTTTCGTTGGTTACATCCATATGTATAATTCGAAGTTGTCCTTCGTACTTATCCTTTAATTGTTGCAAGTCATCAATTTGTTTATCAGCTAAGGAACGAACAGCAGCAAAAATAATATGTCCTCTTTCAAGTCCGCTTTTAACTAAGGATAAACCTAGCCCCCTGTTTGCCCCTGTAACAAAAACCTTCATTTTATCACCTCACCCACATTTTTGCAAACCCTTACAATTTAATGATACCACATTTTTACTAATGAGAATAAGAGATATCTTAGTAGCAACTAAAACAATGGCCACGTAATCAGGGGAACGTGACCATTATTATGTTTCTTATTTATTTCTAACTATCTTAACTACTTCCATTAATATAACAGATGCGATCGCAAGACCAAATGCAATCCATCCCTGACTCCATCCAAACTCAGCCGGAATATGGAAGACATCTCTTGCAAATGGTAGTATCGTAATTGCATATAAAACAAAGCCAACCCCTACAGCTCCTAGTACGTATTTATTTTGGAAGAAGCCTGCTCCAAATGCTGTCTGTACGTTAGACCTTGCAGGGAATGTTTGTAAGGTCCTTGATAAAATCAAAGTTGTAAAAGCCATCGCGACACCCATTTCTTCTGAATGTTGCAAACCAATATAATGCGAAATAATGACCGCTACACCTATTAATAAACCGCGAATGATCACAGATCTTAGTGTACCTCCTGCAAAGATACCATCATCAATTTTTCGAGGTTTCCGTTTCATCACATTTGGTTCAGATTTTTCCATCCCTAAGGCAATTGCTGGCAATGAATCATTTACCAAATTAATAAATAATAACTGTAGCGCAGTAAAAGGATTTGCCCAGTTCATGATAACCGCAAATAGGATTGCGATGATGGCTCCAAGATTACCTGCAAACAAATAAGCAATCGATTTTTTTATATTATCGAATACGGTTCGACCGACACTCACTGCTTTGACAATGGAAACAAAATTATCATCTGTTAATATCATTGCGGCAGAATCCTTGGCAACATCTGTACCACTGCCCATACCAATTCCAATATCCGCTTGTTTCAACGCGGGGGCATCATTAACACCATCACCTGTCATAGCGGTAATTTGGTTTTTCCGTTGCCATGCTTTGACGATTCGTATTTTATTCTCAGGTGATACACGCGCATATACAGAAATCTGCTCTAATTTCTCATCTAAGTCTTGTTCAGACATTTTATCTAATTCTTTACCAGTTACCGCTAAATCACCTTCATCCATAAGACCAATTTCTTTTCCGATCGCTTCGGCAGTTGTTTTATGATCACCTGTTATCATGACTGGTTTAATGCCCGCCTTTTTTGCTTCTTCAATTGATCCATATACTGCATCCCTTGGTGGATCCATCATAGCGGTGAAGCCAATCAGAACAAAATCCTTTTCATCTTCTAATGTCAATTCGTGATCTTTAGTTAACTTTTTATATGCAAAAGCCAATACACGTAATGCTTGTTTTGAATATGCTTCATTCTGTTGGTGTAGTTTTTCTAGCCAATCAGAGGTTAATTCTTCTTCTTTTCCATCAATTAAAATAAACCTGGCTTTATCTAACATGACGTCTGGTCCACCTTTAATCAACATCAATCGCTCATTGTTAATTGTATGAACCGTAGACATCATTTTGCGGTCTGAGTCAAAAGGCAGCTCCGCTTCTCGTTTATACTTATTTCTTAATTCTTTGTACGGTTGTTTTTGCTTTTCTGCTAAATGGATAAGTGCAATCTCTGTAGGATCCCCTATTTCGTTCTTATCTTCATTAATATAGGAGTCATTACACAGTGCAGCCGTCTGTATTAGTAATTCTTCGCTCATCACCCATTTTTCGCTACTAAATGGATCTTCTATTCCAGGTAAAAAAGTTTCAGTGACTGTCATTTGATTTTGCGTTAGAGTTCCGGTTTTGTCTGTGCAGATAACACTGGTTGACCCTAATGTTTCTACTGCAGGTAATCTGCGTATAATGGCATGTTGTTTTGCCATTTTATTAGTTCCAACGGACAGAACGATGGTTACAATTGATTGCAGCGCCTCAGGAATTGCGGCAACCGCGATCGCTACCGAGAACATTAACGCATCTAAAACAGCTTTTGTCATATCAACATCTGCATCACTAAACCATATGCGGCCAACTTGTACTGCAAAGATAACAATACAAATAAGCAGGATAGCTATACCTAGTTTTTTACTAAAAGAATCAAGTTTTCGTTGCAATGGGGTTTGTTTAGATTCAGCAGTTTCGATCATTTCTGCTATTTTTCCGATTTCCGCTTTTCCACCAGTAGCTGTAACTACAAATGTTCCTCGACCGTTGACAACTAATGAACTAGAAAATACCATATTAATTCTGTCACCGATTGATACTTCTTCTTTAATAGGTTCTGTTTCTTTTTCAACAGCATCTGACTCACCAGTAAGCATTCCTTCATTTATTTTTAATGATTCCGCTTCTAGCAAACGGCCATCTGCCGGTATGTAATCCCCTGCTTCTAATTGTACAATATCACCTGGCACCAACTCTCGAGCCATAATGGTTTGACTCGTACCATTTCTAACCACTTTGGCTTCAGGGGCCGACATATCACGAAGAGCATCGAGTGAGCTCTCGGCCTTTTTGGTTTGGACTACACTAATCACCGAATTTAACAAAATAACAATAAATATTATGATGGACTCAATAACTTCACCTAGGACTAACTGGACAATCGCTGCAATCAAAAGAACTACTACCATAGCATCTTTAAACGTTTCTAAGAACAGTTTCCAAGTAGGAACTTTTTCTTTATCGGCTATTTCATTATAACCTTCCTGCTCCAGCCGGTTATTAACTTCCTGACTAGTTAGCCCGTCTTCCTTTGATACTTCCCACTGATCTAACACTTCTTTTTTAGTTTTTTGGTAGGTACTCAAGCTTCGTTTCCTCCCTTATCTTTATCTTTCGTAATTAATATTTTTTCGATACGATAATCTGAAATTTCGATTGCTTCTAAAATAAGATTACCATATATTACGCTAGGTTGCTCTTTTGGATGAGGTATATAACCTAATAGATGGACCATAAAGCCATTAATGGTTTCAAAATCATCTGATGGTAGCTCTACTTGAAAAGCTTCTTCCAATAGATAGAGGTGTGTCGTTCCTTCTACTTCAAATTGGTTACTATTGATTTTTTTAAAACTACTTGATTCATCTTCACCTGGCAGGTGATGTTCACTTAAGATTTCTCCAACAATTTCTTCAATAATGTCTTCCATTGTAATTAAACCATCAATCCCACCGTATTCATCGACAACCATCGCAATATGAATATTATGATTTTTCATATCTCGAAAAGCGACATCAACTGGTTGGGATTCCATGACATAATAAGGTTTTCTTAAAATGTTTTTAAGTGTAAAAGGATGATCTCTTTCTTGTAAAATGGGAAACATATCCTTCATATGTAAGATACCTATTACATGATCGATATCAACCTCATAGACAGGAAAACGTGTAAAACGTTTGTCATTTATCACTTCTAAAATTTCATCCACACTAGATTCGATATTTATAGCCGTAATCTCTGTTCGATGAGTCATTATATCTGTTACGGTTTTATCGTTAAATTCAAAGATATTATGAATCATTCGTTTTTCTTCATTTTCAATCGTTCCCCTTTCTCCTCCAATATCAACTAACATCCGAATTTCTTCTTCATTTGCTTCATCTTGTTTTGCATTGGGATCGACTCCAAATAATTTTACGATTAAGTTAGTAGAATGATTCAAAATTTTTACAAATGGATAACTTACTTTAAATAGAAATGTTAAGGGTATAACAGTTTTGTAAGCAATTGTTTCGGCTTTTTGTAGCGCCAGTTGTTTTGGTACAAGTTCCCCTATCACTAATGTAAAGTAAGAAAGTAATATCGTTATCGTAATAACAGCAATAGTCTCCAATATCGAAACAGCTATAGGTACCCCAATAGCCACTAACCATTCGGCCAATGGACCAGCAAAACTGTCTGCTGCGAAAGCACTAGCTAAAAATCCCGCTAGTGTAATCCCAATTTGTATAGTTGCTAAAAAACGACCTGGTTCTGCCAATAGTGTCTGCAATTTTATCGACTTTTTATCTTGCTGTTCCGCTCTTTTTTTAATTTTATTATCATTTAATGCGACCAATGATATCTCCGAAGCCGCAAAAAAGGCATTCACTAATATTAAAATAATTAGTATTCCAATCTCTAATAACAAATTCTAATCCCTCCAAAAAACATCTATATCTTTGTTATACCCAAAATAGACGATTATAAGACAATTCGTAGAGGCAATCCGAGAAAAAAGTGGTTAAAAATGGTGATTCCTTGTTAAAACTATGGCATAATAGATAATGTCAGTTATAAACATATTTAATCAGTAGTTGGAAAGAAGTTGATGAACATATGCAATTGGAAATAGATAAATCCTCTTTACATATTTATGAAGCTTTAGCAAGCAAGGTAAGATTGGAAATTATCCAGTTATTATCTAAAAATAAAATGAATATAAAAGAACTCTCAAGCGCTTTAGGCATTAGTAGTCCAATCGTAACAAAGCATATTGAGAAATTAGAAAAGGCCGGTATTATTCGAACCGAAAAAATACCTGGAAAGTCAGGTTTACAACGGATTTCGATATTAAAAGTTGATCATATTGAAGTGAATTTCCCGAAAAAAATCTATCATTCTTTTGCTACATATGAAACAAGCATCCCAATTGGTCATTATACAGATTACAAAGTTTTACCTACGTGTGGGCTAGCAACTAATAAAGACTTTGTAGGTCCAGTCGATCAAACAAAATACTTTATGGATCCTAAACGAATGGATGCCCGAATATTATGGTTTACGGAAGGATTTGTTGAATATAAAACACCAAATTTCTTGAAAGAAGAAGATCAATTACAGCAAATGGATATCAGTTTTGAGATTTCTTCCGAGTTTCCATTTTCTAATGAGGTGTGGCCATCTGATATAACGTTTACTTTAAATGATATGGAATTAGGTTCATGGCAGAGTCCTGGTGATTTTGCTGACACCCGCGGGAAATACACTCCTGATTGGTGGCCACATAACATTAATCAATATGGCGTGTTTAAAACCATTCGGATCACTTCTCATGGTACCTATATGGATGGTGAACCAATGTCAGACGTTACGATTGATGATTTAGACACAAGCGTTGATGGTTGGAAATTCCGTGTAGAGGTAAAAGAAGACGCTGAACATGTTGGTGGTGTTACGTTATTTGGAAAAGGATTCGGAAATCATGATCAAGATATCAATTTTAAATTATATTATATTTAAGATTGTGATGATGTATTGTAATTATCATGAAACCTTGTTTACATACAAACAGGGTTTCATTTTTTTATGTTAGGTAAGCATAAAATCCCAATTGTGTAGTAGACGAAGTGAAGATTTTGGTACTAAATGTGAGGTTGTATAACATTTATCTATTTTTTTACAGAAAATAAGCTTCACATCTCCTTATCAATCCTTTAAAATAATAGTAGAATAATGTCGAAAATCCAACTAACAAGAAAAAGAGGGAACTATCATGAAAAATACCGTCATTATTGCGGATGATTCGCGCTTTATGAGACGTTGGCTAAAACAAATCATTGAGAATAGTTCATACCAGGTTATTGCAGAAGCAACTACTGGTTTAGAAGCAGTAAAAATTTATCAGCACTATCACCCTGATATCATTATCTTAGATATTGTTATGCCTAAATCAAACGGATTAGATGCATTAAAAAAAATCAAAGAATTAGATCCACAAGCCAATGTCATCATATCATCTTCCCTCGCAACACATAATAATGTAACTCGAGCTCTGCAATATGGCGCAAAAGATTTTGTTGTAAAACCAAACTTTAATAAACTGATAGAAATTATGAATAATTCTCTAAAATAAAAAGAGTTTGCGACACAACATTCACTTACCTTCAAAAACGAAGAATGTAATATACATTGATACGCAATATAATCACACCGCGACATAACCTTGTGGTAATTTTGCATGATGTAAGTGTGTAGTATCCGCTCCGGCTTGACCACTCCCCTTTCCATGGGGTTTTTCCTTCAGCTATGTCGGTTTGTTCCTAATATGTAAAAAAATCCAAACGAATCGAAGTTTATTCGTTTGGACTTTTGTGATGAAACATTCCTTTTGTTCCAGTCGCTTCTTATTCATTTTAAAATAGATCGAAGAATGTTTCTTGTCCTAAGTGTTGCACGAATTTATCTGCTAATGCTTTTAAATCAGTTGACTCATCTAAATAAAGCCATTGATCATCTTTTTCACCTGTATATGATTTTCGTTCAACTTGGAACAACCTTGTTTTTTTATCTGCTAACGAAAAACACAATTGTGCTTCATATGTCTTGTATTTAGGATCAGATAATGCTTCCACGATTAACGGATTCTCATCAAAAGGTACAGGATTTTCATACGTATACAGATAAATACTTTTCTGTCTGATATCTAATTTATAATCCCTGATTGGACTATTAGTTTCCATACTTTTCTTTAAAGTATTAACTTCTTCAACTGTAATTTTTCGCTTTGACTTTTTAGTTAAAAATACTCTACCATTAGGATGTTCATATATTTCGTAACCCTCAGGAATACTATTTAAAGATGTATCTGGGTCATCCTTCTTAAAATAATAACTAGGATTTCCTTTTTTCGTTTTCCGTACATGCAAAAAATATTCATCTCCACGAAAGTTCGTATATTGTACTGTCATATTTACACCACCTTTAGTTTCATAACCAATTCTTGCTCACAAGTCTTTTGCTTTCATTAGTATAACAAAAATCTAGATAAAGTGAAACTTTGAAAGATACGAAATCTTGATATTTCCCAATGACGGAATTACAGTTTTTTAAACTATTTAAAACATCCACTACAATGTGATATACATCACATTGTTTTGTTATCAGATTTGATATGCTTTAAATAATTATAAAGGAGGAGTCAAAATGAGAGAATTCCAACTGACGGATACACCAGCAGATATTGTCAAAGTCTATCCTAAAGCAAGTGACTTTTTCAAAAATGCGAAAGTTGATTTTTGTTGTGGTGGTGATCAACCACTTCAAACGATTTTAGATAAAAAGAAAAAGCCAGTAGATGGTCAGCAATTAATTTCTTCTATTAACCAATCCTTTCAAAAATGGAAAGAAGCGGGTAATAAAGAAGTAAACTGGGATGAAGTTTCACCATCAGAAGTGGTTAATCATGTTATGCAACACCACCATCACTATCTAAATGAAGAATTAACACCACTAAGTCAATTTGTAACGAAGATTTATCGTGTTCATGGAGCGAATCATCCACATTTGGAGGAGTTATATAAATTCTATCATCAATATAAAATGGAAATGGAAGGTCATATGATCGAAGAAGAACGTGATTTATTCCCTCTATTCGAACAATATGAAAAAAATCCGACAGAAGCATTAAAAAATCAAATTCTAAACCTAAATGAAACGATGATTCAGGATCATGAATTCGTGGGTGAGCTGATTCAAAAAATGAATGAAGTCACTAATAATTATACTTTACCTGAAGGTGCATGCAATTCGTATCGTATCACCTATGAAAGGTTAGCTGAATTAGAACATAACACCTACCAGCACATTCATTTAGAAAATAATGTTTTATTTAAATTTGTATCGTAAGGAGCATCTTGCTCAGCACTCTTATTATTTCAAATAAATACGCTAATTGAAGTGTAATAGAACTAAATATTGGGAATAGTTTAAAGAGAGTTATTAGCAAAGGAGTGCTTACAGATGGAAATTAAAATTTCTGATGAAGCGATAAAGTGGTTTAAAAATGAAGTGGAAGTAAGTGATGGGGATACAGTCAAATTCCAAGCTAAATACGGAGGATACAGTCCGATACATGAGGGTTTTTCATTAGCCTTCTCTTTAAACGAGCCACTTAAAGACACCATTACTTCTAAAGAAAAAGAAGGCATTACATTTTTTATAGATGGCACAGATGCATGGTACTTTGAAGGTTACAACTTACTTGTTAATTATGATAAAAAAGCTGATGAAGTAGCTTATGATTATGAAGAAAGCACTAAGTAAAGAGGCTGGGACAAAAGAATTGTAAAATTAAAAAAATCCAAACGATTCGAAATCTATTCACCACCGAATCGTTTGGATTTTATGCGTATTAGAAAGGTAATACGACATAACTGAGATAACCATTTTGAAATAATATATGTGCATAGAAATCGCTGCGGCTTGCCCACTTCCCTTTCCGTGGGGTTTTCCCTTCAGCTAACTTTTCCAAGCACAAACCGCATGGAAAAGTTAGCTGAGGAGAAAAAACCGCGGAAAGTGAAGCGGACAAGCCGGAGTGATTGCAAAGCACATATAATATCTCATAATTACCACTACAATATTGTCGCATAAACCTTTTTTTACGTAACAATCCATATTGATTTGTTCGTGTTTTAAGTTATGAACAATATTTATGTCCCAACGTCTTTTTTATATAATCAAGTCGCGAGTCAGAATAGATAATAAATATCCATTCATATGTTAAAATAGATACGAGTTAAAACTAAACTGAGTATGTCTTCACGACATAGGATCATATACAGGAGGTATGCTAATATGAGTAAGCAAGATTTCCGAAAAGCGATGAGCAAATTCGCAACTGGAATAACAGTAGTTACAACAGAATTTGATAACGAGGTGCAAGGCATGACTGTAAATGCCTTTATGTCTGTTTCATTAGATCCTCAGTTAATTACAATATCACTTGATCATAAAACAAATTTTTATCAAAACGCGGATAAAATTAAACGTTTTGGTATCAGTATTTTACGTGAAGAACAAAAAGAAGTATCGATGATTTTTGCAAAACAGATCGATAAAAAATATGATGATTTTGTATCTTTAGATGGAATCCCGGTAATCAATAATTCCTTAACCACTTTAGCATGCAGTGTTGTCAATACGGTAGAAGCAGGAGATCATATGCTGCTTATCGCAGAAGTTGATAAAATTAAACTTGACGAAGGAAATCCAATTATTTATTACAATAGTGGATATCAAAAAATTTCTGAAGAACAATAGCTTCATGGAGGAAGAAAATGGCGATTCTATCTATCCTGAGTAAAAGTGCAAGTTTACCAAAAAAAGAGGCCATGTTTTGGCTTAATCGAATTAGTATGCGCGATACACTTGTTTATCTTTTTCTCTTATTTTTTATCAGTTTTTTACCAAATGTCTTACTTATAATTTCGCAATTTGAATCAACAGAGTCTCAAATTCCATTTAGTCAATACTTACTTCAAGTCATTGTGTTTTATCCTTTCTTTATGATGTTCTTGATTGTCACTAGCATTTCTATCCTTGCACTGGGCTCTTGGTTCTTAAAATGGGTATGTCAACGTAAACTTGCATACCAACAATTATGGAAGATGACTTCTTATGCATTATTATGGCCATTACTGATTTATCATCTACTTTTTTTTACCAAAATTCCCATAACTTTGAGTTTTATAATTGGTTTAACATTGCTATACATCATCTTATTTAAAATGATTATTAGTTATCCAAAAAGGAAATGAGGGATCTTGATTTGAGCGGAAATAATTGGAGAATTAGCAATAGTTCTATTACCCAAGTTGATCGATTTAAAATAACGATTGACGAGGTATTACTTGCCAATAAAGAGACACAAAATTTTTCTTATATTGAATTTACAGAAGGGGTTTGCATATTAGCGATCACCGAAGAACAAAAAATTATCACATTAAAACAGTATCGTCATCCATTACAATCTACAGAGATAGAGTTTCCCGCTGGCATGATTGATGAAAATGAAGAACCTATTGTTGCTGCCGAGCGTGAATTACTGGAGGAAACAGGTTATCACACTGAGCATTGGCAATCCCTTGATTATTTTTATCCTTCACCCGGATCAACGACAGAAAAAATCCATTTATTCTTAGCTGAAAATGTTAAAAAGGTATCCCATCAACAATTAGATGAATTAGAAAATATTGAAGTAGAAGAAGTAGAAATAAAGGACTTCTGTCGTTTAGTAGAAAAGGGGAATTTTAGACATGGTGCAGGGTTAGCGTGTTGGGCCAGGTACCTTAGTAAAACAAATAATTAAAAACCTGTTTCGTCTATTGAAACAGGTTTTTTGCTTATAGCTCTCAATAAATTAATTTACGATCATTTCTCTCACTTTTGTTATTTCTTCATTCGGTACAATATAATAATAGATACCATCAATAGTCGTACCAGATCCTTGCATTTGATAACTATTCATGTTTCTTCTAGTATTTGAATAACCACTCAATAATGATTTCATATTATTAAAATCTAAACTCGTAGACATGTTATTTCCCATTATATCTATCATCTCATCTACTTTTGTTACATTCGCTACGTTGGCGCCTTGATCAATAATTGCTTGAATAACTTTTCGTTGACGATCCGTTCTCCCAAAGTCACCAGCAGGGTCTTGCTTACGCATCCTTACATATGCAAGAGTTTTATCTCCATCCATTTGTACAGGACCTTTGGTAAATTCATACTTACCGTCATTCCATTCAATTTCGTTTTGGACAGTGATCGCGCCAACTTCATCGACTAACTCCTTTAAACCTTCCATGTTAATTCTAACAAAATAATCAATCTCTATATCTAAGAAATTTTGTACCGTTTGTACAGACATATCAGCTCCACCAAACGCATATGCATGATTTATTTTATCTTCAAAACCTTTACCAGCAATTAATGTACGAGTATCCCGTGGTATACTTATTAACTGCATTTCTTCTTTTTCTGGTTTCAAAGTCAAAACCATTAGGGCATCAGAACGTCCTGAATCGTTACCACGTTGATCCACGCCTAAAAGTAATATATTCAGTGGTTCTGCATCCTCAGTTTTCTTTGTAACTTTTTCGGTGTCTATTGATTCTATTGGATCGTGCATTCTTGTATTAAATGTATCTTCTACATTGTTAATAATGGACCAAGCATATCCACCAATTGCTAATATGATAACAAATAATATGATAAAAGGTGTCAATATCCACCATTTTTTTGACTTTTTACGTTTTGTTCTTGTTTCCACTTTTTAATCAACATCCTATCTTTATATACTTAACAATACCTATTTATTATAGCACAATGTTACTACAATAAGTAAACTATTATTTGAATAATTTAACAATAAAATCATATATTTGTAGTTCACTACTACCTACTTAACCACTCATAGTTAGTGTGAAATGAAATAGATTAATCACAGAAAAAAGTTCCAAAACACCACCCCAGCTATTGCACAGAATAAGGAATGCTGCGCAATAAATGATGTGGAAATTTTGACATGATGTGTCTGCTTAGCAATCGCTGCGGCTTGTCCGCTTCCCTTTCCACGGGTTTTTCTCCTCAGCTAACTTTGGTAAACAAAAACCGCTTACCAAAGTGGATCTTCGGATAAAAACATCCCGCAGGAGTAGAAGCGGACGCCTACGCTATTTTGATATTTTACAACGCTAACATGAGGTAGCATTATGCTATTTCTCTCATGTAAAAAATTCAATGATGGATTAACAGCTCAAGATGTTAGCTGTCACAATATTTGTAGAGCAAATATATTAGCGCAGGCCGCCCACTTTCACTCCTGTGGGAACGTTTTACCTGAAGATCCACTTTTTTTAGCGTTCTTTGCTTAAAAAAGTTAGCTGAAGGGAAAACCCCACGGAAAGGGAAGTGGGCAGCCGGAGCGGATGTTTAACGGACAATACATTTCAAAATTACCATTTTGGCTAATACATACACATCATTTATTGCGCAGTATCTTCCTCCTACGCTGCATTTTGTGGGATGTTTTGTCTGTTTTTAGTTACAAAAAAAGAAGTATTCCTACTTATCTGGAATACTTCTTTTTTAGCTATTAATCTAGTTCTATCCAGCGTCTTTCTTTAGCTGATTTTTCTACTGCTTCAAGCACTTTCTGATTTCGAACACCATCAACGAAATTTGGGCTTGGTTGATAGTTACCGTGAATACCACGGAAAAATTCATCAATTAGATGAATAAACGTATGTTCATATCCAATAATATGACCTGGTGGCCAATATGCACCTGCATATGGATGAATTTCTTCTGTACAGTTAATTAGACGAAATCCTTGCAAACCTTCCTCATCACTTGGAAAATAAACTTCAAGATTATTCATATTTTCCATGTCCCAGCGAATCGAACCTTTCTCACCATTAATCTCAAATTTATTTTTATTACGATTACCACCCGCAAAACGCGTCGCTTCAAAGGTACCAAGTGCTCCATTTTTAAATCTAGCCATAAAGGTAACAGCATCATCTACCGTTACTTCTCCCATCTTACTTGAATCACCTTTCGCACTTAAACCTCCAGTCATTTCCCCGATTGGTCGCTCTTTTATAAAAGTTTCCATCGTTGCTGTCAGTTCACTAAATTCACCAACTAAAAAACGTGCCAAATCAAGACTATGTGCACCAATGTCACCAAGAGCACCTGAACCGGAAACTTCTTTTTTCAATCGCCAAACTAGTGGGAAATTTGGATCCATGATAAAGTCTTGTAGATAGTTAGCTCGCCAATGATAAATTCGTCCAATCCGACCATCATCTATTAATTTTTTTGCAAATTGAACAGCTGGGGCAAAACGATAGTTATGACAGATCATATGCTTTACGCCATTTTTCTCAACAGCTTCGAGCATTCGTTCTGCTTCTTCTACTGTCAAAGCTAATGGCTTTTCCGTAATAATATGTTTGCCGGCTTCAGCAGCTGCAATCGCTATTTCCGCATGTGTGTGATTTGGCGTGACAATGTCGATGACGTCTATATCATCTCGTTCAATCACTTTTCGCCAATCTGTTTCATAGCTTTGCCATCCCATCTTTTCTTGAGCTTCTTTAACTGCTTCTAGATTCCGACCTGAGATTACTGCCATCTCTATCTCTAAAGGATTATCAAAATAAAAGGCTAAATCACGATAAGCATGACTATGCGCTTTTCCCATAAACTGATATCCAATCATCCCGACTCTAACTTTTGGTTTTACGCCCACCAGATATCACCCACTTTTTCTTCGATTAATACATTTTTGAGAAGGTCAACTGCTTTTTCTAAACCTTCCTCAACAGACATTAAACTATCTTCGTGTTCAATACTTACTGTTCCTTGATATCCAATTAGTTGCAGGGCACTAATAATTCGTCGCCATTCTTCTTCACCATGGCCATAGCCTATCGTGCGGAAAATCCAGGAGCGATGTAATTCGTCTTGATAAGGTTTGGTATCTAATACACCATTAGCAGCTGTATTCTGTGGATCAATCGCCGTGTCTTTGGCATGAAAATGGAAAAGTGCATTATGCTCTCCTAACTCCTTAATGCTAACGACTGGATCCATTTGTTGCCAATATAAATGACTTGGGTCAAAATTAACGCCAATTTGTTCCCCACATGCCGCGCGTAACTTTAGCGCTGTTTCATTATTATAAACCACAAAACCTGGATGTGGTTCAATCGCTACACGAACCCCATGCTGCTCTAAAAATGTATTTTGACTTTGCCAATATGGAATAACTTTTTCCTTCCATTGCCATTCCAATACTTCTGGGTGATCATCTGGCCATGCTGCAGTTACCCATACAGGATATCGTGAGTAATCGGATTCACCTGGACAGCCTGAAAAAGTAACAACTGTATCTACTCCGATTTTTTCCGCTAATAAAACCGTCTGTTCGAATTGTTCATGGTGTTTTTTTGCGATTTCCTGATTTGGATGCAATGGATTGCCGTGGCAACTAAGTGCACTTATTTCGATATTCCTTTTGGTAAATGCCTCTTTAAACTGTTGTAGTTTTGATTCATCTGCCAACAATTGAGACGGATCACAATGTGTATTCCCTGGATATCCTCCAGTTCCTATTTCGACCGCATCCAGCCCCGCTTCTTGCACATTATCTAACGCTTCCTCCAATGACTTATCACCAAACAATACAGCAAAAACACCTAATTTCATGACGAATCACCTCATCCTTTTATATTGTAATATTTTGATTAGTGCGAATTTAATCGCACTAATACTTGAAAGGGGTTAACCTTTATTCCCACTCTTACAACTATTTATCACTTTAAAGGAAATGTACTCTCAATAGAATCTGCAAGTAGAGGTTCTGGTTGTGGGCAACTGCTCGAAAGAACTTGGTGTTTCCCCTCATTCGATGCCTCATGAATACCATGCATAATGTCCAATACATGAAAACCTAAGCTTCCATCTACCCGAGATTTGCTATTAGTTTGAATCGCTTGTACCATCTCTGCTACACCTAGTCCTCTACTATTTTCGGCATACCCATGGGCCAACTCTACCTCACGCCATTCTTTATCATCATGTCTTTTTACAAATACCGGACCGCCAAATGTATTTGGATCTGGTACTGATAATGTTCCTTCTGTTCCATAAATCTCTATATTTGGCAACTGGTGATGCCAAGTATCAAAGCTCATCACCATTGAAGCGACTGCACCATTTTCAAAATCTAATACACTATTAATCTGTGTTGGTACTTCTACTTTTATTTTTTCTCCATATTTCTCTTTACTTGTAATCGTTCGTTCTTTGTACGTTAATTGCGCCGATCCAGTTACCCTTGCAACAGGTCCTACCAACGCTATTAATGCTGTAATATAATAGGGACCCATATCAAACATTGGGCCACCCCCTGTTTGATAATAAAAGGCTGGATCTGGATGCCAGCGTTCATGACCTGGAATCATCATAGCAGCGGTTGCCGAGATTGGCTTACCAATTGTTCCATCATCAATCAGCTTTTTACATGTTTGAATACCTGCACCAAGGAAAGTATCTGGCGCATTACCAATGTACAACCCTTTCTCTTTGGCGACATCGATCATTTTTTTGCCGTCTTCTTTGGTGACGGCTAACGGCTTTTCTCCATAGACATGTTTACCATTCTCTAGCGCTTTAATTGCAATTTCGGCATGGACGGCAGGAATAGTCAAGTTAATTACTAAATCAATCTCAGGATCTTCTAATAATTGATCAGTTGTATAAGCTTTTTCGATATCGAATTCTTTCGCACGTTCGATTGCTCGATCTAAAACTAAATCAGCTACTGCTTTAATTTCAAAATTTTCAAATTGAGATGCATTCTCTAAATAAATTTTGCTAATATTTCCACAACCTATGATACCCACATTCAATGCTGTCATCGAACTCCTCCTATTTTCGTAGTGCTTCATCTTTTTTACTATTGATGTATGAATGTAACCGTTATCTACTTGCCCAAACTAAGCCATTTTTCATTAATTCCATAACTTGTGGCATTCTAACAATTTCAGCTACATGACCTAATCCACAGTAATAGACTTTTCCTTTGCCCCACTTTTTGGTCCAGACTACGGGCATGTCCACTTCACCGTTTGTCTGATAGGCACCTTCCGCTACTGGAAATCTTGTCGTCGCATGGACATGAACAGCAGGGTCAACATGCATATAATATTGTTCAGACACAACTGTGAAATCCTCTAAATCTTTCGTTAACGGATGATCAGGATCTTTGATATGGACGTTGTATGAAACACCATCATTACCAGGATGTGCAACCCATTGACCGCCAACCATAAACTGATAATCTACTTCAAAGCGAAAAGAATCTCCCATTCCACCATGAAGGCCAGCTAATCCAGTCCCTTGTTCAACGGCTTTTAGTAAAGGTTGTAATTGTTCCTGTTCGATCGTTCCTTGTGTCCAGTTCGGAACGATAAGATCATATTGTGTTAAATCATCTTCTTGTAAGGTGGATAACGTATCTGTTATCTTGACTTGAAACCCTTCTTTTTCTAGAATCCCTCCTAAAATATTTGCTACTTCCTCTGGCTCATGCCCTTGCCAACCACCTTGAAATATAAGTGCTTGTTTCATTTTTATAACCTCCTAGTTATTATCTATCACGGTGCTAACCGTCCGTAATACCAAAGAAACTAAGTGAGGGGTAAACGGACGGTAACCTTCTGATAAGTTTAGTTATCAATCAGTCTCACTTTATGATTCTATGATTCGATAGTCAAAATAATTAAAATCTGCATGCTTTTTCTGTCCACTTAAGTCTTGAGCAGCCATTCCCACAAATGTACCCGTGAAACGAATATAGTCGGCATCATCATCCGAGAGGTGCCCGATATCAATGGCATTACCGATTTCAATCCAATTATTTTCTTGTTTTGCATAATAAAATTGGAGTAAATGACGCTTAATCACTGCTTTTAAGTAAATCGGTTGATCATTTGGTAAAGCAATATCTTTATCTAAAAGTTCATCATATTGTCCATATTTTGTTTCAATGATGCCGAGACATTTACCTAATTCTTCATGTTCTGTCACTCTTAAATAAACATGGTCATTTGTATCATAATAAATCATTAATCCTGCCATTTGCTGAAAATTCTCTGGATCATATTCCATTTTTGTTTCGACTTCCACATTAAAATGTTCTAACCTTCTCATTATCATACTTTGTCGATGGAAGGAACTCATTGATTCTTCTCCATACAATCGTAAAGACCCCGGACGATCTGTTAACGAAAACCATTTTTCTTCAAACGTTCTTCTTAATGAATTCCAATACAATCGAAGTTTAGTATCTTCAAAATCATCTTTGTTATCTATTAAAGTTTTAGGGACTTCCGGTAAATCAGGTGCCTCGATTTCATTGCTCGGATTCGGTCCGTTTACTACTCTTATCCAGCCGTCTTCCGTCCAATAACATTTTTGGATAGCTGTTTCTCTTCCTAAAATACATTTGTCATCTATCACTGGTCGTCCACATAGATGTACCATATACCATTCACCTTTTTGTGTTTCGACCAAACAACCATGTCCAGCTTTCTGAAGTTGATCTGTTTGTGACTTATCTGAGGTAAGAATAGGATTCGTTGGATCTACTTCATATGGACCAAAAAGTGATTTAGACCTGGCCATGGTTGCGGCATGTGTATACCATGTACCTCCTTCAGCTGTTAGTAAATAATAATACCCATTTTGTTTATAGAGATGTGGTGCTTCCGTTAAACCTAATTCGGTACCTTTGAATATATTTTGAATCGGTCCAACTAATCGCTGCTCCTCTACCGAATATTCTTGTAAAGCTATTCCTGCAAATGAATTCGTTCCTTTACGATGGTCCCATATCATATTGACGAGCCATTTCTTACCATCCTCATCATGAAATAATGACGGGTCAAAACCGCTACTATTTAGATAAATCGGATCTGACCAAGGCCCCTCAATACTTGGAGCAGTCACTAGATAATTGTGGGTATCTTTGAAAGCACCTTGTCTGCTTTTCACATCAGTAAAAATCAAATAAAATAAACCATCAGAATAGGAAAGGCATGGTGCCCATACTCCACCTGAATTGACATCCCCTAACATATTTAGTTGAGAAGAACGTGTTAAAGGATAACCTATTAACTCCCAGTTGCTTAAATCTTTTGAATGATAAATTTGCACACCTGGAAACCATTCAAATGTAGATACTGCAATGTAATAATCGTCTCCCACTCGAACGATGGATGGGTCTGGATGATAACCCGGCAAAATCGGATTTGTTATCGTTTTCATTTTTTATTTCAACTCCTTTTCTCAAACCTAACTTAGCTATCATTATAACTAAGTTCAATCGCAAAACAAAGTATTTTGGCAACATTTCATAGAAAAAATTTCGATCATTTGCATTTCAGCTATAGAAGGAAGATAATATAGAAAGAACAAAGATTCTTGGAAGGAACGTGTCTATATATGGGTTCAACGCATGAATTTTCTGTGAGAGAAGAAGTGGCTAATTCTATCACACATGGTATTGGAATGGCCTTAAGCATAGCAGGATTAGTTATATTAATCGTCTATTCCTCTTTATATGGAACAGCTTGGCATATCGTAAGTTTTACCTTATTTGGAGTGACCATGGTTTTACTATATACCTCTTCTACTCTGTTACATAGTCTCCCAAAAGGAAAAGCAAAAAATGTTTTTGAAATATTGGATCATTCCTCGATCTATTTCTTTATAGCGGGAACATATACACCGTTTTTATTTGTGGTCATTCAGGGCACATTAGGTTGGACCCTTTTCGGAATCATATGGGGCTTAGCAATTGGAGGAACGATCTTTAAAGCTTTCTTCGTTAAAAAGTTTTTGTTTTTCTCAACCATTCTTTATGTTGTAATGGGTTGGTTAATCGTATTAACTTGGAACCCGCTAGTAGAAAATTTACACCCTAATGGAGTGATGCTTCTTGTAATTGGTGGCGTACTTTATACTGTAGGGGCAGTATTCTACGTATGGCGTGGATTCAAGTATCACCATGCATTATGGCATTTATTTGTATTAGCTGGGACCATTGCACATTTTTTCTGTGTTTTGATTTATGTATTGGCGATAAAGTAAGACGTTAATTGAGTGATAGTTTTAAACTCACACAAACTCTGTGAAATTCATCAGCAGATTAGCGTCCAATTATCCCCACTTAGCTTTCATTAATAAATGAAAACTAAGTGGGGGTTTTTGTATTTTAACATATAGTCCCATCACTACTCTTCAATATATTTGTAAAAAAAAGACCTGATAATTGTGCAATAAATCACACTAAACTAAATGACTTTTCGATAAAATATATGGTACCACCCTATTAGAGGAGGTTACTATATGATCAGCAACGCACCATTTTTTCAACCAAGAGATTATCATAAAGATCCGTTTATCGTAATATGGGAAGTTACCCGTGCTTGTGCACTAAAATGCCTTCATTGTCGTGCAGATGCACAATATAAGCGGGACCCCAGAGAATTAAATATAAAAGAAGCGAAGACTCTTATTGATCAAATCCAATCGATGAATAATCCTCTCCTTGTTTTTACTGGAGGTGATCCGTTAGAACGTGACGATTTATTGGAGATTGTTCAATATGCAATAAAAAAAGGAGTAAGAGTGTCAATGACACCATCAGCAACTCCAAATGTAACTAAAAGTGTGATGAAAAAGGCAAAAGAAATTGGATTATCCAGGTGGGCTTTCAGTATTGATGGACCGAATCAAGAAATACATGACTTCTTCAGAGGAACAAAAGGGTCTTTTGATCGTACAATGGAAGCCATTCAATATTTACATGAACTAAATATGCCATTGCAAATCAATACAGTTATTTCTAACTATAATATCGACTACTTAGAGGAAATGAAGAAATTAATGGAGAAATTACAAGTGGTATTATGGAGTGTATTTTTCTTAGTTCCAGTTGGACGCGGACAAGACAAGGATATGATTTCACCGGCGGAACACGAAAAAGTTTTCCGTTGGTTATATACGACCTCTAAATCTGTCAATTTTGATATAAAAACGACAGCCGCTCAACATTACAGACGTGTCGTGTTACAACAAAAAGCTCGTGAACAAAAAATTGATAAAGATGATATGGCGTTTCAAAATGTGCTAATGGAAGGCGCAACAGGGACAGTGGATGGATTAGGACGTGCACCAAAAGGAGTTAATGATGGTAATGGATTTATCTTTATTTCTCATATTGGTGATGTTTACCCTAGTGGTCTATTACCGATAAAAGTAGGAAATGTGAAAGAACAAGCCTTACCAAAAATTTATCGTGAATCACCTATACTAAAAAAACTAAGGGATCCAGATCAATATAAAGGTAAATGTGGAGTATGTGAATTTCGGCACATCTGTGGTGGCTCACGTTCCAGAGCATATGCCGCAACTGGGGATTATTTAGAAAGTGAACCTTACTGTGTGTATATACCAAAAGCGATGCGTGAAAAGAAAAGGTAGTGCAAACTTATCCCACAAATCTTGAAAAAAGTCGGCAGTAATTAATAATTGTAAAAATAAGGTTTTAGTGATAAAATGACCATAGTCATAAATTGACTGAGGTCATTTTATTTAAGGGAGAGTAATTCCATGTTAAGAGAAGAAAGAAAAAAAGAACTTAAAAACCAAATATTTCTTAAATCCATTGAATTATTTAAGGAGTATGGTTATGAAAATGTTACAGTTGAAAAAATCGCATCGTCCTGTGGTATTGCTAAGGGAACCTTTTTTAATTATTTTCCAAAGAAAGAGCATGTATTGCTATATTTAGGCAATTCACAAAATGATTTTCTACAAGATATTGTTCAAAAATATCAGCATCTAAAAATCAAACAACAGCTCTTAAATATCTTCAAGGAACTTTTATCCGTTTACCTAAAAAATTCGGACCTTTTTAAACTCACCATTTCTGAAACCATTCGTTCTGCATTAAAAGATGAATCAACAAATATAAATGCTTTTAAAGAAACAATAACTGAAGTGATTGAAAAAGCGAAGCAAAATAACATTTTAAATACTCATTTTGCTTCAGGAACAATTTCTTCCGTACTCGTAGGAATCTATTTTAATACTTTAATCAATTGGTCTTTAAGTCAAGAGAAAAACGAAAGTATTATCACACTTTTTGAAAAGCAGTTTGAAGTAGTATGGGAGGGCATCGAATAATGGAACTAATATTGATCTATTTTGCAGTACTTATCTTAGTTTTAATAAGCATGTTACATGTTTATTGGGTGTTTGGCGGCAAATGGGGGATCAAAGCTGTAATACCTAAAGAAACGGCAGGCGGGTCCGCGTTTACACCTAAATGGTTTGAAACGTTGACTGTTGCACTAGGCTTACTCATTATGACATTTGTATTGTTAGCACAGAATAATTTAGTATCTTTTCTTTCCTCTAACATCTTTACGCAATGGGCCTGTATTCTTTTCACCTTTATATTCCTACTTAGAGCAATTGGCGATTTCAAGTATTTTGGGATTACAAAGAAAATAAAAAATACGACGTTTTCAAACTTCGATACAAAATTATACACTCCCCTTTGCATTTATCTAGGACTAATATTTATGATTTCATGGTTGTAGTAATGAAATTAAAACGCTCAGAGAGAGGTTCTTTTCCTCTTGGTTTGTCCAATATATTTGTTTATCGGACAAAGGAGCGTACTTTTTCTCTTGTTTTATCCGATATATTCGTTTATTGAACAAAAGGAGGGACTTTCCCTCTTGGTTTGTCCGATATATTCGTTTATCGGACAAAAGGAGGGTTCTTCTCCTCTCGTTTTGTCCGATATATTTGTTTATTGGACAAAAGGAGGGTTCTTCTTCTCTCGTTTTGTACGATATATTGTTTATTGGACAAAAGGAGGGTTCTTCTCCTCTCGTTTTGTACGATATATTTGTTTATTGGACAAAAGGAGGGTTCTTCTCCTCTTGTTTTGTCCGATATATTTGTTTATTGAACAAAAGGAGGGTTCTTCTCCTCTCGTTTTGTACGATATATTTGTTTATTGGACAAAAGGAGGGTTCTTCCCCTCTTGTTTTGTCCGATATATTTGTTTATTGGACAAAAGAGGGGTTCTTTTCACCTTGTTTGTCCGATAAACTAGACAATTTCTGAGCGTTTTGTTTACACTTATTTTATTTAAACGTTATTTAAATTTTCAATTAATTGATCCAGCATTTCATTGGTAAAGGCACCCATGCTAAAGTTCACCATTGCTCGAAGTGGCATGTTTTGCATCATCGCTTCCATCATTTCAGATGCATCACCTTCCTCTTCAGAGTGTTCCATATCACCAAAAGGATTGTTTTTCGACAACAACTCTTTCGCTATCGGAGCTAGTTTAGGATTACTTAAAAGGTCACCAACCAATGTATTGCGATGAACGGTAAAAGGTAATTCAACAGAACTTATCATCTTAATTTTTTCCTCTAATAAAATCTCTTGTGAGCTCGTTCCAACCATGATGTTGAAATCTCCTGTCTCAACATGCCAGTCAGAAATTTCTACATTATAGTAAGCAAATGCTCGTTTATCTAAGCTGAATGTAACTGTTTTTTCTTCTCCTGGTTCTAAATATATTTTTTCAAAACCTTTTAATTCTTTTAAAGGACGATTAACTGTACTCTCAAGGTCATTTACATATAACTGCACAACTTCTTTACCTGCAATATTCCCTGTATTTTTTACTTTAACGGAAACTTCTACATTATCGTTATCGCTGATTTCTTGTTGACTTACCTTTAGTTCGCTATAGTCAAAAGTGGTATAACTTAAACCATAACCAAACGGGAATAAAGGCTTGACATCTTTTGTGTCATAATAGCGGTAACCGACAAAAATACCTTCTTTGTATTCAACTTTGTCACCTTCTCCAGGGAAATTCAAGAAAGAAGGATTATCACTTAATTTTTCAGGGAACGTTTCTGCTAATCGACCACTCGGGTTTACTTTTCCAAATAATACATCTGCAACTGCTCCACCAAAAGCTTGTCCACCTAAGTAACTTTCTACAACACCTTTTACATTATCCAACCATGGCATTTCAATAGGTGCCCCGTTACTTAAAACAACTACTGTATTTGGTTGTACTTCAGCGACTGCTTCAATTAACAAACGTTGATTTTCAGGAATCTGCAAGTGATCTCGATCATACCCCTCTGACTCATAACGATCAGGTAATCCGGCAAAAACAACAGCAACTTCTGCATTCTTGGCTGCTTTTTGAGCTTTAATCACTTTTTGATCATCAACTTTGTCGGTTTCTACCTCATAACCTTCTTCAAATGTTGTAGTAGAGCTATACAATTTGATTTCATCTATGACACGATCTACTTTTGTCGGATTAATATGTGAACTACCACCACCTTGTATACGTGGTTTATCAGCAAAAGATCCAATAACTGCAATATTTGCATCTTTAGCCAAAGGTAAAACACTTTGTTCATTTTTTAATAAAACCATACCCTCTGCTGCTACTTTTCTAGCAAACTGATGATGAGCATCTTTGTCATAACCTGCATTTTCTTTTTTGTTAGAAATCGCTTTATCCACAATATTCAAGATACGTTCAACAGCTATATCTACCGTTTCTTCTTTCAATTCACCGTTTTGAACAGCTTCTATTATTTTCTTATCATTTACACCATTACTTGAAGGCATTTCTAGCTCAAGCCCTGCCTGTAAACCATCAACACGCTCATTAACAGCTCCCCAATCTGACACGACAAAGCCTTCAAATCCCCATTCATCTCTGAGAACTTCGGTTAAAAGTTTATGATTTTCAGCTGCATATTCACCATTTACCTTATTGTAAGCACACATGACAGTCCATGGATGACCTTTTTTAACTGCTTGTTCAAAACTTGCTAAATATATTTCTCGTAACGTACGCTCATCAATAATAGCATCTGTAGACATACGTCGATGCTCTTGATTATTTGCAGCAAAGTGTTTGAGTGATGTTCCTACACCTTGACTTTGTACACCATTAATATGGTTTGCTGCCATTTCTGAAGATAAGTAAGGGTCTTCTGAAAAATATTCAAAGTTTCTCCCACAAAGTGGTGACCGTTTAATATTTGCCCCAGGTCCTAACAACACGGCAACCTCTTCAGCTTGTGCTTCTTCCCCCAGTGCTACACCTACTTGATAGATGAGTTCTTTATCCCATGTACTAGCAAGTCCGACTGCTGATGGAAAGCAGGTAGCTGGTACGCTATTATAAATCCCCAAATGATCTGCACCCTCTGCCTGTTTTCTCAAGCCATGAGGGCCATCTGTTACCATTACAGATGGAATCTCCAACCTTTCAATACCTTTCAAATGCCAAAAATCCAATCCAGAACATAAACCTGCCTTCTCTTCTAATGTCATTTCTTTTATTTTATCTACATACCCTTGCATAAAATACCTCCTCTATTTGATACCGCTTACTTCATTATAATAGAATCACTCTATCTTTTATGGTATATTATTAAGATTTTTATAATAATTTTGATATTAATCTAACTAATTAATGATCTTAGCAAAAATGTCTGGGCATTAATATTTTTTTAAATTAAAACACCAAAAATGTATTATTGCGCAATATAAGGATACTGCTCAGTAGTAATCTTGACATAAAGTTTGTGCTTAACAACCGCTACGGCTTGTCCGCTTTCCTTTCCACGGGTTTTTCTCCTCAGCTAACTTTGGTAAGCAAAAGCCGCTTACCAAAGTGGATCTTCGAATAAAAACATCCCGTAGGAGTAAAAGCGGACGCCTACGCTAATTTGATATTTTACAACACTAGCATGAGGTAGCATTATGCCATTTCTCTCATGTGAAAAATTCATTGAATGGAGTAAAAGATCAAGATGCCATCTGTAACAGTACGTAGTAAAAATATATTAGCGCAGGCCGCCCACTTTCACTCCTGTGGTAACTTTTTACCTGAAGATCCACTTTTTCGAGCGATCTTTGCTTGGAAAAGTTAGCTGAAGGGAAAAAACCACGGAAAGGGAAGTGGGCAGCCGGAGCGGGTGTCTAGTACATCACTTATTTCAAAATTACTACTTTGGCTAATAGTTACTCATCAGTTATTGCGCAGTATTGTCCAACTACGCAAAAAAATCCAAACAATCGTTTGGATTTTTCTAATTATAAAGCTCTTTTTTTTCCAGCCTCTTTTAAGCTTCTTTTTTTAATACACCCATACCAACTAATATTACTTTAGAGTCGTTACTTAAATAATCTATCGCTTCTTTCTCCATTAGAAGATTCGGCTTTTCTTTAATAATCATCTTTATTCCTCGAACATCAAACTGTTCTGCATACATGTTAACTGCTCTAAGCGTCGCTAATTCTCTTTTATCTAAATTTCGATAACCAGATTCTTGACGCTTGATCATAAATTCTAAAATCTCTCTAGCATTATGATTTAAGACATGCTTTTTACTTTTTAGAAGTTCTATATTTTCTTCCATATACTTTCTAGCTGTGACTAAATCTAAATTTTCAGTAGCATGATTAATACTTTTTACAAGTTCACTGAATCGCACAGAAAATTCCTCCTTTCAAAATTATCATTAAATATAGGTATTATTGCATAAATAATATAACATATTTAGTTCAATATTACTATCATTTTTTGTCTTTTAATGTCGATTTTTCACACCGCTTTAAGACCGATCACTGATACAATAATAATGGTTAAGAAGAATAATCTTTTAGCATTCTTTGATTCATTATAGATAATTATACCTATTAAAGCTCCACCAGCTGCTCCAATACCTGTCCAGATAGCGTATGCTAAACTCATAGGTAATGACTTCAAAGCAATAGATAAAAAGACAAAACTTGCAGCAAAGCTAGATATCATCAGAATCATAGATATTTTTGATTTATCATGATGCCATTGATTCATCATCATCACAGCTAACATTTCAAATAACCCGGCTAAAATTAATACAAACCATTCCATTTATACTGAATCCTCCTTGGTATCTGATAACTTCAAACCAATCACACCAATCAACAGCAGTACAATAAGTCCTAATTTAGTCATACTTATGTCTTCTTGAAAAAATAACACACCAGAAATGACTGTACCCGCAGTCCCAAGCCCTACAAAAACCGCATAAACCGTCCCTACTGAGAGATTTTCGCCAGCCATAATAAGAAAATAAAAACTAATAAATATGGCTATTACCGTTCCAACCCATTCTAATGGTTGATCAGCATGTTTTAACCCGATCACCCATAAAACCTCAAAAAATGCAGCAACTATAATTTTGATCCATTCTTTTAACATGAACATTCTCCTTCCTTACAAATAAAAAAAGCCTAAGAGAAATTTAAATTCTCCCAGGCTTTTGTCCCTCCGTGTCACAGTATGACTGTGTGTTTTCTCTCGGACCAGACCAACTTACTGTTGCGGAACCCTAGAAAACTTTTTATTTAATTCATTTTTTTTCGTCTATTAACAGTATACCAAATTAAACTTCCAAATAAAATCAATAATACGCTAGATAACAACCAGTTGAAAATATTTGTAGACGTATCAGGTAACACCTTATTATCTTCGCTTATTTGTTGGTGATCAGTGCCTTGCTTCTCTTGCTTTTCTGCTAAGACACCATAAGTAGAAAAATGATTCACCATGGTAGTGACAACACTATCACTCACTTCTCCACCCTTGTTTTCCCAGTTATCTTTTTCCTCATTATAATAATAGATAGAAACATCTTCAGAATTAAAATCAGTATCATTATACCCTAATATTAATTGATATTCACCCGTATAGTCTTCGTATCCTTGAGGAAATGTGAAGTGAAAAGTGTATACATCTCCAGCTATCATTAATCCATCTAAGTTTACTGGATTTGCCTTTTTTATTATTAAAGTAGTTCCCTTGGGCAGGTCTTCAGGTAAAATCACTTTTGAATTCGAATTTTTGATATTAATCTCCATGTTTGCGGACACTTCTACTTTTTCATCAAATGATACTTCTTGTTCGTCCTCATCTGATGTTGGTTTATCAGTGTCTTCTTCCTCTTCGGTAATATCATCTTGGTCTTTTCCCTCATCCTGATCTGGAGATTCTTCACCAGGTTCTCCAGGATTCTCGCCTGGATTTTCATCGTCTGAACCATCATCTGGTTCCTCTCCAGGTTCTTCGGGTTCCTCTTCATCTGGATCAATTGTATAAGGATCCCAACCTTTTAATACATTTTGAACTGTCCAATCCGCTGCTTCTTCATCTGACAACTGGCGACGGGATGCATTAATGACGGCACCAGGTCCTTCATTCTCATACTCATATAATCTTGCGTCTTCAGGTTGTAATCCGCTCATAGAGGTCCAACCTTCATCTTTAATATGTGCTCCTAGTTCACTTTCCATAATTACGACACTGGCTCTAGCATTTGGATTACCTCCAGCAGGCCATGGTCTTCCCAAATAAACCGTTCCATCAGCAGCATCACTAGTAAATGTACTATCTTTAATCAACATACCGTATTGCTCTGATAATAAGGTGCTAGCCGCTGTAATGTACCCATTATTAGAATCTGATCCTCGATCCAATGAGTGAATAATCGAATCTTCAATGACGATACTTGCACCACCAAAAATGAAATCAACGTCCCCTTCAATATAGACATCACGATAATATTGAGTGCCAGAATGGGTATACAACGTATCCTGATTCCCAATAAAACGAATATTTTTGAAGTATTGCCTATCTCCACTCGCATAGACTGCCACCGCTTGTTTACCTTCAACATCCATCGACTCATCGAAGGAATTCTCCAGTGTGAGATTTTCGATTTTCAGATCATCCGCCCGTAAATATACGCTTGCACTTCCACTTGTACCTAAAGTTCCACCAACACCATTATCTCTTCCAGCATAATTATCGTACGTGATAACAGTTGTTGTCTCATCTTCACCAAGTAGTGTAATAAATGGTTTATTCGTTGGTACAGTGACCACTTCTTTATAGGTACCTTCTTTTATTAAAATGGTGACCGGATGTTTGTTATTGTCTGGAACCGCATCTATCGCTGATTGAACTGTCTCATAATCTCCTGAACCATCTTTAGCTACAATTATCTGGCTTTCAATTTGTTCCATTTGCTTCGTCTGCCCTTCTAACACTTTCACTTGATCTTCGGTTAATGTGTTGCCGTTCACGTCTGCTGATTTGTTTCCAATTACACGAACAAATACTTGATCTTCATAGTTACCGGTTGTCTGGGCAATTTCTAGTAATTGTGTTGCCCAATGTCCACCCCATGAGTAACCATTTCGTCTTTCTGCTTCTATTTCCACGATGTCGTGTTTTATCACACCATCTCGACCAGAAAAAATCGGTTTGTTTGTGCCAATTTCGTAGAAACGATACCAAGCAGTAGAATTTTCATCCTCTACAAAGTATTCATTATTTGGATCCCCACTCACATATCTGATTCCTTCCAGTTTCACCTCATCCAACCATTCCAGTCCTGCCAAAACTGCTTGTTCAATTTCTTCTGTTTGTGGTTGGGTCATCAAATATCGTATAATCCCAACTGACTCCTGTCCTGAGATAGAAGGATGTTCATAACTTCGTGCTCCTCTTGGTTCATACGTATATGGATCATGCTGAGCACACCAAGCAGTTAGCTCACCATCGACTTCAATTTGTGCCTCTAGAATATAATCTACGGCATGATCTATAGAAGCTTTTGTTTTTATAACATCCGCTTCACTTATTAAGTCATCATTGAATGGATATCGTTGCTCTGCTACAAGTTCCATTAGTTCTAACACATTAATCATTGCTTCATCATTAAAAGTCACATAGTCCGAGTAATTTCCTCTTCTAGGATATACTTGTGCAAATCCGCCTGTATCATATTGAAGGTCAAACAAAAATTCTAAACCTTTCTCCACACTATCTTTGTACTTAGGATCCTTTGTCTCCTGGTACACTTGCGCAATATATAACAATTCAGAAATAGTCGCATCATTATCAATCGTACCTAATTCTTCACCATCTTCTACCCATTCAGAACGCGATTCTTCGCCATCCCATGGACGCGTATAGATATGGGACCAATTTTTTGTCCACCCGCCATGCTCCATTTGCCAAGTCAACAAGTTATCCGCTTCTTCGATCGCTGTATCTAGATCTCCTGAAAACCTTGTTTCCTCAGTTTCTAACGGATATTCCGCATACTCATTCCATTCATCTTGACTATGCATGACAATTACCGTCTGTCCAAAACGGTTCGTTGCTTTAGCTGCTTTGTCTATTCTTAAATTTTGAAAGTCTGGTGACAATAATTCCAATTTTCGAGTAGGTACTACTACATCCAAGTCCGAATAGGAAAATTCGTCGAAAGTACCGTTAAGTGTTACTACTAACACATTATTGGATATCGCATGTACGCCTGCTATATCTACTGTATCTTGCTCACTATCTACAGTAGTTATTAGTTCTTTTGCTTCTCCCCATGTCAGGGCTTGTTCAGAAGATCTTTCATATTGTTCTCCTGTCACTTCTTTCATAAGCTGGATTGCTTCGTTCCATGTAATTGATTCTTCAGGATAAATATTGCCATTTTCTACAAGATCATCTGCATAACCTAATTTATTTGTTGTTTCTAAAACATAGCTATACCATTCTTCACTAGAAGTCTCCCAAATATCTTCATTGTTACTGGATACTTTAAATTCTTCTTCATGCACTACCCCTAAGGCTTGATTGACCATAGCAAAAAATGCAAGTCTCGAAATCGATTCTTCTTCATCTGGCAGAGTATCTGCAACAATGCCAAGTTCTTTCATTTTTTTCAGTAAGACACCACCTGCTACCTCTTCTACTTCTGTCTCCTCAACGTCAATCGGTCCTTGATCATCGGAAGAAGAGGTGTTATGGACACGTAAATGATCAATATTAGCACCCCCACTCGGTCCAACTCCAGTAGCACGAATTTTATTCTCTCCTGTTTGAAGTTCCGCCGTCATGGTTGTATATTGCCATGCTGCCCAATCACCAGTTGGATTAAATTCCAATTCCGCTTCCACCACTTCGTCATTTACTTTAATTTCTGCCGGACGTTCATCAGTTCCACCATGTCCATATCTAAAATCTAATGAATATACTCCTTCAACCGGAACATTAACTGTCCATTCTACCCAACTACCAGGTGCATTAGGGGCATAATCAATAAATCCGGTTCCAGTAAAGCCAGCATGTTTATTATCAATAATGACCGTCTCTGGTTCCAGCTCTGCTTCTTCTGCTTCAAAAATTTGATCATATTCGATATATACCTTTAAATGATCAATATTTGCACCACCACTTGCTCCTACTCCGGTCGCACGAATGACATTTTCTCCTTCTGTTAAGGTTACTTTTGTCGAAGTATATTCCCAGGTTGCCCAACCTCCAGTAGGATCAAATGGCAATTCTTCCTCTATTACTTCACCATTTACAAGAATTTCAGCAGGTCGCAAATCGGTACCTCCATGCGCATAACGAAAATCTAATGTATACTCTCCATCCGCTGGCACATCCAATGTCCACTCGATCCATCCACCAGGGGCATTTGGCTTATAATCAACAAAACCATCTCCTGTAAATCCAACATGCTGATTGTCAATAATAGCATCACTTATCTCCGCATTTTCTGCTTCATAAATTACTCCTGTTCCATCCTCGACAGGTTCTGTTGGCGGTTCCACCGGATCTGTAGGTTCGTCTTCAGGCAATTGACCGGTTATTTTTATATCATCTAAATAATGACCTTTCATCCCACTATTTGGAGTAAAAGACTCGATGAAATTCACTTTTGTTCCTGATTGATTTAATGCTGCTTCCTCTAACTTTAACTCATCGTCAATATATACATTGGCATATTGCTGATCTAGATCTATTTCTACTTTTATTTGATACCATTTTTCTTCCTCTAATTCTATTAAAGGTTGATAATGATCACCTGTTCGATAGGTGATATGATTGTCTTTTGTTTCGATAATTACAGGTGTAGCATCCCCTTTAACTCTCATTACTTTTGTAGAGCTAGTATAGCTTGGTTGCATAAACTTCATCTCTGCAGTAACAACACCTTCTACATCTTCAAAATTTTTACTTAAAATAACATTTGTATCATCACTTGTATCATTTAAGAAAACACTTTTATTTTCTGAAGATGGGATTTCTTTTACCCTTACAGTACCTCCACCTTCTGAAACCGTAACACTTGAAGGTACTTCATCAACTAGCTCTTCATTAAAATCTGTTTCGAATACAGTAGTTCCTACAGGAGGTGTTTCTACTTCCACTTCCTCCATATGTGAAATTCGAATGTCATCCAAATAATGTCCTAATGCTTTACTACCAGGGGTAAATGATTCAAAAAAGTTAATTTGAGAAGCATCTTCGTAAAGGTTTGCACCTTCTATTTTTAGTTCTTCATCAATATAAATATTTACCGTTTTTTCTTCTAAATTAACTTCCGCTTTTATGTTATACCATTGCCCTTCTTCTACCTCTACTAGATTTTCATACGAATCATCGCTGTTTCTGTATGCGATGAACCCATCTTTTGTCTCAAGAATAACCGAAGTAACATCACCTTTAAGACGCATTACTTTTGTTGAACTTGTATAGCTTGGTTGCATAAACTTCATTTCAATCGTGACCTGGTTCGTTAAATCCTCAAAACTCTTTGATACTTGAACATCATCACTTTCACTTGTGTCTTCTAAAAATACACTTTTATTTTCCGCATCTGGAGTTTCCGCAATTGCTACGGTTCCACCATCTTCTGAAACATCAAAATCAGTTGGTGCTTGACCTGTCGTATTATCATTAAAGTCATCCTCAAAAATAACAACGTTGTTAAAATTAGGATCAGCTTTAACTAATGTAAGTGGCATCGATGAAAATACGGTTGTCAATGTAAGCATAAAAATAATAAACAAATAACTGATTCGTTTTAGCTTCATATACTCTCGTCCTTCCTGAATTTAATTGGACATCCTTCGCCATAGAACTAAGACTTCATTTTATTCTATTAATCACTCCCTACGTTTTTCTTCACGGTATTGTTTTGGTGTTATCTGAAGCTGTTGTTTAAAACACCTAATAAAATTGGAAGATGTTGAAAAACCGACGTTAGCCGCAATTTCTGTTACTGGTATAGTCGTTTCAACTAGTAATTTCTTTGCCTCGTACATTCTTCTTTCTAAAATGTATTGATGTATCGTTAAGCCAAATTCCTTTTTAAAAAAATGACACAAATAGTATTTATTGAAATGTAACTTGTCAGCTAGTTCATTTAATTGCCATGAAGTGTCCCAAATTAAATTTATTTCTCTTAAAATTTTTTCTTGCAGTCTTATTTCATTACTGTTCCCTGTAATAGCTGATGAGTGATCATATGTAGTGTGTACTTCTCTACCTAAGAAAAGCAACAATTCTGTTAGATAGAGGCTTAAGGCATTCTTTTGTTGCCATTTATGTTGATTCATGTCTTCTTTTAATAATTGATGAATAATATGATGGAATGTTTCCTCATGCCATTGCCTTTTTAGATGTAGTAAACGATGGGGGACAGTAGAATGATCTAACAACTGTTTAAAGGCCGTAAAAATAGGTTGTTCAAAAGAATAAAAAGCATCGGTGAACATGATCATCACGCGATCATATGGTGCTTCCTCTAGCAAACGAACTCGATGAAAATCAGAGCTCCGAAAAAATAAAACATCGTCTTTTCTAACGTGATAAACCTTTTCTTCAAAAATGAATTTTGCTTCTCCATTTCTTACCCATACGATTTCATAACCTGGATGTGCATGAAAATCTCTTATCGTTTTATTGTCATTCTTATGTTGGATGGTGAACTCAGGAACGTCTACTCTCTTCTTTAACATTTGCAGATTTTGAACCAACCTCCTACCACCTTCCTACTAATTATAGAAAACGTTTTCATTTTGATTATATCATATTAAATTCCTAATCTAATAGCTAATTATTGTTGAAATTATATTCCTATATTGCTATGTAACCAAAAATGGCTAGAACTTATCTAGCCATTTTCATCTTTCTTTATCTGTGTTTTACGTTCTTTATACCATTGATGATAAAAACGGACCACTTCAATAGGAACGTCTACGATCGTTTCCGTATGAACAGGCGTTGAGCGATTCATCATTTGAAGCGTAGCAGCACCAAATAACTTTTGTAACAGAGATTGAGAGGTTGCTATTTCTATTATTCTCTGTCTTTTAGTAACAAACATTTGAGTCGTTAGGCCACCTTGCCACCATTGTACCTGTTCCTCATCGATCCTATATTTCGTATGGACGTAATCCAATATACGCTGAAGGATAATTAATCCCAATAATACGAATGAATATATCCACCAAGCTATATCGATATCAAAAGGTTTTGGTTTGAAATAAATTAGAAGTGCCGTAGCAATCAACCAAACATAACTGGGTCGTAATAATTTTACTAGTAGTGCCTTTTTAGGTAATCGAGTCATATTCGTTTTTAATTGATATTCTGGTAACAACTGCTCAATTAAGGAATATGCTTGGGAAATCGGTAAAAATGGATATAGCGAATTGACATTTACATTATCATCATTAGCACCCGGACTTGCCGAACTAATTAACGTCACTTCAGTCAATCCAAATAACCGTTTCATAAAAGTTTGTCTCATTTGTAACCCTTGGACTTTACGTTTCTCAATTGCAAAGTTACTTTCATTTAGAATACCTCTATCGATATAAATATACCGTTCATTTGAAGAGATTTTATATTTCCCAAAACGTGCAAACGTTCTGATTACACCAAATGATACCGCGATAATCACTGCGATTAGACTTAATAAAAAAATTAACCATTTACTTTGTAAAAAACTTTCACCAAAACCTTCAAGCTTTGGCAGAAAAGGTTCCACGTAATCATATAACCCCGCTGTTATTGGTATAATCGCCAAAAAACTTAAAGAAGTAAAACTGGCTTTCCACAATTCACGCTTGGTTGGTTCAAAATGAATAGTCTTAAACTCTTTCGTTTCTTGATCTGGCTCAACTCTTTCTTCTGATTCAGCTTTATTATCTGTCTCATCCGTATTCTCTGCCTCATCC
This sequence comes from Gracilibacillus massiliensis, assembly GCF_001458115.1. Lineage (GTDB taxonomy): Bacteria > Bacillota > Bacilli > Bacillales > Amphibacillaceae > Gracilibacillus > Gracilibacillus massiliensis. The sequence goes on from NZ_CZRP01000013.1 coordinate 481,071, forward strand.
TTCTGAACAAGATTTGTTAAAAAAGATGCATGTTTCTTTGTCACTACATCAAATTTAATGGTATCATCAGCCCCATCCATTGCTGTTTCAAAAGAGACCGAGGTGAAGCGAAATATTTTATGGAAGAGGGTAGTTTGTCTTGTAACATTTTGAATTTTATTGAAAGGAATCGTACTCACATTTCTGACAAAGACCCCTTTCTTAAGATGAAAAGCCTGCTTATCCCATTGATATGTTTCCTTCCACCAACTAACTGTTATGTAGAGAATTCGTAAAATAATGAAAACAATATAAGCATATCGACCATATTCATAGAGCCAGAAATCTGATCGACCCTGAATCACATACAAAATAATGATAATAAAGAAACTATTTTTTATAAGTTGATATAATTTAAAAAGTATCGTTAATGGATGGTATCTCATTATTCATCTACTTCCTTTAACCTTGCTGAGATTGCGATCTTTTCTCTAACTTCTAGAGCAATAGGCTCTTCTAAGGCAGGAATCTCATGAGAGGAACCCATCGTTTCTACTTTTATTGCTCTCAAATGATATTTCCTCAAGATCGGTCCTTGACTGGTAGATACGGATTGAATCTTGGTCATAGGAACTGTCACCCATTGTTTCTTTAAGATACCATATGTAAGCTGTAAATAATTCTCATCAATTTGATATCGCCAACTTCTGTATAAATATTTCGGTTCAATCAAACTCCATATCGTCCCTAAAATTGTAAAAACAAACACTCCCCACAAAATCCAACCAATCCATTTTGGCCATTCAAAATAAGCATCTGCTCCAAATAAGACACCTAGCACAATAAAACCAATTATATTTCCAATCGTTTCAGAAATCATTCTCACTTTTGGCATATCGGCAGCTAATTTGTGCTCTAATTTTAATTCATTCATCTACAACATCCTCTATTTTTCTTGATCTCTATTTTAATATACAAAATTTTCATAATAATGTGAACCTATAAAAAATGAAAAAGGAAAAGCAGTACGCTTTAGTACATTAGACGCCTTATGTAAGGCATTAGATTGCCAGCCCGGAGATCTATTAGAATACATAGAGGAATCCTGACAAACAAAACCGGGCAATCGCCCGGTTTTGTTTATTCATTAGTAAATTTTTTATTTTTTCTTAGCACTACTAAAACCATTCCTAAGATTAATAGTAGACCACCTATTAAGAGAATCGTATACATATTTGTAGCAGTATCTGGTAAAGTATTATTTTTTATATCGGTTTTTGGCGTTTCACCGTTATCTTCATTTATAGGCTCTGAGCTGATATCTTCATTTTGAGAGGGTTGTCGATTATCATCGTTACTTTCCGTATCTTTCTCTAACAAATCTTTAGGTTCAAATACGGTAAAAGTACTAAAATGATTTGTTTCTGCTTCAATCCAGCCATCTGAGATTTCACCACCAATTTTTTCCCACTTTTCTGTACTATCTTTCCAATTGTAAATTTTTAAATTATCATTGTGCTCTGCTAATTTAAAGGAGAGCGTAACTGGTGATTCAAAAGATGTAATAGACTGATTTGCTTGAACAAATTCAAAATCAAATAGATCAGAACGTGCAAATTCAGCGTTTTCTATACTCTTTTCATCTAGCTGTTCAATTGTTAATGTTACATCTTCCTCTGCAGAAAAAGATGTTAAGTCAAATGCAAGATGGACGTCTTCTTTCTGAACTTTAACAGTAACATCTTTATCTTTTAATAGTTGTAATTGTTCCGCTGAGATAATAATATTATCGATAGAATCATTGTTATTAGGAACATTTAGAATTAATTCTCCCATATTATCTAAATAGATTACGTCTGTTTCAAATACCAGATTGTCACCGTCAGTTTGTAATTCTTCAGTTATAGTATTTGCTAATCGTTTTACATGAACAACATAGCTTGAACTTGATCCATCCTCTGCAACTGCTTCGATGATCACTTCATTATCACCTACATCAAGAGGCACACCTTTACCTGGATCATTTCCATTAACGAACACATTCGTATTAGCTGAATTAGCGATAGCTGAAAAATGTATGTTTTTTACTTGATTGGAAACTTCGAATTGATATTCGAACGTATCAGAAGAAAAACCAGGTCTTAGTTTTCCATGATCAACCGTTAATTCGGAAATCGTAGAATCGGATGACACACCTAATTCATAAGCAGCAATCGTTCCACTTACTTCATGTGCTGCTAATAGGATAGACTTACCTGTTGGACTGTGATTTTCAGGAATAAACGTTAATCCTTCAGGGGCAACGTCACCACTAGCCAATGTAACCTTTTCATCTTCCCCATTAAAATTTCGTGAAGAAAAATAATTTTCAAATTGGGGAGAAGTAGGATTTGTTAAATCATAAACCATGATTCCACCTTGTCGTTCTAAACCGATAAACGCATAGTTGGTCCCGTTCACTTTTCCGGTTATAACACTTTCAGGCTCAACACCTTTATCATCACTTCTGGATTCAAACGTATCCTCATCATTATTACTATGAAAATAATCTGGTTGAAATGCTGCTATTTTATTTTCAAAGTCTGATCCACTGTCATATACTAAATCTAATGAATCTGCGTCCCAAATAGAGAAGGATCGACCTCCATAGCCGTATATTGCTTCATATTTCCCTTCTTCATTTACTGGATGTGAAATAGAAGTCTTTAACCTACCTAATTGTTCATTATCAAATAAACCATTATCCACTAACTGGTCTAATTCTTCTTGTGTATAACCATCATAAAGGTCTGCATTAAGCTGATAATCGTCGATCAAGTCTTCTACTCTTTCTTCCTCTGAGAAGCCATCCCAATCTTGAGCATCTCCTTCATTTGCTGTTAAAATATAGCTCTTTCCTTCTATATTTATAATATCCATACCATCTGGTTGATAGATTGAAAGAACAGGCCAATTGCGAATATTAATCGTATCATCTTTATCAGAAGCATCGAGCTTGTTTTGACCTAATGAAAAGTCTTTATAACCTAGACTTTTAACTGTCAGAAATTTACCTGTTTCTATGTCAAGCTTAGCTATAGCGTTTGACTCCTGTAAAACAACATACCCATACTGACTCGCTTCATCTACTACGATATATTCTGGTTCTAAGTCCTCTGGATAAGAACTGTCAGGATGTACTTTTCGAACATCGTCTTCTACTATTTCGTTCGTAAATCTTGCAGTTTCAGTTGACAATTCTTCACCCTTTTTAATACCATTCGAGATATCTATAATCGATACAGTACCTTCTGGATTAATTGCATAATCTTCACTTGGTTCACCTTCATTGGCAACCAATACTTTATCACCATCTGGCGTAATCGTTACCATATCTGGTAAAGCACCTACTTCAACAGAGGTTAACACGTCACCCTCCGTAGAAAGAAAAACAATATGGCCATTCTCGACTTTATTTTCTGCTGGTACGGATACAGCAATAAATCTACTTTCTTGATCAATCGTAACACTTGTTAAATCTCCTGCATCAACATCAAAATCACTGAGCTTAATTTTTTTCACTAAAGGGATTTCGGTATCACCATTGGCTAAAACTGATAAATCAATAATGTCTAACGTTTTCTCTGATCCATTCACAGAATAGCCATAATATGTATTAGGATCATAAGCAACTATTTCTGTTCCTCCATCATCAATAGGGGCTTTACTTGCATAACGTCCTAACCATTCGATTGCTAATGCCTGATCTTTTTCAGAATAATAATTTAAATCTTCAGCTGCAATAGTCGTTGATGGTGTTAATGTAGATAACATAAGAAGAAATGACAAAATTAGTACTTTAGACAACGAATTCTTCATTATTCCACTCCTTTTTCAATATTCACTCACTATTCTATCTATATTTCATTAAGGTACTTTGTATGGAATGTTAATAAATTGTAAATTAATAATTCAAAAAAACCTAGAAGGGTATTTCCCTCCTAGGTTTAATAGCTATCTATTCTTTAAACTGATTTGATCTTTTTCTAGCTTTCAACAAAACTATAATTCCTGACAAGAGGAACAATACACTCGCTAGCAACCAGTTAAAAGTATTGGTTGCTGTATTTGGTAATGCTGATTCATCTTCTTCATCGGTATTTGAATGAACCTGCTCATTAGTTTCTTCTGCATCATCTTCTGATTCTTCACCTGAATTCTCTTCTTCCGGATTTTGTTCTGGCTCTTCACCCGGATTCTCCTCATCAGGTTGTTCTCCTGGTCCTTCTCCCGGATTTTCTTCTCCTGGTTCTTCGTCAGGATTCTCTTCATCTGGATCTTCAGGCTCACTAATTTCTTCACCAGTATAAATGGCCGGAGTTGGAGGCTCACTCATATCCTCACCAATAAAGAAGCTTGGATGTGGTGGTTGATTATAACCAACATTTTGCCATGCAACTGCTGTTCTGTATTGTATATCATGCATTAACGTATAAATTTTATGTTCGGTTTCTTGGTCAGAAAAGTAAATTCTTAATGCAGAGCTATCTTCCGTCCGCCAGACTGCCTCTTCTCTCCAATCACCGAATAAGTCAGCTTGAATCGCAGGTGTCCCTTTTGTCCCATTATTCGAAAGCGTACCTTCTGCTTTTAGAACAACATTTGACTCTTGATTTTGGTAGTCCCATTTTTCAATGACACCTACTCCCTGATAAGCTTCCTCATTCCATTCATGGTTCAGAAGCTCACGTTGTAAGTCACCATCCCACCAAATCGCAAAGTTAGCACTTGGAATCGAGTCACCTATTTTCTCACCAGTTGATTGATGTAAACCGCCTGTCGTACTATTCCATGCACCATCAACTGCCCATGCTTCCGATCCTACATATCTTGGATCAATATCTGCTGTTAGTCCACGACCAGTATCTTGACCAGTGTGCTCTCCCCAGATAATCTCTCCTGTTTTGGCATCACGCATGTCATAACCATAATCAGCGCCACTATCTTCTTGGGTTGAAAAAATTTCTGATCCTTCACGACTTGGAATCAAATCACCAACATGTAAAGCATCACCGTGTCCTAATCCTGAGTTGTATAAGCCTGTACCATCATCATCAATTGTAATTTGACCAAATACTACTTCATCTTTTTGATCACCGTCCACATCGGCAATACTTAAAGAATGATAACCTTGGCCAGCCCAATCACTATAGCCTTCATCATTCGTATCAAAGTTCCAACGTTTTTCAATTTTTCCATCAATTAAATCATAGGCTACAATAACCGTCCGAGTATAATAGCCCCTTGTCATGACAAGACTTGGTGTCTCCCCATCTAAATAAGCAAGACCCGCTAAGAAACGGTCGACACGGTTACCATATCCATCACCCCAAGCGTCAACACTTCCTCTTGGTGGATCATAATCAACCGTATCAATTTCTGCGCCTGTTTCACCGTCAAAAACGGTTAAAAATTCATCACCTTGCAGGACATAACCACTAGTATATCGATGATCCTTAGATCCATCTCCAATTACATTACCTTGTCCATCAATGGTGCCATCAGCTGTTTTCATGGCAAGCTCCGACCTGCCATCACCATCAAAATCATATGCAATCATTTGGGTATAATGAGCACCTGCTCGGATATTAACTCCAAGGTCAATTCTCCACAATCTCGTACCGTCAAGTTCATATGCATCAACATAAACATTACCAGTATAACCAGACTGTGAATTATCTTTACTGTTTGTTGGATCCCATTTTACAATATATTCATATTCCCCATCACCATCTACATCCGCAACACTCGTATCATTTGCGTGATAGGAGTAAGTGTCACCTAGTGGCGTTACACCATCCTCTGGTTTTTCAATAGGAATATCAAGATGATTTTCAGATAGAACCGTTGTATTGCTAATATCCCCGTAAAGACTACCATTACTGATTGGATGTATTTCATATTCAGCTTCCACATCACCTGTTACATCAAGATAATTTGTACGATCTGTGATAGGCTGATCCGTAATTTTTTCTCCATTACGGTAAATATCAAAGCCAAGCGTATTAGGATCTGTGCCTAACGATCGCCAACTAATCAGCACACCTTGTTCATTCTTAACAGCAATAGGTGCTCTTGTTAAATATTCTGCTTGTTTTGTCAATATCGTATCTGATGGAGATTCGACCACATCAGAATCAGCAGACATACCACCACCATTTACAGCATTTACTTTATAATAATATGGTACAGTTGTTAATACGGTATCATCTTCATATGAACCAGCATCTGCTTGTCCAATTAATTGAAAATCTCCGTCCTCTTTCTCCGCACGATAAACATTATAATAATTGGCATCATCAAGCTCGTTCCATGCTAAAAATACTTGATTTTTGCTGTAATCTTCGACTTCTAAATTCGTTGGTGCTTCTGGCACTTCCGCGTCTTCATCTACCATCGAAACAGTAAGAGGTTCTGAAGGAACGGTTTCTGTATTTAACGAATTTACAGTCGACACAGTGTATTCATAGGTTACTCCCACTCGGTTATCGGTATCTTTATAAGTAGTTTCATCTGTGGTCCCTACTAATTCTGCCTGATTAGCTCCTTCTACTTTTCGATAGACATTGTAGTGATCAGCACCTTCAGCAGGTTCCCAACTGATAGTAGCTGAAGTATTATTTGGTTCAAGTGATTTTTCTACTAAGTTAAGTTCACTAGGCGCTAATAAAATCGGTGTGATCTCCAATCCATTTGCAATCCCCGTTGAACCACCAAAGTGGAAGTTCATGTTGCCATCCTTTACTGCTACTTCTGGAACAATTTTATCAGTAGAGCCTTCACGTGGTGCCGAAATACCACCATAACCTACTCCTTCAATCGTTAAATCTGTTCTTGCTGAGCCTAAAAAGTCAGCTACGTACACTTTTACAGAATAGAGACCATTCGGTAAATCGACTTGAAAATCCCAGCCTACACTAAAATAACCAATCCAATCTCTTAATAAATCATCTCCACCACGATCACGCCAAATAACTCCTTCATTATCTAATAATCCGTAGCCACGTTCTTCCGTGTATAATGTATCAGCTGATATCGCCGTATATCCTTCTTTAGTTGGTGAGCCAGCCGGTTGAAAATCATAGCGATAGGTAGCTTCTTTTGTTTGGATGGTTACAATATCAGAAGGGTCTGATTCTCCTTTATTATTAACACCAGCAATATAGACATCATAACTTTTACCTTCTTCCAAACCGGATAGATTAAATTGCGGAACAACAGTCGAACCTGCCATTTTATAATTATCTTCGCTAGATAATTTTTGGTAAACACGGTAAATATCAGCACCTGCTGAGGGATCCCAGGCGAAAATGGCACCCGCATTACTAATATTGGAAACTCGAATATTCTCAGGAGGATTAGGAACAGCTTCTGGTGCTTCGATATCTCTTACATAGGCTGATAAATTTGTATCCAAGTCTGCTATTCCTTCTGATAAAAGTCGAGCCACTTGAATAGCACCATATTCCTGAAAATGGGTATCATCTTGAATTCCATTTGGATATGCTTCATAAACACCCGCATCTGCATGTAAGAAAATAGCCTTTGTGCCTTCTGGTCCCACTTCATTAAAATACTCTCTACTGGAAGTATTTAAATCAACTAGTAGTACATCTAGTTCATCTGCAACTTCTTCCACTCCTTGTTTATATTCAGGAAAACTTACATTAAACTCCCCATTTTCCGTATTAAAGTCTCGTCTATTTACAGGAGTAATTAAGACTGGCTCTGCACCTCGTTGACGAACACCTGTAACATACGTGGTTAAGTATTCTTTAAATTGCTCTACTGTCGTATATCTCTCTGGTCTGCTAATGGTCGCGTCATTATGACCAAATTGAATCAATAAATAATCATTAGGTTTTATCTCGCGTAAAATCGTATCCAATCTACCCTCTGTATAAAAGGTTTTGGAGCTACGTCCACCAATCGCATGATTATCTACTTCAACATCTTCTTCAAAAAAACGGTCTAACATTTGTCCCCAACCTGCTTGCGGCTGCCAATAGGAGTCGTACGTTTGTGCTGTTGAATCACTAGCAACATAAACAGTAGGATGATCTGCTGCAGATCTAGTAGATAACGATTCAATGATTAACCCATTCAATCGCGGATTGTCTCCTATTAACTGTATCGACAATGATCCATCTATCAATGCAATATCAAATGTTCGTTCTAAATATTCACCACTATTTAATTCTTGGTTCTGAATCTTTTGAATATCCTCTGCTTTCACCCCGGTAGAAACAGCTTCATTCTCATCACCGGCAATAACGGTAATTTGATAATCACCTGGTTCTAAATCTACTTCGAATGTCGCATCTAGATAACTAACAGCATCTGATTCCACTGGATCCTCTGAATCAAATTGAATGGCAGATACATCAGCTGTATCATCAAAACCATAACCAGTTTCTTCTGAATAATTAGTTGTGTCAGTTACTTTAGTAAAACCCTCACTAACCGTACTGTCTTCTGCCCCAAAATCAAATTGTAATTTATTGTCTGCTGCGGAAACAAATGTTGGATTTAAAGGAATATTTGGAACTAATAATAAAATACACAAAAATAGCAATGATGTTTTTTTACATGTTTGCTGCAATGTTCATTTCCCCTTCCCTGTTAAGATTAGAAATTTCATCTTGAAAAAGACTAAATATTTCACCTCCATCTTTTGTAATCGCTTACATATGTAAGTTTAACAAAGTGGAAAAAAATGCATATATAAATATCCGTTTAATATTTAGAATAATCCGATATTACATCGACATTTTTTTCATAGTCGTTACTTTTTTATGATTATTTTACGTCTAATTACATAGAAATTGTGGTATTTTATCGAATGCAAAACTTTTTATGTATAACAACTTACCACATAAAGATACTGATTTTTCTTATCTTAAAACACGAACGATACAATAAAAATTGTTGCGCAATATCAGGATACTACGCAACAAATGATGTAGTAATTTTGAGATAATGTTTGTGCGTAGAAACCGCTACGGCTTGTCCGCTTCCCTTTCCACGGCTTTTTCTCCTCAGCTAACTTTGGAAAGCAAAAACCGCTTGCCAAAGTGGATCTTCGGATAAAAACATGCCGTAGGAGTTGAAGCGGACGCCTACGCTAATTTGATATTCTACAACGCTAGCATGAGGTAGCATTATGTCATTTCTATTATGTAAAAAAGAAATAATAAGATAACAGCTCAAAATGCTATCTGTCACAGTAGTTGTAGAACAAGTATATTAGCGTAGGCCGCCCACTTTCACTCCTGTGGGAACGTTTTACCTGAAGATCCACTTTTTTTAGCGTTCTTTGCTTAAAAAAGTTAGCTGAAGGTAAAACCCCACGGAAAGGAAAGTGGGCAGCTGGAGCGGATGTTTATCGGACAATACATTTCAAAATTACCACTTTGGCTAATACATACATATCGGTTATTGCGCAGTTTTTTCCTACTACGCAGAAAAATCCAAACGATTTCATTTAATCGTTTGGATTTTTGTAATTATAAAATTCTTTTGTCCGAGCATCTATACTTGTTTATTTAATTGTTATGTTCATTAACCTGACATTTATCGTTTCTTGATTCTTTCTTGCCAGACTAGAACTAAAGCTATCCCTATTACAGTTAACAAAGTAATGACTAGTGATACGATTACTTCTCCTGTTATCCCATAAACGAAATAACCTATTCCGGCAGCTAAAGCACTAATAAAGGCATAAGGCAACTGAGTGATCACGTGGTCTAAATGGTTAGATCCTGCTCCTGTTGATGATAAAATGGAAGTATCAGAAATTGGTGAGCAGTGATCTCCAAATACAGAGCCTGCTAATACAGCAGCCATAGCTGGTAAAACTAATTCCACATCATACACTACCGCGATTTGTGCTGCAATCGGTAGCATAATGCCAAATGTTCCCCAGGATGTACCTGTTGCTAACGCCATAAAACCTGCAAGGACAAATAATAACAAGGAGAGATAATTAACATTCAGTGAAAATTGTTCTACTAATGTTGCCAAATATCCTCCTGTGTCGATTAATTCGATGATAGAGCCAATCATCCAAGCTAATATTAATATATAAATCGCAGGCATCATGGAAAGTGAGCCATCTTTTATTACGCTTAATCCAGATCGTTTCTCACCTTTTAATAAAAAATATAATAAAAATGCAACTACCACTGCCAACAGACCACCAACAAACAATGATAAGTTGACATTGGTATTTTCAAACATCGTTAAAATGGTGGTGGTTCCTTCTGTTGCCTGATACCCAGTAAAAAGCATCATCCCTACAGTAGCTAAAACTAATACTACAATCGGAATGAGGAGATGTATCAATTTCCCATTTCCATTTATATGTGCGTTTACTTCCATATCTGCTGCCATCGTCTTCTTTAACGGATCTACTACATGTCCAGTCTGTTTCGCCCTCGTTTCATGAGTTCTCATTGCACCTATATCAATGTTATACAAAGCAACTAAGAACACTAATAATAATGCTGCAAATGCATACATGTTCAGAGGTATCATTCTGACAAATGCTTCTAATGGTTGAAACTCGGTTATTTCAGCCGCTGCAAAAATAGAACCCAAAGTTCCGATGATATAAGCACCCCAACTTGAAATTGGTGTTACCACCGTAATAGGAGCAGACGTCGAATCAATAAAATAAGCAAGTTTTGCGCGCGATATTTTATACCGATCGGTTAATGGTCTTGATACTTGTCCAACCGCTAAGCTGTTAAAATAATCATCAATAAAAATGAGGACACCTAAGGAGGCCGGAACAAGTTGAGCTCCTCGTCTTGTTTTCACTTTCTCAATTGCCCAGTCCCCGAAAGCTTTACTACCACCTGATGCCGTCATTACCACTGTCATAATACCTAGTAATAGTAAAAAGCCTAATAAATAGATACTACCTAAATTCCATCCCTCAGACGAATAGAAAATATTTCGAAATACCAACCAGATTTGTTGCAAACTTTTCAAGACATCGAATTCATGAATCAATAACGCACCAACAATAATACCTGTTCCAAGCGATAGTAAAATTCTCCTTGTTAACAGAACTAGTATCAGCATTAAGACTGCTGGAATCAGCGAATATATTGTACCTTCCATATCATTACCTCCACTATATCTATCCTTACCAAATAATCACAGAAAAAAACAGCAATAGAACAAAGTCCATTACTGTTCCTGACTTACCATTTAATATACTAAAATAGTTTATCAATTTTCAGCTCAGCTGTCATCACTTTTTTATGAAATTATGTAGTGGAAAAAAGTTTACTTAATTATTATTTCATTAAACCTTTTATACCTTGACACTCCACTTTCCAGTTGTCAGGGAATCCCCATTTTGTCGCCATCATGGCTACTGCAGTTAGTAAACCACCATTACCTGGAAGATAAGCGGTTAAGGCATCATGCTGATAATTGTGTCCATTAATTAAATATGTGTTTTTGTCTTGCTCCATCAACAGAAAATCCACAGCTAATTCTAACTCCCCTATTCGTGCTGCGGTCATCGCACACATTGGAAAATCCCATCCCCAGGCAGTCTCCCACTTCCACTCTTCTTTTACTTTATATAAGGTATTAAGCATGACATCCTTATCTATTAGTACACCTGGCAAAACACCCAATGACGCTACCATAGATGGATGATCATGATTTTTTTCAGTATAGGTGTTTAAGCAGTTTTGATGAGCGAGGTATACTTCGTCCATTACATTCGGCTTAGCTAATTTCTCTTTTACTTTCCTCCACTTATCAGGTACTTCTTTACCTAAACGCACACACCATTCAATTGCCACTGTTAAACCATAATGCCAATACTCTAATTCATAGGGCGGATTGATGCTGTCTTCCATCAAATGATTTTCTTGTGCTGGGATCAGCCCTGGACCAAGATGGTATACGTCCTGTTCTTGATCATATCTAGCAAACGATGCCATGAATTCTGCCGAAGAAAAGACAATTTCTTGATATTTTTCTAAGAAGAGTGGATTTTTATTGTCTTGATAACATAACTCTAAGAGACTAATTGGATGAGGCTGCTGCCAGATTAATCCTGGCGCAATTGGAGATGGTGTCTGATCACCTTCTCTTGCCACCATCTTAGGCCACCGTGCCCCCTCGTACCCTTGAGAATGTGCAAGTTTATACGCCTCAGGTAAAATTTCCAAATACCAATCCATACTTTTTTCAAGGATCGATGCTCTTCCCCATAATGGAAAATGGCTGGCATGCCACCAATGCATTTCTAAATGGAATTTACCAAACCAACTATTGTACATGAATCCTGTTTCTTGTGGTGGTACCGATCCACCGCTATGAATAGCAAGTAAATATTGAGACAATACAACACGGCGCTCCAATTCCTCTTTTCTAGGATCAATACTTCCTTGAAAAGAAAGAAATCCTCCGTCCAACCAAAATTCTTCCCAGTAAGTCCGGGAAGTTGTAAATACTTCCTCAACGGATTTACTTACTGTCTTATTTTCTGCAAAAGAAAGGGTAAAATGGCATACTTCTGTGTTAGGTATTAAAGAATAAGTATGATCCTCTTCCTGTTTCAGTTCTCCTTTATTCCAATTCCATTGAACAAAATAATTTGTGTCATCCAATTTCCTATTAAAAACCGCCATGTTATTCTCATGTAATGAAATCGCAGTTTTGTGTCCTTCTTTTTGCCAATTTAGTTTCAAGGTTTGTTCCCACTTAAGATCGGTAACATTTGGGCTTGGGAAAGCTAATTCTATAGCAAACTGACCTGATTTCATAGCAGCAGTTTTCACAGAAACAGCAATGATATCTTGTTTAGGATCACAACAGGTTTCTACCTTGACCACTTCTCCATCTACTGAAAATTCGCTAACAATAATTCCTTCCCAAAGCAATAATTGTTGTGAGACTGGTTTGATTTTCTCACTTGAGATTGGCTCGCCATTTGCATCATAAAAACGAAACCCTACTTGGCCTAGTTGCAATCGATGAGGGTTTTGTCTTAACCAATGATATGCTTCATCCTCGCCTTCTGAAAATAATGGGTATGGCGCACCTTGATAGGCTTGCATCTGTACATCGTCTAGTGTATAAGAATGATCCCCGCCTGTAGCATGCCATCCCCAATTAGACTGTGTGCTAAGTGGGGCAATATAAGCATTGTGGAAAGACTGTAATCCCGTAAAATCAACAGACATACCAAAGTCACCATTACCAATTGATAACGGGGCTCTTGGTTGTATCGTTCTAATAATTGGCGAATGTTTATCAACGATTTCTTTTCTATTCATCGTCCTTCCTCCTAATGCCGCCATTGTTCTCATCCATTTCAATAAAAACGGGTCGCTCGTTCGGGGTTTTATTTGGAGAATGAAGTGTTAAATATAATTGATCTCGCAAATCATGAAACAACATTCCATGTCCACCATCACTTGAGAATAGTGGCTTCTCATCATGAATCCATGGGCCTGTAATTTTTCCTGTTGTGGAGCGAGAAATACCCTGAGCATACACATTATCCACGAAGCTTGCCCAAAGTAGAAGTAACTCACCATTTTTCGCATGATAAACATATGGACCATCTGTCACATAATTAGCTTGTGTATTGCGCGTTTTATGTTTGAATGAAGTTGGCCATGGTGCATCAGATGCTGAAAAAAGTGTTACCGGTTCATCAATTGCTTCTTTTAAATCCTCACTCAAACGAACCGCACAGATTTCACCATCCCCGACCTGCACCCATTCATGACAAAACACCATCCAAGGCATACCTTCTTCATCAATATGTAACGTACCGTCTAAAGAAAACCAATCATCCGGTGTAACAATACCATCACTATGTGGTGAGAAAGGGCCTGTTAAAGAATCTGACTTTAAAATGGCTGTACCTCGCATCCCACTCTCCTTTAATAAAAAGGTAGCAAACATATAATAAGCACCCTTATAAAGATGAACTTCTGGCGCCCAAAAATTTTCTTCAGAAAAAAAGTCCTGATCAGGTCGAAAAACTGGATACGGTCCTTCCCAGCTTTCTAAATCATTTCCAATCCAGACATCAAACCCTCTACCCTTTCCCCAAATATTATTATCGGTACTTCCATATAAATAGTACTTACTGTCTTGACGATCAACATAGATAAATGGGTCTCTAATTTGTACTTCTTGACTGATTTTCATCTGCATTCTCTCCCAATCTCAAAAATATTCTGATGGACTAACGCCTGTAATCGCTTTAAAGACTTGACTAAAATAAGTAGAGTTTTGATATCCTACCATTTCACTCACTTCATACACCATATACCTTTTTTCCTTCAATAATTCCTTCGCTTTTGTAATACGATAATGGTTAAGGTAATTCACAAATGTCTCACCAGTAACTTTTTTAAATAACTGTGATAAATAGTTGCGATTCACATAAAGTGTATCGGCAATTTCTGCTAAGGTTATTTCTTCATCATAATAGTGGTGAATATGTTCTTTCACACGTTCTACTAATTTACTTGTTTTTTTGCCAGCTAAAGCTTCTTTTGAATGCTCGACCCATTTCATTAATTGAACGGTTGTCCAATCTAACAACTCTTTTGTTGTGTTATGATTATAAACTTCTATTAACAGAGAAGACTTCTCAATTGGTTGCTGATCAACATGCTCTAGTGAATGATCTTCCATCATTAATGCACTTAAAATATTGATAGATATGGTTTGGATCATATAAAATGGCGAATACTTCTCTTCTGATAAACCGTTTACAAATCGATGCCATATTGCTAAAAGTTCATCATAGTCCTTATCCGCAATTTTTCCATGTATTTCTTTAATGGTTTCAAAAGGATATGTAAAAACATCGCTTGAACCCTTATCCTTTGTTTCTTGATAATGGTAGACTTTATTCCATTCTTCATACTCTGCGACTTCTAAGGCTTGCATACTTTCAGAATATCCATCCGCCAATTGATGTAAAGTTGATTTGGTAGAACTAACACCGATCATGGCTGATACTTTTAAATAATATAATAAATTTTCTAGCATCTTGTTGACGAGTTTATCATGTAACTGTTCAAGGTAAATGGCGTTTCCCGGAAAAAAAGCGACCATGACATAGGTAGAGTCGGAATAATCAATCAGATGTATCATCATGTCCTTCTCTTCATTAAAATAATCGATAGTTTCAGATAAGATATTACCCACACTAAATTTCATCAACTGCCAATCCCGTTCATGTGATGTCCTTAAATAAGGCGGACGATTAATCATAATGGAAGTGACAATCTGCGGGGTTTCTGCATCTGTCCCGATTAGTTCTTTACTTTCTGCAGTCAGGTCCTTTGTTTCATACCGATTAAATAAAAGACTTCGAATGAAAGTATCCCTTCGATAAGTCAAATATATGGGTCTTTGTTCACGATACTTTTCAAGAATCGATTGTTGCTTTTCTTCTGACTCCATATCCTGCAATACTTCCTGGATGACAGTTTCTATTTCAGAGACAGGAGAAGGTTTAAGAAAAAAATGCTTCACTCCATATTGAATTGCTTTTCTTGCATTATCGAAATGATTATATCCACTATGAATAATAATGCAGATATCTGGATACTTTTGTTTCACTTCTTTGATTAAAGTTAAGCCATCCATCTCTGGCATATAAATATCCGTAATCATGATGTCTGGTACCTGATCTTCCATCATGGTTAATGCTTCCTGACCATTAGTTGCGGTTCCAATTATAAAAACATCTAATTTTCGCCAATTTATATGTTTGGTTAATCCCTCTCTTACAGACAATTCATCATCTATTATTAAGACCGATTTCATAATTAATCCCCCGCTTCTATTGATGAAGCTTTTGTGAATGGTTGGTGATAATGAATAGGTAACAAAATCTCTACCATCACTCCACCTTGAAGATGATTAAAGATCTTTACATCAAATTGCTCACCACAATACATCGCGATTCGCTCTCTAACATTTTGGATTCCGATACCTTTTGCATCTGAGAAAGTCCAATCTTCTGGTAATCCGTTTCCATTATCCTTAATCGTTAATTTAATATGGTTTCCATCCTCTACAATCGAACCGTTTATAGCAATTTTCATTTGCTCTGAGTTAGAGGATTGATAACCATGCTTGATGCTATTTTCAATGAAAGGTTGTAAAATGATTTTGGGTACATATAAGTCCTTCATCGATGCTGCCACACGTACAGTATATTGAATATCTTGAGCTTGACGCTGTTTTTGAATATCGATATAACATTTAGCATGATCTAATTCATCACGTAAGCGAATAAATTTCAATCCCCCACTTAAGCCAATTCGAAGCATTTTGCTTAAGTTATTGACCATATCACTTACCTCATCTGCATCATGATCTAAGGACTTCCATTTGATCATATCCAACGTATTATATAGAAAATGCGGCATAATCTGACTTTGTAATGCCCTGACTTCGGCTTCTCTTCTATTAGAATTTTCCATTTCTAATTTTTCTAATAAATCAGCTAATTCACCCGTCATTTGATTAAAATTGTTAGCCATGATGTCATATTCTTCAACATAATGGCGATTCATTTGTACCTCAAAGTCTCCTTTTTCTACTTTTCGCATTCCTTTGATCATTTGAGTTATTGGTTTGGTTATCCACTTCCCAATACCATAAACAATAGGAATCGATAATAAAATAGCAATGAAACCAATCACTAGAACAAAGATACCTAGCTCTTTTGTTTCGGCGTATAGATCATCAACTGGAATAACTTGAACAAGTCGCCACTGTTCATAATTTGGTTCGGAAATTAGAAGGAGGTGGTATTCATTATCTCTTTTAATCAGTTGATGATGATTCGTCATCTCATCATATTCAGGAACTAGTCTCTCATATATTTCATTATTAGTTCGGACTGTTAAATCGTTAACGATTGGAAATTCTTCACGTGAATGCGTTTCGGCAATGATTCGACCACCTGTATTTAATAAGATAAACGGTTCATTTATTTCTTGATATAAATCGGTATCAATTAAATATTCTAAAAAATGTTCAGCCAAAATATTTACTTTGATATAGCCTACTGTTTGACTTCTTTGGTTTAAAATTCGATGAACATAACTAATCATCTCACGATCCATTAAGGTATCCGTATGCCTTGGAACCCAACCATTATCAACATTTTCTATGAAAGGGGCAAACCATTCCCGCTCCGTTAAATTGGACTCCGGTTGAATCGTATGATCGTATAAATACGAATACTCCTGATAACGATCCGTAAATAACTCAATCGAGTATACTTCCTGTTTTAATGATGCCACATTATTAATTAAATTTTTTAATTCATTACGTTCTACCAGTGCATCATATGGATCTGTTTCTGAGTCATCAAAAATCTCCGAAACAGTGCGGTCAATTGCAATAAAAGTCCCTGCTTCACTAATATTTTTTATAACACCAGATAATTTGTTAGCACTTTCATTTAACAGTGACAATTTTGTTTCACTAATTTCATTTGAGGTGAAATTAAAAAAGTATTGGTAGGAAGTGTAACTAACCGCAGCAAGAAATAGAGCATTAACGAAAACAAAGCAAATAACCATGATCGTCTTTAATTTTCGAATCATCACAAGCCCCTCATTTCTTGCTTTCAACTAAATTGTTATTACATTGCTGAATGTCTATCAGACCACGTTTTGTCTTACCCTTTTATACCTGTAGTAGCGATTCCTTCAACGATATAACGCTGGAAAATAAAGAATACAGTCGTAATTGGTATTAGCGATAATACGGACATTGCAAATACTGATCCCCATGAGGATTCACCTTGCGAATCAAGGAATAAACGTAATCCTAATGGTACGGTAAACGTATCTACCGTGTTCAAATACAATATTTGGCTAAAGAAATCATCCCATGTCCAAATAAATGTAAAAATCGCAGTTGTAATTAAGACTGGCACAGCTAGCGGCATAATAATTCTGGTATAAACCTGAAAAACACCACAACCATCCATGATCGCGCTCTCATCCAATTCACGTGGTATTCCTCTAAAGAATTGTACCATTAGAAAGATAAAAAAGGCGTCTGTTGCTAATATTTTTGGTACAGTCAAAGGTAAAATCGTATTAACCCAGTCTAAATTATGAAAAATAGTATACTGTGGTATTAATGTTGCATGTGCCGGAAGCATAATAGTCATTAGCATACAGGCAAACCATAGCTTTTTCAATGGAAATTTCAACCTAGCAAAAGCATATGCAGCCATTGAACAAGTAATCAGGTTGGCAACCACTGCAATTAAACTAATTAAAAAGGAATTTTCAAAAAACTGACCAAAATTGACATCTCTAACAACATTCCAACCATTAATATAGTTATCTAAAGTCCATTCTTTTGAAAATAGACTAGGCGAAGAAAAAATAAGGGTTTCCGGTTTAAAGGAAGCTGTTACCATCCAAATTACTGGATATAACATACCCGCTCCTATCAATATAATAAATGTATGTGTTAATATTCTACTTTTGTTTGTACTTTGATCCATTATAATTTCCCTCCGTCTTCATAGTGCACCCAATATTTTGATGAGAAGAAGATGACAAGAGTCATGACACCTAAAACAAATACTAATACCCATGCCATTGCAGAAGCATATCCCATCTCAAAATGCGTAAAACCTTTTTGATATAAATAAAGGGTATAAAATAAAGTAGAGTTAATTGGTCCACCAGTACCTTCACTAATAATAAAAGCAGAAGTGAAGACTTGAATTGATTTAATAAGCTCAATTACCAAATTAAAGAAGATAACGGGTGATAATAGTGGTAATGTTACTCGAAAGAACACTTGTCTCTTTGTCCCACCATCGACAGCTGCTGCTTCATATAGTTCTTTCGGAATTTGTTTTAACCCAGCAAGAAAAATAACCATTGAAGCACCAAATTGCCATGTAGCAAGTATAATAATTGTTCCTAACGCATAATCAGGATGTGAAATCCACCCTTGACCTTCGATGTTAAAGTAAGCTAATACTTGATTGACTAATCCATCAATTTCAAATAGATTTTTCCACAGAATCGCAATTGCGACACTTCCACCAAGTAAGGAAGGTAAATAATAAGTAGTACGATAAAATCCAACAGCTGCCATTTTTTTATTTAGTAAAACGGCTACTAACAGCGCTGCAATTAATTGTGTAGGAACTGCTATAAATACAAATGTCATCGTTACTTTTGCTGAAGCTATCCAACGTGTATCCTGAAACATTTCGGTATAATTGGCAAAGCCGATCCACTCAGGTGGATTAAGTAAATCAAAACGAGTGAAGGATAAATATAAAGAACTTATCATTGGCCCGAGAACTAATCCAAGAAAACCGATTAACCATGGTAGTAAAAAAATATAGGCTGCAATATATTGTTTCCTGGTTTCTTTACTTATTTTTATTTTTTTCTGAACAGAAGATACTGTCATTGCCTCTGAACTTTTCAATTGTCACCCCTCCTAAAAATTTGAAGTCTTCATTTCAAAAAACAACTAATTGAATCAGTTGTCACTCTGAAATTAATTGAAATAAGACTTCAAAGGTAAAATGGTGGAACAAAGTGACTCATAAAGTCACTTTGTTCAACAAGTTATTTCTCTTCACTTGTATACTTTTCAATATTTGAAAGTAACTCTTCAAAGTAATCTTCTGATGCTTGCTCTACAGATTTTTGATCATAATAGATAATTTGTTCTGTTTCTGTAAAGAGCTGGGTATTTTCGTTATACCCTGGTAAGTTCGGAATATAAGGAGCATCCGATGTTTCGCTTACCAGATCAATATAGGAATATACTTTTTCATCTAATTCACTTGCTTGATCAATTAAATTTTTTCGAACATCTGAGTTAACTGGTGCGCCACGATCATTACCTAATACTTCAGTGGCCTCTACGTTATTTACAAAGAAGTCCATAAATTTTGCTGCTTCCTCCGGATGTGGTGTATCTTTATAACCCGCAAAATATTGACTTGGTCTTAGCGAAACACCATTTTTTCCCGTCTCAGAATTATACGGATAAGGATATAACTCAAATTCATCCTCGGTTGCACTCGAATAGGCACCCAGCTGATTACTTGCAATTGATTCCATAGATACATCACCTTGGACAATTAAAGATTGTTCAGGTGTTTGGGTTGCGGAAACTTGTACTTCTGCTACCGCTGCACCACCACTGTCTCTTAAATCTTTCCATAATTGAAACCAATCCTGAACATCTTCGACACCGAAACCTATTTCACCGTCTAGATACGTATATTTATCTCGTTGCGCTAAAAATACGCCAAATCCATCTTCACTAAAATCACTAGCACCATACGTTCCGTCGATATTTTCTGTGATTTCTGGTGTAATCTCTTTAAAATCTTCCCAAGTCCATTCTTTACTAGGCATCGAAATACCAGCTTCTTCTAATGCTGTTTTATTAACTAATACTCCCCAAGCAGTTGTACCTAAAGTTACACCATATAAATTTCCATCAAATGTAGCAGAATCTAACATACTTTCTGAATGCAAGCTTGTATCAAGTTCATTACCTACATAATCATCTAATGGTAAAATGACATCTCTTAATACAAAATCATTTAAGTTACCACCAAACTGAATAACATCTGGTGCATTTCCTGCTGCTAATTGTGTGTTTAATTTGTCAAAGTAACCATCAAACCCTGAATACTCTGCTTCTATGGTTACATGTGGATTTTGCTCTTCATACATTTCAATTACTTGTAAAGTACGATCATGTCGTTCCTGACCACCCCACCATGCAACACGTAATGTCACATCTTCTTCACCTGACGCCTCTTCATCTTCGGTTTCTTCTGCGCTTTCTGTTGTGCCTTCAGAGTTAGTATCCTCTGTCGTGTCGTCCGTAGCTGAGTCAGAACTACAAGCTACTACAACTGTTGTAATTAACATTAAAATGAATAATAAATAGACCTTTCTCATAAATCATTTCCCCTTTCTAATGTGATAAGTTTATTCTAAAGTGTAAGCCTTTACAATTGAATAAAGAAAAGTAAGTGCTTACATAAGAAATCTTAGGTAACTTTAACAATTTATTATAATCATAAAAAGCAAAAAACACGTAAAAACTATAATGAAGAGACTAAAGGGGTGAGAAAATGGCTAAAAAGAAATTCAAACTTAAGAATAAAAATATTCGTGCAAATACACAAAAAAATTTCCAACCAACAAACGATGTCCAGCAGCTTACAAATAAAAATAATAAATATTAATTAAGCTATTTTATCTGGTTTTCTTATGCTCGAAACTGGAAGTGGAGTTATTTCGGATGATTTACATCGTGAAAAACCAGGCAGTAATCTACTTGGGTTTCAACAATACATCCTCTCATATTGATAAATAGTAAATAACAAAAAAGAATAAAAAAACAATAGCCTGGTTCGGCTATTGTTTTTCTCTCACTATTTCTAACACAGTCTCATTTGAGCTTGATCCAGAAGGAATCGTTTTCTTTCCTACAACTTCTATTTGATATTGATCTTTTCTTATGTTAGTTTTCACGCTTAATGTATGATCCATTCTTTCCACTGTCACATTTGCTTTAATATCTCCTTCTGCATCAACTAGATCTCTTCTTGCACTTCCGCTATCATCGATACCATAAATTCTGAAGGTAATACCCTCCAAATAATCATAAACAGCATTATCGTCCTTTTTTCCAAGTGGGAGAATCGAATTCGGTTTTACGAAAAGTGGTAAACTGAAATAGTCATAGTATTCTTTTATCCATATACCGCCTTCCCTCTCTTCACCTGTCAAAAGGTGTGTCCATTTTCCCTTTGGTAAATAAAAAGAACCGATTCCATCTTCATTGAACACAGGAGCTACGAGGATGGAATCCCCCAACATATATTGACGATCCAACGTTTCACAAATCGGATCCTCAGGAAATTCCATATACATAGGACGCATTAATGGAATACCTGTTTTATTATTTTCCACTGCTTGAGCATAGATATAAGGCATTAATTTATTTTTTAATTTTGTAAAATGACGTGCAACTTTTACTGCTTCATCATCAAAATTCCATGGAACCCGATAAGAAGAGCTACCGTGGAAACGACTATGACTGGATAACAAGCCAAATGCCGTCCACCGCTTGAATACATCGGGTGTAGCAGTGTTCTCAAAGCCCCCAATATCATGGCTCCAATAACCAAAACCGGACGAGGTTAAAGACAATCCACCACGTAAACTCTCTGCCATTGCATCATAGGTAGAATCACAATCTCCACCCCAATGGACCGGAAATTTTTGTCCGCCAGTAGTAGCAGAACGTGCGAATACAACCGCTTCCTTTTCGCCTTTTACTTTTTTTAATAAATCAAAGACTACCTGATTGTATTTATATGCATAATAATTATGCATTTTTTGAGGGTCTGAACCATCATAATAGACAACATCCGTTGGGATACGCTCGCCAAAGTCTGTTTTAAATGAATCGACACCCATATCAAGCAGCTTTTTTAATTTATTCTGGTACCATGTACAAGCTGCCGGATTTGTAAAATCAACAATTGCCATACCTGCTTGCCATAAATCCCATTGCCAAATGTCACCATTTTCTTTTTTGAGCAAGTAACCTTTCTCCATTCCTTCGTCAAAAAGGACTGACTTTTGTGCGATATATGGGTTAATCCACACGCAGACCTTTAACCCTTTGTCTTTCAATCGTTTCAGCATACCTTCAGGATCAGGAAAATTACGACGATCCCAGATAAAGTTACTCCATTCAAATTCTTTCATCCAAAAACAATCAAAATGAAACACACTTAATGGAATACCTCGATCTGCCATGCCATCAACAAAATGATTAACGGTATCTTCATTATAATCAGTGGTAAAAGATGTAGATAACCATAAACCAAAGCTCCATGCTGGGGGTAACGCTGGTTTACCAGTCAACTCTGTATAACGGCTAATTACTTCTTTTGGAGTTGGACCATTAATGAAATAATAATCCAAATATTCGCCTTCCACACTGAATTGGGAACGAGAGACCGTTTCTGATCCTAGTTCAAAGTTTACTTCCTCAGGATGATTCACAAAAATCCCGTACCCTTTACTGCTAAGATAAAAAGGAATATTCTTATACGATTGTTCTGAGCTCGTGCCTCCATCTTTGTTCCAGATATCAACACTTTGCCCATTTTTAACAAACGGGGTAAATCGTTCGCCAAGACCATATAGATGTTCCCCAACACCTAAACGTAATTGACCACGCATAAAGGTTTTATCCTCTGGTCCCTCAATCCATGCCAGGCCTTTTCCATCCGTATCGGTTAAGCGACCTGTAGCATTTTCAAAAGATAACGCAAAATTACTTTTAGAAATGCTAAGCTTCAATTCACCACTTGTAAAGCTTAACGTGTCGTTCTTCTCTTCTAATTGAACAGATTTTGCTAGATCCAGCACTTCAAAAGTAGGATACTTTACTTTCTCTCCTTTAAAATGCCATGTTTGAATACGTACTACTTCATCTGTCGGTGCAGATATTCTAATTGTCAAAAGTGGACCATCTAATGTAGCCCCGCGATGGTTCAGATATTTACAAGGTGCATATAGCGTCACTGCACCGTCCTTTTCTACCACTTCATGAATTAACCTTGGAAAATGAATCTGATATCCTTCTCTAACTAGCCAATTTCCATCAGTGAATTTCATTATTTTTTATCTCCCTTTTTCCAAATTTCTTTCACGGTTTGATAAGCGAGCTTTGGTCTTCGGTATGTATCGACAATCCCTTTTTGATTCATTGTCCCTGCTCGCGTTAATAAAAACCCAAGACCTTCCGTAACACGACAATCCGCAAATTGCCAAATTAACAACCCACTAATGTATGATTTATCCTCATAAGCTTCTAAATTCCGCCTAATTATTTCCGCATGACGTTCCTCCGTACCTTTTACTTGGGTTGGACTCCGATACCCGTAGATACCATCTCCGCCAAACTCGCTCATGATTATCGGTTTACCTTTTCCACCTAATTCGTCTGCCCATTTTTTTGCTTCTTCTACTAATTCTTTTGGATCTTCATCTGTGTACCATTGTGGATATAAATTAAAGGAACAAATATCCACCAAGTCAAAACAAATCTCCTCGCCCCTGTGGTGTGAGGCAAACGTAATTGGTCTGCTGGAATCTAATGCTTTAATTTGTTCGATTTGTTCTTGATACATTACTCTTCCTTCTTCCGTGTTACTGGCGCACTCGTTTAATATTCCCCATACGATAATTGATGGGTGGTGAATATGATTGGTTACCATCTCTTCATTTACTTTTAGACACTGCGTTTGAAATTTTGGATGTTGCATATGCTCCAGACTTAGTCCTCTTGCATGATTCTCTTCCCATACCAAGAACCCCATCTCATCACATAGATCTAAAAATAATTCATCGTTGGGATAGTGACTGGTTCGCACAGTATTAGCTCCCATATCCTTCATCAATTCTAAATCATGCACCATTAAAGCTTGTGAAAAAGATGCTCCAACTTGCGGATGGTCTTCATGCCTGTTAAAACCTCTCATCACTATATTCTCACCATTGACTTGAATATGCCCATTTAGAGTAGTAACCGTTCGAAATCCAATTCGCTCAATTTGATCGTCAATAGGATCAATATCTTGACCCACATATAAATTCAGAGCTAATTCATATAAATAAGGTGAGCTTGGGGTCCATTCGCGTATATCTTTCATCGGAATAGAACGTGTAATAACGACAGAATTATTTGGCGCAACTTCGGAAAAAGGGGTAATAACTCTTCTACCTGAAATCGTTGCTTCTATTCGCACCTTCTTTAACTCATGCGTTAAATTAACTATATGTGCTTCTACTTCTAAGCACCATTTATCCTCCACTTTTTTTGGTAAGGCTTTCATTATTTTAATAAAACAATCGGGAACCTCTTCTAAAATTACCGCTCGAATAATGCCACCATACGTATAATAATCATTGGGTACATGCAAGGAAGAATCTTCTGTAAATCGATTATCTACTACGACCTCAAGAAGATGTTCGCCAGCTTTTAATTCCTGCAACACAACAGAAAAAGGAGTATAAGCGTTATAGTGAGTTGCTACTTCTTTTCCATCAACCAAAACGGTTGCTGTATGGCTAACCCCTTTAAACTCAAGCCTCACATTTTTCTCTTCGTTCACATCAAAATATTTACGATAAATAGCCCTACCTCGGTACGTTAAAAATTCAGGATGCATCTCCCAACAGCTCGGTACAGGTAATTGATATCTTTTACTAGCTAATTCCCCCAAATCATTAATGGTCTGAAACTCCCAGAGACCATGCAAATCTCTGTTTTTTCTGATGCGATGTGTTTGAAAAAGTCGGATCATCCTATCTACTCCTCTTATATTGCTATCATTATTTTACAGCTTGAAAATTACTATTCTTTTGCAATATCTGAAAAGCCCAGCATTCTCTCAAAGGAAATTAGTGCACCTTTCATCATCACCAGTATAAACAAACTAAAACCAAAGAATGGCAGTAATCCTGGGATAATTGTGAACAAAAAATAAATCAGAACGATCGTTACAACCAAAACAATAGTGAGTAGCGGCATGGCGAACATACACAGAAAGGCATTTTTAAATAATTCAACAAGATTCATTTCAAAGTGAACATACATCGGTAATAAATAAATGAGCATCCCTAGAAATAATATATTTACTAAAAGCAAAGGATAATACGTAAGGCGAATACCTTCATGCTGAATTACTTCAGCAATTGACAGGTTGATGAAGAGCAATCCACCTACCAAAACTACAATAAAACCGACTAGATTACTTCTTACAAATTCTCGTTTATAGACCCGCCAGAAAGTTTTCGTTATCGAGATATCGCTATAACCTGTGAACCATTTTCTAAATATTGAAAAGGCTGCAATAATTGCTGGAAAGAAACCGAACACGATTAAACCTAATAAGGAAAAAGCGATCACTAAGATATTAATATAGGCGGTTCGAACAATGATATCGGTGAAACGATAGATTCGCTCTAAAGCAAATGATTCCATATTATCCCCCCTTTACTGTTCTATTCTTTTACAGACCCCAGTGTAATCCCATGAATGAAATAACGTTGTAAAAATGGATAAACAACTAATACTGGAATCATCGCAATAAAGATTTTCGCTGCGTCTAACGTTCGATTAGACATTTCACTCAATCGTTTGTATTGGTCTTCAGTCATTTGAGATGGATCCACCGACACTACTAGTTGTTGTATATACGTTTGTAATGGATAAAATTCTTCTCTTGTCATAAATATTAAGCCGTATAAGAATTCATTCCAGTGATAGACAATACTGAATAACGTCACGGTGGCAAGTACCGGTATTGAAAGAGGTATAAACAGTTTAAATAAGATATACCATGGTCCAGCACCATCAACGAGAGCCGCTTCTTCCAGAGATTTTGGTAAATTTCTAAAAAAGTTTATGGTTAAAATTATATTAAAAACAATCGTCTGAGCTCCACCTACCAGTACTAGGGCCCACACACTGTTCATTAAATTCAATTCTTGTATCGTTAAATAAAGCGGAATTAATCCTCCGTTAAATAGCATGGTAAAAATAACCGTCCACATAATAACATTACGTCCTCGGAAGTCTTTTACTGTTTTCGATAGCGGATAAGCCATTAATGGTACGATAATGAAGTTTAAGCCTGCACCGAGTACGACACGTTGAATCGAAATCCAAAACGACTTAAAAAATTGCGTATCGTTTAACAATTGTTGATATGATGTTAAATTAAAGTCAACCGGCCATAATGTGATGATTCCTGCTGCAGCCGCTGATTTGGAGCTAAGTGAAACGGCAAGTGTGTACCATAAAGGTAAAATACAGGTTAGAGCAATCGAACACAATATCACGATTAATACAATATCAAATATTTTTGAAGACAATGATTTACTTCTAATCATGTGATTTCCCCCTTTCGCTAAAAAATTCTGTAGTTTGTGAACTTATACGCCATGTAGTACGAAACACTAATTAAGATAAATCCAGCGACTGATTTTAATAATCCAACTGCAGTTGCTAGTTCATACTGAAGATTTAATAAACCTGTTCTATATACCCACGTATCAATAATGTCACCGGTAGAATATACAAGTGGATTATAAAGGTTAAAAATTTGATCAAAACCTGCGTTTAATACATTACCTAAACCTAATACAGCTAGCAATACTGCCGTAGTTCTAATGCCAGGTAATGTAACGTGCCACAGCATTCGCATTCTGGAAGCACCATCAATACCTGAAGCTTCGTAAAGGGCAGGGTTAATACCTGTTAGCGCCGCTAGATAGATGATGGTATTAAAACCAAACTCCTTCCACACATCACTTCCTACAACTAAGAAAGGAAATAAGTCCGCTCTTCCAAAAAATAAAATCGGCTCTACTCCAAATACACCTAATAGTTGGTTAATAGGACCCTGATATGCGAATATATCTAACAGCACGCCACCAAGAATTACCCATGATAAAAAGTGAGGTAAATAAACGATCGTTTGAATCGAACGCTTCAAACCAATATACCTTAATTCATGAAGCATTAATGCAAACAGTAAAGGAACAATTAAGTTTCCTATTATTTTCATAATCGCAATAAACATCGTATTAAAAAAGATAATTGGCGTATCATTTAGTTGAAACATGTACTTGAATGTTTCCAAGCCGACAAATTCTGAATTAAAAACACCTTGACCTGGATTGAAATCTTGAAAAGCAATGATGATGCCAAACATTGGAATAATACTGAAAATAAATAACCAAACAAAACCTGGAAGCATCATCAAGTAGTAGTGTTTGGCAAAGCCTTTTGCTTTCATAATAAACTCTCCCTCTCAACTAAGATGTGAATTAAGAAAAGCGCAGAGCGCCCGTTTAGAAACGTAGCGACTTCAGAATCGACTGAGATAAAGGAATCACGGTGAGGTTACGAACCGATGATGACTTTCACCTAAAGGTATAAGTGCGACTAAGCCTCTGTTTTCACCAATCGGCAAGTCTTCTTTATCGCAGGCAGAGTCGTGAAGTCGCCTAGTTTCTGGCGATCGGAGCTAGACATGATGCCACTTATATGCTTTCTTTACTTATGATAGAAGGCGCCGAAAAGTTTCGACGCCTTTAATAGTTAAATCAATTTACTACTTCCGCTACTTCCTCTGTAATCTGATCTCCGCCTTGTTGCTTCCAATCTTCTACAAATTGATCAAATGCATCTAGAGGTTCAGAACCCATAATAATTTTCAAGAATATCTCGTCCTCTAATTTCTTTAAATTCACCCAACGATCTTCCATTGATTCCGTTTGAGAATAAATTAAACTTGGAACACCCTTCACTTCGGTATCAACCTGTGGTGCGGTACCAACTAAAGCAGAATAGGCTCGAGTAAAGCTAGTTGACGTTATATCCCAATGTTCGATATCCATATTGTCATATGGCTCAAGCTTGGCATCAAAAACAGTATCTACATCATTTTTAATTAATTTATAAGCTGGCATATCATAAAAATCTTCTGGTTCTTTTGTTCCAGCTAATACTTCACGCATAGCAACCGTAGTTACTTCCATTTCATCGGCAGGTGCATAAACTAGTCTTAGTGGATAATGACCAGGTCCACCTCCACCTTCCATGTGATCAAATTCAGATTCATGCGCAAATAAATTATTTAACATTTTCATTGGAGCTTCAGGATGTTCATATCCTTTTCTCACTACTACATAAGAACTTGTCGGTGTGCTTAAATGCGGAGTATATTCCCCATTTTCATCTAATGGAATAGCATATGACTGCCAATTTGCTTCAGGATTTTCTGTAACCGCATCCGTTATCGGTCCGTATGGCATCCAGAAAGGTCCAGAGAACATTCCTGTTTTACCACTAATAACAGATTCACCAGAATCTTCACGTACACCCATTTCTCTATCAATTAATCCTTCTGCATACATATCTCGCAGTGTTGCTAAAGCTTCTTTTGTTTCAGGTAAAGTGGAACCATATACTGGATCGCCGCCTTCTCCTTCTATCCAATAACCTGGATATGCATGATGTGCTGAGAAAATGCCATCAAACCCGTATAAGTTATTGGTGGACTCCAAAAAGTTTGCATATAATTTATTGCTTGTGTCAGGACCTGCTAGACCAATCGTGTCATCTTCACCATTTCCGTCTGGATCTTCTTCGACAAACGCTCTTGCTACCTCTTTTAATTCCTCTAAAGTCGTGGGTGGTTCAAGTCCAAGTTCATCTAACCAATCTTTTCTGATCCACATATTATGAATTCCATCAGCAGATGCTTGTGAATTTGGAATCGCCATGATTTTACCATCAAACGTTACGTTGTCTAAGGCAACACCACCTGTACTATCAATTATTTCTTTGATTGCAGGAGAAGCATAATCTTCATATACTTGCGTTAAATCTGCTAATTGATCTGCTTCTACCATTTGACGTAGTTCTACTGGTCCTACGATCATCGCATCCGGTAAGTCATTACTAGCAATTGCTAAACTTACTTTTTGATCATAATTGGAAGGTGATGCAGTAAAGGCATGCTCAACTTCAATATTTAAGTTTTCTTTCACATGATTGACATACTTGTTATTAAGTGGTGTCTCACCTTCTTCTAAACTCGTATCGGTAGGGTCCACCTCTTGGCCAATCGCAATTGTAACCGTTTCCTCGTAAACTCCAAAAGGATCCGCGTCTTCATCACTAGTTGTTTCTTCTGTTGTAGTTTCTTCCTCTGTCCCCTCGGACTCTTCATTGGTACCAGCATCGTCTGAGCATGCTGCTAAGAGTAGTAAAAATAACAAAATAAGTAGAGCGAAAATTTTCCCCTTCACTTTCATGTAAAACCCCTCTTTTCATTTCATGTATTTATTACAGTTCTAATGATACCAGTAATGAAAACGCATTCAATAAGTCAAATGTGTTCAGTTTAAAGGGGATAAATGTTTACTGTTTTTGATAACTTTACTCATTCTTTCACAGAGAATACATCTGTCTAACTAACAAAGAACATATTTACTCCTTGCTTTGTTGTTTTCGGTATTCACTAGGGAGTAAACCGGTTGATTTTTTAAATACTTTACTAAAATACTTCACATCCGCGTAGCCTACTTTTTCTGAAATAACAGAAACCTTTTCCGTTGTAAATAACAGAAAGTTTTTTGCTTTTCTAATTCGGGCAACTCTTACATATTCATTAAATGTATTTCCCACTACCTGTTTAAAACATATAGAGAAGTAACTTCTGCTCATGTTTACATCTTTGGCAATTTCATTAGCTGTAATCGATGTATCTAACTTTTTTTCAATAATTTGGATCGCTTCTATAATGCAAGCCGTTGTTTCTTCTGATACGGATGTATAAAAAATTTTTTGATGTATTGTTTCTTTCGTTTCTCTAAACCATTTTTCTACTTCTTGCCAACTTCTAAATTCATCTGGGAGTGACAAATCGACTGCAAGAATATCTGCATAAATTCGTCTACATTCATGGATGGTTAATAATAAAAGACTCATCAATTTGTTTTTTGCTAATCTTAATTCTCTTAAATCATATAAAGTTTTTTCTAATAAATCATCACTGCGACACCATTTTAAAGAGATTAATTCTTCCTTTAATTTTTGTATTTCTTCTTTTGTTGCTCTACGCCTAATTATATTTGCACTTGTTAAAGTATAGAAAGAGAGAATACCCGTTTTTTCTACCTCATAAAAAAAAATCGAGTCTTTATATTTTCGTACAAAACTTTCTAGTTCGTTAATCTCTAATTTATGATTACTATCAATTTCGACTAATAAAATCTGTTCATTGGGATGAATTTCGGAAGTGGCATGTTTTTTAAGATCGGTAATATTCACTTCATAATCGATATATAATACATTTTCACCTAATACAACGATTGACAATGTTTTAAATTCATTTCGGAATCTCGTCTCATATTTATCGATTTCTTCATCAGTTATTAAAAAATAGCCTTTATTCACTGCTTGTATTTCAGTTTTTTCTGTACTCCTCAGAGGTTGTTCGTCCAACTTGATACGGTCGTGAATTCTTTTTAGTGTTTTATCCATTTCTTCATTATCTAGCTCAACTTTTGCAATATAATCAATCGCGCCAAGCCGCATCGCATCTTGAATATAATCAAAATCTCGGTGCAAAGATAATACTACTACATGGATATCTGAATAATTTTCTTTCACCTTTCTAATTAATTCCGTACCTGACATAATTGGCATCGCCAAATCAGTAATAATTAAATTAACTTCTTCTGTTTCTAAAAATTCTAAAGCTTTCTCTCCGTTCTTCGCATCTCCTACCACCTTCATATCAAAAGTCTCCCAATTAAAAGATGAAATCAAGCTTTTACGGACTAATTTATCATCTTCTACTAATAACACTCGAATCATCTTACTCCCCTCCATTCGGTATATATAAAATGACGCTAGTTCCATGATCTATTATACTGATAATTTCGATTCTTGCTTTATGATTATATGTTCGTTCTAGTATTCTTTTTACATAATTCAAACCAATTCCCATGCCCTGCTTCTTTTCTTCTAACTGATCTGTATGAAGTATTTTGTTAATTTTTTCTCGCGACATTCCTCTGCCATCATCCTTAATCTCTATCATGATCTCATTATGGTGGAGTTGAATATTGACATCGATTTGCCCATCATCTACTAAGCCATGATAAATCGAATTTTCCACAATCGGTTGCAGAATAAATCGAGGTACGGAAGTTGTTAATAAATCATTATCAAGCATAATATGAATGTTGTAGGTGAAATCATAACGAATTTGCTGCAGCTGTAAATATTGCTCCATACTTTCTAATTCATCTTTTAAAGTAGAGGATTGGCCTAGCTTCCCCATATTGTAATAAAGGATTTTATTTAAAGAAGAAATAAGGTGTATTACTTGATTTTTTTCACCAGAAACTGCTAACCACCTTGCTGTATCCAAGGTATTCATTAAAAAGTGTGGATTAATTTGATGTAGCAGTTTTTCCACCTCTAAATCAGCCCTATTCCTTTCTTTGAGCTCAATTTCTGTGATTAAAGTTGAAATTTGTTTTCTCATATACCTGAACCTGTTGGTAAGCTCCATAAATTCTGGGATAGATGTCTGGACAATTTCCGAATGAAAGTTGCTGTCTCCCATTAATTTTACTTCACGGTTAAATTGATTTAGTGGTTTATAAAATGTTTTCCATAATAGCAATCCGACGACTAAACTAATCATGACAAACAATATTGCAATGTACATCATCATAATAATCCACTGATTAATCTCTTCATTGTATTGCGAAATAGAGATAAGAGAAACAATACTCCATCCACGCTCGGTATCCTCTCTAAACCAGTAATAGCCATCTGTTGTCCCATAATTTGCATCGCTTTTTGGACGAAAGGTTTGATTAACAGAGAAAGCTGCCTCCTGCTCTGAGTAAATAATTTCTTTATTCTCATCTAATATAAGATAACTAGTATCATTTATGACATTATCTGATTCTAGTATGTTTTTCGTTAGATCTAGATTAGATTCAATATATAAATAGACTTTCTGAGGATAGTTAATACTTAATTCTCTTACAGTGGAGAGAACGGATTTATTATTAAATCTCTCCATACTAACGTGAGGACCAAAGTTATCAATCTTATATCCTTTTATAAATAACGGTTCGTTTCTTAATGTAAAATCATCTTTTGCCCAATGACTGTTAAAAACATAACTATCCTCCTCTTCTATATAGAGGAGAGATAGACCAATATTCGGATTACTAAATGTGATCACATTTAGTTCATTTTTAATTTCTTCATATAATTGTTTCTTTTCTAAAGAATCTTCCATTTCGAGATAGTTTTGTAATGTAATGTTAATGTTCTCTGAAAAATCGATTTGCTGGGAAACATAGTTCATGTCATCAATCGTATTTTCAAGTGTTAATCTGATTTGATTTAGATTGCTATTAAAGGTGGTATTTAATTTATTTGTTAAAATCGATGACATTGTAAGGTAGGAAAAAACAACGGTGAAAACAAGTGGAATAAAGGTGCTTACAGCAAATACGATCGCTATACGACCTTTTAGACTCATCATCTTAAACTTATTTATAAGCTTGACTATAACAAACAACCTCCATTCCTCTGATACAAAATGAAATAAAATAGCAAAATCACTAGTGTCGCATGAATTTATTCTGAATTTTCTGACTATTACCTTCTGCTTTTTTGATGAAAAAGAAAGACAACCAAGCAAAGGTAGTAAACATCCATTTTTTACTATAACGTCTTCACTAAGTAGCAACGACAACCCATTGCTTTATGGAACACTTTTCCCCTGGATTTTGCGTATCCATAGATGAGAAGATTTCCACAAGGCAGCCTTTAAATATCGACTGATTTGTAGATAGGTTCGTTGACTATTGGTTTCGAGTTGTATCAACACGTTTAAACAGTACACGATCATCGCGATATAGACTTGATTATGTACAGCTTGTTCGCTCTGACCATAAAACTTCTTAATGTTTAAATGCTGCTTCATCCATTTGAAAAATAACTCAATGGCCCAGCGTGATTTATACAATTCCGCGATTTCATCGGCATCTAAATCAAAACGATTGGTCAGTAAGTGCAACGCATTACCTTTAGAATCGATGATTTTCAATAGCCGAAACACATTCTCTGATCGGTTTTGCGTGGTACCAATCACCACCATTTCATCGGACAAAACATCCGAATCTGTGGGTAAAGAAAACGTTTCTAGCGTACGAGTGACCGCATTTTTGCGTAAGCGCGAGACGAAAAAATATCCTTCGTCTGTCATACGATCAAATCGTTCGTAATCTAAATAGCCTCGATCAAACACATACATGCATGCCTTATCGTCAACCAATACTTCGAGTTGACCTCGATCGTGTTCTTTCGCATTCGTAAGCTTGGCTTGATCGGGATAGGAACAGCCCTTCTCCATAAAAACGAGGCGCAGATGTAGCTTGACGCCAGCCTTTGTTTTGCGGAATTTTGCCCAGTTGTGGTTATTCAAGCACAGCGGCAAGGTACTGGAATCAATGATTTTTAAGGGTGTTGTGGTTTTCCGTCTCGTTTGAAAATCTGTTTTTTCATGAATGTGCGCTACTAAACGCAGAAAAATCGCTTGAAAGAAAGCCGTTGGAACATTATTCAACCGTCTCCCTAATTGGGAAAAGCTAATAGAATCTAGATTTGTTGCCTGTTGTAATTCTTCCGAAAAAACACTATCGCTTATGGCACGCAAACTCTCTGTTTCATGTAGTTGTGCATATAGTAATAATTTCATAAAAGATGCCGTATAAAGCTTTTTGGTATAGTAATCTAATTGATAGTTTTCCACTTGTTCCTGTAAAAAATCAGAGGAAATAAGCGAAAACCATTGTTCAAAGGCTGTTTTTCGAGTAAACTTATCCATGTCAGTGTCCTTTATTTTGGATTTGGATCGGTTTACTACCACCCAACCATTATAAAGGATTTTTTTACGGTTAAAAACATTTTCAGAATATTCTGATTTTTACTCTGAGTTAAATTATTTTAATGCGACACTAGTGTAGCAAAATAGAAAATCGTATTTTTATATGAAAACACTTACATTAATTTGAATTAACCATAGCATTGATCAAACATAATTTCAATATGTTATGTTTTGTGGTACTAGTCACTTGTTTTGATTGGGTGCACCATGTATATGCAATGAATTTTTTCTCCAATAAAATGAACCATGAGATATTGCACTTCAATATCTCATGGTAAAAAATTAATTTATCAGAAATTATGTTAATACTATTTCTACAAAAACATTCCGAGTAACCCGGCAATAACCGCATAGATGATCATCGGTATTAAAGTCATTCGAATAATTAGACCTTCTTTACCTACCAATCCCACGACTGAAGCTGCTGCTACCACATTGACTACACAAATCATATTACCAGCATTCGCTCCCATTACCTGTAAACCTATAATTGAAGTAGGCTCCAATCCTACTTGATCTGCTACAGAAAATTGAAATAATGAGAACATCATATTACTGAAAGTTGCACTGCCAGAAATAAATGAACCCAATGCTCCGATAAAAGGTGCCATGATTGGCCAGCTACTTCCTAATAAATCGGAAGCTTGATAGGCTAATTCAACTGGCATACTTTCAAAGCCGGCATCATTTAAACCAGAGTTAATAAAGATTCGCACCATAGGAACAGCTGTGAACAGAGTAATTGCTGTACCAATTAATGTTTTTCCTGAGCTAGATAGGGCACTTGTTAACTCTTTCATACTCATTTTATGATAAAAGAAAGTAATGATTACCACGATTATAAATACCGTACCAGGTAAGTATAATGGTTCAAAAACGGCTGAAATAGAAGTACCTAAAATATTTTCCCAACCCATTTTCACGCTAGTTAGCCAAGCTTTAAAAGGTAAAACTTCTAATCTCGTTAAAATCAACAAAAGACCTAACAACTGATAAGGCACCCATGCTTTCCATAACGACATTTTCTTTTTGGTTTCTTCCTTTGCAATAGGTAAATTGCCTAACCATTCTTTCGGCCATTTCTCGCGAACAGCAAAATCCCATGTTTCTTTTGGCATGAACCAACCTTTTTTTACAGCAAATAAAACAATAACTAAGCCGAATAAACCACCAATAATAGAAGGAAATTCAGGTCCGATAAAAGTAGCTACAATAAATGCAGGAACCGTAAAACTAAGACCAGCGAAGATGGCAAATGGCCATATTCTTAAACCATCTTTCCAAGATTTTTTTTCGCCAAAGAAACGAGTTAACAGGACTACCATAATAAGAGGCATTAAAGTACCTGTAATTAAATCGAATTGCATCACCTGACTTGCGATCACTTTCATATATTCTCCAATTGACATGTCACCTAGAAAAACGGCTACCATTGAGGCAACACCGCCGCCTTCCATTAATCCCTGCTCCACCCCTACAATAATTGGAGTACCTACAGCACCGAAAGACACTGGGCTACTATCCGCAATTAACGCTAAAACAACTGCGGCCAATGGTGGGAAGCCAAGAACAACAAGTAATGGTGCGACAATAGCAGCAGGGGTACCAAATCCTGCAGCACCTTCAATAAAAGCCCCAAATAGCCAGGCAATAATAATGACCTGGATCCGGCGATCCGGTGTTACACCCATGTAAAATTTGCGAATAGTATCGATCGCACCACTTTTTTGTAAGGTATTTAGAAGAAGTATAGCCCCAAAAACAATATAAAGAATTGAAATACCAATCAATACTCCTTCAAAAATTGACGCAGTAATTTGTAAAAAAGACACTTTCCAATAAAAGAATGCTAGAATAGCTGTAACGGCTAAACTAATCGGCATTGCTTTCATCGCAGGCATTCTTAATAAGACCAAAAAAAGAAATACAGCCAAAATTGGTGTTAAAGCAACTAATGTCATCATTTGTACTCACTCCATATATTCCTAATACATATATTATACCACAAATCACCTTGTATTTGTGAATATTTTCACATAATTAATTAAATTTTAATTTAAATGTGACAGTAAAATTTTTGCTAGTATACAAAGTTGGAGTCATACTCAAAATAGGACAGACCTTTTTTACTAATAAAGAGTCTGTCCTATTGAAACCAATTATTTTTTTCGTCGAACAACGAGTAAACCAAAAGCTATTGCAATCATTATTAGACCCATTACTAGCTGAAGGTACATATTTGTTGCCGTATCTGGTAGCTCTGATTCATTATCATTATCAAGTGAATTTTGATCGCCACCTTTTGGCGTTGACGTTTTTTGGTGATTACCTTCTTCTAGGTTTTCCGATCTTTCTTCTGTTTCTTTTTCTGACCCTGGGCTTGAAGGGTTTTCCCCATTAGACTGCTCTGTTTTATCTGCTACTCGAATCACAACAGATGTTAAAGCATCTATGTCTAATCCATTGTCTGTTATTGACACACCTTGAGGTTCCTCGATTGTCTCAACACCTGCTTGTCTAGCATCGACTACTACCTCACCACCAGTTAAATCTTCAGTTAATGTAAGACTTCTAGATTGATTGTCTGCGTTTACGAAAACATAATAAGCTTCATCTGATGTTGAATTTTCAGCACGATAGCCAATTATTAAGTCTTCATCAGCAATTTCGGGTGCATCTATTAGTGTCACTTTTTCATTCACGTCTTTCATTGTTGCTAAGCGGAATGCATCTGTAGAACGTCTTAAATTAATTAACCCTTTAGTATAAGCACGCGTCGTTGTATGAATAGGGTAATCAGCTGAATTAGTTGCTTTTTCCCAATCAAACATATTAATTGCATCCGTTGAATCATAGGAATCATGAATAAAGTATGGATATTCAAAAGGTTCTCCATTTTCATCTGTAAGAAATGTTGACTTATAAGGTGGCTCTGCTACTTCTGTTTTGAATTCCTCAGCTCTGAATTGCTTTGTGCGACCATACTCTTGTCCGGCATGAATAAATGGTGTACCTTGAGAAGTTAATACCATTAAATTTCCAAGGCGAATACGTTGGTGAATTTCTTTCTCATGATCTTTTGGATCCTTTTTGATCGATTGGGCAATCACATCATGTAAAGTTAAATTATCATGTGCAGCAATATATGGAACAACATCTCCTGGATCATCTGCTGTAAAATTTCCTGGATTAGCTGTTATATTATTAAAAATGGACTCAATATTTCTTGCTCCTCCAGTAATGAATCGTGGTTCGCCTTCACTGCCAAACCCTGACTTCAATTCATTACGGAATTCATCAGAGAAGGAAGCTACACTATCTGTATGCTCCATCCAGTCCTGATCAGCTGGTTGGACATTCGGATAATTTTCATCTCCAGCAAAAGTTCTCCAGCCTTCACCGATCATAATAATGTTTGGATTTAATGCTTTTGCTTGATCATAGGCGATTTGAATACTTTCAGCATCATGATCACCCATCATATCAAAACGGAATCCATCAACCTTGAATTCATCCAACCAATAAGTAATAGAATCAACCAATATTCTTCTCGCCATCTTATGAGTTGTACCCAAACGACCACCACCAAAGCTTTCACGCGAGCTACCGTCCGAATCCATAAAGTGGTAATAATTAGGTTCTAAATCTTCAAACAGATGAACTTGAGCCGTATGATTGTAGACAACATCTAAAATAACACCCATATCTCGATCGTGAATCTCATTAATCAGATTTTTAAACTCCTCTATGCGTTTCGCTGGATCATTCGGATCTTCCGAATACATACCTGTTAATGAAAAATAGCTTTGTGGGTCATATCCCCAGTTATAATTATTTTCTAAAGCTGACCAACCTATTAACCTTTCATCTTTGTTAAGTTCATTTGCAAAATAATAACTCATAACAGGTAGCAATTGAACATGTGTGACACCTAAATCCTCTATATAATCTAATTTTTCAACAAAAGATGCAAATGTACCAAATTCAGCTTCTAATTCCTCATCAATAGAAGGATCGGACGTAAAGTCACGGACATGGATTTCATAAATAATCGCATCTTCTCGCTTTTCAAACCCCTCAATATCTGCATACTCTAATTCTGGCCCAATCGCACTAGGATCAACGATAGCGGCCTTTCCTATGTCGTATTCATCATTATCACTATTCCATGCAGCCATTGATTTTGCATAAGGGTCTAAAGCAAGAACGGTTTCACCTTCACGTTCAATTGCAAAATGATAATAATAACCTGTAATGCTGTCTATACCTGTTGTTTCTTTGTTTAATTCTACTTGCCATACTCCTTTATCACCTTTTGTCATTTCAATGTCATCTTTCACAATTTGTTTTTGGTCATTTTTATTATAGAGTATAACCGAAACTTTATCTGCACTTGGCGACCACAATTTCAAGGTGGCATTTGTTTCATCATGTAAAGTAAGTCCCAAATCACCATCATAGCCGAACATTTCATCTTTTAATCTCCAGCCGATCGTTGCGATAGCTTCTCTACCGTTATGTGTAATAGTAAAAGGTGCCTTTTCTAAATCAAACGTACCATGAACAATTACGTTGTTATTTTCTTCTGAAATAGAGATAGAAGTAAATTCTACAATATCTCCTTCTTTATCTGTAACTTCTAATTCCTCGGCAAGCTTCTCTTGATCAAGTTCTGCTACAGAGTTAAATCTAAGTTCCAATTTTTGATCAGAGATTACCTCGCCAGACAATATTCCTTCCTCTGTTACAAAATAAGGGTTTGTATAAACTGTGTCATCTCCACTACGGACAAAGATTTGAGTATGTTCATCAAACTTATCAAATGACAAGTCACCTGATTGCCATCCTGTTTCTTTATTCAGGAAGAGGAAGTTAATCTGATTTGGATCCTCTGCCAACGGGAGATCAAAATATGATCCGTTTAAACCTAATCTTTGATCAGATAAAAAATGGGCACCATCAGGCCAATCTGTGGTAGCTTCTGCGACGTCTCCCCATGTCCATAATCCAATATTATTATACGATTCTTCGTTCTGATAAAAATTAACACGAAGTTTTCCATCTTCTTTTTTCAATGGTGGATATAAATAAACCTCATAATTATCAGTCAGCCAGACTTCATTCATCTCTTTCGTCAAGAGGTTCACAAACAAATCTCCGGATAAATTATCGCCATTTGCATGATTGATAAGAAAGCCAATTTTCTCAGGATTTTCAGCCAGTTCGATATCAACAAAACGACCATATTCTGTTTGGTTCGTCTCATCAAAATTTAGTGCCGCATTGGGCCATCCACCTGCAGATTCAGAAGGAGATGCGACATCTTCCCATACCCATAGCCCCAATTCGTCAAAATCATGTTCATTTCCCGGGAAATGAACACGAAGATGGTTTTCTGGTATTTCCGTCACTTCGGGAACTTCCACATTCGTAGCTTCAGATAATATAGCTCCCCCTGAAGACGTCAGCAATGCTGTGCCGCCTTCTGACCTAGCTGGCAGATCAAGCGTAATTTGATAATTTTCTTCATTTGTTTGGTTTACTTCATATGTGACCCCCTGATAATGGTCCGTAATGGAAACATCAGCATTTTCGACATTTACTGAAACCGTTTGTTTCGATTCTGCTACATTGAGAGCCACATAAATATTTTCGTTCTGAAAGGAACGTTCGAACATCAAATATTGATCTTGATCAGACCCGGCAATTTGTTGTCTTGAACCTTTGGCAAACACATCTGAAAAATCATTTCGGAAACCTATTACTTTTTGATAATGTTCTAAAATATCATTGTCCTTTATGTTATTCCAATCTAAGTTATAGCGATTATCGTATTCTGGCCAATTATTTGCGCCTGATTGACCTAATTCTTCGCCATAATAAAGGACAGGTTGACCTTTTGCAGTCAGCTGTAAAGAAGATGCCACTTTATATTTCCCTTCATCTCCATCAAGACTGTATAAAAAACCATCTTCATCATGACTGCCTAAAAATTGGCCAAGTAATCTCGTATTATCGATCGTTTCATTTCTTATCGTTAAAGCTTCATTAGCGCTCTCTAAGCTACCATCGACAAAATTTCGTGCGGTGCCTTTAAATTCAAAATCTAACAAGGAATCCATCATTCCGGAGCCAAGATATCCTTGATCATCTGATTTACCAGCACCCCATGCTTCACCAATCAACTGGAAGTCTGGTTTTAGCTTTGTTAATTCATTTCGAAAATGTTGCCATGTTGTTCCATCAACATGTTTAACCGTATCCACTCTATAGGAAGCTAATGAATTTCCATTATCAGTTGTTGACTTCTCTACCCAGTTCTTTTGCCAAGCGACCAATTGTTCACGTACATTTGATTTTTCAGTTTTGAAATCTGGTAGTCCGGAAAGCTCCATTCCTTCATCTCCAGAACCTGATTTGTCGCGAAGCATTCCATCAAACCGCGAACGATCTTCGTCTGTCGGATAACCAGCAGGACCGTCAATGCTTAAATCATCGTCCTGCTTCAATCCATATCCAGCATGATTTAAAACAACATCTGCCATAATTTGAATTTCACGTTCCGCGGCCGCATCGATTAAGGCATGAAATTCATCTAATGTCCCAAGATGTGGATTCAATTCTTCAAAATCTTTAGCCCAATAACCATGATAAGCAAAATAGGATCCTTCTGACGCATCATAATTAACGTCATATCCAACATTTTCAACGATCGGTGTAATCCATATCGTATTGACACCGAGCTCATCTAAATAATCCAGTTGTTCCATTACCCCTTTAAAATCCCCACCTTGATAAGTGCCTCTTGGATTATCATAACCATCGTAATTCAGATCATATGGATCATTATTGGATGGATCTCCATCATAAAAACGATCGGTCAACATAAAGTAAATAATCGATTCATCCCAATCCGTTGTTGCTTCACCTATTTCTCTAGGCGAAACAGTTGCTGTCACTTCTGTTGTGTATGTACCACCTTCCTCATCTACTGCAGTAACAGGTATTGTTTTTTCACCTGCAGTAATCTCATGTTGTACAGTTAATGTTACTTCGTTTAACTCTGGTGAAATATGAAGACGTTCTGTTCCACCAAGAGCAGTGGTGTCTGCATAAATAGTCCGAATCCCTAGTTCAGAGTTATTTGTTATATCCACAGACAGTACTGCGTGCTCATTATAATTGAAAGACTGATTGACATTAGCTTCTACTTTAATATCCTGTTCACCTTCGTATTCATCAGGTAGATCCTCATCTTTCTCGGTTGAAATAAAATAAGGATTAGTATATACTTCTTCATTTCCCTCTTCCAAGAATATTTGTCTATGGTTATCTAAATCATCAAAACTAAAATCACCAGTTTGGTCTCCATCTTCAATACGTTCAGCAAGTAAAAACCCTATATTACTTGGATTGTCATTTAGCTGTATATCTACATATGCTCCGTACTCTCCCACTACGTCATCCAAAAAGGGATGTGCGTCCATTGGCCAATTCTCACCATTTGAAGGCGTGGCAACATCCCCCCAAGTCCATATCCCCCATGGTTCATGAGACGCTTCATCTGTCTGAAAATGCACACGTACTATATTTTCCTCAAATTCAATAGGTTTATAATAGTAGACAATTCCCTCCGAACTAAGCCAAACCTCCTTCATTTCGTCGGCTAAAATATCAATAGATATATCATTCGTGACATCATCTCCAGCTCGGTTATTGATTTTTAAACCGACTGTTTCAGCACCTTCTTCCAAAGGTACATCAATATAGACACCATAATCATCTATACCTCCTTCTTCAAACCAAGTGCCATTTGGCCAATCACTTGTTTCATCTGAAGGGGTTGTAACATCTCCCCACAACCATGCTCCAATTTCAGATGTATCATTGTCTCCATGATCATAATGAATTCTCAAAAAGCCTTCTTCTACCTCTTCTAGCTCAGATTGTTCAGCAGAGACATCCGGAAGAGGTGCTATTCCTGAAAATAGACTTAAAAACATTACACCAATCA
This sequence comes from Gracilibacillus massiliensis, assembly GCF_001458115.1. Lineage (GTDB taxonomy): Bacteria > Bacillota > Bacilli > Bacillales > Amphibacillaceae > Gracilibacillus > Gracilibacillus massiliensis. The sequence continues at coordinate 523,718 of NZ_CZRP01000013.1, forward strand.
TAAAAAATACTAAAACTTGCTTTTTTTTCTTCATCCATTTCCCTCCTTATTCTTTGTGCAAGATCCGTGCAATTTCATGCAATTTTAAGAAAACGTTTGCACTAATGATATTAAAAAACGATTGCACATTTCAAAATTATATATGTGCAATCGTTTTCTCTAATAATATACAATATTTTCATTGGAAGCGCAACCATTTATTTAGGAGTTATTTATCAAATCTTTGCAAAGTTAGTGTATTCCTATTAAATATAAAAATCCAAACGATATCGAAAGCTCTTCGAATAATCGTTTGGATTTCCTAATTACAACACACTCTTGTCCTAGCGTCTTTATCTCCACTGTCTATTTAACTTTTAATAAAATTTTCCCTATATTTTTATTGGACTCCATATGTCGATGGGCTTTTGCTACATCTTCAATAGGAAAGACTTGATCAATCACTGGTTGCAGCGATTTATTATCAAATAGTGCGCTCGTCTTTTCTGAAAAATCTTTCGTTAACTCCGCTTTATACTGATCACTCCTAGGTGTTAATAAAGTACCTGTTAATTGAATTCGTTTTGCCATCAAATCCATTAATTTTACTTTTTCTACTGTGCTTCCACCTAATACACCAATTAATACCCAACGACCATCAATGGCAATACTACGATAATTCCTTTCCCAGTAACTAGCGCCAACAAAGTCTAAAATTAGGTCAGCACCTTCTTGATTAGTTGCCTTTTGTACTTCCTCATCAAAAGAAGCTGATTTATAGTTTATAAGTACATCAGCACCTAATTGTTTACATACTTGTAATTTCTCATCTGTTCCTGCCGTTGTCAGCACCTTTGCGTGTGATAATCTTTTAGCTAATTGGATGGCTGCCGTTCCAACTCCACTACCACCTGCATGTATCAGAACCGTTTCATATTTTTTCAAATTGCCTAGCCAATATAATGTTTGAAAAGCAGTTAAGTAAACTTCTGGAATAGCTGCTGCTTCCTCAAAAGTTAGGGACTTTGGAATCAGCATCGCACGGTTAGCAGGCATTGCTACTTTTTCAGCATACGCTCCCCCATTTACTAAACCCATGACCCTATCACCTATTGAAAATTCTTTGTTACCATTCGTTTCAGCTACAACTCCTGCAACTTCTATACCAATTATCGGATTTAGGGCATAGCCGGATTTACCTTCACGATTCAATATATCGGTCCTATTAACTGCTGTGGCATGGACTTCTATTAATAACTCACCAGCTTTTAATTTAGGTTCGTCCATCTCTACATATGCTAATTGTTCAGGACCACCAGGTTGTTTTGCAATTACACCTTGCATCTTATTACCTCCCTATTATTACTAAGATAAGTTTAACATATTGCACATGATTGCTATGAATAGGTAATAATTATTCATTTATACATGACAAAAAGCTTACAATGCTATATCAAAATTGATATAATATAACTATAATTACATTATTTATCAACAGGAGGTTTTTACTATAATTAAAAAAAATATAATGATTTCTTTAACTATTATGTGTGTATTTTCATTTTTATTAACTTTTCTTTTGAATGAGCAGAATACTCCCGAACAGATAAAGAAAATTTCACCAAACGAAACAAATGAGCTTACTGAACATGACAAAGAGATACCTATATTACTAGTTAAGTCACCTCAAAAAGAAACAGAAAAAACGAAAACAAGTGGTGATGAAGCAAACAGTATACAGAATAAAAAAGAGAAAGAAACTGAACTAATCGCAGTTTATGATGAAAAGTATAACGTGAATGATTATCAAGAGAAGTATGTCCACGTAGAATCATTAAATATGCGTGTTGGCCCAGGTACAGAATATGAAGTAGCTGGAGTGCTAGTAGAAAATCAGAAAATAACTGCAGAAATTGGAAACGGTCAGGAAGGTTGGGTGCAAGTAAAAACAAATGACACCATTGCCTATGTAAATAATAGTTACCTTAAAGACAACCCCATAAAGAAAGAAACGCAGACAGTCGCTAAAAAAAGCACGAAAACAACTACTAACAAAGAGAAGGAGACAAAAAAAGAAACAAAAACTAACAAGAAAGAAAAGCAAGAATCCAAACCAGTTAGTAATGACGCCATGAAATTGTCTACCGTTGGCCAGAATAATCAACTCATATTAGTTACTTCTGCAGGATATAATAGTATTCATGCTAAAATTCAAACATTTGAACGAGATTCTAATGGGAATTGGAAAAGAGTATTAAACACAAGTGGCTACATTGGAAAAAACGGATTTAGCGGGAATAAGACAGAAGGAGACGGTAAAAGCCCAACTGGCAAGTACACCATCGGCACGTCTTTCGGTAGAAGTGGGAATCCAGGTACTAAGTTGCCTTTTCGCGCAATATCTTCAGATGATGTATGGGTTGATGATCCTAATTCTTCATTATATAATACATGGCAATCCAAAGCAGAAACAGAAGGTCAGTGGAATAGTGCTGAAAATATGGATATTTCCGCATATACTTATGGCTTTGTTATTAACTATAATACGAATAAAACTCCCGGTAAAGGAAGTGCTATTTTCTTTCATGTTGCAAACAATTATACATTAGGATGTACCGGTGTATCTCAAAGTAACATGGTCAATATTCTAAAATGGATTGATCCTAGTAAAAACCCTGTAATTATTCAAACACCTGAAAGTGAACTAGGCAACTATTAATATCAGAAGTATGCTGGAGCAAAGAAATATTGTTCCAGCATACTTTATTTTCAGCAATTGGATTACTTATCAACAAACACTAAATTTTTCGATAGGCACGTCTTTCTGCATACGTCACACATTTATCACAAACTGGTACCTTCTCATCGTTATCATTATAATAATAAGTGGGATTAGTAGGCTTCTTTCCACAAACCACACATTTTTTTGGTTGAAATAATTTTCTTAAAAAACCCACTCTTTCTTCCTCCTCTTTCGATATTTAATACCTGTTACCACGTTTTATTTCATATTCTTCAAAACTTCATAAGATGATATGGGCTTTGCAAAAAAATAGCCTTGTCCAAAGTCACAGTTCAGATCAGTCAGCGCATTTTTTTGCCATTCATGCTCTATTCCTTCTGCAACTATCTTTAAATTCAAATTCAACCCAATATCAATGATCGTTTTTACAATCGATAAACTTTTCTTATCATTTATTTCATCAATAAATGCTTTATCTATTTTAATCGTATCAATTGGCAAATCCCTTAATAAATATAAAGAAGAAAAGCCAGTACCAAAGTCATCGATCGCTATTTGAACTCCTATATCATGCAATTTACGAATCATTCGCACCGAAGTATCAATATTTTGCATGGTACTTTCTGTAATCTCTAATTCTAAATATTTAGCGTCTAACTCTGTTTCCTCTAATATTTCTTCTACGATAGTAATAAAATTAGATTCCATTTGTTTAGAAGAGACATTAACAGCCACACCTAGCTCTTTCATTCCATGGTCATGCAACTTTTTCGTCTCTTCACATGCTTTCCTTAACACCCATTCTCCTATTTTATTTATCTGTCCGGTGTCTTCTGCAATAGGTATAAATTCACTTGGAGAAACCATACCTAGTTTTGGATGTTCCCACCTTATTAAAGCTTCAAACCTTTTTACTTTTCCTGTATGTAAACAATGAATCGGTTGAAATACTAAAAACAATTGATTCGCTACTATCGCTTTTTCCAAATCGATTTCTAACGTCATCCGCCGCATTAATTGTTCATTTAATTTTTCATCGAAAAAATAAAAGCGATTTTTACCTAGCATTTTAGCTTGATACATAGCTGCGTCCGCATGTTTCATTAATAGTTCCCCTGTTAACCCATCATTAGGATACGAACTAATACCGATACTAGGAGTGATCATTATTTCATGATGGTGTACGGAAAAAGGCAAAGAGAAATTTGATAGAATGGTTTCAGCTACATCCTTGCTTTTTTCCTTGGTTGCATTTGGTAATAAAATAATAAATTCATCTCCACCTATGCGATAGATTTCACTTTTAACTGCAAAAATACTTTTCAACCGATTTGCCGCTTCTTTTAAGACTTGATCACCGGCATAATGACCAAAGGTATCGTTGATATTTTTAAAACGATCTAAATCCATTAATAAAACGGTTACAGGAAAACTTTCTACTTCCGCCTTTTTTAGAATTTTTTGGGCTTCCTCCGTAAAACTTGTTCGATTTTTTAATAACGTTAAAGAATCATGATAGGCTAAATGTCGATATTGACGAACTAATTTATTATTATGATTCAAGATAATAATTTGTCTGATAACAATCATTGTAAACACGATACATAGGGCAATACTAAGAGCATTTAATGACCAATTATAGCTATCGGTCACTAATATCATCAAAAGGATTGCCGCAATATAGGGGAAGTACGTTTCTTTAGAATATATCGTATTTAAGCGATTTTTATCATTTTCATTAGAATCTATTCTAACCAGCAGGGCTGACCCACCGATTAATAAAAAGGAAAACAACCAAAGTGCATCCACAACATGAAGGAAGTTTGTTAGTTCGTTCATTTCTACTACGACTATTAACAATTGCGCAATGATTTGAAAAAATAGTCCACCTATAAAGAAATACAGCGAATTCTTTTCACGACTGTACAAATTAAGATAATACAGTGTAGTTATTGCAAATAAAAGGCATAAATAGACAATTTGATATAAAATCGTAATGATAGTTAACAAAATCGAATCATGCGAGAAAAATATAACAGGTTCAAAAAGGTAATGGATACTGATTGCAACAGCAACAACTATAAACACAAATATATTAAACAAATAAGGACTAGTCGAAATGCTTGTTTCAATTACTCGTATTTTATATACAGCAGCTACCAGAAATAGACTGTAAGAAACCAACCATAGAATAAAAGAAATGGTAGGATACGCATAACCATTTGTAACAATAATGTTTAGTATCCAAATAACGTTTGAGATCATATAGATAATCATACCGATGCCTATAAAAATCCAAAATTTCTTCTGTTTGGTTGATGCTTGCTGGAAGGCAGACCATAACCAAGGCAATATAAATAAAAGGGCGATTATGGGTCCTGTAATGGACATTAACAATCGTATCAATAAATAATCTTGTGTGAGAAATAAAAGAACAAAATAAACGATTCCTGCTAGTAAGATCTTAAAAAGTAATGATTTCATTTCTGGATGCATCAGGATCCCTACCTTTATTCACTACATAATAATTTAGTTCAATTTTATCATATTATTTAGTTTACGTAATCATATTTTACTATGATCTTTTTTGATTTGGCATGCTCTTATACTTAAGTTTAAGATGTGTCACTTTTCATATATTTCAATCGGTAATTGGTCTGGATCCTGAAAAAAGGTAAATCTCTTTTTCGTAGTCGAATCTATTCTTACTTCTTCTACTTCAATTCCTTTCAAAACTAGTTTTTTCACTGTTGCGTCTATATCCTCCACAGTGAAAGCGAGATGACGTAGTCCTTGTGCTTCAGGAAAATTTGGACGCTTAGGTGCATTAGGAAACGAAAATAATTCGATAATATATTGATCGTTAAGAGCGAGATCTAATTTATATGAATCTCGTTCTTTTCGATATACTTCTTGAATTAATGTTAAACCTAACTTATTAAGATAGAAATCTTTTGATACTTGGTAATCTGAACAAATTATAGCAATATGGTGAATCCCCAAAAACATAACGATCTCCTCCTTGTACTTTTCTTTATTCTATCACTTTCAAACTAAAACAAAAATCGACGAAATTTTAAGATAACGAACGATATATTCTATTTAAAGAACATAAACACTATTTTTTTCACTAAAACGAACAAATTTGCTGTTTTGAGTTTTATATATTCTATTTTATACTTCTTTTAGTTCTTTATATAGAACAAATTACTTAAATGTTCTTTATAAAATACATATTAATGGATGTGATTATATGAAATTTGTTTTATTAGGTTGTTTTTTTCTATTTTTATTTACTATACCCGGCCATGTCTTAGCTGAGCATCCTACTGAAATCATAAAGATAAAGAACTCACCAAAATTAGAACGAACTATTTCAGTAAAATCGGATCAGTCAAAATCTTTTATCAATCAAAAGTCGATCAGCAATCAATACAAAGAAGATGGTTGGCAACTAATTTGGCATGATGAATTCGACAAAAACACATTAAACCAAAATAATTGGAACACAGAAAATTGGGCTGCTGAAAAAAATAATGAATTGCAATTTTATACGCCTGATAATGTTCAGGTTCAAAACGGTCATTTACAACTAGTGAGTAAAAAAGAACAACACCAGGGTCGTGATTATACATCTGGAGCGATACATTCCAAAGACAAATTTAGTTTTCGCTACGGTAAAGTCGAAATCAAAGCAAAATTACCTGTTGGTCAAGGGATATTCCCCGCCATTTGGATGATGCCTAATATCGATAATACTTGGTTACCGGAAATAGATATTATGGAAATGCTTGGACATCAACCCGAAAAAATTTGGATGGTACAGCATTGGTTGGATGATAATAACCAACTAGTAAGTCAATCGGATTCCTATGTAGGTGTTAATTATTCAAAGGGGTATCATACGTATTCAATCGAATGGTCACCAGAAGAAATTATTTGGTATATCGACGGAAATGAACGTTTTAAAACAAGTACATTTAGTCCATCAATGGATATGTATTTATACCTGAATACAGCAATCGGTGGAGAATGGCCAGGCAGTCCAGATGGTAGCACAGTTTTCCCACAAGTATTTGAAGTTGACTATGTCCGCATTTTTCAACAGATAGGAGTGGATCAAAAATGATGTTGAAAATAACACTAATTTTATTTATTTTCTATATTTTCTTTCAACTTTTGTATATACTGTACCCACTCTTCGCCGTAAAAAAAGTTAAAAAGATAAAAAAATTAGAGAAAGAAATTGGAATAAGTGTGATTATACCAGCTTATAACGAAGAAAAAATTATACTGGATTGTTTACAAGGTATCGTCAATTTAGATTATGAAAAGTATGAAATTCTTTTCGTTAATGATGGTTCAACAGATCAGACGCTCTCAGTTTTAATGAATCATTTAGAACTAGAACCTATTTGCAATAAATTACCTGCCGTTAAAATACCACATGAAGATATTAAAGATATCTATCAATCAAAACGATATCCTAAAATCTTTTTAATAGATAAGGAAAATGGCGGAAAAGCAGATGCCTTGAATGCAGGTACGGAATATGCTGATAAAGAAATTGTCGTTACTCTTGATGCAGACAGTGTATTAGATCCTCAATCATTAAATGCTATTAATCTATCATTTCAGGATAAAAATATTGTTGCTGCTGGAGGCATGGTACAAATAAGCCAAGGCTTTAGAGGAAATTTAATGAAACCACGCCCCACATTCAAAATACCTGGAATTGTCCGTTATCAAATTGTTCAATATATGACATCCTTTTATTTACACAAACTTACACAAGCTAAATTGAATTCTATTATTGTAATTGCTGGAGCTTTTGGTGCGTTTCGCAAACAAGCACTGTTTGATGCCAATGGGTATCGGAAAACGGTCGGTGAAGATATGGACATCACCTTAAAAATGCATAAGTTAATGAAGACAAATAAAAAATATAAGAATAGTAGACTCGCCTTTATACCTCAAGCTATTTGCTATACCGAATGCCCTCAAAATTTTAAAGAGCTTTATAATCAGAGGATACGCTGGCAAAAGGCATTTGTCGATTGTGTTTTTCACTTTAAAAAATCATTTTTTCGTCAATTAGGATTTAGGTTATCTTTCTTTTTTTTGTTTGAATCTTTGCTACTAGGGACATTAAATGCTTTTCCAATTATCATTATTCCATTTGTTCTATTATTTACTGGCGAAAACTATATGGTCGCAGTAGCACTATTTTCGGTTACCGTATTTCTATCCGTTTATCAAAGTATTGTTACTATTATCATAGGAGAAAGATTTGGAACGATTTATTCGAATAAACATTTCAAAAAAGTATTGTTTTTTATACCATTCGAAACAATATCTTATCGCTTGATGGGCTTATTGTTCGTTATAACAGGTACTATTATGTATTTTAAAAATAAAGACAGTTGGTACGTATCCAAACGAATTGGCAATCATCCCCAAACAGTTGCAAGTAAACAAATAGAATTGATGTATGAAAACAAAGCAGTATAAAGGGGTGTATCTATTATGATTAAAAAGAATTTATTTAATATCTGTTTCACTCTAGTATTTTTCGGATTATTTTCATTCATAATTTTCAGTTATTATGAAGACATAGCTCGTGCGTTATATAATCATGATGTCTTTCCAACTGACGAGACGTTCGAAATTGAAGCTTGTCAACAGTGGACAAATTCGACGCGAAATTTTGATATGGCTCCTGATAATAAAGCAGAAAATGTTACCGTATTAATGTATCACCGCATTATTGAAGATGAAGAAATAGATGATATCCACCTTGAGGAAGACGGTGAACTGGTTTCTACCGTTTTGTTGAAATCACAATTTGAAGAACAAATGCAGTTATTAAAAAAAGAAGGCTATACCACACTTACTTTGAAAGAATTAGAGCAATATATAAATAACGACCTAGATGTTCCAAAGAAAAGTTTGGTTTTAACTTTTGATGATGGTTTTAAAGATAATGCCATGGAAGTGGCACCGATCTTACGAAAACTGGACTTCAATGCAGTAAGCTTTGTCATAACAGCGGCAGTCCATAAATATGACTATCCTTTTAAAGCTGGCGAATTTCAATATTTCAGTGTGGATGATATTCATAACAGCTGTGATGTGTTTGAATTTGAGAGCCATACTTACAATTTCCACAAAAGGATGGAAGATAACACCCCATATCTGACCGGAAAAAGTGACGAAAAAGTCAAAGAAGATTTAGAAAATAGTTTATTCAATCTCGATGGAAAGCGTCAGGCTTTTGCCTCACCATATGGTGCCTATGACGAAGAAAACATTCAATTATTTAAAGATTTGGGCTTTTCTATGGCTTTCACTGTAAACCCTGATGTCGTCTATCCCGGAACACCCATGTATGAAATACCTCGCAAAGAAGTTTTTCCTGACGACACGATGGAGGACTTTAAAGAAAAAATTGGTTTACACTAAAATAAAGTGAGACTTCAATCAGTGGGAGTTTTACACTCCCACTGATGCTAGCGAAACTTATCAGGAAGTTAGCGTCCGTTTATCCCCCACTTAGCTTCTTTAGTGTCACTCGACTCTTGAAGTGGGGGTTTTACGGACGATTACACCGTGATACAAGCTAAGCCCATGGGCTTAGCTTGTATTTTCTATAAGTAAAGCATATAAGCATTGTCATGTCTAGCTCCGAGCGCCCAGAAACTAGACGACTTCACAAATCACCCTACGATAAGTCATCATCGGTTCGCAAGCTCACCGTGATTCCTTTATCTCAGTTGATTCGCTCCAGTCGCTACGTTTCTATGCGGGCGCTCTGCGCTTTTCTTAACGAACTGGATGTTTTTTATGATAGATTAAAAGATAGATATACAAGGTAATCGAAAACACGATTGAGATTGCTGATGCTAAATAAATATAACTATACCCTAATAGGAAAGCAATTTGACCGAAGGCGATTGCCCCTGTCCCAACACCTAAATCAAAAAAGGAGAAAAAGGTTGCGTTGGCCATCCCCTTCCTATTAACGGCCGCTTTATCAACTGCCCATGCTTGCAATGCAGGTTGCACCGCTCCAAAACCAAGACCATACATAGAAGCTGCAACAAATAATATAAACGAATTAGGTAACCAGACGAGTAATAACATCGCGATTAAAATCGAAACTGTTCCCGGCAAGAATACGGAGATATGTCCGTATCGATCATATAATCTGCCGGCAAATGCTCGTGAAATCATTAAAAAAAATGCGAATAATAAAAAGTACCATTCAATTCCAGCTACATTTTGTTGAGCGGTATATAATGGTAAAAAAGATGCAATACCACCAAACGTCGTTGTAATAAAAAACAGTAACAGCGATGGCTCAATAGCTGATTTTTCAAAAATATCAAATTTCTTTTTATTCTCTGTTTCACTTGGCTTTTCAACTTTTTTATAATTGATTTGAGTTGCTAGTAGTAAGGCTACTATCCCTAAACTAGCTGCAATTAAAAATAACCAAGTAAAAGAGATATAACCATATAAAAATAGACCTAATGATGGTCCAAAAGCAAGAGCTAAGTTACCGGATAAACCAAAATAACCCATACCTTCGCCACGTCGTTTTGGAGGAATTAAGTCTGTTGCTATTGTGCCTGTTGCGGTTGTGGAATAACCCCAACCCACGCCCTGAACAAATCTCATCAGAAATAGAAAAACAACACTAGTAATGAAGGCGAAAGAACCAACAGATAGTACAAAAATAGCCAAACCTAATAAGTAAACAAATTTGCGCCCGAGAGATTCTAGTGCATGACCCGCGTTAGGTCGTACTAATAGTGCTGAAAATGTAAAAACACCTGTAATAATTCCTATCATCTGGTCACTGCCACCAAGGTCTTGCACAAATAATGGAATGGTTGGTAAAGTCATTTGAAAACCTAAAAAAATAAAGAAATTAGCAAAACAAATAAAAATAAAGTCTTTTGTCCAAATTCTTTCTGTACTGGATGCCTTTGCTCCTGTATTTTCCATGCTGCAAGTCTCCTTTATATACTTCGGCACTCGAAATATATTATACCGTAAATAGAAGATATAAAAAAGCCTGCGTTATGAAGAGTTGCTACAACTTTTATTTTTCTTTCCATATCTGCTCCAATATGATTACTAGTGCTGTGCCTACTAATAGGCCATTGCTCATTACATTTTGTACGACCAATGGTAATTCCGAAAATACTTCTGCTGGCAAAAACATCGTGCCCATACCTATTAAATAAGCAATTCCAATAATCGTAATTCTTCTGTTATCTAATGGTGTCAACGTAACATTACGGACAGCTAAACCAACTAATTGGACAAAAGATGCCATTAAAGCAGCATTTGCAATCGGTGATGGGATACTCGAAATATAGGAAACGATTGGTGGAAAGAAAGCTATTACCATAAGTAAAAAGGAAGCATATATAAATGGTGTCTTTCTTTTTTGACCAGTAAGGCCAATAAATCCTGCAGAAGTGGACAAAGGGACATTTGCGATCGATGAAAACATCCCAGCCAATCCGTGATTGATGCCAAAGACAGTAGTTCCTCTATTAATTTCCTTTCGACGTTCTCCTCCCTCGTTTCCTAATGTTTGATCAACCGCAACGACTGATGCCACAATATTTGAAATTAAAATGATTGCTGTGATAAAAGCAATCGGAATAGCACTGATATCAAATGTAGGCATGCCAAACGCAAATACTTGTGGAAGTGAAAATATGGCGACATCACCTATCTCTGGTGCTTGACCTTCGACCACCACAAAAATAATCCAGCCAATTAATATACCAATAAACATCGAATAACTACTTAGCCAGCCTCTAGCAAAAATCGATAAACCAAGCACAATTAAAAAAGTAAAGGTAGCTATTAATGCTTCTTTGATTTGGATATTAGTTGAATCACCTTGCAGGCCTAACATCCCTTGCAAAAAAGTCCCACTCAATTGCACGGTTAATAAAAAGAAAAAAGTACCCGTCACTAGAGGTGTGAATATAGGCAAAATATATTGAGAAATTTTGAAAATGCCGAATAAGAATAAAAAAACACCTGTTATGATCATCGTTGTTTCTAATAAACGAAGGGTGCCATCAAGTGAAGTACCGTTTTGTAACCCGGTTGCTGCCATTACTGAAAAAATACTGATCCATATCCCTGCAGGACCTTCCATAATTGGCATGCGATGTCCAAAAATACTTTGCAGAAACGATGCAAGTCCCACTATAAAAAAAGTCCGTTGCATCAAACCAGCTACTTCAGAAAAGCTCATATCAAAAATAGCCCCTACTACAATTGGCAATGCCACTGAGCTAGCCAATAAAAAGATGAACCATTGTATCGTTTCCATTGAGGTTTGTAAAAACTTTTTATTTTGCAAAATAAACGCTCCTAAATTGTCAAGTTAACACTTTGTATCATATCATTTTGTTCTAATTGAAACAAAAGACTCGATAGTCTAAGAAAAGTAGACTATCGAGCGAATAATACTCGTCTATTTATTTGATTGATGTTAATTTCATGATAATTTTATTTATATTTTATTCACTCATCCAATCAGGTTGATGGAAGCCTTGGAATTGTTCTTCGATTACTTCTTTAAAATGATCCGATTCCACTGCTTCTTTAATATCTGCTACATATTCAGCATCCAGATTTTCTGTTTTTACAACGACACGATTGATGATATTTTCCGGTAATTCATCACGAACAAGTGCGGTGGTTAAGTCGATCCCTGCTGAAATTGCGAAATTACCATTAATCGCAGCTACATCTACTGAATCTAGGGTACGAGGTAATTGTGCTGCTTCAACTGGTTCAAATTGTAAGTTTAATGGATTACTCGTAATGTCCTTCTCTGATGCTCGTAATGGATCGACATCTTCACTAAATTCTATCACACCATTATCTTTTAAAACCGTTAGTCCTCTTGCAAGATTAGTAGGATCATTGGCAACCGCTACCGTACTCCCTTCTTCTATTTCATCTAAACTATCATACTCATTAGAATAAATACCGATCGGTGCTGTTGGAACAGTGATCACACTCGATAATTCCATATCATTCTCTTCTGCAAATGCATCCATATAGACCTGATGTTGAAAAAGGTTCGCATCTAAAGAACCATTATCTAGTGCTTTATTAGGTTGCACATAATCATTAAACTCTTCAATTGTTACCGTATATCCTTGTTCTTCTAGGTAAGGTTTTACCCCTTCCTCTAACATATCACTATACGGTATCGTTCCACCTAACACCAATTCTTTCTTTTCACCTGAGGCACTGCCGTCATCAGAACCACACGCTGCTAATAATCCAATTAATATAATCAAAAGTACTACTTTTTTCATTTTTTATTCTCCTTATTTTTTATTTACAGTTTTAGCGATAAAATCACCTAAATATTGAATGAATTGAACCAAGACAATTAATAAAATAACAGTGGTAAACATTACCGTATCATCATATCGATAATAGCCATAACGAATCGCCAAGTCACCAATACCACCGCCACCAATCGTACCGGCCATAGCGGAATAACCAATTAAGCTAATGGCAGTAATAGTGAGACCACTTATCAATCCCGGCTTCGCTTCAGGGAAAATAATATCTTTAATAATCATCCACGGTGAAGCACCTACCGCAATCGCCGCTTCTATTACCCCTTTGTCGACTTCACGTGCAGCCGATTCTACAATTCTCGCATAAAAAGGAATCGCCGCTACTGATAACGAAACAGATGCTGCTAATGGCCCGATCGTTTCCCCGACCAGCCACTGGGTAAAAGGCAATAAGAAAACTAACAAAATGATAAATGGGATTGAGCGAATCAAGTTAATAACAACACCCACTATCCCTTTAATCCAACTGTTTTCAAGAAATAATCCTTTATCTGTCACATATAATACAATCCCTAAAGGTAACCCAATAAAAATCGCTACTAATAATGCTATACCCACCATCAATAACGTTTCAAAAAAGGCTACATTTAACTCTGGCAAAAGTTCGATAATACTAGCCATTGTTGATCACCTCTACTTTACTGACTCGTTCACGGAGATAATCAATCGCAGCTTCCGTTTCACGTGACTCACCATTCACTTCCATAACAAAAATTCCGAGCGGAACATCGCGAATATATTCTACTTTTCCGTGCAGAATATTTCCTTTTACTGAGAAGTTTTGTAGTACGTCAGAAACAATTGCCTCTGCTGCAAGCTCGCCCCAAAAATGAAGTCGAACTAGTTTACCTGTAATTGTTGCTAACAGTTGTTCAGGTAATTGGAAATCAAGTACTGTTTCGATAAATTTCTTTGTCAAAGGTTCTGTTGGATTAGAAAATATTTCATAAGTAGAACCCTGTTCGATCACTCTGCCATCCTGCATCACAGCACAACGATGGCAAATTTCTTTGACGACTTCCATTTCATGGGTAATAATTACAATCGTCAACCCTAACTCTTTGTTAATTTTTTTAAGTAGAGCTAAAATTGATTTGGTTGTATTTGGATCTAATGCAGAGGTTGCTTCATCACAGAGCAATACTTTTGGGTTATTTGCCAGTGCCCTTGCAATACTAACCCGTTGCTTTTGCCCGCCGCTCAGCTGTGCCGGATATTGGTTTGTCCGATCTGATAATCCCACTAATTCTAATAAATGGTTTACCCTTGGTCTTATTTTTTTATCAGGAACACCAGCCGCCTTAAGAGCAAATGCTACATTTTGATAAACGGTTTTGGATGAAACAAGATAAAACCCTTGAAAGATCATGCCGATTGATTGCCTTGCCTTTCGCAATTCTGTTCCCGATAATTGCAGTAGATTCATTCCATCTATCACTATGTTCCCCGAGGTTGGCCGTTCCAATATATTCATACAACGCAATAAGGTACTTTTCCCAGCACCACTGTATCCAACAATTCCATAAACTTCTCCTGAATCAATGGTTAGCGACACATTATCGACACCGACGATTTTACGTTTTTTACTTTTAAATTCTTTTGTTACTTTCGTTAATTCAATCAATGGTGATCACTTCCTTCTGAATTTACTGCCAGGATGATCCTCTGGTAATCTACTGTTTCCATCTGGAAATAATTTTTCTCTTAAAGTACCTTCACGATAGTCTTTTTTGTAGATGCCTCTTGCTTGGAGCTCAGGGATGACAAGATCAACAAACGACTCTAAGTCACCTGGTGTCACCAAATGGTTTAAATTAAACCCATCCACCCCTGATTCCTCAAACTGAAATTGGATGGCGTCCGCTACTTCCTTTGGATTTCCGACAATATAGCTATTACGGTCAATTGCTTCAAAGCGATTTAACACATCACCAACGGTCAATTTTTTCGGTGCATCTTTCGTTAAAGTTGCGGCCTTATAATGACCACCTTCTGTCTTTTTCTTATATTCAAATGGCTCATCCGGATCTGCATCCTCATATTCAGCAATATCATAACCGCTTGCACCATACTGTGCTTTTGCGGCATCCGCACTCCAGACTTTGTTATACTCTTCGAATTTCGCTTCTGCCTCTTCTGTTGTTTCAGCCACAACGACACTTAAGAAAGAAATGATTTTTAAGTTTTCAGGATTGCGACCATGCTTTGCTGCTCTTTCTCTAATATCATCTGCATAATAGCGGATTCGTTGTGGAGTCGGACCACCAACAAAAATACATTCTGCATGTTTAGCGGCAAATTCTCGACCTTTTTCCGAAGTACCAGCTTGATAGATTACTGGTGTTCGTTGTATAGAGGGTTCACTCAGGTGTGGTCCTTCTACTTTGAAATAATGACCCTTGTGATTAATTTCGTGTACTTTTTCAGGATCAACTAATGTTTCATTTTCCACATCTTCGACTACCGCATTGTCTTCCCAGCTCTGTTCCCATAATTTATAGGAAACATCTAGGTATTCATCTGCTATATCATAACGTTCATCATGTTTGATCATATCTTCAAGCCCAAAATTCCGGGCCGCGTTTGGCAGGTAGGAGGTAACGACATTCCAGGCAACGCGTCCTTTAGTAAGGTGATCTAAAGTCGAAAACCTTCTCGCATTTCCAAACGGCGCTTCATATGTAGTACTTACTGTAACAGCAAATGCCAGGTGTTTCGTGACACTAGCCATCGCTGATACTAATAATGCCGGATCATTTAACGGAACTTGTAAGCCGTCCCTTATCGACGGTGCTTTACTTTTTTGATAGACATCATAAATACCTAATACGTCTGCAAAAAAAACAGCATCAAATTTACCTCTTTCTAGTAATTTTGCTAAGTCGATCCAATAATCTAAATCCTTATATTGACGATGGCGTTCACTTTTTGGATGTTTCCATAAACCATGTGAATTGTGCATGGCGCTCGTCATTTCAAATGCATTTAAAATTATCTCTTTTGTCATAGATATCTCCCCTTTACAAATTAAAAAGCCTCTTCTTTAAGAAAAGAAGAGGCTTAAAAATACAATCACTGAAGTCCTGTCCTTTTCTTATCTTTCAAGCTACTTGCTTGCTGGAGTTGGCACAGTACTTGCGATCAAGTCTGTTGCCGAGGTTTCAAAGGGCCAGTCCCTCCACCTCTCTGGATAAGAAAAAATGTTGTGGTTATTAAATTATAGTATTCAATGTAACTTGATTTTTCAGAATTGTCAATCTTTTATTGCAAAAAATTTTCGTTAGCTATCCAAAACGTTTTTTGCTAAATTGTAGACAATCGCATC
This sequence comes from Gracilibacillus massiliensis, assembly GCF_001458115.1. GTDB lineage: Bacteria > Bacillota > Bacilli > Bacillales > Amphibacillaceae > Gracilibacillus > Gracilibacillus massiliensis. Next base: position 540,180 of record NZ_CZRP01000013.1, read on the forward strand.
ATCTGTTGGCGGATTATGTAATCCTGCCCTAACATCTCGGAAATGCCGCTGCAATGGATTTTTCGCAGACAAACTTCTAGCTCCGACAATGCGCATCGCCAAATCTACTATGGTGTTAGCACTGTTGGTCACGATGTGTTTAGCAGCTTGTAGTTCTGCACCTAACTGGGATCTGTTCTCAGGTTGCTCTACCCATTTTGTTGCTACACCATATAACACTTCACGAGCTTTCACTAACTCTAATTCGATTTCGCCAATCTTTCTTCTTACTTCTGGTACTTCTTTGATTGGGTGTGGTAGCGTAATCGGCTGAAAATTACTAGCAAACTCGATCGCATAATCACGTGCTGCTTCTGCAATACCTAGATAGACAGCAGGTATCTGTAAATACCATCCCTTAGGAAATGGTTTTTGTGGTGTCTCTTCGAACAGTAAAGCATCTTCTGAGACAAATACATTTTCTAAAATAAGGTCATCACTTTTGGTTGCTCTCATCGAAATACTATCCCATGTTTCTTTAACTTTTACTCCTGGTAAAGAATGATCAATCAGTACATAACCCTTGGTTCCTGTTTGATTAACGTCGACAGTAACAATCGAATAATCAAGGGCTACTGCCATCGATGTAAAGGATTTAGCGCCATTGATACGCCAACCATTCTGTTCTTTTTTTGCAATAGTCGTTGGTATACCCCCGCGTGAAGGACTGCCTGTTGCTTTTTCCGTCTGCGCTAAATTAATAAGTGCTTTTTCTTCGACGATCAAACGAGAAACCTTTTCAAAATTTGCTTTACTCCAATTACGATTCTCCGCTTGTTCCAAGATTACACCAAGCTGCCAACCCAGTGATAAGGCCGTTGGTCCATCTCCTTTTGCTAATTGTTGTTGCACCTGCAAAAATTCGACAAGATTAATCCCGGAACCTCCATATTCTTTTGGCACCGTTAGAGATAATAATCCACTTTCTTTTATCTCTTCAAAATTTTCATACGGAAACGTTGCTTCTTCGTCGACTTGATTTGCTCTTCCCGCAAAAATCTCCGCTAACTTTTTGACATCTTCTATGTAGCTTCTACTATTCTCTGAAACAATTGTCATCATAAATCCCCCTATAAACTAATAAAATCCTACATCTCAATGAGAGAAGTAGGATTTATAAATACAAACGTACTCTCATCTTTCAGACCGAATCGTCTGCTGGAAGTAGCACCATTCTTTTTACACTCACTCGTAAAAAAGTGGTTGCTGCAGGGTTTAGCGGACCAGTTTCCTCCCCTGACTCTTGATAAGATTAATCGATATGAAGTTAGCCATCACTTTACAAAACTTTCTAGTTATTGTCAACTGTTTTTCTATTATTTAAAATTTTCTAAAAAAAGAAGTTGACAGTATTTTATAATTCCTGTATATTGTGACTTAACTTAATAAGCGAAATATTTTCTTATCCAGAGAGGTGGAGGGACTGGCCCTTTGAAGCCTCGGCAACAGACTTAGTAGAAGTACTGTGCCAATTCCAGCAAGCAACTAGCTTGATAGATAAGAGGAGCGGATTTCATTTTAAACACACACCCTCTTCTATCTTTACTAGAAGAGGTTTTTTATTGTCTAAAAATACAAACAGGAAGAGGTTTTGAAGATGACAGACATTATATTATTATCAGGAAGCCCATCAATAAGCTCACGAACGGATTTAGCACTTCATTATGCAGGCGGTAAATTAGTAAAAGAAGGTTTCGATGTCAAACATATCTCGATTCAGGATATTCCAGCAGAAGTATTATTTCATGCTCAATTTGATCATCCTAAAATTAAAGAAGTAACCGATTTATTGCGAAACGCAAAAGCAGTAATTGTTGGTTCACCAGTCTATAAAGCTGCATATTCCGGTGTATTAAAAGCTCTATTAGATCTATTACCACCAGATGTTCTACAGGATACACCTGTATTACCAGTTATGACCGGAGGAAGTGGTGGACACTTACTTTCCATTGAATATTCATTAAAACCATTGCTAGCTTCATTAAAAGGTCAGTGCCTACAAGGGGTTTATATTGTTGATAAATGTATTGATAAACAACAGACAAAAGAACCGATTGTAGACGAAGAGACTAAGCAGCGACTAATTAATCAATTAACAATTCTCACCAATACAACTGCTAACCAAAGGGAATTACTATTTACTTAACAAACTTGAACGATAAAGAACACCGCGACATTATTCAGTCCCGGTGTTCATTGTTTTCTATAAGTTGCAAGAATGATATATCATACTAAACTAACAGATACTAATTCGATATTTTTCCATGTATTGGATGCTTTTCTTAGTCCAATATAAGCTGTCAACACCATATCCTCTTCCACATACCTGATTGATTCTTCTTTTAAAGTTATGGTGATTTCTTCTTTTGTTGAAAGATTCCTTACACGGACACTCTTTTTATTGATCTTGATGATTTGGAATATACCTTTTTGAATCTGTTCAATTGTATTATCGTTTATCGTTTGTAATTTTACCATATTGTCGATGTTTAATGAATTGTGGATATAGCCATAACTCATTTCTAATTGTATTAATTGTACAACTTTTAACATACGTGGTTCATATTGTTTAATCAGATCAAGAATTTTTTTTACGTTTGATATCTTATTTTCTTTTGCCAACCATTTGATTAGTGCCTTGAGAGTGGTTACTAAATCTTTTACAAGTGCTTTGCTGACATAATGATATAATTCAAATATATCTCGTCCCAACAACTCTTCCCAGAAAGGTAGATTGCAGTCATTCCAACTTGTAATCGGATGTCTTTCGATAATTTCTCGAATATCATTAAGACTATTACGATATTTTCTTTCGGTTGCTTTCGCTTTTCCTGCTGTTTTCTGTTGATAAAAAGAAATAATATCCTTTGTATAAAAAGCATCGATCGTTGTCGCGGTAATACCTAAACTTTCATAAAGTGGTATATCTTCTTCTAACACTACCGTTTCCCGTTGCTCTGTTAAAGAAACTGATTCTAACTCAGATTCGCGTTTTGCACCACCAGTTATGAAAGAAGATAAAGGTAAACCTAGTTCTCTTCTTGGAGTATTAAAATCAGGTGTTACCTCGATTTTTCCGAACTGCTCTAATGCTAACTTATACGCTTGAAATTCAGCATGTTTTAAGTACTCATCTGCGAATTCTTGATCATTTTCAGCTAGTTGACGTAACGAATTCCCATTGTATCTTGGAATTGGCTCGTCCAAACTCAATTGTGCTCGATGTTGTATAGTAATTACTACATCCTCTGATAGTTGCTTATTTGTTTTTATAAATTTTTGTTCTGTGATAATGTCTTTTGGAACTTCGAATTGTTCTTCTTCATCTTCTAATAACCTGGTTTCTGTCCCTAGTTTTTGCGATTTTCTTAAAAATTCATTCACCTTCCGTAAATCATAACTGGTAAACGTCAATAGATTTCCTTCCATCGTAACATTGGCATGTACATTCATCACGTATATTTCCCCATCAATCTCATTATCGATATAGCGTTTGAGATCACTGAACCAGACCAATTTTTTGCGGGATGGTGTCCACTCCTCTATTTCAAAGTCCTCATCATTATAAAGTGTATTCTCTGCTCGAGCAGGATCGATCATTTCAAATTCATAATGATAAAAACTCATTTTTCGAGTTTGATCGCCCATCTGATCTTGTTGATAAAGACTTGCCAAAATTTCTGGATAATAATCGACCATTATTTGTTCGCGATTTTGATCCGATTCTTTATGAATGGAGTCGATAAACTTTACCGCATTCTTTAGATCATCTGGACCTACAAAACCTCTTACACCGTTAAAATAATAGTTACCATCTAACTCTTCGATCAGTCCGAAACTACTAATCCAAGGTAGTAAAGTTGGTATATTCTCTTCTATTTCTGGCATCGGATACGTTTTTTCTGAGTAATAATCTTTAAAAATAACATTATTTTCTGTGTAATCAATAGCCTGAAGAAGTTTTGGTTGCAGTTGTGACCAACGTTTGGCCATTTCCTTTTCATCTTCATTCAATTGCTCTTCCTGTTCAGCTAAAAACCATTCAATTCCACGCAATCCATTGTCATAACGATAGAAAAAATGTAACCAAAATTGAAAGAAGCCACTGTCATCCGAGCCAAAAACGTGATTGGTTCTTTTTTTGAATTTTGCTTCAAGGGGATAGAATTCACTTGGAGGCAAGTATGACATAAGAAAATCCCTTATTTTTTCGACAAGCATATTTTTCTGTTTATAAAATTTTTCTTCTTTTAATTCTTGTATTTCGATCACATTATCTTTTTTTAAACAACATTTCTTATATTTTTTTCCGCTGCCACATGGACAAAGATCATTTCTGCCTACTTCCATCATGATCCCTCCTGTCATAATTAAACAACCTTTTCCTACTAGTATCCCATCTATCAAAAAACCATGCAAATATGAGACTTTTAGCAGTAAGTTATGCGAGTTGTTTTCATATTAAATTGCTATATCACAAATTCTCATCTAAAATATTTTTTATAAATATGTAATATTTCTTTTGCATAAACGTCTATTAATTAACAACACCAAAGAATGTCAAATAAGGAGGCAAGAGGATGGATGAAGAATTAATTACGGATTGGTTTGACGCTTATGCCGATGATGTATATCGCTTTTTGATCTATTACACTTCGACGTCAGATGTGGAAGACTTAGTCCAGGAAGTTTTTATTAAAGCAATTGATCGATATGATTCTTTTAAAGGGGATGCCAGCCCGAAAACGTGGCTGATATCCATCGCTAGAAATTTAGCCATAGATGAAGCTCGTAAAAACAAACGAAAAGACTGGCGCAAGTTAATCAAATCGTATGAGAATAAAGTAGATATTTCGCCTGAAGATAAACAGCTTATAAGCGAAAGGAAATTGGAATTACATCAAGCAATTTCTAAGCTAAAGCAAGATTATCGAGATGTTGTCATTTTAAGAGGTATCGAAGAGCTATCTGTCATGGAAACGGCTACTATTTTAAAATGGTCCGATTCCAAAGTTCGCGTCACATTCCACCGAGCATTAAAGGCTTTGAAACTGCACGTAGAGGAGGTCCAATATGAGTCATAATGAAGACGAATTAATGAAGGAGTTAAAAGATTTGAAATCAAAAAACTCATTAGAGACGAAAAAGAAGGAGACGATGAAAATGGCACTTCAAAAACATGCTAAGAAAAAACGTGCCAAGTCAAAAGCGAAACAGACGTTCATTTGGTTTTCAAGTGCTGCAGCCTTATTGATTTGTGGTCTTCTCGTTTATCAAATGATTAATAACGACCAGATCACGCTTCCTGCAGAAGATAACCAACAAAAAGAAGAAACAGGCATTACCAGTGATGATCAAAAAGAATCAGATGATGCTGAGGGGTTAGATGATGGCCAGGATGAGAATGAGGCAGAAGGTAACGAGGAGACAGCAAACGAGACGGAAGATGTTAGTCCTCAAGATTTTAAAGTGGATAAGGTCGGAGAGGATACGCGTACAGTAATGATCGAAGGTATGGAAAATGAAGAAACCATTGCACACTATCGAATGGAACCATATGGAATAGAGTATAGTGTAGATACTTTTTTAGACAAGTATGCTATAGAAGAGAATACGGTAAGATATCATAATGATTATGATACAGAAGCTTCGATTATTATGTATGTAGAAGAGAATGCCAACTTGGAAGAGGTTTCTTCTAACTTACAAAATGAGTACACTGGCGAAAGTGACGGTCCGTATCAGCTACCCGAAGACGACAACCCTTATCTAGGAATAGGACAACACTTTTTTGATACACCACAAGGATTTTACGTCTACCAAATCGATGAGAATGTACTTGTTATCCAATATGAATATGATATAGAAGCTGCTGATGGTATGAATCCTCGTTTAGAAGCATTGAGGAAATCCATCCAGTAACAATTAAACGCCATTACTTTTCATCTAAAAGTGATGGCGTTTTAATACTATATGAATATTTCCGGCTTGTTTGATCCACATTATAGAGTGAGAATTTAAATGCTTCACGTGTTTGATGTTTCGAGGAGGAAAATGATGAAAAAAGGAAATAATATCTCAAGTTTGCAAGCTCAAAATCAAATAGCACAAGTTCAGCAATCGATACTTCATTTGCAACATGCGATTCAACAAGCTCAAAGCCATCCAAATGAAGAAATCTTAGAACAAATTCAACATTCCTTAGATCGAGCAGAACGTTCTATGGTTCAAGCAGACAATACAACCGATGATCAGGGAGCATTGGATTTAGTTCGTCGCGATTTAGAACAACAACGGCAGGCGTTTCATGCTATTAATGAGCAACAAGATGAAATTTGACTTCAATCAGCTTGAATTACGGATTCTCACTAGAAGAGCACATCGTTCATTAGGTTTTGTTTTATAATTATTGATGAAAGTGTCGATGAGATGTCCGCTCTTCTCTCTTAGACTTTTTGTGCCTTAATTTAGTCTCTGCTTTTTGTTCTTCATTTCGATTATGAAGGACAATTCGGAGCGCTTTCTCTGTTTTTTGTCCTTCATTCGCGTTATGAAGGACAATTCAGAGCGTTTTCTCTGTTTTTTGTCCTTCATTCGCGTTATGAAGGACAATTCGGAGCATTTTCTCTGTTTTTTGTCCTTCATTCGCGTTATGAAGGACAATTCGGAGCATTTTCTCTGTTTTTTGTCCTTCATTCGCGTTATGAAGGACAATTCGGAGCATTTTTCCTGTTTTTTGTCCTTCATTTACGTTATGAAGGGCAATTTCTTAAAGTAAAGTGCCGACGAGATGCTTCCTCCTCAGCTTTTTTTGCTTGAAACATATGCGAAAAACTGATGACATTTAACCATAAGACAGTTGATGTCCGTTCTATACTTTCTCCCCCTTTTAATCTAAAATAACCGATATCCTATTAAATAAGATATCGGTTATTCTCGTTATTTAGTATGTTGCTCATTTACCAAGCGTATGCTTCTGGAGTTTGTCCGCCTGGTCCTGGGAATATCTCATCTAATTTTTGAAGCACTGCCTCTGTTAATTTCACCTCGACAGCACGCAATGATTTCTCCAGCTGTGCTACGGTTCTTACACCGATAATCGGTGCGTCAACAGCAGGATTTGAAAGTAACCATGCTAGCGCTACTGTATCCTCTCTCTCACCGATCTCATTACATAATGCACTAAATTGTTCTAATTGTCCGCGTTGTTTCTCGGCTCTTTCTTGATTGTGTCTACTTCTGGAGTTTTTAGCCGGATGGAGTGCATTTCCACCTAATAAACCACCGTCTAACGGACTCCATGGCACAATACCGATTCCGTACCTTTTTGCAGCTGGCAATACTTCTAATTCTGGTAAACGGCAATTCAAATTGTATTTATGCTGCTCCAACACGAGTCCAAGAAAATTTCTCGCTTTTGCACTGGCTTGTGCTTCCGCTAGCGCCCAACCAGGAAAATTACTAGAGCCTACATAGTCCAGTTTTCCTTGTTGATTCGCAATTTCAAAAGCAGGCCAGATTTCTTCCCATGATGTTCGACGATCGACATGGTGCATCATATAAATTTCAACATGATCTGTTTGTAATCTATGTAACGAATCTTCTAAATGACGCTTAATTTTGTATGCGGACAGCCCTTGCTCATCATTTGGACCATAGTTCGGATCAAACATCTTTTCATGCATTTTTGTTGCTAAAACCACTTTTTCTCTTCGATTTCCACCTTGATGAAACCATTTCCCAATTATTTTTTCCGTTAAGCCAGCATTCTCACCCCAACCATAATTGTTAGCGGTGTCAAAATAGTTTATACCTGCATCAAGAGCAGCATCCATAATTTTAAAGGCTTCTTTTTCTTCGGTATCGACACCAAAATTCATCGTACCTAAACATAATTTGCTTATTCTCATTCCTGAACGTCCTAAATAAGTGTATTCCATTTCGTATCCCCTCCTTAACTTCATTTAAAATTTAGCATCGGTTAGTTTAAAAAGCAAGAAGGACACACTTTTTTCATAATTGGGGAACCATACGAGAAGAGTTAATCTCTAAGGAAGGTCAAATGCGCAAAATTATGTTATGATATTCTGAGATAAGCGATAATTTGGAGGTTGAGAAATGGGAAAAAGAATTCTGTTATTTCTATTAACAAATATTTTAGTAATGACTACCATAGTAATTGCATGGTCGTTGATCACAACTTTTACAGATATTGGTGCAATTCAAAATGCCGAAGGTCAAATATCATACGGAGCATTAATGATATTTAGTATTCTTGTCGGCTTCGCTGGGGCGTTCATTTCCCTTGCAATGTCACGCTGGATGGCCAAAATGATGATGAAAGTTAAAGTAATCGATCCAAACCGTCCTGCCAATGCACAGGAACGCATGGTTTATGAAAAAGTCGAACGCCTTTCTCGTACGGCTGGTTTAGTTCATACGCCACAGGTTGGTATTTATCAATCTGCTGAAGTCAACGCTTTTGCAACAGGCCCGACTAAGAAACGTTCATTAGTCGCTGTATCATCAGGGCTTTTACAAACAATGGATGATGATGCGATTGAAGGAATTATTGCTCACGAAGTAGCACACGTTGCAAATGGTGACATGGTAACGATGACGTTATTACAAGGAATCGTCAATACGTTTGTAGTGTTCTTTTCAAGAATCGCAGCGATTATTGTATCTCGCTTTGTACGTTCCGAAATTCAATGGATTGTTCAATTTGCAGCAATTATCGTCTTCCAAATTCTGTTCTCGATACTTGGAAGTATTGTTGTCAGCGCCTATTCCCGTCATCGAGAATATCATGCAGACAAAGGTGGGGCTGATTTAGCTGGTCGTGACAAAATGGCACATGCATTACGTTCGTTAAAAATGTATGTCGACCGAGCAAAAGTCGATGATCGCACCGATGACTCTGCTATACAAACAATGAAAATTAATGGAAAAAGTAGCATGATGACCTTATTTTCATCCCACCCACCTTTAGAAGATCGAATTGAAAAGCTTGAACAACGCTAAAAGAGAAAGAGAGTCCGAACTCTCTTTCTCTTTTGTTATTTGGTGAGACTTTTAATAAATTCATCTTGCAGTTTCACTTGTTCTTCTTGCAGATTTTTTCTCTTTCTTGCATTTCTCAATGCTCTTCTTACAAATTCGCTCTCCTTCTTGCATTTCCCTCTGCTCTTCTTGCAAATTCGCTTCTCTTCTTGCATTTCTCACTGCTCTTCTTGCAAATTCGCTTCTCTTCTTGCATTTCCCTCTGCTCTTCTTGCAGTATTATTCCTCTTTAACAAGTACCTTCTGCTTAGAAGATCTCTTTAGCTAAAACTGTATCGATGTAATCGGTGTTTCCGTCTTGATTAATATCATAATTCATTTCTGTTCCACCGAAACTAGCGGGATCTGTTTCAAATTGATCGATGACCGAATTATTATCCAGATCTGCTTGAAATTCATCGATGAATCCGTCGTTGTTTAAATCAACATCAAATTGGTCCATGATTAGATCATGATCTAAGTCATTGATTCCGTATGTACCATATTCAGAAAGTTGATACATTTGCAAGTCACTCTCATCAATACTCATATCATGGTTCATATCCAAAAAATCTAACGGATCTATATCCATTAACATCATTCCTCCAATCATTATTCAAAAAATTTCTGAATACGATTACTCGTTTGTCGAAATTTTTCCGCTTGTTTCTTCTTTACATTTTCTATTGATCCTTCAAACTTTTGATCAAAATCTAACTGAAATGTATAAATAAATCTGTTTTTAGTTTTAGCAGTACTCCCAGCAGACATTAGCTTTTCCCTTTCATTTTCTGTCACTTTTTGTTTTAATTCATCTTTCAAAAGGGATTCAGCGGGAGCAAAACCCCTTTTCCTCGAGATATTTAACGAGCGTAGATACATCTTCTGATTTTCTGCCAACTGATAACACTGTGCCAAATAGAAGAAGAATTCCGCTTGAAAACGTGGAACTTTTTCTATATGAATCGCTTTTGAGATGTATTGAATTGCTTTTTTTAGTAAATTGAATTTCTTGAGATTAGAACTCGCATAGGCAGACGAATACGCTAACGATTTACCTAAAATCACTAGGTCTTCCACATCATTTCGATGTTCATCACTTTTCACTCTTTCAGCAGTTAACGCGATTGCCATACCTAAATAAGTCGATGGTGATGCTTTTTCAAAGTCTTCGTCAATGGCATTTAAGCCTGAGGCAACACCTTTCCCAACAACAAAGCCAAACGGATTAATCACTGCTCTACCAACATTCATTCCGCTGTTCCACTTCTGATACGTAATGATCGCTTCATAGAAAAACAACCAATACAGTGGATTATCTGGTTCATCTTCGAGCTTTTCCTGTAGATCAGCTACACCTGTAGCACCTTGGGTGGCATCACTGACAGCTGAAAGAATAGGTAAGGACGCCAATTCCTTTTTTGCCTTTTTGGAAAAGTTACTCAACTGTTGCTGTTGATCTTTTGAAAGAAAATCATCATACCAATTACTCAAATTCCATCACCTCACTTATAATCCTGACAAGAACAACGCTATCACCGCAACTGCAATGATGATTAGAATAAGACATCCGAGAATTTGTTTAATTCTCTCCGCATAAAAGTAATATACAAATCCGACGATAATACCAACAATTGGAGTAGCAATGAACGAAAAGATGATACCGACAATAATTGATCCTAAAATGGAACCGCGTAAATCTTCGGTTACTTCCTCCTGATAATTAGACGGCTGGTGCTCTTGATTATTGTTTAATAAATGTTGACGCTCATTGAGCCAATCCTCCACTTCATCATAGGAAGGGTGATTCATCTTTTCCACAAGTCGTACTAAGTCTGGCAGCGCAGGATGGTTTTGGTCGACATTATCACAATTATTCATGATAAATGCCATCACCTGTTGCTTTTCTTCTTCATTATTAGGTAGCTGACGCATCTTTTTAAGCGTGTTTTTCCGTAAGAATTCATCTTGATTTAAAAATGCTAAAAAGTATAATTCCGATAATAAAAAGTAGTCTTCGATACCATTTGGTGTTACTAATAGTCCTTCTTCGATCACTCTAATCGATTCGTCATACTGATCCCGCTCGGTATATAGATGTGATAGTAATAAATGATAATTTCGTTCGTTTAAATTAAGTTGGATCAGTTTTTTGAGCTGTACTTCTTCTTTATACGCATCCCCTAAATGAAAATAAATTTGACGCATCAAAAGACGATACTCTTCTGAATTGGGGTCTTCCAATATCAGATCTGCACCCAACCTCTTAGCATCCTGAAACCTTTCCAACGATATATATACATCTGCCAGCTTAAATTTAACCGTTGGATCATCTGGGTAATCCTGTAGCATCTCTTCTAGAAGTTGCGCTGCCCTATAATAATTCTGGTTATTGATATGTTCAACAACTTGATTCGCCGCCGTTTCATACCTTCCACCATCTTGTATCATTCGGTCATATTCTTGCCTTTTTCCTTCGTCAAAAAGTGTTTCATAAGCCTGATTTAACTCCTGGAACTTCTCAGGGTGTTTTTCATTCGTATAAATTCGTATTTGACGATAATACGCTCTTTTGATATCTGTTTGTGAGCCATTTTCATCGACTCCTAATACCTCATATAAATTCTGTTCCCCCATTTACTCTTCCTCCAACAATTTATTTAAGTGAGTTTGAGCACTGATAGCCGTCCATTGCTGAGGAAATGTGTCAACAATTTCCCGTAATAACTCGGTTGCCTGTTCAACCTTACCTTTGTCGATCGATAATTCCGCCAATTGTAACATCAAATCATCGCGATATGGCGACGTTTGAAAATGACTATTCGTTGATGTAATAAAAGCGAAAATTTCTTCTTCTATTGATTGCCCTGCCCGCTGGAATGCTTGAATCTGATAATATCTCGCATCATCTGAGAAATATTGCTGGTCATCATATCTATAAGATTTTTCTAATAATATTGCAGCATTTTGATAATCTCCTTGCTGATATGCTTGTAATCCTTGTTGATATGCTTCATTACTGGCGATCGCGTTAATATCTTCAGCATCCGCTACAAAACCGATACGTTCTTCCATTTCGTTATACTCTTCTTCTAACATTTCATATGTAGCCATCTGTTCGTCCAGCTTTGATTCTAAAGTTGCAATTGTATCACTTTGTTCAGATAAAAACTCTTCCTCTTCTTGGGCAGTTTCATTATCTTCTGCTACTACAGGGATCTCTTTCGTATCAGGAAAAGCTTTACTTCCAACAAAGAGCCCTATCATCAGTACTGTCACGAATGCAGCTACCATAATCCAGCGACGAGAGCTTTTCTTTGGTTTTTCTGCACTCCTGTATCGACTCAAATCAATCGATTGTTGGATATATAATGGCGCGATGCGATATAAATCAAATGCTTTCTTCTGATCTCCTGAATGCATCAAACTAAGTAAATATCCTTTATAAATAGCAACTGGTAAAGGCAAGTCCTTACCTTTGTCAAAAGCATCTGAAAAATCTTGTAAAGCTTCGAGATATTGACCCTTTTTCACCTTTTCAATTCCATCATTATAACTTGAAAATAATAGCTTATACTCTGGGATTTGATGCTCAATTTTTTCCTGTAAATTTTTTGCTTGTGGGATCACTTCAGGACTTACAGAACGAAGTAGTCTTTTTGCCTGAAAAGGGTTACCAGTCATTGCCTCTACTAATGCTAATGCCCACATTACCTGTGAATTAGGGTAATGAATCGCGATATCTTCGAGCAATTTTTTTGCCCGAAGATAATCTTTTTCACCTATATAGTGTAATGCTAGTCTGTAGTTTTCTTTGATCGTATCCATAGGTTCTTTACATCCTTTACACAACTTCCATTAAATAATCGGTCAATTGTTCTTCATATTTTTTCACTGGTTGGGCATCATTTTGAGAAAGGGCGCCTTTTAGATTATTCATAATCGCATCAAGACTAGCTTGTTGATTGGAATCCAGCTCATCCCTCACTTTTTCTGCACGATACATAACCGCCTTTACCTCTTTATACAATTCTGACTGATCCCATGCTTGTTCCATTTTCCTTTTCGACTGACTTACTTCCAAGTCACTCATTACACCGTTATTATTAATTTCTGCATTTACCGTTTTACCTGTACTGGTAAGTTTTGCCGTTACTTTCAAGTTACCGTTAATATCATAATGGAACGTAATTTCAATACCTTCTTGACCAGCAGGATTTGCTGGCACATCATTTATCTCAATATTTCCCAGGAAAGTATTGTCGATTGTCTTTTCCGCATCTCCTTGGAAAACTTGAATATTAAAAGAGGTTTGATGATCTTCTACCGTATGATAGTACTTTGTCTCTGATTTTGGAATCGTCGAGTTACGATTAATAATAATATCAAAATATCCAGGTACTTTTTGGCCACCAATTACTTTAATAATTTCAATTCCTAAATTATATGGAGCAACATCTGTGACGACAAGTCCATTTTGTGAAGAAATCGTTTCATTCTTTATCCCCACTTGAATCGCTGCACCAAGTGCTACCGCTTCATCTGGATTAATATCCTTGCGTGGTGATTTATTAAATTTTCTTTCAACTAACTCTTGTACACTCGGAATTCTAGTTGATCCCCCTACCAATAACACTTCGTCAATCTGATCGATACCAATACCAGTGTCTTCTAATACTTTATCAACTTCTACTAATGTGGAACTCAATAAATCATCGACCATTTTTTCAAAATCGATTCTGCTAAGCTCTAAATCTACTGATAATGGCATGCCGTCTTTTAATAGAATCATAGGTACCGAAATATTGACTGATACTTGAGTAGAAAGTAATTTCTTAACCCGTTCTGCTTCTTCTTTCAAACGATTTTTTCTTAATACAATCTCTTGTTGAGATCCGTCATGCAAAAGGTTAATCCCATGCATTTTTTCAAATTCTTCTACGATATAATCAACAATTCGTTGGTCAAAGTCCATACCACCTAACGTATTGTTACCACCACTTGCTTTTACATCGACAACGCCTTCAAATAATTCGACAACCGATACATCAAAAGTACCTCCACCTAAGTCATATACCAATATGTATTGTTCTTTGTCCATATTATCTAAACCATACGCAATTGCGGCTGCTGTTGGTTCATTAATGATACGATCCACTTTTAAACCAGCTAATTCTCCTGCCTTTTGCGTGGCTTTTCGCTGGGAATCAGAAAAATAAGCAGGTACGGTAATCACAGCCTCTGTTACTTCTTCTCCTAATTTATCTTCCGCACTTAATTTTAATTCTTTTAAAATATTAGCTGAAATTTCTTCAGGACGATAAACTTCTCCTGCTACGTTTAGTTTTTCATCCGTTCCCATAAAACGTTTTACTTCTGTGACAACATGATCAGGCATACTGACAATCGCTGATTTTGCCGAGTTTCCGACAACAATCTGTCCATCCTTTGTCACGTGAAATACCGATGGAGTGGTTCTCCCGCCTTCTCTGTTTTCAATAATCTCAGGTTTTTCATTTTTTATGTAAGCAACTGCTGAATTTGTTGTCCCTAAATCAATTCCTATGATCGCCATGATGATCCCGTCCTTTTTCTCTTAGTAGATTGTAATTACTTTTGCTCTTCTGATTAATGATTGATTATGTTGATATCGAAAGCCTCTTTGGAAAACCGAATACACTTCATACTTTTGCAAATTAGAGGCTTCCACTTCTTCTAAGCTAACAGTTCCTATACCTTCCATGATGGAGCCATCGAATGGTTCCCCAATCACTGGTACTTCTTCTATTCCATATTCCTCAAGTAAGTGGATAGCCTTATCGACAACTTTTGACACTTCCTCTAACCATGAGCTATCTTGCTTTTGTTCAGCATTGATTTTTATCAAATCAAGCAGATCAAATACTTCTAACAAAAGGTCCACATATTGATTGACTTGTTGATGAACTTCCTCCATTGAGGATTCTTGCTCTAATTCCTGTTGTCCTAATTTTTCATCAATATGCAACTGTATCTCCTGCAATAATTTAAAATTAACGTGATTCCCTTTTTTTACTTCATCTCTGATGGTATCAAACTTGCTTATTAGATCGGTATCTGTCTTAGGATCTTCAAGCTCCTCTTCGATTAGAATAGGAGACAAGTTTAACAATTCATCTTCTAAATGTTTTTGATATGTTTCCAAATTCACTTCCCCTACTTTCTCATTTTTATATTTATCCATAAATTTATTAGTTAGCGTTCTAATCTCTTCTGTCCAACTCATTTGGGATTCAGATAAATCGATCAATTGATTAAATAAAACATAATAGGATTTGTAACTTATGTAAAAATTCCATTTTAGAGTTAACATCACGTACTGCGGCAATGATTTTTTCTCCGTATGCAGGACTTTTTTTATTGTTTCTCCTTGCTCTTCATCTAAAATTGGGAGTATTTCATGTAAGAATTTATCACCCTCATTCACTACAACACCTCCAAACCAATTGAGTATATATTACTATATTAGTACATTTTCGACAAAAAGTGTAGAATATTAAGAATATTTTATAGGTAAATTTTACTCATTTAGTAACAGAGGGATGAAACAGTGATTATAAGTGTTCTATACTACACTTTGATATTTCTCATAAAAAAATTTAGCTATATCCTAATTCTTTAGTGAGCGACAAAGTTTTTCTTATATTTTGTACATTCAACATTTCCTTTGTCGAACTCCTTCATCGCTAAAAATTATATTCTTTCTTAACGTACAAAAAAGCTACCTAACTATTATGTATAGTTGGATAGCTTTCTTCTTAACGATAAAATATTTACTTGCTTTTTACTCAACTTTCGCACACTGAAATAGGCAGGTAAGCCCTGATATAGCTGGGTAAGCCTGCAATCCATTGTTGGACTTGACTTTTGATTAATTTTTGTACCTTTTTGTTGCTCATTTTCAAGGCATCTTCAAGAAGCTCGATCAACTGCTGAAGTGCCACAGCCCAATCGAGATCACTAACTTCATCACATAATTCATAAAACATGCCGCCAAGTGTTCGCTCGTCTGTGCTACATCGGTTTTGCCACGAGAGAACAATATATCGTGTGAATACGATGGTCGTATGACTAATTAAGCCGTCATACGAACGACTTTGGAACTCTTTTTGAAGTTTTAAGAGAGATTTTGTTGTTTTGAAAAAAACTTCAATGTCCCATCGCATCCCATAAATACGAATGATTTCTTGATCACTAAGTGTACAATCGGTGCTTAGAATAGCTAACCATTCACTCTTTTTATTTCGATTACGAACAAAGACAACTTTAATAGGAACGCCATTCGCTTGTGTGGTATGAATCGAACGAAGAATGCCTTTCTTTCCATCTGTTGGTTTCGCAAAACGATATAGTTCCTTTAAGCTTACACGTTGGCCATTCACAAGGTAACGCTGTTTCAAGTTCTTTACCATGCCAATGACATCGAGTCCTTGCTCTTTTATCTCCTTAACGAGAGGCTGATACGTGAACCAAGAGTCCATCAGCACATAGGAAGCATCGATACCGGCATTCATCGCGCGTTCCACCATACCTGGTATTTGCTCAGGTGCGGTTTGTAATGCTTCTACTCTGCGTTTATAACCGGAACTACGTTTATCAACTTTTGATGATATGCCATTAATTTGGCTTTTCTTCGAGCTTAATAAAGAAAAGTCCACTGGAATGAATGTGGCACCATCTGACCAACCAAGCGTAAGCATACGAAACCCTTTATAAAAGCGCATTTTTTGGGATGCATGGTCAAAACAGCGAGCTAATAATTCAACCGATTTACTGCGGTTACGATCATACGAAGAATCATCTACAATCAATACTTTGGGGCGATCATGACGCGTTAAGTTGGTTACTTTTCCAATGGTATGAGCGCTTAGAAATAATAAAAACCTTCTCCAAGCAAAGGTAGATTTGTTTAAAAAGCGATAGACGGCATTCTTCTCTGGACAATCATTCGCTTTGTTACTTTGAAGTACTTGATACCAGTTCTTATTATCAAAATCAACTAAAAATCATATAATGAATAAGATAGGCACAAGTAAAGCCGACAGACTTTGTAATACCAGCTTTTCTAAGATGCTTATACACGTTTAATTCTTTAAAGATGGAAGAAAGTTCATTTGGTAGTTGATTATTTTGGTCATTATTCGCTATCATATAGGAGACACCTCTTCTGTATTGGTAGTGTTTTCTAGTCAATTACACTATACCAAAAGTTGAGGTGTTTTTTTATACCTATTTCGATTGTCAATGACCATATTTAAACAGTGACATGCTTTACAGCTAGTTATATTTAATGCTTTTTTCTAGCTGCGAAAGTTGAGCTTTTTACTTATTCAGATAACTGACTTTAACTTTTTGTTTTTACTGTTGTATTATGTTTAATCGTTTGCAGTGCATCATGCATCTTGAACACGACGATCAATAATTCGCAATAAATACGAGTAACTAATGGTCCCACCACTATGACCACAAGTCTTTATCGCGGATTTCGACACATACTTGGAATCAAAAATATATCCACTATCAACCAGATCCATAAAACAACTAATGGAATCCAACCGATGAGAATCCAGACTGTAAACCAACCAATTGCTCCCAGTAATAGTTGAGCAATTCCACTTCCAATTCGTCCTGTATAAAAGCGATGGACACCAATCTGTCCAAAGAAAAACCATAATATGTAGGCAACAGCAATATTTCTTTCTTTCACATTACTAACCTCCCTTTGTTTTCAGATGATAATAGTATAATATTACTAATTACAAAAAGCAATGAGCCACTGTTTTTACTGGATCTAGGGACTACTACAAACGTTTACAACATGGTAAAATGATAGTTAATACTTACAGTCAAGGGAGAGATGATAATGAACTTAACCGTCTACTTAGCAGGACAAATACATGATGACTGGCGTAAAGAGGTGGAAGAAAAAGCAAATCACAAGAAACTATCGTTAGAATTTGTTGGTCCACAAACAGACCATGCTCGCTCAGATAATGTCGGGGAAGATATTTTAGGTGAACAACCCGGTAATGTGTTTAAAGATGATGCTGCTTCGGCCATTAACAATTTGAGAACACAGGTGCTTATGCAAAAATCTGATATCGTCATTGCTCTTTTCGGTGAAAAATATAAACAGTGGAACACGGCAATGGACGCTAGTACTGCATTAGCTCTAAACAAGCCAACTATTATTGTTAGACCAGAATCTCTTATCCATCCGCTTAAAGAATTATCGAACAAAGCGAATGTGACAGTGGAAACAGTGGAGCAAGCAATAGAAGTAATTTCATATATTTTCGAATAAAAAAAGGGAAGTCAGTTAATTAGGCTGACTTCCTTTTTACATATTTTGAGATAATGTATTTATACCCATCTCCCGTTTCAAAGACAAGCTTCCTAATAAGAGTTCGTTTATCCACTGACTTGCAGCGCCTAGTGCGATCGTATGATCCATTAAATTAGATTTCACAACTTCTAATTTTTTCGTATTTGTTTTTAAAGCATGTTTGGCAAAAGAATCGACGAGAGAAGAATACGTTTCTTTTGAAGCATTACTTATTAGGCTTCCCGTTAAAATGATCTTTTCAGGATTAATAATATTTACTAAAGTAGAAACAGCAATTCCTACATATCTAGCAGCTTCTTCTACCACATTCAATACTAGGGCATCCCCCTTAATTAAAGCTTCATACACATCTGAGATCATGATGTCATCAGGTACCTCTCTTACGTCATGCAATATTGTAGGAAAACCCTTCTTCATTTTTTTCTGTATCTGTTCCAAAATTGATGCTTCACTTGCGAGTGCCTCCAGACAACCATAATTACCACATGTACATAACGGTCCATCACCATCCACTATTGTATGCCCAATCTGACCGGCACCAAAATCAATACCATGAAATATTTTACGATCAATCATAATACCTGCACCGATACCGTAGTCCACATTCACAACAATAAATGAGTTCTCTTCTTTCGCGTCCCCAAACCAGGATTCGGCCAAAGTTAAGGCGTTACAATCATTATCAACCAAAACTGGTAAATCGATGGCTCTCTCTAACTGTTCTTTAATCGGTACGTTTTCCCAGTCTAGATGAGGTGGATAAATCGCGACACCCTTCTGATAGTCTACAATTCCATGCATCCCCACACCAATACCTAAAAATTCGGAACGGTGAAATCCCTTTTTTTGTAATAGATGGTTAATTACTAAAGTGATCTTATTAATCAGAGGTTCTGGTGATGTATTATGGGGCAAATCTTCAGATTGGTGAACCAACTTTTCCCCCTTGAGATTATAAATGCCTATTGTAATATGCTTAGAAGTAATTCCCACACCTATAACTTTTAAGGTTTTTTCTTCGATATCATATAGAGTTGGGAATCTACCTCTATCTGTTTTTGATGCTCCGATATTTTTTATTAATTGATAGTTTTCTAACTTATCTACAATATCTGCAATTGCTGGTAATGTAAGTCCTGTTTGTTTCGCCAAAGTAGACTTAGAAGTAGCACCATTTTTCATTAAAATACGCAAAATTAATTTTTGATTATATTGTTTCATCATGTCTTTACTGATTCGCTGTGTGGTATTGTACATTTTGCATCTCCCTAAATTCTTACATTATCTTATTAAAGTAAGTTTACTAAATACAAGTTTATTAAAATTATTTTAAATAATCAAGTCCCTCTTCATTAGAATAAACACAAATATTCGCAAAAATAATTTGACTTTATTAAAGTGACTTTACTATAATAAAAGAAACCGATTACAATCATGAAAAGGAGAATTCCATTGTCTAATCAAACCACACTCAACCTAAACGGCGAATGGTCATTTAAATTAACACCAGAACAAACTAACGAAGTCAAGGTACCTGAAATATTTACTGATACCATCCAAATACCTGGCTCCATTGAAGAACAAGGATTTGGAGACGCTTCCGATCACTTTCCAATTGGGACGTGGAAAAAGAAACGAGAATATGAAGGAATCGCATGGTACTCCAAAGAAATAAAAGTACCAGAACACTTTAAAGATCACGACTTACAATTACATATCAATGGTGCTCGTTGGCATACAGAGCTTTGGATTAATGGTACGCAAATATCAGAAAGCAATCGTTTAAGTGTTCCGCATGTATATGATATTACCAAACCGGTTCAACCAGGTACGAAAAATCGCGTCTCTATTAAAGTAGACAATCGTATGCAAATGGATCTGCAGGAAAGTCACATACATTCCTATCATACTGCAACCAATTGGGGCGGAATTACAGGTGGTATAGAACTTATTGCCAAGCCTCAAAATGGAATCCAAAATGTTAAAGTCGAGGCTAATCAAGCGACCTTACAAGCTATCATTAACTTAAAAGAGGAGCCAAATCAGCCAGTTACCATTAAACAGACGGTAAAGGACGTAAAAGATTCAATCATCCTGACAGCAGAAGCAGAATTAATTAACCAACAAACAATACTAAAACTTCACACGAACGAGAAATTAGAAAACTGGTCACCTGAACATCCGAATTTATACTTCTATCAGGTAGAACTCATTGACAATCAACAAATAATCCAGACGGAAGAAATCCGATTCGGTGTTCGCTCTTTTTCAACAAAAGATCAACAGTTTCTCATCAATGACACACCTGTTTTTTTAAATGGCTATGTCGATTGTTGTGTTTTTCCACAAACAGGCTATCCAGTTCGGGATAAAGAGCATTACCATATGCAGTTTCAAACAGCAAAAAGGTACGGTTTCAATCATGTACGCTTACATGGCTGGACACCTCCTGAGCCATTTTGGGAAGCGGCTGATGAAGAAGGCATGCTTGTTCAAACAGAGTTGCCACAGTGGAGTGTCTACTATCGTGAGCGAGATCTTGATGCGCCTGAAGACGTTCACACCTTTTACAAAAAAGAGTTGGAAATTATACTAAAAAAACTTTATCATCACCCATCATTCGTCATGTTAGCAATGGGCAATGAATTGATTAGCCAGGAGGGGCATCCACAACTAAATGAGTTAGTGGAATACGCAAAAACAATTGATGTTTCTAGGCTCTATACCGATAATACAGGGTTTGGTGAATTGCCTGGACATGATCGTGCAGGAGATTTCTATATTCCAACATTAAATTGGCATCCACCTTATCATATTAATGATGCAGCAGGACCTGACACTACGACAGATTATCGTGAAGTAACCAAGCTTGAGAATAAACCATTAATCGCTCATGAGCATGGACAATTCACAATGTATGCCCGTCCAGAGGAAGAAAAGAAATACAAAGGCATCTTAGAACCACACTGGCTGGATACGATTAATGCATCTATTGAAAAGAAAGGACTACAATCAAGAGTAGATGAATTTATCGAAGCTACTGGAAATCATCTCGCACGTGGATTGAAGGAAACCTTTGAAAAAGCGCGTAGGACACCAGGACTAGCAGGGATTCAATTACTAGATATCAGAGACTTCCCTGGTCAAGGACATGCCACTGTCGGTATTTTGGACGTGTTTTGGGATTCCAAAGGGATTATTTCAGAAAAAGCTTTTCGACAGTTTAGTAACGATATTGTTCTATTAGCTAGAAGCGATAAAAGAACATTTTATGATAAGGAGACTTTGACAGCTCAAGTCGATGTATCGTATTTTGGTAAATCAATCGAGAATTTGACTTTAGAATGGCAATTGACCGACGAAAATAAAGTAGTTCGATCTGGTGAAATCAATAACATTCATTTAACAGGTCAAGGCTTACAACCGATAGAAATTATTCAAATACCATTAGAAACAGACAGTGCAAAACCTCTTACATTTCATCTGAATTTGACTCAGAATAATGAAGCATTAGCAACAAATAACTGGGATTATTGGATCTATCCGAGACCTTTGCTTCCCGATAATATCGACAGAATTTGGACCAATATCCCAACATTACGTTCTGTCCTGTACGGTGCTCGATTTGAAGATAAGATAGGGATTAACCAACACAGTTTTCAAAAAGACCCCAATGTTGATCTTGTCATTTCGGATCAATTATCTCGAGATGTGATCCAACATGTTGTCGATGGAGGAACGGTTTGGTTAATGTCAGAAAATCAACAGGATGAAATTTTAACAAGATACTTACCAACCTTTTGGAATTACTTATGGTTTCCTGAGCAACAAGGAACAACAATGGGAATGAAAATTCATCAACATCCAGTATTACAAAGATTCCCACATGATGCTTTTTCCAATTGGCAATGGTTTCACCTAGTCAATCAAACAGGCGCATTGAATATCGACAGTGTTCCACAAATTAAGCCCATTATAGAAGTGATCGACAACTTTAACCGATTAAAAAGACTAACCTATATGTTTGAAGCAAAGGTTGGACGCGGGAAATTATTTGTTACAAGCCTAAATACCAAAGAACCGGCAGATTTGAAGCGACCAGAAACCCAGACTTTATTGCTTGAAATTATTGATTATTTGAACAGCAAACAGTTTCAGCCAACTGCAGAACTGACAATGAGCGAATTGTTAGGCATTTTTAAAGTAACGGCTATTGTCCATCGTTAAGGAGGAAAGAAAGCATGACAACAACTACTGTAAACGTATATGAACGGGACGTAACCATCCCAACCTACCCGGTAGGTAAAGCAGAGAAAAATCCAATGTTTTTAGAAAAAAGAGTTTATCAAGGAAGCTCAGGAAAAGTCTATCCCCATCCAATAATAGAAAAAATTTACGATGATAAAGAAGATCAAACGTATCGATTAGTCATTATGGAAAATGATTATCTTTATGTTGAATTAATGCCTGAAATCGGTGGACGAATTTACCGGGCACTTGATAAAACAAACGATTACGATTTTGTCTATTATAATGAAGTAATCAAGCCGGCATTAGTCGGATTGGCAGGCCCATGGATTTCTGGAGGTATTGAATTTAACTGGCCTCAACATCATCGCCCCAATACATTTGGACCTGTTGAATATACGATAGAACAACAGGATGATGGCAGCCAAACGGTCTGGATGAGTGAAATTGATCGAATGTACGGCACCAAAGGCATGGCCGGCTTCACACTTCATCCTAATAAAGCTGTTATTGAAATTACCGGCCAGTTATACAATCGTACAGCACAATCGCAAACCTTTCTATGGTGGGCAAATCCTGCGATACCGGTAAATGATCATACCCAATCGATTTTTCCACCTGATGTTCGTTTTGTTTTCGATCATGGCAAAAGAGATGTATCGAACTTTCCAATTGCAACAGGTGAATATTACAAAATGGATTATTCTGCAGGTGTTGATATTTCGAAATATAAAAACATACCTGTTCCTACATCTTATATGGTCCATCATTCCAACTATAACTTTGTCGGAAACTATGATTTTAACAAGCAATCAGGAATCTATCACGTGTCGAATCGTCATCTGTCCCCAGGGAAAAAACAATGGACTTGGGGAAGTGGTGATTTTGGCAAAGCATGGGATCGCAATTTAACCGATGAGAATGGGCCATATGTTGAATTAATGACAGGTGTTTTCACCGACAATCAGCCAGATTTCACATGGTTGCAGCCGTATGAAGAAAAACGATTCACACAATTTTTCATGCCCTATAAAGATATCGGCGCTATAAAAAATGCCAGTGTCGATGCAGCAGTCAATCTCGAATTAAAGAATGGTACGCTAACAGCTGGTGTTTATACAACCGCTCCATTTAAAAAGATTCGGACCATTATTAGACACCAACAATCCTTATGGAAAGAGTTCACATTCGATGCCACTCCTGAAAAAGGATGGGTGAAGTCTTTTGAAGTACATGATACGGATCAAATTCATGACTTTAAAATTGAAGTGTTAACAGAAAGCGATCAAACATTAGTCGATTTTCAAGCAGAGGCTCCGTCGATTGAAGAAATACCGGAAGCAGCCAAAGCAATTGAAGCACCCGAATCCCTACAGCATAATGAAGACCTTTTTCTTGCTGGACAGCATTTAGAACAATACCGTCATGCTACCTTCGAACCCGAGGATTATTATCTGGAGGGATTGAAAAGAAATCATAAAGACTATCGGATGAACAATGCATATGGTCAACTACTACTTCGCAAAGGGCAATTAAAAGAAAGTGAAGACTATTTACGCAAAGCAGTCACAACATTAACTAGGCATAACCCAAACCCTTATGAGATGGAACCCTATTACTACCTTGGTGTATGTCTTCAATTACAAGGAAAACGAACAGACGCATACGATATTTTATACAAAGCAACATGGAGCGGATTATGGAAAGATAAGGCACTTAGTCAATTAGCGATGATTGCTTATTATAACGGTGATATCGAAACAGCATTATCTCATGCAGAAGATGCGCTTGCACTCAATCAACATAATCTAATCGTCCGAAATCTAAAAGCAGCCTGTTTAAGGGAATTAGGAGATATCGATAGCTCTCTTACGTTTATTAAAAAAACGATCACCATTGATCCAGCAGACTTTGGAGCTCGCTTTGAATTATATTTGACTTATAGAACTCAAGGTACAAAACAAAAAGTAACGGAAACATGGCAAACATTGTCTAAGCTTACACGTGGGGAATCACGTAATTATCTTTTCTTGGCACAGGACCTGTTTTTATCAGGAAGATTTAGCGATATTGAGTTATTGTTAACTTCGATAACCGCCAAATCAAATCCAATGGTCAGCTATTACCTTGGCTATGCGGTACACAAACAAGGTCGTATTCAAGAAGCACTTAACTTTTATCAGCAAGCCAATCAATTGGCTGCAGATTATTGTTTCCCAAATCATCTTTATGATGCAATTGTCTTGGAACATGCAATCGAAAACGATAATCAGCAGGATAAAGCGCATTATTATCTAGGAAATTTATTTTATGACAAAAAAAGATACGAGGAGGCAGCGAATCACTGGCTACAGTCCATAGCCATTAACGCTAATTTCCCAACCGTCTATCGAAATCTTGCTTTTTACTATTACAATAAAAAAGCCAATCAGGAAAAAGCAAAGGAAGTACTTGAAAAAGCTTTTGCTTTAGACCGAAACGACGCCAGAGTGTTCTATGAATTAGATCAACTCTACAAAAAGATTGGTGTTTCACCGGTGAAACGCATCGACTATTTAGAGCAAAACATGAATCTTGTTGAAGAACGTGATGATCTTTATGTAGAATATCTTACATTACAAAATATCTTAGGATATCATAAAAAAACATTACCATTAATCAACCGACGTCAGTTCCACCCATGGGAAGGTGGCGAAGGAAAAATCACCAAACAATATATTGCCACCCATGTCGGGCAAGCAGTAACTGCTATCGACAAAAAGGACTATAACCAAGCGATTAATCTCTTACAAGAAGCGAAAAGTTTTCCAAAAAATCTGGGAGAAGGTAAATTACATGGTGCACAGGAGAACGATATAGATTATTGGTTAGGTGTTGCTTATTCTGCCAATCAACAGCAACAGGAAGCTACAAATTATTGGAGGAAAGCATCACGCGGACACAGTGAACCAACAACGGCCATGTATTATAATGATCAACCGCCAGAGATGATTTTTTATCAAGGTTTAGCACACCTCCAGTTAGGCGAAACAGATATCGCTAATGGCAAATTCAATACATTAATCGATTATGGAAAAACACAATTATTCAAAGAACTATCTATTGATTATTTCGCTGTTTCCTTACCTGATTTTCTTGTGTTTGACGAAAATATGGACCAAAAAAACAAAGTCCACTGTCTTTTTATGATCGCACTCGGACAAATCGGCAAACAGCAAACACAAAAGGCTAGAGAAAATTTAGAAAAAGTACTACAGCTACAACCAAGCCACCAGGAAGCCATCTGGCACTTGCAAAATATAAATAGATTCTAAGTAGCAATAGGAACCGAACTACAAATCAAAGTAGTTCGGTTATTTTTTAAAGAAATTAAAATGTAAGCCTTTTCATTTTGTCAAAAAAATGCGATAATTGTTCTATAGAAACAGATAAGAAAGTCTTACAGCGAAGAAGGTGCAGTCATATGTCATTATTGTCCATTGTTAAAAGCAGTTTTATTCTCGTATTGATCAGTAGTAGCTTAGTTATCACATTCGGTTTTGTAACGAAACCTGTTAAAACCGTACCACTTCATGAAGATACGATACTTGTCGCCCATCGTGGAGCCTCTTATCATGCCCCTGAGAACACTTTAGGAGCCTTCCAAAGAGGGATTGAGCTAAATGCAGATTATTTAGAATGCGACGTCCAATTATCAAAGGATGGTCATGTTGTGATCATGCATGATAAACGAATCGATCGTACCACCAACTATACTGGCATGGTTAAAGATATGACACTAGAAGAATTGAAGAAAGTCGATGCTGGTCTCATGTTCAGCACAGATTATATCGGTGAAGAGATTCTCACTTTGGAAGAATTGCTGATTGCCTTAAATCCAGGTGCAGGGATAATGATTGAAATTAAATATCCAGATCTCTATCCTGAAATTGAAGAAAAAGTAGTCAATACTATTAAAGATTACCAAGATAAACATAATATCATCGTACAATCCTTTGATTTTGATGTCATTAAAAAAGTAAACGAAATGCTTCCTGACGTGGATACAGGTGTTATTGTATCCAAGAGGCAACTAAATACGACTGAGATTGCAGATTTAGCTAATTATGTGAATGTTATAAACTATAATGTGAATTATTTGAGCAAAGAAATTGTAGAAGCTGCTCAAAAAAATGACATCATGGTTACCGCCTGGTCCATTAAAAAACAAAAACATTTTAATAAAGCAATGGAATTAGGTGTTGACGGTATTGTGACTAATTTTCCAGATTGGATCACGAATTAAAAACAGCTAAGGAGAATACCTCCTTAGCTGTTTTTTAATACTTACTATTTCAACACCATAACATCATAAGCTTTCATTTCAATCTCGCCACTAACAGTACGGTTGTCTAACAAGTTTTCCATCTGTTCTTTAATCTCAATAGATTGTACCTCTCGAGAATAGTTAAGTAATATATACATCGTTTCACCGTCTTTTTCACGAACTGCTAATTCCACATCACTTGTAAGTGAGAAGATATCATCATGGCGAGAAACCTCAATGTCTTCTAAAAGCATGGTTGCAATTTGATAATCAAATACCCCTCCAAAGTAATAAGCCTTACCTTTTCCAACTTCTCTCTTCGTTAAAGCTGGCTTATTTTCATAGTGGCAGTTTTTAAATGATCCGATCACGTCGACACTATCTGCTTCCACATGAAGCACCTCATTAAATCCTTGTGTCTCTAACTCCTCACCGAACATAGTGACCTCAGGATTCTTCTGCCAGCCATTTAACAACGTATATTCTTCAACTGAAATACCTACTAAATCTTTTATATAACCTGGAAATGCCTTCATATACGTCTGTCCGTTTATATCTTTATATCCCGTTCTTGCTCCAAAGATAATTTGACCACCTTGTTCGACATAGCGCGTCAAAAGTTCAGCCGTTTTTTCTGTTAAAATAGCTGCGTGTGGATAAACGAGCACTTGATAACGTGATAACTCCTCTAACGTCATATGTTGAGTAACGTTCACAACATCAACTGGAATGTGGTGATATTGAAAAGCCTTAAACCATGCTTCCTTACTCTCCCCAAGAAAATCGCCATACCACTTATCCACTTCTCCATCCCATTCATTATTGTAATCCGTTAAAATCGCAGCGTTTGCAAGATAATTGGAATCAAAAATAGCAGATCCGAGACGCTGAATTTCTTCACTCGTTTCTTTAATTTCCTTGATCCTGCGATTCGGTAAATTGTGATAATCGTTAATTCCATGCCAATAAATCTCTGAGCCCATTGTTGCTGTTCGCCATCTAAAATAGAGTACTAAATCAGCACCATGGGCGATTGATTGAAAGGTCCATAACCTTAACTGACCAGGAAGAGGAGTGGGTTGTGCAATTCGGTTCACCCATCCGCCGGGTCCTGCCTGTTGTTCGAAAATAGCAAAGTTACCACCAAAATTTCGAACTGTACTTAAATTAAGGCTCCATTTGCGATCTCGTAACGGCATGAAAGAGTTATCATCTATAATTTTGTTAAAATTCGGATAGGAGTCATACGCATAAAAATCTAATGCCTCTTTTGTCATACGGTGGTTATCCAAATGCCCAAACATGCCGTTGGTAGTTACCCACTGTTTCGTCGTAATCGAACGAATAATATCAGATTGGATTTGGACAAAATGAATAGCACTGTCAGAGATAAAACGTTTTTCATCTAAAAATTGATGTGGATTATACGAATCGTTCACAGTAGGGCGGGATAAATATACTTGTTCCCAATCCGTATACGTCTGACTCCAAAATACCGTTCCCCATGCTTCATTTAATCGGTCTAATGTTCCATATTTTTCTTTTGCCCATTCACGAAACTTGACATGATCCGCATCCGAATAAAATTCATTAATCTCACAATTGATTTCATTATCAATCTGCCACCCGACAACCGTTGGATTATCTTTATAGTGTTCGACCATTTGCTTAACAATTCGCTTTGATAGCGACTGATATATTTCGGAATTATAATTGTAATGTCTTCTAGAACCATGGTTGTAACGGACACCGTCTCTTGATACGTTTAATACCTCGGGATATTTCTCCGTCAACCATGCTGGTGGGGTTGCTGTTGGTGTTCCCATGATCACTTTTAAGTCATAGTTCTGTGCAAGCTTTATCGCACTATCAAATAAACCAAACTCAAAAGTTCCTTCAACTGGTTCAAAGATGGTCCAGGCAAATTCTGCCATTCTTACATATTTGAATCCCATTTCTTTCATTCTTTTAAAGTCATCTTCCCATAGTTCTTCTGACCAATGTTCTGGATAGTAACAGACACCTAATTGAATCGTTTCTTCGTTTATGACTTTTTTCATTGGTATGCTCCTTTTTCTGTATACTATTTGTGTCTTTTATTCTTTAACGGATCCACCTAAAATACCTGAAACAAAATGCTTTTGCAACACTAAAAATACTACCATAATCGGCAAGACAGAAATAGCGGTACCAAGCATTAATTGTCCATAATCAACCGAATTCAAGCCAGCTAATGTTGATAACGCAACAGGCAAAGTATATTTATCGCTAGTTGTCATCACAATTAATGGCCACATAAAATTGTTCCATTGATGGGTAAATAAGAAAATTCCTACTGCCGCTAACGCTGGTTTCATCGTTGGTAAGGCAAGCTTAAAGAAAATCGAAATTTCCCCTGCACCATCGATACGTGCTGCCTCAATCATCGAGTCGGGTATACCTTTCATATTTTGACGAATAAGAAAAATCGCAAACGGATAACAGATCTGCGGTAGAATAACTGCATGGTAGGTGTTAATCCAATCCAATGCACCAAAAATTTGAAACAATGGAATAATAGTTGCCTGATAAGGAATCATCATCGCTAAAAGGAAGCTGGAGAATACTACATTACTCCCTTTGAATTTAAACTTAGCAAATGCATACCCCGCCATTGAACAGACGAGCAAACTTGCTAAAACAAATATCACCGCAATAACTGCAGAGTTAAATAATGCTTTCATAATTGGTATTGCTTCACTTAAGCTTGTTAAGTTTTCCATTAAATAGTTACCTGGTATTATTTTTGGCGGAAAACTTAGTACATCACCAGATGGATTAGTAGCACCAACGATCATCCAGTAGAAAGGTCCAAGTGAAATGATAACACCAACAATTAATATAAAATGTAACAATGATTTTTTTACATATACGCTTTTCATTAGTCGTCTTTCACCACCTTAAATTGCAACCAGGATAGAATCGCGATAAATAACACAATCACATAAGCAATAGCCGATGCATATCCAAAATCAAAATAACCAAAACCTTGGTTATACAAATAATACGTAATCGTTAAGGTCGCATTATTCGGTCCACCACTTGTTAAGTTATAGGGTTCATCAAACAATTGAAACGTTCCGATGGTTGATAAAACAAAACAGAATAGTAACACAGGCTTTAACTGTGGAATCGTAATATAAAAGAATTTACGAATACTTGATGCCCCGTCAATACTAGCCGCTTCATATAAATCATTAGGAATATTCTGAAGTCCTGCTAACAAAATAACCATATTGTATCCTGTCCATCTCCAGGTGGTGACAATAATTAAAGATACTTTTGCCCAAAACCCGTTGGTTAACCAATCTATCTGCTCTAAGCCAATCGAAGTTAAAATATAATTCACTAAACCATAATCAGAATTTAACAACAGGATAAAAATGATTGATGCTGCAACTAACGAAGTGACAGCTGGTGTAAAAAAAGAAACACGATAAAAGCCTCTCATATTCAATAACTTTGCATTTAAAAATACTGCCAATAAAAGTGCAAAGAATAACATGACTGGTACCTGCACAATTAGAAGGATAAACGTATTCCCTAACGCTTTATAAAAGATTGGATCACTGAATAATCGCACATAATTATCTAATCCAGAAAAGCTGTAGACACCACCTACACGTGTCTGAAAACTAAGTAAGAAAGACGCAATAATCGGGTATACGGTAAATCCTAAAAACAATAAAACAGCAGGTAAAATAAATATATACGGTGCTGTCTTTGGAGTAATAAACCCTTTTTTGTGTGGTTTTGATTCTGATTTTTTTGCTACATTATCCAATAGTGTCCCCTCCTTCTTTAGAAAAAAAGGTTGACTGGAGCTACTTCAGCCAACCTTTATTTTATTAGTCTGTTGTTTCTTTTCCAGTTTGTTGAGCTGCTTGCTCTTCCCCATCTTCCAACATTTCCATAGCAGACTTATCTTCTAATAAAAATGCTTCTGTTTCGCTACCCATTACGGAACGAACTTCTAACTCTGCGCCATCATGGTTTACAGCAGGTATATTTTCTACTGTATCCGCGAATTTTTGGAAGAATGGTTCATTATTGAAATATTCTTGGTCTTCAGAAAAAACAGGCTCTTCATATGCTTCTAATAAGGCTGGGAATAACCCTCTGTTCGTTAATGCTTTAATTTGTGAGTCTATATCAGTTGTAGCAAATTCAGCAAAAACATAGGCCGCAACTTTATTTTCAGAAGAAGATGGAATTGCTAAAGCAGAACCACCATCATTCGATGCACGAGTACCGCCTTCTTCAAAAGCAGGCAGTTCAAACATATCCCAATTACCAGACAGTTCCGGCATTTGTTCTAACATCGTACCACTCCACCATACAGCACCAGGGTGTGTAGAAACTTCACCATTTTTCATGGCAGCCACTTGACCATCCCAGTTGTTTGTAAATGTGATTAATTCATTATCTTTCATTTCCTGTAAAACACGTGCTGCATTTTCACCAGCTTCTGAAGTAATATCTAACTTCCCTTCTTCATCAAAATAATAACTACCTTGCTGTTGCATCATAATACGAAGTAAACCATCACCATCCGTACCCAAGAAGTTCTTTCCTGTATGATCTACTATTTTTTTACCAGCTTCTATATAATCATCCCATGTCTCAATTGATGATGGGTCAACACCCGCTTCTTCAAAAATATCCACTCTATATAAAACACCGACAGGACCTAAATCACGTGGTACCGCAATTACATTCCCATCACTATCTTTTAGACCTTCAATTTTTGCATCTGCAAATTTATCTTCATGTTCGTCATACCCCATTGCCGTTAAATTGGTAAATGCATCAGGGAATTCTTCTGTAAAGGAATGAATTCGGTTATTCTCCACCTGTACAACATCTGGAAGACCGCTACCACCACTTGATAGCCCTGCACTAACTTTTTGGTAAACCTGATCGACACCAATATGTTCCACCGTCACATTGACATTCGGATATATTTCCTGAAATGCCGGTAATACATCTTTATCCAGATAATTGGCTTCTAATGCCCATGCCCAAACCGTAATATCACCAGTTACATCTTCTGGATTTTCTGGAATTGTAAGTTCTTCGCCATCTCCATCACTTGATGAATCTCCGCCACATGCCGCTAACAATACGATTAAAATAAGTGCAAACCATGACCCAACTAATTTCTTTTTCATCTTCATTCACCCCTCATAATTTTTTATACTTTGTTAACAAACTCATTTGCTAACTTGCAAAAATTATAACGGATTGTTACACTTAA
This sequence comes from Gracilibacillus massiliensis, assembly GCF_001458115.1. Classification (GTDB taxonomy): domain Bacteria; phylum Bacillota; class Bacilli; order Bacillales; family Amphibacillaceae; genus Gracilibacillus; species Gracilibacillus massiliensis. The sequence continues at coordinate 572,496 of NZ_CZRP01000013.1, forward strand.
TTATGGTAAAAAAGTTCATTTTATTGTATTTATTCATATTTATTGTATGCGGTTACAATTTAACGGGAGGCATTTTAATGAAAGATTTCAATAAGGGTTTATTACAAACATTATTTGAAATGACAAAAATACCGATTAGTATTGTCAAACGGTCGGAGCAAATAAACATCTTTTCAAATAGCAAGTTAACGAATCCGTTATTTGAAAATTATCAGGAACAACTTTTAGACTGTGGAATTCAAGATCAGTATATTCAGTTAGTGGATACCATTTATTTCGAGAGCTTTCTGAGTATCCCTTTTACGAAGGGTAGAACCAACTATTGGTTAATTATTGGACCCATCATCCATAATCCACCTACTAAAAAAAGTATTAATAGACTATTAAAAAAATTGGACCGTTTATTTTTTCAAGAAGAATTTGAAAATTACTTATTCACCTTAAAAATCGATAGTAAAAATCAATTAATAGAAACTGGGCACATGGCATACTTTATCATTAATGGAGTAGAAATTAATATCCGAGAAGAATTAAGCTTAGTAAAACAAAAAGAGGAACCCACAAATAATACATTTTATTCTGATTATATTGCAGATGTTCGCGAGAAATCTTTATACCACCATGACCCTCTTTTGGAAAGGCGCATCTATCAATTGGTAGAGGATGGAAATACTACTGAGATATTACCTTATTATAAAGCTTTTCAAAATCGTGGAGACTTTGAACATGGCCTACTTTCACGAAATAGTGAAATGAGAAGTTTGAAAAATAGAGCAATAGCAATGATCACATTAGCTACCCGTGCTGCGATTAGGGGTGGAGTTCATCCGGAAGATGCTTATTCCCTTGGAGATGTTTTGATACAAGATCTTGAGGAATTAACTTCCATTTCCAAAGTCTCTTGGTATCGCGAAGAAATCTTATACGATTTTACAGAAATGGTAAAGAGAAATAAAAAACAGAACTTCTCCCGAAAGATAACACTTAGTCAGGAATATATCTATAAGCATATTTACGAATCAGATCTTTCTGTGAAATTTATCGCTGAAAAATTAGAGATAAATCCAAAATACTTATCTAATCTTTTTAAAAAAGAAGTTGGCATCTCCCTAAGTGAATATATCCAGAAATCAAAAATACAAGAAGCTAAAAAGATGATGATTTATTTTAATCGTTCAGTGACAGATATTTGTAACCAATTAAACTTCACTGATCAAAGTTATTTTACAAAGGTTTTCAAACGACATACCCAAATGACACCAAAAGAATTTTTGAAAAACAATTCATTTGATCCATTTTAAAGTTTATTGTTATTAAAAGAAAACCCTACACGGCTTGATGTAGGGTTTTCTATCAGCATCTTAATTCAACGAATCATTATCATGATTATTGGAATTATTATCTTTTTTCATTTTTGATTCTACTTTACTCAATTGATTTCTCGCAAAGTCGCGTCCGCCAATACCAAAGGAGATTGCGAAGGCCACCATTAACCCGCCTAGGATAAGAATGAAGGCAGTGTTAACGATAGAAGTTGCAAATTTTAACTGATCCAAAGTCATAAATACTGCAAATACAATAACCACATATTTTACAATAGCTGCGGTGAAGCCACTGTGTGTATACTTACGAATAAAGCTAGCCAGGAATGAACCTAATAAGATTCCTCCGCCCAGAATTAATAACGCACTTACCAGGAACGGTAAATAGGTAATCATTGCACTTCCAATTTGATTTAATACTTCTAATTGTAAAACGCTTAATGCCTCTACGGTGAAGAAGAGAATCACTAGTACTTTTACGACGGTACCAATAGCTTTAGAAATATCGAATGGTACTTTACTCTCCGCATTATCAATACCTATGGAAGAGAATACATTATTAATGCCAGTGCCTTGAAGCAAACCTTCAAGCAGATTACCAAGGATTTTACCTAAGTAATAACCTACAATTACTAACACAATCGCAATAAAAATATTTGGGATCATCATTAATACACTATCTAACACTTGTGTAATTGGTTCTGATATTGTTTGAATCTCTAATGCTTCTAATGCAATCGTAATCACCGGAATGATTATGACAACAAATAGGACATTAGCAAGCACAGACGATAGTGTCATTGTACTTCCACTATTTGGTTTTGAAGCAGGTTTCACTTTATTAAACCATTTATCAACATTCACACTTACTAAAAATCTCTCAAATAATTCTTTAACTAGTTTTGCAATCACATAACCTATGATTAGAATAACAGCCGCTGCTATTAAATTCGGAAGGAATCCTAATAACTTATCCATCATATTTGAGATTGGACCCGAAACAGAATCCATACTTAAAGCATCTAAAATAGCAGGCAGGAATAAAATAAATACCAATAAATAGACAACTTTCGCAATCGCACTTAATACTTGCTTTCCTTTTTCCTCATCTTCAACAAAATTTGTTTTTCCAATCGCTCTGTGTACCCCTAATTTTACAAATAACTTTTCTACAATCCCTTTTGCAATAGCTGCTACTATCCATGCCAAGATAAGTAATAATAAAGCTGCTATCACATTTGGAATTGCCTGAATCACATTATTAAACATTTGTGCAAAAGAATTTCCTAGATCGTTCATGTTATCATCTCCTTAATATGTAGTTGTTTTACTAATACCTTTACTAGAAGATAATAAACATTTTTTTAGAAAAAAGAGGGGCACGTTTATTTCCAAAAGAAACAAACCCGCCCTTTTTCACGTTATTTATTCGACAATTTCAACGCGAACGGTTTTACGTCCCCATTGAAGTGCATCATTTTGATTAGGTAGGAACACATCGATAGCATTTCCATTTATTCCGCCGCCGATATCAGCTGCAATTGCAGTCCCGTAACCCTCAACCTTAACTATTGATCCAAGCGGTATCACACTGGGATCCACAGCTATTACCTTTGCATCAGAATACTGATTTAAATTAAGCCCCATCTTCGTTACTCCAGAGCAACCATCACAATTTGCTGTATATGCTGTACTTTTCACTGTTAATGTTTTACCAGCAGCTGTACTGCGGTTCGCCTTACTATCTAGCTTTGCTCTTGTATTTGGTCCGGCAACTCCGTCTACAGATAACCCCTGTTGTCTTTGAAAATTCTTAACTGCTTCCCTGGTTCCAGATCCATAGATACCGTCTACCGCAGACTTATAATGACCTGTTTTTTTCAACTGGTTTTGAATTTGAATGACTTGCTTTCCAATATTGCCACTTCGTAATACTTCAACAGCATGGTTTGTTTGTGGGCCTGCTATCCCATCTACTTTCAAATTACGTTTTCGCTGAAAATCCTTAACTGCTTCTTCTGTGATATCCCCATAGTACCCTGTCGAAGTATGATAGGGAAATACGCCTTTCGTCATTAAATAATCTTGTAATTCAGCAACGTCCGAGCCTGATGATCCATTGGTTATGACACGATCACCCAGCTTTGCTTCTGTAATAGCAGGTGCTCCCACCAACATGAAAGCAGCTATTAATACGGCTGTTAATAAAACTCTAAGTCTGTTAAACATAAAAAAATCCTCCCCGATTTCTAGTTACAAACATAGATTTCGAGAGAAGATATGTTTACATGAATGTATTTAGCAAAATCACATCCTTCCACCCTTTAACATCCATTATTTTGTATTTTTCGATTTCATATGGTCCATGGAAAAATGGGTCACATCACGAGCATTATGGATCAAATAAGTGGGGCAATAGATGTTTATAAAGAGAGAATGCAAACAGTGACGTTTTATGGAAGGTTACACCGTGATAAAAATAAAGAGGACAGATCACTTGGACTGTCCCCACTCTCACTAAACTAAATCGCACGCTTCTTTCGGCATCCAATGTTCATCCTCACCATCCCATTTAACATTACATCCTAAAGGGTTGGTTAATGGCATTGTGATCTCTTTACCTGCTAGATGCTCCGATAAAGCATTTTCCACATCATTAATCGTTGCTTTTTTTGATTCGCGTGGATTGTCAAGACCACGTCCAGTATAAATTAACTGACGATTTTCATCGAAAACGTAAAAATGAGGGGTGCGTAAAGCGCCATATGCTTTCGCTACTTCTTGAGAATCGTCCCGTAAATAGGTCCATGGGAATTTCTTCTCTTCCATTCTTTCCACCATTACTTCGAACGAATCATCTGGCTTGGTTCTTACACTATTAGCGTTAATTCCAACAAATTTCACGCCTTGATCTGCAAACTTCTCCGCAGTCGTACGAGTTACTTCATCAGATCCCACAACAAAAGGACAATGATTACAAGTAAAGAAGACCACCAAAACCTTTGCATCGTTAAAATCTGACAGACTGTAGGTATTACCATCTGTTGCCGGCAACTTAAAATCTGGAGCTTTTTCTCCTATTTGTAATGTGAAAGCCATTTTTATATCCACCTCCATTTTCATTTTATATGAAAACGATACCAAAGAGAAGGGTGAGTAGCAAAAATTAAATTCAATATAATTACAAATATGTACGTAATAGATAAGTAGGCGTACAACTCCATGCATGACAATAACTATTAATTAAATGGTTACCATATGGGGAAAATTCTTTGTCCTTAGGGTTGTATAACTCCCAAAACGTATCTGCGCCATCGCGAAGCATGCCACCCCAATACATTTTCATCCATTCGATTGCTTCTTGTTCTAAACCTACATGAAAGAGTGCTTCTACCAAATGATGATGCATATATGGTGTATTCATTTCAATTTCTGGTTGCTCTTTTAACAATCGTTTTAACAACATTTGATTTTGGTCTTGATCAAGCACTTCCGCTAGCACCATCCATACTTGTGTCGCCCATGATACTTGCTCTTTTTCACCACTCACAAAAAAACGTTTATCTTCTTTCCATAAATACTTTTTCACAGCTTCTTCTGCTTTTTTAAGTTTGGCTATCATCGTTTCTTTTTGCTTATTTTCTCCTAACACTTCCGCTAACTGAATAGTACGACGTAACGTATAAATTAGGATTGCCTGTGATGACCCTTGTTTATTTAATTCAGGATGCCAATCAATAAACGACCACCAGCTATCATCGTCCTCGACAATCCCCTTATCATCCATTCGTTCTAATGCGATTTCAACTTGCCGATAAGCTGCCGACCATAGATCTCGCAAAGTAACCTCATCTTTCGTTGCTTGATAATAATCATAGAGAGTTGTCGTAAAGAACAATGAATAATCGAACAAAAAGGTATCATCTGGAATCAAGTTCGGTTCCACAAACAGATTCGCAGACACTTGTCCGTTTTGATTCGGAACTGCTGCAAATTGATAGAGGTTTCGTTTAACAAGATCATTATTCTGAAAAGTAGCATAATTGGCAATCGCCTGTAACCGTAAGTCACCTAACCATAGTCTACGGTCTCGCTTTGGTCCATCTTCAAAAACATCTTGCATACAATCTTGAAGCGTTTTTATACTGACGCGATCTATTTCTACTAGCTCTTCATCCGGATTTTCAAAGGTTTCAACGTTATCAACATCAGCTGAAGTAACGGATTCTATCGATACATCATCAAATGATACTTTATATTTTTGAGAAGTGTCTAATACCTCTATTTTCAAATAACGAAAACTATATCGTCTCGGTAATGTCAAATGATTCGGCAGCACATCCACATGCATCGTTTCTTCTTGTAACCAAGAACTACTAATCCAACCATCATAATTGGAGAACGTCTCTGCCATTTCAACTGGCATTTCTCCAAAAGTTAAACGCAGATGTAAGGGGGCATCAGGTGGACTTCCAACTGGTTGAATGTTGAGTGATAGATAGCCTACCTGATGATCGCCAAAATCAAGAATAACTTGATCTCCTTTACCTAACACTTGATCAGGTAATTGATCAGCAGACTGTAAAGGCTTTACTTCCCAACCATGTATTTTTTCTTTATTTTCTACTACTTCAATAACCTTTTTTGCTGGAACATTTTTTCTATAAAATGTAGGTTTTAACTCATTGGCGATATTTTCAAATCTTTCATTTCGATTGACCACATGTGTTTGATTTTTTTGAAAACTCATCTTAAGACTCACCTTTCTAAGTTTATAATCGTATTTCTAACCATGAATGATCTGATGGTATATCATATACATCATTTGTATTTCGTAATTTTAACAATCCTTTTCCAAAATTAGAACGCACTTTCACTTGTTCTTGATCCATATAGATGTTGACTTCACCCTCACCCACAGGAATAGTACCTTCAAACCAATCCAACCCTCCAAGCTCTGGTTCAACGATAAACTCCTGATAACCCGGACGCAATGGTTTTACACCAAGTAAATATTTTCCAATTAAATAAATTGGACTTGCCCCCCAGGCATGACAAAGACTTTTTCCATATTTCATATCGTACATTTGATAGTGCTCTTCTTCCGTTTGAGCGGGATCATATTCTTCCCAAAAACTTGTTGCTCCTAAATCAAGCATCCCACCCCAATAATCAAGCATTTCGTCAAGCACATAGTGGTGCTCCCCAACTTCACAGAGTGCCGCTAACTCAAAAAATCGCATATAAGGAGTTTTGATCGATTGTACATCCTTATTCATCAGTACATGATTTTTGACTTTTTCTTTCTGTTCCTCATCAAAATAATCATATAAAAGAGCAAAAATATTTGGATACTTTGTCATCTTTTTCTGCAATTCACCTTGATAGCGTTGGTGCACTAACCCTTGCTGCTCATTGTCCCAAAATAGCTTCATGGTACTTTCGCGTAACTGGTCTGCTTGTTTTTGATAGCTTACTGTGTTCTCTTTATCATTCATGATATCCGCAACAAGGGCCATTGTTTCTAAAGTCCGAGTCAACAATATCTGAATCGTACTGACTTGCCCACGGTTATCGATATCTGCCCAATCAACAAACACCCAATCTTCTGATTTACCTTCCATAAAACCATCTTCATTTCGTCTCTCTAAACAAAAGTCCAACAATGAAACCATATGTGGATATTGCTCTTTTACAAAGTCAATATCACCTGTATACAGATAATAATCATAAATACCTGTGAACCAATACAAACTATAATCAAGGATCGTATTAATGTGCATAACAATCGGATCTTTTCCTCTGAGTGCAATTAAAGTTCTTTTGACGACGTCAGGGTCAACAAAACTATAATAATTCATTAAGAACGATTGATAGGCATCCCCTGACCACACCCACCTATCTCGTTTAATACCATCGTAGAAAAATTCTCTTGTATTTAGATGGAAAGTGTATAACGATGTATCCCAAATTTGATTAAGTTGCTGATTGGAGCTGCGAAAATGGCTGCGATATTCAACAGGTAAATATTCATAATGCATTTGAATTGATTCAACATTAAAATCATCAGACTCACTTACAACTTGGACATATCGAAATGCACGTGACTTTGCGAACGTATAGTTAATGTCCGTATTTTCATCTAATTCAACTTGATCTAATAACACACAATGATTTCTATCTTCTGCTTCTGCTCTCGACTCACCATAATATACAGTAACTTTACTTGCCCCTTTTATACCGTTCAACTGTAAAAAGCCAAAGGTCTCTTTACCAAAATCAACGAACCATCCATCATTTATTTTGTCTACCTTAATCGGCGATTGTAATTTAGTTTCCAATTGATATTTAGAAGGTGGTGTTTGAGGCGAAGAGAGTACTTTTTTCCAACTCCCCACTTTTCGACTTTGTTTGTCATAGCAAGATACCGTCCACTTATCATTCGAAAAGATCGTAGCTCCATCTATATAAATCGTGGGAACATTCTCTTTATTATACACAGCCACTTTCATTTCGTGTTTTCCAGCTGGCAAGGTAACAATTTGATCATGATAACGGCCATTGTCCTTGTTATCAAAGTAAACCGAAAATTGTCCATCAACATGAATTGTTACTTCCTCAGGTTGATCCAACTCGTATTGATATGAAAATACAACAGAACTGTAATGCTGATCCAATCGCCAAAAAGGTGGAAAAATCACTTCTCTCATTTCGCGCCTAAGAGATACTTTTTCATGCAACCAAATTTCCCAATCACCTGGATACCATATCCAATATGCTTTTTTATTCATTGTATTTAAAAACTCCTTGTCCTTCTATATTGGAAAATGGCTAGCGCTCTCCTTTATAAGGAAATTGCTAGCCAATACTAGGAAATATCATTGATTAATTTTATTTAATTGGTACCTGTTAAAATTAATTTGAACCCTATCAATATATTAGATGATTATTGATTCAATTTTCGTTTTCTTTGAATTAATAGTACAATACCACCTACAATAAGTAACGATAAACCTATTAGCAAGAAATTATAAAGACTTGAAAATGTATTAGGCAACGAGCCTGAGCCATCTCCATTATCCTTACCTCCCTGCGTTTGATCATTATCCTTGTTTTGATCTTCTTTATCTTTGTCTGTTTCTTGAGAAGATTTTTCTTCTACAAAAACACCGTATGTTGAAAAATGAGAAACATTTAAGGAAATCAATCGTTCTTGCTCTTCTATTTCCCCTCCACGTACTAACCACTCATTTTCTTCTTCATCATAATAATAGATTGCTACTTCTTGCGGATCTGCTTTCGCATAATAACCCATTGTTAAAGTGAACGCTCCAGAAAACTCTGAAGAATTTGTTGGATATTTAAAATCAAACGTAAACATATCCCCAGCAGGAGTTAAACCTTCATAATTTGTTTCATTAATGTCTTTTTTTCGAATAATTAATGTTGTACCTACAGGTAGATCCTCAGGCATACTTAAAGTAACATTTGTGCCAGAAAGAGTATATGTTCTACCCGCTAGAACTTCTTTCTCACTCTGATCGATACCTATTTCAAGATCTTTTTCGTCTATTGGTTCTTCTCCATCTCCTGGCTCTTCGCCGTCACCAGGTTCTTCTCCGTCTACTGGTTCTTCACTTTCAGAAACCTTCCAGGTCAAGCTATCGATTCTTAAATCAGGTTTATTAAAGACAACATATAAATCATTAGTACCTGAGACATTATTGGAAATGTCTTGGGTAATGTTTTCATATCCCAACTCATTGACTTCTGCTGCTGTATTATCTGCTGTATAAGTAACAGCTTCAGTTTTAGGCACATCAATTAAGGCAATTTCCTGACCATCCGGTGAACCTACACGAAGTGAAAGGGTGCCAGCATTAACATCCGATGCTACTCTAGCTGTTACTTCTTCCACATCAGTAAGATCTACTTTAGGAATTGCTACCCAAGATCCTGATGTTTTGGAGCCTACTGCATGATAACCACCAACCACTTTATTCTCTTTCAAACTTTGTGCTGTGTTATCTTTAGAAACTTCATGATAGATAACTTCATTAGAAGCGAAAGTATGATCAAAAACATTAAATGATTCTGATGTTAAATTTGCTACAATACTCCCCTCCAGGTTTGTTGTTTGTTCCGCTTTTATCTCTTCTGAGGAGGCTCCTACCATCAACGTATATAACCCATCTTCTACAACCAATTCACCTAGGTTCACATCCCAGATAGCAAGATTTTTTGGATCAACAGTTAGGGTAACAGTTTTTGTTTGTCCTGCTTCTATTTCTACTTTTTCAAATGCAACTAATTGCTTTTTAACTGCATATTCTCCGTATGCCGAATCATTATTTTTGCTATATAGTTGTACAACTTCTGATGTATCAACAGAACCAGCGTTTGTTACTTGTACAGAAACTTCGAATGCTTCTTCACTATTCACATTTGAAGGTGCACTAAAGTTGCTGTATTCGAAATCACTATAAGAAAGTCCGTGTCCGAATTCATATGTCACAGGAGCATCCGTGTACATATATGTCAGATTTGTTTCAATAGGATCAGCATTGGTCATATCTACATTATATCTTGGATCTGTTGTAGATAATGAATCAGCTGTTTTACTCACTGGAATAGAATATTTATCAATAGATGGTAATACAGATTGATCTTGATACCATGTTGAGCTTAATCTACCTGTTGGTGCATAATCTCCATAAAGTACATCTGCTAATGCAGAAGAATCATACTGACCACCATATGGTTGATAAACAATAGCAGAAACATTCGGATTATTTTCTATGTCTTCCATCGCTACAGGAAAACTAGATTTCACGACTACAATTGTCTCTTTTCCCTCAGCAGTAAATGCTTCAGATACTTTTTCAATTAATTCATAGTCTGCATCACCCATTTCTAAACTTGACCGATCATTACCTTCACCAGCACTGTGGCGCGGTATTGCTCCCACAAATACTACTGCATAATCATCTTCTTTTGCCCTTTCAACAGCTTCTTCTCCTACATCTTTAACCACTACCTCATCAAATTTTACATCGTCCCCCCTATTGGAAGCGTTCTCCGGATTATTAAGGGTTTCAGATGCTACTACATTTTGATCCTCAGTTGCCATAGCAAATCTACCATTGGTATAATACCAATTTGTAAATCCGCCACCGAAACCAGATTGATAGCCATCTGTAATAATGGAGACAGTTTCGTCATCGTTCTTTTCAATTCGCAATCGCGATGGAATGGTACTTGTATTACCATCCATTTCTGCTAAGTTCCAATCATTATTGGTTAAGTTCAATAGTGTATTATCAGTATTTTCTAGTGACATACCTTCTTCATTTGGGGAAGTAACCCATTTATTATTTACCAATGATAATAAACTATGACCATTTTGACCCCAATCAAATTTTTCAAACAAATGTGCACTATTTTCCTGATCAAAAGAATCTGAAGTCGTCACAAGTGCTGCTCCTTCAGAAATATCTGAAGCAGTTTCATCTGCTGTAACCACCTCATCGTTTAGAGGTGATTTGTAACCTACTATTTGATTGCCGGTATTATATGATACATTATCGCTTCCAATTTTATTAATAATTGATAATAACGGCGATATCCCAGCATTATCTAAATCAGGAGTCTCACCTACTGAGTATGTTGTTTTAAAACGCGAATCTGCGTATACGCCTGATACAGCAGCATTTTTGTCTTTTTCTAAGGGTAATACACCATCATTCTTTAGTAAGACAATACTTTCTCTAGCGGCTCTTAATGCTACATCCTGATGTTCAGCATCATTATAATCTGAAACTTCATTTGCAACATCTTTAGCAGCATCCGCAAACGGATAATATTTAGGTATACCATTTTCATCTGTTTCGTTAAATATTCCGACACGTACCATTTGATTGACATGTGATCTTGCAGCATCGATCAAATCTTCTTCCGTGATACCATATAATCCTTCTTCAACTGCCTGAACAAGATTCATTACATCTTCTTTTGCGGCTTCAGTATCAACAGAAGGTCTTCCAGCGTTTGCATCCGCAAGAATCATTAAAACCGTTGCATGCGTGCGATCTATTGCATATTTAGAATCATAACCATTTCCAAGTTGATTTTCACCAAATACATTAGCATCTCCATTAAAATCTGGTGAACTATAGACCCCATATTTCGATTGATTATTAGCATACTTCTGATAAGGTGATAAAATATTAGGTATTCCATTGGTACTACCAAATGAAGTCATTACACCTGATACAGAACCTGTTCTTAATGCTTTTATCGCGCTGCGAGTTTGATATTCATATATAGCTCTACTGCTGGCATTATTACTAACCGAGTCCCTATACCATTGGGCACTATAATTTGAGAAGTGCTTTGTACCTACAGCTGCACGCATCCAAAAACCATCTTCACTTTCTTCTGTATCAGTTCCACCCAACCCTGCAGCCATAGTATCAATCATTGTTGCCGCCATAAATGGATCCTCTGAAAAACCTTCGTCAAATCGTCCACTTAAAGGATTAATTCTCAAATCACTTACAACTGTAAAAGCTACAGTTTGAGAATAATCATCTGGATTTGCTCCCCATCCAACCGGGTGCAAGTTAGAATCTCCTTGTTTAACTTTCAATGTACTAATCTTCTCATTTCCTATAACTGTACCTATATCTGCCAATAAATCTTTGTTCCACGTCTGCCCCATTCCTACTAAAGCTGGAAAATCCGTGGAAACACCTTGTACGTTATCAGCTGCAGAAAGTGCACCTGGAATTTTATTTCCTTCATTTTCACCTTGTTGCAATGTATAATGATTACGGGAGCCTGTAGCATAGACAGCCGGTCCTTCTAGACCAGTATATTCAAAATAAGCATCCACAAACTTGTCTAGATGGTCCGGATTCCTATCAAATAAGGGCATACCATCAAAAATGCCACCAACTTGCTTCTTAAATGTCACTTCCTCGTCACCTGTGGTCTCTGCATTAACTATCATACTGAATTCTGTACTTATTAGTGTTAAAGTAATTAATGCAATAAGAGCTATCCTAATTCCTTTTTTAAATTTTCGCATTCACTCATCTTCCTCCTTTTTGTTATCGCTTTCTCGAAGATGACTGACATTGATGTGAAATTATACGTCCCTCCTTATATATATTTTTCTTAGATGATAGCTTCTAGAGGATTTTTATATAGAAAGAGAGTTTCCTAAAATAAGTTACTCTCTTCTTATAACATAAATTAATTTATTTCTAATAAGTAAACAGATATTTCCCTGATCCCAAGGAAATGGCTACTTCACCATCTTGGTGATTAACAGACAATACACCCTCTGCTTGAGACAATTCTTTTCCATTCTCTTTTACATCGTTACCTTCTACACCTAATAGTTTGACGGTAGCATTTGTATTCGGAGGTACAATAATTTCTAATTGCATATTACCAGTGTCGTCTTTTTTCCATCCGCTCTTTATTTCACCATACATGGATTCAAGTGTTGCTTCTGCCCATTCGAGGCCATCACCGATATAGGGCTTAACCGTAAAATGCTTAAATCCTGGAATTTCTTCATCTAATTCAAGCCCCGCTACTTTTCGATATAACCAATCCCCAATCGCTCCATATGCATAGTGATTAAAGGAATTCATATCTGTACTCCAAAAGGATCCGTCCTCTTTGATACCATCCCAATGCTCCCAAATGGTAGTAGCTCCTTTGGTAATTTGATAAAGCCATGATGGATAATCCTTTTGGAACAACAACGTATAGGCAGCATCATTCATACCATTTTCCGTTAATACATGATTTAAATAAGGTGTTCCTACAAATCCAGTTGTCAAATGATAATTACTTTCCTCGAGCAATTCTTCTAATTTTTCTACCGCACGTTCTTTTGCTTTCGTATCAACTAAATTAAACATTAATGCTAAAATTTGTGCTGTTTGTGTTGGAACGGCAATTTTTCCGTTCGGTGTTATAAATTCATCGGTAAATGCTTGAATAATATTTTCTTGTAATTCAGCAAAATACGAATAATCTTCTTCTTTTCCAATAATTTTAGCAATTCGTTTCACTAACGAAGTGGAATATGCAAAAAATGCTGTTGCAATATATGAACGATCTGTCGCACCAACATAACTATCTGGTTTCGCATCAAGTGCTAGCCAATCGCCGAAATGAAAACCGGTATTCCATAAATATGGATTTTCTCCTTGGTTTTTAATATATGAAATCCATAGTGTCATACTGTGATATTGTTCTTCTAAAATCCGTTTATCACCATATGCCAAGTAAAGTGTCCATGGACAGATTACTGCCGCATCACCCCAGGCTGCTGAACTAAAGGGTTTCTGTACCGTATTCTCATGTGGCTCTTCCATATCTTCTAAAACATTCGGAACAACAAATGGAATCCCACCTTCTTTATCCTGATCAGCCTCTACATCTCTTAACCATTTTGTAAAAAACGGACCAACATTTGCAATATAACTTGCAGTACGGATAAACATTTGTGCGTCACCAGTCCAGCCTAAGCGTTCATCACGTTGCGGACAATCCGTAGGTACGTCTAAGAAATTACCTTTCAATCCCCAAAGAATATTATGTTGTAATTGATTAATGATTGGATCCGAGCTTTTAAAATCACCTGTTATTTCCATATCAGAGTGTAAGACTACTCCTCGGAATTTCTTCAAATGTAGTTGATTGTCGTTAAATCCAATCAACTGTACGTAACGAAAACCTTGAAATGAAAAAGAAGGTTCAAATGTTTCTTTGCCATTACCTGATAGAATAAAAGTATTGGTTTGTTTTGCCGTACGAAGGTTCGCTGTATAAAAGTTACCTTCCCCATCCAAAATTTCCGCATGCTTCATCTGCACTTCTTGACCTGCTTCACCTTCGATATCAAATGAAACCCATCCAACCATATTTTGCCCAAAATCGATTACTGTTTCACCATTTGGTGTTTGGATTAACTCTTTAGGTGAAAGTGTCTCTATCTTTCTAACGGGTTCATTTTCTTGCGCTACTAAAATATCATATGAATGTTCTAAAATTTCTACAGCTTCTGTTTGGTCCGTTTCAAAACTAGCATCTATTGTTTCACCATGATATAGCTCAGACATTCGAATCGAACTTTCGGTTGCAGCCCACTTATCATCGGTTGCAACAAGCAGCTCTTCTCCATTTTCTAATTCAATGTGGATCTGAGCTAGTAAAGATAATCTATCTCCAAAAACATTTTCTCTACCTTCCCATGCTAAATTACCTTTATACCAACCATTTCCTAATAATCCTGTGATTTCATTATCACCACTAGCAATAAGATCCGTAACATCATAGGTCTGGTATTGCAATCTTGATTGATAACTCGTCCAACCAGGTGTAAAATAGTCTTCCCCTACACGTTTACCATTCAGTTGTAACTCGTATAAACCTAATGCAGTAACATATATTCTTGCTTTCTTAACATTACCATTAACCTGAAAACTTCTAGCTAGCTTAGGTGCCGGTTCGCCGTTCCATTTCAAAGGAGCTGCAATCCAATCTGCAACCCATTCGTCCTTATTTAACAGTCCCATTTCAAAATAACTTGAATCAGACCATTCTGAAACGTTTTCTTTGGTATCCGTTACTTTGACTCTAAAATAATATCTAGCTCTTGATTCCAACTGCACACCTGTCAGAGCAATGAAATTACTTTTATCGGAATCTACTTTTCCGGAATTCCATACTAACTTTTCAAATGCATCATCTTCTGCTACTTGAATTTGATAGGAAGCTTGCATGACATTACGTTTATCTGATGAGAGCTTCCAACTAATTCTTGGTGCAGTAACGTCAATACCTATTGGATTTTTGCGATATTCTGTTCGTAAATCTTGAACTTGTAACATTTAAAAACCTCTTTTCATAAAAATTATCCTTTAACCGAACCTGCTGTCATACCTGCTACAATCTTTTCACTAAAGATCATGAATAAGATGAATGGCGGTATCGTGATTAATAATACATTGGCAAAAAGTAAATTCCAGTCCGTATTATACATACTCATAAAGTTATATAAAGTTAGCTGGACGGTTGCATTATCTGACCCCGGGAAGAAATACAATGGATGCACGAAATCATTAAAGATTTGTACCGCGTTTAAAATGATAACCGTAGAATGAATTGGTTTTAGCATTGGAAAAATAATGCTGAAAAACAACCGAAAACCACCACAACCATCAATAATCGCTGCTTCATCCAGTTCTTTAGGAATAGTAGCAATAAAACCGGTATATAAAATTATCGTAAATGGAATGGAAATTGCCACCATCACCGAAATTATACCTGGAAATGTTTTAAATAATTGAAACTGTTCTAAAACCCAAATCGTCGGTACAACAGCTGGTGGAATCATTAAACCAGCCAGAAAAGTAGTTCCGATTAAATTAATTGCTTTACCACTGCGACGTTGCAAAACAAATCCCGCCATCGAACCTACGACTAATAATATTAAAATCGAAGATACCGTAATAACCGTACTATTAAAAAACGCTAGAAGTAACATATTGTCTCTTGCTGCTAAGACTTCTTGAATGTTTTCTAATACACGAAATTCTGTTGGCCAAGCAATCGATAACTGCGAAGCTTCAGGACTTGTTTTCATTGCATTGACAATAATAAAGTAGAATGGAACTAAAAATACAGCAGAAAACACGACTACAATAAGTGTTTCAAGCATTGTTTGAAATAACGTTTTCTTTCTTTTTACTTTTCTCATTTCTTCATGCTGATTCATTATAGATCCACCTCTTTTCTATTCAAGTACCTAAAGATTGGGAATACGATAAGTGCTACCATTAAAAATAAAATAACGTTACCTGCCGTTGAAAGCCCATAAAAACCAGCTTGATATTGTTTATAAATAATCGAAGCTATTAAGTCTGAACTGAAACCAGGTCCGCCACCTGTCATCGCCCATACTAAATCAAATGTTCGCAGTCCACCTATTAAGGCCAGAATGATAACCGCATTGATAGCTGGACGAGATAAAGGGAGTGTTATATGCCAAAACGCATTAAATTTATTACCACCATCGATTTGATGTGCTTCATAGTAATCAACAGGTATGGACATCATTCCTGCTATAAATATAACCGTTGCGATCCCTACACCTTTCCAAACATCAACAAATGCAACAGAATAAATAGCTAAATCTGGATTTCCTAACCAATTTGGACCATTTATACCTATCAAATCAAGACTCATATTTATGAGACCTTCTGATGGGTGCATTAATACACTAAACGCAATACCAACTGCAATGGTACTCACTAATACTGGAAAAAAAACAAGCGATCTAATAAAGCGTTTCGTTCTCAATTTTGCTGTTAATAAAACAGCGAAGATTAAACCTAATATAACTTTTAAACCAGCTGTTAAAAATGCAAAAATAAAGGTGTTTTTAAAGCCAATCATTAGTGAAGATTCTTCAAAAAACATAATATAGTTATCAAATCCTATCCATTCCCAATCAGTTAAATTCCATCTGGTAAAACCGAAAAAGAAGGACATGACAGTCGGATATAAGAAGAATAGTCCATAAATTAATCCAGCCGGTATTAATAAGGCATAACTATACATTTTATTACTTTTCATCGATTGTCACCCCATTACTTTATTTATGGAAAAAGCCCTGTTATTTTTTGGTTACATAACAGGGCCTTTATTTATCTTTCTAGAAGATTACCAGCCTTCAATATCTAATTGTTGTGCTTGACGTTCTACATCTCGATCGTATTTTTCTGCACCTTCTTCAGGTGTAACCATTCCTAGACCTACTTCTACTGTAATTTGTTCTAAATTTGGTCCTTTAAGTGGTGATAAGAACTCAAGGGCAGGACCTACTTTACCTTCTTCCAAATATGCTGTCATATCTTGGACTGCTGGATAGGCATCGTCTGGTAAATCAACACCTTCTACCACATAAGGTCCATTTGCTTTCATCGTCGACATAAGGGTTTCCATCCCTTCATCGGAAACAAAATACTCTACCCATTGTTTCGCTGCTTCTGCATTTTCAGAATCTTTATTTACATATATTGCACCCGGCATCCACTGCGTCATCCCATGATCTTCTGGATCATCACCTGGTTGACCGAAGAAACCAATATCGTCAATCGCATCTGGATGTGTATCAGCTATAGCCGCTAGCGCAAATGTTAACATTGGATAGTGTGCAGCTTCACCAGTTGCTAACATTTCTAGTGCATCCTCATATCCTGTAGCTGATTGTTCCTCATTGTAATGACCTGCTTCTTGTAAAGCTTGTAATTTTTCAAAACCTCTTAAAGCTATTGGTGTATTCGCAAATTTAGCTTCATTATTCGTGAAACTTTCTGCAAAATCAGGATTTTCTGAATAAACATTATAATAATCTGCTAATAAGACAAGTTGAGATGTCCATGTATCTTTATAAGAAGCTAATACTGGTACTTTACCTGCTTCTTTAATCGCTTCGTTATTTGCCATTAATTCATCCCATGTTTTCGGAACTTCTAATCCTAACTCTTCATATACTGCTTTATTATATAACCATCCACCAGCAGAACTTGCTTCACCTGGAACCCCATAAACTGCATCGTCTACAGAAACGGTACCTTTGAATTCATCTGTTAAACGATCGATAAATTCTTCACCTGATAAATCCATAAAATATTCTGAAGGATTCAATGCTTTAAACAATGAACCTGAGTTATACCACATTAGATCTGTCATTTCTCCAGTGGCTAATCTCGTTTTAACAATATTATCACCTTCAGTTCCACCTGGACGAAGCTCAAACTCTGTTTTTATGTTGAATTTTTCTTCAATATCTGCTGCGACTGCTTCTATACCATCGGTTACTGTTTGATTATCTACGAGAAACGTAAGTGTTGTTTCAGGATTTTCTTCCGTACCTTCCGCATTCTCACCAGAATCGTCATTTCCAGCATCTGAAGAACCCGTATCTTCATCTTCCCCTCCACAAGCTACTAATAATAAAAGTAATAAAACCATAAAACTAAACAAAACATTTTTTAATGTTAACCTTTTCATTTGTTTAACCCCCTTGTTTGTTTGGTACAACTCTATTATATAAACACACCTATTAAGAAAAAACCTAAATATTTAACTATAAAAGGGGGTGATTTTTACTAAATCAAATCACCCCCTTTTTTGTATCTTTTTATAATCCTTTGGTGTTATACCTGTGATTCTTTTAAATACGGTACGAAAATGTTTAGGATCCTGATAACCGACTAGTTCCCCTACTTCTGCCGTTCTTTCCATTCCTTTATCAAAAAACTTCTTTGCCTTATCGATCCGTACGTTACTGAGATACTCAGAAAAAGTCATGGACGTCTGTTCTTTAAATTCTCTTGATAAATAACTGACACTTACATGATGTTCATCCGCAAATTGTTGAAACGTAATATTTTGAGAGTATGAATCATTTATCCATGACTGAACCATTGGTATAAGGTGTTTAGGCGCAATATCTTGATGAGAAGTAACTTTACCAATTTCATTTAATAAGTCGTTTAACCACTCTTTTATTTGTTCAAAAGTAGTGAATGTTTCTAATTGATCAAAATAATCATTACTTTCATTTATTCTGATCTCTTTACTTGTAGATTGTTGTAATTTATAAATAATCGCGTAATACATATCAATTAAAAATCGAAATAACTGTTTTTGAGGTAATTTTGATTTTTCCAATTGAGCCACCAATTCATTTATTTGAACAGATATTGCAGCGAATTGATGATCTCTTATTTTGTTTTCAATGATTCTTACATTACTCCACAGATCTTGAATGTCCTTATCTTTTGGTAAGTGAAAAGGATCTAAAATCGTAGTTTCTCCGAACAATTTATGTTTGTCCATTAATTGTTCGGTTTCATAAAAGCATTTGTTGAGGGGAACATTTACATCTTTAAGTTGACTGCATACATGCACTTGTCCAACACCACTCAATACTTGATAAATTTCGTTAATAGGATAATCCATCAAATATTTTTGCTCGGGATTTGCTATTAATAGTATTTTCCTATGTTCATCAACCGATAAAAACCAACACTTCTCAGTGTCCGTTAATAAACCTTCTACTTTGTTGATGTCAAATTTATACTCCTTAGAAATTGGTGTTTTCCAATTTTCGATCAAGATATAGTTAAATAGATAGGATTGATTATTAAATCTTTCCATATCATAATTTTTTTTATTTACCGACTGAAATAACAGTTTATTAATTGACCAATGTTGTTTTTCAGTTTCTTCGAGTTTTCGTTCACCAATAAATTGTATTTGTGCATCGATTGTTTCGTATAATGTCAACTTTTTGATAGGTTTTAAAATGTAATCAGTTACTCCTAACTGTATACCTTTTTTCGCATACTCAAAGGTATCATGTACCGTTAACAAAATACATTCTATTTTTTCATCAAATGCTTTTACTTTTTCAACTAATTGTAAACCATCAATTCCAGGCATTGTAATATCTGTAATCAATAGATCTGGTTGTTTTTCTTCTAAATCTATTAAAGCATCCTCTCCATTTTCATAATAATAAATGTAGTGGTTGGACTCATATTTCTTTAATAACGTTTGTAATTCTAATAATGCCCAATATTCATCTTCTACAATAAAAACATTCATACCATTCGCCCTTTCTAGTTGATATTGGTGGGTAAAATGATTCTTACTCTTGTCCCCTTATTTTCTTCACTTTCCATTTCTATTTGAAAACGATAACCATACATTAATCGTAAACGTTGTGCGATATTATTTAATCCGATTCCTTCTGTATCAGTTTCCATCCTAATTCTTTTGGTTTTCTCCCTTACCATTTCAAGCGTTTCCTTACTCATTCCTTGTCCATTATCAGAAACCTCTACAACAAGATCATCTTCTTTTATAAATGCTTTTAGATGGATGTGTCCTCCCACTTTCAGATCCTTCAATCCATGATTGACCGAGTTTTCGACGATTGGTTGGATTAACAATTTAGGAATCAAAATTTGATGTGCATCTTGTGAAATTTCTTTAGAAAAATCAAATCGATCGCGAAAACGATGTTGCTGAATACGTATATAATTCTCAATATGAGTTATTTCGTCTTGTAATCTCACCGTTTTATCTAAATCTTTCATACTATATTTAAACAAATCTGAGAGCGATTCAGAGATCTCCGCGACTTCCTCTACACCCTTTACTCTACTAATTGATTTCATAATATTTAATGTATTATAAAGAAAATGCGGATTAATTTGAGATTGCAGTGCAGAAATTTTTGCATTTTTTTCAGTAATACTTGCTTGATACACTTCCGTAATTAACTTATTGATACTATCTAACATACTATTATATACTCTAGTAAGTACATCCATCTCAGGATGACCTGTGAGTTTCATTCGATCGGTCAAATCACCTTTTTCAACTCTGCGCATTTTTTGAATCATACCGTTAAATGGTTTCGTAATGTTGTAGGATAATAGATATGAAATAATTCCAATAAAAGAAATTGCTACAAGACCACTTATGGCAATAAATAATAAAATTTGGTTTCGTTCATAAATAATAAACTCATTATCAATTAATACCACCGTATCCCATTTGGTAAAATCTGAATGATCGTTGGCATAAAGATAGGAGTCTGATTGCCATGACAATGTACCATCTTTCGGCTCATTTTCTGTCACATTTGGTAAATTTAAGCCTACTTCTCTATCTCCTATTAACTCTTTCCGGTGATCATAGATGATCGATTGATTCTCATTCATTACCAAGATTCTCATATGTTCTTCTAATTCATCAACATTATCCATCTCTAACAATTTCTCAAAAATGGTAACATCAATATCAATTTTAATACTTCCTATTTTATTTCTTTGTGGAATCTTATAAATATCACGTACTAAGGATACAACTTGCTTATTCTCACCATTTGCTTGTTCGATTTCAGTTGTAGGAAGTAATAAAAACTGATTTTTATTTGTTCCATTTAAAGTTTTAACCCATTCCGGATCTTCTGTTTCATATCTCACTTCCATATCGCCGCTTTTTTCATAATCAAAAACCGTGCCACTATCTGTATAAATTGTAACAGCAGCAACATCTGATTGAGGGTAAACTTGATTAAATAACCTCGGATAAAGACTATTTCGAATGGAAATATCATTATACAAAATATCTTTCTCATAATTTGATAAAGTATCTTGTACTAAAGAGTCTGTAAAAATCGCTAATGATAACCTTTCAATGTCTTCAAAATACAAATCAATCGTTCTCGAAAACTGGGTAGATAATACTTTTGACATCGATTGTGTCTGATTTTTCATTTCATTGACATTGTTTACATACATTACTATCCCTATTACAGTAATAACAATAACGTAAACGCTTGCAAATGTGATGAATATTTTATTCCTGATTGGTAAAGAGCGAAAGAAATGTTTCATATTATCCCCCTATATTCGACATTTTACTGGTAGCGATAATTATAATCTTGTTTCAAAATAAATTCAATGTTATTTGAAAGTCGTGCTGTTTCATCTCAAAACTAAAAACAGCCTATCAACCAATTGTATTAAATGGTTCAAGGCTGTTTTTAGTTTCTATTGCAAAATTAATAAATTAGATTTTGACATTCCCTAGATTACATCATCAAATTTAATACACATCTTTCCATTCATCAATATTATCTGGATCAAAGCGGAAAGGTTCTCCTAACAGGATCTCTGTACCATCTTCGCTCTCCGTTATGACGAATTGTCCTTCTAAATCACCAGCTTCAAAAGATTGACCTTCGTCACCAGTAATCTCTTCTTCAGCTAGGGCATTTGCCGCATATCCTGTCAAGTAACCTACATCAATTGGGTTCCATAAATACATCCATGGACTTACACCATTTGTAATATACTCAGCCATCTCACTTGGTAAACCCAGTCCAGTTACGACTACTTCATCTTGTAGCTCTTTATCTGTAATTACTTTTGATGCTGCTGCAATTCCTACTGTAGTTGGAGCGACAATTGCTTTTAGGTCTGGATGCGATTGTAACAATGCTTCTGTTTCGGATACACTTTTGTCTCGTAAATCATCACCATATGCCACTTCTACTAATTCCACATCGGCATATTCTTCGTTTTCTAATTCAGTTTGCATCCACTCTATCCACAAGTTTTGGTTAGATGCTTGCGACGTTGCACTCAAAATCGCAAATTGTCCTTCATTATCAATCATTTCTGATACAGCTTGCACTAGAGTACGACCGATTGCTTCTGGATCTGCTTGATTAATGTGGACCATGCGTGAATCACTATTAACGCTTGAGTCCGCTGACAGAACTTTAATACCTTGGTTCATGGCTTTCGTTAACACTGGTTGTAAACCATCATAATCATTTGCAGTTACAGAAATACTGTCCACTTGCTGAGCAATTAATTCTTCTATAATTTGAATTTGGCCTTCCACTGTCGGTTGATCTGGAGCACGAAGAATTGATTCTCCACCTATTTCTTCGATTGCCGTTTCGAAACCTTCCATCATTTTATCACCATATGGATTCCCCGTATTTTTGAAAACAAATGCATGTCGTTTTTGTTCTCCGTCGCCTCCATCCGCATTTTCTTCTTCTGTGTTATCCGAGCCATTGTCTGAGTTTGCGTCATCACCACTTGTCTCACCGTCACCGCCACAAGCTACTAATAAAACCAAAAAGAAT
Organism: Gracilibacillus massiliensis; assembly: GCF_001458115.1. Lineage (GTDB taxonomy): Bacteria > Bacillota > Bacilli > Bacillales > Amphibacillaceae > Gracilibacillus > Gracilibacillus massiliensis. The sequence continues at coordinate 595,587 of NZ_CZRP01000013.1, forward strand.
ACTACTAACAATTGCCACATCCAGTTTTTCTTCATACTAACTTCCTCCCCTTTTTCATAAAAATTTATATGTTAAACAGTGATAGACTGTTTTAACCTCAATTATTTTTTCTTAATTCGTAAATTAGTAATGGTTACGGAAATAATTAATAATAAACCGATAATCACCAACAGTGCTTGAGCTGGAATATTAATTAACCCTAAACCATATTGCAAGTACCCAATTACAAATACTGCAAGAACTGCACCTAACATTTTCCCTTTTCCACCAGCAGTACTAATTCCTCCAAGAGCTACCATTGCAATAACATCCAATTCATACATATTAGCAACATTCGGCCTTGTACTTCCCATTCTGGATGTAAGAAATATCGCTGTAATCGCTGCCATTAGACCAGCTAGAGTAAAAACAATCAATTTGATTTTATCTACCTTTACCCCTGAAAAACGTGCCGCAGTAGGATTACTTCCGATAGCATAGATCTGTCTACCAAAGACCGTTTTCTGTTGAATCATGACAAATAATATGGCTAAGCCAATAAACAACACTAAAATAAATGGAATGGTACCGATATATCCCCATCCAAAAAAGGAAAACCATGTTGGAAAACTACCTGCTGATTGATCCTCTAAAATCATATAAGCGATTCCACGATAAAGAATCATTGTTGAAAGTGTTACGATAACAGCAGACAACTCTCGATACTTTACTAATAAAAAGCCGTTAACGAAACCACATAAAGCTCCAACAAATAAGCAAAGAAGTACTGATAGAATCATTGGTAAACCGGCATTAAAAGCTGTTGCCATCACAACGGATGATAACGCCACTGTAGAACCTACTGAGATATCAATCTCTCGCATTAACATAATCATAACCATCGGAAATACAATAAACGCTTTATCTAAAAAGGTCATCGTTGCATCTGTTACACTTGTAAAATTCAAAAAATAAGGAGAGACCGAACTATTCATCATGAAAATAGCTATAATTAATAAGATCAACATCCACTCCCATTGCAGAAAGAATCTCTTCCATGAAAAAGGTTGGACGTTTTCAATTGTTCTTGTCGACATACTATATTTCCCTCCTTAAACGATGACTACGTTCAATAAATTCTCTAATATTCGTGTTAAATAGAACTGCAATTAAAATAATGAACCCTTCAATTCCCATCTGCCAAAATGGTGAAACATTTATTAGTGGAAGACCATTGCTCAAAACTCCTAAAAGAATTGCTCCGAGTAAAACACCTGTTACTTTTCCAACACCGCCAGCAATGCTAACACCACCTAAGATACAAGCGGCTATAACTGTCAACTCATAGCCTGATGCTGTATCACCTTGCGCAGAAGCATATTTAGATACCCACAATACACCAGCCAAACCAGACAAACCACCCATCATTGTATAAACAATCATCAAAATTTTAGTCTGATTGATTCCACTTACTTTAGCAGAGTCTGGATCACTTCCAACTGCATAGATTTGTCGCCCTGTAATCGTTGTATTCACAAAATAATAGAAAAAGATGAAGATAAGAATTGCCACAAATACCAAAGTATTTATTCCGAGAATGGTACTCGTAGCGATATTTTTGAATGTGTCAGGCATTTGATAAGCACTCACCCATTCACCTCCACTTGCCCAGAATGTCATTCCGCGAAATACATTCATTAAACCTAGTGAAGCAATGATTGGTAAAATGCCTACTTTTGAAACTAATAACCCTAACACTACTCCACAAACAGCTCCAATCACTATTCCTAACAAGATGGCTAATAATGGATGTAAACCTGGAAAAGCACTGACTGTTAATGCTGTTATCATACCTGACAAAGCTAGAGTTGCACCTATCGATAAATCAATGCCTCTTGTAATTAATACAAGCATCATTCCTAATGCTAGAATGCTTAATATTGCGGTATTTGTTAACAAATCTCGTATGTTTCCCATAGTTAGAAAGGCAGGATTAAGTAGTTGAATAACAATTGCCAATATAATAATAAACCCCAACAATCCTACTTCCCTGAACCTTGCTACTTTTTCTAAATTTAATTTTTGAAGCATTAACCTGTCACCTCCTGTTTCGCTGTGACATTATCTTTTGACATAGCCGCTTCAAGAATAGCTTCTTGACTCGCTTCTTGTTGATCCATTATTCGTGTTAATCTCCCCTCACACATAACTGCAATTCTATCACTCAATCCCAGTACCTCTGGCATTTCTGAAGAAACCATAATAATGCCATATCCTTGTTTCGCTAAATCTACTATTATCTGATAGATTGCTGATTTAGCACCAATGTCAACCCCTTTAGTCGGTTCATCAAAAATGATTACCTTAAGGTCGGTCGTTAATAATTTCGCTACCGACACTTTTTGCTGGTTACCACCTGACAAGGAATTAGCTAAATGAAAAACGCTTGGAGTTTTTACATCTACTTTTTCTGCTAGCTCTTTAGATACTTCCCTTTCATTTTTTTCATTCAACCAACCATTATTAGATAGTTCAGTTAGAGATGCCAATGTAATATTTTGTTTAATCGACCATTGCATAATCAGACTTTGTGCCTGGCGATCTTCAGGTAAATAACCAATTCCAAGATCCATTGCACTTTTTGGCTGATTAATGAAAACCTGCTTGCCATCGAAAAATATCTTTCCTTCATCATAGGAATCAATTCCGAAAAGGGACTGACATAACTCACTCCTACCGGCACCTACTAATCCAGTTAAACCTAGAATCTCTCCCTTTCGTAGTGAAAAGGAAATATCTTTAAATCGACCAATTTGTCCGAGATTTTCAATTCTTAATATTTCGTCTCCTATTTTTCCACTCTTAGTTGGAAATAGCTGTTTAATTTCTCGACCGACCATTGCAACGATTAAATCATTATTACTGATGTCATCAACATCCCAAGTTCCAATATATTGAGAATCACGAAATACAGTAACACGGTCAGCTAACCGATACATGTCTTCAAAACGGTGCGAGATGAAAATAATCGATACACCGTCAGCTTTCAATCCCTCTGTAATCGCATACAATTCTTCACTTTCTCTGTGTGTCAACGCAGCAGTAGGTTCATCCATAATAATAATTTTAGCCTGTGCGGAAAGTGCTTTAGCAATTTCAACGATTTGTTGTTGCGCCACACTTAGTGATCCCATCTCTGTTTTAGGATCTAAATCAGAACCTAAACTTTGTAGCAAAGCTTTAGCATCAGCATGCATTTGCTTCCACTTAATCATGCGACTAGTAGGATTAATTTTTTCATGACCCATATAAATGTTTTCTGTAATACTTAAATCTGGATAATTGGTTACATGTTGATAAATTGCCGCAATTCCAAAACGTTGAGCAACTTTAGGGCCATTTATTTCGATTGATTCACCATTCAAATAAATTTCACCCTCATTTGGTTGATGAACACCGGTAATTACTTTAATAAACGTTGATTTTCCAGCTCCGTTCTCCCCCATTAAGGCATGTATCTCACCTTTCTTTAATTGAAAGGAAACCTTATCTAAGGCTTTCACACCCGGAAATTCTTTTGTAATGTCCTTTAGTTCTAATATATAATCAGACATTTTACCACCTCTCTCTTGTATCCGGTTACATGTATTATAAGAAATATTTATATTGAAAAGTAGGAGACATATTTCTGATATGGGGGAAGAATTTCGGATATTTCTATTTAAATGAAACTATCTGAGTATTTTCAACTTTATATGTGAACAATCTAGTAAGTTTTTCATATATTTAACTTGAAATTTTTGTAATTTAAATAATAACTGTTTTTATCCCCAATAAATCTCCAACTTTTTTAAACAAATTCGCATTATTCCCTATAGACATTGCGCAATGATGTGTTGGTGCTTCTTCAAACCATCTTTCAAAATAGCTATCTGGATCTGTATTAAATCTCACATGTGTCTGCGTGTTTCCTATTTTCATTGTTTCTCCATCAGTTGCTTCACCTTCACTAATAATCAACTTTAATTTTCCATCACCTGTTTGTGTCAGTCCGAGGGTTGTAACAGGACCAGATTTAACTTTTGCCTCTACCGAAACACCACTTCCTTGTTTGCCATGATAGAGTCCCATACTTCTTAAAATCGGTTTGCCATTAGAGATTTCCAAATGAAAAGGACCATCATGTCCTAATAAAATGGTTTCATTTACATAGTCTGTTGTGACAATTTCACAAAAACTTCCGCCAACTCCGAGAACATCGCATATTTTCATTGCAATATTTGTTTTTATATCACCTTCACCAGCTGCAGGAACATGCTGAGCGGTAAGCAGAGAATTGCCTAAAATAAATCCGCTTTGCAGCTTTTCATATGCATTTCCAGGAGCTCCATGATAATAATAAGTAAACCCATCCAAGTTTCTTTCTTTTATCAACTTTTCTTGAGCAGCTGCTACATGGTATGCCCAAGTCAAAGCTTCCTTAGTTGGTTTTTTCGCAAGTTGTTCTGAAGGTGAACCTTCACTAATTGAAAACATTTCCAATGTTTGTCTTTCTTTTCGGTTAATATCATTTTCTTTAATGGTAGGTAAAATCTCATCAAGGTCACACATTTCTAATACATCCACTTGAATGCCTGTTTGTGCCTGTATCATGGTGAAATCGCTATATAAATCAAGCATTCCATTATAGGTATTTCCTAAAAAGCCAAATTTAGCATTACTAAGTACATTTTTTACATGAGCTGCTTGAATCCATTCTCTAATTTCTGTCCAGGCTCGTATTGCCTTTGGATCATCTTTTGTAACCTCATTTGCAACAGACATTTCCGGTGATTTCTCAAGACCTAGCAATCCACTAACTACTTTATATTCAATGCCAGAACGGTTAAGGGCATTGGCGAATTCTGGAACAGGACAAGCTCCGCAATGAGCTAACCATTCTCCTGTATTTGTTTCTTTGTAGTTTAATTGTTTACTCGGCTGAAGATTTAGCATAACCACTTTTGCATTGGAACGTTGATGAATCGGCAAAATCATAGAACTAGTTGCATAGGTTGCCGCATGCACAAATATAATATCTACACTGTTTTCATTGAAATAATTACCAGCATCTCTTCCTTTCTCTTCTGAGTCAATTAACCCATAATTAAATATTTCACCCCATTCACTCATTTTACTTTCAATAAATTTACCATATCCCTCCAACCTTTTCTTTAACCCTGGAAATTGCCCCCAATAGGCTTTTAACCCTGTTGAGTAAAGACCTATCTTTGGTTTATCATACTTTTTTAAAGTGTTTAACGGATTCAATGTCATCCTCCTAACTTATTAATTCACCTTAATTGTATACGGTTTCACTATGAATAACATCGAGTTATATTGAGAAAAAATAATAGTATCTTGGTATAATGAATTGCATAAAGTGAGACTTTGATCAGTGGGGGTATTAGAGACGATTAGCGCTGTGATAAAGAGAGACTTCAATCAGTGGAAGTATTACGGACGATTTCACCGTTATAACTAAAAAACGAAAGGAGAAATATTATGGGAGCTTGGATTGATAACGGATCTTTTGATTGGACAGAAGATTCCTTAAGAATGACGCTAAACCCATCAAAACATACTGTGAATTCATATTTACACATTCAAGAAATTGGTCACTTTAAAGCATATTCTTCTTATTATACTGAAAGACATAACGTTGAATCCTACTTAATTATATTTACCGTAAAAGGAGAAGGGAAACTTTATTATCAAAATGAAGAATTCATCTTAGAACCCTATACTTTAAGTTTTATAGATTGTAGAAATTATCAATTTTACAAAACTAGTAAAGAATTATGGGAATTTTACTGGGTTCATATCAATGGTAAACAGGTAGAGGATTATTATTTGGATTTTTCACAAGATGCTCATATATGTACGTCCGTGAAAGATGATACAGCTAAAAATATTATCCAAACAATAATAGCTTTACAAAAACATAAGACCCGAACTCTTGAAATAATAACTGCGAGGGAAATTATGAATCTTTTGACACTATTATTGGTTGAAAAAAATCGTTCGAAATATCATGACGAAGCAGAAATACCATCCTATATTTTTGATATTCAATCGTACCTAGAAGAGAATTATAAAAAAAGAATCACATTGGATGATCTCTCGAAAATATGTAAATTAAACAAATATCAAATAGTAAAAAACTTCAAAACATCAGTAGGTATTTCTCCGATCGAGTATTTGATTGAAACAAGAATTAATAAATCAAAGGATCTATTAAAATATACGAATTTATCCATAAATGAAATTGCATTCGAAATTGGGATTGACAATGTTACCCATTTCATTAATTTATTTAAGAAAAGAGTAGGCACTACACCACTGAAATTTCGGAAAAGCTGGAAATAATCATATTTCTTCACCCTTAAAAAATTAACATTCGCACCTTCTTTTAACAAATGTTGAAACTTACTTTAACCTTGTAAATTCTAAATTTTCCATTCAAACGCAAAAAAAGTATGAAGGTTGATGCCTTCATACTTTCATATTTAAAGTCACTTTATACCTAGAAGGGGTCTCACCGTAATACTGTTTGAATAACTTACTAAAATATTTTGTATCATGATAACCTACTTTTTCTGTAATTTCAGATATTTTAAAGTGTTCTTCCTTCAACAATCGTCTTGCCTCTTTCATTCGTTGTCTAGTCACAAATTCATGAACCGTTTCTCCGGTATCACTTTTAAATTGTTGACAAAAGTATGTGGGGTTCATATATACATGGTCCGCTATACGATCAATAGTAATTTGTTGATCCAGATTTTTTATCACCCATTTTTTCGCCTTTTCAACTTGATTTTCATGGTCTGATATTTTTGATAACTCGGAAATTTCCATTAAACGGTCCATCCAATTCCATACCTCTATTTTCAACTCTGGCAAACTCGTTATATTTTCCATTACAGAGAAAACATCTTGAAATGCTTCACTGCTTAAACCGATCGTATATGAGTTTAGTTCACTCCACACTTTAACAGCTAACAAATGGAGTGCTTTCTCTATATCCATCGGATGTTTATACGCACTTATGGTTTTTAAATAGATTGTTAAATGTTTTTGAACTTGATCACGTTCAGTATGATGGAGTGCAAGCACAATTTGATCAATTTGGTGAACTATCTGTGGGTCTTGAACAAATGTTTTATGATTTGTTATTGTTGCTACATTATTCGCAGTAATAATTTGATTACCGCCATCGAAAATCCGAAATTTAATCGCTGTTTTTAATTGAACTTTTAAGGATTGTAATAGAGGCAATTGGTCAAACGGGTCACTCATTGCTAACGTACAACTAAACATTGTAAATTGTCTAATATTGCTTAATAATCGAGTAGCAAATGTTTGAGCTTGTGAATCGAAATCTATTAATTGATTAGAATGTAACATTACCCACCAAGAACTTTTATTCTCTATCCATTTCCAACCAAATCCTAAGTGTCTATTTTTTCTTTCCTGAAGCATTTCATCCATAATATTTCCAATAGCAAAAATCCAATTGTCCCACTCTTGATCACTATATTTTTTTCTTTTATTACCTCTTTGATCTATGCATACGTAAAATGAAAGGTAATAACCTTTAGGAAATTCTTTCGTCCAATCAATCTGAGATATATCCTGTTTTTGATCATTAGTGATTTCTTGTAACAACTGAATTTGTTTTAAATAGTTACTCTGTTCCGCATCTTTAGTTATCTCTCTGAGCTTTTTGTTTTCCATTCTTTTTTTCATTATTTTATCTCGAAACATCAAAAGCTGGGAGCGAAACTCACTGCGATCAATCGGTTTTATAAGATAATCACTTGCACCTTCACGTATGGCAGTTTGCAAAAATTTAAAATCATCAAACCCGCTTATGACAACCGACAAAAACGAATGCTTTTGTTTTAATTTTTTAATTAACGTTAATCCATCCATTTCTGGCATTTTAACATCGGTTATTAACAAATCAAAAGATGTATCCTTTGTTTCTATTGCATTTAAACATTCTATCCCATCGCTAAAACTACCAATCACCTCAAAATCTTCATTCGCTTGTAGAACTTGCCTCTCTATACCTCTTCGTAATCTTGGTTCATCATCAACTATCAATATATTAATTTTGTGCAATTAGGACACCCCTTTTTTTCTATCATCGTCTAATGGTAAATGTAAAACGACAGTTGTGCCTTTTCCCTCATGACTATTTACCGCTAAACCATATGAATCTCCATACATCATCTTTATACGTGCATGAACATTTAATAAGCCAAACTGGGACATTCGTTTCATTGGATTTTGATCTAATGTTAGATGAATTTGTTTTAGCTCAGCTTCAGTCATACCCGGTCCGTTGTCTTTTATTCTTATTTCTAATTCATCCAATTCATTCACAATGATCGTTACTTCAATATGGATTTTTATTGACTGTTCTAAACCATATTTGATAGCATTTTCAATCACAGGTTGCAGTATGAATTTGGGTATGACATATTCATCAGCATCCACATCTGTTTCAATAAAAAATTCTATTCGGTCTTCAAAGCGAAAGCGTTGTATGGTCAAATAATCTTTTGTATGGCTTAATTCTTTATGAATGGATACAGTTTTCTCTTTATTATTGATAGAATAGCGTAACATTCTCCCTAAAATGGTTACCATTTCTACTACTTCGTCTTTTTCTTCTTCCTCTACCGCATATGCTATCGTTTCTAGAGTGTTATACATAAAATGAGGGTTGATTTGTGACTGCAAAGCATAAAGTTCAGCATCTTTTTGTTTCAATTCAATTTGATAATTTTCTCTAATTAAATATTCAATTTCTTGTATCATTGAATTAAAGCTTTTAGCAAGTATTCCAATTTCATCTTTCTTATCCATTGGTAAATCAACTTTAAAATCCCCTTTTTCTACACGCTTCATTAAAACAGTTAATTTTTTTAATGGATTAGAAACATTCCAAGCTAATAAAACGGATATAATCGTACTTAAAACTACAATTATAATAAAAACAATAATCGTTCCATTTCGAACAAGGTTAGTGTCTTCCATTAATTCACGAAGCGGTATCTTATGAAAAGAATACCAATTAACAGAGGGGAACTTATAACTACTTATTAAATCATTCTCCAGCCAATTGGTTGTTCTAAAGCTCCCATTAACTTTAGGATATTGCGAGAATTTGGTATCTATTTCACCTATTTTATCTGAATCACTGTGATAGATTATATTTCCGCTTCCATTCGTTAACCAAATAGATGGATCACGGTCTGCGGTCAAGCCTTTCATTGCTCTTTCAATAAAATCTAATCGTATAGCAATAAACATAGTACCTAAATTTTCTTGGTTTTCATAATCTCGTAACTCTCTCATCATAAGTAAAAATGGAGGATTATTTTCAAACTTTAAGTCTGTTTGGTTTGGTAATATAAAATCTGTACCACCATTCAAGTCAAAGGTATCTCCCAGAAAGGAAGAAAATTCTTCAGTCTGAAATCCTGTCTCTGTTTTATTTGTACTTTGAAAAAGCCGATTATTGCTTAATATGAAAACACCTAAAATATCTGAGTTTCCATTTGTCATATACATTCTTGATAATGCATTATTTACTAAAAATTCGTCCCGAAACAAAGCAGAATTATTTTGATAGGCATCTTTCCTTAACACTTCGATCACGTCAGAAGAGTTATATAAAGAGTCTGGCAAGGAACGATAGTCATTTAGTTGATTGTTTATATTGATATTTGCCTGTTCTAGTAGTTTTGGTATATACTCTCCCACTTGGTTTTCTATAGACAAAGTGTATTGCTTATATGCAATATAACCCAATATGGATACGGGTATAACCGTTAATATAATGTACGTTATCATTAATTTAGACATTAATTTACTATTACGAAAATATTTAAAAATCATATTGATCTACATTCTCCTTGGTAAAATCAATCGGCTCTCCCATTATTACTATGTCTTCGTTTACGCTTATTTTACCAACACTCGAAATCTGTTGATTATCAATCGGTTCAATCCCGTTAGCAAATTGTTTACTTAGAGCTACCGTCAAATAACCTAATTTTTTGGGACTCCATAGTGTAACCACTTGAACGATATCTTTCTTTAAGTATTCATTCATTGGATTGGGAGAAGATAGCCCTACAATAGCTACTTCACCTATTTTATTTTCTTCTTTGACAGCTTGTGCTGCTGCAGGAGGTCCTACAGAAGAATTACCAATAATTCCATCTAAATCTGGGTGATCTGCTAGTAACTGTTTTGCAACAGCATATGCCTGCTGTGGATCGTCATTTGTTGGGACAATATCCACTAATTCCATCTCTGGATAAAAATGCAGATGTTGCTGTTCAATCCAATACAACCATTCTTGTAAATTGGCAGCAGAATCAGCTCCTGTCATAACCGCAAATTCCCCTTTTTCATCGACATGCCATGCCAATGTATCCATTAAATGTCTTCCTAATGTCTCATCTTGAACCATGTTAATGAAGAATGATCTTCCTTCTTTTAATGTATCAGAATCCCAAGTTATCACCTGCACTCCACTGTTTGCAGCTTTTTCCATTACAGGCAGTAATGCTTCAGGATCGTTGGCGGATACTGCTAGTACATCTAAAGATTCACTTCGTAATAAATTCTCAATAATTACAATTTGCTGCTCGGCATTTGCAACCGTCGGTCCTCGATAAATAACCTCTACTTGGAGATCTATTGCTGCTTGTTTTACCCCTTGTTCAACTGCATTAAAATATGGAATATTGACAACCTTTGGAACAACTGCTATTTTAATTTCTTCATTATGTTGAACGCTGGTTTCCACCACTTCTTCCTCAGCAGAATAAATGACATGGAAAGGTTCTTTACTCGTACCTTTAGTGGAGCAAGCGCTTACAAACACAAACACCACAATTATGAGTGTCTTATAACTTATTCGCATATATTTCACCTCCAGTTAGTATTGCTAAAAGATTTTACTCCCTCTATATTTTATTTATCTTTTATTCCTAACTACATAATTATATTAATGGCTCAATGTTCTTATTGTTTGGTAATACTCTAGGTCCATATCTTTATTATACCAAACATACTGTATTTATGAGGATTTTCTATTTTTTCTTTATTAATTATTTATCGTATTATTGAAAGAGCATAAGTCAATCCATTTTTAAAGTTATTTACCTTCAATAAAAAACAGCCCCTCCATTTAATTAGAAGAGACTGTTTCAATAGATGTGAGACTATTATATAATAACCCTAACAAACAAATGGACATTCAGATTTAAACGTTTCTTTGGGAATTTTTTGAATAAAGGAAAAGAACAAATCAATAAACCTAAGGCAACAACATTGTAAACATAGATATTGTTACCCTAGGCACAGCATGGTTATAATTCTATCTTTGTTCACCAGCAGTTTGTTGAGCATTAAATGTCCATTCAAGCTCTAAAGTATCACCTTGGAACTCATTTTGATCTTCGCCGTTGTCAACAAAGATAAATTTAACGGACAAGTCATCAATTGTTCCTGCTTCAAGTCCGTCTTCACCCAGTATTGGTCCCAGGATAGATGTTCCAACAGCTTCAGGAGTCATTGATTTCAAATCTGCTAATGTTGTTTGATATACAACTTCATCCAATTTATCTAGATTCATTAAAAACTCCACTTGAATGTGTTCACCAAAATCTTCGCTATTGTCATTTTGTACATCGGTTACTTCATAATCCGTTTCCAAAAGAACTTTGGCGATATCTAATGTACCGCTGTTTTGCAATTCAAACGTACGAATCATTTGATCACCTGGCTTGAGATTATCGACATTAATGATTTCTGTTGGCTCAGCAGTTAAATCCAAAGTACCAGCTGCAAATGAACTGTTTGTTATTTCACTATCACTAAAATATGCGAATGTACCTCCACCAATTAATGAAAGCCCTAATGCAGCAGTTACAACACTTATTCCTAATTTCTTTTTAATATCCATTTTTTCTTCCTCCTAATTTATCTTCTAATATTAGTTTATTTTTGTTCATTATTAAAATTTTTAAATTCTGTTTGTGACGATACCACATAATTTTGCTCTTTTTTTGCTTTTTCTTGTTGTTCAAAATGTCGTAGCACATGTCTTATATTGAGAGCTGAATAGATGAGTAAGGAAACACCGGGTATAATTAATAATACAACACCTTGCTTTGTGTGAGTGAAGTTCGTTATATACCCAATGAACGGTAAATTGTATCCTGTATATTGCCCTACTATATTTTGTGAAAGTACCGGTTCTATATCTGGCCCATCATTATTATCGCCTTTTGTCAAATACTGTTTTCCATCTCCTGACACTTCAAAAATTCTATGAGTGATTAGGATGTTATCCTTTGACCAAAAAGTAATAATATTACCTTCATCAAACCTTCTCATATCACCACCTGTTTTGATTGCAATAATCGATCCAGTTTGAATCTCAGGTTCCATTGATCCAGATAACACTGTTTTCAATTGATATCCAAATATTGTTGGTTCCCCACCTGAAATCCGAACAGATATCACAGCGATTACAGTGAAGATTAACACGATAAACATTATACCTGTGATAGTTTTATTTATTACACCAAATAATATTTTCCAATTCATGGATAATAACACTCCGATACTTTACAAGTTATATAGAAAGATAAATATTTTTTAGCATTCCTATAAGTCTAATACCAAATTATTTATTCCTTATACGCCTTACTTTCTGCTAGCATCTCACTATTTTGAATTTTTGATTTCATCATTTCCCTTTGTGTCTACTAATTGATCAACAAATGTTATATTAATACCAACTGTTTGGCTATTATTATAATACGCTATAGTTGGAGACGATAATTGACATACCAACAGAAATATCAAATATAACATCGCAAGTAATTGGATAAAAAAGGCAGTCCAACCTCTATTAGTGATGTGGTTTATTTGGCTAAAACGAATTACCCCCAATAAATCCAACACCTCCGTTTTTATAACCCTTCTGCGATAGATTTCAACCTACCACAGAAGGTTCAGTTTATTGCTGGTTGTTAACTAAATATTCTGCACCAGTTTTGAGATCATTATAAGGGACATCAGAAATGGACCCTTGTTGCTTCACATAATCAAGCAATGCTAGAAAGTTGTTTAAGTGTTTGATCAATTTTTCTGTTTCACCGCTTTCCTCATACAATTTAACAGAAGTTAACTGAGTATCCATAGTGCGTGCGAACTGCTCGTCAGATATATAACCTGATTGCGTGTACTGACTAACGAGTGCATGTAATTCATCAATATTTTCCACTGTTCCTGGCTCATTACTTAGATTCGTAGTAAAATTGTAGCTTCCAGAAGAAAGTTCATAAATAGCTTTTCCATTCTTATACTCTACAAATTTTACTCCTTCCACTTCACTAACTGGTTGTCCGCTTTCTTTAACACTAGTTATATCCCCAACAGGAAGATGAAGAGTTGCTGTTGTATTGGCAGGAACTGCTGTATTATACATTAATGTTTCTCCTTCTACTTCCCAGCCACTTTCAATCATACCGTATAATGAATCAAAAGAGCCATCAGCATGAGTGATTTGGTTATTTCCATCGATGGAGGGTTGCAAAATTATGTGCTTGAAGCCAGGATTAGCTGGATCATTTGCAATACCTAACATATTACTGTACATCCATTCACCAATCGCACCATAAGAGAAATGGTTGAAAGAGTTCATACTAGCTGGTCCAAAACCATCCTCTTTAGAGTACGAATTCCAGCGTTCCCAAATGGTTGTAGCACCATTTTTAACGGAATACAACCAAGACGGCATTTCATCTTGTAAAAGAAGTGTATACGCTAAATCTGAATTACCATGATCACTTAAGACAGGAGCTAACACATTAACTCCAAGGAAACCTACAGCTAGTGTATTCTCCGCATAGTCCACCCTAGAACTTGTAGGATTAGCTTCCTTATATTCATCACTATTACGAATATTTGCAGTGAGCAAATCAATCATTTGTTGTTTCTGATCTTCACTTTCATACATCTCTAACTTCAAAGCCCATAGTAATGAGGTTTGAGCATTATCTTCTCCACCTGTTCCCTCTCTACTTCCGGATAATAATGTTAGACTTCCACTATCGCCATCAATCTTTATATAGTTTTCAATGAAAGCGCTCTTAATATTATCGAACAAGTTTTGGTATTTCTCCGCATCATCGGAATAACCAAGGGCCTCTGCCATCTGCGCCATTAGCTTTGCATCATAAGCATAAAAGGCATCACTAATTAAATTATGATTTGCCCCTCCCATTTGATTAACGTCTTCTCTTTGGAATGACAACCAATCACCATAAAAACTTCCCGGACCACGATAAGTGTCCCCCGTCATTTCGAAAATTAAATCCATATACTTTTCCATACTTGGATATGACTTTTCTATTACTCTGGTATCTCCACTCATTTGCCAATGAGTCCATGGAACAATAACCCCAGCATCTGACCATCCAGAGTCTGGACTAGTATTTCTACTATACCGAGTACGTGGAACAGTAACTGGAATAGATCCATTGTCATATTGATTTTCAACAATATTATCCGCGAAATTTTCTATGAAATTGTAAGAATCCATGTTGTAGAAACCGGTTTTAGCAAATAATTGTACATCTCCTAGCCAACCTGCACGTTCATTTCTTTGAGGACAGTCAGTAGGGATCCATAAATAGTTACCACGTTGGCCCCATTGAATGTTGCTAATTAGCTGATTCACATCCTCATCAGATGTTTCAATTGTGCCTGTAACATCTACAGCAGACGTCGCTACTTTACCAGTCAGATTTTGAATTTCTACGGAATCGTCTGGGGTAACTACGCTAACCTCCACATATCTAAAACCAAAGAATGAAAGGGAAGTTTGATAGGTTTCTCCTTCCTCTGTGCCTTTAAGTGTATAGTATGCTGTTGCATCTGCACCCCTAAGGTTTTCTAAATACACGGAACCTTCTGGACCGTCAGCACCTTGACTATCATCATTAAGCATTTCAGAGAAACGAATTCTAATTTGAGTGCCCTCTTCTCCCTTTACATTGATACGAGGAACTCCAACCATGTTTTGACCAAGATCATATATTACCGTATCTCCTTGGGAAATAATTGCTTCATATTCGTTTGCAACTGAAGGATCAGTTACTGTTCTAGAAGGATCAACCTCAATTTCTCCTTCTCCGTTACTACTTGATTCTTCATTAGTTATGGAATCATAAGTCGTGACTGAAATTGGTGTTTGATCTAACTCATCTACAATTTGTGCTGTTTTCCCATTATATGATGTAACTGTTGCGTCAGGATAAGTTTGAGTATAATCATGCTCTTTTACGTCGTTCCAATTAGAGTCATCAAATCCATTTTTATTCCAGTCAGGTATTTCTTTTGTTGCATCATAAGTCTCACCATCATAGATATCATTTTCAGTGTAAGGACTATTATTGGTAGCTTTCCAGCCTGAAGTAGTATCGGTGACTACTGTTTCAGAAGAACCATCCTCGTAAGTAATTAGCATTTTTGCTAGTAAGCCAAGGTCGTTCCCTGATCGACTATAATATTCTGCACCGCTAGATATATCACCGTTGTACCATCCATTGCCTAGAACAGCAGCAAGAGTGACATTTTCGTCGCCTTGAACATAACTTGTAACATCATATGACATGTAATTGATATTTTTATGATAAGCTGTCCAACCTGGTGCTAGTAACTCGTAACTAGTACTACCATCTTCGTTAACAATGCCCACTCTTTCTCCGTTAATATAAGCATCAAAAACTCCTAATGAAGAAATATACAATCGAGCGCTTTCCACGTCACCATTTAGTGAGGTTTCTTTTCGTAACATAGGTGCACCCATTTCCTCTGAGCTATCTATAGAGATCCATTTAGCACCGTCCCATCCTGTAACTCCATCTGTGCTTAAAATACCAGTTTCAAAATAATTTGCTTCTGGAGTTTCAATTAAATTCTCATTTTTATCCCATACCATAACTGTCCAATAGTAGCGTGTTGTAGGATTAAAGGAATCTCCTCCATATTCAACTGCCAATGATTCATCGGAATCAACTTTTCCGCTATTCCATACATCCGCTTCATTTGGTGTAAGCTTTTCAGGACTACTTGCAACAAGTAATTGATAAGCTGTTTGCTTTTGACCACGCATGTTTGATGCCATCTCCCAGCTGAAGCGAGGTTTTTCAGAATCGACTCCAATTGGATTAGTTCTATATTCTACTCTCAAATCTGTAATTTCTGTATTTGTTTCAGCAGTTGTACTTGCATCTTTTGATGGGGCAGCATAGACTGCTGAACTAATGACATTCAGAATTAACAAAGCCACAATCATAGAAATCATAAAAAAATGATTTCTAATTCTAACTTGACCTTCTTCCATAATATCCACCTCATTAGCTTTTAATAGACTTTCCATTCTTCAACATAGCTTTCTAACTATGGTAACCTTCTAAACAGCTTTTTAAATTATTTTCGGAACTTAAAATATGCTACTTCATTTTTGCATCGCTTTTTTCTTAGATGGAAGAAAATAATTACCCTGGCAAAAATACATTTGCGTATTGATCTTTATTAAGAACGATGGTACACACTCCTTTCACAGAATTTAACTAGTTTGGAACTAACTAATTCTTGCTTCTACTAGACGATTTTCGAAACCTATCACCTCCTTCACTTCGAAATTCTGATAATAGATTTGAATTATCTAATATACTGACAGAGTTTTTAACATATTGATAGGACTTAATATTCTGTTTAGGGTGACAAATTTTAGATTTTTAAAAATAGAGAAGGAGATTTCTAGAAGAGAAAGTTAATGTTTGATTGAATCAAGAAGGTTTTTTAAAAAAACCTAACAAAAATGAGGTCATGCAGATTTCAGAGAGAATTGCGGAAAAGGAGGTTAATGTATCGATTGAGGAATTAATGGAAAGTGTAACACTGCCAAACGCTAAATCTTTTACACCGGGAGTATTTAGTAATATAATCTGGCCGAAGAAAAAGACGCAATCATTTTTACTATGATTGCGCCCCATTGTTTTAACTTTTAAACAAAAAGTATTCTTTGAATAGATAATTATATTTATTAATTTTATTTTGATTTTTTTTCATAAAGAATATTTCACTAACTTACTATTTCAGCTTTCCACCAAAAACAGGCATTACACTTGCCTCACCATAATTTTTAATGGTTTCCACGTTTTTCAGTATTTCCATATCCTCTTCAGAAATAACGAAATCCACTTCTGCATTATTTTTCATATGTTCCGGATTTGCAGTTTTAGGCAGCGGAAGAAGACCAAGCTGTAAATCATAACGAATACTTAATTGAGGTACAGAAACACCGTATTTTTCTGCGATATCTACAACTTTTTGATTTTTTAACAATTCTCCGTGGGCAATCGGTGAATAAGCTTCCACAAGAATGCCTTGGTCTTGCGTATATTCAATCAAGTCTTTCGGTGTATTACTTATATGAGCCAAAATCTGATTCACCATCGGATTGACTTTACAAGCACTAAGAATGTTATCCAGGTCCTCTTTTTGAAAGTTAGATACACCTATTGCGCGAAGTTTTCCTGCTTCGTATGCTTCCTCCAGAGCTCTCCATGCTTCACGGTTTCCTTCGACGAAACGATCTTCTTCACCGAATTCCATCCAGGGTTGTGGACTGTGAATAATCATCATATCAATATAATCAAGTCCCATCGCCACTAGTGATTGATCAATAGCTGAAACGGCTTCTTCATATGACTTTACTTCTGCAGCAAGTTTTGTAGTAATAAATAACTCCTCTCTGTTCACACCACAAGCTCTAATTCCTTCTCCAACACCACTTTCATTAGCATATGCCTGTGCGGTATCTATATGACGATATCCAATTTTCACAGCATCTACTACTGCCTGAGCGACATCTGCATTTTCTATCATCCATGTTCCAAGACCTAATTTTGGAATCTCAATTCCATTTGATAGATTATAATTTTCTTTTAAAATCATATATAAAATCTCCTTTTTATAATTTGTTATAGGTTTCATCATCGACAGGTTCTAACCACTCCGGTGTACCTGCAGTGATTGCAATGTGTTCAAACCAGCTGTCTTTTGTAGCACCATGCCAGTGTTTTACACCATCATGGGTTACAATAACATCACCAGCTTTTAGGAATTGAGCAGACTTTCCTTCTTCCTGGTACCAGCCTTCACCACCAGTTACTAGTAAAATTTGATAGCCACCATGATGTATATGCCAGTTATTTCTGCATCCTGGTTCAAAGGTTACATTCCCAACACCAACATTCACATGTGGATCGGAAACCAGACTTTTAAGATAACTTTGTCTCACAAAATATTGTGCATATGCTTCATTTTTTTCACCCACTGGAAAAATAACGCCATTTTTTACTTCTTCATGTTTTGCCATTCTAACTCCTCCAATAAAATTTTTTCTGTTTACCTAGTCATACTGGCGGATTACAATCAATTTATTGATCGCTATATCAAACACAACAACACTTCTTAATTTTCAGGAACAACTTCATTAACACATGCTAATGCGTTCAGTGTTCTCGGAAAGCCCATATATGGAAGGCAGTGGGTAATCGCGGCAATCAATGTTTCCTTATCATTTCCCACATTTTTATTACCCTGCACATGTGCCTTCACTTGTCCTTCAGCTCCGCCGAGTGCACTTATAATGCAAAGTGTTAACAATTCTCGTGTTTTTAAATCAAGTCCACCCCGAGTGTAGAAATCTCCAAAGCAAAAGGCGGAAAGGTAATCCTGGATATGCTTTTGATTTTCAGGAGCACTTTCCTGCATTTTTGCAATTACATCACCAAAGATATCTACTTGTACAGCAAGTCCTTTATCAAAACGATTATCTTCATTCACAGTCTTTTGACTTTCAATCGGTAAAGCGATATTCTTCGCTTGGAAAACCTCATTAACTCCATCGATCGCATTTAGTGTTTTGGGAATTCCGATGTATGGTGCGCACTGGTAGACCGCCTCTTTGATTTCTACCGGGGTTAGTCCAACATTCAGTGCAGCATTCACATGTGCCTTTAGTTGTGGCAACGTTTGGCTAGTTGCAAGAACCACCAGGGTAATCAACTCACGCTGTTTGTCATCCAGATTACCTTGATAAAAAACTTCCCCAAAAAGGAAGTGGCTCAGTATGTTCTGGAAATCCGGATCGGTAGTGGATATTGCTGATACTCCGTCACCGAATAAATGTTTGAACTTTTCCTTACTTTTCTCAATACGATCCATAGCAATCCTCCTTTTAACTGAGTGTATTCCTCCTGCATTTTCCAAGAAGGCAAAAAACAAATGACTTTGAATATGAGTGTCATTATATTTCTTAGACTTAACTCTAAGTCAAGCTTTCAACTACATTTTTTCAGATTTCTTCCTCGTTCTTTTTCTTTTGTACAAACGTTTCATAAAGGTCTGCCGCTTTGTTTTTCTCTAAATTGCTTTGATAAAAATCAATTTTTGTATTAACTAACTCCAGGTTTTTTTTATAAGTTTCTAGCTTTTCCATTACTTTTGCCCGGTGGTTAATAAGAATTTCTAGAAGTTCAGGCATACCAGCATCACCTAATTCCCATGACTTCGTATATCTTTTTAAATCTTCTAAAGACATACCCGTTTCTTTCATGTGCAGGATAAATTCTGACCACAACTTGTGTTCTTCTGTATAATATCGAATATTATTAATACCTCGATCTGGTACGATCAACCCTTCTTTTTCGTAATATCTCAACGTATGCTCACTAATACCTATTGTTTTAGATAACTCACCAATACGGTACTTCATCCTATGTCACCTCGCTTTAAAGACAATGTTTATGATAAATCATATTACTTAGAGTTAACTCTAAGTCAATGCATTATTTATTTTATACTCAAATAAATCTTCATATCGATTTGGTAATTCTGCAAAAAGACAAAAAATATCTGTCTTCATGTTATATAAAAAATCGACTTTTCAGAAGTTTAAACAACTAATGAAAAGTCGATTTTATGTTTTACCATGTTAGGTTTGAAGTTATCACATTACTCCTCTCAAAATGGGAGTGTGATAATATCTTTATAAAAAAATATAAAATTTAACCTATTCCGAAAACTGTTCCTTAGCAACCATCATTGCAGACATCGCTTTAGGCCATCCAGCGTAAAAAGCCAAATGAGTCATTGCTTCAATAAGTTCATCTTCTGAAAGACCGTTTTGTTTTGCTAAGTTTAAATGGGAATTTAACTGTTCTGTATTTCCACCAGTTAATAAAGAAGCAACGGTGATTAAACTGCGGTCACGCGGAGAAAGCTCCTTGCGCGCCCATACATCTCCAAACAAAACATCATCAGTTAATTCCACTAGTTTTGGAGCAAAATTTCCTAGCTTTCTCTGTGCAACAGTAGGTTCTTTAGAATTAGACATTTTATATTCCTTCTTTCTTTCATTTTTTAGCTAAGCTTGACTGTAAAAAAAAGCAACTGTCAGTGATACCAAAGAATCAAATAAATATTATTTTAAAATGTTATATTTCTCATCTGTTACAGGCTCCAACCATTCGGTGTCCCCTTTTTGAACATTCGTACTTATTGCGATATGTGTAAACCAGCTATCTGGTGTAGCGCCATGCCAATGTTTCACATTTGGAAGGATTTGAACTACATCTCCTTCGGAAAGAACTTGTACGGGTTTTCCCTCTTCCTGATAATATCCCTTGCCTCCAGTCACGAGCAGAATCTGTCCACCGGGATGCTTATGCCAATTATTTCTTGCCCTTGGTTCAAAAGTTACGTTACCAATGGGACAATTTAAAGTGTTTTCACGAGGGTTTAGCAGTTCCAGGTATGCTGCTCCTATAAAATGGTCATTCAGAACTTTGGCTCCTTTCGGGAAGATTACACTTTTGCTTATATCTTGATTACTGGACATACTAAAGCACACCCTTTCCATTTTGTTGATTCTATTTTCGAATTCTTTTAATAATAATCTCGTTTTCAAGTACACTTTGTTCAAACTTTTCTCATGCATCCTGGTTCGATTCCAGAACCTCTACACTATAGACTATAATAAAAATACACAGAGCGATTTTTGTAGATTTACCCCTCTATTTGGGGTTTCTATCTTTCAAAATAGAAATTGTATGATATATATATTACAGATAAATCTACAAATAACTTTATGATGTTAACAGCCTTGTGAAAGACATTGATGCCAGTTTCCATTGATCGTCCTTTAGCACATATACCTCTGTCACCACAAATGGATTCGTCACTTCATTGCCCCCAACAACCGCTGTTAGCTGTACTTTATTTAGAAGAATGGCCGTTGTATCGATTACTCGAACGGATGTTTCTTGAATATCTACATCCTTATAAACGATAGAACCGCTTTTAATTACATCAATTTCCTCATTTTTAGAAAATGTAGCTCCCATATGAACGAAAACGGCTTTTTCATGAAAAAGATTACTTAAATTGTCTAGTCGTTTCCCTATCATCCAGTCCCATTTCTTCATTGAAAGATCTTTAATTGCTTGTTCCATGTATGTATCATTCCTTTTTAAATTTGTATTTTTGCATATTTCCCTTCAATAAATTACCATCACTTAAATCTCGACTGTTGCTCATTTGCTCTGTGTCTAATTATGCAACATATGTAAAAGTAACCGGTATCACATTCCTATCGAATAATTGTCTAATCTTCTCACAATCATTTACAAAGAAATTAAATTTTAAAAAAAAGAGAAGCTTTTTTATGTTTGAACAATTATACAAACAATGAATCTAGCTCACCAAAATAATCCAGGGCTCAAAGGGTGGAACCCAATTAACTGCTATAACGTCTTTCTTTCCTTTTATCATTCGCGTGATACTGGCCATAATTACAACAATCCTACTGACTTTCAAGCTTGAATTCATACCGAGTGAACTAGTATTCTGCACGGAGAACATGGAGAGATACAAATTAATAGTATTTAAGGGTTTTCGATTGATACATGTGACTTGTTACCAGATTTTGTCGTCCATAAGATAAAAATCGATAAGGCCGAAATGAGAAGACATACAAAAAAAACATCACGATACCCTACATACTGGGCAATCATACCTCCGCCAAAATTCCCCAGCAACCTCCCAATAATAGTTCCGTTGTAGTAAATGCTTGTAGCTACACCTGGTGAATCAGGCAGCAGATCCATAAAATAACTTAGGCCATTACCCATAACAATCGCCACAAAAGTTGCTTGCAAAAGTTGTGCTGCCATTAATTGCCATGAGTGAGTCGATAGAGCTAAGATAGAAAAATAGCTAAGCGCGATAAAACCACTGATAATTAGCAGAGTATGGTTCGATATTTGTTTGCTCAATGCACCAAATGCAATCATGATGGGAATTTCTAAACCCGCGCAAATACTAACTACCAAACCGACATCCGAATGCGTACCATTAATTTCATTTACAATAAACAGCGGCGTGATAATCGAGTTTACGGCATTAAGCGCAAACAGAAAAATAAAGGCAATCATCGGCTGCCAGACCAGTCTGTTTTTAAGAGACATCATTTTTTTCTTCTTGGTAGTTTTCTGAAATGTTCGTTTTTGCAAAAACAAGAACATAAGTAAGGCGATTATAAGAAAAATAGCGGATGTTCCCAAAAAAAGGCCCTTATATCCTAAAGCTGCCAAAATCAATGTACCACCTAAAGGCCCTATTACAAAACCAAGGGAGACCAGTGAACGTAATGTAGATATTGCAAAAGTCTTATCATCCGTTTTACTATCATTTGCAGATTCTTGTGCGTATGCATAGATTTGTGGCATAGCAATAGCTCCAAAACCACTAAAAACGGTTACAATGATCAGCAAAATAAAGAAGTTTTGAAACAATACATATGAAGCATACCCTAAAGCAGCCGAAAGCAAGGCTGTAATAATCAGCCATTTTCGATCCAATCCACTATCTGAACGTTTTGCGATGAGTGTATTTACCAAGACGCTTCCTAACGAACTGATCGCTATGAAAGCGCCAAAGGCTCCTGGACTCATTCCAAGTACCTCTGTACAATACAGGGCTAAATACGGCATCGTAATCGAAATTCCAAAGCCAACCAGCAACACACTAATAGCAAATAAACTATATCCTTTGATATCAAATAGTTTTTTTAAGCGTATTAACAAGTACTAGCCCCCCTCTGAATGTCATTTTTAAAAATAAAACACTTTAAAACCATCAAACAACTTACTATTTATTTTTAATTAATTTCCTCTTTATGATCAATTATCATTTAACCATGTATTTACTTTGTCCTGGTTATCGAGTAATTCTTCATCTTGTATACTAAAACTTGTGGCGACACTTGCATCTGGTGTGAGTTCCTTAATACGTTCTATCGTATCACCTTCACCATACCCCGCATTGGTAGAGAAGGGATAAATCGTTTTTCCTGAAAAATTAGAACCATGATCCATTAAAAAAGAGATCATAGGATTAGATAAAGTCATTGACCAGGTTTGGTACCCTAAATAGACAGTATCATATTGGGATAAATCAGGAATATCTGTATTAATCTCAGGATATTCTTGATTATCTCTTTCGTTATCAGCTCGTTCTACTGCTTGTTCATAATCGGAAGGATATGGGTTTGCAACTGTTAATTCGAGCATATCTCCGCCAGCTTCGTTGTAGATCATTCTTGCAAGATTTTGGGTGTTACCTGATCTTGAAAAGTAGATTATTATACTATTAGCATCATCTGAAATAATTCGTGTGGGCTCTTCTTGTGCATTCGTGTCCTCACCATCGGATTCTGCTCCGCGACCATACTCAGTCTCTTCCAGTGGTAATGTAGAATCTTGAGATCCAGAGGGTACCCCTTTTTCAGAATTGTCATTTGTTGAATTTGATGTTCCTTCGCTAGGTCCACTATTTTGACAGCCAACTAGAAGGAAACTAAAAGCTACACCTGCTGTTATTATTGCTTGTTTTATAATACTCACTTCCTTTTTCGTTATTTCTTGCTAGTCGTCTTTTTTTCTTTCTTTGTACAAATTTGAGCACATAATGAGTACCACCTATATAAATTCCCATAATGGCAGGAAAAATCAGTCTCCCGTATCCCTCAAATACTGGTTCATCAATGATATCCCATATTTTTGTGTCCGCTGTGTAGCTTATCTCTATATTATCTTCTGTGGGTACCTGGGTATCCGCTGTTGCTTCCGTATCGGACTCATTCACCGTTACCTGTCCTTCGTTGATAGTTTCACTGGATGTTTCTGTTCCCGGTGAAGAACTCGGATCATCTGCCATGTTCCTATTACATCCCGTAAGTAGTACAAGGAATATCAGAAAGGTTGCTAATACCATTCTGTATTTCCCATAATGCATACGACCACCTCATCAATGTATTTAATAATTTTTAAACATAATCTTTTGTTCCATTCAGAAAGATTATAGTACGGTTTATTTTTTCAGAGTTGCTATCCTACCGATTTCTTCGTTTGATAATTCAACTGTTTGGTTGATTCTTAGTCAAAGGTCAACAAATTTAATATTCAATACAAAATAAAACTAATAAAGGAATAAATATAATCTATTAATACGTGAAGCAAATTTTTCATGAATCACGAAGACAGCTAAAGGTATTGAGCGTTTTTACTAGAAAGATGACCCCTGGTAATACAGAAGCCATCTTCATAAAGTCGTATTTTATTATTAAATTGTCCTTTTAAAAAAAGAAAATTGTCCTTTTAAAAAAAGAAACAAATATTAAATATCAAGCTTCCTTGTACCGATCCACTTCACCATTTCAGGATCTCTATGGGAAAAGAATAAACTCTCTTTCGTATCTAATGTTGCGATTTCGTTCATATCCTCTGGACTTAATTCAAAGTCAAAGATACTAAAGTTTTCGATAATTCTTTCCTTATGAACAGATTTTGGAATCGCAACAACGCCTCTCTGTGTCAGCCAGCGTAAAATCACTTGTGCAACAGATTTATTATATTTTTCAGCTATGGATATCAGAGTTTGGTTCTGGAACATGTTATTTTTCCCTTCCGCAAATGGCCCCCATGACTCTATCTGAACATTGTTTTCTTTCATGAAGTCATGACTTTCTAATTGTTGATTGAAAACATGTGTTTCAACTTGGTTAACTGCAGGAACAACTTCGTTATGACTAATCAAATCAATCAGACGGTCTGGATGGAAGTTACTTACTCCAATAGCCTTAATTTTTCCCTGTGCGTACAATTCTTCCATCGCTCGCCAAGAACCGTGTACATCTCCAAAAGGCTGATGAATTAAGTACAAATCTAAATAATCCAATTGAAGCCTTTTAAGGGATTTTGCAACTGCCTTCTTTGTGCCCTCGTAACCAGTATCCTGAACCCAAAGCTTCGTTGTTATAAACAGGTCTTCTCTAGGTACACCACTCCGCTTGATTGCTCGACCAACTGCTTCTTCATTTAGATAAGAGGCAGCAGTATCGATAAGTCGATATCCTGCCATAATAGCATCATAAACAACTTGTTCACATTCACTTTCATCTTGAATCTGAAAAACCCCAAAACCTAGAATTGGCATTTCTACACCATTATTTAACGTTACTTTTTGCATATAAATTCCTCCTGTTTTCATATTAAATTATTTATTGACTCTATTAGCATATTCCGCTGGATAACGATCTCCAGATATTTCTATTTTTGATAAAGCATCATTCAAGTTATTAAGTTCTTCAGGTCGAAGTACAATATCTGTCGCCCCAAGATTTTCTTCAAGACGGTTTAACTTCCGCGTACCTGGAATTGGCACAATCCAAGGCTTTTGAGCAAGTACCCATGCAAGTGCAATTTGAGCGGGTGTTGCGTCTTTTTCTATTGCCATTTCTTTTACTAGGTCAACCAATACTTGATTCGCTTCGATATTTTCAGGCTTGAAGCGAGGAACAACTCTACGGAAATCGGAACCACCGAACGTTGTATCTTTCTTTATTGTTCCAGTAAGGAAACCCTTGCCCAAAGGACTGAATGGAACAAACCCAATTCCCAACTCTTCAAGGGTAGGTAATAATTCCTTTTCAGGACTTCTCCACATCATCGAATATTCACTTTGAATGGCAGTTAGCGGTTGAACCGAGTGCGCACGGCGAATCGTTTCCACTCCTGCTTCTGAAAGTCCCCAATGTTTAATTTTACCTTCCTTAATTAGGTCTTGGATTACTCCAGCTACCTCTTCAATCGGAACACTCGGATCCACCCGATGTTGATAATAAAGATCAATGGTCTCTACCTGAAGCCTTTTGAGTGATCCTTCAACGGATTGTCTAATTCGCTCCGGTTTACTCTCGAGAACCTGTTTGCCGTTTTGTATTTGAATACCAAACTTAGTAGCGATAGCCACTTCTCGCTTGAATGGAGCAAGGGCTTCTCCAACTAATTCCTCATTGATATATGGACCATATACCTCAGCAGTATCGAAGAAAGTAATCCCACGATCAATTGCCTCGTGAATAAGTGAAATCATTTCTTTCTTATCCGAAGCAGGACCATAACCATAGCTCATACCCATGCATCCAAGTCCGATAGAGGAAACTTTCAAGTTACTATTTCCTAAGTTGCGTTTCTCCATGTACGAATCAACTCCCTAAAGTATTTATGGATATGTGAGAATAAAACTGTCACACTTTTATTATGCAATAAAGAACTAATAAACCCCTATACTAATCCTACTATATTATTGCCTAATCCTCTCATGTCGCTTACATTCTGAGGAAATATGTATTAGTATAGAATTAATAATAAGAACACAAGGAGGTATTTTATGTCCAATCAAATTAATAAAAATCAGGATGAACTGACCCAACTTATAGAGACTTACACTGATAATGATGGGGTTCATGCAACTACTATTCCTTCTCTATCGTTCACTCGTTTCTCTGATACTATAGGTCCGAGTTACGGAGTTTACAACCCTTCATTATGCATTATCATTCAAGGTAGGAAGGAGGTATTGCTCGCACAGGAGAGCTATGTGTACAGCCCTGCTGATTATCTTGTTGCATCGGTTAACCTTCCAATTACCGGGCAAGTTACAGAAGCCTCTCCTGAAGTGCCTTATCTGGCTCTCAAACTGGAATTCACGCCAAGTGAAATATTAGAGGTGTTACGCGAATTTGAAATAGGAGTTGACAAGAAGGAAAATGCTAAACGAGGTATGTATGTCAGCAAAATAGAATCACCATTGCTAGATGCTGTAACCAGATTAGCCCGCCTCCTAGATAATCCGAAAGATATCCCAATACTTGCTCCTTTAATTAGAAAAGAAATCATCTATCGGGTTCTGCAAGGAGAGCATGGTGGGATACTTAAACAGATGGTGATAGATGGAAGTCCAGCTAATCAAATCAGTGACGCAATTGAACATATCATGAATAACTACGAAAATACTTTTAAGATTGAGGAACTTGCGGAAATAGCAAATATGAGTGTTTCATCACTACATCGGCATTTTAAAGAGGTAACAGCAATGAGTCCCATTCAATTCCAAAAACAACTAAGACTTCAAGTAGCTCGAAGTTTGTTATTATCCGAGTCGGCGGCGGATGCTGCTGATGTTGCATTCCAGGTTGGCTATGAAAGTCCATCACAATTCAGCCGCGAATATTCGCGTATGTTTGGTTTACCACCTAAAGAAGATATAAAGCGCATGAGAGAGAACTATGACGAAACGTTAAATGCGTGAATCCTTTGAGGGATTTTTGGAGTAGAAGTCCATTTATTAAGGGGAAGCGAGTATGTTTATTTTTTTAGGGTATTCGGATTTTATGGTGGAAAAGGGCTTATAAATCACCCTTCTCCAAATTCTTAATAAGTGTGGAAAAATCGACACCAAAGTTGTCTGTAATGTTATGATCATTCACTTCATACCAATTGAAATTATCGTGTAACATAGCTTTATTGAAAGCACTTGAATTAAATCGTGGCTTACGCTTTTTATGGAGCTTCTCATTGAAAAGGATTTTGGCTCGTAAGGCATCAAACGAGTAACCTCTACCCATTCGCTCTACCTGCCTAATAATGCTGTTAATTGACTCCGTATAAGCGTTAGTGAGCCTTTTATCAAAGTAGTTGAATATTTCGACATGCCAGTTGTCTACGGCTCTCACGAGGTCTTTATATGCATCTTTAGAGTTACTGGACATACAACGGTGTCTCCATTGACTATAACGAAGACGACCTTCATCTGAATCAGGAGTATCCCATATCCAGTAAAACTCTTCTTTGAGTTCATAGGCTTCTTTTAAGGCAGGAAGATTACCTAACCAAGTCTCTAAGAGGAATGATTCACGTTCATTTAGATCGTGTTTACGCTTTAGAAGGATAAACCTTTCACGCATAAGGGTACGTCTTTCTTTTTGGCTCATATGAGCTTTCAAAGACTTTCTGACGTTATCTAAGGCTTGATTAGCCATTCTAACTACATGAAACTTATCTACGACCACTTTAGCGTGTGGAAGGATAGTGTTCACTGCGTCTTTGTAGGGCTTCCACATATCCATTGTGACGTACTCAATATAAGTCCTGTCACTAATTTCTGAAAGACGTTGGATGACTGTTTCCTTGTTACGGTTAGGCTTGATGTCATAAATAGTCCTGCGTTCAATATTAGTCAATACAAGCCGAGGTCTTCGGATAATATGTATCTCGTCTATCCCAAGCCACTTAGGAGTTTCAAACTGGTATTCACGTTCTTTGAGTGCCACATAGTCCTTAAAAACGTTCCTAATAGTTTTCTCGTCAACGCCAACGCTTTCTGCGACTTCTACAAAGGTCTTAGACATGGATTGCTCTTGAATAGACTTTAAAAGCCTTTTGGTCATACTACGCTTTTCATCTACAGATACTAGGCGTTCCCAGAAGGTAGATCCGCATTCACGACACTTGTATCGTCTACGGTTCAATTGTAAGCCCACTCGCTTTAAACGAATGGGCAAATCCATAATTAGTTGATTTCTTGAACTGTGTTTGTACAACTTGTCAAAACCACATTCAGGACAACGTTCAGGTGGTCCGACTGCTTCAACTTTAAACATCATATCGGTTTCATTTTCTTGTGGTGATTCTATTGTTTTAATGTCTGGTAGGGATAATAAGTCTGACATATTGTTCATCCTTTATTACTCTGCGGTGTTAAGGTATCAAATATAGATTTGATGTCGAAATCATCAGTGTTAAATTATTTTTGTGACCACAAATGCACTTAGAAAATCCCTTAAAGCATTTATATAATGGGTGATCGCAAAATAGTGTATGAAATCCTTTTGTAGACTTTGCTAAACTACTGCACACTTTAGTACAGTATTAGCTGGTTCACTTGAATAGGGAATTGTAAAAAAAGTTCCCTTAGACTGCACAACAAGATAATTTCGAAACATTTTTATCGAACGTAAGTGCAGCTAATTTTAGCCCTTCAGCCATTGTTAAATATGGTGCTAGGGTTTCTGTTAAATCTTCTATCGTTAAGTTAAATTTAACAGCTAATGATGCTGCATAGATGACATCTCCTGCATTCTCAGATACAATATGAACCCCTAATACTTTTAGTGTTTCTGCATCTGCTACTAGTTTAAATACACCGGTTGTTTCACGGTTTACAATTGCTCTTGGAACAGCATCTAAAGGTAATACAGATGTCTTCACATCATACCCTTTCTCTTTTGCTTGTTCTTCTGTTAAACCAACCGTTGCAACCGTTGGATTCGTAAACGTAACAGCAGGAACTACCGATAAATCTATTTTTTTGTTTAACCCACCGATAGCATTATCAGTAATAATTCCACCTTCATAGGCTGCTACATATACAAATTGCGGTCCTAACGTCACATCTCCTGCTGCATAAATCTTTTCATTACTTGTTTGACCAAAATCATTGATCAGGATTTCATTATTTTTTCCGGTTTCAACACCTGCCGCACTTAAATTTAAAGAATCCGTATTTGGTTTTCTTCCAGTGGCAACAAGTAACTGATCTGATTCAATAACTTCTTTACTGCCATTTACTGTTACGTAAACCTTTTTTATCTCTCCACTTTGTACAACACGCTCAAAAGTTGCCCCTTTGACAAGGCTTATCCCCTGTTCAATTAACGCTTTTTCAACTGACTCTGAAATCTCAGGATCATACTCCTTTAAAAGTCGCTCACTTCTTTGCATAAGCGTTATTTCTGAACCTAAATGATGAAATAGTTGTCCAAGCTCCATTCCAATGTATCCTGAACCAATTACAGTTAATCGTTTTGGTATTTTCTTTAACTCAAGAAGTGTTGTACTAGTTAAATAGTCCATTTCTTCAAGTCCTGAAATTTGGGGCAATGAAGGAGATGCACCTGTTGCAATTAAAAAGCGTTTTGCAGATAACTTTGCCCCATTGACCTCAACCGTACTAGCATCAACGAATTTTGCTTCACCTTTAATTAAATCAAAATTATATTCATCAATTAAATCCACATATTTTTGATTCCGAAGTTCGCTCACCAATTTATCCTTTTGCGTGATTAAACTAGCTAAATCCACTTCTCCAGCGGATGTTTGTAAACCTATAAACGGGTTGTCTTTTGATAAATGATTGATTTCCCCTGCCCTAAGAAGAGTTTTTGACGGAACACAGCCAATATTCACACAGGTTCCCCCAACCGTTCCACGCTCAATCATTCCAACTTTTGCACCGTATTCTATAGCTTTAATTGCCGATGAAAAGGCAGCAGCACCAGAACCAATAATAAGAAGGTCATAATTGTCTTCATTACTTAACGCCACGTTTTCTAGTGATGATACTTCTTCAATTTCTCTGGCTTTGTAATTTGCTTCATCAATCGCCTTTATTGCACTTTCAACCTCAATTTCATTGGGTAGTTCAAATACTGCTTCACCACGACGAAAACTAGACTCAATATTTTTAGCACCTATCTTTTCAAGTGCTGATTCAACGTGTTTTTCACAACCCGCACAGGTCATTCCTTGAATGTTTACCTTAAATTTATTCATAATAAAGCCCCTTTCGTTAATCTCTCATGTTAATGTTTCTATTATTGGACACGAATGTAATTGCTTTTCATCTGGACATCGTTGTTTTAAGTCGTCTAACATAGTTTCAATTCGTTTTAAATCCTCTATTTGTTTTTGAACTTCCATTTGTTTTTTAGAAACAAATTCGAACATATCTTGACAACGAACTTCATCTTTATCTACAACACCAAGTAATTTATAAATCTCGTTTAAAGAAAATCCAAGTTCCTGTATTCGTTTAATAAACCCAACACGCTTAACGTCATCATATGAATATATCCGATAACCAGCTTCCGTTCGGTGAGGTTCTTGTAGTAAATTTTTTCGCTCGTAATATCTAATCGTTTCTTTATTAACGCCACATTTTTCTGCAAACTCACTAATGCGGTAAATCATCTTATTTCACCCCATGAATATTATAAACCGTGTACCATAGTACACGGTAAAGTAAATTGGACTATTTTATTTTTTTCCCAACGTATCACTCGTATGTGATTGATACTTTTATAATACTATTGATTGTCCTAACATCCCACTAGAAAATCCGATTTAAACACCAGTTGTTTTTAAACTATTAAAAAAGTAATTCCACTATATATTCCGAAGACCCTTTTTTTATTACCCTGTCAGAAAAATTATAGATGAATTTGAAAAGATTCTTTCATCCAGACCGCTATAAGAACAATTCATTTTCAACAGCAGCCGAAAATTTTTCCGCATGTTCAGTTGTCCACCAAAAGATGGTATTAATCTCCATAAGGTAGAAATTAGATCAAGATAAAAGCAGAGAAATAAATAAAAGCTAATCTTCTTTAAAATGGACCCTGTAGAATAGACAGTTTAAAAAAAGAGGCTTGTCCTTGAATTTTTTACTGACTCTGTTTTGCAGGGTCTTTTTTTTGTTATAGTTAACTTATTCTAATAGGCGAGATTGAAAAAATGGGGAGAAAAAAATTTTCAGAAGAACAACAGAAACAGCTAAGCTCCAATCCTTTCATCGAGAAAGTAAGTGAAACAACTATTTCTTACACAAAAGAATTTAAAGAACGTTTTCATGACGAATACCAAGCTGGAAAAGGACCATCAGCTATACTAACCTACTCTCCCGCTAAAACATAAAGAGGATGTTCGAATGGCCACCATAGTCTACCAAAAAGATAAAAGATCGGGCATTACTTATGCCTATGAATCGATTTCATAATGGGATAAAGAGAAAAAACAATCTCGAGCGAAAAGAAAAATGATTGGATATGTGGATGAAAAGACAGGGGAAATTGTACCAACAGATGGTCGTGGGCAAAAGAAAAATGCAGACGATGCCACGCTTGTTAAACGAGGTGTGATACCAAACCTAGAATGGAAACGTTATTTCTATGGAGGCACGTATCTTCGGATCAAATTGGGAAGCAACTCGGCATCGCGGATAACTTAGAGAAATGTTTTCCAAATACATATAAGCAGATTTTATCCCTTGAATACTATCCGATTCTTGAAGATCGAAGTCCGCTGTATCGATTTGAAAAGTGGGGAGAACCACACAAGCATCCGCATGGAAAAACGATTAGTTCCCAGCGTAGTAGCGATCTGTTTACCTCCATACAAGAAAAGAACCGTCAGCAATTTTTCGAGTTACAGGGAAAACGTCGCACAGAAAGAGAGTATTGGGTGTATGACATTCCTCTATTTCTAGCTATTCCGAAACGCTCAGACAGGTGCATTATGGTCAGAATAAAGAGAACGACCGTCTTTCGCAGCTTAATCTCGCTCTCGTATTTGGTGAGGAAACTTCTTTACCTTTTTATTACCGAAGCTTGCGGGAAACATACCAGATGCAAAAACGCTCCAACAACTACTGGCAGATTTTGATGCTTCAGGATTTTCCAAGATGAAATTGGTAATGGATCGAGGGTTTTATTCCAAAGCTAACATTAATGCCCTATTCAAAGAACGTCTGAAATTCTTGATAGGAACGAAAATGTCTCTCCGATATGTAAGGTAAGAGATGAACTAGAACCTATCTACTCTCATTTTCAAAACTTGGATCACTACAACTAAGAATATGAACTCTATTGCCACACGGTGCAGAAAAAGTGGGAATACAGGCAAGAGCTACCTTATAAAGGGGACGTATTGGTAGAAGTCCGACGAATATACATTCATTATTACTATAATATCGAAAAGGCAGCGGATGACGAAAAAGCCTTTGATCGAAAGCTTCTGAACCTGCGAAAGGAACTAGAAAATAATCAAAGTAATCCGAAGCATGAAGCGCAATATAAAAGATACTTTGAAGTGAAAACCACACCAAAGCGTGGAACAAAAGCGTTGGTGAAAGAAGAGGCCGTTCAACGAGCCAAACGATATGTTGGTTTTTTTGCTTTAATGACAAACGAAACAATGGATGCCATTACAGCACTAGAAGTCAACCGGAATAAGGATCTTGTCGAAAAAGGATTTCAAAACTTAAAAGATCGGCGGAATCTACGACGAACGCTGGTCTTCTCTGAACAAAGCCTTGATGGTAAAAAATTCACAGAGTTCTTAGCTCTCATTTATCTTGCTTATTTAAAAAAGAAGATGCAAGAGACACAATTGTTTAAGGAATGAACCTTGCACGAAATGATCGATAAGTTAGATGTGATCGAATGTTTCGAAAAACCAGGGCGTAAAATACAAGTGGGTGAACTATTGGAGAAATAAAAGCTCATTTACAAGAAACTAGGAATTTAACCTCCAACCTCGTTATGAGTAGGAGGGAATCTAGGTTAAATATAAGCTACTGATATCTTAAAATATTGAAATTATTGTTTAATAAATATATACGTGCACAACTAATTGTCTAACTGCTTTTCACTGCCACAACCATGTGTTAAGAACAGAGCTTAGTTTGCTAATATGCCTTCTCCATTAACTTATAAATCTCGATACTTAATTTCTCTTTCATGGCCCCATGTTCTTCATCAGAGTATTGATATTCATAATTACGCCATTTTTCGCTAGAGTATTGCCAAACTGGATAAGGAATTCGTTCTTTAGGTTCCCAACTATAGCGTGGAAACACATGAGCATGTAAATAAGCGTCTGTATTACCATAAATTGAATAATTAACTCTTCTGGGATTACATACTTTTACTATGGCTTCACCAATTAAACTCATGTCTAACAAATAGTCACTTCTCTGACTGAAATCAAGTTCTTCCAATGAATTACATTCTTCAGACGGTAAAAGCACACAATAACCTGGTAGAAACTGAGTATCACCAATTGCAGCAAAGCCACTTTTCATTTTTGTAATAATCATTGGATTTTTCCCACAATGTGCAGATGTGATTCTATTCTTTTTCCATTCTTCGTTTTCGTTTAAGTTTGATTTCATTTTATAACTTCCAATCGTTATTTAACTTCTCTAAATACTATTATTGACCCGTTTATTCAAATGTTTTTGTATAGTCAACTATGAGAGAGGTACAGCCGACTTAAAAATTCTTTTATAAAGCAAATGATTGATATTACCATGGAACTTCTGTGTCGATTCTTTTGTTGAGTCAAAGTCTGGATAGGTACTAACAAAGATAAGAAGCATTCGTATTAACTAGAAGACTTGCCACCTAACCTATCGAAATAGGTTAGGTGGCAAGTAGTTTATCGTGTTAATTGCAAGTAATCCAGGGCTAGCTCTCCCGCAAGGTGTGATAGTTTAATAGTTTGTACTCCCTCTTCTAACTCTACTGGAATAGAAACACTTTCCAGACTATTGGTTGTCGGCGGAAACTCTATTTCTCCGATTTCCTTATTATTAATAACTAATTTCTGTACACTAGTCTCATTGGTGTCGTTGCTATAGGTTAGATTCAAATTGTAGGTTCCTAACTTCTCTACGTTAATGCGATACTCTAGTTCGCTCTCATTGCTTGTAAAGTTTACTTTTTGCTTATTGGATGCAGTGAAGGTATTCATAACAGTAGTTTTATACAATTCTGCATGTTCTGCTTCATATTTGAATTCTGGCTGCTCCGGAATTAACTCAATAAAATCTAGTTCTGCAAATGAATTTACTTTTGACAATCTAATTTTATTTTTCTGTTGACCCAGATTAATATCTTTTTCTGCAAAATACCAACTATCCCAGCCGTAACTGTTATAAGTAATTTCACCAACTGAATTACCATTGACAGAGAGATTATGTGAGGATGGCTCTCCCATGCCATTTGCATACCTTATTTTTAACGTATAATCACCTGCCGGAAGATCAATATCAAATTCTATAAAACTATCTTCAAAATCAATATGACCAACCTTAGCCCCATTGGATGCTGATGAATTAGATACTATTCTCGCTCGATTCACTGTAGCGTCTTCTGCTTCAAATTTGTGACCTACTGGTAGCTTCGGTGTTAAGCTTCCATCTTGTTCACCTGATGGCACTTCTAATAATGCTCCAGTTGCTACAGGTTTACCAAAGTTTGGTGTACCGTCACCATTCCAAGTGAATTTTTGCATTCTAACATTCCGATCCCAACCTGATCCCTGGAATTTAGCTGCATGATATATGATCCAATCCTCGGTTCCGTCTGGTGACTTAAAGAAACCATTATGTCCAGGACCATACACACCAACATCTGGGTTCTTCTCAAAGACTGGTTCCGGATTCTTTTCCCATGCGTCTGGATCAAGTGGATCAGATCCAGTAAATCTTAACATTCCTAATGTATAATCGTCTGTCCAGCTTCCACTCGCTGAATATATAAGGAATAACTCCTCCTCATTATTTTTTAAAAATTGTGGACCTTCATTGACGTGCGGTTCTCCAATCTTTTCCCAATCATATTCCGGTCTTGATAATTCTACCCTCTCTCCACTTATCGTCCACGGATTTGCCATTGGTGCGATATAGATATCCTGACGCACGTTGACGTCACCTTCCCAACCCGACCAAGCAAAATAGTAGTCGTCATCCATTTCTAAAATCGTACCATCAATTGCCCATTTGTCAGAAGGTGTTGTTATCTTCCCAAGATTCGTCCCTTCCGGATAAGCATAATCACTAAATGGATCAGATGTTGCAGACTCAAGTACATACATTCGCTGTTTCTCCATGTCACCACCAGAGGCTGCAAAGTAGATATACCATTTTCCATCAACAAAATGAATCTCTGGCGCCCATATGTGAGCACTATTAGGTGCACCTGGTTCTGGCGTCCAAACGACTTTACTTTCTGCATCTTGTAAGCCTGTAATTGTTTTTGATTTCCAAAGAGTAATGTTGTTTCCTGTTGTATTGGTATAGTAATAATAGCCATCTGTGTGACTTACAATCCACGGGTCTGCCCCATCACCTACAATCGGATTTTCAAATAGCTGTACAGGCTCTTCCTCATAATAAAAAGTTATATGGCCAATATCCGGCTGTTGTCCGCCATTATTTTTAGGAGCGTTCAAATTATTTCCCATTGTGTCCTCCTGATTATAGCTATAGAGATTTCCCGCATTACCACCCTTCACAAATACATACTTAACGCTAATATCTGACTGCCAATCAAATGTTTTACTGTTATGAAAGTCGATATGAACGGTTCCATCGTGATAAGTTCCGCTTTCAAGAGAACTATCATCCAACTCCAACTTAAATTGCTTTAGTTCCTTTAGTTCATCTGGTAGTTGCTTATTTTTTGGTTTGTCATTTCCATCTATTCGAATAGGATCCGATGAAGCAAGAACACTGGAGTCTTTACTTAAAACATTAAAAGATACCACTAACAAAGTAATTAACAATACAACTGTGATTTTTTTCAATAAAGGCACTCTCCTTTTTGATAAGAAATTTGTAGGTCGTTTGGTTTGAAAAATTAAGACTTCATTTTATCCCCATCTTAGCTTCTTTGCTTAACTCAAATCATGAAGGTGGGGTATTACGGACGCTTACACTTTTATAATGGTTGCAATTCACCCCCTTTGGTCAATAGTTTAATCTCCCTTAACAACTAATGAATAACTCGGCCGCTTTTCAAGATTATACAAAAAGAAATCAAAGGCCCACTAAAAAAGACAATTTGATTTGGCATGAAAATACTTCCCTGTAAAATCTGTCATAAAAATGATTACGTTCTTCTTTTTGTATAAGTGGAAATACTATTTAAAAACGAAATTAGTAACAATAATACAAAAGTAAACAGCAAACCAGCCCCTGGTCCAATTATCATTGCTTCTAACGCATTATCTAAAGAAAATATAAAAATATTACTCATCACCAAATAAAAAAGAGCATTCTTTCCCATACCTTTCAACAAAGTTAATTCAAACTTCTGCTTTTCTAAGAATTTGCTTACCAAATAGTAGATATACAAACAAAAAGTCGATCCTACTACCCAGTAGATAGAAGGTGGGAATCTAATTGGGAGCTGCCATTCATTTTGGACAAGGTAGAAAATGAATATAGCTGTACCACTAATGGCACCAATTAGATATTTCCATTTAAAAATAATTCGATATTTAGCAAAATAGATACCGATTAAATAGAATGGCAGATATTGAATAACTGGAAAAGTAGGAAATAACTCCGTCCCAATTAATAAGCCCAGATAAGGTGATTCAATCATACTGTAATCGATAAACGTACTGAATAATAATGCGAAAGTAACTAACCAGAACAGCACTTTTCTCATCTTTAACCAATTGATGATAGGAAAAAGAATTAGTCCCATTAACATAATTAATGAAAAGGACAATAGAAATTCTGACCATCCAGGTATTTCTTGTAATAATAGAACGGGTACTATCGTGATACTGTCTGGTGGCATGCTATTCACGTAAATTTGATAGGCAAGTCCTGAGATATAAAAAGTGACCAAAGTTTTCAGGCTGGTAACTAGCATTTTCATATAAACATCACTAAATTTTTTTCGATAGTAAGCCAATTCATTCACATATCCAAAACAAAATATAAAGCCGGAAAATGTAATTAAATTAAATAATTCAATACTAAATACAGTAGCAAGGTAAACAGCTACATCACTAAAAAATTGCATAATATGCGTGTAGACCATTCCAATAACTAAAAATCCTTTCATATAATCCATGGCATCGTCTCTTTTCAAACACTTACCCCCTTCTCTAGAGAAAAAGGATTGTTCATAAACTGCTGAACAACCCTTCTTATTTTCTCTATTTATTTGCGTTCGCATCATTTACTTCCTTAATTTTTTCCATCGCTATTTTCGGTGTGCGATCTTCATTTAGGAGCCCGTTGATTTCTTGTTGTACGTCCGTTGTCTGTGTATAGCAATAGCCACTAATATATGGAATGTTTTTGATTGCGTCTGTGATCTCTTTATATCTGTCCAAAAATTCTTGTTCTGATGCCACTTGGTTTCCATAGCCCCAGCCACTTTCATCTTTGAACGCAATACCACCGTATTCCGTTAGGATGACAGGTTGACCCTGATACTCATACCCTTCTGCAAAGGCATATTTTTGATGATTGTGTGGAATTTTATTGCCAAGAATAGTATCTTTCTCCTTATAACGATCGTAGAATACTTTACCTACTTCTTCATAATCGTGAAGGGCAATAATATCTGAGATCGTGTGCTCCCAACCATCATTTACGATTACCGGTCTCTCATTATCCAACGATTTACTTAGATAATAAATGGATTCTGTAAATGCTTGTTGTTTTTTATTTGTTAAAATATTAGGGACACCCCATGATTCGTTAAAAGGTACCCAGGTTATAATAGATGGATGATTATAGTTTTGCTGCATGATTTCGAGCCATTCTTTCGTAAAGTTCTCTACCGCTTCATCTGAAAATTCATAGGTTGCTGCCATTTCAGACCATACTAATAAACCTTTTTTGTCACACCAGTATAGAAAACGCTCATCCTCAATTTTTTGATGCTTTCGCACACCATTGAAGCCCATTGCCATTGTTTTATCAATATCTTCTAACATTGCTTCATCGGATGGAGGGGTCAGCATCGTATCTGGCCAATACCCTTGATCCAACAACAACTTCTGATAAATCGGACGATTATTGAGAAGCACTTGTCCATTCTTAATTGATACTTTTCGCATTCCGAAATAGGAAGTTACTTGGTCTATTACTTCATTGTTTTTGAGCAAAGTAAATTCCACATCATATAAATTCGGATGTTCTGGTGTCCAGTGCATCACTTTCCATTCATGTATTTCTGATAATAAGTCCACTTCAGAAGTGGCATTGGATCGATTAGGGTTTAACGATACTTTTTTCACTACTTGACTATTAAATGAAATGGTCGTATCAATTCGCCATGAATCATCTACTTCGCCGTTTAATTTATATTCGAAAACTACAGAGCTTGTATCAATATTAGGGGTGATTTTTACGTTGTCGATACGTTCTTTATTGACAAACTCTAACCAAACTGTTTGCCAAATCCCGGTATTTTGCACATACCAGCAACCGAAATTCTCATCAATCCAACGTTGTTTCCCCCTTGGCTGAAAACAACTGTTACTATCTTCTACTTTAACTACTAGCTCATTTGTTTCCGATTCTCTTACTGCATTTGTAATATCGAAGAAAAATGCAGCATTTCCTCCTACATGTTCCCCAATAAAAGTACCATTTACCCAGACTTTTGTTCGATAATCGGAAGCCTGAAATCTTAGTATTGTATTTTTTCCTTGTTCTTTCTCTGGTATCTCAAAATCTCGTTTATACCATATATAAGGATGGAATTTTTCTTCTCTAATTCCGCTCGCTTTTGTTTCATATGTGAAGGGAACGTTAATATCAGTAGTAAAAGCGGGATTCGTAAACCATTTAGCTTTTTCCCCTTCATTGTTGTCATCAAATGAAAATTTCCAAGTTCCGTTTAAGTTTTGCCAAGATTCACGAACATATTGTGGTCTTGGGTATTCTATTCGTTGATAAGTTGAATTTTTTGTAGTCATTTTTTATTCTCCTTTTGTTATCCTTTAATTCCTGTAAAACTAATACCTTTTACAATTTGTTTCTCAAATATTAGAAAGGCTACGATTACAGGTATCGATGCAATGGCATTTGCTGTCATCGGTTGAACATATGCTTGTGAATATGTCGAATTAAATACTGGTAAACCAACAGGCAATGTATACAATGTTTCTGATAATATTGATAAATATGGCCACAAGAAATTATTCCAGGAACCAATAAAAGTGAAGATACCGATAGCCGCCATTGCAGGCTTTGCTAATGGTAGAACGATTTTATAAAATAATTTTAGATAGGAGCA
Source organism: Gracilibacillus massiliensis (assembly GCF_001458115.1). Classification (GTDB taxonomy): domain Bacteria; phylum Bacillota; class Bacilli; order Bacillales; family Amphibacillaceae; genus Gracilibacillus; species Gracilibacillus massiliensis. The sequence goes on from NZ_CZRP01000013.1 coordinate 636,013, forward strand.
GCCATCCATGATCGCACTTTCAATAACTTCCCGTGGCACTCCATCGAAAAAACTCTTCAAGATAATAACACCTAAAGGTGAAGCAATCATCGGCAAGATAAGTCCTGCATAACTATCAATCATGTTAAGACTTTTAACAATTTCATATAACGGAATGATTGTTGCCTCACCAGGAATCATTAATCCCAGTAAGAAAAAGATAAAGATCGTATTTTTAAAGCGGAATTGCATTTGTGATATCGCAAAAGCAGCTAATGATGTAATCGCAAGTGTAAGAATTGTTGTGATTACCGCTACAATTAGACTGTTCCAAAGCCATCGTAAAATCAAACTGTTCATGATTAAATCGACATAATTGGAGAATGTATATGGAGGCGTAAACCATTCAACAGGGTTGGTAGTCATAAATCCATCCGGTTTGATAGAGACAAACATCATCCAAATGATTGGAAATATGAATATTATAGATACGGTAATACCAACAGCTAATTTTACACTTCGAAAAGGATCACGATTTTTTTCTAAAATCTTTGAACTGTTTTTCATGCTATTTTTCGTCATTTAACTCCCCTCCGATCGTTGACTTCGAAGCTGAATAATAGATAGAACCAACAGGATAAAGAATAATGCATAGGACATCGTTGCTGCATACCCTAGATTATTTTTAGTGAATCCTACCTCATAAATGTATTGGATTAACGGACGAGTAGCCCCACCTGGTCCACCACCCGTAATTAATAGAATTTGTGCGAACACTTTGTAAGATGCTAAAATTTGCAATAATAAAATGACTCGCCCAATTGGTATTAATTGTGGAAGGGTAATATATCGGAATTGCTCCCATCTCGTTGCCCCATCAATTTCACTTGCTTCATAAAGTGATTCAGGAATATCCTGTAGACCCGCGAGAAACAACACCATATTAAAACCAACAGTCCACCACAGTGTAACGACTACAATTGTTACCCAAGCTAACGTTTTATCAGCCATCCAGAATGGTTCAGCATTAATTCCTACTAATTGCAATACGGTATTTACCAAGCCATTATACGGTTGTAGCATAAAGATAGCTAAGAACGAAATTACCGCTACGGATAGGATACTTGGAAGAAAGAATGATCCTCGAAAAAAGGTTTGTAATTTTGTATTTAAATTAGCTAATAATGCTAAGACCAAGGCTAATGCTACCATTGTGGGTGTTGTAAGAATTACAAACAACGTAGTATTCCATAAACTATCCCAAAAGAACTCGTCTTGAAACATTTCGGTATAATTCTCTAATCCAACAAATTCTAACTTCCTCACTAAATTCCACTCATATAAACTCATTTCTAACCCTTTAAAGATTGGGAAGATTGTAAAAATAAGATATGCAATAAAAAAAGGTAGTAGAAATGGTAGAGCTCTCAAATCTTGCATCCATGCTTTCTTCTTCGAGTTCATCACAAGACTCCTTTCAATTGGATAGGTTTAGAAGTGGACGTCTATTTCACACCTATAGACATCCACTACTTTGATTATTCAACTAAATCTGTAATTTCAGATTCTATAGAAGAAAAAGCTTCTTCTACCTCAACTTCACCTGCCCAAATCGAATCGAGATTTCTTGTAATAATTTCTTCAATACCACGTGCATATACATTTCTGTCAACGAAATTAACATAATCGGCTACCTGTGCATACTCACTTCTGTAAGGTAGTTCTTGAAATTCTTCTGATTCAACTACTGAATCTTTAGCCGGGATGTGTCCAGCTTCAGCCCACATCGCACCATTGTCAGTAGCAAATTTCATGAATTCGACAGCTCCTTTTTGCACCTCGGAGTCCGCATCATCATAATATGGTAAAACCAAAGTATGAGAGCTAGCCCATGCTGCCTTTTCGCCAAAAATATTAGGAATTGGCATTGGAGTGAAGTCTAAATCTTCCGTTGTCTCCAGTAATCCAGTTGTCCATACACCCGTAGTTGTTGTTGCTGCATTCCCTGATTGAAATTCAGAAACAAAATCTTGAATATTCAAAGGAACAATTTCATGTTCGTGATATAAACTTTTAACAAATTCTGCTGCTTCTATTGCTTTATCTAAATCTATGTCATATGTTGGATTTTCAAGGTCACCTTCAGTTAAGATGTGCTCGCCACCAAGTTGCGTATACATTCCCCACCATAGCCAATATGGATCTCCACCAGTTGAAGAAAAGGTAAAAGGTATGATTTCATCTGGAAGATTTTCATCTAACGTTTTGAAAAATTCTATATATCCTTCAGGAGATTCTTCCATTTGAATCGTGCCGTCATCATTCATTAGTCCAGCTTCATCTACTAATTCATTGTTTACATACATAATTTGTGCATGTGTATCAATAGGAATTGCAAAATGCTGATCGTCATAAACCGTTGCGTCTAGAATATTCTGATTAAATTCATCCCAATTCACACCGACTTCAGAGGCAATATCTGTCATATCAACAACTAATCCTTGATTAACAAGCTCTGGCAATACATGCGAGTGCGAAATGGCTAAATCAGGACCTTGCCCTGACCCAATACTTGTTAAAAGCTTGGTATAATACTCATCAAATTCTTGCATCACATTATTAATATAATAATCGTCTTGACTTTCATTAAAGGCATCTACTATCTCTTCCATGAATTCAGCATCTCCGCCACCAAATAAGTTCCACATCGTTACCTCAGTAGTACCTTCTGGCAAATCAACGTCTGGCGCAACTTCTTCATCACCGGACCCACCTGATCCTGAACAAGCTGCTAATACTAATAGTAATGACAATAAAGACAAAAACAACGATTTTTTCATCATGACTCCTCCTCTTTAAAATAGTCTATCTTTTGTTACAATAATTTTGTTTTAAATTAATATTATCGTAACTTAGACAGAAGTATACGCTTACATTTTATTTTTGTCAATGATAATTCTTAAAAATGTGATTTTAATACAAAAATATTGTAATTATGACAGTGATTTTTTTTCAAAAGATAAAAAAGCTGACCAATAAGGATATTTATCCTTATTGGTCAGCTAGATATTTAGTAATAATCTATTTTCATCTTAATGCCTTGTGCATAATCACCAAACTCTTCTCCAAAAATATTCATGCCACCCTTATGAATCGCATCATTTTTAATTCCCACCCTAAACTTCACGTAGTTATTATCCAACAAATTCAAATCTTGTGTCGTCACATTCGAAAGGTTAATATCATCTAGCATCGTCTTTTCATTGGTAACTTTCCATGTTTTTAAAATTCCGTATTGTGTGCTTGTTGAATCAGCCCAATATTTTGGATTGAGTTTACCAGGGCGATCTCCAAAATCACCAGGACTCGTCCATGTCCCAACATCAATGTCATTTATCCAAACAGTAATATCAGATGGCCACTCATGATCATGGTTTGGAGCTTCCGAGCATATTTCCAATGAAAACTGAATACTCTTTATCTTTGCATTAGCTTTTAATATGATTGGGAATTTATATTCTAAAAACCCTTTCCTTGTCCATATTATTTGAGCATCACTTTTTAATGGATTATAAAAATGAACGGGTTCATCCTCAGGGACTAAAAATTTATCCTGATTTGCCATTCCGCAAGTTGGTGCTACTTCGAATTCTGAATATTGGCCAATTGGCATTTCTAGTTCATAATTTTCTAGTTCATTTGCTTCTTTCTTTTTCTGATTCAAAGCAATATGAACATCATCAAAATTCCTTGTACAAACCTTCATTGCTCCCCTTTTAGCTGGTCTTAATTCCGTATGAATCAGTGAGGCTTCCTCTAGTATGCGCACATGAGAAGCAGCTGTTGATATTGGTATTTCCAATTCTTCTGCTAATTGATGTACATTCAAATTACCTGTATTAAGTAGGTCAATAATTTGTAATCTAACTTTAGAAGAAAGCGCACGAGTTACGCTACTTAATTGCTCCATGTTATTTATAGAAAGTTCTAACATTCTTAATCCACCTTTTTAATTTTTGTGTATTTAATTAAATATTTTATACTAATGAGGTTTATATTACAATATGTTTGTATTTAATGAATGTAATTTCTTTGATCTCAATATACTGTAACACAAAAAACGACTCAAACTATTAAGTTCAAGTCGTCTTTTCTTTTTTTATTTTTCTAATTTTCTTCTTATTGTAACAAGCAAAACTCCTAATAATAATAACATCAATCCTGCCATTAAGAACGTGTAGATAGATGTTGCGGTTGCAGGTAATTCTTCACTTTTATCTTCTTGACTAGTGGGTTTCTTATCAATTGGATCTTTTGAGTCTTGGTCTTCAACATCAGTTTTTTTGTCACCAGGTTCCTTATCTTCGGTTTCATCATCTGAATCTGGTGAACTTTCTACTAATGCTCCAATTGCTACTTGTAATCTTTTTAATGCTGTTGCTAATTGTGTTTCTGTTTTAATGGATTTCAATTTAGCTTCTGTTTCCTTTATAGCCTTTTGTAATGTGACGAAGGAACCTTCCGTGTAATAACCGGCTTCATTAGATATTGTTTTAGCATCAGCAATTAACTCTTTCAATTCAGTTACATCCACTGGCTCGGGCTGTGGATCTGGTTCACTCACTACCAGTCCTTCAATTGCATTTTGTAATGCTCCCACAGTTGCATCTAGTTCTTCCTCTGTTTCAATAGAAGAAAGTGCATCTTCCGCCTTACCAATTGCGTCCTGTAACGCTGTATAGGAGTCATCGGTATAACCACCGTTGTCATTAGAAATAGCTTTTGCATCTCCAATCAGCATTTCTAGCTCTGTGACATCAAAAGTTTGATTGCTTATCACAATTTCAATCGTTTCACTTACTTCTGGATTACTAACAGATGTAGCTTTTACAACGACAGTCCCATTTGCTAAAGCAGTCACTAACCCTGTATCAGAAACGGTAGCAAATTCTGCTCCACTATCGATGGACCATGTCACAGCTTGATCTGTCGAATCTTCTGGTAACACTTCAGCAGCTAATTGAAGCGTGCCACCTTTCGTTTCAATTGCAGATTCCCCAATAATGTTAATCGATTCTACATCAATATCACTTGATGGCATAGGTTGAGGAGTGACAGTTGGACCCCACACCTCCATAACATCTGGACCATCCTCTTGTGGTACAAATTGAACGCGATCAATTGCTAGTTTTCTAGGTTCTGTTGCCGAACGACTATTATGGGTATGATAAATCATAAATAATTCTTCGCCATCAGGTGAATGAATCAATGAATGATGTCCAGCACCAGGAACAATTAGATTCGATTTCATAATTGGATTATATTCATATTTTGTCCATGGCCCCATTGGTGTCGGAGATGTCGCGTAACCCACTCCATAATCTGGACTTTCAAAGTGATTACCTGAATAGGTTAGATAATACGTATCTTTATGTTTGACTACAAATGCTCCTTCGTTAATCGGAGCAACAGGAGGCTTTTGACTATTTTCCCAGTCCTGTGTGGAACGCATCACGAATTTCAACGTATCTTCTTTAATAGACTTCATATCCTCATTCAATTCTGCTACATAAATCACATTTCCTTGATCAAACCGTACAAAATACATATATTGTTTGCCATCGTCGTCTGTGAAAATATGTGCATCGATTTCTTTTGTATCTGGATGTATCGGTTCCATTTCTTCCTGCACAAACGGACCTAAAGGAGAGTCACTTGTTGCTACTGCTAGATGTTCCTCTACCGCATAATACATGTAGAAGGTACCATCCTTCTCGATCACCTCTGGCGCCCAGAAGCGATTATCACCCCATGAATCTTGTTTATCCAAGGCCCAATCATCATGTTCTGTCCAATTAACAAGATCTGTGGATGTATATACTTTAATACCATTCGGCATATTTGGCCAGTCTTCTGTATTTGTACCATACAAATAGTACGTACCATCGTGGAAAAGGACATAAGGATCAGCAACGCCTGGTAAAATAGAATTTGTGTAAGTTGGACCCTCAATCGTTTCTTCATAAGGCTCTATCGTAATATTGTCAAAGGTTGCATCGGCATGCCATGTTCTTAGACCAATCTTTGAAGTAGTTAAATAGGTTTCACTTACAAGGTCAAATTTAGGAAATGGCTCCTCATTTAATGGATTATCATTAATAAACACTTGGATATGACCTTGATTCACTAATAATTTAATTTTATATGCACGATTTTCGTCAATAGGTATTTTTTTAGAAGCTATCTCTTGCCAGCTCCCATCTTTAAATTCGCCAAGTACTGCATAGTCATTTTCAGCATTAATGCCTACAAAATAACCATCGAGCGCATCTGCACCTTCTGATAATTCAGAAGCTCTAAAAATGAAACCAGCTTCTGTCCCAGACTCTATCGTGACATCTGCTTCCATTATAAAATCGGTAAACTCTGTTTCGTCTATTACCGCTTTATGCCCTGGACCACTGTTAACCTTGTATTTACCATCTGAAACAGACCAGTCTCCACCATATGTTACCCATCCATCAGCATTATTGTCATTAAAGTTATCCGTAAAAAAAGGATCTGGTTGGTCATCAGTACTAGTAACGGTAACAAAAATACTGTCTTGATAGGTACCAGACTCTGATTCCACAGTAATCAGGGTTCTGCCTTGACTTATTGCCTGAACAATTCCATCACTTGAAACACTTGCAATAGTTGGATTAGCAGATTCCCATATGATATTGGTGCTAGGTCCGATATTTTGTAGCTGTTTCGTTTCTCCTTTTTCTAACGTAATTTCATCTTGCTCAAGTTCAACCCCACCTGCAATTGTTCGATAACCAAAATACTCAAATTCCGCATCGATTCGGTAATCGTTTGCTACTACATTATTCGCAAACAATCCAACTTGAATATCGTTTAGATTTGCTGTGATAGGTGCAGATGCTTGCACCCAACTATAGCCATCCCAAATAAATGAGGTGAACGTATTCCCTACTTTTTTCAACTTGAGTATAACTGTATCCGCTCCAGGATGATCGACATAATTCTCAGGCTTTTGATAGGATTGATCAAGTTCATATGCTGTTTCTATCTTTTTACCGTTATCCCAAACATGAGCCAATTTCACAAGATTATCTGCATCTTCCCAAACAAATAACCCAGCTTGTTGATGATTTCTAGCAATTGGTGCTGTTACTTTTGTAACAATCTCAAAATCTTCCTCTTCAATTTCTTGTAAAAAGACATTATTTTGACTATTGTTATTTTGATAAATATCAGTTGGCTTTGTATGAATCGTCAATGCTCCCGGATTAGATGTTAGACTCCAATCCTCTTCAGTCTCTTGAAAAATGGACCAGCTACTATCTAATGTCGATGTTTCGAACTCGTCAAGGTTAAATTCAGATAGATCTGGTTCCGTTGCTTCTCCACGCACCGTCACTTCTAAAGATGTACTAGTATGATTTGTCGTACTAGCAATGTCAATCATGGCTGTTCCTGGTCGTAAACCTTCTACCTCTAATTTTAAAGACCCGGTTGCAGAATCCCGACTAACTTCCGCCACAGATATGATCTCCGAGTCCGATACAGAAATGTTTAAATTCTTATCTGTCCCTGCAATTGGTCTAATAGACACATCAAGCGACTCAACATTTCCTACATCCGTTGTAATTGATGATTTTTCAAGTTGAATTTCTTCTACTTCAACATTAGTTGCTGTATCATCGATAGGCTGTAATATAATTTGATCAAGTTCAGCAAAATTTGCGTGTTTTGTGAATTTCACAGTATTAGTACCTGCCTGCAATTGCACATCAATCGATGTAGGATTATAATGCTCCCAACCATAATTATCATATTCTATTATGCGGGTGTCACTATCGTTAATAATCACTTTATGTTGCGCTTGTGCAGCACCAGCTGTACCGTTTGCCGCCATTGCAATCAGTGTATATAATCCAGACTCTGGTACCTCTACTTCAAATGAAACAAAATCAGCATCTTCTCTATCAATTTTACCTACTACTTCTTCTCCTGATGCACGATCAGAGCCATGGACAAATGCATCACCGCCAAGTGTAGCATCCTCCGCTTCATATGCTATACGGTCCGTGTTAGGAGTACCGGATGGTTCCGTAACTTCACTTCCATAGGCAACAGCTTCACCAAAATTTGGCGTGTTGTCCTCATTCCAGGTGAACGGTTGTGCCCTCACACTTCGATCACCCCAGCCTCCTCCAGAACTTTTAAACGCATGATAGACGATCCAGTCTTCTGTACCATCTGGAGAAACAGTAAAACCATGATGTCCGGTCCCGTAAGCATTCCCGTCTGGATTTTTCCTAAAGATCGGTTCTGGATGTTTTGTCCAGGAATCAGGATTAAGTACATCTCCATCCGTATTTGTTAATTGACCTAATACGTAATCATCTGACCAACTGCCATTCGCTGAATAAATAATCGATATCGTGCCGTCCTTTATAATCACTTCTTGCCCTTCTTGGATCGTTCCTTCCCATGGCTCTGTTGGGGAGGAAATTTCTACCCGCTCACCACTAATTGTCCAAGGATTACTCATTGGTGCAATATAGGTACGCTGTGGCATTTGATCCTCTTCGTTTCTCCACCCTGACCAAACAAAATATAAAGAGCCATCTTCTTTCTGAAAAGCCATTCCATCAATTGCCCAGACATCACTAGGATCAGTTATTTGCCCTTTAAATGTGTAAGTCCCTTGTGGATCTTGTGAGTTGCTTTCCAAGACATACATCCGATGGTTTGTATTATTACCATCGTCAGCAGCGAAGTAAATATACCATTTTCCTTCAATATATTGTAACTCCGGAGCCCAAATCCCTTTAGAATATTTGGTGCCTTTTGGAGGTGTATATACAGTTACCCGTGGTGATGTCCCAATATCCTGAAGCCTTTTTGCTTTTGCTACAATTAGGGATGAATCCCTGTCTGATTTCACATAGTAATAATAGCCATCTTTATAGACAACACTTGGATCCGCTGAGCCAGCCTCACTTGAAACTGGAACAATGGGATTGGTAAACGTGTTTTCTCCTTCAACTGCTTGTATGGACATATTACTTGGCAATGATAAAACCATAGTACTCATAATAAGAAAAAATATTAATACTTTTTGAAACCATTGATTTTTTTGCTTCGATTTCTTCTTCACTGCTAGACCTCCTCTGAATTTTGCTACTATTTACTGAGCTGTACAGACAAGTTTGTTAGTAGTTTAATAGGATAACTAGACCATTTAAGAAAAAAACCTAGTTATCTTCCTTCTTTAATCTTGTTACAAATCAAGTGTGATGATAAAGTTACTTTTTCCTATACACCAAAGGCATCGTAAGCGCACTCAATAATAGCATTGTTACACCTAATAATAGAAGAGTATGCACTGACGTAGCTGTATCAGGCAGCTTTTCACCTTTATCAGTCTGATCTTGTTCCTTGTCGTTCTGTTTCTCTTTTTCCTGGGCAGACTCATCATCGGTTGAACCCTCAGTTTCATAGTCTTGATCTTCGTCTACTGGTTCTTCTGCCTCAGGATCTTCTTCTGGATTTGGATCTGCAACTTCTAATCCTTTCAGTGCTACCTGTAGTTCAGCAATGAGAACTTGTAGATCTGACTCTGTTGTAATCGTCTCTACTGCTTCCTCTACTTGTTTAATTGCAACTTGTAACGCCTGAAATGATGCTTCTGTATAATAACGATCATCATTGATCATTCCTTTAGCAATACTAAGTAGTTCTTCCAGTTCCGTAACATCCACTGGATCTGAGTCCGGTTCACTAGCCTCTAAACCATCCATTGCTGCTTGTAATTTCGCTAGCTGCTCTTCTAATTCTGTTTGAGTTTGAATGTTATCCATTTCAGCTTCCGCATCTGCAATAGTATTTAGTAACGTTGTAAATGAAGCTTCTGTAAAAGATCCATCTACATTAGACATGGCTTTTGCTACATCTAGCAAATTTTCTAGTAAACTTATATCAATTGTCTGATTAGAAATTACTAATTCAATTGTGGCTGTAATATCTGGATTTGCTATAGAAGCTGCTTTAACAATAACACTGCCATTAGCTTTAGCAGTAACTACACCCGTATCAGAAACGCTAGCAAATTCAGCTCCACTTTCCACTGACCAAGTCACAGCTTTATCTGTTGCGTCCTTCGGTAGAACATTCGCTAAAAGTTGAAGTGTTCCTTCTTTAGTATCAATTTCGATAACGTTATCCTTACTCGTTATATTAAGAGAAGTGACCGCTACAGGATTTGGTACATCTGCTTTATACATCGTTAGATAGTCGACATTCACATTTCCGATACTATCCTCATCAATCCGATAACTGATTACATTTTCTCCAGCTTCTAAGCTCAATCGTTCCGAAGCTGTAAACCATTCTTCCCAGCTGACTGCTGTTTTGTCTGGTGTAATGGTTTTCACTTGAACACCATTTACAAAAACATTGATTTTAGCTCTAGCAGGTAATTGTGTTGTAGGATGACTAGTCGATTCCCCTTCGACTGCGACACCATAGGCATAGCGAACACCTACAATATAGTCCCCAGCCTCTTCCGCATTGACAACAAAACTTGCTTCAGCACTAGGTTCGTTTGGTAAATGAATATAACCTGTACCTTGATAATTTTGTTTGCTGTTGTCTGTTGTAATATTTCCATAATGGATCGCTGTTTCCGCTTGATACATGTCTCCTTGTCCCAAGTCACCTGACGGAAGATCTTGCCATTGATACGGAGAAACAGGCTCGCCAAAATCAGGTGTTCCATCTTCATTCCATCCGAATTGCTTAATATTCACTTGTCTCCACCAATTACGACTAGTGTCTTTATATACGCGTGAATGATATATCATCCAATCTTCCTTACCATCAGCAGATTTAACAAAACCTGCTCTTGCTGGACCAGATACTTCATCCGTCGCAACGAAAACATCATTTTTACGAGTCCACGAATCCTCGTTTAAAAAATCTCCATTCGTATTCATATAATACGATAGACGATATCCGTCAGATTGATAATCGCCTTCTGATAAAGTGATAAACACATTTCCATCTTTTTGTAATACACGTGGACCTTCTCCACCGTCTCCTGGTAAAAAGGAGCGATCTTCTGTAATTGTATATGGATTATCCATCGGAACAATTGCCGGACCAGCTGGTTCTCCAGCACCTAACGTTCCCCACACACCATATAGTTGTCCATCACTTTCAAATACAGTGAAGTCATTTGCTTGTTTATACTCACCATTTTCTCCAAGATATAAGGCACCTTTATCGACATATTCACCTTGTGGATCATCGGTCACAGACTCTAAAACGGTTGCCATATGTTTGTAATCATACTCTTCTAAATCAGCACAATAGTAGATATACCATTTACCATCAAAAAATAAAATTTCAGGAGCGAAAATACGCGTTTGTGTCCCTTTTGAATCAAATACCATAACCTTTTCACCCTGATCCGTCAACGTACGGGATTTAGATACATAGACTTTATTATTAGAATCTAAATTACTAGAAGAAACAAAATAATAGAATCCATCCTTATACGTTACAAAAGGGTCTTGTCCTTGATATAGCGGGTTATTAAATTTATCATGTACGGAAGAACTTTGCACCCCCATCGCTTTCATAAAGTTAGAGCGAGTAGTTGATAGACTCTTTGTCATAGCTATAATTACGTCTGCTTTGTCCCTATCACTGATTTCTTGTTCATCAATAGTATTCAGTAATTCCTCTGCATTATTTTTTGTAGCAATTATTTCATCTAATAATTCCTCCGTTACATTGTCAGCGAAGTTTGCCGTTAAATATTCAGTTTTTTGAATCTCTCCAGCTAGATCAGACTTTTCCGTTTGAATGATATGTTCCAGCGGTAAATAAAGAGCAGATTCTGGAACAACTTCTCTTTCTTGACTAGTACTTTCCCAATCCATCCGAAGCCAGGAACCGCCCCATCCTTGTAAATATTCCACTTTGATATCATAGTGTTTTCCAGCTTCCAATGAAATCGATGTACTAGTTTGTTCGACTTCCCATTTTTGTTCCCAGAAATCGATAACCAACTCTCCGTCAATCCAGAGTCTGAATCCATCGTCACCTTCCATAAAGAAAGTATAATCTTCTGTATATTCTGGTACGATGGTTCCTGTAAAGCGAGCAGTATTATAATCAGGAGTTCCTGATAATTCATTAAATACACTCACAAACGAATCACCATTTAGATTAGCAACAGCTCTCTCTCCTCGAAAATCATCAAAATCAAACACATTGATGTCTTCTCGATCATCAGGATTTGGTTCCACTTTATAAAATTCCCCAAGTAAACCCTTTCCATCGACCGTGGAATCTGCAGCATGTACATCTATAGGGAGTTGAAACGTGGCTATCATGATAATAATTGTCATGGTCATTCCGATTAATTTTTTCAATTCCGCACCTCCTTATCATCTTAGAACGTATAAAACAGGGAGCGAGTTATAAAATCCTCGTAAAATGAATTGACATTTACTACTCACTGATAAGGCTCGCTCCCCTTATGATGTTAGCTTCCTATTGTTGCCTTCTTCTTTTGATAACAAACATCGATATAGCACCTATCACGAGCAGGAGAAGACCGATCATAAGTAAGTTGTACATAGTGGTTGCTGTATTAGGCATCTTGTTATCGTGATCCTCACCTAGATCTTGACCTTCACCCGGATCTTGACCTTCGTCCGGGTCTTGACCTCCATCTGGATCTTGACCTTCGTCCGGGTCTTGACCTTCATCTGGGTCTTGACCATCGTCCGGGTCTTGACCTTCATCTGGGTCTTGACCATCGTCCGGGTCTTGACCTCCATCTGGATCTTGACCATCGTCCGGGTCTTGACCTTCATCTGGATCTTGACCTTCATCCGGGTCAATTGCTTCTAAACCATCGATTGCCACTTGCAGTTCAGTCAACGCCGCTTCTAATTCTGCTTGTGTCTGAATGGTTTCAAGAGCTGCTTCCGCTTCTTCAATGGCAGTTTGCAATTCTTCAAATGTATCTTCCGTATAAGAATTATCTTTATTTGAAATTGCTTTTGCGGTATCAATTAGGTTTTGTAAAGGTGTTAGATCATCAATGAGCGTTTGTACCGTAAAGTAATCAAAGTCTGCATTAAAATCCGCAGCAAAAGTGGAAGTACCATAAATACCAACCTTTAAATTTTCAAGTGAAACAGTCATTGGGTCAGCTGCCTGAATCCATTCGGAACCATTCCAATAATAGGTCGTAACCTGATCTCCCATTTTCTTCATTTTCAAGTAGATCGTATCTGTTTCAGGGTGTGCAACCATGTTATCGGCTTTGCTATATACCCCATTTTCTTCTTTTGCTGTTTCAATACTGTAGCCATCCGTAGTGCTCGTATCCCAAACATGACCAAGTCTTATATAGTTGTCTTCATCCTGCCAAATATATAGTCCCGCTTGTTGATGGTTATTACGAATAGGTGCATGAACTTTTGTCGTAATTTCAAAATCCCCATCAGGCGCGTCTTTCAAGAAAAGATTTTTCAAACTATTAGCACCTTCATGAGAATCACCCTCGGAAGTTAAAATTCGTAATTTCCCAGGCAAATCAGTTAAACTCCATTTTTCTTCATTTTCTCTAAAGATAGTCCACTCATCAGCTAGGAGGTCGCTATCAAAATGATCTACCGTAGCACCTAACTTAATTGGCGGATTTATTAGATCTTTAAAGGCGTTAGTTGCCTGCTTCAGTTCCTTTATTGCGTTATTCAATGCTTCCTCAGATGCAGCACTATCATCTGCAATAGTCTGTGCATCTTCAATTGCTTTTGTTAGTGTATCTATAATATCTTGCTCATATTGCCCAGGCTCTGAACCAGCAATAGCACTATCTATAAGTTGTTGCGCACGATCGATTTCATCTAATAGATCACTAGAATCAACTATACCTATTAATTCTCGATGTGCTTTCCGAAGCTTATCAAAATTAGCTTTCTCAAGCTTTCGGTCATAACTTAACAAACCGTTGATTTCAATTTCTACGTCTGTAATTTGGGTATATACTGCAGCACTTAGTCCTGGGTTTTCTTTCAATTCTTTTATACCGTCAATTAACCCAAGATAACGACTAGTTAACTGTTCCTTGCTACTTTGCATTTCATAATTAAAGACATTGGAACTCCATTCATGCCCAGGAACTTGTAAACCAAGGCCTCCATATTCACCGAGGACAGCGATACGATCATCGGTAGGGGTTGGCGAATCAGGACCAACATATGCATGGAAATCAATGACATCGCCTGCACCCATATCTGTCCAACCGCTTGCATTGGCCACAAGGCGGGTTGGATCTAATCCTTCTACCCAATCTGTAATTCTAACCGTGTCGTATTGTCCCCATCCTTCGTTAAACACTGTCCATAATATTAGAGAAGGTGAATTATAATGCTCGTTAATCATTTCTTCAAATTCATGTTCAAATTGTGCCGCATCTTCTGGGGAAGGAGTGGTGTCAAACATGCTTGGCATATCTTGCCAAACCAACATTCCCATTTGATCTGCCCAGTAGTGAAAACGTTGCGGTTCCACTTTTGCATGCTTCCGAATCATATTAAATCCAAGATCTTTTGCCTGCTCAATATCGAATTTTAATGCTTCATCTGTTGGAGCCGTATATAAACCTGCAGGCCAGTACCCTTGATCAAGTGGTCCCATTTGGAAGACAAACTTCCCATTTAAAAGTGGACGAAGTTTTCCATCAACCATACCTGTTGAAATTTCTCTCATACCAAAATAACTACTTACCTCATCAACAACTGTTGTTCCATCTTTCAACTGAACTTTTAAATCATACAAAAATGGATCAGTAGTTGACCATAGTCTCGGATCAGGTACAGGAACGTTGAGGTTTTCTCCGACAGCACCAGTTACTCGTCCGACTTCTTCCCCCTCTTTATAAGCTATAGCTTCGACTGTTAAGCCACTAGACCCTTCCACTTCTAACTCTAAGTATTCATCATTTATTTCTGGTGTCATTTTTAAGTTATTTATATGTGCATCTGCTACTGGTTCTAGCCAAACCGTTTGCCATATACCTGATACGGAAGTATAGAAAATACCTCCTGGATTCAAACGTTGCTTACCAAGCGCACGACTTTCTACTGTTGAATCCTTAACTTCCACAATTAATTCATTATTTCCTGGTTCTAAATGGTCTGTGATGTCAAAACTGAATGCATCATAGCCACCTTTATGTGATCCTACTTCCGTGCCATTTACATAAACATTTGTTTCCCAGTCAACAGCTCCGAAGTGTAACAGTACATCATCACCCGACCAATCTTCTGGTATCGTGAAGTGACGCTTGTACCACATATGATCTTCATAACGCTCAATGCCGGATAATTTCGACTCGACTGCAAATGGCACTAAAATTTCTTCCATTAACGTTTGACCAGTTGGCAGTTCATCACCTTCTGAAGCAGCTTCAAATTCCCATTCACCATTCAAATTCATCCATCGATCTCGCACCATCTGAGGTCTTGGATATTCAGGGAGCACATTATTCTTATCCACTTCATCTGCCCAAGGAGAAGCAATTAAATAAGTGGAGTTGTTTTCTGTATATACGGTGAATTCTTCAAGCGGATCATCATTTGTTGTACTAATTCCACCTTCACCATCATATGATAAAGGCAATGTAGTATTATCTTTACTTGTAATTGGATAGTCCAAAGAAAGTACAATAGTTGTATTGTCTCCATCCTTTAAAGCTACTGAAGTTGCTGTACTATTTCCAATAGTTGAAAAATGATCAAGCACATTAGCTGGTAACTCGTTTAGAGCGTTTTCAAAAGTAATTTCCACTGTTGTCCCATCCTCTGAAACACTGGAACTCAGTGGTCCCGAATACGTATAATCATCCGGTAAAAATAAACGCTCACTTGGGATAATTTCTTTTTCTTGTGATGGACTTTGCCAACGTAACTTTAAATTGGAACCACCCATATCTTCAAAATACTCGATTTTAATGTCATATAACTCTCCTGCTTGCAGTGACACCTGAGAACTAACTTGTTCGTTATCCCAGTCATTAACCCAGTGATCAATAATAAGTTGCTCATCCACCCATAATCTAAAACCATTGTCACCAATCATTGAAAACGTATAATCCTCTGTAAACTCTGGTTTTAGCTGGCCTGTCCATCTCACAGCCGCATCATTTGTTTGGCCCGTTAATTGTTCTAATAGTTGTTCTAAATCCCCAAAGTTGATGTTAGGAGATACTACCGTTCCAGTATGATTAGCAAAATCAAAAGCACCTGGATTGGAACTCGTATAAAATTCTCCCTTTAACCCCTGTTGCAGATCGTCTTCAGATTCTGCTATTACGTTTGATAACGGGAACAGCAGCATAAAGATCATAATAAACAGAAAATAAATCCATTTGTTATTCATTTAATTCCTCCTTAAAATGCATATTAAAATAAAAAATCTCGCTGACAAACCTATATTCTCATTCTCAATTACACTTATATCACCTCCCTCACTATCCAATGGTGAATTACGAATTTAAAAACGCACGTTTAATTCTTTATAATGAACAATGGTTGTATAAGTAGTTACATGCTGTTAACATTTAAGGAATGTCACTACGAATCTAGCTGATTTACAGCCCGTGCTTCTGGCTCTCTTTTAGAAGTCGTTTGCTTACTGAATTTCGTCTCCTTCCTTCGTCTATTCAAGACAACAAGGCGTTGAAGAACAATAAAGATAAAAAGCAAAAAGCCAACCGCTATTTTTGTCCACCAAGAACTAAGGGTCCCTTGGAACATAATAATCGTTTGTATAATACCCATACTCAAGACGCCTAACAAAGGTCCTATTAAGTACCCGAAACCACCAGTTAATAAGATACCTCCTATTACACATGCAGCAATTGCATCCATTTCCATGCCCATTAAATGCAAACCATATCCTGATAACATATAGGTAGTAAAAACAAAACCACCTAAAGCAGAACAAAATCCTGAAAACATATAAACTAAAATAGTTGTTCGTTTGACAGGAAGTCCCATTAGTTTGGCTGAGCTTACGTTACCGCCAATCGCATACACATTCCGGCCAAACTTCGTGTATTTGGCGATAAAGATTGCGATAACAACGACAAATAACGAAATTATTGCCCCAATCGTTAAATAACCACCAAAAATAGGTACTTTCGCACTCGAAAGATAACTAAAGGTTTCATTCGATATGACTATACTCTCCGTATTAATTAAAAAACTAGCACCCCTAGCTAAAAACATACCAGCTAACGTTACAATCCAGGGGTGTAAATCAAATTGGCTAATCAAGAAACCTTGAAACCCCCCGAACAACACCCCGATAAAAAGGGTAAGGAAAATAACTAAAAAGGCGTTAAAACCCATATCCAGTAAAGTAGCGGAAACCATACTTATAAATGCAACAAAAGCTCCCACCGAAAGGTCAATTCCCCCAGTAATAATGACAAATGCCATTCCGGTAGCGACAATAATCAGATAAGCATTATCAATAAATAAATTCAGAAAAACTTGTGAACTAAAAAAACCAGTAAAGGATAAAGACCCATATCCGTATAACAAAACAAGTAGAACGGTTGTAGCCAAGATAAAAATATGATTTTCCTTTAAAGCTATGTTAAAAAATCTCATGTGGATAGCACCTTCTTTTTACCGAAATTTGCAAACATTTTTCTAAAGGATTCAGCTTGCATTAAACAAACAAGAATGACGACCACTGCTTTAACGACCATCACCACTTGTGGATTTATCCCAATTGAATAAATCGTTGTAGATAAAGTCTGTATAAATAGGGCTCCAACAATTGTTCCACCTAGAAAATACCTACCGCCTCGCATAGATGTACCACCGATTACAACCGCAAGGATGGCATCAAGTTCAAGCCATAATCCCGCATTGTTAGCATCCGCACTACTGACATTTGCACTGACAATAATCCCAGCGATTGCCGCACAAAGTCCACTTATCGTATAAACTATTAGGATAATTTTTTTAGGCTGAATGCCTGCAAATTTACTGGCTGTCATGTTATTACCAATAGATTCTAAAAACAATCCCATCGCCGTACGTCTCTTTAAAAAAATCATAATTAGAAAAACAAATATACCGATATAAATAGGAAATGGAAAACCAAACAAAAAACCTGTTCCAATATAATCATAGATCCCATTATCAGTGGTTAATATTTGTCCTCCTGTTATTAATTGCGCAATTCCTCTACCGACAACAAGTAAAATTAATGTTGCTACCATTGGTTGAATTTCAAATACCGAAACAAGAACCCCATTCCAAAAACCACAGACAATTCCGACAATCAATGCTATGATTAATGCCACCCAAACATTTTGATGTTCCATAATTGCTATTGCTGTAGCACCAGAGATTGCCAATACCGAACCAACTGAAATATCGATACCTTCTTTTGCAATAACGAGTGTCATGCCAATTGAAATGATGACTAAGGGTATCGAGCGATTTAATATATCGATAAGACTTCCAAATAAATGATTGTCTTTTACTTCAACTTGGAAAAAACTAGGATCTATAATAAGGTTTAAGACAAGTAACAACGCTAAAGCTATTAACGGCCAAAATATCTTTCGTCTCGAAAATCTAAGAAGGGATTGCTTCATCTATTTCATCTCCTTTAGCTATCATGTCCATAATATTAGACTCTGTCATTATCTCACCTTGTAATTCTCCAACTTTGTTGCGATCCCTTAAAATAATGACTCGATCACAACAAGCGACCGTTTCTTCAAGTTCAGCAGAAATGAACAAAATCGTAATGCCTTCTTTTGCTAAATCAAAAATTAATTGTCTAATTTCTTGTTTTGATCCAACATCAATTCCACGAGTTGGTTCATCAAGGATAAGTAAAGTTGGGTTTGTCGCTAGCCACCTGGCTAGAATAACCTTTTGTTGATTTCCACCACTTAAATTATCAATTCGTTGTTCCATGCTTGGGGTTTTGATTCGTAATAATTCGATATATTTGTTTGCGATCTTTTCTTGTTCTTTCATAGGGATATATTTTAATAATCCTTTTTTTGTTTGTAATCCGAGAATGATATTTTCACGAATGGTTAAATCATTTATGATTCCTTCTACCTTCCGATCCTCTGGACAGAAGCTGAACCCTCTTTCAATAGCTGATTTTGGGTTTAAAGACCGAATCTTCTCATTGTTAAGATACAGTACTCCCTGGTCAGGTTTATCAATACCAAAGATTAACTTTGCTAGCTCCGTTCTCCCTGACCCCAACAAACCAGCTAGGCCTAATACTTCTCCCTTACGTAACTCGATATCGAGTGGGAGAATCGAACCCTTTCTTGCGAGATTTTTTCCACTTAAAAGTACTTCAGCTGAGGTTTGCTTCTCACTTTTGTGTTTTTGATTTGAGCTCTCCTCCCACTCTCTTCCTATCATTTTCGAGACTAAATCTTTTCTAGGTAGTTCCTTTGTTTGATACTCTCCTATATAGTGGCCATTTCGTAAAACAGTGATTCTATCAGATATTTCATAGACTTGTTCCAAAAAGTGACTAACAAAGATAATGCCCATCCCTTCTTCTTTCAAAACCCTCATCACCTTGAATAACTGGTTGACTTCATTCTTATCGAGGCTTGAAGTAGGCTCATCAAGAATGAGAACCCCACTAGACATATCTACCGCTCTTGCGATCGCTACCATTTGTTGAATGGCTGTAGAATAAGCAGATAGAACCTTCGTTACATCAATGTCTATATTCAATCTTGTGAACAGTAATTGCTCTGCGCTTACATTCATTTGTTTCCAATTGATTTTTCCATTTCGCATTGGCTCTCTTCCAATAAAAATATTTTCTGCAACAGAGAGATTTTCACATAAATTCACTTCTTGATAAACTGCACTTATTCCCTTATTCTGTGCGTCTTGAGGAGAATTGATATTTATTTTTTCTTCTTTAAAAAATAAGGAACCATTATCCATTTTATGAACCCCTGTAAGCACCTTAATTAGTGTTGATTTACCTGCACCATTTTCGCCCATAAGCGAATGAATTTCTCCTTTTTTTAAGGTGAAATATACGTCAGATAATGCTTTGACACCGGGAAATACTTTGTTTATTCCTTCCGCTCTTATTAAGTAGTCAGAAACCACATAAAACACCCTCTTATATCTGTTTTAACCTATTGCTATAATGTAAGAACAGGCTTACTTAAAGTATAATTTTTCGTAGTAAATTTGTATTTAAAAATAAAAGTGATTATTTACACATTTCCGAACTAAGTTACTGCAATGTCATGATTGCTTATCTTTCAAAAAGATAACCCCGCTTCACTGTTAGTGAGCGGGGTTAATAATGGTAATACTAATAATTTCGTTTTTTCATTTCCTTTTTAGCTTCATCCTGGGTAAACGTCTCCTCGGATGTAATAATTTTCACAGGTATTTCCTGACCATTTTTTAATTCTTTGGCAGCTTGCATAATTTGTGGACCTAGCAATGGATTACACTCTACTGCAAAATTTAATTTCCCTGTACTCAATGCTTTAAAGGCTTTATTTGTAGCATCAATCGAAATAACCTTTATATCTACCCCAGGCCGTAAACCATATTGCTCAATAGCCTCAATTGCACCCATTGCCATATCATCATTATGAGCATATACAACATCTATTTTAGTACTATATTTTAATAAAGCATATTCCATCATTTCTCGCCCTTTTTCCAAAGTAAAATCACCTGATAACGAATCAATAACCTGTAGATTTTGTTCGTTTTCTATTTCTTCATTAAAACCCTGTTTTCTATCTACTGCTGGTGCCGAGTTCTTTGTTCCCTCTAGCTCAATAATATTAACTTTTTCTTGACTGGCTTTTTGGTGATCTACTACCCACTGTGCAGCTCTTCTTCCTTCTTCTACAAAATCAGAACCGATAAAAGTAGTCCACAGTGAATCATCTTCGACCTTTATTTCTCTATCTGAAAGTATGACAGGAATACCAGCCGCTTTTGCTTCTGCTAAAACTTCTTCCCAACCATGTTCTACCATCGGTGAAAAACCAATCACATCGACTTCTTGTTCGATAAAACCTCTAATGATTTCGATTTGTCTTTCTTGATTGTTATTTGCATTCTTCAATTGCAGATCTACGTTTTCCTGTTCAGCTGCTTTTATTATCGAATCAGTATTTGCCGACCTCCAAGCACTTTCATTTCCTACTTGCGCAAATCCCAATGTAACTTTCTCGTCAGACGAAACAATATCGGGCGAGTCACTCTTTTCAGCCAAATAACTGTCCACATTATCGTCATTTACTTCATGATTTCTTAATATAATCTTTTTTGGTATTTCAGTATCTTTTGCTAAAATGCGGACTGCGTATAACATAGCTTGTTTTCCACCTGTTGGCGTTATAAAAGTCGTGTCTATGATATTTTGTTTAACTAACTGGAGTCCTCCATTCGGCTTATCTACTCCATCACTACCGATAATTTTTATTTCTTTTAACCCTAAGGAGTCAAGTGCTCTATATACTCCTAAAGCCATCGCATCATTGTGCGCATAAACAAGATCAGGATTTACATTACTAGATTTAAAGAGTTTCTTTAATTCGTCCTCCGCTTTATCACGTTGCCAATTTGCGACAAGAGTATTTGAAATCTTTAATGTATCCCATTCATCAATTCGCTCTCTAAATCCACGACTTCTTTCTTCCGCTTGCAACGCACTTTTCAAGCCTTGAACCTCAATGATTTCACCACCATTATCTCCTAATAATTCTCTAGTGGCCTCTGCAGCCATTTCCCCTATTAAATAATGATCAGTGCCTATATAAAGTGTATAATTATAGCCCTCCACACCTCTTCCTAACACAATTACTGGTGTATCCTCATATACACTTGAGATAATCGGGGTCATCTCTTGAGAATCTTCAACAGAAACAATTAGCAAATCAATATCATATTCCTGCAACGTATGGATATCCTCCATTTGTTGTTCGGTACTTAAAGCTGCATCTGTATAGATCATCCGAATATTCGAATACTGAGACGCTTCTTTTTGTAACTCTTCATACATAGAAATTTGCCATGGTTCTACTAGATTAGGTTGTGACACCCCTATTACATAGTCGACTTCTGCTTCAGAATTGGAATTAACATTGTACACACCATTCGTTTCCATTAAAAATACAATGATAAGAATTGCTAATCCTATAATAGTCAGCACAATTCTTTTACTCATTTATTTTTTCCCCTGTACGGTATTCTGTAGGCGAAAATCCAACTACTTTTTTAAATGCATTACAAAAATAGTGTTGGGTACTATATCCCACCATTTCAGCTACTTCATATATTTTCAGATACGGATCCTTCATCAGATATAATGCTTTGTTAATTCGAACATTAGTAAGATATTGCACAAAGGAAACACCAATATCACTCTTGATTTGTTTACTTAAATATGTGGGATTGACTTGCACATAATTCGCAACCTGCTTTAAAGAGATAGAATGGTTATGAAAATGTTGATCAATATAGTTTTTAGCTAATGCCACAATCGGCGTCATTTTGTTTGCTGATTTTAAATCTCTTATCATTTTTTTATATTCAGAAGGAAAATCCATAAAAGTTGATAATAAACACTCCTTGCATGTAACCACCTTCCCTAAGAAGCGTTCTAAATGTTTTACAATGGTTCGATTTATATCAAGTAATGTTTCTGTATCAATATCAGGAACCAATAAGACAATATGCCCGGATTGGTCTTCAAATATTTCAAAGGATTCAAAATCACTTAAAAGCTCACTCATAATATTTTTTATTGAAAAGCTTAACAAAACATCATTCCAGTTCTGCTCGCTACTTCCGATATTAATCTCTTTAATTACTTTGAAAACCGTTAAACCTGTATTTTTGGTTAAAGGGATTCCAAATAAATTAGCATGTTTTTCAAGTGTCTCATCTAGATAAAGGCCCAGACTCCAATTTAACAAGAATTTTTCTTTTAGAAACTGTTTATTCCCTTCCAACTGGCTTTCGCGTAACTTATTTCTCGTTTTATTCTCTAAAACTTCAATTGCTCTCTCTATTGCTAGTTTTAATTCTGGCTTCTTAACTGGTTTTAATATATAATCAAGCGTTCCCATCTGTATTGCTTTTTGTGCATAAGTGAACTCATTATAACCTGATATTACAATAAAGACAGCATCAGGTAAGAGGACACGTAGCTGATCCATTAATTCTAACCCATTTAAAAAAGGCATATTTATATCTACAAAAAGTATATCAGGCTGCAATTCCTTCGCTTTTTCCAAAGCTTCTTCTCCGTCTTCTGCCTCGCCTACAACATTAATAGAAAATGATTGCCAATCTAGTGATTTTTTCAAGCCTCTTCTTATAATATCTTCATCTTCAGCAATAAATAATTTCCACATAATTAGCCTCCTTGACTAAAATGTCTTAAGAGGAAGGATTACCTTTACTGTTGTCCCATTTTGAAAGTCACTATCTACTTCCACCCCGTAATCAGATCCGTATGTTAATTTAATTCTTTCGTTCACATTAAACAACCCATAACCCTTCGACTCATTAGAATCTGTTGTTTTTAAATAATTATTTATTTCCCATAATTTATCTTTTTTAATACCTATTCCAGTATCATGTACTGAGAATAAGAGTTTGTCATCTTTTGAATCAATATCTATTAGGATCTTCCCTTTCCCTCTTTTATTTCTAATTCCATGATAGATGGCATTTTCCACTAGGGGTTGCAAGATCAGCTTTAAAACTTGGAACCCTTTTACTTTCTCATTTATATTTATTTCATACTCTAACTTTGATTGATATCTTGTCAGTTGAATAATAAGATAACTTTTTACATGCTCCACTTCTTCCTCTACAGTGATATATTCTTTACCTTTATTCAATCCTATCCTAAATAAGGTTGTAAGCGCATTCACTAAATCCGTTATTTTTGTAGCCCCGTATTCATCTGCCATCCATTGAATTGTGTCCAAAGTATTATATAAAAAGTGTGGTTTAATTTGTGCTTGTAAAATTTCTAGTTCCGCTTCTCGTTTACTTTTCTGTTCTTTATATACCAGTTCAATTAAACGTTCTATTTCGTCTATCATTTTATTATAGCTTTTTCCTAATTGCCCTATTTCATCTGTATATTTGGAATGAAACCTTAGATCAAACCTTCCTTCTTCAACATTTCCCATTAATGTTTTTAATTTATTAACAGGTTTGGTAATCATACTCGCAAAAAACAACGAGAACATAGATCCTACAACCAAAGTTATTAGAGCAATTACAAATGTGAGTTTTTGAACTTCAGATACCACTTTTGTCGTCTCGTCTAATGAAAACACACCAGCAACCTTCCATTCAATATCTGAGATTGTATTATAAATAATTTGATAATTATCTCCATTTATTGTTTTTTCGATTGGTGATCGATTCTGCTCTACCAACCAATTGGGATGGATTCGATAGACAATATCATTAACAGGTGCATACACAATTTTTCCATTTTCATCCGTAATAAATACAAATCCACTTTTCCCCAGCTTAATAGATTCGATTATATCCCTTATAAAATCTAATTTTAAATCAATTAATATAACACCTATCGCCTCATTTGTAATAGGGTGTTTATATGCCTTTACAAGTGTAAGAACATTGTTGACCTGATAATTGGAATTATTTTTTATATTTCTACCGATCGGATTACTTACCAAATGAATTTTATTTGGTGACTGAATCGCCTCTAGATACCACGGCTCTTTTGTAAGTGGATCTCTTGATATACGATTAATCTCATTACTTAAGAATTTATCCTGCTTATTTAAGACTAAAATACCTGCAATTTCGGGATGTTTCTCTTTATAAACCTTCATTTTCTCTTTGATTATCTGATCAGAAGAATCTACATCTAACATAAATGCTTTCACTGCTTCTTCTTGAAAAAGGTAGTAAATAATATTCTCATTTTCTTCGATCATTGTTTTAATATTAGTCCAAGCTTGATTAATCATTTGATCCGTATGCATATTCGCTTCTTCCTCAAGCGAATCTTTATAAATATTCCCTCCCAAAAAACTTAGAGTAGATACACATAAAATAATAATTATAAAAAAATAAAATAAGAGCTTGAATCGAATACTTCTATTATTAAAATAGTAGACGACCTTTTTTACATTGATGGGTCTTCCCCCTTTTTTAAAAATGTTAACGAAAATTATCAAGGTATTATGAATGGTTATACCGTGTTAAATTTTATTATTCATTATTAAGAACATTTTATCAAGAGGCAATTTATATAAAACGGTTTGAAGTTCGTACTCTTCCATTCTATTTGTCCGTTTTAACAGATGCATAAAAACCGGGATTGCAAAAACAATCCCGATTTTTTAAACTTTTTAATACTTACGATCAGGTAGGGCTGCTTCTGCTTCTTCAGCACCTACAAATACTGTTTCTTCTGTTTTAATCCATCTCTCAATTTCCTTACCATCCATTAAATCTTTTGCAGCCTGTGCTAATTGTGGCCCTAGCAACGGATTACACTCGACGATGATATTTGCTTTTCCGGCAACTACTGCTTCAAAAATATCTCTAATTCCATCAACAGAGACAATCTTTATATCTTCACCTGGTTTTAAACCATATTCTTCAATCGCCTGAATAGCCCCAAGTGCCATGTCATCATTATGTGCATAAACCGCATCAATATTTTCCCCATCTGATTTCAAAAAGGCTTCCATAACTTCTTTCCCTTTTGATCTTGTAAACTCTCCTGTCTGCGATTTTATAATATTATAATTATCATTTTCTTCTATTACATTCGCAAATCCTTCCATTCTATCATTTGCAGCACTTGCTCCTACCGTACCTTGTAATTCTACAATATTTGTTTCTACATCTTCACCAATTAGGTTAATTAATTCTTTAGCTGCATTTTCACCTTCAAGAATAAAGTCAGAACCAATAAAACTGGTGTATAAAGTTTCGTCTTCTACTTCAATACCACGATCTAATAAGATTACTGGAATACCTGCGTCTTTCGCATCCGTTAAGACGGTTTCCCACCCTGACTCTACTACAGGCGCTAAAGCAATGATATCTACTTCCTGCGCGATGAAATTTCTAAGTGCTTTTATTTGATTTTCTTGTTTTTGTTGAGCATCCGAGAATTTCAATTCAAACTGTGGATCATTTTCTAATGTTTCTTTGATCGATTCTGTCTCAGCTGTTCTCCAGCCACTTTCTGCGCCAATTTGTGAAAAACCAACTACAATTGGATCAGAGGATTCTTCACCTTCACTTTCTTCACTATCATTTGTTGTTTCCTCATTATTCTCCTCTGCAGTAGTGTCTTCATTAGAAGAATTTGTGTTCTCTGTATTACATGCTGAAAGAATAAAAACTAATGATAACACCGTAACAAAAATCATCAACACTTGCTTGATACTTTTCATGTAACTCTCCCCTTTTATTAATTTTTGACTCCTGTTTAGTTTAAAAGGGAACACTATAAAAGTATTTACAATAATATTTGTTTATTTATAAATTTCCGTTCATTATTAATCAAACATTTTAAAAAGCGTAATCAGTAATTCTAAAATACTGTTCAAAATATAAGCATTACTCAAATTGAAACCGTATACAATTTTTTATAACTTTTTCACCAATAATTTATATTAACTTTCAAACCAGTTCGCTTTATGATGAACAAGAAGCAAAAATAAATCAAATGGGGGTTTCATCAATGAAAAAATTATTGTTCATCTTATTGTTCTCATTATTAACTTTCGTCGCATGTAGTAGCTCAGAAAATGAAGCGGAAAGTGATGATACTACTGAAACTGAATCTAGCGAGGAGAAAGTTACACTTAGCTTCCTTTCATGGGACGGGGAAGAAGCTATGAATCCAGTAATAGAAGGATTCGAAGAGGCACACCCGGAAATTGAGATTGAATTCTCTCATGCACCACCTGTTGAAGGCTATATCTCAAATTTGCAAACACGATTATTATCTGATTCAGCAGCAGACGTATTTATTATGGCTGCCGAAAACAGAAATGATCTAATACAAGGAGATTACGTAGTCGATTTAACCGATGAAGCATTTATGGAGCCTATTAGTGAAGCAAATAAAGCAGCTTACTCACAGGATGGAAAAACGTATGCATTATCTGTTTCTTCATGGGGTGGTGGAGCATTCTACAATAAAAAAATATTTGAGGAAGCAGGTATTGACCCAAAACCACAAACATGGGAAGAGTTCATTGAAATAGGTAAACAATTAGAAGAATTTGGCGTAACACCTTTTTATGATACATTTCAATCAGAAATTCCAGGGAGTTTATCCGCATTATCCGGTGCCGAAATCATTTCCGATAACCCTGATTATGACACACAACTGTTTAACGGAGAAACAACTTTTTCAGATGAATGGACATCTGTTTTAGAAACCTATAATCAATTATTTACCGAAGGAATTGTCAAAGAAGCAGCTTTAGGTCTGAACGGTGATCAAATACTAAGTGAATTTATTAATGAAAACGTTGCAATGCTTATGACAGGGCCATGGAATATTAATGCAATTGAAGAAGGGAATCCAGATCTTGAATTTGGCGTAATGCCAATCCCTGGAACTGAAGAAGGAACACTATTTGCTTCTGGTGCAGCTTCTCCAGGTTATGCTATCAATAAGAGCACAGAAAATATGGAAGCAGCAAAAACTTTTTTAGAATACCTATCAAGTCCAGAGGGTCTGGAATTAATATATGAAGGAACAGGCGCTTTCATTACTGCAGATGGATATGAGGCAGAAACACATCCGAGCCTTGAATTAATTAGTGAAGCATTGTTAGATAATAGATATTATTTACCACAAATATCTTGGCCAAGACATAATAATGAGCTAAGCCAAGAATTCATCGTTGGCATCCAAGATATGATTATGGGAAACAGCACACCTGAAGATATAACTAATAGACTTGATCAAAGATTGAATGAATTAGAAGGTAATTAATCATTGACAAATGAAGGGTGTAGATCATGATCTGCACCCTATTCATGATGGGAGGTATAACAATGAAATCAAGATTCCAATGGCAATATCAAATATTTTTAATACCAATTTTAATTGTTTATACACTATTAATGGTCTATCCATTGTTGAAAGCTTTTTATTATAGTTTGACTGACTTTGGAGGGTATGACCGGAATTTCAGCTTTGTAGGCTTGGATAATTATATTAAATTATTTAGTGATTCCGCTATTGTCCAAAGTTTAGGCTTCACATTATATTACGCAATTTTGTCAACAATTATTATTACAGTATTAGCAATACCATTAGCGATTGTGTTGGACACGAAGTTTATTGGACGCAATTTTGCTAGAGCAGCCTTTTTCTTTCCTGCGATACCAAGTACTTTACTATTAGGTTTCGTATGGGGGTTTATTCTATCACCAATTTCTACAGGAGTATTAAATAACGGATTAGAAACATTATTTAATATAGGACCAATTCCTTGGTTGTCTGATCCAGACCTAGCGAGAATATCAACGATTATTGTGGCAACTTGGAATCAAACGGGCTGGCATGCCATTATTTATTTAGCTTTCTTGCAAGCAATACCAAAAGACTTTTATGAAGCAGCCGAAATTGATGGAGCAAACGCTTGGCAAAAATTCCGAAAAATCACCGTTCCATTATTAGCGCCTGCCATGACAATAAGTGTAATGCTACTATTAACAAACGGTTTAAAAGTATATGAAATGCCCTTTGCTTTAACAAGTGGTGGACCAGGTTATTCAACGTATACACTTACACAAGTTATTATCCAACGAGGGGTTGCTGAGTCTAACTTTAGTCTTGCTTCTGCCTTATCGATTGTCTTTTTTGTACTTGTTCTATTCATCACTATATTCCAAGTGACCATTATGCAAAAAAGGGAGGAAAAAATACAATGAAAAAAAGTAATATTATCTTAAGCTTGGTAATGCTTCCGATCACGATTATCATGATTATTCCTTTTTATTATATTTTAGTAAATACAATTAAATCGCCACAAGAAGCAGCTCAAAATCCTTTAGCTTTGCCTAAGGAGATTTATTTAGACAATTATGTTGAAGTATTTACCCAAGTACCACTGTTACAAAGCTTTTGGAATACTTTCTTTGTCACGTTTTTTTCGATTCTTTTAATGATCATTATTGGTGCAATGGCAGCTTATCCTTTAGTTTTTAACATGAATAAATGGAATAAAGTGATCATGATGTATTTAATTGCAGGTTTTCTAATCCCTTTTCAGACAACCTTGATTCCTTTATTTGAATTAATGGTCAATTTTCAATTCGTTGACAAACTATATGGTCTTGTATTTGTTTACATGATTGGAACGATCTTCTGCTTCTTTTTAACAATGGGATACATGAGAACGATTCCTAAAGATTTAATTGAAGCAGCAACAATTGATGGTTGCAGTGTTTTCGGGATCTTTTGGAAGATTATTCTTCCACTATTACAACCAATTATTGTTACGATTGCTGTTTTTCAAACAATGTGGGTATGGAATGACTTCCTTGCACCCAATTTATTTCTTAATTCTCCAAGTAAAAATACATTAGTATTAGAAATTTTTAACGCACGGAGTCAATATACTGTCGATTGGCCCTTATTTATGACATTGAGTGTGATTGTATTAATACCGATGGTTATTTTCTTTTTAACGATGCAAAAATATATCGTCAAAGGACTAGTGGGTGGAGCTGTCAAAGGCTAAGAATCATTTAAAATTATTATAATTGGGAGGGCTAAAAATGGAAAACAAAGAAGTGAAAGCCCCGCTATTCAGAGATCCTATCTATGACGGTGCTGCAGATCCGACTATCATTTGGAATCACCTAGAAAAGCAGTGGTGGATGGTTTATACTAACAGAAGAGCAACAAGTCCTGCCGATGACTTTTCTTGGGTGCATGGAACAGATTTAGGAATTGCCACATCAAAAGATGGCGTCGATTGGTTATATCGGGGAATTATCGAGAATCTAGACATTGAAAAAGGTCGAAATACTTTTTGGGCACCAGAAATCATTTTTGCGAACAATACCTATCACATGTATGTTAGCTATATAACTGGGGTTCCTTGCAAATGGGAAGGCCATCAACGCCATATTTTACATTATACCAGTAAAGATTTATAGGATTGGCATTTTGAATCAACGTTGTCCTTAAGCTCCAATTATGTGATTGATGCTGCTATCCACCAACTCCCAGACGGACGCTATCGAATGTGGTATAAAGATGAAGGAAATAATAGTGAAACGTATTGCGCAGATAGTAGTGACTTATATAACTGGCAAGTGATTGGACCAGTAATTACCGACTTTCCACATGAAGGAGTAAACGTCTTTCAATGGAAGGATAGCTATTGGTTAATCGTAGATAAATGGGACGGACAAGCTGTATATCGTTCCGAAAATGGTCAAGACTGGACTTATAATAGTACCATATTAGATCAAGATGGTACCAGACCTGATGATACTGGTTATGGTTATCATGCCGATGTATTAGTCAATCAAGATAAAGCTTATATCTTTTATTTTACTCATCCTGAACGTGGTAAGGACCCTAATCAATCCTATCACAGTAAACGATCTTCTATCCAAATAGCAGAATTGGAACATAACAATGGTAAAATTATCTGTGACCGTAACAAAGATTTTCGTCTTATACTTTAGAAAGTTTAGCAGGTGTTAACCCCCAGTTGGTTAGCACCATCTTTCTATATGAAAAAGAAACGTGGAGTTAAAATTTGCATTACACATTTCATCTATGAGGTGCTTACAACCATGAATAGAAAAATTTCATTCCCATCCTTTTTTTCTAAGAAAAGTATCGTGTTGCATATCTTTGTTAGTTTCGCTTTCATTAATATTTTAATGATTTTAATTGTGGGTATTACAATGATAAGGGACTCGACAAATGCCATTAAAGAAGAAGCGCTCTTCTTTAATTACAAAATCGTAGAGCAGGCATCTGTTGGATTGAACAATATGATTGATGAGGTCAAGCAACCCTTATTCATCCTATCACGTAATCGATCTGTGATTCAGTCTATTATCAACCATGAAGATATGGACATCGGTCAACAGCTTATTTATAAAAGAAACATTAATCAAGTTAGTTCGAGTGTTAGTGAATACAAACCAATTATCCGTGATATTTTAATACTTGGGGAGAACGGATACTACTATAATTTAATTGGCTCGAAAACAATTGACTGGGAATTTGATTTTAATGAGTTGGAATGGTTTCAAAATGCTCTTGCAAATAAAAATACACAAATTAAAAGCTTAGGATTACATCAACAAGTGTACTATTTAGATGAATACCGTGAACACGATGAATACACTATCTCCTTGAGCATCCCTATTCATAGTTACCAACGAACCGTAATAGGTTCTGTCATTCTTAATTTGGAGCTTGCAATGATTCAAGACTTTTTTAATTTTAATCCCTATAATCGAGGAGAACTGTTTTTACTTGATGAAGATAATACGATTTTAGCTCATTCAGATAATCAATTAATCGGAAGTGCATTCGCGTTAGATGATGCGACAACAAGAAGTAAGGAAGGCCTTGAATATTCAGAAGGTAAATTAAATGGAGAACAATCGATCGTGGTCTCCCTGCCTAGTTCTATTCAAGGGTGGAAATTAGTACATGCTACAAATTTAAATGAAATCACTGAAAATACGAACCAATTAAGTGACAAATTATTAAACATACTATTAATCAGTTTAGTGGTCAATATTTTGGTAATCTTTCTGATTTCGAAACAGATTTCTAAACCATTCCAACACATGTTGAATGACATTAACAATGACTTGGATGAAAATTTCAATATTCCTGAACGTGAGTACAAACTATATGAACTGAATTCTATTTATAACATATATTTCAATTTAATGAAAAAAATTAAAACTCTGATCCGTAACAATTACCTTACTGAAATTTCGCTAAAAGAAAGTGAGATTAAATCGTTACACTCACAAATGAATCCACATATGATTTTTAATACCTTACAATTATTGCAAACAGAAATTGTATTTGGAAATAAAAAAGAAGCCAACCAAATCATCTTGGCTCTAAGTAAATCATTACGATATGGGATGAATCAAACACACCAACTTGTTACATTAAAAGAAGAAATTGAATACATCAAAGAATACCTATATATCATTAATAAAAAATTTCAAGAACCAATTAAGCTAGCAATCGATATAGATGAGGAATTGTTAACTACGAAAGTGCTAAGATTAACCCTTCAACCGATCATTGAAAATACAATTAAACATGGATTTAATGAAGATGGCGGCGAAATTCGTATACACACACAGAAAATGCAACAATCACTCAATATCATCATTACCGATGATGGGGTTGGTATGAAGCAAACAGCATTGGATAGAATGAATAAAGCACTCTCACTTTCAAGCATCGAAACTCAAAGCATTGGCATTTTTAATTTAAACCAGCGTATTAAACTAGAGTTTGGCGATTTATATGGATTATCTTTAGAGAGTGAAGAGGGAAAATATATGAAAGTGTTTATCAAAATACCTTTAGACAATAAGGGAGGTGTCTTCAATGAAAATATTGATAGCTGATGACCAGAAATCCCTTCATCAATACTTAACCGGAGTGATTGATTGGAAAACATTAGGATTTGAAAAAGTCATCCATTCTTATAATGGTGAAGACACACTTCATCTTTTACGTACAGAAAAGCCAGATCTGTTAGTTCTAGACATTGAAATGCCCAAAATGAGTGGTATTGATGTATTAAAACATCTTCAGAAATCGAATGATGTTATTCCTAAAACCATTATTCTAAGCGCATTTAATGAATTTGAATATGCACAAAATGCGATCGAGTTAGATGTGAAAAAATATATTCTAAAACCAGTAGATGAAACAGAACTGGTAGCAGTAGTAAAGAATTACATTAGTGAAATTAACAACGAAAAGTCAAATTTGCTTCATGATAGGTTTTATAATCTATTGATTAGAGGAAACAATGAAGAAGACTTTACAGAGCTACAACAGCTTTTTGATCACCTAAATAGTACTGAATATAGAATACTGTATTTAAAATTACTAAATGGTTCAGCAACAAACACATTCAAGCAGCATTTACAAAATTGGGATCTTGTTGTTATACAACTAAATGCAACGGAAGTATATCTATTTATAAAAGATCCTATGAACCAATTAACGATTCAACAATTAAACAATGATCTAAACAAAGCTACAAATGGATTAAAATATTTCGCAGGTATAAGTCCACCGTGTTCTTACATTACGCAATTTTTAGAAATGGGTGAATTAGCCAAAACTTTTTCAGATATGGGTTTTTATCAACCTAATACCATTCATGAATTTCAGGAACATGATCAACCGTTCCGCTACCAACGTGCCCTTAATACGGAACACTTTTTTAACACGTTTAAAAAAAGTATCGAGTATGACTATATGAAAGACACCGATATTACGAATGAGTTGAACGAGATTTTAAATAATTTTAAAGAGCAATCCCTACACCCAACATATGTGCTGGAATATATTTGTGATATTGTAGATACAGTAATGCCTGCTTCATCAAAAGCTACAGTGGAATCTCTTCAATTGCAAAATAAAACATATGATGACATTAAAATCTGGATCGTAAAAGCTGTGGAAGACATACTAAAACAAAATAGTGATTCTTCAGATAAAATAAAGCGCATTCAAAACATTAAAAAATATATTGATCATTATTATATTGAGCCTTTATCTTTACAGCTATTAGCAGATCAGTTTCATATCGATAAATACCAATTAAGCAAATTATTCAAAACTGAATTTTCATTAACACTTTGGGCTTATGTAACAAAAGTAAGAATGGAAAAAGCTGCTGAATTACTTACAGATACTGATTTAAAGATCTATCAGATTTGTGAAAAAATTGGCATGGATGAAGAGAGTCATTTTAGTAATGTCTTTAAGAAATACTATGGGATTAGTCCCAAAAAATATCGTAATCGTTAAACCATACAAATCTATATTTAAATATCCTGTATAATTGTCGTTAAAAATAGAGTTATAACTTTATCAACATGAAACAGCCTATCCATAGCAATATATGGTAAGGCTGTTTTTCATCTCAAACGATTATGATTTATCACAAAATCTTCTTTACACAATTTGTTAAAAGCCTTTGAACATTATCATCCATTAATCCTTCTTCCAAATGTGCTGGTATCAGACAAATCACATCCCCTTTTCCAAACCGATGATTCCACCCTCCAATCGACTTTCCATCTACGGACTCTGTTGTCAAAAACACATTAGTCTTCTCTTCATCACACTCCACAAAGTAATGTTCGTCCAGGATCGTAAAGCTCGTTCCTTCTTCTATTATTACAGAGTTCGGTTTTGCCCTATATGTTACTTGTTGATGTTCTGGTGGGTGGTATTTGAATTGACCATGAAGCATGGATGTATAAGCCTGAACATTATCATAACTAGCAAGGCCAGAATGCCAAGCCAACCAACCTCCACCATTTTCTACATACTTAGCAATTACGGATGCTGCCTCTTCATCCATCCATGTTTTAACCTGTTCATCCTCTGGATTTATTCGATTTTCGGCAAACAAGATGACGGCATCTGGGTTGCTGGCTAAGCTTTCTACAAGTTGATCAACAGATCTATATTCTAGCACAACGGTCTCCTCGATAGATTGTATAGCAGATTCAAGCGCATGTACTGCCCAATCTTTTCGATGATAATAATCACCTAAAACAGCTAATATTTTTTTGGCCACGTTTCTCTCCTCCTTGTTGAAATCAAATTAAAGCGTTATCATTACATTCTACAAAAGAATTAAATACAAAGCAAAAACCCCAATAAATTATATGGGGTTTTTGTTTTACCATCTATAAACACTTGCACAAGTATTTGCCTGTGGTTCATAGTAACAATGTTGTTTGAATTGTCCTGTAAATGGTTGATCATACCATGTAGGTGGACACTCACCATACGGATTAAAGTACCATAGTGCATATTTAGAAGGATGTTGGCGCCAATACTTTAGCGTTTGTTCCGCTAACCTTTTTTCTACACCTCTTGCCCGGTTATAAAAAACGTTTCCTTTTTGAACTGCTTCAAAGGAATAGTTACCACCTTGCACTTGAAAGATCACATCTCGAATCGACCGTAAATCCTCAAAATCCAAACAATCCGCCTTCGCACGATTCACAATCACATTACCAACCATCAACATCCCAAGACGCCCCTCACCCTCAGCCTCCGCACGCATCATCCTCGCCATAAGATTAACATCATTCGAAGTGTATTTAACCCTCGGCATTCATCATCACCTCCTGTGAAACATGGGGACGGTTCTCCTGTTTCATTAAGCTCACTTACTTATTTAGATAGTCATTTTTATCATATACAAAAGACTATTTTTTGTTCTCGTAACATTTTCCTGAAATATTTGTATAATAATCTGAGTTCATTTTTTAGCAAGGGGTGAATATATGCCTGCAATAACTGGAAATGTCTATACGCATCGATTACAAAACCTCAAAATAGAGCTTTGGCATAATGGACAACGAATAGACGATATTATCAATCATTCTGCCTTCAAAGGAGTGATCAAAAGCCAAGCCGCTCTTTATGACTTACAACACAAAAAGGATTTTATGACGTATCGATCACCCGTAACAGGTCATCCGATTGGCGTCTCTTATTTACAACCCGTTACCAAGGAAGATCTTATTCAGCGAAGAAAAATGGTGCAAGAATGGGCAAAGCTAAGTGGAGGCATGCTTGGTAGAAGTCCTGACTATATGAATACCATACTTATGACGTTTGCTTCATCCGCTAAACTACTAAGTGGAAAAGAAAATTGCTTTCCACAGCATTTAATTGATTTCTATGAAAAGGCAAGAGAAAAAGATCTCTCTTTTACACATACATTTATAAATCCACAGGTCAATCGCTCGGCCCTTTACTTTGAAGATTCTAAAGAACCGATAGCTGCAAAAATTGTAAATGAGACAAAAGAAGGCATCGTAATTAAAGGAGCACGATTACTCGCAACACAAGGAGGACTGACAGATGAGATTATCGTCTTTTCTCCAGGTGGAATCACGGATAAAGCTTACGCCTTTGCCTTTGCTATTCCAAGCGATACAAAGGGATTGAAATTTATTAGCAGAGATTCCTTTGTTGATGGTGAGTCTGCGTATGATTATCCGCTCAGTTCGAGATTTGAAGAATCTGATAGTTTGGTAGTATTTGATGATGTAGTCGTTCCGTGGGATCGAGTGTTTTTTTATCATAATACCGAAATATCCAATACGTTTAAAAACGACAGTGCTTTTCTTCCATTTACATTACATCAGATTGTGAGTAGGCAAATTATTAAAACTGACTTTTTAATAGGACTCGCAGAATCAATTGTGGATGCGATAAATATTCAGGAATATCCGCATGTTCAGGAAATGATGGCAGAAATGATTACAGTGCTCGAAACGATGGAAGCACTGATCATAAAAGCGGAAGTCAATGCTGAAACGGATGAGTTTGCGTTGATGCGCCCTGAGCTTGCACCCTTACAAGTAGCGACAGCTCTTTATCCAAAAGTGTGTGCTCGCCTATCTGAAATCATCCAATTATTAGGTTCCAGCGGATTAGTATCGATCCCAACCGAAGCAGACTTTGAATCGGAGATAAAAACCGATTTAGATCAATATTTACAAAGTGCGACATTAAACGCAAAAGACCGAGTACAATTATTTCGACTAGCATGGGACGCCACCATGAGTGCATTCGGCAGCAGACAAACTCAATATGAACGCTTTTTCCTCGGAAATCCCAACCACCTAGCCAGAGAACTCTACAAAAATTATGACATCAAAAAGCAAACAGATTATGTCAAACGATTTTTGGGGTGAAACAGGGGGACGGTTCCTCCGAAACAGGGGGGACGGTTCCTCCTGTTTCATTACGCTCGATGAATCAAGCTAACCGAAACTCCTAAAATCCTTGAGCCTTGTCGTTGGGATAGACCTTCTATTTCTTTCACTCTTCGCAAAAGATCGTCTCGTTCGGCTTTAGGCAAACTTTTTACCTGAGCAAGATTTCTAGAACCGAGAACTCTTTTTATTTTATCCCTTGCTTCTTCATCTGTTAAATGTCGCACCTTTTTAGCCTGATTTTCAAAACAACTATCATTATTGTTTTGCTCGTTAAACTTACGAAAATGCCCCAGTGCAATTGCTTTATCACCTGAAAACATGTTCAGTACCACATCACTATCAAGTAAATGCTTATGAGAACTACCTTTATCATAGTATCCAGAGCAACTACTCCAAGCCCACTCCTCTATTCGAGAGACAAGGCCGGCTTTCACAGGATTCTGGTGAATATATCTCAAAACCGTCATGAAGTACCGTTTCGTTTCTACGTTTTCACTTCGAAAGCGATCCTGAAAAAGGTGTCCAGTTGTTTTGTATTTCCTGTTATAATAATGGACATAACTGACCTCAATACGTTTCATTGTTATCGATAGTTCTTCATTACCTTCTTTTAATAGTAGGTGGACATGGTTATTCATCAGACACCATGCAAAAATATGGCATTCTACTTGCTTTTTATACTTGATTAAAATATCCAAAAATCTCACATTGTCTTCATCGTCATGAAAGATTTCTTGCTTATTGGCACCTCTAAGCATGACATGATAGATACCACTTTTACTTTTCTTTCTGGCTTGACGAGGGATTTTAATCACCACATTTACATAACATATTTTTTAAAGGCATTACGGTGAAAGTGTTATAGGTTTTAAAAATTCATTCGAAGGTCAGAACAGGATTAGTTTTTCTTATTGGGAGAAAAAATAATGGATCGTTAAAGGAAAAGGTGGACAGGATGCGCGTGAGAGGGAACAGATAATTGCAATATCGTGAGTTTGCCCAAAGAGTTGCACACATATATATATTTCTACAAAGTAACCGAAAATCCTTCCTAAAGTTCAACATTTCAAAAAGGATTTCGCCAAAATATATCAAAAGTGAAACACGAGAACCGTCCCCGTGTTTCACTTACTGCAGAAAGGTTGATTACATGAAGTGGGATGAGTTGGTTTCTTTTATTGATGATTTGATGGGTGGGTTGTTTTCGCTTAGGGTGTTGGTTTTGGGTGCTGATCTTGAGAGTTTGAAGGGTGATTATGAGGATCAGTTGCCGTTGTTTTTGTCTGCTCGTCAAAAACAGCAAATGACAAGTAAATTGATGACACTCCCGAGTCAAGGAATGATTACTCATTATAAAGATTCTTTGATGATGAATTATATTACTTTTTATGCTGATCCTGAACATGTTGTCGTTTTCGGGCCATTCATTGAACAAGAAATAACAAAGGAAATAGCGGAGGAGTTAATGCAGGAGAATCATTTTCCTATTTCTTACTCATTAGCTTTTTATACCTATTATGAGTCACTACCCGTCTGTCGAAGTACCGAGTTACTTTTTGTCGCAAAAACTATTATCAACAAGCTGCTCCACATGAAATCAGATCCTATCGTTAAAGAAATTGTATTAGAGAAAGCAGATAAATCATTGGATAAGGATACTGAACAAAAAGATTATGCTGAATCAATCATGCCCTTATTAGAAAAAAGGTATGAGGTGATCAACCAATTGAATTTGGAAGTGCAATATGGAAATACTGCAAAGGCCATTGAGCACCATTTAACACTTAAAGAACATTTAAAAGTGATTAAGCGCAACCGCAATCCATTACGTAATCAGAAAAATCTGGCATTTGTTCATAATACCCACCTCCGAATTGCCACTGAGCAAGCGAGTGTGCATCCAATTTATCTGGACTCTATTTCCAATCATTATGCGATTCTGATTGAAGCATCGACAAATGTCTTCGAATTGGAGCAATTAGGTATTGAGATGATTAAAGAATATTGTCGTCTTGTTAAAAAATACAGTTTACGAAATTTCTCACCACTCGTTCGAAAAGTTGTGAACTACATACAAATTCATTTAAGTGATGAGCTGACATTAGATCAATTAGCTGCATATACAGGAGTGAGTACCTCTCACTTATCACGTACCTTTAATAAGGAGGTACACGAATCGATTCCTAATTATATCAATCATGCTCGTGCGGATAAAGCCGCTCAAATGCTTGAGTTCAGCCAGCATTCAGTACAAGAGGTTGGTGAATATGTTGGCTTCTATGACCTCAATTACTTTACAAAAGTATTTAAAAAATACTATCAAAAGCCTCCAGCTCAATATCAAAAGGAACATGCTTATTATTAACCTAAAAGAAGGGAAAGCACAATGCTAACCCTTCTCCTCCTAGTATTTTATTCATAAGACAAGCCAAATCCAAACCCATACGCATTCCCATGCTTGTCCCGATACACATAGTCTTTCCCTTTAGCAGACCCCGGAATATCCCCAGGACTATTATCCAATACTTTTTGATTTGCTGGAATCGTAAACGGCAGCTTTCCAGTTGGATTAAACCTTCCACGAAGCACATCAATTAATGGCTCATATTTGATACCAAAAGTACTAAATACCGCACTCGCACCTGATTCCACTTCACCGATTAACCATGGATTCGTCATGTTAATACCTAAAAGAGTTGGAACTTTTTCTTCAATCTCTTTGATACGTGTCACATCCACACCTGTTTCTAACCCTAACGCTACTGATAATGGTTGATCCGGACGATCAGCTACAGGGGTTGGAGAAACAAGCAATAAAGCATCTGTCGCTTCCTCTAGGTTATCGGTTATCACCAAATCTGGCTCATGATGGTGGATCGCTTCTTTTAATTTGTCGCTCTCCTGGACCGCTCCATCCTTTTGGAAAACTTCAACATATAACGTCATATCTTTTAATCGCTCGTCTTTTATTGGTAACAGATCTTGATCATTTCTGAGTAAAACCATCGACCTCCGATGTGCCTGATCTGCTAACTTCTGAGATTCCTTACTTTTGGCAACCGCTTGGGCATTCTGCTCGTCGACATATGGATTTTCAAATAAACCTAATTCCATCATTTCTGTCAGCAGATACGTAACCGATTGATCCAATTTATCCTCACTAACCAATCCTTGTTCTACAGCTCTTAATAATGTAGAAGGATCTGCTTCGTCTGAAAACATATGAACACCTGTTTCAATTGCCTTCGCATATCTTTCTTCTGCAGATAACTGCTCGACGCCCCATGGCATCATATTAATAATCCCGGTATCTGAATTGACATAGCCTTTAAATCCTAGTTCTTTCCTTAAGATACCTTGAATAATCGCTTTATTATAAGCAAAACCAATCTCTTCAAAGGCTTGATCTTCTTTCAATTGTTGCGCGCTATGCTGATTGCTAGGATAAGAATAGTATGGCATGATCGATGATGTTCCTGCTTCGACAGCCGCTCGAAAAGGTGGAATATGATAACGATACAAACTTCCTTCTGTCGGATATGGGTTAAAGCTGCCCCACGGATAATGAGGATCATATCCTTTATGCCGTGCTCCACCGCCAGGAAAATGTTTCGTTGTCATCGCTACACTATTTCCTCCTAATTTTTCACCTTGAAAACCTGTGATCACGGAACGAATCATTTTTGATACAAGATCAGGATCTTCACCAAAAGTGCCATTATAGCGCATCCAAAGTGGGTCTGTTGAGATATCCGCCATATAACCATACATTTTATGAAGGCCTGCTGCTCGCCATTCTTTGGCCGCAATTTCAGCGAATTCCTTCACCAACTTTTCATCATTAGTAGCAGCTAGTCCTAATTCCCCTGGCCAAATCGAAAACTGCCCTGACGCTTCCATCATCCCATGATACAAATAACCGATATGATTTCGGGGGTTGGATACCATTACAGCTGGAATTCCTAATCGGGAGCTTTCCGCCACCTCTTGAATTTTATTCGTCCATTTCGCCAAATCTTTAGCTTCGGGATTATCACGAACAATAAAATATCTTAAATTTAAATCAAGTATCCCTTTTGTTGTTCCAGCATTGTATAACAAAGGTTTTGGTAATTCATAGTTATCATCTCCTGGTTTCGAGAATGGGTGTGTTTTTAATACGACATCTGTTTCATTTAATAAGCCTGTTTCATCTGTATCTTTTAACTTATTTTCTCCTGGGATCTTTGCGGAATTTGGCATATATTGTGAAGATATCATCATTAAGCCAGCTTTCTCTTCCAAAGTCATACGCGATACTAGATCCTCTACCCTTTCTTGAACGGGAAGCTCCCAATTTTCATACGGATCCAGTACGCCATTCCCATTTAAATCCCGGTACTGTTTACCATTGACAGTGATCATATCCTTTACTCTCGTTGTTACTTTTTGTCCATGCATGTTTTCTCCTCCTCGTATTACGTGTCACTTTCCTCTGTTTTCTTCATATCTGATATTGCTTGTTGAATTTTCGCCATTTTTGTATGATCCAATGGATAGAATTTCATCGCAATCAGTGAAATCATCCATCCGAAAATGGGTACACCAAACATTAGAATTAGCGTAGTGATTAATAATGGTTGCGTCAGCGCCTCTCCTACTTGTGGAAATTCATCTTTGTAACCGATGAAACCAACGGCTAACCCGACAATCACTGGTGCTAAGGAGGACATCACCTTATCGATTAATGAAAAAGCCGTCCCAATCATACCAGGAACATATCTTCCAGACTTGTAGGTTTCATAATCTGCTACATCTGCAATCATTGGCATCACAAGCGGTGTGGTTAATTTTTCAATCCCTTGCAGAATACTATAGGCAATTAAGAAAATAATCGTGGTAATTCCTAAATTATCAAGTGTCACCGTGCTTGGGTCGACTATTAAGAAAAAGATAAATAAGAAGGCTGCCGATAGAATTCCGATCCATGTTGCTTTAACGAGAGCACTTTTTAAACCTGTCTTGGTTGCAATATTTACCCCTAAAAAGGTAATCAAAATCGCTGGGATAATGGTTATCGCTGACATTGTACCACTTAACGCATAGTCCCCCATCATAATGCCAAAGAACATGACATATACTGCCGGCTGCCGCATCACCATTACCGTAATTTTATCGGTTGACGCTGCCAGTACTAACATTTGAAGTGCTCGGTTTCCTTTTAAAATTGGCCAATAATCACGAAATCTAGTTTTTACATTGTTTTTCGCTAATCCAAAGTATTCTTTTCGGTCTTTTTGCCAGATCGCTATCGTCGCCAAAATCGTGAATAATCCGGATAAAGCAATACCATACATGTTTAATTCGGCAAAAAGTTCCATCGTAAAATTATCGTTATACTTTTCCATTAAATAATTAGCAACGAAGATTTGACCACCAGTGAAAACACCAATACTGTAGATCGAATCGTATATTGTGAATAATGGACGCTGCTTCGGGTGGTTGGTTAATACCGTCTGTGCAGCCTTGGTACAAGCGGTTTGAAGGGTATAGCCAATAATATAAATCCCATACATAAGTGCAAAGAAAATCAATTGCATAGATTCAGGTAATAAATGCGTTACATTATAAATGATCAAAACAGAACCTGCTAAAATAATATTACCTGCGATCATAAGTGGTCTAAACTTACCGAACTTTCCTTCTGTCTTATCGATGATAAACCCGATAATAGGGTCGGTAATCGCATCAAATACCCTACTTCCTCCGATAATTGCACTTGCTGCTACCACTGCTAAACCAGCAATACCTGTCACATAGTACGAGACAAAGCCGATAATAAATAAATAGAGATTCGTAGCAGTATTATTTAAGGCAAATAACCCTATTTTCCACCATTTTGAGGTATTATAATTTGTTTGATTATCCAACGTAACTTCTGACATATCGCTTCCTCCTCTTTGATGCTTTACACCAATTGAAAACACTTTCATTAGATGCAAAAAAATATAACTAAGGTCTAGATGATTGATAACGCTTACTGAAACTTATTATAACAACCAACAATTCAATCCATTAGAAATATTTTGATCAAATACAGTTTATTTTGACATTGAAACATGGGGACGGTTCTACTGTTTCATTATGAAACAGTAGAACCGTCCCCATGTTTCATGATAAAATCACTATGAGCATTATGGATGGAGTGAAAAGGATCATGTTAAACCAAAACCGACTTACATATTTTAAAATATTTATTATATTAATTGTGTTTATTTCTTTGCTTGTTACTTTTCGATTAGTTTGGATTGATTATCATGAGAAGCCAGATCAACCTTTAGTTGAAAATGGTATTCTTGATCTAACGGAATGGGAGCTTACCAACGATGAGACGATTAGTTTAAATGGGGAATGGGACTTTTATCCGGAGAAATTTATCAATGATATAAATGGAACCAATCTAGTAAGTAAAAGCTCTATAGAAGTTCCTGGAGACTGGAGTGACACGCTAAATAGTAATCATCCGATTTCTTCTGGCTATGGCTATGGTAGTTATCACCTTAAAATCCTTCTACCTAATACCGAAACGGACTTTTTTGGACTTCGAACGAATAATATCCATACTGCTGCTAATATCGTTATAAATGGTGAAACACTAGCTACTATTAACAACCCAACAACAGAGCAACAAGAAGCTGCAACCTTTCGTGGCCCCCTGACTTCACTGTTTTACATAGACGAAGAAAAAAACGAGTTAGATATTATTATCCAAGCATCCAATTATGAAATACCTTTCTTCGGTGGTATCAACAAATCAATTTCTTTTGGTACCGACGAAGCCATCACAAAGGAAACAAATAGATTAGAATTTTTTCAACTGACAGTTATCGTCATCTTTTTGTTACATGCCTTTTATGCTTTTGCACTCTTCTTTTTAGGAAAAGGTAAATCTCAGAAAGAATTAATCTACTTCGGTTCCATGCTTTCATTAATGGCAATTGGTAACTTAATAGATGATGAGGTATTTATTCAATTACCTTTTAGCACAGAGTTTTCATTTCGGTTACTT
This sequence comes from Gracilibacillus massiliensis, assembly GCF_001458115.1. Classification (GTDB taxonomy): domain Bacteria; phylum Bacillota; class Bacilli; order Bacillales; family Amphibacillaceae; genus Gracilibacillus; species Gracilibacillus massiliensis. The sequence goes on from NZ_CZRP01000013.1 coordinate 680,164, forward strand.
ATGTTTATCTTCATTGCTACGTTATATGTGCTGATTCATTTTATTCACCAATTGTATAAGACACATCTTACTTTTATAAGAATTCTATCTGTAAGTAATATTCTATTATCAGCATTAACGTTGTTTCTTTTTCCTTTTGAACACTTCGTTATTTTAGTCATGATTCTATATTTATATTATTTTATATCTATTTCATATATGTTTGTTACAACGCTAAAGCACATCCGTAATGGGGATAATAACGCCATTTTCATCCTACTGTTCATTTGCAGTTATACATCGAATATTATATGGGGCGCTGCCATTCAAACTGGTCAAATTGAATTTCCATTCTACCCATTTGATTTTCTAATTTCCATTTTACTAATTGCTATCCTTCTTTTTAGAAGACATATCCATTTAGTAGAACTAACCAAAAAACAAACAGCTAAATTATTGGAAGAAGATAAGAAAAAAGATGAATTTCTGGCCAATACGTCACACGAAATCAGGAACCCTTTACATGGCATGATAAATATTGCTCAAGCTATTATAAATAAATATTCAAAGACCCTCGACTCTGAAACAACGAATAACCTGAATCTATTAGTTCGGATTGGTCATCAACTGACATTTACTTTGAATGACCTTTTAGATATTACCAGATTAAAAGAAAAACAAATGCAATTAAATAAAGAAGCGATTGATTTACATCAAATTTCATCGATTGTAATGGAAATGGTTCAATTTATGTCAGATAACAAATCAATTAAAATGAATAATGCGGTATCTACATCTTTTCCACCCATTCTCGCAGATGAAAATCGCATCATTCGTATTCTTTTTAACCTTGTTCATAACGCTGTAAAATTTACGGATACTGGCTCCATTACTGTTAGTGCCAAGCAGGAAAAGGATTACGCTATCATTACCGTTCGTGACACTGGTATTGGAATCAGTGAAAGCGCATTGGAACGCATTTTCTTACCATATGAAAAATTGAGCAAAGCAGAAACAGATAGTGGTGGAATCGGCTTAGGACTCAATATTTGTAGACAATTAGTAGAACTCCATGATGGAAGGATAAGTGTTGATTCACAATTAGGAAAAGGTACGACGATTGCCATCGATATTCCTTTAGCAAGCGGCACAGAACTCAAAAATCCATCGACATCTGATGCCCTACTGTTACATTCGAATCAACCAATCGAATTGGTAGCATCTAACACTACAAACAGTAATCATCCAAAATTATTAGTTGTGGATGATGATCCGATCAATGTCAAAGTGATAAAAAATTTATTGGAACTTGACTATCAGATCGTAAGCACGACGGACCCTCGAGAAGCTTTAGATTTAATAGAGGAAAATAATTGGGACTTGATCATTGCCGATGTAATGATGCCCCACATCTCTGGTTATGAATTAACAAAACAAATCAGAAATAAATACGCTATTTCTGAATTACCTGTCTTGTTATTAACCGCAAGAAATCAACCAGAAGATATTTATGCTGGTTTCCGGTCAGGTGCTAATGATTATATTGCCAAACCAGTAGATGCATTAGAATTACAAGCTCGTGTCAAAGCTTTAACAGACATACAACAATCGATACAAAAACAACTGCACATGGAAGCAGCGTGGTTACAGGCGCAAATCAAACCACATTTCATTTTTAATACATTAAATACGATTGCATCGCTTAGTACCATCGATTCAGAAAGAATGACTGCTCTACTTAATGAATTTGGAAACTATCTATATAAAAGCTTTGATGTCAAAAATACATTGCCATTAGTTCCTTTAAAGGATGAACTCCATCTGGTTCAATCGTATATTTATATTAATAAGCAACGTTTTCAAGACCGGATTAATGTTGAATGGCAAATGGAAGAAAGTGAAGAAATTCAGGTACCTCCTTTATCCATTCAGACATTAGTGGAAAATGCATTGAAACACGGTATCTTAAAACAGAATACAGGTGGGACAATTACAATTATGGGCACTAATACGCAAGACAGCTTTGAAATTACTGTAGAAGATGACGGTGTAGGCATGTCGGAGGATAAAATAAAAGAGATCATGACTCAGCAAGGAAAACAACAGGGTATTGGTTTAGTAAATACCAACAAAAGATTAGAAAAATTATTTGGACAAGGACTTGTAATAAGTAGTAAAGAGCAGATAGGAACAAAGGTTAGTATAACGATACCAAAATCGATAGCTCTAAAAGAAAAATCTCAAGCTTATTAATCGAGTGTGGATTCAAACAGTGGGCGTTTTATTACGCCCACTGTTTTTTTGTCAATGGGAGGTGTTATGTTTACGCTTTCATTTATATATTATTTTCTTTCTAAGAGAGATATTAGAATCATTGCAAAAAAATTATACAATTACTATAAATATACCCTTTTAATTTTTGATTAAATGTACATAGTCATGTAAAATAAATAGTATACAGATATAGGAATAAAATGAATATTTTAACTCCACCCCCCTAAACAAGCAATATTCTACTAAACATAAATATTGTAACGTTAGGAACTATACATTTTCTAAACAATTACTGTTAATTAGTCTAATAGTACTATCGTTAAAGAAATGGCTTAGGGGGATAAATAAATGAACATCATTCTCTTTGATGATGAACCACTTGCACTCGATTTTTTAGAACACCAATTAAAAATAGTGAGAAATGTTAATATAATAGGTAAATATTCACACGCTAATATAAATGAAATCTCAGAAAAGATTAAGAAATCTGATGTTGTTTTCCTTGATATAAAAATGCCAAGTCTTAACGGATTAAAATTAGCGGAAAAAATTGCGGAAATTAAACCACATCTACCAATTATCTTTGTCACTGCATACGATAAATATGCCCTTCACGCATTTGAATTAAATGCATTGGATTACTTATTAAAACCTGTTCAAATCAGTCGATTAAGAAAAACAATGGATCGTATTGAGAGCTATCTCCAATATAATCAGGTCCAAAAAAATGAAAACATGCATCATTTAGCGATTAATGTATTAGGGGAATTTACGTTTCAATTACATGATGATAAAGAAATAATTGCCTGGAGAACAACGAATGCTCAAGAGTTATTTTTATATTTACTTCATCATCAGGGTACGATTGTCTCTAAATCCGAATTAATTGAATTACTTTTCCCTAATTTAAAGGTCGAAAAAGCGACGTCTCTATTGTATGTCACGATTTATCAAGTACGTCAAGCAATTTCGAAGTACAATTCATACATCTCTGTAAGAAATATTCAAAACGGTTATATCTTAAAGCTATCAGACACTAGTATTGATAAAGAAGTTTGGGAGCAAGAACTTAATATTGCTCCAGCAATCGATATTACAACGATAGAACATCATGAACAAATTATGAGTTATTATAATGGTAGTTATCTTAATGGCTTTGATTACATATGGGTTGAAGGAGAACGCTATCGTTTAGAGAAGTTATGGATAAAGCATGCACGTGAAATTGCAAACTATTATATGAAGCATCAATACTTCGAAGAGGCTGCAAAATGGTTTGTTAAACTTTCTGATGTAGCTCCGGAAGATGAAGAAGTGAACTTTAATTTAATGAAAATTTATGCGTCAAAGGGATATGGGGTATTAGTGGATCACCAATATAATCAGCTTCAAAATGCTTTAGCGGAATTTAATTTACCATTGAGTGACGAGGTTGTAGAGTGGTATCGTCGCTGGAAGTCGTCTAAATCGATAAAAAACAAAATAAAGTAATATTTTTAATCAGTGGGGGCTAATGATCTCTATTAGAACGTTAGCCAAACAGATGTTTAGCGTCTTTTATCCCCCACTGATTTTCTTTGTTTACTCAAAAATTGAAGTAGGGGGCTTACGGACATTTATCTCTGTGTTACAAGATGCCTTGGCTAGTCGTTATTTTTTCATTTATTATTTCGATCGCTGCTTCTATTTCTTCAAGAGATTTTTTATAAGATTTGATTTGTTCATCTGCTCGTTCTTTTTCATTAATAAATAAAGAAATCGTATTTTTGTTGTGTGTAATTTTTAAATCTGCATTAGTTTTTTTGATATGATTTTCTTCATTACTAATCCTTTTAAGTAATATCTCTTTTTCATTCATTAATATTTTTTTAACTCGTTCCATTTCTTTCTCACCTCATATTTTATTTGCATTATGTAATATCCTGATCTTCTTTAGGGCTAACGCAAATATCATCATTTAGGATCAGTTTGTTTATGAATTTTTCTACCTCTTTTGGACGGATGCTTTTTACAAGTGTCCAATACTGATGAAAAAACTTTTTTTATTATATTCACCTAATTTTGAATCATTATCTCATGTATATTCCGAAATTTGTAAAAAGCTCTCACCAAAAAAGTGAGAGCTTTTTACGCGTAACTGTTATGAAAGTTTTCTGCGTTTATATACGATCATAGACACTATGCCTAAGGCTAATAGACCTAAACCGATTGCTAACAAGTTAAAGGTTCCTGTTGCTGTATCAGGTAATTCTTCGTTACTTGTATTTTCTGAATCAGCTGAGTCTTCAGGATTTGTTGATTCTTCCGATTTTTCTCTTACAAATCCAAAGTCTAGCGTTGGATCACGTTCTTCATCTTCTGTTAAATAACGAGATGTTGCAAACCAGGTAGATGAGTCGATTGCTACATCATTGCCTACTTTATTTAAGGTTGGTTCATATCCTTCTAAAGCTTTAGCAGATGCTTCCCTGTCAATTCTCACGATATAAGTATTATCAATTGGTAAGTTATCAAATGTATACCAACCTTTTTCATCAGTTGTTGTTGGTTCAACTGGATTACCGTAAACATCTGTTACAGGGTTGCCATCTTCATCTTCAAGGGTTAAAACTACGCCTTGGATTGGAATATCTGTGTCATCTTGAAGTCCGTCTTTATTCTTATCAAACCATACATAGTCACCCACACTAACTTTTTTAGGACTGTTAACAATGATAACACTGTTTTTATCTTTTACTTCAACGGTGCTTACAAAACCGTGTACTTCTTCTTCCTTAACAGTGTAGTCAATTTCTTCTCCTCCTGTATAGATGTCTAATGCCTCAAAATCTGCTTGCCAATTGTTTGATGCGTTCAATTCTACTGAATCCACTTCATTTCCATTAGCTAATAAATTAACAGTAATGGAATCTGGACGTGCTTCTTTATTATTCGCATCGTTCCAGCTTTTCACTACATTAATACTTTTTTGTTCTGGAGTATAGCTGTTGGTAATATCCAATCCATCAATTGCAACAGAATAGCCTTCTACATAATCTTCTTGAACCGTGTAATTGATTTCTTCACCGTTTGCGAATTTTGGTAGATCGGTAAAGGTAAAAGTCTCATCTATTTCCGTTGTTAATTCAACATCGTCTACTTCTTCGCCATTAGCTAATAAACGAACCGTTATCAAGTCTGGACGTTTGCCGTCTTGATTGTTAGCGTCATCCCATGACTTTTTACCACTTAGATCTATTAGTTCTGGCGTATGGCTGTTGGTAATCACATAGCCTTTCTCAGGATCTCCAGCTATTGATGTTTGATAGCCTTCTACGGATACCTCTTCGATGCTGTAGTCAATTGTCTCACCATTTGCATATACATCCAGCTCTGTAAAATCTCCCTGCCAGTTATTTGCTTCATTAAGAACCAATTCTTGACCTGTTTCTTCTTCATCTGCCAGTAATTTCACTGTGATGGCATCTGGACGTAGACCATCTTGATCCGCTGCATCATTCCAGTTTTTCACAACATTGATACTTGTTTGCTCTGGAGTATAGCTGTTGGTAATATTCATTCCATCAATTGTCGTTGAATAATCTACTACACCATCTTCTTGAACCGTGTAATTAATTTCTTCACCGTTTGCGAATTTTGGTAGATCGGTAAAGGTAAAAGTTTCATCTGATTCCGTTGTTAATTCAACATCGTCTACTTCTTCTCCGTTGGCTAATAAACGAATTGTAATAGATTCTGGGCGTTTGCCATCTTGATTATCGACGTCATCCCATGTCTTTGTACCAGTTAAATTAATTAACTCTGGTGTATGGCTGTTGGTAATTACATAACCTTCATCTGGATTTCCAACTATCACTGTTTCATAACCTTCCACGGCTACTTCTTCGATGCTGTAGTCAATCACTTCACCATCTGCATATACATCCAGTTCTGTGAAGTCGCCTTGCCAGTTGTTTGCCTCATTTAATGTCAATTCTTGGTCCGTTTCTTCCCCATCTGCCAGTAATTTCACCGTGATCGCATCTGGACGTATACCATCTTGATCCGCTGCATCATTCCAGTTTTTCACGACATTGATACTCGTTTGTTCTGGTGTATAGCTGTTGGTAATATCCATACCATCAATTGTCGTTGAATAATCTGCTACACCTTTTTCTTGAACTGTATAATTGATTTCTTCACCGTTTACGAATTTTGGCAGATCGGTAAATGCAAATTCCCAATCCGTTTCTGCTGTTGCCTCAACATTATCAACTTCTTCACCATTTGCTAATAAACGAACCGTGATGGATTCCGGACGTTTACCATCTTGGTTGTCAGCATCATCCCATGTCTTGGTTCCTGCTAAATCAATGAGCTCTGGTGTATGGCTGTTGGTAATTACATAACCTTCGTCAGGGTCACCAGCTATTTTTGTTTGATATCCTTCTACGGCTATTTCTTCAATGCTGTATTCAATCATTTCGCCATCCGCATATACATCCAGCTCGATGAAGTCACCTTGCCAATTATTTGCTTCATTAAGGACCAATTCTTGACCTGTTTCTTCTTCATTCGCCAGTAACTTTACTGTAATCGCATCTGGACGAATACCATCTTGATTATCAGCATCGTCCCAGTTCTTCACTACGTTGATACTTGTTTGCTCTGGAGTATAGCTGTTGGTAATATCCATTCCGTCAATTACCGTTGAATAATCAGCAACACGCTCTTCTTGAACAGTGTAATTAATTTCTTCACCATTCGCAAATTTTGGTAGATCGGTAAAGGTAAAAGTTTCATCTGATTCTGTTGATAATTCAACATCGTCTACTTCTTCTCCATTGGCTAATAAACGAATTGTAATATTTTCTGGACGTTTGCCGTCTTGATTATCGGCGTCATTCCATGTCTTTGTACCGTTTAGATCGATTAACTCTGGTGTATGACTGTTGGTAATCACAAAGCCTTCACTAGGGTTGCCAGTCATTGTTATTTCGTAACCTTCTACACCTTGAATTTCAGTTCCTTCATTTATGCTATATTCTTTAATGCTGTAGTCAATCTCTTTACCTGTCTGAGCAAGTTCTGGTAATTCGGTAAATGTACCTTTCCAGTTATTTGCTTCGTTCAAAGTTAATTCCTTGTCTGTTGATTCATCATTTGCAAACAATCTAACAATAATAGATGCTGGACGGATACCATCTTGGTTTTCTGCATCTTCCCAAACTTTTTCTACATCAATACTCGTTTCTCCTGCATCAAAAGTGTTTGTAACGGTTAGACCATCTGCTGATATTGTCTTGTCGTAATTCTCAGGAACGTCCACTTCATCTACCGTATAGGTATACTCGTTACCATCGATATCTGTTCGATCTAAATTCGACCAAGTGTATGCTTCTGAACCCTCTTCTAAAGTCTGAGGCTCTTCAAATACTTCACCATTACGATACAATTGTAAATCAATGGCTGGTTTTGGACCGCCCTCCCAGACTTTTGTTCCTGTGATATCTACTTTTTCTTTGGTGTTTTCAAAAGTTACTTCTTCTATATTCTCTTCATTGTTGTTGTAGCCAGTATCGACCACTATTTCTTTCTCTTCTTCAGATAAAACATAGCCATTTGGTGCTGTTACTTCTGTTAAGTAATAGGTTCTAAGTGGTAAATTTCCAACTTCCAGTACTCCATTTTCTGTGGTGTACTCACCAAATTGTTGTCTTTCACCATTTAGTTCAAATTCAAGCACAAAGGTCGCTTCTTCATTGTTTTCTATTACTTCTTTTGTCTCAGAGTCGACTTTAGTTACTCGTAATGCCCCTCTATCTTTAGCCCATTCGCCACCTATGCTAGAGAATACTCTTGCTTGAAGCTCCTGTGATTCCACAGATTTCTCTTCTATTGCTGATCCATCTAATGAGATAGCATTGTTCACTGCACCGTCTTCTTCAGTTACGACAGTAGAATACCTCAAGGTTAGGGTGTCTTCCAATTCATCATTAAGTTGAATCGTTAGTACATTCTCATTATCTGCTGTTGTACTTACATTAAGCGTATAATCTGTTCCTTCTTCTAAAATGATTTCATCGGTTCCTTTTAATCTGACAATTTCAAGGCTATCATTTACATAAACAAGACCTGCACTAATGGTATCAGTAATAATAGGTTCTTTAATGTTTGATAGACTTTCGTTGACGTTGACTTCCCACTCTATTTCATCGCCTGTGAAAACACTATTTCCATCAACACCGACTGCTTCCTTTGCTAAGAAACGGTTATGTTTATCATAGTTAAGTGTTGAAGAATATGGATATTCTTTATCCCCAACTTTAACCGTTGCGTTATTCGTATAGTGTGGTTCTGAAATGTCTGGTACGGAGGTTGTAAATTCAATCACATACCTTTTCGATACATTAAACCCGTCAGCAAAAGTTAAGCTGAATTGTTTACCTTCCACATCTACGGAGTAGCTATCAGAAGCTAAGACCTCATCAGTAATCTCAGTAGTTCCATTAGAATTTACGTTATAAACAGATACTTGGATACTACCTTCATCGATTTCTCCTTCATAAGCTAAAGTATCTGTTATGGTAACATCTGATCCAAGATTTTGTTCTTGATAATTCGTATATAGCTGCCAAGCGATTTTTCTTTCAGATCCGCTTTCCCAACCATTAACTAAGTTTCCTTCACCATCATCATGTACAAGTTGACCTTCTTTTTTACCACTGTTCCAAGAGTCTTCTCTTACCTTTGTATTTGCTTCGTCTTCTTGTGTAATAGGATTACCATTTTCGGTTTGCCCAGTAAAATCAGCGTAGTTGATATATACTCTATCCTGTCCATCACCCACATGTGGATCAAGCGTCTTACCATCTACCTCTTTCTGTGGATCATAAGAAGTTTGATACGTAACTCTAAGCTGACCATCATCTAATGGTAATGCCACACTTTGAAGCTCTATGATAAACCCTTTATGATAGCCTGTTTCACCATCTTCAGTTCTAGGAGCAAGCGTATAATCTGTACCTTCTGTCAATGGTTCTCCACTCTGGGTAACCTTTACTGTATCCGGAAGTAAGATCATCCCTTTATTCGGAAAGGTATCTTCTACTACTAAAGAGTCAATGGCTTCCCTTACTGGGTTTACATTTAATCTCCAATCGATCGTCTTTGCAGCATAGTCTATTCCTGCAAAACTTTTCGTATAGCTATTACCTATTGGGTTGATTGTTGCATTACCGTGTTCACCATCTACACCGATACCATCACCAGTCATACCAACACCATTATCAAAAGAATTAATCGTAAAATCGGTAATATTGGTTGTATAAGTAACGGTAAGCTGTTTAGTTCCTACATACCCTAAGTCAATAACAACCTCTGTTCCATCATCAGCATTAGGATCAAGCGTAATGTCATCAGGAATAAACGCTTCATTATTCTCATCCGTGATCACAATATCATCTTCACTAATTTCTAACCCCTCTGGAATTAAATCTGTTAACACCGCTTCTCCAACTGGATGTCTTGCTTCGTTCACATGAATGGTCCAGGTAACCGTTTTGTCGTCATAATTGACATTAGATCTTCCTACTTTTCGCAGGACAGGATCTCTGTCAATAGTAACAGTTGCATCATCATCATTTAATTCATCTGTACCGTCAAAAAGTGTTGCCGTATTTAAGAAGCCATTTTCTTTTTGGTAGATGCCTTCCTCTACCTCTCCCCAATCAACATCTGTTTCAAATTTAATACGGTAGGCATCCTCTTGTCCTAATTCGCCTAATTCGATCGGAAATGCAGTGAATTCATCTTCAAAAGCATCCCCTTCCGACCAGCTATCACCATTTTGTGTAATGCGCACAATCTCAATACTTTCTGAGTCGACAGTTAACCCGTCAGGTAGGCTATCTTCTACTATAGCATCATTAATTAAACTTCCATTTTTATTAATATCTATTTGCCACCTGATTTTATCCTCGTCACCCACTTGCCAGCCTGATTTTTCAATTGGATTACTTCTTGTCAATCCATCGACTGTAGCTTGTGCAGGCAAGCTTTCACCACCATAATTAAATGATGCATCATTGGTAAACGAATCTTTCGAGTAATCTTCAATGGTTGTTGTATATTGAATACGATAACCCGTATAAGGAGCGATAGTGCCTAATTCCACTTCAAATTCATCTTCAGCTACTGATTCTGATCCAGGTAAGACTTCCTCACCAACCGTTTTGTCTCCATCATAGCCAAGAGTTAACTCATGGATGACAAAATCTCTAGCTTCGCCTAATCCAGCAGGAAGGCTATCAGTTAGTGTTGCATTGGTTATCTCCTCTTCATTTGTATTAATAACATCAACCGTCCACTTGATTTCTCTTGCATCATTTTGACTATCAGGATGTCCTTCCTTATCAATACCACTAATGTCTCCGTTTGGTTTTGCGATGACTGTTAACGAATGGTCTTCACGATCATTAAATTCAATCTCTTGTTCAATGTTTTCTTTGAATTTATTCAGATTGAATTCTAATCCAAGATCTACAAACCCGTTATGAACATCATCATTTTCAATATTTTCATTGAATTCAAATTTTAGTACACCATTATCGATAGAGTAAGTTCCTACATCCGTTCCATCAACCATGATGGATTGACTTGGAGAATTGACCATTTCAAAAACGTCGGAAAGAGCAATTTCAGCTTTGTCGCCAGCTTGTGCATTAAGTCCCTCTGTATCCCATATGAACCCTAATTGCGCTAGAGTATCTTCGTTTATTTCGATAATATCTCCGTCAGTAATGTCTTCATCATTAATTTTTAGATAATCAAAAGTAAAGATATTACCTAAGTCAGCAAAAGCTTCAACATCGGAAGTTGCAAAAGTGGAAGTGCCCGTTGCCTCTTCTATAGTCTCCTCTGTTTTCACATTCGCAGTATTATCTTTCTCGTCACTAACTTCATCATCAGTTGTCGCTTCTTTTGACTCAACAACCTCTTCCTCCGTATTAGCTAGTTGTTGCTGGTCTGAAGTGACAGCGGAAATAACAAAATCACCACTTGCTTTCGGATATTCTTCGATCGCTTCATTTAAATTTATTGTTACCGTATTATCCGAAGATGCTGTAAATTCACCTACTTGTTGTTCCTCAAATAGTAGCTCTCCGGATTGTTCTTGCTCTAAAACAATGCCAGTATCAAGTTTTGTGGTTTCTGTGCTGCCTGCTTCTACCTCTAGGTCAGCTACAGACCAATCGATACTTACTTCTACATTACTTCCTGGTATTGTTTCGTCATCAACTGGATTACCTTCTTCATCCACAATACTTATATTCTTGAATATACTCTTGTCTGCAGTCGTGATAGCTTGTGAAGGCAATGTCAAACTACTTGTAAATGTTTGAAACAATAACACTACTAATAAAGCAATACTTACTTTTCTTGTCATTAAAATTTTAAACTCCTTTCAAAATTAGATTTGATGCTAATTAAGATAAATATTGAGTATATTTATCCCTACACACTTGGTAGTAGCGAAAACTATCAGCCTATTTTCCTTAAAAGACATGCTAGTGTATTGTGATAACTCATTACACAACAGAATTTACAGGAAGTTTATTACAACCTATAAATTCTATTTAGAGCATCTAGTTGTTACTTTACCTATGGGATATTTGCCATATATCTAAACGTAAAGAATTTCATGACTTTTGGAGTTTAAAAAGATTTAGTTTACGCATACCATTCTTTTTGGATTATATAGGTAGCTGCTAAACAAATTCTTAAACAATTACCACTAATAACAAAATATCACCAAGTCTAAAGTTTCATTTACATGGCTCACCACTTTTGATTTATATTAGAAATACATGTAAAATATTCCATAAACAGATACACAATTCTTTTTTACGAATAAATGGTTCACACCTAATTAAACCATCGTGCACCGTTTGAACTATCTTTTGTTTTAAAATTTTTGGAGGTTATAACGCATGAACGTTTGTATATTTGATGATGAACCTTTAGCTGCAGAGTTTCTTAAGCATCAATTACATAATTTTAATGATATCAACGTACTATTCACCTTTACTGAGTCATTGCCTGACAAAACAAGTAACTTGTTTCGAGATATTGATCTAGTCTTTCTCGATATTGAAATGCCTGAGATAAATGGGTTGGAATTAGCTGAACAAATAACAATGTACAATCCTAATATCCAAATCGTGTTCGTGACAGCGCATAGTCAATATGCGCTAGAAGCATTTGAGATGCATGCACTGGATTATCTCCTGAAGCCAGTAACAGTAGCAAGGTTAAAAAAAACGTTGCAGAGAATTAATAAAGCGAACAGTGACATTGCAAGTAATAACAAAGCATCATCTCCACAACTTCTCATAAAAGTTTTGGGAGATCTGGAATTTCAATTTAATGATAAAGAAGCACCACAAACTATTAATTGGCGAACAGCAAAATCAAAAGAATTATTTTTATATTTGTTACAATATGAAGGAAAAGTAGTTTTAAAGTCAGAGATAATTGAAGCATTATGGGAGGAAGTGGATATTGATAAAGCCTTCTCTCATTTATATGTGAGTATCTACAATATTCGTCAATCACTAAGAGAGATGCATGATTATATTGAGATTACGAATCAGAACGGCGGATATTTATTAAATTTTAAAAATGTAAGTTTGGATATTAAGGAATGGAAAAAGCAATTATTTCATCGACCAGACTTGAACATAGATAACTTAAGTAAGTACGAAGAAATAATGGGTTTATATCGTGGTAGTTATTTGAATTCTCATGATTATCTTTGGCTTCAAGCAGATCGCTTTAAATTAGAGGAGACTTGGTTACGCTATGCAAAGTTAATGGCTGATTGTTACCAGCAGAACAGTTTATTCGAAAAAGCTGTAGCTTGGTATACTATTATATTGGAAAATAGACCTGAAGATGAACAAGCTGCTTTTTCTTTAATGAGAATATATGCAATCCTTCAATATCGAATGTTAGTAGACTTTCAATATAAGGAATTAAAAAAGAGCTTGGACGAATTAAACTTAAATATGAATCCAGAGATTACAAGTTGGTATAACAATTGGTCCACCACTAACATTAAGCAAGAATCACGATGAATTATCCTAGGTTAACATATTCATATAAATCGAAATATACGCCCCCTACATAGATAGGTTTTCAATATTACACTTATCTATGTAGTTTTTTAGTTTTAAAAAACTTTGCTAACCTTTTCCTATAATCTGCTCCTTTTTTAATTCTTCCATGTTTTTCTTGGAATCATTATTTATCTTCAAACAATTTTGTCACCTTTCAACACTAATTATGTTATTATAAAGTCTAATAAACGATATATTTTATGGTTAAATATGCCTAAACGATTCAACTTTTTGTTTATAATTTGTTGAGAATAATCGATTATAATTTTAATCCTAAGGTAGAGAAAAGATAGATTTGCTAGCGTTATTTACGCATCACGATCATTGTCTATCCAGAGAGGAGTTAGATACCGTTGGAAGCAGACTATAACTTTTATTTAGTTACACTATCGATAATCATTGCGATTATTTCCTCCTATTCAGCGCTTAGCATTACTTCGAAAATTTCAAATGCAACAGGTAAAAATCGAATTTTCTGGTTAACATCTGGAGCAATTGTTATGGGAGCTGGTGTGTGGTCGATGCATTTTATTGGAATGCTTGCCTATCACATGCATGTAACGGTGGAATATAATGTGTTTATTACGTTACTTTCCATGTTTGCCAGTATAGCTTCTTCATTTATTGCCTTTTACATCACCATGCCTAAAATAATCAACCGTAAAAAGATATTATTAGGTGGATTATGTATGGGTAGCGGCATTGTGATCATGCATTACTTAGGTATGGAAGCCATGATCATGGAAGCAGACATTTCCTATCAAGCATCTAAAGTACTCTTATCAATCATTATTGCCTTTGTCGCATCATATGCAGCCCTATTCCTATTTACTCGTTTTCGGAATCATAGCAATATGAGTTGGACGAAGTGGTTATCAGCTATTATCATGGGATTTGCTATTTGTGGGATGCACTACACCGGGATGAGTGCTACTACGATTCCAAATATGAATAGTGAATCCATGCAGGGTAGCACTTCTATCAATCTATTTCTATTGTATAGTGTCATTGTTACCATCTTCCTAATTATTGTTGTTTCATGGATTACCATGTTTTTTGATCGCTATGTGCTAGAAAAAATGGCCTATCAGGATTCGATAACAGACTTATCCAATAGAAATGAAATGAACCGTTTTTTGAATAAACAGCCAACAGGTGAAAAATTAGGCGTATTATACTTAGATCTTGATCATTTTAAAGCAATTAACGATACATTAGGACATGATACAGGAGATTTACTATTAATAAAAATGGGCGAACTATTGAAAAAACTCCAAAATGATCAGATTAATACCTATCGAATTGGTGGGGACGAATTTCTAATTATAACAAAAGATAGTGAGTTAGAAGATTTGGAACAGTTAGCCAACTCACTACTAGAAGAAATTAAACAACCTTTTCACATTAATGGTAATGAGCTTTATGTTACAGGAAGTATTGGGATTGTAATTGATACCGTAGACGAAGCAGATCATACTAAATTACTGAGAGCGGCTGATACTGCTATGTATGTGGCCAAAAAGCAAGGAAAAAATCAATATTCTGTCTACACAACAGAAATGGGTTTAAAAGAAGTACGAAAAATGGAGTTAGAGAAGGATCTGCAAAGAGCGCTAAAGGAAAATCAATTTTATATGGAATATCAACCAAAATGGAATGTCAAAACAAATACATTATACGGGTTTGAGGCCTTGATCCGTTGGGAGCACCCTCGTTTGGGGATTATTGCACCAAGTGAATTTATTCCGATAGCAGAAGAAACGGGTTTAATTGTACCTTTGACTAGATGGACCATTGAAGAAGCATGTCAACAGTGCAAACACTGGCACTCCCAAAATATCATGCAGACAGTAGCTGTCAATATATCTCCAAGCCTTTTTCATACTGGCACATTATATGGACAAGTCTCATTCATTTTAGAAAAGATAAATTTAGACCCTAAATATTTAGAGCTTGAAATCACGGAATCAATGATGTTACATGATCTAAACGATATTATAAAGCAACTTGAAGCGATTCAGGCACTTGGTGTAAAAGTATCAATGGACGACTTTGGAACAGGTTATTCATCATTAGGGTTATTGGATGTCTTACCGATTAATGCAGTCAAGTTAGATCGAATTTTTACAATGGACATCGACAATCCAAGTAAACGAGCGATCATACAAGCAATCATCGTATTAGCCGAATCATTAGAATTAGATGTCATCGCCGAAGGAGTCGAACTAGAAAAAGACATCGACCATTTAACAAAACTAGGCTGCTATGTCATGCAAGGCTACTACTACAGCAAACCACTCAAAATCGAAAACATACAAGAATGGACGATAGGACATGAAACATAGGGACGGTTCTTGTGTTTCATGTTTTACTTCTAATTTAGTTTTGTTGACTCCTAATATCATTCATTTAAAATAAGTTACGTTTATAAATAAAATGGTGAATTATTTTTAATACCTTTGTAGCTAATAACAGCACATACCAAAACATAAAAATAAGAATAAAATCCACGAACATTAAGTCAAACAAAGGGGGGATGTCAAACATCAAAAGTACACCTAATATAGGAAAGCTCCCTAAGATGAGACTCCCTAAATAAAGAAATGGGAGATACCATTTCGTATAACTTCGCCAAAAAGTCATAATAAAGGGAAGAAAGATATAAATGACGAAAACAAAAGATGTATAGATTTCCTCTTCAAATAGAAACTCAACCTGTTCTACAGGAACTAGAGGGAGCACAATTGGTAATATAACAATACTATACAAAACAAGTATAGATGCTGTTCTCCATTCCCATTTTTTAGTTTTTTTCTTTTTTATTTGTTTCACTTGTTCAGCCAGAGAATCATCCAGCCATTTCTCAGCTAGGAAAGGATTATAAGACCACATTCCCATCTTCTCGAAAAAAACATCCCAATCGTTTAACTTGAATCCATCTACTTTATCAAAAGGATAAGATATTTGATACTCATAAGTTAGTTTATAGACCTCGGATAAATCATAGTCAGAATAATGAATTTCCTTTCCTTTATCTTGAAGACGTATCATCCACTCTGCTAATTCATTCGGATCTTCAAACCGTTTTATAAAATAGTTATCCCCATATTTAATGAAGATTATCTTATCCAAGTGGAAGACATCACGTTGCCGGTATATATTCGATCGTCGGATATAATTAGTGATGAGTATGTATTCCATTTCCTTAAAAAGGATTAATCTATCAGATATTTCTTTATTATTTTTGTAATGTTTTTCCCGAATCCCATCTTCGTTTAGATCCATCAAATACCTGTTACGCTTTGATCCAATAATAAAGCGAGATAGCTTCCAACATCCCCATCCCAGAATAAAGCTCATAAAAAACAAATACACAAATATAGCGTAGTTCCCAGTAAATAAGACAATTAAACCGAAAATAAATAGCGCAATTGCAGGTACACCCAACAGAATAACTCCAATAATATTTGCAACATTCGTTACTGTTTTTTGTTTACTATCATAACGTATAGGTTCATGGTTTACTTCTTCCAATAGTATCACCTCAAAACTACGAAACACAGGGACGGTTCTTGTGTTTCGTTTATGGTTAATCAGGCAGAAATTAAACAGTCGTAATGTGCCTTTCATCTAAGAATTAACACTCTTTAAAAATATCTGACTTTAATTCCATATAAAAATGGATATACCTTTGCAATATTTGATGTCTCATATATAGTGAGAATTCAGTCCATCATTTTTTCACTACCAGTTAGCGTTCGTTCAACCGATCAATGACCTTTACCCCATGATAAAAATAGATATTACATATTTTAACATATACAATCCATTAATCCTACTATCAATTATTACTATCTAGTCATTCTAAAATATATCCATTTGAATACTGGAAAGTCACATACAAAGAATGTAATCATAAGTTATTCGTAATAAAAAAGCCACAACGAGTATAATTTCATTACGCGTTATGACTTCTACTTATCTGTCATGATTCAATTAACAATATCGTTGATAAATTCAATAATTCCCTCTTCCACTTCGTCACGAATGTCTCGATAGTTGTGGATTTCGTGGCGATAACCGGAGTAGATTTTTGTTTTGACTTGATGGTTTGTCTCTGCAAGCCAGTTGGAAACGGCATACACGCCTTCGCCATAGAGACCTACTGGATCCTGATCACCGGCAATGTTATATACCGGTACATTTTGAGGTATTTTTTCCGCCCATTCCTTTCCAACGATATTTTCCATCATTTGTACAAAATTATATAAGGAGCGGATATTAGGTGGTGAAGTGAAGTTATTAAATGGATCATTCGCATGATCTGCTACCACTTCAGGATCGCCACTTATCCAATCATTTGGTGTTAATGGATTGTCAATTCGATCCGTCATCCAACCCAGCAATTGCTGCAAGTATTCGGCATCCACTTTCTCCCCATTACCGTTGTCAATTTCTTCACTAAGCTTGTTAGCAATCTCTTTTGCATGTGGAAATTCTCCAGATGTACCGCATAAAATCAATCCAGAAATACCATCTCCATATTTTGCTGCATGAATTCTTACAATCATCGATCCCATGCTGTGACCAAACATAAAATAAGGAAGATCACTATATTGTTCTTGTACTATTTTTCTTAGTTGATATTCGTCTTCGGCCATAGTGGTATAACCCTTGTCACCCCAGTCACTCCAATTGCCCGAATCATACGCTGTTTTGCCATGTCCCACATGGTCATCTGCCGCTACGATATAACCTGCTTCATTAAGAGCGAGTATCATATGAAAATAACGCCGAGAATGTTCTCCAAACCCATGAACAAGTTGAACGATTCCTTTTGGTTTACCAACCGGTGAATAAATCCACGCCTTAATCGTATCTTTTTTATTAACGGAAACAAATTGAACTTCTTGTAATGCCATGTCATATCTCCTCCTCTTTCTATTAGCAAAAAGACTGCGAAAAAAATAAAAAAACACACCAAATCCTCCTACTCGCCCGAAAAATTTAGTGTGTCTCCATATCTCATCACAATCTATTAACTTACTATCAACATAGCAAATTATGTAAGCCCTGTCAAACGTGAAACACCGGGACGGTTCGGGATCAGTGAAAAAGTAATGTTTTTTATTGGAGATAGTAAAGAAGGGATTCTAAACAAAGCCAAAAATTGTTTTTGTATGAATTTTCGGTAATTTTTTAGGGGTATTTGAGGCTATTAGGCGGATGCTATTGCTGCTATCCGCTTAATGTTTGTTGCTATTGCTGCTAACTTTGATTGTTGAGACACGCTGAATAGACCATATCCCCTTGCTCGAGATAGGCCATGGAATCGTTTAAGCTCCGCATTTTTCCCTTCAATAGAAGCTCTTTTTTTATATTTTTCTTTAAATTCTTCTCTCTTTTGATATTGAGATATGTCGTAGAACTCTGCCGTATTTAAACCAACTGTTAGAATTCTACGTGCTGCTTTTTTAGCGCACAAATCATGTAACGGACATGCTTTACACTGCTCGATATCAAAATAATACTTATATCCTTGCCTTTCCCCGTCCTTGTTTTTTGATGTGAAATATTTCTTTTTGACCGTGGTATTACCTTGGCTACAGGACCATTCATCCGAATCTTTGTTATAAGTAAAATTAGATTCATCTATACGATATACGGTAGAACTAACTGGAATAAAAGGTTGTGCCTCTATGGCTTCAATTGCTTCTAATATTGGTTTTCTAAAGTAAGCTTTGTCTCCATATACTTCTTCGATAGTCATTCCGCTTTTAAGTGTTAATTCCAATATCTCGTTCATGAAGCTACCATCCAAATAAGCACCGTGTCCCGTACGAACGGCCGTAATAATGCGTTCCACAGTAGTCATCATAAATTCTGCTTTAAATCCATAAAACGATTCTGTTTTACTTTTGCGACCTACCCTTGCATCTTCATCCACAATGGAGCGAACCCCTTTTTGATTTATAAATTTAGGGTCATAAAGAATGTCCTTCGCCTTCTGAATCCAGGAGCTGGTAAGCTCATGATCGTCTGTCATTTGCTTTTCCACATGATCGATCACTTCTTCCAAGTAAGATTTCATACGTGCTTTTGCTTCTCGGTGATCGGATAATTCTTCATAATTTGGTATTTCAGGTAAACCATCAATTTGTTTTCCAGTTTCTGTTTCATATGCATGAACAATCATTCGTGCTAAATGCTTCATTAAACGCTCAGGCGTTTTCTTAATTGTATTTGCCATAATGTGCGTGGCATCTATGCTCACACTACTCCCTTGTAATATGCCGTTTTCCACACATTGACGTACCATTTCTGTGAGGATACCATCAAGTGTATCCTCTCCAAGACGATGTGTTCTAAATTTGGAAAGAAGACTCTTGTCGGGTAATTCATCTTCAGGATAAATGCCTATAAAGTACATGAAAGCTAAATTTAAACGAGCTTCTACTTGTACTTTTTCGTCCGATAAATTGTATAAGTGTTGAAGAAAAAGTAGCTTACACATCATTTCCGGTTCTTTTGCTGGACGCCCAAAATCTTTACAATAGGTGTCTTCTAGCAATATATTAATAAAGCTAAAATCAATGACAGAAGAAATGACTTTTAGTATATGATTTTCTGGAATTTTATCGTATAATACAGAGTGAAAACTAGATTGCTTTGAATGATTTCGAAGCATGAAGAAAAACCCCCTAATGGTTTGGTATTTGGACGTACTAATTATACCATTTAGGGGGTTTTTATAGTGACATATCTTATTAAAATGTCACAAAAATCTATTATTTAATGACTTTTTTAAAATACAGGGGAATTCGGTGACTTTTTCACTGGTCCCGGACGGTTCTTTTGTTTCATTTCGCGAGTAGAGTAAGCAAAAAATGAAACAGTAGAACCGTCCCCATGTTTCATTCACCCATGTTTCACGCGGTATTGCTTTGGGGTTGTGCCGGTGTGTTTTTTGAATACTTTGGTGAAGTGGCTTTGGTCATGGAAGTTTAGCCATGTGTAGATTTCTGATAGGGTGTGTTTGGTGTTGGTGAGTAGCTTCATTGCTTCTTCTATTTTTTGGTTTATTATGTACTCACTTAGTGTTATACCGACTTCTTTTTTAAATAATTTCGATAAATAATTAGGATGTAAGTTAGTTACATCAGCTAGCTTTGATATCGAAAAATCTTCATATAAGTGTTGAAATATATATGCAAGGCAATCGTTAATGGGCTTTGAATAATGATAAAATTTTACTCTATGTACACGGTCGGCAAAATCACACAATGCCTCATTTGTAGCAGTTCGAACCTCCTCTATCTTATGTAAATCCTCTATTAATTGAATATACAGGTCGCTCATAGTATAAGCTAATTCAGGATGAAGTCCCCCTTCAATAGCATATCTAGTCGCAAGTGTTATACAGGCAACAGATAAGTTCTTCTCACTTCGAATATGACTTTTTTTAGACAATACGCCAAATTTACCACCTTGTGCCGACACCTTCAATTGTTCAATTAAAGCATCTTTTCTTCCTTCTTTCACACATTGAAAAATAGCTTTTTCCATTTCAAACGAATGATGAAAAGAAATATCCTGCCTGTTTCTGATCAGATAAAGATCAGGATTAATGTCAGTAGTTTGATTGATTGTAAGATAGCTATTTTTTTGAATCACATCGGTAATAGATAATTGATTAAAACTTACTAAATAAGTCGCTAAAATCCCCGTGTTCATTAACGACATTCTATTAATAATTGATAATGAATCATAATAAGCCATTATCGCCTCTTTTTTCTTGATTAATTGACAATCATTCACAATTCCAATAATTGTTTCCTCATCTACTTTATTATGTAGACATGGCCCCAACATCCATATCCCAAAATTTCCATGATCTTCTTCGATTTTTATAGTGATAAAATGCTCCATAAAATTAGTATTCCGTAATACGGGGATATTAATTGAATCATTATCCACTCCTAACTGTGTTATAAGGTCATTTAAGGAAGAATATATCGGATTACATACAAAGGTTGATGGAAAAGATATATCCACTTCTCCTTTTTGATGAATATAAAATATTGGAATATTATTCATTTCAAAAATAAGCTTACTGAAATAAATGATATCTTCTTTACTACGAAAATTCATCACAAACTACCTCCTAACATTCTTTGTAAACGCTTTATTTTCAATTAGGTATATACAAAAAAAGTAAGTATATTACCAAAAATATACCTCATTAACAACTATAATACAAGATATTAAAACCACTCAATTACGCTAGGGGGAGTATTAATGGAAGTTTCTAAAAAAGTGGAAACAGTAAAGACAAGTGCAGATAGTAAGACATCACAAGGAACAAAAATAAGCTTTGGAGAAAAATTAGGATACGGGGCAGGTGACTTTGCCAGTAACCTGATTTTCGCTGCAGTATCTTCATTTCTCGTATTTTATTACACCGATGTAGCTGGAGCATCTGCTGCTGCAGTAGGTACCATCATATTACTGTCACGATTTTTAGATGGTATTACCGATATCGGCATGGGGGTGGTGGTAGATAAAACGAATTCTAAACATGGGAAAGCACGCCTTTGGTTGTTATGGTTAGCTATTCCTTTTGTAATCGCTGCGATAATGCTCTTCACCGTACCTGATTTTGGCACAGTTGGAATGTTAATTTATATTGCCATTACTTATAATCTTGTTCATATTATCTATACTGCTATTGAAACACAGGGACGGTTCTTGTTGTTTCATGTTCTTCCTAAATAGGGGATTAATACAATAAAGAGAAAGTGAAACAGCAGAACCGTCCCCATGTTTCATCACCCGTTAACAACCAACGCTATTACAATCCCAACTACACTCATCATCAGTGAAAACAGAATATTTTGTTTGGTGATGGTGTATGGGTTTATTTTCATACTTTGCGATGTCATCGTTGCGTTTATACCATATGGTGATGATGCCGAGGTGGCTAGTGCTGATATGATTAAGACAATCCCGACACTTAATGGATTAACATAGGCAAACATTGGCTGTAAGACCTCTAACAATATCGCTACCGTTGCAATCGGATGAACACCAACCATTGCCATGACAAAATAGATGACCGTAATAAACACAAAAACCACAATGAGGTAATCCTGCATCGAACCCATCAACTGCTGAAGCAAAGAAGGAATGGCACTATGATTAAACCCTCCCGAAAAGAAACCTAATGACAAAAATAAAACAGCAAAATTTTGAAGATGGTTCGTATAATTTTTCCAAGAATACCAGCCATCCTTTAGAAAAGTACCCGCTGCTCCTATTAAAATCGACCATAAAAACGAAAATGGTAAAATCACCAATGTAACACTTAAAATAAAACTCATATTAGTTAATTTATTTACCGTTAAAATAAGTGCTAAAAAGATGGTTAACATCCCAAACATTTTCAGTAGATGCGGCCATAAAACGGACCAAGCAATGCTCTCTGAG
Organism: Gracilibacillus massiliensis; assembly: GCF_001458115.1. Classification (GTDB taxonomy): domain Bacteria; phylum Bacillota; class Bacilli; order Bacillales; family Amphibacillaceae; genus Gracilibacillus; species Gracilibacillus massiliensis. Next base: position 703,062 of record NZ_CZRP01000013.1, read on the forward strand.
GCGGACTTAATCTCCCATCCTTTGTAGCGATTTTTCGACATTAGGATGTCCAATAAGGCGATTAAAAAGGAGCTAAGCAAAAGCCATGGCAAATACACCAAATAACTAACACCCGTTCCATCGACGGTCAATCCAACAACAATCTCCATAGGACTCCAAATAATCGCAACCGAAAATGCACGTAATGTCGTTTCGATAATAAATGAGTTTCTTATTTTCTCTGGTAAAGAAACTAATTTCTCACGCAATAACTCTTGGGCTAAGTAAATCGCGGATATATTAAGAAAAATTAATAAGGAATACGTCGTGGCGATACTTTTACTATAAAGTTGGGCTAAGTCACCATTTTTACTAACTAATAACTGGGCTAAGTATTGATCATATGTACCCAATTTAAATACAGTCCGAATCCACGGCAATAAACTTAGAAAGATTAAAATTGGTAAAGAAGTGAGAATATGACGGATAATCTCATCAAAGGACACACCACTTCCTACACTTAAGCTCGCTCCAATTATAAAAAAAAGAATACTGATTGTTTTAAATAGATTACTCGCCCATATCCAGGAAAGCATAAAAACTAAAAAAGCAAAAATTGCTACCACAATTTCAAATTGCACACTTCCTATTGCAAGCGCAAACAGAAACACCAAAAATAACAATCCATAGATTATATAAAAACGCCGATGCACAGCCTCTAACATGTTTACTCCCTCTTTCTAACATAATAAGAGGTCGAGTAATAGTTATACTCAACCTCTTGGACTACCATTATTATATCATGAAACATAAGTACGATGGTCGTGTTACACTTTTTCTTAAACAAAAATAAGATAATGAAACAGGAGAACCGTCCCCCTGTTTCACTTCAAGCTAAGCTGGAAAAGCGTTCTTGGTTGATTTGCCATTTAAGTGGTTCATTATTTAGAAATCTTGTTAATTCTTCTAGCATATAGTGTCCCATTCGGCCGCATTCTGCTCCTTCACTTCCTGCTAGGTGGGGGGTGAGGATGACGTTTTTCATATCGTACAATACAGAATCTGCTGGTGGTGGTTCTGGGTTGGTTACATCCAGTACGGCTGTTATATCAGGACGTCTTTGCAGGGCTTTGGTCATTTCTTCCTGATTTACAATAGCACCACGAGCAGTATTAATAAAACTAGAATTCTCCTTCATACTTTGAAAATGTTTGCCCTCTATAAGATTTCTTGTTTCTTCTAACAGCGGGGCATGTAGGGACACAATATCACATTGTTCAAAAATAGCGTCAATAGAAGTCGGTGTTACTTGATAATACTCTGCTTCTTCTTTGGTCATGAAAGGATCATATGCATAGACATCCAGATCAAAGTGTTTTAGTAATTCACAAACACCCCTGCCAACAGTGCTCATGGATATAATGCCAACCTTGCTGCGAAATCCACCACTTAACTGATATGGTTTGGAAGGGTAAGTTCGATTCTCTTCAATCATCCTTACAAAATGCCAGCCTCGCTTCAAGCAAAATAATAGTTGTGTCAATGTAAACTCAACTACTGGAACAGAATTAGCATGTACCGCATTCGTAATAGTAATATTTCTTTCCCATGCAGCATCTGTGACAATCGTCTTTAAGGAACCGGCTGCATAAAAGAAAGCTTTGAGATTTGGTGCATGTTGAAGAAACGTTTCATCTAATGTCGGACCTCCCCATCCAGACAAAATCAGATCTACTTCCTTTAAAACAGAGGGGTCTCTCTTCACTTCTTCAGTACTCATTACGTCATGATGGATATCCACTAGCTGATCAATTTCATTTCTAATATATTCAGGGTACACAAGTGAAAAAGGTGCTTGATTCATAATATAGATACCTTTCAAACAACCCACCTCCTTTTATTATTTGATAGACTTATAAATCGGAAACTCTTGATCCGTCCACGCCTTTTTACCTGTCCAATCTTGAGCAGGTGCTTCCCAAAAAGTTGCTTTAGCATCAAGACCGAGCGGCAAATAAATAAACGTTGCCAAATAGAGACTTCCTGTTGATATGTAATGCTCTCCAGTACTTTTTTGATGTCCTGCTAATCCAATTGTCAACCAACCATTTTCATCAAACATATGATTAGATTGAAAAGTACGCTTAATTACTGCTGTTAAGCCTTCTCTCACTTGAGTTTCTTGAAGAGAGGCTGGTAATTCGTTACGCAGTGCTTGATTGGCTAAATGATGAAAAGCACCAAAACGATAAGCAAGAGAACGTCCAATTGGCGGAAATGTACCTTCTGGTGAAATCAATCGTTCTTGATAAAGCGCATATTGCTTGGCTCTTTCAATGTAATCGTCTCTTCTGGACTGCCAATCTGCATAAGTAGCACCAACCACATCAATAATGTCTAGAAGCATCGGCTGGATCACATAACTATTATAATAATCGGCATGATAAGCAGGCCCATCACTGTAATGTCCATCACCTACATACCATTGATCGAATTGTTTTAGAGCGTAATCTATTCGCATTGGATCCCAATCTTTTTCCCCTATACGATATAAGCAAGCCTCAATGATTGCAGAAAATAACAACCAATTAGAAAAGTGTGGTTTGAAGATGCGCGTCTGTTTTAAAGCAGTAATCACCTGTTTTTTTGTCGATGCATCTAATTTCTCCCATAGCTGTGTCGGTGCACGTAATATCGCCTGAGCTAGGAAAGCGGTATCAACTAATGGCTGACCTTCATCTGCAAAATTCATATAATCAGGTGATGCTGGATCAACTGCATGTGCAATCCCTTGGCGAGTTTTTTCAGCAAACCTTGCTTGCAAATTGGCTTCTTCTTTATCAATGGCTTTTCCTTCAAGCCAGGCACTGATGCCATTTAAAGTACGAGCAAATGCCTCTAAATGTGAAAACTGATCACGATCAGCCCCCTCGATTTCCTCTACAGGCATACGCCTTTTTAATTTCCCAACAGATGAAGCGTCGATTACTGGTTCCGCTATCTGTTGCATGGTTTTTAGCCAATAGTTGCGAGTTTCCATTTTCTCAACTCCTCTTCATCTATTTTATTGTTTGGTTTGTATTTAGCAGGCATAATATGTTTCACCTTTTTCAATATTTATTTATCATCTTTTATGTTGTCATAGGCTTCTTTCCATCCGGATAACATTTCATACGCTTGAAGAAGGAAACTTAAGTCGAAAGTGCGTTAACTTTTATAATCACACTCTTTTCACCATCCGATCCCCCTCATTGTAGATGCATTTAGATCATGTAAAGATGCGATCTAAACATTTCTTGGCTTGTTTAACTTCAATCGAAAAATCCTGCCAATCACATTCAATGGAAATTCTTTTATCATATCCTATACTTTTTAGCTGCTCTCGTAAATAATCATAAGGATAATCCCCTGTCCCCGGTGCCAATCGACTACTGTCGGCTACATGGACATGCTGTAAAAGGTGACCAGCTGGTTTGATGTTTTCAATAGGTTCAGCTTCTTCCATCATATGATATAAATCGGCTAACACCTGAATCGACGGTCGGTTTACTTTTTCGGCAAGGGCAATGGCTTCAGGTACACTTGTAATGATATTGCTTTCCTTCTGGTTCAATGGTTCGATCACAATCGTTATCCCTAGAGGTTCAGCAACACCTGCAACCATTTTCAGGAATTGGATGATTTGTTTTTCTGCCTCTTCTTTTGAAAAACCATCCGGATAGCTTCGTGCACCACCACTACCAAATACTACTGTATCAGCCCCTATTGCATTGACTCGATACAGAGCCTTGTTAATATACGTTTCTAATTGCACAAAATCTACATTCGGACCTGTAACACGTAAATGACCTGGAAGCAAAATATTACATGTTTCAATTGGAATGGGACTTTGTTTATACTTTTCGTACAATTTCTCGAAATCTTGGTCATTGTCTGGAACTAATGATACAACCGTACATTCAAGGAAATCATAACCTGCTTCTTTCACTAGTACTGCATCCTCTATACTTCCGCATACACCTATCTTGATGACGACCATTCCTTTCCTGTTTTTTTTAGAATTGCTGTGTCCATTTTTCCAACCATTTATAATTGTGACCCAGAGCAGTTGCAGTGTCGTATTGGTTACTAAAATCCTCAATTCCGATATATCCATCATAACCAACAGATTTAAGGTCCTTGATAACTTGTTGCCAATCCACGATTCCTTTTTCTACTGGCGCCCAATCCACTTGCCATTTTACTTCTCCCGAGTCTGTTTCAGCATCTTTGACCCATATTGCGTTTTTCATATGGATATGTGCTAAATAATCTCCTAACAATTGCATACCGAGAAGGTGATTCTCATATCCTTCATGCACCATATTACCTGGATCATAAAGAACACCCACATACTTAGAATCCAATCCTTCTAATAAACGAAAAGCTGCAGAAGCGCTTGTCGCAATCGTGTTGTGGTGTGTTTCAATAAGTCCCTTCACCCCATATTTGCTACACAGTTTTTCAGCTTCTTTCATATATTGTCTTGCATTTTCGAATAACTCTTGGAAATTTTCCTCTCGATTATACTTTGGAACGCCTAAACGGATAAACGACGCATCAAGTTTGCTTGCCACTTTTAAGACTCGCTCTGTCTCTTCTAAGTCATCTGTTAAATAAGGTGTCACACTTAATGTTTCGATTCCATATTCAGCGGTTAATTGTTTGAGTTTTGCTAATTGATCGTCTGAAGCTCCTGGATCAATGGTACATTTATTGTTCCCCCAAAAACTTGTCTGTTCTTGCTTTACACTTTCTGGTGTTTCTTTAAATCGCCATTCGACTGCTTGATAACCCGCTTCTTTCATAATTGGCAATAACTCTTCAGGTGATTGATCATGAGCCATTACGGAAAATACAGAATATTTCATAATTATTACCCCTTTTTGTAAACGTTTTCTTTAATCCTTATTCAAATAGTATCAATTTTTTTCATTCGATGCTTAAAGCTTATTGCTCTTCATTTGACTGAAATTGCTCAACCAATTGAAATTTCCTTGATAGTTCTATTAATTTTACTAAAAGACGGATAGTTTGTCTTATTAAAATATGAAGAATTTTCTCATATTTAGAACTTAAATTTTTATATACTCCCACTTGCAAAAAAATGGCTAAAATAAATAATCACTTGACATCTTTTTACTTATGTGAGATAATTCATCAGTTAACAAATGTGAGGTAACAAATAAGAGTATCTGGCATTCTACATGAAGTTTTTTGAAGATGCTTATTCACACTGGCGCGACTAAGGGGTCGCAAGGACGTAAGAGCAGGTAGGGCTTACGTTGCTTAAGTTAGAAAATTCCAGTGGAACACGTACCGCGGTTAAGTGAAATTCCAATTATGAAATTTCCCACCCGAGTTTATCGGGATTAAAAATAATAAATCTTATGTGTTACTTTATCAATCAAAGGGGTACTCTTATTGTAAGAGTGCCCCTTTTCCAATACATATGAAGAAAGAAGGTCTTGATATGAATAAACGTATAGGAACGATTCAAACGTTGGAAGTAGTAAGAGAAATGGATACAGGTTATGTGCTGGAAGACGATATTCTTTTGCACCATAATGAAGCAGACTCCGATCTTGAAGAAGGACAATTTGTCGAAGTTTTTCTTTATCAAAATAAAAAAGCCCAAACGATTGCGACGACTCAATTACCACGCGTTCAAGTTGATCACTACGGTTGGTCGGAAGTCGTTGCAGTTTTGCCACACATAGGTGTTTTTGTAAACATTGGTACAACTAAGGAAATTCTTGTTTCAAAAGATGATCTTCCACTATTTGAAGATGTATGGCCAATAGCAGGCGATCAGCTCTATGTCACGTTAGGCAATGATCAAAAAGGACGTCTACTCGCACTTCCTGCAACAGAAAGCATATTTGAGAGAGAATTTGAAGCAGCACCAGAGGACTTATTTAACAAAAAAATCAGTGGACGTATTTATCGTACAGGTCGAGAAGGTTCTGTATGTATAACGGAAGAAGGGTATCGCGGTTTTATCCATCATAGCGAACAAAAAGAAGAGCCACGCTTAGGCGAACGAGTGGAAGGTCGAGTGATTGATGTCAAAGAGGATGGCACAATCAATATGTCGTTAAGACCGTTAAAAAAGGATAGTATCGGTGAGGATGCGGAAGCAATATTAACATATCTCGAAGAAAATGATGGCATTATTCACTTTTCTGACAAAAGTGATCCAGAAGCAATCCGAGATACGTTTCATATAAGTAAAGCGGCATTCAAACGAGCGCTCGGAAAATTGATGAAGGAAAGAAAAATCAAACAAGACAATGGAAAGACGTATTTAATACGGTAATGTCTTTAAAAGAGAATTTAACTGCTTTACCGATGATTCTAAAATCGGCTTCACGGGAATTCACCTCCTCTTGACGGGAATCATCTTGTTCTTCACGGGAATTAAGTTCATCTTGACAGGAATAAGCAGCGATTCCCGTGAAGAGACGGAGAATTCCCGTCTACAGCGAGTTAATTCCCGTTAACATCATCTATTTTTTACCGTTGCAGCAGTTTTTAAAAATATCGAAAGAATAATTAATTCGAACAGAAAACCGATGGACTGGGCCAAAGCGCCAATCGATCCTCCCCCATCCGGATAAACGAAAATAAGAATGAACAAGGAAGCGACTGCTGCCACCACGTTTCCTGTTTGCGAAAAGGACATGATCTTTGTTTTATTTCGAATCATCAAGATCCCATTGGCGAAATCAATCCAAGGGAAACAGAGTGTGAATAGTACGAAAAAGCGTAATGCCAGAATACTATGATCAAGTAATTCTCCAGATACCCCAATGATATTTTCGAAAATCCATATTCCCAGAGGCGAATAGCCAATAATCATTAACATAATGCTCGGGATCAGACTCATTATTGCCGTGAAACGAAGCACTGCACCCTGATCTTTTGGATAAAAATTGATCACGATCTGATGTACATAGGAAGCAATACTATTCAATAAATGCACAACAGATAACGCAACTGCATAAGAAGCAATCGCAATTTCAGCTTTCGTACTCCAGCCAAGAACTGCATTAATGGTGGGTGTGACACTGACCGCGATCAGAGATGCCACCATCAATGGGCTATAAAAACGAAAGATCTGTGATTGTTGCCTTATACGATGCTTGTCCTTTTTTTGCGGTAACTCCCTAACAATCAACCTTCCTTCCAGAACACTCACAAGTGCCTCGACCGCCATACCAGCTAAAAAGATATATGCTCCAATATAACCATGATTCACCAAATTATTCTCAAGTAAAATCCAAGCTAAAGAAGCCATAGCTATCAAACGTATAACCATCCCAATCGTCAGCCATTTTGTTTTTAGATTGGAGATAATCACACCTTGATACAAGCAACGAACCCCTGAAAAAATCGTAACAAACATCAGAACGCGATAAGCATCTATTGTTGGCTGAAGCATTCGATCACTAACACCTAGCAATCCAGAAAAGAAAACCTCTCCCAAAGGGGAATAAGCTAGGATAAGACTTAACAAAAAAATAGCTGCTAACACATAAAATGTCGCATTTTTCATTAATTTATAAGAAATACGGTCTCGTACTAATGTCGAGCACGTTTGTCGTAATATGACGGCACAACGTTCTAATAAAGCAAAAAGACTCATTGCAACAGAATAGCTGGCAATGACAACCGCTGGCTCTGGCGCACGGGCCAGTGTACTATTGATAATTACATGTGAAATGGTTACCAAGCTTGCGGATAAGCCGAGCGGAATAAAAAAATATAAAAGCGTACGAAAGGAAACTTGTTGACTGTTTGAATCCGCTTTCTTTATTTTCATGATGAACACGCCCCTAAATATGATCCCGGATAAGTTTTACTAGCAATCAGTGGGAGTCTTATACTCCCACTGATGAAAGTCTCATTTTATCATAGATTAATTTTATTGATAATGCTAGTTTTAGGGACTATCCATTTAGTAACTTCATAGATTAATAAACAGTACTATTCTTCTATTTAAGGTGTATCCTCACAATCGCCAATAAAGGTTATCGGACTAGTCGCCGCCGTAAAAGCAGTTGCAAATGTATTGCCATGAAAGTCTGTTGCATTTACTGTCCACGAGCCAATATTACTAGGGCCAATCATTAACGTAATCGTGACTTCATAAATTGCATTTGGAAAGACATTTCCCGAAGCACGTGCTGTACCTCTCACTCTGGCAAACGTGTTACCATCACATTCGATCTCAATTCTTCTACCAAGGATGAAATTAATCGTATTACCACCACTACCAAATGCAACATTGAAATTATCAACAGCAGGATTACACATTGGTGCAGCTACAAAGCATTGTACGGCTGTAACATTAATAGTTCCAGATAACGTCGACGGGGCACCATTTACGGTAATATCTGCCGTAGCAGGTGCAGATCCTCCTTGAACACCGATTCTAAATTTGCAAGGGCACTCCTCTTCCGGGCATTCTACTTGAATACAGATTGTGTCAGAGACGATGTCACCGTTGACTGTCGCAAATGCGGTTATAGTTGTTGATAATAATGGTGTTCCTTCTGGGACCGTTAGTGTAGTAGAAAAGGTACCATCTGCTGCAGTTGTGACAGGGTTCGGAGCAAATGTACCAATCACAGGGAAATTACTGAATGTCACTTCTGCACCATCTACAGGTGCGCCATCACATAATAAGGTTCCTGATATTTCACCTTCACACGTTATAAGTGGATCAGCTGTTAGTGTTAATTCACAATCACTGTCACATGCTACATTGACTGTAATCGAGTCAGCCAAGGCTTGCCCGTCTACTTCCGCAGAAGCTGTGATCTCGACATCTGTTGGTGGTGTTCCTGGTGGCACTGAAATCCCTGAGAAATAGTTACCATTTAATCCTGTGAACGTTGGATTTGGATTAAAATTTACGATTGCAGGATTTGCCGTAAGTGTTACTTCTACTTCAGGAATAAAATCATTTCCACAACGGACGCGACCTGAAACAACATCATTACACTCCATTGATTCTGGCCCAAATAATAATAGTATACACGGCTCTGCTAAACAGCGAACAATCGTCGGTAATGTGATCGAAAGTGATTGCCCTTCAACAACAGTATGTGCGGTTATTGTTATATCCGTTGGCTCAGTACCTTCTGGAACAGTTACCACTGCTTCAAAATGGCCAAATTCATTTGTAAAGGCAGGTTCAGGAGCAATAGTTACAATATCAGGTGACGCTGTAAATGTAATTGGTGCATTCGCAACAGGCTCACCATCACAAGTTACCGTACCTGAAATCGTTCGTTCACAAACAATGACAGCAGGAACAAATAAACCAATCGAACATACATCACAAATAATCGGCACTGCATCAGCCGTTTTGTGAATCTCAATAGTCGCTTGCTGTGAGATCCAATCATACACTTTTTCTGTTCGCATACAAATTGCTTCTGTTTGTTGCAATGCAGGACTTTCATTAAATTGAACAAGCTCCTTTTTTTCTAGTGATGGTTCATCCTCACATAAAGGAGGTGGTACGATTGTTGGACATGAGGGGCGAACAAAAGGTTGTCTAGGCTGACAAAAATCGGCATTTATCTCTATCGTAGCAGGATGGATCGCTTTAATGTCTTGGCAAATGGTAAGCAATATATCTATTGATTGATAGCTTCCATTTTGACAATGGATAAATGCGTTACAAGTAAAATCCGTAATCGTGCAGCGAACGTCGACGCCTTCTGGTGCACATAATAATACCTCTTCTATCTGACAAAAAGGAATAGGCGCCGAAGTACACGTGTCGATATTATTGGATACCTCTACAACGATAAAACCAGATTTTCGCAATACCACTCGTTGGAGCTCAACTTCTTCTCCACTAGCTAACCGGGTTGTTACATTCTCTCTTGTTTTATTATTTATTTCTTCACATAAATGAGACGAAGGGGCAAAAGGATCAAGCCGATTACCACTTTCATCACTCAGAAAACATGAGACCACTCCACCGTTTTCAAGCAGTTCACATAATTCAGGATTCAATATCGGTCACCTACTTTTTGATACATCGTTAACGTATTCTATGTATCAACTTGATAAAAGGGAAGCAGATCTTTAGCCCTTTTTGCAACATAGGGACGGTTCTTCTGTTTCATCTCTTTATTATGAGTGAAACAGGAGAACCGTCCCCGGTGTTTCACTCATACAGCAATCGAAATCATTAATGTGATATATATACAAAGAACAACCAAACAACTACAAAGAAATGAAATAGACAATGGTAGTTTCTTTAAAAATGACCCTATCGTTAAACCTATTACAACAATATTGAGAAAGAAAAAATAAATACTATTTTCACCGGGGGCAAAATAAACCATGCTATTCGCATTTATTTGATCGGCATCATGAAAAAACTGAAACAATGGCGATACCATGTCACTAGAAAGATAGTTACCATATGCTGGTGATTGTTGAGAGTATATGGCCGTAATAGTAAAAATAATAAATAGAATAATCCCTTCTAAACGCAACCATGGGAGCGGATTAAACGAATCATTTTTGGATACCAAATACTTCATCAGAAATCCATTTATGAGGGCATATAAAAACAACGGCAGTAAAAATAAATGCTTAATTAGCAAGCCTTGTCCATAGGAAACAAGCCAAGCCTTCATATAATCATCGACAAGTGTACCCATTAATAGTAAACCACTAATGACAATCGAGAATAGGCAACCAACAGCCACGATAGTAAACCACTTGAGAAATGCCTTCCAATTATGATGATTCGTCGAACACCAGCCGATAATAAAAATAACACCTACCCAAATAGAAGCTGCCGCTAAGTGCACAAAATCAGCTACAACACCTATAGTAGCATCAACAGTTGCAGCATGACTTGATAAAGCGATCGTCAGCATCAACCAAAAGGATAAGCACAGACCGACTACACCAAGTATCCTTTTTTCAGATAGGCGAGCCACCAACAAAAACACCAGTAACAAAAAAGTACCTATACAAGTAAAGATCCAAGCATTCCCGACAGTATAAGTTGCAGGTACCATTTGCAAAGCTTGCCAGAGACCTATTCTATCTGAAACAAACAGAATAGTCTCAAGAACTGGAACAAAGGAAACAATAGGTATCACAATCGCCGCAACTATCAAATACGACTTTTTCATTTTTATATCCGGTCGATAACGCTCAGGCACTATCATTAATATAAAACTGCCTGTTAGCACTGCTAAACATAAATATAATAATAATTGACTAACAACAAGAAGCAGAATCATTTGTTATTTCCTTCTTTTTATCATAAGAATCATACCAACCACTGCAAAAATGACAACAACTATAAAAAGGGTAATAAAAAACATATTATCTGTGCTTTCCGTTTCTTCGTTATCCGCAGCAGAAGTTTCACTTTCAGTAGTATCTGTTGTCTCTTCTTCCAGAGTTTCATCTTCACTCGTCTCCACCTCAGATTGCTCGGATGCTTCTTCCTCTTGCGTCTCTTCGGTGACAGGCGCATTAACAGTAAACATAAAGTTCCCTTCTAGCGGATGACCATCAGTACTAATAATACTCCAATTCACTTCATACTCATCATTAGGAAGCGGCTGACTAAGAGTAGCTGTAAGAGTACTTTCATCTATAATGGTATCTTGTACGTCAATCGCTTCTCCACTGGTATTAGCTATCGCTAATGTGCTTCCTTCTTCAATTGCACCGTCAAAAATAAGAACAATATCTTCCACTTGTTCCATGACCTCTTCCCCATCTGACGGATTAGACTCCTCTAAATGGGAAAGAGCCGGTACACTTATAGCTAATGGACTGATCAATAGAATTCCTATGATCATAATAATGACACGTTTCATATATTTATTCCTCCTAATATTTCCTACACAAATTCAATCTCTAAAATATTATAAGGTGAAAAAGAAATGAAGATAATACCCCTTAAGAGTGATTTTAAATGCTCAAATACTCATCCTGATCATTTAATGTTAAAATATAGACATATTTGAAATAGAAAAAGGTGAAAACTTGACATACAATCAAATTAAATGGCTGATTTTGCTTACACCTACGATCACCATCGCACTATGGGAATATATAAGACATGAATTTTTACTGCCCTATATTTCAATGGAAGTTGGAAATTACCTTTCCCCCTTCCTTGTCTTTGTTGTGACACTCGTTTTTCTCCGTCACTTGTTTACTAGATTAGAACACATGCAAAATGAATTAAGACAAGAAAAAACAAAAAAAATTGAACTAATAGAGAGAGACAAGTTAGCAAAAGAATTACATGATGGCATTGCCCAATCGCTATTTCTGCTTTCCGTAAAAATGAATAAATTCAACAGAAAGAATCAATTAGAGCATGATCAAGACTTTCAAAAAATGAAGCAAACGTTACAACATATCCATGATGATACACGTCAAGCTATTACGAATTTGAAATATACTCCAAATCAAACACCAATAAGCTGGAGAGAAACGATCAACCAATTTCTCGATGAAATTAAATCAAATCACTCGATCAACATTCATCTTCAATGGCATATCAGTGAGGATATGCTAACTGCTAAAGAAAAAGTAGAGTTATTTGCTTGTATGAAAGAAGCGGTCATGAATGTGATCAAGCATGCAAATACCAATGAAATGTGGATCAACGCATTTGAACAACAAAATGGTTGGATATGTCAAATCAAAGATCGTGGAATTGGATTTTCAGATACAGCCTTACGAAATAGCAAAGGTTATGGCCTACATATTCTAAAAAATCGTGCTATTGATATGAACTGGCATTTTTCCCTTGAACGAAAAGAGAACGAAACAACCATTACTCTAAAAAAGGAGCAAAGCTAAATGCAGCCGTTTCGTGTACTTATTGTTGACGATCACACACATGCAAGAGAAGGTATTAGAGAAATATTAGAAGAATATAAAGATTTCATTATAGTTGGTGAGGCGAAAAATGGGCTGGAAGCCTTCCAACTCACAAAGGAATTAATGCCTGATGTTATTTTAATGGATATTAATATGCCTGTAATGAATGGAATGGAAGCAACCAAGAGAATCAAACTGCAATTTCCGTTTGTGAAAATCGTAATCATAACTGTATCTGATGACATAACGGATTTATTCGACGCCTTAAAAAATGGGGCACAAGGATATTTATTAAAAAATATTCAGTCAGAAACTTGGATAGAGCATCTAAAAGCTTTTGCACTGGATGAGGTACCGATGTCAAAAGAAATCGCATTGCAAATCTTAAAAGAATTCCCTCAAAACCAGACTAAAAAAGATAAAAACATTCCCTTATCCAACAGGGAATTAGAAGTACTGCAATTAGTAGCAAAAGGACTATCTAATCGTACTATTTCAGATAGTCTCTATTTATCAGAACACACAGTAAAAAGCCATTTAAAAAATATATTAAGTAAACTTCATCTCGAAAATCGGGTACAGCTTACCAGCTATGCTTATAAGCAAGGGTTGATGGATTTCGAATGATCTTTTTTTCATAAACTGACTTTCCATTGATCATTAGCGAAACTCACCCAGGAAGCTGTCCTAAAAATATGGGAGGTAAGGTGATGAAGCAACATTTCCGGGTTGGAGAATTAGCAAAGTTATTTCAACTTTCGACCTCAAAGCTTCGGTACTATGATGAGATCGGCATATTTCAACCTAAATATACGGATCCAAACAGCCGGTATCGTTACTATACTATTGATCAATTCATCGTATTGGATACCATTATTTTCTTAAAGAAGAATGGATTTTCAATCAAAGATATACAGAGCCATTTAGAGCAAAGAACTCCAGAAAATACAAAAGAGCTTCTTGAACAAAAACTGATAGAGGTAGAGGCAGAAACAGAAAGACTAAAGAAGGTTTCTGAAAAAATCAAAGGCAAAATTGCCACGATTGATGAGGGACTTTCTCTTTCTGCAAACCCTACCTTAATTTATCGTTCCTTTCCAGCGCGAGCAATTTCTTATCTCTATAATGATGAACCGATTGATTTAATGAAAGAAGCAGATATGTTGTATTTAAATGATTTAGAAGAACTCTCATTAACTGGAATTGATTATCCCGGATTTTTCACAGGCGATTTTGGATCGATCGTGGAACTAGATAGTCTTTTTAACGAAGGACCTGTTAAGTATCAAGCTGTTTTTGAAGTACTTCATGAGGAAAAAGATGGTTTAAAAACATCGTATTTGAACGCTGGCAAATACGCGTGTTATCCACACCTTGGATCATATGAAACCATTAAATCAAGTTATATTTCTGCATTGAAAAAGTTGGAACAAGATGGCTATCGCGTTTCTGGTCCCCCGATCGAAATAGCCTTGCTTGACGAGTCGGTCATTCAAGATGAAACAGCTTATTTAAACTGGATTCAAATACCAGTAGAAAAAAACAATTGACATTAAAGTAACTTGAAGGTTTATACTTTCTCTTGTATGAAATTGCAGGAGGAATAAAAATGAATCAAACACATCAAAGTTTGAAACGCGATTCAGTAAAAAAAGTGTTCTTGAAATATTTCTTTCCATCACTATTAGGAATGATGCTAATGTCAGTAAATATCCTGATCGATGGCGTCTTTGTTGGTAATGGGGTCGGTTCAAAAGGACTGGCAGGCGTCAACCTTGCCATGCCAGTATTTTCACTAATCTTTTCGGTTGCACTTTGGATTGGCATCGGTGGGGGTACTATTTACTCGATCTATATTGGCAAAGAGGAAATAAATAAAGCGAGGAATATATTTTCACTGGCAGTTACCAGTACAGTTGTGCTGTTATTAATAATTGGCAGTGTTGGTTTCTTTAACTTAGAGAAATTTGCAAATGTACTTGGAGCAAACCCAGATACGATTGCTCATACCATGGATTATTTAAAAATTCTATTCCTGCTCGGATGGCTAATTGCTTTGGAGCATCTTCTCAGTGTGTTTGTACGTAATGATGGGAGCCCTACCTTATCGATGGTAGCTTTAGGAACAACGGCAATCGTCAATATCGGCTTAAACTACTATATGATTTTCATTTTACAGTTAGGTGTTCTCGGTGCTGCACTCGCAACAGTACTAGCAAGCTTTGGCGGATTACTTATACTTTTACTTCATTTTTTAAAAAAGAATTCAAATTTGCGTTACTTTTCCTTCAACTGGTCTTGGCGAATGCTCAGAGACATATTTTCAATTGGATTTCCAAGCTTCCTTACCGAAGCAGGAGTCCTAGTTTTTGTCGCCAGCTATAACTTGGCGGTAGTCAGTTTACTTGGAACGGAAGGAGTTGCCGCTTTTTCAGTTATCAATTATCTACACGGCTTCATGTTCCTGTCCTTCTTTGGCATTGAGTCTGCCCTACAGCCGATGATTAGTTATTATCATGGGGCAAAGGAAAAGATCCGTATTAGAGAAAGTGTAAAAATTGGCGAGAAGGCATCTATCCTACTAGGTGTTATTTTGCTTCTGATTGGGCTATTAGCAGCTCCTTTGCTCGTTTCATTCTTCGGTTTGGAGTCGGATAATATTCGCGATCTAGCTATAGAAGGAATTCAATTATTTTTTATAGCTTACCTTTTCCTTGGGTTTAATTTCGTTTACATGACGTATTTTCAATCGATAGGCAAAATACGTCCATCGATTATCATTATTCTTTTACGAAGTTTTATTTTTATGTTGCTTCTACTATGGCTGTTGCCGAAGTTTTTTGGCATCATTGGTGTTTGGCTCGCGCTACCGCTTGCGGAAATGCTTGTTGCATTGTTGCTTGTATTTTTTACGCGAAAGCATGTGATCAAGCCAGGAGTGTAAAGGTATCTGTGATTATCTCAAATTGATAGATACGACAAATAGAAAAAATCAAATCATTAGCGTCGCATAAATATACTCTGAATTTTCTGCCTCAGTTTAAATATATAAGAGAACTGGAAACCAGTATCAATAACATAGCTAAAAATAACGAAGATGAGGTTCCACTCCTCATCCTCGTTATTTTTCATGCAAGCATAATACACCGAATTCCATCCGAATACGTTAAGCAAATATATCGCTGATTTGTTGTACATCTGTATCTGAAAGAGTAATCTCAGCTGCTCTCTTATTATGAAGTACCTGTTCTGGTCGTTTAGCACCCGGGATAATAACATCTACCGAAGGACGAGTAAAGTACCAAGCTAGTACTATATGCACGATTTCTTCGCCGTATTTGTCAGCAATGTCCCGCAGTTTATCTACTTTAGCAAGATTCTCTTTGAATTTATCACCTTTAAAGTTTGGATTATCTGCTCGTAAATCAGAAAATGTTGAATTCACGTCATATTTTCCAGCCAACAGTCCTGATTCCAGAGGGAAGTATGGGATAAATGTAATATTTTCTTTCTCTGTATAAGGAAGAAATTCCGTCTCTGCATCACGTTTCAATAAATTATATTCTGCCTGTAATACATCTACATAGCCATCTTTATTTGCTTCTTTTAGCTGATCGATCGTAAAGTTGGAAACACCAATCGATCGAATTTTCCCTTGATCCTTTAATTCCTTTAAAGCACCTACAGCTTCATCTTTAGGTGTGTCTTTATCAGGGAAATGAATGTAGAATAGATCAATATAATCTGTTTGTAACCTTTTCAAACTATCGTCCACCGCTTTTTTGAGAAAGGCTGGTGAATTATCTAACACAATATCATTTCCAGCAAATTTATGTGCCCCCTTTGTTGCAAGCACAATATCCTCACGTTTGTATTCCTTGATTACTTCCCCAATTAATTCTTCTGAACGCTCTGGTCCGTAAATAAATGCTGTATCTAGCATATTTATCCCATTATCCAATGCTTTACGTACGACATCTTTACCTTGTTCTTCATCCAGCATATTTGGATAAATATTATGACCACCAACAGCATTCGTTCCTAATCCAATAGGATAAACTGAAATATCCGACTTTCCCAATGTAATAGCATTCACCATTTCAAGACACTCCCTTTTTCAATAAAATTCCACAATACAAGCCTATCATGAAAAGCGAAAAAGATTAATTGAAGTGCTTGAGGAATGCAACATAGGGACGGTTCTCCTGTTTCATTTCACCTCATTATTATGAGTGAAACAGAAGAACCGTCCCTGGTGTTTCATATCTTTCTGATTCTTTTTAACATAACAAAGGTAAATCCTATGGCAATAAACAGTAGCCCTATCAGTAAGTAGTTCAAAAGGTTCGTTGCTGTATCAGGTAATCCTTCTTTTTGGTCGCCTTTAGCATCCTGTTCATTTAGGTCGGCTCCACTGACTTGATCATCGTCACTTGCATCGACATTTTCGTCTTTTCGGTAACCATCTTTATCAGCATCGTCCGTCTGATCACCTGTACCTGAATCATCCGTTTGATCGTCTTGATCATTATCGCCATCTTGCTTTCCTGTATCATCATTTGCATCTGGCTCTTTTTCAACCAGACCATCAATCGCTTGTTGTAATGCATTAATAGCATTTCTAAGTTCTTCCTCGGTTTCAACTGTCTCTAATGAATCTTCTGCTGTTTTTATCGCTGCTTGTAATGCTTCAAAAGACACATCCGTATATAAGCCATTCTCATTTGTATAGGTTTTTGCCTCTTTAATTAGGTTTTCTAACTCCGCTTTATCTAACGGTTCTTCAATCTCACTATTAGCTACAGGACTAAGTTTATAACTGTAAGAATACGCTTGATCAGCGTGAAGCATATATTCATCATGTGGTCTCGCGCCCCAGCTATCATCTCCACCAAGTCCCATTTGCTTATAATTTAGTCTCAAGGTAATATCATCACGTCTCACTAACTTATATGGGTGGGATACACGATCTAAATCATGTGGTGTATAGTGTAATGCGTTGACTTCAAGTAATGGTAGTCCCTCCGCTTTTAGACCGATACCATCATCATTTGTTAATGTCACCCAACGGACATCTGTTTTATTTCCTGTTTCTTGTGGTTCCAAATACGGAATAAACTGTTCGTCGACAGTTCCACTATATTGCCCAACAAATGCACCCGTCTTTCGGTCCCAGTAGTTCTCGTGTGGTCCACGTCCAAACCAAGTCATTGTTTCGAAGCCTTCAGGAATCGTTAGCATCATACCGATCTCTGGAATTTCCGGAAGATTCGCTCCTGGCTGAAGGGTAGTATCCACTTCTACTTCGCCGCTTCCATAAACCGTGTAGGTCACAAGATAATCAGAAGCAGTTGAAGTCGGCAAGCTTGCTTCCACTATAAATTCAACAGCAGTACCACTCAATTCATTAAATGTCACATTTTGTATCTGCCAATTTTGTCCTGCTTCTCTCCAAGTACTTGTCCTTTCTGGCATTCCATTTCCTTTGTCATTGTCATTAGGTGCCCGCCAGAAATTCGGGGTCGGCCCATCTTTTATAATCTCTACACCTTTAAAATCGTAGTTAGAAATGGTTCCCTCTTGCTTATCAAAAACAATTTCAAATTCGTCTCCTTTTAGGTTTACCAAATCATCACTTTCTGTGACTTCAATCTCTTTCATGTTAGAGGTATCAATCGTTTCCGTTTTTCGATCTGTAAGTTGAATTTGTTCCCTTGCTACCTCATGTCCACTTTCTGCCCAAGAGGTAGATTCAGATAAAGTAAAGCTTACATTAACAAAATATTCAGCATCTGCCTCAAATTCACTCTTTTCAAAAGGTATCGTTACTTCCTTACTCTCACCAGGAGCGATACTCAGGTCTTCCAGCTGTTTTGTTTCAATGACTTTTCCATTTTTCTGCAGACTCCATTCTGCCTGAAACTCATTTAAATTGGTAAATAAGAACTTATTGTCAATCTCAATCGTACCTTGTTCAAGGTCAACAGGAGTAATATCGATATTTTGGTAGACCTTTTTCACTTCCCAAATCTCTGGTTGTAATGTACGGTCAGGGAAAACAACCCCATTAGCACTGAAATTTCCATCATTCGGCTGATCTCCCCAATCACCACCATAAGCAAAGAATTCATCTTGAGCAAATTCTTTTTCATCAAATTCGTCAAAATCGATCCACAAAACCGTGTCTTCATCTGGCTCTCGTTGTTGATCATTTAACTCAGACACCGACAATGCCCGATCATAGATGCGAACTTGATCAATTGATCCACTTAACAAACGATCTGGATGTTGAGCGTTCCGACCTATGTTAACAGGATAGCTATTATTGTTTAGTTCACCTGTTACATTGACCTCTTCCAAAAGCTCACCATCAACATATAGCTTAATCGCATTTTGGTCATACACCCCCGCAACATGATGCCAATTACCATCATACCAGTCACTAGGGAGTGAGGCGCTGGCGGTTTGCCAAGTATCTGTGTACACATAGAATTCTAATTCATCACCATTCTGTTTAATCGCATATTGGGTATCACCTTTTCCTACAAAAGGACTGTGTGTATCTGTTTGTTCTGGCTTGACCCATGCTTCCACCGTTACCTCGTTCGTTAGTTCTAATGCCGGTGCATGTGGAAGCGTAAGATAACCATCGATCGCTTGGCTATCAACACCATTAACAATTGCTCCTTGTAAATCACCGGTTAATGCGGTCTGACTCTGATCCTTGACCGAATAAAGTATAGGAACCGGCCATCTAAGCCCTTGATCGACCCAATCCCAAATAAATCCACCCTGGAGATTGGGATAGGCTTCAAATGCGTCCATGTATTCTTGCAAATTACCGACACTGTTACCCATAGCGTGTGCATACTCTACCAGATAAAACGGCTTCTGATTACCAGATTCACCGTATTCCTCTACAAAATCAACACTGGCATACATCCGACTTTCCACATCTGTCCATCTGTTGTCACCTTCATAGCTTACTAACCTTGTAGGATCATTCGCTCTTGTCCAATCAGCCATCCGACTGAAATTGTCACCTGTTCCCGCTTCATTTCCCAGTGACCAAATCAGAACAGAAGGGTGATTTTTATCCCTTTCTACCATACTTTTCATTCGATCAAGTGAAGCTTCTGCCCACTGCGGATCACTTGCTGGTAGTGTGTCTCTTACACCGTGTGACTCTAAGTTTGCTTCATCTACAATATATAAACCATACTCATCTGCCAGTTCATAAAACCTACTATCGTTCGGATAATGTGATGTCCTAACAGCATTAACATTGAACTGTTTCATTAATTGAATGTCTTCGAGCATGCTTTCTTCACTAATGACTCTGCCTCTGTCTGGATCAATCTCATGTCGATTAAATCCTTTGAACATAATTGGCTCGCCATTAATTGCCATTTGTCCATCGATAATTTCGAACTCTCGGAAACCAACTCTCGTACTTTCCGTTTCTATTAACGCTCCTGTGTCGTCTTTTAAGCTTAATACGAGTGTATATAAATGAGGTTTTTCTGCAGACCATTTTAATGGATCTTGTATAAGTTGTTCTTCCTTTATCGTAACTTCATGTTCACCATCAAAAGCTGCATCAAGCGTAATTGGTTCATTTAGAACAGAGTTTTGCTCTTGATCATAAAGCATCGCTTCTACCTGATGTGTCTCTGCTGCACTTTCCCAATAATTCGTTACATCTACTTCAACACCAAGCGTTGCATCCTGATACTGATCATCAAGGTCTGTCGTAACCGTGAAATCTCGGATATGGACTTTTGGTGTCGAATACAAATAGACGTCTCGGAAAATGCCACTTAGACGAATAAAATCCTGGTCTTCTAACCAACTGCCATCTGACCAGCGATATACCTCAATTGCTACTGTGTTCTCACCTTCTTGCAAATATTCCGTTAGGTCAAACTCAGCCGGTGTAAAGCTGTCCTCACTATAGCCTACCTTCTCACCGTTGATCCAAATATAAAAGGCGGATTCAACACCTTGTAACGAGATAAAAACTTGACGTTCATCCCAATTTTCAGGAACGGTAAATGTCTGTCGGTAGGAACCAACAGAATTAAATTCAGTCGGTGCGTTCGGTGGTTCTGGATTCTCAACACCTGTCCAAGGATAAGTAATATTCGTATAGATTGGTGCTCCATATCCTTCCATCTGCCAATTACTTGGAACCTTGATTTTATCCCAATCACTCACATCATAATCGTTTTTATAAAAATCGACAGGTCGTGCAGCAGGATTCTCCGACCAATTAAAATGCCAATCTCCATTTAGCGACTCATAATAAGGAGAATTTTCTCGCACACCGTCCAGTGCTAATTCAACCGTATCATAGGGCATCAATGTTGCGTGTGCCGGTTCTCTGTTCACTTCAAAAATTTCGGGGTTATTATTCCATTCAGGCTCATCCAGTTCTGTTTGATCCGTCTTTACGACCATCAGCCAACTCATTTGCGGATCAGAGTTCTCTCTTCCAGCTACACTATCTGATGTTTGAATCGTAAAATCAATCTTACCATCCACTGGCTCTATATTTTTATATTCTCTCGTTTGATAACTCTCTGGAATTTGATATTCGTAATCTACTACCTTTCCATTGACACTAATATCTGCTTTACGGTTCTCTCCAGCCCACTGTGCCCATGGATCAAAAAATCCAGCAAAAATTTTGTAGGTACCGTCTTCCACTTCAAAAGTATAGCTGAAATCTTTTTGATCATCATCAATGTATCTTAAGGACTCGAACATATTAGTTGTGTTTTCTCTTACTGCTGTATTACCTCCAGAGTAACCCCATGTTGTTCCGTTTTCTGGATCATACGCTTGGTCATTTACGTCCTTGTTAAGCAAGGTTTCTGCAATGTGCGGAACCATTTGCTGATAATCAGCGGTTGGTTCGTGACTTGGGTTAACAAAATAGACGACATTCGCCGGAATGACTTGGATCTCATGAGAAATTTGTCTATCTATGCTTGGTAATTCACCTGTTATGGTTGCAGTACTTGGTGTTGCAAAAGCATCCTCATCCACTTGCCATTCAACAGAAACGGTCTGTTGTTCGTTACCGATGGAAACCTCTATTTCATCTGGTAATGCTGGTAATTCGCCAACATCTGCAACAGCTGGTAATTCCGTGATAATCTCTAATTTCCCTTTATTCTCTAAATCACTCAAATTCCACTCATCATACCATCTGATCGTAATGTCATGTTCCTCACCAAATTCAATCGGTAGCCAAACATATCTGGAGTCCGGTCCAGCTGAACCATTGCTGCTAAGTTCCCACCGATCCCCCATATAGATGAATTGACCTTTTTCTGAATCGACTGGGATAACATAGGTTGGCTGTGAATCGTATCCCTTGGTTCCGGCTTCAGCGAATGGATCACCTACTCTTTCCCAATGTTCTCCCTCTGGTACGATCATCGTTTGTGATCGATAATAGATCACATCTGTTGAATTCCAGCCATCTGTTCCAGAGGTAATCATGTAATAGTATCCATCATAATAAAACACCGATGATGCCTCTCGATGCTGGTCAGGTAAAGCTCGGTAATTATAATCCACACCAGGAGTTGCACCCCCACCTTCAACTGCTGGACCAGTGTAATCACTATTCAACAAGGAAACATACATCTCTGCATTCATTTCACTAGAATATATCGCATAGGCATCGTCCACCCCGTCATTGTTGACATCTTTTCCTTCATCAACAAAAACAGTAAAATCACGTGCTTCCCCATATCGATTAGCTGGAGTTACACCCTCTGTCCAATTCATTCTGGTTGCATTGACCAATTTAAAAGGCCCAAACGGTGTATCCGATACCGCATAACCTAATTGTGCTTTGCCGTATCGACTGCCGGTATCATGGTCATCTGGGTCTGCCCCACTTTCCACCCAATCGATCAATGATTCGTTATTATATTGCGGCCCATCAGAATGAAAGATAATCACGAATTTGTCGATTTGCTTGTTATAAATCATTTTAGGACGTTCGACAATATTATAACGGCCATAAAGATTTTCAAACGCCAACCTCAAGTTTTCTTCATCATATTCTTCCGCAATCCTGTTCTCCTCGTCCGTCCATTTGGTAGCATAGGCTTCAATAAAATTTTTAGCCATCAACATTTGATCTTCCGTAATATCTGCACTAGGTTCCGTTAGATTTGCCCACTCTTTTAATTCTTCTAAACTAGAAGCATCATATTCTAGCTCATCCTCACTTTCATTAACTTTTACCGGAAGTTTATCATGCGTAGGTAAAACAGTCCCCATGTCTGTCCAGTTATACAGATCTTCAGAGACATAAGCCTTTACACCTTCTACAGGTCTGGTTGCACTCGTCTTTTCTTCACCATACCAAAACCAAAAATCCTTCGATAAATTCCCGTCACCGTCTACATCATAGCCAATTTCATTTTCGTTCAGTCGTTGGACAGAACCACCGTGAGCTTCAATCAGGTTACCGTCTGTATCCTTCCAGTCGGCTCCTGGTTTGATAGAATCATAAGCTGGGACTTCATTTGCATTCGTACGCGTTGGAGCAGCTGGCAATATTAAAGAAGCAATCATCAAGAAGATCATTGTTTTTTTGATACCTATATTCTTTTGAAAATCTATCAATTTTTCCCCTCCTATGGTTGATTACACTCTACAGAAATCGCTTACATTTTTAAGGGTTATGAAATACTTTTTCGCTTAAAAGAAGTAATGATACATACACTTTCGAAGTGAATTTGAAACTGTGATTGGAATTTTCTGAGGTGAAGTTGCTAAAAGGAATGAAGATTCTAAGAAGACGTTGAACGGAATGATACATTTTTATATTTTGTTTTTATCATAAATTCCCTCCTTTATTGGCTTTCTATTTTGATGTACCAATATACCAACTATACTTAATTATAAAAAACAATTTATAAAACTTTTTTTACCACTTTTACAACATTTTGTACTTAAGTTGAAATATCTCTTCTCATTTTTTAGCACTAGTTACTATTGAAATATCGACGAGAGGGGAATTCGTCGACATTTCAGGCACCTTTTTCTAACATTATGCCGATGAGATGGATTCTCGTCTGCATTTCAAGCTCTTTTTTCTTGCATTATGCCGATGAGATGGACTCTAATCATATGTTTCACCATCTGTTTGAAACGAAATCCAGATAAGCTAGTAATCAATACTGCAATTGTTGGCCCATACTATATTCTTCGCATCATTTACCATCTTGCCATATGATCTTCAGCCCAACCAAATACATTTTCTAATTGCATGTATTGCCCGCCGTCCAATTTGATATTGCCAGAATAAGTACCAAATAGCTGGTGTACCTCCGATCGAATGATGATAGCATTGGTAGCGGCAACTCGTTCATATTCTGGTGTAAAAATAAGATTCACCTGATTGGTGTGTCTAGTTTTCATTTTCCAGGGATGCATCCAGTTGGTTTTGTCATATTCCCAATCAATGTCATCATGAATTTTATGTAACTGACCATTAACGATGATACCGTTCTCATTTTGTCCTGTTCCATCTGTCCATTGGCCACCAATATTAAGCCCAATTAAAGCACCGTCTATACTATAGCCGGAAGCAGAACCCCAATTCCATTTAGAGTTGTATGGCCATTTTCCTCGACCAAAATCCAAGCAGGCAAAACTAGCATCATTTTCTAGCGTATATGTCTTTTCCCCCCAATTAATGTTGCCTCGGGTTGGCAATGCAGGTTGTTTGGCAGTATATTGAAAGTGCTTATCACTCCATGGGATAACAACATGTAACGCTTCTAATTGCTGTTGCCTTTGTATCGTTAGATCTGCCGTTAACGTTTCATTCTGATCACCGAAACTAGTGCATGTTACATTTATTTTTGTTTGATTGCTTTCCTCTTCAAAAATGATGGATATTTTACCACTTTGAAATTGCACCGATTCTAACACATTGTCTGGCATCTCGACTCCCTTACTCAGTGGAATTAACACCGTTTCTTCGGCAAATGCTTGTGTTTCTCGATCATACATATATATAAATAAACTAGCAGCATAATCAATATCTGAAATCGTTGCCGAGAATAATAACTGATCACTGGTGACACACCAATAATTCCACTTTTTCTTCCGTCCAAAAGATCCGGAGACGTTAGGCATGATCCAATTATTTCGTGCCCAGCCTATGGCATCTGAATTCAACCTTCCATTTTCCTTGCACAGAGGTGTTTTTGAAAAAATTTCTTTCGCCATATTAATCACTCCTTTTTTGGTTATAGATTTTCGCTACAGTAAATTAATCATATCATAAAGAAACGGACTTCTAATGCCATCATCTTATTTATCCAACAAAAAAAGAGAGAGAATATTCATATCCCTCCCGATTAGTTTCTTTTCATTCTTTCCAAGTTTTTTTCAAGCTTTTTATTTTCAATTTTCAGTTCGCCATTTTGCACTTTTAAGCTATCTATTTCAGCTTCAAGTTGGGTTATTTTATCTCTTAAAAGTTCATCTTGATTATTTTCAGTTGATGTCTCTGAGCTGGAACAAGCTGTTAGAAAAGCGAGCAGAATAAACAGCAAAATAATTTTTTTCATATATGATCCTCCTTCATTTAAAATGATAATGGCGCCAGATTACTCTGGCACCATTACATTGTTTATTGTTTTTGTTTGCGATAGTTGAAGAACAAGATCACAGCACCTAATAACAAGAATAGTACACTCGCTACTAACCAGTTATATTGATTTGTAGCCGTTTCAGGTAATTCATTGTTATCATCTGTTGCCGTATTATCCATGGCAGTCGTTTCGAAGACAGCAAATGTACTAAAATGATCGGTTTGTGCGATCACTTTACCATCTTGATAATCGCCACCAATTAATTCCCATACACCAGTATCTTCGTTTAGATAGAATACTTTTAAATGACTCGTATCATTTACGTTTGACTCATCTACCTCAAATGTTAAGGTAATTGGCGTGTCAAACGAACTCACAACTTCACCATCAATCATTATTGTAAAGTCATAAACATCACTGACTGCATCTTCTACAGCAGCTTTTTTATCCACCTGAATGATGCTATATTCCTTAGCATTTGCAAAAATCGATGCTGGAACATCTAGAATAACGCGTTCTTTCTTCAAGTTAATCGTAGCATCGTTCTCAACTAATTCGTTGATGACTTCTTTCTCAAATGCTAATTTATTGCTGCCCATTTGATATGTGATTATTTCTTGTTGCTTCACTTCTTTAATCTCATCAATCACTTCGATCTGATCTTCTTTGTTTACGGAATCTTTACTATCACTTGAATCATCTTTGTTATTCGAAGACTCATTTTCGTCACGATCCGATTGATCCGAGCTGGTATTATCTTCTTTACCCTCTTCCTCTTCAGAATCGGTTTGTTGATCCGATTCGTTATCGTTGTCTTCTTCATTATTTGAATCCTTAGATCCAGTTGAATCATCGTTTTCATCTGTTGCTTCTGGAGTTGTAAAAGTAAATGTATAATCCTTCGTTAATCCACGATCTTGATAATCAACGATTCCTTCTCCAATTTTCACTTCGTACTCTTTACTAGGCTCCAGTTCTTCAGAAGGTTGGAAGACCACATATTGTGATAAAGATTTAGATGGATCATCTTCATAGTATCCTGGTTTTCCATCAACTTCTTTATAACCAACATATTCTTCAAACTCAAATGTTCCTTCAATTAACTGGCCATCCAATTCTACATCAATTTCTTCTTCGATATTTTCTTCATTCATTAAGCGATCAAATGAAATTTCAATCGAAGCATCCTCATATGAAACATTCTCTACAACTGGTTCACTTGATCTTACCAATGGAACATCAAGTTTCGTCTCAGGTGGTGGTACTACAACGACACGACTTTCATAGTTGTCATAGCCTTCTTTCGAGAATAGAACGCGCCAATTACCTTCAATAACGTCCCAGCCGTAACGACCATCTTCATCAGTTACTTGTGGGTTCACTTGACCAAAGTTTTCTGCGTCCCAATTTTTCCAAGCGCCATTAAATTGCTGCTCTTGAACAACTGCTGTTACACCTTCTAAACGATTATCCATACTTCCTTCAAATACATATCCAGATGGGTCAATCAATACGATAACTTGCATAATCGGGATACGGATATCTTTTCCATCCACCTCATATACGAGTTCCATTAATTGCTCACCATAAGAGCTCCATGTACCAGGTATATTTGCTTGATAACCATTTTCGTTGTTTTCTAAATCGTATTCTTCGTCTAAGAAGCTAATTCGAGGATTTTCAACCTCTCCTTCAAAACCAACTTCAATATCAATAGGTGTAAGCTCCACTAATGCAGCGGTAACCATACCTACATTAGGATTGATCGAAATGTTTTGATTCCAACCAGATGATACCGTGACACCTGTCACTTCAGGTAATGAAGGAGAATATTCTACATCTTTCTCATTCGAATAATTGACACTTCCAGCACCATCAGTCACTTTAGCAACTAATTGGTGGGTGCTTCCTACCTCTATATCTGTTGGTAACGTAACATCTGCATACCACCATTTACTATCAACTTTTTCTACGGTAGCTAATAAAAGATCACCATCATAAATTTCTACCTTTGCACCACTTTTCGCATTACCATAAACTTTTACATCAGATGTTGCCGTAACACTTGGTGCTTCTAATGTTACATATAGTACATTGATATTGGTCGTATTAGTGATCGTTTCTTGATCATCTGCTGTTAAGTTAACAGATGTATTGATTCTTGTACTGTCCGTTTCCTCTACTGTTGCCTCAAAATTAATAACACCTTGTTCACCTGCAGCAACTTCTTCTAATGTAATTGTATTGCTACGTGATACTTCTAACGGTTCACCGTTTACTTGAACAGATTCCGGGATAAAAGCTAATTCATCCGGAATATTAAATGCTACGGTTACTTCTTCAGCTGCAGCATCGCCATTGTTTTGATAGTTAAGACGATATTGGACAGTATCTCCTGGAACCACTGTTTTTACGTCGGTTGATAAATTATTACCTTCACCAGTAAAGTTGCCTTCACCTTCTACCTTTAAGACAATATCATGGGCTTCTTCACTTGGTTCAACGTCTGTTTTTTCTACTGTTGGAAGTCCGTATTTCTCTACTTTTAAGTTATAAGTACCATCAGGCACACTATAAATTTTGAAGTACCCTTCAGCATCTGTTCTTGTCCAATAGCTGCTATAACGATTGCCTTTTTCAAAAAGATCAACATAGGCATGCTTGACTGGATTTCCATCTGCATCTGTCACATACCCATCTACATACTGTTCTGGTTGTAATGTGATCTCACCTACGTCCACTTTTTTATCAACAAATTCTTCAGCATCAATTGTAATCTCTTTTGTTTGATAATTCTGCATCGAGACCTCTAATGTAAGATCCTCTTCTTTAACATTATCAATCACAAAACCAGAATCCTCGGAAGTACCATATGCATAGGTATTATCACCAAAAATGCTTAAATTTGCTCCAATGATTAAATCACCGTTTTGGTCGACAATTTGCCCTTTAATACTTGCTGCTGGTTCTAACTCAATGTTTGCTTCCGTTCCAGTTAACGTAGTATTGACCGTTGTAAAACCGTCTGCTTTAACGGATAATGAATAATTTGCATTATCTGTCCATAGTACATCTTCAATAATATACTCACCATTATCTCCATCTACTTCATAGAAATAATAGTCACCTTGCTGATAATCAAAAGCTTGCATAATGTTATAGTCATATAATGATAGATATTCTACATTATTGACCGGATCTCCATTTTGATCGGTGATCGTCAACGTAATATCTTCGAAGGACTCTTCTATTTCTTCTAATTCTAGATTAAATGTTTTAGATTCTTCTGTTACGTTGATTGTTTTGATTGTCTCTTTGAATTTACCTGTACCATAGACAATTACTTCATACTCGCCCTCAGGTAAAAGGTAGGATTCTTGATAATTATAAGACTCCAGCTTTCCATCATTATTAATAAAGCCATAATCAAAGAAAGATTGTCTCTCTTCACTGACACCTTCGATTGAGAATTCAAGGTTGCCAACATCTTGATTGTCAACAATAATCTCGATTGCCGTTTTATCTTCAGGTTTCACTTCTGTATAAAATTGGTTTCCAGTAGCGAATATATTTTCTCCGTCACTGTCAAAAGCGTACATTTCTAAATAATAACCCTTATTAGATTCAAGCTCTTCTAATTGATAAGTTGTTACATCATTACCTATCGTAATTTCTTCACCGTTTACGTAAAGCTTATAATGATCCAAATCATCTAAATTCTCTGCTACCAACGAAAGTGTCGCAGAATCATCGGTAATATCATCTACATACAATTCAAGTGATGGATAAAGGCTCTCGAAATCACCATTAACCATAACACGATCATTAATCAAATCTTGAACAATAGCAAGAACTTCTTCATCTTCCACATCAATATCGATGTCATATAGGTACACATCATATAGATTAGACATATTCTTTAAAAAGGAAATGTCTGTAATCGGATTATTAGATAACCACAATGTCTCAAGGTTCTCAAGAGCTGTTAAACTTGATGCGTCTTCTATATTATTATTCTCCAAATCTAACGTTCTTAAGTTAGTTAACCCCTCTAGTGCAGATAGGTCTGAAATATTATTATCCCATAAACTTAAATAATTAAGGTTTGTCATATTCGCGATTACTGATATATCTGTAATATCATTAAAATTTAATGACAAATCTATTAAATTCGGAGCATGCGCTAAACTACTAATATCTTCAATGCCATAGTCACTAGCATCTAAAGAATATAGGTTTTCAAAATCACTTTCATGTAAGTCTCTTTCATAAATACCAAGTTGATCTCGAATCGCCATTTCTAGTTGTGGATCAGAAACTTCAATAACGTCCCCTTCATAGAAATCAACAGAATCGGTAGCAACATAATGCCATCCCGTTACACTATCGCCATTTTCAAAATGAGCTGTTAATTCCACGTCATAATATTCGTTAGGCATCAAGTTTTCTAACACGTAAGTTGTTTCACTACCAGCTAATTCAATTTCTTCCCCATAATTGATCTGTAAAGTGTAATGAGTAGGCTCTTTATCACCAGCCAACGACCAGTCAATCGCAATCGAAGCTTCACCATTTGCTGAATCAGTGATTGCTAAATCATAACGCTCATAGGTGTCATAATTGACGTCTACTCCTGATTCGATTAATTGATCGACTAATTCATAATTGTCTAATTCAATGTCATATATAGTAATCCAATCCAAATTCGTTAAATCTTGCAGTGAATCTAATGATGTAATTGGGTTACTACTAATATCTAGAGATTGTAATGCTGTCAAATTAGTCAATACACTTATATCCTCAATTTCATTACCATATAGATATAAATATTCGAGATTTGTTAAATTTTCTAGACTGCTAATATCGGTTATACCATTATTACTTAATTCTAGATTTCTTAATTGTTCCAGTTCACTAATAATAGTAAGATCCGATAAGTTACTATCATGCAAATATAAATATTCTAAATTGGAAAATGAACTTAGGAATGACCAATCGTCTTCTTCTACTTGATTTAATTCTAAACTAGATATATTCGTCAGATTTTTAATTGGTGTTAGATCGTCAACCGTTGTTCCATATAAACTCAAATATTGCAAATTCTCTGCATGTTCTAGCCCAACTAGTGAAACAACTTCATCATTAGAATAGAAATATAAATCTGTTAGACGTTTCATGTCATTTACTGTTAGGTCTCGATTATAAACACCAATTTCTTGTTTTACCTTATTTTCTAATGTCTCAGATTCAAACGACACTATTTCAGATGAATCATTAGTATCATTTGTAATAATATTAAGGGTTTCATATGTAGAGTTATTATGCTCATACTCTACTCTAACTTGTACTTCATACTGTACATCTTCTTGAAGACCTTCAAAGGTGTACATATTTTTGCTTGGTTCTAATGTAGTACTTTCTACGTTCTCCCAATATCCATACTCACCATTTTCAGTATAAAGATCCACACGATACTCTAAACTATTAGCTACTTCTGGCCATGATACTGAAATTTGATTTTCAGTTACTTCGTTAACCGTTATGTTAAAATCGATCGGTTCTGGCAACTGATCTTCATTTACTGTAATCGTTTTAACTATTCCTTCACCTGCTTCAAGCACGATATCAAAGGTTTGATAACGATTAGGTGAATCCCAGTCAAAAACAACTATCTCATAATTTCCTGAAACAAATGCAACCTCGTCCCAAAAAGAAACAATACCATCTTCAATTGAACCTTGATAATTAATGGTTTCATTGTTTTGTGATGTTCCACTTATACTCACTTCATAAGAGCCGTCAAGTGGATTACCTTTTTGATCTACAACTTCAAATGTAACATCTGATTTTTGTTCCGGGTCGATCTCAGTAGAAATCATATCGCCATCCGCTAATTCCGCTGTATCCGTACTAGCTTCCACCTTAACATCATACATTGTATTCGTAGTTAAATTTTCAAACAGGTAACTACGAACCCCTGGCTCTATCGTGTCCACTAATTCTCCATCCAAATATAAACGTACATGTGATATGTCTGAACTTTCTTCCCATTCGATCGAGATTGTATTTTCAGTCACTTCTGAACTGGTTAGTGCTAAATGGTTCGTTTCCTCAACAATCTCTTCTTCTTCATATACATCATCTCTTACTGAGTCATACACGTCATCCCTAACAGATGTTTCTTCTGCTGGCACCATTACTTCAGCACTAGAAAGCGATGAACCATCCGTTAAAGTTACTGACACCGTGTATTGATTATCTTGATCTCTTTGAGCATCCTCGTCCACGTATTGGTAATGCACAAACGGCATTCCTGTGTCTGGATTACTCTCTGCAAATTCTTCTAAGATGGTGGGTGTTATATTTTGCTCTACACCATTTTTAATTAGATGAATTTGGTCGACATCTTCGCTCGAAATGTCATTAATCGGAAAATCTACAATAAAACCTTCCTCTGCTTTTTCTACAAACAACTCAAAATCTCCTGTAGTCGTTGCATTTAACTGCAAAGAACCAATTGGAGTTAATACCGTTGTTAGTAGCAACATAAAAATAGATAATTGCGCAAAAATCCGTTTGTAATTAGGCATTTTAACCCTCCCCAAAATATGATACAAAGTAAATTATAGCATTATTTAACTAGTATAAAAATACTACAAATAATTTTCTGAAAAGTTAGTAAATTTGGTTGAGGTTAACGCCTAGATAATGGTAATGATGAAAGGAGTAGCTTCATTTTCTCTTAGTAAAAAGTGTAACGAATCTCAAATTGGGAGATCCCATAAAAAAGGTATTTCCAAAAGCATTGGAAATACCTCTACATGTTTTAATTAATAGAATTTAATATCTGTCATTTTTCATTTTTTTCGCCACTTTTAATGCTTGTTCTATATAGATAAGTAGCATTTTTTTATCTTCTTCTGGAATATTATTTGATTGGTAAAATAATTGACTCGTAAATCTTGCATCATTATTTAAAAATGATAGAAGTCCATTAAGATCTTTTTCTATAAATTCTATTATAACTTGCTCCGATATAAACGTTTCTGCCTTAGGTTTTTTTATTAATTCACTTAAATGAGCGTGACTAAGCTCTTTAGTAAATAAGTCCTCAACTTTTATATCTAAAACATTACATATATCTATCATTTTATTTATGGAGGCATTCTCAAAATCTCTTTTGATCATCGAAAGTAATGTAGAATAAGGTACTTCGATTTTCTCTGATATTTCCTTGATACTGAAGCCCTTTTGCTTAACAAGCGCTACAAAAAATTCCCCTCTTTTCAACACTATCACTGCCTTCTCTATGTCAGTTTATTTTTTATAAAGTGATACTTTGATAAGTGGGGTTTTGCCCCCCACTTATCTTTAGCTAAACTTATCAGGATGCTTATCGACTGTGATCCCCCACTTACTTTCTTCTTTATACTCGAACTTAAAGTGTGGTATTAAATACAGACGATTTTCGCTGTGATTAAAGAAACCCTAAGACATTTTTATATGAAATTGAAAATCATTTTACAAATAATAAATTATGCTCTTGATATTTACTACAGAAAACAAAAATACCAGTAGTCTCAATGTCATATCAAATAAATCTATTTACCTATTAATAATATACTACATATTACCAATAGTAAATATTTAATAACTATTTTTATATGTTTTTACTTTTATGGCAGGTTACACTTACAAGTTAATAAATATATGATTTATATGGAGATTGTTTTTACTTATTAAAACGGAAAAAAATCACCTGAAATTTTATCGATTTGATAAAACTTCAGGTGAATCGTTCCAAATATTAAAATAAGGATTTTCAAAGTCCCTATGGAATTCCAGAAGAAGAACTTTCAACAAAAGAAAAAACAAAAGAAATCGATGATGTCATCCAGCTACTACCAGAACAATACCGTACCATTCTTTTTTTGAGAGAACATCATGAATTTTCCTATGAACAACTTGCTCAAACGCTGGAGATGTCGGTTGATCAGGTGAAAGTAACGTTATACAGGGCAAGACAACGATTCATGCAAATTTCAGAACGAATCGGAAAGGATTTTTAAATAAGGAGTGTGACTATACATGGATTGGAACGAGGAAAAGGCACAACAAATTTTAACAAAACATAAAAAGCGATTTTCTTTAAGATTAACCTTAAAAATGATACGAGTACTCGCTGCCATCTTCTTTCTTTATGTAATATATGATGATCGTATCAATAATTTATGACACAAGTAAAATTGGAGAACGAATAACACATATTCAACAACTGGCGATCGACTGGACCATTCCAGAATATTCGACGTCTCTCAGTTCAGTAAGCAATGATGAGATCAATGCATTTTTAACCCAAACGATTGAAATACCAATAGAACGAAGAATCGGAAAAACCGACTATATTGTAGCAGATGCGACATTAACAAAACCATTATTTACGCGCTTTACCGATTTCCAATTGGAGAAACCTTATCCATATGAAAGTACTAGTGACGAATTTTCTTTCTATTTGCCGACCAATCCAGAAACCGGTGCAAAGTTGGAAGGAAATCAACCACCCGGTGTATGGGAAACATTAGAAAAGATCGATGACGGTTATGTCGCCGACTTCGCTTTTTCCACTTCAGATTACTTTACACCGGAAGAGCTATTGGCGCGAATCGAACCCTTTGATATAGAAGTGTTATGGATGCCATTATACATGGGAGAATACGATACCTTTGAGGAATATGGTTGGAGTGGTAGTGGAAATTCTCAAACGTTAAGTTACCCGTGGGGATTAGCTGGTTATCGAGAAGTTTCCGATGATTTTCAAAGTGGAAGTTTAGCAAGAGTATTAGATAATGATTCAGTTCAAGAAAGTCAGGATATCATGCTAAAGAATATGAATAAGTTACTCAACAATCATAAAAGCCTTGCTGAACAATTATTAGGCACGCAATACCTAGAGGAACGATCTCAATACCTTACTGAAAATGGATTTAATGTCTATGGAGCTGTCGTCACCGGCCCTGTTAAAGAATTATTAAAGCTAAAAGATGTAGAAGAATTCCATAGCTTCTATCTCGGCGACATGAAGCCATGGAATTGGGATAATTAGAAAAAAGGGAAGTGCTAATTTTAGGGTGAGATTCTCTTAACGGGAAAAGTACCTCGCTTAACAGGAATTAACCTCGTCTTCACTGGAATGGATCTTCGCTTGACGGGAATTACCTGCACCTTGACGGGAATTAACGTTAAATCCCGTCAAGCCAGCATTATTTCCCGTGAGCAGAGAGTTTATTCCCGTGAAGAAGACCACTACCGCTCAAATAAATTTCGAAAATCCATTAATTACTTTGTTTCATAGCAAAATAAGCAGCACCGATTGCTCCTGCTTTATTTCGCAATTGTGCTAGTTTTATCTTTGTTTGTGATGCCGCTTTTTCGTTGACACTTTTATTAATTTTCTTTATAAAAGGTTCCATAGATTCTGAGACGCCACCACCAAGAATAACGTATTCTGGATTTAATAAATTCACCATATTCACAATTTGCACTGTCAATAAATCGATAAATTGATGAATCACCGTAAAACCGGGCTCTTTCCTATTCCAATAATCTTGAAACAATTGATAAGGATCACCGTATTCACTTAGAGCTGTCCCTGATAGCTGATTTTCCAGTGCACCGAAACCATTTATATTTCGACGATCAGACAAGGACGAAATATTGAATCCGATCTCACCAGCAAAGCCTCTCGCACCTGTTACAAGATGGCCATTTATGATAATTCCACAACCTAAACCAGTACCGATCGCGATAAATAAGATATTGTCACTTTTTTGATCAAGCGCAGTACTTTCTCCTAGTGTTGCAAAATTGACATCATTGTCCACCCAAATTGGAAAACGGAATGCCTTCGCTAACATTTCTTTTAAAGGTAGATTGGTCCATTTCAAGGAATAAGCATCCAAGACCACACCATTTTCACGATCTACAATACTTGGCACACCTACTCCCATTCCGATAATATCATTTAAAGAGACAGGTGAATGATCAATAAAAGTAGATATCCATCCGATCAAGTCATCTACTTCAGCGTATGTACGTACTTTTTCTTCATAAACGATCTTGTCATTTTGATCCGATATGATTCCATATATTTTTGTACCACCTATATCCAAACCAATTGTGTACATGTTAATCGACCTACTTATTTTTTTCTAATACTAACACATTATATTGCACTATAACACTAAGCTTTTTTGTTTATAAGACAGCTGTATTTTCCGTTTCATCAACACAGTATTTTATTCATTCAAAAAACACCTAATTTTCCATGTAAATCAATATGTTCCTCTGCTTCGTGATTTTCAAAATAGACTCCTACTGATTACTAGGGATACTTATAATAAAGTTATCGTTGAGTTACTATTTAATTCTATTATTTGTAAATATCTTAAACTTGTAGCAGGAGTACTAAAGACGGTTACACCATAATCTCGTTAGTTTAAGAGTTTTTCAAACATCCTCTATAAGTAAGCGTAAAAAGTGTTCTCCAATGCGTTTTATATAATACTTAATAAACTTTGAATAGCATACCGAACTTATTATTGTTGCCATAGATTAACTATCAGTTCAATTTCTAATAAAAAGCCTAATTAAAAGTTTATAGCTTATGGCAACAGAAAAATATAAGATTCTCATTTTTCAGAGTAAAAGCAATTCATCTAAATTATTCATATTTCTACTAGCTAGATCTATCTGAAATGCAATTTCAGCTTAGTCAAAAATAAGTAATTACTATAAGTTTCTTTGAAAATATCTATTTATGAATCTATATTTTCATTATTAATCTATTAGTATTTTAAAAACAACAGGTTTATCACTATTAACTTTACTTGTGGTTATTTCCAGAGCTTGTGATGTTCGATTCCAGCTTGGTTTTTCTTCGAATCCTAAGATGGATACATCTTTCACTATTCCGTGAAAATTCGGTAGTTTAGAAGCAACTTGTTCTGCCAATGATTTTATTTTTACTTTTCCATCTTCCGGAAATTCTAACACCGTTGCATATAAACAAGAGCCATTTACCGTAAAACGAATATCTTCTGACGTAAATGATTTTGATTTACTATCCGTGAATTGTCCTTCTTCAATCATTGTTGGACCTTCTTCTGATTTACGCCATACCTTACTACCATAAATCGCTTCACCATTTATCTTCAACCACTTACCGATCTCTAATAATATTTTTTTATCTTCCTCTGGAACCATACCATTCGCTTTCGGCCCAATATTTAATAACAAGGTGCCATTCTTACTAACGATATCGACAAGATCACAAATTATCTCTTTCGCTGTTTTATAATCATTGTTTTCGGTATAGCACCAAGAATTTTTGGCAACGGAGGTATCTGTTTGCCAAAAATATGGTTTCTGATCAGCAAATTGACCTCTTTCAATATCAACTACCGCAGTACCAAACATAAACGCATCATGTTTATAATTGATGGCTACTTCCATTCCCCATTCTTCCGCACGATTGTAATAATAGGCAGCAAATTTTTTTAGATATGGTTTCATCGAACTGTGTTGAATCCACCAATCAAAAAAAACAATTTTAGGACGATATCGATCAACAATTTCACATGTTCTAATTAACCAATCTTCTAAATAATCACTTGAAGGTGATGGACTATATAAATCATGATGATGAGGTTCTGGCATAGCAGCCCAATAGAAATCTCCACGTGTAAGGGGATCTTGAATATCACTATCAAACTCCTTTCCATGTCCCATAAAGAACCAATGTTCAATCCGATGCGAGGAAGCACAAAGAGGAATATTTCTATTTTCTAATGCCTCACCTAATTCTCCTAATATGTCTCTTTTGGGTCCCATTTGATAGGCATTATAATTAGACACATCACTACGATACATTTGAAAACCATCATGATGTTCTGCTACAGGCATTACATATCGTGCACCAGCATCTTCAAAGAGTTGTGCCCAGTTCTCAGGATTAAACTTTTCTGCTTGGAACATGGGAATGAAATCCTTATAACCAAATTCGGTGTGTTTTCCATATGTTTTGATATGATGCTCATATTCTTTAGAACCTTGAATATACATATTTCTTGAATACCATTCATTTCCATATGCAGGCACTGAATATAATCCCCAATGAATGAAGATACCAAATTTTGCATCTCTATACCATTCAGCTAATTTATGTTGAGATAAAGAATCCCAATTGTCTTCATATTTTCCTTTTTTAATCACCTTATCTATTTCTTTTAAATATTGTTTTGGGTTAAAAGTATTAACCATACTTTTTCTCCTTTCAAATTGTAGCATAATAGCTATAAAAGATTTCATACATCTAGTGTTTTTGTGCGTTAGAGTGAAAAATATTACATATTCCAAAAAACAAAATGCTTAATGTTACCTGCTGTTCGTTATTATTATCTATTAGGATGTTATCACATGTGTATACTCCCCCTACTCAGGTTCTATATGGTTCTCGAAGCTAGAAAATAGGGGGTGTTAAAGAGGATTTCAGCGTTATTCATGTTCTAAATACTTATTTATACAACGCTCCATATATCTGGCAAGCTCTATAGTCAGCACCTTCTGGATCAGTAGTTCCAAACATATTCCATGCACTAGGTCTAAAGATTTTTTCATCTTCCACATTATGCATATTGATTGGAATACGTAGCATGGATGCAAGTGTAATTAAATCTGCTCCAATGTGACCATAACTCATCGAACAATGATTAGCTCCCCAATTATTCATTACGGAATATACATCACGAAATGCGCCTTTTCCAGTTAAATTAGGTACAAACCATGTCGTAGGCCATGTTGGATCAGTTCGATTGTTTAATATTTCGTGCACATTTTCTGGTAACTCCACTGTATACCCTTCTGCTATTTGCAACACTGGTCCTAGTCCTTTAATTAAGTTAACACGTGCGATAGTAACAGGCATATCCCCTTTAGATTTAAAGTTGCTAGAAAAGCCTCCACCACGGAAATATTCTGTATTAGCTGGACGCCATTTCGTAGCTTGAAGACATTTATCTGCTTCTTGTTCACTAATCTCCCAGAATGGTTTCATCGCTGGTTTTCCATCTTTTTCTTGTTCACCTGTGCCATCCAAAGCAGCTGAACCTGAATTTAACAAGTGAATGATTCCATTACTTGCTTTCCCTTCTAGTTGATGATCGGTTACTCGTTTTACAGCACTTGGGCTCCAATAAGTTCGAACATCTGCAAAGACTTGTGCTGTATTCGTCAATAAATGACCAAATAGCATTGTTGCAGCGTTCAACGTATCATTCTCTGTTGCCACCATATAAGGAGTACGGATACCATTCCAATCAAATGAAGAATTAAGAATCGCTTCCATAAAGTCACCATTTGGTAAATGATCCGTCCATTGTCTTTGACCTTGGAAACCTGATGCAATCGCATTGTGCCCCATTGCTTCTTCTTCATAACCTAATTCTTTTAGCTTTGGATTTCCTTCCATTAAATCTCTTGTAATCATTGTCATCTTGATATTCATTTTAAGGTCTTCTTCTTTTTGCTCATCTGTACGCTGATTATCCTGAGCATTTGTATCAGATCCCATGGCACAATTCTCTTTCACCCAAGCATAAGCTTGCTCGAATTCTTCTTTATCATAAATTTCTTCATTAATACGACGTGTTAACTCGGTCATATCCACGTACTCATTACGCATACCTAAATAATCTTGGAAAAAATCTTCATCAACCATACTGCCAGCAATACCCATAGATACAGAACCTATGGATAAATAGGACTTATCTTTAAGCATTGCTACAGCTAGACCTGACTTTGCGAATCGAAGAATTTTTTCTTGTACATCATCTGGAATCGAATGATCATCGATATCCTGTACATCTCTACCGTAAATGCCAAATGCAGGGATTCCTTTTTGATTATGTGCCGCTAAAACAGCTGCTAAATACACAGCTCCCGGACGCCCTGTACCATTGAATCCCCAAATCGCATTTGGTCTATTTGGATCCATATCCATTGTCTCAGATCCATAGCACCAACACGGAGTAACCGTAATCGTCACTCCTACATTTTCTTTATCAAATTTTGCCTTTGTCTGAGCTGCCTCAGCAACTCCTCCAATACATGTATCTGCAATTACAGTCTCTACAGGTGCTCCATTGTTATAGTGTAGTTGTTCTGATAGAAACGTTGCGACAGACTTTGCCATATTCATTGTTTTTTCTTCTAGAGATTCGCGTACTCCTTTTCTTCTTCCATCTATTGTTGGACGTATTCCAATCTTTGGCATATCCCCAATTAACCTTTGCTTTGCTGTCATCATAATTCCTCCTCTAATGAATATTTAAGATTATTCTATATATTGTACAAAACGTTCATAAGCTTCTTTCCAGCCAGAACGATTTGTAGGCTCATAATGTTGGACTGAAAAGGATCGGTTCACTATGTCTCTTGCTTCTTTAATATTTTTTATCTCACCTAATGCAATCCATTGACCAATTGCATTTCCAATCGAACTAGCTTCAATCGGACCTGCTATTACCTCTCGGTTGGTGGCATTTGCTGTTAGCTGGCATAATATCTTATTACGTATTGCACCACCACCCATATGAATGCGTTTTAAGTTTACACCTGTCAAACTTTCTAATCTATTAATCACCCAATAGTATTTCAATGCTAGACTTTCAAGGATACACCTAATGATTTCTCCTCTAGATTCAGGGATCGGTTGAGATGTTTCTTGACAATACTTCTGAATCTCGCTCACCATATTATCTGGGTTAAAGAACCTACTATCATCAGGGTTAATAAATGAACGGAAGGGTTCCGCCTTTTCAAAGAGATTATTTTCCTCCTCAAAATTAGTTTCAATACCTTCCCTTTCCCAAATGACCCGGCATTGTTGTAGTAACCACATTCCCATATTATTTTTCTGCAAGCGATACTTACCTTCCATCGTACCTTCATTTGTGAAGCCCCAATTCATCGCATTACTTGCCGTTACGGGTTGACCTACTGGTACACCGATCAACACCCATGTACCACAACTCATAAATACGGATTGGTCATCTTCTAACGGAAGTGCAGCTAATGCATTGGCTGTATCATGCCCAGCAACATGCACTACCTTAACTGGATCCATCTGCAACTCTTTATTTATCTCTGGCAATGTATCACCAGCAATCGTAAGCGGATTAGTGATAGGCGCCAATAAGTCACTCGATATGTCTAACCTATCTAGTATGCTGCTTTCCCATTCTTTTTTGCCTGCAGCAAGCATTTGCGTTGTGGAGCTAATCGTAAATTCATTTCTTTTTACCCCACTAAAAAAATAAGCTAATAAATTGGGCGTAAGCAATAATGTTTCTGCTCTTTCTAATAGTTCTGGGTTAAGTTGTTTTATGGTATATAATTGAAAAATAGTATTAATAGATGCTGTCTCCACTCCGGTTAATGTAAATAGTTCCTCTGAAGTGACTTTTTTTAATGCATCCTCCATGCCTTTCGCATTTTGAGGATTTCGATAACTATAAGGATTTGCTAAAAGCTCTCCTGTTTTGGAAAGTAAGCCAAAGTCAACTCCCCACGTATCAATCCCCATGCTCTCCACTTTGGTATGCCCTTGTTGAATGCTAGATTGCATTGCTTTTTTCATTTCAGAAAATAGATTTAAAATGTCCCAATAGTAATTTCCTGTGACATGAACTGGCTGGTTAGGAAAGCGATAGATTTCTTTTAAGTACATCTTTTCTCCGTCGAAGCTATTTAACATTAACCTTCCATTTGACGCCCCTATATCAAATGCCAAAACATTCTTCATTGAATCCCTCCCAATAAAAGAATAAATCTATTTATTGTGAATTTTTTAATAGTTTTGCTCGATATTTTTCACTAGACAGATTTTTCAGATCTTGACACTCTTCTTCTGTTAGTAGTCTTGGTATACCTACTGAACTTGATATGGTATATACCTTTGCAGCCTCTTCTGTTAACTGCATAAAAAAGTAAGCTTCTTTCATTGTCTTACCTACTGTTAATACTCCATGATTACGCATTACCACAACATCGGTCTCTTCAATTACTTCTGCTACAGCATCTGCTAATACATGCGTTGTAGGAATCATATAATCTAAATATTTTACGTTTTTTATCATTGCTGGAAAGTCTGGAAACATACTAGGGATATCCTTACTCGCGGATGAGACACCAACCGAATAACTTGGATGCGCATGTAATACGGAATCAATATCTGACCTTCTTCTAAAACATTCGAGGTGCATAAGTAATTCTGAAGATGGTTTCAAATCACTTAAAACCTTCCCTGTTTCAATATCAACTTTCACCCATTGTTCTTCTTCAATTTCTTGCAGGTCAAAGCCACTTGGAGAAATATACATATAAGCCCCATCTCTCATACTTAAATTACCTCCAGCACCAACCACTAATCCTGAAGTAACTAATTTTGTAGCATACTCTTTTAATTGCCTTCTAACATTCAACACTATCTAACCTCCTCATATAAAGTGAGACTATGATCAATCGTGTTTTTGATCACACTAATCATTAACAAAAATTATCAGGGTGCTATCGTCTGTTTATCCCCACTTAGTTTCCTTGTGGTACTAAAATTTGAAGTTAGGGTCTTAAAAACGTTTAGAACCGTGATTAAGAAATAACTCCCTTTTTCAATATAATATTGGCATACAAGGCTTTTTCGCCAGTAGCTATAATGGCATAAGCCTTCTTAGATCGCTCATAAAAAGCAAACCGTTCATCGTGATGAATTTTATCTCTTGCTATTTGATGTTTATTTAACAAGTCCTTATATGTTTGCCATATTTTTGGTTTATCTTCATTTTCTTCATCTACTACTTGCATCAATGTAACAGGATGTTCCACAAAAGTATCTACTGGAAACAATTCCAATATTGCGTCTAATAAATCAGGTATATTATGCCCATCACACCGAATTAAACGATTAGC
Source organism: Gracilibacillus massiliensis (assembly GCF_001458115.1). Lineage (GTDB taxonomy): Bacteria > Bacillota > Bacilli > Bacillales > Amphibacillaceae > Gracilibacillus > Gracilibacillus massiliensis. The sequence goes on from NZ_CZRP01000013.1 coordinate 745,625, forward strand.
ATAATTTGCGGCAGGAAAATTACCATCTCCTATCACAATTTCGTCACCATGCCCCATTTCTTGAAGCGTTTTCAGTAAATCCGGAGGTAAAATACTAGGTATATTTTTCAGCAAATCCATTCACTCCTATTAACCATTTATATTTTTCTTGTTGATTTTCGTATTAGAATATCTGGAGGCAATATTATCTTTCTTTCTTTTTCAACATTTTTATGTTCAACTCTCTCCACAAGAAACTGCACACCGATTTTTCCTAACTCACTAGCCGGTTGAGCAGCTACTGTAAAGAATGGATCAAAATAAACCACAGGCTCTACTTCATCAAAACAAACTACGGAAATATCTTTTGGAACATTAAGACCAAGTTCTTTTAAAGCCCTGATAACACTAATAGCAATAAAGTTATTAGCAGCAAATATAGCTGTAGGACGCTTAGTTCCTTCAAGTTGTAATAGTTGTTGAACTATATTCTTTGTATTTCCAATTTGAACATTTTTATAGTCGATTTCTGAAATATAATGTTCATATATAGGCAAATCATTCAACTTTAAAGTCTCTAGGTAGCCACGCTGTCGATCTCGAGCTGTAGATACATTAGAGGGCCCATTAATAAGTGCTATATTTTGATGACCATACATTATTAAATGTTCAATTAATTTTCTACTACCATCATAGCTATCCCCTACGACATAATCACCTTCAAATTGTTCAATTGTTCGGTCTATCAATACTACAGGTATATCATGTTTCCTTAGACGGTCTATTTGGGAACTTGTTCTATCACTTGTAGGTGCAAGTAATACACCATCAACTCTTGCAGAAATCATCATATCAATATAATTAATTTCTTTTTCACTATCTTCATCGGTATTACTCATTAAAACACGATACCCCAAATCCAAAGCCGCATCTTCTGCACCTCTTGCAATTTTAGAAAAAAATGGGTTGGCTATATCCGTTAAAATCAACCCTAATGTTTTCGTTTTATTGGATGTTAAACTTCTAGCAGCTGAATTAGGTACATATCCTAACTCCTTAATTGCTTTTTCTACTTTTTTTCTAGTCGTCAATCGAATGTTTCCAGAGTTGTTAATAACTCTTGATACAGTCATTGGTGATACATTTGCTTTCTTTGCAATATCATAAATTGTAACCATTTTAGTCCCTCTTTTTTAAGTAAACTTTTAACAATTATTATGATACCGATATCATTTAGATATTGCAAAAGATTAAGACAATTCTTTATATAAATACATAAATAATTTCTGTATTCTGATGTTTACTACATAGATAGTTATTGTCATGAATACTTCTTAATTCATTCTTAAAACAATAACATCTTATAATCATAACGTGAGAATTGAAATAAAAGTTTTTATCTACTCAAATTAAATTTTCTAATGAAAATTTATCGATACTTTTTCTTTACACTGATTATTCCATGTAAAGAACATTAATTTTTTAGTAAAAGAAAAAGAGAACTTCTGTCTCCTTTTCTTTCACTATATTATGTTGTTAATCTTGAATTACCACCATTTCATGACCATCTATTTTAGGTATTTTCACATTTATATAATCATCTTCCTTTGAAAAGCTTAACTTTTCTTTAGATGGCGCTAAATATACACTTTCAGGAATATTCTCTGTTTTAATTTTAATAGAATGATCATGCAATGGAATAATATCCTCTATTATATCTAAATTTTCAGCTCTTCTTTGATGTATATAATGTAAAATATGAATGATTCTCCTATTTTCATTAGGTTGTTCCATAATTGATAGTTGTGCTGTAGAAGGTAAATCCGTAATAATCATTGGCTCTTTTATAAGACTGTTAATACCCTCATCTACAATTTCTTTGTAAATTCTGTTCCCATGAATTCGATAGGCTTTAAACAATGGGTGAGCTAAATATACAATATTTTCTGTTTTTATTATGGAAGGATAGTTAGATTCTTTATCTACTGGCGTATGGAAATGTGAAATATAATGTTCCCAACTTCTATTGAAATAAGGATTTGATACATTCCCTACAATATCTAGTTTTCCATTAAAATGATTATTTTGAGTGACCTTACTTCCTTTCTCATAAACGACAAAATCAGTATTTGAATCTTTTAATGTAATGAAATCTGGCGAATAATCTAAATCTCCTTGATAATCAGCACCAAAATTAATAGAAAATTGACCATTTTCATTCAATCCGGAGCGATGGGATAATATTAATTTACCACCTTGTGCTAAATAATTATTGATTTTATTTGTTAATTTTTCATCAAAAATGATGTGATCAGGAACAATTATTAATGCTAATTTTGAAAAATCTGATTCTTCATCTAAAACTCTGAATGGACGTTGTAATTCTAACATCATCCTCATTGCACCTTCATCGCTAAAGTTTGCTTCTGTATCATTATTATGTGCTATCCCTTTTGAATCAATCGATGTGAGTATTCCTATTTCATCAATTGATACTACATCATCACACCATTCTTCTTTTTCTTCTATTTGTTTATACACATTCCCTATTAGGTCATACGCTTTTTCATCTAGTTTACCTCTTGGGTGTAATTGGTCGCCTATACTACATTTGGCTCCATTTGCAAGCATAGAAAAGCATTCATATTCTAATGCTGCTTGATTTTTCAAACTTCCGAAATCTCCCCACATCTTATGAAATTTTCCGGTCATTCCAAGCATTTCCTTGTTAAACGTCTTATAATATGCACTGAATAATGGAAAATGGTTATAACCCCAAATACCTGATGGTAGGGATTCAATTTCTATATGGGTCATCAAATCTAGTTCAGGTCTAATACCTCGTTCTACATTTGAATCTACACGTATTCTACCATTGTAAAAAATCGGCAAATCAGGTTTAATAGAGTTAACCACTTTTGTCATTCTCTCCATAAATTTACGTTCTACGATCAAACTATGCTTAGTTAAATCATTATCATTTTCTGGATCTAATCCAATTTCTTGCATAGAGTTGAGACAATGTCTACAGACACATCCTGGCCTTGTTTGCATCACAATATCAAAAAACACACCATCTATATCATATTTTTTTACAAATTCCTCTGTGTGTTTTTCTAAATGATCAATATATGGACTATTCATACATAATGATTTCCAAGCAGTTTCAGGTTCATCGTTATCATGATTACCTAAAGGTGGTCGTCCAACTAATTTACCTTCTCTATCAATTTGTCTCCAGTCAGCATTTTCAGCCGCTAATTCATCCCACACAACAGTAGTATAAGCCGGAACTTTTATACCTTCTTTATGGCAGACTTCAATCATCTCTCCTAATAGGTCTCTATTTAATGTAGGATGAATAGTCCCAACCTCAGTTGGATAATACGAATAACCGTGATGACATTTCGCAAAAACAGTCACTGAGTTAATATGACTCTTTTTCAATGTATTGACAAATTGATTAGCATCAAAGTCTACTCCTACGTCAGGTATTTTTGGTGATGTGTGAAAATCCAAATGAACTTGTCTAAATCTCATATTTTCCATGGTAGTTCCTCCATTTTCTTAATTAATATTCTGAATGTCTATTTTTATTTTACAAATTATCAATTATTGTTATCTTCCACCAAGACCGCTAGTAGCTATACCATCTGCTATAAATCGTTGTGCAAATAAGTAAAAGATAAACGATGGAATAGTAGTCATAGTTGCACCCGCCATTAGTAAATTCCATGCTGTTGAATATTGTCCATGAAAAGCTTGTAAACCTATAGGTAGTGTATATAAACTTTGATCATTTAGTATTATCAAAGGCCACAAGAAATTATTCCAATATGTTATGAATGTAAATACAGCTAAGGTAGCTAAGCCTGGTTTAATCATCGGAAGCAAAATTCGCCAATATACTTGAAAATGATTACAACCATCAATAATAGCCGCTTCGTCCACCTCATATGGAATAGTTAGGTAATTCTGTCTAAGTAAAAACGTTCCAAACGCTGTAAATGCAAATGGGATAATTAATGCTACATAACTGTCTGACCAGCCTAATTCTCTCATTAGTAGAAACATAGGTACTACTACTACTTGCTGGGGAACCATTAGGGTTGCTAAGTATCCGGCAAACATTGACTCTCTACCTCTAAAGCGCAACCGAGAAAAAGCATACGCTGACAAACTTGAAGTAACTAGTACGCCTAGAGTACCAAGAAGAGTGACTAACAAACTGTTAAATAGATATTGCCAGAAGGGAAAGAATTCAACTGCTCGGGAATAATTTTCAAATTGTAATTGTGATCCTATCCAACTACCGTTAGTTATTTCATTATCAGGTTTCAAAGATGTAGCTACCATCCAAATAAATGGTATAAAAACAATCGTACATGCAACTATCAAACCAGCTCTGTTTAAAAACCATAGAATTCTTTTCTTATTTTGTTTCATAATGCACCCACTTTTTCTGAAGTAACAATTGAATCAATGTCACCGTTAAGATTATCACAAACAATACTACAGCCAACGCTGCTCCATACCCCATTTGAAACCAATCAAATGCATTTTTATAGATATATAAACCTAACACTTCAGTAGCATAACCAGGTCCTCCGTTTGTCAATATAAAAACTTGATCAAAAATTTGAAAGGAAGTAATTAATGTCATTACGGTTCCAAATAGAATAGCAGGACTAATCGTTGGTAAAGAAATTCTAATAAACCTTGTTAAAGGCTTTGCCCCATCGATAGAAGCCGCTTCTAATAGAGTTTGAGGTATTCCTTTCAATGCTGCTAAAAATATCAGCATGTTATATCCAAATTGTTGCCATACACACATAATTATTAAAGCAAACATAGCGTAATCAGAATTCCCCAACCAATTGACACCCTCAAACCCAATTAATTCCAACAAGTTATTAATTAAACCTACCTGAGGTTCATACATAAATTGCCAGATCAAGGCGATAGCAACTGGAGGGACTAAAACAGGTAAAAATAAAATAGCTCTATAGACACCAATCCCTTTTATTTTTTGATTGAGCCATGCAGCGAATATTAACGCAACTAGCAAATTTAAACTAACATACACAACCGTAAAAAAAATTGTATTTAATAGCACTCTTATAAAATTATTATCATTGGTAAATAAATCTATATAATTTTGCAAACCCACAAATTTAGGGTCGGATAACAAAGACCATTCAAATAAACTTAATACAAATACTGCCATTATAGGGAATAATGTAAAAATCAAAAAACCTGAAAGATTAGGTAATAAGAATAGAAACGCTGTTCTACCATGATTTGTTTTGGATAATTTTTTATAAGTGTTTTTTGAATCACTTTTATTTTTTTTTACATTTGCCATTTATCCCCCTCCTCATTTGTTATGAAAGTATAGAACTCTTAAAAGAGTTCTATACTTTCTTTTTTATTCTTCAATAGCTTCTAACTCTTCTTGAAGTGCTTCCATACCTTCTTCAGCATCTACCATACCATTCATTATTGGTACTAAATTAGATGTGAATATATCTTGCGCTCTATTCCAAGTATTTGTAATTTCAAAAGGCACAGAGTTTTCACTTGCATAATCTAAAGAGGCTTTAAATTCTTCGGGTACATTTTCATAGAATGAGTCTACAGCTGATGTCCTTGCAGGATAAGCTCTCCCCATGCTAGCCAAGTTATTTAGTGATTTAGAGTTCGTAAGATATTTAACAGCTTTATATGCTTCTTCAGGATATTCGGTATCATTAGAAACACCAAAACCAGAACCAGCTGATACTGTTACTGAGCCATTACTACCCTCCGGTACCGGAACAACGCCATAGTCAAAGTCTGTTTCATCTAAAAACCATAAAATGTTCCAAGGTCCATCTAGCAACATACCTATGTCACCATTCAACCATTGTTCAGCTTGCCAATTTCCAGCAGCTTGTGAAACTAATTCTGGTGCTTGTCCATTAGCAACATATTCTGACAAATGATTCATTGTTTCAATTGTATTTTCTCCATTCATTTTATATCCGCCATCTTCATCTAAATATTCTCCGCTATTAGAATAGATATATGGAATATAATATTCTAAATTTGTATTATTCATTATCACACCGTAATCTTCTTCTTTTGATAACTGTTCAATTGTTGTATCAAAATCATCCATTGTCCAACCTGGATCAGGATAAGAAACCCCATGTTTATCAAATAAATCTTTATTGTAATATAAAAGGTATGGCCCAACATCATAAGGTAAAGCAGCAACCGCATCTTCATAATGCATATTTTCTAATATTGAAGGATCAAAATCTTCAATATTTATTTCTTCATCATTTTCAATAAATTCATCTAACGGATGTAAGACAGCTCCAAATCCAGGCATCCTTAAACTTTGCATTGAAATAATATCAGGTGCTTCATTACTTGCCACCATTGTTTGTAATCTTGTCCAATAATCATTAAATGATAGAGTATTTAATTCCACAACAATATTCGGATATTCTTCATTAATTTCATTTGCCATATCCTCCCAAACCTGAGCTTCACTCTCGTTATCCGCCCACATCATCCATTCAAGAGTAACAGTCTCTTCACTATCATCCCCCGAATCATTTGAAGCGTTTTCATTATTAGAATCACTTTGTTCTTCACCACTGTTATCGCTATCATTACAGGCTGTCAAATAAAAAACACACATCAAAATAATTGCAAACATCAAAAATTTCTTTAAATTCATTATTAACACCCCTTAAAATTATTCTACACATCTAGATGCATTTTTTGTTAGCGCTAACATTATATTAGCATCTTATAAAAACAAAAGCAATACTTTTCTCAAGGTTTTTTAAGACCTAATAAATAAGAATCCTCGATTACAGAGAATAAACAACAAGAAAATGTTTCGAGTCAAAGTTTCACCTTACTATATAATACGGTTATCGGTAACATTTATAAAGTTGTTTTAGTATAAATAATTAAGTTTAGATTCAAAATAAAAAAATGTTTAAAATTAATATTTTCACTTTTTAGGTATAGGAGCTTTCGAAGCAGTCAATTGTTATTAAATCAGTAAAGCGAACCAATAGATAATCTATTGGTTCGCCGCTAAAAACATTGATCTAATTTCCGAAACTTTGATTCAGAGTTATACATTTTCAAACAATTACTATTTTTATTAGCTTCCTATGTTTACAATTAATTTATATTCGATCGACTTTATTGTTTTATGTATTCACCATTTGAATATCTTATTTTAACTAAAATCGTAAAATAACAAAGATTCATCTGTAATCTAAAAGAAGAGAAGGCTAGGTATTATATAACCAAAGTCTCATCTTTTGAAAATATAAGCATGTCATATCCCTGCTTTTTCTCGTATATAATTTCGAGCAATAAGTGCATACTCAAAAGGATTTGCCTTTACAGGATCTTGCTCAGCTTCTACTATAAACCATCCCTTGTAATCGCCATCAGATAACACATTAAAAGCAGTTGTAAAATCATAAGACCCATCCCCAGGAACAGTAAAAACTCCTGCTTTGACAGCTTCTAAAAAACTTAATTGATCTTTGCGAACAGTCTTGGCTACCGAATCGCGCACATCTTTTAAATGAACATGCTTAATTCGATCAATATATTTTTTCAAAACAGCCACAGGATCCTCTCCGGAAAAGTAAAGATGCCCCGTGTCAAACAGTAGATAAACCAGTTGTTCATCTGTAGTTTCCATTAATTTATCTATTTCATCCACAGTTTGTACACCCGTCCCCATATGGTGATGATAGACCAGTTTCATTCCTTTTTCTTTCGCTAATGCTCCTAATTTGTTTAAACCATCCGCTAATTTCCGCCATTCCTCTTCATTAAACTCTGGTTTATCTTCAAATAACGGCGTGTCTATATTACCCTGAATGCTCTTTCCTTGTTCGGAGACAACAATAACTTGTGCACCCATTTCAGATAGGAAGTCACGATGTTCGATAAATGCACTTTCCGTTTCTGTATAAGGTTTTGTCGTTAGAAAGGCACTGAACCAGGCACTAGCTATTGACAATCCTCTTAATTGAAGGGCTTTCTTTAACTCAGCAACATTGTTCGGATATTTATTGCCGACTTCTGTTCCCGAGAATCCTGAAAGTGCCATTTCACTTACGCATTGTTCAAATGTGATCTCACCACCCAATTCAGGCATGTCATCATTTGTCCATCCAATCGGTGCAATTCCTAATTGAATAAGTTCTTTCGATAGCATAAGCCCACTCCTTTTTCAGTTAAATTTCATTCATATCAACAGTGCGTTTCTCTACCCATGCTTTTTTAGCGGCAATTGCCAACTTTTGAGCCGCTAATCCATCTTCACCTGTACAAGATAATGATGTATCAGCTAGAATGGCTTGAGCGAATTCTTCAATTTCTTTCTCAAAAGCAACTTTATACCTGTCTAAGAAAAAGTATTTCGGATGATCAATGGTAACCGCTTCATTTGTTGCTATTTGTACATTTGACTTACGCTCATTTTCCGCAAGCAACAAACCATTTTCCCCAAATACTTCTATTCGTTGGTCATAACCATATACTGCTTTTCTACTATTATCAATTGTTGCCAATGTACCATCTTCAAATGTAAGAGTTATAATAGCAGTGTCCACATCATTATATTTTTCAAATACACGATCCACTAAATTACTAGCAACAACTGAAACAGATTTCACTTCACTGTTTGACAAAAAACGCACCATATCAAAATCATGAATCGTCATATCGAAAAACATGCCACCTGAGGACTTAATATATGCTTCATTTGGTGGTTCTGGATCCCGTGAAGTAATTTTGATCATATGGGTATTACCGATTTTCCCATCATTTATTAACTGATGAATTTTACTGAAATGTGTATCAAAGCGACGATTAAAACCAATCTGCAATTTAACGCCAGCTTCTTTTACTTTGTGTAATGCTTTTTCTGTTTCTTCTAAACTAAAACTAATCGGTTTTTCACAAAAGATGTGCTTACCTGCATCGGCACATTCTGAAATATAATGACAATGCGTATCTGTAGATGAACAAATAAAGATAGCATCAATTTCTGGATCGTTTATTAAAACAGAGACATCCTCTGTTATCACTGGTACATACTTTTCCAAATTAGTTCCCTTTAAATGTGAAATATTAATATCACAAATTCCTTTTAATTCTATTTGAGAGGAGCGCAGGATATTATTCGCATGTAATTGTCCTATTCTTCCCGCTCCGATGATTCCAACCTTAACATTCCGCATATGCATACTCCTTTACTTTACTCATATGGAATTATTATTTACAAATGAAAGAAAGCGTTTTATTTCTTTTTCTAAGCGATAAATCTCAAATACTTTTTTTAATAATCTACCTCTTTTCATTAGAAGAACTAAGGTATACTACACTCTGTTGCTCGAACCAAACAATCTCATTTTCTCTTGTACAACCTGTGTGATCGCATCCATACCGGGTCCTAATATATCAGGCGGACTAAATAATTTTGGATCATCGGTTAAGAGCTTTCGTAATGTTTCTGCCCATGCTTTATTCGATTCTGTGTTGACATTTATCTTGGCATGTCCATACTCGATTGCTTGAACAATTTGGTGATCTGGTATGCCTGATCCACCGTGTAAGGCTAGCGGAATATCTGTCCCTTCCGATATTTCCTTCATCAAATCAAAGGCAAATTTCGGTTCTCCTTTATATTCACCGTGTACAGAACCTAATGCTGCTGCTAACGCATCAACTTTTGTTTCCTCAACGATTCGAAAACATTCATCAGGATCTGCATATTTGATGCCACCTACTACACCATCTTCTGTTCCACCAACCGATCCTATTTCTGCTTCTACTGAAACACCAAATTTCTTTGCATAATCCACGACCTCTTGCGTCATTTTGATATTTTCGTCTATCGAGTATTTTGAACCATCGATCATCACCGAACTGTAACCAGCATCAATTGCTCGTTTACACTGTTCCACCGTAAATCCATGGTCTAAATGGAGAGCGACTGGAACGGTAATTTGCATTTCTTCTACTATCTTTCTAGTAGTGCTGGCGATCAGCTTCAATCCGCCAAGATATTCTACAATTCGATCGGTAGAAGCTATAATCACAGGCGACCGCTCTTTTTCCGCAGCTCGAAGGATCGCTGTCACCCACTGAAAGCTGTTAATATTAAACTGTCCTACCGCATAGTGATTTTTCTTGGCTTCTACTATCATGTCTTTCATTGAGACAAGCATATTATCACAACTCTTTTCCGTCTTTGCATATCTTTAGTATTGTTTTGCAACTTGATCGAGAACTTTCTTACGTTCGTCTGATGCCTTTGTCACCTTATCATCATTAGCTACTTCTGCAACACCGACATTCCACCAGCTTTCATATCCATCTGTCATCGTTTTCGGCAGAACCTTCATTTCGATCAGCGTTGACTGTGTTTGGCGTTTGGCATCCTGAATCGCTTCTTTTAATTCTTCTACATTATGAGCACGATAGACTTTTGCACCGTATGCTTCACCGATTTTTGCATAATCAATGTTTAAAATTTCATTATTGGAATTACGGAATTCGGTCTGGTAACTGCCACTGCCATTGGACATCTGTAAATTATTGATACAACCAAACCCAGCATTATCAAAAAGCATGACATTGATCTTTTTGTTATATTGAATCGCGGTTACGAATTCCGAGTGTAATAAAAGAAAACTGCCATCCCCAACCATCGAATAAACCTCTTTATCTTGCTCCGCTAATTTGGCTCCTAAGGCACCGGAAACTTCATAGCCCATACAGGAATAGCCATACTCAACATTATAGGTGTTAGGCGCCTTCGCTTCCCACATTCGCTGCATGTCTCCGGGTAGTGACCCTGAGGAAGTAACGACGATACTATCAGGATCGATCGTCTGATTAATGGTTGCTAAGGCAGCGGTTTGGGTCAAATTAGATTGAAAAGCTTCGGCATACTCATTTAATATTTCTTGAGTAAAATGACCTTTCACTTCTGGATCAAAGGAATCCTTATTAAATGCAACACTTCCTAGACGAGCAAGCTCTTGGTTCCATTCAGTTTTCCATTCTTTTATCTGCTCTTTAAATTCGGATTGATAGCCATTTAAGCCAAGTAGAATTTTCTCAAGTGTGGCCTTGGCATCTGCTACGACTTGGAAACCATCTAACTTATATGCTTGCATTCTACTAACATTAATATTTAAAAATTTGGCCTCTTCAAAATTAAAAGCCGTTTTGGAAGAAGTAGAGAAATCTGTATATCTCGTACCGACACCGATGATTAAATCAGCTTGCTTAGCCGCTTTATTGGCAGCAAGCGTACCTGTTACACCTAGACCACCTAAATTATTTTCAAAAGTAGATTCCACTGTTGCTTTACCTGCTTGCGTTTCGACTAATGGAATATGATATTGCTCCGAAAGCTTCATTAAGAGTTCTCTCGCTTCGGAATATTTAGCACCACCGCCAATTAAAATGATCGGCTTTTTGCTCGATTTTATTAGCTCGATTGCGCCTGCTAATTCACGCGATGTCGGTTCTTTGCGATCAAGATAATGAACTCTTTTTTCAAAAAAGGATGCATCATAGTCATAGGCTTCACCTTCGACATCTTGAGCGATTGAAATCGTGACAGGTCCAGCTTTAGCAGGGTCTGTCAATACGTCAAAGGCACGAATCATACTTGACATTAATTGCTCTGGACGAACGACACGATCCCAATAACGAGAGACTGCTTTTAAGGCATCATTTGTCGTAATGTTCGAACTGTCTTCATGCTCAACTTGTTGCAACACTGGATCTGGTTGTTTAGAAGCAAAGGTGTCACCAGGTAAAAATAATACGGGAATATTATTTGCCAAAGCAGTACCCGCTGCCGCCGTTAAATTTGCTGAACCGGGACCAATCGACGTTGTCACCGCAAATATTTTTTGACGTAATTTTTGTTTACTGTAGGCAATTGCCGCATGTGCCATTCCCTGTTCATTCTTACCTTGATAAATGCTTAATTGATTGGCTTCTTGTTCGAGCGCCTGACCGATACCGAGAACATTACCATGGCCAAAAATAGTAAAGACGCCTTCGACAAACGGAAATTCTTCACCATCCACATGGATATATTGATTATTTAAAAAACGAACCAAAGCTTGTGCGGTAGTAAGTCGAATTGTTTTACTCATAGCACTACTTCCTTTCAACCGATTGATCTTTGATTAATTGTTCAATTTCAGCTACAGTTGGCATTGCTTCAGAGGAGCTATGTTTACTGACAACTATTGCTGCCGAGGCACCACCAAATTTAAGCGCTGTTTCGATATCCTTGCCATTCATCAGCGCATATAAGAAAGCAGACGCATAGGAATCACCTGCACCAAACGTTTTCAACACTTGTGTTTTATATGCTTTGCCATGATGAACAGTTCCATCTTTTTCATAGGCATACGAGCCATCGACACCATGTTTGATAACGACTAATTCTGCATGATGCTGAAATAAATAGTTAACGGTATCTTGATTATTGCCGTTTGCTTCTCTATTTTCCATCACATCATATTCATCTCTCGTAGCTACTACGATATCCGCCTGCTCTGCAATAGCCGAATAATAAATCGCGACTTCTTCTTGTGACTTCCATGTGTATGGACGATAATCCAGTTCAAAGATCACTTTCACATCATTTTTACGAGCAAGACTTACCGCTTTAAAAACGGCTTCCCGTGATGGACTTTTCGCCAATGCTGTACCTGATACAAGCAAGACCTTAGCTTGTTTGATGTAGTTCTCATCCACTTCTGCTGGATCTAAATATAAATCTGCAACATTATCACGGTACATTAAGATACTACACTCTTCAGGACTTAGGATCTCGGTAAATGCAAGTCCCGCTTTACGTCCTTCTGTATCAAATACCATATTCGTGGTGTCGACACCTTTTTCCGACATATATTGTTTAATAAAATTCCCGTGTTGATCTTCAGGGATTTTTCCAATAAAACCTGTTTTTAATCCTAATTTTGCACTGCCGATCGCAATATTAGCAGGAGACCCGCCAACATATTTGGTAAATGTCATCGTCTCTTCCATCGGTCGGTGGTATTCATTCGCATTAAGGTCGATACAAGCACGACCGATTGCAATAATGTCGTACGCTTTATCTGCATTAAATGTAATCGCCATCATTATTGACTCCTTTTATTGTTAGTTTCGATCAATAATCCATTCATGATCTGCTTCATTATGAAACTTCCAAACTCGTTTTGGTCCTGCCATCACGTTCAAATAATAGGAAGTATATCCATCCGGCACCCCGACAGGATGATAACCTGAAGGTACGATGACAACATTTTTATTTTCAACAGCCATCGTTTCATCGATACTTCTGTCTTCTGTATAAACTCTTTGGAAAACAAAACCTTGAGAAGGATTCATTTCATGATAATAGGTTTCTTCTAGTAATGATTCATTTGGTAGATTATCTTGGTCATGCTTGTGTGGAGGATAGCTGGACCAATTTCCAGACTCCGTGAACACTTCTACAACCAAGACACTATTTGCAGTCGGATCAAAGTCAGGTAAGATATTATGCACAAGACGTTGATTGTTATATTTTCCACGTTTCTCGATTTCGATATCTTCCGCTTTAATCAAACACGTTGGTAACGAATTCTCAGAAGGTGCATAGCAGAAAGCAACTCGAGCATCGGTATCCGCTTTAACTTCGAGTATTTTATCATTTGAAATATATACACTATCTGTTGGAACCATTTCAAAAACACTTTCTCTTCTTCCGATTTCGGCAAAAGTTTCTTCACCATCCGAAACGGTAATCTTTCCTGTTAAAGCAACGATACAGCATTCTAAATCGCTAAGACTTTCCGTTAGAGTCGCACCAGCCTTCATTTCAACTGTTTTAAACGATACATATTGCAAATTGGAATTCGCTTTTGTTACTTCATGTAGAAGTGTAATACCGTCAATTGTCTGATCATTTGGTTTTCTTAGTAATTCTGTCACACTAAAACCTCCATATTCGGAATCAGCTTGCACGAGATCTTAATAATCTGTGCAAGCTACTATTTTATTCAAAATCTGGTTCAGGATAACGAGCTGTCACTACTTTTTTACGTGTATAAAAATCAATACTGTCTTTTCCATTCGCATGCAATGTACCAAAGAAAGAGGACTTCCAGCCTGAGAATGGGAAAAACGCCATTGGTGCTGGTACACCTAAATTAACGCCAATCATCCCGGCATCAATATTTTCACGGAAATAACGAACAGATAATGCACTTGTCGTAAAGATACAAGCTCCATTAGCAAATTCGGATTGATTAGCCGTTTCCACTGCTTCTTTTAAGTTTTTCACTCTAATTACTGATAAAACAGGAGCAAAAATTTCATCTTGCCATATCGTCATATCTGTTTTTACATTTTCAAAAATAGTAGGTCCTACAAAAAAGCCATCATCCGGCTGTTCTTGTCGACCATCGCGAATTAATGTTGCGCCTTCTTCGACACCATTTTCAATATACTGCAGTGTTCGTTCCTTCGCCTCTTCTCGGATCACAGGACCCAAAAAGACACCATCATCAAGGCCATTACCCATTTTGATATTGTCAGCAGCTTCTTTTAATTTTGCTACAAATTCATCTGCAATGTCTTCTTCAACCGTTACAACGGCACATGCCATACAACGCTCACCTGCTGAACCAAAGGCTGCACTGATCACATCTCTAGCAGCAAGATCTAAATCCGCATCTTTGAGAACGGTTGTGTGGTTTTTCGCACCTGTTAATGCTTGGACTCTCTTGAGATTCTCGCTTCCTCGTTTATATACATATTCACCAACTGGTTTAGACCCAACAAATGATACAGCTTTTACAACCTGGTGATCTAAAATGCCATTTACGATATCGTGAGCACCATGAACGATATTAAATACACCTTTTGGCAGACCTGCTTTATCTAATAATTCCGCTAACTTCTCTGCTAAAAGTGGTGCTTTTTCGGATGGTTTTAAAATGAAGGCATTTCCGACTGCAATCGCCATCGGAAACATCCAGCATGGTACCATCATTGGGAAATTAAATGGTGAAATCCCACCTACAACACCGATCGGATAGCGGTAATTCGTCGCTTCAATATCTGTTGCAATCGATGCAAGTGAATCGCCCATAATTAATGACGGAGCACCACTGGCAAATTCAACATTTTCAATCCCACGCTGCACTTCTCCAAGTGCTTCTTTTTTGCTTTTACCATTCTCTTTGGTAATTAATTCTGCTAATTCTTCTGTATGATCTAGTAAAATGTTTTGATATTTAAATAGAATACGAGCCCGTTTTGAGACAGACACCTTTTTCCATTGTTCATATGCTTTCTGTGCAGATTGCGCTGCTTCTTCAAAATCTTCACTTGTTGAAATAGGTACTTCAGCGATCACTTCTTTTGTTGCAGGATTGTATACTTTTTCGTAGGTTTCTGTTTTGCTCGCAACCCATTCACCATTAATAAAATTTTTAAGTTTTCTAGCCATTATTCATCCTCCTATTTGCTTCACTACAAGCATTCGAAAAAAAGTTGTAGGATTTTGATTCGGTTTCTGTAACGATAGTATATCACAAAGTTATTCATGAGTTAATAAAAAGTTTACAAAAAGTTAACCATTTCATATTTTTATTTCGGATAGATGATATGATTTTTATGTTCTGAAGCAGCATCAACATAATGCTTTGGCGGTTCTCGATCTGTCATAATATAATCAATTTCATCAAAATATCCATACGTTGTGATCGAATAGCGATCAAATTTACTATGATCTGCTAGGACAAAGACCGTTTCGCTTTTTTCCATTGCATTTCTTTTAATTTGCGTTTCGAGTGGTGACGAGTTCGTAAACCCTTTATCAAGCGATAACCCAGTCGTTGCCATGATCGCTTTATTAAAGTTATACTTCGCAATTGTTTCCGCACTATCCATGCCAACATAAGAGCGAGTTGACCGTTCAAAGACGCCACCTGTTCCATAGATTTGCAATTGTGGATATGGCGTAGCATCTAATGTGAAGTCCATATTATTGGTAACGATCGTAAGGCTTTTATTTTTAATGAACTCGAGTATCGCACCTGTCGTTGTACCCGAGTCCAAAAAAATGATATCGCCATCTTCAATGTAATCTGCTGCTAACTCAGCTATGACTGCTTTTTCTTTGAAGTTCTGAATTTTCCGGTCATGATACGGAACCGTTAAAGGCTTAGGGACCGAAACACCACCATACACTTTTTGCAATTTTTTTTGATCGACTAATTCTTGCACATCTCTTCTTATTGTGTTTTTTGAAACATTAAATTCCTTTACTAAATCATCTAACGAAACAGAATGCTTCTTTTGAACATAATCTAGTATTGAAGTGATGCGTTTCGTTTTCATCATAGAATTCTTCCTTTCCAAATCAACAAGTATTACATCCATGTTATCAGAACTTACTCAAAACTTCATCATTTTTATTTTTATGGCTACTACTTTGTCTATACAAAATTCAATATCAGAATACTTTATATGTAATATGGATAAGTGCCAAATCGGCTTCACTCGAATTGACTTCCGTTTTCTATACATGACGAAGTACTCTATAGGTAAGCAGTTTACTAGCTTTTCACTACTGTCCTGTTTACGATAGTATTTAGGTTATTTACAGGAAAAGAGGAATTTGAAATGACGACAACGATGAAAGAAGAGGATATTGAAAAAGAATTAACGAAAGCAGATAAAAGAAAGATTATTTTTTTAATATCTTCTGTATTATTGTTTTCAGTCATGAATGGAACTATGTTCATGATTGCTGTACCTGACGTGGCAAAGTCATTTTCTTTATCGCCTTCAGAAGTAAGCTGGATTGTGACAGGGTATATCATTCTATATGCAATCGGTGCCTTGATGTACGGTAAATTAGCAGATATCTATCCATTGAAGTATTTGTTGGCAGTAGGACTCAGTTTATTTGCTGCAGGTTCGATTATAGGGTTTTTCTCACCAAATTTCATAATGGTTGTCGTTGCGCGGATGATTCAGGCAACAGGAGCTTCTTCTATTGTTGCGACGGTTTTTATTATACCCTCCAGATATTTTTCGAATGAACGAGGAAAAGTGTTGGGGATTGTTTCAAGCACCATGGCGTTCGCGTCTGGGATTGGCCCGGTGATCGGCGGTTTTATTACAGGTGTATTAAGCTGGCAATATTTATTTTTAATATCTGCCTGTGTCTTAATTACAATTCCATTCTTTTGGAAATGGATGCCTGATGAAAAGAAGAAAGAAGGAAAGGTCGATATCCTTGGCGCTGCATTTGTTGCCATTGCAGTAGCTACGCTGCTTCTTTTTGTAACGTTACTTGTTTGGTGGTACATCATCATAAGCATTGTATTTTTCACTTTATTTGCCTGGAGAATTTTTCACAGCAAAGATCCATTTGTCAATCCTGAGATGTTTGGAAATGCGCCTTACCGAACAACCGTAATTTCTGCATTTCTAGCAATCATGGCGATGTTTGGCATGATGTTTATGCTGCCGCTAATGTTAAGTGAAGTCAATGATTTAAATGCACTCTATATTGGTTTAGTCCTTTTTCCGGGAGCGATGGCAGCTGCATTTACAGGCAGAGTTGCTGGCGTTTTAACCGAAAAAAAAGGAAGCAAACAGGTGGTATTTATGGCGTTTGCTCTAATGATGATCGGTTTCTTTCTTATCTCGAGCTTGATCGGGAGTCCGGCCTGGGTATTAAGTATAGTGATCATTATAAGTTATATTGCCTTCCCATTTATTCAAACTGCCACTGCTAATTTGCTTTCGATCGTGCTTCCCAAACGTGAAATTGGGGTGGGCATGGGAATCTATAACTTATTTAATTTCATGGCTGGTGCATTCGGTGGAGCTGTTATTGGAAAAATTTTAGATTACAATAGCTCGTTTAGCCTTAATCCTTTTGCCATCGCTGAAAACCATGCAATGATTTACAGTAACGTGTTCGCTGGTCTAATCGTTTTGACACTTTTAAACGGGGCTTTCTTTTACTTTTCCTTTAAACGAAACGGATCGGAATCTGTTCAGTGATGCGTATCAACTTTTCCAGTAATCCGATGGGCTTTCGGATTTCTTGATTGGAATAAGTATTGATACAAGTCAAGCCAGTTGCTTTTATAGTAAACAGCTCCATTATTCTCGTCTAAAACCATCAAACAAGTTGTTTGCCTAAAATATCCAACCCTCCTATAATTTAAGAGTGAGATCAACTACATAGGAGGGGAACTAAATGGAATATACTAATCTAGGTCGTACCGGCATGAAGGTCAGTAAATTATGCTTAGGGACTATGAATTTTGGCCCGGCAACGGAAGAAAAGGAAGCACACAAAATTATGGATGCGGCCCTCGATGCAGGCTTAAACTTCTTTGATACTGCAAACGTATATGGTGGTCAAGGTCGCCACGGCTGGACAGAAGAAATTATTGGCCGCTGGTTTGCCCAAGGCGGAAATCGCAGGGAAAAGGCTGTACTTGCTACCAAAGTATATAATCACATGGGAGATGAGAACGACGGACCGAATGACGGAAGATTTCTTTCCGCATATAAGGTGCGTCGTCATTTAGAAGGTTCACTTAAGCGGTTACAAACCGATCATGTGGAACTATATCAAATGCACCATATTGATCGTAATGTATCCTGGGAAGAACTTTGGGAAGTCTTTCAGGCAGAAGTACAAAAAGGTACAATTGACTACGTTGGTTCAAGTAACTTCGCAGGTTGGGATCTAATTAAAGCACAGGCAGCCGCGAAAGAACGCCATTTCTTAGGTCTGGTATCGGAACAACATAAATACAGTTTATTATGTCGTCTTCCAGAATTGGAAGTATTACCGGCAGCGAAAGACCAGGGAATCGGTGTGATTGCCTGGAGTCCGTTGGATGGTGGATTGCTTGGCGGCAATGCATTAAATCCAGATAAAGGCTCTCGAACTGCTGGTCAAACTGAAAAAATTGAAAAACACCGTTCACAATTAGAAGCGTTCTCTCACTTTTGCAAAGAACTGGGAGAACATGAAGCAGATGTAGCGCTCGCTTGGGTACTGCACAATCCAGCATTAGATGCGCCAATTATCGGTCCACGTACATTAGAGCAATTTGAAAAATCTTTACGTGCAGTAGAAATTAAATTGGATCAATCATCACTTGACCGTTTAGACGAAATTTTCCCCGGTTACGCGGAAGCACCAAAAGAATATGCTTGGTAAAATTCACAAAGGGATACGAATCTAATCTGATTCGCATCCCTTTTTCACATGTCAGAGCGGATACTTTTTTTCCTGATAAATGATTTGATGAATATTTAACTTCGACTAAATAGGTTTTAATTTCATAAGGAGTAATGGAGAAGAGAGGGACGGCTTCACGGGAATTCAATCAATGCTAACGGGAATTAACTTCCGCTTGACGGGAAATATCTTCACCTTCACGGGAATTAACGTTAATTCCCGTGAAGCGAACCATAATTCCCGTCTACAGTGAGTTAATTCCCGTGAACAGAGCATCAATTCCCGTCAATATAAGTGGTTTTCAAATTTATCCAATTTTTCTAATCGATTCGACGCTTTAACAATAGAAACAAGACCAATCCGATCAAAAGAAATAAGAGCCCCATCAAAATAACGAGTACCCCTTTGTTTATTACAAAGAAAACACTTTGATATATATATTACAACAACTCTTCCTTAAGCTTCTTCACTTCTTCCACAGATATTTCTGCAATTTCGGCAATCTGTTCCAGAGCTAGTTCTTGCTTCAGCATTCTACCAATTATCACATTTCGTTCTTTTGCACGTCCTTCTTCTATGCCTATTTCTTTGCCTTCTATTATTCCTTCTTTTATACCTTTCTCTCTACCTTCTTTAAGTGCTTCTTTCTCTCTCAACTCCGCTTCGACCTTTGCTGATTCTTCATCCATAACAGATTTTAAGCGCGCTTCATAAGCTAATAACTCTTCACGAGTCGATTTCAAAATATCCCATCCTTGGATTGCATTTTTTAATGTGTCATCTTTCATAGCGATCTCCTCCAATTCATGAAAAATTTTTTCGTAAACCTTTCCCTTACGATGATCCACTATTCCTAACAACAACATCCACCTGGCCAACAAATCATTCCACGGGTCTAGTGATTGTTTTTCTATAGTATATCATCATCTAACTACAAAGAAGTGTATCTATACCCTTTTAAATGAATATTTATTAACAGTGAAATAATTTCTATCAATAACTCAACTATTCCCGTTTACAACAATAGTTACCTCATGAAGAAATCTTCATAATGATTTTGACTTTCTTTAATCCCAGTGATCGAGTATATCCTAAGAACTATTGCTCATACTAGTAGTAAAAATGCGGTCCAAAGGTGTGAATCAATGAGAATAAATAGATGGAGACGAAACAGTCATAACAAACCAAAGTCATCTAAAAAAAATGTCAATCCTGAAATAGATGATTCCTTAAAAAGCCTTGTTAATCAAATGAAAAAATCGAATGATTTTATTCATTATAAAAACCAGCAATCACCAAACCCTTTTTATATTAACTATTTTATGTCATTGGTAGATACGGAAATTTTACATCGGGATATCCTTCCTTATTTAAATAGAGAAGCTATTACCTCATTAGAAAAGGTACAAGTGGAAGTACCGATTGAAAACATTGAAATTACTAGTGATCTTAAAAAAATTGAAAACCAACTACTAAATGGATCGATCATGATTCAATTGGATGGAAACACGGATAAGGTAGCATTAATTCGCGCGGAAATGAAGAAAGCTCGTGAAGTCTCTGTTCCTGAAGTTGAATTTAGTGTGGTAGGGCCTAAAGAAGCGTTTGTAGAATCAATAGATACGAACTTAAATTTGGTCAGAAAGCGGCTTCCAATACCCGAGCTTCAGTTTGAGGAGTTTAAAGTTGGCAAATTATCCAAAACCAAAGTCATGGTGTTATACATAGAAGGAATCGTCAATAAAGAAAACGTCAATACTGTAACCCAAAGGATTCAAGACATAGAGATAGACACGATTAATGATAGCTCCTATATTGTACAACTCATTACAGATAATCAGAATTCTCCTTTTCCTCAATTAATTGATACAGAAAGACCTGACCGTATCGCTTCTGTCTTAGCTGAAGGAAAAGTAGCCATTTTAGTAGATGGTGCGCCACATGGAGTTCTAGGACCAACCACTTTTGTAGAATTCTTTTCCGCTTTTGAGGACTACTTTTTGAATTGGATTACGGCTTCATTTTTTAGGGTTATTCGATTATTTGCCGTCATGTTCTCGATATTGATTACACCTTTGTATGTTGCTGTATTAACTTATCATTATGAACTGATCCCAAAGGACTTAGTGAGTATTTTAGTTATTTCTCGCCGTGAAATTCCTCTTCCTCCGATATTAGAGGCGATATTTTTAGAATTAGCGATTGAGTTATTACGAGAGGCGGGGGCAAGACTTCCGACAAAAGTAGGTCAGACCATTGGTATTGTGGGCGGTATTGTTATTGGTACCGCATCAGTAGAAGCAGGCCTTACAAGTAATGTGTTGTTAATTATTGTTGCACTCGCTACATTAGCATCGTTTACCACACCAGTATATAAGATGGGTAATACGATTCGTCTGCTTCGTTTTCCATTTTTATTTTTTGCACATCTATGGGGATTATTAGGTGTTGCTTTATGTTTTTGTTACGTATTAGCTCACTTATTACGGTTAACATCATTAGGAAGACCATTTTTAGAGCCAATTTACCCACCGAGAATAACAGATCTTAAAGATGCTTTTATTAGATTACCACTTTCTTTTCAATCCAAGCGTCCTGTCGCATTACAGACTGAAGATACGATGAAATTCAGCAAAAAAAAGTCAAAGGAAAAACAAGAAATAGATGAATAGGTGGATTCGATGAGGACTTTACAAAGAACGGTAGATGAAAAATACAAAGTAAGTCCGTTTCTCGCTTTTTTCTTAGTACATTCCATCCAGGTTGGGGTAGGCATTTTAAGTTTCCAAAGAATTGTCGCAGAAAGTGCTGGAAATGACTCCTGGATTCCAGTCATCTTAGCCGGAATTATTGTCCATGTATACATTTGGTTCATATATAAGATCTTAGGATACGGCAATGGTGATCTGATAACGATTCACTATGATTTATTTGGTAAATGGCTTGGCGGATTACTTAGTCTTGTTTGGATCATCTATTTTTGGCTAATTGGTATTACAGTACTTAGGAGCTTTATCGAAATTGTTCAAGTATGGATGTTTCCCGATATCAGTGTGTAACAATTCAGCTTTGCTTTTCTTGTTCTCGTTATGTATTTAATTATAGGCGGATTCAGAACTGTTACAGGCATTTGTTTTCTTGGGGTAGTTATTCCCTTCTATTTGATTTTAACAGCTATTTATCCAGTTGGTTATTCTGAATTTCGACATCTACTTCCTATATGGAATCACTCACCTAACGAGATTTTCGAAGCTACAAAAGATATGACGTTAAGTTACTTAGGATTTAGTACTTTGTTTATGTTCTATCCCTATATAAAACACCCAAGAAGATCGATAAAATGGGCACAATTAGGTAGTTTTTTATCCTTATTGCTTTATACATTTATTATGATAATATCCATCACATATTTTGATGTAAGACACTTAATCCATAATACTTGGCCAACTTTAAATATGTGGAAAATAGTAGAATTACCATTTGTCGAAAGATTTGAATATATCGGTATATCCTCATGGACTCTTATTATTCTACCGAATGTTTGCTTAGCATTTTGGGCGTCTTCAAGAGGGATAAGACAAGTATTTCGATTTAGCCAAAGAAAAGCATTAATTGGCATGATGGTAGTATCCCTAATTATCTTATTGTTTTTAAAAGAGAGAGAACAGATTGAATTATTGAGTAAATACGTATCTTTAACAGGACTTTATCTCTGCTCCTTTTATGTACCTTGTTTATTGATTCTTTCTTATTTTAAATGGAGGAGGAAGGATTCATGAAAATCAGACGTATACTATTTCTGTTTTCCTTTCTACTATTAATCGGTTGTGTACAAAAGGAAATTCTAGATGAGATTCGGTTAGCAACTGTTTTAGGTTATGATTTAAAAAATGAAGAGGAATTAGAATTAACAGCTGGGGTTCCCATTTTTGAAACAGATAAATCCGTCAAAAATAGAACTTACACAGAATCAGGATTTTTAAGTAAGGGAATACGATCGAAATTAAATTTACAGTCATCTAAACCATTTATTAGTGGAAAAATCGAAATTGCTTTGTATAATAAAGAGCTTGCAGAACAAGGCATATTACCATTACTGGATACATTACATAGAGACCCTACTGTAGGTTCCCGTGTTTTTTTAGCAATTGTAGACGGGAACGTAAATAGCTTATTAAGCACACAAATTAGTGAGCAGGATAATGGTCTCTACTTATCAGACATGTTTGATCAAAACATCGAATCTGGAGTATTGCCTGAAACCAACTTACATCTATTCTTAACCACCTATTACCAGGAAGGTGCCGACCCTTTTTTGCCGATTATAGAAAGTGTAGGAGATACAGTGAAAATAGTGGGGTTCGCTCTTTTTAAAGAGGATAAAATGGTTAAAACGATTCCAGAAGACCTGCTTTTTACTTTCAAAACTTTGTTTGAAAAGAAATCAGATCGAAATACGGTTCTAATTAGACTAAAAGACGATGCAATAGAACAAGCTGATTTTGCTTCATTACTTAATATCAATACAAAACACAAATATAATTTCGATAACGACAAAAATCCTTCAAAACTGGTTATTAACCTTAAGATGGATGCGACTAAGAGAGAATATTCGGGCAAAACTATAGACAAAAGCACATTAAAAAAATTAGAAAAAAGCGCAACAATACAATTAGAAAATCAGGCAAATGAATTTATTAAAGAGTTTCAAGAATTAGGAATCGATCCACTCGGAATAGGCGCAAAATTAAAAAGCCGTGATCGCTCATGGGATGAAAAGAAATGGAAAGAAATATACCCGAATTTAGAAATAGAAGTGAATTTCAAAGTGCGAATAACGGAAACAGGAGTAATTGACTAGCAGATTTCAAGACTTGACGGGAAATGTCTTCTTCTTCACCGGAATTGACCTTGTCTTGACGGGAAAACCTCTCCGCTTCACGGGAATCATCTCCTTCTTGACGGGAAAAAACATTAATTCCCGTCTACAGAGGCATGATTCCCGTGAACAACTCAACATTTCCCGTCAACAGTACTACTTAGAAATCCCAAAAACTACTTTGGTGCGAGTTCGGCAGCAGATTGCAATGCAGCAACCATACTTCGATTATCCGCTATATTTTTACCGGCAATGTCAAAAGCAGTGCCATGATCGACTGAAGTTCGGATAATTCCATAATTCAGACCAACTGTAATATTTACCCCTTCTTCTAAACCTAATACTTTAATCGGTACATGGCCTTGATCATGATAACAAGCAACTACTATATCAAAGTCACCTCGTACCGCTCGAAAGAATACAGTATCCGCTGGATGTGGCCCACTGACATTTATCCCTTGAGCTTGAGCTTTTTGAATAGCTGGCACTAACTTTTCTTCTTCTTCACCTTCACCAAATAACCCATTCTCTCCTGCATGTGGATTAATACCACAAACAGCGATTCTTGGTTCTTCATATCCAGCACGTTTTAAGGCTGTATCGGCTAATTCGATTACAGTATAGGTACGCTCTGGGTTAATCATATCGATTGCTTGCTTCAAACCGACATGTGTTGTTAAATGAATGACTTTTAACTTTGGTGAGCTCAGCATCATCGAATAATCGCTTGTTTCCGTTAAGGTTGCTAATATTTCGGTATGGCCTGGAAAATCGTGCCCACCTTTTACCAATGCTTCTTTGTTTAACGGAGCAGTACATATCGCTTGAATCTTATTTTCCTTAGCCAACGTAATCGCTTTTTCTATAAATTGGAAAGCAGCGTCACCGGACTTTGCTGACACTTTACCAAATGCAATATCTTCTGGTAATAGATCTAAATCGATACAGTCTACGATTCCATGTTCAAACCTTGCTTCTTCCGGATCATCGATTGTACAGATTTCCACTTTTGAATTTAAAATAGTCGCCGCACGCTTTAAAATTTTTGCATCCCCAATGACAACTGGTCGACAAATTTCGTAAATCGTCGGCTCTTCTAACGCTTTAATGATAACCTCTGGTCCAATTCCAGCAGCATCACCCATCGTAATTCCAATCGTTGGTATCATCGATTCACTTCCTTATCGTTTTTGATGCCGTGATGTAAAATTTTGAATGCATTTGTCATTACTTCCAGTGTTCCAAAACTACCCGCTTTTGTGATCGTAATTATTTCATCTGTCTTAGCTATTTTACCAATCGGAACCCCTAATTCTAATTCGCCAATCAATTGGTATTCGTTAATTTCAAGCTTAGCAAATACTTGTTGTGCTGTATCTCCACCTGTTAAAAATAAATGCTGAATGTTTAACGATTTTATCGTGGACACCGCAATTTCACCTAAGCAATCTGAGATCAAATCACTCACTTCAATAACAGTGATTCCTTTTTCTATTGCGACTGCTTTGGTTGCTGCGAGATTAGCGGAGGAATACAAGGCAACACTTTTGCCATTTTTAATTGCTGACTGAACATTCGATTGAATCGTCTCTATTTCTTGAGCTTTAACGATACCACTAGCAAGCATCTTCATGGCATCCATCTCTACCCCAACTACTTCAGTTTGTGACAAAAGGTTATCAAGCTGTAGCCTTCCGACCTTGCTAATACTTCCCACGACAAATAACATAGGACTGGGCTTCGGCAATATTTCTTCTCGCTGCTGAGACTTGTCATATCCTAATGCTTGAGGTAAATAATTAATTAAGCCTGCCGATCCGCACAATATAGAGGAATAACTTAAATGTACTACATCCATTAGTAATTTCAAATCACTCTCAGAAACAGCATCAACGGTAATATATGAAATTTTTTGTTGTTTCCATTCCGATAATAGGGGTAAGAGGTACTCCTCTCCCTTACGCAAATCTCTATAACTTAAATGCTTTACACGTTTACCTGACGATTGTTTAATTATTTCACTTATATCCGCTTCATTAACAGGCGTTTTTGGATCATTGGCAACTTCTGTTTCACTTAACTTTGTACCATGAAGGTAATGGATCCGATTCTTTACTGTTCGTCCGTTATTAGGATGAGCCGGAGTAATAAATATAAAATCTGGTTGAAAGATATCATCTATAGCATTTAGTTCTGAGCCAACATTCCCTCTCATCGTGGAATCGATTTTTTTATAAACGATATCAAAAGCGCAATTTTTAATACGCTTACAAATGTCACGAACTTCCTCATACGCCTGTTCACTTTTCATAGCTCTAGAGTCCGAATTAAAAATAATGGCATCTTTATTTGCATCGAGCGTTTCACTTTGAACCGCTAATGCGACATCCAAACCATAATCGACAAACTGGACCCCTGTATCGCATGCACCTGTTAAGTCATCTGCAATAATAGCTATTTTCATTGTTTACCCTTCTTTATTTTCAAGTTGTACCAATAAGTATACATAAAAAGTCTATTTTATTCGATCAACATTTGATATTTCTTTAAATAAAACAAATAATCTTTACTTCCCTGATCACTTAATATTTCCAATAATTCCTTATGAACCTCTCATCACTAAAGTGACGAGTTCCTAATGTATCAACGTCAAACGATGCTTAACATTAGTGGGCGGGACACAACGCCCTCTATCCCCTTGGCAAAAGCGTTAGGGACTACTTTTCTTATAATATTTCCCGCTGCATTCACATCAGCGTGGATACACGTGTTCTCTTTGGTCCGATATAACCCTCGTTTTACTCTCTGACCACTAAACCTAACCTTCGCTGGAACACCCTTTTCATAGAGGGGCAATTCATCCATGTCCACCAAACTTGCTTTTGATGTGTAACTTTCTTCTTGTTGGTGCACGTGGATGCCATACGCTTCCGCTTTGTATGCAATCATACGAATCAGCATCGCATGGGGGAGCGTTTGAAAGTGTTGCTTATCCTGCTTACGAAGGCTCACTTTCTGTTTCCATCCCTTATTCACACCGATAACAATCGTGCTGACTTTGCGAGCCAATGCCAACTGAACGATATGGAAACTTGCTTTATGAAAGGCGTCCTTTAACTTAAAGAAACGTTTTTGGTCGAGTCGCTGCAGTCGTTTACTTTGGAAGGAACCCTCTTTCGGTCCCTTTCCGTGTCGTAAAACACGGGAATAATGGGCACGTTGTTTGTTATAATATTGATTGATACTTTTTACTGCTTGGCCCTTGATAATGACAGGTGAAGATCCTGTATTATCGACGATGGTTGCCAAACAATCAACACCGAGATCGATACCCATGATATGTTGTTCATCCAGTTCTACGAGTGGTTTCTCTTCCTCTTTCCTGATCACCAATTCGATCGTATATTCGCCATAGGTCGGAATCATTCTTACTTGTTGTAATGGCCCCTTAAGACCTAACTTTCCGATATTCAATCTTTCTTTCGTATGGGGAAACCTGACGTATTTGTCGTCCTTCACCTTACATACCTGATTGGAAAAGACACAAGCTATTCTTCCATTCTTTGGTGCATACTTAGGAATTTTTGGTCTTCCGGTGTATTTGTGTGGATGGACTTGGTACTCTTTCAGGCTGGCAAAATAAGCCTTCCAATTTTGAAACACCCGTCTCATGACTTGTTGGTTGACTTGACCGGGTAATGCCAGGTAATCCACATTCTCCGACACTTTAAATAAGCTGTCCAAAAAGGCATAAGAGGGCCATTTCTGTTGGGCAGATGGATACTCGAATAACACAGCATCTTGGATCTCTTGGCGCTCGTCCACGGGCTTTTTTAATTCTTTTTGCCGTTTCTTTTCTACTGTTTTTCTTTTGATGGCATTCATTTGTGGAAGATGTTGGTCAATGAGGTAGAACACTTCTTGTTGCAGTGGTTGAAGGTTTTTTCCTTCACCAAAGGCGGTAAAAATTTGACGGATGTGAAAGTTGGTGGCATTGTACAGATTTTTCGCTAAAAACGTGAGTTGGTCACAATAAGGATAGAGCCGATGCCCTTTTTTAATGCGAATCTGTTGCGTACGGTACACATTCTTCACCTCTCCTTTTTTAGTAGCACTCAACAAACACACACACATATGTTCCTTTTTATTATTATATACCAGAACAAACGATCTGTCAAAACCGTTCACCATTCATCTCATCACTAAAGTAACGAGTTTTCTGGTAAACAATTATAAATTAAAATAGTTTAAATAAGCTCTATAATCTAATTGCTGATACATGTGAAGAACTTTCATGATTTTCTCTTCATTTTTGGAATAGAAAAGGTTGGGAACAAACTGTTTAATATTTTTTATATATTCGTTTTCATTCGTCCACTGATTTCTACGGTTAATTTCGGTATCTACCAAGAATTAATGACATTGACCTTAAAACAAAACAACAATACAGAAGAAGAAACTGAAACTGATTCGGATGACCCTAATGAAGAAGAAGTACCTGCTGATGATGAAGAAGAGGAAGAACCTGAGGAAACAGAACAACCACCTGTAACAGATGAAGAGCCTCCAACCCCTGATGAAGAAGAAACAGAAGACAAGACTACAGATAAACCTGAACAAGCACCAGAAGAAACTGAAACTGAGGATTCGCAACAAAACGATCAGGGACCGAAACAGGTAGTTGTAAAACCTACAACTCAACTCGATCAAAAAAACAAGAGAATTACTGCGACAGTTGATACCGACGATATTGAACAAGTAGGTAATGAGGAAACCCTTATAATTAAACCTGAACAGGCAAGAGAGCAAGTAGAGTTAAATGTCAATTTGGACACTTCTATTATTTCAAAATTAACAAAAAATAATAATGATCTTGTCATTGACAAAAGTGATGCAAATTTGAATATTCCACAAACTATTTTGAAACAAATCGAATCAGCAGCAGATAATAAGCAAGTGAACATTAAACTTGTGAAACAAGAAGAACCGAACGCTTTAGGATCCGTTTATGACTTTACAATTACTGCTGGATCAAAGGAAATCAATGATTTTAATGGAGAAGAAGTTACATTAACATTCGCAGTTAATCCTACCTTAATTGCTGATTTGGATCCAAGTGAAGTCAAAGCATTTTACTTTAATGAGGAAACTAAAGAGTGGGAAGTGATCGGGAACAGTACCTTTGATCAGAGCAAAGGTATAGTAACTGCTAAAACAACACACTTTAGTACGTACGGTGTTTTTCAATATAATAATGATCATACATCAGACGAAGTCCTACCAACTGAGACTCACACGGCTGATAAAAACACAGATAATGAAAATGAATTACCAAACACTGCAACGAATATGTATAGCTTATTAGGATATGGTTGTATTATAATGTTGGCAGGATTACTGATCTTTTTCACTCAACGAAAAATCCGCCCAAACAACTAAGAGAACCAAGAAATGGCACCAGTTATCTTTATTTGATAATTGGTGCCATTTTAAGTTTTGCTCTAACTTTTTTACCGACATCTATTTATTACAGATACTCTTTCGACCGCAATACCTTTTGTATTTTCGGTCTCGCTAACTTCCCCCAGTTCTTAACAGCATTGTTCGTCACCTCATATTTATCCGCAATATCCTGGACAGCTTGATCTCGTAGAACAAACTCGACAAACCAGTACCATTGATTCTGTGACAGCACCGCCTGAATATCGAGTAACATCTGTGTATCTACATCCAACTGATCTTCTGTGACGATATCATCCATTGTAACTTGGTTCAGCCAAGATTGGAGCTGTGTTTTCTCTCGGTTATCTTTCTGAATTTTATTAAGAAAACGACGCGCAACACAGCTATACACATAAGTAGAAAACTTAGATTTTGTCTCATCATATGTCTGAAAAGCATGCCAAACCGCAATCAATCCTTCCTGAAAAAACTCACCCTCCGTATCGCGTATTCGATACTTTTGGATCAGATGATGAATCATCCGATCATACTCTTGTAAAACAGATTCGATACTTTGCATCCTAAACTCCAATAGGATAAGCGCCTACCATGTATTCCGCGGTAACTTAAGCCTATCGGAGTTTTCATTAAATAGCATATCAGCATACGTCTGGCACTTCATTAAGAAAAAGGAAAACTTGATCTATTTTGCATGATTTTTATAGTGTGAATTGGATTTTTTCTTCTGTTTCGATATGTATGCCTTGAATGATGTCGTGAGATCTAAATATCCTGGTACTTGAATTTCTTCACGGGAATTACGCTCCTGTTAACGGGAATCAACCTCCGCTTCACGGGAATTAACATTAATTCCCGTGAAGCGAGCGACAATTCCCGTCTACAGTAGATCAATTCCCGTGAACAGCGCAACATTTCCTGTCTACAGCATCCCAAAACAGATTACAAAGCACTAGAAATATTAAATCCCTAGTGCTTAGACTACATTTACTTCTCTCCATAAAAAATTTATTTTTCCCTAATCCAAACGGTCATTTCATTTTCTCCACGGTTACTCCAAGCGTAATAAGGGATAGCTTTGATTTCTCTTTCTACTTCTGGATAAGTGGATGTAGTATATAATGTATCCTCAATGGCATTCATATCGGTAGCAACTGCCTTTCCTTTAATAACTGTAACGCCATTTAATAAAGAATTATCATGCTTTACTTCGAAGGATTGATTCGTGTTTAACCTGATATCTTGAAGATTCGCTCCATTATCAACCTCCTCTAAGCAATAAAAAATAGGACCTCTCTGTAATGCCACTTTACCAGCATTTGCACGAACTTCTGGATGGGACCGGATCATTTCAACAGGCATATCAAAAAGTAATTCGATCGTGTCACCATTTTTCCATTCCTGCTTTATTTTGGCATAGCCTTTCTCAACAGGAATGTCTTTTTCCACACCATTTATTAGAATTTGCGCATTTCGACACCAACCTGGAAGCCTCGGTGACACAGTAAAGGTGGCAGGACTTTCTAAATCTATGGTTAATTTGGTACTGCCTTCCCATGGGTAATTCGATTTTTGGGTAAGACCTACTGTTTGCTCATCGACTTTGAAGGAAGTCTCACCACCTATATATAAATGAACGTAAACTTCTGAATCATTAGCAGAATAAATATACTGACCTAACGAAGCAAGCAATCTTGCAATATTAGGAGGACAGCAGGCACACCCAAACCACTTTTGTCTGGTCGGTTTTACCGTGCGCATGTCATGTCGACAGTTGGCAGTATGTGGCCAAACTTCAAGGGGATTCACATAAAAGTACCCCTTTCCATCTAAAGAAATACCACTTAATGCCCCATTATATAAAGCTCTCTCTAATACATCTGTATATTTATGATCGGCTTCAATTTGCACCATACGATGTGCCCACATAATTAAAGCAATTGCTGCACATGTTTCCGTATATGCTCGATCATTCGGTAAATCATAATCAACGGTAAAGCGTTCTTCATGGGCGGAAGAACCAATTCCACCCGTAACATACATTCGTTTATTTACGGTATTTTCCCATAACACCCGGCAAACTTCTAATAACTCCTCGTCCTTTAGTTCATTCGCTAAATCCACCATACCACTGTATAAATAGGTAGCACGAACCGAGTGCCCTTCCACTGTTTTTTGATCTCTAACAGGTAAGTGTGCTTGAAAGTAATCATATTCACGAGTATCTAATTTATTAGACTTTCCTCTCTTTTCTAATTCTATATCATAATAATGCTCTGGATTTCGCTTTCCTCTTTCCTCAATAAAAAATTGACAAAGGTCTACATATTTTCGATCTTCTGTAATTTTATACAGTTTCATTAATGCTAATTCAATTTCAGGGTGACCTGGATAACCGGCTTTTTGACCTGCCTGTTTTCCTAATACGGAGGCTATATGATCTACCAGATGGCTTACCACCTCAATAATACGTTTCTTCCCTGTCGCATCATAATAAGCAACTGCTGCTTCAATTAAATGTCCGGCACAATATAATTCATGATCATCCTTTAAATTTGTCCATTTCTTATCCGGATGATTAACAGAAAAATAAGTGTTTAAATAGCCATCTTTCTCTTGAGCATCTTCAATAAGATCGACTACTTCATCAAAAATCTTTTCCCATTCTTCATCACGGTCCCATTGCAGAGAAAATGCTACGGTTTCCATCCATTTATATAAATCGCTATCTTGAAAAACCATACCATAATGCTTACCTTCTTTTCTTCCTGCCGCAATTTCAAAATTCGTGATGGTTCGGCTTGGATCAGCTCCAGGAATTCGATCATTTAGGGCATCCCATTGATAAGGAATAATCGATTCTTTTACTAATTTGCCCCACGGATTCCAGAATGAATCATTCACTTTCACATTTTTTAGCTCAATCGCTTCCATTTTAGCTAAGTTTCTTTTTTTCGTTTTCATCGATACATCCACTCCTCTATTATTCTTTTAATCCGGATAACGTAATTCCCTTAATGAAGAAATCTTGCGCTAATAAAAATAAAATGATTAACGGCATAATACTTACAACCGTCCCTGCCATTAAAACAGGCCAGTTTGTTGAATACATACCTTGCATTGAAGCTAACCCCAACGGCAGTGTCATTTTATCAATTGTATTAATAAAGACTAAAGGTCCCATAAAATCATTCCATACAAACATAAAGACAAAAACGCCCAAAGTAGCAAGTGCAGGTTTACATAGCGGCAAAAATATCCGCCAATAAATCCCGAATGGTGTACATCCATCAATTTTTGCAGCATCTTCTAATGATTTCGGAATCGTTAAGAAGAACTGTCTCAATAAAAAGGTACTAAATGCATTTGCCATTTGTGGTAAATATAAGGAAGCATGTGTATCTACCAAACCATAATAGCTCATCGTAATAAAGTTAGGAATCATGGTTACTTGAGGTGGAACCATTAATGTTGCTAAGTACAAAAGAAACAAGAGGTCTCTTCCTTTAAACTCTAATCGCGCAAATGCAAACCCTGCCATTGATCCAGTTATTAACTGTGCAATCACAACAATCGTAGTAACTTTTAAACTATTTAAGAAAAATTGTGCAAATGGAAATCTATCAGATATTGCTAAATAATTTTGAAATTGAAAGGCTTCACCAAATAATGTTGGTGGAAATGTAAACACTTCACTTATATCCTTTAATGAGGTGCTTATCATCCAAACGAAAGGGAAAATCATGGTAATGGCACCAAGGCCAAGTATAATATGCGACAATACCTTTGTTTTCGTGGTCGTGCGCATCGGTTATCCTCCTCCCTAATAAATACTATTACGTTTTTGACGCAAGAATTGAATAATCGTTAGGATAAACACTAAGAAGAATAAGACATAAGCCATCGCACTTGCATAACCCATTCTGAAATATTCAAATCCATTCTGGTATAAGTAATGAACGATGACAGATGTGGCTCGACCTGGCCCACCGCCAGTCATTAAATAGACCGTGTCAAACACTTGGAACGAGTTAATAATCGCCATAATCGTAATAAAAAATGTAGTTGGAGACAATAAAGGTACCGTGATATGACGAAACTTCTGGATAACAGATGCTCCATCCAACTCTGCCGCTTCATAATAGCTATCTGAAATCCCTTGTAAACCTGCAAGAAAGATCAGCATGTTAAAACCTAAGTTTTTCCATATCGTTGTAATAATCACCGCCGGCAACGCCCATGTCTGACTGCTTAACCAATTTGGTCCATCAATACCTACTAGATCCAATAAAAAATTTAGAAATCCATACTCTGGGTTGTAGATCCATTGCCAGATAATAGCAACGGCCACCATCGATGAAATAACAGGTAAAAAATAAGCAACTCGATAAAACTTTATTCCACCTATCTTTTGATTGAGGGCCACCGCTAACAATAATGAAATAAATATACCAACAGGCACGGAAACGGCTGTAAAAATAACCGTGTTCCAAAAGACCTCCACAAAAATTTCATCATTATATAGTTCCACATAGTTACCAAATCCGATCCACTCCAGTTCCCCAATTAGATCCCAGCTTGCAAAACTTAATACAAAAGATCCTATTACGGGAAATAACATAAATGCTAAAAATAAAATCAGGTGTGGAAATAAAAAGATGATCGCCCATGTACTATCTTTATAAAAAAGTTTATTTATCTTTTTCTTACTTGAATCTTCCTTTCTAACAGGTCCTTCTACTAATATTTCCTTATCCGTTAATTCTTCTTTATTTTGAAGCAATAGCCTCACCTCTTTTTAATGCAACTCTATCAATAGTTCCATAATAACCATTGATAGAGTTGCTAAATTCAAGATAAAAGATGTCAATGCTTTATTTTGACAAAGCTTCAGCACTACGTTTATCAATATTTTCTAATGCTTCCTCTAAGGATTTATCGTCGTTAAAGTATTGTTCCATCTCTTCTGTAATAGCGTCACGAACAGCAATTTTTGTACCGAGTACAATTGGATACGGTTGAGCATTTTTAAAGAAAGGTGCTAATTCTAAAAAGCCTTCAGGATGGACAGCTTCATTATGCCAAGCTGCCACACCTTCTTCCGTATACATATCGACACGGTTTGGCATCCAAAGTCCCTCATGAATAAGTTCTGTTTGATACTGTGCTGATGATAAAAATTTAATAAGTTCCCAAGCTTCTTCTGGGTGCTCGGTATTATTCCATGCAGCGTGGACATGTGCTTGCCCATGTGTAACTGCCTCATCTCCAATCTTAGGTAACGAAGCAACTCCTACTGGAAAGCCCATCGTTGCCAGTTCTTGTAATGCCCAGGACCCTTCGACGATCATAGCGACTTTGCCGGTCTGCAACATTTGCGAAGCATTCATTCCAATATTTTCTAACGTTTGAGCCGCTGGACTAGCACCATCCTCGTAACGTAACTGTTTCACCTTTTGCCATACATCACGTGTGACATCACTATTTAAGGCTACCGATCCATCATCTGCCCATACATCACCACCATTACCTAAAATCAATGGAATGTTCATGTAGAGAGTTTCTAACCCATACACACCAAATTGTTCGGTATCATCACCATTCTTAATCGTTAATTGACTTGCAACATCTCTAAATTCTTCCCAGGACCATGCATTTTCTGGATTACTGGGTGGATATTCGAGACCGGCGTCATCAAACAAATCTTTGTTATAATACAATACCGGAGACACCGTCGTACTACTTACTCCAAATACGCCGCCATCCACTTCCATAATTTGCTTTGATGAATCAATAAAATCATCTAAAGATAACTCTGGATCCTCACTTAACAGATCGGTAATCTCCATCAAAACATCCCTACTTTGAAAATCCCGATATTCTTCAGCGCCTAAAAAGAAAACATCCGGAGCAGAAGAACCAGCTAGCATCGTTAATAATTTGGAATGATATTGTTCATTCGGAACAGGAGTATACGTTACTTTAATGTTAGGATTTTCGTTCATAAATTGCTCCAGCCCATTTTTAACACTTTCCGTTTCTAAAGGACTCGCTTCCCAACCCATAAATTCAATTTCAACTACATCCCCACTTGATGATTCACCATCATTATCAGACCCTCCTGTTTCATCATCGTTACTACAGCCAACAAATAAGATAAGCAATAAGAATACAACACCAACTAACCAAATGTTTCTTTTCAACATCATTCATGACCCCTCCCAAATTTCACTTTTAATGAGGCAAAAACATTGAAAATAGAAAGCGCTTTCTTGAATACATATTAGCACCGCGTTTTCATTTTGTAAGTAGTTGAATTCCAACAAAAGGTGGACTTTTTTGACAACCTTAAAAAAATACCTTGTTCTATTAAAGAGTCAAACGTATTATAATATCTGTAAACATTGATATATCAATAATTAAAGGATGTTAAATTTATGGATTATATTAAAATGAATATTGAAAAACCTGCAAATTATATCTCAGGTGGACGATTTGTCACGAATGATAAGTGGCAACATGAGAAGAGGACAATTGATAGCTATGAAATGATTATCGGAGTCAATGATATACTTTACATTGAACAAGATGAGATTAAATACGAAGTAAAACCAGGTGAAGTGCTTTTTATCTTACCCGACTCTAGTCATAGAGGATATAAAACATGCAGTAAACATGTCTCCTTTTATTGGTTTCATTTTATAACAGATGAAATAGCTGCAGGCAAGACATTGAATAACACAGAAGTATTAAAAATACGTACCAATCCAGAAACAAGCCGGTCGATCAAGGATATTTATTTCCCTGTATATGGACAACTTGTCGCCGGTGAGCGCTTAAATATACTAGCAAATCAACTACTCGACGTAGATAATTCAAACTATTACACACGAATGAGTATGAACTACCTGATGACATCCTTATTGATCGAATTATCTGAACAGACTTTTGTCCACTCATCAAAAAGAGAAACATTGATTTCAGAAAATGACATTAATATCAATGAAATATTAGAATGGACAAGAATTAATGCCTTTGAAGGTATCTCTGTATCAGATATAGCCGATCGCTTTAATTACAACAAGGATTACTTATCAAGGTATTTCAAGAAAAAAACAGGTAAAACATTACAATCCTACATCCACGCCCTACGCATCTCAAAAGCAAAAGATCTTTTAGTAGGTACTAGGCAAAATATTCAAGTGATTGCGCAACGTGTCGGAATAGACGATGAAAAGTATTTTATGAGACTTTTTCGAAAATATGAAAAAATGACACCCACAGAATATCGCAAAGCATTCGTTAAAACCCATCTGAATAGAAAGTGATTAAACAGCAAAAGATAGTAATCCAATCTTAAATTTGAAATCCCTCACGGGAATTCTGCTCCTGTTAACAGGAATTAACCTCCGCTTCACGGGAATCTGCGCCATCTTCACGGGAATTAACATTAATTCCCGTGAAGCGAGCGATAATTCCCGTCTACAGTAGATCAATTCCCGTGAACAACACAACAATTCCCGTCAACAGAACACCTACAAACAAAAAAAGAGAAGGAGGCAAATCCCCTTCCCAAATTAATCCCGACTAAATAAATCCCTCGTATAAACCTTATCCCGTACATCCTTAATATCATCCGTCAATCGATTAACGACAATCACGTCTGCGATTTCTTTAAATTCAGCAAAATCTTTCACTACTCGTGAACCATAGAATTCTTCTTCTTTCATAGCAGGTTCATAGACCACGATTTCTACACCTTTCGCTTTAATTCGTTTCATAACGCCTTGGATAGCCGATTGTCTAAAGTTATCCGAATCGGTTTTCATTGTTAAACGGTAGATACCGACAACATCCGGATTTTTGTCGAGTATCGAATTGGCAATATGATCTTTACGCGTACGGTTCGCATCCACGATCGCTGCCATAATATTATTAGGCACATCTTCATAGTTTGCCAGCAATTGCTTCGTGTCTTTTGGTAAACAATAACCACCATATCCAAATGACGGGTTGTTATAGTGTGAACCAATCCGAGGATCTAATCCGACACCTTCGATAATTTGCTTAGCATTTAAGCCGCGTACTTCACTATACGAATCCAATTCATTAAAAAAGGCTACTCGCATCGCAAGATAGGTATTGGCAAATAACTTAATTGCTTCGGCCTCAGTGGAATCGGTAAAAAGGATGTCGATATCCTCTTTAATAGCACCTCCAGCCAATAATCCAGCAAAAACTTGAGCTCGCTCTGACCGTTCACCGACCACAATTCGTGATGGATAAAGGTTATCATACAATGCCTGGCCTTCACGTAGGAATTCTGGTGAGAAAATAATATTATCGGTCTTATACTTTTCGCGCAATTCTAACGTGTAACCAACTGGAATTGTTGACTTCACGATCATCACGGCATTTGGATTAATGTCTAGTACCGTTTCGATGACATTCTCGACACTGCTTGTATCAAAATAATTTTGATCTGGATCATAATTTGTTGGTGTCGAAATAATCACAAAATCAGTATCCTGATAGCCTTTTTCAACATCGGTTGTTGCAATTAAATTTAATTCCTTTGTTTCTAAGTAATGTTGAATTTCTTTATCGATAATTGGTGATTTCTTGTTATTAATCATCTCGACTTTTTCTTCAATAATATCTAATGCTACTACTTCATTGTGTTGCGCTAATAGGATCGCATTCGATAATCCAACATAGCCTGTCCCCGCTACTGCTATTTTCATTTTCTCTGTTCTCCTCCTTAAAATAAATCCTGAACTTTTTGATAACTTTCAATCGTGCCAATATCATATCTTAACCCTTCAAATGGAAAGGCATATACTTGTTTTTGTTGAATCAACCACGGGATAAAATACCCCGGTGCATCTGGATTATTTCCTTCTTGTAAATACTCGGAAATCAACGTTAATGTCTCTTGTTGATAAATATAAAAAGGTGGTACCGCTAAATTCGATTTCGGTGCTTCCGGCTTTTCTTCAAATGAAGTTACCACTCCACCCTCATTCACTTCAACAATTCCTGTTCTTTTCATTTCCTCGATATCGTTTAGTTCATGGGTCGTAATACTATCTGCTTGCACCCGATGATAAAAATCGACAAAATCAACAAGTTCAAACTCAAACAGATTATCACCAGCCAATACCATGATATCCTCGTCTACTTTTTGTTGCTTAATTACATATTCGATATCCGCAATAGCACCTAAGCGATTGTCATTGGTTGTGGTATGATCATTAATCACCGTGATCCGTATCTCTCCACTGTATTCTTTCGCCCATTCCTCAAAGCTTGGTGTGAATTTCTCATTGGTGACAATAAAAACTTCGTCAATCTCGGTTACTTTTTCGACCTTTTCGATAATATGATTTAATATCGGTTTTCCCGCCACTTCTAATAAGGGTTTGGCTTTATATTTCGTAAGTGGATAAAGTCGTGTTGCATAGCCTGCCGCGAGAATAATACATTTCATCTACTTCCCTCCACTACGTTTTCAAGTTATGGTAATCAACATACCAATCAGCAAAATGCTGTAGTCCTTTTTCTATCGATGTTTTCGGTTGAAAACCAACTGCTTTATGTAAACGTTCTGTTGATGCATACGTCTTAGGTAGATCTCCAGGTTTAACTGGTTGATATACTTTGATAAATTCTATATGGCTTCCCAACGTATTACTAAATGCCTTTTCTAATAATGTAATAAAATCCATTAATTTTTGCGGGTTATTATTCCCAATATTAAATAGGTCGTGTGGTACGTTACCACTTGGAATTCTTGGCACTACTTTCATAATTCCCTCTACGATATCGTCAATATAAATAAAATCACGATATAAGTCATTTTCAAAATCACCATTATTATATATTTGAATCGGTTCCCCTGCAAAATATTTATTCGCAAAAATATAGTAGGACATATCTGGTCTACCCATTGGTCCGTACACCGTAAAAAAACGTAAACCTGTCGTTGGAATTCCATAAAGATGACTATACGTGTAGGCGCTTAATTCGTTTGATTTCTTCGTTGAAGCATACAAAGAGATTGGATGGTCGACAACGTCTGTTTCTTCAAATGGAACTTTTTTGTTGGCACCATAGACAGAACTCGATGATGCATAAATTAAATGATCGACCGGATAATGACGGCAAGCTTCTAATATGTTGTAAAAACCAATCACATTGCTCTGCATATATACATCAGGGTTTTCAATTGAATAACGAACCCCCGCTTGTGCTGCTAAATTCACGACTACATTTGGTCGATATTCTGCAAAAATAGACTCTACTTTTGATTTGTCAGAAATATCCGCATGAATAAACGTAAAATTATTATGTATTTGCAAACTGTTTAATCGCGTCTCTTTCAATGTCACATCATAGTAATCGTTAAGATTATCGACGCCAACAACTTTCGCACCTTGTTCTAATAGCCGTTTAGATAGATGATAGCCAATAAAACCAGCTGACCCAGTTACTACACACATTGATATGTTAGGGTTATTCAAATTAAAAGTCCTCTTTTCCATACGCATTTAATATGGTGAGATATCACACTTATTATAGCACACACACCTATAAGAAACACCAACTAATGGAATATTCCCCCATTATATAAAGTTATATTAATCAATTATTATGCATTAGTTAATTATATTTGAAGACTAAGGAGAAAATGTAATGACACTAGTAATAATCCTGATTTTCTAACCAATTAGTGGAAATTTAAGGATTCTTACTTTTGTTTGTTGTAAACATAGAGGGTATAAATTTTCATGTGGCAAATCATGTATAGATAAACAGTAGGATACTTGATCATTTTATTAGACTGATAGTGAGGAGTTTAAGGAGTTGAACATTATCATTGGTTATTCACTTTTATATTACAATTTTTCAAGATTTTTTATTGCCAGCAAGAGGTTGACCCTTGATCAATTGATTATTTATCTTAAAAATTGTTACGATTGTCTAGTTATTGGTGGTACTTTAATTATACCAATAAAAATTATCTTCTAAGGATGTCACCAAAAGTTAGACTTTTGGAACACCCTTTTTTTACTTCCAACACTTAAAACTATACGTTAACCTTTCTTCATACAGAATTCTAAGCGTCTACTTTTCCGTTCAATAAACAGGGGTTAATGCTGGTTTTCCTTCTAGAACTTTCAACATATTTTCTACGGATAGTTTTGCCATCGCATTTCTAGTCTCTATGGTCGCATTACCAATATGTGGTGTAAGCACTACATTCTTCAGTGATTTCAGCTCGTCTGTTATATTCGGCTCAAATTCAAAAACATCAAGAG
Source organism: Gracilibacillus massiliensis (assembly GCF_001458115.1). Classification (GTDB taxonomy): domain Bacteria; phylum Bacillota; class Bacilli; order Bacillales; family Amphibacillaceae; genus Gracilibacillus; species Gracilibacillus massiliensis. The sequence goes on from NZ_CZRP01000013.1 coordinate 786,603, forward strand.
CCGCACCTGCAATTTCATTTTTTTGTATAGCTTCGATTAAATCAACTTCCTTAACGACAGGACCTCTTGATAAATTAAGGAAAAATGCTTCTTTTTTCATTTGTTTGAAATTTTCATTGGTAAATAGATGGAAGGTATCCTTGTTATAGGCAGTATGGACAGAAATAGCATCACAAGTGTGAAGTAACTCATCAAAATCCAAGTATGAAACTTCATATTCTTGTTCTATCTCAGGAGATTTTCTAGTTCTACTTGTATAATAAACCTCCATACCAAAAGCCTTAGCACGTCTTGCTACTGCTTGACCAATCTTCCCCATCCCCACTATACCAAGCTTTTTTCCCGTTAGTTCTCTTCCAAGAAAAAACAATGGAGCCCAACCATTAAAGCCTGTCGTTCTACACAATTGATCTCCTTCTGCAATGCGTCTTGACAATGCCAGCAACAAACCTATTGCCAATTCGGCTGTTGCTTCTGTTGACACCTCAGGAGTGTTTGTCACCATTATATTTCTTTGCTTCGCTGCAGCAACATCTATATTATCATATCCCGCACCAAAATTAGCGACCATTTGTAGATTTGGTGCTGCATCGATTACTTTCTTTGAAACCTTTGTTGAAAGTGGACAAAGTAGAGCATCGGCTTCTCTGACATTTGCTATTAATTCTTCTTCTGTTATCAAAACATCTTTATCATAAATGTTTACCTGATGATCAGAAAGTAAATCATACCCTACTTGAGGAATTTCCCCTGAAATAAATATTTTTGACACTATATACACATCCTTGCTGATTAAGTTAATAGTATTTTTCAGAAAAATTAAACAGGTGTTATGTTGATTCTGACAACCAAAAATCACTTGTAGTTGCTATCCATTCCATATAATCTTTAAAAGCTTCCTCCATACTATATTGCGGCTGGAAGTCAAGATCTTCATTCAATCTTTCAATTGCTAACATTCCTGCATCCACTGGAACAAAAAAATCTATATTCATATCCTCTTGTGCTGCAACTGAATAGGTTAAGTTTGGTATTTCTTGTTGGAGTAAGTCACACCATTGTTCAATGGTCCACTGGTGGCCAGGTCCAATGTTATAGATATCATATTGATAAGTATGTTTTTGTAAAAGACGCCAAATTACTTCTGCTACATCTCTACTATATACCCAATCTCGCACACCAGGTCTTGGCATCTTTATTTCTCGGTTTAATAGAGCATTTCTAGTTGCTTGGAAAGGACCAGAGGGAGTATGCCTGATCCCTGTATACCTTTCCCAAGGTCCAAATACCTGGCCCACTCTTGTAACCATCACTTCCATGCCGAATAATGTCTTATATCTTAATGCAGTACTCTCGGCTGCATACTTAGTAATCTCATACAAGGTTCGAGGAATTGGCACTGACTGTGTTTCATGCAAGACTTCATCTTCAAAGGCGGCGTCTCCATATACCGAAACCGAACTTATATAGATGAATTTTTTCACTTGGTGTCTCCTTGCCGCCTCCAGTACTTCAATCGTTCCCATATAATTAACATTAGTGATGTGCTTGCTGTTCGCCTTTTCTTGCTTAAAATCAGGTGTGATGACTGCCCCATGAATCACCATACTAATATCATATTTTTCCATTACATCATCTAATGAAGTGGCGTCTAATACATCCCCCTCCATAAATTGATATGTACCTTGCCTTCTTTCAAACGAAATTTCTGCTTCTTCCGGAACAGGAAATGTAGCATAATTTACTACATTAAGGTTCTCATCCAGCAATTTTTCAATAATATTAATACCAACAAATCCTGATCCACCAGTGATTAAAACAGCCATAAAACCTTCCTCCTTACACCTTATTATTTGTAAATTGAATCAAAATCTATCTGGAAGTTAACGTTTTAGATATTACTTGCTCATTTATTTTCGCAGAGACACTTATCGCCGTATGATATAACAATTCTGTTCCTTGCGCTAAATCTTCATAACTTGCAAACTCTGCAGGATTATGACTAATCCCGTCCTTACACCGAACAAAAATCATTCCGATATCACATGTATTTGCCATAACCACTGCGTCGTGGAATGGTCCGCTTACCATTGTTGGACTCTTCCATCCTTTTTTCTCGCTTTCGTCTACCATTATATTCTGGATCCATTCAGCGCAGCTTACTGGATCTAGATTTGTATCTTTTTGGATGTGATATGTCAGATGACAATCTTTCGATACTTGGTGAATCATGGAACGAATTTGTTCTTCTATATTATTTCGTCTTTTCAAATCAATATCGCGTAGATCGATAGAAAAGGCGACTTTCTCCGGAATTATATTAGGAGAATCCGGGAATACTTGTAAACTACCAACGGTTGCCACTGTTGGAGTGTGAGGATCGTGTCTTACAATCTGATTGATCTCATCTATCATTCTAGATGCTCCTAACAATGCGTCCTGACGCATATCCATTGGGACGGACCCTGCATGACCTGCAAATCCTTTCAAAGTCACAGTCAACCACATTGGTCCAGCGATGGCTGACACGATTCCGACCGGTTTGTTTTGCGCCTCTAAAGATGGGCCTTGTTCAATATGCATTTCGAGAAACGCCCCAATTGCACCATCAGGATAAACCACTTCATCCAATTTATCGGGGTTACATCCAAAGTCTAATAAGGCTTGTTTTCTGGAAATTCCATCTTTATCCTTACGTTCTAATTCTTCTGGATCTATTTGCCCCACCATTGCTCTGGAACCGAACACACCTTTCTTAAAACGCCAACTTTCTTCATCACAAAAGGACACTACTTCTATTGGTGATGCTGGTACTACATTCTGTTCTTTCATGGTCATAGCAACTTCTACGCCTGCTAATACGCCTGAGGTACCATCAAACCGCCCACCATATGGCTGGGAATCAAGATGAGAGCCAATCATCAATATAGGTGCATCCGGATTTTCCCCTTCTAATCTCCCGATAAGATTTCCTGCATTATCTATTCGTACTGTCATGCCTGCCTCTTGCATCCATTTAGAAACAAGCTGGAATGTTTCTTTCTCAATCTCTGAAAGAGCTGGACGACATAAACCTGTTTCACCTATTTTTCCGTATTCTGATATTATTTCAAAGTGTTCTTGTAAACGCCTTTTGTTAATTTTCATTACACTACCCCTTTATCATTTGTACGAATGGAATCATATGCTGCTCCATATGGCTTGGATTCTATAAATTGTCCTTGCCCGAGATGTCCAATATATTTGTCATCCTTCACGATATGCTCACCGCGCAAAAAGACATGTTGGGCACTACCTTCAATAGTAAAGCCTTCGTAGAAGTTATAATCACTTCCTTGCAATTGTGTTTCGGCTTTGATCGTATGTTTTTTATTGGGATCAAATAAAACAATATCTGCGTCGCTACCGACCGAAATAGTACCTTTCTTCGGAAATAATCCCATAAATTTCGCTGGATTAGTAGCTGTCAATTCCACTAATTTTTCAATTGTCATATTTTCTTTCTTCACACCATAGGAATATAACATTTGAAGCCAATTCTCTATTCCATTCCCGCCATTAGGAATTTTGGAAAAGTCATCGATTCCTCTATGTTTCTGTTCTTTATAATTAAATGAACAATGGTCAGTACCGATTGTCTGTAATGTTCCATCTGCAATAGCATTCCATAACTTCTGCTGATGTGTCTTCTCTCTAAGAGGAGGTGAACAGACATATTTTGCACCCTCAAAACCTGGTAGCTGAAGATAGCTATCATCTAAAAACAAATAATGTGGGCAAGTTTCTCCAAAGACTGCTTGACCATTCATCCGTGCTTTTCGAATTTCTTCAGCTGGTTCCTCACCAGATACATGTACGATAAAAATTGGCGCATCTGTTATGTTAGCCAAAGCTATAGCTCTTCTGGTTGCCTCTGCTTCGATTTCGATAGGTCGTGTAATCGCATGATAAAAGGGTTCCGTTTTACCACTTTTTACATATTCATCTTGTAATATAGAGATGACATCTCCATTCTCAGCATGAACCATTACTAACCCGCCCACCTCTTTCGATTGCTTTAACACACGGTAAAGAGTTGCGTCATCCACCATTTTGTCATCTTTATAGGCCATAAATAGTTTAAAAGTGGTAACACCTTGTTCCACCGCGGAAGGTATTTCCGCGATGATATCTTCATTTAAATCCGTAATCGCTATATGCAAGCTATAATCTATTGCCGTATTGTTATTCGCATTTTTCTTCCATGTATCAATTGCCTCAGTTAAGGTTTTTCCTTTTTCTTGAATGGCAAAGTCTACTATCGTTGTAGTTCCACCTACCGCTGCTGCAATGGTCTCGGTTTCCCATGGCATGGAATAAGTATCAGGACTTGGCATCGACATGTGTGTATGCTCATCAACAGCACCAGGGATGACATATAAACCATCAGCATCGATGAATTCTGCTTTTACTGCAGCAAATTCACCTTTTTTACCGATTGCTTTTACGATCTCATCTTCAATTAAAATATCGCCCTTATATTGATGAACAGGTGTTACAATAATGCCGTTTTTTATTACTTTTGTAGTCATATGAATGAATTCTCCTTTTTTCTAAGACTTCAACCTCAGATTACTTCCCTATCCTTTAAAGTGTTTGATTAAATTGTGTTAGTTTTGTAATTCATCTGCCGTAATTAAGTCTGGAAAAACTTCTTGTAATAAACTAAAATCATGATAAGATGTCACTTCTGGTTTTGACTGAATATTTCCTACTCTCATAAAGTAATCCATAATCCCTTCACTATTACTTTCATTCCAATACGTGTTATCAACTTCCATGGAATAGACGTTACGATTCATAATTTCCTTTAACTCACTTTCACTTAATCTCAAGATAGGAGCGAGAGTGGTTATGGCATCTTCTCTATTTTCATTAATATAGTCTGTTCCTTTCTTTAATGCACGAATGATCGCCTTAATCGTATTCGGATTTTCCGCTAAAAATTCGTCGGTAGCCATCAAAGTAGAATGAACACTTAACCAGTTAACATCTCCTTTTAATTCTGGTAAATTACTTTCTCTGCCACTAAGAATAAATTCACCACCTGCTTGTGTTCCCTTTGTGATAAATGGTTCCCATGCAGCTAATGCATCAAGGTCACCTCGTTGTAATGCTGCCAGTCCATCACTTGGACCAATATTAACGAAATTGATTTTGTCGACATCAACATCAAGCTCTTCCCCCATGCTTTCAATGGCATATCTCACTTCTGCTCCATTGGGCATTCCAATAGTTAAGCCTTCCAAATCTTTTGCACTTTCTAATTCAAGATTTTCCGATCCGACCATTGCCTGTGTTCCTGCCATTTGGTCTAACACCGCTACAACATTAATCGGGACATCCGATGATTTTAGCGTAATCGATAGAAAATTGGACATAAGACTTATCGGAGCACTCCCCCCGGCAATCATCGATCCCATTTCCGGCCCATTTTCAATTAAATGATTCGTTACGTCCAAGCCTTCTTCCTCAAAATAGCCTAATTCATCTGCAATAATCTGTGCTGCAGATATTTGTGGATCACGTACACCCATTAGGGTTAATTCACTCATCTCGAGTTCTTCACTTTCTTCCTGATCCCCTGGTGGTGATTGCGCTTCAGAGGTATTGGTATTATTACTACAAGCCATCAACGTCATCATCACAATAATTATCAGATATTGCCATTTTAAATTTTTCAACATAAACCCTCCATCAATATTCAGAATTTTCTGTAAATTTTAATTAAAAACTATCCTTCTATTGCTTCATTTGCTCCACCTTGACGCCAAAATAGAATTCTCTCTTTAATCTTTTTTATTAAATAAGCAAATATGCTATATTCTATACCTATTAAGATAATCGCCACAAACATATTGGATATTTTAAAATAGTTTCTTGCATCCACAATGATATATCCTAGACCTGTTTCAGCTCCCATCATTTCAGAAACAACAAGTGCAGAAAATGAAAGACCTAAACTCACTTCAATTCCAACTAAAATATTCGGAATAGCTGAAGGTATGATTACTCGGGTAAATATTTGCCTTTGATTGGCGCCTAGACTGAGCGCTGATCTTACTAAAGTGGAGTTCACCGATTTTAAACCGTCTAAGGTGTAAATAAACACTGGAATAAAGGTAGACCAAGCGATTAGCAATATTTTCGGAAACTCACCAATTCCAAACCAAATGATAAAAAGTGGAAGCAAGGCTAAAGCAGGTATAGGTCCAACCAAATTAATAATGGGAGCTACCCAATTTTCCACCACTTTAAATTGGCTCATAATAACACCAACAGCTATTGCAAAAATACACCCCAAACCAAATCCAACTAAAATTCTAAGTGTGCTGGCAATAATACTGCTTGTAATGATACCTGTTTGTGCTAATATCCAGCCATCTTGCAAAATGAGCGTCGGTGGCGGTAAAAAGAGAGGATTAATCCAATTAAAATCTTGATTTATTCTTCCAAATGCTTCCCATACCAGAAAAAATAGGATAATAGGCAAAGCTTTTTGTATCATAATATTAAAATTATTAGGTTTTTTCTTTATTTTTTCTTTTTTCGATACTGGCCCTGCATTTATCACCGTTGATGGTTTCATATATTCCCCTCCTTAATCTCTAATGACTTGCATTAATTCTTCTTCACCCATCAAAATTTGTTCAATCTCAGTCATTAACTGACTAAAACGTGGGTGTTCATACATTCTTGGATGGTCAATTCCTACTTCAAAATCACCTGCAACCTCACCGCCTTTCATGACCACTACTCTATCCCCTAAATGAATAGCCTCACTAATACTATGGGTTACAAATATCACCATTGGATGTAGCTCTTGACATATACGAAGCAATTCTTTACGCATAATATCACGTGTTAATATATCAAGTGCTCCAAAGGGCTCATCCATTAATAAAATATCTGGTCCACTCGCAAGCGCTCTGGCAATACCAACTCGTTGTTTCATCCCACCAGAAAGTTCATCAGGATAATGATTCTCATACTCTTCTAATCCTACTAAAACTAGATATTCTCTTGCTTTTTCAATAGCTTTTGCTTTTTCTTCTCCTTGGACGTTCAAACCAAATGCTATATTGGTAATCACGTCATACCAAGGAAAAAGAGCATGGTCTTGAAAAACGACTCCACGAGCTTTTGAAGGACCATCAATAGGAACGCCATCTACTTTTATTGCACCGGTATCTTCTTTCAAAAAACCAGCTACTAAATTCAACAATGTAGATTTTCCACATCCACTATGCCCTAAAACACAGATAATCTCGTGGGGGTTTATTTGAAGATTGACATTTTTAAGAACTTCCTTTTCCCCAAATGATTTATTGACTTCTTCAATTGTTAAGTTCATTCGTCATTCACCTCTCCTAACCTTTTAATGTTTTCTTTTTATGTCTTATTGTCTGACATATTAATTTTCAATGCTGATTTTAAACATGTTCCAATATGTCACCAATCTTCTGAATATGCAGTCTCATATATCGTTCTGCTGATTTTTCATCTTTTGTTCTGATTGCTGCCACTATTTGTTTATGTTCTGTTACGATCTCTTCTATTCTTCCAGGATAATAAATCGTTTTTTCCTGCAATTTATTCATAATCTCCTCTAAAGATTTAATAATATTTAACATCACTTGATTCTGACTAATACGCGCTAATGTGATATGAAATACAATATCTGCCTCAGCTGCTTGATCAGGTTTTTCAATCATCCAATCAATTGTTTTTTCTAACTCATCGATATCTTGTTCATTTGCTCTTTTTATGGCAAATTGAACTACTGATGTTTCTAACACTTCTCGCGTTTCAAGTAAATCATATAGTGCATCCTTTTCCGCTTTAGGTATATAAATATTTGCTATATCTTCAAAAGTTACCTTTCGAATCGTAGTTCCACCTTTTTTACGTCTGTTTATATATCCTGTACTTTCTAATATTTGCATCGCATCTCTAACTGAACTCCTACTCACACCAAACATTTCCGCTAACTTTAATTCGGACGGCAAAGACTCTCCAGGTTTTAATTCTCCATCGACAAGCCGCTTCCTAATTTGAGTAACAATAGTCTGAGAAATCTTCTCCACAGTCACCGTCTCAAAACTCATCCCATAACCACACTCCTTCTAAAATTAAGTCTGACATAACCCTTTCGATACATATTACTTTACAAAGAAAACACTTATAAGCCTAATAACCTGTAATAAAAACTAACACAGTTTTTTGTAAGTTAGAGAGACAGTCTAATTGAGCTTTTGCTAAACGAGGAAATAAAAATGGCACTTTAAAGTTAGCAAAAATGGTGAAATTGAAGTACCTTGCAAAAAATATTCAAATATGATTACAGATATCAAATTGAACCCTTATATCCAACCTATTCACTTGACTTTACTACCTATTAATTGTAAATTAATACTTACAATTGCATACCATTCTTATCCAGAGAGGTGGAGGGACTGGCCCTATGAAATCTCGGCAACAGCTTTTCAAAAAAGCATTGTGCCAATTCCAGTAGCATTAGCAGAAGATAAGAAGAGAATATATTGATTTATCGACCTCTTCTTATTTAGAAGAGGTTTTATTTGTTTAAAAAGGAGGGACTTAGATGTTTACGATGGATCTTAGCGGACAGGTTGCGGTAGTAACAGGTGGCGCTAACGGAATTGGTAAGGCCATTGTGGATGCATTACGTTACTCAAAAGCAAAAGTTGCTGTAGTAGATGTACATCCAAATCAGCAAAAAACCGATAACGATCTATTGTACATTCAAGCAGACGTTACGCAAAAAAGCGAGATTAATAAAATGGTAGATCAGGTGATCGACACATTTGGCAGGATTGATATATTAGTGAATAATGCCGGGATCTCCACAATGGATTATTTTGTAGATATCCGTGAAGAGGATTGGGACAAAACGATGGATGTGAACGCAAAAGGCGTCCAATTATGCAGTCAAGCAATTGCAAAAAAGATGAAGCAACAAGGTGATGGTGGAAAAATTATCAACATCGCTTCACAAGCTGGCAAAAATGGCTATCGCTTAATGGGATCTTATGTTGCTTCTAAACATGCCGTTATTGGATTGACCAAAGTGATGGCATTAGAGCTTGCCAGCGACCAAATAAATGTCAATGCTGTGTGTCCGGGGATTGTCGAAACCAGTATGAAACACCGTGAACGAGAACTTGGTGGTAAACTACGAAACTTGGACGGAAATGCCATTAAAGAAGAAGACATTTCACAGGTACCACTCGGCAGAACAGGAACACCAGAAGATATAGCCTATGTCGTCATTTTTCTTGCTTCTAAATTTTCAAATTATATGACAGGGCAGGCAATCAATGTTACAGGTGGCATGACGATGCACTAAATTTCAGGAGGGTTAAACGTGACACAACAATCAAAAGGTAATATTTTCGCATTATTACCATTACTTATATTCATATTATTATTTATCGGAACCGGAGTCATTACACAGGACTTCTCCAATATGCCGCTTAACGTGGCAGTTATCATAGCTTCTGCGGTGGCAATTGCAATGAATCGCAAGGAGAAACTATCCAGAAAAATAGAAATCTTCACCAAAGGCGCTGGTCACGAGAATATTATTCTAATGGTTGTTATCTTTATATTAGCCGGAGCTTTCTCAGAAGTTGCAAGAGGAATGGGAGCTGTTGATGCGACAGTGAATCTTGGTCTTTCCCTGCTTCCTGCTAATCTACTAATGGTAGGATTATTTATTATCGGGTGTTTTATCTCGATTACAATGGGGACATCGATGGGGACAGTGGTCGCACTTGCACCAATCGGAATCGGCATTGCTGAACAAACCGATATCCCGATGGCACTAGCAATGGCTACCGTTATTGGTGGCGCAATGTTCGGAGATAATTTATCAATGATTTCCGACACGACGATTGCATCAGCCCGAACGCAAAACACATCGATGAGCGACAAATTCAAAACCAACTTTTTTATCGTCATTCCTGGTGCCATTATCACCGCAATTATCCTTTGGGTGATTACATCTGGTAACCAATTGAATGAACTTGGCGATTATTCATACAATTTTGTAAAAGTTCTACCTTACCTCACCGTGCTGATCGTAGCCATTCTAGGTGTAAATGTAATGATTGTATTAATTGGCGGAACGATTTTCGCTGGAGTGATCGGTTTAATTGATGGCTCTTATTCTGGAACATCACTCATTCAGTCTATTTCACAAGGGATCATGAACATGGAAGATATTGCGATCGTTGCCTTGTTTATCGGCGGGATCGTTGGGATCATTCAACATAATGGTGGTATTGATTACCTCTTACACTTTGTAAAAAATCGAATCAAATCAAAAAAAGGTGCAGAGTTCGGAATAGCAGGGCTCGTCAGTGTAGCTGATATCAGCACTGCTAACAATACGATTTCCATTATTATGACCGGACCATTAGCCAAAAATATCGCGAATGAATACCACGTCGATCCGAGAAAATCAGCGAGTATCCTTGATATTTTTGCTGCTGCTTGGCAAGGTATCGTTCCCTATGGTGGTCAAATGCTGGCAGTAGCTGGGCTTGCTTCGATATCACCTTTAACGATAATGCCGTATTCATTCTATCCGGTATTACTTGGGATTTGTGGAGTTATCGCAATTCTCATTGGATTTCCTCGTTTTAAAAGCAGTAAAAAGGGATAAGCTTTGGCATCAATTATCCGTACACAATGGATTTATATATGCACGACAAGAATACCAAACTAAGAATTCGCTCGCTTCACGGGAATCACCTTTTTCTTAACGGGAATTCATCCTCTCTTCACAGGAAAAAAGCATAATTCCAGTCTAGCGAACGATTATTCCCGTCAACATCGACACAATTCCCGTGAAGAGAACTTATCAGCAAATTCCTTAATATTGGAAAACCGACAGCAAAATCCCTCACTGTTACAAGTGAGGGATTTATTTGTTGCATTAACTATTTAAGAAAAAATGGCCAACGCCTCTAAGAATAAAGCATCTATAATTCAGCTTAAACACCAAACGTATTTCTCTAATTTCATCATGTTTACAACTCCGACATTTACCGATCCTTATTTTCGTTCAACAAAACCTGGGAGGAAACAGGCACGATTTGATTTCTCCCTGCTGCTTTTGCTTGATATAAGGCTTCGTCTGCTTTTTTTAAGAAGGTGTCTATATCTACATATGGATTAGGATTGGTTGTAAATTGGCCAATGCTAATCGTGACATAATTGGAAATTGGAGATGTTTCATGATCTATTTTTAAATTCTCAATCCCATGGTTGATATCATTTGCAATCCGTTCTACCTCTGCTTGACTTAACTTAGGAATCAGACAAACAAATTCCTCCCCACCATATCTAGCCACTAATCCATTAGGCAATGCACCAATTTGCTTATCCAATTCTTGAACCACTTGTTGAAGACACTCATCTCCTTTTTGATGCCCATAAAAATCGTTATAGTGCTTAAAATAATCAATATCTAAAAACAATATCGAGAGTGGTATATTCTCCTTAGAGCAAATTTCATATTGCTCTTGAAAGTACTCGTCAAAATGTCTTCGGTTCGGTATCTTCGTAAGCCCATCAATCAATGCCATATTTTTAAGTTTATTATTTAGTTCCTCAAGCTTTTTATTCGATTGCTGTAATTGTTTTGTACGATCTTCAACCTGTGCTTCCAGACCACTATTTAGTTGTGCTAAGTCGTACGCCAACTTTTTCGAAAGATCTAGAGAGTTAGACAATCTTCTTGAAATAACCAAAGACAGGCAAATCATCAAAAAGACCAGGCCAATCGGATATAAATCCACATCGGGTAAGCGAAGAAATTTCACGGCAATATCTAATAAAATAGTAACCATTAATAATACAATACCAATGATAAGGTAATATCGTTCTTCATGTTTGCTTTTCAATGACCTTACGACGACCACCATAGTGTAGCAAACACATAGAATCATAAAAAAATGAAAATAGACTTCAAATAATAAAAACGTTCTCGGTTGTGTTAAAATGGTAAGCAAACTGAATGTGATAGCAAATATAATCGTTGTGATTGTAAACCATCTATAACTTTCTTTAGGATATAGACGATATAATACCATCGCTAACAACGGAACATGTGAATATAAACTGATGTAATCTAACTTAACCGCAAAATTCCAATCAACATTTGGAAATATCTTCGTAAAGAAAACATCTCCAACCATTAAATGACGGAATGCAGCCACTAAGCAAAGCGCTCCAAAATAAAAGAAATATGGCTCTACTTTGCGAAAAAATCCAAGTCCAAGGTGATATATTCCCGCTAACACTAAAAATCCAATTAATATCGATTGAAAAGCAATATCTTTCACATGACTGGTATTTATGCTTTGTGATGATCCAAGCGTAATCGGATCGAGTATTCCCCCATCGATATGATGGTAATTGGAAATCTGCAAGGTAATGGAAAATGTGTTATCTTTGGGTGAAAAATATACCACTTGAGGACGTTTTTGAGGACGGCTCATACTACCATCCATTCCAACCTGTCCGTTTTTTGCAATCAGTTGATCATCCACCCACAATTTGTAATTAGAATACATATAAGGGATCTGAAGTCCTAACACATCACTCAATGTAGCATTTGAAACCTTTAATCTATATGTTGCATAACCTTCATTAGGTAATGCTTCACCATTTACAATATGATCATCCCAAATTTTCGGTAAATCTATAACACTACCGCCACTAATGGAAGAGCCACTAGGGAAATCGTTCGGCTCTAATAATTGCTTCCAATACAACTCCCATTCCCCATCTAACGGAATTAAGTTATCTTCTTGGTGCCAATCTGATAAATCAATGACACCTTCGTTCGCTGTATAGGTTTTTAGCTCGTTTTGATCCGGGGCGTTACATGCTTGTAATATTAATCCTAAAAACAATAAGATGATGAATTTAAGCTTCACTATATTCGCCCCCTCTGAACAATAAAAAATCGTTACTATTATCCTATTGTGTTTTTGAACATATAGTAAATTCATACTATGTCACTTCATATTTTACATCAACCTAAATATAAAAACAATGGACGAGGAGAACAGTTCCTTATAAGTTGATGTCGTACTTTCATGCTCTCATTATGGTTAATAGAAGGGAACCCAAGAATTGACAAGTATGCTTTGTTATTTGCTAAAATACTAATTATATTGCGAAATTAGAAAAATAATTGCGCTATTTCAAAATTCGAACCTCACCCATAATCACTATTTTCTTCCTTCGCGAATAGTGCTATAATACTAGTTACATAGACTTCAACTAGGGGGAAAGAAATGGCACGAGTTTACCTATCAACTAGAGACAGACTACCAAATTTTTTTAAGATGATACGAAACATAGTTTTGACGTTTGTTTGGATATTCTTCGTTTCATTGATTGCTAGTCAGTATGGGACAATAACATCGGTTTATGGACTCATTCCGTTTGTTTTTTTATTAGGTATTATTTTGATCAGTATATATGTGAAACGAAAGAATAAGAAAAGCCAAAAAGCCCATGAAAAGTTTCTTGCACAATTTAAAGAACTTCCTGATGACTATGCTATTTTCCAAGGTGTCACTGTTCGTTATGAAAAGCGTGGCTATCATGTACCGTTAATCGTTTTAGGACCTCAGGCTGCTTTTATTATTGATACTCAACTTGGCACTAACCATTCTAGCGATGCTACCTATCATTTAGATACAGAAAGAGAAGTAATGGAGATGACATATCAAAAAAGAGGGAAATTAGTTACCAGTCGTATGATGACAGGACTTTCTTTTCTAAGACAGCAAGTATGGCATGGATCTAAAATGTGGAAAAGTGAAGGAATGCCGATTTGGGTTCAGGCTTGTGTTTATATTCCGGATCCCAATTTAACGTATCATACAAAGAAAATTCCGGTGGCGCGTAGTTGGGATGAACTGATACATATTCTTCAAACGTTTCAACCACCTTTTCAACCAATGGAAAAAGACCGACAAAAATTAGTACAGTACCTGAAGAAAAATATTAATGCAAAAGAATTAATTGTTAAGGAAGAAGAATACATTTAATTTCAGAGACAGAATCCCCCACTTTATCAAAAAGTGAGGGATTTTTTATTATTGATCATGTAATTTTTGATTTAAACGTTTTTCTTTTTCTGTTTGATCGGTAAGCTTTTGTTTTGATGCAGCAGCTTCATTTATCGCAAAAATCTGTTTCATTGCTTCCCCATCTTTTTTCGAGACAGTTGAAGCAATAAATTCACGATCCTCTAAGAAATATTTAATTCGATCCACCAAATGATCCATCATATTATCTGCCTTATTAAGACTAATAACGTATCTAGCATTTCGAAATGCATTGGCACCAGATTGTGCTTGCGTACTTGAAATAATTTGAGATACTAAGAAGAAGGTAGTGTACGAGGTGCGTACTACAGTATTCTCACTTCTTGTCGAGTCATCATAAGACATCCCAACAGATAGCTTCGATTCCGAATAAGTTCCTTCCCCTTGAAATTGGATCAAATAACTTTTAAATTGAATTTCTCCCCAATATAAATGGGCTAACAACAATAAAGAAGCTCCAAAAACATACAAGACTAACGGAAACAACAAACTTGGAAAAAGTCCGCTTAAGCTTAATTCAGTCGGCATGGCAAAATACAGTAAAAATGCTGCAATCACAACGAAAAGATGACCAGCAATTGCGGAGCCTAATCGGAACGTTTTTAAATTATCTGGATAATCCATTTCTTGATAGACAGGTTGCGTTTCTTGGATGGTATCTCCAGCAAAACTCCCTTTATCCATACTACCTTCCATATGTAAATTAGGATTTAACTCACGGTAGATTCTGTTCGGTATCTCTTTGTAACGAAGCTCCATCATCTCCATATCGAGCGCTCTAAAAAAGTCTTTTGGGTGAACATTTTCTTGCCAATGCTCACGAAATTCGGATGTCTCCGTAATCGGTTCTGCGATATCAGCCCTTATTCTTGTTAACAAAAGACTAGCAACAAAAGCTAAAGTCATTAATAATAAAAATAATACAAGTGCAAATGTTGGATTAAATGGTGCTTCTGGCAATGTAATTCCCTGTCTTAATAGTAATTCTATAACTGTTGGTAATAAAATAGATAATACAATTGCCCAAACGATATGGCCATTTCGTCCCTGACTTAACTGTTTATCTTGAATAACTTCTTTTTTTCGAATAGGCTTAAACACCCATATCACAACTAAATAGAGTAATAGTCCAATCCCCATCCAATTGGCAAAAGATGATTGACTTAAAAAAGTTAATCCTACAGCGCCAGATAATAGCGCTAATATGTAAAAAAGAAAACCGATTAGAGAATATCCTATTTTGCGAATATATACATTAATGAAATTCCGCATCGCATACGGTAAGAAAATAAATTTTGGAAACATACTATATACGGCACGTTCCAATAATGATACCGGTTCTTTGAAGGTTGGATTTTTTCGTCCAACAATCATTTGTTCAAGTGTCTGCGATTGATAGGTAACACTTGGTTCACTAGTATGTTTTTCGCTTTTTGCTTGGTTTTTCGACAAACTTGTAGGTACACCGCGTCCTACATAAAATCGTGAAATCTTTATTAATCCCTTCGCAATGTAACTAACCCCTCCTGATACCAAAACGAGGCAAACTAATAGACTAAACCAGCCAATTAATTGCTCATTGCCAGCAATATTCATCCTTAGTGTAAATACTGATAAAATTCCAATTAACAAAATGACGGTACCACTGATTAGATAAAGCAAGCCTTCCTTTTTAAAGGGATTTTTAATATCTAGTGAATCTGATCCATAATCAAATGCCATTGAAGTCACTCCCCTTTTTATTTTTTCTACTAGACTTTCACGAAAAAGACATATCCCGATGACATTATACCACGAATAGATAGGTATAATCGATCAAAATGTGAGTGAGGGAAGTCTACTCCTGTTAACGGGAATTAACCTCCGCCTCACGGAAATCTTCTCCATCTTCAAAGGAAATACCATCAATTCTCGTGAACAGCATCCTCATTTATTATCACCAGGGCTGACTCATTTACTTGTAATTTTTGATATATAAAGTAATAATAAAGTTACCTATGACCTAAGTAAATTGATATAAAGTCATACCATTTTCATCAAGAATTCGTCAACTAGAGATAGGAAAGGACTTGATCCCATGAGTGGGTTAGCTCAATCTATTTTAGATTCTATTCATGATCAAATAGCACTGCTAAACGAGGAAGGAACAATTATTAAAATTAATCAAAGCTGGATCGATTTTTCCAATGATAATGGAGGTAGTTTGAAATACACAGGTATTGGTAATAATTATTTGAAATTTTGTCCGAAAATGTTGAAAAAGGGTATACTTTCTGTTTTACATGGTGAAAAGGAATATTTCCATTATGAATATCCTTGCCATTCAAATAATGACCTGCGATGGTTTTTATTGAGAGTAACGCCAATCCTGCTTGAAAATAGTAGAGGAGTGGTCATGGCACATATTAATATTACAGATCGTAAAATAACAGAACTTCAACTGGAGAGAAATGAACAACTGTACCGACACATTACGGAGCATTCAACAGACTTAATTACGCTTCATACCATTATAGGTGAGTATTCGTATGTATCGCCAATGAGCTTATCTTTATTAGGCTATGATGAAAACGAGATGCTAGGTCACTCCATCTATGAGTTTATGCACCCTAATGATCGTAAGGAAGTGACTATATTTAATGAATTCAAAGCGCTAACAGAAGCTATTTATACAAACACGTATCGTATGCGTCGTAAGGATGGGGAATATATTTGGATTGAATCGAAATTCAAATTCATTAAACCGGTAAAGCAACATGGTCTTAGTGTCATTAGTATTTCCAGAGATGTGACTGAAAAGCAAAATCAGCTAATAGATTTGGAAAAAGAAAAAGACAAATTACAAACAATTGCAATAACGGATGCTTTAACCGGAATATTAAACCGACACTCTTTCCAATACTTTTATTCTCAAATCCATCAACAATATACACAAGAGGGACACGGTTATGCTTTATTAGTTATAGATATTGATTTCTTCAAGCAATATAACGATACGTATGGTCATCAAGAAGGTGATCAATGTTTAATTACCGTGGCCAATAAGCTAGCACATACTATAAGAAAAGGTGATAATGTGTATAGGATCGGTGGTGAAGAGTTTTGTGTGATGATGCCAAATGCTACTGAAAAAGATGCTGCAGCCTTAGCAGAAAGACTCTGCGTAGCAATAGAAGAATTAGAAATACCACATGAAATGTCAGAGATAAGCCGATTCGTCACCGTTAGTGTAGGAGTTGCAACAACAGACCGACAAAAGGATGCTACACCTATGGATTCAGAGCAAATATTTGACCTAGCCGATCAAGCACTCTACATAGCGAAAGATAAAGGACGCAATCAAGTTCAATATCATCAATGAAATAATGAGGAAATGTGTCAGACCTCAAAATATAAACGTGGGCAATTGTATTTTCATGGGTCTGACCCTTTTGTCCCAAAAATTATGAAGAAACCTTATTTAATTGCGAGAGTGGAAAAATAACTGCGAAATTCTAAAATAAAAATGAGCCAGAGGGAATACCTCTGACTCAGTTCATTATGCTGTTTGGCGTTTGCGAATAAATAATAAAGACATACCTGCAAGTAAAAGAATAGCTCCCATTACTGCAAGGTTTGTAAACCCTGTGAACGTATCAGGTAACTCGTTCCCACTAGCAGTTCCATTTCCGTCGTTACTTCCACTAGAAGCAACTTCAGAATTAGTTGAATCTTGTGTCTTTTCTTCCTCTTCACTGCTCTCAACTTCAACAACACCGTATACACTAAAGTGTGTTACTTCAGCGATAAACTGGTTATTATCCGCATCATAAGTTCCTTCAATATATTCAATGTTTCCATCTTCATCAACAAATACCAAACGTAGATTATTTACATCATCCACTTCACTTGGGTCGATATCAAACGTTAATGAAACAGGGCTTGATAAATCACCTTGGTATTCATCGTCAATTAATAGATTAAAATCATAGAAATCTCCTACGGTTTTAATTCCATTTAATGCAGGATAATTGTTGGTTGCAACTTTTTCATGAATAAAATCAACTATAGCTCCAGATTTAAAAAGTCCAATCGGATAACTGATTGATACAGTCTCTTCAGAAATCACCAATGATTTTTTTTCTGCAATCATAAATTGTTCGATATCCCAAGAAAATACTCTTACATGTCCATTAGAATTTACTTTGATATCATCTCCAGAAGACTGAACAATATCATCATTTGTAATATATACAGTTTCAGCTACACTTGGTTCATCAGTAGCAGATTCATCTTCGTTGGTATCGTCGCCATAGACATCACCTGGAACATTTCCCTCTCCGTCTGAATCGTCACCATAGACATCGCCAGGAACATTTCCTTCTCCGTCTGAATCGTCACCATAAACATCGTCTCGTGTACTCTCTTCCTCGTCTGAATCCCCATATACATCATCTCGTGTACTTTCTTCTTCATAGACGTCATCAGTGATGTTTTCATCATCATAAACATCTTCACGTGTATTATCATGATATGTATCACTTGTTACATTCTCATTATCTACACTTTCTTCTGCAAAAACAGTTACACCACTAAATGGCGAAAGAAATAATGTAAAAACTAACAATCCACTAATAAAGCTTAAATTTTTCTTTTTCATATGCATAACCCTCTCTAGTCTATTATTCTAGTATGACCTTTAAGGTATTTTCACCTCCTTTTTATAGGTTTTTTTGCCTAGAATACATCTATCTTAACTTTTTTTAACAAAAATGTCAATTACATGAACACTTATTCCTGAACTAATAGAATTATTTTAATCTATTATTTTCACTAATTCCTCTCTTAGCCTCTTAAGCTCTTCTGTTTCACCAAACTCACGGCTGTTATGTCGCTCTGCAAAAGAATTTTCGTTAAATGTAGCCAATATATTATCAAATTCCTCAAAAGTTTCATGAGCTAATTCAATAAAATGATCATCACCAGTTTGACCTGCTAATTCTATCGAAAGCGAAATAACCGATGCATATATTCTAGTATCATATTGATCCATTCGTGCAGCTAATTGATAGTTATCTAGTGCTTCTTTTTTAAATTCTATCATCTCCTGGAATCGGGCAGCCTTATATATATTGGAAGAATTCAATGGTTCTACCTCTATCATCTTATTAGTAAGTGCATAGATTTCCTCTCGATCATTATTATCAGCACGAAGTAGTGTCTGGATAAGAGATGTGTAATACGCTGGTTGAAAAGAATTCCATTGTATTGCCTCTGTTATATATTGTTCTTTACTAGCTAGATCATTGGTATTCTGAGCATAATCTTCCATATTATCAGCTTGCATAAAGCGATAAGAAAAAATAGCAGTAACCAAAGATAAAACCAATAAAATGCTTAGTGTCAAATAACTCCATAATGGCTTTATTCGAAATGTACTACTTGGTTTTATTCCCATAGCTATTAACCAGAAAATCATAAATCCTACATATCCAAAGGCAAGATTAAAATCTAAAAAGCTATGTGCAAAAATAGTCATTAAACTTAATATAATGGCAACATTCTGCATATTCTCATGATTATTTGTATACCTTCTCCAAATGACATACACGAAGTAAATAATAACGGAAATCATAATCATAAATCCTAGATAACCTAAATCGATAATCATTTCTAAATATTCATTATGTATTCGCTTTGCTTGATATGGTAACTGCTGATAAGCACGATAAATCGATTCCCATGCGTTCCCCCCATAACCCCAAATGGGTGAGTTTTGGCTAGCTTCCAGCGAATCTTCATAGATCAATATTCGTTCTCTTGCAGTATGACTTTCATTAATACTGGAGATTCTGTCTTGTAATGTTTCAGGTAACTGTTGATAAATAATGCCCTTATATGCAATATCTAACACGAACAAACCACTTAGCAACAACGTTACAATGGGTAGGATTATAAAATTATTTTTTTTGTTATAACTTCTAAAATAATTAGACAAAGAACCTCGAGTTTTTAACCAATAGATCATTAGACTAGTGCAGAGCATCACAGTTATTATACTCAAAGCACTAACGATATCATTACCAACTTGTAAAAGAATATAAGAAATGAAACCTCCCAATATCGTTATAAAAGCGTATATAATATAGGAAATTTGCATATGAAACTTCATAAAAAACAAACCAATGAATGCTACCATCGGAAAAACTAAGAACATACCTCGGGAATATGACTCGATAAATATAAGTATGAAAAGGGTCAAAGGTAATGTGTAAAACCAAATCTGATACCATTTTATTTTATCTTGCAAAAGTTGGATTAACCCAAACATATAAAATGCGATTACTACCATCCCAAAAGTATTAGGATATTGAAATACTCCTGCAAAACGATCATTAATAAAGACATGGGGATAGGAGAGGATATCGTAATAATTCAACAACATGTGAACTCCTATCATTGTCCCTGATAAATAAAAAATATAAACAGATAATTCCCTAATTACATCACTCTTTTTAATAGTCCAATATAATAAGTAAAATAAACTAATATAGCTGGTCCACTTGAAAAACATAGCAAAAGCACCATTTATATACACTGCATATGTAATGGAAATCATGTATAAAATCGGAATAAGAATAATAATATGAATGTCTTTCCAAGCCAATGTTTCCCGAAATCGAAAGGCTGTCAAAATTAATAATATAGTTAGAGCGGAAATTAGAATATGTAAAGAATAAAAATCAGAATCAAAATATAATCCCTTTTGATAAGGAGAAAATAAAAATATCAATGAAACAAATAGAAAAATAAACCAATGCATAGATACCCTCCACGACTACTGTTCTAATAAAATATGATGAATGGTAAATAATTAATAATTTTAACCTAGATAAATAAGACTAAGTAACTTCCATACATTTTACCATATAATGTTTCTGAATAGTAGAATAATTTACCGATCACTAAAACAAAAGTTCTCTCGTAAAAAGGAATGCCTTTTTCTCAAGTATTGTGAAAATTTGCAACGCCATAAACCTGGATGCAAATGAATTACAACAAATCTATCGTGCTTATAGTGATCAAAACCAATCGTAATGCAGAGGGGTGGCTATGTACCGTATCACAAATAAGACATTAGCTATTACACCTTATCATCAAACAAAGATATTAGAAACAGAAAAAGAGGTGCTATCATACGATGCACCTCTCGAAATCATATAAGAAAATTGTCTTCACTATGGTTCAAGTTATGATGGGCGTATACATGCAGTTCGTCATCATTTAGATTTTTTCCAAAAAACTCCTGTACCTATCTATCCTTCGCTAAATATTATTACTTTTCAAACAAAATCATCGAAAGGTTTCGATTGCCCTTGGCTTTTTTTCGCGCTATAACTTCCTATACCAATTCAACTCCCCACCAACTGCCGATGAAGCATCTTCCTAAACACACCCTTAGCAGCAGACAATTGGTTGTACTCGCCTTGCTGAATAATCTTTCCACCTTCTAACACAACCACTTGATCTGCATCACGAATAGTAGACAAGCGATGGGCAATGACAATGATGGTCATCTTCCCCTTTAAGCGTCCGATTGCTTCTTGTATATTAGATTCGTTTTCTGTATCAAGGGCACTTGTTGCTTCATCTAATACAAGTACAGATGGTTTACGCAAAATGGCACGGGCTAATACAATTCGTTGACGTTCTCCACCTGATAATTTTATACCTCTGTCACCAATTACTGTATCTAGTCCAATTGGCAGCTGGTTAACGAATTCGGCTGCGGAAGCAAATTCTAATGCCTCCATCAATGCTTCATCAGTTGCATGAGGGGCCACAATTAAGAGATTCTCTCTAATTGTCGTATTAAATAAAAAGGGATCTTGTGAAACATAGCTTAGGGAACTCCGAAATGACAGGATTCGATCAGATGTTAATGACATACCATCTACTTTGATTTCTCCTGTCTCTGGAAGATTAAGTCCCATCAGTAAATCGATTAACGTACTCTTACCTGCCCCAGATTTACCAACAATAGCTGTAATTTTGTTAGCTGGGATAAATAAATGAATATCCTTTAAAGCAAATACTTCCTTCTGTTTATCATAACGGAATGAAGCATTGTTACACGCTATACCATGCTCAATTTGTAAGGGTTCAACAGATTGATCGAATTCTTTATCAAATTCTGTCATTTCACTTGTTTGTTTTTGTAAGGATTGTACAATTTGTAAAGAAGGCAGTGACATCGCAATTTGCTCCATGGAAGTCTGAAACCCTGAAACTCTTGGCCATAAACGAGAGAATATGAGAATAATCAAGGTTAACTGTGCTGCTTGGGCTGAGAACAACTGTATGGCCACAAAAACAAACACCGCAATGAAAACGGCTGAGGCAATTTTATAATAAGCCTGTGAAGTGGTTTTTACACGGGTATAATTCACTTGTTGATCTTGTATCTGCTTTGTCATCGAACGATACCAATCCATCCTTGGCTCTTCTAATGAATTACTCTTAATGTCTTTCATACCATTGATTTGATCTGTAATACCTGCTAAAAAGTTTTTCCCTAACTCGACATTCTGTTTCCCTAGAGCTAGTGTTCGTCTTAAGAATTTTCGGTTAATAAAAATAAGGAAGACACCACACAATAAGACGAACGATGTAATGGAAGGGGATAACCAAAAGGCTAGAAAAACCTGTAATAATGTAATAATAAAAGAAGCCATTAACTTCAGAAATGATTGTGTACCTGCATTGGTACGCGAAATTTCCGCTGTTAAGATATGAACGAGGTCTGACCTCCGTTTTTTTATAAAAAAGTCCCAATTTGCTTTTAATAAAGACTGATATGTTTCAATTTGCAAAAAGCGTAAGAAACCTTGCTGTATTTCTGCATTGCGAATGGTGATATGACGTTGAAGTAAAATCTGACCGATTGCAATACCAATATAAATAGCTAGAATGATGAGCAAACCGATAGTAACTGAAAACGAATCTAAAAATTGAAATACCCCCATAAATGGCAATTCATTCGTATCCATATTGATAATGCCACTCATACTAATCATCGGAATAAGCAGCAATATACTAACTCCATTCAACAATCCGATTCCCGTCATGGCCAGTATATTTATATATAATACTGCGCCTGTATGTGAATGAATTTGTTTAAGGAAATAGAAAACATGTTTGATGTCGTTCACCCCCATCTCCGTTGATATCTTTCCTATTATTTCGCTTCTACTAATCCTTCTTCTACTAATTGACGAAGAAAAGCGATTATTTGTTCCTCACATTGATGTTTTTCCACTTCATATTTCTCCATAAGTATAGCTATTAAACCTTCTATCGATTTAGGCTCCTTGATCTGATCCCAGATTACCCCTCCCATTGTTCCAAGGTTATAATACTTACCATTTTTGACACTTAACATCACTTTTTCTCCATTCATATCGCTCACAATGTTCCCTTCCATCTGTTTGACTGTAAGTCGAAGGGAAAGTTCCTCTACTTTACTCATATACCAATTCCTCCTTGTTAATTATTGTTAATATTACGTCTGTTAATTCTTCTGCTGTAAATCGGGTGATTGGTCGTTCTATTTGAAACAACTCAATGTTTTGGGCAATTTTGGTCACCGTTTGAAAGTGCCAATCCATTAGATCAAAACGTTGAATAAGGAAATTCCTATATGTATGCTGATAAAGCAAATAAAATTGGTGTAACTGAAGCACTGGGCTAATGCTTATTTGATCACTTGCTGTTTTGGTTAATTCAAAAACCCCTGCTAAAGGTAATGGCTTAGGTTGAAAGCTATCCATAACAGGTACTGCAAATTTGGCGTCCCGAAATATAATTGGTTTCAAGTTGCTTGTACCTCTGCCAAAGTGGTCCAGTGTCTGTGTCCATAGTTTCTGATGAGGGTATGACGGAATAACAATTGGTTTTTCTTTATCAGAGAAAACTATTGGGATAACATCATCACTTAACAATCGATAACCTCTTTCCATAAATGCGGAAGCAAGTGTCGATTTTCCTGCTCCAGAATTGCCAACGAACGCATATGCTTTGCCAGCTATTTCTACCGCACTGCCATGTAAAGGGATTGTTCTCCGTTGCATCAGTAGCACCCCCATACATGTACCAAGCAGGTAAAGGCGTATGTTATCTTGTTTTGTTTCGTCCAAAGGTGAGATAGTAATCTTTGTACCATGTTCAATCAGATATACGGCCGTATCTGGTACGTGAAACAATACGCTGCCTTCTTTGACAACGAAATGACTTGTTGTTTCTGCTAACTCATCCCATTTGTCCATTTCTTTTATCTCTATAGTTACATCCACTCCTTCCAAAGTATTCATAACTATTAACTCAGGCAGGAGGAGATCACTTACAATGTTTAATCCGAATGCATGATAAAGCCTTTTTCCTTTACGAATCATCAAAACCCTCCAATCAAAACCATTAAAATTAAAAGCATGCCTTCTTAAGTCTGCCCTTTTTTATCCAACAATTTAGCGAACATCCCGACAACTGTGAAACGGTTCATACCTTTAGCCCCAGTAACATAATATGGACCACTTCTTAACCAGGCATGTGCCACCATTTTTTGTTTTTTATCTTTTGCAGTACCGAGATAGATGGTACTTTCTATACCCCTGCGCTCTAGCATTTTCATTGCAGCTATTGCTTGTACCAGACATGCACTTTCCCATAGCGTGTGTTTACTCATAATATGAATTGCTGTGGCTACATCTTTAATCTTAGACCGATCATCGCTCGTGTTAGTTGTGGTTTCTATGGCTTTTTCTCCTAGTCCTTTAGCCACTTTTTTAAAAGGTAAGGATTTTAATATTCTGGCTCGTCCTAAATGTAAGAAGGCTTCTATAAATAAAAGCTTTCTTTTCAGTGGCAAAGATAAGAATTTAACTAGTTTCTTCACTTTTTCTCTCACCCTTATCGATATCATCTTATTAAAATAGAAAATTAAAAAGGTATTTACTAATTAATCTATAATTCTATTCTTTATTAAGAACAACAAGACCTTAAACTTTCATCTTTCCTCTTAACCGTATTGGTTGTTCTACCATAATGGAGGAGTTATCTATGATTGCTTGCGTGTTTTCTTTGAAAAAGTATACTTTTTCAATGCCAAATTTTTTTTCTATCTTTTCGTAGGCCTTTTCTAGGTATATACCAGCGTTCACTTTTGCATTAGAGGCAACGAAATGAGCAAGATTAGCTTCGATCATTTCTCTGGCAAACTTTTGTGCTTTTCTTCCGTTTTTCCCAACTACACTAGAAGCTGATAGTTGTATAAATGCACCATTCTTTACAAATTCATATAAAAGGTCTGAATTTTCGATGAATAATTTATTTGTTTCCGGATGACTGATAATAATTTGATAATCACGTACTTGAATATCAAAGAATAGTTCTCTAACATTGAGTGGAATATGATCTGTTGGTAGTTCTATAAATATGAAATTATTCAGGGGCAATATATGGTCTTGAGTGAAGCCGGTCAGAACATCATCAACAAGATTCACCTTCTGTCCCGGAAAAATTGTTACTGGAATACCTTCTTTTCTTATAAGTTTATTTAACTCTTGAACTTTTTCTGTTATATCCTTTTTATGATTCCCTACATCCATAATAGGTGTAGCTATAATCTTCTTAATACCTTGTTCATTTGCCTTACGAACGATTGATAAACTCTCCGGCATGTGTTTTGCACCACTACTATCCCACAGTAAAATATGACTATAAATATCTATCATCATTTCACCCCTTGTTTTATATTCACCACCATTGTTCACTATAAAGAACAAAATTACAAAATAATTATAACAATTATAAACAAACATAGGAATAGGAGTTTTTGTCGAACTTCGTTATATTAGGAAAATTACTTACTAGTATTTTATTTACATGTTTCTCTTTAACAGAAACCCTTCTGACTTTTTTACAGAAGGGTTTCTAAAGGTTGATGCCATAGACACTGGATTAGCTTCTATGAAGTTCAATTGTTTCATCATCATCTGAGTGAGTAAAATCGACATTGGCCATACCCGGTCCCAACATTGTTTTATTGACATCAAGTACTTCCAATTGTGGCTCTCTCCATTCTTGCTTCATTTATATCACCACCTCGTATTTCTTTATAAATTCGCAAAAAATTAATGCTTGTATTTACTAGATTATTTAGAGCAATTGCCTTCTCTGAATATATTGGTATTCTAAATCTTATTAATTAGCTTCTATGAAGTTCAGCTGTTTCGTCTACATCTTGGAATGTTAAATCAACGTAATCATTTCCTGGACCCATCATCGTTTGGTTTACATCAAGTACATCCAATTGGGGTGTTTGCCATTCTTGTTTCATATATATCACCTCCTTTTGTTTCAAGTCTTTTTAAGAACCTGTATACAATTAGCGCTCGCATCATGATCCTGTATTCAGGATCAAATGCTTCTTCTGTCCGAGGTCCTTTCTCCATTTTAGTTACTATTTTCTTTAGTAAGTCCATATTTAAATACATAAAACAGATGGGATCACTAATTAATTGGTTAAACTCTTCGATCAATTCTCCCCATACTGGTTTCATCCGATCTAGCCAATCTGCCGCTTGGATACCACGTACTCGTTGATTTAGTCTAACCTTATCTGGTAAATATCCTTTTGTTGCATTTCGTATTAATGCACGATCCATACCGTTGTTAACGAATTGGTCATCAGGTAAAGACAGACAAAATTGAATAACACGTAAATCATTGGTTGGGTCTCGATCCCACATTCCATATCTCAAGGATAATTTTGTAGCAGATGTACCAGTTACATTCCAAATAAATGGTTTTTGAAAATGCTTCTGCCTAATTTCACTATTACTTAATCCATCATTGTTTAGATCGGATATTCTTTCAAATACATCTGTTCTTGCAGCAAAATTATCATTGATCAATTTTGGAAATGTGTACGGATCTGTAGTTGATGCAAGAAATGGAAAAGCTTTTTTACCAATCGTTGAAATGACACGTTTCTGGCTTACCGAGGTATTTCGACTATATAACTTCACTTCTTTGGAAAGTTTGATCCAATTGAGTTGTCGCATTAATTTACTGTAGTATTCTAATGCTTTTCCCCAAGAGATGGTAAAGTTACCTCTTGCTCCATTTAATAAGACCTTGACACCCTGATTATGTGCTTGCTCATGTATGCCTTTTAACCAAAATGAATTTTCAAAAAATTTATAGGGCATCTCCATAATATCGAGCCATTCATCAAGCTCTGTTAAGGGACTTCTTCCTTCAAATGAATGGTAGTTTGCTTGAATACCACTACAATATTCAACAGTGCCTTTAATAAAATCACTTTCATCCGCGATCATATATTTTGGCGTCCAATCTTCAAATTGTTTATCAGGTACATAGCTATAGGTATATAAAGGCTTGTCTTCTTCTTTCAGTGCTCTTCTCGCAAAGCTAACAACAGAACTAGAATCCAATCCACCACTTAATTGTGCTCCGACAGGACCAATGGAACGGATCCGGGCATCAACTGCTTTTTGGAACACTTCCCGAAAAGATTCTACATAATCTTCCGTTTTATTAAATTTTATCTTCTTATCTAGTTGTAATGGAGAATAACGCCTGACTGTTGTTTGTTCAGGTGTAACCGTAATGGAATGTGAAGGTGGAAGTTGTTTAATATCACTTATGACCGTCAGAGAAGAATCCATCGTGTCAATCATATCTGGAATAGCCAAATATTCAGCTAGCCAAGTTTCATTAAGCTGGTTTTGAATATATGGTAATTGTAATAATGGCTTTATAGTAGTACTGAATGCAAAATGTTCTGAATCATTATAATAATATAGTGTCCGCATTCCAGAAAAATCTCTTGCACCAAATAGTTTTTGTTGCCTTTCATCCCATATAAAAAAGGCAAAATCACCAATTAAGTACTTAGGAGTTGCTTCCCCCCATTTACAATAGGCTAATAATATTAATTGACTATCTGTAATTATCTTTCTTTTTCTTGTATCAATCTGTAAAATTTCTAATAATTCTTTCCGATTGTCAATAATTGCATCAGCTGTGATCGCCAGTCGCCTTTCACTATCATAATAAGGCAGTAGTTCATCTACAGACTCAGGCGTAATCCATTGTAATGCACAACCTAAAACAATCGAATCATCCGTCCATACACGGGTCTCATTTACCGCATATTGACTTAATTTGTACATCACCCTATTACAATGTTCCAGATTTATAGAGTGTTGATTTAAATTTAAGATACCTGCAATTGTACTCAATGTAATCCCTCATTCATCATGTATATTCTGTGTATTAAGCTACTGACCTCATCCTCTTTATTTTCCTAAATGACCAGGTAAAAGGGCGCAAAGGAAAGTAAAGAAAATGCAAAGGCTTCGGTAATGGTAAAACACTTGCATCATGGCAATTTGGGTACAATCGATTTTTAAATATTAATAAATTTTGCCGTTTTGTTCTTATAGAGTTCAAATATTTTTTATAGTGTTTTCTAAATTTCTTTGAATTCTCTTGTGAATGAGGTATTAAACCTTGATTTATAAAATAGATCGTTTTCTTTAATAGCTTAATCTGATGTTTATTCTCTCTATTGAACTCTTTAAATTCTTTTTTTATTTTAGTATCAAATAAAGATAAACATAAGGTGAGAGCTTGTCCAAAGGATATGTTAGCTTGATATTTCTTTAATAATTCAAATAAAGACTTATAATTAAATTCTTTTGTGATCATTCTATCAATATCTACAAGCCACCTTAATCTAAACCAGGCATGCTTCGCTCCATGTGAAACAAGATACAAAAACAAATCTTCTGTTCCTAGAGAATAAACTGGTTTCCCAGCAATATAACTTTCATTTCTTCGCTCCCATAAGGAATTAAACGTTGGTTTTAGTCCCATATCAATATTTAAATATATATGCACTTCTACTTGAATATGCTTAATTGGATGAACAAAAGATAGATGTTGTAATGTGCGTTTCCAATCCTTAAGAATTCTCGGATGATAAGATTCTAATTGATAACCTAAACTATAAAGAAGTTCTTCTACTTTCTCTATTTTGTTGATTGGTACTAATATATCTAAATCTTTTGATGTACGTTTAGATATATCGCCATACAGATAATCAGCAAGTACGGGACCTTTTAATACTAAAGATTCTATATTATTATTCTCTAGAATTTGACATACTGTCCCCATTTCTGCTGTTAAAGACAGCATATTTACCGTATTTTTAGAACATAGGTGATGTAAAGTATTAATTACCGATTCAGGAATATTATTTATATCTTTATTAATGACATTTTCATAGATTGTTGGATAGATTCGGTGATGTTTTGCTAAGTAAATAAACTCTTTCCAATCTATATCGACTAGTAATTCATTATTTTCTAGCAAATAATTAGGGTTATTATCTAGCTTTATGATCGCTAACAACAGATTCAATTCTTTAGAGAACTCATCAATGACCCGTTTCATATTTGTCACCCTCCTCCTTATCTGCTCAACCTCTTGAAAATTCAATTCTGCTTCCATTCCTATCATAGTAGTTTATCCACCTTAGTTTAATAAGGAGAACAACTTAGAAAATATACTCAGTTTATGTTCTTTATTAAGAACCTTGGTGTTTTTAAAAATCACGCCTATATTACAGCATGATTATTTTCTATAATTCTTAATTACGCTTGAAGTTCAGAGAATGAAAGTATGTTTGTCATTTTATTCACGTATAATCTCTGAGTTTTTCAATTAAGATAATATTAACAATAAATAACATAAAATACAACCAATTAACAAGAAAAAATTACAAATACTTCTAAATTTCAATTTATTCATACTTACTATGTTTAAGACATAAAAATTGAAATGAAGTTCTCCCTTGTATTAATTCCTTGCCAATCTAGTTCATTCTTTATGGTAATTCCACTTAATTAATTCCCACATACCTTCTATGTTCATTTCAACAAAATAATCTATAGTATTTTCTCTTTTATCATGCTAGAAGTCCCGATTCTTTAAAACTTGCATATGCTTTAGTAAGAAATTTTTGCTGGAGGGGGGGCATGATTGATTTGGCTACAGATCATGATTTGTGTTTTATTTTAGCAAGAGCACATTATATGGCAAACGAGAAGGTCTTGCGTTGATACCTACACATAAAACAATTTTTGCGACACTTTAGCTATCTTTGTTAGAGTTTGGCTCCCGAAAATAAGCGTTCTATTACGCTCATTATTTCACATTGATCCACAAAAAAATAACCCTTATCTAACCAACGGTCCACCATAAGTGAACAATTGTATCTTCAAGGGATCTAACACATATTTCATTGTGCTTTTCGTTTTAATTTATAAATTTCCTCATCATGCTCTGTTAATTTATGCTGAATATAGTCCATCTTATCTTCCATGTTATCCATGCGTTTTGTTAATTCAGCATGATTTTGATCTACTTTTTCTGATAATTGCTGAAGAGAGCTTTGATTTTGATCTACTTTCTCTGACAATTGCTGAAGAGAGCCTTGATTTTGATCTACTTTCTCTGACAATTGCTGAAGAGAGCCTTGATTTTGATCTACTTTTTCCGATAATTCTCTAATGGCTTGAAGTATCATATTCACTTCATTATTTTCCATTATACCTCTCCTTTTCATTATAAAAGAATGCACAAGCGGTTAACATTTCATTAGTTGTTATACCTATCTTACTACAAATTGCTAAGCGTGTCATTTGCTAATTTTTACATTTTTTGCAGAGTTCATCAAATTAGTTACTCCATTTATAATGCTTTAATTCCTGCACCATATTGACTTCTAGCATTATAAAAAGAGAAGTCTGTATTTGGTGTCAGCCCCCTCGCAAAGATAATTGTTCACGTTTAGAAGTCCCGATACTCTAAAACTTGCATATGCTTTAGTAAGAAATTTTTGCAGGGGGTTTTGTGATGATTGATGTGGCAACAGATCGTGATTTGCGGTTTATTTTAGCAAGAGCAAAGGATTCAGCGAACGAAGGGGTTTTACAGAAAAATGTGATCAGTCAGGCACAAGCATTACAAATGGTAAGAATGATATTGGAAGAGGGTGCCCATTACTTAGTTTATCGCAATTCAGATCAATCGATCGCTGGCTGGATTCTAATCGGTGAAAATATAGATCTTATTAACAATCAGCCACATGCATATATTTTTGAATTATATGTTTTGCCCCCATATCGAAATTATGGAATAGCTAAACATTTACTACAAGCTGCCATCGATGCTAATAAACAACGCGGTTACAATGAAATACGACTTAATGTTTTTGCAAATAACCTTGCGAAAAAAATATATAAACAAATTGGATTTCAAGACGTCCATACTACAATGACTAAAAAATTGTGACAACATGGAAAAAGACTATTACATTCCCAAAACCGTTCTCCACATGCAAACAATTGTCCTTTTATACTGCCCCCCTATATCCAATTCACTTTCGATGCGGGAATATTATTACTGACAAGCAGCTTAAACAATTCTTCTTCATCTCTTGTTTCAAAAAATCTTTTAGCTACAATACTTGCTTTATACTTAGAAACATAAAGTAGGTACATATCTTGGTGCTCATTTACTGAAAAAATCTCATTCCATTTGAAATATTCGATTGACCTTCCTTTTTCTTGCTTAATAACGTCCTTGCTAAAGTGATAAATGATTTCGTATTGTAGTGTTGGATCACTCTTGTATTCACTAACGGAACGGTAATTCACTGCTACTTTCATAAAGAAGATTGATGCGGCAGCAGTAAGTAGAGATAAAATTAGAGCAACAACAAATGACAAAAGCCACACATTATTGAAATCAAATACATAAGAAAAAATCATTTGTATCACGATGAAGTAAAGCAGCATTGTTAATATAGTTGTAAAAAGGACATAGTTTCTTTTTATTTTTTCAAAATGATAAGTATGAAATTTTTTAAAATCATCCAAAGTCCGAATGCCATTTACTATAACGTTTTCGGTAGCCATCAAGAAATCACTCCTCTGTATTATAGTCAGTTAACTTATACTATTTAATGGTAACATATATTCCCATAATTAGGTGTGAATTCTATTTTATTATTACACTATCTCAAAAGCCTCTCAATGAATTTGAACGATAAGAGTAATATAAATTTGTGTGTTGAGTAAAAAATATAATATTACATTGGTCGAATGGAACCAAGATAAGGACCATATTCATATATAACTATTGTCCTTCATACGTAACAATTGTCCTTTTAAGAAAGCTGTCACCTATACACTACCAATGGGAAGCAGGCCCATCGGTATTTCAGCAACCCCTTGTTTTTTACCGTATCTGCCCCCTATACGACAGATACTCCTGCAACATCTGATCAATCTCTTCCACTTTTTTCTCTTTTTCCTCAATTGATTCCTGTTTGCCAATTTGATTGCGTTCTTGTTTGTGTTGGCGATACCATTCCGGCACAATATCCTTTTTCGAAGCAGCATTTCTCTTCTTAGAAAAGACGGACTTTCGCTTTGTTTGGGATTGTTTTTTAAGTACCTTGAGATCTTCTAAGGTTTTGACATTTGCTTGCTGCCAATTTTTCAGTACGCCTTCTATGTATCTCACCCCTTTAGCTTCTCTATTTGCTGCAATTTTCATCGCTTCCAATACTAAATCATAACCAAATTCATCGTACCACTGTGTAATCAATTCGTAATTAAAGGGCGATTCGGTGATCCCCTTTTGCAAATTGTCTCGATAAAAATCGATCACCTCACGAAAACGATGATCACGTTGACTATTATTATATTCTTTTATGTCTTTAAGCTTTAATGTCTTTAAACCTTTCTTTAAGAATGCTGCATCCTTGATCTTCATTGGCTTTCCGTCGATTGTTGGTAAGTGTTTTACTAACTTAAGGGTTCGTGTTTTACGAACTGGACGATTGGAAGTAGTAGGTGATTTACTTACTTGATCTGCTTGTCTTTGCTGAGAAGGCCTTGGCTCACTCTCTCTTTTTCGTTTCAAATTCGCGTGAATAAGTCGGTTAAATTTCTCCTGATCCCACTGCTTGTTCGGTGTAACTTGCCAAAGATGATACTCTTTATTAATCTGAAATTCCATTACATTTTCATCCCAATCCAAAACCGCACACTGTTTGAGAAAAAGTAATTCTTTCTTAATATCTTGCTTATACATACCTACCTGCTCAAATGCAATCAAATTCGGCACTTTGCAACTTTTCTGTCCTGTGCCATAAGATAGTCGCCAAATAAGTAAAATCAGATTCATTTGCCGTTTCGTAAAATCGCGTCGTAACACTTCATTCCAAAGATCATTCGCAATGCGTATGTACCCTTTCTCCACTTGAGGATTTGCCATATCGATTCACTCTCCCTTTTTGATTGGATGGCAATTCAGGCTATGTCCTGAACTTCATTACACCGATCATATAAAAGTTGAACCTAACAGTCATATCAACGTATTTCAAAAAAACGTTATGAAAATCTCAAAATGTTAACAGTTTTAGCTATTTTCTATTATGAAAATCAGATTTTCGAATATCCAAATGGAAGTTTACTCGTACAATTGATTGTATTGAACGTTTAGCACCCAATGCCCCGTGTTGAATTGCCAGAATTAAGACTTTTATCCTTGAAGCTTCCCTTGGAATTCACTTCCAAAAAGAAGAATGAAACACGGGAGAACCGTCCCCATGTTTCCCCATGTTTCACTCTTCTCAATACGTGATACTCCACGTATTCAGGCTATTCTTGTTTTTAGATAATGGAGAAAAGGGTTTTGAGGGGTTTTGTTGTGAGAGATGTTGGAGAGATTAATGGTAGAATACTTGGGCAGTGTATTAGACAGTCCCGTGAGGAGTTGCAGGAGCAAGATCCGAAGTGGACGCAACATTATGTTGGAGAAGCAGCAGGATTAGATCCAGAACATTACAGCAAAATCGAGCGTGGCAAATATCCGCAGACCTCCTTTGTTACCGTTGGAAAGATTGCTAAGGTGTTGAACTGCTCTTTGGACACCTTATTTGCAAACTATGAAAAAGGAATTGCCAACTATAACAAGAACCGCTTGGGTGAACATGATGACGACTAGCTACCGTATTACCTCTAACACTTTAGCCATACTCCCTGCTTATAATCCTTATTATCAGTCAAAAATCCTTGAAATGAACGAAACCATTCCAATTAAAACAAAAGCCATAAATATTATCAAAGAGAACTGCATCCACTATGGAGCAAACTATCATGGTCGCCAAATATCGGTACGACACCACTTGGATTATCAACAGAAGACACCAATTCCAATTCATACAGAAAAAGGGCTCTACGCCTATCCTGCTCAATCACCTTCAGCCTATGACTGTATTTGGCTGTTGTATCATGCCGTTATCCATATCGAAAAAGGGCAACACCCTTTCACACGTACACGCATCCATTTCATCAACGAACAAAGCATCACTGTTAATATTTCCTATCATACATTGAAAAAACAACACCATAGAGCTGGAATGTGTAAAACGGTTTTTGCGACGCTTTAGCTGAATTTAGTGGAGTTTTACTACCGCTAACCCCACTAAATCGCACTCATCAATTGGTTGATAGTATTGGCCAGCCATATTCCAATCTCCATCCCACTTCTAGCGCTATCGCATCTTCAACATATTCATGTTCGTTTAAGTCAATATAGCTATACCTCCATTTGCTTAAATCATCTAAATTCGTACCACTAATTTTTAAAGATCCTGTTATTCCATTGTTTCTAAATTCTTGATAGATACGTTCCCGTAAATCATAATTACTTTTTTTGGAATTGCTCGCAATACCATTATAAACAATCCTGAATCCATCTTTTTTTATTCTACAAACATTATTCAAGTTCATTCTTCTCCTAGCCAACTTAGAAATATTTACTGCTCCTATCTTATCCGAATGAATAGATTGGAGTAAATCTTCGTCAGTGTAAGATGTATAAATCCAGTATAAACCACAAATATTCTTTGGAGGTAACTCATTCTCTACTTTGAATTGAGAGTTACTATTATTAAATTTCTGTGTAATTGTTAATAAACGACTTTCTTGCCTTCTTAATTCTATCTCTATAATTTTATCCTTCATATCTAGACCCCCTTTTGTTCACATACTTGTTATTCCATTAGAAAGATTATCAATCAAAAGCACCTTCTCTTCGGCAATGGAAACAACGAAATAAACCTTGCCATACTTATAAGCGTCATAAAAAGACTACAAAAGATTGTGTAACGATCAAAATTAATCCAATTGATTTTTTTGGGCGTAAGTTGTATTAAAACTTGCCATACTCAGGAAGCTGTAATGCAACATTTGTAAAAAATCCATCGATTGGACATCATAATTATAAATAAGTACGCTGTACATTGTCGCAAACCAAAAGATAATTTCAACATAGTTATGTAATAACAAAATTACTATACGACGATATTTTTTACAGAATATGATTACTAAGCATATTTTCTACTCATAATATCAAGGGGAGACCTCTATATAAGGTCTCACCTCTCACCCATTAACCCTTAGTGGAACCAGCAGTAAGGCCACTAACCAAATACTTCTGAATAAATGTAAATACAAT
This sequence comes from Gracilibacillus massiliensis, assembly GCF_001458115.1. GTDB lineage: Bacteria > Bacillota > Bacilli > Bacillales > Amphibacillaceae > Gracilibacillus > Gracilibacillus massiliensis. The sequence continues at coordinate 822,458 of NZ_CZRP01000013.1, forward strand.
TGCTATCGGGATAATAATTAAAATCGCCGCTGCCATCAAACGACCCCAATCTACAATCCATAACCCCATAAAATTAAATACACCAGTGGATAGCGTTCTCATTGAATCGTCTGAAACAAATGTAAAAGTTAATACAAACTCACTCCAAGCGTGAACCAATGCATAAATACCAGCTGAAACAATAGCAGGCACCGATAATGGGAGCATAATTCGAATTACTAAATAGAATTTGCTGCAACCATCTAACATTGCAGATTCTTCAATTTCAACCGGAATGGTATCAAAGAATCCTTTTAACATCCAGGTAATGATAGGTACAGCAAAAACAGTGTAAGAAATAATTAAACCTAAATACGAATCAAGTAGTCCCATATTCATCATAATTCTGTATAATGGAATCATTAATAGGACCACTGGAACCATTTGTGCTAATAGCATACCTACACCCAGCGCTTTCACACCTGGTGCCTTACTTAATCTACTCAAAGCATATGCCGCTAGAACACCAATAAAGATGGACAATAATACACTACCAAATGAAACAATTACACTATTTAAGAAATACCTCGGAAATTGTGTTTCAAATAGAACAGAACGAAAGTTTTCAAAAGTAGGATTCGATGTTAACAGACTAGGATTCGCTGATCTAACTTCATCTGCCGGTTTAATCGCTGTTAAAAACGCCCATAAAATTGGAAACAAACTATAAATACTGGCTATTATCAGAAAAAAGTAGGTTACAACATTAAGTAACTTCCTTTTAGTTTTTCGAGTAAGTTTCATTGTTAGTACCTCCTCTATTCTATTTTTCTATTTTGCAACCAGAAATAAAGCGCCATCATACCTGTTAAAATAACAACCATTAAAACAGAAATAGCGGATGCTGATCCATAGTGGTATTTCATAAATGCCTCTTTATAAGTTGCTATCGCTAGAGTTTCAGTAGCATTTAATGGACCACCTTCTGTAAGTATCCATATGAAATCGAAATTATTAAATGTCCAAATTAAATGCAATACGATTAATATAATGGAGATACCACCTAATTTTGGAAAAGTAATTTTCCAAAACTTTTGAAACATATTTGCACCATCAATTTCTGCTGCTTCTAATTCACTCTTATTAATAGTTTGTAAAACAGCTAAGAAAGAAATAGTATAAAATGGGAAGCTTCTCCAAACATTTATCCATATTACAGAGAACATGGCAGTAGATTCACTACCTAACCAATTTATACTCTGATCAATTAAACCAATATTCATTAATAGAACATTAACTATACCGTATTCTGGATTCAACATCCATCTCCAAGTCATACCTGCAACTACAATAGGTACAACCCATGGTATAATCATAATCCCTCTAAAAAGAGCTCGTCCTTTAATTTTTTGATTAAGTAGAATAGCGGTACTTAAACCAACTATATACTCGCCACCAACAGAACCAAATGTATAAACAAAACTATTTTTTACTGTTGTCCAAAAAAGAGGATCTTGTATAACATTTAAAAAATTTTCGAAACCAACAAATACATCATCCCCAACAATCAGGAGATTGGATTCATACATACTATTAATAAAGACATTTATCACTGGCACTAATAATAATAAAACCAGAAATATTACTGCCGGTAACATAAATACATATGCAATTGTATGTCTTTTAAAAAATCTGACCATGTTCACAACGCTCCTTCGTTATAAGGAAATGATACACTTCAGTTATTTTCTGAAGTGTATCGACACTATTTATTCACCCAATAAACCGTTATCATCTAGAGATTCGTTAATTTGATCAGATAACCATATAGCTACATCCTCTGGAGATGTGCCCCCTATTAACACTTGCTGAATTGATTCTGACATTGAATCAATAATTCCTCCCATTGGAATCGCTGGCCAAGCACGCCCGTGTTCAGCAATCTCGGAAAAAGCTACATTCCATTCTCCTTCTATGTCCATATCATTTCGAATTGTTCTGTTCCCTTTAGCATAAATACTTTGTCCTTCTTTAGAACCTAACCATTCTAAAAATTCCAACGCTTCATCTTTTTGGTCTGAATCTTCAAATACATACCATTGAGCTACCTCTAAAAATGTTGTCGGAGTCTCTTTATAAGGTGGCACTCCATCTACTTTCACATCTGCCATTCCTTCAGGTTGTTCCTCTTCATACCCTTTAATCCATGGACCATTTTGAGCAATTGCAACATTGGCTTGAGCAAAGTTTTGATCTAATTCTTGATATCCCCAGCTAGTCTGGTTTTGTGAAATGACACCTTGATCTAACATGTCTTTGTAAAATTGGAAGACCTCTGCAGCTCGAGCTAATTGATCTTCATCTTCTTTCCATGTATTCCGATACATATCATCACTTGTTTCTTCCACTAAATTCAGATTGTTGGACCATAAATATACGGCCAACTCTTGAGGTGCGCGTGCTGATGTTGCACTTATCCCGAATGGATTTTCTATTCCTGCATCATTTAATTTTTTCCCCACGGTCAACAATTCGTCCCACGTCTCAGGCACTTCAACTTCAGCCTCATTAAGTATGTCTTCATGATACATTCTTGCTCTAGTTCCTATATAGCTTGGAAAAGACACTATTTCATCATTCATTGTTACACTATCCCAAACAGCTTGTGGTACACTGTCTTTCCCTTCCCATTCTTCTACAAAATCAGTCAGATGGTATAGTGATTCCATAGAATTAAAATCTGCCATCCATTCAGCAAGTCCTTGCGCTATATCTGGCGGATTACCGTTTGCAGCACTAGTAGTAATTTTTTGTTTTAATTGTTCATATGGTAAAACCTGAACTTCGATATTTACATCTGGATTTATCTCTTCATACTTCTCAATAGCATCGTAATACCCAGATCGGTCCTCTGCCTCATCAACATTCCACCATATCTCTAATGTAGTTTTACTTTCCTCTTGTTCATTTGAACCACTAGTTTCATCACTTGAAGAACAACCAACAATAAATAATATACTTAATAATACACTGATTAACTTTTTCATTCTAAGCACCTCCAGATTTTAAAAATTCCCCTTATCTGCTTCACCAGAATTTCGTTTAGCTTCTTGACGATTTTCGGCCATTTCCTCTACTGTTTTGACTTTTAACCTGGCTGCTCCTTCATTATATTGAGTCGGAATTAAGTCACCCTTATTTAATCTATCTTCTGCCTCTGCAATTGATTTTTTATATTGTGGTAACCATTCTTTTTGAGCTACTAACATTTCATCTACCATTTGCCAAATTTCATTTGGATTACATACAGCTCCCACCAAAGGATCCATCATCATTGCCTGCTTTAATAAGTAGTCATCACCATTTATTGCTGCTTCAACTGACAGTCTTTGGACAGAGATACTCATATTACATACGGCAGCGGGACCTAAAGGTAACTCACCTACGTAAGGCATACTAATTCCATTACGGTCTACATAACCTGGAGCTTCAATAATTGCATCACTTGGTAAATTTGGTATAATCCCGTTATTGATCCGATTAAAATGACCTCTATAAGTTCTTCCTGTTTCAAGTCCTTCAAGAATAAATGAACCATGCTCTTGTCCTCTATTTTCTTCTTTAAATTCGTAGGCTGGTTCATTTAACCAGTTAGGAAAATCTGTTTCAAACCAATTTCTTCCTTCAGTACAAACTCGTAAATATCCACCTGTTTCCCCATTGATCCATTTACTTAGATCAATCCACTCATTGATTTCTTCTGGCCTTTTACGATACCAAGGCAAATATTCACTTAAATGTCCATTTGATTCTGTGCTGAAATATCCAAAGCGCTTTAACATATCGATACGTACCTTTTCTTCTACTTTATACTTTGGATGTTCTTGAAAGGCTGCCAAAAGGTCACCAGTGCGATCTGTTCCGTCTGTTTTCACTTGAATATACCAAGTTTGATGATTGATACCAGCACAAATGATATCGACTTCATTCTTTTCTCTTCCCAACACCTCTGCTATTTGTTTATGACCATTCTGTACCCCGTGACAAAGACCAACAGTGTTTACACCACCGTACTTATTACAAGCCCAAGTCAACATCGCCATAGGATTAGCATAATTAAGCAACAGTACATCAGAGGCTGAAACGTCTCGAATATCTTTGCAAATCTCTAGCATTTCAGCTATACCGCGTTGTCCATACATAATCCCACCGGCACATAATGTGTCACCTACACATTGGTCGATACCATATTTTAATGGTATTTCAATGTCATGTTTAAAAGCTTCTAATCCTCCGATTCTCACTACATTAAAAATGTATTTAGCATTTTTTAATGCTTCACGTCGGTTAGTTGTAGATTTGATAGTGATATTAAGTCCATTTTCATCAATATCACGTTGACAAAGTTTTGTTACCATTTCTAAGTTTCTTTCATTTATATCTGTAAAAGAAATTTCAATTTCTTTAAATTCTTTAACAGATAAAATATCCCTAACCAATCCCCTTGTAAAACCGATACTACCAGCACCTATAAAAGCAATTTTAAATTTAATAATAGCTCCCTCCTTATGATTAAGTTAGGAATACTATATCATCTAAAATTTGATAACGCTTTCAATTTTCTGATAATTCACTGCCCTTAATGTATAAAATACTAACTTTTAACATCATGAAAATATATTCTATATTTAGAAGGTGTTAATCCTGTGATTTTTTTAAATGTACTACTAAAATATTGGCTTGTACTAAAACCAACATAACTAGAAATCTCTGTTACAGGTATTTCCGTTTTTTCTAACAGCATTTTAGCCTTATCGATTCGGACTTTTGTTATGTATTCATTAATAGTCATATTCATAGATTGCTTGAAAATTCGATGTAAATAGCCTGGATGTAGGTGTACGGTTTGTGCTATGTCATGAACTTTTATTTCATAATCATAATTCTCATGAATATACGTCAATGCTTGATTTATAAAATACTCATTCGCTAAAGACGTTTGCTTCTTTTGATCTTCCCTATTTTTTGCAATCAGTGTGAGTAATTGAATAAATAAATTATCTATTATTAATTCATTACCAGGTGTCTTATGATCTAATTCCAATACGAGTGAGCGTAAGTTATAGTAAATATTGTCAACATCTTTTAAACAGAAGTACTTTTCATCTGCAACAAACATTTCCATCAAACGCTCATCATATTTCATTAATGACTGGATATTGGTAAAGTGATTATCATCTTTGTTCCATTCAAATTCAACATTTAGCATCCGAGAAGGTGAATGTTTTTCAACAATTAGTCGATGTGGAATATTACTATGTATAAAAATATATTGGTTCTTACGCAACACTACTTTTCGATTCTCAATTTCTATTTTGCATTTCCCTTTTATTACATACATGATTTCAATTGCCATATGTTGATGTAACTCCATTTTATATTCTTGCCACTCTTTAAAATAGTAATAAACAGCTTTAGGAAAAGATTGTAATTCCATTATAAACACCGCCTTAATATAATAAGATTCGAAGCCTGTAAGCAAATTTAAAGATTTTCATTATAGTATACTAGATTCCCATCTTAATGATAAGAAAGTAAAATATATATACTTATCTTTATGAGAATATTAATTTCAATACGGTCATCCAAGACTTCCGCAAATAAATAGCATTGTTCATCCTTATAGTGGCGATCTTTCAATAATTGATCATTAGATAACTATATTTAACAAAAACAGTCTCAATTTATGTGAATATCAACTTCAAACAGCACTGTATTTAATGTCCTTACTCCTCAAAAAAACAAATGATCATATATACATATGTTAATTTCAAATAGAACCCGAATTATATTTTCATAAAATCCGAGTACTATTATAAAAATTCACTTACTTCTGCATATTAGCCTCTAAAATATCTTGTAACATCTCTCTAACTTCAGTACCGATTTCTTCATTCTGTAATGCGAATTCAATTGTCGTTTTGACAAAACCTAACTTTTCTCCTACATCGTATCTTCTACCTTCGAAATCATAGGCAAATACGCTTTGGCTTACATTCAATTGTTGAATAGCATCTGTTAATTGAATTTCGCCACCTGCGCCGATGTTTTGCGCGTCTAGGTAACCAAAAATCTTTGGTGATAAGACATAACGACCCATGATCGCTAAGTTTGATGGTGCAGTACCTTGTTTTGGTTTTTCGACAAGGTTATTAATACCATATAGGTTACCATTCTTGTTGGCTACATCGACAATTCCATATCGATGAGTTTCATTATCTGGGACTTGCTGAACACCTAATATAGATCCACCAGAATCCTCGTATTGTTCCATCATTTGTTTAAGACATGGTTTTTCTGCTTTTACGATATCATCACCTAGTAACACAGCGAATGGTTCATCGCCAATAAATTTACGGGCACACCATACTGCATGTCCTAATCCTAAAGGTTCCTTTTGTCTGATGTAATGCAAATCTACTTGAGAAGGTTCTTTTGCCTTTTCTAAGAGTTCAAATTTGCTTTTTTTTATTAAATTATCTTCTAATTCGAAGTTATGGTCAAAGTGATCTTCAATCGCACGTTTCCCCTTACCTGTTACGATAATAATATCTTCAATCCCTGATGCAATAGCTTCTTCCACTATATATTGTATAGTAGGTTTGTCTACGATCGGCAGCATTTCCTTAGGCATTGCTTTTGTTGCCGGTAAAAAACGTGTACCTAATCCTGCTGCAGGGATAATCGCCTTTCTTATTTTTTTCATTGGTATTCCTCCATCAAGTTTAATAGGATAAAATTAACTATTTCCAATTATACAGATCAATCTTACCACATTCTAAAAATGATAAAAATAAACTTTTTCTATGATTCTTCTTTCACGATCATATCATGCACTTTTTGAACTTCATCTTCTCCTACTTGCAAGTAATAGACTCCATCAATCTTTGTTCCATTGCCTTGCATCATATAACTGGTAAAGTTCTGTCTTGTATTGCGATAATTAGCAAACAGATCTGTCATATCGCTAAACTCCATATTGGTCACCACATTATTTCCTAATACTTCGATCAGGTCATTGATTTTCCCAACGGAATTAAAGCTCGCCCCTTTATCAACTATTGCCTTGATCACCTGACGTTGACGTTCTGTTCTGCCAAAGTCACCATTAGGATCTTGATATCTCATACGAACAAATCCCATTGTTTGAGGCCCATTTAATTGTATGTTACCTTTCGCATAATGATAACCTTTTTGGTAGTAACCACTGTCATTCCAATCCAATTTATTATTAACCGTTATACCACCTAAGGCATCAACTAGGTCTGATAAGCCTTCCATGTTCATTCGAACGTAGTAGTCTAATTCTATATCTAAGAAATTCTCAACAGTATTTATTGACATATCAACACCGCCAAAAGCATAGGCATGATTAATTTTATCATTCATTCCTTTACCAACAATTTCTGTTCTGGTATCACGCGGAATACTTACCAACTGCATAGAATCATTGTCCGGATCTAGAGATAATACCATTAACGCATCCGAACGGCCACTATCCGAACTTCGTTGGTCTACTCCAAGCAACAGTACATTCAGTTGCTCTTGGGCTTCTACTTTCTTCTTGGTCACTGTTGTATCAATCGTTTCTACTTCTTTGTGAACTTTTTCTTCCACTGTTTTTTGAGCATTATTATAAATGGAATACAGATAACCTGCTATTGACAATATAACTACTACAAATACTAACAATAAGATTTTTAGCCATTTTTTTGTTTTTTTGTTTTGTTGTGTTCTTTTTTGCAAAATGATTTCTCCTTTATCTTATCTTCTTTAACAGATACAACTTGTTTAATGAACAATTTAATTGTAACACTTTATCATCTTGAAACAACAACTATTTCATCTATTGTAAATAAATGTTTATTTAGCCTTCACTAAAAACCAACCATTAAGCAGATTCTCTCGATTATAATAAAATCGCTCACCATCTTCATGGCGGATAACTAATCCACCTGATGATTCAACTATAGCTTGACCTGCACCTGTATCCCACTCCATCGTTGGAGCATACCTTGGATAGTAGTCTGCTTTTCCTTCTGCTACTAAACAAAACTTTAAGGAACTACCAGATGAAACAACCTCTACCTTACCATCTAGTTGATCAATAAACTCTTCCGTCTCTTTCGACATATGAGAACGACTAGCAACCACATTAATAGCCTCAGACTCATTCACTTCAGGTAACCGAACACTTTGATTAACCAACTCTTCTTCGTTCGCTACATTTACGTGAGAAGCATTGGTTAGTTTATAAGCACCTTCACCCTTTACACCGAAATAAAAAGTATCTAATGCTGGTGCGTAAATAACGCCAAGGATTGGATAATGCCCATCAATTAGTGCGATATTTACCGTGAATTCACCATTTTTCTTAATAAATTCTTTCGTGCCATCTAAAGGATCCACTAACCAAAATTGCTCCCAGTTCTTGCGCTCTTCAAATGGAATTCCCCTACCTTCTTCACTTAACACGGGTATGGTCGCATCTATCTTACTTAGACTTTCTGCAATTACATTATGGGCTCTTTTATCCGCAATCGTTAAAGGTGAGTCATCCTTCTTTACTTCCACCTCAAAATCTTGTTGATAGACATCCATTATTTCTTTTCCGGCTGCTAAACAAATCTTGAACAAATCATTGATATATGTATGCATTAAATTTCCTCCTCCTATTTTTAAAACCACAACATATTCACGATGGTTACGGTGATGAGCATTACAATGATACTTAACGGGGTTCCAACTTTGATATAATCACTAAAGGTATATCCGCCTGGTCCATACACAATTAAATTGGTCTGATAACCTATTGGTGTAATAAAACTTGCAGAAGCTGCAATAGCGATTGTCACAGCAAATCCCATATAGTCTAAGGACAGCACCTCTGCCATCTCGATACCGATAGGCAACATTAAGACGGCTGCTGCACTATTTGTAATCAACTCTGTGAAAATGTTGGTCAAAATATATACAGCGATTAATATCGCAATAATGCCAAGTGGTTCCCCTATTTCTAAAAGGCCATTTGCCATCCATGATGCAAGGCCTGTTTTGGTCATAGCCGTTCCTACACCAAAGGCACTAGCAATTAACAGCAACACATGAAACTGTATTTTCTTCTTTGCTTCCTCTGGACTGATAATCTTGGTAATAATAAAAATGAATACAGCTAAAAGCATGGCCTTAAACATCGATAACACATTTAATGTTACTGCTAGAATCATAATAATAAGTACGATTATAGAAAACCAGCCTTTTTTACGATTCTCATTTAAATGATTCGGTGTTTCCATGGAAGATACCACATAAAAGTCATTCGAATGTTGATAAGTTCGTACAAAATCTGAGCCAGCTAGTAATAATAATACATCACCAGGCTTTAAGATAATCTCTCCTATTTTACTTTTGATCCGTTCATTATTTCGGTGTACGGCTAAAACACCAGCATCAAACCTGGAACGAAATTGTGACTGCTTAATAGACTTTGATAACAACGAAGATTGATGTGAGACTACTGCCTCTACTAACTGTACATCACCATTCTTCAAGTCATCCAAATCTAAATGTGTACCTGTTTCTAATTGGAGCCCTTTTAACTGTTGTAATTCTGCAATCGTCGAGATTAATCCGGTGAATATAAGTCGGTCTCCAGCACGAACGATCGTTGTCGACTTTACCGGTGAAATCCTTTCAGATTCACGAATAATTTCCACTAAATATAATCCTTTTAACTCACGTAATCCAGCATTTTCCACGGTTTCATTAATAAAAGCGAAACTGCTAGACACCGTCATTTCTGCGATATACTCACGGCTGTCCTTTTTCACTTGTTCACTAAAACCCTTGTTATGAGGGAGTAACTTAAAACCTATCGTAAACAAATAAATAAATCCGATAATTAAAACAGGTACACCAACTACTGCCAATTGAAATAAAGTGAAACCCTCTAAACCATAATCCAAAAGCATACCGTGAACGACTAAGTTTGTCGATGTACCAATCACCGTAATCGTTCCACCTAAAATGGTGACATAGGAAAGTGGAATTAAGAATTTGGAGGGGGCGATTCCTCTTTCTTCACACCACTTCTTGATCATTGGTGTAAAGGTAACCACTATCGGCGTATTATTCAAAAAAGCGGATGATAAAGAGATCGGTAAATAAAAACGAAACATAGAACCTCTAACCTTCTTACTTTTACTCAACCACTGCTTCATCATCTGTTCCAGTAGACCATGTTTTTGTACTGCTCCTGCCACAATAAATAATAAAGCAATTGTAAGCATCCCTTGATTTGAAAAACCCTTAAATGCTTCTTCTGGAGTTAATAGTCCAGTTAAGACAAAAATAACTAAAGCAGAAAACACAATCATATCAGGACGAGCAAGTTCTAATAACAAGGCTACAAACATGACGACAATAACCACTAATACAAAACCCATTTCAAGTGTCAATGAGGAATCACCTCCCTTTTAAAGCGGAAAAGCTACTACCATGTTCACTTGATAGTAGCTTTCCAACTATTAGTCCATATATTTCATGATTTCTTTTACAACGTAATCTGTAGCTTCTTCCAAAGAGTGGTCACTTGTATCGATTTCAATCTCTGGATTTTCTGGTTGCTCATATGGACTGGAAATACCCGTAAAGTTTGGAATCTCACCTAAACGAGCCTTTTTATATAGTCCTTTTACGTCACGTTGCTCACAAACCTCTAGAGGAGTGCTTACAAAAATCTCAATATAAGAATCTCCAATAATATCTCGTGCATTTTTTCTATCACTCTCATATGGTGAAATAAAAGATGTTAATGCAACAAGACCGGCATCATTCATTAATTTACCAACTTCCGCAATACGACGGATGTTTTCGACACGATCCTGTTCTTTAAAACCGAGGTTTTTATTCAAACCATGGCGAACATTATCCCCGTCTAATAACATAGTATGATGTCCTGTTGCTACAAGGCGTTTTTCCACTTCGTTAGCAAGTGTTGACTTACCAGATCCAGATAGTCCAGTAAACCATAATGTTAATGGTTTTTGCCCTTTCTGTTGAGCTCGTACTTCTCTAGTAATGTCTGTTTCCTGCCATACCACATTAGTAGAACGACGTAAAGCATGTTCAATCACACCACATGCAGAAGTCATATTGGTAACCCGATCAATTAAAATAAGTCCACCTAATGCTTTATTATTTTCGAATTTATCGAACACCATATTCTCTGATAATGATATATCACATTCTACCAGTTCATTTTTAAAGATTTTATCAGCTGGAACTTCTTTACCTGTGTTGATGTCAATTTTATGTTTAATCGACATCACGGTTCCTGGTAACATTTTGGTTCCGACTTTAACCAAGTAGTTTCTACCTTCTACTAGTTCCGCGTCATCCATCCAAAGAATTGAAGCAGAAAACATATCGGTTACCTGTACATTTTCAGAAGTAGTTAAGACACAACCTCTGGAGACATCGACTTCGCGATCTAATTGAACCGTTACAGGTTGCCCGGCACCTGCTTCAGATACTTCATAATCTGTAACGAGGATACTTTTCACTTTGGCTCTTTCTTGACTTGGAAGTGAAATGATCTCATCGCCTTCTTTAATGTTTCCAGCTTCGATTTGTCCCTGGAAACCTCTAAAGGTATGATTAGGACGACTTACACGCTGCACTGGCATTACAAATTCCTGTTGAGCAGCATCGTCGATTACTTCTATACCTTCTAAATATGGCAATAATGCCTTGCCATCATACCAAAGTGTATGGTCTGAATTCTTGGTAATGTTATCGCCTTCTGTTGCAGATACAGGGATCACTTGAATACTTTCCAAATTAAAACCATAGGTCATCTGTTGGAAATCATGTTTAATCTCTTCAAAACGCTTTTGATCATAGCCTACTAAATCCATTTTGTTAACAGCTAGTACAATATGTTTAATTCCCATTAAGGCACAAATACGCGCATGTCGTTTTGTTTGGCTAATCACACCTTTTGTTGCATCCACCAAGATAACCGCTAAATCCGCAAAAGATGCCCCAACTGCCATATTACGCGTATATTCTTCGTGCCCTGGAGTATCAGCAACAATGAACGAACGATTGTCTGTTGTAAAATAACGATACGCTACATCAATAGTAATCCCTTGTTCACGTTCAGCCATTAAACCGTCTAGTAATAGAGAATAATCAATTTCCCCGCCACGGCTACCGACCTTGGAATCTAGTTCCAAAGCTTTTTCTTGATCGGCAAATAATAGTTTGGCATCATACAACATATGCCCAATTAATGTTGATTTTCCGTCATCGACACTACCACATGTAATAAACTTCAATAAACCCTTCATTCTAGAAATACCCCTCTCTCTTACGGCGTTCCATACTACCAGCAGCTTCTTGATCAATCACACGGCTTGTCCGTTCAGAAGAAACCGCACCTAACGTTTCTTCAATAATATCATCTAACGTATCTGCATCTGACTCTACACCACCAGTAAGAGGGTAACAACCTAATGTACGAAAGCGAACTTTCTTATACTGAATTTCTTCACCAGGTTCCAACTTCAAACGATCATCATCCACCATGACAATATTGCCATCACGTTCAACAATTGGACGCTCTTTCGCAAAGTATAATGGAACAATATCTATTTCTTCCTTACGGATATACTGCCAAATATCTTTTTCCGTCCAGTTAGAAAGAGGGAATACACGCATGCTTTCCCCCTTATTAATCTTGGTATTATAAAGCTTCCACATTTCAGGCTTCTGATTCTTCGGATCCCATGCATGGTTCTTATTACGGAAAGAGAAAACTCTTTCTTTCGCACGTGATTTTTCTTCATCACGACGACCGCCACCAAACGCTGCATCAAAACCATATTTATCAAGACCCTGCTTAAGTGCTTGAGTTTTCATTATATCGGTATAACTTGAACCATGATCAAATGGGTTAATGCCTTGTTCTACACCTTCTTGATTGGTGTGTTCTAGCATTTCAATACCTAATTCTTTTGCTTTCCGATCACGGAAATCTATCATTTCTTTAAACTTCCATGTTGTATTAATATGCATGAAAGGAAACGGAGGTTTCTCCGGATAAAAAGCTTTCATTGCTAGATGTAGCATAACAGAACTGTCTTTACCAATTGAATAAAGCATAACAGGATTTTCGCATTCCGCTGCTACTTCTCTTATTATATATATTGCTTCTGCCTCGAGTTGATCGAGGTGTGAGAGTTGTTTCATTTTTATGGCCCCCTTATATGGAATTCATTTATAATTATATCATGTTTAGAATACTTAAACCGATGCTATAAAATCAAACCACTAACTATAACAACATGAATACAGAAATTCTTAATCATAATACTTTTCAATTAATTTCTAGTTCTCGAAAGACTTTTTCCCAGTCCATTTCAAATCGGAATATATCTTCATCTACTAATTCACTACCAGTTTGAACTTCAATAATTTCCATATCCGTAGTAGCTTTCAGTGCATGTTTCGCAGCTAGTGGAATCTGGATAACATCACCTTCTCGTACATGTCGCAGCTGTCCATCTAACGCGAATACGCCTTGACCTTTAATAATGGTCCATACTTCACTTCGCTTGTAGTGTACTTGATAGCTAAGGTTTTTTCCTGCAATAATACCAATACGCTTAGTTAAAACTTCATTACTTTCAGAATATTTCGTATGCTCTAACACGCGATACCAACCCCAACGACGTTCTTCGTACATTGGCCGTCCATCAAAGTCACCAACGTACTCCTTCACTTTTGGACTCTTTTCTTTATCAGTCACGAGAATTCCATCAGGACTCGCTGCAATAACCGCATTGTTGATGCCAAGCACAGTAATCGGTATATCTAATTCATTGATAATGTGAGTATTCTCGACACCTTCACTCATTATACCTTTACCTGTTAAATTGGTAGCCATTTCTTCGGTTAATGTGTTCCATGTACCCAGGTCTTTCCAACATCCCTCATAAGGAAGCGCAACAATTTCCTTAGCTTTCTCTACAACTTCAAAGTCAAAGCTCTTCTTTGCCATACTACTATATTGATTTAATAATTCATCATATTGGATAGGCAAGCCCTTTTCTAAAAGTAAATCAATAATGTAGCCAAGTTTAAATGCAAAAACACCACAGTTCCATAGTGCATTCTTTTTAATTAATGTTTGAGCAGTTGCTTCGTCCGGTTTTTCCTTGAATGAGTCAACCGTTACATATCCATCATTATATTCATTGGCTGGTACGATATAACCGTATTTAGAGGAAGGAAAAGTTGGTGTTACACCCATTAAAGCTAGTTCTGCATTAGAAGCTAGTAATGTAGTCTCTAAATCTTTTACTCGTTTAAAAAAGCCATCTTCTACATATGGATCAACTGGGAGCATACCTACTATTTCATTTAGTTCTACCCCTTGTATAGAGTACAAATAAACTGCTGATAGTGCAATGGCAGGAAATGTATCTCTGCGTGATGGCTCCGTTACAATGGGAACATCCATGCGAATTTGATTATGAATCATGTCCACTTGAGACTTGCTTGTCGCAATAATAGCTTTGTCTGCCAAATCATGTCTCGTCAACTGTCTCCACACTCTTTGAACCATCGACTCTTGCTGTCCATTCTCATTCTGCAACACTTTCAAAAATTGCTTCGATCTAGCATCATTAGACAATGGCCAAAGACGTTTTCCAGATCCACCAGATAATAAAACTAAATGCACGGTAATTCCACCCTTTCACTAATTATATAACTTTCTCGCTGTTTAAAGAGAATACTGCTTAGCAAAGTACCCTTGATACTCCCCACTAATTATTTGTTCCCACCATTCTTTATTTTCCAAATACCACTCAATAGTATCTGCAATCCCAGTTTCAAAAGTATAAGTTGGTTTCCAACCTAACAGCTCAAGCTTAGTTGGATCAATCGCATAGCGTTTATCATGTCCTAATCGATCTTTAACAAATTCAATTAGGTTTTCTGATTTTCCTAAGGTATTAATAATTGTTTTAACTACTTCAAGATTAGTTCGCTCGTTATGACCTCCAACATTATAAACTTCACCAATCTCTCCATCATGCAAAACTAAATCTATTGCAGAACAATGATCTAATACATGTAACCAATCTCTAATATTACGTCCATCACCATATACAGGCACCTTTTCATCATTCAATACTCTTGAAATGGTTAATGGAATCAACTTTTCTGGAAAATGATATGGTCCATAGTTATTGGAGCAACGCGTAATGTTCACTGGCAAACCATATGTTTCATAGTAGGCACGCACTAATAAATCCGAGGAAGCTTTACTCGCACTATATGGACTGTTTGGTTGAAGAGGTGTTTCTTCTGTAAAAAATGTATCTGGGTCAAAATCTAATTCTCCGTAAACTTCATCTGTAGAAACATGGACAAATTTTGTTACTCCAACCGCTCTGGCAGCATCAAGCAACACTTGTGTCCCTAATACATTTGCCCTGACAAACACGCCTGGATCCGAAATAGAACGGTCCACATGACTTTCGGCAGCAAAATGTACGACAAAATCAAATTTTTCCTGTTCGAATAAAGGAATAATCGCATGATGATCTGCTATATTCACTTTCATAAAGTGATAATTATCCTTAGACTCAATATTTTTGTGCTTCGTTAAGTCACCCGCATAGGTGAGTAAGTCTAAATTGTATATGTCAAAATTTGGATACCTGTTTACCATATACTGAACAAAATTTCCACCTATAAACCCTGCTCCACCAGTAACTAACACTTTTTTACGCGTCATCTATTTCCCCCCTTGATTTAAGTCATTCAAATAATGTGATAATGCTTCCTGCCATTTTGGTAGTCTATTAAATCCGTTTTCTACTAATTTATTCTTCGACATTCTAGAATTCTTCGGTCGTACAGCACGAGTAGGATATTCCTCGGTTGTAATGGCATTTACTTTGACTTCCTTACCCACTTGTCGAAAAATTTCATCCGCAAACTCTGCCCACGTACAAAAACCTTCATTAGATGCATGATAAATGCCGAAATTAGTGGTCAAAATCATATCCAATAACAACTGTGCTAAGTCAAACGTATAAGTTGGTGAACCATATTGATCTCCGACAACATTTAACTCATCACGTGTCTCTGCCAAACGAAGCATTGTTTTAATAAAGTTGGTACCATTAATCCCAAACACCCAAGAAATCCGAACAATAAAACATTCATCTAAAAGATCTCTAACGATTTTTTCACCTTCATGCTTCGTTAATCCATAATACCCCATTGGATTTGTTAGATCGGTTTCTTTAAAAGGTTCCACTCCAGTTCCTTCAAACACATAGTCAGTGCTTATGTACATAAACCGAACACCGACAGCCTTTGAAGCTTTAGCCAGATACTTAGTACCGTTGACGTTCACATCCCAACAAAGCTCCCGGTCATCTTCTGCTTTATCTACGGCAGTATAGGCTGCACAGTGAACTATAGCGTCTGGTTTTACCTCTTCCACTAAGTCAAAAACGTCCTGCTCATTTGTAATATCTAGTTGTTTCTGACCTACACCATACATAGTCAATCCACGAGCTAAACCTTCTTTAACAACATCGTATCCAAGCTGACCTGAATAACCCGTTACCAAAATATTCATTATACTACCCCTCAAACTCGAAGTTATTATCTGTTTCATTTAATAATGGTGCATGCTCGTCCTTTTCAGATAAAACTGGTTTAATATCCATTGGCCACTGTACCGCAATTGTTGGGTCACTCCACAAAATCCCACGATCACAATCGGGAGCATACACTTCATCTACTTTGTATTGTACTTCCACATCTTCAGTTAATGTCATAAAAGCATGTGCAAAACCTTTCGGAACTAATAACTGCTTCTTATTTTCTGCTGTAAGTTCAATGCCAAACCACTCTAAATATGTTGGCCCACCTCTTCTTATATCTACTGCTACGTCAAAAATTGAACCCCGTGTGCAGCGAACTAGTTTAGTTTGTGCTTTTGGTTTTAATTGATAATGTAGTCCACGAAGGGTTCCTTTTTGAGCAGAGAATGAATGGTTATCCTGCACAAAATGGATATCTATGCCTGCTTTTTTCATTTTCATTTCACTATATGTTTCCGAAAACCAGCCACGGTGGTCACCAAATACATCAGGTTCAATGACTTTTACGCCAGATAGTCTTGTATCTATTACTTTCATCGTATCACCTCTAGTTTCTAATATTTAATATCCCCATTAGCTACTTTTAATAGATATTTGCCGTAACCAGTTTTAATTAATTTCTCTCCACATTCAAGTAATTCATCTTGGGATATCCAACCATTTAAATAAGCAATTTCCTCGGGAGCTGATATTTTGATTCCTTGATACTCTTCTACCGTTTTCACAAAATTGGTTGCTGATACTAAGCTTTCATGTGTTCCAGTGTCTAACCATGTATAGCCTCGTCCAAGGAGCTCAACGTCCAATTCTTCTAAATGCAAATATGCTTCATTAACTGACGTGATTTCAAGTTCCCCACGTTCGGATGGTTTTACATTTTTAGCAATATCTACTACACGATTATCATAAAAATAGAGTCCTGTTATAGCATAACTCGATTTTGGAACTTCTGGTTTCTCTTCGATACTAATTACTTTTCCCTTCTCATTAAACTCAACTACACCGAAACGCTCCGGATCAGGTACATGGTAACCAAATACGGTTGCTCCTGATTTCTTAGCACTAGCTCTTTTTAATATGGATCTTAATCCACTACCATAGTATATGTTATCACCCAGTACCATTGCGACAGAATCTGAGCCAATAAATTCTTCACTGATAATAAATGCTTGTGCCAATCCATCAGGACTTGGTTGAACTTTATATCCCAAATTGATTCCAAATTGTGAACCATCACCGAGTAAGGCACTGAATCGTTGAGTATCTTCTGGAGTTGAAATAATTAGAATGTCTTTTATCCCCGCCAACATCAATGTAGATAAAGGATAAAAAATCATAGGTTTGTCATATATAGGTAGCAATTGCTTACTCGTCACCATTGTTAATGGATATAATCTTGTACCACTTCCACCAGCAAGAATTATTCCTTTCATTCCAATACTCCCCCATTTTATATTTAGACTTATTAAATAGCTAGCGGTGTTTTTTAATGACACCACTTAACCTCTATACCTACCTCCACTAAAAACCAACCAATTCTCAAATTTTCACGATTTTAATAAAATCGTCCCCAATCTTCATATCTATGTATTTTACTACCTGTTGCTTCTATGATTGCTTACCCTGCTTCAGTGTCTCATTCCATTGTCGCTGCATAGCTTAGAAAATAATCAGCTTTTCCTTCAACAACTAGACAGAACTTCAATGAGCTAGCCACGACATTTAGAACTCTATTCTTGCTTTTCGTTATATAACGTGTCTAATACAGGTGCATTGATAACACCAACCTTTGGATTCTTACCTCAACTAATGAGATTTTAATAGGTGAATTCACCGTTCTACTTTTTAAATTCCTTCGTACCACCTAGTGGATTGAAACCCCCAAACTTATATCATACCATTTACAATTTTCGTAACATTGTTCTAATAATTAATGATTTTTAATTTTATATTAAAACCGTTACTATATGATTTCTTTGATTAAGACTGCTGGTACTCCTCCAACAATTACATTTGGAGGAACATTTTTTGTTACAATTGCTCCTGCTGCGACAATACTACCTTCTCCTATTACTACACCCGGCAAGATTATTGCTCTTGCTCCGATCCAAACATTATTCTCTATTATTATACTTTCTCCATAGGCCGGTCGCTTATCTTTAGAGTCCAAATTTATACTATGATTTGTAGTTTCTAATTGAGTACCAGCACCTATTAATACATTTTCCCCTATAATAATTTTGGCATCATTATGACAAGCTAAACGAACTTTACTATTTATAAATGTTCCATTACCAATTTCAATTCTATTCGCAGCACCCAATGGTTTAATTTCAAACGAATCCCAAATAGTAACATTTCCGTTAATCTTTACTCCAGCAATTTTAATCAACTTTGATCTGATTCTATCTGAATATTTAATTCTTGGTAAATGATTTGCGATACTCAAGAAAAGAGACTCAACCATTGTTTAGATAACTCCTTTCTTTCATTATTTTATCTTAATTAAATCTTGAACTACATTAATCTTATTGTATGTCATTTATTACTCCAAAAGATTGAAGTGTTAATATCAAGTTTCTTACGCACCCAGTATGCTAAAAGTAAATTCCAAAAAATTAAACTAACTGTAGTTGCAAGTGCAGCACCATTAATTCCCCATTTCGGGATGAACAGTAGGTTGAGTACTATATTGCAAATAGCAGCAGATGCAACGCCATATGCACTATATTTTTCATAACCTGTCATATTCAATAAAGTACCGACTGAGCCAAAAGCGGTACTTATTAATTGTCCGAATGCCAAAATCCCTAAAGCTGTTCCGCCTGAAGAGTATTCTGTACCATATATAAAGTCTAGCAACCAATTTCCAAAAAAAATAAAAACTAAGGAAAGTGGAAGTGATACTAGAAATACTACCCTATTACTCATTGTAACAATTCTTTGTAACTTACTCATATCCTTATTAGTATATGTAGTTGAGAATTTTGGTGCTAATACTGAGTTCATAACCGTCAACGCAAATATAATTAATTCTGCAGATCGCATTACAACTTGATAAATACCAACTTCTTTTGACGTATGCATTATGCCTAACATAAAAATGTCAAAACGATTGTTTATTAACATCATTCCTCCAACAAATAATAAGGGAATAGTACTTTTAAGCCAATTTTTAATTTCAAAATTTGGCTCCTTTAATTTTAACTGGGATGGCAAATTATATCGTAGCATAATACTACCTATTATAAATGCTATAAAAACTGCTATTACTCTTATCACCATAGTTATTTGAGAGTTAAAATTAATGTCATCATAAATTAAATAAATAATTATAAAAACAAAAAAGAGTATTGGTGTAATAGCATTTTCTGGTAACTGACCAAGCACTACTCTATTTATTCCTCTAAGTATTGCCGACCTTAGTGAACTTAACGCTAATATAGGTAATAAAATTAATGATATCAAAAATGTTTTATTCATGATAGAACTCAGATTATCAGTAAAGATCCAAGTCATAAGGAATGCAATAAACAAGATAGTCAGCGAGATTAAAGATACGACTACATTTGAAATATTAATTAACCCTTTGAAAGAACCCCATTCGGACTTTGTTTTATATTTTGCTACGTATTTAACCACTACATTTGGGATACCCATTGTAGTTGGTATACTTAACATAGTAATTAATGCTAGGGCATATGCATAGTAACCATATTGTTCTGCTCCTAGTTTTCTTGCCAATATGACGCTTATTATAAATGAAAGAATAGTCCCAATAACTTTAATGAGAAAGCTACCGGATAATCCTTTTGCAAGTTGAGTATTTAGTATTTTCTTCATATTTCCTCCAACAGAAACCTTAAGGCAAATTAACTATGCACATGTGATTTCTATCATAAGTAGATAAAACTCACTTTATTTGTTTGTTGCAAATATCGAATAAATTTATATACTTTAATCAAATTAATCTAAGTAATTTAATTTTTTTAAATTTTTATAACATAATTTATTCACAATTATTTTTTCTTCCCTACTTAAATTAGTTTTCCACTTACCTATAGAAGAACTATTTATGTTTTTCTTTACATTATTATGATGAGCCAAACTATCTACGTCACCTAAATGCTTATTAGTAGGCCTTGTAATCATGTTTTGGTTATATTCGATCCCCAAAAAACTTGAGATTCCTTTTAAGGATTTCTCAGTTTCATTTACTAAATCCTCATATTTAATAGTAAGTATTTGTTCTTTACTAATATTTGAAGAGAACTCCTGAATATGAGATATACTTTTATTCCAACGTTTGCATGCATCTTTTAATGAATTATATAATCTTGCCCTAACATAAGATGATGCAACGTCTCTTCCATCTCTTACAGTATGAATGAATTTTGCATTAGGAAATATTTCAATGATAGAATTTAAATGGAAAGTGTTTAATGGCGTTTTATCTCCCCATATTGAAATTTCTAAGTTGTTTTGTATTGCGTATTCTTTATATAATTGTTCTAAAATATAGGCTAGGTTTTTTTTCTCCTCGCCTATATGTTTTAATCTTTCATATATCGGTTGCAATTGAACATTCCAATATTTAAAATCCTCATGACTATCAAAACAAGCAAGTACTAATGCACATAATTCATTCCAATTTATTTTGTCTTGGTGTGAGAAATTATAATACTTCCGAATTGTACTTCCCAGCACGTATGACTCTGGAGGGATTACTACACCTTGTGCATGAATTAGCATACTTCGTAGTAAAGTATTACCTGATCTACCTGATCCTACAATAAAAAATGGTTGAAAATTATTATAATCAGAATAATATAATGGATATTTAGGGTTCTTTTTTAATATACCCTTTGTATTATCATATAATTTGAAATACTTAAGTTTCTTTAACTTTTGTTTTACATCCAAAAAAATTACATCCCCTTAACTTTTAGGTAGAATTGAAAACTAATATTATTCAAATAAAATTTTATCTACCCATTCACTATAATCTTTTAAAATTAATATTAATGGCAGTACATCAATATTAATTAATTCATTTAAGAATCATTTTTTTAACAATTGTAAGTTTATAATTCCCAATAATGTTTCTCATTGTAATACTTAACACCTATTGGGTAAGTTAACTTCTTTATTCTATTTAAGTCCGCTTCAGTAGTATTTTTTTTCCATTTGTAAACAAGATCTTCTGCTTTTCTTCTTTCTAAATTTGCCAATACATTTGTTTTTTTCTCAATTGTTTCACCAGTTGTAATTTTAGTTATTTTCTTTTTAATTTTTTCATTAAATTCTATTCCACAGAAGCTAAATATTTTTCCAAACTCTGTAAGAGGATTTATACATAGATCTTCATGTCTTACTAAAAATATATTATCAGGATATTTACTCTTAAGATTTTCTATATATTGATAGGAAGTCACCCAGTGAATAATTGATTGATCTAAAACATCTAACCTTTCTTCCTCTAAATGGCCTATATATTTACTTTTTATTTTTGAAAAGTGTTCTTTATTCAAATCCTTTTGCTGCTCCCACCAATTAAAATCAAACTCCCATTTCAGCTTTTTCCTTGCGTTCACTATTGCAGCAGGGTGCCTCATTGTAATTACTACTTTAAAATCATACTCAGATATTAAATGTTCTGTTAGAAAAATTCCGATAGGGTCTTTAATTAAAGTAGTTCGGTTTTTCATAAAAAACTTTTTAATCATTGCCAATTTATATCGAAAAAATGTCCAATCCAATCCTATTTGTTTCAGATTTTTTTTAAGAAAACCATCTCCTTCATATACTGTCACATTAGAATTTAGTTCTCTAAAATTTATTGTGTTATCTATTAATTTGTTATATATCCTTAGTTTTGACTCACTACTATTTTTAGAGATAAATGGATAGTAATCTGGGATGCCTTTCCTATATTTTTCATTAAAAGGTTCCCATAAATAAATTATGTCTTTTGAGAAAGCAAGAGTTCTACCTAAAAAGGTTGTACCACTTCTAGGCACTCCAGTGATAAATATTTTATTAGTCATATTCATACGCTCCTTTTCACCTAATATTTATTTAGTGGGAGTTTTAGAACCAATACATTTTTTAAAGTTATCAATAACATCTAATATAATAAGATGCCTATAAATGACATTAACTATTCAACTAGTTTTTTTAATCTATATTCCCATTCCTTTACTATTTCTTCTTTTTTAAATTCTTTTACTCTAACTAAACTTCTGTTTTGATAATATTTTCTTTTAGGAAGAGAATTTATTAAATCATTCAATTTCTTTGAGAATTCGGCTACATTATTTTTTGTTACTAGAACTCCATACTCTCCATCTTTCAATATCTCGGTTGGTCCATTATTTTCAAAACTGATTATTGGCAACCCAAAAGACATTGCTTCAGTTATAACTAAACCAAACCCTTCCCATCTTGACGTTGATATGAATACAGAACTTGATAAATATAATTCAGTTAATTCTTTAGTATTTAGATTACCTTCTAGTATAATTTTTTCTTTTAAATCATTATCGTTAATCATCTTTATAAATTTTCGTCTATCTTTCCCGTCACCGGCAACTAATATTTTCCAATCTTTCTCGGTGTTTTTCGCTATTTCTATTATATAGTCCAATCCCTTTTGCTTAACATTAAGTCTACCAACATACAAAATCAGCTTATTGTTCAATTCACTTTTATTTTTGTCATAAGAGTCTATTGTCAAAGGGTTATATATGTAACATGTATTTCTATTTAATTTTTTAAACTTATTTCTATCAGCTTCTGTCAAGCAAATTACTAAATCAGATTGTTTAACTCCAGAAACATAGTCATTTATAAATAATTTATTATAATGATTTATATATATATCAAATTCGTTATGTTGCCAGGCTATTATCTTTTGATTTGGGCATACAGTTTTGATTAATGGGATTATGGAGGTCAGGATTCCTTGACACATAATAACGACATCGTATTTATTTTTTTGTAACTCTTCTATTAATTGATCAATCTGTTCTTTGTATAAGTCATATGTATTTACTGGTATATCACTCATTGTGAATTTAATGTTAAGTAATTTACCTATTATTTTTCTTCTTATACTTCTTAAACTTATATTCTTATTAATCTCAATATTAGTGTTAACTTTATAATGAAAGTTATTTTTTCCTGAAAAATCAATTAAAGTTACTTGATTGCTCTTTTCCTGTAAAGTATTAGCTAGTTCGATTGCAACTCTTTGTGCACCGCCCATATTAAATTGTTCATTAACAATACATATATTCAAGTGTTTTTCTCCTTCCACATAATATTGAATTACTTCCCAAAATTAATTATTAGTTAATTATCATTACATGAATAATTATCGTTATGATTTTTGGTTTGTGGGTTTGAATCTAAATGCTCTTATATCCTTTTCTATAAGCTAAATACCTAATTAATAAGTCGATTCCTAGTAAACCTAAATCTTTCAATTTAAATTTCTTTATTAAGTTCCTAAGCAAAAAGTTTAACAAAAGCCTACCTTCACTTAATGAGGAATATGACTTTAATTCATGAATATATTTTTTTTCAAACTCTCCTATAAGTTTGTACCTATTGTATGCACTTTTTATTTTAAAATCATGACTGTGATAAACAATACTTTCCGAATTATATAAAATACTTTTTTCGTTATTAATTACATTTAGCGCGTAAATTACATCTTCATTAGTTCCCACTTCAAAATTGTATCCGCCAAGTTCTAAAAATACTCCCTTTATAGTTGCAGAAGAAGTATCTGAATAAAATATATTTTTCCTTCCCCACTTATACTTTGTTTTATTATTACAGAGTCTATTGTAGTCTGGATAATTAAATTTTCTGATTAATTTTTCAGTTTCGGATGCGTCAGGGTGTGCTACTTGCTTAGAATACGTTGCTACAATATTATTATTATTATCTTTTAATGGAGTAACTAAATTCTGTAACCAGTAATTATTGAATGGTATTATATCCTGAGTTATAAAGACTAGTATTTCACCGGAAGCTCTAAGTGCTGCTTCGTGTCTGGTTTTAGCATGATTGAAAATCTCAACTTGATAAACAATATCACATAGTTTTTCTGCTAAGTAAAAACTATTATCAGTTGACTTACTTACTGCTGCAATTATTTCAAGTTCAAAATTAACATCTTGCTCTCTTATACTACTGATTAGTTTTTTTATATACTTTTCTCCGTTAAATAGAGGCAAAATAATTGATACCTTATCCATACACTAACTCCTTAAATATATTAATTTTAGTATTCAACTTAATTTTAATTAAAGACTAGGTATTCCAAAATAAATTAGTTAATAGTTTCTTCTATAAACCTAACTAATTCCCTAGCGCTTAAATTCCAATCAAAACTCGAACATCTTTTCAATCCTCTTTCAATCATTAATTTGCGTAGTTTTTCATCTGAAAGACATTTTTCAAGAGCTTGTTCAATTTCCACACTATTTAATGGATTAACATATATTGCAGCATCTCCACATACTTCAGGTATAGATGAATTGTCTGATGTAATTACAGGACAACCACATGCCATTGCCTCTAAAGGAGGTATTCCAAATCCTTCATATAAAGATGGATAGAGTAGTAACTCTGCGCTTCTGTATAAATCTGGTAATTGCTTGTAAGGGACATAATCTATAAACTGTATTTTATCATCAAAATCTTTAATTTGTTGAAATGATTTTTTTACCTCATCTAAGTATTCTTTTCTTCCACCAGTTATTATAACTTTATAGTCAGGGTATTTGTCTTTAATTTTAATAAAAGCTTCTAAAGAACGTGTCAAATTTTTATGTGGATATGAGGCGCCTACGAATAAGATATACTTTTCCTTATTAGAATTATTAGGAATCTCCACAAAATCATCTTTATTATAAGCGTTATAAATCACTTTAATATCATCCAACCTATAACCATAAAAATTATTTAGGTCTTTTTTTGTATTATTTGAAACAGTAACTAGTTTTGTAGTTTTTTTAAGTAATATTGGTAAAATAATTTTAAAATAGTTATATTGAAGTTTGTATTGTTTAGGATATTTTATTGGTAAAATATCATGTATAGTGATTATTTGTTTTTTACTAGTGAAAAATGCACCGTGATGTGTTGTAGAGTAAAATATATCAACGCTATACTTTTTCAATAACATCGGGAGTCTAATTTGAGTCCATAAGAATCTACTAAATCCTCCTACCTTCCCTTTCTTTGGTTGTACTAACTCGGATACTTTTACTACAGTAATCGGAAGTTCAGAGAAAAAACTTGGTTCTGATGTAAAAACTACTATCTCCAAATTTTCACTTAAATTTTGACACATCTCATATATAATGTTTAATGTATAATTTCCAAGTCCAGTTGGTTTGCTATCTAATATTGTTGCATTTATTCCAATGCGCATATGAAGTTTTCACCACTTTTTCATCATATATTTATTTTGTTGTTTATTTCATTTGGATAACTTATTGAGTTTATCCAAATGAAATAATATTAATTACAAATCCATATAAAAAAACCGTTGCTATTCATCTTTCACAATTCTTATATATCTCCTTATAAAAACCAAAAATAGAAGAAGAGTTATTATCCATATATTGCCTGCTACAGAACCTAGAAAAAAAACTCTTGTTGTCTCCAGTATGTTATATAAAAATACTGGATATATAATTATTTTTGTTAGATTTCCTGATATAAATCCATTCCAAAAATAATTGTATAGTAATGCTAATAAGATCATAAAGAAAGGTGTAAAAAAATATGCAGAGTTATAAATGGTAGTGAACGATCCTAGATTTGTATAATCTATTGCCGCGTATACATTCCTGTCATTCCAAACATTCGCAATATAATCAATATTACTATCTTGAAAATATGACAATATACCTATAATCCCTTTTGGGAACGTTGAAAAATCAATATGCGTACCTAATGCTTCAACAGTGTAATTAAAGGTTGATATAAAGTAGTCAGTGATTCTTGAAAATCCCCATGATAAACTTGTATCAGTATATTTATACCCAATATCTTCATAATCTCTTATTCCAGAAGTTAGAAATAAAAAAAATAATAATATAAATGCGCCAATAATATATTTTACTTTTATTGATGTGAATATCGTATTTGTTAATCTTAAATATAATACCAATGGAATTATTATGGATTGTACAAGGATAAACCTTGCCATCAAAAGAGTCGATAATATAAAAATCATTAAAAAATTTATTAATATCAATGCAATATATTTTTTTGATTTCCTTACACTTATAAGCAATACAAGTAAAATATTTGATAAGATGTAGAATATATGGATTAGTGTTAGACCTGAACCATCTTCTTTAAATTTTTTCAATCCACCTTGTTGACCTTGTACAAAGATTTCATATATAGAATTAAATGATCCATTTATAAAAATATCTTTAAATCCTACTACCATATAGACTGTAGTAAATAAAGTTATCAATATACTCATTCTTAGAAGAATCTTTTTATCAAATATTTCAACTTTTATTTTTCTCGGTGTTTTATTTCTATTTATTATTAATATAGTGAACAATACAATATATAAAGTAAATAAGTGAAAGTAACCAAGATAGTTATCACTAATATAATTAATTCTATAAGACGGAATTATTGAAAATAGATACAATATATAGATAAATAACTGTATTATTAACATAAACATTAATAAATTTATTGGTTTTAACAAAGTGTATATTTTCATTGGTTTCACCACTTAACTCTGACTTTATTATTACTATATTTACTATTAGACTTTAAAGCAATTATATATTCATAATAAAATCTAGTAATTCTTTTGCTTTACTTTCCCATGAATGAACTTTCACTTCTTTTTTAATCATATTCGAATCTAATTTTTCAATATCTAATTTTGAGACAATTGAAATAAATTCCTCATAATCATAATAATGAAATATGAATTTTTCATTTCTTCTAAGTAATTCGGGTGTTGCAGTTACAACTACTGGAATTCCTGCAGCTCCATATTCGTATAATTTCATAGGACTTCTTCCAGTATTTGAGAAATGATCACTTAGCGGTAAGATCCCGATATCGGCGTGCTCCAAATAAGCAGGTAGCTTACTGTAAGGTCTGGGTCCTAATATATGTACATTATTATATTTTCTCAATTTATCTAACTTATTTTTAGAATCAGGACCGATTATTATTACACTTACATTGGTTAGTTTTTGAGCGAGGAATTCTATAGCGCTAATATCTAGCCGTTCGTCCACTGCTCCAGCATAAACTACTTTTAATCCAGTAATTCCATTATACTCTTTTGGTTGAGTAGTTTGATTAGCAAAATGATTGTATTCGACTCCATTTTCTAATACTTTTGATGGTATTTTATCATTTAAACTTTTAAGATGGTTTAATACTGGTTGAGACGTTCCAACTATTCCATTTGATATACTAGCTATTTTCTTTTCGTAAGTTAGGATTTCATTATTACCAGTTAATTCTCTATACAAATCAGTTGCTCTATAGATTATAATTTTGGGTTTTACATATTTTTCTATTCCTTGAAAACTAGGTTGGTCTATCAAGAGAACATCAACATTATCCATACCATTTTTCCTCATTAAATACGAAATACTAGGTGTTAGAAATTGCAATGAGGGATTTTCACTAATTTTTAAGTATTTGTTTAATTGCCATGGCAATAAAGTAAATGGTATTAAATCTATCAAACTCTGTCCAATCTTAATTGATGGATTGAAGAAAGCCCTTTTAAACTTAGTCCTAACAATTTTATTATTTAGCTTTATGAAATGTAGTGGTGATAATGGTGTACTAATATGCAATACGTTGTTGCCAAGTTCAGAAAATTCTCTGGCAAGATGGTGAGAACCCACCACAAACGTTCCTCCAATGAATGTATGACTTGCAAATACTATATTTAATTTTTTAATCTGTTTTTTGTCTGCATTCATATTGTCTCACCAATCTTTTTGTAATTAAGTGTTTTCTCAACCATTATTTTAATAGGCACCCCTCTTTAATAAGACAACTATTAAAGTTTGGATAATTATTTTAATATCCATGTATATTGACTGATTGTAAACGTAATAAAGTTCCAAATCGACCCTTTCGGGGTAACCAATTTCACTCCTGCCACTAACTTGCCAGTACCCTGTTATTCCCGGCTTTACCGATAAAAAATCATTTCGTTTATTTTTATATTCTAATAGTTCCTCTTCAACAATTGGTCTTGGTCCCACTAAACTCATGTCGCCTCTAAGGACATTGATTAATTGTGGTAATTCATCTAAACTTGTCTTTCTTAAAAATTTACCCAATTTTGTAATTCTTGGATCTTCCTCTTGTTCTAATTTGTAATTATTACTAAGATATTTTTGATATAAGTCCTTGTTATTTTTTAATTTTTTCTCAGCATCCATTACCATTGATCTAAACTTATAAATGTAAAATATTTTTCCATTTTTACCATATCTTTGTTGTTTAAAGAATAATGGTCCTTTAGCATCCCCAAAAAAATACATAATACTGACCACCAAGAAAAGTGGTGAGGTAATTATAAGACCAATTAGAGACCCTGCTAGATCCATAAGACGTTTGATTATTAGATAAAAATAAGAAACCCTAGTCATTGATATACTTGTGTAAGTAGTAGCTAGATATGGAGACCTTGAATTTACTTCTGAACTATTTTTACTCATTTTAAACTTCACCCACAATCGTAATTTATTAAAAAGATGCTTCTTATTTTTTTAAAAAATTCTATCGATAGTCTTTCAACAGAATGATACTTTATAGTATGCTTCTTTGTCTTCTATAACATAAAGCCATTTTTCCCATCTATCACTCATGGATAACTGTTACTACCTAACGTTTGATTAATTCCTTTTATAAAGCTGCGTCTTCACAATCAGGACCAATTAGAATACAATCAACCGTTAAAGGACTTATAGCAAGTAGATGCTTCTTTAAGAAACTTCGACTAGAAACAACCTCTACTTGTACATCATGTACTAAATTAGAGTATTAATTTACTTTTTTCTTATAGTTGGTTCCAATAGGTACTGTACTTTTTGTTACAACAATAGGATTTTCATCAACACCCGTAGCAATATCTATCGCCGCTTGTTCAACAAATGCTAAATTCATAGAACCAGCTTCCTTTTCATTGTTCTGACTGCAATAATTAGATGACTTCTACTCCCTCAAAGCTTTCTTTATGAATCGTAGTAAAAGACAAACGATATACTTCAATATTTTTAGTCATGAATTCAATCAGAAATGAGATCAGCTTCATAAATTGGCGGTATCGCTATAGTATAGGGGTATAGTTGGGATTGCTGTGGAGAACATGAATACCTTTATTCATAGAATCATTCTTACTTACACTTGTTTGAGTTTCTGTCATGTCTTATCCTCACCTTCATTTTAATCTATTATATAGGTGAATCTTATAATCACTTATATAATAATCTAATTATCTCACTTCACTTCTTGAGTTATTAATTGGGATAATATATTTTCAACTTCTTCACCAATTTCCTCATTTTTCAAAGCAAACTCAATTGTCGTTTTTATGAAACCTATTTTTTCCCCAACATCATGTCGTGTACCTTCAAAATCATAAGCAAACACTCGCTGAATTTGATTTAACATTTGTATAGAGTCTGTAATCTGAATTTCACCACCGGCACCTACTTCATGCTTTTCTAGAAATCTAAAAATCTGCGGAGTTAGAATATATCGTCCCATAATTGCTAGATTGGATGGTGCGATGCCTCGTTCAGGTTTCTCAACAAAATTATTTACTTGGTAACGCCGGCCATCACTTTGACCTGGATCAATAATTCCATAACGATGCGTTTCTTCATTAGATACCTGTTGCACACCGATTACGGAGGATTCCGTTTCTTCATACTGGGTCATTAATTGTTTTAAACAAGGAGTATTGCTTTCAACAATGTCATCCCCCAACAGTACAGCAAATGGTTCATCACCTATAAATTTTCGCGCACACCATATGGCATGTCCTAATCCCTTAGGTTCTTTTTGTCTTATGTAATGAATATCAACTTTTGCTGGTTGTTGAGCTTTCTCTAACAATTCATATTTCCCTTTTTTTAATAAATTATCTTCTAATTCAAAGTTATTATCGAAGTGATCTTCTATTGCTCTTTTACCTTTTCCAGTTACAATAATAATGTCTTCTATACCTGAAGCCACAGCTTCTTCGATTATGTATTGAATCGTCGGTTTATCGACAATCGGCAGCATTTCCTTAGGCATTGCTTTTGTCGCTGGTAAAAAACGTGTCCCTAACCCTGCTGCCGGGATAATCGCTTTTCTTACTTTTTTCATTAAATTCCATCCCCCATAGTGATTAATAAACGTACATCTAAAATACACTTTTAAAAGTATATATCACTATATAGTACTTTTCAACTAAAAAATACCTAAAATTTTCTTTTTCTTGATTTTTTCTGGAATATCTCCGACTACTGTATCACCATTGACTAAATATTGAGCATTTTCCATAAACCAATAAACCATCGATGTGCCGAACTCGTCTTTTATAACGGTATGGGCTTCTTGCATAACAAATCCTCTACTTCTAGTATTATGCGCATCAGAGGCAATAAAATGTGTTAAATTTGCTTCAACAAGTTGTAAACTCAGTTTCTTAATTTTCTTACCAAAATGACCTGATAGACTTGCAGCCGTGACTTGTGTCAAGGTGCCATTACTAACAAGATCATATAAAATATTCGGATTCTCCATGATTTCTTTATTACGTTCTGGGTGCACGATAATTGGTTTGATTTCTTGTAATTGCAAATCAAACATCAGTTGTTTTGTATAACGCGGAACATGGTTGGATGGAAGTTCCACGAATAAATATCCACTTGTATTGTTCAGTGGAAGTAGTTGTCCATTCTCTAAGTCGGTGATCATCTCTCCATTTATTCGTGTTTCTTGGCCAGGTAGAATGGTGAGTGGTACATCTTCTTCTTGTAATCTATCATTCAATCGATTGACTGCTACGATTATATCTTCTTTATAGTTATCATAACTACCATTCAAATGATGTGGGGTGGCAATAATTGTGTTTATTCCTTGTGAAACGGCAGATTTCGCCATTGATACACTTTCTTCCATATGCTTTGCCCCATCATCTACTCCAGGTAGGATATGACAATGAATATCTATCATCTTCATTCATCGCCTTTCTCATGTATGCTACTCAAGTCTCAGATCTCTATTAGAAGTATAACAGGTATGTATAGAAATGAAAATAGGAGAAAGTAGACGAGTTTTGTCGAAAAGGCTTCATTTTCTGTAAACTCTTACTATTTTCTCTATATTAACTGTTATATTCTCAGATGATCCCCAAGATTTTTTTCTTTTTGATCCGTAATGGTTCTTCTCCTTGAATCATCTTCCCGTTTGCTAATAGATTCATATTGTCTTGAAGTTCATATAGTTGCTCGATCGATATGTTTCGTTTTAATGTCTGCCAGGCTTGTTCGATATAATAGTTTTTCGTCTCTGTCGTATCCGAACCTATAAAATGCACTAAATTATGATGTAATAATTGCAGCGTCGTTTTTTGCAGTTTTTTACCTTTTTTTCCGATTAGACTTTTGGCACTCACTTGTACCAATGCACCGTTTTTTACTAAACTATATAAGTTGTTGGGATCTTCTTGGATGATAGTATTTTTCTCTGGGTGAACGAGTATTGGTTTATACCCTTTTAACTGGATGTCATAACAAAGCTGTTTCATGTAGGCAGGAATGTGGTCGTACATTAATTCGATCAACACATATTTGGGATCTTTTCCATGGATTAATAGGGTTTGGTTTTCTAACGCTTGTTCTAAATCTCCTGTGATTCGGATTGTCTGTGCGGCGGTTAGTGTAACATTTACTTTTTCTGTGATTAATTTCTCGTTTATTTTTTTTACTAGGTTAATAACCGTATCTTTCTTTGTTTCTAGTTTCCCTTGTATGTATCTTGGTGCAGCGATGATTTCAGTAACGCCTGCTTTCTCTGCTTCTTTCGCTAACGCAATGGAAGAGGCGATATCTGAAACACTTTCTCTGTTAATCGGTAGAATATAAGGATTGATATCCAACATTCAAACCACCCTTTCATTTATATGAGACTTTAGTCTCGTTCTTTATAACGTTCGTTCTATATAAAGAATATCATATTCGTTATAATTTGAAAAGGTTGAATTCAAGATAATTTATTTTTTTGAGTATTTTTTTAGAAATATTAGGTGAATATAACTAAAAAGACCTTTCGACGGATGTAATCTTGTCGAAAGGTCTTCTTTTAATTTCCATAATAATAATAATGTCCTTTTTTCTGTTCACGGTCATTTAGAACAACACCTAATAGTTTCGCGTTTCCTACATCCAGTAATTCTTTCGCTTTTGTTGCTGCATCATATTCAGTCTGATTACTTCTGACTACCATTACAGCACCGTCACAAATATTGGCAAGAATTTGCGCATCGGTTACTGCTAGTACTGGTGGTGTATCAAATAGAACGAGATCATAGTCTAAGGCTGCATTTGAAATCATCGTTTCCATTGCTTTTGAACCTAATAGTTCAGACGGATTTGGTGGAATCGGCCCACAGGATAATAGATCCAATCCGGCTACATCACTATTAGCAATTGAGTCTGCTAGATTCGCTTCTCCTACCAATACACTACTTAAACCTTTGCGGTTATCGATACGGAAGGTATAGTGTAAGGTTGGTTTACGCATATCGGCATCGATTAGGAGTACCTTTTTTCCTTGTTGGGCGAAGACAATCGCTAGATTCGCAGTAGTGGATGACTTCCCTTCTGATGGTCCAGAAGAGGTAACGAGCATAGTTTTCAACTCTCCATCGACCGAAGAAAATTGCAAGTTAGTACGAATCGTTTTATATTGTTCTGATATAGGAGAACGCGGGTTCATTTTTGTAATTAAATGTCTAACATTCGCTAATTTAGACTGTTTTTTTCCTTTGGCCATTTACGTTCCCCCTCTCTCTTTTTGAATTAATCGCCGTAGGATTTCCCATGGTCGAGAGCATATCTTTTTCATCAATATGGGATACCACACCTAAGATCGGTAACTCTAATTTACTTTCTACATCTTGTTCGGTTTTGATCGTGTTATCTAAGTATTCCAATAAGAAGGCTAAACCTACCCCAACCATTGCCCCAA
The DNA here is from genome assembly GCF_001458115.1 of Gracilibacillus massiliensis. Taxonomy (GTDB): domain Bacteria; phylum Bacillota; class Bacilli; order Bacillales; family Amphibacillaceae; genus Gracilibacillus; species Gracilibacillus massiliensis. The sequence goes on from NZ_CZRP01000013.1 coordinate 856,465, forward strand.
GCACGATCGCAATTGCGATATTTAGCATTGGCTTTGGATTAACTGGTGTTGGGTTCGCTGACACGACTGCTTCTGATAAGACACTTACGTTGTTTACGTTCATTAACTCTGGTAAAGCCTCACGGAAGACTTCCACCGTTGTATTAGCAATTTCTGCTGCTATAGATGGATCGTAGTCTGTAGCAGTTAAAGTTACTACTTGTGAATTTTGAGAACTAGATAAAGATATTTTATTACTTAATGCCCCAGCCGTGATTGTTAGATTCATTTCATCGACTACTTGATCAAGAATTCGGTTACTTTTAATGACATCATTATATGTATTGATAATTTCGACATTAGAACGAATTTGATTGAGATCGACATTGCTTGCTTCATTAGTATCCTGATTCACAATAAATTGTGTACTAGATTGATAGCTTGGTGTTAAAATAAAAAAACTTATGATGGCACTTACTCCAGCTGCACCAATTACTAGTAAGATAATCAGTAACATACGTTTCTTGAGGACTTCAAATATTTCTTTCAGTGATATAGTTTCTTCCATTACATTGTTACCTCCGAATATCATTCTTCATTTTATCTGATGAATTCTTGTTTGTACTTTCGGAACACACCATAATCGAAATTATAACATAAACCTTTTCCATTTGACATAAAGGATTGGTATTTTTTTTGTGAAATTTTTGGTAAATATTGTTATGAGAGCAAATAAACAAAGCCTATGCATGTATATACACAGGCTTTGATTGATTAAAGTCTCACTTGATTAGGATACTTGAAACCATTCATTTTTTAAAGCTGTAATAACAGCATTGGTACGGTCTGGCACTTCTAGTTTTCTCAAGATCGAACTAATGTGATTTTTGACCGTTTTGTCTGTGATGTATAATTTTTTACTGATGCGATTGTTACTGTAACCTTGTGTTAAAAGCTCCATTACTTCCCACTCACGGTTGGTGAAGACACCCACCGGTCGTTTGGCTTGACGCTTATGAATTTGACGATAATCCCCTAATAGAATCGGAGCAAGATCTTCATGTAAATAATGTCCACCTAATAAGATTTTCTTAATAGCATGTAGCAGTTCGTCTTTTTCCATTCCATTGAAGAAATAACCATGAAGATCCATTTTAAATAAGTTGGTGAGCTCGGGATGGTCAGGATTTTCTGTCCAAATGATCACTCGCTTATTATTATTGGCGTAACGTTGGATCAGTGGCATTGTGTCAGTCTGTGTGTCGATATCTATAATAAGAAGATCGATAATATAATCGTCGAGTTTCTCCTGTTGTTTCGGTTCGATTGCGATCACATCATAATTGATCAGTTGATTGGATAAAACCCCGACTAAGCCTTCTCTGTAGATCGACGCTTCTTTCATAACAGCAATACGCATTATGATAAATTCCCTCCTTGTAATTAAGAAAAGCGTAGAGCGCCTGCTTAGAAACGTAGCGACTTCGGAATCGACTGAGATAAAGGAATCACTGAGAAAAGCGAACCGATGATGACTTTCACCTAAAGGCATAAGTGCGACTAAGCCTCTGGTTTCACCAATCGGCAAGTCTTCTTTATCGTAGGGCGATTTCGTGAAGTCGCCTAGTTTCTGGCGCTCGAAGCTAGACATGACGCCGCTTATATAAATTCTTCACTCATAAAAGAAGGCTATTTCTGCGTGCAACAGAAATAGCCTAAAACGACGTAGTTATGATTAGGTAACCAGGCGATCATAGGAAAGATTGTATTCGTTCCCTTAGACCCTAAGCTTTGCGTCCCGTTTTTTCAAACGGTTTGCCTTTTTTCTATTTATGTAATTATCTACCTCTTATGATACTGTTTTACTAGTTCAATTTCAATATAAAGTAAAAAGGTTTAGATAAAATGAATCTTTAGGTGGTTTAATTGGTAATTATTTGAAATTAGGTGGGTGATTTAGGGGGTGTCAGCTTGTTGCATTGTGTCGAATTAAGTTGGATTATGTTTGTTTATAGAAGAGGGTTTTCTTTCCTTGTTGTAATTTTTGATTTATTTTCGAGAAATCTTTAGGAAATTGTACCTTAATATGATACTGAGAGTATAGTGGATATTAATTTGGTTATTATTTTTTGTCATCTTTTGTGCGGTTTTAGCGTGGCGGGAGTTATATTGTCTTTATATTCGATATATCGAACACTTAAACGGTGTTATAATAACGGTACGAGATTTAAATGGAAAGGGTTTGAAAGATATGGATTATGTTCACAAGAAAATCAGACGTATTTCAGTTTCTTCTAATCGCCAAATACGTATTCCTCAGGATTTTTGTGAGGCCACTAATATTCGAGATGAAGTATTAGCTGAATTATTAAATAATAGACTTGTCATAAAGCCTGTTCATGAAGGATTCGGTGATTTCTCGGAAGAAATTCTTGCAGATCTTATTCAAGATGGATACTCGATGGAGCAATTGCTTGAAGAATTTAAAATTCGTAAAGAGAAGCTTAAACCTGCTTTAAATGATTTAATTGCTGATGCCTATAGCCAAGACTATACTACTGTTAAAGAACTTTTTTCTGACTTAAATGAAAATAGGGAACAGTCTTAGCATCGAATTATTTTTGATGCTAGATAAATAGTTACTGTACTCTGTTTTTATTTTTGATGGAAAATGGTGCTTCCTTTTAAGTTAAAAGTATTCCATCATTTCACTCATCATTATACAACTCTAAAAAATCCAAATCATATTCCCCTTCAAATATTAAAGGTTTATCGTCTTTGATAAGGTATTTCAGATTATCTCTCTTTCTTTCCAGTTCAGTTCTGATTGGTTTCTCAGCATTGGTTTGTTGATGAATGGACTTATCTTCTGTATCGGTGATGATTGCCATAATAGTAATCGTGACTAAGCAGACTGATAAAGAGCCGATCGTAACAACTGTCCATTTTAGTAGTTTTTTTAGCATATGGGCTACCCCCTCTTACTTTTTATGGTAAAGGATTCTGTGGTTAATCTCAAGTCTGAATTTCATCTTTTCATACCTGATTGAATTCTTCACGGGAATTGTTTGATTCTTCACGGGAATTATCGTTCGCTTCACGGGAATTAGTGCTTTTTCCCGTGAAGCGAGGAACTTTTCCCGTGAAGAGGAGGGGAATTCCCGTGAAGAGCAAGTGGTTTCCTGTCTAGCTTTGATTTTTGCTAATCATATGAACTAAATAAGTCTTGTATCTGAAAGTATGACTGTTTTAAACGTTCCTCTGTTAGTGGTTGCTGCCATTCTTCCCATGTATATCCTTTCATTTCTTCAAGTTTTGTTTCTTGAAGGGCAGGGAGTGAATCAATCAGATTATTCTCTTTGTTATAATAAAGAACACCCAGGTTGATTTGATCGATGATGACACTTGCATCCATCCCTTCTTGATAAAGGTCTCCAATAAACTCTTTTGTACTCGGATCCTTGGCTTGAATTAATAGCCATGGAATTCGTAATTCGATCCTACCTTTTTCTGCATTTCTATTAAAATCGACTAATGAATGATAATTTTCTGCCTCTGGATTACCGTTTCCTTCAATTAATATACCCGTTTCGTATGATTCAAATGGAATCGTACGATCTTGGTCTGGTAGAAAATACGGTTTGTTTAAGGCATATTCAATCTTCGAAAATGTCCCACTATTATCGATCGGTTCTTCTGGTGGTACATCGATCATATCGAGTAAATAACCATATTGGTACGTGAAAATATCGTAATACGTGTCAATAAGCATTCTGGATTCCTCTGGATCAAGGTTTATCAGATATTCCACACCATTAGAAAAGGTGAGCTCTGAATCTTCTTGAAAAAAGCGATTCCCTTGTTGTGGAACGGTGTCTAGTAGTAGGACTGGGTATCCTGCTTCTTGATTATAATCCAACCTTACATATAAGTACCTTTCATCATGGTCGACATATAGCGCTTCTAAGTTCCCTTCTTGCTTTTGATAGAGGGGTTCTTGCTCCCAATCTGCTATTTCTCCATCCACTTGAATTTTGTGACGATCAAAACTTAATAAGCCAAATTGTTGTTCATTTGTCTGTGCATTGGACCAATACGGGCGTCGATCTGGGTTATCGTATTCCATTGTGTTCCACGTTCGTTTAAACCACTCATCTTGCCAGGTAAAAATTAAACCACCTAACATTTTTTCTTCCATAATATCTTCAAATAAGCGTGAGACAATCTCACCTTGTTGTTGTTCTGATAAAAATCCCTGGTTCCATCCAAACGGGTTTCGGTGTGTTAAGCCCCTGGAACTTGGCACACCAAATTCTGCGACTAATATCGGTAATCGATGTGCTTCGTCTAATTCATGCAAATAACCAGCATAGTTATTTTCTTCTCCGCGGTGATCGATATAGGTTCGATATTTCTGATCATAATTCAGAAAATCAGGATAATACGGATAAATGTGATAGGACGCAAATTGTCCCGTTATTTCGGCCTCTTTTTTTGGAAAAATCACATTAGGATCTACACTGACAATATCCTCTTGTTCGGTAGAATCTGATGGATGTTCTAAAATATCTGTCGTTACCCAATTGGTAAAGCTCATCGGACGAATCGATTGATACTGATCGATTTCATAAGATGTTAACAGATCCATTTGTTCTGCAAGCCAATATTCAAAGGGTTGTGCATTTTCCGTTTGATAATACGTTCCACTATAGTCACCTATTTCCGCGTGTTCTTCATTGGTATTCTCCACCATAAATGGATACCACTCAATTCCTATGATCCAACCAATCACATATTCGGAAATGTCTGCACGATAAACGCCGGAAGCATGTCCCACTTCATCTTCTACCAATCGATTCCCATGGATGACATCTACAATTTTTTTCATTTCAGCTTGAAAATCTGTAACGGTCTCCTCATCAAATGCGTCTAGCGTTTCTTCTAATTGTAATTCATTAATCCATACACCGTGCATGACATAAATAGGGTCTTCATGACTGTCATTATAACGTTTTAACGCATCGTAAAAACCTGGTGGGTGGAGCGTATAAACACGTATCGTATTGGCATTCATTTCGCCAATTTGTTGGAACCAACGATAATATTCTTCCTCTTCTATCGCGGCTTCCCCAGGGAAACGACCTGGCTTTGCCATCCCCATATTTACGCCTTTAATCGGTATCGAGACCCATTCATCCTCTTTTAAGACTTCCATTTTATTTTCGTTTATACGTGATGGGTATTGCAATGATCCCTCACTATTTTCGGCTTGATTCGAACGTTCTTGAAATTCAGCTACGATTGCCTTCATCATTGGAATATAGGCGTCCCAATAAAAAGCTTGATCTGAGAACATTTGAGCTAACCGGTAAAAGGATGATAAGCCTTTTGCTTGATAGAAATTGGGTAACTGGTTGACATCATTAAAATCCCCAGCCAAATAATAACTAGATGATGATCCGAAATCTGATTTTGTAACAGCAGCAAATTGACTTGGAATTTGGTGTTGTTCTAACACTTCTTCGCCCTGTTCCTTGAGATTCCAATTGTATTCCCCAAGTACGGTGGTAGTAGATTTTGGCACAATAATATCAAACCAATAGTTATACTCTTGGCTGTTATTCAATCCAAACAAGTCCTGACCTTCCTCAGTAAAGGAAATATCGATCCCCTCACCTTCAAAGTGCTTGTCCGCTTCCAGTACAATCACTTGGTAATCAAGGTCATTTACCAATAGAAAACCTGCACCGGAATAATCCCACTCTTCACCATATTCATCCATTACCCATTTAGGTATCTCTTGATTTTCGTTTAGATCTAATTCATCAAAATAACGTCCCGTCCAACCTGTCCATTCGATCCCTAAATAGTCTGTCACATCTTTCATAACGGTTCGATCTGTTGGAGATGCAAACGTATTATATTCCGCAATCAAAGTACTCTTGTCATCTTTCAATAACCGTTCTTTAATTGCTTGCCATTCCTTTGCTTTAAGACCGCCTGCAATTTTGCTGGATCGTGCGCCTTCTCTTGACGCTTCATTCGTTTGCACGTCATCTTGATAAACACCATACGTATCCGCTAAATAGATCAAATCATAGTCATCGTAATCGTTCGGCAAAGTACCTTCTGCATTACGATTTGCGTCATAACCTAAATAATCATTTTCTACGCTATATGCTTGTTTGTCCTTATTCGTGTATTTAAAATGATTCAAAAACCACGTAATCCCCTGATGTTCACGATAGGAATTGTCTGGTACCGTCTGATCGATAATCGCCACATCTAAAGGTTGATGTGGGGTCAATTTCCACCAAAAAATAGGAATGATAAATAACAGTAGAATCATCGTCATCAACACGTATATTTTTTTCATTGTTTATATCCTTTCTTTGCTAAGCCTGTTCGTTGCATGTTTCCCCAGTCTTTCTTGCGTAATAGGAATCGAATAAAACCTTCCACACGCCAAATTAATGTTAACGGCCGATACCAGAATACTTCGGTCAACGAAACGAAGACCATTCGCAACACATCTCTAAATCGAGGATAAGTATTCACCATCCACGCTTCTAATAAAACGGATAAAGCGGAGAGAATTGAACCATACAGGATAAAGAGTAAAGCTAATAGTAGTGCAAACTCGAAATAAATATCCCCTAGAAAAAAGGCGACAATTACATACATATAGCCACCTAATTCAATGATTGGACCTAAACATTCAACAATCCAAAAATAAGGAAAAGAAATCATACCAATTTGTCGATACTTAGGATTAAACGTCATTTTTTTGTGTTTCCATAGACTTTCTAATAACCCTTGGCTCCACCTTCTTCTTTGCTTGCGTAATACCGAAAGTTTCGTTGGGGCTTCTGTCCAACAAACAGGATCTGGCACAAATTCAATTCTTTTATTTTGTTTTTGTTCTTTTAATAATCGATGAAGCTTTACGACAAGTTCCATATCTTCCCCGATGATATTGGTAGAGTATCCACCGGCTCTGATCACCCACTCTTTTGAAAAAACACTAAAAGCACCGGAAATGATTAAAATTAAATTATATTTACTTAACGCGATTCTACCCATCATAAACGCTCGTAAATATTCGACAATTTGCATGACGATCAACGGATTTTTTGATAACTGGAACTTGTAGATAGCGCCTAGTCGAATATCAAAATCATTAGCTATTCGCACATTGCCACCTGCTGCCACCACTTGATCATTGGACATGTTGATCGGTTTCATCACACGAAGCAAGGATTTATCATCTAGTAACGAGTCCCCATCGATCGAACAAAAATAGGGACACTTTGCCATATTAATACCGACATTTAAAGCATCTGCTTTGCCACCATTTTCTTTTTCCACTAACCAGAGGTGTGGATAAATTGTGGATTGATAAACGGCTATTATTTTTTTCGTGTCTATTTGTTCTCGTATTACCCTGTGAACTTGTTTCATTTTAAATTGTTTGACAAGTTTTGTTTGGGTACTATCTGTAGAGCCGTCATTTACTACAAGCAACTCTGTTTGAGGATAGTGAAGATTGAGTAAGGCATGTACATTATCAACAATGCCCGCTTCTTCATTGTATGCTGGCACAATAATCGAAACAGGCTTGGTGAATAAATCATGGATATAATCCTCATCTAATTCTTGTTTATCTAACTGGTACTGCTTCTTCAACTCTACTGAGGCTTTCCATAACATGAACAAGTAGGTCAAGATGGTAAGCACCATATAAAGCAGGATCATTCCACCGAAGAAGATCATGAGAAGTTCTAACATTTATTTACGATCCTTTCAACATATATTCTCTAGCAATATCAATAGCATACGGATCCTTCAGCCGAGCATCAACTTCTGCCAGATAGTTCCTGCCATCTTCACTTTTACTAAATGTTTCTGCAGCTTGCGCGCGAACGACAAACGATTCATCTTGTATTAATTGATTCAAATAAGGCATTGCCTCTTCAAATGGTAGGTATTGCAATAATTTCGCGACCATTAATCGTTCTTGCCATATCTTTGAATCAACAAAGCGCAGATATGATTGACTCTCTCCCAATATACCTATTTCATTCATTGCTTTTAAGGAACGGATTCTGATTTCAGGTTCCGCTTGTTGCAGCTGACTTTCAAGCCAGATCAGATCATTCCAGTTCCGCTTAAAAGCAATAATATCAATTAATGCATATTTGCCATTGTCTTCAAGTTCCGCAAAATAGTGATGACGGATTTCTGTTAGTACCGTCTCTTCAATAGATGTAAATAGTTTCTTATACTGATAAACAGAAAAGTTGAGTTCATTAGAAAGTACTTTTTCGATAAATCGTTGTTTATCAAATAAGGAATAGATAATTAATAACAAAAAGTACTCATCTTTTGACACCTTTTTCTGATCTTCCAATTGAATACAGTCGGCAAGCAGACGGTCGATTCGAAAGTCGATGACACGGTATAATGCATTCATTCGAGTACTCCAGTTGCTCACTTTTAATAAAGATTGATAATGCTTGAATAAATACTGATTAGAAAATCTCTCAATTCTTTCAATAATTTGTTGATCAGAAATATGATGAATGTAAGATAACAAGATTCGCTCGACAGCCTCTATTTCATTTGTGCGCTTGGGAATCAATGTTACGGAAAAAGGCGATTTATTCAACAAAACGTCATACCATTGATCTTGTTGGATGGTTACGTATTCTTCTATTTTTTTATTTTTATGGACGAGTTGGATGGACTTACTGCCTAAATAGCTCAAAATAGATCCAAGTAAAAATAACGCAACAACGATGGTATACATGAGAAATTCTATCGACAAATCGATCATAACCACAAATCCTCCAACGTCCTTTTTAGTTGTGCTTCAAAGAGCTGGAGATTAAAAGGCTTTATCAAATAGCGATTCACACCTTTTTGGTATGCATAAACCATTTCTTGCTCAGATGTTCTTTTCGTCATCATAAAAATTTTTATTTTTTGACTATTGGGTATGTCTCGCAATGTTGTTAAGATTTCTAATCCATTTTTCCTTGGAAGGATATCATTCATGATCACGATTTGTGTATAGCTTGTTTGATAGATTCTAGCATCCAAATACTCAAATCCATCCTGGTACGATTGTATTTCTAGATCAAATCGGCTATCTTTGAGCGCTGAAATCGTACGGTATAAGACCTTTTTGAAAATCGGATCAGGTTCAATAATACTGATAATGATTTTTTCCTTGGTTGGCTTTTGGAAAGAGCTCACAACCTTGATCGACCATGGACCTTGCTGCTTTGCATATTCTAGCATTTGACTGCTTTCTTCTTGCAATTGATCAAAAGACCGGTGATCACTTCTAACTTCTGTCAGACAGAATAGGAGTGACACTTCCATTTTTTGCTTCAATCTATTTATAAATGCGACTGCTTCTTTTTCACCTGATTGAAACAGTAGCACTCCCCATTCTAAATGTCTCGGTGTTTGGAACATGATATCTGTCTTTCTTACTTCATTTTCAAGCAAATTGGTCAATTCTAGATAAAAATCAGAATCCGTCTCTTCATACCGATCATAAACTCGAATATATACAACCGTTAAAACCGACCTGGACCGCACCACATTTGCCGATAATATCATAAATAATTGATCCATTTGTTCCTCTTTGAACATCGATGTCATATGTGATGGTTCTATTGTATTATTTGCCATACCTTTTTCTCCTTCTTACGTGTATCTTTATTAGTTTATTATAAATGATAATAGAGAGTTTTTTTATGCCCATTACTAGAATTATTATTTTTTAGGTAAATCTTTCATAAAATGTATAGGTCTTTATACTAACAAACGTAACTAAACATAAACTAAACATAATGATAAAATAGGACCAGTGTTTTCGTTCATGTGTGCTACACTTCGTTTCGCAACGAGAAAAAGATAGGATGATTGTATCGGATGATGGAATTTGTTGACGGGAATTCTACTGTTGTTGACGGGAATTGTTGTGCTGTAGACGGGAATTGATTGATTCTTCACGGGAATTATCGTTGGCTTCACGGGAATTAGTGCTTATTCCCGTGAAGCGAGGAACTTTTCCCGTGAAGAGAAGGGGAATTCCCGTGAAGCTTTTGTAACATTTAAAAAACCTATAGAGATTGTCTTTTAGAAAGACTTCTCTATAGGTTTTTTTCTATTATTTAGTACGTCTAATTTTGAGATAGAATAGACTGCCGATGATGAGCAACAATAATCCGAATAATAGAATTTGATACATATGGGTTGCTGTATTTGGTAGTTCTTTATCTTCATTTGTTTCTTTTGATGGTTCCTTTTTGTCTGTTGGTGCTGGATCGTCTTCCTCTTCTTCCGGCTCAACTGCTAAATCGCTTGGATTGAAAACAGCGAATGTACTAAAGTGGTTGGTTGTGGCATGGATGTTACCATCTTGATACGTGCCACCAATTACTTCCCACTCACTCGTTTCTTCATTCCAATAGTAGATCTTTAATTCTTCGGTAGTTTCACCTACTGGAAAAATTAATTCGATTGGCTGGTCAAAATTGTGCAGCTTTTGATCGCCTTGTTGTAGTGTGAAATCATAGATTGTTCCTACTGATAAATCTGACTGAGGTAGTACTTCTGGGTCTTTAGCTAGGTTTTCCATCTTGATGGTAAGGGCTTGCTTACCCGGGAAATTGGCAGCGGGGATTTTTAAGGTTGCATCACTCCGCTCCACATGGATCGATGCATTTTTTTCCTGTAAATAGTTGATTTGATCCGCTGATAATAGGATATCTTGTACTGTTGCTAGATCGGATGAAATTGGCATTTTTAACGTCCCGTTTTGATCTAACATATAGACATCATCATTATTTACGAGTATTCTGTTATCTTCAAGAATCGGTGTGGCGTTTTTTTCTGGTACCAACCTGGTTACTTCAATAATGTATTTTTGCTCAGTTCCATCTTGTGCTGTCACTATAATGTTTATCTGATTTTTTCCGTTGTTTAGCGTAATTTCTTCATTTTCCAGACCTTGCACCTGTGCATTCGCATATTTGTTAGCCGGAGTTGCTGTTACTTTAATCGAATCGACTTCGTTTTCTACATTTACGCTATACTGATCATGCTCCGGGTCAAAGGATGGCGATAGATTTACGTTACTAATGATTAAATCGCTCAGTTTTGTATTACTGGATAACTTTTTAATTGTAACAGTTGCTATATCACTAGTTATCGTGCTGACTTTTTTCCCTGTCGCGTTTTCGTTTGTATTGGTGATCACGACATAATAATGATTGGTGCCAGCTTGATCACTTGGTACTTGAAAAGTTGCTTGATCTGCTCCGGTGATAGGTTGTCCATTGTCGGTATTGTCTGGAGTTTGATACCACTAATAACTTATTTTTCCGTCATCTGTTGAATGAGCCGCTACTGATAATGTACCATTTTGCTTTTGATAAATTTCTACGTTTGTTGGCTGCGTTGTAATGTTTGGCGCGCTCGCATCGATTTTTTTCGTATATTGCGCTGTTATGATTTGGTTCTCTGTGATTTCATTAAATGTGCGATCCCAACCATTAAACAAGTAACCTTCTCTTGTTGGTGACGTAGGGGCGCTCGCTTTTGCACCATGTTCTACTGTTTCGGTTTTCAATTCTGTTCCGTCGTAGTCCTCAAATGTGACGGTGTATGTTTTGATCTCATATTCTGCTTCGATTGTTTGATCACTAGTGATGTAATCGAATAATTGACTCCAGCCTGTGAAGATGTATTCTACTCGAATCGGATCATCTGGTGCGGTTGCTGCTTCCCCGTGATTTACGGTTTCGGTTTGGATTGTTTCTCCGTCATAGTTAATGAAGGTTACGTCGTATTGATTGATGTTCCATTTTGCGTATAAGGTTACGTCTTCTGTTACGACGTCTTCTTCAAAATTCCATCGTTCGGTTTGGGCTTCGTCTTTGTACCAGCCTGCAAATTGATAGTGCGCTCGTTCAGGTTGTTCTGGTACAGATGCTTCCTCGTTATATATGATTTGTTGGGAAGGAACAGTACTCCCACCGTTGGAATTAAAAGTTACTTTATATTCATTGATTGTCCACTTTGCATACAGCGTCATATCTTCAGCTGGTATTGTAGCACCTTCAAAACTATACGATTCAGCCAGTTTTTCATTTGTATACCAGCCTTGAAAAGCATACCCTTCACGAATCGGATCGACAGGTGCTTGGATAGTTTTACCGTAATCTTCTGTTATAGGATCAATCTCACTACCACCATTATTATCGAAACTTATCGTATAGCTATTGATCGCATAGGTGGCTGTTACAACAAGATTAGCGATAATGTTATCAAATTGTTGATCCCAATCCACGAAGGTATAGCCTGTTCTCGTTGGTGATGCCGGTGCAGTTGCTGACTCACCATGTTCTACTGTTTCTGTTTTTAATTCCGTTCCATTGTAGTCCTCGAATGTGACCGTGTAAGTTTTGATCTTATATTCGGCTTCTATCGTTAAGTCACTGGTAATGTTGTCAAACGATTTACTCCAACCTGTAAAGTTGTAACCTACTCGAATCGGATCTTCCGGTGAGGTTGCTGCTTCCCCGTGATTTACGGTTTCGGTTTGAATCGTTTCTCCGTCATAGTTGATAAACGTTACGTCGTATTGATGGATGTTCCATTTTGCGTATAAGGTTAGGTCTTCAGTTACGACGTCTTCTTCAAAATTCCAAGCTTCTGTCTGAGCTTGGTCTTTGTACCATCCTGCAAATTGGTAGTGCTCTCGTTCAGGTTCTTCTGGTTCTGATACTTGCTCTTTATATGCAATTAGTTGAGAGGTGACGTCACTTCCACCATTGGAATTAAACGTTACATGATATTCGTTCTTTTCCCATTTTGCATATAAAATTATATCTTCTGCTGGCATCGTAGCGTCTTGGAAATTGAAGGCTTGTGTTAGCTCTTCATCGAAGTACCAACCTTGAAAACTATGCCCTTCGCGAACCGGATCGACCTGGGCTTCGATGACTTTACCATAATCGCCTGTTATAGCATCGATCTCACTTCCACCATTACTTTCGAAACTTATAGTATAGCTATTGATGGCATATGCAGCCGTTACAACAGTGTTGGCGGTGATGTTATCGAATATTAGATCCCAATCCACAAAGGTATATCCTGTTCTGATTGGTGATACTGGGGCAGTCGCTGATTCACCATGTTCTACTGTTTCAGTTTTGATTTCCGTTCCATCATAATCCTCGAATGTGACCGTGTAGGTTTTGATTTCATATTCAGCTTGAATCGTTTGGTCACCGGTGATGTTGTCGAATGATCGACTCCAGCCTGTGAAGGTGTATCCTACTCGAATCGGATCTTCTGGTGCGGTTGCTGCTTCCCCGTGATTTACGGTTTCGGTTTGAATCGTTTCTCCGTCATAGTTGATGAAGGTTACGTCGTATTGATTGATGTTCCATTTTGCGTATAAGGTAAGGTCTTTTGTTACGACGTCTTCTTCAAAATTCCAAGCTTCTGTCTGAGCTTGGTCTTTATACCATCCTGCAAATTGGTAGTGCGCTCGTTCAGGTTGTTCTGGTTCTGATACTTGCTCGTTATATGCGATTAGTTGAGAGGTGACGTCACTGCCACCATTCGAATTAAACGTTACATGATATTGATTTTTTTCCCATTTCGCATATAAAGTTAGATCTTCTGCCGGCATCTTAGCGTCTTGAAAGTTGAAAGCTTGTGCTAGCTCTTCATCGACGTACCACCCGTGAAAGCTATGCCCTTCACGAACCGGATCAACTGGGGCATCGATAGCCTTACCGTAATCGTCTGTTATAGCATCGATCTCACTTCCACCATTACTATCGAAACTTATCGTATAGCTGTTCATTGCATAGGTAGCTGTTACAACAAGATTAGCGATAATGTTATCGAATTGTTGATTCCAATCCACGAAGGTATAGCCTGTTCTCGTTGGTGATGCCGGCGCAATTGCTGATTCACCATGTGCTACTGTCTCTGTTTTTAATTCCGTTCCATCATAGTCCTTGAATGAAACCGTGTAGGTTTTGATCTCATATTCTGCTTGGATCGTTAAGTCACTGGTAATGTTGTCAAAAGAATGACTCCAACCTGTAAAGGTGTAACCTACTCGAATCGGATCTTCCGGTGAGGTTGCTGATTCCCCGTGATTGACGGTTTCTGTCTGGATCGTTTCACCGCCATAGTTGATGAAAGTTACGTAGTATTGATTGATATTCCATTTTGCATATAAGGTTAGTTCTTCTGTTACTGTTTCTTCTTCAAAATTCCATTGTTCGGTTAGGGATTCGTCTTTGTACCAGCCTGCAAATTGGTAGTGCGCTCGTTCGGGTTCTTCTGGTTCTGATACTTGCTCGTTATATTTAACTTGTTGAGAAGAAACCGTGCTTCCGTGATTGGAGTCAAACGTGACTTCATATTCAACCTTTTCCCAAGCTGCATACAATGTCAGATCTTTTGTTACAACTGCTTCTTCAAAATTCCATCGTTTCGTTAGTTCTTTGTCTTGATACCAACCTGTAAATTGATAATGTGCTCGTTCAGGTTCTTCTGGTTCTGAAATCTGTTCATTATACGTAATTTGCTGGGAAGAAACGTCTCCTCCACCATTGGAATTAAACACTACATTATATATATTTTTCTCCCATTTTGCATATAATGTGATGTTTTCCGTTATCTTGTCTGCTTCAAAATCCCAAGCTTCTGTTAATGCCTCATCTGAGTACCAGCCTATAAATTGATAATGTTCTCTTTCTGGTTGCGCTGGTTCTGATGCATGCTCATTATATTGAATTTGTTGCATAGAGATATCATTTCCACCATTGGATTCAAATGTTACATTGTATTCGTTTTTTTGCCATTTTGCATATAATGTGATGTCTTCCGTTACCGTGTTTGCTTCAAAATCCCAAGCTTCAGTAAAGGAATCGTCTTGGTACCAGCCTGCGAATGAATATCCCTCTTTGGTCGGTGTGTCTGGTCGGTCGATTAGGCCTCCCTTTTCAACTGCGATTGGCTCAACTGATGAGCCCCCATTTGATTCAAAAAGTACATTTGACTGAATAACATATTCCTCTGTCAAAACAGGAGAGGTATTACCTGCTTCGTCGACTTGGATCGCTTTTAATATCGTTGTTTCATTTATAGTAATTGGCGATGTATATATGTTACTGCCATCCGTTGGTTCTGTACCGTCCAATGTGTAATAAATTGTTGCTCCTGCTTCTCCAGTTAGATTGATGGTTGGTGGGGCAGTGTAATTTCCCCCTTCACTTGATGCAGTTGGTTTTGCCGGAGCCATAACGTCGAAATTATCATCGAATTCGATTGCTTTTAGTTTGGGATATTGGCCTGGATTGAAATCCCAAACAGTGCTGTCCCAATCTTGGAAGGTGCTAGTGGTTGCGAATTCCTCTGTTGTTTTACCTTCACCACCGTTCGAGGATGAAGCACCAGATTTTTCTATATCCCAAAAAGACTTATCAACACTCCCACTATTAAGACTTATAAAACCGCCGAAAGAATTTGGTTGACCAGGATTAGTTGTGATTAGCCCAACCGAATACGTTTGATGAACACTACCTGTATTTTCACCGATTAAGCCACCTCCGTGTTCATTATTTATCGTCACATCACCAACCGCGAAGGCATAGTCAACTCCGCCTTCATTTTTACCTATTAAGCCACCAATGTAATAAGCACTTTCTGCTTTTCCAGTTGCAAAAGATTCACTGATGGCACCTCCCACTTCATTAACACCTACTAGACCGCCAGCTAGTTCAGAAGAAGTGTTAACATCACCAACCGCATAAGAACTTTCGATTCCTCCAAAATTATTTCCTACTAATCCTCCAGCTTCAGAATATACTGCATTAACGTTACCTATTGCATGAGAATTTGTAATTGTTCCATTGTTTACTCCGGCCAACCCTCCTACGTTTGATTCACCTTTCACTTCGACATTTACGGAAGAGTCAGATATTGTTCCGTTATTCTCTCCGACTAATCCTCCGATTTGACTTTCACCATCAACAATATTAGTGCTTCCAGAAACGGAAATATTTTTAATAGTTCCATTATCATTTAAACCCACTAAACTACCAATTTTAGTTCCGCTTGACATATAATTATCATTATATGATACATTTGCCAAATCTAAATTAAGATTTTCTATCATGCCATCTTGTAAAACTCCAAATAATCCTAACTCTGTTTCTCCTTCAATCATCATCCCCGAAATGGTATGCCCATCACCATCAAATTGCCCCATAAATGGATCATCAGTGGTTCCAATCGGTTGCCATTTACTTCCTGATAAATCGATATCATTGGCTAATTGAAAATAGACATCTGTTTGTCCTAAGAAATGATTGAGATCTTCTAATTGTGCTCGGTTGGTAATCATATAAGGATTCGCTTGTGTTCCTTCTCCTGCAATTGGGGCCGCACTTACATTGACCATGCCTGTCGAGGTAATAGATCCCCAGATTAATAGTAAACATAATAATTGATAAATCCGTTTAGAAAAAGTCCGGTCACTCATACTTGATTCCCCTTTATTTAAGAGTATTATCTTTAGTTTAAAACAAGTGAACCGGTCAAAAAAGGCGTTCAGAGTAACAAAAAAGTAACTTTTTAAAATAGGTAATTAATACTATTCAAAATTTGTTAGAGGAATATTTCTTTTCTTGTCGAAATAGTTATAGAAGGTGGTGATGCCAATGATCATTAAGAAGCGTACCAAGCCTGAAAGTATTGCTTATCTACAACGGGCATTAGTACGTATTCCAAGTAAACGTGCAGAAATTAACAAAGAATTACAGGATATCGAACAAGGATACGAAGCAGAAAAAGAGCTCGACTTTTATTTATCTCGTATCGGTTTCGATAGCTCCTCGAACATGATCCTTCAAGATCTCCGACTCCCCGCAGCTGATGGCTTTTCCTTTTTTCAAATCGATTCACTTATTCTCACGCCCGCATTCGCCTTAATCATCGATGTAAAAAGTCTGACAGGACAATTGTATTTCGAGCATCATGCCAGAAAGTTTCGTTACCACTTGCATGGAAAGCAATATGAAATGACCCATCCGATTACCCAATTAGAAGAACAAAAGGATCAGCTGAAGAACTGGTTAGGAGATGCATATCCAATCTATACGATATCCGCCTTATCCAACCAACGAGCACAGGTTGAAACAGATGAAAGCAGTGCCTGGGTACATGATATTGTGATGCATTTTGAATGGATTAAAACGAAATGGAAAGAGATTTGCGGGAAGAATCAGGATGACTTTTTTTCAAATAGCGAAGTTACAGCACATGCTTATCGATTGGCGAATGCCGACTGTCGCCCGCAGTTTCATTATTGGAAAAAGTGGAATTTGGATGTTTCGGATGTGCGGACGGGAGTCATCTGTCCATTGTGTGGGAAGTTAGCGATGAGGCGACTTCGCGTGACTTGGGAGTGTCCGCATTGTAAAGGTCGAGATCGTTTCGCTCACTTGAATGCATTGCGTGATTATTTCGCACTGGTCGCCCCACGGATGACAAACGTAGAATGCCGGCATTTTTTACATTTGGAGAATGAGCACCAGACTCGGGTTTTGTTGACCAATCATGATCTGCTTGATTCTCGTGGGAGTACTAGGGGGAGATATTATTTTTTGAAGTAATCTGATGATGGATTCTTCACGGGAATCATGGCGCTGTAGACGGGAATTGTTGCTCGCTTCACGGGAATTAAGGTTAATTCCCGTGAAGACGGATGGAATTCCCGTCAAGAAGTCATCGATTCCCGTGAAGCAGAGACGAATTCCAGTGAAGAAAGCTTTTAAAAAATACCTTACAATAAATCCAACCAATTCCTTCTTGAATAAAGAATTCTGATGATGGTAACCACTTGATTATCTTGTGACACGGTGTAAAAAACGATATAATTTTCTACCATCATTTTTCTGATACCTTGATTGGCAAGACGTTCATCTCTAACAAGTGGGTACCTTTTTGGAACATGCTCTAATTTATAAATGGCTTCTGCTATTTTTGATACTAACAGTTGAGCTGTTGCTGATTCTTGTAATTCTTTCGCAATGTAATCAGCGATCCCTTTTAAATCAGTTTCTGCAGGATTGGTAATGACCAAGTGATATACGTTCACTCTGACAATCCCTTCTGAATATCTGTCACAACATCGCGGAATGGTTTTACTTTATTTTGTTTTTCTGCTTCCATACCTTGATCAAGTAATTGATATAACTCAAACTTTCCAACTAACCTCTCATACGTTTCAATACTCATGACCGCTAAATCTCCTTCACCATTTTTGGTAATGTATACGGGCTCTGAGTGCTCATGGCAAAATTTAGATATTTCATTATATTTATTTCTAAGATCTGAACTTGGTCGAATCGAAGGCATTATTTACTCACCTCTTTGTAGTTTTATATACATATTTTATCAAAATATTGATATCAATACAAAAGGATTTGTAAGAGGGAGTTAGATTCCCTTGTTGTAGACGGGAATCATTACTCGCTTCACGGGAATTATCGAGCTGTTCACGGGAATTAAGGTTAATTCCCGTGAAGACGGATGGAATTCCCGTCAAGAAGTCATCGATTCCAGTGAAGCGGAGGCGGATTCCCGTAAAGAAAAAGGATACCCCGATTTACGAAAAGGGGTATCCTATAAAGATCATGTTATTTGTTAAAATGATATACTCTCGCTTCATACGGTCGAAAGCTAGTCGCGATTTGGTCCTCTAGCTGGTAATTCGCAAGCACTAACTCCAGATTTCCTACTAAACCTTCTTCTTTAAAATCAAAACGAGTTTGTTCATTAAATAAATTTATTATAACAACATAACAGTCCCCGTCTAATGTGCGTGTATAGGCATAGATATGTGGGTGATCCTCTGCGATTAAGTCGTAGCTTCCATAGATTAAGGTGTTACTTGCCTTGCGCAGCTTGATTAACTTTTTATAATAATGATAGATCGAGTCTGGATCGTTTAGATTGTTTTCGACATTGATGTCACCGTAATTTGGATTAACTTTTAGCCATGGTGTGCCTTTGGTGAAGCCGGCATTTTCTGCTGTTGACCATTGCATTGGTGTACGGGAATTATCACGTCCGCTTTTCCAGATGCCCTTCATAATCTCCTGATGTGACTTGCCTGCTTCTCGTTCTTTTCTATATAAATTTCGGATCGCGACATCGTTGTAGTCTTCAATGTCATTGAACCGGACGTTGGTCATGCCGATTTCTTGGCCTTGATAGATAAAAGGTGTACCTTGCATTAAGAAATAAAAAGTTGCTAACGCTTTTGCGGATGTTTGGCGTAAGCCTTGATCATTTCCCCATGTCGATACGGAACGTGGTTGGTCATGATTTTCTAGGAATAAGGCATTCCAACCAACACCGTCGAGCCCTTTTTGCCATTTGGTTAAGGTTTTCTTTAATTCCGGTAATTCCAGTAACCCAGAGTCACCTGTACCCCATAGATTTAAATGCTCGAACTGGAAGATCATATCGAAATAACCGTTATCCTCGCCAACCCACTGGTCTGCCTCTTCGACTTTGACACCATTTGCTTCGCCGACGGTCATAATGTCATAGTTGCGAAGTGTTTTTTCCGCAAATTCGCTTAAATACGTATCAATGCCTGGCTGGTTCATATGGCGATCAAACGATGGCACATAACGAAGGTTTTCTGGATTTGGCATATCGGGAAAACCGTCTGCTTTTTTAATATGAGAAATCGCATCGACACGAAAACCATCAATTCCTTTATCCAACCACCAGTTCACCATATCATACAATTCATCTCGTACTTTCGGGTTTTCCCAATTTAAGTCAGGTTGCTTTTTGGAAAAAACGTGAAGATAATACTCGCCTGTCTCCTCGTCATATTGCCATGCAGAGCCACTGAAAATCGACTCCCAATTGTTCGGCTCCTTGCCATCTTGGCCGGGATGCCAAATATAATAATCGCGGTACGGATTATCCTTTGATGAACGAGATTCAATAAACCATGGATGTTCATCCGATGTATGGTTGATGACCAGGTCCATAATTAATTTCATACCGGATGCATGAACCGCTTCTAACAATGCATCAAAATCCTCCATCGACCCGAATTCATCCGAAATTGCTTGATAATCACTAATATCATAGCCATTATCATCATTTGGTGATTGATAAATCGGACTCATCCAGATCACATCAATTCCTAAATCTTTTAAATAGGGAAGCTGTTGGATCACACCTTGAATATCTCCGATGCCGTCCCCATTTGCGTCCATGAAGCTACGCGGATATACTTGATATGCCACTGCTTCCTTCCACCATTTTTTTAACATAATTATCCCCCAGATTTCGTTAAATTTTGATAGATTCTGTAGAAAAGTGAAAAAGTAATAAAACTGATCATACTACCTGTGAAAAATAGTAGTAGAAAAGGTAAACCATTTACACTGACATAGATGATCAGAAAACTGGTACCGATCGTTCCCAAAAATAAGACCGGACTGCCAAAGGTAAGAAAGAGTGCTTTTTTCAAAACAGCACGTATCGCGATAGCATAATGTACCATCACCGACATTACGGTCAATGTATAGACATAAAGCACGACACCGAAAACGATAAATGCAAACAACAAGACGGTATGGTCTGCTTGTAAGTACACGACATCAGCTATCATGATCGCCCACAGAGGCGTGAGCAGAAAACCAATCTTCATGCTTACCTTATAATTATCGCGGTAGTGTCTTAAAAATGCCTGCATGATCGACTTTTGTTCACGATCTACTATCCAGTCTCGTACCGAAGCGAACATTGCTGCTGTTGCAGGAAACAGTAGAAAAGGCATGAGAATCGCGATTAGTGTAAATAGTAGTGGAATCGATCGGCCTTCTGTGAACAAGGCACCGAGCACTAAAAAGACGATCGGCAGCTGAAAGGCCAGCCATAATAAATTAACGACCGAAAAACGCATGATCCATTCCGCTACTTTATAGACACCTGTCATTGATCCCACCTCATTTCTACTTAACGGCACCTTCTGATACTCCGGCAAGAATTTGTTTCTGCGCGATAAAATAACCGATAATAACCGGAATGATCGCAATCGTTAAGCCGGCTAGAGCTAAATGCCATTGCTTCGTATACTGACCGAAGAAATAGAACATTTTCAACGGTATTGTAGCGTTATTTTCGTTCAAGACTAATGATGGTAAAAGGTAGTCATTCCAAATCCAGATGACATTCAGAATCCCAACCGTCATTGAGATCGGTTTTAATAATGGAAAAATGATATGACGGAAGGTCTGGAATTTATTCGCCCCATCAATAATCGCTGCTTCATCGAGTGATTTCGAGATTCCGGTCATCGCACCATGATAAAGGAAGATTGATAAACTCGAGCCAAAGCCTAAATACATAAAAATCAGACCTGCCTGGTTTAGCATATCAACTTTTCCAAAAAGTGATACTAATGGAATCATGACCGATTGGAACGGAATCAGCATCGCTCCGACAAAGATAAGCAAAATAATCGAACTTAATTTACTTTTGTTACGTGCTAGCGCATAGCCTGCCATCGATGAGAAAAAGACGATAATCGCAATACTTACGACAGATACGATGATCGAATTGGTCAACGAACGGACAAAATCAAGGTCAATAAACGCTTCGACAAAGTTACTTGTCTGTACTTCCTGTGGCAAGCCTAATACGTCAGTAAAAATTTCTTTCTTCGACTTGAAAGCATTGACGATCATTAAATAAAACGGCGCGATCCAAACGAGACCAAGTAACAATGCGAAAATTTCTCCAATGTATGTTTTTCTTTTCATTACATGTCAACCTCTCGTTTCTTATTGTAGTAGACTTGTGTTAAGGAAATAATCGCCACGATCAGAAAGAAAACAACGGCTTTTGCTTGTCCGTAAGCCATCTCGTTTGAACTGAACGCTGTTTTTACAATTTCCATTGCCACCATTTGTGTCGATTCAAATGGTCCCCCGTTCGTTAAGGAAAGGTTCTGATCATACATTTTAAATGATGTCGATAAGGTTAAAAACATACTTACGGTAAACGCTGGTGCAACAAGTGGAAAGGTAATATTTTTGAAGCGTTGGAAACTGTTTGCTCCATCAATTTTGGCAGCTTCGATCAGTTCGTTCGGAATGTTTTGCAAATAAGCAATGTAAATGATCATAATGTAACCAGCCATTTGCCAAACCGTTAAAATAACTAGCCCCCAAAAACCTGTAGTTGTCGTTGATAACCAGCCTTGCAAGCCTGCAATACCGAGTGCTTCCCCAATATCTGAAAACACGCTAATGAAGATAAATTGCCAGATAAACCCGAGAATCAAACCACCAATTAAGTTTGGCATAAAGAAAACGGTTCGAAGCAGGTTGGCTGACTTCAATTTACGTGTCACAATTAAAGCTAAAGATAAACCAAAGAAATTAAGCAGAATCACTGTTACTACTGAAAATTTAATGGTAAACCATAATGAATTTAGAAATGCTGTATCATGTATTAAACGTGTATAATTCTCAAAACCGATAAACGTTGTTGCCCGGAGTCCATCCCAGTCGGTAAAAGAGTAGAACGTTCCGTAAAGTAATGGAACAATTACAACAAGCGCTAAAGCTAGCAATACCGGAGAGAGAAATAACCAAAAGGAAAGATCACGATTACGCACCTTCATCCCCTCCATTCTATTGATGTAAATACACATAGCAAGCAACGGATGCTTGCTATGCGTCTCTTTATTTTATTGTCTAGTTGATTCCCATTCTGCAATTGCTGCATCGATTGCTTCTTCAAATGTCGCTTCATCACCAAGGTAACGCTGGATATTTGAACCTAAAGCATCTTGCCCCCACATTGTTGGGTAACCAGAGAAGATCCATCCGATTGTGTTACCAGCTTCTGAATATTCATATACTTCTTTTGATAATGGATCGACAATTTTATCTGTGTCATATCCTTCGTAAGCAGGAATAAATTTAAATTCTTCCAATACTGCTGTTTTACCAGCTTCTGAAGTATACATCCAATCCAAGAAATCTTTCGCTGCCTGGATCTCTTCATCTGTTCCTTCATTGTTCACTGCCCAATAGTTTGGCACACCAACCGGAATACTACCTTCATGACCTTCTACAGGGATTGGAATAATACCAATATTTTGTGCTACTTCCTCATCCATTTGCTGAATGGAAGGATACACCCAGTTTCCTTGCTGGATCATCGCCACGCGCTCAAGTGAGAAGTACTCTTCTACTTGTTGAGAATAATCAAGACTTAGAACAGGACCAACTGAATAATCTGCCTGTAGATCAATAAAACGCTTGAACTCATCTGCTCTTTCAAATGCTAGCGTTTCTGCCTGATACGCTTTCATTACGTCCTGATCAAATTCTGGTGATAGGTAAGCATTGGCAGCATGGTCACCAATAACCCATCCTTCTTTACCAGGAAAAGCAAAGACACTGTCAATTCCTAAATCTTCTTTCATGCCATCAAGTGTTTGAACCGCTTCTTCCAAATCTTCATATGTTAAAAGCTCATCTGGATTAATCCCAGCTTCTTCAAAAATACGTTTATTGTAAATAAGACCATAACCTTCTTGGTTAAAAGGTAAGCCAAGAATTTCTTCACCATCTTTAACAGTTGATAGCGTACCATCTAATGCCGCCTCCGCTGCTTTTGTGTCTGATAAATCAGTTAAGTATTCACGATAATCCTCTACACCTTGTGGACCACCGATATTAAAAATGTGTGGTGCCTCACCTGAATTAAATTCTGTTTTAAGTACTGGATCATAATCCGTACCGCCACCAACTGTTTTCACAGAAATTGATACATCTGGATTTTCTTCTTGATATTGTGCAACAAGATTTTCAAACTGATCTTTAAATTCTACTTTTCCTTGAAATATATCAATCGATACTTGTTCATCTGATCCTTCGCTTTCATTTGCATTGCCAGACTCTTCATCTGAACCACTGCATGCCGCTAAAGCAACAGTAACTATCAACATCATTAAAACGAATAAAAACTTTTTCATGATCATTACGCCCCTTTTTATTTAATAGTTTAAATTGATTGCGCAAACGATTGCATCAATTTCATAAATAAGAGTATCATAGGATAATAGAAAAAACAACAATTAATTTGGGGTAATTGTTGCCATCATTCCAGTATTTTATTGTCTATTCGTTGTTGTGTAAGGGATTTATTTGATTTTAGTTTATGAGGATTTTTTGATATATTTAAACTATTATTTGAGCAAACGTATGCTCATATGAATCTACTTAACGATTCATTTTGCAGGCATTTTTGTGGAGTTAGACGGGAAAAGTGGTGTTGTTGACGGGATAAAGGTTCGGCTTGACGGGATAAGTCGTGCGCTTCACGGGATATATCCATTTATCCCGTGAAGAGGAGCAAGTATCCCGTGAACAGTAGAGGATATCCCGTCAAGAGAGCCACTTTTCCCGTGAACAGACTGGCTTTTTGACTTATTTAAGCAATTCCTGGACAAGCTGTTTGTTCTTTTCTTTAAACATATCGTTGTGCGAAGAGACCATCGCGACCTCTCTTGCATCTGGATTGAGGTATTTCTTTGCGCTGTTGACTGCTTTAGCTGCGTCATTGAAGGCTCCTAGGATGAGGTGGACTTTGCCGTCGTATTTTACTTTGTCCCCTGCTGCATATAGACCGGGAACATTGCTGTCGCCTGGTATGTAAAAGTCATCGATCAAATCAATCGGTAAATCACTATTTTCCAGTAACGAAGCATCGCGGTCGAAGCCGTGGTTAATTAATACTTCATCAATTTGAACGGACGTTGTTTCTCCGGTCACCGTATTGGTCAGTTCGACTTGGTCGATTCTTGTCTTATCGTTTTGTGCATGTAGTTTGCTAATCATTGTCTGAAAAAAGATTTCCACACTGCTGTTGGTTAATTGCGTGATCGCTGCTTCATGGCCTTGTAACTGATCTCTTCGATAGGTAAGGTATACTTTTTTGGCAATCGGTTCTAGTTCATTGGCCATATCAATCGCGGCATCGCGTCCTCCTGAAATGACGACAACTTTATCTTTGAATTTCTGAAAAGATTGCACGGTGTAGTGTAAGTTGGTTAACTCGAAGCGTTCCGAACCCGCTATTTCTAACTTTTGTGGCTGTAAGATGCCGCTTCCGGTTGCGATGATCACTGTCTTCGAATAGTGGATTTCCCCTGAACTCCCTGTTAATTCAAAGATACCGTCTGCTCGTTTTGTGATTGATTCCACTTTTTCATTGAGAACGACGGTTGGTTTAAAGGTTTTCCCCTGCTCTACTAATTGATCGATTAATTGTGCACCAGTCACTGGAAGTAATCCCCCGACATCCCAGATCATTTTTTCCGGATAGACATGTATTTTTCCACCTAGCTTCGGTTGAAATTCGATGATTTTCGTCTTCATCTCTCTTAATCCACTATAAAAACTGGAATATAATCCAGCAGGTCCTCCACCTATTATGGTTACTTCGAATATATTCATTGTGACGCCTCCATTTTTCAGAAAATATTGACAACGATTTAACTTGCTATTATTATTATAAATGAAATTGATTCTCAATATCAATTAATAATTCTGAAAAGAGGAGAAAAAATGAAAAAGTTCATGAGTTTGTTATTATTATCGACCCTTCTTCTTGCTGCCTGTGGAGATAGTGATGAATCTGCACATGCAAATAAAGAGGAAGATACGATTACATATGAATCGGAAAATGGTCCGATTGAACTGCCAGCCGATCCACAGAGTGTGGTTGTACTAGCAGGTGGTTATGCTGGTGATGTTCTTTCTTTAGATGTGCCATTAGTTGGTGTTGATTCCTGGGGAAAAGATAATCCTAGTTTCGATTTGGAAGGTGTCGAAGTCGTTTCCGATGAAGATTTAGAAAAGATTATTGAATTGGAACCAGATGTGATTATTGGCCCAAGTACGATCAAAAATTATGAGAAAATGAGCGAAATCGCGCCAACGGTTACTTTCACTTACAATGAACATGATTATTTACAACGTCATATTGAAGTGGGTAAAGTGTTAAATAAAGAAGAGGAAGCTCAAAAATGGGTGGATGATTTCAAGCAGCGTGCAGCACAAGCAGGCGAGGATATTAAAGAGAAGATTGGCGAAGATGCTACCGTGACTGTTATTGAGAATTTTGATAAAGAATTATATGTATTTGGTGATAACTGGGGACGTGGAACAGAGATACTTTATCAAGCAATGGGACTAAAGATGCCTGAGAGTGTGGAAGAAGTCGCACTTGAAGATGGTTATTATACCTTATCTTTAGAAGTTCTCCCTGATTATGTTGGTGACTATCTTGTGATCAGTAAGACAGAGGAAACCGAATCTTCTTTTATGGAAACAGAGACATATAACAATATTCCTGCTGTTCAAAATGATCAGGTATTTGTAGCGGATGCGGAAACCTTTTATTTCAATGACCCGATCACATTGGATAACCAATTAGATTTTTTTACGGAAAGCTTTTTAGCAGAGTAAAGTGATGACAACTAATCGTTTTTTTTCTATTAAATTAATGGCTAGTATCCTTCTACTATTGTTTGCTAGTTTGTTAGCGATGCGATTTGGCGCTGCGGACACTTCGATTAAAGATGTTTGGTTCGCGATGACCGGAAGTCAGGAGTCAGATACGATTATAATACTTCAGGAAATCCGTTTTCCCAGGGTAGTGGCGACGATTTTTGTTGGGGCTGCTTTAGCGGTGGCAGGGGCGATTATGCAAGGGGTGACACGAAATCCCTTAGCAGACCCCGGAATACTTGGTGTGTCAGCAGGTGCTAATGTCGCACTTGCTTTCACGATTGCTCTTTTTCCTTCTGCTAATTATTTCATGGTGATGATCGCTTGTTTTATCGGCGCATCGATCGGGACATTGCTAGTGATTGGAATCAGCTCGATCAGTGAAACCGGCTTTTCCGCGCTACGAATTGTCTTGGCAGGTTCAGCGGTTTCTGCCTTTCTTTATGCAGTGGCTGATGGAATTGGCATTTACTTCAAAATTTCAAAAGACGTTTCCATGTGGACGGCTGGTGGCTTTATTGGTGCCAATTGGAATCAATTACAAGTGATCCTGCCTTTTATTGTGATCAGCCTTGTTGTTGCCTTATTATTGACACGGCAACTCTCGATCCTTAGTTTGGATGAAGATGTGGCAGTCGGATTAGGACAATCGATTATTTTGATAAAAACGGTCTTTTTTTTGTTGATTAGTATTTTGGCTGGTGCTGCTGTTGCCCTAGTGGGAAACTTAGCATTTATCGGATTAATGATTCCTCATATCGTTCGTGCGGTGGTTGGCTCTAATTATCAACGCATCATTCCATTGTCGATAACGATTGGTGCTACGTTTATGGTCTTGGCGGAAACAGTAGGAAGAACGATTAATGCGCCTTATGAAACATCTGTCGCAGCGATTGTGTCGATTGTCGGCTTGCCGTTTTTCTTAATTATCGTTAGGAAAGGGGCGAAAGCGGTATGATCGATAACCGAATCAAAAAACAACGAGCGATTATTATAGTACTCGTGACGTTGCTTGTGTTAACGGCGCTGTTGAGTTTAGGTATGGGGGCTTCTTCGGTCTCTTTTGGACGGATTATTCCTACACTATTCGGTGATGGAACTTTTAAAGAAGAGTTTGTACTTTTTTCCGTTCGTTTGCCTCGGATCTTTATTACGATATTAGCAGGAATGGCTTTGGCGTTGTCTGGCGCTATTTTGCAAAGTATTACACGAAATGACTTAGCAGACCCTGGAATTATTGGGATCAATGCTGGTGCGGGAATCGGTGTAGCGGTCTTCTTTTTATATTTTCCAATAGAAGCAGGTAGTTTTGTCTATGTCTTGCCAATTGTTGCTTTTGTCAGTGCACTGTTAATCGCTGCGTTGATTTATATTTTTTCTTATACAAAAGGTAGCGGGATTCAGCCGATTAAGTTGATTTTGGTCGGTGTCGGTTTTTCACTTGCATGTTCAGGTGGGATGGTTGTGATGATTTCATCTGCTGCTGATGAAAAGGTGGATTTTATCGCTAAGTGGCTTGCTGGTTCGATCTGGGGAACAGATTGGCCGTTTATTGTTGCCTTATTACCATGGCTAGTTCTGCTGGTTCCATTTATTTTTTATAAGGCCAGTAAATTAGATTTGTTAGCTTTTAGTGAGCCTGTTGCTGTAGGTGTCGGCGTCAAGGTTGAAAAGGAACGATTATTATTACTGATCGCAGCCGTTGCCCTAGCCGCTGCCGCTGTTTCTGTTACGGGCGGGATTTCATTTATTGGATTAATGGCTCCCCATATTGCTAAATCACTGATCGGTCCCAGAAATCATCTTTTTATTCCGATTGCGATGTTGATGGGAGGGCTGTTGTTACTTGTGGCAGATACAATTGGGCGTAATGCAGTTGAGCCTGAAGGTATTGCAGCTGGGCTTGTGACAGCATTGATTGGTGCGCCTTATTTTATTGTTTTGTTGTTGCGGAAGAAATGAGAGGGGCATTATGCATGTTCCTCTTATTTCAAGTATTGCTTTATTTCATCTAATGATCTGTGTTCATATACGTTCTCGATTATCTTTTCTAAGGTTGCGATGTCTTGTTGTTTTATTTGTTGGATCATTTCGGCAGGGACGGCTTCTATATATTTTTCAATGAGCTTAATCGCCGTGTTCGCTAAAGTAGTTGAAGCTTCTTCTTCTCACCCCTTTTGTTCCAAGCGTTCTGTCAAGGTCATCACGATATCGCTCCCTTCAGGAACCCAAAAACGTGCGAAGGTTCCACTGATTTTCGCCATGATAGACAACAAGTGGAATAATAATCGGCAATTTATCAGTTTTTTCTTTAATGGCTTTCTTTTCCCATATTTTCATCATGTATTTAAGTAATTGAAAAGGTGTATTATTGCTCAGATAACTCTTCTTTTCTGAAAAATTGTTCTTGGAGGCCTGGATTGATCAAGCTATTTTCAAGTGGTTCTATGGAGTCTAAATCACTGAGAAACATAAGTTCTAAAAAGATTAACATTGATATTTTTTAACTTGCAAATTCCACTAGTTGCGAACAAACTCTTATTTATTTGTCATATTTTAAAGGAATTTACCCAAAAATGTCGTACTTAGCTATTAAGGCGGTGTTAATAGATGATATTAAAGAAACGAAATGAACCAGAAAGCATCCTTTTTCTCAAACGAGGGTTGGTACGGTGTAAAAAGAATCGTCAGGAAATTCAGCTCGAGCTTCGGAATTTGGAAAAAGGCTATCAATCAGAAATGAAGCTTGATTTTTATCTCCACCGTATGGCTCTCTCCACTCAAATGGTAATACTTCAGGACATTCGTCTACCGGCTGCTGACGGGCAGACCTTTTTCCAAATTGATTCCCTTCTCCTTACACCTTATTTTGGCTTCATCATTGACGTAAAAAGTCAAGCTGGCCAATTTATTTTCCAGCATAACGCACGCAAATTCCACTACCAATTACACGGCACCAAATACGGTATGAAACATCCCGTTTCTCAAGTAGAGGAACAAGAAGATCAGCTGATAAATTGGTTAGGTGGAGAATGGAGCAAATACACAATGGTTTCAGTGACAGCATTAGCAGATCCAGGTGCAGAGGTGATGGCTGATGCCAGTAGCGAATGGGTGTATGATCGTGTGATGCCTTTTGACTTATTAAAGATTAGATTAAAAGAGGCAAGCGGGAATTTTATTGAATCTTTTTTTCAAATGAATCAATTAGTGGAGGTTGGTCGCCGGTTGGCTAAAGCGCATTGTAAACCAGTGTTATATTATTGGAAAAAGTTCGATTTACAAGACAGGGATGTTGCTAGGGGAGTGTTGTGCCCTTTTTGTAACCGATTAGGAATGACTCGTCTGCGCGTAATTTGGGAATGCCCGCATTGTGGTGGTCGGGATCGCCATGCTCACTTACTGAGTTTATTCGATTACTTTGTATTTGTTAAACCTACTATGACAAATAAAGAATGCCGGGATTTTTTAGGTATCAGAAATGTCCATACAGCACGAACACTCTTGAATAATTGCGGAATTTTAGATTGGAAGGGTGAGAATCGAGGAAGGGTGTACTTTTTGAAGAAAAGATAAGCCTGGTGGCGAGATTCTTGTGCTTGCTCACGAGATAACCACCTCTGTTCGCGAGATATCACGACTTATCTCGTGAACAGAATGGAGAATCTCGCCAAGAAAAACTATTATCCCGTGAAGAGAAACCATTATCTCGTCAACAGATCCTTTTGCACATAATGTTACGCCGTCAACGTGATTCTTGTGCTTGTTCACGAGATATCCTACTCTGTTCACGAGATTCCTGGGCCCCTTCACGAGATATCACGTCTTATCTCTCGAACAGAACAGACTACCTCACCAACAGCTGCTATTATCCTTTTACAGAACCCGCTAACAAGCCGCGAACAAAATATTTTCCTAATAAAATGTAGACAAGTAATGTTGGCATGGCCGCGAGTAATGCACCGGCCATTTGTACGTTCCACTGTACGATCTGGCTACCGGATAAGTTTTGCAAGGCTACCATTACCGGTTGGGCATCATTGTTGGTAATCGTTACGGCAAAAAGGAATTCGTTCCAAATATTTGTGAATTGCCAAATAGCGACTACGACAAATCCAGTGATCGATAATGGTAAAATAACTCGGCGGAAAATCCCTAGGAAACTTGCTCCATCCACTTTTGCTGCCTCAACCATCGAATCGGGTATGTTCGCATAAAAGTTGCGAAACATTAGAGTTGTTATTGGTAAGCCGTATACGACATGTGTAAAAATCAGCCCAATGATTGAATTATAAAGGTTGATTGTATTTAAAAATTGGATTAATGGAATCAGAATACTTTGGTACGGGATAAACATTCCAAATAAAATGACCGTAAAGACTACTTCTGAGCCTCTAAATTTCCATTTTGATAAAACATAGCCGTTCATCGCACCTAGTATCGCTGAAAGTAATGTTGCCGGAATCACCAAATATATGCTATTTATGAAATTGGGCCCAAGCTCTGAAAATGCCTCGATGTAACTCGAGAAGTCAATCGCTGATGGTAATGCCCACATTTCTGAGAGCGATACTTCTTCTAATGGCTTCAGACTAGTAATCAGCATCACATACACCGGTGTCAGGAAAAAAATGGCGACTGCGATCAATACAGCATATTTCAATATTTTTCTCGCTATCATCAAGATGCCCCCCTTCTACTATTGATCAAGTATGGCACGATGAATACCGCTACTAGCAGCAACATAATAATCGCAATCGCTGCCCCATTTGCATAGTAGTTACCACGGAAGGTCGTTTCAAACATGTAAACCCCTGGTACATCAGTTACAAAATTAGCACCAGATCCTGTCATCGCGTAGATAAGATCAAATATTTTTAATGAAATATGGGCCATAATGATGATCACACTCATCGTGATCGGTGTCAGCATCGGTAAAATAACTTTTCGATAAATTTGTAATTCGCTTGCACCGTCGATTCTTGCTGCTTCCCGTAGTTCATCTGGAATTCCAGTAAGTCCTGCCACATACATCGCAAGTGAAAATCCTGTCATTTGCCAGACCGCTGCGATCACAACGGCAATCATCGCAACAGGTAAACCAAATTCAATACTTCCCCACTGGAATCCCGCCAAAATATTTGTATCGGTATACCATTTTGGTTGGATGTTGAATACTTGCAGAAATTGATTGAAGCCTGTTGAAGGATTTAATAGCCATTGCCAGACGACCCCTGTCACAACAAAAGATAGTGCCATCGGAAATAAAAAAATATTGCGAAAGATTGCATTTGCTTTTTTCGTTTGGTCAAGTAAAATCGCTAATCCTAACCCTAACAAAATAACAAAACCAATAAATAATATCGTAAAAAATACCGTATTACGTAAATCCGCTTGGAAACGATAGTCCCCAAATAGATAGATATAATTTTTCAAGCCAGCGAACGACATATCTGGCATCAGCGTATTCCAATTACTAAGGGAAACCCAACCCGTCCAACCAATAAACCCATATACAAAAATAATAATGAGCAAAAAGGAGGGAGTTAAGAACAATAGTGCCATCATCTGATCCTTTGTAATTCTCATATCGATTGTCCTCCCGTCAAAAAAAGTATCTTTGTTGATACATATGGTGAGCGCTTCTTGCATTTTGGTGGTTCTTCTGGCAGTTCAATCGCTCTTTCTTGCAGATTTGCCTGTTCTTCTTGCAAATTCAGCGCTCCTTCTTGCATTTCCAACTACTCTTCTTGCAATTCAGCACTCCTTCTTGCATTTCCAACTACTCTTCTTGCAGTTCAGCGTTATCTTCTTGCAAATTCGCCTGCTCTTCTTGCATTTCCAAAAGGAGGGCTCGCGCTAGGCGAGCCTATATTATAGATCTCCGGCTACTGCTTGTAATTTTTTGATGAATTGATCGATGTTTTTTTGTGTTACGAAAATGTTTACCTCTTGATTTGCTTTTGTCAGGAAACCTTCGGATGCCGCTGATCCGTGTGCTAAGCTTGGAGCTAGATTGCTGTTTTGGAAGTCTTCCATCGTGTCTGTTCCATATTCATCATATTTTGATGGATCTGCATCGACGCGTGCTGGAATCGATCCTTTTAATGGGTTGAAGGCATCTTGCCCTTCCACTGATGCTAATACGTTTAAGAATTCCTTTACTGTATCCGGATTTTCAATTCCTTTTGGCAGACCGAATGTATCAGTGATTACCATAAAGTCTTCTGTTGTCCCAGGGAACGGAAAGTATCCAAAATCAACATTTGTTTCTAATTCTAAATCATTAGAAAAGTAACCTTTTGCCCAGTCGCCCATGTTCGTCATTGCCGCTTCACCCTCACCTACTAATTGGGAAGCATCTTGCCAGTTACGGGAAGCATGATCCTCATTTACATAACCAAGGATTTTTTCAAAATATTCTGCTGCTTCACGAACACGATCATCGTCGAAGCCAACTTCTCCTGACCAAAGTGCACGGTAATCATCTGGTCCTAAGGTTGCTAGTAATAAATTTTCAAAGATTTGTGTTGCCGTCCACGCTTCTTTATCACCCAATGCCAGTGGTGTCACTCCAGCATCTTGAAGCTGACCTAATACCTCAACAAATTCATCTAATGTCGTTGGTTCCTCAATTCCGTGTTCTTCAAATACCGCTTTGTTATAGAACATGACATTGCCGCGGTGAATATTAACAGGAACCGAATAAATATTGCCATCTTTACTTACGAGATCAATTAATTCTTGTGGGAATTTGTCCATTAAATCGTATTCTTCATAAAAGTCGTTCAACGGCTCCATCATGTCTGCTGCTACCCAGCTTTCATTTAATTCTGCTCCACCGTGCACTTGGAAAGTGGATGGTGGGTCATTTCCCTGCATCCTTGCAGCTAATACTGCTTTGGCATTGGTACCCGCACCACCTGCAACTGCTGCATTTTCCACTTCAATATCTGGATGTTTTTCTTCAAATAAATCGATCAGTGCGAGTAACCCATCTTCTTCACCTGCACCAGTCCACCAGCTGAAAATTTCTACCGTTCCGCCATCTCCCGATGATTCTTCTTCACTTTCTGTTTCTTCTGCTGGAGCATCATCGGTTACATCATCTGTTCCGCCTGTCTTTTCAGCAGAGTCCTCTCCACCGCAAGCCACTAATGCAAACAAAAAGATCATCATAAATAATAGTACTAAGCCTTTTTTAAACATGTTTTTTACCCCCTTAAAATAATATAAGCGCTTTCGACTATCATTATATAACGAAAGCGCTTACTAAATGTATTTGATTTTCTGTAGTATTTTATGATTCTCTGCACTATTTTACGATTTGATTTTGGTATTGCTTTGGCGATATTCCTTCATACTTTTTAAAAACACGACTAAAATAATTGGGATCACGATACCCTATCTCAAAACTGATCTCTTTTAATGATGCTTGATTTTCTTGGAGAAGTTCTTTGGCCATTTTAATCCGAATCGATGTCAGATAATCACTAAAGGTTCTTCCTGTTGTTTCACGAAATAAATTAGATAAATAATTCATGCTTAAATCGGTATATTCTGAAACATCCTCCAGGCTTATCTGGTCCTGGTAATGTTCTTTGATAAACTGTTTCGCCCTTTCAATTTTAGTTTGTGATTGAAAATGATGACGAATTTCAAGACAAACCATTTGTAAAAAATCACGCCAATCTTCACTAGTAGTTAATTGTTCAAAAGGACATTCCGGAAATTTCAGACTTTTATCCTCAACGACTTGCTTGATTTTATAGTAGGCCTCCATGTCTAATTGATGACAGATCTCATCAAATTGCGCCCAGACGCTATCTTCATTCCCTTCTTTTAATACTTGGAGAAAACCATCGATGTCTGGGCTTTCCTCCACTTTTGGTGGGAAACCGTATTTCTTTTGACCTGCCTCAACCAAGTGTCGCAATGCCTGCTTCGCTTCATAATAAGAAGTAGCTAGTTCTGTTAAGTTGGCATAAGGATGACCCACGCCTATATAAACAGTTCCTAACTCAAGTTGAAGTGCTTGGATTTTCTTCAAAACAGTGCCATTATCTAAGATTACATTGGATGGATAAAAGCCAATTTTATCATGCTGAATATATTCTGATGGTAATTTCACCATTTCGCTCATTACAAAAAAGAAACCACTTTGCATCTTCGTAAAGAGATTTAGCTTTAATCTTGATACATCTTCCCCTTGTATGAGCTTTGTTAAAAATAAGGCACGGCGATTGTCCAATGTTTGTTGTTCCTGATCAATTTCTTTTTTTACACGGAGAATCGCTCGAATCGTTTCTTCTTTTTTGCTTGGCTTCAAAATGTATTCACGGACCCCAAGCTTCATCGCTTTTTTGGCATAATCAAACGAATCATACGCTGTTACCATGATGAATTTAATGCTTGGATTTGCTTGATGAATCCGTTCCATTGCCTCTATACCGCTTAGGCCAGGCATCTTAATATCCATCAGCATAATATCTGGAAGAAACGATTCTGCAAGTTCGATCGCTTTGCGGCCATTAACAGCTTCTCCGACTACTTCTAAGTCCGTGAAATGCTCTTCTAAAAATTTACGCATCGCCTTTCTTTCGAGCAGCTCATCTTCTGCAATGATCACTTTCATGCGACTTCCCCCTTTCGATATTTGGGAATCTTGAGGCGAATCACAGTACCTTTTCCCACCTCAGACTCTATCTCTAATACATTCTCTTTTTGATAAAAAAGTTGCAGTCGTTTGATGACATTGGCAAGTCCAATCCCTGTAACATGCCCGATATGCTGATCATCTTCCATTTTTATTAATTTCGCTTGTTTCTCGGGACTAATGCCTATTCCATTGTCACAGACCTCGATAACAACAACTGTATCGCTCTCATGGATGAGCACATCAATTCTCCCTCCATCTTCAAGCGCTTCTAACCCATGGATAAAGGCATTTTCGACAAGCGGTTGTAACGTCAACCTCGGTATTGCTACATTTAAATGATCTGCTAGAGGATCAACATGAAATTCAATCCGCTCCATAAAGCGCATCCGCTGAATATGGACATAATCGGTCACCATTTTTAATTCATCCTGTAAGTGAACAAATTTCTTTAAATCCCCTAAACTGTGACGCATCATCGACGCGAGTGAATCGATCAAATTAGATGTCGAGCGTGCATCTTCTAAATATGCCATTTTTGAAACCGTATTTAATGTATTGAACAAAAAGTGTGGATGGATTTGATTCTGTAAATGTTTTAACTCTAAATCCTTCATTAACATCTCCTGTTCTGATTGATCCTTTATCTCTTTAATAAGACTTTGAATGTTGGAACGCATTGTATTAAAGGAATCCCCTAATAATCGAAACTCGTCATTTGATTCAATCACTACCAGTTCCCCCGCAAACTTTCCACTTGATACTTCTTTAGCTGCTTTAGAGAGCATTTGAATCGGCCGATGAATACCGCGGCCAAACCGAATCGCAAGATAGACACCACACATAATCGTTGTAATTAACAGAGAAATTGTAAAATATTTAAAGGCCTCGTTCCTTTTTTGCATATCTAAATATAGAGTTTGATAATCTGTTAACGAGGTATCGAGCAATTCTAAAGTGGTTTGTTGAATATAGTTTGCCGTACTCTGGACTTCTTTCATATGTGCCGTATATTGTTCCATATCATCACGCAGGACGAAGCCAACTGTTAATTCCGATTGATAGATCAACGCATCAATCATATTGATATAATTTTTATATTGAATCGGGGTGGAATCTGTTAATAACGGTTCAACCTGTTGTTTTAGTGTGGTGCGATTTTGATAATATTGCTCTAAACTGGGATCGTCGCGTTCCAATACATACGTTTTAGTAGTATCGGACAATTTGATCGCCGTTTGAGAAATCGTATTTAATCGCAAAAGTGACTCAAAGCTATCATGGTATTGCTGTTGAAGTTGGCTGGAACTGACATAAATCGAAATCGTCACAATATTAAATAAAATCATAATAGCAGCAAAAATCAAGGTGAGTTTCGATTGAATCGTTCTTCCGCTGATATGTTTGTAAAACCAATTTCTCATGGCCTTTCACCTTCTTTAATAGGAGCAATTAATTCTCCATTATGAATATGAGAAGCTTTGACAATCCCTGTATCTGTATAATGAATGGGATTCACGGTCTGATTTTTATGTATTTTGAGCATTAATTCTACTGATCGTTTACCCATTTCTTCTGGATATTGGACAACTGTGGCATCAATGTTGCCTTTTTCAATTGCTTCTACGGTTTCCGGTAAAATATCAAAAGCAATTACATAAGGACGCTCATCAGGCTCTCTTTCTCCTATTCCCTGGACAATTCCGATTCCATCTAATGCGCTGGTACCCAAAAAAGCAGTAATATCCGAATGGACTTTCAATAATTCATAGGTTGCTTGTGCTGCTCCTAATTCAGTAATATTCGATTCTGCAACATCAACCAACTCTATTCGATTCGATGCAGCGATTGCTTCCTGGAATCCATTGAGCCTCTCCAATTGATTTTGCGCAGTGGCAAGTCCGATAATAACAGCCACCTTCTGTTCGCCTGTGGTTTGTTCAATCAATGTCTGACCAGCTAAAAATCCTGCATGATAATTGTCAGTTCCGATATAAAATTGACGATCACTCTTCTCATTATCGGTATCAATAGTTGCGACTGGAATTCCCCGATTCGAAGCTTTTTGAACGAGTTGGGAAAAGATTTCATCATTCATCCCTTTGGTAATAATGCCATCTACATCAGCGGCAATCATTCGATCCAATGTTGCCAGTCGCTCGTCATTATCGGTTACTTTAGGTCCGATGTATTCTAAATATATGTTATGCTCAGCAGCCGCTTCTTTTGCACCTTGTTCAATCAATCTCCAATAATCATTTCCCACTTCTTCAGTGATCAGGACAAAATGATAATCATAGGGATCACCCGCTGTCAATTGATCCTCAATATAAAACGTCTCTTTCCCAAAATATAGCATTAGACTAAGTGGAATAAGGAATACTATAAGTAATAAGATCTTTTTTATATAATACATAGTGATTCGCCTCCTATCTTATTTGATTGTAAGCATTTACATTGTTTTTGTCTATTCGCAAATAAAAAATGCGACTCATCTTTGTTGTTGATTTGAAGTGGCTTCTTGCAAATTCGCCTGCTCTTCTTGCAGATCGTGCGCTTCTTCTTGCACTTAGGTTATACGAGGTAAATCGTTACATAAAAAAATGGATTTTCGTTCAAACGAAAATCCATTTTAGCACTATAAAAAAGTATTTAGATTTTAAAGGCGCCTTCCATAACTGTCTCTGTTAATGGCCTTCTGGGAGAAGGTATTTCCCGCTCCTGAAATTTCTCCTCTAGTCGTTCTTTTTCATCCTGGTAACCAATTGCAACAACGGCGTGAATATCATACTGCTCAGGAATGTTTAGGACTTCACGTGCCTGGTCTTTATAAAATCCACCCATAGCGTGTGTGATTAATCCATTTTTCATTGCTTGTAACGAAAGAAATCCCCATGCTGTTCCCGCGTCAAATGCGTGGGACCCACCGGCATCTTTATCTGAAATAATTAAAGCAAATGCTGGTGCTTTATCACTCCACGCACGATTTCCATCCATAATAAAGGAATTGAATTTTTGGCGGTCTTCTTCTGTTCTAGCAACAATAAAACGCCAAGGTTGTTTGTTACTTCCGGATGGTGCCCAACGAGCCGCTTCCAACACACTCATTAACGTAGCTTCATCTACCACTTTATCAGCAAACGAACGCGGTGACCAACGATTTAAAAACATATCATCGATTGGATAGGTAGCTTCACGGTATTCATTGATATTTATATTTTTCACAATGCATCTCCCCCTCTAAGCACTCATTATAAAACATACTCATCGTTATCTCAAAAATCACGCTTAATGGGCTCTTGTCATATTTTATAGTAAATAATAAGTAAAAGGAGCAAAAACATGAAAGGGTTCATCTATTTTTGTATGATCATGATCATTGGATTTCTTATTTTGGTGCCATGGCTATTATTTGTGGTACCTTTAATCGGGCTC
This sequence comes from Gracilibacillus massiliensis, assembly GCF_001458115.1. Classification (GTDB taxonomy): domain Bacteria; phylum Bacillota; class Bacilli; order Bacillales; family Amphibacillaceae; genus Gracilibacillus; species Gracilibacillus massiliensis. The sequence goes on from NZ_CZRP01000013.1 coordinate 895,204, forward strand.
AAAACATTTATAATGCTTCTAATTTTGCTCACTTTAGGATTTTTTGTTGAATTTTTATGTAAATAAATAGATTTTTTTCAAATTTATTGAAGGATTTTCACCAATACTATCGAATTATATAAATAGTACCATAAATTATTCGAAAGTGAGATGAATCGATTGCGTGAAATCGGAAAAATAATTAAGTTTCACAGAGAAAAAATGAACATGAGCCAGAAGCAATTAGGTAAGGCAGTAGGTTACTCTGCAGCAACAATTAGCAAAATTGAATCAGATCAGTATCAACCACCAGAACATTTATTGAAAGCTATTCAGGATATACTAAAAATAAAGGAGTTAGTTCATGATAAAACAGATCCGATGTACATCCAATTATCAGCTTGGCAAAAAGTAATTACTAGTAACAATATTGCCGAATCACAGGCATGTTATCAGCAAATCAACAAACTTCCCACTAGTGATTATGTTCATTACGAAAGTATTTATTTACTTCATAGCTTTCAACATTTTTTACTATGCTTCGACCTTAAAAAAGCCGGTTCTCATTTTGACCTTATTCAACAAAAAGCATTCCATCTTACATCAGAAAGTCCTTATCAATATAATAAGACGATCGCTAGGTTCTATATGTTACAGGATCAGATAAAAAATTCGCTAGCACACCTCCATGTTGCAACACAACTTAACCAAGAATCCTCTCAAAATGATGGTGACATCTACTTATACCATGCCATCAACTACAGCAAAGCAATCAATATTATTGATTCTAACCACCACGCTCGAATTGCCAACACACTATTTCAGAGAACGATGAATTTGGAAAACATTTTGCTGACTCGTATTATTATGATCATTAATACTATGTGGCATGGTAAGATCTATGAGTCGATTGAATCCCTTCATTATATTTTAGACAACAATCCCAAAAGCATGAATTATTCCTTTATTCAATATATACTTAGTTTTGGTTATTTTCTTGTTAAAGATTATGAATCATCATTAAAATATAGTAGAACAGCGATATTGAGTGAACAACGTCCCGCACTAAAAATGGCATACCTATACTTGAGAGCTACTACTTTTGCTTTAATTGAAGATCCTCAAAATGCAATCGTTTACATAAAGAGCGGATTACGACTAAATCAAAGCAAAAAGTACTCCTATAAATTATATATATTGCAACAAATTCTTGAACGAAAGGGTGGATCTATCGAATTTTTACAGAAAATGAAAAAAGAAATAATACCATACTTTATACAAGCTGGTGATCAAGTAGAAGTGAATTTTTGTCACGCGCTTCTCGGTGCTATCTATCACTCCCTACAACATTATAAGAAATCATCCAATTATTTTTATCTTACGGGTGGGGATTCCTTGATCAATGAAATCTTAGCTAAATATCCACAGAAATAATCTTCCATGATTACCCACACATTTTTTTATTTAGTTGACTTACACTACCTGTATAGGAGGTGGGTAAGATGGCGAAAGACGTTAAATGTGAGGTTAACAACTGTAAGTATTGGGCTGAGGGCAATAATTGTATTGCAAGTAGCATCTGTGTTGTCAGCCATACCGGAAAAAGTGCTGCCAATGAGAAAGAAACAGATTGCCAAACATTCGAACCGACCGTCTGACAACCTTCTTTAATGACCTCAGCTAACAAATGGTTAGCTGAGGTTAATTTATGAGTCAGCGCATTTTTTCTGGCAAGGCAACGATGGATTCAATTAATGTATTCAGCTTTGTTTCGATGCGATGCAACAAATAAAAGGTGACCGCAACCGGAAAACCAACATCCGTGATTAAAGATATCCATGTTTCTTCCATATTTTCAACTCCTCTTCAAAAAGTCTTCTTGTTCACGGGAATTAACGTATTCTTTACGGGAATCGTTGTCCTGTTCACAGGAAAAGTCTTGCCCTTCACTGGAATCATGCACTATTCCCGTCAATAGCGCAATAATTCCCGTGAAGAGAGTAACTTTCCCCGTCAAGCAAAGCTTAATTCCCGTTAAGAAAAAGGGGAGCTGCATAAGCCCCCCTTTACTCCGTTAAATTTCGATTTCTGTTACATTACGTTCGACGATGCGGGCACTTTTCTTGGCAACTAGATCTCCACCTGATGAGAACAAAGCATTTTGAGCAAGGATCGTATCCATCGCATCATTTACTGCAACTGCATCAACAGGTTCTACAGGATTATCCAATCCGATCGTTACTGTCTTACCGTCCTCATTTTCAAATTTCAATTCGATCTTTTTCATCTATGGCACCTCCTTCTTTTATTCGTTTAAAAAAATTAATCTTCTGTAATTAATTCTGTGTCATTTCGTTTTACCGAATAAAGGACAAGCTGTTGCAATGGAGCAAGTGCTTCTGTGATTGTTAGAAGCTGATCCGCTGTCGCATCCAATTTGACATTGTTAAAGGATTTTGACTTATAAACCGGATCACCTGAAATGGGATCCACTCCATTTTCAAATGTTAATTGCAGTCTGGAATCAATACGTTCCGCCTGAGCCATTTGATCACCTCCCTTCACTTTTATAATCAATAAGTGGAAGGGAAAGGTGTCGGGTAAAATAAAAAAACCACCCTATATGGATGGTTTTTTTAGATTATTCATTTTCTAATACATCTGCAATGCGTTTACAAGCATAACCGTCACCATACGGATTGCTCGCTTTGCTCATTCTTTGATACTCTTCTTTGTCATCTAATAGCTGTTTAAAGTGCGTATATATATTTTCTTCATCTGTACCAACTAGCTTTAAGGTACCAGCTTCAACACCCTCTGGACGCTCTGTTGTATCACGCATTACAAGAACAGGTTTTCCAAGACTTGGTGCTTCTTCTTGAATTCCACCACTATCTGTCAATATCATGTAAGACTGTGAAAGAAAGTTATGAAAATCAATCACTTCTAATGGTTCAATAATTCGTACTCGATCATTACTCCCCAAAATATCATTGGCCGCTTCACGAACGACTGGATTCATATGAATCGGATAAATGACTTTGATATCCTCATACTCATCCACAATACGCTTAATCGCCTTAAACATATTTCGCATCGGCTCCCCGAGATTTTCACGACGGTGAGCTGTAATCATGATCAACCTACTATCAGCCGCCCACTCCAATTGTTCATGGGTATAGTTTTCACGAACCGTAGTATTAAGAGCATCGATTGCTGTATTTCCTGTAACATGAATGGATTCTGGATCCTTTCCTTCTTTCAAAAGGTTCTCCTTCGACATATCGGTTGGTGCAAAGTTATATTTTGCTACAAGACCAACTGCTTGACGATTAAACTCCTCAGGATACGGGGAATAGATATTGTATGTTCTAAGGCCAGCCTCCACATGACCAACAGGTATTTGCAAATAAAAACAAGCAAGTGATGTAACAAAAGTAGTCGATGTATCTCCATGTACAAGTACCACATCTGGTTTTACTTCTTCTAATACGTCTTTCATTTTTTCTAAAATAGCTGTTGTAACATCAAATAACGTTTGTTTATCTTTCATTATCGATAAATTGTAATCAGGTTCAATATCAAATACATCTAATACTTGCTGTAACATTTCTTTATGTTGCCCCGTTACACAGACAATCGTTTCTAATCCTCTTCGTGTTTCTAATTCTTTTACTAATGGACACATTTTTATCGCTTCGGGTCTCGTCCCAAAAACGACCATGGCTTTTTTCATTTTTACTGTCACTACCTTTCAATTGTTTAAACAAAATTAAAATAGATTAAACTTTCTTTCTTAACCTTAACATTTATTTTCTAATTGCTCTTTTTTACTTTGTATATGCGTTTGAAGAATATTTTCAATTTCTTCCAATTCCTCAAGGGAATTTACATCTTGATAGATATATCTAATTGTTTTCTTTAAAGACTTTGGTAAGTCATTAAACAATTTAATGTTTTATCACTCCAAAAATTCAGTTTTTTATCTATTTTTTGATTTTAGGATAGTTGGTAACTGTTTTTGCATATCTTTCAATATTGTTTCTAAATTAGCTCCATTATTGCCATTAGTATATGCATTTTTCAAAATTGTTAGCAATTGGTGCTTGTCTCTCTCTAATTCTTCCACAACTTTCTCCTCCAATATAGGAATATATTCTATTTGGTATCATAGCATAATTTATCATGAAATGATATGTTAGAACAATGTAATTTATTACATTTTAATTACAATATTTGATAATGTTTGCTACACACATTGCCAAAACAAAATCCATTCATTATAATAGACAAAGTGAATTATTATAGAATTAAGGGGAATGCGTATGGAACGCAAGGAACTGCGTAAACAAAAGAAGAAACAAAAAACTAAAAAAAGACTAAAAATCTTTCTGCTCATATTTGGTTTAGCAATCGTTTTAGGGATAGGACTAGGCGCATACATTTTATATGAAACATATCAGGCTGCTAGCGACACTTATGATGAATTGGATCGAGGAGAAAAATCTGAGAAACGAGAAGAAGTCGTCACTATTAGTCAAGATCCTATATCGATATTGTTAATGGGTGTGGAGGATTATTCATCAGACAATGATAATGGTAGATCGGATACCATGATGGTTGCAACTTTTAATCCTGGGGATGAAAAATTAAAATTATTAAGTATTCCTCGTGACTCTTATGTAACGATCCCTGGCAGAGAAGGACAAGACAAGATTAATCATTCCTTTGCTTTTGGTGGAAAAGAATTAACAATTAAAACGGTTGAGGAATTGTTAGATATACCGATTGATTATTATGCTACTGTCAATTTCGATGGTTTCAAGAGTATTGTGGATACGGTAGGAGGAATTACCGTAGATGTTCCCTTTGATTTTGAACAAAACAGTGATGATCGAGTTGCAGAGAAACTTCAATTTTACGAAGGTGAAATGGAATTAGATGGTCGTTATGCATTAGCATATGCCAGAATGAGATTAGAGGATCCACGAGGTGATATTGGACGAAACGAAAGACAAAAAGAAGTTATAGAAGCCATTATTAAAGAAATAACTTCAGTTTCGACTCTGACAAAGATTGACGATCTCGGAGAGGATTTAGGTGCAAATGTAGAAACGAACCTTAAGATGGGTGATGGCATTAACTTTTTAAGGAAATACTCTGACTTCCGTACTTCTAATATTGACGAAGTCACCTTAGAGGGAACAAGTCAGTACATCGGAAACATATCCTATTATGTTCTTGATGAACAATCTTTAGCAGATGCCCAACATGAATTAAGAGTTCATTTAGAGTTAGAAGAACCTAATCAAACAAGCGAATATTCACAAGAATCAGAAGAAGAGCCAACATATTAAAAATGTTGGCTCTTCTTATATATTTTGTTTCTTTCCTATTAATTTTCTTAAACTATTCAATACAGGTTGTTGACCATTTAATACAATACCTGATAGTTCCGCAATAATTTGAATAGCGAGCACGATTAAAGCTATAATAATAAGCGATGTTAACATCGTTGCACTATTAAAAATAATTGCCATAATCCCAAAAAATCCACTGAATGCGTAAATAATAAGCACAGCCGTCTGATGACTGTATCCCATATCAATTAACTGATAATGGATATGCTTACGATCCGCTTGTCCAATGCTTTGTTTATTGATCATTCTTCTAATGATTGCAAAAATCGTATCAAAAATCGGAATGGCAATAATGATAATCGGAATAATAAAACTAAATAAAGCTACGTTTTTAAATAAACCTAACATTGAGATAACAGATATGGCATAACCAAGAAATAAAGCTCCCGTATCTCCCATGAATATTTTGGCAGGATAAAAGTTATGATAAAGAAATCCTAAGCAGCTTGCCACTACTACGATACTTAAATAAACGACTATAATACGATAATCTGTGATGGCAATAATTAAGATACTAGTTAACCCAATCGCTGATACACCTGCTGCTAAGCCATCTAGTCCATCAATTAGATTAATCGCATTTGTAACCCCTACAATCCACAGGATCGTTAACACCAGACCAAACTGAGTTAATTCAACTGTTCCGAAAAAAGGCATGGTGACTTTATCGATCACAAGACCAGATGAAACTACAACAGATGCTGCCGCTACTTGGCCGATAAGCTTCTGATAGGGTTTCAAACAAATTAAATCATCTAATAATCCAGTTAATGCTATGATTAATCCACCTATTATAATTTCAGTCATATGCGGATGTTGAGGTTGCAAATAAATCAAACCAGCCGCTACCCCTAATATAATCGCTAATCCGCCTATCCTAGCTTTCTCGCCATCATGTTTTTTTCGCTCATCTGGAGAATCTACTGCATTTATTTTCACTGCTAATCTTCTAATTATCGGAGTGGATAAAAAAGCTACAACTCCTGAAATCATAAAAGCTGTAACTAACTCTAAAATATTATACATTGTTTACACCTACTCGGTATTAATATAACCATCATTCAATCATTTTACCATATATATATAATTTGTCACTCACTTATAATATTTGACGGTTGAATTAGAGAAAGTGTTACAGTTACATAACTTCGTTTTTTTATACAACAATTCTTAGTTTTATGATAATACCCTTCATCAAAGTTGCAGATAACCTTATAATAATCAATATAATCGATTTTTATTATAAAAAACCTAAATCAATAGATCTAGGTTTTTTATAATTAGTTTTTCTTTAGTTTCCAATATTTTAATTGTAGCTTCCCTAACTTAGAATTTGCAAGTGCATTATATCGACTCTCTAACACCATATATTTTTTGTTCATTTTAGATCCTCTATTCTTTTCTAATGGTGTATTAATTTTAGTTGTAGTATTATTAAGTGATATATTGTTATTCGATTTCCTAGTATTATGTGAATTAATTACTTTCAATATATCTATGCTAATATTATTATAGTAATTTTCATAAAAATTATCTTTATTGTGTTCAATAAAAAGAAAAACCATCTTCCCTATTTGTTCATATTTTTTCACGATACCGTATTTACTTATAACTGAAACCATCTCAAAATAACTTTCAATATTTCTAAGGTTTTTTACTAGAAGACTTTTCTCCTCACTAAATGAATAATAAAACTCTCCACATTTGTGAACTTTTTCCACTAGTTCTTCTACAAACTTCTCGTCTGTATTTTTAAGTTCTTTATTTATAATGGTATGAACTTTTCCTTTTATTAAATACGGTAATAAATTATTTAGGATCTCTGAAAACGTGAAATTTTTACTTTTTTCAAACATTATCTTAGCGGCTTTTTTATATATTATTGGATCATTAATTGCCAGTTTGACTTTTTCTATATATTGCTCCATAGTCTCAGCATAAAGTGGATAATCCTCCCCAAATATGTTTATATGCATATCTGTCGGGTTTAGAATAACTGCTTTTCCTAATGTTCCATATTCTAGTAATTTTGTAGATAACTCTAAACTTGTATCCATCGATTTATCTCGCCAAGTTATTCCAATATCACTGTTTTTGATTAATTGTCGTGATTGTATTCTTGAAATTGCTCCGTGCCATGTTAAATTCTTAGTAGAATTAAGCAAGTATTTTAAATCTCTTATATAGTTTGGATTATCTTTGTCAACATTAAATTTATCTCCGGCAATCTCAAGAGTTGCATAGGAAATTTCTTCTAAAACTTCTCTAAACCCAACTATCATCGATAGTGAATTCCATCCTTTATCAAACTTTCCCGTATAGCAAAGCGTAGAATAGTTAGTTTTTTCCTCAAAAACCTCTTCAAAATCTTCAACAGTATCGGGTACCATAGGGTTAAGTGGTATAATATTTTTTTCAAAATCTGCATAATTTAATTGTTTTAACAAAAATACTTTCATCTCTTCAGTTTGGCACAATATATATGCGTCTAATTGTTTTAATTTATCAAATTCATTTTTCTTTTGAACGGTAATTTCTTGTGTCGAATGAGTGATACCTGTCATATAAACCATTGAGTTTCTAATTATTTCAGGATTAATTTCTGCTAACTTAATAGCTACTTCAATTCCTCTAATAATAAACCAATCGTATTGACTTTTATTCCAATAATGACTTATTACTTCACAAGCTTGACTATAGCTCATTCTATTTTTATTTTTCCAACTATGATTTTCATCTAAAAAATCTGGATCACTGTAGGGAGTAATAATATTTACATTGTCTAATTCATATAGTGGTTGTAATAACAAATCTCTTCTGATGGGATTAGCTAAAACTAAATCCACACTGATATTTTGATTTTTGGATAACATAGTAGCTAAACTCGATATAAAGACAGCTGAGCCATCCATAACATTCATATTAATGTATCCAAAAAGCAATATTTTTATTCGATTACTTTTATTTCTGTCAATAACACTCATGTAATTATCCTCCGCTCACTTTATCAAGCTTTTAAGTTTTCTTTTTATAGATATATATTTTAATGTTACTTTTCCTACCCAAGTTACTTTAACTCTATGTTCAAATAATTTTTGTTCTCTTATTTGTATTTCTAATTCTTTAATTCTTTTATACGTTCTTTCATCCATAGGAGATTCTTTATCTAACAAATCAGCTGTCATTTCCATCATCTTAAACATTTGCTCTTCAAGCTCATCATACATTTTCCTCCAATAATCTGCATCTTGCTGATAATTATTGTTATTACTCTCTTCTTGATGATTCTTTTCCTTAGTCAAGATAAAATCAACTCCAATTCTTTATTAATAACCACTTCTTGACTACATTTATCATTTATACTTTCAGAAGCATTTTGAGATAAATTTTGAAACAAGCTTTCATTAAAAAATAATCTTTCTATATTATCAGCTATATCAACAGGATCTTCTGGGTTTGCCAATAAGCCCGAATGGTTATGCTCTACAAATTCCGGTATAGCAGTTATGTTAGAAGAAAGAGGTACTAAACCGCTTGACATTGCTTCACACATAGATACTCCTTGTGAGTCTAATCTAGTTGGGCAAAGAAATACACCATAACTTTTGTGTAAGTCCGCAATTTCATTTTGATTTAAAAATGTTTTATTTATACTTACATTATCAAAATTTCTTAATGGAAGTAAGGTTTTATCAAAGAATTTACCTTCTCCAAAGAAAGCAAATTCTAGACGATCAAAAATTGGTCGCTTTGATAGTTCTAAAACTGCATCGACAGATTGATCATTCGCATACTTATGTGAGGCAAAAGGCCTTATCGAAAGAATTTTATATCGCTGATTGCTATCCTTTTTGTTATATCTAAATAATTTATTATCAATAATATTCGGAATTATTGATGCATTTTGACTTACAGCTCTAGCATCACATTCTGCGATATGTTCTTTAAACCATTTTGATACATGTACAAATTGTAAGTTTAATTCATTTGTTAAATATAGCCAATTCATTAATTTTAATTGATTAGCATAAAAAGTATCTTTCATTTTCAAAATTCGCTTTAATTCTTCTTTACTATTTAAAAAATTAAACCATCTTCTATGCCATGCTTCAGCTTCAAAACCGTGGACCCATACGATTACAGGAATATCTGAAGCTACATCAATTATAGTATCTATCATATCTGTGGATACAAAATGAATTAAGATTTTTTTATATTCTCCGTTTCCCAATGTTACATATAAATCACTTTTTTGACCTCTCATAACATTCACATTATCAAAATTATATTCCTCGTAATTTTTAAATGCACCATGAAGTACAAATACTTCTACATCTATTCCTTTCTCTTGATAGGCTTTAACTCTTCGATGAATAAACCCGTTTCTATATAATTGATCTTCATGGGGATATGCATTTGTAATTAATATATATTTATCTTTAGGAGTTGCGAAATTAGAATAATTCATGTTTACCTCCAATATTTTCTTTAATCAATCGGAATTATATCATAAAACTTTAGTCTAACACTACAAAATAGAATTTATTATACAAAAATTAATATCGAATCTAAAATAGATTCGATATTAAAATATTACTTATATGACGGAATTTCAAGGTGTAAGTTATAATTGTCTAACAAGCTATATGATTGGCTAATTCTACCGACTTGTTTATAAGCCCAACCGATATCAGTGGCGTATTGATGAGGTGATCTAGTCTCACCTACAAAATATCTAGGATTCCATTTCATTTTGTATAATGTATTTTGTCTATAGGTCGGACTTTTTATGAAATCTTCGCTAATAAATTCTGCACCACCTACTATTGCCTTATCAACAGTGTTCCAACCAGCATTATATGCATATTGGGCTCCACACTTCTTTGCACAGTTATCATATGCCCCAATGCCGTACATGTTGTAAACAGTAGCATCCGGTTTTTCATAAGAGGTGGCAAATCTTATTTGTATTTCTCCATTTTCTTTAATTGGATTCCCATATTTGTCTCTTTCCACCATTACAGGTATTCCTTTAGCTAGTGGGCTACTACCATTTCCAGTTTCTAATAATGCATGTGCTATTAAATATATTTCATTAATTCCAACTTGTCGTGCTGCTGTTGAAAATGCTGATGCCTTTCCTGTTAAAATCCCTTTATTAACAAGTGTTTTTGATAATTCCTTTACACTTATCCCTGTATATAAGTCTAATTTTAAAAATTGAAGGCGCTGAGCAGGCAGATCTTTAAAATTACTAGGATTCATATAATAATTCAGTTGATCTTTGTCTGCTTTCATCCATCCATAATAATTTTTATATGGATTTTTAATTTTATACCAATTATTATTCATTGAACTTGTCCCAATTATTTGGACTTTTGTTCCTGAACTTATCTTACCATAAGAATTACCTCCTGGAATATCTCTCACATGCAAACTTGTTGCAGATACAGTGCCAGTATCACCAGATTTTGCAATGTAATCCTTATGAACATACGCATAAGTGTGATCATCTGTTTGTGGATTGAGACTCAATTGACGATTCACTATGTCAGCAAAATTGATATTATATGTTTTATAGTCATACACATGTTTTGATACACCAGTTTCATATAAATAACCAATTCTTTCTCCAATAAGTACTCTATACCAACTGCCGACTTTATCTATTACTGGGACAATCGCCCCTTCTTCTATCCGACCGAATAAAATCATTCCACTTGAGTTGTCATAAACCTTCAAGCCATGACTAGCAATAAGTTGGGAACTTGAATTTTTTAAATTAACATTCCAGTTTTTTGCTGCAGTTCTAGAAGAAGGTTGAGTTGATTTGCTCCAGACATATCCAGTTCTATTTCCAAAATTAATTTCATGCCAATCACCTTTAGAACCAGTACGTTGATAAACTTGATTTATGGATAAATGACCAACTTTTTCAAGTGATCCGCTTATATTATGATAAACAGGTAAGTAATCGTTTTCCACCCTAAAGTATTCATCATTTGAATTAAAATTAAAATTGACCCATTCTTTGTATACATAACCATATCTATTTCCAAATGACACCTTAATCCAATTTCCTGCTATTATTTCATAAGGATATGTGACATTTTGATTAATTTGACCAATTGCTATCATCTCTCCTGAAGAATTATCATAAACAACAGCATGAGATGTTGTAGTAAATGTTCCAGCTATATTATTTGAATCTGAGTTTGGCTTGGCTTTATCTCTTGAAACTGGTACGGTATCATCTGACCACACAAACCCTGTTTTGTTACCGAATTGTATACCATGCCAATTTCCAGCTGTTCCTGTACGTTTATAAACTTCTCCATTTCTCATTTCACCAACTTTAACCAATTCCCCATTTTGACTCTCATAAACTGGTAAACTATAAACGTCTACTTTAAAATAGTTATCACTAGGAGTGAATTCTCTCTCGATACCATTTTGGTGTACATACCCTATTCTATTTACAAAATTTACTTTATACCAATTCCCTACTTTAGCTATAGCAGAGTATTCATTTCCTTCTACTATCATTCCGTACGGTTCCAATGATCCATTGCTATTATCATACACAACAGCATTATTATTGATATTAATACTAATATTCCCATAATCTGTTGAACTTGTAGAGTTACTTGGTAAACTTCCATTATAAGGTGTAGTAGATTCCTTCCATACATAACCCGATTTTTCACCATAATCTATTATGTGCCAATTTCCAAGCTCGCCCTGGATTTCATAAACTTGGTTTTGTCTAAGCTCTGCTTTCTTTATTAAAGTATTATTGTCACTTATATAAACTGGTAAACTATAAACATTCACTTTAAAGTAGTTCGCTTGGTTTTGTGACCACACGTCATTAGTCTGTTGCATCAATAAATTAGAAGAACTAGATTGGTTTACGTTTGAACTAACTACTTTTTCGGAAGAGTCTTTAGATTCTTCCTTATCTTGAAGCGAGTCTGTATTTTCTTTCGCTTCATCTACCTCAATATTTTCCTTAGAAACATCAGTGTCTTCCAAATTTGGGGACTCTTCAGTTATTTCAGAACTGTTACTCTTATTGCTATCTTCAAGTTGGTTATCATTACTAGATGTATTTTCTGTATTAGATTCTGCTTCATTAGGATTTTCTATTTTATATGGAAGATTACCAATTATTACATATTTATCTTGATCAAGATAATAGATGTTAAATTCTTTTGAATTCTCTATAGTAATTACTACGTCTCTAAAATTTAATTTGGAATCAACAGAAATCGTATCAACAGCACTTTCACTTTTCATTAACTTTTTAGCTAATTCAATAGATTCTTCAAACTCTGTGATATTATCCGCTTTGCTAACATTCAAATTATTAAGATTAATAGTTTCGTTACCAATAGAGGTATAATAAGTATTTTCTTCTTGATAAGCAACTATATAAGAGTCTTTAGGTATAGTATATTTCTCGACGCTTATTTCTTCTTTTAATTGATATAAAAAAGGGCCTTCATTCTGAGCTTCTATACTATGCGGCACAACAAAAAATAATACTGAAAACATCAACCAAAGTAAGATATTTTTTTTAATCACTATTTATAGTTCCCCCTTATGATTTACATTAATTGTACGACTAGATTTCGTAATAATTATCTTGTCTGAATCCCTTAAAAAAACTCTTACACGATAGGACCCACTCTCAGTTATAGGAATTTCAGACTGTTTCTCATTACTATATAGCACTTTTTTCAATACTATATTATCACAATACCAATAATATGCATACTCCAAATTTTGACCTATAGTTTCAATATTCACTTTTGCAGTGTTATTTTCGATAGTGAAATTCAATGCTGTAAGATACATTTCAGATATTTTTGGTATCTTTAAAATATTTGATAATTGAACTTTTATATAATCAGGTGCGAAGTATTGCAACTGGGAATGATCTACTCCTTCAATTAAATCATATTCATAGGGATAACCAATATCTTCTAAATATTCAATAAAAGGCTCTATATGCTTTTCTTTGCGTGAATCTTTTGTTCCTACCATTATTTTTAAATTCAGTTCTTGATTGGCTGTTGGAATTCGATAGATTAATGAATCCAAATATATCTTATCTGCTTCTGAATTACTTCCTAAGATATAATCTAACATTTCCGGGTGATATTTTTTAAGGAAACTACCTAAATATAATGAAGGCGCTAGCGTGATTATATTTCCAAAAGAGTATTTCATTCCAAAATATAATGCTGAATAACCTCCCTTCGAAGACCCAACTGATATAATATTTTTCATATTTATATTATTTTTAGAAGCAATATATAAAATTAAAGAGATAATTGAATTTTCAATACTAAAATTTTTTTCTCTACCAAGATAATAAGAACCTTTTGCACCAAAATCATCTAGTATGAATAATTTATTTGTGTTTATCTCTTTTAAGGTATCTACATAATTAAAATTATACGTATATTCTGCCGAGAAAGCCGAGAATACAACTATTAAGTTATCTTTAAGATTATTATCAGTAGCTTCTATATAATGATAACGTAAGTTATGATGTGTCTCAAAAGTTGTTTCGAATTTTTCCGGTGATTGTAATCTTTTATTTAGGAATTCTTTTTTTCTAAAGGTTAGTACTCCGCTAATATCACATCCATGTAAGATGATTATAACAGAGTTTTTCTTTTGGTAAATATTATCAAGATGAGAACTAGTAACGTGTATTTCAATTATTTTGTTATCATCTTTAAATATCTCAATCATATTGCCTCTAATATGAATATAATTGTTTTTATCATTAATCATTAAATTCAATTTCAAGTAATTTATTCCTTCAAGAAATAACTCGGTCGTTACGGTCCCATCATTTTTTTTTGTTATAAGATGGTTATCAATTTCTTTAGTATAATCCGTATCATTTAAACAAACAGTGTAATTCATATTAAAATCTTTTATAAAATTCATCTTCACACTCCTAATATTAATAAAATTGCTAATACGAGTGGAACTAATAAAATTGACATATTTTTGAATATGTTTAGATAATTGGATTTTGGTTTATCTATTTGGTTAATAATTTCAGTTTGAATTTGTTCGCTCAACATTTTTTTCTTATGTGTTTTCCTTTCATTGTTTGAAAGTTTATTAAACCATTTTGTAAAGCGAACATATTCATTGATTATTTCATTTGAATCTCCCATCATTTTAACCGAACCATAGTGAAGCCAAATAACTCTGTCACAGAACTCCCTCATTTGACTTGCAGAGTGACTTATAAAAAATATTGTTTTGCCCTTCTCTTTAAACTCTTCCATTTTATTTAGACATTTTTTTGTAAATGTAGAATCTCCTACTGATAAAGCTTCATCAATGATTAAAATATCAGGATCTGTATGGACAGAAATTGCAAATCCTAGTCTCGATTTCATTCCACTTGAATAATTTTTAACAGGTTGATTTATATAATCCCCAATGTCAGCGAATTCTAAGATCTCTGGAAACACGTTTTCAATCTCATTATGAGTTAGTCCATGCATCATACATTTTAATTTAATGTTCTCAGCACCTGTCAAACTTCCATTTAAACCTGCAGAAATTGCTATCAGAGAAGGCTCTCCTTTTAATTCTACTTTTCCTGAACTTTGCTGAATAACTCCACCTAAAATATTTGATACTGTTGACTTCCCAGATCCATTTAAACCAACAATTCCTATCGTTTCACCTGCATAGACCTCAAATGATACATTATTTACAGCTACAAAGTATTTGTTTGCAACTTTATTAGGTAATAGAAGTTTTGTAATTTTATCAGATTTTTTACTATACAGTTCAAAAATTTTCACAACATCTTTAAATACTACTTTTTTCTCCACATTAAGATCTCCTTGACTATAAATAATCTACAAAGTCTTTTCTGAATTTCAAATGAATCTTAGAGCCAAAGTAAAGAAGAACTATTGTTAATGACCAAAAATATAAATTATATACAACATCTTCATAAAACCATTCTCCGCCCAAAATAGAATTTCTAAATCCATCTATAATATAAAAAAACGGATTTAATTTAAGTATATTTTCTATAGTAGGTCCAAATCTATCAGTTATTAGACTTGTATCCCATAAAATTGGTGTTAGATAAAGTAACATTCTCATCATTGATTGAAGAAACATTTGATAATCTCTTACTAAAGTCGCTATGGTTGAACTAAGAAGCGAAAATGAAAATAAAAAAACATATAAACAAAATAGATAATAGAAAAATTGGAACATATATATTGAAAATTCCACATCATACAGAACAATTATAAACAAAAGAATACCAGTCATGATTAGATATTGAAATGAATTACTCACTAATTTTATTGTAGGCAACAAACTGACTGGAAAATTCATTTTTGATACAAGTCCAATTTTTTGGTGAACACTATTCGAACTTTGGATAATTGAAGGGCTAATAAAAAACCATGGTATTAGACCTATTATTAACCAAAGAAAAAACGGCGTACCATCTACATCATCCCCACCTCTCAATCCTAGGCCAAATACAAACCAATAGATTGTAATTTGGATTGCGGGACTTAAAAATTGCCAAAAAGCACCTAAATAGTGGATTTGATACATTCCCTTTATTTCAAAAGTTGCCATTCGATAAATTAAGTCCCAATTATTTGTTTGCTCTTTAAGAATTTGAACTACTGGATTCTTCATTTAAACAAGCTTCCTTTTTTTTACAAGAATTTATACAAATTCCCATAATTCATATAATTTATATCATCTGTATATTCTTTTACAACATTTTTCGTATCAAACACTTGCGGTGTATTCATTTTAGCATAATGATCACTCGTTAATTTTTTAAATTCACTATGATCTGATAAAACTAACACCAAGTCAGATCCATCTAAAGCTTTTTCTAAATCTTTTTCCACGAAACTTAATTGAACATGTGGATCAAATGCCACTACATCATACTGTGGTTTCGCATGTAATTCTTCATAGATATCCATAGCTGGACTTTCTCTAATATCGTCGACATTACCTTTGTAAGTTAAACCAAATACGGTGATTTTCTTACCATTATTTTTAGCTAATAGTTTCTCAACAGTTTCTACCACATATTCTGGCATAGAATTGTTAATTTCTCTTGATAAGTTAATCAATTTGGCCGACTCAGGTGCTTTAGCTATAATGAAATATGGATCAACTGCTAGGCAGTGTCCACCGACACCTGGCCCAGGCGTATGCAAGTTAACACGTGGATGTTTATTAGCCATTTCTATTACATCTAATGCATTGATCCCTAACTCGGTTGATACTTTAGCTAATTCATTAGCAAGCGCAATATTCACATCACGAAATGTATTTTCCATCAATTTTGACATTTCCGCTGTTTTCGCTTGTGTTTTGATGATCTCACCTTGAACAAACGTTTCGTAGACTTCAGCGCCTTTTTCCGTACAAGCATCTGTAATACCGCCAACAATTCGATTGTTATAGATTAACTCATGCATAATCTGTCCTGGTAACACACGCTCTGGACAGTGAACTAAATAAATATCTTCTCCGATCGTATATCCTGCTTCTTCTAATCTCGGCTTCACATTATCGTCCATTGTTCTAGGAGCAATCGTAGATTCTACAATAACAGTGTTCCCTTTTTCTAAATGTGGCAAGATGCTCTCTACTGCTGAAAGCACATAAGTTAGATCACATGATTTATGTTCATCATCATTATTTGGAGTTGGTACAGCAATAATGAAAGTATCTGCTTTTTCTGGTTGTAATTGTGCCTTGAAGTTTCCTTTTTCAATTACTTCTTCTAATGCATCTTGTAAGCCCGGCTCTTCTATATGGATTTTACCATTGTTTAATGAATCAATCACATTTTGACTAACATCTACCCCAACTACATCTACTCCATGTTTCGCAAACATAATAGATGTTGGTAACCCAATATATCCTAATCCTACTGTACATAATTTCATATTAGCACTTTCCTTTCATTCAGGTCTTAAAATTGTCGATAAACTTCTAGTAAATTAATTTGTTCCTTCTCCCAATTATACTGCTTTCTGGCAGGAATACAATTTTTGCTAAATTCCTCACGCTTGTCTGGATTATCTAACAAATAGTTAACACCTTTTGCTATTTCATCCGGTATATGAGGGTCAATCGTCACACCTATTTGATTTTCTTCGACTACTTTCTTTATTTCTGGAAAATCGCATGCGACAATAGGTACTTCAGCCATCATATATTCAAAAAGTTTATTTGAAGATGCCGAAAAATGGTTAAAACAAACATTATTTAATACTTGGAAGCCTAAATAGCCATTTCTAGTATATTTCGGCAATTCCTTTAATGGTACTTTCGGGATAAACTTAATTTTATCTTCTAAATTCTTTTCTTTTACCATTTTTTGTAGTTTGTCTTTTATTTTCCCATCACCGATAAACACTAACGTACCTTCTTTAAATTGTGGGAAGGCTTCAACGATATTTTCAAGGCCTCTTCCCATTTGAATACCACCTTGATATAACAAAATCTTTTCTTCTTTTGGTAAATCAAGTATATCATGTAAATCAACTGTATCCTTTTCTATACTTATTTCTTCTGTCGGATAATTGTGTAGTACATTTGGATAAAAACCATATAAATCTTCATTATACTTCGCTCGTGTGGCGTTTTCTACCATCATGGAATCCATTCGATTTATAAAAAATTTCTCGAATTTCTCATACCATGGACTATCATATCCTGTTCTACTTGTTTGTACTTCATGTGAATCATAAATAAGTGGTTTCTTATTGAATCTCCATTTAGCACTAACATATCCTTGTGGCATTGTATTTAAATCATTGGAATGGTATATATCATAATTACCCTTATGACCTTTCCACATCATTCTTAAGATTAAAGCTCCTCTAATCCATAGCACTCTTACTTTTGTTTTCAGCATAAGCACAGCTATCAGTGTTAAGGGTAATACAATCCAGGGTATTAAATATACTAAATAAGCCCAAATCAATGCAATCGGAATTAGTGGCCACTTTTTACCAAATGCAAACCGATATGCTCTTTGCATAAATAACAAAAGGCTTGGATAACGTTTCATACGGTAAACACGAAAATGATCATTTATCTCTTCATATTGTTCTATATTCGGATCATTTGGATCATCTATACAAATTAGCTCTACATCATAACCATTTTGAGACAAGGACGTACCTTCTCTCATTACACGCGCATCATTTGTAAAGTGATTCCAAACGAACATTCCTACTCGCTTCATCTCATAACCCTCTTCATTTAATAATATCGACCAACCTTTTTATATTATGCTCCCATAAAAAGTGTTGTGTAACAACATTGGTACAATTTCTTTGCAATTGCTCTAATATTACTGGATTTTCTCTAATCTCAAGTATCTTCTCTATTAATGGTAAAGCATCCACTGAATTGTAAACAAATCCTGTTTCATTTTCTTTTATTAAATCTGCTGCTATCCCTTTTACTCCAGCGATGATAGGTGTTTCACACGTCATATAATCCAGCACTTTACCAGGTAACACTGTTGTAAAGACCTCTTCATCATTTAAAAAGGCGATACTTAAGTCAGCATTTCTGATTAAATTTAAACTTTGCTTTCTAGTGGTAGGTTCATGCATTTCAACATATGTTAAGTGTTCTTGATCAATAAATTCTTTAAATTCAGTGGTTCTCATTCCATAACCAAGTACATCAAAATGGATTTGATGTTTATTTAATTCGCTTGCAACTTGTTTTAGTCTATCAATATCTTGTGCTAAACCTAAATTACCAGCATAGATTACTTTGAAATTGGTATGATTTAGCTTTTTTGCTTGTAATTCATCTTCTCGTGGTCCATTCGGCAAGTATATAATATCTTTTGGCTTCTTTAACTTTTCTTCGATATGTTTCTTGAAACCTTGACTGTTGATTACTATTATATCTGCCGTTCGGTACATCTTTTTTTCTAAAAAACGAAAAATATTAATAATCCATTTTTTATCGAAGCTTTTTACCCCAAGCAGGCTGTCTGGCCATAAGTCTCTCACTTCTAATATCAGTTTTGATCGAATTAGTTTTCTTCCTATTAATGCTGATAATACGATGAAAATAGGTGGAGTAGACACATATAAATAATCATAATCCTCTTTGCGTCTTTTCCATAACTCCAATATGAAACGATACATGATTTCTAAATAAAAAAAGAGTCTACTTAACAACTTATTTGTAAACTTCCTGCTCTTAATCGGTACTCTTGTAATCTTATCCTCTTGTTGATTAACATCCTCTTCGTCCCAAAACATTCGATCTTTATACATATTTTTATTAGGGTAGGATGGCTCTATTGTTAAAACTTCTACATCAATCTTTTCTTGCGATAATAATTGGAAGATATTTTTCATACGATTACCTGCACTCCCAATCGCAGGATAAAAATTCTGAGTTATTATTAAAACCTTCTTTTTCATTGGTCAATCTCCTATATTAAGAGGCACTCTATTATCTATCACAATATTACATTTTACGATAAATAATATCGTATGGCAATCAGCAAATCCAATATTACACAATTTGTAACAATTTTTCTTTTATCACAGGTGAATAGATGCTAACATCCTGATAAATTCCACTTAAAAAACTGCAATTGTTTTGAGCCTTACTTTAAACAAAACCCTGAGGTTAGTGACTGATAACCTCAGGGTTTATACTTATACTTCTTTCTCTTTCTTCGACTTCTTCCCAAACCATCCCTTCACACGCTCTGACAAGTTATCAAAATACGTATAAACAACAGGAATCAACACTAACGTGAACAGACTGGATACTGCTAAACCAAAGATAACGGTAATTGCCATTGGTTGTTGCATTTCGGCACCTTCGCCGTAACCTAGGGCTAGTGGTACCATCGCAAGGATCGTTGTCAAGGTTGTCATCAAAATTGGACGCATTCTTGTTTTTCCGGCTTCGACGATTGCTTCATGACGATCCATGCCACGTCTTCTTAGAATATTAATGTAATCGACAAGTACGATTGCATTGTTGACGACAATACCGGCGAGCATGATCACCCCAATGAAGGCTGTAATCGATAATGGTTGGCCTGTGATAAATAGTCCGCCAAACACACCGACTGCCGTTGCTGGCATCGAGAACATGATAATTAACGGGAACAAGAAATTCTCAAATTGTACTGCCATTACGGCATACACTAAGAATATTGATAAGATAAGTGCCAAGCTTAAGTCTGCAAAGGCCTCTGTCATATCTTCTGCTTGACCACCGATTGAGTAATCATAGTCCTCAGGGAAGTGCATCCCATCTAAGGCTGTTTCGACATTTGTTGAAACTGTTCCAAGATCCATACCCTCAATACCGGATGTGATATTCACTTGGCGTTGCTGATTCTGTCTTGTGATTGTTGCTGCACTTTGGACTTGTTCAAAATCAGCAATGGTTGTTAATGGTATCGATGTACCTTGTTGGTTTTGGATTCGGACATTTTCTAAATCGTTAATGGTTGTTCTTGAATCTTCCGGGTACATTAAAGTCACATTCATCTCATCACCATCTTCACGGTACTGCATCACCGTCTGACCGGTGAAACTAATTTGCACCTGGTTCATTACTTCTTGATAGGTCAATCCGTATTGTGCCGCTAATTCACGGTCAACTTGGATGTTCATCTCTGGCTGTGTATCTTCTAAAGAAGAAGTTGGGTTATAAATACCCTCTGTATCTTCTAACACTTGTAAGACTTGATCCGATAATTCTTGTAACACATCTGTTTCAGGTCCAGAGATTTGAATTTGAATCGGATCACCTAGGCCCCCTACACCGGAGCTCGCTTCTGTTACTGTAATATCAGCTCCAGGTATATCTTGCATGTCTTCATCTAATTGTTGGACAAAAGAGGCAGTCGTTTCTGATCGTTCATCCGCTGCTACTAACTGAATCTGATAGGATGCTGCTGATCCGCCTGACATCACTGCTTGTTCTGGGTTACTGCTTCCAACTGTTACATAACTCACATCAATGATATCATCATATTCAGCAAGTTTTTCATTTACTTTTTCTGTGATCGCAAGACGTTTTTCTTCATTTGTTCCAGTCGGTGTCTCAACCGTTATTCCTACTTGTCCCTGATCGCCTTCAGGAATAAAGGCAGTTCCGATAAAAGGTATTAACGCTAAACTACCAATAATCGCTGCAATTGTAATCGCGATCGTCGTTTTTCTTAGTTTTAATGCTTTTTCCAAGACGCGTTGATAACCTGCAATCAATTTGTTTAATACGCGATCAAACCAATAACGTCTGCCATGGTCTTCCATTGCTTTCGTTAATAGTTTTGACGATAACATCGGAATTAATGTAATCGAAACGGCTAACGATGCGACGAGTGCAAACGAAATCGTTAAGGCTAATGGGGTGAACAATTCGGATGCTATCCCATCAACAAAGACAATTGGTAAAAATACCACTAATGTCGTTGTCGTTGAAGCGATAACAGCAGGTGCTAATTCAGATGCCCCTTTAATTGCTGCTTCCTTCAATTTATAGCCTTGCTGCCTGTAGGAGACGATATTTTCGAGAATAACAATCGAACTGTCGACCATCATCCCGATACCGAGTGCAAGACCACCCATAGTTAATACGTTTAATGTCTCACCTGTAAAATACAACAGTACAAAGGTAGAGATAATCGCAATTGGAATCGATACACCAATTACCAATGTAGCTCTCACGCTTCGTAGGAATAAAAGTAATACAAGTAAGGCGAAAATCCCACCAAAAATCATATTCTGGATTACTGAATTAATGGATTGTTTAATAAATTCAGAAGTATCGACGACTACATCTAAGCTAACATCTGATGGTAAATCTTTGTTAAGATCTTCAACGGCAGCTAAAATATTATCAGAAACATCAACAGTATTTCCATCTGATTGTTTTAAGACACTTAAGACAACTGCTGATTCATTATTAACCAGTGTGGTGCCATTCTTTTGCAAGGTGTCATTCACTTCGGCAACATCCGATACTTTTACTTGTGCGCCCTGCGGTGTTTGAATAATCGTGTTGGCTATATCATCGACCGAATTAAAGGAACCATCAATTCTGAGCTGGAGATCTTGATCCCCGCGTTGAATCGAACCGGCTGAAGCAGATTGATTGGCTCCTGCTAATGCCTGTTGAATTAATTGTGTCGATACACCATATTGTGTCATGGCAGCTCGATCTAACTCCAGTTCAATCGCCCGCTCTTCTCCACCTTCAATACTAACAGATGCAACACCACTTTGACGTTCAAAATATGGTTGAACGGTATCCTCTGCTACTGATTGTAAGGTAGTTATATCACTACCAGTTAAGCCTACCCACATAATCGGCATCTGGTTAGGGTTGAATCTTAATACACTTGGATCATTCGCACCATCAGGCAAGAATCCTTTTACCTGATCGACACTTTCCCTTACTTCCAGGAGTGCATTATCCAAATTGGTACCATTTTCAAACATAATGATCACGAGGGATGATCCTGACTGGGATTGTGATTGAATCGAATTAACCCCTTCTATCGAGCTAAGTCCACCCTCCATTGGTTCTGATACTAATTTTTCGACTTCTTGAGGTGCTGCATCTGGATAGCTAGTCGCAACCACTGCAATTGGCAAGTCAATTTCAGGAAAAAGATCAATCGCTAAATTTCGAACTGAAATAACGCCCATTGCAATAATAGCGAGGACAATCATGATGACCCCGACTGGTCGTTTTACAGATG
Organism: Gracilibacillus massiliensis; assembly: GCF_001458115.1. Taxonomy (GTDB): domain Bacteria; phylum Bacillota; class Bacilli; order Bacillales; family Amphibacillaceae; genus Gracilibacillus; species Gracilibacillus massiliensis. The sequence continues at coordinate 918,415 of NZ_CZRP01000013.1, forward strand.
TATTGACTAGTTTCATGATTAATCCTCCTCGATCACATTAATTTTATTACCATCTACAAGTGTTAATTGTCCACTTGTTATAATTTGATCTCCTTCATTTAGTTCCGCTTGTACAGCAGTTGTTTGTGATTGTGTCGCCTGTACCGTTACATCAACCTTTGTGGCAGTTTCGCCATCGGTAGTAAAGACGTATGTTTCATCATTATCTTCGACTAACGCTGCTGTTGGAATCAGTAATGAATCTTCAATCACCGTATCTTCTAATACGACCGTTGCGATCACACCTGCTTTATAATGGGTTGTTTCATTATCAAACGATAGGTCTATCGGAAAAAGTCCAGCCTCATTAGCTGAATCTGCTACATATTCAATTTCTGCTTCATGTGTTTCCTCTTCTGCACTTTCTAATAAAAGGGTTACCTCTTTACCTTTTTCAAATAATTCTAGTTGCACATCTGGTACTTGCAATTGTACGGTTAGTTGCTCTAAATCAATGATGACCGCTAATGGCTCTTGGTTGGATACCATGGAGCCTTCTTGTGCCGCTAGTTCGGTAATAATTCCGGTGCTTGGTGCTTCGACTTCGACTGTGCCTTGTGGACTTGAGATCGTCGCAATTTCATCGTCTTCTTCTACTTTGTCTCCATTTTCCACTTGTAATTCGTCAATCTCGCCTGCTACTGACGGGATAATTGGTGTCGTTTGATTTGGCATAGTACGACCATAAAAGTTTCGTTCCATGACAAGATCACCTTTTGTTACTTCGCCTACTTCAACAGGTGTCACACGTTCGACTTGCTCTTCTTCTTCGTTGTTATCTTCTGAACAAGCAACCAGTGTGATGATTGCAATTAACAGCAACAATAATAAACGCTTCATTATTTGTTTGTCCCCTCTCGACTCTTTTTTATAGATACTTTTTTAACGTGCGTATCGATTCTTTTATCGTGGCGTTTGCCTCTAAATGTTCTAACATACTTTGAATAATAATTTTCTTCGGCTCTTGTTTATTCCATTCTTCTTCTAATACGTGAATCGCTTCGATCAGTTCAGGCTTGTCACTCCTTTCAATTTGTTTTTTGATTTGCTGGATTATTTCTTGTGCATTTGGCTCTTTGAACATGGATAAATCTTGATATTGAAAAATCGATTGCTTATGTTCATGAAGTATCGACTGGACGATTACATCTACTTTACTGGTAATATAGTTCGCCAGTTCTTTGTTATTGAACTTCAGGTCATGAATCGCGATCCATTTAAAATAACCACTTAACATACCATCAATTTGAATGACAATATCGACTATATATGGCTGGACTTTCTCACCATAGATGAGGGTAATTTGACTTTCTATCCAGTCATACGATTGTTTATGTAAGCTAAAGATTAGCTCATTCATCTTATCACCAAGATTGATATTATCACGGACATGCATCATCAAATATTCTTTATGCTCTTTGAATAAACCGAGAAATGCTGCGATTTGTTCAGTGAATTGTTCCAAAGGATTTTGGCTACTGCTATTAATGGACCCCATTTTCTCTAAGATCACTTCTGAATAATATTTATAGATTTCTATCATTAATTCATCTTTTGATTGGAAATGAAGATAGAAAGCACCTTTAGATACATCACTTTTATCCGCTATTTCCTGGATGGAGGTAGAATGAAATCCTTTTTCCGAGAATAACTTCATACTTTCTTCTATCATGCGCTTTTTTTTATCGTCCATTCCATGGAACACCTCACTTACTTTCCTACGATTTGACTATTTAAAAGGTTTCACTTTTTATAAGAATGACTGGTCAGTCACAAAATGATTTTATCAGTATTGTTTTGTGATTGCAAATAGGAATGCTTATAAGCGAAATTGGGGGCTCGTTCGTGGAAATGATTACTTAAAGGGAACACATTAAGCTAAATAGATATAAGGGTTAATTTATACTGAATGACAGGTGATTTGTTGTTCGTCGGCAGTTTTGGATTTGGAGCATGCTGTTTTGCCGATGAGACTGCTTCTCGTCGGCACTTTCAGACTTGGGGCATGCTTTTTTGCCGATGAGACTGCTCCTCGTCGGCATTTTCAGACTTGGAGCATGCTGTTTTGCCGATGAGACTGCTCCTCGTCGGCATTTTCGGGCTTGAGGCATGCTGTTTTGCCGATGAGACTGCTCCTCGTCGGCACTTTCGGGCTTGAGGGATGCTGTTTTGCCGATGAGAGAAAGATTTCAAGCCTCCTACAAAATAAAGATGGTTCGCTGTATGCCAGGAAACCATCTTTAAACGTACCTTATATCATTAGTTGCCTATTCTTCTTTATTTTCCTCGTTCATTTCTTCTTCACCGTTTTCAACAGCATCTTCCATATTTTCTTCTGCTTCATCCATATTCTCTTCGACGTTTTCTCCTAGATCTTCACCATTACCGCCTTCTTCACCGTCCATTGGTGCTTCTTCATTCCCTTGTCCTTCTTGCGGCTCATCTTGCTGCTGTTCTTCTTGTGGTTGCTCTTCTTCTAGTGGTGCTTCTTCATCCTCACTTTGCGCGCAACCAACTAAAAAGGCAAGTGATAATAAGAATGCTGAGAGATACTTTACGTATTTTAGTTCCATTAGATGTCCTCCTTAAATTCTTGTTCAATGCTAGCATAACCAAATAAACTACATAATATGCCAAACGTATTAAAATGTTTCAAAAGAATACATGGGTAAATAATAAAGACTTTGTATAAGAATAGCTTGATCTTTTCTTAGGGTCTTTTGATTAAAATCCAGGCACTTTTCCACCATCTCAGATAATTTTTTGAAATAAAAAAGAAGCTTACCACGAGGTTAAGCTTCTTGTACTTTTATTTCACTGCAAATGTTATCTCTGCTTCACACGCTAGTTCGCCTTCTACTTTGGCGATGGCTTTACCTTTTCCGATAGGACCTTTAATTCGAATAATTTCTACTTCTAAGTTTAAGGTATCACCTGGTTTGACTTGACGCTTAAATCGACATTTATCAATTCCTGCTAAAAAGCCGATTTTCCCTTTGTTTTCCTCTTTACTTAGGATAGCGACTGCTCCAACTTGTGCCAATGCCTCGACAATTAACACACCTGGCATAACGGGATAGTCCGGGAAGTGCCCTTGAAAAAAAGGTTCATTGATTGTTACATTCTTTTTTCCTACTATTCGTTTTTCATCTTGTTCAGTGATTGCATCCACTAATAAAAAAGGATATCGATGGGGTATTGTTTCTTTAATTTGTTCAATGTCCATTATATGTAACTCCTTTCTTTATCTCATGTAAAGTATATCAAAACGACCAGAAAAATCCTAACCTCATTTTAATAGCTATTTCGTAACACAAACGGTATAATCGATTCATGTATAATGTTGTGTTTTGTCGAATTTAATGTTTTATTTTTCTTTATTAGGGAAATAGACTTAAATTGATTAGTAAAATAGAATTAGAAGAGGATGTTTTTAATGGAGAAAAAAATACCAATGTGGCAAAGACTACAAGTTAGGATTAGTATAGCTTTAATTATTGTCTTACTTTTAAATACAGTAATTTCAAATTTCATCATATCCTTAATCGATATGACAGGTATTGATCTAGGTATTATCGGGATCTGGCTAAATAATTTTATGAATATTATTGTGGCGACAATATTAATTAGCCTACTGGTTCGATATTTAGTTTTGCAACCTATCAAAAAAATGGAACAAAAAATGACGCAATTTGAAAAAGGTGATTTTGATGTTCGCTTTAAAGAGAAAAATCATCATAACGAAATAACTATATTGGGTTTACGATTAAATCGACTTTTTTCAAAAGTATCGGATTACCAGTCTGAACAACAGACGCAAATCGATATTGTGGAACAAAAATCAAAGATTATTTCAAACAAAGTAAACCAGCTCACAGGCGCATTAACAAAATTGAATGAGTCTCAGGAAAATATTACAGCCTATTCTCAACAAAATGTTGGCTCTTTCGAGGAAACTAATTCGATCACTGATAATATGAATAGTGCCTTTCAAACAATTGCCCATGAATTAGAAGAAGTAACAGAGAGCTTCAAGAAAATGCAAAACAGAGCTGAAGCTGGTGTATCGAAAATAGCGAATTCTTCTGAAATGATGAGTACGATAGCTACGCGTTCAGAACAAGCAAAAGATTCGATTGTTACTTTATCAGATGAAATTCTAAAAATTAAAGATGTTGTAACATTGATTAATGATATTTCGGAACAAACAAATCTGTTAGCCTTAAATGCGTCCATTGAAGCTGCTCGCGCTGGGGAACATGGTAAAGGATTTTCCATCGTTGCTGAAGAGGTTAGAAAATTAGCAGAGCGCTCGGTAGAAGCAACAGAACAAATTACTGCTACGGTTGAGCGTATCTTAACGGATGTCGATGAGATTGCCAATCAATCCGAAAGTAGAGCCGATCATATCAATAAAGAGGCCGCTAGTATTCTAACCTTAAATGATGATTTCAAAGAAATGATTGATGATATCGTAGTAAACATCGAGCATACGGAAAAGATTAATGCTGAAACACAAGGCATTGCCGAATCCAGTTCTGAAATTACCACAACGATGGACGAGCTAACATCTAATACGGAAAAAACAAATCAGCATATAATGGAAATGAATGAATCACTTGAGAAGGAATTAGCTGAAACAGAGGACTTGCAAACAGAAATCCATTCATTAAGACAATCATTTGTGCAAAGCAGCTAAGCAAGAAGATTTTTAGAAAGACAATATTAATCTAATTTATATACTAGAAAAAGATGTAAGTTTATTGTTACGCAGTAGAATGAAAGTACGACACATTCTCTGGTGGTAATTTTGAAAGATTATATGTTTGTGATAACCGCTTCGGCTTGCCCACTTCCCTTTCCGTGGGGTTTTCCATTCAGCTAACTTTTCCAAGCAAAAACCGCATGGAAAAGTGGATCTTCATGGAAAACAATCCCACAGGAGTGGAAGTGGCCGCCTACGCTCAATGGAATTCTACAACTAATGCAAATGCTAGCAGTTTGGATTGTTACAAATATGAGCATATTTTGTTAATTATGATAAGTAAGCTTAAGACAAATTCATAAACGATATGTAATAACGCCAACATTATTATTCTGACTAAAGTTGTAGCGCATAAAAAAGTGCAGGCGTCGGCTTCCACTCCTGCGGGATGTTTTTATCCGAAGATCCACTTTTTAAGCGAACTTTGCTTAAAAAGTTAGGTCGAGTAAGCGGGAATACTTGATTACTTAAAGTATTCCTCACTCCTCACAGAACCGTGCGTGCGCTATTCACGCACACGGCTCTTCCTATCACCTTTCACAGAATATACGATATATGCCGTCTCAAGTCATATATGTTCGTTTTCGTTCTCGGATTTGGTAATGGATATTTCACCAAAAATAATTCAAACTTCTCCCAACTGAAGGATTTTCGTTGACTCCTTCGATTCATCCATTTAAATAGTAAATTTTTTATACAACGCAGAAAATAGTGGACTTCGTGAGCATTATCCGTGATACAATAATAATTATAGTAGCCCACTAGCGATTGTTGGATTCGGCGCATGATGTCTTGAATATCCCTCGTTCGATTTGCTTTTAACCAAGCTTTATGTTGTTTAATCTTGGCCCGGACTTTCTTCTTACTACTTTTCCGTTTTACACGGTAATTACCTTTCTTGCTTTTACTACAATAGTGCGTAAAGCCAAGAAAATCGAACGTAGATGGTTTCTTCTTTCCGTCACGCTTTGCATCTTTCCAGGCATAAGGACCAAACGAGATAATCTTCGTTTTATCCTCTGCAATTTCTAGATGAAACTTACGTAACCTTTGAATCAGATTCGTGTAGAATCGGTTGGCATCTTCTTTGTATTGGAAACAACACACAAAGTCATCCGCATAGCGAACCATGTAGGCTTGACCCTTACATTGTTTCTTTACTGCTTTCTCAAACCATAGATCCAACACATAATGAAGATAGATATTCGCTAGAACCGGAGAAATGATACCCCCTTGCGGGGTTCCCCGGTCTGTATCGATAAATTTCCCCTCTTCCATATAACCACCTTTTAGAAATCGAGCGATAATACGAAGTAAGTTGGGGTCATTGATACGATGGCGAAGAAACTTCATCATCCAATCATGACTCACATGATCAAAGAATCCTTTGATATCCGCATCTACTATATAATTGGTTTTCCGTTGTTCCATGTATACATTTAAAATCTTTAATGCATCATGGCAGTTTCTATTCGGACGAAAACCGAAGGAACAATCGAGAAAATCATTTTCATAAATGGCATTCAAAATCTTCGTAATACCCATTTGAACGATCTTATCTTCATGTTCGGGGATACCTAGTGGCCGTTTCTTGTTGGAACCCGGCTTGTCAATGTAAGAACGCTTGACCGGAATCGGTCGATAAGCCTTTCTCTTCATTCGTTTCACTAGGCCTTTGATGTTTTGGTCTAAATTCGCTTCGTACATTTCTTTGGTAGTGCCATTCACACCGGTTGCTTTACCTTTCGGTAATTGGTAATGGCACTGTTTCAAGTTACTTTCATTTAGTAAATGTACGAGAGAATTAAAGACAAGGTTCTTATCCGATTTTGCTAATTCTGTTATCCTATTAAGTTTCGTTTCCATAATACGTTCCACCTCTGGGTATGGATTATGTTTCTCTATCAAGGGTGATGACAGGTAACGGCCTTTCCTCCATCGGCATTACCCAACTTCATCAGTACTACGCCGTTATCCGACTTCCTTTAGGCATTTGACAGCCCTCACTTTATTATCGCTTGTTCGTCATTACTTTCTTTATCCGAAAGACCTAAAGGACCTCCCGAGTTACCGCAACATATCAATGTGTAACGTGCCAGGGTCTTCGACTCCGGAGAAGATAGCATTCTCTCGCCTTTAACGAGAATCCTATTGTTGCCTTCTATGCCTCAGAACACATCGACCTTCTCAGCTTTGGTTTTATTTCAGAGCTCTATCCCTCAGCCACTAGGGCTTTCCGGCCCGTTACCTAACTGTCTACGCTTAAAGGCAATGTGTTACCACTTGCCCTCCAAGACTCGCTACAAGTGATTGGCTAGTTCTTACTTGGCGGGAATCCCACCCGCTATATGTTACGACCTATGCTCGGCCGCACCTGAGGAGAAAAACCCGCGGAAAGGGAAGCCGACAAGCCGGAGCGATTGCCAAGCACATATATTATCTCATAATTACCAACACAATAGTGTAGCACTTTCCTCCTAATATCCATAAAAATCCAAACGATCGAATCGTTTGGATTTTTCTAATTGCATTCTAATGTCTCACACTCTTTTACACGTCTCGCACAAAATCGATTATATGTTGCCATGTTTCCCACTTAAGTACATCGAGCGGGCTTCCCTCGCCTAGTATACTGAAACCGATAATAAGACCGATCATTAACGCAAATAAACTTAAAACAATCACAATCAGAACCTTCATCCAAATCGGAACAAATCTGCGGATATATTTTTTTTCGGCTTTCTTTTCTGCCTTTTTAACCGCTCTTGTTTCTTTTTTGTCTGAAGACTGTTTTTTTATTTGCTTCTTTTCTTCTGATTTGGTTTTAGTTGTATTATTTGCTTTGGCATCCTTTGACATACAAGTGTCTCCTTATTCATAAAAACTTACTTATCTTAATTGGTTAATAAGACCTTTCATTTGGTCATGCATGGAAATCGTTCTTGCATTAAACTGGTAGGCCCTTTGTGTTTCAATCATGTCTGTTTGTTGCTTACCTATATCAACATTTGATGCTTCTAGTGCTCCACTTTCCATATTAACATCAGCAAACCCAACGCCATTGATAATTTCGTCAAGTGGGTAATTTTCCAATGATTGTTCAGAAAGGCGAAACAAATTATTTCCAGCTGCTTCTAATAAACGCGGTCGAACCGCTTCAACGACAGCAAGCTCACCTTCCACCATTTGCACACCATCTCTCGTAACATTAATTTGTCCATTTTCCTCAATCTTAAGGTCATCCATATTATTAGCTAAAACAATCGGATCGCCACCTTGTCCTAGCACAGGGTTTCCTTCAGAAGTAACAAGCATCACTTGATCATCTTCCAATGGAGTTAAATAAAAGTTACCAGCTCTCGTATAACGCACTTCTTCCTCACCATTTTCATTCACCGCCACTTGAAAAAGATGATTGTCTTCTAACAATGCTACATCAAGATTTCGGTCGGTACGTTGTAAAGAACCTTGATCAAAATTAATATTGGTATGGCCTAGCTTTGCTCCGGACCCAACACGCAGTCCATCAGGTGTTAGCCGTCCTGCTGGGTTGGTTGGATCTGGTTCCGTATTAATCTGCTGTGATAATAAAGATGAAAAGTTAGCATCACGATTTTTATATCCTGTCGTATTGGAGTTGGCGATATTATTCCCAATATTATCGAGTCTTTTTTGTAATTGCCCCATCGTTGCGGCAGCTTGAAAGGTCATTCTAGTCATGCATGTTCACCTCTTTTCTTATCCAAGTCTTGCTATTTCATTGACTGCTTTATCCAAACTGCGGTCATATTGCTGAACCACTTTTTGATTTGCTTCAAAGCTACGATATGCTTGCATCATATCTGTCATGGTTTGGGCTGCATCGACATTTGAGTTTTCTAAATGATTTTGCTGGACATTAAATTGCAATCCTGCAACACCTCTAGCATCTACCAAAGCTGCACCATCTTCAGCTAACTCAAGTAAATCTTGGCCGTTTTTCACTAAGTCGTTCGGATTAGCCGTATATGAAACAGCTAACGGAATCTCTGCACCATCTAATAATAGAACGCCCTCAGGTGTCACCGTGAAATCCAAGCCATCTGTATTAATCGGATTACCGGCCTCATCTAATACATAATGACCTTGATTTGTCGTTAAATTACCTTGACCATCTAATGTAAAATTACCATTTCTCGTATAACGTACTTCGCCTTCATCGTTTTGTACATTGAAGAAGATCGAACCTTCCTCATCAGGTGTTTCTCCTTGTACTAAAGCGACATCAGTAGAAATACCTGTCTCTCTTAAGGAACCTTGTACAAAATCAGGAATCGTTTCCTGTACATATACACCTGTATTAATCGCCCCTATTTCGGTCATCGTTGGTACGGTTCGATTCTGGGAATTCGGGAAATCACGATTTTCCATCCGTTGAATCAACAATTCTGGAAAAGATCTTAGTGACACTTGATCTTGTTTGTACCCCGGCGTCTGTGCGTTGGTAATATTATTAGATAACACTTCTTGCCTACGCTGCTGTGCCATCATTCCATTTGTTGCTGTATAAAAACCTCGAAGCATCTGTAGCACTCCTCTCTATGTAGCGATCCTTTTATATGTATATATTACACAATAGAACGTTCTAATTTATCGATATTATCTAACATTATACCTGTTCCTTTTGCTACACAATTCATTGGTTCTTCTGCTAATAAAACAGGAACTTTTAATTCTTCTGCTAATAACTGATCAAGACCATTTAATAATGCACCGCCACCGGTTAAGATTACCCCTCTGTCGATAATATCTGCCGATAATTCTGGTGGTGTTTTTTCCAAAACGATTTTAGCTGATTGTACGATTAATGCAATCGACTCACGCAACGCTTCTTCAACTTCTTCAGAACGAATCGTGATGGTTCTTGGTAAACCTGTTACCATATCTCTCCCACGAATATCAATCTCTTCACTACGTGCTCCTTGGAATACAGTAGCAACATTAATCTTAATATCTTCTGCCGTTCGTTCACCAATTAGTAATTTATATTTACGCTTCACATATTGAAGTATTTCTTCATCAAATTTATCTCCGGCCATTTTGACGGATTGAGCAGTAACGATATCACCCATGGATAGTACAGCAACATCTGTTGTACCACCACCAATATCTACTACCATGTTCCCGCTCGGTTGGAAAATATCCATGCCAGCACCAATTGCAGCTACTTTCGGCTCTTCCTCTAAGTATACCTTTTTACCGCCTGATTTCTCGGCAGCTTCTTTAATTGCTTTTTGTTCCACTTTTGTTATGTTGGTTGGGCAGCAAATTAACATTCTAGGTTTAGATAAGAAACCTTTCACATTAATTTTATTAATAAAATATTTTAACATCGCTTCCGTTACATCAAAATCTGCAATCACACCGTCTTTTAAAGGTCGAATTGCTTCGATATTACCCGGTGTACGTCCTACCATTCGACGAGCTTCTTCCCCAACTTCTAATACTTTTCCTGTATTACGATCCATTGCCACTACTGATGGCTCATCTAAGACGATTCCTTTACCTTTTACATGAATTAATACGTTTGCCGTTCCTAAGTCAATTCCAATATCTCTTGAAAACATGAATGTTGATCCTCCCTATTTCATTACCATGCTTAAGTTTATGTCAATATGTTTTGGTTTGTATGTAGTTCTAAAGTAGTTGACTATACTATTATGGTACAGAATACCTCTAATTATATATAATATCATAAAATTAAGAATGTCGTTACATTTTTCCAATAAAAATGTCAGTTAATTTCAAATATATTGTTGGATTTTATCAGATATTAGAAAATAATTAGAAGTATGAGTTGTAATGAAGGGTATGTATGAATTAGAGAGGATGCTCGAAACTTATTTTGTCAAAAGTTGTTCAGACTCAGGTGATGTCTTCTTACTATGGAGTTGGTATTTCATTTTTGTTGCTTCACCTCCACGCAAATGGCGAATTGCTTTATGATGACTTAAAACAATCTTAACTTCGTTTGCTAATTCGGGATGCAGCTCTGGTAAGCGTTCCGTTAAATCTTTGTGTACGGTACTTTTTGAGACTCCAAACTCTTTAGCAATTACTCTTACAGTTTTTTTTGTTTCTACAATATACCTGCCAATCTTTAATGTTCTTTCTCTGATGTAGTCATGCACTTCACTCGCCTCCCAAAAGTTGTCGGTCCAAGGTGTGAACAGAGACAAGTATTACTTTATAAAATTATCCATCCATTCTAAATCCATCGCATCCTCACCCCAGACAAATAAAAGATAATTTGTACCATCATATTAAGCAATTCATCCTATTATGACAGTTAAATTCCAAGGTGCGGATCCCGTACAGAGAAAAAGCGATGGTTTTCTCCATCGCTTTTTAACCTATATCCCCATAATCTGGATCCGTATCATTTAGTTGCTTTCTCATTTTAGACATTCTTCTCCTATTCCCTTTTTTTATTTTAGATTCCTAACCCTTCTGTTGCTCTGAGTGGTAATCTCGCAAAAAAGTGATCACTCCTTTTTTCCATAAAGTGTTGATAAGAATGTATAAAGAAATGTTGCTTCTTGGTGGCTAATCCTAAATAATATTTTGTAAATGGCGTGGAGACTGGTAACTCTTCTAATATTTCTTTGGCAAGACGGGTATTTCCTTTGACGATTTCCAAGTGTGCTGTTTCAATCGGATCATTGGTGGTTACGCCATCTACTTTACCAAAATTGGCACAAATAAAAGGATACGTATAATCTGCTATTTTGTTTAACGTCTGTTGATCTTGAAGAGAGGAAGCTATATACTTAGCCTCTTCAATATGATAGAGACTAGATTCAAAATCTTCATATATATAACTAAGTGCTAAATCTAGGTGAAGTTGTGCTTTCTGTTTAACATGGTGAGGCATTTGCAGTGCTTCGTAGGCGTGTTTTCTAGCTAAAATTAACTCATTCCGTTTCCAATAGTAGATAAACAATAATAATTGCTTTCTTATGTTGAAGAAAGTAATTAAAAGAGGATTTTCGATTTGGTGTAATTTTTTTTGAACTTTATTAAGAAAATAACCGATGCGGTCATAGTTACATACGTTGAGATCGATTGCTATAAATAAAAAGTATTTTAAGCAAGTTAGTTCTGGATGAAAGGTGGCAACCGATTGTGCATATGTCCTAACTTCATGGACAGGTTTGCCATTTCTCAAGTCTAGCATCAATTGATATAGCTTTGCCATTTCTTTATTCAGGGCATTACTACTTTCACTATTTAATTGAATAAAATACTTTAGTTCTGGATAACTATGATTTATAAAAAAATATTCTAAGGCTAAGCGCTTGTCCAAGTCTGAATTGCTTTGCAGCAAAAATTCCTTCGTAATCTCAAGCTCTGTTGCTTCATTATTATCTAAGCTTACCATTGTTAAAAATTGCGTTAATTGAAGTTGTTTTTCTGATTCAAAATGTTCCAGGATTATCCCTTGCATTGTGTTTGTAATTTCCATAATTTATCTCCTTTCACATTTATTAATTATTTCATATTCGAGAAATTATGCAATACTTTTTTTACTAGAATCGTTCGTCAAATAGTTAGAGATATCGACAAGTTCAGTCGCTTTTTCATAGCTTGCAAGTAAAATTATACAGAAAAAAGTGGAAATGTATCATATCATAATCATGCCTTTCATATCATCATTACGGGTATAAGAGTTATACGACATAATTCAGGTGTTAATTATGAGATTTTATAACTGCGTGGTAACCGCTTCGGCTTGTCCACTTCGCTTTCCATGGGGTTTTCTCTTCAGCTAACTTTTCCATGCAAAAAGCGCATGGAAAAGTGGATCTTCAGAGAAAACAATCCCATAGGAGTCGAAGTGGCCGCCTACGCTGAATGAACCTTTACAAATATTACAAATGCAAATATTTTTGATTTTTACAATTAGACAATAAATTAGCATAGATTGATAACAATGATAAATAATTTAATGACAATTTGATAGGAAATAGTGAATAAAGCCAGCATGATTATTCTTGCTTGAGTTGCAGAATACAAAAAAGCGCAGGCGTCCGCTTCTACTCCTGCGGGAAGTTTTCATCCGAAGATCCACTTTTTAAGCGCACTTTGCTTAAAAAGTTAGCTGAGGAGGAAAACCCGCGGAAAGGGAAGCGGACAAGCCGGAGCGATTGCTAAGCACATATATTATCTCATAATTACCTCAAAGTGTTATGTCGTACTTTCCTGTTTTGGTTCAGGTTCACAAAAAAATCTCCCTACCATTTGTTATGGTAAGGAGATTTTTTTTATGTTCGTTCCATTGCGCTTGATGATTCGTTTGTTTCTTCTGTTTCTTCTGCTTCTTCTTCGGAATCTTCTTGCTCTTCGTCTGCGTCTTCTTCTGTGTCATCATTTTCTTCGTTTTCTTCGGTGTCTTCTGCTCGTTCTTCGTCTTCACCTGATTCATCCGGTGCGATAATTTTGTGAATTGGTTGATTCACAAAATTTTCTGGATTAACTGGTGTACCATCTTTTCTTACTTCAAAATGAACATGGACACCATTATCCTGACCCATCACATTCTGACCAGCAGTTCCAATCGAATCACCTTGTTTTAACTCTGTTCCTTTTTCCACTAGTACTTCATCTAAACTTGCGTAATAAGTGGAAATACCTTGCTCGTGTTCCATTTTGACAACATTTCCAAGTAGTGGATCTTGTTTCACCTCTACTACTTGACCTGACAATGAAGCTTTTACATCAAATGCTTGATGATCAGATGTTGAGATCGCAATTCCATCGCTTTGATAGAATTTATTTTGATGTGAAATAAGCGCTTGTTCTTGGTCTTCTGCGTCTGCTCCATAATCATAAAATTTGGTCACAATTTCTACTTGCAAGTCTTCTGGAACGGGCATCTGTAGTACTTCCTGTTGCTGCATTACCGTTGTAGCATCTTCTTCATCCTGCTCTGTTTGATCACCAGATAAATCGTTTAATTGATTTTCCATATCTTCTGCGATATCTGGTGCTTGATTAATAGCATTTTGATACCACAACACTCCTGTCAGGACGAGAGCAGCTACTGCTAAATATACAGCAGGAAAGAACCATTTTTTCTTGAAGATACGTTTCCAACTATTTTTTGAAACGTTCTTGTTTTCCTCCATTATGCATCACCTCAGCTACCATTGTGATCAAATAGAGGAAAATTTATACATAGTTTGTTAGATTTTTCTTATTTTTTTACTAAAAGAGTAGGTGTTGCCTGTTCTAACGTGTTTATTTGTGTCCCTTGATAATAATGTTCGACAATTTCTTTGTAACTATTTCCTTCTTTAGCCATCCCGTTTGCGCCATACTGACTCATGCCTACACCATGGCCATAGCCCTTTGTCGTAAATACATAGTGATCATTTTTCTTGGTAATGGTAAAATCATTCGATGGTAAGTTTAGTTTTTCTCTAATTTCACGTCCAGTAAAGGTTGCATCACCTATTGTAGCGGAAGCAACTCGTTCACTCTCTGTTCTGGTTAACTGGAACTCACTTATTTGGTTTAATGATATGTCTAATTTGTTTTCCAAATCTGCTTTAGTAAATACTTTCTGATCTAAGAATTTAGGTGATATTTCTTCATCCCATGGACTCTCTACCGTTCGCAAATATGGCAGCTCGCTTTCCCAATAATCTTCGGAGTTTTCTGTATAGCCGTTGCTAGTCGAAAAGAAGGCCGGTGTGATTGGTTGATTGCCATGTGTAATGATTTCACCTTGCGTAACCTTAACCGCCTCTGTAATCTTCTCTATTTTCCAATGATAATCACTTCCCCATACTTGCCTTAGTTCCTCTGTATTTTTAAAAACTTGATGCTGAATCGTATCGGTTACATCTGCACCACCAGGAAGATCCTCATTTGTATCGTGAAGCAAAAAACGGACAATATACGTTCTAGCTGCAAGTGCTTGAGCCTTTAATGCTTCTAATTCGAAATCAGCCGGCATTTCAGAGGCAACCACATGTACTACATAATCCTCTAAAGGGATATCTTCCACTGTATTTTCAGCTGTGCGTAAAACATGAACATCAAAAGGAGATTGTAAGGCTGTTGTTTCTTCTTGGGAAGATGCGGTAGTATTTTCCGTTTCGATCGATGCTTGTGTTGATTCGCTTCCCTTAAACGGGATTACAATAATTGTTGGGATCACAAACATCAACACTAATAAAAAAGTAATTCCGATCATTAGTGGTATTTTCCAATTAGTCTGGCTTTGATTCTGTTTCCATTTGGACATGGATAACCTCCTCTATTCATTCTTTCAATCCTACTCTATCTTATTCACATTAATAGGGGAATAGAACAAAAGAAAAAGAGGACTAGCTCTATTAAGCTGTCCTCTTTCTATTATTGTACTTCTACTTGATTTGCTATGATTACTTCTGGTTCTGCGGCTACAAATGAAGTCTCAACTGGTGCAACACGTTCAATATCTGCACCAAGCTGTGCAAATTTTTCAGTAATATCCACATAGCCTCGATCAATGTGGTGAAGTGAAGTTACTCTTGTATAACCCTCAGCCACCAAGCCTGCTAATATAAGCGCTGCTCCGGCACGTAAATCTGTTGCCGCGACTTCTGCACCCTGTAAATTTACCGGACCTTCTACAATAACACTACGGCCTTCTATTTTTAGTTTGGCATTCATGCGACGGAACTCTTCCACATGCATAAATCGGTTTTCAAATACAGTTTCTGTTATGACACTTGTACCTGATGCATAGAGCATAAGTGCCATCATTTGAGACTGCATATCTGTTGGAAAACCAGGATGTGGTAAAGTTTTAAGGTCCGTTGCTTTCAAATGTTTCGGTCCAATTACTCTGATACCGTTTTTCTCTTCAATAATGCGGACACCCATTTCTTCCATTTTTGAAACAAGGGCACGAATGTGTTCGATCTCCGCATTCTCTATTAACACATTTCCACCTGTGATTGCTGCAGCGACCATAAATGTTCCTGCTTCAATTCGATCAGGAATAATCGTGTGCTCCGTACCAAGAAGTTTATCGACACCTTCTATTTTAATTGTTTCTGTACCAGCGCCTACAATGTTAGCTCCCATTTTATTAAGGAAATTTGCTAAATCTACTATTTCGGGTTCTTTTGCTGCATTTTCAATAATGGACTTTCCATTTGCTAGAGCAGCTGCCATCATAATATTCTCTGTCGCTCCAACACTAGGCATATCCAAATAAATTTTTGCGCCAGTTAATCTTCCATTTGTCGATACTTCAACAAAGCCATTACCAACATGGACATCAGCACCCATTGCTTCGAATCCTTTTAAATGTAAATCAATTGGCCGTGATCCGATTGCACATCCGCCAGGCAGTGCTACTTTCGCATGACCATAACGAGCTAAAAGTGGACCTAAAACCAATACAGATGCTCTCATTTTACGAACATATTCAAAAGGGGCTTCCGTTAATAATGGTTTTGTAGCGTCAACTGTTACTGTATTATTTTGATAAGAAACTTCTGCATTCATACTTGATAATACTTGATTGATTGTGTGTACGTCTGCTAAGGCAGGTACTTCATGTATTGTACTTTTTCCTTCACTCGCAATTATGCTTGCAGCGATGACAGGTAAAACGGCATTTTTTGCACCTTCAACTTTGACAGTGCCATTTAATTGCCTCCCACCACGAACGATAATATTTTCCAAGGCTCATTCTCCTCTGTATACCATATTCATTATTATTAGTATTCATTTATTAGGATAGGTGTTCCTATTGTAACCGTTGTTCTGTCCCCTACCCCTTCTCTTACAGCGATCTGCAAGTTAAATTCTTCGGTATCTTGTATTAATTTTTGATCCCATTTAGGCGTAAAGCCAGTCCATGTATAAAAATGAGATTCTTTTATTTCGTCGATTATTGTCATATCTAGACTCTTTTTTACAAATTCTATAAAACAAACAATATCTATAATACCATTTTTCCAAGCTTCAACACAAGAAAAACTTTGAGCTTTCCCTGTAAATAAGTCATTAGTAATTGTCTCTAGTCTAGATTTATAAATATCTAGTACTTCTGTCGTTGTATCAGATGATGAAATAGTATAAATTACTTGATAGTTGTTTTTCTCTGAGCTAGTGCGCACTATTAATACTGTTTCGTTGATACCTCCTCTTTCTTGGGTGTTGGATTGATATTTTATGTGGGAGTCATTTTCGACCATGTTCAATTGATACCCTCTTAACTTCTTTTCAAAACTAGTTATATCATTTATTTTTTTTGTTTCTTTAATTGTAGTTTGCAAGTTTGATAGATTTAATTGTTGTTGATCGATTATATCTATCATGTCATCTATTTCTCTACCAGAAAATATTGCATTGTTCGTACTTAACTGGTTAGGCATTCCGATTGCAAAAACACTACTAATGGTAAATAAACATAAAAATAAATACTTCATTTCCCGCACTCCTTTTTTACTTCAAGTATTAGCGGAGAATGAAGTATTTATACTTATTGGTTACATGTATTTTTTATTTTCTAGTAAATGTATGTTCTTAAGTCTAAATAACCTGCGTCTTTGAACTCTTTTTTTTTTGTAAAAGTGGCCATTTAGAATAAATAAATCAACTGTTGTGCCCATTGCAAGAAATCTAAAAAGAAATTACTCACGGTTGAACCAATAGCGATCGTAATGAAAATAATTAATATTCGAGCTTCAAAAACTTTATGCTTACGAAATAATTCATCAAAGTTTAATGATTGGAGTACTTGCCACGTTATGATGATAAAAATCAAGTGTGACAACATTCCTATTAAACCTTCTTGTGCTAAACTCTGCATCATTATAAATCCCTCGTTTTTAACCATTTTAATCTATTCTAACATATACTATGTCTTTTCGTCTCTTTCTAGTAAGATTCGATATTTCCCGGGAAATTTAAAGTTATTTTGTCGTAAAAGTAAGAAAATTGCTTAAAGTTTGAAAAGGGACTGAACTCAATCTAATCGATTGAGACAGTCCCTTCCATTACTGTCTTATTTATTTTCTACGACTTCAATTCGATTTAAGGCACGTTTGAGTGCTAGTTCTGCCCTTCTGAAATCAATTTCATCTTGCTTAGCTTGTAAACGTCGTTCTGCTCGTTCTTTCGCTGCCCGCGCACGCTTGACATCTATATCATCAGGTCGTTCTGCTGATTGTGCAAGAATTGTCACTTTATCAGGACGAACCTCCAGAAAACCACCACTAACGGCAATTCTTTGAGGATTCTCTCCTTTTAAGCGTACTGAACTAATCGATAACGGTGCAACGAGCGGAATGTGACCTGGTAAGATCCCGAGTTCTCCACTCTCAGCTTTACAGCTAACCATTTCAAATGAACTTTCCAGAACAGGGCCATCCGGAGTAACAACACTTACTGTTAGTGTATTCAACAGAACCCCTCCTTAGGCTTGATTAACTCGGAAAAAGGGAGCCGGGACATTAAACCTGTCCCCTTGTCCCATTATTATGCCATTTGTTTTGCTTTTTCTACTACTTCTTCAATGCGTCCGACTAGACGGAATGCATCCTCTGGAAGATCATCATATTTCCCGTTTAGGATTTCACGGAATCCTTGTACCGTTTCTTGAACAGGTACATAAGAACCTTTTTGTCCAGTAAACTGTTCGGCAACGTGGAAGTTTTGTGACAAGAAGAATTGGATACGACGCGCACGAGATACCGTTAATTTATCTTCATCAGATAATTCATCCATACCTAAGATTGCGATAATATCTTGTAATTCTTTATATTTTTGGATCGTTTGCTGTACTTCACGTGCTACATTATAATGTTCTTCCCCAACAATCGCTGGGTCAAGAGCTCGTGATGTGGACGCTAATGGATCCACAGCAGGGTAGATCCCTTGCTCAGATAATTTACGATCAAGGTTTGTTGTTGCATCTAAGTGGGCGAAAGTTGTAGCCGGTGCCGGGTCTGTATAGTCATCGGCTGGTACATATACTGCTTGAATAGATGTAACAGAACCTTTATTAGTTGATGTAATACGCTCTTGCAGTTGTCCCATTTCCGTTGCAAGTGTTGGCTGGTAACCAACGGCAGATGGCATACGACCTAGTAATGCGGATACCTCTGAACCTGCTTGGGTAAAACGGAAAATGTTGTCGATGAATAATAACACGTCCTGACCTTGTTCATCACGGAAGTATTCCGCCATTGTAAGACCAGTTAGTGCTACACGCATACGCGCTCCAGGTGGCTCGTTCATTTGACCGAACACCATTGCTGTTTTCGAGATTACTCCCGAGTCTTTCATTTCATAGTAAAGGTCATTTCCTTCACGTGTACGTTCCCCAACACCTGCGAATACGGAAATACCACCATGTTCTTGTGCGATGTTGTTGATCAATTCCTGGATAAGTACGGTTTTACCTACACCCGCACCACCAAATAAACCGATTTTACCACCTTTGATATAAGGTGCTAGTAAGTCAACAACTTTGATACCTGTTTCTAGTATTTCTGTTTCAGTTGCTAACTCATCAAATTTAGGCGATTCACGGTGAATTGGATCACGGCGAACGGTTGGACTTAGATCTTCATCAAGGTCAATTTTTTCACCTAATACATTGAAGACACGACTTAATGTTTCATCACCAACTGGTACTGAAATTGGTGCAGCCATATCAATTGCTTCTGCACCTCTTTGAACACCTTCAGTAGATGACATTGCAATGGTACGTACAGAATCATCGCCTAAGTGAAGTGCTACTTCTACTGTAAGCTCTTGCGTTTCACCTGCAGCGTTATACTGTATTTTTAACGCATTATAAATTTCAGGGAGATGGCCATCTTCGAATTTAACGTCGACAACCGGCCCCATAATTTGAATAACGTGTCCTTTTGCCATCGATTTCCCTCCTAACTAATGATTTCCTTTAATCGATACTGTTACTCTAATGCAGCAGCTCCACCAACAATCTCAGTGATTTCCTGTGTGATCGCAGCTTGTCTTGCTCTGTTATATTGTAATGACAGATCGTCAATAAGATCGTCTGCGTTGTCTGTTGCACTTTTCATAGCAGTCATTCGCGATGCATGCTCGCTTGCTTTACTATCTAATAACGCACCGAAAATTAAGCTTTCTGCATATTGTGGCAATAATACATTTAATATTTCTTGTTGGTTTGGTTCATATTCATACGCACTAGTTGAGTTGCTCGATTCGTTAGCAAGCTCGGTAAGTGGTAATAGTTTTTTAGACGTTACTTCTTGTGTGATCGCACTGATAAAATGATTATAACAAATAATCAACTCATCAATTTCACCATCAATAAAAAGTTGAACTGTTTCAGATGTTAAATCTTTAATATCCGCAAAATTAGGTTGATCCGATAGACCTGTAATTTCGTTTAGAATTGGCATATTACGCTTTTTAAAGAAATTACTTGCCATCTTCCCTACCGCAATTACAGCATATTCATCTTTTGATTGATGTTTTTCGTGGATGGTGCGATATACGTCACGAAGTATCCCACTATTAAAAGGGCCAGCAAGACCACGATCAGATGTAATGACGAAATAGGCTGTCTTTTTCACTTCCCGCTTTTGAAGCATAGGATGTTCTGCATCTTGTCCACTTCCAGCGATACTTGTCACTACTTCTTTGATTTTATTACTATATGGATCAAAGGCTTTCGCAAAATCTTCAGCTTTGCTTAGTTTAGATGCTGATACCATATGCATTGCTTTTGTGATCTGCTTTGTCTTTTGTGTGGAAGTAATTCGTGTTTTGATATCTCTAAGAGATGCCACAATGTTTCACCGCCCTTTCATAAAAGGTTGACGTTAGCTTTTGGAAAGTGCCCAATGAGGACACTTTCGCTTTTCTTGTCTAGCTCGGAGTGTCCAGAAACTAGTTACCTTCCTTCAGCTTCGTACGATAAGTCATCATCCGTTCCTTCGTCACGGTGATTCCTTTATCTCCTACGCTTCTGTCCAGGTCATACGTTTCTTAACGGACACTTTCGCTTTTCTTTATTATTCAGAAACAACGAATGTTTTCTTAAATTCTTCTACTGCTCCGCGCATGTCATTATCATCTGCAAGAGCACCTGTTTCTCGGATCGTTGAAAGTAATTCTTTTTTGTTTTGGTCTAACCATGCTAAGAATTCGTCTTCGAAACGAGTGATGTCTTCGACTGGAATATCGTCGATTAAACCTTTTGTTAAAGCAAAGATAATCATTACTTGTTTTTCAACGACAATTGGCTTATGAAGACCTTGTTTTAATACTTCTACAGTACGAGCACCACGGTTTAGTTTTGCTTGTGTTGCTTTATCCAAGTCAGAACCGAACTGTGCAAAAGATTCTAGCTCACGGAATGATGCTAAATCTAGACGTAGTGTACCTGCAACTTTTTTCATCGCTTTGATTTGTGCAGAACCACCAACACGTGATACGGACAAACCTGGATTAATCGCTGGACGTACACCAGAGAAGAACAGGTCAGACTGTAAGAAGATTTGACCGTCTGTAATCGAGATTACGTTTGTCGGAATATAGGCACCGATATCGCCTGCTTGTGTTTCAACAAATGGAAGTGCTGTTAAAGAACCTCCACCTTTTGCATCACTAAGCTTAGCTGCACGCTCAAGTAAACGAGAGTGTAAGTAGAATACATCCCCTGGGAATGCTTCACGACCTGGCGGGCGGCGTAATAATAAGGAAAGCTCACGATATGCGTTCGCTTGTTTTGTTAAATCATCATATACTACTAATACGTGTTTGCCATTGTGCATGAATTCTTCACCCATCGATACCCCTGCATATGGTGCTAGGTATTGTAATGGTGCAGGCTCACTTGCGCCGGCAGATACAACGATTGTGTAGTCAAGTGCTCCGTGTTTACGAAGAACTTCAACTGTTCCACGTACAGTTGAATCTTTTTGACCAATCGCTACATAAATACAAATCATATCTTGATCTGCTTGATTTAAAATCGTATCAATCGCTACGGTTGTTTTACCTGTTTGACGGTCCCCGATAATTAACTCACGTTGACCACGACCGATTGGCACTAGTGCATCAATCGCTTTAATACCAGTTTGTAATGGCTCATCAACTGATTTACGATCCATTACACCTGGTGCAGGTGATTCGATTGGACGTGATTTAGATGTTTCGATAGATCCTTTACCGTCGATAGGTTGTCCCAGTGGATTTACAACACGACCGATAAGTTCCTCCCCTACTGGCACTTCCATAATACGACCAGTACGACGAACTTCATCACCTTCACGAATTTCAGAATATGGTCCAAGGATTACAATCCCGACGTTTGATTCTTCTAAGTTTTGTGCCATACCCATGACACCGTTTGAAAATTCTACTAACTCACCAGACATAACGTTGTCTAGACCGTGTGCACGTGCAATACCGTCACCAATTTCGATAACTGTACCTACATCGCTCACTTCGATGTCTGAGTCATAGCTTTCGATTTGCTGTTTAATCAGTGCACTGATTTCTTCAGCTTTTATGCTCATGCCATTTCACCCCTATCGTTCTTAATTTGCTGTTACAATTTTTCGTTCTAGGCGATCCAATTTGCCTTTAATAGAGCCATCATAGATCGTATTGTCAACTTTAATCTTGACGCCACCAATGATTTCAGGATCGACTTTATTGTTTATTTTTAATTGTTTCACATTCCATTTCTTTGTAAACACGTTGGTAATTTCCTGTTTTTCTGCATCGGACAAAGCGTGTACAGAATAGACAGTTGCTTGCTTTACACCATTCGCTTCATTAGCAAAGGTAATAAAGTGATCGACAACCTCTGGAACAATAGATTCATTATGACGATCTACAAGTAACGAAAGTGTATGTAATACATCCTTCGAAAAGCCTGCGAACGCTTCGTTAAGTAATTGCTTTTTCTTATCAGCATCTACTTTTGGATGTTGTAAAAATTGAAGAAATTGTTGGTTCGTTTGAAAGACTTCTTTCACTGTCGTTAATTCAGTTTCAAGGAAATCAAGGGTTTCCTTTTCTACAGCGATCCGAAAAAGAGCTTCTGCATAACGTTTTGCTACATTTGTATTACTCATCGCTCTTCTCCTACCTCTTTAATGTAGTCACTGATCAACTGTTCTTGATCTTCAGCGTTGATTTCTTTCTCAATCACTTTAGTAGCAATTTGTACAGACAATGTTGCCACCTGTGCTTGTAATGCTTCGATTGCTTTTTCTTTCTCGCGAGCAATATCTTCTTCTGCAGATTTTTTCAAACGGGCTGCCGCTTGATTGGCTGCTTCGATGATTGCTTTTTCCTGATCTTGACCAGCTTTTTTAGCGTCTTCGATAATTTGTTGTGCTTCCTGACGCGTCGCTTTTAACTGTTCATTTGCTTCAAGGGATGCTTTTTCTGCATCTGCGCGATTTTTCTCAGCTGTATCAATTTCATTGGCAATATGGTTCTCACGTTCTTCCATCTTGTTCATTAATGGTCCCCACGCGTACTTTCTAAGTAGCCATAATAGTGCTAAGAAACTGATAATGGCAAATGCCATGTCTCCACCTTGCAAACCGCCGATTGACGCTTGAATGATGAGCCCACTCTCTAAAAGTTGCACAGTGTTCACTCCTTCCCACGATTAGTCGTCATCTATTTCACTTTCATTACGTTCTGATTTGATATTGAAAAATTTCGTTCGTCATTTTCGATTAAAATTGTGAAAACTTTAAGTTGTTTCTCAACTATAGTGATGTATGATCACATCCAGCTACAGTGCTCAGAAACTAGTGCCCTTCCCTCAGCTTCGTACGATAAGTCATCATCCGTTCCTTCGTCACGGTGATTCCTTTATCTCCTACGCTTCAGTCCAGGTCATACGTTTCTAAACGAGCACTTTCGCTTTTGAACTCGCAAAACAATGGCGAAGGTTGTCTTGGACGAACTTCGCCATTCTATCTGATTTACGTATAATTACATTACCATGAAGGCAATTACTACGGCGAAAATTGGAATCGCCTCTACTAACGCTACCCCGATAAACATTGTTGTTTGAAGTGCACCTCTTAATTCTGGTTGACGTGCAATCCCTTCTACTGTACGACTTACGATCATACCGTTACCTAAACCTGCACCAAGTGCGGCTAATCCAATTGCAATTGCAGCTGCTAAAGCTCCCATTATTTGTTTCCTCCTTTAGAATGTATAAATAAGTATTTTTTATTATTTTAATGGTCTGAACTCACTTTATGAGACATATAAACCATTGTTAACATTGTGAAAATAAATGCTTGAATAGCACCAATAAACAAACTAAATCCTTGCCATGCCATCATCGGAATGATGGATATAAATGTAATTGGTGCGGCGATGAACGCCATTTTTGTAATAAGTCCTAATAAAATTTCACCAGCAAAGATATTACCGAAGAGACGTAAACCTAATGTTAAGGTGTTTGTGAATTCTTCAATAATTTTAAATGGTAGTAGAAAAGGTACAGGTCGTACATAATCTTTGGCATACTCCTTGAAACCTTTCACTTTCACCCCATAATAATGTGTTAACACAATAACCAACGCTGATAATGATAGCGTAAGTGTTGCATCTGAGGTTGGTGATTTCCACCATAGCGTATGTCCCCATACCCCCATGGTAATGACACCTAGAATGTTACTAATAAAGATATACACTAGTAATGTTAAACCTAGTGGTAAAAATACTTTCCCTGTTTTCCAATCCATGGTATCTCCAATAATGCCTTTAACAAAATCGACTACCCACTCCATGAAGTTCTGAAAGCCAGTTGGTTTCATTTGGAGATTTCTCGCTGCTAATGTGCATATAATAAATACAATCACAGAAGAAATAAAGGTCATTAATGTAGTGGATAAGTTAAAATCTAACCAAGGTATCCCAAACAGATCGTGCAACAGCGGTGATTCGTGATCCAATTCCTTCACCTCACTTCCCTTTGCTAGTCTTGTTTTCTAAATAGTGCAAAATCTATCATAATAACAACATAAGTTGTCATTAATCCCAAAATTACTGCCATCAAATGGAAATGTTCTTCGAAACGCATTGCGATGATTACCGCTAATGCTGCAGTGGCTAGTCGGGTGAATGTACCAATTCCAGTGATTCGACCACCTTCTTGAACAGCTTGTCCAAATCGGTCGATCTTACGCTGCATTACCCATAAACTATATAAGCTTAATGCTGTTCCCAGGAGGAGTCCGAGGAATATTCTTGGATATGGTGTAAATCCCCAGCCAAGAACAAATAGTGCTAGAAGGTAGAACATCCATTTACGTTGACGGGTTATCATTTTTTTGTATTGATTCATGGTTACTCGTCTCCCGCTAATTCTCTTACGTAATGAAATGTTCCGTAAAAACCGGCTCCTAAACCTAAAAGTAGTCCGATCACTAAAAAAAGTGGTGATGTGGAAAAGTAGTTGTCGCATGCTTTGCCGATAAATAAACCAATTAATGGCCCACCGACAATTTGTGACAAAATGGCACTATAAATGGCCAATCCATAATAAGGGCTTTTTCTATTAGGCGGTGACATGTGATCACTCCTATAATATAAAGCATAAAAGATATGTAAACAGTAGAAAAAAAGCATGTGCATAAAGCTTGTTTTTTTGCAGTGATTTTCATCACACTACTGTAACCCTTATCATCCACACTAAATTAGCATACAATAGGGGTAACCTCTTGTCAATCCATTTAACAGACAAAAAACAATAATATACGTACATGATCAAAGATTATCCGCTAAACCCCTATTGATGGTGGTAATCTCTTGAATTCTCTTGTATTTCGAACAAATTGTGACAGTTAATTCGGTTACCGAAACAATCGGTAATTCTTTCTATTCTAGCCATATTAATGTTTGATAGTCATACGTTTCTTTTGATTCGCTTTCTATTTTGATATTGGCAATATACTCCCCTTTTAACTGATCATTTAGTTCCACTTTTCCTTCAATAACTCCTGATGCGGGCTCATTGATCTCATCCATTGTTGTGACAAAGGCGAATGTTTTCGCATCATACAGATCAATCGTTAGTTTTTCCGCATTCTCCACTAAATATAATTGATATTGATAGCTATCATCTAATGGGGTAATAGCTAATTCAAGTCCCATCGCCTTCGGTATCTCGTCCGTTTCGGTCAAAAACATATATGGAAGCGGGATATCATTTAAGTACAGATATCCTTGTTTGATGCTTTCCTCTACTTGAGTGGTTCGAATTGTTACTTTTACTTCTACTTCCTTTTTTTCATTTGGGGCTAACGTAAAACTTTTCGGTAATTGAAAGCGAACATCTTGTTGCTGCTTAGGTAAAGAGAAGGAATATTGCTTGGTTTGATCTGAAATATTTTCCACTATTATCTTTTCTGTTTTTTGTGAATTTTGTTTCGCTATTTTACCGAATTCTAAAAAAGATTGGTAAACCAATGTATCTGTTGCTATCGCTGCTTTGGTATTCACTTTTCCGGCTCCTTGTTCTGTTGGCACAAATTCTGTGAAAGGTTTTGCTGTTGTCAAGATTGCCGCTTTTAATTGCTCTGGCGTCCAGTCTGGGTGTGCTTCTTTTAATAATGCGAGAACACCAGCAATATGTGGTGCTGCCATACTGGTACCACTTAACGCTTGATAGCCATTAGGGACTGTGCTGACAATGCTCGCACCTGGTGCCACAATCTCTGGTTTAATCGCCCAATTAACAGTAACAGGACCACGCGAACTAAAATCTGTGATGGTATCCTGAATATGTTCGTACTTGATTTCTAAATATTTTGCATTGTTTTGAAGCCACTCGCCATCTTCCTTGCTAATGGCTGCCACTGGTATGGAAACCTGTGCCTCCACCGCACCTTGAAAGATCCCTTCTTGATTATTTGCAATCAATACCGCTTTTGCTCCTTGCTGTTCTGCTTCCAGTGCCAGTTGGCCAAATGGGATTTCACCTCGTTCCAGCACTAACATTTTTTCCTTTGCTTGTTTCTTATCATGTGTTACTTCGAGATCACGCGTGAATTGCCAATCTACTGAACCTTGCAGTGGTGCGATTTCAATTTTTTTATCTTGAAAGTCCTCATATAAAAAGGGTCGTTTTAATGCAGGAGTGGAAGCACCTACCGATATAACGCGATCAGCGGTTGCAGGTGAACCCACTGTCCAGAGATCTGGTCCTGTATTTCCATTAGCTATTACAACCGCAACACCTTTCTCTGTGGCACGATTAACTGCAACACTCGTTGGCCAATCTGGACCATTAATCGTATTACCTAATGACAAGTTAATAATATCCATGCCGTCCTTAACCGCCTGTTCAATAGCTGCCATGACTTGCACCGATGTGCCACTGCCTCCAGGTCCGAGCGCACGATAGGCGTATAGTTCTGCTTCTGGTGCGACACCTTTCATTTTTCCATTGGCTGCGATAACGCCTGCCACATGGGTACCATGTAAGGTTGGCATTCCTTGCTCTGGGATTGTCTCCATCGGATCATTATCGAAATCAACCAGATCATAACCACCTTTGTAATTTGCTTGTAGATCTGGATGGCTAAAGTCGATTCCAGTGTCAATTACTCCTACTTTTACACCTTCACCTGTATAGGGAAGTGTCTCCGGTATTAAAAAAGGGATACTGTTATTAATGTTTTCCGCTTGTTTTTGGGTTCTGTAGGTTTGAGTAGGGTATGTTTGTTTGATATCTGTTCTCCTGTTTATTTGCTCGAGATTTCGCTGATTTGCTTTAATCGCCACCCCATTAAAGATCGTATCGTAAATCGCCAGTATTTCTACCTGTGGATGATAAGTTCTAATTTGCTCAGCAAACACATGGGGATTTTCCTCGACTTCAATTATATAAGAGGATTCTTGAGGAGTATGGATACTGGTGAGTAGTAAGAGTGATAATAGAAAGGACATAAGATTGAACCCCTTTTTCAGATAGTAGGAGTATTGTTTGTTTAGGGGGGAAAAGATATTCATTGAAAAAAGCTGTCCCTATTTATTTAGAGACAGCTTTTTTATTAACTACTTGGTGCCGTAAAGCCGGTCACCTGCATCGCCTAATCCTGGGATGATATAGCCTTTTTCATTTAATTTTTCGTCAAGTGCGCCAAGGTAAATATCAACGTCAGGGTGTTCGTTTTGGATTACTTCTACACCCTCTGGCGCTGCGATCAGACACATTAATTTAATATTCGTCGCACCGCGTTTCTTCAAGGAGTGAATCGCATCATTTGCGGAACCGCCCGTTGCTAACATTGGATCAATCACAATCAGTTCACGTTCTTCGATATCTGTTGGTAATTTAATATAATATTCAACCGGTTTTAATGTTTCCGGATCACGATATAAACCGACATGTCCAACTTTTGCAGCTGGAATCAAGCGTAGAATACCGTCTACCATTCCAAGACCTGCTCTCAAAATCGGGACAAGACCGATTTTTTTCCCGCTTAAAACCTTTGTTGTTGCTTCCATTACAGGTGTTTCAATTGTTGTTTCTTCGAGTGGCAGGTCTCTGGTTATTTCGAACGCCATCAATGCGGATACTTCATCTACTAATGCACGGAATTCCTTTGTACCGGTATTTTTATTTCTTATGTACGTTAACTTGTGTTGGATTAACGGATGATCTAATACAAAAACATTGCTCATATGGGACTCTCTCCTTTTTTTACTATTATTATGTCAAATTCGAAAATGTTCATCCTTAAAATTGTACTGAAAATTAGGAGAGCTTTCAAGCAAGATCAAATAATTTCTTGAAATATCTCGTTTCCAATGACTAATTTTATTTTATTGGACACTTTTGATACGTTATTGGACACTTTCTACCGTTTTCTGGACACTTTTTGATGTTTATTGGACACTTTTTCCATTTTATTGGACACTCTTAGCCATTTATTGGACACTCCTCTAATTGCCACAATAGAAAAAAGCTAGACGAAAATGTCTAGCTTTCCAAAATTATTGATATAAAGGAAATTTAGCTGTCAAAGCAGTTACGCGCTCGCTTGCTGCCTTTAATGTTGCTTCATCTTCCGGATTTTTTAACGTTAACGCAATGATTTTTGCGACTTCTTCCATTTCTGCTTCACCAAATCCACGTGAAGTTACTGCTGCTGTACCAACACGGATTCCACTTGTGACAAATGGACTTTCTGGATCAAATGGGATTGTATTTTTGTTTGTTGTAATCCCTACTTCGTCCAATGCTTTTTCCGCGACTTTACCTGTTAAATTTAAACCACGTACATCTAATAATAATAAGTGATTATCGGTTCCACCAGATACAGTACGTACACCTTCTGCTTCTAATACTTCGCCAAAACGTTTGGCATTTTTGATGATGTTTTCACCATATTCTTTAAACGATGGTTGTAATGCTTCTTTAAAGGCAACTGCTTTAGCTGCAATCACATGCATTAATGGACCACCTTGCATGCCCGGGAATACTGTTTTATCAATTTTCTTTGCAAATTCTTCTTTACATAGCACCATTCCACCACGTGGACCACGTAATGTTTTGTGAGTAGTTGTCGTTACAAAATGTGCATGTGGCACTGGATCTGGATGCAAGCCTGTCGCTACAAGTCCTGCAATATGTGCCATGTCTACCATTAAGTACGCATCTACTGCATCAGCGATTTCACGGAATTTGGCAAAATCGATTTGACGTGGATAAGCACTTGCACCTGCTACGATCAGTTTTGGCTGAACTTCTTTTGCTTTTGCAAGAACGGCATCATAGTCGATTTGTTCGGAATCTTCGCCCACACCATAATCAACAAAATTAAAAAGTTTTCCACTAAAGTTCACCGGGCTACCGTGCGTGAGGTGACCGCCATGACTTAAATTCATGCCTAAAACCGTATCCCCTGGTTCTAATATCGTAAAATAAACGGCCATGTTAGCTTGAGCACCAGAGTGTGGTTGGACATTGGCATGTTCTGCTCCAAATAATTGTTTCGCTCGATCGCGTGCCAAGTCCTCAGCAACGTCTACGTGTTCACATCCGCCATAATAACGACGTCCTGGATAACCTTCCGCATATTTATTTGTCAGAACAGATCCTTGTGCTTCCATTACTGCCTCTGAAACAAAGTTTTCTGAAGCAATTAATTCAATTTTATCGTTCTGGCGTTTTCTTTCGTCTTCCATTGCTTGAAAAATTTCTGCATCAAAATTTTTAACGTGATCCATCGTTTGTTCCCCCTAATATTTTTGGTAGATATGTTTTCAATATTCGTATTTACTTAATCCCATTCTAAAATAACATCATTTTGCAAATAATTCTATACCTTTTTACGAATAAAAACAAGGAAATATGCCCTTTTATTCGTAATTAAACAAAAAAGGGACATATTTCCTATTTTATACATTCGTTAATCAAGGGTATACCGCTCGTGGACCACCTATTAATTTTGGTCTTGTTCTTGCTTGTGAGGTTCTGGCATGACCTATATAGCGTTTTTCAAAGCGAAGTGGTACTGCTACAGGCTTTAACTGCATACCAATCATCGTCTCACCAATATCGATTCCGGCATCTGCCTGGATGTTTTCCACTACTACGGCATTATCAAGGTGTTGGTAGGCATAAGCTGCCATTGATCCACCCGCTTTTCGTACTGGCATAACAGATACCTGGTCAAGTTTATGCTCATGCATCACCTTTTTTTCTAAAACAATGGCACGATTGATATGTTCACAACTTTGAAAACATAGATGGATACCTGTTTGTTCTTGCAAGCGACGTAACTCCTGGAAAATCATCGCGGCTACTTCTTCACTACCTGCTGTACCAATTCGTTCGCCTGCTACCTCACTTGTCGAGCAACCTACAACGAATAAATCACCTTCAGATAGATAATCGTGTGATATCCATTCATCAACAATTGCTCTTAGATCTAATGCCCACTGATCAAGGTTCATGGATATTCGCCTCTTTCTGAATTGTTATTTATTTTCGTAATCTGTTACTTTTCCAACTCGATTGGCATGACGTCCACCTTGAAAGTCCGTACCTAACCATGTCTGAACGATCTCTCTTGCAAGTCCTGGACCGACGACACGTTCACCCATTGTCAGCATGTTGGAATCATTATGTTCCCGTGTTGCTTTCGCACTAAAAACATCA
Source organism: Gracilibacillus massiliensis (assembly GCF_001458115.1). GTDB lineage: Bacteria > Bacillota > Bacilli > Bacillales > Amphibacillaceae > Gracilibacillus > Gracilibacillus massiliensis. Next base: position 949,422 of record NZ_CZRP01000013.1, read on the forward strand.
TGCACAAGGGCTGCACGGATACCTTTTACTTTATTAGCGGCAATCGACATGCCGATACCAGTACCACAAATTAAAATCCCACGATCAAACTCACCATTCGCTACACGTTCTGCTGCTGGAATCCCGTAATCTGGGTAATCGACTGAATCTTCACAATTACAACCGGTGTCTTCATATTCAATATTTAATTCTTCTAATAATGATATAATTTCTTTGGAAAGATTAATCCCACCGTGGTCAGATGCTAAAATAACCTTCATTTTTACATGCTCCTTTTTTTAAAAACGTTGTTTAGCTTAGCTTAAATTGCTCGATTTTGATTTTCAAGTTTTGTGCTTGTTTATCTAATGAAATCGCCAATTCTTCTAAGTTTTCAGCAAAATCTGCTTGTTCTTCAATAGTTGCCCGCATTTCTTCGGTACCAGCGGATGTTTCTTCGGCGATTGCTGCGACATTTTGCGATTTGCTTTGGGTGGCTTCTATTTCTTGCAATTGGTTGTCTACTAGCTGAGAAATTTCTTTTATAGCGGTTGCCACTTGGTGAACAGATGAAGACATGCTATCAATCACTTCATTTGTCTGCTCGCCTTTGGTCACTTCACCGCGCGTCTCTTCAACGTGTGTACGCATATTACTAACAACCAGTTCTACGTCTTTTTGCATCGCTTGAATTAAGTCAGATATGCTTTTTACCGCCTCTGAACTCTGATCCGCTAATTTTCTAACCTCTTCTGCTACAACGGCGAAACCTTTTCCTTCTTCACCTGCACGTGATGCTTCAATCGAGGCATTTAGTGCTAAAAGGTTGGTCTGTTCACTTATATCTCCAACTAATGATATAACATTTTCGACTTCTTTCGCTTTTTGCGACAAGCGGTTTACGTCATTTAAAGCTACATTCTGATTGTCAGCTAGTTGTGTAATTCCCGAAACAAGCGTACTAATAACTTCTTTCGACTGATTTAATTGTTCGACCATTTCTGTTGATTTATTTTGCGAATCTTCCGCTTTTTCGTCGACTTGTGTTGCTAGTCTTGTCGAATTATCAATCGCTTCCGCAGTTTGTTGAATCGCTTCTGATGCTTCTTCAGCACCTGTTGAGATTTGACCAACGGTATCTTCAAGTGTGTTGGTCTGTTGTTTCGATTTTGATGCTGCTTCTTTCATTTTGTGTACCGACTCTGAGGTTTCAGTTGCATGGTTTTCAATATCGATTAACACTGTCTTTAAGTGTGTCACCATCTTTTGAAAAGCAAGCGTCAATGATCCGATTTCATCATGTGTTGTTCGTGGTGATTCGATTTCTTGATTCAAATCACCTTCTGCTACTTTTGCTGCTATTTCCTTTAATTTAATCAAAGGCTTGGTAATAAATCCTGCCGCAGCAAAAGCCAAAATACCGGACCAAAAAATACCTAATAGTAATACTCCTAATACATACCATACTTCTTGTACCTGAATATATGGTTGAATCATTTCTTGCAAAAAGTAAATAAAAAAAGCACTTGTGGTGTAGGTAATAATAGCTAATAACGTGGTGAAAACTACAAGCTTGACGCGCAGACTTACCCCTTTTTTTGTTTTTTGCATTTGACGTACTCCCCTTCATTTCATGACTTATGATCTATCTTTATTTTCCAACTTTTTGATCAATAGTGCAAGATACTTATCTAATTCTTGATAAGTTTTTTTATAAGTCATGAAATTACCGCCAAACGGATCAATTATATCAACCTTTTGAACTATTCCTTCTAAATGATGAATCTTTTCTTGTATTGTAATATTTTCTTTTGAATTTGTTAATTTAGTCTCCTCTAACTGGGCATAGGCTGCTTTTAATTCCGTCCACGCTTTTTCATATTCAGGGTTTGCGTACTCTTTTAATGTATATATTTTATGAAATTCTGTTGGGTAGGTTTGTTTTAAGTGATCACGATGACTTTGCGTCATGGTTAAAACCAAATCAGCCCATGCCATCAACTCACTTGTTACTGGCTGTGACTGGTGATCACATCTGATACCTTGTTCTGTCAACACTTCTGTTGTACCCTGTGAAGCAGGCATACCAACTCCTGCAAAAAGGCCTGCTGACTGTACAGCATGGTCTGTTTTTTGTTGTAATATTGCTTGCGCCATCGGGCTTCGACATGTATTACCTGTACATACGAACAATATATTCATGTTAGTAATTGCCTCCATTATTATGTACTTATCCCCATTATATCACACTATAACTTAAGCTTGGTACACCAGTTGATTAGCGTGGCAACTTCCATTCATTTTTTTTACAATAGCGCACTTCTTCTTTTGTTTATGCTGAGATATGCATATCGGACAAAAGCACTCTCCTTCTACTCCTGTTTTCTCCGATATATCCGTTTTTCGGACAAATGCACTCTCCTTCTACTCCTGTTTTCTCCGATATATCCGTTTATCGGACAAATGCACTCTCCCTCTACTTCTGTTTTCGCCGATATATTTGTTTATCGGACAAAAGCACGCTCCCTTTACTCCTGTTTTCTCCGATATATCCGTTTATCGGACAAAAGCACGCTCCCTTTACTCCTGTTTTCTCCGATATATCCGTTTATCGGACAAAAGCACACTTCTTCTACTCTTGTTTTCTCCGATATATCCGTTTTTCGGACAAATGCACTCTCCTTCTACTTCTGTTTTCGCCGATATATTCGTTTATCGGACAAAAGCACACTTCTTCTACTCCTGTTTTCTCCGATATATCCGTTTTTCGGGCAAAAGCATGCTCCTTCTACTTCTGTTTTCGCCGAAATATTCGTTTATCAGACAAAAGCACTCTCCCTTTACTTTTGTTTTCGCCGATATATTCTTTTAAACGAGACTATAGCTTACCGAGAGAACGATTAAAAAAGCACATGAAGTCCAAAGCCGAAAAGGATTACTCCTCCTAAAAATTCGCTATATGCACCTAATAAATGATGGGTTCGTCTGCCGATTAACAATGCCAGCCAAGTTAATAGAGTACTAAAAAGTCCAAACATCATAATCGCAAAGGCAGTCGCTACACCGGATAAACCGAGCGAGATACCGATCGAAAAACTATCTAAGCTGACCGTAAAAGCGAAAACCATCAAGCCAAAACCGACTGGTGCTAATATTTGTGACTCTTTTTTGATAAAGGTGTGAAAGATCATTTGAAATCCAATGGCACATAATAATAAACCAGAAGCGATCATGGCGATTCCTTCCATTTGTTTGGAAAGAAATGTTCCTAGAAATAAGCCGATAAATGGCATAAATATATGAAATAACCCTACTATTAAACCGATCAGAAAAATTCTTTTTAAACGGATTTCCTGCATACCGATTCCTAAACCAACAGAAAATGCGTCCATCCCCAGCGCGAATGCTAAACAAAGTATCGATAGTACTTCCCCTATTGCCGACACAATAAAAAAGCCCCCTCATTAAAAAAAGACAAGTGGAACAGCGAGCCTGTCCCCTTGTCCCATTTATATGCGAGAAAATGGTTTATATGTTTTGTTTTAGATGGTTTGTGGCGGCTTTGTTAAGTCGATTCATGATCGCTTCGCCAATCTCTTGGTTCGGGTATGTCTCTGCTAAAATGATATCTGCGTTCGTGTCGTTAAAATAGCGAAGTGCAAAGTAGAGTTTGGCTGCTACTTCTGATAAGTTATTTCTATTACCACAGGCGTAACAAATATCTGCATTTATTTGGTCGATTAACGGTTTAGTTGCAATCACACCTACTTTTTTTCCTTGGGCTTGAAAATGATCAATTTTTTCTTGAAAAAAATCGTGCTCGCCGTCTACCAGATACAGAGGTGCATCTGGTTCGTAATGGTTATATTTCATTCCAGGTGACTTTGGTTGTTCTTCTTTCAAGGCACTAGCCAATTCGACAGAGCCGATGACTTTTTCAATTTGGTGTTTGGTAATGCCACCAGGCCGTAAGATAACAGGGATATCACCTGTAGCATCGACAACCGTTGATTCTAAACCAACTCCGGTTGCACCCCCATCAATAATGCCAGCAATCTTTCCGTCTAAATCATGAAAAACGTGCTTAGCGGTTGTTGGGCTCGGTTTTCCAGATAAATTAGCACTTGGCGCTGCAAGTGGTAAATTTGCTTCTTGGATAAGTGCACGACCAATCGGGTGATCCGGTATGCGAATAGCAACCGTATCTAAACCTGCTGTCACGGTGCTGGCAACTTTACCATTACTTTTTAAAATAATAGTAAAAGGGCCTGGCATAAATGTATCGATTAACTTTTGAGCGATCGCTGGTATCTCTGTTACATAGTGGTTGATTTGTTGTGGATGATGTACATGGACGATCAGTGGATTATCAGCCGGACGTCCTTTCGCCTTAAATATTTTGGAAACGGCTACTTCACTAGTAGCATCGGCTCCTAATCCATAAACCGTCTCGGTCGGAAACGCCACTACTTCTTGTTTCTTTAAATAATCTGCCGCTATTTTTAATGACTGTTTGGTTGCATCTAAGAAATCTGTTTTCATTTTAATCCCTCGATCTTTATGTTCATAGAAAAACGGCATTCGCTTCAGTGCCGAAATTTATTTGCTTGCCTGCTAACGTATACACGTATTATGAAGAATTTCTACGATTTGTGCAACTCACAACTACATACCCACACACTTTTCCACAAATAAATAATCAAAACCACCAGTGTGAACTGGTGGTTTGCTCTGCGGCTGAAAGCCTCTATTACCGGCCTCGGCCTAAAAGGCCCACTGAATAGGTTTCCCTTCTGCACCACACTCACTCACTGATTCTAAAAGAATCTCTTATTTCTTCTTATGTTTTTCTCCAGTGAACGGGTCAATTTCTTCGAATAAAGTCAACTGATCACTCATGTAGTCCTCTCTAAGCTGATTTCTAATATATTCTTGTATTTGATTTTTATTTCTTCCCACTGTATCTGCGAAGTAGCCTCGACACCAGAATTTTCGATTACGGTATTGAATATTAAATTGGCGTGACGATCATATATCATTAAACTACTTTTACCCTTTAAGTATCCCATGAATTGAGATACACTTAGTTTTGGCGGAATACTTACTAACATATGAATGTGATCTCTGCATGCATTTGCCTCGTGTATTTCAACTCCCTTCCTTTCACAAAGCTCTCTTACTATTTTGCCAATACTTCTTTTATATTTTCCATATATAATTTGCCTTCTATATTTTGGCGCAAAAACTATATGATACTTACATCTCCACTGTGTATGTGCTAAACTGTTCTTGTCCTGCATTGGACATGCCTCCTTCTTTGGTGAGATTTGGTGGTCGGGAAACCAACCTTATCTTACCATGAAGAGAGGCTTTTTTGTGCCCCCACGCTAGAAGCTCTATGGAACCCCCGGCATAGCCAGGGGTTTTCCAAGACCGTAATAAACTGTGCATAAAAACATTATTTATACACAGTTTATCCACTTTTTATAGGCGTTTGATATATATTCATCAGTTCTATTCACATAATAATCCACAAATTATTAACTCATTGTGAATAAGTCGCCTTTTTATCCACAGATTCAAGACTAGTTATCCACCAATCCGCTTTTATCTCCGGATCTAATGCTTTATTTGCTGACTTATAGCCTAATTGCACTAATAATTGATTGAGGTTTTCCGTTTTACTGTGGATAAATAAATTTGTTGCACCGTAACTTTGGGTTAATTTTTCTGCTGCCTGTATGATGGTAACAGGCAACGTGATCGTTGGACTTTTTTTCATCACAAGCATTCGTAACCAATAGGCATTACTATCAACAGGTACTAATGAAAAAAATGCTGTCGGGCTATGCTCTTGATAGAGAAAATATCCATATTTTTTCATCTCTGCTTGATTAAAATCTGGAATGTGATCGCTAAAAAAAGCATCAAACTCTTGTTGTGTCAGTCCGTTCGTTGATTGTAGTTCCATTCGCCTCACCTCTTGTCTTCGTCTTACTATTACTCTATGACAAGATGATAGATTTATGATTAACTAAACCATTTTAAAAAGAAAAATGTGTATTCTACCTCTTCTTCGTCTTCTTCTATTTCTTCTTCTGAAGCTTCTTCCTCTTCTGCCGCTTCCACGGTTGTACCAAAGGAAAAGTCGAGGAAACATAATGGTGGAAACACTACACACCACCAGTTAGACCCTTGTGCTTGCCCTAATGTAATTAAAATAGCTTCATATTCACCAGCAGGATATAGGTATTGATCGTATAGTTTCGTCGGGAATTTCACATCTTTTCGATAGTCCACATTGTATTCCATCTCTACTTTTTCTTCTGCTAGAACATCTGCAATGATTTGATCTATATCCTTAATACGAGCGGATATCAGTGCTCTTGCTTCTTTTATATCATCCATTTCTTCTACCCATTTGGTAACCTCTTCGTTGACAGCATCCCTGACAGCGTGTTTAATGGCCTGATCTTGTTCTTGGTCACTATTGGCTAAAATTCGTAAACGAATCGCTTCGTCTGGTATCACTTGATAGTCTTGTTCATTACTTTCTACTTTTTGCGGAAAAAAACCGATAATAAGAAAAATAAGTACTGAAAATAAAATAAGTTTTCGCATTTTTGTTTCCCCCTGTTATTAGCATTTGCTAGTCACAGTGTGGACAACTACGAAAACTTTTAAACTGTTAATCTATTAATTTTTATTAAATGATGGTCGCAACTACGATTCGGTCTTTCTGATTGATATCTTGGATTACGTTGACATCACTATTTGGGAAAGTCTTTTTAATGATCGAAGTGACAGCTTTTCCTTGGCTATGACCAATTTCAAATGCTAGCACTCCTTGTTTATTCAGAACCAAAGGCGCTTGCTCGATAATACTTTGATAAGCACCCAACCCATTTTCTTCTGCAAAAAGGGCCATTTCGGGGTCGAAATTTTTTACAGTGTCTGATAGGGAATCCGCTTCTTGATAGGCAATATAGGGTGGGTTCGAAACGATCATGTCTACTTTTTTCTCTCGTTCGATTAACGGATTTAGAAAATCACCCTGATAAAAAAGAATGTCCGCTTGATGCTTTTTGGCATTTTTTCTGGCAACCTGCAGGGCTTCTGGTGAAAGATCTGTGGCGATTACTTCCTTCTGCCATTCTTTCGCTAAGCTGACCGCAATTACACCGCTACCTGTTCCTACATCCACACAAGAAACGGGCTGCTTTTTTACGGTTGTTAGCAGATGGTGAATCAGTTCTTCTGTTTCCGGTCTTGGTATTAATACATGTTTATTCACATGGAAGCTTCGCCCATAAAATTCCTCCACACCTGTTAGATGTTGGATAGGAACTTTTGTTGTTGCGAGTTGTTCGATCTTGCTTTGATACTGTTTTAATATGGAAGGATCGATATTCTCACGCAAATTACTAATCAGTTCTGTTTTAGTCCACTTCAGTTCATGCAAGAGCAGAATCTCTGCTATTTTTGCTTCTGTATCATGTTCTTCTAAAAAAGAAGAAGCCCAGTTTAGGGCCTCGTGAATGGTTTGTGGAGTCATGTTATTCACCTATTTGTTCCATTTTCTTTGCTTGCTCTTCAATAATCAAGGCTTCAACGATTTCTTCCATCTTGCCTTCTAAAATCTGATCCAACTTTTGAATCGTTAGACCAATTCGGTGATCGGTCACCCTGTTTTGCGGAAAGTTATAAGTACGAATACGTTCAGAGCGATCACCTGAACCAACTGCTGATTTACGTGTTTGGTCGTATTCAGCCTGGGCTTCTTGTTGGAATTTATCATAGATTCGCGCTCTTAATACTTTCATTGCTTTTTCTTTATTTTTAATTTGTGATTTTTCATCTTGAATCGATACAACAATCCCTGTTGGCAAGTGTGTTAAACGGACAGCAGACATTGTCGTATTTACTGATTGCCCACCAGGACCGCTGGACGTGAAGGTATCAACACGAATATCTTTTTCATGAACATCTACTTCTACTTCTTCAGCTTCTGGCATAACTACCACGGTTGCTGTAGAAGTGTGGATACGTCCGCCTGATTCTGTCTCAGGAACACGTTGGACACGGTGTGCGCCATTTTCAAACTTTAATTTCGAATAGGCTCCATTTCCATTAATCATAAAGACAACTTCTTTAAAGCCACCAACACCTGTTGTATTGGAGTCCATAATATCGATTTTCCAACCTTCTGATTCGGCGTAACGCGAATACATACGGAAGAGATCTCCAGCAAATAAGGCTGCTTCATCACCGCCTGCTGCTCCTCTGACCTCCATTATTACGTTTTTGTCGTCGTTTGGATCTTTAGGTAACAATAATATTCTTAAACGTTCCTCTAACTCTGTTTTCTGATCAGACAGTTCACTGATCTCCATTTTCGTCATGTCACGCATTTCATCATCTAGATCATCTTCTAACATTTCTTTAGCATCATCTAGTTGGCTTGAAACATCTTTATATTCACGATATGCGGTAATAACGTCCTGTAAGTCGGATTGTTCTTTTGAATATTCTCTTAATTTTTTGGAATCATTAATAACCTCTGGATCACTTAATAATTCGTTTAATTTATCATAACGTGCTTCTAGCGATTCTAAACGATCTAACACGTACGTCACCTCTTTCTACAATTAGCAAAACTCTCTATTAAACAGTATATATAAAGTTGAAGGTACCGTCAAAATTCGATTAGGTTGGATGAACTTTTAATTTGCTTTTGGGATGGTTTGGTACTTCATGATGGTGGCGGCACCTTGGCTCATATGCTTCTTTTGCTCCTACTAATATAATAGGGTCGTCATATGAAGCTGGAGAACCGTCGATTAATCGCTGTGTTCTGCTAGCAGGAGAACCACAAACAGGACAGATTGCATTTAATTTTGTGACGAATTCACTTATTGAAAGCAGCTCTGGCATTGGTCCAAATGGTTCTCCACGAAAATCTGTATCCAAACCAGCTAAGATGACCCGATGCCCCTTATCTGCCAATTCCGTTACAACTGTTATGATATCCTCATCAAAAAATTGTACTTCATCTATACCAATTAACTCGATATCTTCTGAGACATCTTTCAAAATATCCATTGCTCTTTCTACCGGTTTTGCTACTACCTCTTGCCCATTATGGGATACGACACAATCGTCGCTATATCGATTGTCTAATTGTGGTTTATATACGGCAACAGATAAATTGCCATAGGTAGCGCGACGTACTCTGCGAATTAATTCTTCTGACTTACCAGAGAACATGCTCCCACAAATAAGCTCGATCCAACCGGCATGTTTCATAATATGCATGATGATGTTGCCCCTTCCAACAGTAATGTTTCTTTTTCATAGCGATATAACTCCCTCAGACACTAACACCCTGATAAGTTTCGCTAATAGTCAGTCAAGCTCAAATACAAACTGACTCTAATCTCACTTTATATCTAATCATTTTACCATTTTTCACGTAGTAATATGTAATCAACTTTGTCTAGGGTATGATTAATTTAATAAAAGACAAATTTCGCTTGATTCCACTTTTTTTGTCCTTCATTCAGCTTTTGAGAGACAGATTTTGCTTGATTCCGCTTTTTTTGTCCTTCATTTGGCTTATGAGAGACAGATTTTCCTTGGTCTCGCTTTTTTTGTCCTTCATTCGGCTTATGAGAGACAAAACTTGCCTGGTTCCGCCTTTTTTGTCCTTCATATACTATTTCAAATAAAAAACAGGCAAATTTGTGGTGCATTTGCCTGTTTCTAAGGATTTATTATCCTGTTCTATTTCGTTCAAGTAAAAAATACCAATTAACCCATGTTGTATTTTTTCTTGAATCGGTCAACACGACCGCCGACTTTATCAGCTTTTTGCTTACCAGTATAGAACGGGTGAGAAGCTGAGCTGATTTCTACACGGATTAATGGATAAGAATTGCCATCTTCCCATTCAATTGTCTCTTCGGACGATTGTGTAGATCCGCCTAGAAATTTGTAGTCAGAACTTGTATCAAGAAATACAACTTTTTGGTATTCTGGATGAATGCCTTTTTTCATGTATGTCCACTCCTTTTGCCCTGAATCCTTAGGAAACAGAGTTAGATTAATGCCTGTAAGCATTTTTTCGCACAGAAGCATTATATCAATCTCACATCCGGTTTGCAAGAAGTATTTACAAAAAGATGATTAGTTTGATTTTTTAGCAGTGCCTTTTCGTTTCATTTCTTCCTCAAGTACGGATAAGAATTCTTCATTATTCTTCGTCGAACGTAGCTTACGTAAAAATCTTTCAACGAATTCCGGAGAATCCTGCATGCTTTTGCGAATGGCCCACATTTTTTCTACATGATTTTTTGAAAGTAATAGTTCTTCTTTTCTTGTACTAGAGCGCGGAATATCAAGCGCTGGGAAAATACGACGCTGTGCTAAATGACGATCTAAGTGTAATTCCATGTTTCCTGTTCCTTTAAACTCTTCGTAGATGACATCATCCATACGTGAACCGGTCTCTACTAACGCCGTAGCTAGGATGGTGAAACTTCCACCATCTTCGATATTACGAGCTGCACCGAAGAATCGTTTTGGTCGGTGGAATGCCGCTGGATCAATACCACCTGATAACGTTCTACCGCTTGGTGGAATAACGAGGTTATAAGCACGAGCCAAACGTGTAATACTATCCATAAGTACAACGACATCTTTTTTATGTTCAACAAGTCGCATCGCACGCTCTAATACAAGCTCCGCCACTTTAATATGATTTTCTGGAACTTCATCGAAAGTAGAACTTACTACGTCTACATTTTCATCTACCGAACGTTCAATATCGGTTACCTCTTCCGGACGTTCGTCTACTAACAAAATAATTAATTTCGTATTCGGATGATTTTTGGCGATGCTATTAGCGATTTGCTTTAAAAGCATGGTTTTCCCTGCTTTAGGAGGAGCTACAATCAAGCCACGCTGACCATAACCAACCGGTGTTAGCAAGTCCATAATTCTAGTAGAGATTAATTTAGTATCTGTTTCGAGATTCATTAAACGATCCGGATACAATGGTGTTAACGCAGGGAAATGGACACGTTCTTTAGCCGCTTCTGGATCTTCTCCGTTTACAGCATCAACATGCAATAACCCATAATACCGTTCATTTTCTTTTGGAGGGCGTACTTTACCTGATACCTTGTCCCCATTACGCAAATCAAAACGGCGAATTTGAGATGCGGAAATATAAATATCTTCTGCACTCGGAGAATAATTAATCGGTCTTAAGAAACCGAAACCTTCTGTCGGAATTATTTCCAAGATACCATCCATAAAAAGATATCCGCTTTTTTCAGCTTGGGCTTTTAATATCGAAAAAATTAACTCTTTTTTTGTTAATTTGGCATAATAAGACACTTTATATTCCTTTGCTCGCGCATAAAGGTCTTTTAATGTCATTGATTCTAATTCTTTAATTGTTACTTCACTCACAAAATCACCACACCTATTCATTATTTATATTTTTCCATCTTCATTTTAATTTTCGAGATTAACAATTGTAGATTTTATAAACGTGGGGAATCGTAGCATAATTGACTCATTGATCCTTTCGTTTGTACAAAAAAATTGATGAAGTTATCGTATCTAACATTGGCCAATCAGCTTTGGAAACTCAATATGGAGCACCGAGATCGCTTGAAATCTCAAGAAGAGTATGAGATGGAAGCATGCTTCATCAATACTTTACTCAGTACTGATGATACTTTTGAAGTACACATTCTTCAGGAAGAAATGTGTGATTGATATTCTTTCTATATAGTACACGGTTACAACTAGATATTCAACTTTTTTCTGAGAAAAAACTTATTTTCTAGCAAGAAATAAAGATTTTCCTATCTCCTGAAACACCACTTAATCTTTCCAAGCGTAAAAAAAGAGACTAGTTTAGCCTCTTTTTAAGAATTTTGAAATTGTTGGATTTCTTTTTCTGTCATTTCTTCGCGCCATATTTTGGCACCAAGTTCATCTAACTTTTCGGTGATATTGGCATACCCTCGATCAATATGCTCTAGACCGGTTATTTCTGTAATTCCGTTCGCCATTAGTCCTGCCGCTATTAAGGAAGCACCTGCCCGGAGATCACTAGCTTTTACTTTGGCACCTTCAAGCTGATTAGGACCTTGTACAATTGCAGAACTACCTTCTACTTTAATTTGAGCATTCATGCGTCTAAGTTCGTCAATATGTTTGAACCTGGCTTGATAGATCGTATCTGTGACGACACCTGTACCTTGTGCTTTTGTTAATAATGCAGTAAATGGTTGCTGTAGATCTGTTGGAAAACCAGGGTGGACTAATGTTTTAATATCGACACTTTTTAATGTTTCACTACGATGAATTAACAATTGTTCTTCGCCTTCTTCGATATGTACTCCCATTTCTCTTAGCTTTGCAAGTAACGGCTCTAAATGCTGAGGGATAACATTATCAATTAAGACTTTTTCGCCTTGAGCAGCGGCCATGATTGTATAAGTACCTGCCTCAATCCGGTCTGGAATAATCGTATGCATACAACCACTTAATTCATCAACACCCTCAATCCGAATGACGTCTGTTCCTGCTCCTTTAATCTTTGCTCCCATACTAGTTAGCAATGTAGCCACATCAATAATTTCAGGCTCCCTGGCAGCATTTTCGATAATGGTACGACCTTTTGCCTTAACAGCTGCAAGCATAATATTAATGGTTGCACCGACACTAACAACATCAAGATAAATTCTCGCGCCTCGCAATTCGTTAGCACGCAAATAGATAGCGCCTTGCTCATTTGTTACCGTTGCACCTAGTGCTTCGAATCCTTTTATATGCTGATCTATCGGACGAGGACCAAGATAACATCCTCCTGGTAAACCAATTACGGCTTCCTTAAATCGTCCAAGCATGGCACCCATGAAATAATAAGAAGCTCTTAACTTCTTCACACGACCATTAGGTAATGGCATAGCTGTCATGTCTGCTGGATTAATATGTACGGTTTGTCCTCTTCTTTCAACTGTTCCGCCGATTTCCTCTAATAAGTAGCTCAATGTTTCTACATCAGAGATATCTGGTAAACCCTCAATAATTACTTTAGAATCAGCTAATATCGATGCTGGAAGCAATGCTACTGCACTATTTTTCGCACCACTTATTCGAACTTTTCCGTTTAACAAATGTCCGCCTTCTATAAGCAACTTCTGCATATTTTATTCCCTCGCTTTCAAGGAGTCCTAATAACTTTTGGCATAGTTGTCACTGTAATGTTAGCTTGTACGTTTCTGCCAAAATTATGTAATGTTTTTTTACAGTTAGTCCTATTATAGCTTATTTAAGATTGATTTAAAACAGAAGAATATTTTGACGCGAAATGGGTTCGTTTACTGGCAACTTTTGAGGGGTTACTGGCAACTTCGAGAGTTTTACTGGCAACTTTTCTGATTTACTGGCAACTTCGAGAGTTTTACTGGCAACTCCGGATGCCAAAAGTAAAACCCTGTTGACTATGCAACAGGGTTTTCTACTAATTATATTATTCTGCTTTACCTGAAGAACCAAATTCACGCATTTTTCCGATTACAGTGTCTTTAATTGCATCTCGGCTTGGTCCTAGGTATTTACGAGGATCGATCATTTTAGGGTTTGCTTCTAATACCTCACGTACTACTTTTGTTTGTTGAATTTGATTTTCTGTATTCACGTTAATTTTAGAAGTACCATAAGAAATCGCTTTTTGAATATCATGGATCGGAATACCAGTACCACCGTGGAGTACTAGAGGTACACCGGCTACCGTATTAATTTCTTCCATTTCTTTGAAACCTAAATTTGGTTCACCTTGGTAAGTACCGTGAACAGAACCTAATGCTGGTGCAAGGCAATCAATACCAGTACGTTCAACTAGCTCTTTACATTCGTTCGTGTCGGCATACATAATACCACCTTGTACACCATCTTCCTCTCCACCTACTGTACCAAGCTCAGCTTCCACAGATACTCCATGGAAATGTGCTAATTCTACTACTTTAGAAGTTACTGCGATGTTTTCTTCAAATGGATCATGTGATGCATCGATCATTACTGATGTAAATCCTGCATGAATTGCTTTTGCACAAGCTTCAAAACTTGAACCATGATCTAAATGAATTGCTACTGGAACTGTTGTCCTTTGTGCTTCCATTGTCGCCTTCACCATTGCTACTACTACATTGAAACCTCCCATGTATTTCCCGGCACCTTCAGATACACCAAGAATTACTGGAGATTTTTCCTCTTCTGCAGCTTGAAGAATAGCTTGTACATACTCTAGGTTATTAAGATTAAATTGACCTACAGCATAACGATTCTTATTAGCTGTTTCAAGCATTTCTTTCATTGATACTAATGGCATAGTTGCTCCTCCTTTAAGGTATGTATATAAAATTGTTTTGTCAATCGATCCTACTGCGAAAGATTGCACCCATTTATAGAATACCAATTCCAAACGAAAGGTGCAACAAAACAATCAATGGTAACCGCTTTCCTGTTGAATTTTTCGAAAATAATAGATTAAATTATTTTAAAATATCATGGACCATTTCTCTAATATCATTTAATTGAAAAGGTTTTCCGATTGTTTTGATTACTGAGTTAAAGTCTTTCATTTGATCGTTTGCTTTATCAGGTAGTCCACTCATCACGACCGTTGGCACAGAAATATTTTGTGCTTCTAGTTTCTTTACTAAGGAAGGACCATCGATGATTGGTAGCTTATAGTCCAATAAAATAAGGTCAGGTTGCTTGGTAGTTATAGCATCTAATGCTTCTTTTCCATTTATCGCGACTTCTACATTGTAGCCTTCTTGATGGATTACTTCTTCTAGTAAAAGTCTGATCCCGATTTGATCATCGACCACTAATACTGTTTTACTCATGTATTGTCAGCTCCTTTTATCTCTTTATTTCTTGTGGATGAATAAACTGGTTGAATTTGTCATATATTGCGAATTGATAGCTTTTTGTATTATGACCTTCTACTTATATTTCGATATTATACTTAAAAATCCTGCAAAAATCTTTTTTAAAGAAATATCCAAACATTACCAAAAGTCACGAAAGGCTACTCATGACAATCAAAAAACCAACCCTTCGCACTTACACATAATATGGATACCATGCAATAAAAGATGTAGTAATCTTGACATTATTTAACTGGTTAACCCCCGCTCCAGCTGCCCACTTCCCTTTCCGTGGGGTTTTCCCTTCAGCTAACTTTTCCAAGCAAAGATCGCTTGAAAAAGTGGATCTTCAGGTAAAACATTCCCACAGGAGTGAAAGTGGGCGGCCTGCGCTAATATATTGGTTCTACAACTACTGTGACAGGTAGCAATTTGAGCTTTTCCAAATAATGAATTCATAAAATGATAGAAATACCAATAAGCTTCCTAATGCTAGCATTGTAGAATATCAAAATAGCACAGGCGTCCACTTCAACTTCGCATTTGTCAGCGCGATCTGAAGATCCACTTTGTAAAGTGATCTTCTTTACAAAGTTAGCTGAAGACGCGTCCCTTGGAAAGCGACGTGGGCAAGCCGTAGCGGTTGGTACGCTCATATTTACTGTCAAAATTACTTCATCATTTATTACTTAGTATCTCCCTTATATTCTTTAAGAGATGCAATGTTTCCTATTCTCTATTTATAAAAAAACCGCCACAACTTAATGCTGTGGCGGGATTTTTTACATTATTTTACTGCATTTTTTTTTGCTGCGTTGATGAATCCTTTGAATAGTTGTTGTGGTCTGGTTGGTCTCGACTTAAATTCTGGGTGGAATTGGGATGCGACAAACCACGGGTGATCATCCAGTTCGATCGTTTCTACTAATTTTTCATCTGGGCTTGTACCAGAGAAAATAAAGCCGTTTTCTTCCATTTGTGTACGGTATTGATTATTAAATTCGAAACGGTGACGATGACGTTCATATACTACATCTTCATTTTCATAGGCTTCTTTTGTTTTGGTACCATCCTTTAGACGACACGGATAAAGTCCAAGACGCAAGGTTCCACCTAAATCTGAAATATCTTTTTGTTCTGGTAACAAATCAATGATTGGATATGGTGTTTTTGGATCAATTTCAGCAGAATTCGCACCTCTAAGCCCTAACACATTACGAGCAAATTCAACTGTAGCAAGTTGCATACCCAAACAAATACCTAAGAAAGGCAATTTACTTTCTCTAGCATGGCGAATCGCTTCAATTTTGCCTTCTATACCACGATCACCGAATCCTCCTGGTACCAGTAAACCATCAACATCCTTTAATTCATTTGCAACATTTTCTGCACATACTTCCTCCGCATTTATCCACTTTATATCTACATCAGCATCATGAGCAAAACCTGCATGTTTTAAAGCTTCTACTACAGAAATATAGGCATCCGGTAATTCAACATACTTTCCGACAAGGCCAATCGTAATTTTTTTCGATAAGTTTAAAACTCGTTCCACTAATGCATTCCATTCCGTCATATCTGCCTGTTTGCTATCTAAGCCAAAGTGATCACATGTTAATTGATCTAATTTTTGTTCCTGCATCGCTAATGGTACATGATAAAGTGTGTCGGCATCTCCGGATTCGACCACAGCTTTTTCATTAATATCACAGAATAATGCTATCTTTTCTTTCATTTCTTGACTAATCGCATGTTCTGTTCTTAATACGATCACATCTGGCTGAATTCCTAATGAACGCAATTCCTTGACACTATGTTGAGTCGGTTTTGTTTTTAATTCCGCCGCTGCTTTAATATATGGTACTAGTGTACAGTGAATGTACATCACATTCTCTTTACCGATATTACTTTTAATTTGGCGAATCGCTTCGATAAATGGAAGTGATTCTATATCACCGACAGTACCACCAATTTCAGTAATGACGATATCTGCATTCGTTTGTTTACCAGCTTGGAACACTTTATCTTTAATTTCGTTGGTGATATGTGGAATTACCTGAACCGTTCCACCTAAATAATCACCACGACGCTCTTTTTTAATAACCGTAGAATAAATTTTTCCTGTAGTAATATTACTATACTTGTTTAGATTAATATCGATAAAACGTTCATAATGCCCTAAGTCTAAATCAGTTTCTGCACCATCATCTGTAACAAAAACTTCCCCATGCTGATAGGGACTCATCGTTCCCGGATCGACATTGATATATGGATCAAATTTTTGAATCGTTACTTTTAATCCTCTGTTTTTTAATAAACGTCCTAAAGATGCGGCTGTAATTCCTTTTCCAATAGAAGAAACAACACCACCAGTTACAAAGATATATTTCGTCACACTGTATCCCTCTTTCTTTTATAATTGTTCTATCTATTGCTTAGTATTCATCTTTCTATTATCTCTATGTAATACTAAACTTGTTTAAATAGTTGGTAAAAAAATAAAAAGCGCTCCCCTTAAGCAGGGGAACGCTGTATATTATCCATTAAATTATGGAGCCCAATAAAAATTTTACTCAGAAGCTATCTGAAAGTCAAGTATCTCTTCGAACTATTTTTCTTCTTCGTCATCTTCTGTGTCAAAGTCATCGTCGACATCATCGTCTAAGTCATCATCATCGAAGTCAAAATCATCGTCTACAATGTCGGTGTCTGTATCTAAATCATCGTCATCGAATCCAACAACATCTTTATCAACAATAGTTTCATCTAGATCTTCTGTTTCGTCTACTTCTTCGACAGGAGCTTTTTTCTTCACTGCTTTTTTCTTTTTCTTCTTTTTCTTTGGTTCAGGCGTAATATCTTCATCAATTTCTTCGACTGGATACCATTTTTTCAAACCCCATAGGTTCGATCCCTTTGTCATAAACCGTCCATCGATATTCAAGTCTGTATAAAACTGAGAGATCCATAAGTCTTTATCTGCTTCAGAAAAACCTTTTAATTTTGCGACACGATCAAAAATGTCACGAAAATCCATTGCTTTATTTTCTTCTTCCAACACTTTTGTTGCAATATCAATCATTGCCATATTATCTATTTTTTCTTGATTTAATTCCTTTAATTTCACGTTATAGCACTCCTTTTATCTCAATCAATATGTAAACAAATTCCAATGACCAGTTACGTTCTACCATCATATTATATGGCTTTGTTCTTTGAATTGCAACAATCTTTCAAGGTGCTATTTTTTAATACAGACAGTTACCTCGTGATAAATGATACTAATTTTTCTACTTTCTCATTGGTTAAATCTCCTGCATTATCAAAAATGTTGATATTCTCCTCAGGAATATCCCAATTAATAGTAGGCACAAAGTCTACTCGTGTTTCATAGGAATCCCAATTATCAAGTTTCCATGTGTCTCGAACTGTTCCACGCTCTTCAATACGTTTCCGTTGTTGCTCAATGTCTTGTAAGGTAACCACTACTACTTTGACATCAATATCATCTTTTGTTTTTCCGCTGGCTGCGATGACTTCTTCGATCCATTCTTTATTTTTAAGCTCTGCTGTAAATGGAGAAATCATAAAAACATTTTGTCCAACGCGTAAGTTTTCAATACATATATCTTTTGTTGTATCGTACTCTAAGTCTCGTAGATTTTTTTTATAAAAATCAGAGTCACGATCATTCGGATCAAGGTCATTCATTTCGAGAAAACGTTCTACAAACCGTCCTCCTACTGTATCACGATCAAGAAAAGCACATGGAATCTTTTCTGAAATTTTTTCTGCAACGGTTGTTTTACCAGTACCTGCTACTCCTACAAAAAATACTAACTTTTGCACGACATCCACCTCTTTTAAATTATCTATTCCTTCTATATGTTAACGTATTCTACTGAAAAACGCATCCATTAAGTGATTAAGTGAGACTTACATATTCCTCTTAATTTCAAACAAGAGCGATGCAATATGTATGTTAGTAATGCTGTGCAATATATAATGTAGTAATTTTGACATTATGTGTGTGCTTAGCAACCGCTTCGGCTTGTTCGCTTCCCTTTCCACGGGGTTTTCCCTTCAGCTAACTTTTCCAAGCAAAAACCGAATGGAAAAGTGGATCTTCAGGGAAAACGAGTCCCATAGGAGTTGAAGCGAACGCCTACGCTAATTAGAGTTCTACAATAGATGCAAGAGTTTAAATAATGACTACTATCGCATAAAGTAAACAAAATACTTAAAGATAGATCAGATCAACATGATAGTTGTGACATCAGTTGTAGCATCCCTTTAAAGCGAAGGCGTCCGCTTTCACTCCTGCGGGATGTTTTTACCCTAAGATCCACTTTTTTAGCGAACTTTGCTTAAAAAGTTAGCTTAGGGTAAAAACCCACGGAAAGGAAAGTGGGCAAGCCGCAGCGGTTGCAAAGCACATATAAAATCTCATACTTACCACTTCAGCTATGTCGCATTACATTCCTAAAACGCATAACAAGCTTTTGTCAAAGCCTCTATGCTTGGCAAAACTTATCAGAAAGTTAAAGTGTTACCGACGCTTACACCGTGATTCATGATTTTAAAGATATTTGGGTACATTAAAAGATGAAATGAGGGAATAGCGTATGTTTATTATAATTGGAATAATACTTCTCTTAATCATTGACTTCCAGATAGGGAAATGGTTAATTGCTAAGCGAAATAAAAGCAATACATGGTTAACAAATACGGATCAAGTTGACGTTTTCACTTCTGGGGACCGGCTATTTGAGCAAATGCTAATCGATATCGAAGCTGCCAAATATTCAATTGATATGCAGTTCTTTATCATTCGGAATGATCGAATTTCCAACCAAATCTATTCATTACTTGTTAGAAAACAAAATGAAGGGGTAAAAGTAAGAGTGATGGCAGATTGGGTGGGCAGTTTGAGATTTCGTAATAAATGGTTGAAGGATAAAGTGTCGTTTCGCAAAATGAATCGTCCCACTTTTCCTTTTTTCTATCACCTTCAACAAAGAAATCATCGCAAAGTCTTGATTGTAGATGAAAACGTTAGTTATATTGGCGGATTTAACTTAGGCGATGAATATGTAGGAAAAGATAAGAAACTAGGTAGATGGCAGGATTACCATTTACGTTTGACTGGTGACATCATCGAAGTATTGCAGTCATCCTTTAATCTCGATTGGGATTCTCAAGCACAAACATTAGACAGAACTGATACTCAAAAAAATGCAGATGTCAAAGTGTTATCTACCGAAGGAAATGTTTTAGAAGACGAAATTCTCAGACTGATTTCGCAAACAAAGGAGTCGATTGAAATTGGATCTCCTTATTTTATTCCAACTAGAAAAATTGAAAAAGCACTTATAGTAGCATTAAAAAGAGGTGTTACGCTGACTGTGGTAGTCCCGGATAAAGCCGATCATCTATTAACGAAAGCTTCAGCCTTAGCATATTTCAAAAAGATGAAGAAATATGGGGCAGATATTTATCTATATAAGGATGGCTTTTTCCATGGAAAGGTGTTGTTTTTTGATCAAGCTATTTGTGATTTTGGTACAGCCAATTTTGACAGGCGAAGTCTCAGTCTTAATCAAGAATTAAATATCATTGTAATGAAAGAACATGCTATTTTCCACGAAATGCAGAGTATTTTTAGGAAAGACCTTTCTATTAGCAAAAAAATGACCGACGGATGGATCAAACATCAGCCTGTTCTTTTAAGGCTATTGATGTGGTTGACGATGCCTTTCCGGTCATTACTCTAAAGAATGGAGGTTGATCACTTTGCAAATTTTTTTAGCACTTATCACTGGTTTAGTCGTTGGATTTCTTTTCGCTTGGTTAAAACTACCCATACCCGCCCCACCTGCATTAGCAGGAGTAATGGGAATAGTCGGCATCTACTTAGGATTCCGCCTATTCGACTGGATCCAGCATTTTTTTAAAAGTATATCAAAGAAACAAAGAGCGACATGAATGAAATGGTAATTATGAAATATTTTAACTGCTTATAAACCGCTCCGGCTTGTCCGCTTCCCTTTCCGCAGGTTTTTCTCCTCAGCTAACTTTGGTAAGCAAAAACCACTTACCAAAGTGGATCTTCGGATAAAAACTTCCTGCAGGAGTGGAAGCGGACGCCTACGCTTTTTTATACTCTACAACTCCAGCAACTATAATCATATTGGCTTTATTCAATATCAGCTATGACTTTGTTTTTAGATTACTTAACATCAATAACAAATAAGATCCTACTGTAAAAATCCAAAATGCTAGCTTTTGCATTTTTTGTAGAACTTCATTAAGCGTAGGCGGCCACTCCAACTCCTATGGGACTCGTTTTTCCTGAAGATCCACTTTTCCATGCGGTTTTTGCTTGGAAAAGTTAGCTGAAGAAAAAACCCCATGGAAAGGGGAGTGGCCAAGCCGAAGCGGATACCACACACGTACATCATGTCAAAATTACCACTTCATTTATGTCGTACGTTCCTGCTTTCATTCGTTAAATTAGTCTTTATTTATTAGCAAACAAAAAGGCTGGAAAGAATCCAGCTTTTCTGATGATACGTATATTTACATACTCTCTGGTGCGTTTACTCCGATTAGTTTCATGCCATTTGCTAAGGTAATGCGCACGGCTTCCATTAGAGCAAGACGCGCTTTGGTTGCTTCAAGGTTGTCCTCATTGATGACTTTTTCTGCGTTATAGAAGCTGTGCAGATTTGCTGATAAGTCAAAAATGTACTGTGTGATCCGGTGTGGCGTACGATTAGTCGCTGCATCTGCCACCACCTGAGTAAATTCGCCCAATTTTTTCAATAACTCTTCTGCTTTTTCCGATTGCAGGAGACTTGCGTCATATTCCGCAAAATCGATCCCTTTATCTCCCGCCTGTTTTATCATCGTACAAATCCGAGCATGGGCATATTGTACATAATAAACTGGATTATCGTTGGATTGGGACTTCGCTAAGTCCATATCAAAATCCAAGTGGGAATCTGCAGAACGCATCACGAAGAAATAACGCATCGCATCAATGCCAACTTCCTCCATTAATTCACGTAACGTGACCGCCTTACCAGTACGTTTACTCATTTTGATCTTTTCGCCATTTTCAAAAAGGTTGACCATTTGGATGATTTCCACTTCTAACGTATCAGCATCATAACCTAGCGCTTGAATCGCCGCACGCATACGTGGGATATAACCATGATGGTCTGCTCCCCATATGTTAATCAATTTATCAAAACCACGATCTAATTTATTTTTGTGATACGCAATATCTGGAGATAAATAGGTGTAGGAACCATCTTGCTTGACTAATACACGATTCTTGTCATCATCAAAATCTGTCGAACGGAACCATGTCGCACCGTCTTCCTCATAGATATAACCTTTTTCTCTCAATAACTCAATCGCTGGAGTGATTTTATTCTCTTCATACAACGATGTTTCTGAAAACCAATGATCAAATGTTACACGAAACTGTTCTAAATCTTTCGCTAATTTATCCAATTCAAACTTCAAGCCGTATTCGCGGAAAAATGCTTGTTGTTCCTGATCTGACTTATCTAGTAATTGTTCACCATACTCTTTTGCCAACGTCTCACCGATTCCAATAATATCTGCTCCGTGATAACCATCCTCTGGCATTGGAAATTCTTTACCCAGTGCCTGCATGTAACGAGCTTGAACAGATAGTGCTAAATTATTGATTTGATTACCTGCATCATTAATATAATATTCACGGGCAACATCGTAACCCGCTTTTTCTAAAATATTACACATCGAATCACCAACAGAGGCGCCACGTGCATGTCCCAAATGCAGATCACCGGTTGGATTGGCTGAGACAAACTCTATTTGAACCTTTTCACCTTTACCAGTATTAGAAGATCCATAATTTTCTTTCTGTTCAAGAATGGTCGGTATTAGTTTGGTTAAGTACTGGTTATCGATAAAAAAGTTGATAAAACCTGGCCCAGCAATATCAACACTTTTAATTGATCCTGTTGCCTGATTTAATTGCGCCACGATATCCTCGGCAATTTGTCGTGGAGCTTTTTTTGCGATTCTGGCAAGTTGCATCGCAATATTAGTCGCATAATCACCATGCTCTTTATCTTTTGGCTGTTCTAGCACAATTGCAGGTATTTCTGCTTCTGATGCTAAATCGGCTGCTAGTACGGCTTGTTTAATTTCTGATTTCAAGGTTTCCTGCATTTGTTGCATCACGTTCATGATTTTACCTCCATTAGTCTTCTTTTTTTACCAAGATCGTTAATTGATGACGCCTTGGTTTATCACCATTTAAACTTGTTGAATAGCTAATAAATAATTTTCCGTTCTTATTTGCTTGTGGTGGTTGATAGGTCATTTGCTCTGTTTCTGTCTCCATATGAATGGTGCCGAATTGATGGCGGTAGACATTTTCCGTTATTTGCTTCTTATCGAATTTCTGTAGCATCGATACTGCTCCAGATCGTTTCACACTGACTTTATCTGGATGAATGGTAATCAGTGAATTTGTTTGTTCGTTATTTTCATTCTCTTCACTAAACGTCAATACCGTGGTATCGGCTTTTTCTAATAGTTGACCTTTTTCCTCAACAATTGTAATATCCTGTTTTCCCTGATCGACAATTTCCATTGTCATTTTAATGTTCACTTGAGATTTTATCACGTTATCAAACATCCTTCTATTGATCAAGGGCGTTTAACGCCTCGAGAGGTAATCTAGCATAAAAATAATCATCTCGTTCTTCAATAAATCGTTGATATGCCGTTCGTAATAAGTACTTGTCTTGTTTAGCTTGTCCTAAATAATATTGCTGAAAAGGTGTTAATTGTTCAAAATCAGCTAATATTTCGATGCATGTTTCATTATTACCTTCAGCAAAGGCAATATGTGCTTGCTCAGCTAAATCTAAACTCGTAATCCCCTCTGTTTTTTTATAATAGGCTGAGATAAATGGAAGGGTATAGTTTTTCAAACCGTATGTTGCTCGCTCATATGATAATTGCTCTGCCATCTCAATGGCTACGGACATATGATGCATCGCCTGTTCATAACTGTCAAACAAGTATCCTTGTGCCAAAATATTATGAATATCAATTTGTTTACGAGGGTTATTTGCTTCTTTTAATAGTTGATAGCCATATTTTCTTGATAATATTAATTCATTGCGTTTCCAATGATAAATAAATAAAGCTTCATTTAAACGAGACTCAAACAATTCATATAGTAACGGATCTTTTACCTGGATCAAAAGTCTTTTAATACTTTCATTAAAAGTTCCTATCTTGCCGTACTGATGCATATCAAAATAGCCATAGATATGCACAAGATCTTTGAGGATTCTTACCGTAATATCTTCCTCATTGATTTTCAGACGATTGACAGCTTTAATATATTTGGATGGTGTATCTGGTTTTAATTGTGTTGCTGCTATCGTTTTACGTTCATACATAATTTGGTAGATTCGAGCTGATTTGCGATTTACATCATTTGTTGCATATTTTATCTTATCGATCATTACTTTTAATTCATCATATAAGCCATTCACATATAAATATTCCATGGCAGTTCGCTGATTCTCTTCATTTTCGGTTGCTAAACATATTTCTGTCATATCTTTCAACTCATGGCACTGTCCTCTAAGCTGCTGATAAATAACGTGTAATGGCATCTCGGTATCATTTGCCAAAAAGTCACTCACAATTTGATTTCTTTTCATTCCAATCCCCTAATCTTTAATAAAGTGCGGCTACTAACAGTGTAGCGAAACGTCAGAGACGATTAGTCCCTTTATAAAGTCGTTACATATTTTATCATACTTAAGGGACTTGTTACATGTATTTCTCTTTTTTACTTAACCCAGCCTAATAATATTTCACGGACAAATTTACTGGCGGCTATTACAGTTTGTTCGGTTGGATCGTAATTTGGCGCAACCTCAACAAGGTCTGCTCCAACAACTTTTATATCGGAATTCGCGATAGCGTGAATTGCAGCTAGTAATTCGGTAGACGAAATACCACCAGCTTCTGCTGTACCTGTTCCTGGAGCAAATGCTGGGTCGAGGACATCAATATCAATTGTCACATAAACCGGTCGACCGGACAGTTTCGGTAACATTTCCTTTAATGGCTCCACGACCTGATATTTCGCCATATACATCCCACTTTCTTTCGCATAACGAAATTCATCCCGATCTCCAGAGCGAATGCCAAATGAATAAACATTTTCGGCACCAATTTTTTCACAAGCTTTTCGGATTGGTGTCGAGTGGGACAAGCTCTCCCCTTCATATTCCACGCGTAGATCAGCATGTGCATCAATATGAATAATGGCAAGTTCTGGGTATTTCTGATAGATCGCTTCGATAATCGGCCAGCTGACAAGATGTTCGCCACCCAGTCCTAACGGGAATTTACCTTTTGCTAAAATTTGTTCCACATAGTCATGAATCATTTCAAGGCTCCTACTTGCATTGCCAAATGGTAACGGAATATCCCCGGCA
Source organism: Gracilibacillus massiliensis (assembly GCF_001458115.1). Classification (GTDB taxonomy): domain Bacteria; phylum Bacillota; class Bacilli; order Bacillales; family Amphibacillaceae; genus Gracilibacillus; species Gracilibacillus massiliensis. Next base: position 974,887 of record NZ_CZRP01000013.1, read on the forward strand.
TCAAAATAGTTGACTTCTTCTAAGTGGCGGTCTAAATATGGGCTGTATTCTTCTAAACCAATCGAAGCCTCTCTAATTCGATTCGGGCCAAAGCGTGAGCCTGGTCGAAAGCTGACGGTCCAGTCCATTGGCATTCCATAAATAATGGCATCAGCCTCTTCATGTGTCGGGCGCGACATAATAAATACTTTTCCTGAGTAAGCCTCGTCAAATCGCATCTTTTAGCCCTCCTATTTCGTTAAATCTTCGACAAATTTAGGTAATACAAAACACGCTTGATGTAATGGAGCTGTGTAATATTTCGTCTCCAACTCAAAGAATCGGTCCTCTTTTACTTTTAATGGATCATGAATTTTACTTCCCAGCGTAAACGTCCATAATCCACTTGGATAGGTGGGAATATTTGCTGTGTAAAGGCGTGTTACTGGAAAAATTTCTTTTACATCTTGAAACACTTGTTGAATGAGGTCTGCTTTAAACCACGGATTATCTGTCTGGGCGACAAAAATACCATCGTCTTTTAAAGCTTTTGAAATGCCATCATAGAATCCTTTAGTAAAAAGGTTAACAGCAGGACCTACTGGTTCCGTTGAATCGACCATGATCACATCGTATGCTTTTTGACTTTCTGCAATATGCATAAATCCGTCTGCTACACGAACTTCGACGCGGGGATGATCAAGACTTCCTGCGATCGTTGGCAAATATTTTTTTGAATATTCAATGACTTTTCCGTCAATATCGACTAATACTGCTTTTTGAACGGATCGATGCTTCAGTACTTCTCGGATCACACCTCCATCACCACCACCAACTACTAACACCTCTTTTGGATTGGGGTGGGTAAATAATGGTACATGCGCTAACATTTCATGATAAACGAATTCGTCCTTTTCTGACGTCATGACCATATCGTCTAACAACAGCATATTTCCCCATTCCGCTGTTTCTACCATATCTAGCTTTTGAAAGTCTGTTTCTTCACTATGATGCGTTTTATTGATTTTAGCAGTGATGCCAAAATTTTCGGTTTGTTTTTCAGTAAACCATATTCCCATTTGATCGGCTCCTTTAATCTATATCGATTTACTTTTTTTATTGTAAATAATACTATTCTAGAGTTTTTTACCAAAAAATCAAGTAATTCTTTATTTATTATGTTTATACCCTGTTTTTTTGAACCATAATGCTAATAACGAATGATGTGCAAACCGCGATTATTATAGATTTCGATGCTATTCACGGGAATTGGTGCTCTCTTCACAGGAATTGTCTTCCTCTTGACGGGAATTGTCTTCTGCTTCACGGGAAAAAAGGCTAATTCCCGTAAAGCTAACGATATTTCCCGTCAACAGCGTCAGTATTCCCGTGAAGATCGCAATATGTTTTTCTATTTTTTGTTCTTAGGAGGGTGTCTTATGGGTCGGAGGAGTCGGAGAAGGAAGCGACGGTTATGGAAGTTTTTTGTTTTTATATTTTTTTTAGTTGGATCTTTCTCCGCTGTTTTATTAATTGCTAGCTTTTTACTTGGCCCCCCGTCTTTAGACCGTCCTCAAAATACCATTTATTATAGCGAAGATCAAGAAGTGATTGGCGAGGAGTTCGGGGCTGAAAAAAGATACTGGATGACGTTAGATAAAATCGATGATAACTTAGAGCAGGCTACGATTTGGACGGAAGATCAACATTTCTATGATCACTTTGGTTTTGATTTCAAACGCCTTGCGTCCGCTATTTGGAAGGATTTGAAAACAATGTCGCTAAAAGAAGGGGCCAGCACGATTACTCAACAATATGCTCGCAACCTTTTTCTAACACATGAAAAGACATGGAAACGAAAATTATATGAGGCTTTTTATACGATACGTTTAGAGATGTTTTACGATAAGGATGAGTTGCTAGAAGGATATTTAAATACAATTTATTATGGCCATGGTGCTTACGGAATTGAAGCAGCCAGTAAATATTTCTTTGCTAAGTCTGCTGCCGATTTAACGTGGGCCGAAGCCTCTATGCTGGCAGGCATTCCAAAAGGTCCTTCCCACTACTCACCTTTTCATGATTATGATAAAGCGAAATCGAGACAGGAATTAATTTTGAAAAATTTGCATGATCAACAAATTATTGACTCCCAGACATATGAAACTGCAATAAACGAAACACTAGATTTTTCTGAAGAACGCACGATCACAACAAAAGGCCTCGCTCCTTATTATCAAGACCTGGTAGTAGAGGAACTGAAAGATGTATTAGGGGTTACTATAGAAGATGTTAGGTCTGGTGGTTATCAGGTTTATACTACTCTTAGCGTCGAACAACAACAAGAATTAAAGTCGGCTTCAGATCGTTTAATCGATAACCCCGAAATACAAATCGGTGCTATGGCAATGGACCCCACAACAGGTGCAATTAAAGCTCTCGTAGGTGGGAGAAACTATCAAGATTCCTCTTTCAATCGTGTGACACAAGCGAAACGAATGCCTGGATCTTCCTTTAAGCCGTTTCTTTATTATACCGCCTTAGAACAAGGTATGACAGCTGCCACAACATTGATGAGCAAACCAACCACATTTGAATTAGCAGATGGAAAGCTCTATCAACCAAGTAATTACAATGACTATTATGCCAACCAACCGATCACAATGGCTCAAGCGATTGCCTTATCTGATAACGTTTTCGCTGTTAAAACAAACATGTATGTAACACCAGACCGATTTGTTCGCGTAGCAAAAGATAAATTTAATATAAAGAGCGATTTAGAACCTGTTGCTTCTTTAGCATTAGGAACTGAAGTCGTTACGATGAAGGAGATGGTGACAGGGTACAGTATGCTTGCTAACGGCGGGAAAAAGATCGATAGTTACACGATTTCAAAAGTTACAGATGCTCATGGTGAGGTATTATATGACCGTCAAGAGAACGAATCAGAGGATAAAGGCTGGAGTTTGTTTTCCAAACAAAATAATAATCAGATACTCAATAAAGAATATACCTATATTTTAACTGAGATGATGAAAGGCATGTTTAATGAAGAATTGAATGGCTATATGAGTGTTACAGGTGCATCGATCGCTAATAAATTGACGCATGAATACGCTGGAAAATCAGGAACAACTAATGTTGATAATTGGATGATTGGTTTTAGTCCATCACTTACAACTGGTGTTTGGACCGGTTATGATGATAATCGAGAGATTGTGAAGACAAGTGATCACCAATACGCAAAAGAAGTATGGGCTAGTTTTATGGAAAAAGCGCATGGAGATATTCCGGTTGAGCGAGTCGTTCGTCCTGAAAATGTGGTAGAAGCTTCGATCGACTTGAATACAGGTTTGCTAGCATCAGAGGCTTGTACCGATACGACGACCTTATTATTTGTCAAAGGCACGGAACCAACAAAATATTGCACCTTACATTTAGAGGAATATCAACATGAACATCCCGAAGAGTTTGATGAAATCATCTCCGAAGATGATCTTATAGACAATTGGTGGGAATGGTTATGGACAGGAGAAGATGTACAATAAATCAGTTTGTATTGATATCTATGATATGTAATCTAATGATAAATTGATGAGAATTAGTGAATACGCCAACATGATTATTCTTGCTTTAGTTGTAGAGCATAAAAAAGCGCAGGCGCCCGCTTTCACTCGAGGCCACTGAAAAACCCCCTTCCTTTTTAATCAATAAAAATACAATCCCAAAATTCATACTAAATATCATATGAAAGTGGGGAATTATATGCATTTTCAATAGTGTTTCGGGGGTTAAAGTGGGGAAAATAATTTCCATAATATGTTTTTCAGTGGCCTCCTTTCACTCCTGCGGGATGTTTTTACCCTAAGATCCACTTTTTAAGCGAACTTTGCTTAAAAAGTGGATCTTAGGGTAAAAACCCGCGGAAAGGAAAGCGGGCAAGCCGCAGCGGTTGCAAAACACATATAAAATCTCATAATTACCCCAAGGTTATGTCGCACTTTCCTTCTATTATGCACAAACTGATGCCTTAATCTTTAATTGTTTGATGCGCAAAAAGCGGCAATGCCAGGATCTTCTTTTATCAGAACGGAAAAAGGCTGGGCGAATGCCCAGCCTTTTCCGGTCCTAGTAACTAAGAGTTACCATGTGTATTCATTTTATAAACAATGATCCATTAGGACAAGTATAATTGTTCATTTTTTGACAAAGTTCACAAAATGTTCATTATTCAGGTAATGCTTGTTTTAATTCGTCTGTTGAATTTTTCCACATCTCTGCATCAAATTCACGTAAAAAATCAGCTAATAATTTTTTTGACTTATCGTCCATGTGATCAACAATGACATGACCTTTCATCGATTTGTCCATATGATTCACATGTTCTGGCATTGATTTATATGCACGCTTAATCGAACGGTCTACTACAATTTCACAACCCGTAACGCCATAATAATGAGGTCCATTCTCTCCACGCTCTACCGTTACCCAAACAATCCAATATAATTTCCCATTTTTTACTACTTCTCGATCTGGAATAAATTTCACACGTCGCTCTACTTCACTGCGCGCATGCATTGCCCCCATGTCGACAAAGGCACGATCTTCATTTGGGTCTACAATTACTGGTGAGATATTTTCCAAACTGACAGAACCAACACCATATCCCCCATGACCATCAGTAGAATCATCTTTCATAATCGTAAACGCATTTGACTTTTTTTTCTTTTCTTCACTCATGACAAAGCCTCCTAATTTATACTAGATTTAATATTAAAATTAGATTTTTTAAATGCTGCGAACTTCCTCTTAGTTTTATACTGCTCTTCACGGGATAAGGTAGGCTGTTAGCGGGATAACTAATTTTGTTAACGGGATAAATCACTGTATCCTGTGAAGCCGAGCAAGTATCCCGTCAACAACTGTGTATATCCCGTGAAGAGCAACAGATATCCCGTTAAGAACCTAATTTCCGAATGAAACGCAGATTGTTTCTAATTTTCATTGTATCATGATTGAAATGGTGGTTTCATCTTCTGTGTTTCCCTCTTTTGTTATTTGCGATACAATAAGATTATATTCATGCTAAAGGAGAGATACATATGCCATATGTAACAGTCGAGATGTTAGAAGGTAGAACAGATGAACAACGTAAAGCGTTAATTGAAAAAGTTACGGACGCAGTAGTGGAGACAACTGGTGCCTCTCGTGAAAAGGTAGTAGTATTCATTGAAGATATTGATAAACGCAACTATGGTGTTGGCGGTAAACGACTAATAGACTAGGGGTGTTGCTAATGATTTACGCTGAGATAGGTGGACTACAAGGTGGAGATTTGTTCTTTTCCTTCCTCCTGTTCTTTATGATAGCAATCGTTATATTTGTCTTGATCATTATACGGTCAAAATCTCGGACAAAAAAACAACTAGATCGCGTCGAACAAAAGCTGGATAAGCTATTAAACGAAACAAATGGCAAATCCTCATCATAAATTGTTTAGTCTAAATATTAAAAGACTATGAAGTTCAAAGTTAATGCTTTGAACTTCTAAATTTTTGTAAGTTTTATTTTACAGCTTTCCAAATCATCCATCTATCTTTTTCGATTATATTAGTATCAGTTGATAACGACTTATCGATATGATTGATGAGCAACTTCAGTTCATTATCGTCTAATTCATGCAAGATACTTCTCCCAGTTCTATCACTTATATCTTTTAATAATTGCGCTTTGTCTTCATAAATGGCTCTGGTTTCCCATAGCTTAACTTCTTCAATATGACTAAATCCCACTTCTTGCAACATTTCGATCACAAACTGGCTCTTATACCTACGATTGGATTCCTTGTCAACTAAGCGAGGAAAAAGTTCGAAAAAATATCCTCTAATATGATTTTCATCGCCTTCTAAAAGATAATCTTCTGGCGTTCGGTCTTGTAAAATATAAAAACTATTATCCTTTAACAATCGAAATGCTTCTAAAAAACAAGAACGTAAATCGTTGAGATGATGTATCAGCGCTCTTTCAAGTATTAAATCGTACGTTTGACTATTTAAATTGGTTTCATAGGCATTGCCGTTTACAAAACTAATATTATCGTAGTTTTTACAGTTTTCACGTGCGCCTTCAAGTATAGCTTTAGAAAAATCAACACCTGTTACTGTTTCTACTCCCATATCTGATAGGGCTTTAGAATAAATACCACCGCCACAACCAATATCAAGAGCCTTACTAATATTTTCTACAGGTATTAGACCTTTTATCGATTCTATCCATGAATGATCTGCCTCTCGAGTTGTATACGTAATACTATTCTCTTTACTATGAAAATCAATTCCCATCTTTATCTCTCCTTGCAACTATTTTTTTAACTAAACGGATTTTCATCCTGTTTAATCACTTACCTTCTCCCCACATAGAAAAAAACTTTTCGGAATTTGAATTTCATCATTTTCTAAATGACCAAATAAAGAGGATATATCGTGATCGTATTCTTCAAATTGATCGATACTCATCTTATTTTGAATTAATCCATTTATTATTTGAGACAAAGTAGGGTCAAAATTATAACTTGGTAAAGCGGATTCATTTTTTACTTTACCAATGTAATCTAATCCATCATTAAAGACAAGTGGTTCTTTTCTAAAATATGGATATCTTAATTCATAAGGATTATCGTGGTTATCTTCATCTAATAATAACAAGAAAGGGTGAATTTCATAGATAAGAACATACCCATTAACCTTTAAAATACGGTTAATTACTTTAAAGAATTTCGATATATCCGGAAACCACATCAAACTCCCCGTTGAAATGTATACAATGTCAAAGCGATTGTTATAATCATCAGAAATGTCATAAATATCTGTTTGAATAAAGTCACATTCTACATCCACTTTTTTAGATAAAAGACGAGCAGACTCAATTGCATTGTCTGATATATCAAAACCAACCACTTCTCTTGCACCCAAATTCTTTAGTGAGATTGTTTCTTCACCATCATTACAACAAACTTGAGCTATATCTTTGCCTTTTAACTCATAGAACGATAATTTTTCAGTTATTAAGTTATCTAATGTTGAATATCCTGATTGTCCAAATTTCTTAAACTTTCCACTCTCTTCCTTCTTATTTTGATGTCTATGATTAACTTGATTCCAAGCTTATCTGTTTGCTTCCGTATACTCTTTACTGTTCAATACTGCTGCTCCTCTCATTTGGTCCTAAATGGCAATTTCTTATCCTAGCCACCTAAGTCTTGTTATTATAATAGCTACTCGTTACGAACTAGTTGTGTTAACGTTTGAATTTTAAAGTAAATGAAAAGAATAATTTTAATTCCAATGAGGAGATGAACGTTACAATTAGTGTTAATTCAATTGTACACTAGTCAAATGAAACAAAAAACCAAGTGGATCTCTTTAATATAGAGCCACTTGGTTTGTTAGTCGTTAAACTAATTAATTTTGATTTGATTACTGTAAGGAAGATGATTCTACAGTAACCTCGAATGATGTCGAGGCCAGTATTTCGTTCGATTGCCAGGATGTAACATGTATTATAACATTCGCCACACCTTCTCCATTTCCTTCGATGTTTATGCCTCCATAATTGGATACACTCGCGATCGATTCATCATTACTTGTCGCTATTATTTGATAGGAATTAGAAAATGCAGAAATAGGCTCACCATATTCATCCATAAAAACATCCAGCATTTCAATCCCTTGCGTGCTTCCTTCTATAATTACCTGATCGGGAACCGCATTGTTGATCCAAACACTCTTAAAATCTTCCACTTCGATATAGGCATGTTCTTCTGATACCCCTGTTGTATTTCTGGATAAAGCAACTATGCCTGTCACTCCTTCAGGGATTGGAGTATTATTGGCCAAATCATACTCAAGATTCGTTCCTTTCGGTGTCAATATTGTGATTGGATCTCCTATTTTTTGAGCTTCTTCATCCACCCAGTATAATTCATAGCTTGACACATAGGATTCATCTACTGCTTTGATGACACTCACTGTTCCACTTAGTTGACCACTTAATGGATTTTCATCTTTAAAGTTAATAGCTGTCGGTGCATCAGGTAATGGTAAAGCATTTACCGTTACCTCAAAGGTAGTCGAGGCTGCTATCTCCTCTGATTGCCAAGATTGAACATTTAGCGTAATAGTGGCCATACCTTCTGCCTTTCCTTCGATGAAAATACCACCATCATTGTATGCTCTTGCGATTGATTCATCGCTACTTATTGCTGTTACGTGATAGGAATTAGAAAATGCAGAAATCGGTTCTCCATATTCATCCATAAAAACATCCGGTATTTCAATCCCTTTTACGTTTCCTTCTGTAATTACTTGATTCGGAATTGTGTTGTTGATCCAAATACTCTTAAAATCTTCCACTTCCACATAGGCATGATCTTCTGACGCCCCTGTTGTATTTCTAGATACAGCAACTATGCCTGTTGCGCCTTCTGGCATTTGGATTTCACCAGACAAATGATATTCTAAATCTGTTCCTGTAGGTGTCCATATCGTGATTGGATCTCCTATTTTGTGAGCTTCTTCATCCACCCAGTATAATTCATAGCTTGACACATAGGATTCATCTACTGCTTTGATGACGCTCACGGTTCCACTTAACTGACCACTTAATGGGTTTTCATCTTTAAAGTTAATAGCTGTCGGCGCATCAGGTAATGGTAAGGCATTTACCGCTACCTCAAAGGTAGTCGAAGCTACTATGTCCTCTGATTGCCATGAATGAACATTGAGCGTAATAGTGGCAACACCTTCTGCCTTTCCTTCGATGAAAATACCCCCATCATTGTATGCTCTTGCGATCGATTCATCACTACTTGTTGCTGTTACTTGATAGGAATTTGAAAACGCAGAAATCGGCTCTCCATTTTCATCCATAAAAACATCGATCAATTCTATCCCTTTTACGTTTGCTTCTGTAATTACCTGATCCGGAAGCGTATTGTTGATCCAAACACTCTTAAGATCTTCCACTTCCGCATAGGCATGATCTTCTGATGTTCCTGTTGTATTTTTGGATACAGCAAGTATGCCTGTCACTCCTTCTGGAACTGGAGTATTATCGACAAAATCATACTCAAGATCCGTTCCTTTTGGTGACAATATTGCGAGTGGATCTCCTATTTTTTGAGCTTCTTCATCCACCCAGTATAATTCATAGCTTGACACATAGGATTCATCTACTGCTTTGATGACGCTCACGGTTCCACTTAACTGACCACTTAATGGGTTTTCATCTTTAAAGTTAATAGCTGTCGGCGCATCAGGTAATGGTAAGGCATTTACCGCTACCTCAAAGGTAGTCGAAGCTACTATGTCCTCTGATTGCCATGAATGAACATTGAGCGTAATAGTGGCAACACCTTCTCCATTTCCTTCGATGAAAATACCCCCATCATTGTATGCTCTTGCGATCGATTCATCACTACTTGTTGCTGTTACTTGATAGGAATTTGAAAATGCAGAAATCGGCTCTCCATTTTCATCCTTAAAAACATCGATCAATTCTATCCCTTTTACTTTTCCTTCTGTAATTACTTGATTCGGAATTGTGTTGTTGATCCAAATACTCTTAAAATCTTCCACTTCCACATAGGCATGATCTTCTGATGCCCCTGTTGTATTTCTAGATACAGCAACTATGCCTGTTGCGCCTTCTGGGATCGGGGTATTATTGGCCAAATCATACTCAAAATCCGTTCCTTTCGGTGTCAATATTGTGAGCGGATCTCCTATTTTTTGAGCTTCTTCATCTACCCAGTATAATTCATAGCTTGACACATAGGATTCATTTACTGCTTTGATAACGCTCACTGTTCCACTTACCTGACCACTTAATGGGTTTTCATCTTTAAATTGAATAGCTGTCGGTGCATCAGGTAATGGTAAGGCTTTTACCGTTACATCGAATGTGATGGATAGCAATTGTTCATTAGTTTCACTTTCTAGAAGAGTTACTATTACCTTTGTAGATCCTTCAGAATTTCCATTTAGATAGAAAACATCACCATCGATTCCACCTTCTGCAATCGCGGGATCAACAGTTCTTATGTTAATATCATAGTCTTCATTAAAACTATCGATAGATTGTCCAAATGGATCAATGAAATAATTTTCAAATTTAAAATGATAACTTTCATTTAAAAGCAACGTGGCATTGGGTATTGCATTTTTAATCCAAGCTTCTCTGAAATCCTGAATAGGAGTATATACATATTTCTCAGACTGTCCAAATTTATTGATTGATAATGCAATAATTCCAGTTGCACCTTCAGGTATAACAGACCCATCTTGGAAATTATAAGTCAAGTCTTCTCCAGTTTTAGCAATTTTCGTGATAGGTTCACCAATCTTGTCTTGACTATTATTTGCCCAATACAAACCATAGTGGCTTATGTTGGATTCGTTTACAGCTTTTTTGACCTTTAAAATCCCCCTTATTTTATTATATAAAGGGTCGTCATCAGTAAATTGTACCGCTTCCGGAGCTTGTAATGGTCTACTTTCCACAGTAACCGTAAACTCTTTTGATGTTTTGAAAGAGCCTAGACCAACAGATAAAATGAATGTGGCTTGACCATTCTTTTTAGGTATTATGTTTAATTGTGTACCATCAACTTCTCCCACTGCAACGCTTTGATCGTTTGACTGTATTGCATATGTTATCGATTGTTCTATTGTGAAAAAATCACTTAACTCAAGAGTTTTTATTCCATTTTCCAATTGAATCTTTTGATCTATTATTGATTGAATATCTGCTTTAATCGCTTCTTCTTTTTCTAGTTGAAGTTGTTGCTCGCGTTCTCGTTCTTTTTCCAAACGGAGTTGTTCTTGTCTCTCTTGTTCTTTACGTTGTTCTTCTCGTTGCTTGCGAAGTCTTTCTTTTTGTTGATCGTTGAGGATTTCTTTAACCTGCTCTTCCGCTTGTTGTTGTTTTTGATTTATCTGTTTTTCATTTTGCTCTTTTTGTTTCTCATGTGCTTCCTTAATTTTTTGTAATAGTCCATTATGTTGTTGCTTTTGTGCTTGACGTTGCTGCTCTTGTTGTGCTTGTTTCATCCGCTGTAATCTTCTAATTTCTTCTAAAGCAGTTGCTGTTCTCTCTTCATAAACATCCCTCATTGAAGAAGTTTGATCTAGATTTATCTGATCATTAATCTGACCAATTTCTTCTTCACTTAATTTACTTTGATTGACAGCCACATTAGCAATACTTCCAATTAAATTGTTGAGATTTTCCTGAAAACGTGCCATATCAGTATTAGCATTTAAACCGATTGTTTCAAGTATTTCTCCGTCTTGTCCTATTCGGTCTATTAAATCTTTATTCTCTTGATCTATGATTGTTTTATTTCGCAGCAACGCTTCAATAATACTTTGATCTGTCGATTCAACTAAATTAGTTATATTTACATCATTAACAAGAACCTGAGACATTTCATTATCATTATTAATAAAATTAACCTGTTGTGAAGGATAGATGGGTAAACCAGTACTCGAAGGAGATTCAGTCAATGAATCTGTGACACGAACTATTCCTGAGGCAACAAAAATACTGGTTTCCCCAACTACCGGATCAATTGACGTTATAAAGTGCGTACCTTCAGCATCTACCTGAATACCACCCATTTGCACTGAATAGTCATTATGTTTACCAGAGTGGTATATGTTACCTGCTAATTGGCGCATCGAAAGATTAATTCCTTTTTCATTCGAATAAATATCTATTATTTCTATTTCTGTATTAGCGCCTAAGATTGCTGATTCATTAGGATTAACGATTAGTTCCACTGATGCGTTTTCTTTTGATACTACTTTATCACCTGTGACTAATTCAGTATCTGAGGTGACTTCTAATTCGATATCCTCTCTGGTAACAACAACATCTCCGGTAACATTAGATAATGTAACTGTATTGCTAACCGTTTCATCATTTGCATCATCTGAATTATTCTCTTCTGAAGTAAGTTCATCCTTTACAGCAACTGTTAGCTCAGACTCACTGGTGTCTTCAGTATTAGATTCAGTTGAAAATGACATTAAAGCATTAATACCTATTGCAGTTAGTATAACAGCTGTACATACAACAACCAGAATGACAAGTTTCTTTCTATTCATACATTCCCTCCCATAAAAATAGTATTTAATCGATACATATAAAACGAGCTTATTAGGTATGATTAACTATAATAAAAGCACATCCCAAATTAAAGATCAAGAAAATTCTGAAAACTTTTCATAATATGTTACTTTAGTCATCTTTTCATAGTCTTTATTGTCATCTATCACTCGTATAATGTTACTAATGCTAAAACTTCATGCATTATTTTTATCGATAACTTTTAAAACAATTTCAAAGATTCTTTTAGTAAATTTAAGTAATAAATATCACATACTTCACAAAAAAACGAGTATAAAATCCTTGTGATTTCATACTCGCTTTCTGAATGGTTTATGATAGCTTAATATTTTTTAAAAATGACCATGCCTCTTCAATATCATCGGAAGTATAATTCGATTTTTTCTTTACTTCCTGTACTTTTTGCTCGATTTCATCCTTTGGTAAATGATCGAAATAAAGCATGGTAGCAACTAATTCCAAAAAACGTGAACTCTGTTCTTTCATGTCTCGGACAATCGACTCTACTATTGGAACATCTGCATTGGAATGCTCGAGAAAGTCTTGGCCTTGATCGGTTACCTGGTAGCGATATTGGTAGTAATTACTTTTTTGTTCTTTTACTTCTGTTACAAATCCGAGATTGGTTAGTTCCTCAATACGAAGGCTAAGCTCCTCTGAGTATGGGCCATAAAAATAAAAAGTATATTTTTCTTCAAATGGCAGTCCTAATTTCTTTAAAATATAGATGATTTTTTGTAACTTCTTCCGTCCTACGATTCCATCAGATGCTGCAATGACCTTGACAAGCTTTGCATGATTATCTAGCAATGAAAACACCCCAGTTTCTTTAACGTTCTTTTCTATTTAATATATTTTGTATTTTCGCTTTTTCCGGACGATCGTCTGCTAATCTTTCAATTAGATCTTTCGGATAATAGAGCTTATGATCGGTTCGTTTTTTTCCTGAAATAGCTTCCACAATATCAGATTGACGCGATAATTCGCGCAACTCCTGATTGGGCATTAATAAGTGGATTGGTAAGCGTTCCTCTTCTTCGCCTGGCCTGTAAAAATCATATGGTAAATCCGAAGAAGAATCTACTACTAAATAATAATCAGGATCTAAATCTATATCTTTAAAAAGTTGATATAATTCCATCCAATCATTCATTTGCAGATTGGGATTAAATTCAGCATATTTAAATAAACGGCGATTGACAAAACGATAGGCTAAATCACTCAAGATTGGGTCATCTTCCTCTGCCCACATTTGGAAGTAGTATAAAACCACTGCTTCATCAAGACGTATATAGTCAACTAATGATACCTTTTCTTCAAAAAAAGAAATAAATGGTGTTGGTTTTACCTTGAATTTGTAATTTTGACCATACAATTCTTTAACACGATGAAGTATTTTCGTCAAGATCACTTCCGCACTTCTTGTCACGGGATGGAAGTAAACTTGCCAATACATTTGATAGCGACTCATAATATAATCTTCCACCGCATGCATGCCAGATTCTTTGATGACCACCTGGTCTTCGACAGGGCGCATTACTCGCAAAATGCGTTCCATGTCAAAATGGCCATAACTTACACCTGTAAAATAAGCATCTCGTTGCAGATAATCCATCCGATCTGCATCAATTTGGCTGGAGATCAAACTGACTACTAGTTTGTCGTGGTACGTTTTATTAATGACATCTGCTACTTTTTGAGGAAATTCTTTACTTACTTTTGATAATACTTGGTGAACTTCTGTATCCCCTAAAATAATTGCTCTTGTGAATTCTTCGTGATCTAATTTAAATACTTTTTCAAACGAATGGGAAAAAGGTCCGTGGCCAAGATCATGTAATAATGCGGCAGATAAACATAAAAGCCGTTCTTCCCGGTTCCATTTAGGCCTGTCCTCAAAATTAATTAAAATTCTCCGAACGATTTCATAAACACCTAGCGAATGATTTAATCGACTATGTTCTGCACCGTGAAACGTTAAAAAGGATGTACCTAGTTGTTTAATCCGTCTCAATCGTTGAAATTCTTTGGTTCCGATTAAATCCCATATAACACGATCCCTTACATGTACATAGCGATGGACAGGATCCTTGAACACTTTCTCCTCATGTAACTGATCATCTTTATAAGCCATGGCAAATACCTTCCTCTTTTATTCCTGCAATCAAGGTTTTTTCTTATGTTTAAAACCTTATTATACCAATACTTTACTATTAAATATCCGAAAAGGCAACTACACATTTAATGCAGATATATCCTTATATTTCTAGTTTGAATTATAAGAAAGAAACGTGATAAAATTAAGTTATATGTCAATTTAGCAGGAGGAGATCCTCACGAAAAAGCAAACTTTATTTGAGGAAGCAATCAACCATACTAGAGTTGGAGTTACGATTACTGATCCATCAGAGAAAGACAACCCTATCATATTTGCTAATGATGGGTTTCATCAATTAACAGGATATACAAGCGAGGAAATTATCGGAAAAAATTGTCGCTTTCTACAAGGTAAAAAAACTAGTAAAGAGAGCGTGAACCAAATTAGAAGTGCGCTTGAGAATACCGAGCGCGTCGAACTTCAATTGTTTAACTATAAAAAAGATGGTACTGGTTTTTGGAATGAGTTAAGCATTGATCCTGTGTGGATAGAAGAAGAACAAAAAACGTATTTCATTGGTATCCAAAAAGACGTTACGCAAGAAAAAGAAAAAACGCAAATGTTAGAAAAGACGTTACATGAAATTGATACGATTTCAACACCGATCGTCCCTGTTACGGATAACGCTCTAGTCCTTCCTTTAATAGGAAATTTCACGGACAAGCGTTTCGATTCCATGAGTACCCGCTTATCTCTTTATTTAGAATCAGCTGAAGAAGATTATATTATTATCGATTTGTCAGGACTTTATGAAATGGATACATATGTCGTATCAAGGTTTTTTCAAATTAGTCAACTCGCATCTTTGATGGGTAAAGAAACCATTTTATCAGGTATCAGTCCTAATTTAGCATTAAAAACGGCCGGAATCGTTGATACTGTAAATAAGATACATACGTTTGCTAATGTTAAATCAGCATTAAAATTTATTAATAGCCTTTCCTAGATTAAAAAGCACGCTATAAGTGCTTTTTTTTATTTTCTAATTTGAAAATGACCAAAATAAATGTTTACTTCCCCTCATGTTAAGGGATAGTACACATATATTACTTAACAGGAAAGGAGTATTATGACACACAAAATCAAGGTTTATATTAGTGAAAACAACCAAGAATGTGAACAATTAGTAACTTATTTAAATGAAAAAAATATTGCTTTTCAAATAAAAAACGTAACGGCTAACAAAGATGAGTTACATGAATTACAGAAAATGAATATCTATTTGACTCCTGCAATCATTATTAATGAGAAAGATCAAATCATTGGATTCCATAAAGAAAGCATCGATAAATACCTTCAGCTAATGCCAAAAAAGTAGAAATTACAAAGCAATCGTTTCACCTTTTTTTGTTACCAGCTTTTCATCTCTATTGATCTATACTATTATTAAATATTAGATGAACAATTATGGTTGGAGGATAATGATGAAAGATTGGCAGCAATTTTTTAAAGATAAAAAGGTAAGGATCGTTGACCATCGTGACCCAGAAATACTAGGGACAGCGATGGCATCTTTTGCGGTCGATGATACGTTGTGCGAAAGCGTTGGGCGAAGCGCTGACCAGGTAGCGTGCAGATTCTGGGTCCATGACAACACGGTTGTTCTGGGAATATTAGATAGTCGATTACCTGACGTGGACAACGCAGTCCTGTTTTTACAAGAAAAAGGATTTGATGTTGTTGTTCGTAATTCGGGTGGCCTTGCGGTGGTATTGGATCAGGATGTGTTGAATTTTTCGTTTATTTTACCGGATTCAAAAGAGATGGGGATTCATTCTGGTTATGAGTTGATGACGGCTTTCGTCCAGGATATGTACCGGGATGTCACCGACGGAATTGAAGCGTTTGAAGTGGTTGGTTCCTATTGTCCGGGTGATTATGATTTAAGTATCGGCGGTAAGAAATTTGCTGGTATCTCGCAACGCCGTGTCAAAAAAGGAATTGCCGTGCAAATTTATTTGTGTTTGCGTGGCAGTGGTGTTGAGCGAGCAGAGATGGTGCGTGATTTCTATAGGGAAGGTCGTGCTAGTGAGGTAGAGCGGTTTGATTATCCCGAAGTCGTGCCAGATACGATGCGTTCCCTATCCGAATTAGTAGGTGTAGAGATGACGGTAGAAAATAGTATTGTACGTGTTTTGAAAATGTTAGGTGATGTTGTTTTTGAAGATTTATCGGGTGACGAATTGACGATTTTTGAAAAAAGGATGCAGCAAATGATCGATCGCAACCAAAAAGCACTCAAATGAGTGCTTTTTGATATGTTGGTAAGTTAACCTGATAGCCAATGCCTGGTTGATCTGGCAAGGTGACATAACCATCATGCACTTCCACTTCTGGTCTGATGATATCCTGATGCCAATATCGGTTCGATGCACCAGGATCTGCTGGGAATTGAAAGTTTGGTAAGGTTGCTAATGCTAGTGACTGTACGCGTCCAACACCCGCTTCGAGCATGCCCCCGCACCAGACGGGAATGTTATGCTTCTGACAATAGTCATGGATAGCAATCCCATTTGTGAAACCTCCGACCTTTGCTAACTTGATGCTGATCACTTTGCAACTCTTTAGTTCGATTGCGGTTTTCACATCTGCTAAAGTATTTACGCTCTCATCTAAACAAATTGGCGTTGTCAGCTGTTCTTGCAGCTTTGCGTGATCAATAAAGTCATCATGTGCTAAAGGTTGCTCGATCATCATCAAGTTGAATTGATCGAGTTTTTTTAGATGGTCGATATCTTTCAGTGTGTACGCAGAATTAGCATCGACCATTAATGGTATTGTCGGGAAGTGCTCGCGTACCTTTTCTAATAAATAAAGATCGTGACTTGGTTTAATTTTTAATTTTATTCGTTGATAGCCGTTGTCTAGTGCTTGTTGAATTTTAGTGAGCAATTGCTGATCGTTTGATTGGACGCCTATTGCTGCTCCGACGGGAATTTTATTCGTTGTACCACCTATAACTTGATAGAGCGGTTTTTTTTGTTGTTTAGCGTAAAGATCCCAGACCGCTCCCTCTATTGCTGTTTTCGCCATCTGATTGCGCCTGACTTGATGAAGCTCGAGTTCTTGAGGATGTTCTATTCTTTGTGTTTTGATCAATGGCCACAGATGCTGCTCGATCATATGTTGGACCGTATCTGTCGTTTCCTCTGTATACCAAGGTGAATCAAATGCCACAGATTCACCATAGCCTTTTCTTCCCTCTTGATCAATCAATTCAGTGATGATCACATCTTTTTCTTTAATAGTTGTTAAGCTGTTCGCAAATGGATACTTAAGTGGCATCTTAAATCGATGAATCCTTAATTTTTTGAAAGCTAGCATTATGAGCGGCTCCTTTTATGGCCACTTTAATGTGTTTTATGGCCACTTTTGATACTTTTATGGCCACTTTCCGTACTTTTATGGCCACTTTTTTATACTTTATGGCCACTTTCGATACTTTTATGGCCACTTTTACTTTTCGTGATCGTTAATAACTCTGGATGAGCATAATAAACTGCCTTTTTCACACCAAACTTTATATATCCTGCTCTCTTGATTAGCTTCCTCGTAGCTTCTAATGATTCTAATTGCAAAAAATCTTGAACTAACTTTGATGTTAATCTGTTTTGCGTAAGTAGCGCTAAAGCATACAAGACCGGAATATGCGCATCGGTACTGCGGTGCTCACACTTGATGCATTGCCAACGCATCCGTTCACGAATCATCGCACGATTTTGACAGCGAGGACAAGGGATGCCTTTCTTAAGATCTTCCCACAAAATATGATGTTTTTCCAGTATCGGACTCAATTTTTCATGATGATGTTGGATAAGTAATGCAGCTAGATGTTGGTTGCTAACTTTAGGATCAATGGGAGGGTGTTTTTGCGAATGTTTTTCTAATACGAAAGGAACAGCTTGTCCAGTTATTACACGTGCAAATTCGGGATAGTCGTTTAACTTCAAGATTACTCGAGGATTAACAAAAACAGCATATCGATATGTGGGCAAACTCTCCTTTTGCTGGTCGATCAAAAATGTTCTAAGATTCGCATACTGGCGATCCACTTGCAAAATAGGATCAGTAAAAGACTCTGTGATTCCTTCTTTACTTCGTGTTAACTGATTCGCTTTTGCATCAAAATGAATTTCTCCATTGTGTCCTTTCACTTCAAATAGGACACGAAAACTTGAAGCTAAAACGAGCCAATCGATTTGAAAAGGGATATTTTCTTCGATTCTGAGTCTTTTAATAAAGGTTAATGAGGGTACATTTGCTTGTCTGAGGAAGAATTCGAGGCTGTCTTCACTTGTTTCTCCTATGTCTGTGATTCGAAATTTCTCGACAATTTGAGGGTGTGTAGGATGTTGTTCTGGAAGCAGTTCGAGGAGTGCCTGGTATTGCTGCCACTTTAGTGAGGATGGTGGAATCACTTTTTCCACTCCTTTCCTTTTTCAAAAAGTATAGCAAAAAGCACAGTAGAAATCTACTGTGCTTCTATTGCTTGTGCTGCTGTGATTAAGGCTAATTTGTAGGCATCTTCACTGCTACAACCACGAGACAGGTCATTAACAGGCTTGTTTAAACCTTGGAGAATTGGTCCAACTGCGTCAAAACCACCAAGACGTTGCGCGATTTTATATCCAATATTGCCTGCTTCAAGTCCTGGGAACACAAAGACATTGGCATCCCCTTTTAATACAGAACCAGGTGCCTTTTTCTCGGCAACGGACGGTACGAAAGCTGCGTCAAATTGGAATTCACCATCTAACGTTAAGTCTGGTGCCAATTCTTTAGCAATTGATACGGCTTCTGAAACTTTTTCTGTTTCTTCTGATTTGGCTGAGCCTTTTGTCGAGAAGCTTAACATCGCTACACGTGGGTCAATATTAAAAAGACGTGCTGTTTCGGCACTGCTGATCGCGATTTCTGCTAGGTCTTGGCTATTTGGTGCAATATTGATCGCACAGTCGGCAAATACATATTTCTCGTCATCACGAACCATGATGAATACACCAGACGTTTTCTTTACGCCCTCTTTTGTTTTAATAATTTGCAATGCAGGTCGGACAGTATCTGCAGTTGAATGAGCGGCACCACTTACTAAGCCGTCCGCTTTATTCATATAGACAAGCATTGTACCAAAATAGTTTTCATCCAATAACATCTTGCGTGCATCTTCTGCTGTGTTTTTACCTTTACGTCGTTCTACAAATGCCGTGACCATCTCTTCAAATTCCGAATACGTACTCGGATCTAAAATTTCTACTTCTGAAATATCAACTTGAATTTCTTTTGCCTTCTGTTCTATTTTCTCTTTAATTCCGACTAATACAGGATTGACTAATCCTTCTTTTTTTAACTTGCTAGCCGCTGTTAATATCCGTTCATCTAATCCTTCAGGAAACACGATTTTTCTAGCGTTTCCTCCCATTCTACTTTTAATATCCGCAAATAAATCACTCATGATTTAAACCCTCCATATTAGTATCTGTATTATATGATACGCCTTTTTGTGTAATAATGAAAGTGTAAGATATAATGAATGCGTTTTTCTTAGAAAAAATTTTTTAACGTTCAACATTTTGTCAAACATTGGACAAGAGACATTGCGTTTCAATAAGTATTTTTCCCCAAATATGTTATATTAAACGAAAGTAGCATTTAAAAGGAGTGGACTTAATATGCCAGAAGCAGTTGAAACAATGGATGGTTGGTATTGTTTACACGATTTACGTAAAATAGATTGGACAAAATGGAAAAAGGCTTCAGAAGCAGAGCGCCAGCAAGCGGTTAATGAACTACAATCGATGCTTTATCAATGGGAAGATGTTGCAGAAGCAAGAGATGGAAGCCATGCTTTTTATACGATTATGGGTCAAAAAGCGGATTTTATTTTAATGATCCTTCGTCCAACCATGCAAGAACTAAGTGAGATCGAATTACGTTTTAACAAATCAAAGTTCGCTGAATTCACCACACCTAGTTATTCCTATGTATCTGTGGTCGAATTATCGAAGTATATGTCCAAAGAAGGGGACAACCCTGAGGAAAACCCTGGTGTTCGGGCTCGACTCAAACCAAAATTACCTGATTGGGATCACATCTGTTTTTATCCAATGGACAAGCGTCGGGAAGGTAATGACAACTGGTACATGTTGCCGATGGATGAACGCCGTCAATTGATGTATGAGCACAGTTTAACAGGAAGAAAATATGCAGGTGAAATCAAACAAATCATTACTGGTTCGATGGGCTTTGATGATTGGGAATGGAGTGTTACTCTATTTGCAAAAGATGTACTGCAACTGAAAAAAATTGTCTATGAGATGAGATTTGATGTGGTTAGTGCACGCTATGGAGAGTTCGGACCTTTCTATGTCGGCAATATTTTAAAAACAGATGCCATTCCAGAATTTTTAGCTATTTAACTGAGTACACGTTTTAGACGTGTACTTTTTTTATGCATGTTTACTTTTGCTTTTGCATATAGATGGCTAGTAGGAATAAGCTCGAATTTAATTCCCGATCAAGAAAGGAGACACACGGATGAGTCTAAATCAAAACAGGCAACAGCCTTATCAACAAGGGGCAAGCATACCACAGTATAATCCCCAGGCTTTTTACGGACAACAAGGGGGATATCAATATCCTGGTGCTGGTCAAATGAATCAAATGGGGCAAATGCAACAACAACAGCCAAAAGTATCCGACACACCTGGCATGTTACCAGTCGAAGAATCATATATAGAAAATATCTTACGATTGAATAAGGGTAAAAAGGCAACAGTGTACATGACGTTTGAGAATAATGAACGTTGGAATGCTAAAGTATTTAAAGGAATTGTCGAAGCAGCTGGACGTGACCATATTATTTTAAGTGATCCAGAAACAGGGAAAAGGTATATTTTATTAATGGTGTACTTAGATTATATTACGTTTGATGAAGAAATAGCTTACGATTATCCATATAATCAAATGGCTTCCTATTCACCTAGATAGTTTACTTTTGACACAGGCAAACTTGCTTGTGTCATTTTTTTGAAAGGATTTGATTATGAACAATAAGGCCACTATTCATGAAATAACCATTGCATCTTTTAGCATTACTCTTGTATTTACTGTGCTTGCTTGGCGAAGTAACTCGATATTATTTGGGCTACTTGCTCTTATTAGCTTGAGCGGTAACCTTTTTATTGAAGCTTATAAAGAACGAAAACAAGGTAATCATTTTTTCTTCTCCCAATATTTGCTAAGGGGAATAGCTGTATGGGCTATTTTAATCTTGGTATTTTTCATCATATAAGAGGTATTTTTGAAGGAAATCATGAGTATAACACCCGATCCAGCTTGCACACTTCTCTTTCCGGAGGGCGGCGTGGAAAGAGAAGCGAACAAGGCCGGATCGGGTGTTATTATCTCTCTACATCCCACTCCCAGCAGCACTGAATAGTACTACAATTACCCAAAAAATAATTTTCATTGCCAGTGTAACGATACCTAAAATTAAAGAAGCTTTAGCCATACCCCGTTTGACTGGCTTATTTAGCCCTACAATACCAAAAATAATTGCTAACACACCAAGAATATATGGGAATACTGGAATAATATTTAATACAACACCAATAATACCTAAAACCATACCAGCTACAGCGATCCCATTACTTTCAGGTTGTTCAACAACTACGCGTTGCGGCTCTTCCATCGATTCATCCTCCTTTCCAAAATATAACACCTTATAATAATACAATGACCCTTCACTTTCGTCAAAGGGTCATTATCACTTATATATATTTGACAACAGCATACCCTAACAGTACCCAGCCAATCAAAAATGCTAGACCACCAATTGGTGTAATCATCGCAAACGTTTTGATTGATGTAGTGGAATAAAGATACAGACTTCCTGAGAATAAAATAATTCCCGCAAAAAAGAACCAGCCAGCGGAAACAATTGAACCCGCTGTTATTTTTTGCATTAATAATCCTGTTGCTAATAACGCCACCGTATGAAACATTTGATAGTTTACTGCTTTTTCCCAAGTTGCTAACATTTTCTCTGATAACTTACCTTCTAGGCCATGGGCACCGAAAGCTCCCAACGCCACTGCAAGAAAACCATTGATAATACCTAACAATAAAAAGATTTTCATCCTAATCCCCTCTCTCTTTTAAAAATCAAACAATGAATCACCATTTGCACCGTCTGCTTCTATCTTTTTCTCTTGTTTTATTTCCTGTTTAGGTGCTTGTTCTCCGACCATCTTACGCCATTCTATTTCATCTATAGAAGTAGCTGATGAAGCTTGAGTAGGGCTATCCTGGTCTAGTAATAAGTCTGTTAATGAATGAACCGCTTTTGCATGCTCTCTTACTTTTGATTCATTTTGCAATGCTTGTTCACATTCTGCAATAATTTTTCTTAAAATCTTCTGATTAGTAATCGCCATTGTTGTTCATCCCCTTTGATGCTATTATACAATCCCTAACGAATTTAAGAAAATGATAGCAATGATAAGCGGTGCGATAAATTTCACTAAGATATACCACAATTGGCCAATAGATTGATTAGTTAAATCGGACGCTTCTAATGCTTCTTGCTTCGTAAAATACCATCCTACAAACAGTGCCATCGTTACACCACCGATCGGCAAAAAGACATTAGATGAAAGAAAATCCATTGAATCTAAAATATTCCGATCCCCGATCAAAGTCACTCCACTCCATCGTCCCATCCCTAAAGATACTGTCACACCTGAAATAAAGACGACAATACCAACTAATATGGAAGCAAGTTTTCGTGACATATTTGCTGCCCGCATCACATAGGCAACGGGTACTTCTAATAAAGAGATTGATGATGATACAGCAGCTAAACTTAAAGCTGTAAAGAAAACCAATCCTATTATAGCCCCATAGTTCATTTGATAAAAAATCTCTGGTAACGTTATAAAAACAAGTGGTGGTCCTGAGCTTGGATCAATGCCAAACGCAAATACCGCTGGAAAAATCACGACACCTGAAATAATTGCAAATAACGTATCCATTACCCCAATTCCCACTGTGGCGCCTGGCAGCTGATGCTGTTTCGATAAATAACTACCGTATGTCATCATTGTACCTACACCAAGACTTAAAGAAAAGAATGCTTGTCCTAAAGCCGCAATATAAACAGAGGGGTCCTCTAACACAGACCAATCAGGTTGGAACAAAAAGGCTAACCCCGCGCTTGCATTAGGTAATGTCACACTATAAATCGCAAGTGCAATCATCATTAATGCTAAAATAGGCATTAATATTTTATTGGCAAGTTCTATCCCTTTTTTTACGCCTACTAATACAATTAACATGGTAATTCCCATAAATAAAGCATGCCAAAATAATGGCGCATAATCTTGTGTAATGAAGGCGTCAAAAGAACCGCCATAACCGATATCAGGCATTTCAGCCATTACACCAGTGACATAGCCCCACCAATAATAAAGGGCCCATCCAGCAACAACACTGTAAAAGCTTAGTATCAAAAAGGCACTCGCTACCCCTAGATAACCAACCATAAACCATGGTTGTGTAGGTGCTAATTTTTTATAAGAGCCAACTATATCCTGTTGTGCTTTTCTACCGATACTCACTTCCACTAACAATAACGGAATCCCGATTACTAAAACACTTATAATATATAATATTAAAAATGCGCCTCCACCATTTTCACCTGCGACATAGGAGAAACGCCATATATTTCCAAGACCGACTGCTGAGCCCATCGCCGCTAACATGAAGCCAAGTCTAGATGCCCAATTTTCTCGTTGCATTTCTGTCACCTCACTCTATTATTATAAAGCCTTCCCTATTGTACACGATCATAGTATCCTTTTCTACCTTGTTTTCATGATGGTATACTTTACAGAAGAATCGTTGTTAAAGGAGTGGAAAAATGGAAAATAAATTACGCTCAATTGGTGATCACTCAAAAATAAAAACAATCCAGTCGGTCTCTGGCGGTGACATTAATCAAGCCTATTTTGTTGAAACTGCAGCACAAACCTATTTTATTAAATCCAATAAACAGGTATCTGCTACCTTTTTTCAAGCAGAAGCAGAAGGTTTAGATAGAATTCGCGCAACGAAAACGATCAATGTGCCTGAAGTATTTCATTATGATGTTGCACAGAATGACGAAGAAATATTCTTGATAATGGAATGGGTGGAAGGTGCAAAACATGCTTCAACCGGTAAATGGTTAGGGGAAGATCTAGCGGCACTCCACTCCACTAATGTTGGCGATCAATATGGTTTGGACAGATCGACCTTTGTCGGTGAAATCAGACAAGAAAATCTTCTTTTTGATAGCTGGCTAGATTATTATCGTGAGCAACGTTTACAACCGCAAATGAATTTAGCGATTTCAAACGGCAGCATGACTGGTAAACGTCTAAAACGAATGGAACAGCTATTAACTAGGCTTGATCAATACGTGCCGCACGCACCTCGTGTCTCGCTATTACATGGTGACTTATGGGGTGGAAATTGGTTAGCAGGATTAAACGGGAAGCCTTATCTGATTGATCCCTCGATTGTCTATGGTGATCCGTTATTTGAAATAGCCTTCACCGAACTATTTGGTGGTTTTCCAGCAGATTTTTATGCTAGCTATCAATCGACCTTACCATTAAAGGATTATTATGAGGATATCAAACCGCTTTATCAATTGTTCTACCTAATGGTGCATTTAAATCTGTTCGGTGAAAGCTATGGCACCAGTGTTGATCGTATACTTAAACATTATACAGCTTAATTAATCCATAGAAAAAGACTGCAACTGCAAATTTGTGACAATAGTACTTCACGGGAAATGTAATGTTGTAGACGGGATAATCTTTCCTACTCACGGGATATAGTGATCGCTTGACGGGATAAGTCTTGATATCCAGTTAACCCATCATGTTATCCCGTGAAGAACACTTTCTATATACTTACTCTTAATTTCAGACAAAGAAAAGCCATCATTACGATGACTTTTCTTTGTAATTATACGTTTCCTTTTTACTTCGTTCTTCCCACCATCGATGCAAGCCATCTGTCTTTCCTTCTACAATAGGTTGCGCGAACAACGCCACCCATTTAGAGGATAAAAACCAGACAATGGCTGCTGCTATTACTGCTAAACCAATTGTGTCCAAGTTATGGTCAACAGCGAGTAAATTTGCTTGGCGACCATACTGAATAATGACACCGTGCAATAAATAGACATACATTGTATTTTGCCCTAAAGGCGTAAATGAATATCGTTGTCGTGGTATTAATAGCAATACCGAAAACACCATTAAGGTTGCAACTACATACAGAATAGCTCTATACAGTCCACCACTCGTAGCAGCATCTAATGTTTGATAAGATTGTGAACCGAATAACCACTGTGCTGGTATCGTCGGTGTAACATAACTTACAACAAATACAGCTACTAAGATACCAACCGCTATTGCTTTCTTATTGGCCGTTCGCCAGCTGAACAATTGTTTTTTCGATAACCAATACCCAATTAAGAAAAATGGAAAGAAAACAAGTGTCCTAGATAAACTAAAGTCTGGTCCAATCATAGGTACATACCCAATCAAAATACCGATTGAGAAGGCAGTAAAGATACCTAACCATGGCGACAGCTTACGATAGGCAATTAATAAAAGATGCCAGCTGAATAAACTTAATAAGAACCATAGTCCCCAATGTGGGTCATACAAGGTATTATCCCAACTGCTTTTACCAATACCTAAAAAATAGATCGAATAAAAAATTTGGAACAAAAAGTATGGAATTAAAATCCGCTTTGCTAATTTGATGATATATCCTTTATCACTTGATCCTTTTGCAAAAAATCCACTTGCTAAAACAAAAACTGGCATGTGAAAAATATATATCCATTGATACAATACATCAACCAATTCAATATGATTTTTTAATGGTTGAATTAAATGACCAAATACAACCAAAAATATAAACAGGAGCTTCGCATTGTCAAAATAAGCTTCTCTTTGCATGTTTTATTCTCCCTTTGTACGCTTTTATTCAATAATACCCTCTAAAAGGAAGAACAAAAAGTAAATCAAGTTATTGTTAACGAAATGTAATTACGCTGTTACCTTTTTAAAAGAAATGTTAAAAAATAACCGCCCATGCCCCGTTCCGGAAAATCGCTTCCCTTTCACCATCAACAGTAATGCCATCAATATCCATTTCAGCTGAACCAATCATAAAATCTTCGTGAACGATACTATCATTGACACCATGTTGATCCATTTCTTTGTCATTCATATCTGACCCACCCTTAATATTGGTTGGATAAGCTTTTCCTAACGCAATATGACATGAGGCATTTTCGTCAAATAACGTATTATAGAAAATAATGCCTGCTTGGGATACCGGGGACTCATGCGGCACTAAGGCAACTTCCCCAAGTCGAGATGCGCCATCATTATCTGCTTCTAGTAATTGTTTCAGTGCTTGTTCTCCTTTTTCACAGGTATAGTCACTAACTTTTCCATCTTTAAATGTTAATGTGAAATTTTCGATTAACTGTCCCTGAAAACTTAACGGTTTTGTACTGGTCACTTTACCATTGACGCCATATTTATGCGGCATTGAAAATACTTCTTCTGTCGGTATATTTGGATTAAATGTTACGTTATCTGTAGCTTTCGCTGCTCCTCCGTGCCATATATGACCTTTAGGTAATTCAATGGTTAAGTCCGTACCTTCTGCCTGAAAATGTAGTTTCTGATAATTCTTATGATTTAAGTACTCACGAGCATCTTTTAGCAATTGGTTATGTTTTTTCCAAGCGTCGATCGGATCTTCTTGATCGACACGCGCAATACGGAATATTTCTTTCCATAATTTATCCTTTGCTTCATCTGCTGGTAATTTTGGGAATATTTTTTCTGCCCATTCTGTTGTTGGATAGCCTACAATTGACCATCTTGCTTTGTCGTTCATCATATAATCACGATACTCTTTTAATGCTTTTGAACTTGCCATAGTGACAGCGGCCATTCGGGTACCGTCAATATCTTTTAATAAATCCGGGTTTTCTCCATATATATTTAATACGGCATATCCGTCTTTTACCATCCCAATCATTGCATCTTTACGCCATTTGGGAAAAGTCTCTAACACTTCCATTGGTGCATGTTTCATTTTCAAATAGGTTAAGTCATCGTCCTTCCATTCGACATGAACATTTTTTGCACCGATTTGATAGGCCTCTTTAACAACAATTCTAACAAATTCAATTGCCTCGATTGGTGCTTGTACTAGTAACCCTTGATCCTTTTGTAGATTGACGCCTGTCCGTAATGCTAATTGTGCGTATTTCTTCAATAAATTCATGTTTGATCCTCCTCGATTTAGTGTACTATTATAATATGCTACCTCACTAATCGAAAAATGCAAATACTAGACTTATTTGTTTACTTCTTAGACCCCGTGTGGCATTAATAGAAATAGAGATTTTATAGATGAGGTGAATGAATTGGAGACATTACTAAAGTACCGTAAAATTGTTTGGATTTTCGTACTATTATTTATTATTACTGGAATATTCACATACTTACAAACTCCCAAACGAGATATTCCCGAAATTGAACAAAACATCGCATCAGTTTCCACCGTTTATCCAGGTGCAAACCCCGAAATAGTCGAACAAGTAATCACAACTCCGATCGAGGATCAAATAATCGATATTGAAGGTGTAGATCAAGTTACATCTGCCTCTACCAATGGGTTTTCTACTGTTACGATCACACTAGATGACACCAGTAATACAGATTCCGTGTATTCCACGATTAGACAATCTGTCCAGGATGCACAAAAAAATTTTCCAGATGAAGCATTATCCCCTGATGTGACCACAGACCTTGTTACTTCTAGTGTTGCTACCTATCATCTTTTGAGCGATAATCGAGAGCAACTATACGAAATCAGAGACCAGATCGATACATGGAAAGAAACGATTACAGCGATCAGTGGTGTTCACTCTGTTTCGGTAAAAGGATTACCAGATCAGAAGGTTGTTATTTCTCTTGATGAAGAAGAATTATCAGAGCAAAGAATTCAGCCAAATCAAGTTATTGAAACACTTCAAAACGAGCTGAGTCCGACCGCTTTAGGAACCGAAAAAAATGAGCAGCAGAATATTTTATTGAATATTGAATCAATTGATGAAATTAGTCAACTAGATACAATACCTATTACTACTTCAAATGAGGAAGAAGTTGAATTATCAGATGTAGCATCTATCTCTGTTGAAAATGAATCATTAGAAGATATGATTGCCTATCAGGAACAAGCCGCCTTGTCCTTAACTATTTTTGCAGAAGATGGTGTCAATATTACAAGTCTTCAATCACAGATAGATGAAAAGGTGACCGAATTAAAGCAAGAGTTGCCTGAAGAGGTATCAGCAGAACGTTTTTATTCTCAAAGTACGGTTATCGATGAAGTGTACACCAATTTAATAATATCATTTGCGATATCCTTGTTCGCCGTTATTGTAATAATGATATTAGGTTTACCATTATCATCTGCTATTTTAGTAGCATTTGCTATCCCAATTTCGATAATTGTCGGATTAATCCCGCTACCATATACAGGAGTCGATCTTAATCAAATCTCAATTATCGGTATCATTGTAGCCATTGGGATCCTCGTTGATGACGCGATTGTCGTCAATGACAATATTATGCGCCGTTATCAATTAGGTGACGCTCCATTAGAAGGCGCAAAAAGAGGGGTAAAAGAAGTAGGTGTGTCTATTGTAACATCGACTCTATTGATTGTTTTTAGCTTTTTCCCTTTAACTTTCTTATCTGGTAGTAATGGTGCCTTTATTCGCGCCTTGCCTATTGCGCTAATGGGAACGATAATTGCTTCCACTTTATTAGCACTAACGGTGGTACCTACTGTACAATATACGAGACAATTAGCGATTTATCGCTCGAAAAAGCGTCGAATTGGATTATTGACAAACTTTTTCCGTTGGTTGGAAGATCGCTATGCTAAAACGATACTGCCGGCAACGATCAAAAAGCCTTGGTTAACCGTAATTAGTGGTGTGATCGCTTGTATCCTATTATTATTATTAGCAATTAAAGTACCTTTTGAATTTTTCCCTGCTGCGGATCGCGAAGAAGTAACACTCTCCTTAACGTTAGATGAGGGGACTCCGATGGATCAGACCGATCAGTACTTAGGAGATATTGAAGATTATATTATAAACAATGCAGACCACATCAATGAAACAGCTCGGTATACAGGTGGAGGTTTGCCAAACATTTTTAATTCTGGTCTAAACAGATCAGGTGAAAATACAGGTCAGATTGTAGTGCGCGTTGATCGAGACAACACTTCTGCTAGTGCGTTTATTGATAAATATCAGAAAGAATTACGTGACCAGTTTCCTGATGGAGAGATATTCTTAGAAACGATCGTTTCCGGACCGCCTCCATCTGCTGCATTAGAATTAAAGTTACAAGGGCCTGATTTAGATACTTTATTAGAGAACGCAACAACTTTAAAAGAAGAATTAAATGCACTTGATTCGGTTGAGATTGCAACTGTTAATGCAGGTACAAGTCAGCCGGTAAAAACATATGATATCGATCGTGACTTTTTAGCAGAAAATAATATTCCAATTAGTCAAATAACCGGCACCCTGCAATTAGCGAATTCAGGTCTTCCATTATCAGATATTGAAGTAGATAATCAACGAACCAGCATGGAACTGACTTTGAATGAAGGAGAGCAGGACGCTATTGATCTAAGTGCATTAACTGCAGTTGTAACATCAGACGAAGGAGTTCCTGAGTTCTATACGTATGATGAGTTTATCTCGATCAATACGGATGAGCAAATTGCAGCAATTACACATGAGAATGGGGAACGAACGATTACGATTTCTGCCTATGAAGCGGAAACGGGGGACTTTGCTGCTGATACCACAGAAGTTATAGATAATATGCGTTCTGAACTGGCTTCCTTAAATGGAGACTATGCATTAAACCAAGACGGGGAAGCAAGTGCGGAAACAGAGTTCTTTGTAGAAGTGGCCAAACTATTTGTAGTCGTATTGTTTTTAATTTATATTACACTGGCTATTCAGTTTAATTCATTATTGACGCCAGTCTTAATTACCAGCACGGTCTTTTTAGCGGTAACCGGGGCTATCGTTGGTTTATTTGTAAGTGGCCAACCGTTAAGTTTCTTAGCTGTTTTAGGTATTGTATCGCTATCAGGTATTGTCGTTCGAAATTCGATTTTAATTATTGAATTTATTGAACAAAATAAGGAGAAATATGATAACAATATTGTCGAGGCAATCATTGCCGCTGGACGCGCAAGATTGCGGCCAATCATTCTAACGACACTGACATCGATCGCCGCTTTAACCCCGATCATCTTTATGGGAGATGTCTTGTTCAAGCCATTAGCCGTATCGATCGTATCAGGCATTATCTTCTCGACAATATTAACCTTATTACTGTTACCGGCGTTTTATATTACAATGGACCGAATCAGTTCCAAAAAGAAAAATAAAACACCCGTGACATAAGTTTATTGGCAAAAGTATTGAGGTGAGTGCTAATCCAGCGCTACGGAAAAACACTCCCTTTCCGGGGGCACGGCTTCAGCTAACTTGGTAAAGAAGAACACTTTACCAAGTGGATCTTCAGCTCGTGCTGTTCCCCCAGGAGTGTCGCATTTTTCCTCCGCTTTGATTAGATTTCTGTTCAAAAACGATGAAATATACTGTGATATCGACATTCTAGCTGTTTCTAAATTTGTAGAACACTATGGAAGCGTAGTCCATTTACGTAGACTCCAGCGGGAAAAGCGTCTTCCGAAGACCCCACAGGCAGTGATTTTCTGCCGAGGAGGCTGAGGTGACGCCCGCGGAAAGCGAAGTAAATGGACGGAGCTTTTGCCTAACACTCATCGAACTTTCAAAATTGTCATTACTTCGCAGCAGCTTATGTCTACTTAGTATCGATTTCAACTAGTCTTATAGTTACTTCACGGCTTAGTTATAATACAAAAAATCCCTCAAGCTATTTTCGCTTGAGGGATTTTTTCTTATAGTGCGATGTCTTTGTTGACTGCTTCTTTATCGTTATATTTTTTGATGTTTAATTTTTTCATTATTTTCGATGTTAGTGTTCCTGAAAGAATTGAATCATTTACATTCAATGCCGTACGTCCCATATCGATTAGCGGTTCTACTGTAATTAAGAGACCTGCTAATGCTACAGGTAAGTTCATTGATGATAATACGATAAGTGCCGCAAATGTGGCACCACCACCAACCCCGGCTACACCGAAGGAGCTAATACCAATAATTAAAATCAATGATACTAAAAAGCCTGGTGATAATGGATCAATACCTTGAGTAGGTGCAATCATCACAGCTAACATCGCAGGATAAATACCCGCACAACCATTTTGACCAATTGTTGCGCCAAATGATGCTGACATATTTGCGGTACCACTGTGCACTCCAAGGCTTTCTCTCTGTACTTGGATTGTTAATGGAATCGTACCTGCACTTGATCTCGATGTAAATGCAAAACTCAATACAGGCAATACTTTTCGGACATATGTCATTGGGTTTAATCCGAAAATCGCCAAAATAATCAAGTGGATAATAAACATGACAATTAACGCTACATAGGAAGCACCCACAAATTTCCCGAGTTCAATGATACCTGCCACATTCGTTTGTGCTACTGTGTTGGCCATTAACCCTAAAATACCATATGGAGCAAGACGTAAGATGATCGTAACAATTCTCATCACAACTGTGTAAAGTGTATTGACAATATCTACAAATTTCTCTGCTTGTTCCGGTTGTTTTCTTCTTATCCCTAATACAGCGATCCCAACTAATATGGAGAAAATAACTACAGCGATAACAGAAGTTGCGCGTTCCCCTGTCATATCTAAAAAGATATTAGATGGAATAAATTCAAGAATTTTTTCTGGTGTCGACATTCCTTCTAAGGAACCTAATCTCTCTTCTAATGCTAACCCTCGGTCCTCTTCTGCTTGACCCATCTCAATTTGATCTGCACTTAAATTAAAGATAGATGAGCTTGCTACACCTACCACTGCCGCAACCATGGCTGTAGAAACTAAAATCCCAATAATCCATGCTGACATTTTTCCTAATTCTGATGATTTCTCTAAGTTAATAATCGATTGGATAATAGAAACCATTACAAGTGGAATAACAATCATCATTAATAGTCTGACATACCCTCTACCTACGATGTTATACCAATCTGTGGTGGAACTAACAACCTCAGAATCTACTGAATAAGCAATCTGTAAAAAAGCACCTAGTAGAATACCAAGACCTAAACCAGCGAATACTCTTTTACTGAATGATACAAACTTCCTTTGCATCCCAATTAAAATACCTATAAATAATAGCATTATTGCAATATTAATAATAATAAATAATGTATCCATTCTCTTTCCCCCTCTTTGATTAATCCGATTGAAATACTCTGATTATATTACTATTATTTCACCCCTATGTCAATCATATGATTTACGTAAAAAAAATTGCATACCAGTTTTAAAAAGTATCCATCATGTCACAAACGAATGATTATGCGACATAACTGAAGTGGTAATTTTGACATGATGTACGTGTGGAATATCCGCTTCAGCTTGGCCATTCCCCTTTCCATGGGGTTTTTCCTTCAGCTAACTTTTCCATGCACAAACCGCATGGAAAAGTTAGCTGAAGGAAAAACGATTCCCATAGGAGTTGGAATGGCCGCCTACGCTCAATGAGATTCTACAACTTTTACAAATGCTAACATTTTGGATTATTTCTACGAATAATTACCACAAAAGATAGTGGTTGAAGCAAAGGTGTATCCTCTTGCTTAAGTTGTCGAGTATAAAATAGCGCAGGCGTCCGCTTTCACTCCTGCGGGATGTTTTTACCCTAAGATCCACTTTTTTAGCGAATTTTGCTTAAAAAGTTAGCTTAGGGTAAAAACCCGCGGAAAGGGAAGCGGACAAGCCGAAGCGGGTGCAAAGCACATATAAAATCTCATAATTACCCCAAGGTTATGTCGGGCTTTCTATCTTTTATGAAATTAAAAACCCGAACGATGATTTAATCGTTCGGGCTTTTCTTGTCACAATGTCATTTTGATTTATCCACTGATATGTCTTCTTCTAAAACAAGTTCGACATTTCCTTTGATGGCACGGGAGATCATGCACGAGGATTCTGCCTGTTTTACGATTTCTTGTAAACGCGAAAACTGTTTATCAGTGGCATTACTTTTCAACACCACTGTGGGTCTGTGGGTAATTCTTTTATAAGTAAATACTCCGTTTGTGACATCTACATCTCCAACAGAACTTAGCTCTAACGATTTTAAAGGTATTTCTGCTCTTTCAATCATCGCTGCTACTGTAATCAAATAACAAGTAGCAGCAGCACCTAATAACATTTCATCTGGATTTGTGCCAATACCAGGCCCATCCATTTCAGGCGGTATTGATATTTTTGTCTGTAAATTACCTGCCTCAATGTATCCTACTTCATTTCGACCACCAGGCCAGGTAGCTTGTAACGAAAATTGATGCAAAGTCATATATTATCCCCCTTCCTAGCAACAATTATATATGTGCCAATCAGTAGGACAAAATAGTTTGTTTAAGCTGCTTCTTGATTTTTTTTGCTGGATAAAAACCAACCTGCTACAGCTATACCAACAAGCACTAGATAGAAGGTTAACTTCCATGGTAAGGAATGAGCAAAGTCATGTGATAATAAATGAACATCTTCATGTGCTAATACACTTACAACTAGTTTGATACCAACCCATCCGACAATTACAAACGCCGCTACTTCAAGCCCTGGTCGATCATGGAGTAATTTTACAAATACATTTGCTGCAAAACGCATGATAATTAAACCAATCATACCCCCAGCTAGCACTACTAAAAATTGTCCTGTATCTAGACTACCGATCGTTCCTAATCCTGTCGCAGGAAGTGCTACCGCTAGTGCAACTGCCGCTAATATAGAATCGACAGCAAAAGCTAAATCCGCCATTTCTACTTTGAATACCGTCATCCAAAAACTGCTGCCTTGCTTTTCTTTTCCTTCCTCAATCAGATCTTCTTCTTTATTTTTCTTCTTAAATGTATCATATAAGTGTTTAATTGAAATGAATAATAAATACGCTGCCCCAATCGCTTGCACTTGCCATACATCGACTAAGAAAGAAATAATAAATAATGAGCCAAAACGTAATACAAAGGCACCTGCCAGACCATAAAATAGTGCTTTTTTTCGTTGATCATCTGGTAAGTGTTTCACCATAATCGCTAAAACTAGCGCATTGTCTGCAGCAAGAATTCCTTCTAAACCAATTAATACGATTAATACCCACCCATATTCTATGAGTAATTCCATTCGTCTCCATCTCCTTGTTAATAAAAATAATCTCCACCCATTGGTAAAGATCACACAAAAAAAACGAGACCTTTACCATGGATGGTAAAGGTCTCGCTAACAACGTAGAGTTGCCAATAATGCCGGAGAATTTTCTCGAAATGACGACATTTATTGTGCAGCTACTCCCCTTTATGTATGTTTTTACTATAGCTCTTTTATGTGGAGAAGTCAATATTTACTTCTAACATAAAAAAGAACCCATTACCATCCGTCAGATAGTCATAGGTTCTTCTTGTTAACAAAGCTTTATGCATTAATTATTGTATCAATTCGATCTTCTACTTCCGATTGAACTTTTTCTAATAGAGATTTACTTTTTTCTGCACTATTCGTTTTTACTCCAAAGTAGCTTTTAATTTTTGGCTCTGTACCTGATGGACGGAAACAAACCCATGCATCATCTTCTAACAAAAATTTCATAACATTTTCTTTTGGTAAGATAATCTCTTCCTGTTTATTTTCCATTGGGAGTGATCTCTCACTGATTTGATAATCTTCAACAGCAATTACATCTAAACCACCTAATCTTTCAAAAGGTTGTTTTCTAATATCGCTCATAATCGACTGAATTTGTTCAGCACCAGCTTTACCTTTCAAGGTTAAGGATTTCATGCCCTCAAGGTAATAACCGTGTTGCGCATATAGTGTATCTAGTGCTTCGAGTAATGTCTTGCCTTTAGCCTTCCAATAACTTGCTACTTCACAGGCTGCTACAGCTGCTTGAACAGCATCTTTGTCACGCACAAAATCACCTATTAAATAACCATAGCTTTCTTCATATCCAAAAAGGAAATGCTTGTCATCGGATTCAAATTGTTTGATTTTTTCACCGATAAATTTAAACCCTGTTAATGTGTCTATTGTATTTACACCGTAGTGAGAAGCGATTGTTCGTCCCATTTCCGTAGTTACAATTGTTTTGATTACTTGACCATTCTTCAATGTTGCTGGGTCTTGTTGTGATAATGTGTAATCCAATAAAAGAGAGCCTAGTTGATTTCCGGTAAGCACTTGATAAGATCCTTTCCCATCTTTTACGGCAACACCGAGACGATCTGCATCAGGGTCTGTACCAATTAGGATATCCGCATCTTTCTTTTTTCCTTCGGCAATCGCCATTTCAAATGCTTGATGTTCCTCTGGGTTTGGGGATGAAACGGTAGAAAATTCAGGGTCTGGTTTTGCTTGTTCTTCTACCACTTCCACATTCTCAAAACCACTTTGCGTGAGTCCTTTCATCACTAAATCATAAGCAGTACCATGTAAAGGAGTGAATACAATCTTCACTTGGCTATCCACTTTTTGTTTCTGAATGGATTTTAATTCTTTTAAATAGGCTTGGTCTACTGCTTCACCTACCCATTCTAAAAGGCCAGCTTCTTCTACTTCGCTTTGACTTTTTACAGGAACAAGTAGCTCATCTTCTACTTTATTTACTTCTTCAATAATGGCTGCTGCTTCTTTTAATGGTACTTGTCCACCGTCTTCGTTATATACTTTAAATCCGTTATATTCTGGTGGGTTATGACTCGCTGTGATCATTATTCCCGCTGCTGTTTTAAGATGTCGTACAGCAAAAGACAATAATGGCGTAGGTCGCAGTGATTCAAATACGTACGCCTTTATTTCATGTGCACCTAGCACTCTAGCTACTTCTACCGCAAATTCTTGTGACATATATCGTGAATCATAGGCAATAACGATTCCTCTATTCTTTGCATCATTGACATTGTCTATTATGTAATTAGCCAAACCCTCTACAGCTTTGCGGACCGTATAAATATTCATTCGGTTTGTACCTGGTCCTAACATACCGCGCATTCCACCAGTACCAAAGGTTAAGTTTTTATAGAACGAATCCTCTAAATCTTTTTCATTCTTAGATAACTCATTTAATTGTTTTAATAAATTTTCATCAAGTGCTGTAAAAGAAGTCCATTTCTTTAATGTATCTTGCCAAGACATTTGATTTCCCCCTTAAAGACATCATTATATATGATATATATAGTAGCATAGTCTTTCAAACGTTTCTAATCTTAACCTATATGAATAGATTCATTTTAGAATTCTATTTTAATTGTTACAACTATTTCCATAAGTCCATTTTTATATGATAAAATGAAAATACATTTAGTAGAAAAGGTTGTGGAGTGGTTGTTCCAAAAAAGAAGTATACGTATCTTAATTACATTGATTTTAATCTTCGTGCTAGTCTATCTTATATACTTAACCAGATTCATTTTTGAACCGGTCGGTGCTTATTTAACTGCTATTGCTGTGCCAATAATTGGAGCGGGCGTTATTTTTTATATCACCAATCCAATCGTTAATTGGCTAGAAAAAAAGAAAGTGCCTCGAATAGCTGGTACGTTTATAGTATTTCTATTAGTTCTATGCTTAGTGGCGATTGTGATTCAATTTATTGCACCAATTGTTCAAAGACAATTCTCGAACTTTGTCGATAGTGTGCCAAAAATGGTTGATAACACCATTAACCTTTTTGAGATGTGGCAGGAAAATCAAAATATTATTCCACCACAATTTGAAAATACGATCCAAAATATGATAGATGACTTAAGTGGTTATGCGGAAAGTATAACATCAGGGATTATTGGGGTAATTGGTCAGATTTTCAGTTTTGTCTTTGCCATTTTTTTAATTCCTTTTTTCTTATTTTTTATGTTGAAAGATGGTTATAAATTCGTTCCCTTTATCACAAAATTTTTAAGCCCCTCTAAAGCTAAAAGTTTTAAAACATTAACAGCAAATATTAATCATACACTTTCATCTTTTATCCAGGGTCAATTCATCGTAAGTATATGTGTCGGCGCTATGCTCTATATCGGCTATTTGATTATAGACTTGGATTATTCTTTAACACTAGCATTATTTGGTTTAGTGATGAATTTCATACCATTTGTGGGCCCATTCTTATCTGCCATTCCCGCAATTATAGTAGGGTTCTTTCAAGATCCAATGTTGGCAGTATGGGCAACGGTTGTTATGGTGGTGGCACAGCAGATTGAAAGTAATTTCATTTCACCAAATGTAATGGGAAGAGCATTATCTCTTCACCCATTAACAGTTATCACTTTAATCTTAGCTGCTGGTGGTATTGCTGGATTTATTGGTTTGTTGTTTATTATTCCAGCATATGCGGTAATCAAAACAATTATTTCGCATTTTTATCATGAATGGCAACAAAAACAACCTGAAAAGGATCCAGATTTATTTTGAGTTTCGCTTACAATGGCTTTCGCATAATGATAGCGAAAGCCTTCTTTTCATGTTATTTTAATGCTTTGGCCATAATATACATGATTTGCTCTTCGTCACCTATATAAGTCGAGTAGGACCCTCTTGTTTCAAATCTCATTTTCTTATGGAAATCGATAGCGTTTTTATTTTTCCGCCATACTCCTAACCAGATCGTGTTTTTATCTCGCTCATTTGCGATATCAATCGCTTTCTTCAATAGGAACTTCCCTAATCCCTTACTGTGAAAATTGGTTTTTACAAAGATTCGTTCGATTTCTAACGCATTATCATCAACCTCAAAGGTTTGAGCACCTCCTTCGTTTACTTTAAGATACCCTGCTATGATATTGTCTACATATAGAAATAAGAAGGTTGATGATGGATTGGATAATTCTTTTTGAAGTTGTTCGGTATTGAAGGCGTTTTCCAAGTATTCATTAATATCTTCCGGTGTATTTAAATGACTGTAGGTTTCATTATACGTCTCTGTTCCAATTTGCTGTAACAACTGTAAATCTTCTAGTGTACATATTTTTATATCTGTCCTCACTATATCCTCTCCTTTTAAAAAGATAACTATCCCATAGTAATTTCAATTATATGGTTAAATTGCTCATACGTCAAAGGAAGCGCATTCACATTTTGCACTTTTTTGAATTTGTAATTAGAGAAATTCAGCATTCGCCTCGTCAATTAGCTAATGCCGAAGTTTTTCTTATACTTTTGTACATTCAAAATTTTATGCTTTCTTAACGTAAAAAAAGCCTTAGCAACGATGTGCTAAGGCTTTTTGGTAGTGGTTTATTCACCACTTACTTCTTCAATTTCAGATTCTAATTTATCATAAAGATCTGAATCAATCTCACTTTCGGTAATCTCATTGTTGCGATATTGTTCATGTACCGGTTCTGCTACTGCTTTAAATTCAGCGATTTGATCTTCTGTTAGCTCAATGATTTCTGTTGGATATTCTTCATCGTTTTCAATAGCTTCAATACCTTCTTGGTTTTGACGCTCTTGCTCTTCAAAGATCCAATCTTGCATTTCTTCAACAGTTTCATCAATTAATTGTTGTTCTTGCTCATTTAAACCTTCATACCAGCTAGTACTAACTGTTGTCATTGCAACATAGTTGTTGTGATTAGAAATAGTTAGCGCATCTTGTACTTGATAAAAATCTGCTGAATAGATAAAGAAAGCAGGGTTTTCCTGAGCATCTACTGTACCACGCTCTAAAGCTGTGTAAAGTTCACCCCAACTGATGTTTTGTACAGTTGCACCATATGCATCATAAGTTTGTTGCATTAATGGAGATGCTTGAACACGTTGGTTTAACCCTTCCCAATCTGAAGGTGATTCAATACCTACATTAGAAGTCCACATCATAGAACCTTCTGTCCAATACGCTAGAGGTGAAATATTGTGTTCTTCATATTTAGCTCTTAAATCTGTGTTTAATGCTTCACTATTCGTTAAAACTTCTTGAGTCTCAGCTGGATCAGCCGGGAAGAAATAGTGAAGTGAGAAAATTTGTCCATCCGGAACTTGCCCACCAGTAAAACCTGGAGACATAATCGCTAATTCTGCTCCACCTTGAATAATAAGTTGCGCCTGATCTTCCTCACTACCTAATGCACCAAATTCGTAAGGTGTGACAGTAATAGCACCATCGGTTTTTTCATCAATTCTTTTGGCGAATTCTTCCGCATACACATACTGAACTTCACCTTGATATTCTTCTGTAATAAAACGCCATTCTTGTTCTTCAAAATCTGCTGCAGTATCTTCGCTTCCTTCAGAATCAGAATCTTCTGTACCTGTATCTTCCTCTGTAGTACCCTCGTCTGTTCCTTCTTCTTCATCTCCCCCACCACAAGCAACTAATAAAAAGCTTAGTGTTAGGATAGAAAGTAACATGATTAAATATTTTTTGTTAAAAATGATCATTACCCCCTAAAAAATTTTAAATATATTTTAAAGTAGCTAAAGTATATTAGCCAACTTTAATTACTTCACTAAAATAGTTGAAAGTTCTGGCACAAATATTAGCAATATACCAATTAGTAATAACATGATAATGTACGGTGGTGTACTTTTAATAACTTCCAAATATGGCTTTTTAAAGACTGCACTAGCAGTAAATATATCCACTCCGAATGGTGGTGTGGCTGAACCTAATGCTGCTTGGAATGTAATAATGATACCTAAATGTACAAGGTCAACACCGGCAGCTTCAGCAGCTGGTGCAAAAATTGGAGTTAATACTAGAATAACAACAATTGGGTCGACAAACATACAGCCAACAAAGAAAAATATGCTAACCATTATTAAGACATATGCTGCACTTGGATCAGACCCTAAAACTGCTTGTGTAATTTCTTGCGGGATTCTTGCATAACCAAGCACCCAAGTAAACAATTGTCCACCAGCAACTAATATAAATACTACGGAAGTCACTAACCCTGTTGATAGTGCAAGGCTTGGGATTTTTTTAATTGATATAGTTCGGTAAATTAATACTTCTAATATAAAAGCATACAATACTGAAATACCCGATGCTTCAACAGGTGTAAATGTACCTGTATAAATACCACCTACAATTACAATTGGAAAACCAAGAGGTAATAAGGCTTTTCTAAAATATTTCCATCTTTCTGGCCAACTAACTCTATCAGCTAATGGTATATCTTTTACCTTTGCATAAATAACATTGTATACAGTAAACGTTAAGAATACGATTAAACCAGGAATAATACCTGCAATAAATAAATCGGCTACTGATACGCCTGACCCTGCTGCTAGTGCATAAATTATCATTCCGATACTTGGCGGAATTAATAATGCCACATCACTTGCGTTGATAATTAGAGCCATTGCTTTAGAATCTTTATATCCGACTTTTAAGAGTCTTTCTCTCATTGGTCTACCAACCGCTACAACGGTTGCCTGTGTTGAACCTGATATCGCTCCAAATAATGAACAGGCTGCTGCAGTAGTTACTGCATATCCACCACGAATATGTCCAATAAAAGCACCAACGAAATCCAATAACTTTTCTGACGTTTTACCTGCTGTCATAATATCTGCAGCAAATATAAATAGTGGAACACACAATAATACCGGTGACTCAATACCAGTGATTAATTGTCCCATTAATAAATCCATATTTACATTTGGATTGTATATTAACATAATCAATAATGGTCCAAGGATCAATGGGATCATTAAAGGAAAATTTAATAATAGAAAAATAACCATTATGAGCATCAATGTACCTAACATATTCTTTCTCCTCTATACAATAATTAGAATTTATAACGATAAATCTTCTTGTTTAATTTCACGATTTTCAGTGTCATTGTAATCAGCGGCATCTGTTCCTAGATATACAGTGTCTTTTGCCTTAGTTGTGAAATTAATATATGTGTTTCGGAGAAACTGAATACCGGCCACCAAAAAGCCAAGCGGAATAGCTATGGACATAAAATACACCGGTACTTCTAGGGTTGATGTTAAAGCTTGGGAGTCAATATGATATCGAACCAGACTATATGAAAAGTACGCCATAACAAACATGACAATCGCTGTCACTAAATTTATAATGATCATCATTATTTTTCTAACGATAAAAGGTGCAAAGTCGTAGAATGCAGACATACTTATATGTCGACCCTTTCTCGCAGCATATCCGATTCCCATAAAGGTAGCGACAATAATAGCAAATTGACTTACTTCCGCATAAAATCCAAATGCGCCTGATTTAAATACTTCACGAGCAATGACGTTACCTATAACCATTATAGATATTAGTATAATTGCAAAACTTAATATAAATTCTTCAAATTTCATAAATGCTTTATCAATCCATTGAAAAATTTTCAACAATGTGCCCCCTCTTTCTTCTACCGTTCCTAAAGTAGTTATACTTTATGTTACAAAAATGTTTCAAACTTCACAAATTTACTATACCCTGATTCAGAACAATTAAACGACATATTTTCGCGAATAAAAAAAATGTTAGCAAATCATGGATATATAATGGCGCATGCTTACAAATGATCTATAATCCTCTTAAAATGGTTTTATTTAATACTAGATATCTAGTGGTTTACGCTTTCAATCCAACATTTTTAGTTACTTGCTAATATGTAAGGATTGATTTAAGCTAAAACATAAACATTAAATACAATTGGAGTGACATAGATGACGCCTCAAGAAATGGAAGCGGAAATTGAAGATCTTAAAGCAGATTATGCAAGACTTTCTGCTGATTTAGAAAAATTGGTTTATGTAGGTGGTAGAACCGAACATAATGAAGAGGAATTGGAACGTATCGCAAAACAAATAGCTTCACTACGTCAACAATTGCAACAGCAAAAAAGCTAGCAACAAAGATTGCTAGCTTTTTTCATTTCGTTTTTCCTCTAGTTTTTCTTGTATTTTATTAAATTCTTTACTCGGTGGTGTCATACTCACGATCGTATCTCCTGCCGATGAAGTTGAATCCATATCCTCAGTAAAAAATTCAATTTGCTTCGATTGCTTCAGTATAAACAATAAGATTGTCTCATCATCACGGTCATTTTTATAATCTTCAAAAGAATACTTATCTGTTAACGTTGTTTTTCTTAATACATAACCACTTTTCAGTTTGTATTTTA
Source organism: Gracilibacillus massiliensis (assembly GCF_001458115.1). Classification (GTDB taxonomy): domain Bacteria; phylum Bacillota; class Bacilli; order Bacillales; family Amphibacillaceae; genus Gracilibacillus; species Gracilibacillus massiliensis. The sequence continues at coordinate 1,017,652 of NZ_CZRP01000013.1, forward strand.
ACTCTTCGATACCTTCAGCTGGTACAAAAACTTCTTTTCCACCAATCGTATGATCGATATCGACAATATGATCGCCACTATGACTTTGTTTTGGCAAGCGGAATACATTTTTTCGGCCGAATTCCGGTAAGAACGTTGAACAGACTAATGCATTATATGAATCATATTCGGTTGCTGCCAATAAATAATCATATGGTGTGAAATCCATGGTATATTCCGTTTGTTCCGATAAAATCTCACAATGATTATGCTGAACTCCTTCTTTACGAGCACGATTCAAACGATCCCATGATGAATCGACCACAACAGTTGGAATCTCTAACTCTTTCATCACCTTCGCTATTGAATTTGTAAAACGGTTGGAGCCAACAATTAATACTCCTGGTGAACCTTCAGAGGATAAATCTAATTTTTTTGCCAACCAACCTATTGAAAACCCATGTACAACAACTGTTGAGAAAACTAATGCAAATGTTAACGGAGTAACAAGCGATGCACCTTCAAACCCCTCGTCTGCTAGTATTGTCGCAAAATAACTAGCCACGGTTAAAGCTACTATACCTCTTGGTGCAATCCAGCCTACTAATGTTTTTTCACGTAAGGAGAGTCCTGAATTGATCGTTGATAGAAAAATAGACAACGGCCTTACAATAAAAAGCATCAATAGGACATACCCTATAATTTCCGGTCTAAATACATCAATTAGCGTATCTCTTGTTAGTGAAGCTGTTAATAAGATGAAAACTGTCGACACAAGCAAGATCGAGATATTTTCTTTAAAATGACGCATATCTTTGATCGAAGAGATTCCTAAATTAGCTAATGTCATCCCCATTGCGGTAACGGCTAATAATCCTGTTTCATGTTTTACTTCATCAGCAATAATAAAACATGCGGTCACTGCCGCAAATACTGCTGGTGACTTTAAGAACTCTGGTAAGTGACCTGACTCGAACATCCAGCCACTCACTTTTCCGAAAACAATTCCCAACACAACTGCAAAAATCGATGCTAAAAAGAAAAACAACAGCGCTGTTGCATCTCTTCCATCTGCTGAGAGAAATAAAATGATCTCAAATGCAAATAATGCTAATAAGGCACCAAAAGGATCAACGACAATGCCTTCCCACTTTAGGATTTTGGCGGGGGTTGGTTTTAATTTCGATTGCCTTAATAATGGTAAAATGACAGTCGGACCTGTTACAATAAAAATACCACCAATGACAAACGAAACCGCTAAAGATAATCCAGCGACATAATGTGCTGTCAATGAACCTAATATCCATGCGAGGAAAGCTCCCCATGTTACGATACGAAATACTGGTTTGCCCAAGCCTCTGACTTCTTTGAAATTTAAATTCAAACTTCCTTCAAACAATATTATCGCAACAGCTATCGAAATAAGCGGACGATATAAATCCCCGAATGCTTCTTCAGGGTTCATCAGACCAAAAATTGGCCCTGCTAACAGTCCGGCAATTGACATCACGACGATAGCTGGTAATTGAAATTTCCACGCTACCCATTGAGACCCGACACCGAGTACAGCAATAAGCATTAATATTAATAATAATGAATCCATTATTTTCCCCCTCTACCACATAGCTATCTCTTTCACTTTTTTCCGACAAGATAGGATTATTTTAAAGGTTAACTAGAGCGATGTAAATATATTTATCTCAGTTAAAGCTTTTCTATTGTATCCCTAGTAAAAATGTTATGATAAAAAAACATGAGAAATGAAAAAGGATGATTTAATTGGTATTTAAAACGTTAACTCTTTTGAAAGACTATTTCGGTTATGAAGCCTTTCGCCCAGGTCAGGAAAAAATAGTACAACATATACTACATCAAAAAAATACACTTGCGATCATGCCGACTGGCGGCGGAAAATCGATTTGTTATCAAATCCCTGGACTTGCATCAGAGGGAATTACAGTTGTGATCTCCCCACTTATATCATTAATGAAGGACCAGGTTGATTCACTAAAAGCTTTAGGAGTTTCTGCAACCTATATTAATAGTTCCTTAACAACAAGTGAACAATATCAACGCTTAGCTGATGTTAGAAATGGCGAATACAAGTTTGTCTATGTCGCACCTGAACGTTTTGATTCAAACAGTTTCTTTCAAACGATTGATTCACTCGATATTTCATTGATTGCTTTTGATGAAGCTCATTGTATATCCCAGTGGGGGCACGATTTTCGTCCAAGCTATCGAACTGTCATTAAAGCTGTATTTAAATTGCAAAATCAACCAACTTTAATCGGCTTAACCGCTACCGCAACGAAAGAAGTTATTCGAGATTTACAACAATTATTACTTGTTGATGAAGAATGCATAGTCAATACCGGATTTGCAAGAGATAATTTAACGTTTGAAATGGTAAAAGGTCATGATCGTAATCGCTATGTGGTCGACTTTGTTAACAACCACAAGGATGATGCTGGAATTATTTATGCGATCACAAGAAAGCAAGTAGATCAGTTACATTATATTTTAAAAGAAAAAGGTGTCTCTGTTCAGAAATATCATGCAGGTATGCCAGAAGATGCCCGTAAACAAGCTCAGAATGATTTTATTTACGATAATGTTCGGGTAATGGTTGCAACCAATGCATTTGGTATGGGGATTGATAAGTCCAATGTTCGTTATGTCATACATTATGCGCTCCCGAAAAATATAGAAAGCTATTATCAGGAAGCCGGTCGTGCAGGTCGTGATGGTGAACCCAGTCAGTGTATTGTGCTATTTTCTGGTCAGGATATCACCTTGCAAAAGTATTTAATTGACCAATCTGAAATGGATGAGGCTAAGAAGACTGGGGAATACGGCAAATTACAAGCGATGATCAATTATTGTCATACCGATCAATGCTTACAACAATATATTTTAGAGTATTTCAATGATACGATATCGGATCATAAAGAGTGTGGACGCTGCTCCAATTGTAATAATGATTTGGAAAAAGTTGATCGATCAAAGGAAGCTCAAATGGTATTATCCTGTGTAAAAAGGATGGGCGAGCGATTTGGTGCAAGTTTAGTTGCTAAAGTTTTAAAAGGTTCTAATGACAAAAAAGTGAAGCAATTCCGTTTTGACAAACTGACTACATATGGTTTATTAAAGCATTTTACCGAAAAAGAATTAGTTTCATTTATCCAGTTCCTTGTTGCTGAGAACTTTTTAGTAGCAGAAGGTGGACGCTTTCCAGTATTGAAGTTGAGCACTCGGGCAGTTGATGTTCTAAAAGGAGAAGAGCAAGTATTCGTACAAAGTGCAAAAGTCGAGAAAAAAGAAGTGATCGAATATGATGAAGAAGTCTTTGAACAATTACGAGCACTTAGAAAATCCCTTGCAGATGAACAAGCGGTGCCTCCATATGTTATCTTTTCGGACAAGTCTTTACGAGAAATGTCTGTAGCCAAACCTAAGTCTCAATATGAAATGCTACAAATTCACGGTGTTGGGGAGAAAAAATTCGAGCAATATGGAGAAATTTTTTTAGAATGTTTGATGGAACAACAATAACAGATAGTTTTGATTCAAAGACTGGACTGGAATAATTCTTTTGTACGAAAAGGGAATTTATTGGACAAAAGCATGGTTGTGGTGCCCCCTTTTGGGCGATATATGGATTTATTGGACAAAACCAGGGGCGTGGAACCCTCCTTTTGGGCGATATACGGATTTATCGGACAAAACTGGGGGCGTGGAGTCTACCTTTTAGGCGATATATGGATTTATCGGACAAAACCAGGGGCGTGGAGTACTCCTTTTAGGCGATATATGGATTTATCGGACAAAACTGGGGTTGTTGTGACACTCTTTTGGGCGATACACAAATTCATCGTAGAGCTATCTAGCTTCTGGTCATTCGGAGCGAAATATTCTTATAAAAATTCCGCTTCCTCTATAAAAGAGAAGCGGAATTATTTTTATTCATTGAAGTCAATCGCCCATGCTCCTTTTCGGAAAACTGGTTCGGTTGATCCGTCGCTGGTTTCACCATCAATATCTAGATCGGCTGAACCGATCATGAAATCAACATGTGTTAAGCTATCATTGACCCCATGCTTATCCAACGCTTCCTCATCCATATCAGATCCACCTTCAAGGTTGGTAGGATATGCTTTTCCTAATGCAATATGACATGAAGCATTTTCATCAAACAGGGTATTATAAAAAATCAAACCTGATTGTGAAATTGGTGATGCATGTGGTACCAGTGCGAGTTCTCCTAGCCTTGTAGCACCTTCGTCGGTTTCTAATAAATGCTTTAATGTTTCATAGCCTTGTTCTGCCTCAAAATCGACTACTTTTCCTTCTTTAAATGTTAAGGTAAAACCATCAATCATATTACCACCATAAACAAGTGGCTTTGTGGCAGTTACTTTTCCGTCCACTTTGTATTTATGTGGTACGGTAAACACTTCTTCGGTTGGCATATTCGGATTAAATGCATTTCCATTTGGCGTCTGGGCAGCCCCACCTTTCCAAATATGTCCTTCTGGTAATTCAAAGCGGATATCGGTACCCTCTGATTTGAAAACAAGTGCTTTATACGATTTTTTGTTTAAAAAATTGCGAGCTTTTTTCAAGGTATTGTTGTGCTGATCCCATGCTGATACTGGATCTTCTTGATCTACTCGTACGATTTTAAAAATCTGATCCCATAAACTCTCGATTGCATCTTCCTTCGATTTATCAGGGAATATTTTTTGTGCCCAATCACCGGTTGGAATGGAGATGATCGACCATGGAATACGATCATTCATTGTATACTGACGGAATTCTTTCATTGCTTCACCACTAGCTTTGTTCGCTTTGGCAACTTTTCCTGGATCTATATCCTTTAATAAATCTGGATTTGTGGAACGGATTGCTAAAAGCGCCGCACCATCTTCAGCAAAATCTAAATGTTTCGCTACTTGCCATTCCGGAATGTCCGTAAGTACACCTTCTGATGCATATTGAAATTTTAATAAGGTTAGTTCATCATCTGTCCAATTAATATGGACATTTTTCGCACCTAGATCGTATGCTTTTTTAGCGACAATTCTTGTGAAATCCGCTCCTTCAATGGACGAATTAATTACTAAGGCCTGATCTTTCTGTAAGTTAACACCTGTTTTCAACGCAAGTTCTGCATATTTTTCTAATAGTTTTTGATCTGCCATCAAGATTCCTCCTTTAATTCTTCTACCATAAGCGACAACTCTTCCCAACGTTCCATTTTCTCTTCTAATTGCTGTTCGACTTCATTTTGTTTCGTATAAAGTGGTTGGATTTTTCCAATGTCACTACCTGCTTCAGCAATCTCTAGTGCTATTTGCTCTAATTCCGATTCTAACTTGGTAATATCCTCTTCGATCGTATCCCACTCTTTTTGTTCATGATAAGATAATTTCTTCTTTTTTCTTTTTGGTGGCTGGTTTGTTTGTTTAGTTTGCTTGGAGATCACTTCTTGCTCTTTTTGCTGCTGACGAAATTCCGAATAGTTCCCGTAAAATTTCGTTAACGATGTCGAACCTGTAAAAGCAATAATCTGTTCTACCGTTTTGTCTAAAAAGTAACGATCATGCGACACAGTGATGACTACTCCGGGGAACTGGTCTAAATAATCTTCCAAAACAGCTAGCGTCTCTGTATCTAGATCATTTGTTGGTTCATCTAAGAACAATACATTGGGTTCTTTCATTAATACCGTCAAAAGGTAGAGCCTTCGTCTTTCGCCACCTGATAGTTTACGAACATAGGTCCACTGTTGCGATCGTGAAAATAAGAAACGCTCAAGCATTTGCTCTGCTGTTATAACATCTCCATCGATCGTATGGACTACTTCTGCAACATCACGGACTAAATCAATTACTTTTACAGAATCATCAAGTGGTGGATGGTCCTGTGTATAATAACCAATCTTGACTGTTTCTCCAATATCAATCATGCCTTGATCGGCTTCAGCTCTTCCAGCCAGAATATTTAACAATGTCGTTTTTCCACTACCATTTGCACCAACGATCCCTAGTCGATCTCCAGGTTTTATTAAAAAAGAGAAATTTTCGAATAAAATAGTGCCATCATAAGACTTCTTTAAATCTTCAATCTCAATTACTTTTTTGCCTAAACGAGTTGATCCTACAGAGAAGCTAACGTCTTGTTTATTCGTATCAAATTTCTGTTCTTTCATATCTTCTACTCTGTCAATTCGGGCCTTTTGTTTCGTCGTTCTTGCTTTTACTCCAGCCTTTAACCATGCAATTTCCTTTTTGAGAATATTTTTATGCTTCTGTTCTGCCTGGACCTCTAGTTCTTCCCGCAACGACTTTTGTTCTAAAAAGGTTTGATAGTTACCGCTATATGTATATAAATTACCCTTATCCAGTTCAAAAATACGGTTGGTAATACGATTTAGGAAATAACGATCATGGGTTACCAATAATATTGCCCCATCATAATTTGGCAAGTATTCTTCAAGCCATTCAATTGAATCATTGTCCAGGTGGTTCGTTGGCTCATCCAATATCAATAAATCTGCTGGTTGAATTAATGCTTTGGCAATCGCAACACGCTTGCGTTGACCACCAGATAAATTTTCGATTTTTTTATCAAATGATGGAACACCTAGTTTAGTTAAGATCGTTTTCGCTATGGTCATCGCATCCCATGCTTCTTGTTGGTCCATCTTTTCTTGCATTTGTAATAATTGATTTTGTTGTTGTTGATTATCCGGTTCTTTTTCTAGTGCTAATACAGCAGCTTCATATTGCCGTAATGTCACCATTATAGCAGCATCACCATAATATATTTGATTCAGTACAGTATCTCCCTCTGTCAATTGGGGATCTTGATCTAAATATTCAATATGATAATCATTCGGATGATCGATCTTTCCTTGTTCGGCATGGTCGATACCTGCCAGCACTTTTAAAAGAGTTGATTTTCCTGTGCCATTGACACCAATTAAACCAATTCTGTCTGTATTGGTAATCGAAAAGGAAATGTTATCAAACAGGGATTTCTCCCCATATGTCTTGACTAAATTCTCTACTTTCAAACCACGCATTTTATCTATCCTTTCTAGGAGAAAACGAGCTTTATTTATATCGGTTGGAATATTCTCACTGATTGCTGTCGCACTTTATAAGATTGGTGAAATCAGTCTTGAAATCGACTCTTTGAAGCGAATCCATAAAGATCGTTGCTGGTACAAGGAATAAGTGAGTTGTGTTACATCTTCCATATCTTTTTCAAATTCATCTACAAGCATTTCTGCTAACGTTTCATTATATAAAAAGGCATTGACTTCAAAATTTAAACGAAAACTTCTTACATCAATGTTCGCCGTCCCAACCGATGCAACTTTGTTATCCACTACGATCATTTTAGCATGCAAGAATCCCTTTTGATAAATATAAACGGTTGCACCTGCTTTTAACATCTCGCCAATATAGGAATAGGTTGCCCAATAAACAAAAGGATGATCTGGCTTATTAGGAATCATAATTCGGACATCAACACCAGAAAGACAGGCGATTTTCAATGCGTCCAATAAGCTTTCATCTGGAATAAAATAAGGTGTCTGTATGTATATATACTCTTTAGCAGACATAATCATTTTGATATAACCATGTTTAATTTGCTCCCATTCAGAGTCCGGGCCACTAGAGACAATTTGCATTCCTGTATGTCCGGAAGGGATTGCATTATAATAACGCTCATCATATTCGATATCATGACGAGAGGCTTGGTTCCAATCAAGAATAAATCTTGTCTGTAGATTTTTAACTGCACTACCAATAATCCTTAAATGGGTATCACGCCAATAACCAAAGCGTTTATCTTCGCCTAAGTATTCATCTCCAATATTAAAGCCACCAATATAGCCAATTTTGCCATCCATGATTGCTAACTTCCGGTGATTACGGTGATTAATTTTAAAATTCACTTTCGGTATCAGTGGTGGGAAGAACCCTTCGACATCTATGCCTGCATGTCGCATTTTCCGAATTAACTTTCGACTCATGGTACGTGATCCTAGGTCATCATAAAGAAAACGTACATCTACGCCTTCTTTTGCCTTTTTTATGAGGGCATCTGCTAATCTATTACCTAGATTGTCTGACCTTACAATATAATAGAGCATATGAATATGATCTGTTGCTTGTTCAATATCTTCCAATAATGAGTTAAATTTACGATTCCCATCTGTAAAAACATTGACACTGTTATCTTGTGAATAAATCGCATCATTGTTACGCAAGTGTAAATAAAATAAATCTTTATAATAGTACATACGTGGATCATTTATAAAAAAATCTCCATTTTCAATTTCACGCAGTTGATGTTGTACCGCTGTTTTTACACCCAGTTTACTTTTGGTATCCCAGGTAAAGATCGCTTTGTTGCTAAGTTTTCTTCCGAATATAAGATATAAAATAAATCCAACTATAGGAATAAACGTTAATACCATGATCCATGCCCATGTTGATGTGGCATTTTTGCGCTCTAAGAAAATAATCGTTAGTGAAAGTAAAATATTAAAAATTAATACAAAGCTTATAATCAGTTGTGTTAATTCCAATCAAAGCCCCCCCTTCAATGTCTTGCCTACACCTAATATAGCATATTTACTGGAAAATAGCAGAACATCCAATTCAATGACGACGTGATCCACTTCCCTTAATCAGAGTTTGCATTTCCAAAAACTGGTCTCATATACTTATATTAATAAACTTTGCACCTTTCTATAGATTGCCAAAGCAACTTAGTGTGGATAAGCAGGATTATACGACATAACCCAAATAATCTTTGAGATCTGATAACTGCGTGAAAATCGCTCCGGCTTGACCACTTCCCTTTCCGTGGGGTTTTCCCCTCAGCTAACTTTTCCAAGCAAAAACCGCATGGAAAAGTGGATCTTCGGGGAAAACGATCCCACAGGAGTGGAAGTGGCCGCCTCCGCTGATTGAAACTCTACAAATATTACAAATGCTAGCATTTTGGATTGTTACAGATATGAACATACCTTGTTAATTATGATAAGTAATCTAAAGAAAAATTCATAGGCGATATGGAATCACGCCAATATGATTATTCTTATTCTAATTGTAGAGCATTAAAAAGCGCAGGCGTCCGTTTCCACTCCTGCGGGAAGTTTTTATCCGAAGATCCACTTTTTAAGCGAACTGTGCTTAAAAAGTTAGGTCGAGTAAGCGGGAATACTTGATTACTTAAAGTATTCCTCACTCCTCACAGAACCGTGCGTGCGCTATTCACGCACACGGCTCTTCCTATCACCTTTCACAGAATATACGATATATGCCGTCTCAAGTCATATATGTTCGTTTTCGTTCTCGGATTTGGTAATGGATATTTCACCAAAAATAATTCAAACTTCTCCCAACTGAAGGATTTTCGTTGACTCCTTCGATTCATCCATTTAAATAGTAAATTTTTTATACAACGCAGAAAATAGTGGACTTCGTGAGCATTATCCGTGATACAATAATAATTATAGTAGCCCACTAGCGATTGTTGGATTCGGCGCATGATGTCTTGAATATCCCTCGTTCGATTTGCTTTTAACCAAGCTTTATGTTGTTTAATCTTGGCCCGGACTTTCTTCTTACTACTTTTCCGTTTTACACGGTAATTACCTTTCTTGCTTTTACTACAATAGTGCGTAAAGCCAAGAAAATCGAACGTAGATGGTTTCTTCTTTCCGTCACGCTTTGCATCTTTCCAGGCATAAGGACCAAACGAGATAATCTTCGTTTTATCCTCTGCAATTTCTAGATGAAACTTACGTAACCTTTGAATCAGATTCGTGTAGAATCGGTTGGCATCTTCTTTGTATTGGAAACAACACACAAAGTCATCCGCATAGCGAACCATGTAGGCTTGACCCTTACATTGTTTCTTTACTGCTTTCTCAAACCATAGATCCAACACATAATGAAGATAGATATTCGCTAGAACCGGAGAAATGATACCCCCTTGCGGGGTTCCCCGGTCTGTATCGATAAATTTCCCCTCTTCCATATAACCACCTTTTAGAAATCGAGCGATAATACGAAGTAAGTTGGGGTCATTGATACGATGGCGAAGAAACTTCATCATCCAATCATGACTCACATGATCAAAGAATCCTTTGATATCCGCATCTACTATATAATTGGTTTTCCGTTGTTCCATGTATACATTTAAAATCTTTAATGCATCATGGCAGTTTCTATTCGGACGAAAACCGAAGGAACAATCGAGAAAATCATTTTCATAAATGGCATTCAAAATCTTCGTAATACCCATTTGAACGATCTTATCTTCATGTTCGGGGATACCTAGTGGCCGTTTCTTGTTGGAACCCGGCTTGTCAATGTAAGAACGCTTGACCGGAATCGGTCGATAAGCCTTTCTCTTCATTCGTTTCACTAGGCCTTTGATGTTTTGGTCTAAATTCGCTTCGTACATTTCTTTGGTAGTGCCATTCACACCGGTTGCTTTACCTTTCGGTAATTGGTAATGGCACTGTTTCAAGTTACTTTCATTTAGTAAATGTACGAGAGAATTAAAGACAAGGTTCTTATCCGATTTTGCTAATTCTGTTATCCTATTAAGTTTCGTTTCCATAATACGTTCCACCTCTGGGTATGGATTATGTTTCTCTATCAAGGGTGATGACAGGTAACGGCCTTTCCTCCATCGGCATTACCCAACTTCATCAGTACTACGCCGTTATCCGACTTCCTTTAGGCATTTGACAGCCCTCACTTTATTATCGCTTGTTCGTCATTACTTTCTTTATCCGAAAGACCTAAAGGACCTCCCGAGTTACCGCAACATATCAATGTGTAACGTGCCAGGGTCTTCGACTCCGGAGAAGATAGCATTCTCTCGCCTTTAACGAGAATCCTATTGTTGCCTTCTATGCCTCAGAACACATCGACCTTCTCAGCTTTGGTTTTATTTCAGAGCTCTATCCCTCAGCCACTAGGGCTTTCCGGCCCGTTACCTAACTGTCTACGCTTAAAGGCAATGTGTTACCACTTGCCCTCCAAGACTCGCTACAAGTGATTGGCTAGTTCTTACTTGGCGGGAATCCCACCCGCTATATGTTACGACCTATGCTCGGCCGCACCTGAGGAGAAAAACCCGCGGAAAGGGAAACGGACAAGCCGGAGCGGTTGTTACTCAGTTCTAAAATGTCATAATTACCACGAAAGTTATGTTGTATAGTCCTTCTTATATGAACAAGTTATTGCTTATTCTACACCTCTGTTTATGGGGTGAATAAGGTAGCTAGTCGATCGTTATATTGCCTTTGTCTGTTTGTGTTTTTGGTCCTTTTATTTCTAACACACCATTATGAAAACTTGCTTTTGCAGATTTTTTATCCACTGCGTAAGGAAGTGTAATGGTCCGTTGATTGCGTTGCTTTCTTCTCTCTTTATGATAATAATGATAAGATTCATCGAATTTTTCTGTCTCTTCACTATGGTTAATGGTAACCGTTATTTGATTTCCTAGTAGTTGTAATTCGATCTGTTCTTTTTTTACTCCTGGCAGGTCTATCTTCACGATCCATTCATCAGCCGTTTCCACCACATCGACAGGTATTTGTTTCGATATTTTTGCCTGTTCAAAAAAACTATCCATCCTCTCCATAACATTGCGAGTTGGCTTCTCATACAAAAAAGCATCTAACTTTTTAATAAATTCTTCTCCCCATTCTGGGATATTCCCTTTTTGTTGTGTCATGGTGTCACTCCTTTCGATATATTCTTCAACTATATATTATGCAGATCTATACCAATTGCTCATTTTGGAATTATCTGAATTTTCAATTGACTCTATCCAAAATATACCTTATAATGTAATCAATTGAATCTAGCAAGACTCTTATTTAGAGTGGCAGAGGGAATAGGCCCGATGAAGCCCGGCAACCGTCAGTTTGAAGCATCAAATTGAAAAGGTGCTAAATCCTACAGGTTAGACCTGAAAGATAAGAGGAGGACGAACTTTGTACATACAACCTCTTCTTACTTTTAGTAATGAAGAGGTTTTTTAATTTAATTTAGGAGGGTACATAATGACAAATTTTCAATTTCCAAAAAGCGAAACAACTCTATTACATGGTGGGCAACAAGTAGATCCGACTACAAATGCTCGTGCTGTCCCAATCTATCAAACTACTTCCTATGTGTTTAATGATACCGAACATGCGCAAAACCTTTTTGCATTAGCAGAAATGGGTAACATTTATTCGCGAATCATGAACCCAACGGTTGATGCCTTTGAACAACGTATTGCGCTTCTTGAAGATGGGGTGGCAGCGGTAGGCACAGCCTCAGGTGCATCTGCTATCACTTTAGCTATTTTAAATTTAGCGAATGCTGGCGATGAAATAATTGCAGATAGTAATCTATATGGCGGAACATTTAATTTATTCAACAAAACCTTACCGAAATATGGAATTGATGTGAAGTTTGTTGATGGTACAGATCCTGAGAACTTCCGAACAGCGATTACTGCTAAAACAAAAGCAATATTTGGAGAAGTGATTACAAATCCTAGTTTAAATGTCTTTGATATTGAAACTGTTGCAGATATTGCCCATGAAAATGGGGTCCCTTTAATTATTGATAATACATTTGCTACTCCATATGTATGTAAACCAATTAGTTGGGGAGCAGACATCGTAGTGCACTCTGCAACGAAATGGATTGGTGGACACGGTACCTCCATTGGTGGTGTTGTAGTAGACAGTGGTCGATTTAATTGGAATAGTGAACGTTTCCCAGGCTTTACTGAACCGGATGAATCTTATAATGGTATCCGTTTTGGAATTGATATTGGACCACCGGCCTTTGCGATCAAATTACGTGTGCAATTACTTCGTGATATCGGACCATCACTAAGCCCACAAAATGCTTTTTATTTCTTGCAAGGTCTGGAAACATTGCATTTACGTATTAAACAGCATAGTGATAATACCAAGACAGTTGCAAATTATTTAGAAAATCATCCACAAGTAGAATGGGTGTCATATCCAGGTCTTGAAAACCATCCATCAAATAATTTAGCAAAAAAATATTTTTTCTGTAACCTTTTTGGTTCTATGATCGTCTTTGGTATTAAGGGTGGAAGAGAAGCTGGAAGACAAGTGATTGATAATGTAAAATTATGGTCACATGTTGCCAATGTAGGGGATGCAAAATCATTGATTATCCATCCCGCATCAACTACACACCAACAACTAAATGAAGAAGAATTAAAATCTTCAGGTGTAACGGAAGAATTAATTCGCCTTTCTGTTGGTATTGAATCAGCAGATGACATTATCGCTGATTTAGACCAAGCAATTGCTACAGCTACTAACAGTGAACCAACAATTAAAGCTGACGCTGATAAAGCGATTAGCTGGGCATTGTCTTCTCCATTAGCTAGAGAAAATGGAGATATTCGTCCTAAGACTATTGCAGCCGCTGGAGCAATCGAGAAATCGGATGCATTAGCGAAATTGCAAAAATTAGGATATAACGTAACACCAGCAAAAACTGTAGAAGGCGAAATCGACATTTTATTTGTTGTCGACCGTAATGAAGCAGCCAATGCTTATACTGATCAAGCAAAAATTGTTTGGTTTGCTGAAGGTGAAACAGAGGAAAATGTAAAAAGTAAGGCGGAAGCGAATGGACAGATTGTTGTTGAAAATAAATGTCCTTTCCAGGAAGCCGATCGCTTACGCCGTGGAGAATAGAACTTCTCCCTGACTATTGTTATTTATCTCCCCAAGATAAATATATATATGTAAGACCACATTCCTTTCGAGGTTTGTGGTCTTATTCTTTTTGCAATCGAATTACCTATTTACCTTTCAAACAATCTTATGCTACAATACATATCATTTATCCCTAATTTAACCACCCGTAAAACTCTAGATAAGTTTCACTATCGTTCCAGCATGATATCCTAAGTGTTTGCATATTGTATAACACAGTGGAGATGATGTTAACTGTGATTCATTAACGGGTATAATTATGTAAGAGAAATTATAATGTAGGTGTTGTTCATGCATAAAAAGACATATATCATACTTCTAATCATTGTTATCGCTATTTTTTTAGCTGTATTTTTAACATTTATACAATCGGATCCATCACCCGAGAAAGTGGATCAGCCTGATGAACAGTCATCAGAAGAAATTTCAGAAGAAGATTCAACAGAAGAATCAGAAGAAATAGAGGAACAAAACACTATATCACAAAATATTCAAGATGGTGTAAAAGAAGTTATTGATGCTCTTAACTTTTTTAAAAAAGATACTCATATCGTCGCTATCGGTGATTCTCTTACACAAGGTGTTGGTGATGAAACCGATAATCAAGGTTATGTTGGCATTTTAGAAGATCGTTTAAATGAACAAGATTACGATGTCACCTTTGATAACTTTGGAAAACGAGGGAACCGAACCGATCATTTATTAAAAAGATTAAATGAAGAACCTGAAATCACCGAATCGCTTGAAAAGGCAGATATGGTACTTATCACCATTGGCGCTAATGATATCATGCAAATTATGAAAGATAATTTTATGAATTTAACGGAAGAACCCTTTATGCAGGAACGCGAGCCGTATGGTGACCGTTTATCTGAAATATTTGAATATATCCTTTCTGTAAATCCAGAAACAGATATCTATTTATTAGGTTTTTTTAACCCTTTCGAAAAATATTTTGGTGATATCAAAGCATTAGAACAAATATTGACTCGATGGAGTAACAAAAGTTTAGAAGTGACGAATCAATATGAGCAAGTAAACTATATTCCAATGCAAGATATTTATCAAAATGAAACAGAAAATGTATTTGCCGAAGATCATTTTCATCCCAATAGCAAAGGGTATGAATTGATTGCAGAACGCGTGATTACTTATTTAGAAAATGAAATACAAGAAGCTCAAAATTAAAGGATGACACAATATGAAAGAGTCTAAAATTACCAATTGGAAAAAACTATTCCTTTCTTTAGTACTAGTTAATGCTATTATCGCAATAAGTATCATACTTTTTCTGTTTTTGCCTGCACCTGCAGCAGAACTTCCAGAGAAGGTTTTTCTTGAAGACGAAGCAGGTGCAGAATTCACCGTGCAATCGAGCAAAGAGAATTTAAACGAATTAGTAAATGCTTATGTCGATAAATTGCCACAACCTTCTAATATTCAGTATGCTGTTAAATTGGATGAGGAAGTAAACTTAATGGGGGCTGTCGAAGCTTTCTCAACGGAAGTACCTGTAAATATTACGTTCGAACCAATTGTTCAGGAAAATGGCGATATTATTTTACGTGCAACTGGTATGTCACTCGGACTTTTGCGTTTACCTGAAGATCGGATATTACAATATGTCAATAGCCGTGTCGAAACGCCTGAATGGATTACCATCGATCCCAAAGAAGAGCAAATATACATTGCCCTGACGCAAATGGAATTAAGAAGTAACTTTCGTGTCAGAGCACAACAAATCGACCTTGAGAATGATAACATATCGTTTCGAATCAAAATACCAAACAAAACTTTAGGGTTATAAAATCCTATAAAAAAGGCGCCAGCTTTGCATTTTGTTTACCTACTCAGATAATCCATTTTGATAGACATAGACCGCTGCTTGGGTGCGGTCTTGAACTTCCAATTTACTTAAAATATTGCTAACATGAACTTTCGCTGTTTTCAGTGCAATAAAAAGTTGATCCGCTATTTCCTGATTTGTTTTGCCTTGAGCAATTAATAATAAAATCTCCATTTCACGATTGGTTAAACTCTCATGTAAAACAGGGGTGTGCTTATTTCTCATTTTCGCCATCACTTTGGCAGTCACTTCTTTTTCAAAAACAGCTTCACCTGCATGCGTATCACGGATCGCTTTTGCTATCACATCTGCTTTTGATGTCTTTAATATATAGCTCGAAGCTCCAGCCTCTAGTGCGGGATAAACTTTATCGTCATCAATAAAACTAGTAACAATTAATATTTTTGCTTCTGGCCACTTTTCAATAATGAGACGAGTTGCTTCAATACCATCCATCTCTTCCATCACTAGATCCATTAAAATCACGTCTGGTTTCAAATCTAATGCTAATTCAACTGCACTTTTCCCGTTGTCTGCTTCTGCAACAACTTCGATATCTTCTTGAGTCGATAGATATGCGCTTACCCCGATCCTAACCATTTCATGGTCATCGACAAATAACACTCGAATCATTCTTGGTCCCCTCCTTCACTTATTAATGGAACACGGACTTCAATTTTCGTTCCTTCGTTCGGAATACTTACGATTTTAAGATGTGCGCCAATTTCTGCTGCCCGTTCATACATATTGGTGAGTCCATAAGAGCTCTCTCGTTTCTCTTCTAAATTAAATCCAATACCATCGTCTGCAATTCGCAAGATTAAAAACGCGTCTCTTTCAATTAATAGCACATCAATATTTTCAGCTTGTGCATGCCTTAATCCATTAGATAAAGCTTCTTGCAAAATTCGAAAGAGTTGGTCTTCTAACCCTTTATTAATCTCAACTTCTTCAATTCGCCACGTTATCGACATTGGAACTTTTGCATGTAATTCCTCCAGCAATTGCTCCATTCCTTCTTTTAATGACTTGTCTTTTAGTAAAACAGGTCTCAAATGTAACAGTAATGCTCGCATTTCAAGTTGAGCTTGTTGAATCATTGTTTCAATTTGATGTAGCTGTTTTGTTTTCACTTCGCTTTGGTCCGGATCAGAAGCCAAAACAGCTGAAACCAACATAGAAGCAGCAAACAATTCCTGACTAACCGAATCATGGAGCTCTCTTGCTAAACGATTTCGCTCTTCAGAAATCACCTGGTTAATCGTTTCCTCTTGGGCACTAGCTCTCTCTTCTATTAATTTCTGTGTTCGTTTAGTTTGTTCTTGAATATAATTCTGCACTTCTTTTAAGCGATCTAATACAATCTTCATTTCTTCATATGATAGTGGATCTTGAAATGATTGATTTTTCAGTAATCTGCTTAAGTTTTTCTCTAAAAAAGTTATTCGTTTTTGCCAAAAAGTAGCCATCACTACACCAATGATACACCCAAACAATATTGTCACTGTCGGAAGCATGATAATAAAAGGTATCTCTAACACCTTAATTGTCCATAATAAACGAATATCTTCTAACGGAAAGGCCAAGTAAAAAAAGATACTTAAGATGATAAATAATAAGAAAGAGAATAATATACTAGTAAAAATAATTCTGGTATATAACTTCATCCTCTTCTCACCTCAAGCTTTCCAGCAATCAATTGTGTGTATATTTTGATTTTTTGAGGTGCTTCTTGATACCCTTTTGTTTGTAATTGAAGTGTTCGATTAAAAGCATTTTTTTCTAGGTGGTCAAAGACTTCAATGTCACCGAAAACAACCGAATGATCGATTGTTACTTCCACATCATATGGTACGATCATCGTAATATTTCCGATTAGATGGCGAATGACCATAACAGATTCTTCTCTTGGCAACATCGTATTATTTAAGTCAACGACAACATCGCCGACTGCGGATTGAATATTAAGATCCTGCCAAGCAAAAGCTTCTTCCGTAGTATGATATTTTCCAAACCATTTATTTTTAATAACACGGTCCTCATATAATGTTTCTTCTGTGATATCGATGAATTTTGGACGATTTTTTTCTTTTTCTTTATTCTGATACCAATTCCAAACAAAATAGATAATAACGACAAAAATAAAAAAACGGATCACAAACGTATTGATCACTGCCAGGAATATGAAAAAGGCACCACCCCAAAAGATTGTCTTTCCAGTAGTAGTGTTAAACGATTTTTTTCCGATGTACAGTCCAAAAGCTCCTAATACAGCAAGAAAAAGGAGACCGGTATCCAAAAATATAAATTCAATAAGTAAGAGAGCACAGCCAATAATGACTAATAATTGCAAAAGATCTGAACTTGTTTTTTTCGACATATGAATAGGCCTCCTTCTAAATGGTATTTTCACTATTTAATAAAAAGGTACAGATTTTCCTGCACCTTTTTATCACGTTGCTAACCGTCCGTAATATCCTACTTTATAGGATAGCATGTTTTTAGTTAGAATTTGTAGCTTTT
The DNA here is from genome assembly GCF_001458115.1 of Gracilibacillus massiliensis. Taxonomy (GTDB): domain Bacteria; phylum Bacillota; class Bacilli; order Bacillales; family Amphibacillaceae; genus Gracilibacillus; species Gracilibacillus massiliensis. The sequence continues at coordinate 1,035,807 of NZ_CZRP01000013.1, forward strand.
TTTTCTAAATCTTGAAAACGTGCATCTAATGTGTGCAATCGATATTCTGATTGTACTCGCTGTTCAATTCGTTCAATATAACTTTCTAACTCTGCAAATTTAGAAGCGCTTTTTGAAACAAGTTCTGTTTCTAATACTTTATTCATACCTTGTTTGGTCCTGGCAACATTTTCTCTGCTTTTTAATTCTAAGCATTTGACGTATAAATCTTTTAGTTTTTGTTTCATTTGTACGTATTTGTTTTCTAACATTTCCAGATCTTTAATTGCTTTATCAGACATTTCATTTAGTTGGGTCACTCTTACTTCGAATTGATCTAACTCGGATTTTGCTTCCTGCGCTAATTCTGCTTCTTGCATTTCTTCAGCAAGTTGGAATTGACGTTTGCGTTTTTCCACCATCATTTTGGCTTGATTTAATTCTTTTGAGATATCTTGTTTGATCTCATATTGCTTTTCTACCAGTCGTTTGATTTTCTTTACTTCCTGTTCACATTCACGAATATATTGATTGACGTGTGCAATCGGATTTTGCTCCTCCTTTTGGTCCATTAAATCATGTAAATCTGCCATCACTGAATCTTTAATACGAGTAAATAAGTTTGTCATTTTAATTTCCTCCTTTTATATAATTAAAGCTTGTCCCATGTTAAGTAGTCATCTTTATAGTAATTGTTTTTTTCTTGTTGCCATTTTTTATAGGTGTAATATAAAACGACTAAGGCAACAACTCCGATTAGTGCCGGGATATTTGATAATGACATCGAAACACCAATTAATATCACAATCCCCCATCCTACCTTTTTGCCAGTTGTGTCTGCTACAACAAATTTTCGTACACCATAATATGCAATAGCAACACTAATCAGTAACATAATCATTGGACCTAAGTTTGCTAATAAAGTAATGGATGCAATAACCGCTAAACAAATGAGTAAAAATGTTTTCATTTGTGTTCCCTCCTTCCATATCTTAATGATAGCTTGTCTAACAAATTAAGATAACGGCCTGAAGATATATTTTCCTCTAAGACTCAAGGCTTATTTTTTACACGCAAAAAAAATAGAGCTAGTTCGATGACCAGCTCTTTAATCTATTATTCGGGCACTTTTTGATATATTCCGGGCACTATTCAGCATAATTCGGGCACTTTTAGGCGTAATACGGGCACTTTCATCTGATATCCGGGAATTTAGTATTATAACTCCTTAATATCAAAAGAAATTACTCTTTCTGTAGTTGGATTATAGACTACAGTACCTCTTACTTTGATTCTTTCCTGTTGTGACTGTAGCGTATAATCATAGATTTCTTTAATTTGATTAGAAGCAGGCTGCGTTTTTTCTACAAAAAGATAATCGGTAACATTGTAGTTAGGATAAGCTGTTTGGGTTACTTCCAGTAAATATTTCCCCCACTTTTCTTGCTCAAGTTCAGGGGATGGTTGAAATTCAATGGCAAGTATGCCAACCGATGGATTTGCTCCTAATGCTTCAAACGCTCTACGGTGTAAATTAATATTTGTGGCAGGTGCATTAGGTACAGTGTCGACAATTGTTACAATAATTTCTCTTCCGGTTTGTGGATTTTTCACTTTTATCGATTGCCCACATTGATAAGGAGAATTGCTACTAACAGCCGCTGTCATGTATTGATTGTAGGACCAAGGAAGGTTACATTGTGTCATCGCTCCTCCTTCTGTCCATGTCGCCTGTCCCTTCATATAATTTTGTCTTAGGTGACCTTGATATGATGCTTGAGTTTGTGAAAATGGGTATGGATAATAGCCCTGGTAAGGGTATCCATATTCATAATTTGAGTACATATTATTCCTCCTACTGAAAATCAGTTATTCAGAATAGTTTATGTACACCAATAGTTGTTTTGTGACAGTCACCTAAAAACAAAAATTGTATTATGCAGTAGACACAAACTGCGAAGTTGTGACAATTTTGAAAGTGTGATGAGTGCAAGGCAAAAGCTCCGTCCATTTACTTCGCTTTGGTGATGTTCTACAACTAAAGTCACTTCTAGAACGTTGGTGCATTGCATATTTCATCTTACTTGAACAGAAATCTACTCAAAGCGGAGGAAAAATGCGACACTCCTGGGGGAACAGCGCGAGCTGAAGATCCACTTTGGAAAGTGGTTTTCTTTCCAAAGTTAGCTTCAGCCGTGCCCCCGGAAAGGGAGTGTTTTTCCGTTGCGCTGGATTAGCATTCAACAAAATACTTTTGCCAATAATTCAACGCTAGGTACTTCGCAGTTTAGTTTTAATCTGTCAGATGTTCTCTCGTATGAAAAGAAAAAGACCTTTATGAGGAACATAAAGGTCTTTTCGGTATGATATAAATAATAGCTGTTAATTATAAATTCTTTTCCATAACGGTACTTGCACTTCGTATCCACCGTGTTGTTGTAGGTACACAGGTAAATCACCGTGATACGTTAATTTTAGAGCATGCCACTCTTTTAGATCCTGAGGTTTTATGAGACAAGCTGGTTTATCGTTGAGATAAATTCCAGCTTCTTTTAACACGGTGACTACAAATTCCGAGCAGAAATATGCATGATGCCTGTGTAATTCCATGTTAAAAAGTACACCGATTAATCCTAGTAAATTATATCGATATTGTTCCGTTTCTACCTCCATCTTTTTAATCCGCTGCCATAACAATTGATACATTTCATCGGTAATCGTCAATTGATAAATGGCACATTTGGAATGGCTAAAAAAAGGCGTACGCAAATTCTCTTTCACAAAGCCTCCACTCCAAGGATTATAGGCTTGCTTACGTCCAAAACTGTACACTTCTGTCAAAGATGAATCAAAGGCAATTGATGAGTGATTAAGTGTGGATTTTGTACAAAGGTTTATCATTCGTGATAACATCGTGCCCGTATCTGTGAAAAGAAGATATATTTTTCTCATCTTCACTTCATCCACCCCTTGCAAACATTTACTGACATGGAAATTTTATTCGTCCATGTGGAAAAAAATACTATTTCACTGTATTTTAACTATAGTATATTTTATATCGTTGCGCAAGGTTAATTTGACAAGTGAAAGCTATCAACATAAAAATGTCTCGTATCCCATTACTCTTATATTAGAATCTTGAGAATGTAGTATTACCATATGTTATGATGTGATAACAAAATTGATGTATCTGCTTTTATATAAATAACATAAACTAATTACCATTATACTTACGAAATCTGTTATTTTATTCTATCCATTTATATCCAACCCCCCACACAGTTTTTAAATGTTGTTCTATTGGAAACTCTACGTTTCCAATCTTTTCTCTAATATTTCTAATGTGAGAGTCGACAGTACGACCTTCAATTTCAGCTGAATAACCCCATATTAATTCTATTAACATCTCTCTTTCATAAACTTTATTAGGGTTTTTGATTAAATATCCAATTAATTCAAACTCCTTGCGCGTTAAAGGAATCACACGGTTTAGATAGCTCAACTCATATTTTTCTTTATTCCAAATTAGCCCATTCCTTTCAACCATCTCTTTTGGAGGAACTCTTCTCAGCAAAGCCTCCATTCGGGCAATCAATTCATTTTCATCAAAAGGTTTTGTTATATAATCATCCGCTCCAAGTTTCAAGCCTTTTATAATATCTGCTTGTTCTTCACGGGCTGTTAACATTATAATAGGAACGGATGAGAATTCTCTGATTTTTTCACATAGCTCAAATCCATCCATTTTCGGCATCATAATATCTAATATAACTAAATCGATTCTGTTCTGAATCAGCTGAGTTAAAGCTTCATTTGCATCAGTAGTTTTATAACAATCAAATGCATACGGTTCTAAATATAATTCAATTAACTCTAACATACGAATTTCATCATCAATAACTAAAACTTTATACATTCATTTTTCATCCTTTGGTAATGTAATAATGACTTTTGTCCCTTTTCCCAATTCGCTCTCCATCTTTATGTTACCTCCGTGCGATTCAATAATTTCTTTTGTAATCGCTAAACCAATTCCAGATCCACCATTCAGTCGTGATCTCGATTTTTCCACTCTGTACAATCGATTAAATACTTTTGGAACTTCTTCATTCGGAATACCTTCTCCTTCATCCTGTATTATAATTTCCAAAGAACGTTTATGTTCCACAACTTTTAACAGAATGGACGTGTTGTGAAGTGAATGTTTCTGGGCATTATCTAATAGGTTAATGAAAACTTGTTGCATACGTGCATTATCAATATACACCTTTAAATTTTCTTGGCATTGGACTACAACTGATATATTTTTATTGTCAAAGGCTGGTTTCATACGCCTTATTACCGATTGAATAATTTCATCTAATAATATCCATTCCTGATTAATGACAAAATTATGCTGATCTACTTTGGCTAAATCAAACAAGTTTTTGATTAAAATAGAAAGTTGTTCTGCTTCTTCTTTAATAATGGTACTATATTTTAGAGTATCCGTTTTATTAATTTCACGACGACTTAAGATATCAGCATAGCCTTTTATATATGTTAAGGGTGTTCTTAATTCATGAGAGATACTACTTAAAAATTCATTTCTTTCTGTTTTTAAGTGGGTTAAGTCTTCCGCAAGTTCTTTAATTGTTCTTGCTAAAACACCTAATTCATCTTTGCGTTTTATATCTAATGGCAATTCTCCTTTTTCTTTTTGAATGTTTTCTGTAGCTTTTTTCATTCTTATAAGTGGGACAGTTATTAATTTGGATAAAATAAATATGGTAACAATAGTTATAATGAAGGTTAACAATCCAATTAGTTTAAATTGCTTACCCATTTCATTTAATACATGTTTAATTTTATTTGTTTCAGCAAACATAAAAACATGACCTTTTACTTCATTACCAGTCATTATAATACTATTTGACGCAATATACTGATTTTCTTTCCAATTACTAGAAATGATCTCTCCATCTGATTGTATTGGGTTTTGTAACGCTTTTTGTATGACCGCTTTCATTTCTGCTTCAATATGATTTGAATCTACAATAACGTTCCCATTGGGGTCCGTTATAACGACCGTAAAATCTGAAGCAGACTCCATCATGCCAACATGATCTATTGTAGAAGCATTAAAATGATCTTCTAAAACATCTCGATGGGTGTTCCCTCTAGCTAATAAGTTGTCCATCACTTCATTAGCTTGAGTATTAGCTAGATTCAAATAAAGAATCACAAATAATAGAATTTCTACAAATAAGATAAAAACGAAAAACAGCATTCCTATTTTAAAGGATATTTTATTTATCATATTCTAATGATCACTTCCATCATACAGTATTTGTTTCCATGATTTGTTTCCGTCTTGACTAATATAAAGTTGACCATTCATGGTATAAAATGCAAATTCTTTTCGATTGGCAGGATTTTGTGCCATAAATAATGGCGCATCTTCTGCTAATTCAGGCAACGATAACGATGTTTGTTTATTTGAATCTAAGTGAAGAGAATATAAATTAGCTTTATTTGCGTATGTCGAATAAAATAATTCCTCATCACTAAAATAAACTCCAATTCCTTGGGATTGCTTTGATAATAAGGAGAATTGTTGACCACCATCTGTCGATAAGAAAATTCCAATCGTAGTCGAAACAGCTATATAATCAGAATCTTTCGGGTGAATAGCTACTTCGATTAAATCACCTTCAATTCCAGAAGCCTTTACTTTTTCCCATGATTCGCCATCATCTTTACTTATGTAATAGCCTTTTTCCAACATAGAATTCTTATCAGGATTATAAATAAATATGTCATGGCTATTATAACCTACCGCCATGAAATGATAATCCGTTTCCCCGACAAAACCTATACTTTCTAATGTTCTACCTCCATCAACGCTCTTTTGAATACCTATAGGGTTTGGCAAGTCAGATTGCATCTCTGGATGACCGGAAGTATAAAAACCTTTATCAACGGCAATAAATCCCATGTAATCATTTAATTGATCTGTGGTTTCATACCATGTTCCATCTTCGTATATGCGAAGCCCTAGGTGTGTCCCAAAAAGTATTCGGTCCCCTTCTTCATTAAAACCCATCCCGTGTACATGGGATATATTTTCTTCAAGTTCTTTGATGAATGGTGTTTTAGTATCTTTTTCGGAACAGGAAATTAGTATTAAAAACAAAAGAAACACAAACATTGTTATATATATTTTTTTCATTACTTACCCCTCCATTTGTTTTATCGTCATATATTATCAAATCTTTTTTAATATTTCGTGCAGAAATAGGTGTTTTTTTTGGCATTTTCAAAATTCTGACCTTTTCTGCACATTTCTTGCATATTTAGTGGGTAATACTATTGTAAATCATTTTTGAATAAGGAGGAATTTCAGCTATGTCTTCATCGACTTATAAAAAAAATAGCATCAAATTATTAGGAGCAATTGGATTAGGCACTGGTGTGATGATTAGTGCTGGGATTTTCGCCTTGCTTGGTCAAGTAGCTGAATTAGGAGGAAAATATTTTCCTTTTATCTTCATCATTGGCGGAATTGTTACTGGTTTTAGCGCTTACTCGTATCAAAAATTAAGTCAAGCTTATCCTTCTGCTGGCGGGATTGGCATGTATCTGGTAAAAGAATACGGTAAAGGAACACTAGCAGCATTTGCAGCCTTATTAATGGCCTTTTCTATGGTGATTAATCAAAGTTTAGTAGCCAGAACTTTTGGTACTTATACGTTACAATTATTCGATATCAATCAAAACAGTATCTGGGTACCTATTCTTGGTGTCGGATTACTGATTTTTGCTTTTCTTGTGAATATTTCTGGTAATACATTTATCCAATCATTTACTTCGATCATTTCGCTACTTAAGATTATTGGATTATTAATCTTTGCCGGAGCAGGGCTTATTGTTGCGAATTTTTCTTTTCAACCTGCTGAAAGTTCTGGTCCATCACCTGAGACTACCATTGTTAGTTTTATTGCAGCTATTGCATTAACGATCTTATCTTTTAAAGGTTTTACAACACTCACCAATCAAGGGGAAGAAATTGAAAATCCTAAAAAAAATGTTGGCAGAGCTATCTTATTTTCGATTTTAATTAGCTTGTTTGTTTATATTCTTATTGCTTGGGCTGTTTCAAGCAATTTATCGATAGGAGAAATAATCGAAAAGAAAGATTTCGCTCTTGCTGCAGCAGCTGAACCTGCTTTAGGTAACCTTGGGGTTTGGTTTACAGTTATTATCGCGATCATTGCTACGATATCAGGTATCATTGCTAGTGTCTTTGCGGTATCGCGTATGTTAGCGATGTTGACTGACATGAAATTAATCCCTCATCGTCATTTTGGCATGCCTGGTAGTATTCAACGGCATACACTTGTGTATACGATAGTAATCGCAATGGTGTTAACGATCTTTTTTGATTTAAGTAGAATCGCTTCGATGGGTGCTATTCTCTATTTAATTATGGATATGATCATTCATTGGGGACTACTTACTAAACTAAAAGAAAAAGTAAAAGCAAATCTATTCGTTGTCGGTGCAGCTTTTACGCTCGATGGAATTGTCTTAACAGCATTTGTCTGGGTGAAGATACAATCAGATCTATTAATCGTTATCGTTTCACTTCTTGTTTTAGTACTTACTTTCATTGGTGAAAAATGGTATGTTAAAAAACTTAATTCGTAATTTTTAATAGGCTTAGTAAATAAATTAAAATTCTGCAATATTTCTTGATATTTTTGATTTATTATAATTAATCATGATACTAGAGGTGTTGCGATATGTCTGAACTCCCTTATCGATTAAAACGACATGAACATCTGATTAGGACAGGTATGTTCTGTATGATAAATAAGAGAAATACAATAACTATACCAAAGTATATCAGAGAGAAATTATGTATTTCCAAAAGAGAAGAAGTGATTATTTCAATAAATAAACACTTAAATGGAATACTTGTTTGATTATGCTCGAAGCTTCTTGAATTTCCTTGCAATTATTACACTATATTAAGAACATATTACAAATTTAAATCTGCAAACTTTCTCCACATGATAAATATATGATTGTTACTATAACAATTTATATAGGAGAAAATAACAATGCACAAATTCATATTCATTATTTTAACAATAATACTATCTAATGTTTTTTTCATTTTTCCAATTAATGCAGAAACTAATTCATTTCCATCCATCCAAAGTAAAGGTGCCATCATAATGGAAAAGGACTCTGGACAAATTTTATTTGAGAAAAATTCAACATCTCAAATGTATCCTGCAAGCTTAACAAAAATTGCAACAACCATTTTTGCAATAGAAAAAGGAAAGCTAGAAGATATCGTTACAATTAGTAGTAATGCTAGCTCTAAAAACGTAGAAGGAACAACTGTTTTTTTAGAACAAGGAGAGAAGGTGGCTCTTCATACTTTGATACGCGGCTTATTAATCAACTCTGGTAATGATGCAGGTGTAGCCATTGCTGAACATTTAAGTGGATCTGAAATGCAATTTGTCAAGGATATCAATACTTATCTTAAAGATGTAATTGGAGTTCATAATACAAATTTCACGAATCCACACGGCCTTTTCAATCCAAACCATACCACCACTGCTGAGGATATGGCTAAGATAATACAATATGCTTTAAAAAATGAAACATTTAAGGATGTTTTTGGTGCTAAACAATTTGCATGGGAGGGATTATCCTGGGACACAACTCTTATTACTCATCACAAATTATTAAAAGGGGAAATCCCCTTTGAAGGTATAACAGGTGGAAAAAACGGTTTTGTTCATCAATCCGGATATACACTAGCGACTACTGCAGAAAGAGAAAGATTAAGTTTAATAGTGATTACATTGAATAGCTCTACTGATAAACTTGCGTATGATGACACAATAGAACTGTTAAACTTTGGATTTGATCATTTTGAGACTTCCTATATCAAAAAAGAGGCTACGTTTTCAAATGAAACAGACTCATATATTCTTCCCCAAAAACTAGCTTTTACTTATCCTTTTGGAAGTAACATTCAACATCAAGTTACACAAGAAGGTACACTTGAAATTGTAGTTGACAACGATGAAATCCTTAGCACACACAAGTTAGAAAAACAAAAGATAGAAACCAATTCAAACAATAATGCAATAGAGGTAAATAAGATTCCAACTGATAACCAAACTAGCGATAGCGAAACAAAAGAACAAGAAGCGAAAATAAATATCAAACAAATATCCATTGTTCATTTGATTGGAACATTCATATTAGTTGTTGTAGGTCACATTTATCACAAAACACAACTACCTTTTAAATGAATAGAACCACCATTTTTAGGTCATATTAAAAAAAATTGCTTTAAATTGATATCTGCACAAATTATGCATTTTAACCAAGTATATTATATATGATTAATTATTTTGGAGGGATAATAATTGAAAAAATTTATAATAATACTAACTTTTCTGTTAGCTTTCATTGTCTTAGCTGCTTGTAGTGAAACAGAAGAGACGAATCCAGAAAACGCTAAAGAATCAGATTCTAATACAGAAGAGAAAACAGGTTCTGAATCAAGTGAGGAAATGGATGGGATGGATCATTCTGATATGAACATGTCAGGATCTGGTGAAGTACCAGAAGATCTACAAAAGGCTTCTAATCCAACATATCCTGAAGGTGGTCAAGCTATTATTAAAGCTGATCATATGGAAGGGATGAATGGTGCTGTAGCGACTATTGTTGGTGCATATGATACCACAGTATATACAATCTCATATACTCCAACTAATGGTGGTGAAAAAGTGACCGACCATAAATGGGTGATTCACGAAGAATTGGAGAAACCGGGAGATGATCCGTTAGTAGCTGGAGAAGAGGCTATTGTGAACGCTGACCATATGGAAGGGATGAGTGGAGCAACTGCAGAAATTGATTCAGCAACAGAAACAACGGTATATATGGTTGATTTTGAATTATCAACTTCTAATGAGCAGGTTACGAACCATAAATGGGTTACCGAAGATGAACTTGCACCTGCCGAGTGATCTCCTAACACTTTCATTGTCATGCCAAAGGCACACCGTAATTTCAAAACTTGGTGTGCCTTCTTATAATTTTGTATAGAGTTCTCTTTATTCTAATAAGCTATGCTCTTGTACAGTAGAATGAATCCAAAAGATGACTGACACCCACTTATCTATCTAGTTTGTTTTTTAGGCGATCATATTCCTCTTCTGAAATCTCTCCTTTGGCCAAACGTTGTTTCAGTATATTCAAAGATTCATTATCATTCCCTTCTTTATAATTCTGTTTATTATTCGTTTTGAACATCCATATGGATACCATCACTATTAAGACAATGATAATTATTATGAATAAGGTGAAAACAATTCCTCCTCCCATAAAACCCACGCTTCCATTCATTCCGTTCATCATAATAAATCACCTCTTTTATTAGTTTACAAATGGAGAATACACGCTTTGATAGTCCACAACGGTTATCATTCCACGATCAGCATGATTATTATCATGACAGTGAAATAACCACTCACCTTTATTATCCGCTTTAAAATAAATCTCATATGTTTCGCCTGGTTCGACATTGATAAGGTCTTTCAACATTGGTTCATCATACAATTGACCATTCTTCGACACTACTTGAAAACGATGTCCGTGTAGATGCATAGGATGATTCAATCGACCATTGTTAGTTAGCGTAACTTTAACAATATCTCCCTCTACTACTTCGATTGGAGGCGTATCAGGATATATCTCATTGTTAATTTGAAATACCATTCCTTCCCCCATTTGCATTCCCATATTTAGATCCATCGTATAATCGACATCTGGATTTTTAGGAGTTTTATCAAAAAGAAGTACCTCACTACCAATAGATGCTCCATCAACATCAACATCCGCTTTTAAATTCTTATCCGATTTATCTTGATAAACCTTATTAAAGTCTACCTTCTCATCTATTACAACTGGAATACTAACATTTGACTGATCTCCATTTCCTGTTTCTGAAACATCTTCAATATACCAAGGTTCTGTAAATTTATTTTCAATTTCTATATCTACTCTTTCACCCGGAGCAATTTCTATAACATTTACTTGATTATTTTTATCTATCGTTTTTGCAGCATCAAAGGCAATCACCTTCGCAACATTCTCAGGAAATTTCAATCTATGAATTTGATAGCCTGCATTAATTACTCTAAGTAATGATTTTTCTCCACCTTTGATTATGATTGGTTTTATGCTTTCGCCAGACTTTCCATTTACTGTATAAGTGTCATACATTTGTTTCGTATCTGCTTCACCATCTCCACTCATACTTCCCATCATCATACCTGGCATATTTGTTACACTTTCACGTTCTCCATCTGTTGACCATTCATCTAAAATTAAAATTTCTTCATTTTCATTGTTCCGTTCGCTTTTCTTTTCTTCTATCACTAATGAACCATATAAGCCTTTGTCCACTTGCAAAGCACTATCTTGGTGAGAATGGTACCAATACGTTCCAGGATGATTTGCGATAAACTCATAAGTGAAAGTTTCACCGGGTTGTACAGCTTCCTGTGTTAAATCTGGGACACCATCCATAACATTAGGAAGTATCAAACCATGCCAATGAATCGTAACTGGTACATCTAAATCATTTTGCAAATTAACTTTTAATACATCACCTTCTTTTACTCGTAATGGCTCACCCGGAACAGTTCCGTTATATGTCCATGCTTCAATAGTCGTATCAGAATTAATAGCCCAACTCACTTGTTCTGCTGTTAGATTATATTCTGTCACATTCCTATCTTCAAAATTGGAATCATATAACTCTTCAATATTAACCTCACCATTTTGTAAATCTGGTTTAGTATCTGAAAAATTTGCACCTTGATACCATTGATATCCTCCATATAGTATCAATAATAGTAATACAATTATAATGGAACCAATTAATTGCCTCATCAACTTACCCCCCTTGGTATTATTTTAACCAAAAGATTTGCAAGAATTGTGCAATTACACACATTTTTTTGGTTTTTTCATCATTTCCTTAGCTAGTAAAAGAAAAGAAAATTTAAATTCGGTTTGTTTTGGACTAAATAGATTTTACATTACCCGATAATTTTTTAAATAAAAAGTGGTGGAAGTATGTCCACCACTTTTTACTTTAATCATTTTTCCTTTAATTTCGCAAGTGCATCTGCCAACGCTGTATTGGCAAAATCGTCATCTTGCTTTTTCATATACTTATTTACATCTCTTTTCGTTGCTTTGTTTTTCCCTTGTTTTTCTTTTCGTTTTTGGAAAGTGGATAGTTTCTCCCGATAACCACAGACACAGGAGAATGTTTGACCTTCTCCTTGACCGCGCATTTCCATTCGTTTATGACAATTTGGGCATCGTGCGTTTGTTTTTTTGGCGATTGGTTTTCGTTCGCCACATTCACGATCCTGACAAACAAGCATACGTCCCTTTTTGCCATTCACTTCTAACATCAATTTGCCACAACTCGGACATTTAGTACCTGTCATATTGTCATGCTTATACCTAGCGTCACTTGTTTTCACTTGATGGACGACTTGTTTTGTGTAACCTTTTATTTCACTAATAAATGCAGTCTTTTTCAATTGTCCTTGGGCAATCTGTGTCAGTTTTTTCTCCCATTCTGCCGTTAATAAAGGGGAACGTAAATCAGATGGTACAAGGTCCAATAACTGTTTACCTTTTGAGGTTAAGTAAAGGTATTTCCCTCTCTTTTCCATATAAAAAGTATTGAATAGTTTTTCAATGATATCAGCGCGGGTTGCTACTGTCCCTAATCCACCGGTTTGTTGCAATGTTTTGCTGGCATGTTTTTCGTCTTGTTGTAGGAACTTAGCTGGATTTTCCATTGCTTGTAGAAGCGTACCTTCTGTTAATCGTTCAGGCGGTTTTGTTTCTCCTTCAACAAGTGTTAAATTTGGATTTTTCCATACATGTTTTTCTGAAATATTAGAGATCTTTTGTTCATCTACCTCTTCGGTATCATGAACATAGACTGCTTTAAAACCTTGATCTAATACATTTCTCCCACTTGCAGTAAAAGTTTCCCCAGCAATTTCAGCCGTTAATTGAATATGTTCAAATTGAAAAGGTGGTAATAATACTGCTAAAAAGCGTTTTATGACTAGATCATAGATTTTTTGTTCTTGATCCGATAGCTTTGATAAATAGACAGGCTCTTCTGTCGGAATAATCGCATGGTGGTCGGACACCTTATTATTATCGACAAATGATTTGTGCGCTTTAATCGGTTGTTTCTTTATTTTATTGGCAGCTTTTGCATAGGGTCCAACCCCACAGCTAGCAACTCGCTCTTTTAAAGTAGGTACAATATCGGTTGAGATATATTTCGAATCTGTTCTCGGATAGGTTAATACTTTATGCTGCTCATATAGCTTTTGCATGATCGATAAGGTCTGTTTTCCAGAGAACCCAAAAATTCGATTGGCATCACGTTGCAAGTCTGTTAAGTCATACAACGTTGGTGCAAACGTCTTTTTGTTCTTTTTTTCTATTTTTTTAACGGATAGATCTTTATTTTTCAAGCTTGAAAGTAATTGTTGTGCTTTGGACTGATCAAAAATTCGTGATTCATTTTTGGAATTTCGCCATGATAACGTAATCCCATCATTTGTTTTCGCTTTAATTTGATAATATTTTTTCGGTTTAAATTGATTAATTTCTTTTTCTCTTGTTGCTATCATTTCAAGGGTCGGTGTTTGAACACGGCCACTTGATAATTGTGCGTTAAATTTCGTTGTTAAGGCTCGAGTCGCATTTAAGCCGACATACCAATCGGCTTCAGAACGTGCCACGGCTGCTTGATACAAGTTTTCGTATTGTTTAGCAGGTTTTAAATTTTGAAAGCCTTGTTTAATAGCTTGATCTGTGACAGACGAGATCCAAAGACGTTTGACCGGTTTATTCACTCGAACTTTTTCAAGTATCCATCTTGCGACAAGCTCGCCTTCACGCCCGGCATCGGTAGCAATTACGATATCTTTTACATCTTTACGAATTACCTGACTTTTCACTGCTTGAAATTGTTTACCTGTTTTTTTTATGACTACTAATTTTAAATTGTCAGGTAACATAGGCAGTTCGTCTAACTTCCATGTTTTGTATTTATTATCATACGCTTCTGGATCCGCTAATGTAACGAGATGACCAAGCGCCCATGTTACAATATGACTTGGACCTTCGATATAGCCGTTTCCTTTTTTATTACATTTCAATACGCGTGCTATATCACGTCCCACAGAGGGTTTTTCTGCGATCACTACTGTTTTGCTCATTGACTACACCTTCCTAATACTTCATTCCTTCTACTTTAACATATTAATTCAAAATGAACACTTGCCCGACTGTTTCATTGATTGTTTTGACTTTTTCTAGTTATAAGATTAACCAACTATAATTCTTTCTTTTGGATAATGATAATTGACCTCATGATCTTTGTGATGAAAAATAAATATAAAGGATAATATTCCAATTCTCCCGATAAACATAAGAGCAATGACAACCATTTTTCCGATACTACTTAATTCAGGAGTGATGAGACCTGTTGTTCCAAAAGCAGAGCTAATTTCAAACATTAGTTGCATCAGTGTAAAGCTTTCTGTTGCAGATAATATAACCAAAGCAATGAAGCAAATCATGATTGCCAGAAAAGTAACAACCACTGATTTTCGAATATCTTCAGGATCAAGTTCACGTCTAAACACTTTAATATCTTTTTGACCTTTAGAAAAGGAATAAATGACGAGCAATATAACCGCAAATGTTGTTGTCCTTATTCCTCCACCAACCGAACTTGGAGAAGCGCCTATAAACATTAAAAAGCAAAGCGCTAGTAAAGTGGGATTAGAAAACGCGCTAACATCCATTGTTGCTAAACCTCCATTTCTAGTTGTGGAAGATTGAAAAAACGCATAAAAGATCGATTCATGCCACGATTTATCTGCAAAAAAATGATTCCACTCAAATAATAAAATAACCAAAGTACCGAATAACATTAATGAGAAGAAGGTAACTGTTGTTAATTTCGTGTATAAACTAAAATGGCTTCGTTGATAGATCTTTTTATGCTTTAAATAATCCTTTAATTCAAGTAACACAGGAAATCCAATAGCACCGAGAGTTAATAAAATGATGTTAATTATTTGTACAAAATAATCATTAGCAAAAGGAATTAACGAGCTTCCAGTTATATCGAACCCTGCGTTTGTTGTGGCGCTGACCGCAGCAAACAACCCTTGTAAATATGCTTCCTGCCACGTTTCAAAGTAATTCAAAAAATAAGTTCCTAGAATAATAGTACCGATGAATTCAATTAAAACAATAATGCCTAGAATCTGTTTCATTAATTTTACAAGTCCTGAAAGATGCGATTGATTTTAATCTGTACTAATTAAACGCCTTTCCCTAAGTCCTATTTTCTTACCAATTAAAAGCCAAAAAAACGTTCCGAGTGTCATGATACCAATACCGCCAAATTGAAGAATAAATAATAAAATAAATATTCCAGGCGTACTGAACGTATCAGCTGTTGACACTACTGTAAAACCAGTCACACTAATTGCACTAACTGCGGTAAATAATACATCTAAAAATGTCCAATCAACCTCTGGTTTTACTGTGATTGGTAAACTTAATAAGCAAACAGAAACAATCACCGCAAACAAATAAAATAAAACAATTATTTGTGATGGTCTTAAATTATCTATGCGTAGTATTTTCATCCTGTGTTCCCCCTGATAATTGTTTGTAATTTATGTTTTTCTAACGCACAAAAAAAGACCAATCTAAAGAATGGCCGTTTGCTAAAAGCGGACCCTTCTCTCTTCGAAATAAAAAACGCTTACGAGGTTAGCTGTCGGATTAGGAATTGAGAGTATCCCTTCTTACAGTGTAAGATTCACCCCAAGATAGTAGTTTCACTACCAGTAATGGTTCCCCCGCTCTTTAAAGATTCAGCGATTAAAGGATTGATATTTTTATTTTCCTATTTAATATTGATAAAATTACTCCTCATTGCTTGAAATGTCAACAAAAATTTCAAATAATTGTAGGCATGATTTTCAGAGCAGAAAGACTTTTTGTTTTAAATATAATTATTGTACGCATGACCTGTAAATTTTACGGGTAAAAATATTATATAGCAATCAACAAGGAGGAAATTTCACCATGTCGCAATATAAAAAGAATAGTATAAAGTTATTAGGTGCAATTGGATTAGGCACTGGTGTGATGATTAGTGCTGGGATTTTCGCCTTACTTGGTCAAGTAGCTGAATTAGGAGGAAAATATTTTCCTTTCATCTTCATCATTGGCGGAATTGTTACTGGCTTTAGCGCTTATTCCTATCAAAAATTAAGTCAAGCTTATCCTTCTGCTGGCGGGATTGGCATGTATCTGGTAAAAGAGTACGGTAAAGGGACACTAGCAGCTTTTGCAGCCTTATTAATGGCTTTTTCAATGGTAATTAATCAAAGTTTAGTAGCCAGAACTTTTGGTACTTATACGTTACAATTATTCGATATCAATCAAAACAGTATCTGGGTACCGATTCTAGGTGTTGGATTACTGATTTTTGCTTTTCTAGTGAATATTTCTGGTAATACATTTATCCAATCATTTACTTCGATCATTTCGCTACTTAAGATTATTGGATTATTAATCTTTGCCGGAGCAGGGCTTATTGTTGCGAATTTTTCTTTTCAACCTGCTGAAACTTCTGGTCAGTCACCTGAAACTACCATTACTAGCTTTATTGCAGCCATTGCATTAACGATATTATCTTTTAAAGGTTTTACAACACTCACCAATCAAGGGGAAGAAATTGAAAATCCTAAAAAAAATGTTGGTAGAGCTATTTTATTTTCGATTTTAATTAGTTTGTTTGTCTATATTCTTATTGCTTGGTCTGTTTCAAGCAACTTATCAATAGGAGAAATAATAGAAAAGAAAGACTTCGCTCTTGCTGCAGCAGCTGAACCTGCTTTAGGTAACCTTGGGGTTTGGTTTACAGTTATTATCGCGATCATTGCTACGATTTCAGGTATCATCGCTAGTGTCTTTGCGGTATCTCGTATGTTAGCGATGTTAACTGACATGAAGTTAATCCCTCATCGTCATTTTGGCATGCCTGGTAGTATTCAACGCCATACACTCGTGTATACAATAGTAATCGCGATGATATTAACGATCTTTTTTGATTTAAGCAGAATCGCTTCAATGGGTGCTATTCTCTATTTAATTATGGATATGATCATTCATTGGGGACTACTTACAAAACTAAAAGAAAAAGTAGAAGCTAATCTATTCGTTGTGGGGGCAGCTTTTACGCTCGATGCCATTGTCTTGTCAGCATTTGTCTGGGTGAAAATACAATCAGATCTATTAATCGTGATTGTGTCCCTTGTTGTATTAATTCTGACCTTTATTGGTGAAAAATGGTTTATTCAAAAGCTTAAAAATAATTCGTAATTTTGTACTCTCACTATTTTGATTGAATATCAATGGTAGTTAGTGACGTTTATCGCTACATACTATTACCATTCTATGAATAGAAGTACTATTTTCAGTAGATATTATTTATAAACTACTGTTAGGTAATATTTGGGATGATTCCATATTTTCTGCAACTTCATGAATAAATAACCAATTGGAGGAATTAAAATGACAAAATTCAAAACCTTGCTTACATTACTGTTAACTATCTTCATATTAGCTGCTTGTAATACAACTGAGGAGACAGATCCAGAAAGTACTCCAGAACCAAATTCTTCTACAGAAGAGGAAAACGATTCTGATTCCAATGAAGAAACCGATGGAATGGATCACTCTGACATGAATATGTCCGGGTCTGGTGAAGTTCCAGAAGATCTACAGAATGCTTCCAATCCAACTTATCCAGAGGGTAGTCAAGCTATTAT
Organism: Gracilibacillus massiliensis; assembly: GCF_001458115.1. GTDB lineage: Bacteria > Bacillota > Bacilli > Bacillales > Amphibacillaceae > Gracilibacillus > Gracilibacillus massiliensis. Next base: position 1,053,779 of record NZ_CZRP01000013.1, read on the forward strand.
TAATGCAGATCATATGAAAGGTATGAAAGGTGCTGAGGCGACCATTGTTGGCGCGTATGATACGACTGTTTATACCATTTCGTATACCCCTACTAACGGTGGTGAAAAAGTAACCGATCATAAATGGGTCATTCATGAAGAGTTGGAAAATCCAGGGGAGAAACCTTTAGTAACAGGAGAAGAAGCAACTGTAATCGCTGACCATATGAAAGGAATGAATGGAGCCACGGCCGAAATTGATTCTGCCACAGAAACAACTGTATATATGGTAGATTTTGAATTAACGACCTCTGGAGAGAAGGTTACTAACCATAAATGGGTTACCGAAGATGAATTAGAACCAGTAAAATGATCTTCATTTAATAATCTATAATAATCCATTCATAAGGCACACCATAGGTTCTAAATTTTGGTGTGCCACTATTATTTAGTCAGTATTGAAATAGGTAAGGTAATTTTTTAAAGAGGTATCGTAAACCAAAAAGTATGAATTTCACCATTAGAAGTCATGCCGATTTCCCCTCTATGTCTTTCCACGATTTCCTTTGAAATAGCTAAACCAAGTCCACTTCCCCCTAATTCACGACTTCTGGAGTGATCGACTCGATAAAATCTGTCAAAAATATCTTTTTGCTCCGCTATAGGTATTTGCTGTCCTTCACCAATGATTGATATTTTATATACTTTTTCAAGGCATTCACCTTTAATGATAATCGGATCATTTCCTTCATAATATCGAATCGAATTATCTACTAAGTTGCTTATCACTTGTGTAATACCTTGAGTATTGACACTAATATTTTGATTATCTATTTTCATTTCATACGGAATCTCTTTTTTATCTAGTAACCATCGAAACATTTCGATTGATTGTTCCATCAATGCTTTTATATTTATATATTCTTTGTCTGATAAGGGAAGCGTTGATTCAATATCCCATTCTTTTAATTGTTCCATTTGGGCAACCAATTTCGTTATTCGCTTCGATTCTTCTAAAAGCGATTGATACAGTTTTGGATCCCCTTCTATCACATCGTTTTTTAAAGCGGAAAGGTAACCATTTAAATTAGATAAAGGGGTACGAAATTCATGAGATAAATCAGATACAAGCCTTTGCCGTTGCTGTTGATTTATTTTCAGCTGGTGTGTCAATTGATTAAAATGAGTAATTAATTCTCCCATTTCATCGTTTGTATGAACTTCAATTGGGTTAGGATAAGAGCCTTCCTTTATTTTTCGTGTGGATTCAATTAATTCTTTTAATGGTTTGATTAATTTTCGGTTAAAATAAAATTGAAGAGTGCTGCCAATGACTACAGCAAATATACTAAATAGTAGTAAATAATCAAACAATGTAGACCTAAACTGATTTTGCATTTGTTCTTGCATCGGCATACCCTCAACTAAATAACAGGCAGTATTGTAGAGTGCCCAACTTGTAACTAAAGTAAAAGTTGTGACAAGAATGATGTTTAATAATGTTAGCTTTAAAATAAACTTTTTTGGTAACCATTTTCTTTGTTTACTGAACAAATTTATACCCCATTCCTCTAACAGTCTGGATGCGCACGGGAGTAGCTGGATTATCTTCAATTTTTTCTCTAAGTTTCTTAATATGGGCATCAATTGTTCGATCTAAGATGGTCTTATCAGCATTAGGATAAAGTTGATCAATCAACTGTTCTCTTGATAAAACAATATTTGGATTCTCCATCAAGAAATATAACAAATTAAATTCATACTTAGTTAAATGAACTTGATTATCATAAAGGATTACTTCTCCTTTTCTTGGTTTGATACAAAGACCATCATAGGTTAGCTTTTGACAAAAGTGACCTGTTCTACGAAGAACTGCTTCCACATGTGCAACAAGCTCATCTGCATCAAAAGGTTTTGTTAAATAATCGTCAGCTCCTAGCTTTAAGCCATTTATTTTGTCTGCAGTACGTACTTTTGCCGACAACATGATGATAGAAACTTCATTTCGCTCCTGTTCACGTACCCATGTACAAAATTCTTCTCCGCTCATTTTTGGTAACATTAGATCAAGGATGATTAGGCATGGATGATAAGTTAAGAAAGCTTCTTTTGCTGACTCCCCGTCTTCCGCCTCTTTTACCTCATAACCCGCCTTTGTTAAATAGACCGATATAAGTTCTCGGATCATTTTATGGGTCTTCGGAATATATAGTGGAATTACTTTTTTAATAGTTTAAAAACAACTGGTGTTTAAATCGGATTTTCTAGTGGGATGTTAGGACAATCAATAGTATTATAAAAGTATCAATCACATACGAGTGATACGTTGGGAAAAAAATAAAATAGTCCAATTTACTTGACCGTGTACTATGGTACACGGTTTATAATATTCATGGGGTGAAATAAGATGATTTACCGCATTAGTGAGTTTGCAGAAAAATGTGGCGTTAATAAAGAAACGATTAGATATTACGAGCGAAAAAATTTACTACAAGAACCTCACCGAACGGAAGCTGGTTATCGGATATATTCATATGATGACGTTAAGCGTGTTGGGTTTATTAAACGAATACAGGAACTTGGATTTTCTTTAAACGAGATTTATAAATTACTTGGTGTTGTAGATAAAGATGAAGTTCGTTGTCAAGATATGTTCGAATTTGTTTCTAAAAAACAAATGGAAGTTCAAAAACAAATAGAGGATTTAAAACGAATTGAAACTATGTTAGACGACTTAAAACAACGATGTCCAGATGAAAAGCAATTACATTCGTGTCCAATAATAGAAACATTAACATGAGAGATTAACGAAAGGGGCTTTATTATGAATAAATTTAAGGTAAACATTCAAGGAATGACCTGTGCGGGTTGTGAAAAACACGTTGAATCAGCACTTGAAAAGATAGGTGCTAAAAATATTGAGTCTAGTTTTCGTCGTGGTGAAGCAGTATTTGAACTACCCAATGAAATTGAGGTTGAAAGTGCAATAAAGGCGATTGATGAAGCAAATTACAAAGCCAGAGAAATTGAAGAAGTATCATCACTAGAAAACGTGGCGTTAAGTAATGAAGACAATTATGACCTTCTTATTATTGGTTCTGGTGCTGCTGCCTTTTCATCGGCAATTAAAGCTATAGAATACGGTGCAAAAGTTGGAATGATTGAGCGTGGAACGGTTGGGGGAACCTGTGTGAATATTGGCTGTGTTCCGTCAAAAACTCTTCTTAGGGCAGGGGAAATCAATCATTTATCAAAAGACAACCCGTTTATAGGTTTACAAACATCCGCTGGAGAAGTGGATTTAGCTAGTTTAATCACGCAAAAGGATAAATTGGTGAGCGAACTTCGGAATCAAAAATATGTGGATTTAATTGATGAATATAATTTTGATTTAATTAAAGGTGAAGCAAAATTCGTTGATGCTAGTACGGTTGAGGTCAATGGGGCAAAGTTATCTGCAAAACGCTTTTTAATTGCAACAGGTGCATCTCCTTCATTGCCCCAAATTTCAGGACTTGAAGAAATGGACTATTTAACTAGTACAACACTTCTTGAGTTAAAGAAAATACCAAAACGATTAACTGTAATTGGTTCAGGATACATTGGAATGGAGCTTGGACAACTATTTCATCATTTAGGTTCAGAAATAACGCTTATGCAAAGAAGTGAGCGACTTTTAAAGGAGTATGATCCTGAGATTTCAGAGTCAGTTGAAAAAGCGTTAATTGAACAGGGGATAAGCCTTGTCAAAGGGGCAACTTTTGAGCGTGTTGTACAAAGTGGAGAGATAAAAAAGGTTTACGTAACAGTAAATGGCAGTAAAGAAGTTATTGAATCAGATCAGTTACTTGTTGCCACTGGAAGAAAACCAAATACGGATTCTTTAAATTTAAGTGCGGCAGGTGTTGAAACCGGAAAAAATAATGAAATCCTGATCAATGATTTTGGTCAAACAAGTAATGAAAAGATTTATGCAGCAGGAGATGTGACGTTAGGACCGCAATTTGTATATGTAGCAGCCTATGAAGGTGGAATTATTACTGATAATGCTATCGGTGGGTTAAACAAAAAAATAGATTTATCGGTAGTTCCTGCTGTTACGTTTACGAATCCAACGGTTGCAACGGTTGGTTTAACAGAAGAACAAGCAAAAGAGAAAGGGTATGATGTGAAGACATCTGTATTACCTTTAGATGCTGTTCCAAGAGCAATTGTAAACCGTGAAACAACCGGTGTATTTAAACTAGTAGCAGATGCAGAAACACTAAAAGTATTAGGGGTTCATATTGTATCTGAGAATGCAGGAGATGTCATCTATGCAGCATCATTAGCTGTTAAATTTAACTTAACGATAGAAGATTTAACAGAAACCCTAGCACCATATTTAACAATGGCTGAAGGGCTAAAATTAGCTGCACTTACGTTCGATAAAAATGTTTCGAAATTATCTTGTTGTGCAGTCTAAGGGAACTTTTTTTACAATTCCCTATTCAAGTGAACCAGCTAATACTGTACTAAAGTGTGCAGTAGTTTAGCAAAGTCTACAAAAGGATTTCATACACTATTTTGCGATCACCCATTATATAAATGCTTTAAGGGATTTTCTAAGTGCATTTGTGGTCACAAAAATAATTTAACACTGATGATTTCGACATCAAATCTATATTTGATACCTTAACACCGCAGAGTAATAAAGGATGAACAATATGTCAGACTTATTATCCCTACCAGACATTAAAACAATAGAATCACCACAAGAAAATGAAACCGATATGATGTTTAAAGTTGAAGCAGTCGGACCACCTGAACGTTGTCCTGAATGTGGTTTTGACAAGTTGTACAAACACAGTTCAAGAAATCAACTAATTATGGATTTGCCCATTCGTTTAAAGCGAGTGGGCTTACAATTGAACCGTAGACGATACAAGTGTCGTGAATGCGGATCTACCTTCTGGGAACGCCTAGTATCTGTAGATGAAAAGCGTAGTATGACCAAAAGGCTTTTAAAGTCTATTCAAGAGCAATCCATGTCTAAGACCTTTGTAGAAGTCGCAGAAAGCGTTGGCGTTGACGAGAAAACTATTAGGAACGTTTTTAAGGACTATGTGGCACTCAAAGAACGTGAATACCAGTTTGAAACTCCTAAGTGGCTTGGGATAGACGAGATACATATTATCCGAAGACCTCGGCTTGTATTGACTAATATTGAACGCAGGACTATTTATGACATCAAGCCTAACCGTAACAAGGAAACAGTCATCCAACGTCTTTCAGAAATTAGTGACAGGACTTATATTGAGTACGTCACAATGGATATGTGGAAGCCCTACAAAGACGCAGTGAACACTATCCTTCCACACGCTAAAGTGGTCGTAGATAAGTTTCATGTAGTTAGAATGGCTAATCAAGCCTTAGATAACGTCAGAAAGTCTTTGAAAGCTCATATGAGCCAAAAAGAAAGACGTACCCTTATGCGTGAAAGGTTTATCCTTCTAAAGCGTAAACACGATCTAAATGAACGTGAATCATTCCTCTTAGAGACTTGGTTAGGTAATCTTCCTGCCTTAAAAGAAGCCTATGAACTCAAAGAAGAGTTTTACTGGATATGGGATACTCCTGATTCAGATGAAGGTCGTCTTCGTTATAGTCAATGGAGACACCGTTGTATGTCCAGTAACTCTAAAGATGCATATAAAGACCTCGTGAGAGCCGTAGACAACTGGCATGTCGAAATATTCAACTACTTTGATAAAAGGCTCACTAACGCTTATACGGAGTCAATTAACAGCATTATTAGGCAGGTAGAGCGAATGGGTAGAGGTTACTCGTTTGATGCCTTACGAGCCAAAATCCTTTTCAATGAGAAGCTCCATAAAAAGCGTAAGCCACGATTTAATTCAAGTGCTTTCAATAAAGCTATGTTACACGATAATTTCAATTGGTATGAAGTGAATGATCATAACATTACAGACAACTTTGGTGTCGATTTTTCCACACTTATTAAGAATTTGGAGAAGGGTGATTTATAAGCCCTTTTCCACCATAAAATCCGAATACCCCATTTTATCATCTTCTACAATTAAAATGGTTTGCTTCATTAAATCACCTATTCTTATTGCATTTTTTCAAATTCAGTCTCCATCATTTCATAGTTTAATGGACCATAGGCTTTGTAGCTAATGATTCCCTTAGAGTCTATCATATAAGAAGTTGGAATAGGGCGGATTTGGTAGGTTGTTGCTGCTTGGTTACCTTCATCTAATAAAATAGAAAAGGACAAACCAAATTCCTCTACAAAATCATGCACATCTTCTACACTTGCCTCTGTTTCAGCTAAATTAACAGCTAAGATCTCAACATCTTTGTTGTGGTAGAACTTTTCCATGTCTGGCATTTCCGCACGACATGGTGGACACCATGTTGCCCAAAAATTGAGCATTACTCTTTGTCCTCTGTAATCTGATAATTTAGCTGTTTCCCCATTTAATGTCTGTAGTTGAAAATCCGGAGCTTCATCTCCTACTTCAAGACCTTCTTGTATATCCGATAATGTATCTTTTTCAGATGTATCTTCCTTTTCTTTACTTACTATTATTTCTTCCTCCGTTGCTTGCTCTCGTCATTCTTTGTTAAATCGAATATAGCATAACCAAACATCAACAAAAGCACAACCGTAATTATTATTTTTTTCATTTACTACTACCTCCTTAACCTAAATTAGCGAACCAACTATCCTGTACCAGTTTTAATAAGAAGTTGGAAATACTGGCTAATTGTCCAGTGAAAAGCAGAATCCCCATAGCTACCATGATCGCTCCGCCGACTTTCATTATTTTCTGGCTATAGCGAACAAGCCATTTTGTTGAACCAATGAAGAAGGTCAATACAAGAAATGGTATGGCAAAACCTATCACATACATGATGGTATAGATAGCTCCTTGTGTCGGGTTACTCCCAGCAACTACTAGAATAGATGCAAAGATAGGCCCAATACATGGAGTCCAGCCAGCTGCAAATCCCATTCCCACAAATATAGAACCTAAATACCCCACAGGCTTTTTATTAAAGTGAAATCTTTTCTCTTTCATTAACCCTTTCCATTGAATCCAACCTGCAACGAACAAACCCATAATGATAACAAAAATACCTGCTATTCGTTGAAGGAAAACACCAGATTGACCTGATAATAAACCTTGAACCCATTGGCCTAGCATTGATACACCTACACCTAAACCAATAAAAATCATGGACACACCCAACAAAAATAAAATGGCATGGGTCAATAATTTTCTTCGTACCTTTATCTCTTGTGGACCTTGTATTTCTTTGACTGTCATTCCAGTAATATAGGATAAGTACGCTGGGAAAATAGGGAGTGTACAAGGTGAAAGAAAAGAAAGAATCCCTGCGCCCAAAGCAAGCCATATTGTTATATCAACTGCTGCAATCATTGTTCAACCCTCTTTCTGAAATAATTTTTTGCTGATTCATTGGTTAAAAAAACTCAACTAAACCTTCCTTAACAGAATACAAAAGTAATGTTAAAGTTTGATGAAAGTAAATAAAAAACGATAAAGGTATGTGACCTTTATCGTCTATCAAAATTAAATGCTTCGATACTTTGTGTAACTACTTATTAAAATATATCGATCCATATCTTAATGGCGGTTCCAGCTATTAGCACAGCTAGTATAACTTGCAACACTTTGGTGTTCACTTTCTTACCAGCATTTGCCCCTAATGGGGAGGCAATTAAACTAGCTATAATCATGATTGCAGCTGGAAAATACTCCACTTGTCCTGTTGAAACTTTTCCGATCGTCGCACCGATTGAAGAAATAAACGTAATCGCTAAAGATGAAGCAATTGTCATACGAGTAGGAATCTTCAAAACGACAAGCATAATCGGAACTAATAAAAATGCACCGGCTGCTCCGACAATTCCTGCTCCAACGCCGACAATTAAAGCTAAGGAGGCTGCCACTGTTTTGTTAAACTTCACCTGATCTAACGGGATATCATCAATTCCCTTTTTTGGAACAAACATCATAACTGCAGCTATTAATGCTAGAATCCCGTAAGTTAGATTTATTCCACCCTCAGACAATAATTTGGAGCCATAACCCCCAATAAAACTTCCGATAAGAATACTTATACCCATATAGATAATCAGCGATTTATTTAAATAACCGCCTTTTCGATAGGCCCATACACCACCTATCGTTGCAAACAATACTTGAACAGCACTTATTCCGGATACCTCATGTGCTGTAAATGCAGCCAAACCGAACAATGGCGGGATATATAAGAGCATTGGATATTTAATGATCGAGCCGCCAATACCAAGCATTCCCGAAATAAACGAACCAACAAAACCAATCAAAAATATAATAATAATAAAGCCTAAATCCATATCCATCTATTTCCCTCCCTTTTTAGTTTTTCTTATTTCGACATTTTAATGCTTCATTTTCTTCGCTTTTTACCGAAGGGGGTATTTTAACAAACAAAAAAATTATTCAACTTCGCCTTCCCACGACAACATACCGCCAGTCATATTCGTAACATTAAATCCTTGGCCTTCTAAATATTTTGTCGCTTGGCCACTTCTACCACCTGAACGGCAAACCATAATGTATTCTTCTGACTTATTTAATTCTTGCTTGCGAAATTCAAGTAAGCCTAGTGGAATGTTTACTGCTCCTTTTATTTTCCCAGTTGCTACTTCATCAACCTCACGAACATCGATTATATTCAGCTCGTTATTTGCTTCAACTAAATTCTGTAATTCTTTTGTTGATATCTCTTTCATATTTAACCAACTCCTCTTTCATATTTTTACTCCTGTATCGTAATTAACCCCAGGCACTCATACCACCTTTAACGTTTGTAACATTGGTGAATCCTTGTTTTTTTAGAATCTTTGCTGCTTTTTGACTTCGCATCCCACTTTGACAAATGACCACTACCTCTTTATCTGTTGCAAGTTCGTCTGTGGCACTTTTCGCAATTGTATGAAGTGGGATATTTTTAAAGCCTTTTATCTTATTCCTTTGAAATTCAGCTGGAGTTCTGACGTCCACAAATTGCTTATTTTTATCCTTTAGTTCTTTTTTTAGTTCAGCTGTTGAGATATTTTTGATCCCTTTAACTGGCAAAAAACGTTTTACGATCAAGAATATTACTAAAGCATATAAAATATATTTAACGTATTCCATTCTAACGTCCCCCAACTAATCGTTATTATTAGATAAATAAGTTGACATTTCCATCTTCTGCATCACCAAGATAGGCTGCAACACCTGCATAATCGATATCATTTAATAGTTCTTCTTTTTGTAAACCTAATAAATCCATCGTCATTGTACAAGCTACAAGCTTTACATCTTGTTCTTGTGCCATTTCAATTAAATTAGGTAATGGAATAGCATTATGCTTTTTCATAACATCTTTGATCATTTTCGGTCCAAATCCTGCATAATTCATTTTCGATAAGCCCATTTTGTTTGCGCCTCTTGGCATCATTTTTCCAAACATTTTTTCCATAAAACCTTTTTTTACCTGGATATTTTCGTCTTTTCTTAACGCATTTAATCCCCAAAACGTATGGAAAATCGTTACTTCATGATCATAAGCAGCCGCACCATTTGCAATTATATATGCTGCCATTGCCTTATCGTAATCACCACTAAATAATACTATTGTTGTTTTTTTCTTTTCTGACATGTTTATCCTCCTATGATTTAAATTACCCACAAGGGTATTATTTTAAACAAAATAAAAAGCGGGTTTCTACCCTCTTCTTTCAAATGAATGATACTATCCATCTGACACATACTCCATAATATACCCCAACAGGTATATTGTCAACCATAAATTATAAAAAACAAGCCCCCTTCAGGAAAAAGGGAGACTTGTTTACCTATGGAAATCATTATGATTGAAAAACTGCGGCATATGTTTTCCAGCCACCGTCCAGATTTTTTACTTTATAACCATTGGCAGTTAGAATTCGAGTTGCTAGATAGCCACGTAAACCAACTTGACATGATACATACACGTTTTTTTCTTTTGAAATATCATCCAACCGTTCTCGAATATCTGCTAATGGTATATTTATGGATCCTTTAATGAATCCCGCTTCTCTTTCGATCGGATCACGTACATCGATTAGTAATCCGCCCTCTTCTACAATTGAATCAATTTCATCCCACTGAACGGATTCTATTCCTTCATCAATCATATTAGAAGCTACATACCCAACCATGTTAACTGGATCTTTCGCAGATGAAAATGGTGGCGCATAAGAAAGCTCTACTTCCGTTAGATCATGTACTGTCAAATCACCTTTAATTGCAGTTGCAATGACGTCAATACGTTTATCCACGCCATCCGTACCGACTGCTTGCGCACCAAAAATTTTACCTGTTTGTTCGTCAAAGATTAGCTTTAAGGCAATTGGTGCTGCCCCTGGATAATACCCTGCATGGGAGGCAGGATGTATGTGAGCAACTTTGTATGGAATTCCTTTTTGCTTTAACACCTTTTCATTATTTCCTGTGGTTGCCACCGTTAAATCAAACACTTTCGCAATACCAGTGCCTAATGTTCCTTTATAAACCTCATTCTTTCCGTAAACGTTATTGGCAACGATTCTTCCCTGACGATTTGCAGGTCCAGCTAAAGGAATCATGGCAGGTTGACTATTAATATAGTCAGTTACTTCAACAGCATCTCCTAAAGCAAAGATGGCTGGATCACTTGTTTGCAACTTTTCATTTACCTTTATTCCGCCGCGTTCCCCGACTTCCAAACCTGCATCAACTGCTAGAGTATTTTCAGGTTTTACACCAATTGATAGAATGGTCATGTCTGTCTCAATTACATTGCCACTAGTCAATACTATTTTCTCTCCATTGTCTGTAAAGGCCTTAACACCGTCTTCAAGAATTAAGTTTACACCTTTCTCTCTAAGATGACGATGTACAATTGCAGCCATTTCAAAGTCTAATGGTGCCATCACTTGTTTTGCCATTTCTACTAGTGTAACGTTCACTCCACGATCTGCTAAATTCTCAGCCATTTCTAAACCAATGAATCCACCACCAATAACAACAGCTTCTTTCGGACTTCTATTATCCACATAGTCTTTAATTTTGTCTGTATCTGGAATATTTCTTAGTGTAAAAATATTGTCCGCTTCTTTTATTCCTGGAATTGGTGGGAAAATTGGTTTCGCACCAGGTGATAAAATAAGCGTATCATAATTTTCCTGATAGGTTTCACCAGTGTTTAAGTTTGTCACTTCCACCTTTTTATTAACACGGTCTAACTTGGTAACTTCCGTCAAATTTCGAATATCTAAATTGAATTTCTTACTCATACCTTCGACCGTTTGAACAAATAGTTTGTTACGATCTGTTATTGTTTCACCTATATAATATGGAAGACCACAGTTCGCAAATGATACGTGTTCTCCTCTTTCAAATAAAATAATTTGCGATTTCTCATCTAACCTTCTAAGTCTTGCTGCTGCAGTTGCACCACCGGCAACACCACCGATAATAATAATTTTTTTCATCAGTATAACCTCCATTTATTGATATACCCTAAGGGGTATAATGAGATTATAGCACCATTCCTTAGAAATTGGTATGATTAAGATCACACTTTTTAAATTATTTTTCTACTAACGAGACAGCATAAATTGTTTTTGCTCCAATTCTTCCCCATTCACATAAATAATCAATTTATGCTGACCACTATAATGCTTTCGAGTAGATAGATTAGCAAAGCTTTGCTTACTTTTTAAAAGGTGACTGCCGTTAGCATAATGCTTGTCCGATAAATGAAATTTTTTACGAATCACTTTGCCATTTGCTTTTTGGTAATCAATCGCATATTCGACACGCAATAGCTGAGAATCTGGTGAATGATTCTCTAAATTGAAAGAAAAATGAAGCGTATCTCCAGTTGTTAACGTATCTCGGCTAAGTTCTAAAGAACGAACAGTGATAGAGGTCGGTTGTTGATAGCCGAATAATCGTAAAACGTCCTTATTCCCCTTTTTGAGAAGGGTTCTGCTTGCATGTCGTAAAATCCAGTCTGTTATTGAATGTTTCGCTTTTTTCTGTTGAAGCCATTCGATGATAATGCCAGGGTGATCTTTTGAAATATCATTGAGATTGTTTGCCACGCTTTTCTGAACATAGCGTGAAGGGTCTTCTTTGAGCTGCTCCAATATCGGAAGTATCGCTGATGGGTCTTTTTGAAATTCCTTTAAAGGTTGCGCCCAAGGAAGCTTCGGTCTACAGCCTTCACTTGCCAACCTGCGCACATGCTCATTTTCATGCAGTGACCATTGATACATTTGCTTCATCATTTTGTCTGTATCTTTCATGATAAAAGGACGAACAGCAAATTCTGAGCTACTGTACTTTGTGAAAATTTCCAATGCTCGCATCGATATCTCCCAATTATCTTGTCCAAATCGTTCGACAAAATCAGGAAAAAATAAATATGGAAACCCACTACAGCTTGGCGCCACTTCTTCTAGAATCAAAATCGCCTCTTCATATTTATCTGGTAATAGCTTCCCTAAAGTTTCTGTGATATGTCTGATTCGTTGTTTTAATTCGAGCTGATCCCAGTCTTTTGAGTAGATAAGATCTACAAAACGCTCATTATTAAAGGCTGGATATGCTTGTTGTATTTTTAACGATAGATCTTCAAAAAATGCTAGATTATACATTTCTTTTAATGGTGTTGCCACATTTTTCACCCTTTCGACTAGCATACATTCGTTTTTTCTACTATCATGATACCATGAATAGCACAATAATTGCGTCGCTTAATACGCCACGGAGTGATCTGAATTGAAGAAATGGAAAGAAAAAATAACCAAAAAACATATTATCTATTCGCTTTTACTATTAATCTGCTTTACAGCATCACTCGTTTTTGTCCAGAATAATCACAGTTTCTATGATCGCCCCATTGCTAAAGTAGTAGAGACTACAGAGCTAGAACGAACAGAAACGATCGATCAACACGACAATAGCGATACAGAAGTAACACAAGAGATAAAGGCAGAAATATTAAATGGTGAATACAAAGGAACTTTATTGACAATTAACAATCGCTACACAAAGTCTCAAGCAATCGACCACCACTTTGAAGCTGGTGACGAGTTTTTTGTTTCTGTCGACTCAGAAAATCAGACAGGCGAAATACTGGAAGTAAAAAGAGATATTTACGTGATTTTCGTTTTATGGATCTTTCTATTGATCTTAATTGCTGTTGGCAAAAAGCAAGGGGTACTATCCTTTGTCAGTTTAGCAGTCAATGCACTTATACTATCGCTTGCCTTAGATATTTACATTCACAACTCGGATATCAGCTTGTTATGGATCTCAGGGATAAGCGTTGTTCTTTTTACGATACTATCCCTTTTGTTAGTAAATGGAAGAAATCAGAAAACATATGCTGCCATAATCGCGACAATAGTAGGGACTTTAAGTTCGCTGGTAATTGCTTACTTTGTATTAAACATAACAGGTGAACAGGGATTGCGTTACGAAGAAATGTCAATTAGTACTCGTAACCCTCAGCTTATATTTATGGCTGGGTTATTAATAGGTGCATTAGGTGCGGTAATGGATGTTGCGATCACGATGTCCTCCTCTTTGTTTGAATTATATGAAAAAAACAAGCAAATCTCAGTAAAAAAGTTGAGGCAATCAGGTTTGGAGATTGGTAAAGATATTATGGGGACGATGACAAATATCATTTTTTTCGCATATGTCAGTGGTTCTATTCCGATGATGCTTTTATATTTAAAGAATGACACACCTTTAGGCTTTACCTTAACAGTTAATCTTTCCATTGAATTGGCCCGAGCCCTAGCAGGTGGAATTGGTATCGTCTTAACCATCCCAATTGCGATCTACATCACGTTACTTTTTATCAAGAGAGACGCTAAAAACTATAAATGATTTCGTTGGATTAAAAGAAAGAGGGTATTGACATGAATGCATTAATTTTATTATCACTGATCTTATTTATTCTGATGACACTTATCGGCGGAAAAAAAGGGGTAAAAACATTTATAGCTCTATTTCTCAACTTCGGCGTATTATTAGTGACGATATTAATAATGAATGATCCGAACGCAAGTCCAGTGCTACTCTCGTTAATAGCCAGTATCGTTATCAGTATGATTACGCTCTTTTTTATCCATGAGGTTAACCGTAAAATGGTGATGGCTTTCTTTTCTACGATTGCCACCACCATCTTATTACTGTTATTCATTGTTGTCATTACAGATCGTTCGATGATCCAAGGATTTGGTCCAGAAGAAGCAGATGGTTTGTATCTTTTTTCACTTGCGATTGGACTTGATTTTGTCGAAATTACAATATCCGTTATTATTATGAGTACAATTGGCGCAATTTTAGATACTGCTATTGCAATTAGTTCACCCATGCAAGAAATTCACCAGCAAAATCCAATGATTAGCAGAAAGGATCTCTTCAAATCTGGCATGTCGATTGGGCGAGATATTTTAGGGACAAGTACCAACACGCTGTTTTTCGCCTTTTTCGGTGGTTATTTGGGATTATTAATTTGGTTAAAGGATTTCGATTATAGTCTTGGAGAAATGGTGAATGCTAAAGTGTTTAGTGATGAATTAATTGCGATCTTAATGGCCAATACAGGAATCGCATTAGTAATCCCAATCACCGCCGCAATGAGTGCGTATTTTTATCACAGCGATAAACAACCAAAAGAGACTAAAACAAAAGAATTTCGTAATTAGAAAAATCCAAAGTGGTAATTTTGAAATATAATATTTACTAAATATCCGCTCCGGCTGCCCACTTCCCTTTCCGTGGTTTTTTCCCTTCAGCTAACTTTTCCAAGCAAAGATCGCTTGAAAAAGTGGATCTTCAGGTAAAAATTCCCACAGGAGTGAAAGTGGGCGGCCTGCGCTATAAATAGATTCTACAACGGTTGGGAAAGTTATCATTCTGATCTGTCTATATGAATTTAATTGAAATAATGAGTTAAAAGTCGTTATTTTAAGTCTCGCAACTATTGTAGAACTTCACCTAGCGCAGGCGTCCACTTCGACTCCTGGGGGATCAGCGCGATCTGAAGATCCACTTTGTAAAGTGGTCTTCTTTATAAAGTTAGCTGAAGACGCGCCCCCGGAAAGCGAAGGTCGGGTAGATGGCAGGCGCGCGCATTCAATAAAACCACGTTTCCTGCAGCCCCCATACGATCCCGGACGGTCGGATTTCCCGAGTCCGGTTCTGACACTGGGTTTCTATCGCTATATAAGCCTTCCTTATGTATCCCAGGTTTAAATGCTGACACGCATGTTCACCCATTGATACATAAGTTTACTTATATGCTAGTCTTATGCCAATCATTCAACAGACTCTGTGTTCTGTTTATTCTTTGACACGGACGCCCAGTCGCCCAGAGGTCCTTCGCTCTACTCTGGTGTTACCTTTGTAGAAGCTTCATTCCATAAGCTTAGAAAGGCATTACCCTTTCCTCTTCGCTACTACGACCTCATGCGTCCATCCTAAATCCTCCTAACCATTTTCGCTTGTCACTTATATGGTTGGTCTTTGCTGGTTGTTGTCATCCCAGCTGGAAGTAGGACTTTCCCGTCGTTATCTCTGAAAATCTTTCTCTAGATGCCAGAACCCCTACTCCGGCTGCTTCTATGGTGCTCTTGACCGTTACTTCCCATAGAACATCGGCCTTCCCCATTGCCCAACCAGGTCGGCGCATCACAGACATCCCTTCAACAGCTTCTGAAGGGCGCTCGATTTCGGAGCTGCAGTATTCGTTAAAGCCTTCTAGCCTCTAGATTTGCTCGCCACTCTAGCTGTTCCGACCCATACTCTCTCTGCGTAAAGTTGAGCCGCAGTGACTTTTACTTCCAAGCAGAACGTGACTCGTTACCTCACCACGCATTGGATATACTAGTCATCCGAACCGGTCAATTGATGACAGGAGACTTTCACTCCATTAGATTCTCAGCCTTGACGGCTACTCCTGGGCAAGCCGAAGCGGTTGCTAAGTATTATTATTATCTCAAAATTACTACAACGCAAAAAATTCACTGCGTAGTTTCCTGTTATTTCCTATCAATGTGTTTGATGTTATTGTAATTTATTATATTCTAGCATCATTTGTTCATAATTGAGTGGGCCGTATGTGTAAAATTTAATGACTCCGTTTTTATCAATAATATACGAAGTTGGAATAGGTCTGATTTGATAGAGGTCAGAGACTTTATTTTCTCGATCCATCGGTATTGTGAAGTCAAGACCGAATTCTTCCTTAAAGGCGGGAACATCCTCTTCACTTGCTTCTGTAGTAGTAAGATTAATCGCTAAAATAGTGATATCTGTATCTTCGTGAAATTGTTGCATATCTGGCATTTCCGCCCGGCACGGTGGACACCAGGTCGCCCAAAAGTTAAGCATTACCGGTTTACCACGAAAATCAGCTAGCGATACCGTTTCTCCGGCTAGCGTTTGCAATTCAAAATTTGGTGCTACATTGCCTATATCCAGACCTACTTCTGCATTCTCTGCTGCTTCTTCTGAATCTTGATCTTCTATCAAAAAATCGATAACAGCATATGCCATCATGGCTATTAACAAGATTACGATGATCCATTTTTTCACAATCGTCGACCTCCGTTACGATAGTATAGAACGATTTGCAGTACGCCAAGCAGAACAATCAGTAGGTAAAAGATAAGGTCTGGCGCAAATTGAAAAACATGAGCATCAATGAAGATTTGCAATATCCCCCAACCTACTAACATCGTATTCGCTAACACTGCAGTAGCTTTCTTACCACTGAACGCAATTAGGTAACTAAGAAGAATCAATAACCCCACTAAATATTGCCAATTTGTCTGAAAGAAAATTTGCTCCATAAAGCTGTTTAGAAAGCTAGCTAACAGAAATATCGTGGTAAATACATATAAATGGTCTTGATAACTTGCAAATGTACGTATCCATTTCCACCATGTATATCCAATCGTTAGAATGAGAGCAAGATACAATGCCAACGTATTACTGGGGTACGTTAAGATTGCCATCGGATCTTTCACAAACACGTCAATGTTCCATAAAATCTTTCCTATCCATAGAGAAATAATAAGTGTAAGGAAGATATTTGAGACAGTGTCTAACAGTTGTTTTGTTCGTTGTTTCTCGAAAGGTGAGAGAAAATAGAATAGAATAAACCCGATCACAAAGCTTGCGATAGTGATGATGAGCTCTGTTTTAATTACGAGTGATCCGAGCATAAAGGCTTGTGGCATGTCATCCCTCCTTCTATCATTATATATTACTCTTCGTCCATGTTAATGAACAAATCTTGAACATTTTGATTATATGTAAGCAAAATCCAAACGGTATCGAAATTTGTTCGATTTACCGTTTGGATTTTACTAATTTCATGATATTTCTGTTCTTGCGTCTTACAGTATTATCACATGTTATCCTTTTTGCACCCAAAATTTCAGTACGCCATCTTCTTCTGAATCTTGCAATAATTCATGACCACCTGATTTTGCCCATGCTGTTAAGTCACTTTTCGCACCTTTATCCGTAGCATGGATTTCCAAAATCTCTCCTGAGTCGATTGTTTCCATTTCTTTTTTTGTTTTTACGATTGGCATTGGACATGCTAATCCTTTTGCATCTAATACTTTTTTTACGTTCATTATACGATCTCCCCTTTAAATATATTAATTAATTGATTGATTTATCTTACTGCACAACGATTTGGACCGATTTCCATCTCACGTTGTTCCTCTTCTTCTGGTGTAATTTTACCCATATTGGTTTCACGGATTTGTTGATACGCGTTCGGTTGAGGTGGTAAGTTTTCGGTTACAATGCTTCTGAATTTATCTTCATCCTCAATGTTTAATCCATGATTTTCTGCAAAAAGTGTTCCTAATTTTTCTGCTACTGTTCCATCCTCATTTAGTTCGTCAATGATCATGAAGTGGGCAGGAAGTACAACTAGATCTTCTGAAAGTTCTTTGTAACGAGAATACAAGGTTTCTCTTAAGTCACCTACCCAGTCTTCTGCTTTACCTGCTAAGTCTGGACGCCCGATTGAATCAATAAATAGAATATCACCAGATAGCAAGTATTGTTCATCTACTACAAATGAAGTAGACCCGATCGTATGGCCTGGTGAATACAAGGCATTGATATCAATTGCTGTATTACCTACTGTTACTTTGTTACCATCTTCTAGTGCAGCATATTCAAACGTAACTTCACCAGCATCTTTAGGTGGTAACCAGTAAGTTGCACCAGTTTGTTCTGCTAATTTACGTCCACCAGAGATGTGGTCAGCATGTAGGTGTGTATCAAAAACATGCTTGATTTCAACACCTTTTTCTTTGGCAAAATTGGTAAATACATCTGTCATCCGCGTTGCGTCGATTATCGCTGCTTCACCTTCTGATACCACCATATAGGATAGACAGCCTTTCCCGATACGTACGAATTGATACATCTCGCCACCGTCTTTAAGGTCACCTACTTTTACAGGTTCTAAGTGTTCGCTCCATGCTTTCATTCCGCCTTCAAAATAATAAACATCTTTTCCAGCCTCTGATAACATTTCTGCTACCATTACAGATGAGCCTTCCTTTGCACATACAACAAGTGTTTCTTTATCTGATGGAATTTTGTCTAAAATATCCTCGACACCATCGATTAAATCAAAATAAGGTATATTTAAATAATCAAAGTTGTCTCCTTCAATTTTCCAATCTTCAAATGCATCTTGATTTCTTACATCTAAAATAAATAGTTCTTCTTTATTAAAAACTTTTTTTGTTACTTCACTAGCTTTCATTGGTTGAAAAGTCATTTATTGATACCTCCATTACGTTTTTTGATTAGAAAGTTAGGCTTACGTTCGCGTCTTTGGCAAATTCTAAAAAGGATACTGCGCCACCTACGTCAATTCCATCAATGAAGTCTTCTTTTTCTAATTGCATTGCGTCCATTGTCATTTGACATCCGATAAATGTCACACCTAATTCTTTTGCCATTTCCACTAATTCAGGGATCGAAGGAACATTTGCTTTTTGAAACCCTTCTGCATAATGTTCTTTTCCTTCTGGCATTGGCAGATTGTGATGTGCCTCTTTATGAATTAAATTCAATCCTTCAAATGTAAAGAAAATCGCTACCTCTTTATCTGAAGCCGCTGCTGCAGTTGCTATATTGTATACTTTATAAGCGTCAAATAAACCACCGTTACTTGCGATAATTGCTACTTTTTCACTCATGTTCATTTCCTCCTATTTGCAATATTTATTTATTCTGTTTCTCCATTCCATTCACTCATGCCTGGTAAAACATTAACAACATTAGCATAACCATTTTCTGATAGCTTTTGTGAAGCTAAATCACTTCTACTACCTGTGCGACACACAACATAAATGTCCTTGTCCTTATCTAGCTCTTGTTGACGTTCATCTAATTCACCAAGAGGAATAGATACAGCGCCAGGTATATGACCAAATGCATATTCCGCTTCTTCTCTTACATCTAGCACTACAATGTCCTCATTGGCTGTTAATTTTTCGGTTAATTCGTCGTTTGTTACGGTGTGTGGGTGTTTTTTCTCTGTTGTCTCTTCATCAGAAGATTTGCGCAGATAGTGTTTTAAAACATCTCCATCTTCTTTTGTTCCTAAATATTGATGCCCTGAGCTTTTCGCCCATGCTTCAATATCTGCTGTGGACCCTTTATCTGTTGCTTGTACTTCGATGACCTGACCTGCTTCTAATTCGTTAATTGCTTTCTTTGTCTTAACAATTGGCATTGGGCATGCTAAACCTTTTGCGTCTAATACTTGATTTGTTTTTATGCTTTCCATATTAGTACCTCCTAAATACCTGTTAGGGTATATTTTATTTTAAAAAAATATGACCTTTTTCAATGTTTAAAACAGCTTTAATTACCCCTGTGGGTATAACTATACAAAATATGATGTCCTATGTCAACCTCTTTTTCAAAATGTTTTTTTAAGACTTGGATTGAATATGTTCTAACTCTATTCACAATTACAATAAAAACTTATATTTTCAGGCATAACTTCTATTCATAAGTACTTTAATTCGATATAATCAAGAAGGAACACAAGCAATTTGTTCTCTTATTAAGTTAAATTTATTTAGATAAATACAGCTTACTAATATATTTTTCCTAATAATATTATTTGTAAACATAGAAGGAGACAACGTAATGAATCAGCAACTACTGAAGAAACTTATCATGATTGTAATCGGAAACTTATTTATTGGGATTGCCGTCTCATTTTTGCGATTAAGCACACTGGGAACAGATCCTTTTACAACGATTAATCTTGGTTTAAGTAATTTCTTCAACTTATCTTTTGGAGTCTACCAATTACTTTTTAATTTTTTGTTATTAATCATTGTTATTTTGTTTTATCGAAGTTCAATCGGTATCGGTACTATCATTAACATGGTGAGCATCGGCTTTGTTTCAGACTTTTTTGTGTATAGTTACCATTTATTTTTCGAAAATATTGAGTTATTAGTAGTCAGAATCATCATGATGTTGGCTGCGGTTTTATTTGCGAGTTCAGGAGTGGCTTTATATATTACACCGAAGATAGGCATGGCTCCATACGATGCCTTAGCTTTTGTTGTTGAGAAGGTGACAAATAGGAAGATTCCTTTTGCCATCGCTAGAATAATGACGGATATCACTTGTGTAATCATTGGTTTTTCATTTGGTGCGATAGTTGGAGTTGCTACCGTTATCTTTGCATTCTTCACTGGTCCATTAGTTCAGTTCTTCCGTATCAAAGTAGCAGAGCCAATGCTTGAAGCAAACAACGAAGAGAAATTAACACCAATACCAGCACATAAATAGTACTCTTTTTATCATATCTTATCATAACAAAAAACCGGTCGATAACAAATTCACCCTAAAATTTGTATCGATCGGTTTCTCTTTGTTTGTTATTGTCTGTTTAATATAAATAAACGTGAGTAAAAGTCTCCTGGAACTTCGAATTCATCCAGTTCGCGGAAGATGTGATGGTCTAATTGAATACCAACTTCCATTAGTTCATCTCCATAATAAAACCCTTCATATCCTTCAATTTGATACGTTGCTTCAGAGTCTAAACCTTTTAATAATAGACGTTTAAACCTTTCATTTGGACGGCAGAGTATATGGTAATCGGCAACAATTGCTTTTGATTGATCTTCTGTTACCACCATCCATGTGGTACGATTACCGTCTTTTTCAAAAGGACTTTCGATACGGTAGAAGGTACCAAATTGAAATAATGAACGATGCTTTTTGAAAAATTCGATTTGTTGTTTCATCTCTTTTTTATCTTGATCATTCATCGTTGTTACGTCTAATTCATATCCAAATGCACCAAAGAACGCAACTTCTGCTCTCATTTTCAAACTTGTAGAACGACCTACCTGGTGATTAGGTATATCAGAGACGTGTGCCCCCATTGAACTTAAAGGATAAACTAAGGAACTTCCATACTGAATTTTCAAACGCTCCACGGCATCTGTGTCATCACTCGTCCATGCTTGTGGTGCATAATAGAGCATTCCTGGATCAAAACGCATACCACCGCTCGCGCACGACTCAAATAGCACATCAGGAAATTCAGAAGTCAGTCGTTCATATAAATCATACACACCTAAAATATATCGATGTGCTACTTCCTGTTGTCTGTCAGCAGGAAGTGCAGCAGAGCCAATCTCGGTCATAAAACGGTTCATATCCCATTTCACATAAGAAATTGGCGCATCTCGTAAGATCACAGACATCATCTCATACAGTGCATCAACTACTTCTTTTCGCGAAAAGTCCAGGACATATTGATTACGTCCATGTGAGTGATTACGATTCGGAACATGAATGATCCAATCTGGATGTTTTTCATACAATTCACTTACTTTGGAGACCATTTCTGGTTCAAACCAAAGTCCAAAATCCATATCGAGAGCCGTTACTTTTTCTGCTAAGCCTTTAATTCCGTTTGGAAGTTTTCGCTTATCGACAAACCAATCACCTAGTGAAGTGGTATCGTCATCACGCTTACCAAACCAACCATCGTCCAGCACAAATAATTCAACACCTAATTCTTTCGATTGTTTTGCCATTTCAACAATTTTTTCTTCATTAAATTCAAAGTAAGTTCCTTCCCAGTTATTCGTTAAAACCGGGCGAACTTGATCACGCCATTTTCCACGTGCGAGACGTTTTTGATATAAATGATGGAAGTTTTGACTCATGCCATTCAAGCCTTGATCAGAATATGTCATCACTACTTCTGGTGTTTGGAAACTTTGTTTTGCTTCAAGTAACCAATTAAAATCGAATGGATTGATTCCTAAGCTAACACGGGCAACATCTAAGTAATCCACTTCTACCTGTGCAAGAAAATTACCACTATATACTAGACTAAAGCCGAATACTTCTCCTTGGAATTCGGTCGTATTTGGTCGTTTCAAAGCAAAGAACGGGTTGTTATGGCCACTGGCTGTACCTCGCGCTGTAGAGATATTTTGAATACCTGTTTCCAACTTGCGTGTTTTTACATGTCTTTCCCGCGCCCAAGCCCCTGAAAGCTGGATCATTTCATAGTCTGCGTCAAATAAATCAAGATTGGCACTCATCGCTCTTGTAATATTGACTTTTTCTGATCCTTTGTTATCAAATCTTGCACTTCTCGTGATCGCATCCATCTCTTCAAAGACGGAGTATAATAATGTTAACTCCACATCAATTAGTGCATCATATAGTGTGATTTCTAGTGTTTCGACTTGATCTCCAGATTCCGCATACGTTGCAGGGAGACCCGTTAATTTCGGTTTTCCTGAATAGATTTTGTGTTCTTTATATTGAAAATCAGTGATTCTGCTGCCATTTTCCTGTAATAATTGAAAGGCTGGTTCACGAGAATCTGTTGTACCATAACTCGGATACTCTTGTTTGGTTTGTTCTAAGGTGAAATTCATATCACCTTCTTTTAAATAAGGCGTATTAGGGCGATTACCTTTGACAAGTAAATGTTGGAAGGAATCTTTATGTCTGATTTTTTTACCATAGTAAAGCTGTCCTAGTTGTTGATTTTCGAGTACTGTGAAAATATAACTGGTGTTATTTGTTTGTAAGTGAAATTCATTTGTTTTTTTGTTGAACGTTATTGCCATGTTGATTCTCCTTTATCTCTTATTGATAGTTTGGCAACCAATCACCATGTGCTTCAATCAAATCATCACATAACGCGATAATATCATCCATCGATAATTCGGCTGCTGTATGTGGATCTAACATCGCTGCTTGATATATTTTTTCTTTCTTTTGGGTGCGTGCAGCTTCTATCGTTAATAATTGGGTATTAATATTGGTTCTATTTAAAGCAGCGAGCTGTTCCGGTAAATCTCCCACGTAGGTTGGTGTAATTCCGCTTGCATCCACTAAACATGGCACTTCTACTACTGCATTTTCTGGTAAATTGCTAATCAAGCGTCCTGTATTTAGCACATTTCCGCCAATTTTGAAAGGCTTATCGGTTTCGATTGCTTCAATAATATACGATCCATATTCATGAGTACGCTCATGTTGCAAGTTCTGGTCATGGACTAAGTCATCACGCATCTTTTTCCAATCTTCTATTTGATTGACACAACGACGTGGGTATTCATCTAGCGGAATATTAAATCGGTCAATTAATTCTGGGTACCGACTTTTAATGAAGTAAGGATGGTATTCTGCATTATGCTCAGATGATTCGGTTACATAATAGCCAAACTTATCCATTAATTCAAAACGGACCATATCTGCATGTTTTTCCTTTTGTTTTTCTTTTGCTCGTTGTTTAATTTCCGGATACAAATCTTCCCCATTTCGAGTGATTTCAAGTAACCATGCCATATGATTAATACCTGCAATCTTCCATTGAACATTATCTTTTGGCATATATAATGAATCTAACAAGTGGTCGGCACATACTTGTACACTATGGCAAAGTCCTACAGTCTTTATCCCTTCCTGTAACATCACATTGGTAAGAACTGCCATTGGATTCGTGTAATTTAAGAACCAAGCATCTGGGCAAACTTCTTTCATATCTCGAGCAAAAGCTTGCATTACAGGGATTGTACGTAAGTTTCGGAAAATACCGCCAATCCCCAATGTATCGGCAATGGTCTGGCGTAGTCCATATTTCTTAGGTACCTCAAAATCAGTGATTGTACACGGATCATAACCACCTACTTGTATAGCATTGATCACATATTTTGCTCCTCGTAATGCTTCCTTACGATCATGATAAGCTTTTATCGTTACATTTGATTTCAGACTTTTCTTCATATTATTCAGCATTTTCTCTGAATCATTCAATCGTTCTTGATCAATATCAAATAAGGCAAATTCAAAATCCTGTAAAGCCTCAACTGTCATACAATCACCTAAAACATTTTTTGCAAAAACCGTACTACCAGCACCTAGAAATGTAATCTTAGACATATGATTTCCTCCTTATAAAAATATAATATTGCTATCATATACTTTTATATTAAAGAGATAAACAAGCGTTTTCAATCGTAAATAATTTTAATATGAGTAAAATATTGCTTTTTTCGTTTAATCAATAAATAAGCGATCGACTGGCATAACTGACTTATTCTGACGGTAACTACTTGGCGTTTCTTTTAGAGCATTTTTAAATACTTTACTAAAATAATTACTACTAGAATAACCGACAGATCTAGCAATATGCTCTATTGACTGGTCCGTATGTTGTAATAAATCCAAGGCACGCTCCATTCGTATTTTCGTTAAATATTGGATAGGTGTTTCGTTTAATGTATTGGAAAATAACCGTGTAAAATGATACTTTGACAGTCCAGAAACTGCTACGATATCATTTAGACTAATATCTTTTGTATAATTAGTATCCAAAAAGGTTACTGCTTTTGCTACAGCGAGCGGTAAATCTCCTTTTTTTTGTTGCTCGTATTCTAAATACTCCGTTAGTTCCATTAAAAATGAGTATGCAAACCCTGATGCTTCATAGCTATGATTAATCCCGACAGTTTCAGTAATTTCAAGCATTCTTAGTATGTGTTTTATCGGACGCGAATGGCTCGGCATTTTGAAAAGGTGGCCATATTTTTCTGTAAGCCACTCAAAATTTTGCAGAGCTTCTTCTCCGTAAACAGTTATATAAACAAATTCCCATTTGTCAGAATTATCTGGAAGGAAGTAACAATGATCACTTGGCAACTTTACAAAGAAAGCTTCCCCTTTTTTCAGCGAATATATGTTGTTTCCAATCTGGATAGCACCTTGACCACTTAAGGTATATTGAAATACGACTCTTCCATACTCACCTCTAGTTAGTCCGTCCCATCTATAACTATGGTTAGTTCTTATTTCCTTCCCTATTGAATGTAGTCCAGCGACTCGTTCTTGGTGCTGTCCTTTGAACCGAAATCCGTATGAACTATGTTGTGAATAAGATAGCAATTTGATCACTCCCTTCTCTCTATCATAACGAATTTTCCGAGAAAATCACTCCTTTAATTGACTTACCTCTCCAAATCGCTTAAGCTTGCTTTATGATATGAGATAATGGAGGAATTATGAAAATATGCTACAAGCAACGAATGTAAGTTTACGTTTTGGTGATAAAAAATTATTTGAAGATGTCAATATTAAGTTTACCGCAGGAAATTGTTATGGACTGATTGGTGCAAACGGCGCCGGTAAATCAACTTTTTTAAAAATATTATCTGGTGAACTCGATCCACAGTCTGGTCATGTTTCATTAGGAAAAGGCGAGCGACTCGCTGTTTTAAAACAGGACCACTTTGCTTATGAGGAACATGAAGTATTAAAAACGGTGATGATGGGTCACACTCGTTTATATGAAGTAATGCAGGAAAAAGATGCGATTTATGCAAAAGGTGAGTTTACCGAAGAAGACGGCATGCGTGCTGCTGAATTAGAAGGTGAATTTGCTGAGATGAATGGTTGGGAAGCAGAATCTGATGCAGCTATTCTATTAAAAGGGCTAGGGATTGAGGAAGCTCTTCACACGAAAAAAATGGCAGATCTGTCTGGTTCAGAGAAAGTAAAAGTATTACTTGCTCAAGCATTATTTGGTAACCCTGATATTTTATTATTAGATGAGCCTACCAACCACTTGGATATCCATGCAATAAAATGGCTAGAAGAATTCCTAATTAATTTCGAAAATACGGTAATAGTTGTTTCTCACGATCGTCACTTTTTAAATAAAGTGTGTACACATATAGCGGACGTGGATTATGGGAAAATTGAAATGTTTATTGGAAATTACGATTTTTGGTACGAATCAAGCCAATTAGCTCTACAAATGGCAAAAGATCAAAATAAGAAAAAAGAAGAAAAAATACAAGATCTACAAAACTTTATCGCTCGTTTTAGTGCGAATGCATCTAAATCAAAACAAGCAACTTCTCGCAAGAAAATGCTGGATAATATTACGTTAGATGATATTAAACCATCTTCTCGCCGCTATCCTTATGTAGCATTTCAACCAGGTCGTGAAATTGGTAATGACTTATTACGTGTAGAAGGTCTTTCCAAAACTATTGATGGTGTGAAGTTGTTAGATAATGTTAGCTTTACGTTAAAACCATATGATAAAGTAGCCTTTATCGGTCCACATGAACAGGCAAAATCTGTTTTGTTTGACATTTTAATGGGCGAAATGGAACCGGACGAAGGAAGTTATACATGGGGCGTGACTACTTCACAGTCTTACTTTCCTAAAGACAATTCCAAGTTCTTTGAAGGAAATAATATGACTCTAGTGGAGTGGCTCCGTCAATATTCTCCAGATGATCAAACGGAAACATTCTTGCGAGGATTCCTTGGACGTATGCTATTCTCTGGAGAAGAAGCATTGAAAAAAGCAAATGTTTTATCTGGTGGGGAAAAAGTG
This sequence comes from Gracilibacillus massiliensis, assembly GCF_001458115.1. Lineage (GTDB taxonomy): Bacteria > Bacillota > Bacilli > Bacillales > Amphibacillaceae > Gracilibacillus > Gracilibacillus massiliensis. The sequence continues at coordinate 1,080,827 of NZ_CZRP01000013.1, forward strand.
CGTTGTATGTTATCAAAAATGATGCTTAGTAATTCCAATGTGTTAGTAATGGATGAACCGACTAACCACTTGGATTTAGAGTCGATCACTTCTGTTAACAATGGTTTAATTAAGTTTAAAGGTTCGATTCTGTTTACATCACACGACCACCAATTCATTAATAGTATTGCGAATCGCCTAATCGAAATTACTCCTAATGGAATTGTCGATAAGGAAATTAGCTATGATGAGTATGTGGCAGATCGTAAATTACAAAAAGAAATTGCTGCAATGTATGCGTAAATGGAAGAGCTAGCTTGTTGCTAGCTCTTTTTTGTAGTTCTTATTGTAATTTGGTGCTGCTCTTCTTGCATTTTGGGCGCTCTTCTTGCATTTTGGGCGCTCTTCTTGCATTTTGGGCGCTCTTCTTGCATTTTGGGCGCTCTTCTTGCATTTTGGGCGCTCTTCTTGCATTTTGGGCGCTCTTCTTGCATTTTGGGCGCTCTTCTTGCATTTTGGGCGCTCTTCTTCCATAAAAAAGCGCTTGAGGACGAGGCCCTCAAGCGGCTTTTTTATTGGCGAGCTGATGCGATTAATTGTTGGATGGTTTGGCGATCGTTTTTATATAATGAATCGACAATTTTACTACCGACAATTACTCCATCACAGTGCTCCGTTAATGAGCGGACGTGCTCTGGAGTTGATACACCAAATCCTGCTAGAACTGGTGCATTACTTTTTTCTCTTAATGCAGCTAGGTGAGCACCTAAATCGTCTTGGAATGATGCACGTGCACCGGTTGTTCCAGTTACTGTTACCGCATATAGAAAACCTTCTGTTCGTTTTGCTATTTCGGTTAAACGTTCTTCTGTACTCGTTAAAGCTGCTAAACGAATCAACGCTATTTCATTTTCTTGTAAGGTTGGTACAATCAAACCTTCTTCCTCTAATGGCAAATCAGGAATAATTAATCCATCGACACCAGCTTCCTCACAACTTTTTGCAAATGCTTCGATTCCATACGTATGAATTGGGTTAATATAAGTCATCAAAACGATTGGAATATTACGTTCTGTTTTGCTTTTTTTCAGTGTTTCTAATACCGCACTTAAAGATACACCATCAGCTAATGCACGCAGACCCGCTTCTTGAATGGTTGGACCATCTGCTACTGGATCAGAAAAAGCAATACCTAGTTCAACGACGGTTGCCCCTGCTTCTTCTAAAAACGCTAACTGCTCATCTAATTGATCTAAGCCTCCATCGCCGGCCATAATATAAGGAACAAAGGCTTTATCTCCTCGATCAAATACTTGCTTAAACGCCTGATCTATTTTTGCTTTACCCATTTGCTTCACCACCCAACGCTTCTCTTACCGTTTCGACATCTTTATCCCCTCTACCGGAGAGACAGATCACCATGATTTCTTCTTCTTTCATTTCTTTTGCAAGTTTCGTCGCATAGGCAATTGCATGAGAGCTTTCAAGCGCTGGAATGATTCCTTCTGCTCTTGAAAGTTCCTGCAGTCCTTCCAAAGCTTCCTGATCGGTAATATCGACATAGTTGACACGGCCGATATCACGCAGGTGACTATGTTCAGGACCTACACCAGGATAGTCTAAACCAGCAGAAATCGAATGCGCTTCTTGAATTTGCCCATTATCATCCTGCAAAAGGTAAGTCATGGTACCGTGCAGAATACCTTTTTTTCCGTAGCTTAAGGTCACGGCATGTTGATCGGTATCGACACCTTTACCACCTGCTTCGACACCATATAGGCGAACTTCTTCATCTTCCACAAAAGGATAGAACATGCCCATTGAATTACTTCCACCACCAATACATGCGACTACAGCATCTGGCAAGCGGCCTTCTATTTTCTGTACTTGTTTTTTGGTTTCTGATCCGATCATACTCTGGAAATCACGTACAATTTGCGGGAATGGGTGCGGACCTACTACAGATCCGATAATATAATGGGTATCGTCAACATTACTAACCCAGTATCGCAATGCCTCATTAACGGCATCTTTTAATGTTCCACTACCTTGATCCACACTTTCAACACGCGCGCCTAATAATTCCATACGGAACACATTTAATTTTTGACGACGCACATCTTCTTTCCCCATAAAAATCACACATTCTAAACCTAGTAAAGCACAGACAGTTGCCGTTGCAACACCATGTTGACCTGCTCCAGTTTCGGCTACAACTTTTTTCTTACCCATACGAACGGTTAGTAATGCTTGACCGAGGGCATTATTGATCTTATGGGCACCGGTATGATTTAAGTCTTCTCGTTTCAAATAAATTTTCGGTCCACCTAATTTTTTTGAAAAACGTTCTGCATAATAAAGTGGTGTTTCTCGTCCAACGTATTCCTTTAAGTAATAATCGAATTCGTCTAAGAATGCTTGATCCTGGATTGCGTCTTTATAGGCTTTCTCCAATTCTAAAACGGCTGGCATTAGGGTTTCAGGTACAAAACGCCCACCATAATCGCCATAATGGCCGGTTTCATTTGGTGCATTATATTTCGCCATTCGTATCACCTTTCTTTGCTGCATCTAAAAATGCTTTTATTTTTTCTAAATCTTTGACACCATCTGTCTCAACACCACTGGAAACATCCACTCCAGCTGGCACTACTTCTTTAATGGCTTCTTCGACATTGTCTACTTTTAAACCACCTGCAAGTAAGATTTTTTTCGTTAAAAAGTTGTTATTTTGTACCAAAGACCAATCAAAGGTCTCACCACTACCACCGCGGTATTTACCTCCTGGACTATCTAATAAATAATAGGCACAATTATATGCTGCGACACGATCCAGATCTTCTTCAGTCTTTACTTCAAAAGCCTTAATCACTGGCAATTCTAGTTGCTCGCAAAAGGCAGGTGTCTCGTCACCATGTAACTGCACATAATCCAGTCCGACTGCTTCTGCAATTTCCTCAATTGTCTCGATTGATTCGTTAACAAAGACGCCTACTTTTTTAACTTGATCGGGTACATATTGCGCAAGATCTACCGCTTCCTCCATGGTAACTCTTCGCTTACTTTCGGCAAAAACAAAACCGATAAAATCGACATCAGCTTCTACTGCAGCTTGGATCGCTTCCTTATTACGGAGTCCACAAATTTTTACTTGTACCATAACTATTCTCCTAACGGCACTCTTAAGATATCAAACGTTTCTTTTAGATCAACCGAGCGCATCATTGTTTCTCCAACAAGTATACCTCTTGCACCAGCTCGTTTCACCCGTTCAACATCCGCTTTTTCCTTCATACCACTCTCACTGATCAAAAGGGTTTTCGTCGTATCTATTTTTGCTGCCAACTTTTCTGTGACAGCAAGATCTACTTCAAAGGTTTTGAGATCGCGGTTGTTAATACCAATAATGTTGGCACCGATTCGTTGTGCAACCGCTAATTCTTCTTCGTTATGCACCTCGAACAAAATTTCTAATCCTTTTTCAGATGCATAGTTGTATAGTGTGGCTAACCTTTCTTCAGGCAAAGCTGCTGCAATTAATAATATCAGATTGGCACCGGCATCAAAGGCACGGTCAATTTGAATCTCATCAATGATAAAATCCTTATTTAGAACCGGTATATCTACGACTTCTCTGACTGCTTGCATGTCTTCCATCTTCCCTTGAAAAAAAGGTGTATCGGTTAATACGGAGATGGCTCCAGCTCCGCAGGCTTGATAAAGCTGTCCTTGTTCAGCTGGTTCGACCCCATCATTGATTAACCCTTTTGAAGGTGAAGCACGTTTCATTTCAGCAATAATGCTCATTTTGTCTGATTTCATAAAGCTTTCATATAAGGAGACCTTTATTTTTTTCCCTTTAATTGAGCCAGGCTGATAATTTTGCTTTAAATCTGCTACTTCTTTTTCTTTTTCCGCTAAAATTTTATTTAAAATGGTCATATTACACCTCTTGTTTAATTCGATTACTAATGGTGATCAGATTATCTAATTTCGCTAACGCTGCACCTGAATCAATCGACTCACGCGCTAGCTCAACACCTTGTTGTACGGTTTCTGCTTTTCCATTGGCGAAAATGCCTAACCCTGCATTTAGTAATACGGTATCTCTGTGTGGTCCTTGTTTTCCTTCCAAGACATTTCGTAAAATCTCAGCATTTTCCTTGGAATCGCCGCCCTTAATTTGCTCATTATCTACTGTTGGCAAACCAACTTCCTCTGGTTTTAGGGTGAATTTCATTATTTCTCCCTTTTCTAATAATACCAAATGATTTTCACCAGCTAAAGAGGCTTCATCCATATAACCTGCACCGTTAATAATCAATGCTCGCTTGCGACCTAACTTATGCAACACGGCTGCCATTGTTTCTAATGAATCACGACGATAAGTCCCCATTAATTGGGAGGTTAACTTAACTGGATTCGTTAATGGTCCAATTACATTAAAAATGGTTGGAACACCTAATTCTTTTCTAACTTTCATTGCACGTTTCATTGCTGGATGAACATTTGGTGCGAACAAAAAGGCAATACCGTTTTCTTTTAATATCTCATACGTTTCTGGTCGAGTAAATTCTAATGGCACACCCAAATTTTCTAATACATCTGCACTTCCTGTCTTACTTGATATACTGCGATTACCGTGTTTCGCTACCGTGATTCCTGCACCTGCAATAACAAAAGCGGATGTCGTACTAACATTAAAACTCTGCGAACCGTCCCCACCTGTACCACAGTTATCCATAGCATCTGTCAGCTCATCAGGCAACGCAAGTGGAGAGATTTCTAACATAACGTTTACTAAACCGGTAATTTCATCAACTGTTTCTCCTTTTGTCTTTAATGCCGATAAGAATGCGCCGATTGCAATATCGCTTGTATCTTCTGCAAAAATATATCTTGCTGCTTCTTCCATTTCTGCTAGTGTCAAATTTTCTTTCTCCATCACTTTTTTCAAAAATTGTTTCATGCTTTTTGCCCCTTTCTGATCGCTTCAAAGAAATTATTTAATAACTTCTTGCCTTTTCCCGTTCCAATCGACTCTGGATGAAATTGCAGTCCATAAACTGGCAGATAGGTATGTTTTACAGCCATAATTTCCTGATCATCCATGGCGGTTGCTGTTACTAATAGTTCATCAGGTAGTGTATTTTTTTCAATCACTAGAGAATGATAACGCATCACTTCTAAAGGTTGCTCGAGATAATTAAAAATCTCATCATTTTGATGGCGGATCATTGATGTTTTTCCGTGTTTGATTTGGCGAGCGTGTGTTACCGTTGCACCATATGCGGCACCAATTGCCTGGTGGCCTAGACAGATACCTAGAATCGGAAATTCGCTTGCTAGATGTTTAACGATGTCGATACAAATACCAGCCTCATTTGGTGTTCCTGGTCCTGGTGAAAGAATAATGGCCTCTGGACTTTTTTGTCTGATTTCATCTAATGTTATTTTGTCATTTCGAACCACTTCAATTTCTTTTCCTAGCTCTGACATATATTGAAACAGGTTATACGTAAAGGAATCATAATTATCGATTAAAAGAATCATCTCTTAGTTACCTCCAATAACGATTTGGCTTTATTTAAGGTTTCTTGGTATTCCGATTCGGGGTCAGAGTCATAAACAACGCCCGCTCCTGCTTGTACATAGGCGTTCTGTCCTTTGATCACCATTGTTCGAATGGCCAACGCCAGGTCCAAGTCGCCGTTCATATTAATGTAACCGACTGCTCCTGCATAAACACCGCGTTTCTTGTCTTCAAGATCATTAATAATTTGCATCGCTCGAATTTTTGGTGCCCCTGAAACTGTTCCAGCGGGTAAAGTAGATATCAATGCATCTAACCCTGTATAATCTGCTGTTAATTCCCCGTGAACCTCGGAGACAATGTGCATCACATGTTGATAACGTTCAATCATCATATATTTAGGGATCGTAATCGAACCAATTTCACAAACACGCCCAAGGTCATTACGACTTAAATCTACTAACATCTTGTGTTCTGCTAATTCTTTTTCATCCGCTAATAATTCGGTTGCTAATTGCTGATCTTCTGCTTCTGATTTTCCTCTTGGTCTTGTACCTGCAATCGGATTTGTTACCACATGCTTACCCGTTGTTTTTATTAAACTTTCAGGTGATGCCCCCAATACAATATAGTCATCAAAATCGATAAAATACATATATGGAGATGGGTTGGATACTCGTAATCTACGATAGAAGGTAAACGGATCTGCATCAAAGCTCGCCTTCATACGTTGTGATAATACCACTTGAAAAATATCACCGTCGATTATATGTTGTTTTGCTGTTTCAACCATTTTTAAATAGGTTTCTTTTGCAATCGATGGATTGAAACTGACATGTAATTCTTCATCAGACATGGTCGTTTCTGGTGTCCAGATTTGATCTTGAAGCTGATGCAATTTTTCATCTAGTGTGTCATCGTCTCTTGTACCGTCTAAATTAATTGTCATCATTGTGATTTTTTGTTTCATATGGTCGAACACAATCACATCTTGATAAAACATCATATGAACATCTGGCATGTCAATTTCATCTTCTAATAGAGTGCCGATATCTTCATATTGACGAATCGCATCGTAACCGATATAGCCAATTGCTCCACCGTAAAAGGCATAGGGTAATGGTAACTCTTCTTTTGGGATATGCGCCTTTACAACTTCCAAAGGTTTTTGCTGCACTTTTTCATTGGTCCCTTTGGTATGATTAATTACTGTTGTTTCATTTGCGCTGCCAATTATTTCTTTATAAGGATTTAACCCGATAAACGAAAAACGTCCTTTTTCTCCGTGATTAACAGAGCTTTCCAGTAAAAATTTCTTCTTTCCTTCGATCCGATTATAGACTGAGATAGGTGTGATCGTATCACCGTTAAGTGCCGTACTTTTATAGTTGACCATTTGCTTCGACTCCTTTATTTAATTTCTTGTATTAAAAAAGTCCCTATTCATACATCGATGTATGGAATAGGGACGGTTATTTCTACCGTGGTGCCACCACTATTTGAAGGCCATTACCTCGCCTTCCACTTGTTTGATCCATTAACGAGGATAAGCCGTTGCTCTGTACTGTTGTTTCTAGAGCACTCTCAAAGGTCCATTCCAATTTCCTTGTATACCGGTTTCCAGCAATTCCGGCTCTCTTGTCTACAGCGGGAAAATGTACTAATCCTTCTCATTGATTTAAGTTATAATTACCTATACAAAAAGGGTTTCCACATCCTAAAAGGACGAGGAAACCCGTGGTACCACCTTTGTTAGCTATTAAAACAGCTCACTTTTCATGCCAAATAAAAATTATTTAACACTATCCCTTTGCAACGAGTGGATCTCTCGCCAAAGCCTACTAGACATACGTTCGGTTTGGGGCTCGGAAGTCCATTCACTTAATCTTGCACACTGATTCACACCAACCATCAGCTCTCTTTTGTGCAGGCGATAAGCTACTTCTCTTCGTCAATGCCAATTCGTTTAAATTGTTGTTACTATCATAGTACGCTCACATGGTTTTGTCAACGACTTTCCATTAAATTTTCAGAAAATTTACGGATCTTTAGTATTCGATGATCTCTTCTTCGATTTTTTCACCTAGATGACGACCAGGCTGATCTAATTGCACTAAAACTCGATCACCCTCTACTAGCGATATTGCTTGTTTTTCTTTATAATTTGACGCTAACAAATGGACACTATCCGCCTCTTGAAGGGTTGCTGAAACTTCAATGTTAGCAATACGGGTAACGACGCGCATTAATGGACGCTTTTCTATTTTTACTCGACCAAGTGCAACCTGACGTGTTTCACCATTTGCATTTAAGACTGTAATTTTGTCACCAGGTTTCAATTCGGCTAAATAGGCTGTCTTTGAAGCTTCTTTTACGACATAATGATGGATCGCTCCACTATTAATACGAAATGGTCTGGCCGGATACGTATCAGTTGTGCGATTTTCGGCTAAGACAAATAGATAACCATGGCCTGTATTTCCTAACAGAATGCCTTCTGTCGGCTCTAAATGATCAACAAAATCTAAGCAGACTCGGGATCCTTCTCCAATTGACTCAATGCGGATGATTTCAGCTTCTTGTAGGTTACTTTCCACATTTTAACCTCCGTTCATAATTTTGTGCCTTTTTCCACAGAAATTACATAGCTTTCATAACGATAATCATATACAATATATCTTGGATTTACAAATGGGAGGGTAACTATGCGCAAGTTATTAGTAGTGTTATTTCTTCTATTGATTGTTGGCTTCAGTGTAGTTGGGTACAGCACGAGTACCCATTCTGTAAACGACGATGTTATCGAAATGGAGCAGGAAAAATAGAAGAAACAACAAAAGATTGAGACAAAAGAATTCTCAAATTAGAAAAATCCAAACGATTTCGAAAGCTATTTTCGATCGTTTGGATTTTATTCGTAGTAGAAGGATTATGCGACATAACTTAGGAGGTAATTTTGAGAGTTTATTTGTGCTTGGCAATCGCTCCGGCTTGTCGGCTTCCCTTTCCGCGGGTTTTTATCCTCAGCTAACTTTTTAAGCAGAAAGCGCTTAAAAAGTGGATCTTCGGATAAAAACATCCCGCAGGAGTGGAAGCCGACGCCTACACTTGTTAATGCTCTACAACTTACGTAAGAATAATCATGTTGGCTTTATTCCATATCAATCATAAATGGCTTCTAGAATTACTTATGATTATTAGCAATATAAGCTTATATTTGTAACACTCCAAAATGCTAGCATTTGCAAAAGTTGTACAACTCAATTAAGCGTAGGCGGCCACTTTCACTCCAGTGGGATTATTTTCCATGAAGATCCACTTTTCCATGCGGTTTTCGCTTGGAAAAGTTAGCTGAATGGAAAACCCCACGGAAAGGGAAGTGGGCAAGCCGAAGCGGATTCTACACACTTACAACATCTCATAATTACCACCACAAAACTGTAGTACTTTCCATTTATTGCGTAACAACGCATAGCGGATTGTGCGTGTTTTAAGTTAAGAGCAATTTATGTTCTTCTTTTCTATCTTTATCTTCTTTTAAGATCAACTAAATCATCGACTTTTACGGCTTGCCCTGTTGCTAGTGATTTATTACCGGCAATACCTGTTAAGATAGATATAGCGCCGTCAACATGAGAGGCTGCACGATTAAACTCGTCATCTGCTGGTACACCAAATAAGTCATTTAGTAATTCAGGATCACCACCACCATGGCCACCCTCTTTTTCTTCTACTTCCACTTCATAGGGTTCGCCAAACATCGGTAATACTCGGAGTGTTTTTTCATCTAATTTACCTTCGTCACTTTTTTCTCCACCAGAATTTATATAGGACTGTTCACGTACTTGCACTTCAATTCGACCTTTCGTTCCATTAAATGCAATTTGAAATCCTTCCCAAGGTAAATAAGCATTTAAAGAATAGGTTAAAATTGCTTTGTTTTTATAGGTTACATTGACACCTAACGTATCTTCAATATTGATCCCGTCACCAAATACACTCTGATCTCGATGATAGCCATCTTCTTTTTCAGCATCCAGATACATGGATTTAAGGTGTTCATTTGATTCTAAATCAATGGCAAACGGATCTTCCTTCGCATAGTCACTTCCGTGTGCCCTTTCATAAAACTGTGTAACCCCACGTTCCTCAGCATTTTCTTTCCCATAAAAACGAAGACCACCCGTAGCATATACCACATCGGGCTCTGTATCCAGCCAAAAATTGACTAAGTCAAAATGATGTGTTGACTTATGCACGAGCAAACCACCACTATTACGTTTATCTCGATGCCAACGGCGGAAGTAATCTGCACCATGTTGAGTATCTAGCGCCCATTCAAAATGAACGGAATTGACTTGACCAATTACTCCATCACGGATTAACTCCCGAATTTTGGTATTGTGTGGTGCATATCGGTAATTAAATGTTACCCGAACATTCTGACCAGTTCTTTCAATAGCATCAATAATTTCTTGTGTTTTTTCCGCATCAACGGTCATCGGTTTTTCCGTAATGACGTCGCAACCTAGTTCCATTGCTCGTATAATGTAACGATGATGTGTTCTATCCATAGAAGTTACAATAACAATGTCTGGTTTCTCTGTTTCGATCATTTCATCAAAACGGTCTGCTGTATACGTGTTTATTTTCTCTACGCGATATTTATTTTCCAATAACGTATTCGCATAATCTAACCTTGTTTGATTCGAATCAGAAAACGCTACCAATTCACACGTGTCTTGAAAATCCTGCACCATTGCCCCGTAAAAAAATTCGGCACGGCCACCAGTTCCAATCAATACATATTTCTTCTTCAATTCGAACACCCCTAATCATTTTTGAAATCGTTCACATTTTAAAATAACAACGTTGTTAAAATTATAAAATATTAATCTTAAAATAGCAACTTATAATCTAATAATTTTTGTTTTCGTGTTTTTTGGATAAAAGAGGTTCACTTTTTCCAAACAAAAAACTCTCCCGTTACAACGAGAGAGTTTCAACTTACATTGTTAATCTAATATTGTTACATCTACTGTTCTTCTACCCCAAGCATATGCTTCGTCTTTTGTTGGAACGTGTAAGTCAATTTTGTTGCCGTTGATGGCTCCACCGGTATCTCCTGCAATTGCTTCACCATATCCTTCCACATGCACTCTAGTTCCTAGCGGAATGACATTTGGATCGACAGCAATAAGTTTCATGTTAGGATTTTCTAGCAAGTTAATCCCTGTTGCAGTGATTCCTGAGCAACCTTCACATTTTGCTGTATAAGCAGTTGCTGACACTGTTATAGTTTCACCATCTTGACTTGAAGAAGCTTCTTTAGCCTCTTTATTGTTCTCTTCTTTAGTTTTAGTTGATTCTTCTGCTTCTTTCTTCTCTACTTTTGGTTCAGATGCTTCCGGTGTTTCTTCTTGATTACTTGTTTCTTCTGCTTCTTGATTAGATTCAGACTGATCTTCTTCTACTTCTTTGATCGTTAATTTTTCACCAATAATGATCAAGTCTGTTTCAAGGTTATTCCATTCTTTTATTTCATCGACTGTCACATTATGTTCTTCTGCGATTCTACTTAATGAATCTCCTCTTTCCACAATGTAAGTGATCTCTTTATCTATCTCTAATATTTGTTTTGGTTGAATGACCTCTGAATCTAGTTTGTTAATCTCCTTAAGTTCTGCAACTGATGTATTATGTTCTTCTGCGATTTTCCACAAACTATCTCCCTTTTCTACTTCATATTCTGCTGCCGAAAGTGGTAGCACAATAAAGAAGCTAGTTGCAACAAAACCCATTGACACTAAAAATTTTCTCATCAATGTTGCCTCCTTTCGTGTTGACAAGGACCAATATAACACAGATTAATACCCCTTGTGGTTACAGAGAGTTTAAGAGTCTGTAACAAAAGTTACTATATTACAATGGCTTGTCACATTCGTCATTATGGGGCAACATTAATAGATTTTATACATGTTTTCGTAATATTTTCTATAAAAATACCACTTTTATTAATAGACGCAAACATTGAACTCGGTGACTTTAATATATATGAGAATTTAAAAGTTCTTGACGGGAATTCCTTCTTTCTTGACAGGAATCCTTCTGTTCTTCACGGGAATAAAAGTGAATTCCCGTGAAGCGAATCATATTTCCCGTCAACAGCATCACTATTCCCGTGAAGATCTATCAATGAATTAATTTCATCATTTAATACAGGATTGCATTAGTTCAGGGATATTCGGAAGTGTTTTTCGTTTTCTGCTTTTAATTTTTCTCTGCTTAAGAGGTCGTTTGCAATTACTTCTGTCATATCCAATGGAATATCTTTCACTACTTCTTTGCCTTTAAACATGGAGTAGTCCCCCCCGCCACTTGCACGATAATTATTCATTACAACATGATAAGTTTGATCCATATCCATAGATTTACCTTGATAATCGATTGTTATCACTCGCTCACCGATCGGATTAGATACCACTATTTCGTAATAAATACCTTGCCACATATCATAGTTATAGGGTTGTGGCTTAGGGGTTAAAAAGCTTGGACTTACCACTATTTCCCCACCCTCTGCTTGAAAATAGCTAGCCGCTTTTTCTAGTGCCGCTTTGATATCATGGCCACTCACTTTTAACACTTTTAAAGTATTAGGGTATATATAATTTGATACGATATCTCTCATTGTTACCTGTTTCGGAAAACCGGGGGAGTTATCGTGAAATAGAGCTGTACAAGATATATCAACTTCCGCTACCTTCATTTGTAATTGATTAATATAATGAATAAATGGGTGACCATTCAAACGAACTGCCATCGGATCTGTTATTTCCATATCACCTTCAACTGTCGTGATTGTTTGATCCAGAAAGTCTTGAACTTGTTTTTCATCTTCCTTTATTAGCTCGATTATATGAAGATCCGCCTCTGTTTCGTTATCTACGTAGTGAAGTGTCGGTGTAATAGATTTGATTTTTTTATCGTACTCAATTTTTATCTCTGCAATTGCTTGCCCATTGTTCCCAGCTTGTACAAATTGAACGCCATTAATTTCTCCAGTTAAAAAGCGATGTTGATGTCCCGTTATCAACAAATCAATACCTTCTACTTCTTGACAAATTTGATAGGCTTGATTCTCACCTGTCAATTCTTCTGTAGGTTCTCCTGTATTAGGATCTCGCTCCACCCCACCATGATAACTAACCACCATCAAATCTGGCTTTTCTAACTCATGAATCAATGGCACCCACTTTTTTGTGGACTCACATACGTCTTCAAAATATAGATCTTTTATATGATTGGGATCTTCCCAATTAGGAATATAATGTGTTGTCATGCCTAATACAGCAATTCGCATGTCGGCAATTTGCTTAATCACATAAGGCTTTCCTAAAAAGGGTTCTTGATCTTTTTTATTTACTACATTTGCAGATAACCAAGGGAAATCTGATTCACTGACAGCTGTTTGTAAAAAGTCCATACCATAATTGAATTCATGATTACCAATTACCGCAAGATCATACTTTAATTGATTTGCAACCTTAATCATTGGATTTTTTTGATCTGTTGCCTTTTTAGCAAAATAATAAGTAAACGGACTTCCTTGGATAAAATCGCCATTATCTATTAGGACGGTTTCATTATTTTTTCTAATTTTATTTACTAGTGAAGCTACTTTCGCTAATCCCATATTTTCTTCTTCACCGTTACGATAATTGCTAGGTGTAATATAGCCATGTATATCGCTAGTTACACATATTGATAGTTTCATCTAGATTATCCCCCTTTTCGTCTATTATAACGATCTTTTTCTTATTTAGGAAAAAGTTTACAATATCTTTACTTGGATTTAACACCCAGTTTTCATTGATTTGCTATAGTTAAAGTGTTCCAAATTGAGCAATGCTGCAAAGATTGCTTTCTCACAAAATGATAGCCCCTTTTTCTTTTGCCGATGAACTATCTCATCGGCATTCTTTTTTGTACCTACTATCTATTATATTACCAAGACATCTATTTAATCTTTTCGATTGTTAACATAATTAACAGACACAAACTGCGAAGTTGTGACAATTTTGAAAGTATGATGAATGCTAGGTAAAAGCTCCGTCCATTTACTTCGCTTTTACCACGGGCATAAGTCAACATCTTTTCAAGCAAGCTTTCAAAGTGTTTCCTATACCGCGGGCGTCACCTCAGCCTCCTCGGCAGAAAATCACTGCCTGTGGGGTCTTCGGAAGACTCTGAACACGTGCGGAGTCTACGTAAATGGACTACGCTTCAATAGTGTTCTACAAATTTAGAAACAGCTAGAATATTGATATCACAGCATATTCCCTCGTACTTGAACAGATATCTAACAAAGCGGAGGAAAAATGCGACACTCCTGGGGGAACAGCACGAGCTGAAGATCCACTTGGTAAAGTGTTTTTCTTTACCAAGTTAGCTTCAGCCGTGCCCCCGGAAAGGGAGTGTTTTTCCGTAGCGTTGGATTAGCACTCATCCCAATACTTTTGTCAATAATACAATGTCAGTTTTTTTACAACAAAAAAAGAATCGTGGCTCTTGTCATGAACCCGATTCTCTACTATTAGATATCTATTTAATTACCGTTATTCGCTCTTTAGCAGGAACTCGTGGAACTGGTGATTGTGACTTTGCGGGGTAGCCTACATGTATTTGGCCTACTACTCTCTCATTTTCTTTTAAGCCAATTAATTCTGCCGTTTCTTCACAATAAGCTAACTTTCCTGACTTCCAGAAGGTACTTAGTCCTTGTTCCCATGCTAATAAACTAAAGTTCTGAATCACACAACTCGTCGATGCATAATCTTCTTCTCTTAGTTTTTCTTGTGGATGCAAGTTATTAATTACAAAAAATAAAAAAGGCACACTAATAATTTTTTGATAAGCATTATTTCCTACTATTTCTAACTCTTCATCTGAGTTACTATTACTTTTTGACAAAGCTACTTGTCGATTTATTTCTGCTAATTTTTTCTTTGCTTCTCCTTGAATAAAAACAAAGCGCCATGGTTCGGTTAATTTATGGTTAGGAACCCAAACTGCGGTATCTAATAACTCTTCAATTAGTTCGTTAGAGACTTCTTTATCTTGATAGGACGATATCGATCGACGTTCTTTAATAAGTTGTCGCAATTCCATGAGGAAATCCCCCTTATGTTAATGATAATCATTTTCAACTACATTTTATCATATCATATGAAGAAAGGCTGTCAAGATGCTCATATAGGTAAATTCTATTATTTTCCAAAAAAGACTTGTAATAATTCCCTATTTACTGTAATATACTTACAAATGTTACTAATTAAATAATTGATACTTATCCAGAGAGGTGGAGGGGCTGGCCCTATGATACTTCAGCAACCGTCTATAAAGACAAGGTGCTAATTCCAGCAAGCGCAATGATGCTTGGAAGATGAGAGATTTTTTAAATGATTCTCCGTCTTTTTAGTAGACGGAGTTTTTTATTTTCTAAGAAAAGAGGTGAAAAAATGTCAGGACTTTTAACTAAGTTACAAGATAATATCATGATTGCAGATGGAGCGATGGGAACTTTATTGTACGCTCATGGGGTCGATCGATGTTTCGAATCCTATAATCTAACACATCCCGATGAAATCTTAAACGTACATCAATCATATATCGATGCTGGAGCTGAAGTGATTCAAACCAATACGTATGGTGCTAACTATATAAAATTAAATCGATTTGGATTAGAAGATAACGTACATCAAATCAACACTAAAGCTGTTCAGATTGCAAAATCCGTGGCAAAGGAAAATGTTTATGTCCTCGGTACTATAGGCGGCATTAGAGGAGTTCAAAAATTAGTAACATCTAAAAAAGAGATTATCCGAAGTTTTAAGGAACAACTTTTCTCTCTTCTATTAGAAGGTATCGATGGGATTATACTAGAAACCTATTATGATTTTGATGAAATTAAACAGGTACTCGAGATTGCTAGAAAGGAAACAAATCTACCTATTATCACCAATGTATCAATGCACGAACCAGGTGTAATGGAAAACGGTATTGCACTTCCAACCGCATTGCAAACACTTGACGATATTGGGGCTAATGTAGTTGGCGTTAATTGTCACTTAGGTCCTCATTATATGATCAAAGCATTAGAATCGGTTCCTTTATTGCAAAATGCTTATTTAGCCGCCTATCCGAATGCTAGTCTTCCGGCTTATCAAAACGGAAAGCTCGTATACAATCAACATAGTAATTATTTTCAGCAGAGCGCGAAAGCCTTTAGAGATCAAGGAGTCCGTTTAATTGGTGGTTGCTGTGGTACAACACCCGAGCATATTCGTGCACTGAAAGATGGTGTCACTGGTCTAACACCGATAACAAGCAAAGAAACAAAACCAATTCTGACTAAACAAAACAATGGTCATTCACAGCGAAATAACGAAGACTCATTGGCTGAAAAAGCAAAAAAACAACACACGGTTATCGTTGAGTTAGATGCACCTAAACATCTAGACACAGATACATTTATGGATGGCGTATTTTCTTTAGAAAAAGCTGGTGTCGATGCGATCACTCTAGCAGATAATTCGTTAGCCACTCCAAGAATCAGCAACCTGGCGATGGCAGTCAAAATGAAACAAGCTGGTTCCAAGGTAACTCCACTAATACACCTAACTTGTCGTGATCGAAATTTAATTGGGCTGCAATCGCATTTAATGGGGTTACATACCTTAGATTTCCGTGAAATTCTTGCGATCACTGGTGACCCTACTAGAATTGGTGGATTCCCTGGTGCATCATCTGTCTTTGATGTCACTTCTTTTGAACTGACAAGACTGATTAAACAGTGTAACGATGGGCTATCGTTTTCGGGAAGTTCACTAAAAACAAATACCAACTTTCAAGTTGCGGCAGCATTTAACCCAAACGTCGCTAATCTTGAAAAAGCAGTAAAAAGGATGAAAAAGAAAATTGAAAATGGTGCAGATTACTTTTTAACTCAACCAATATTTAGTCATGAAAAAATCATTGAATTACACCGTTTGACTAAAGAAATTGATAAACCAATATTCATAGGGATTATGCCGCTCACGTCCCATCGTAATGCCGAATTTTTACATCATGAAGTTCCTGGAATGAAGTTATCTGATGAAGTGAGGGCACGAATGCAACAACAGACCAACCGACAGGATAGTTTGCGTGAAGGAATTGAAATCGCGAAAGAATTAATTGATACGACGATTAATTATTTTCATGGAGTATACATTATTACCCCATTTATGCATTACCCGTCTACAGTAGCGTTAACCAAATATGTTCATGAGAAGACACATTTAGTCACTAAAATATAAATAAGGGAGTTATTAACATGACAACAATTTTAAGTTCCAATTTAGGTTATCCACGAATCGGTGAAAAAAGAGAATGGAAAAGAGCAATTGAGGCTTTTTGGCAGGGTGACATTACCGATAAAACACTGAAAGATCAAACACAAAAATTACGGTTAGAAAATCTAAAGAAACAAAAAGACCAAGGGATAGAGCTAATTCCGGTTGGGGATTTCTCCTTTTACGATCATATCTTAGATACAGCGGTTGCCTTTAACATTATTCCTAAAAGGTTTCAACATCATAATCCTAGCGAGTTATCTACTTATTTTGCAATTGCCCGCGGGGAAAAGGATGCTGTAGCAGCTGAAATGACAAAATGGTTTAATACCAATTATCACTATATTGTGCCAGAATTAACTGATGTTTCACCTCGACTTGTAGAAAATCGTGCACTTTATTATTATCAAGAAGCAAAAGAAGAGTTAAATATCGATGGAAAACCAGTAATTGTTGGACCGGTGACCTTTGTAAAGCTTGCAAAAGGATATCAAGAGAATGAACTAGAGACTTGGATCGACCAGTTATTACCATTATATGAGCAAGTTCTAACTGAATTAGCAGAGGCTGGCGCACGTTGGGTTCAAATTGACGAACCTATTCTAGGCACCAACCTTTCCGAAAAAGAATTGCAACTTGTTGAAAAAGTATATCAAAGACTAGATAATAACGTATCTGGAATTCAACTTATTTTACAAACGTATTTCGAAACGGTACAGCATTATCAGCGGATTGTAAAGTTACCTGTTCATGGAATCGGTTTAGATTTTGTACATGGCGATAACTTAGCGCTTATTCAGAAATATGGATTTCCTGCTGATAAAGTATTGGGTGCGGGTATTATTAATGGACGTAATGTTTGGCGAGCGAACCTGGAGGATAAATATCAGCTATTAGAAGCGATTCAGGAAGCAGCGAATCCACAAACATTGATCATTCAAGGATCTTGTTCTTTATTACATGTGCCCGTGACCAAACAATTAGAAGAAAAGCTCGACACTGTGGTAAAAGACGGACTTAGCTTCGCCGACGAAAAGTTAGTTGAAATTTCTGTGTTAACTTCCGCTATAAAAGGAGGGAAACAATCTGTAGCATCTGCATTTGAGGCTAGCGAAAACGCGATAAATCGATTAGATCAATCGGATTATCGTAACCAATCGGTGGAAGTTACCACAGAAAATGTGAAACGTAATGTTCCTTTTGAAGTAAGAAAAAAACAACAGCAAGCAGATTTAAATTTACCTTTATTACCTACTACAACGATTGGCAGTCTACCTCAAACTGCGGAAGTGAAAAGAACACGTACTAAATGGCGTAAAGGCGAATTAACAGACGAGCAATATAATCAATTTGTTCAAGCGGAAACTAGAAAATGGATTCAAATCCAAGAAGATTTAGATTTAGATGTTCTGGTTCACGGCGAATTTGAACGAACAGATATGGTAGAGTATTTTGGAGAGAAATTAAAAGGATTTGCAGTTACAGAATTTGGATGGGTGCAATCCTATGGTTCCAGATGTGTTAAACCGCCATTGTTAGCAGGAAATGTGGAATGGGAAAACCCAATCACAGTTAAAGAAATAGCCTATGCCCAATCGCTCACAGAAAAACCGGTAAAAGGTATGTTGACAGGGCCTGTGACGATTTTGAATTGGTCGTTTGTTCATGAAGAACTTCCACGTTTTACCGTGCAAGATCAAATCGGCTTAGCGCTTGAAAAAGAGGTATTAGCTTTAGAAGAAGCTGGTGTGAAAATCATCCAAGTAGATGAACCGGCGTTACGAGAAGGGTTACCATTGGATAAACTAAAGTGGCCAGCCTATTTTGATGCAGCTGTTCGTGCGTTTGGTTTAGCTACTGCAACAGTGAAGCCTGAAACACAAATCCACACCCATATGTGTTATTCAGAATTTGGCGAAATATATGAAGCTATTGATGGATTAGATGCGGATGTAATCTCGATTGAAACATCCCGTAGTCACGGGGAAATGGTCGAAACATTTGAAGTCAATAATTATCAAAAAGATATTGGCTTAGGTGTTTATGATATTCATAGTCCACGCGTACCTAGTGTTGCTGAATTGGAAGCCAACATTAAGCGTGCTCTTGAAACAATTGAGGTAGAACAATTTTGGATCAACCCTGATTGTGGTCTTAAAACGAGAAAAGAAGCGGAAACCATTGCAGCCCTTGAAAAAATGGTCGAAGCCGCCAAGCTGACACGAGAAAAATATGTATCTATTAAACAGAATTAACATTTTTCAGCTGTAGATATGATCAAAAAAGCTGCTATCAACCTCAGTTGATAGCAGCTTTTTCTTATACTGTTTTTCTGTTTCGGATATACAACACAAATCCAAGTGTGATGATCACTAGACCTACTAATAAGTAATTAAACATGGAAGTTGCCGTTTCTGGTAATTCATTGTTCTCTACAGATGCATTTTCTTCTTTATCATTATTAGGTCCAGACTCTTCTTGATCTTGATTATTTTCTTCGTCTGTACCTAGTTCTTCATCTTTTGTGGAATCATCTCCTGTGTTGCCGTTTCCTCCGTCATCTGTCTCAGAGCCGTTATTGGTGTCATCTCCACCTTCGTTACCTTCACCAGGATCCTCTTCTTCACTAGCTTCCATTACAGTAAAAGTAGAGAAGTGAGCAGTAGTTGCAGATACCACACCATCTTGATAGGTTCCACCGATTTCTTCCCATTCTCCTGTTTCAGGATTCAAATAGAAGATTTTAAGCAGATCAGTGTTTTCAACTTCTTCCTCTGTAACAGAAAACGTTAGCTGCACACCTTCCGCATGCGAAAAATCAGTAACTAGATTTCCACCTTCATTTATGGAAAAGTTATATACAGCACTTTTTGAGCCCTTAACTGCAGGGAGCTTTTCAATAATAATGGATGTATCTTGCTCACCACTAAAGATAGATGACGGAAAATCTAGGGTGACACCTTTCTTTTTAATGGTTAATGTCGCATTTTTTTCTTTCAATGTTGCGATTTGATTGGATGTTAAAGAAATCTCAACTGGCTTATTTTCATTAATATCTTCTAATCCTTCTAAGTCAATAGTAACATTTCCATCCATATCTACATTAGTAAAAATACTATCATCAATTTCTACTTTGTTAACTGAAACGTTTGGCACAATAGAAATCCGATCTTCTGAACCATAGATTAATGGATTATTTTCGGTTGTTTCTAAAGACATGATATAGTTCTCAAGAGCTTCTACATCAACTGGCCCTTCTTCTCGTTCCGATTCAATCGAAGCAAAAACACCACGAGAAGCTAAATAGTTATTTGTTGTTAATGTGTACGTATCCTTTTTCTTCACTTTTTTACCATTAGGCAATGTTATCGATATGACTTTTTGTGACTTTTGATTATAACGGTAGCTAAACCCTGCGACACTATAATCTGACCCATTTTCTGAAAGTTGAGCATTTAGAATATTTTCTAGTTCTTCCCCGGTCACTTCCATTTTCACCAAAGTATTACCATGGGTAAGAATTTTTTCTAAAGATGATGTAGTAATATTACCTTCTAATAAAGAAGAACCAATTCCTCCACCATTTGTAACAGCAAAATCACTATCCATTTCATATTTCATACTGTCTGTAATTAGGTTACCTAAGCCATGGTCCTTTCCATTTGTATAAGTACCAATTAGATTTTGTCCATTGTAACCAATGACGTCTCCATCCTCTTCTACATCTGGGACCTCGTCTGTTTGAGCAATCCGACCTTCTGAACCAATTACAAGGGGATTATCCTCTGTTGTTTCTAAATGCTTAATATAATCAACCGCTGCATCTACATCTACTGGTCCCATTGTTTCATTTGTTCCTAAATTACTAATCGGACCATCTTGTGTGCCAATATAGTTATTTGTTGCTAAGGTATAGGTTGCTTCTGGATCAATTGGTGTCCCATCTGGAAATGTAACATCTACCACATGCTGATAATCGTAATTATACGTGTAATGCAAGCCAGACACACTATAATCAGATCCATAGCTTGATAAATTATCATTCAGGATAGGAATTAAATCTTCCCCTTTAATATCCACTGACATCACCGTATTGGCAAAAGGTAGAATATTAAACACTTCACCCCATGTAATTGGACCTTCGTTTAAGATATCACGGATGCCACCACCATTATGCATCGCAAAGTCCGCATCCATTGCCCACCTCATACCGTCTGTAATTAAATTACCTAAACCATGATCACCATCGTTTGTATATTGTCCTTCTAACTGTTGAGCATTGTAGCCAATTACTTCATTAACAATGTCCTCAATTTCTACAGCATATTTATCAAGAATTCCTTTCACTGCTGGATCTGGCTGATAATCCGCTTGGTTAACAAAAACAATTTCCGCTTCTACATCATGAATATCCTTTGTTTCACGATCGATTTGAATATCAACGTCTGCAAAAGCTTTACCATATTCTGATGCTTGAATAATCCATTTATTATCTACAACTGCATCGACTTCTTGGTGATTGTGTGCAGCAAAAATGATATCTACTGCATCATCTACATTACGTGCTAAATCTGCTGATGCACCTGTTGCTTCATTTCCAGATTGGGTAGCAGGCATATGTGCTAAGACAACAATCGCTTCGACACCTTGTGCTTGCAAGTCATCTACTGCATCATTTACTGCTGTTACTTCATCTGTAAATGCCACATTTTCTAATGAAGATGGCATTACCATGTTCATTGTATCTTGTGTGTTAACTCCAATAAAACCTACTTCTACTCCATCAACTTCTTGAATGGCGTATGGTGGTAAATATTTCTCACCAGTATCTTCTTGAATACAATTGGCACAGAGTACGTCAAAATTCATGCCTTGATATCCAGTAGTGCCAAGTCCATCTGGATGATCGCCACCGTTTACCATTCGCTTTAATTCATCTAATCCTTCGTCAAATTCATGGTTTCCAACCGTTCCTACATCAAAACCCATTTCATTCATAATTTCTACCGTTGGCTCATCTTGCAACAACGCAGAAACAGGGGAACTTCCACCAATCATATCACCAGCATGGACTAGCAACGTGTTTTCATTTTCCTGTTCTCTTTCTTTAATTGCTTGTGCTGTATAATCCATACGACCATAAACTGCTTCTTCACCAGTTCGATCTAATGTGTATTCCTGATCTATTTTTCCATGAAGATCATTCATACTTAAAAGTTGAAGCTCTAGTATATCTCCAACAGGCTCTTCTGATGCTGCTGTATAACCCTGCGCTTCTGCTTCTTCTGCACTCGCGAAAAATATACGTGCTTCTACAGGTACTTGTTCATATTCTGTTGGCTCCACATATTCATTTGTGTTCGAGTTCCCTACATAACGATGAAAATCTCCGCCTTCAGAGATTGCACGATACTCAAAAGGTAATTCTTTTAATGGATTTTCAGGATTCCAAATACCTAATTCTGCATCGATTGCATCTTTTGTAGCGTTTTGATAAGTTTGATAGTTTTCTTCATCACCGATTGGCCAGATAAAGTAAGAGGTTGCCAATCCTTCTTTCACCATTTGCAAGTTCGTATTGACACCGTCTTTATTGATGACTTCCGCTAACAAGCGGCCATAATCATCGGTTGCTTCTTCACCAATTTTTAAGGTAACTTGATCGCCTTCCTGTAATAATTCTTTTAACCGCTCTGTTGCATATTCCCCATGTTCTTTTTGATTCGCTTCATCGACACCGTTAGAACCTGCTACACTCGTTTCAGGCGTATCAATGTTAATAAAACGAACACGGTCTGCACCTAAAACAGGTGTTTCTAGACGAATGGTATCACCATCTGTAACATAACGAACAGTAGATGTGTATTCACCACTTGCACTCGGTGCTTCAGGCTGTTCTGCTGCTACCGTAAAATCGTTAATAGATCTTGTTAATAACTGATAGCTATTGTACTGGCTAAGAACTGCTGTAATATCATACCATTTTCCTTCTTCTAGTTCAGAAATGTCTAATGTTCCTTCCATCACTCTTAAGGTGGTACTATTAAAATCACTATCTATAAAAGATAGGTTATAACCACCACCAGCAGGACTGGATGGAATATCCTGCAGATAACCATTAACAGAAACCAATTGTCCTTCTAACGGTTCTGCAACAGTTTCATCAGCTAAATCTGATAATTCAATTGGTGTTGCTTCAGGTATTGCTGCACCTTCTTCTAGAATTTCAATATCTGCAGCACTATTTGGAATAATTTCTTTTAGTCCATTGTAAGTATCAAGCTCTCCCGTGATGATAATCCGATCGCCTTCATTTAATTCAGGTAAATCCGATCCATCAAACGCGAAAATATTCATACCTGCTGTCTCATCTTGTATGTAGGTAGATAATTGATCACCGGATGGATCTGCTAAGTTATCAGCCGTTATAATACCTTCGATTGTAACACTTGTTCCATCTGATTGTTGACGTGCTTCTGCAATTGTCTGTTCTTGCGGTGGTTCTTCTTCAATAATATCTCCGTCTGCATATTCAATACTCGTTACACCTTCAATTGCCTCTTGATTTGAGTACTGATCTCTTGTGCCCGTTACAATAACCTTTTTTCCAATTGCTTCTTCATTCAACTCGGGACTAAACATTTCTCGCTGATCGGGTTCTAGCTTTACAATAATAGATGTTGCTTCTTGATTGTTCTCATCAGCCACTTTAATTGCATACTGACCATTGAAAGGTGCTACGATATAACCTTCCATTGTTACCTCTGTACCTTGACTTTCCGATAAAGATTCTTCAACACTTAATATTCCATTATCCTCTTCGACAAATTGGATACTTGTCACATATTCAACTGCTTCTTGATTTGAATACTCGTCCCTTGTTCCCGTTATAATAACCTTTTTCCCAATTGCTTCTTTGTTCAACTCGGGACTAAACATTTCTCGTTGATCTGCCTCTAGTTTTACAATGATAGATGTTGCTTCTTGATTGTTCTCATCAGCCACTCTAATTGCATACTGACTATTGAAAGGTTCGACTATGTATCCTTCCATTGTTACCTCTGTACCCTGACTTTCCGATAAAGCTTCTGATACAGAAACAACTGTTGTCTCTTCTGCTGCTTGCACTTGCATAATCGGCATAAATGCACTTGATAGTTGAGTAAAAACTAGTACTATTGCTAATAATATACTAGCTCTTTTTACACTTTTTTGACGCTTCATTGATTTACCTCCCTGAATTTTAAATTGCTTACCTGTTAATTCTAGCAAGTAG
Organism: Gracilibacillus massiliensis; assembly: GCF_001458115.1. Taxonomy (GTDB): domain Bacteria; phylum Bacillota; class Bacilli; order Bacillales; family Amphibacillaceae; genus Gracilibacillus; species Gracilibacillus massiliensis. The sequence continues at coordinate 1,105,008 of NZ_CZRP01000013.1, forward strand.
AAATATTAAATGATTAAATGGATAGTAAAGTCTTTGTTAATTTTTGTTAATCTAATCATAAAAACAGTTACAGTATTTTTCTTGTAACTGTCACAAAAATGACGTACAATATTCTTAGTAAATTAATTTAATTAAGTCGACAAATTGTCCCAAAGGAGGAACATAGTATGGATATAAATAAATTGAAGAACAAATTCCAAGATACTTTTCAAACAAAGACACAACCTAGGGCTTTCTTTGCTCCAGGGCGTATTAATTTAATTGGGGAACATACCGATTACAATGGTGGACACGTTTTTCCAGCAGCAATTTCATTCGGAACCTATGCCATTGCCACACCACGTGAAGACAATATAATCCGCTTCTATTCTGAAAATTTTCCCGAAAAAGGGATATTCGAAAGTAATTTAGCTGACCTTACTTATAAAAAAGAGGATGATTGGACCAATTTCCCTAAAGGAATGATTTATTATTTAAAAGAAGAAGGATATGATATTTCATCAGGATTTGATGTGTTATTTTACGGAAATATTCCAAATGGAGCTGGCTTATCCTCGTCTGCGTCCATCGAGCTTGTCTCAGGTGTTTTATTAGAAAATATGTATCAACTCGATATCGATCGTATTCGCCTAGTGCAAATTGGTCAAAAAGTTGAAAATCAATATATTGGTGTGAACAGCGGAATCATGGATCAGTTTGCGATCGGTATGGGAAAACAAGATCACGCCATGTTGTTGGACTGTGATACCTTAAATTACAAATATGCTCCAATTAAATTGGAAAATCATGATATCATTATCATAAACACCAATAAACGAAGAGAATTAGCAGATTCTAAATATAACGAACGACGTAGCCAATGTGAAGCAGCTTTAGCAGACTTACAAACCAAATTAGATATCCGAAGCTTAGGAGAGCTAACGCCAGAACAATTTGAAGAGAATCGTTCTTTAATCAAAGATCCAACGAATCAACAACGGGCAAAACACGCTATCTACGAAAATGCTCGCACCATTGAAGCCCTTCAAAAGCTACAGTCCGGTGATTTAGAACGATTTGGTGAATTGGTCAATCAATCACATGTGTCATTACGTGATGATTATGAGGTTACAGGTATTGAGTTAGACACAATTGCCCAAACAGCATGGCAACAAAAAGGTGTCATCGGTGCACGAATGACAGGTGCTGGATTTGGTGGCTGTGCCATTGCCATTGTAGAAAAGGAAGAAGTAGAAAATGTGAAAACAGCTATCCAACAAGCATACGAAGACAAGATTGGGTACCTCCCAACATTCTATGTAGCAGCAATTGGTGACGGTGCGAAAGAAATTTCAATATAAGGAGGAGTTTAATTATGCGTATTTTAGTATTAGGTGGAGCAGGTTATATTGGTTCACATGCAGTATATCAATTAATCGATCAAGGTAATGAAGTGGTTGTTATCGATAACTTGTTAACAGGACATCAAGAAGCAATTCATCCAGAAGCAACGTTTTATAATGGAGATATTCGCGATATTGAATTTTTACGTGAAGTATTCTCACACGAGCAAATCGATGGTGTGATTCATTTTGCAGCCAATTCATTGGTTGGCGAATCAATGGAAGATCCGCTTAAATATTTTGATAACAATGTTTATGGTACACAGGTACTACTGCAGGCAATGACTGAATTTGATATTAAAAATATTGTCTTTTCTTCTACAGCGGCAACATATGGAGAACCAGAACAAGTACCAATTACCGAAACGATGCCAACACAACCGACCAATACGTACGGTGAAACAAAATTAACGATGGAAAAAATGATGAAATGGACAGAAGCAGCTCATGATATTCGTTATGTCTCGCTTCGTTACTTTAATGTAGCTGGTGCGCGTGGTACCGGTGAAATTGGTGAAGATCATCGCCCGGAAACACACTTAATTCCAATCGTATTACAAGTAGCTTTAAATCAAAGGGAACATATCTCCATCTTTGGTGATGACTATAATACACCAGATGGTACTTGTATTCGTGACTATATCCATGTCGAAGATTTAATTGATGCTCATATTTTAGCACTTAAATATTTAAAAGAGGGTGGCGACAGTAATGTCTTCAACCTTGGAAGCAGTCAAGGATTCTCTGTTAAAGAAATCATTGATGCAGCTCGTCAGGTTACTAAACATGACATTCCTGCAAAAGTAGCGCCTCGTAGAGCTGGAGATCCTAGTACCTTAATTGCGGCATCCGATAAAGCAAAACGCATACTCGGATGGAACCCAACCAGAACAGATATCGATCGAATTATCCAAGATGCATGGAATTGGCATCAAGCGAATCCTAAAGGATACAACGAGGAGGAGTAAACATGGTAGACCATTCATCTTTAGTCAACACCCTTGTAGAAAAGGCAATTGACAAAAAGTTAATCCAGTCCAGTGATCGCATTTATGCGCGCAATCAAATCTTAGGACTTTTAGATATCGCAAATTATCAAGAAGAGGCTGCACGTAATGAGCAAGACATTCCAGATTTATTAGACACTATAGCAGACGATGCCGTCGAAAGAGGACTAATCGAGGATCTGCTCGATGAGCGCGAACAATTAACAGCCAAAATAATGGATGTGTTTATCTCAAAACCTTCCGAAATAAACGAAGCATTTTACAGAAGCTATCAAGATTCACCGGTTAAAGCGACCGATTACTTTTATCAATTAAGTAAAGATAGCAACTATATTCAAACAAAAAGAATTGCCAATAACATTCAGTTTAAAACAGCATCCTCGTATGGTGATTTAGACATTACCATTAACTTATCAAAACCAGAGAAAGATCCGGAACAAATTAAACGCGAAAAAGAAATGAAACAAGATGTCGCTTACCCTAAGTGTCTGCTATGCGCTGAAAATGAAGGATATGTCGGACGTATTGGTCACCCAGCTCGTTCCAATCATCGTATCATTGAGGTGCCATTAGAAGATGAAGAATGGTTTCTACAATATTCACCATATGTTTATTACAATGAGCATAGTATCGTGTTTGCCAAAGAACACCGACCAATGAAAATTAACCGTGATTCTTTTGCTCGATTAACTGCTTTTGTGGAGAAATTTCCACATTACTTTATTGGTTCTAATGCAGACTTGCCAATTGTTGGCGGTAGTATTTTGTCACATGATCATTATCAAGCTGGTCACTATACATTTGCGATGACAAATGCGGAAGAGGAATTCAGTTTTACATTAAATGACTTTGACGATGTAGAAGCAGTTGTGGTCAAGTGGCCACTATCTGTTATTCGTTTGCGTCATTCTAACCGCGACAAACTTGTCGATGCTTCTGAATACATCCTGCAAAAATGGCGTGATTACAGTGATCCCGATGCAGATATTTTTGCTTATTCGGATGACACACCGCACAACACGATCACTCCAATTGCCCGCAAGCGTGGTGATCTATTTGAAATCGATCTAGTATTACGTAATAATCGAACATCAACGGAACATCCGATGGGCATTTTCCATCCACATGACGATGTTCATCATATCAAAAAAGAAAATATTGGTTTAATTGAAGTAATGGGTCTAGCAGTACTTCCTCCTCGTTTAAAAGATGAACTTTCCGTTATTAAGAAATATCTGCTAGGTGAAAAGGTAACGGTTGCAGAATATCATCAGGATTGGGTACAATCAATAAAAGATAAGCATAAAAACATCACAGGACAAAACGCAGACGAAATCGTCGAAAACGAATTAGGAGAAAAATTCGCACGCGTTCTAGAAGATGCTGGTGTGTATAAAACAGATAAAGTTGGACGCCAAGCATTCAAACGTTTTTTAGCAAATCTTAATGAAGGATAAGTAGGAGGAAACGAGTTAATGGAAATAAAAACGGACGTAATAAAAGTAGAAGATCAACAGTGGAAAGAATTCACACTGGTTAATGACAATGGAATGACTGTTTCTATTCTTGATTTCGGTGGCATTATTACGAAAGTCTTAGCACCAGACCGTGATGGAAAACTAGAAAATGTTGTAGTCGGCTTTGAAAATTATCAAGATTACCTCGTTAATCCTGGCTACTTTGGGGCATTAATTGGTCGTGTTGCTGGTCGAATTGAAAATGCCCAATTTGAAATCGATGGTAAGCCTTATACGCTTCCTAAAAATGAAGGAGAACATCATTTACATGGTGGAAATCCAGGTTTCCATAATACCATATGGACAGTTGTTCCTTTTGAAAATAATGAAGAAGTAGGCTTAACGCTTACCCTTGAAAGTAAAGATTTAGAAAATGGATATCCTGGTAATTTAAGAATGACTGTTACGTATACGTTAAATAACGATAATGCCTTTACAATTACCTATGAAGGGGTATCGGATCATAAAACGGTGTTAACAAGTACCAACCACTCATATTTTAACTTAAGCGGTAACTTAAAATCAGATATCCAAGACCATCAAATCACACTAGATAGTAGTAAATTTGTTGAACTTGATGAAGAATTGATTCCTACGGGAAAAATTCTCGATGTCAACAATACCGTATATGATTTCCGTAATGGACGTCCGATGAAAGATGGCGTTACATCTGAGTTCAAGCAAAACTTAGTTGCGAATCATGGCTATGATCATTATTTCATTTTTGATCATAACAAGAAAGAAAGTGCGATCGTTTGTGAAGAAACGAGTGGTAGACAATTAACGGTTATAACAGATCAACCAGGTGTTGTCATGTATACCTCTAACAATCTACCTGAAGGTTTGAAATTGCGTGAGCGTGATTCTGTACAGTATCTAGGCCTATGTTTAGAAACGCAAGGATCACCCGCATCGATTCACCATGATGGCTTTCCATCAATTTGGCTCGATAAAGACGAAAAATATTTTGCCAAAACTACCTTTATTTTTGATACAATAGAGTAGATTGTTTTGTTTAAAAGCGAATAATGGTTATAATATAAAAAGCGCTCTTCACCCTTGAGGAGAGTGCTTTTTTGCGCTACACACCACATATAGTATTATAGCGCTTCAAGTATCACAATATATTGATTATACCTTTCGTTTCTGATAAGCTAGAAAGGAACAAAAATTGGTATTATTTTATTTTTGATATAGATAAAGGAGGCTATCCATCGATGCAATCAACGAAAGAAAAGTCCTTAGCCATTAATGTGGATCAGTTAAATGAAGACATCAAAGAATTTCCACAGGTTCATCCGATTACACCAGATATGAAAACCACTCATAAAGGTGTATCCCGGCTTGTCATGCTTGATCGTTACGCATTTAAGGACACAGAGAAAAAGACACTAAAAACAGGAGACTTTGTGGTTTTAACGATTAAAGAGGACCCTAAATTCCCTGCAAGAGGTACTGGCTTTATTCTAGAGATTGACAATCTTAAACGAAAAGCTCGCATTCAAGTTGAAGAAAGCTTTGTCCATGTTTTAGAGACAGAAGAAGAAAGAGAAACTGGTATTATTGAACGTTCGCTAAGTGTTATGGATAAACCATTAGAGGTCTATTATGAGCAAATCGCGAAACGTAATGCTACAGGTTTATCATCGGTTGAGGAAACAGAAGAAAAACAAAATCAATGGTTCGAACAGTTTTATCAAGAACTATCTCAATTAAATTTTATTCCGGCAGGCCGTGTACTATATGGAGCAGGCTCTAACACAGATGTAACATACTTTAATTGTTATGTGATGCCATTTGTGCGAGATTCTCGTGAAGGCATCAGTGATCACCGTAAACAAGTGATGGAAATTATGTCGCGTGGTGGCGGTGTTGGTACAAATGGTTCAACACTAAGACCTCGTAATGCACTAGCTAGAGGAGTAAATGGTAAATCGTCAGGATCTGTTTCCTGGTTAGATGACATCGCTAAATTGACACATTTGGTGGAACAAGGCGGGTCAAGACGTGGTAAATAGGTTTGAGTGCCTCGTCTATAAATAAACCTCGTGAATTGCTGGGAACTCTTTAACTTGTTGGCTACAACGCAACTGGAAACAGTAAACGTGAATGCTCAAAAACAACAAGTTGAAAAAGACAATCAGCAGCCAAGCTCCTGTGAAATGGAGAAGGTTCAACGACCAGCGAAACCACACGTTATTCGTGGAAGGTAGTAGAGTAGGAAGCAAGTGCTTTCGAAGCGCGAGGGTATCTATTATTTAGATACAAGATATGGTCTGAACTCTAGGGTGACCTAGAGAGTTGATGTAACGAATCAACGTAACGTTTTTTAGGCTCAAATGATCATGTTAAACGATTGGCATCCTGATGTGATTGAATTTATCATCTCTAAGATGCAAAACCCAAGAATTTTACGATATTTAATGGAAAATACCGAAGATGAAACCATCAAGCAATTAGCAAGCGACAAGTTAAATTTCACACCACTTTCGAATGATGAAGTACAACTTTATCAAGGTGTTGTGAATTTTAAAAATATGCCTGGTCAAGGTGGTTTCACAGATGCCAACATTGAAAAAGCTGAAGCTGAATTAAGAGATGGCGGCTCCTATTCTGTTCATAACTCTGAATTTTTAACAGGTGCTAATATCTCTGTCTGTATTACAGACGAATTCATGGAAGCTGTAGAAAACGATCAGGAATATGATCTTCGTTTTCCAGATGTAGAAAATTATACGGAAGAAGAAATGGATTACTACAATAAACATTGGCATGAATTTGGTGATGTTCGTGAATGGGAAAAGCTCGGATTTGGTGTGAAAGTGTACAAGCGTATCAAAGCAAAAGAACTGTGGGATTTAATTAACGTTTGTGCGACCTATTCTGCTGAACCTGGCATTTTCTTTATCGATAACGCCAACAATAAAACAAATGCAACAGCTTATGGACAAAAAGTAGTAGCAACCAATCCATGTGGAGAACAACCACTCGCACCATTTTCTGTATGTAATTTAGCAGCTGTGAATTTAGCGAATGTGGCAGATAAAGATAGTAAAACTCCTGATTTCGAAAAATTAAAACAAACCGTTGAAATCGGTGTACGTATGCAGGATAACGTAATTGATTCAACACCTTACTTCTTAGAAGAAAATCGAGTACAAGCTTTAGGTGAACGTCGTATCGGTTTAGGCGTGATGGGACTTCACGATTTACTAATCTATTGTGAAACAGAATATGGCTCTACGCAAGGTAACGAGTTAGTCGATCAACTTTTTGAAGTGATTGCTACAACTGCTTATCGCACATCAATCGAATTGGCAAAAGAAAAAGGAAGTTTTCCATTCCTAATCGGAGAAACGGAAGAAGAAACACAAAGCTTACGCCAAAACTTCATATCTACCGGCTATATGCAATCAATGCCAGAAGATATTCGAGAAGGTGTGTTGAAATATGGTATTCGAAACTCTCACCTATTAACCGTTGCCCCAACAGGCTCAACAGGTACAATGGTGGGTGTGTCAACAGGACTTGAACCATACTTCTCCTTTACTTACTATAGAAGTGGACGTTTAGGTAAATTTATCGAAGTAAAAGCAGATATTGTTCAAGAATATCTGGATCGTAATCCTGATCAGGACCCTGACCATTTACCAGAATGGTTTGTAACGGCAATGAGTCTATCACCAGAAGCACACGCTGATACGCAATGCGTGATTCAACGTTGGGTAGACAGTTCGATTTCCAAAACAGTAAATGCACCAAAAGGCTATAAAGTTGATCAAGTAGAACAAGTATACCGTCGTCTCTATCGTGGAGGTGCTAAAGGTGGTACGGTTTATGTCGACGGAAGCCGTGACTCCCAAGTTTTAACACTCAAAGCAGAGGAAAACAACCGTTCTGAACAAACGGAATTGTTTGAAGAAGAAGAAAAGAAAGTGGTTATCGTCGATACAGTCAATGAGCTTGATAAGACAGATATGTCGATCGGTTCTGAAGTTGGCGATACCTGTCCAGTTTGTCGCCAAGGAAGCATCGAAGACATTGGCGGCTGTAACACATGTACCAACTGTGGTGCACAATTGAAATGCGGTCTATAATCAAAATCCCCCTCGCTAAATTTTGAAGCGAGGGGGGATTTTTGTTAGTGTCCAATAAACCGTGCATAGTGTCCAGCAAAGTATTAAAAGTGTCCAATAACCGTCTAAAAGTGGCCAGTAATACATCAAAAGTGGCCAATAAAATGATTTACATGTCCATGATAGACGTTTTAGCTAAATGAACCGGATTATCATGTGTCTGATATGGTACTAATCGCACGTTGAATTGGAAATTGTCGGTTTTTAGATTATATTTCTCTAATACGTCTGGTCCACAACTTGCTGAGCCTAAGCCATGTTGTTGATAATTTATGTTTAAAGTAATCTCATCCTGTTTCACTAAATCATACGTATGTCTTGCTTGATCAAGATTTTCGAGTGGATATCGATGTGCACTGTAATCAAATTTTGGTTGACCAATCGCCAATAAGCCATAGGAATTACTAGAAATCGACATCCAGTTAACTTCATGTCGATTACCATTTTCTTGCGGTACCGCATAGTTCGTAAATAAATCATCTACATTACTTGTCCATATACCGAATCGATTAGCTTGTTTGCTATCTACATATGCTTCACCTGGTCCTCTTCCATACCATTTCACCTGATCCATAACACCAGGTATTTTCATTTGCAACCCGATACGAGGCAATGTTTCTGGAATATCGCCTAAAAAAGCACCATCCACTGACACTGTAATATCTCCGCTTGCGAATATTTCATAGGTATATACAACTGATAATGACCATGCCAATTTTGGTGGTGCGATACGTACTGTTGCTTTAACAACAACCTTCTTCTGATCCGATTGGATATCATATGTGAAATCATCTAATCGATGTTGCAACCAATGTACTCCATATTGTTCCCAGTATTTTTTATTACTAACAGGCTTCCATTGATTGGTTTCATAGATATCGTTATCAATTAGTGCTCTCCAGAAGTTCAATTTAGGTGCTTCGTTGATCATAGCTGAACCTTCCATCAACCATTTATCTAGTAACCCATTTATTTTGTTAAATGTTGCAGTAAAGTTATTACCTTTCACTGTAATGAAAGTTTGTTCTTCCTTTACTTGCAACTGTCCTTTTTGTACTCGTTCAATTGGCTTTCCTACAGAATTTACTGGCACCTCGAACTGGGACCATGCTACTTCATATCCTGTTTCAGCCCAATTGGTATCTCCTGCTAATACTGCTTTCACATTGAGATAATAGTCGGTCTTAAAATCTGCCTTCTCAGGTAATGAAAAAGGTATATTTACTTCTTCTGTTTCACCAGCTTTAATATCGGCAAGGGCTTGTGTACTGTTTTTTATTACTTTCCCATCTGCCTCAAGTGTCCATACTAAGTTGAGATGATTAAGTGTAATGAAATCATAACGATTGGTAATCTGAAGCTTCTGTGATTGCCAGTTAATCAAATCTATCTTAACAGGCTCCAGAATCTTTTTGTATTCGAGTAATGCAGGAGATGGTGTGTGATTCGACATAACAAGTCCATCCATTACGAAGTTGGAGTCATTGGGTTGATCACCAAAATCGCCACCATATGCAAAATATTCTTTGCCATCATCTGTTGTTTTTCTAATACCGTGGTCCATCCACTCCCATACAAAACCACCTTGAAGGCGAGGATATTGATAAAAGGTCTCCCAGTATTCCTTCAATGCCCCAGGGCTGTTCCCCATCGCATGTGCATATTCACACACAATGTGTGGTGTCTTCAGAAAATCCTTTTTGCCTAGTCGTTCTAATATATCGATGTCGGTATACATGGTTGTGAAAACGTCAGATGAAACGGGATCATTTTGTGGATCTTTATCACTTGTATTCATGATGGTACGGCATTCTCCTTCATAATGGATAAGCCTCGATGGATCCCGATCCTTCGCCCATTGATACATCGCATCATGATTTTTTCCATATCCTGACTCGTTCCCTAATGACCACATAATAATAGAAGGTTGATTCTTATCTCGTTCTACCATCCGAATCATACGATCGAGATAAGCCTCTTGCCATTCCCGATCATCACTGATTAAATGAGGCTGTCCGATATATTCAAAGCCATGACATTCTAAATCTGCTTCATCAATAACGTAAAGTCCGTATTCATTACAGAGTTGATAAAATCGAGAATCATTAGGATAATGCGCCGTTCGTACGGCATTAATATTATGTCGCTTCATCATCTTAATATCTTCGATCATCCAATCTAACGGTACCGCTTTTCCGTGATCAGGATGATGATCGTGACGGTTAACCCCTTTTAGTTTAATCGCTTTACCATTAACTAACATTAAACCTTTTTTTAATTCGACAGATCGAAATCCGATCTTTTCAGGGATGATTTCGACAAGCTCCCCGTCTTTTAACAAAGAAATAAATAACTGATAAAGATATGGATCTTCCGCAGACCACTTATGTGGATTAGAAATCTCCATGTGTGCAAATTCTTCTGAAGCCTTTACTTTTTTTTCATTCACAAGGGAACCATCTGCCGAAAATAATTGATATTGCAGTTGGTAATCCTCTGTTGGGCGATCATTCAAAACGGTTTCTATTTGCAATGAAGCATCCTTATAGTGATCATCTAACACGGTTTGAACAAAAAAGTCTCTGACATGATATTTGGAGCGTGCTAACAAATAGACGTCACGGAAAATACCACTTAGCCACCACATATCCTGGTCTTCGATATAACTAGCATCTGACCACTGATACACTTTAACTGTAACGGTATTCTTTCCAACATTTATGTAGTTAGTAATATCAAATTCAGCAGGGATACGGCTTCCTTGACTATAACCGACTTCCTTTCCATTTATCCAAAGATGAAAGGCACTATCGACTCCTTCAAATCGCAAGAAAATTTGTTCCTGCTCCCATGAGGAATCGATGTCAAATTCTCGTTGAAAAACACCGGTTGGGTTTTCTGTCGGTACGTTAGGCGGATCAATCGGAAACGGATATTGCTTATTCGTATAATGCGGTATGCCATAACCATGCATTTGCCAATTAGAAGGAACTATTAATTGATCCCATTCCTCAATATGCTCAGGCACTTCCTGTGGGGTTTCAAAATAGGCAAATTTCCAAGTACCATTTAATAATTGAAACCGGTCAGAATGAACTCTTTGATGAGTCCTTGCTGTTTCTTTATTTGAAAAAGGGATATAATACGCTCTCGCATCTTCACGATTTCGATGTAGAACAGACAATTGTTCCCAGTCTTTTGTCATGTTGTTCACTCCTGTTCTAGATTTGACTGACAAACTGCTTTGCTCTTTCTGTTAATGCAGCTAAATCTTCTGCTGTATAGGAATCTTGCTTTTTCACTAAAGCACTCCCTAGCCCTGCAGCAACTGCTCCAACTTTAAAATAGTCGGATATATTGTCAATATTGACGCCACCAGTCGGCATCAAAGGAATATGTGGTAACGGACCTTTAATATCCTTTAAATAGTTAGGACCTAAAACGGTTGCAGGGAATACCTTGATAACATCCCCACCATTTTCATAGGCAGTTAATATTTCTGTCGGTGTCATCGCACCTGGGATACTAACAACACCATATCGTTTTGTTAGTTTAATCGTATCGATATCAACTGTCGGTGAAAAAATAAACTGTGAGCCCGCCATGATCGCGGCTCTAGCTGTTTCCGCATCTAATACGGTTCCAGCACCAACAATGATTTCATCTGCAAACTCTTCTCTAACTTGTGTAATTGCTTGTAATACATTCGGTGTGTCCACTGTTATTTCTAACGTTTTGATACCACCTTGATAAAGAGCTCTTGCTACATCCAACACATGATGAGATGGCACACCACGAATAATTGCAACTAGTTTATTTTCATAAATCTTTTGTAAGGTTTCCATAGTTGGTTCCTCCTCTACCTGTTTACATCTTCTTTATCGTCTTGAAGAAAACGGTCAATCTCTTCTTTATCTGGTAACCCTTCAACATCTCCGTTTACCATCGTCACGATAGCACCGATCGCATTTCCACGCGCAATTGCCTCTTCTAGTGGTAATTCTTCCAATAAGCCTGAAATAACACCGGCTGCAAAGCCATCTCCAGCTCCAATCGGATCGATAACCTGATCAACTCTGAAGCTAGCTACAAATCCATTTTCATTCTCTGTATAATAATGTGAACCTTTACTTCCTTCTTTTAAAATAACAACGGAGGAACCATTTGCTTTAAAAAGCTGCGCATATTCAGCAATTGTTTTTTCACCGAAGAAGAATTTTGCTTCACTAACCCCTGGCAAAACGATATCTGCTTCTGAAGCAATTTCTAACAGAACATCTCTCGCCTTTTGCTTCGAAGTCCAAAGTTTCTCACGAATATTAGGATCAAAAATAATAGTGACCCCATGTTTTTTTGCTATCTCGATAGCATGCATAATCGTTTGATAACACGTTTCACTTAAAGCAGGTGTAATCCCGGTAAGATGCAGGTACTTTGCGCTTGCAATATATTGTTCATCAATATGTTCTGGTTCTAATTTGCTTGCTGCTGATCCCGCACGATAATAATAAACCCTGACATCATCTGCTTTTCGTAATTCTTTAAAATAAAGACCGGTTGATGCCTTTTCATCACGAGTAACCTGTGAAACGTCAACACCCTCGCCCCTTATAAATGAGACAAGTGCTTGACCTAACTCATCATCTCCAACTCGACTAATCCAGCCTGTCTGATAACCTAAACGTTGCAAACCAATCGCCACATTTGTTTCGGCACCAGCAATTTTTCTGGAAAAAGTTGTTGCATATCTCATTTTTCCAGATGTATCCGGCGTGAATAATGCCATACTTTCCCCTATTGTTACGACATCCATTGAAATCCCTCCTACCATTCTGCAACCGTTCCATCCTTATGACGCCATACCGGGTTTCGCCAACGATGACCTTCTTTCGCCATTTCGATCACTTTTTCTTCATTGATATTGATGCCTAATCCAGGTCCTTGTGGAATTTTGACATGGCCATCCTGATAATCAAATACGGATTTATCGGTAATATAATCTAGCAAATCGTTTCCTTTATTATAATGAATACCCAAGCTCTGCTCTTGAATAAAAGCATTATGTGCCGTTGCATCAACTTGTAGACATGCCGCTAAAGCAATCGGACCTAATGGACAATGTGGGGCAACAGCAATGTCATATGCTTCTGCCATTGAGGCAATTTTCTTCACTTCGGTAATCCCGCCTGCATGTGATAAATCTGGTTGAATAATATCGGCATAACCCGCTTCAAATAAAGGCTTAAAGTCCCAACGAGAATACATACGTTCACCAGTAGCAATCGGAATACTTGTATGTTTGGTTATTTCAGCAAGAGCTTCATTATTTTCTGGCAACACAGGTTCTTCAATAAACATCGGACGAAATGGCTCTAACTCTTTTACCAGAATCTTTGCCATCGGTTTATGAACTCTTCCATGAAAGTCGATACCAATTCCGACATAATCCCCAACTGCTTCACGAACAGAAGCAATTCGTTCTACCACTCGATCAATTTTTTCATAGGAATCAACATATTGCATTTCTTCTGTTCCATTCATTTTCACTGCTGTAAACCCTGCATCCACTACCTGTTTCGCAGCACTTCCGACATCACTCGGGCGATCGCCACCAATCCATGAATAGACCCGAATCGATTCACGACAAGCACCACCTAAAAGTTGATAAACAGGTGCGTTAAAGTATTTTCCTTTAATGTCCCATAGTGCTTGATCAAGACCAGCGATTGCACTCATTAGGATCGGACCTCCACGATAAAAGCCAGCACGATACATGACATTCCAGTGATCTTCAATTTTAAGTGGATCTTTACCGATTAGATAATCAGCTAATTCAAGCACTGCAGCCTCGACAGTAGCGGCACGTCCTTCGACAACGGGTTCTCCCCAACCTGTGATTCCCTCATCTGTTTCCACTTTTACAAAACACCATCTTGGTGAGACTATAAATGTATTAATTTTTGTAATCTTCATAACTTCCATCCCTTCTATTGTTTGATATGTCCTAATTTATTAGATATATACTTACTCTGTTTTAAAATTTCACTCGCTAATTCCCCGTTAACTCTATTCTTCGTCACTCTCTCAACTGGACCAGCAATACTAATAGCAGCTACTACCTTGCCTTCATGATCAAAGACCGGTGCCGCAATACAACGAATGCCATTTTCATGTTCTTCTTCATCGATGGCATAGCCTTGTTGTTTAATCGTTCTTAGTTCTTGTTTTAATGCTTCCTTCGTGGTAATCGTGTTATTAGTAAAAACAGGCAATCCTTTTTCCTCTACTAATTCATCGATTTCTGCTTCGGAAAAATCGGACAATATTGCTTTTCCTACCCCCGTACAATGCATGTAGGCACGGCGACCAATTTGCGAATACATGCGAAGTGTTTGATTACTTTCTACCTTATCGATGTAAACGACTTCATTTTTATCATGAATACAAAGGTGGACCACTTCTTCAGAACGTTTTGCTAATGCCTGTAATGCGTCTTTTGCTAAGGTACGTATATCCATATGATTCAATAACGAACTTGCTAAAACAAGACACTGTGTCCCTAGTTGATAGTGTCCATTCTCTGAATTTTGGTGGACATAACCTCTACTGACTAGTGTTTGTAACAAGCGATGAATCGTGCTTTTGGCAAGGTTCATTTGTGCCGTTATTTCGGATATACGAAGTCCTTCTGGATATTCTGCTAATAATTCGAGAATAGATAATGTGCGTTCAACAGATTGTACTTGTGACATAATAATTCTCCCTGTACGTTCCATAATACGGAACAATATTCTTCATCTTGGAACACTTATAGTTTACCTAATCCCTCCCTCTCTCGTCAAGTATCGATCAGCAAATAGCAAACTCTATAAACCTTGAGACACATAAGTAGGATGATGCGATATAACTTAGGTAGTAATTTTGAAAGGTTTTATGTTTGTGATAACCGCTTCGGCTTGCCCACTTCCCTTTCCATGGGGTTTTCCCTTCAGCTAACTTTTTCAAGCGAAAACCACTCGAAAAAGTCGATCTTCAGGGAAAATGATCCCATAGGAGTGGAAGTGGCCGCCTACGCTTAGTGGAACTCTACAACTGTTGCAAATGCTAGTATTTTTGATTGTTACAAATATAAGCTTATATTGCTAATAATGATAAGTAATTCTTGAACCCATTTATGATCGATATGTAATAAAGCCAACATTTTTATTATGACTTTAGTTGTAAAGCATTAACAAACGTAGGCGGCCTTTTTCACTCGAGGCCACTGAAAAACATATTATGGAAATTATTTTCCCCACTTTAACCCCCGAAACACTATTGAAAATGCATATTATTCCCCACTTTCATATGATATTTAGTATGAATTTTGGGATTGTATTTTTATTGATTAAAAAGGAAGGGGGTTTTTCAGTGGCCTCTTTTCACTCCTGCGGGACGTTTTTACCCTAAGATCCACTTTTTAAGCGCACTTTGCTTAAAAAGTTAGCTTAGGGTAAAAACCCGCGGAAAGGAAAACGGGCAAGCCGGAGCGGTTACAAAGTATAAATAAACTCTCAAAATTACCTCCTAAGTTATGTCGCGTAATCCTGTTTTTGTTCAGTCGTGATATAACTTTACGATAATCATTTTATTTTTTTATATACAAAACGAGCACTACTCTTATTTGAGCATGCTCGTTTTGACGGTTATTTTTTCAATATCGTTACACCGAAGCGTTCTATTGTGATTTTTCCAGCTTCCTGCTTATTTGTTAATATATTTTGATACGATTGATCCAAATTAAGTTCTTTAGCCTGACTAGAGAAGTTCATCAGGAAAACAAACTCATTTTTGCCATCGGTTCGAACTTGTGCACTAACACCTTCTGGAAGCGGACCGTTCAATGCTCGCTTCAATTGCAAGTCATTCGCTAATGTAACAAAAAAGTCTTGATGAAAGGCATGATCATTTCTTGAAGCTATATAATATGCCTTGCCCTCACCTAATTGATTAACTGTTAAAGCGGGACGTCCTGCATAAAAGTCATTACCGTAATAGGCCAATGCTTCTGCACCTTCAAGATGGATCAAGTCACATAATTCCCTTGCTTCGTACTGTCCGTTAATTCCTAATTGATTGTTCCCGACAGTTTCTATTTGATTTGTTTCTCCATCATATAAACCGTCAATTTCTTCAGACCAGATGCCTAACGTTTTACGCAATGGTCCAGGAAAACCGTCGATAAAGCATAAATCATGATCATCAACAATACCAGACCAATAGGTAGTAACAAAAGTTCCACCGTTTTCGACAAATTGCTGAATGCGCTCGCCAACACCAGGTTTCACCATATATAACATTGGTGCTACAACAAGCTTATATTTAGAGAGGTCCTTTTCTGAATCAATCACATCTACTGCAATCCCTTGTTCCCAAAATGCTTGGTAATGTTCAACTACAGTACGTTCATAGTAAACACCACTATTCCGTGGTCCCTGAGCGTCTTTTACCGCCCAGCGATTTTCGGTATCAAAAATAACCGCTACTTCTGCGTTCACAGTAGTTCCCACTACTTCATCCAGGTTAGATAAATCTTCACCTAAATTCTTCACATCTTGGAAAACACGGGTATGTTCATGTCCGACATGATCAACTACCGCACCATGAAACTTCTCACTCGATCCACGACTTTTTCGCCATTGAAAATATTGAACCGAATCTGAACCATGGGCCACTGCTTGAAGCGAAGATAAAGCGTGCATACCAGGCTTTTTCAACTTACTAATCGGTTGCCAGTTCGTTAAACTTGGTGTACTTTCCATTAACAAGAAAGGCTGGCCATCTTTTAAAGAACGGAACCAATCGTGATTCATCGCTGTATAAGCCGCAAGAAAATTTTCATCCTGTGTATCGTGCCATGTTGGATAGGAGTCCCAAGAGATGATATCAATATCATCTGCCATTTTGGAATAATCTAATGCTTCGAATAACTCCATAAAGTTAGCTGTTGCGGGCATTTCTGGCTTAACCGCTTTTAAAGGTTTCACTTCTTGACGATAAAAATCTAATGTTTGCGCCGTAACAAAACGTTTCCAATCTAGATTTTGTCCATGGACCATCGTCTCACCATGTGGTGCAGGTGACTCTACCTGAGACCAACTTGAGTACGTATGACTCCAGAACGTTGTCCACCAAGCATCATTTAAAGCATCTAATGTTTTATATTTGTCTTTCAACCAGTTACGAAATGCATCTTGACAATAATCACAATGACATTCGCCACCATATTCATTCGAGATATGCCAGCCAATTACTGCTGGATGATCTGCATACCGTTCCGCTAGTTTGCTATTGATTATTTTCGTTTTTTCTCGATAGACTGGTGACGTATAACAGTGATTATGACGCATACCGTGCAGATTTCGTACACGATTTGCACCTATACGTAAAACTTCGGGGTACTTTTCCGACATCCATGCAGGTCTAGCACCAGTTGGTGTTGCTAGAAAAGCATAGATACCATTCTCATGAAAAGTATCGAGTAACTTATCCATCCACTCAAAGGTAAACTTGCCTTCTTCTGGTTCTAGTTTTGCCCATGAGAAAATCCCGACAGACATTACATTACAATTTGCTAGTTTCATTAATCGAATATCTTCTTTTAATACCTCCGGATACTTCACCCATTGCTCGGGGTTATAGTCCGCTCCATGCAGCATTTTTGGTATTTTTTCACTTACTGGATTGAATTTCATATTATCACCTAACTCTTTCCTGTTGTTTTAGTCTATAAATGCATTAAGCCCTTTTAATTTATTGCCTTCATAGTCAAAAAGGGTTAAATGAGACCAATTATTTTCATGACCTACTGACCACTCCTGTTTAGAAGGAATCCAGCAGGGCTCCCAATAATAGATGCCTGTTCCTAGGTTGTGTGGGGTTTGTTTGACAGTTTCTATCAGTTTTTCTAAATAAGCTTTCTGTCCATCCACTGAAGCAGGAAACCCTGGTACGAGATGTTCACGGAAATCTGGTGCATCGTCCACTACTGGAATCTCATCCGGTACAATCCATGGATATGCGACTTCGACTACCATGATCTCTTTATGGTAACGGTTAGCTGTATCCGCTAAATTGGCTTCAAAATCTTCATAGGGTCCATGCCACCAAGGATAATAGGATAAACCGATCACATCGTATTCGAGTTCATAATCCTTGATTTGATCATAAAATTTGCGAGTCCCTGCATTATCTCCGCCGCGATCAATATGAATCATTGTTTTAACCGTATTCTCTTCTCTAGTGACAGCCTTTACTCCATCAAGACCCGCTTTAATAAGCGGTAGAATACCGTCCCAGTTTTCAACCTTCTCGCTATTTTCTTCTTTATATATTTTACCTTCTTCCCATAACATGCCGTTTGTAATCTCGTTACCGATTTGCACCATGTCAGGTAGTATATCTTCTTTATCAAATGCTTCAATGACTTCTTTTGTATACGTATAGACAGCCTTTACTAACTCATCGTAGCTTAATGATTGCCATGCTTTAGGCTTCGTTTGTTTACCAGGATCTGCCCAATAATCGGAATAATGAAAATTTAGCAAAAAATCCATATCGTATTCCTTTATTCTTTTTGCCATTTTCAACGTTCTTTCTAGATTAGTATATCCCCCAGTGGGTGTATGCCATAAGCGAAGTCGAACAGCATTAACTCCTGCCCGATGCAATATATCGATTACATCGGCAGGCTTTCCATTCTCATAATAAACGCCGCCCTCTGTTTCCACTTCATCAACAAATGACAAATCGACACCCTTAATAAATTTTTCTTGTGTCATAATTAACTTCCTCCATGCAAATAATTATCCTTTTGTACCACCTGCAGTTAAACCTGATATTAAAAATCGTTGTAAAAACAAGTAAATAATTGCTACTGGTATGGCTATTAAAATAGCACCAGCTGCAAATCTGGTAAAATTATTCGAAAATTGATCATTAATAAAGTTAAACAAGCCTAGAGCGATCGTGAAATTTTCAGGACTCCTTAAAATGATCGAAGGTAGAATAAAATCAAATAACGGTGTCATAAAATTAAAGAGCGCTACTACCGCTAAAATCGGTTTAGCTAAAGGCATTATAATTTTAATAAATACTGTAAAGTGTCCAGCACCATCAATTCTTGCAGCTTCATCTAATCCTCTTGGAATCGTATCTAAGTACCCTTTTACTAACCAGGCATTAAATGGAATCTGACTACCAATATAAATCAGAATTAAACCCGTTAATGAATCAAGCAGACCAATTAAATGCAGGAAGATATACAATGCTACCATCGCCATCATAACAGGGAACATTTGTAGAATAAGAAACGTATATAATCCAGATTTTCGCCCAACAAAGTTATATCTGGAAAAAGAATATGCTACAAAAGACGTCATGATAACAGATAGCACAGCTGTACTACCGGACACAATCATACTGTTTTTATACCATAGTAAATAATTACTATTAGGGTCTGTAAATAACCACTTATAATGTTCGAAGGACCAATTTTCCGGGATAATGGTTGCCGAGTATAAACTATTTCCAGGGTTTAACGACATTCCTAATGCCCAAATAATCGGATATATAATGATTACGGACATAAACGCAAAGATTGCATAGATGCCCAATAATTCTAAATTGGATTTTAACTTTGGACTCATTATATATTACCCTCCTCTTTAAATGATTTAGTTCGTCTAAATTGGAAAATGGCAAATATCGAAACCATTAAACCAATGATTAATGAAATAGCTGCAGCCATACTGTAATCGTTTGTTTCAAATGTTAGCTTATATACCCAAGATATCAAGATGTCAGTACCTCCGGCATTTTGCCCTTGCACAGCTGGTCCACCTTCATTAAACAAATAAATAATATTAAAATTATTAAAGTTTGTCGTATATTGAATAATTAATAATGGAGCAGTCGCAAATAAAACGTGTGGCAACGTAATGTTGCGGAATTTTTGCCATCTTGTAGCCCCATCCACTTCTGCTGCTTCATACCACTCAGAGGATATACTTTGAAGAACCCCTGAAAATAAGGCAAATACAAATGGATAACCTAACCATGTCTGAATCATAATTAAGACTATTTTTGTGTAAAAAGGATCTGTCAGCCACGGCAGTCCATCCCCACCTATCAATGGAATAATAATATCTCGATTGATTGCACCAAATTCGTCATTAAACATCGCTGCAAAAATGAGAATGGAGACAAACGCCGGTACTGCCCACGGTAAAATGAGAATTGTTCGAATTGTTTTCTTAAATTTTACACGTTTATCATTTACAAGAACAGCAAGGATTAATCCAACGACAATCTGAAACGAAGTAGCTACAATTGTCCAAACAATCGTCCAAACAAAAACACTTGCAAATGTATTCTGCCAAATGGGCACTGTAGCTAAATCCATAAAGTTGCCAAAGCCAATCCACTCCACTAAATTACGTGGTGGTGAATTATACAAATCATAATTTGTAAAAGCTAAAGCAATCGCAAATAGCAACGGAAATACAACTGTAAAGATTAATAGTACTAATCCCGGAGCAGTCATAATATATGGGAATGCTTTATCATAGAGATTTTGGAGCGATTGTTTAATACCTGGAACAACCCATCCATCATTAATTTTTTGTGCTTGCTTTTTAGCATCGATCACATTAAACACATAAAAAACAGCTGCCAGTGCTATTAAAAGCAAGGAGACAATTCCATATACAAGCAAATAAATAGAGTGATCGACACCAGGAATGGTACCTAACGTAGTAATTCCCCACAGACCTAACCAAAGAAAATCAAAAGTCGCTAAGATAAAGGCAATTTCCAAAATTATAAAAGAAATTCCCTTCATATAGCGCTTGTTATATACTTGTCCTAATCCGGCTAATAAAATGGATAGTACCATTGCAACATTCGGATTTAATTTTTTCTGATTCTTTGGTAGATGTCCATTATTTTCTTCATTTTGAGCCATCTATTCCACCTCTTTCATATACATAAATGGTCGAGTGGAAAAGAAACATCTTTTCCACTCTTCCGTCTTATTCTGAAGTACCCATCGTACCAATTTTATCTTTAATAGATTGAACAGTATCTTTAACAGCACTTTCTACATCTGAACCATTGTTAATCAATTCAATCGCAATATCCATGTCCCAAATTGGTGACATTTCAGGGACATTTGGCATTAAAGTACCATGTGGAACTTGTTCGGTATAACCTGCATAGATTGGATCTTCCACTGCATCTAAGATTTCAGGTCTTGGTGGTAATTCACCCGTAACTTCATAGTACAATTGAGAGTTTTCATCATTCGTCATAAATTTAGCAAGATCTGTTGCCCATTTCTGATTCTCACTATAATAAGATACTAACCAAGATTTCACACCTACAAAAGATGGTGCCACTTCACCGTTCATTTTTGGTAGTGGTGCAGTAGCTAGATCATCACCAAGAGCTTCTTTGTAAATTGGCATATTCCAAGGACCACTAACTACCATTCCTACTTTTCCTTCTTTAAACAATCCATCTAAAACGTCAACTGTTAACGTTTTAGGTAGCAAACCTTCATCAATAAATTCTTTATATTTCTGTAGACCTTCGATAGATCCTTCATTATCTAATCCGATATCTGTAGGGTCATATACTCCGCCTTCTTCACCAAATACATAACCACCATATGCGTTCATAAAGGAATATAAATAGTAGAATTCAGGTGAAATTAAAAATCCATATTCATCATTGCTTGGATTTGTCAAGTCTTGTGACATAGCTAGCACATCATCAATTGTTTCTGGAGCAGTGTCAATTAAACTCTTATTATAAAAAGCAAAATATGTTTCAATTGCTACTGGAGCACCGTAGTTTTCGCCTTCATACAAGAACGCGTCCATTGCCACATCTGTAAAAGCGCCCGCTTCCTCATCCGTGTACTCAATTGGCATTGCTAAACCTTGTGCCACAATGTCCCCTAGACTATCTTGTGGTTGGAAAAATAAATCTGGACCGTCACCAGTTGGACCAGCTAAAGATAATTCTTGAACTTGATCTGGAATAGCTACCCGTTCATATTTAATTTCAATACCTGTTTCTTCTGTATATTTATCAAACATTTGGGTTGATACTTCTTCTGCAATATCTTCATCATTAATCCATACTACTAGTTCTTCTGGCTTATCTTCCTCTGTACTTTGACTTTCTTCATTATTCTCTTCGCTACTACTTTCATTTTCTGTAGCTTCTTCTGCTCCCTCACGTTCTGGTGCACATGCTGCAAGTAAGAGAACAAATGATACCATTAATAATAAACCCCATAAAGTTTTGTTTTTAATCAACTTCATGACCTCCTTAATAAATTAAATTAATTATCTTTACAAGTTTTATTATAAAGCGATTTCAACTTGATAGATATATCAAATTATTCTAGCCTACTTTCAAAAAACGAAACAAAGCCTGCATCATTTATTGATGCAGGCTTCGATAAGTACTCGGTGTGACCCCTTCACGTTTTTTAAATGTTGTGACGAAATGACTTACTCCGTTAAACCCAACTTGTTTTGCAATTTCTTTTAAAGATAAATCTGGTATAGTGATTAAGATTCTTTTCGCTTCCCGAATTCTTAATTGAACTAAAAAAGAATAGGGACTTATACCGAATGTATCATGAAACATCGTATTTAAATGTTGAGAACTCACTTGTGCTTTCTCAGACATTTCTAGTAATCCAATATCTTGAGAATACACTTGTTCTAACCATTCTACTATCGCTTTGATTTTCTCAAAGGATTGAAGGACTGACAGTTTATTGTTCATTTGGCCATACTTTTTTAAATGCATTAGAAATTGATATAAATCGGCAGAAATTTCATGGGATAAATGATGTGGGTCCTGATAATTTTCTAATTTTACTATCATTTTTTCCATATGGTTTTCAAACGAAATATTATCGGTTTCTTCATAAAATGCAGAATAATTCATATCTAACGCATTAAGTATTGGTTCTATCGCTGCTCCAGTAAAGGTAATGTAATATGTTTCCCAATGGACTGTTGCATTATGATCGGAATAATATTTATGCGGGGTATACGGTGTTAATAAAATACCTTTGCCTTCAGGTAAAGAAAATGCTTGATTGGCTAATTCTATGACACCTTCGCCTTTAACTGTTTGTAACCAATGGTAATATGGATAACCTTCTTGGCGATCAAAATCCAATTCATATGGATTATAACCGATACTTTCGATGTACACGGGCAAGGGGTTTTCAGAAACAGAAAAAGTAAATCGTTTTTTCTCAGCCACTTTATCACTACTTTCATAGTAAATAGTTATATTTATCTATATTATAAATGATATTCTCTTAATCGCAAAACAGTATATTTCTACTAAACAGTAAACCGAGCAAATCCAAATTCACCCTATCACTGCATAGGTATAAGAAGTATTATGCGGCATAACTTTTGCTGTGAAATAATCTTTGAAAGCTGATAACTGCGTAACAATCACTCCGGCTTGCCCACTTCGCTGAATATAACTCTACAACGATTGCACATGCTAACATTTTGGATCAATGACAATTAATCCATCAGCTAAACTTTTTACCTTTTATTCATAATATGTGGACGATATGGATTAAAAGCCTAACATGTTTATTCGTACTTAAGTTGTAAAGCATCAAAAAGCGCAGGCGTCCGTTTCCACTCCTGCGGGATGTTTTTATCCGAAGATCCACTTTTCAAGCGAACTTTGCTTAAAAAGTTAGCTGAGGAGAAAAACCCGCGGAAAGGGAAACGGACAAGCCGTAGCGGTTACTAAGCACACACATCATGTCAGAATTTTCATCAGGTCATGTCGCATTGTCCTTCTTACGTGCAGGAATTGATGGTGATTTATAATTAATGCGTATTATTAAAAACTACTATCTCAATAGATAGTAGTTTAGTCTATAGCTGGTTCGAATAGTTCACTTAGGATTAATGCTACTGCGCCAAGGGAGGATCCATGGTCTCCTAACTTTGATACATAGACAGGTGTCTGTTGGGCTTGCTCTGAAATAGCCCTGGTTTGAATAGTGTCTCTAATTGGTTCGAGGATGAACTTACCAGCCTTAGAAACACCTCCTCCAAGAATAATGGTACTTGGATTACACACATGAATTAAATTTGTTAAAGCAATACCCAAGTATGTTCCTGCCTCTTCTAAAATATCAATTGATAGTTTATCCCCTTCTATGGCTGCGTGATGCACCTTTTCTGCTGTTAAATCTCCATTATTATTATATTCAGATAGAATAGTAGAATTCCCTTGCTCAATCATCTTCACCATTTTTTGTGCAATAGCTGGACCTGAAGCAACTGTCTGAAGGCAACCATCATTCCCACATGTACATGTTTCGCCATGTATATCGATCGTCATATGACCAATTTCACCAGCTATGCCGTGTTCCCCGCTATATAACTTTCCATCTATCACTAATCCCGCACCAATCCCTCTTCCTACATTGATCGCAATCATACTAGTATTCGCTGTTTGATTTTGAAACCACGCTTCTCCTAGTGCTAATGCTTTTGCATCGTTCTCTACTTTTACATCCATGTCAAAAGTGGATTCTAGTTCGGATTTAATATCCATATTACGTAATTTTAGGTTTGGTGCAAAAATGGCTATACCCTGTTCAGAATCAACTACACCATGCATAGCGACACCAATACCTATAAACTTTAAAGATTTATTTTGTGAAATTAAATGCTTTACTCCTGTTACGAGCATTTGCAAAAAATCATCCTCTTCAATTCCTACACTTACCGTTTTTTCAATTTTGTCCACTATTTTACCTGAAAGATCTGAAATAATAAATTGTACATCACTAGGGCCTGCATCTATACCAATAATATGAAAACCAGATGTATTTAACACTAACATTGTAGGTTTTCTTCCACCTTGTGAAATACCTAACTGACTTTCTTTGATAAGGTCTTGTTCTAATAACTCCTTGACAATTGTTCCTACTGTTGGTGGTGTAAGTTGTGTTTCTTTAGCAATTTGCGCTCGAGAAATGGATCCTGTTGAGCGTATTTTATTTAATATAATTGATTTATTTAATGACTTCATCCATTGAAAACTACCACGTTGCATGTTTCCCCCAACTTTCTTAATATACTTTAATAAGTATACCATAATATTCAATTGCACTAAAAGACTTCCCCCAGATGAAGTAGTGATATAGATGTATATAAGAATGATTATGTGACACTATTTTAGTGGTAATTATGAGATATTATATGTGCTTTGCAATCGCTCCGGCTTTTCCGCTTCCCTTTCCGCGGGTTTTTTCCTCAGCTAACTTTTTAAGCAAAGTGCGCTTAAAAAGTGGATCTTCGGATAAAAACTTCCCGCAGGAGTAGAAGCGGACGCCTGCGCTTTTTAATGCTTTACAATTAAAGTAAGAATAAGAATATTGACTTTATTCAATATGACTATGAATTTGTCCTTGTATTACTTATCATTATTAGAAATATAAGCTTAAATTTGTAACAATCCATAATATTAGGCATTTGCATTTTTGCAGAGCATCATTGAGCGTAGGCGGCCACTCCAACTCCTATGGGACTCGTTTTTCCTGAAGATCCACTTTTCCATGCGGTTTTTGCTTGGAAAAGTTAGAAGGAAAAACCCCATGGAAAGGGGAGTGGCCAAGCCGTAGCGGATACCACACACGTACATCATGTCAAAATTACCACTTCTGTTATGTCGTACTTTTCTATTTTTATTCAGTATCTGTGTGACAATATACATTTTAAGTTGGGATGATGCTTTTTTATGGTATGTAAAAGGAGGTATGGAAGAGTTTCCATACCTCCTTCTTATTAATATGGTCCACGAATGTGATCGTGTACTTCTTTTTGATAAAAAGACTCTAATTTAGCTAGCTCCTCAGCGGAAAAGTCTGGGACATCCAGTGCTGCCAAGTTATCCTCCACCTGTTTAACTGTTTTAAATCCAGGAATAACAGAAGAAATCGCGTCATGGCTTAAAATCCATTTCAATGCAGCACGAGTCATGTTGCCACGACCATCCGCAATCCAATTTAATTGTTCACTTAGCTCTACACCTTTTTCGAAAGGTAAACCAGCAAAGGTTTCACCTACATTAAAGGCTTCACCATCTTTATTAAACTTACGATGGTCATCCTCTTCAAACGTATGACCTTTTGAGAATTTACCTGTCAACAAACCACTTGCTAATGGTACTCTTGCTAAAATACCAACATTTTTCTCCTGTGCAACCGGGAATAATTCTGTTACTGGTTTTTGACGGAAAATATTAAAGATCACCTGTATTGCGGCAACATTTGGGTTTTCCATCGATAACAAACCTTCTTCAACCGTCTCTACACTTACGCCATAGTGACGGATTTTCCCTTGTTGTTGTAATTTATCCAATACTTCAAATACTGCTCCATCACGCAAAATTTCAATTGGAGGACAATGGATTTGAATTAAGTCTAGTTGATCACGTTGTAATCTTTTTAAACTATTCTCCACATAATTTGTAACAGACTCTTCTGAGTATGTTTTTGGATCATGGATATCACCTGCACGACAAAATTTTGACGCAATATGAATTTTATCTTCTTTACCTTTTGTCGCTTTTGCTAATAATTCCTCGCTATGTCCATCACCATAGACATCTGCTGTATCAAAGAAATTGACACCAGCATCCATAGCACGTGCTAATCCTTCTAGTGCCTCTTTATCATTCGTCTGTCCCCAAGCTCCACCAATTGCCCATGTACCAAAGCTTAGTTCACTTATTTTCATATCGGTTTTTCCAAACTGACGATATTGCATATGATCTCTCCTTTTCGTTTACTATTTATTCGTTTTCACGTAGTCTCTCCAATTATGGACAGGCTGCCAACCTAATAGTTCTTTAGCTTTCTTATTACTTAATAATGTTTCATACCCATCAATTGGTTCACGAATATCCACTACATTTGGAAAGCAGGTTTCCATTAGTTCCTTGCTTGTAATATCCATGCTTGAATTATCCGCTGCTAGATTTAGTTCCACAGTTCCTAATCCATCTTTTTCTACTGCTAATCGGTACGCTGCACCAGCATCACGAGCATCTATGTAACTCCAAAGAATTGGCTTTCTCAGTTCTGGCTTATCAATAAAGTCCGGGAAGTTTTCATACATGTCTGGCGCAATCACATTGCCTACCCTCATAGAAACGACTTGCATACCTGTACGCTGATGGATCATTTCCGCTGTTTTTTCATTAACTATTTTGGATAACCCATAGCTATCTTCCGGCATTTGTGGATGCTCTTCATCGATCGGTACATATAACGGTTGAAGGTTTTGCTTGGTAAAGACAAGGCCGTAAGAAGATTCACTGGACGTAATCACTGCCTTTTTAATTCCAAGTGAGCCTGCCGCTTCTAATATATTATAGGTAGACATCACATTATTTTGAAATGTCACTTCATTAGGATGGGAATATGCTACTGGTATTGCTGCCAAATGAACAACGGCGTCTGCACCTTCTAATACACCATACACTTCTCCTAGGTTTGTTAAGTCTGCGATAATAGTTTTACACAGTGGATTCTCAGGATGCTTCTGATCAACATTTACTACCTCATAACCATGATCCAAAAACTCTTGGACAACAGAAGGTCCTAATTTACCACTTCCACCTGTAATTACTACTTTTGTCATAACGATGCCACCTTCCAATTTTGTTTACGCTTCCATATTGTATTGTACTCTCTTTTATAGAAGTTGAAAAAGAATCCGCTTGAGCTTATCTGAAAATACTATTTGAGATTTTTATATTTTATCGCTCAATAGGATATGATTTGGTATGATAGAGAATACGAAAGTAAAAATATCGAAACCTGTCAATCCTATTAAAAGGAGGACTAGTATATTAATGAGAGAATTTTATAAAGTATTAATTGTAGATGATGAAATGTTGATTCGCCAAGGCATTATTAATTATATAGAATGGGAAAATGAAGGGTACAAAATTATTGGGGAAGCCTCTAATGGTGTGGAAGCCATGCAGTTAATGGAGACTCATCACCCCCATATTATCATTACAGATATTGTGATGCCGGGGATGGATGGAATAGAGTTAGTAAAAAACGTAAAAGATTCTTATCCTGAAACAGAAATCATTGTTTTAAGTAGCTTTGAAAATTTTGATTATGTTAAACAGACCTTTCAAAATGGCGTTGCTGATTATATCTTAAAACCAAAATTACAAACAGATGAACTTTTACAAACATTAAACAGAGTGACAAAATCACAAAAGAAAACGACTCAATCTAAAGAGTCACAACCTTCTATAGAGGAAATTTTGCAAAAAATAATAGCTGGATATCAATCCATTCGAGAAATGGATTATGCTCGTGAACAGTTATCTAAAGATACATTTATCCTCATTGAATCTTTTTGGAATAAAAGAACAGATCAGCAATTATCCCATCATATTATTACAAATCAATTAGAAAATAGGCTTAGTAATGCAATACTTCGCAGCGTACCTTTTAAAGAGAATAGTGCACTCTATTTAGTCAATTTCTCAGAAATGTCGATAAATGAGCTGAAAGAAGCGGTATATAATAGTAGTAAAAATATATCTGCTAACCAATTAAAATGGGTGATAAGTAATCCTTTTGATTCTTTGGAAGATCTGAAAACTAATTATGAAATAACTCATAAAAAAATTATACAATATCATTTTTATTTGCCTGAGGTGAATTTTCTTTTCTATGATAATTTACCGGAATCAGAAATCGTAAATACTGAATTTGATTTAAATCATATGATCTACTTATTCAAAAGAAAGCAATTCCAAGAAGCCTTTATTTATTTAAACAAACACATTGGATTATTATCGAATCAATACAATACTGACGTTTTCGAGTTTCAATCATGGTTGGAAAACATAATCTTTAACATTATTGTATTACTTGGCAACATGAACTATGGCATTGAGGAACTCGAAAAAGAGAAATACCAGTATTTCCAAGAGATTAATGAAGCTTTTAATGTACGAGAAGCGATATCTACATTTGACCAATTTCTATCCAAAGTAGAGCAAAAAGTTTTACCAGAAAATGCTGAAGCAATGTCTAATATTCAATTATTACTGGATTATATTGAAGAAAATTATGATAATCATCTTACATTAAGTACATTAGCAAGGCATTTTCATTTTAACCCTTCTTATTTGTCGAGTTACTTTAGCAAACATCATAAAGAAGGCTTTAGCGATTATTTAAATTATATTCGAATCAAAAATGCAATGCAGCTACTTGAATCTACTGATAAGTCTATCTCTTCTATAAGTGAAGCAGTTGGCTACTCAGATCCTAGCTATTTCACAAAAGTATTTAAGAAAGTGACAAACACTTCTCCTAGTACCTACCGAAAAGAAAACAAACGACAGAATTGAGGACATCTCAAATGAAGAAACTCATTCGTATTTTTCAAGCAAATAATTTATTTATTAAAATATTCTTAGTTATGGTGGTTAGTGTTATTGCAGTATCAATTATGATCACATATAACAGTATTCGCATGTCAACAAACTTATTTCTTGATACTTTTAGTATAACTAATTCCAAGATCATGGACCAAATTACAGAAAGATTTAATTTGTTTACCAATTCGATCGTTTCTGCCTCTCTTGAAGTGGATACAAACGGTACGATTAAACAATTATTACAAGTTGATCATGAAACCGCTAGTGAACAATCGCCTTATTATTATCATATGACATATGAAATGGAGCGGATATTTGCAGAAGTTGACCCAAATGATGCCAATATGATTATTTTAAGTAACCAACAAGATGTTTTTAATATGAATTATATTAAATGGCCAGTTGATGGAGAATTATTGGCTAATCATGATATTATTGATCGCGTAGAAAAGAGTGACACGGATATTGTCTATCAATTTGAGCAATCTGAGGTAACAAATGGGGTTCCGATGGTAATTGCTTCAAAAGCTTTAAAATTAAGGTCAGATGAAATATATGGCTATTTATTCTTTTCGTTGACAGAGCCCGATTTAAAAAAGTTCTATGAGAGCTATACAAGTGCAGGAAATAATGTCTTATTAATGACCCCAAAAGGAGAAATTATATCCAGTAATCAAGAGGAACTTATTGGCGACTCCTCTTTAGAACTGTTGAGCTATGCAGAAGGAGTTAAAGGAGAAAGTTTAGAATATCGTAATATTAATGTGTTTGGACAAGAATTTGTGTTTCTTTCACAGTATATCCCTAGCATGGATATCTACCTTGTAAATTTAATCGACCAGGAGGTAGTGGCAGATAATGTCATTAATGCGAGTGATATTTTATTAATTGCTATCGCCATAGTAAGTTTGGCTGTATTAGTTGCCTTTTTAATTTTGCGTAAGATGACTGTTTCCATTAGTCAATTAGTTCGACAAATATCCGACATGGCAAGATATCAGTTTAATAAACCATTAAAAGAAGCTGGTGGATATGAAACACGCAAAATTGCTAAGGCCTTTAATTATATGTTAAATGAATTACAAGATTACGTGCAGATTTTAATGAACACACAGGATAAGCAACGAAAGGCTGAATTAGAAGCACTACAACACCAAATAAATCCACATTTTATTTATAATACATTGGCTTCGATAAAATTCATGATACGACAAGAGAAGAAAGAAACAGCATCAAATACTATCGATTCTTTTATATCACTATTACAAAATTCATTAAGCAATGTGGATGAAACGATTACTGTAAAACAAGAATTAGAAAATTTAAAAAGCTATGTGCAAATTAATCAGGCCCGTTACGGAGAGCGTATTAAAGTAAATTACTTAATTTCTCCAGATTGCATAGATCTGTTGATACCAAAACTAGTGATCCAGCCTTTTATCGAAAATGCATTTTTTCATGCGTTTACGAAAAAAAAGACTGGCTTCATTCAAATACTGATTGCCAATCGTGAAGATAATCTAATTTGTGAAATTATTGATAATGGTGATGGGATGATTTCTGATCAATTAGATAATAAAACCATTAAAACAAAAGAGAAACGTCAGCTCTTCAGTGGGATTGGTGTTAAAAACGTACATGAAAGAATTCAGCTACTATATGGCAAAGACTATGGTGTAGAAATAGAAAGCGAACCATTTCAAGGGACAAAAGTATTAATAAAACTGCCAATCCGTAATTAATTTAGTAATAACAACCGGTTAAGCCCACCCGGTTCTTTATGTAGTAATTTTGAAATGGATAATAAATTTAGCATCCGCTCCGGCTTGCCGGATTTTATTACACATGTTAAGAAAGTTCGAAAAGTTAGCTGTCACAAATGATGTAGAACTACTTTATAGCGTAGGTCGTCCGCTTCCACTCCTACGGGATGATTTTCGCCTAAGATCCACTTTAGTAAGCGAGCTGTGCTTACTAAAGGTAGCTTAAGATGTGTCGTGGAAAGGGAAGTGGACAGCCATAGCGGTGGATTCATATACACTACATTTCAAAATGTCTACATTGAAAACATGTTGATACAGCAGATTATATGCTTTCCTTACTTATAAAAAAATCTTTAAATTCTAAATATAATACCGAATCTAAAAAAAATACTAATATTTTTAGAAAGAATAGTACATTCTAAAAATAATCTCATTTTTTACTAAAGATCGTCCAAGAGGTTTTTAGTATTTTTTGTTACAATTTCATTACAGTGCTGAAAACGATTTCAACACTACACAAAATATATAGGGGGTTATTATAGTGAGAGAAACATTTACTAAGAAATTTTGGTTGTTAATGGTAGCACTATTAACTACTGTAGTTTTAGCAGCATGCTCTGGTGGAGATGACGATGCTGCAGAAGAAGGTAGTGAAGGTGGCAGTGATGAAGGTGGAGAAACAGCTGGTGATGAAGGTGCCGATATAACAGCATGGGCATGGGATGTTAATTTCAACATTGCTTCATTAGAGCTTGCACTTGAACATTATGACAATGAAGATTATTCAATGGAAATTATTGAAAATGCTCAAGATGATATTGTACAAAAATTAAACACTGGTTTAAGTTCTGGAACAATGCAAGGTATGCCTAACATTGTATTAATTGAAGATCAGCGTGCACAAAGTTTCTTACAGTCTTATCCAGATGCATTCTATCCGATCGGTGATTATTTCAACACAGATGATTTTGCCGAATATAAAATTCCACCAACAAGTTTTGATGGAGAACAATATGGTCTTCCATTCGATACTGGTGCAACAGGTTTCTTCTACCGTACAGATTATTTAGAAGAAGCAGGCTATGCTCAGGAAGATTTAGAAGATATTACATGGGATGAATTTGTAGCAATTGCACAAGATGTTAAAGGTCAAACAGGTAATCCAATGCTTGCACTTGACCCTAATGATTTAGGAATTCTACGAGTTATGATGCAAACAACTGGTACATGGTATACAACTGAAGATGGTGAGATCAATATCGAAAATAATGAACCGCTAAAAGTAGCTTTAGAACATTACAAAACACTTATGGACAATGACTTAGTGAAATTAGTTTCTGACTGGAGTCAATATCTAGCAGCTTTTAACAGTGGTGATGTAGCATCTGTTCCTGCTGGTAATTGGATCGCTCCAAGTATTGAAGCAGAAGAGTCTCAATCAGGTCAATGGAGAGTTGCTCCAACTCCTCGTTTAGACATGGAAGGTGCTGCAAATGCATCCAACCAAGGCGGTAGTTCTTGGTATGTATTGAATATCGATGGAAAAGAAGCAGCAGCAGAATTTCTTGGAAGCACATTTGGTTCTAATTCTGACTTCTACCAGGAATTACTTACAGAAGTAGGGGCAATTGGTACGTATAAACCAGCTTCTGAAGGTGATGCATATCAATACGAAAACGAATTTTTCGGTGGACAACAAGTTATTTATGAAATTTCTCAATGGATGGAAGAAATACCACAAGTTGATTATGGAATGAATACTTATGGAATCGAAGATATTTTATCTGCTGAAATTCAACAATATTTGGATGGAAAAGAATTAGATGATGTCTTAGCAGATACACAAACACAAGCTGAAAACCAGTTTAAGTAATTTAGCATTTTAATCTTAAATAGAAGAGCTAACCCTTTAATTAGGGTTTCTCTTCTATATTAAGAAATACGAGGAGGGGGAACATCTTGAGTCAACTATCAAATACAGTCAAACCTACGTTTATGCAACGTTTTAAAAAGAATTATATTGGTTGGATTTTCATTCTATTATCAGTAGTGGGAATCAGCCTTTTTTACTTTTATCCTATGGTTCAAGCCTTCATTCTATCGCTTCAATCCGGGATGGGAGCTAATTTAGAATTTGTTGGTTTTGACAACTATGTAAGATTATTTAATGATCCGACATTTATTACAGCATTAACGAATACAATATTGTACTTGTTAATTCAAGTCCCAGTAATGATTGTATTAGCTTTAATATTTTCCGTGTTATTAAATGATCCTACATTAAAATTCAGAGGTTTTTTCCGTACCGCAATATTCTTACCTGCAGTAACTTCACTTGTAGCATACGCAGTTATTTTTAAGTATTTATTTGGAAATGACGGAATCGTAAATGATTTACTGTTGAGTCTAAACCTTGTTTCTGATCCAATATCCTTTCTTTCAGATTCGTTTTGGGCAAAGATAACCATCATCTTAGCTATTACTTGGAGATGGACTGGCTATAATATGATCTTCTATTTATCTGCATTACAGAACGTGGATAAGTCAATGTATGAAGCGGCTAGAATTGATGGAGCTTCTGCCCTACAACAATTTTTCTTTATAACAATTCCACTATTGAAACCAATTATTCTCTTTACATCAATCGTATCAACCATAGGTACGTTACAGTTATTTGATGAAGTTATGAATATTACAAGCGGTGGACCTGGTAATGCAACAATGACAATATCAATGTATATTTATAATTTATCATTTGAGTATACACCAGACTTCGGATATGCAGCTACGGTTTCTTATGTAATTCTGATCATAGTTGTCGTTCTATCCTTTATCCAATTTAAAGTGGCAGGTGATCGAGATTGAAAAAATTTAAAAGAGTATTTATTTACCTATTCTTAAGCACTGCAGCTATCATATCGATTTTCCCATTTTTGTGGATGCTTGTAAGTATGACGAATAAATCGGTAGACGTTACAGCTGGCCGCTTAATACCAGGAACGCACTTAATTGAGAATTTCAAAAATTTGTTAGATCAAACTCAGATAGGGTTAGCAATATGGAATTCTCTTGTAATTGCTGTAATTACAACCTTCTTAACCTTATTGATAGGTTCATTAGCAGGTTACGGTTTTGAAATATATCGATCTAAAATGAAAGATACGGTATTTAATATCTTAATCTTGTCAATGATGATTCCTTTTGCTGCGATTATGATTCCTTTGTATCGACTATTTGGTCAAATTTCAAACGATGCGCCATTAATTGGTTTAGATACATTAGCGGCTGCGTTTTTACCAACTATCATTACAGCTTTCTTCATTTTCTTTTTCAGACAAAATACAAAAATGTTTGCGAGAGAACTTGTGGAAGCGGGTCGTATTGATGGACTCAGTGAACTCGGTATCTTTTTCCGAATTTATTTACCTACGATGAAAACGACTTATGCAGCTGCAGCTATTATTGCCTTTATGAATAGTTGGAATAACTATTTATGGCCATTAGTAGTTCTACAGTCTCCTGACAAACAGACGATACCATTATTGATTTCGAACTTAGGTGCAGGTTACACGCCTGACTATGGTGTTATTATGCTAGCTATCGTTATTGCTACATTACCAACTGCAATTGTCTTCTTCTTGATGCAAAGACACTTCGTAGCCGGTATGATGGGCTCTGTAAAAGGTTGAAAAAAAGGTGAAGCTGGGATAACCCCTGCTTCACCTTTTTAATGGAGAATTCAATGTGTTTCACGGGAATCGCCGATTAATCCCACAATCAGTTTTTGATTACATCGATTAGTTCGAATTTGGTTACATCTACTAATCCTCTGTTGGAAATTCTTACTTCTGGGATAACTGGTAAGGCGATTAGTGAAAAGGTCATAAAAGGCGCATGAATTTTGCAACCAAGTTGTTTCCATGCTGCCTCCAATTTCCTAACTTGTTCCACCACGATTTCCAATGGCTGATCTGACATTAAACCTGCAATCACCATCGGTACGTGTGCTAAAATCTCACCGTTTTCTACTACAACCATGCCACCACCATAGTCAGCTAACGTGTTTGCAGCTAAAGCCATATCTTCCTCATTCACACCCATCACTAACAAATTATGGCTGTCATGTGCAACGGTCGAAGCAACCGCCCCAGATTTCAACCCAAATCCTTGTGCAAATCCCAAAGATATTTGACCTGTACCATGATGACGATCGATACATGCTAACAAAATAACATCCTGTTCTAAATCTGCTTTAATAACACCATCTTTCACTTCTAAAGTGGTTGTCATTTTTTCTGTACGTGCACTATTTTCAATGACACGAATCCCATTAATATCTACTTTCTGTTTATTAGTAGTTGTTAATCTAAAATCGGTGGCCGAGAGTGTATCTCTTAAATTCACCGTGTTTTTAGCACTTTCTGGATACTGGAATTCAGGAATCATCTTGACTAATTCATTATCAGAAACTATCAACTCACCATTTGTAATTACTGTACTAGGCTCCATTTTATTCAAATCGTCTATTAAAATGATATCTGCATATTTACCCGGGGTAATACTACCCAATTGTTTGTCCATTTGAAAATATCTTGCTACATTAATGGTAACCATTTGGATCGCCGTTACTGGATCGACACCTTCTTCAATGGCCCGACGAACCACATGATTGATTTGCCCTTTTTCTACTAATGTTTCTGGATAGATATCATCTGTTACAAGGGAAACATTAGCAGAATCAATACCATCCTCTGTTATGATCTTAATAACCTCTTTGACATCCTGCCAAGCTGACCCTTCACGAATCATAATATGCATACCGAGCCTAGCTTTCTCTAATGCTTGCTCCTTCGCTACCGCTTCATGACAAGAATCCACTCCAGATGCAATATATGCTTGTAACATTTCAGTGGGACCATCTGGGAAATGACCTGTAACTGTTTTTCTTGCTGCCATTGTGGCTTCTATTTCCTTTATCATCTTAGGGTCATTATAGACGACACCAGGAAAATTCATAACTTCTCCAAGTCCTACCACGCCATCCCATTGAAGACCAGCTTCGATATCCTTTTCATCAAGCGCTGCCCCTGCATCTTCTAAATCAGTTGTTGCAGGAACACAAGAAGGAAACGTCGTAAATACTTTTAAAGGTAATTGTTGCCCCTCCTCATGCATTAAACGAACCCCTTCTGTCCCTAATACATTAGCTATTTCATGTGGATCCATAAAAATAGCAGTTGTACCTTTGAGTAATGCTGCCTTTGCGAATTCTGTCACTGATAACATGGTACTTTCTACATGCATGTGTCCATCCATTAGACCAGGTGCGATATATTGATCGGTCGCATCAATAATTTTCGTATCATTACCAATTACATGACTTGCGTTACCTATATAGGCAATCCTCTCACCTTTTATTGCTATGTCGATATTTTCTTGCAATTCTTTCGTCATCACATTTACTAATGTTCCATTGCGAATAACAATATCTGCTTCCGTTTCTCCAAGTGCGACACTTCTTAATAGTTCTCGATTCATGTTATAATCTCCTATCATTTTCAATTATTGGACGAGTCCTTCCTCACTTTTGTTTAGATATTTTTGCGTATCGTAAGTTTTTATAAGTTCCTCCTATAATAAGGTTTATAATAGTTTAACGTCAACGTTTAGATGTTCTTCTTATTATGGTAAAATAAATAGAGATTACTATTTTAGGAGAGAAAACATGAGAAACTCATTATTTGCCGCAACAGAATGGATTACCCGTTTCGCTTATGTCAATATTTTATGGATGGCCTTTACTATAATAGGGCTTGGTATCTTTGGACTCTTTCCCGCAACCGTTGCAATGTTTACTTTAATCAGACAATGGATCATGGGAAATACAGATGAACCTGTCTTCACCCGTTTTTGGCAAACCTATAAAAAGGAATTCCTCAAAAGCAACTTGATAGGATTAGTGTTTTATGTAATCAGTCTACTTTTTTATATTAATTTTCAGTTCATTCAATTTTATCAAGGTGGATTCTATAACGTTGTTAAAGTACCATTATATATCTTTATGTTAGCAATTTCTTTAACATTGATATATATTATACCAACATTTGTTCATTATGAACTACGTTTCTTAGATATTTGGAAAAATGCTTTTCTTGTTATGCTTATTCATCCACTGCACAATATCTCAATGGTAGTTGGTGCTGGTGCTGTATTATACGTGATGTATTCGTTTCCAGGAGCTTTGTTCTTTTTTGGTGCTAGTTTAGTCGGTTATATTATAATGGGGACCTGTTATCATGCATTTAGAAAAGTAGCAGCAAAAAAGGAAACAATAGTAGAAAAACAGGCTGGGACATAAATGTTTTTTCAAATGAAAACACGAATGATGTAATAATTTTGACATGATGTG
This sequence comes from Gracilibacillus massiliensis, assembly GCF_001458115.1. Lineage (GTDB taxonomy): Bacteria > Bacillota > Bacilli > Bacillales > Amphibacillaceae > Gracilibacillus > Gracilibacillus massiliensis. The sequence continues at coordinate 1,142,750 of NZ_CZRP01000013.1, forward strand.
TGTGCTTAGAAACCGCTTCGGCTTGTCCGCTTCCCTTTCCACGGTTTTTTCTCCTCAGCTAACTTGGATAAGCAAAAACCGCTTACCAAAGTGGATCTTCGGAGAAAAACATCCCGTTGGAGTGGAAGCGGACGCCTTCGCTAATTTTTTGTTCTACAACGATAGCATGAGCAAGCTTATAGGTATTTCTATCATTTGAACAATTCTTTACTTGAAGTAACAGCTAAAAATTATTGCAGTTACAAGCATTGTAGAACATTTCTTATCGCGGAGGCCGATTGCGTAGACTCCTGCGGGAACAGGGCGAGCCGAAGATCCATTTTTCAAAATAAAATGTATTTTGTTTTGAAAAATTAGGTCGAGTAAGCGGGAATGCGCATGAAATAAATTGTATTCCTCACTCCTCACAGAACCGTGCATGCGCTATTCACGCACACGGCTCTTCCTATCATCATTCACAGAATATAGGATATATGATATCTCAGATCATATATGCTCATTTTAATTACCGGTTTCGGCAACGGATATTTCTCTAGGAATAATCGAAACTTCTCCCAACTGAATGATTTCCGTTGACTCCTTCGATTCATCCATTTGAATAGTAGTTGTTCAATGCTGTTCAGAAAGTAGAGGACTTCTTTATAGTTATCCGTGATACAATAATAATTATAGTAGCCCTCTAGCGATTGTGTGATTCGGCGCATGATGTCTTGGATATCCCTCGTTCGATTTGCCTTTAGCCAAGCTTTATGTTGTTTAAGTTTGGCACGGATTTTCTTCTTGCTACTTTTCCGTTTCACACGGAACGTACCTTTCTTGCTTTTGCTACAATAGTGCGTAAAGCCAAGAAAATCGAACGTCGATGGTTTCCTCTGTCCGTTACGCTTTGCATCTTTCCAGGCATAAGGACCGAACGAGATAATCTTCGTTTTATCCTCTGCAATTTCTAGATGAAACTTACGTAACCTTTGAATCAGATTCGTGTAGAATCGGTTGGCATCTTCTTTGTATTGGAAACAACACACAAAGTCATCCGCATAGCGAACCATATAGGCTTGACCTCTACATTGTTTCTTTACAACTTTCTCAAACCATAGATCCAACACATAGTGAAGATAAATATTCGCTAGAACCGGTGAAATGTTGCCCCCTTGCGGGGTTCCTCGGTCTGTATCGATATATTTCCCCTCTTCCAAATAGCCAGCTTTTAGAAATCGGGCTATAATGCGAAGTAAGTTGGGATCGTTGATACGATCGTGGAGGCTCTTCATCGTCCAATCATGACTCACGTGATCAAAGAATCCTTTGATATCCGCATCTACTATATAATTGGTTTTCCGTTGTTCCATGTATACATTTAAGATCTTTAATGCATCATGGCAGTTTCTATTCGGACGAAAACCGAAGGAACAATCGAGAAAATCATTTTCGTAAATGGCATTCAAAATCTTCGTAATACCCTTTTGAACGATTTTATCTTCATGTTCGGGAATACCTAGTGGCCGTTTCTTGTTGGAACCTGGCTTATCGATATAGGTACGCTTTACCGGTACCGGTCGATAAGCCATTTTCTTCATTCGTTTCACTAGGCCTTCGATATTTTGGTCTAAATTCCCTTCGTACATTTCTTTGGTAGTGCCATTCACACCGGTTGCTTTACCTTTAGGTAATTGGTGATGGCACTGTTTCAAGTTACTTTCATTTAGTAAATGTACAAGAGAGGTAAAGACAAGCTTTTTATCCGATTTCGCCAATTCTGTTATCCTATTAAGTTTCGTTTCCATAATACGTTCCACCTCTGGGTATGGATTATGTTTCCCTATCAAGGGTGATGACAGGTAACGGCCTTTCCTCCATCGGCATTACCCAACTTCATCAGTACTACGCCGTTATCCGACTTCCTTTAGGCATTTGACAGCCCTCACTTTGTTATCGCTTGTTCGTCATTACTTTCTTTATCCGAAAGACCTAAAGGACCTCCCGAGTTACCGCAACATATCAATGTGTAACGTGCCAGGGTCTTCGACTCCGGAGAAGATAGCATTCTCTCACCTCTAACGAGAACCGTATTGTTGTCTTCTATGCTTCAGAACACATCGACCTTCTCATCTTTGGGGACATTTCGGAGCTCTATCCCTCAACCGTTATGGTTTTCCGGCCCGTTACCTAACTGTCTACGCTTAAAGGCAATGTGTTACCACTTGCCCTCCAAGACTCGCTACAAGTGAATGGTTAGTTCTTTCTTGGCGGGAATCCCACCCGCTATATGTTACGACCTATGCTCGGCCGCACCTGAGGCCGTCCCCGCGGAAAGCGCAGCAATCGGCCGGAGCGATTTGCAAGCACAATACTCATTTCAAAATAACCATGCCGTTTATTTCGTAGTAGCTTCCTAATATGCATAAAAATCCAAACGATTCAATTTCAATCGTTTGGATTTTTCTAATTATAACATTCTTTAGTTCTGGCCTCGTTCTTTTACATAATTTTTGATTTTGTTCTATCCCTTTACAGAACCTGCCGCAATACCCTCTACAATACGGTCACTTAATACTAAAAAGGCAATTAATACTGGTATGATACTTATCATTAGTGTAGCACCAATTGCACCCCAGTCTGTCGAATACTGACCAATAAAGTTTTGAATACCTACCGTTAAGGTCTTCCATTTATCTGAACTAATAAAGGTATTAACAAAAACGAATTCATTCCAGTTATAAATCATATTAATGATCGCTGTTGTTGCCATTACAGGTGTAGTCATCGGCAATGTAATTTGGAAAAATATCCGGTGTACAGAACAACCATCTACAACAGCGGCCTCTTCAATTTCTTTAGGTAAGGTATAATAGAAACCTAACAAAATCATAATCGTCAATGGTAAATTAAATGCTGTGTAAGCTAAAATTAAGGATAATGGGTGGTTCACTATATTCAGCTCTAGGAAAAATGAAAATAACGGAATTAGAGCGGAGTGAATCGGCACCATTAATCCGACCATAAATAGACCTAAAGTCAATTTATTTAACTTCCAATTCATACGGGTAATCGCAAATGTCACAAAACTAGCTAACAGTAATGTCAATATTACTGAAGTAACGGTAATCCATACACTGTTAAAAAAGTAGACATTTATATTACCATTTTCCCAAACATTCAGGTAATTCACCCATTGAGGATCCTGTGGTAAAGCAAAAGGTGATAAACCAAAGACTTCTGTATTTGTCTTTAATGAAAACATTGCAAGCCATATTAATGGATATAATTGAAAAAGGGCAACAACGATCAAGCATATATAGAGAAGAATCATCCCGATTCTAGCCAACATACTTTTTTCACTTTGCCCCCCGTTTTGAATCTGAGCCATCTGTCTTCCATCCTTCCTAGTATTGAACTTCATCTTCCGACGCAGTAAGTTTGCGGGTAATCCATGTCACAATTAACGTAATAATTAGTAAGAAAAAGGCAATTGCACTACCATAACCGAAATCAAAAGTATCAAATGCTTTTTTATACATGTAAGAGGCAATTACTTCACTTGCACCGTTTGGCCCTCCACCTGTCATAACGTAGATTAAATCAAAGTATTTTAATGATCCTACTATTGCTAATACGATGGTAACTTTTATAACACCAGAAATTAAAGGAACCTTAATTTTATATGCAATTTGAACTGGGTTAGCACCATCAATACGTGCTGCCTCGATTAGTTCTTCTGGAATACCTTTGAGTGCAGCATAATAAATGATGATATAAAAACCAGCATATTGCCAAAGTATGGCAACAAAAATTGCGTATAAAACTAAATCGGTGTCAGCTAACCAAGCTGGTGGATTCTCCATACCAAATGAAGTTAATAAGCTATTTAATACCCCATTATTTGGATCATAAATTTTCACCCATAACTGTGCGATCGCAACGGAGGAAAGCAACATGGGAATTAAATATATTTTTCTTAATAAATTGGAACCTTTTATTTTACCTGCTAATATCAAAGATACGATTAAATAGCCTGCTAAACTTATTGTTGAAAATATTGCTAACAAGAATGAGTGCCAAGCACTTTCCCAAAACTTCGCATCTTGAATTAATACTTTATAGTTTTCTAATCCGATAAATGTCATTTCTCCAATACCGTTCCATTCCATCAAGCCATAATACCCTGTTATTAGCATAGGCCCGTAGATAACAGCCATTACCAAAACAAGTGCTGGCAGAACGTATAAAGCAATGACTGCCTTATTTGACATTACCTTGTTCATCGCTATTGCTCCTTTATGTCGTAATATCGCCTTCGTTTTCCAATTCAACTGCACACTGCTTGTTAGTGTTTTAAGGCAGAAAAAGGACATATTCATCCTTGAAATATGTCCTTTTTCGCTCTTTTAATTATTCTCCTGAAGATATTGCTTCTTCATGATTTTGTGCAAATTCTTCAGGTGTAACAGCATCACCGAACAGTGCTTGGATCATATCCAAGTGCGTTTCCGCTGCAGCAGCACTTAACTGAACATCAGCATATAGCGTGATATTAGATGATTCATTTAAATCATTTAATACGTCTACATACATTTGTGGTAAATCTACACTTTCTGTATCCACTTTAGTTGCTGGAATAACACCTGCTTTTTCAACAGACTGTTCTCCCCATTTCTGTACGAAGAATGAAACAAACTCTTTTGCTTCGTCTTTTACTTCCGAGTTTTCAGCAACAAACATACCAACACCAGGACCACCGACAAAACTATCTCGATCACCTTTTCCACCTTCTACTAGTGGGAATTTCATATAATCGATTGAATCTTTAAATTCTTGTGAATTTTCTTCACTTGTTGTAAATTCAGGTAAATCCCATGATCCCATTAGATACATTGCTGCTTGTTCATTAAGGAAGTACCCTTTTGCTTCATCATTTCCTAAACCGTTATATCCATTTAGAAATGCTCCCATATCTACTAAGCTTTTCACTTCTTCTGCAGCTTCAATTAAAGCTGGATCTTCAAAACTTGCTTCACCTAGAATCGCATCATTTAATAATTCAGCTCCACCAATACGATCTGCTAGATACATATACCACATCGAACCAGTCCAACGATCTTTGTTACCAAGTGCGATAGGTGTTACACCATTATCTACTAATGTTTGAGAAACTTCTTTGAATTCTTCAAATGTTTCAGGTACCTCTACCCCATTTTCTTCAAAAATACGTTTGTTGTAATATAGAGGTGTAATGTTTAGCTCTAAAGGTAAACCATAAGTTGTTCCGTCTAAAGCATAAGCTTCTGCTGTACCAGGAACGAACATGTCATTTAGTGGTCCTTCTAATAAATCATCTAAAGAAGCAAACATATTACCGCTTACATATGGTTCTAAGAATCCTGCTGCCCAAGTCATACCAACATCAGGTAGTTCATTAGAAGTCGATAATACTTTTAATTTTTCTTTATATTGTTCATTACTTAAAATTTCTACTTCAACAGAAACACCTTCATTTTCTGCTTCAAAATCTGCGATAATCTCATTTACGATATCATGGTGTTGTTTTGAACTTCCTTCAGGCCATAAGTGCATAAACTCGATTGTTTTTTCTTCTCCGCTTGAATCGCTTTCATTTTCTTCACTGGTTGATTCTGAATCCGTGTTTTCTCCACCCGCTTCTTGATCACTGTCAGAATCTCCACCACATGCTGCAAGCGCAAACAATAAAACTAAAGCAAACGAAAATAATAATTTTTTCGATAGATCTTTCATTTGTGTATACCCCCATTTAGAATAAGTTTTTTAAGTACTCTTAAAGTGTAGCACCATGGGGATTTTCTCGTAAGGTAACAACGATTAGGTAAAATACCACTTATTTTAGGAATCGCTTACATTCTTTTTCCTAAACCCATTTGGTGTTGTGTTTTCAAACTGTTTAAATAGTTTAATGAAATATTTGGAGGTTTGATAACCGCTCTGCTCCGCAATTTCAGACACTGTCAGATTTGTTGAAAGTAGTAACTTTTTGGATTCTTGTATTCTTCTTCTTGTTAAATACTCACTAAATGTCACTTCTAACTCTTCTTTAAACAAAGCACTTAAATAACTGGCATTCAAATGTACTTCACTAGCAACTTTTTTTAATGTTAACTCTTGATTGAAATGCTGATCAATATAATCCATCGCTTCTTTAACACCCCTGTTATACTTACTTAACTGTTGCATCTCGATGAGTTTGTCATCTACTATTTTATTAAAAATACCTGTTTTCTCTCGTTGTTTATCAATATCCATGGCTCTCTCAATTGCTTCCATCAGTTTTTCTTTCGCTATCGGTTTTAACAAATAATTGACTACTCCTAGTTCTAGTGCCTCGTGTGCATATTCAAATTCTGAATAGGCAGAAATAACAATTACTACCGGATCTTGCGCCTTTTCTTTGAGTTGCTTTAATAACTCTAAACCTGAAACTTCAGGCATACGTATATCTGTTATAAGTACATGTATTTTTTCGTGATTAATAAGATCTAATGCCGCTTCAGCATTTTCTGCCGTGATGACTTGATATTGATGTTCGATAGATCTTTCAATTGTTTTCTTAATACCTTGTCGACTTCTAGGTTCATCATCTACCACGAGAATTACTTTTTCATTCACATTAACAACCTCCTTATACTGGAATTTCGAAACTTATCATGGTTCCTTTGCCCTCTTCACTTGTAATAGTAATCTCACGACATCTTTCCGACTCATAATACATCCTTAAGCGTTGTTGCACATTTTGCAAGGCTAGGCCATGTTTTTTTTGTTGATGCATACCGCCCTCCATCAATTTCTTCACTTCCGCTAATTTTTTATCGCTCATCCCTGGACCATTATCAGCTACTACGATTCTTAATCTATTAACATGAGGTATTTTTTCAATCGTTACAGTAATATGACTATTACCGACGACATTACCAGCTCCATGTAAGATCGCATTTTCTACAAAAGGTTGTACCATTAATTTAGGTATTTTTACATCTAACCATTCTGGATCGACATCTTTCTCCCAGTTTAGTCGGTCACCAAAACGCATTCGCATAATCTTCATATATCGTTCAATATGATCTAATTCTTCCTTAATTGTTACCCATTCATCTTGATTTTCTTTTGTTATCGTATATCGGAATAACTCTGACATTGCCAACACAACATTCGCAAGTTCTTCCTCCTCTTTTTCATCTAAAGACCAGTACAATGCATCTAACGTATTAAACAGAAAATGAGGATGAATTTGGGCCTGTAACGCTTTCAACTCGGTTCTATTTTTAATAATTTCCTTTTCATACACCATTTGCACTAAATAATTTGTCTCTTCTGCTAATTGATTATAAGTCTGATTTAATTCATTAATTTCATTCGTAGAATTCACAACAGGATTATGGGCAAGTACCCCTTCACCAGCTGTTCTCATCGTTTTAGTAAGTCTCGTGATCGGTTTTGTGATAAACGTAGACAAAAAGAATGACGAAATAAAAAAGATTATTAATCCAATAAGCCCAGCGATCAATATCCCTGACTGCACAGTAGAAATACCTGAGGTCAACTGATTGACTGGTGACAAGTTATACATCGTCCAGCCTGTTAATGGTGACGTTTCTTTAACTAACATATATTCTTGTTCATTAATATCGATCTTTTCAGATTCTGTTTCCAATATTTTTTCAAAATCTTCTCCATGATAATTACTAACAATTTTTTCATTCATTTCATCTACTAAAATAGTAATATCATCCGTTTCACCATTTTGTTGGTTAGGATTTAATTGGAAATAATTCCGATTGACTCGAGCGATAATATAACCACCATGCCTAAAATTATCGTCGATTAAATTAATTTGCCTGCCAACCAAAAAGTAGTTTTGGTCCAATGGGTCTTCACCCAACCATACTAATTGCCCGCCTTGATCATTTGCTCGAATAATCCAACGAGGATCAACTCGGTCTAATAAAACGGTAGAATCGATCGGAATAATTCTTTGGTATGCTTTATTGTATAACTCAATCGAATAAATACCGTCCGCATTTGCTTGAATTAAGTTAGTTGTACTTATTAACGACTGCCTATTATTGAACGAGGTTATCTCTCCTTTTGATTCCATTAATAAGGCATCTTGCACTTCTTCATTTGTTAACACTTGCTTTGTAACCATATTTAATTGTTCAAATAACGAATCATAACGTCCTGATGATTCAATTACTGTCTGTTTTATTTGCTCTTCTGCATTACCTTGTAGCAAATCCTCTACTAATATATAGGTGATTGTGCTTACAATAAATAAGACAATAAACATCACAAGTAAATAGACAACCAATAACTGGTTTCGTAACGTATTCCATTTTTTAATATAATTGACCATGTTTAACACTCCATGATTTGGTGTACTTTGTTTATTCGATATCCTAAGTAGTGGTATTATTATACTATGAATAGGCAATTCTGGAAAGTGAACTTTACTTTCAGAGGAGGATGAAGGGAAAATGCCGCGAAAAGGGAACTAGGTAGTCGGAGCGGTGGATACCTATACACTACATTTCAAAATGATTACTTTGATAAAAAATGCCTTGATACCGCGGATTATATGCTTTTCTTGCTAAAATAAAAACACTACGTTAATGATTTTTTAACGTAGTGCTTTTATTACTTCTAATCCTATTTCATTTAAATCAGTCACGTCTTGTTCGGATACATTACTATCGGTAATAATACGTTGCACATTTGATAGTGGAGACACATAGGCAAAAGCTTGGAGATGAAATTTTTGATGGTTTGCTAATATATACGTAGTATCTGCTATATCGATCATCTTTTGTTTCACTCTAGCTTGTTGTTCATTAGACTCACTAATCCCTTTTTCAAAATGAATTCCTTTACTCGACAAAAATGCTTTGTTTACATGATATAAATCAAGCGAACGCTCTGCTAAAGGCCCCACATAAGAAAGAGATTTAGCAAGCAGTGTCCCTCCTGTAGAAATAACGGTTACCTGATTCTTCTTACTTAATTCCAAAACAACATTAACAGCATTTGTTAAAACGGTAATTGGTATATTCGGCAAATTTTTTGCAACATACCATGCCGTTGTACTTGCATCTAACAAGATTTTATCTGACTCCACAATATGTTTAACGGCTTCTTGAGCTATCTCCCTTTTCTCCTCCACATACATTACTTCGCGTTCTTGAAAAGGAATTTCAGGTCCGTCATTAGTGACTTCAATACTGACTGCCCCACCATGACTGCGAGCTAACTTTTTCTCCTTTTCTAGCTTCTCTAAATCTCGACGAATGGTTTCATCTGTTACTGAAAAAAATTTCGCGAGCTCTGATACCCGAATACTTTTTTTCTGATTGACGACTTCTACAATTCGTTGATGTCTTTGCGCAACTAACATTCAATTCTCCTGCCTTCTTCATTCGAAACATTTCTATTACTGACTATATGGAATAATTAGCAATAATTCAAGTTATTCGTTAATCTAAGTGAAATACTTCTTGATCGATTAGATACATTTTCGGGTCACCTTTTTCATCCATTGCCAAAATATCACTCATATATTCTTGCCATTTGCGATTGGCAGGATTTGTTTCTAACTCTTTCATTGCTCGATGGTAATCATCTACTTCCATATAAGCATATAATTTGGTGCCATCCATAAAAATACTGTAATTACTAATTCCCACTTCTTTTAAAGCTTTCAATAATTCTGGATGGACTGCCTGGTGTCGTCTTTTATATTCCTCTTCCGAACCTTCTTTACATTCCATAATAAACATATAACGAGCCATACCTATCTCCTCCTTTATGATTGGAAACGCATACAAATAATTGTTTTGTTTTTATTTGTGTTTGTTTATAGTTTACCACAGATAAAAACAAAAACAAATAAAGAAACTGAGGCACAACATATTCACTCTGTACAAACAAGAACGATGTACTATGTATTGTTGCGTAATAACTGATGTGGTAATTTTGACATGATATGTGTGTTTAGCAACCGCTACGGCTTGTCCGCTTCCCTTTCCACGGGTTTTTACCTGAAGATCCACTTTTACAAGCGATCTTTGCTTGGAAAAGTTAGCTGAAGGGAAGAACCACTGCATAGAAAACACTACGAAAGCTTGCTTGAGTAGATGTTGCACTTGTGCCCGTGGTAAAAGGGAAGTGGGCAGCCAAAGCGGGTGTTAACTAGTTTAAACTATTTCAAAATTACCACTATAGTTTTACTACATAGTATTCTCCTAATGTGAAAGAACTTCATAAAATAGTACATTCTAATTATTGTTGATTTTTATTGTCGTTTGGGTTGTTGATTTATCCAATCATTTTTGTCTCAACTTCTGAAAAAGGTCTCTAAATAGTGGTAAACGCCTTGCTGGTCATTGGTGTATTCTGTCTGATCTTTCACTAAACTTTTAATTTGTTCTGTTGCGTTTTTCATGGCAACAGGATATCCCACATATTTCATCATTGGTATATCATTATTGCTATCTCCAATTGCCATTGTTTCTTTTGGATTAATTTGATAATGATCTAATAATGCTTGTATACCTGTTGATTTGTTGACATTTTCCACCATCACTTCTACATTATGAGCAGAAGATGAGGAAGTAGTAAAATCTTTTTGTTTTTTCATTTCTTCTAATATCCTAATCCATGCTTTCATTGTTTGGTAATCACTATGAAAGCAATACATTTTTGCATACTTTTGTTTTGGTAAGTTTTCCGTCCACAAAATATCATCCTTGATGGCAGCTTGTCTTTCTAACCATTCACTTATCTCAACTTCTTCAGGTTTAACACCACTGATCAAATGACTCATATAGGGTTGATCTTGTTTTAAAGCAAGCCTTTCTCCATCATTTGGATGTGCTTCATAGTAAATTTTATTTTCTCTGGCAGACTGTATTACGCTATCCACAAGTCCTGTGGATAAAGTATGTTCTAATAATTTTTCACCCTCCAGATACGTGATCATACCATTCGCTGTCACAAATCCATCTAATTCTATATTTCTCGGTGCAGAATCAAAGATCTCATTATACGAACGCCCAGTTACGATAAATATACGAATTCCACGTTTTCGAATCTGTTGAATAATATCTAATGTTTGTTCTGTTAATTGGTTCTGATTGTTTAGTAGTGTACCATCCATATCTAAACAAATAGCTTTAGGATAAAAAGTCATGTATTTGTCCCCCTTAATAGTTAGCAGAATCTATTATAGCATGAAGTCATAATTGAAGCAGTTGAAGTATTACTGATGGTTGCAGCTGTATAAAAACAAGCTCACAATAATTTGTGAGCTTGTTGAGGACATTATTATTTGGATGTATTAATGGGTTGTAAATTATCTTCAATTTCTTGTCTTTTTTCTTCTAAGAATGGTGGTAACGCGACACTCTCTCCAAGATGATTTACGTCCTCATCTGTAGCGAAGCCTGGTCCATCTGTCGCTAATTCGATTAAAATGCCGTTTGGTTCACGAAAATAGAGCGATTGAAAATAGTATCGATCTACTATACCTGAATTAGGTAGTCTCTCCTTGCTAATTTTATCCCGCCAATCAGCAAGTTCCTGTTCATCAGCAACACGGAAGGCGACATGATGTACACTACCTCGGCCAGGTCGTTCTTTTGATACATCCTTTTGCACTTCTACATGTACTTCTGCACCTGTGCCACCTTGGCCTGTTTCAAAAACTTGAACATCTGGTTGTCCTTTTTCATAACTTTGATATGAGCCGCTTTGACGAAAACCTAAGATATCTTGCAATACGCGTTTGGTTGGCGCTAAATCTGGCACAGTTAATCGTACAGGTCCTAAACCTGTAATCCCATATTCCTGTGGAACTGTACTTTTATCCCATGGCATCCCTGCCTCTACTCCTTGATTCGATTGATCGGAAACCAGTACCATTCGCTGTCCTTCATGATCTTGAAAAGGCAATACTTTTCGGTTAAATTGGTCAGAAATACCATCGTGAACAACATCGAATTGATCCAATCGTTGCTCCCAATACTGTAGTGCTTGATCATTTGCTACTCTTAACGATGTAAACGAAATGCTATTATTTCCTGGATATGTGTGGCCCGCTCCTTTAATTTCAAAAAAAGTTAAGTCTGTACCAGGGCGACCGACTTCATCTGCGTAAAATAGATGATACATACTTGGATCATCCTGATTAACCGTTTTTTTTACTAATCGCATCCCTAATAGATCTGTATAAAAATCATAATTTTTTTGTGCATTAGCTGTAATAGCTGAAACATGATGGATTCCTTTTAGCTCCATTTGTTATCCTCCTCGTTTACCAAAGATGTTAATTCTATTATATACGATTGATTATCTCGAATCCAAGATAAAGAGAGCTTTCTATTACTATTCTTGACTTTTCCGTGTTATTTGGTAAAATCTTTGTAAGTTAATACGTGTATTCACTACTAGGGGTGCCTATCAGTATAGGCTGAGAGGAAAGCGCTAAAAAGCTTTTCAACTCTTAAGGACCTGATCTGGTTTATGCCAGCGGAGGGAAGTAGCTAAACTACTAACATGGTATAGCCAGGTCCTTTTTTTAAAGGATCTGGTTTTTCTTTTCTCCTCGAAGGTCATGATTACACATTATTTTCAAAAAGGAGGAAAAAGAATGAATCGCACATTATTATTAACCACAATGGCTGTTTTTATTGCAATTGGTACAATTGGTTCGCAGTTCTTGTGGTTTCCGACTGGAATTGCTAAAGCATATCCTGTCCAACACGCTGTAAATGTAATGGCAGCTGTAACACTAGGACCAATTCCAGCTGTAATTATTGCCTTTATTATTGGTTTATTGCGAAATTTATTAGGACTCGGTACATTATTAGCTTTTCCAGGAGGAATGGTTGGCGCACTTCTTGCTGGAGTATTATATCAATGGACAAAAAAGCGTACATTAGCTGGGGTAGGTGAAATTATTGGAACTGGTGTGATTGGAGCATTATTATCCGTACCATACGCAAAAATTTTAATGGATACACCTGTTGGAGCTCTTGCTTTCTTACCTGGGTTTCTCGTCAGTAGTGTTACTGGAGCAATTATTGGTTTATTAATTTTATCCAGAGTAAAAAATACTTCAATCATGCAACAAGCGGTTTCGAACAAATAACAAAAAGCGACCATGATGATATGGTCGCTTTTTGCTAATCATTACCAAAGAATGCTTCGGCTTTTTCCAAATATACTTCTTGATCTGGTGTAAGATCATATTCTTCTTCGATTGCGTCAACCGGGCAAACTGCCATACAAGCACCACAATCGATACATACATCTGGATCTATATAAAATTGATCTGGACCTTCCTCAATACAATCTACTGGACAAACCGTTGTACATTCTCCAGACTTCTCCATCTGACACGGTTCTGTTATAACAAATGCCATTCTCATATCCCCCTAGATAGTTTCGAACTACCTTATAGAATAAAGCATTCTCGACAAAAAATGCAAGTGTTTCAGCCTATTATTTAATCATAATATATTTTGGTGGGTTTAATTTAAAGTAATAGCTATTAAGGAAGCATAATTTATTTTGTATTTGATCACTTATGTGTTCATATGTCATTCTTCACGGGAATTGCCTTTCTCTTAACGGGAATTCTCCTCCTGTAGACGGGAATTATATCGTAGTTGACGGGAAAAAAGGTTAATTCCCGTCAAGCGCAGCCTATTTCCCGTCTACAGCTTCACTATTCCCGTGAAGAACCGAATAAGCGGATTTAGTGATTTTGTGACGTTAAAAAGTATCTAGCTGAATGCTAGATACTTTTAGTCTGTTACCTTTTATTAAAAGTATCTGGATCAGGTCCGATACGTTCATCTTTATTCATGTCTGCAATCAGCTTCATTTCTTCGTCCGTTAATTCAAAATCAAAAACATCTGCATTATCATGAATACGATGCTGCTTAACCGACTTCGGAATCGTTACAACACCTTGTTGGAGATCCCAACGCAAAATGACTTGAGCTGTTGACTTTCCATGACGTTTTGCAATATCGGTTAAGGTTGGATCCGCTAAGACTTGACCTTGTTTTAATGGAGACCATGCCTCAAGTTGAATATTATGCTGTTTACAAAACGCATGTAAGCTTTCTTGCTGAAGATGTGGATGGTATTCTACTTGATTCACCATTGGTACGACTTCAGCTTCTTTTAATAAATCTTCTATATGATGTTCATTAAAGTTACTGACACCAATTGCACGGATTTTACCATCCTTATATAACTTCTCCATCGCTTTCCATGCTTCTTTATATTTGTTTTGCTCAGGAACTGGCCAATGGATGAGATAGAGATCCAAATATTCTAAACCTAATTTGTCTAAACTTGTTTGAAGAGCTTGTAGAGCATCATCATATGCTTGATCTGCATTCCATAATTTTGAGGTAATAAATAACTCCTCGCGGGGAATGCCAGAATCTTTGATCGCCTTACCTACACCTTCTTCATTTTTATAAATTGCTGCCGTGTCAATGCTTTTATAACCGTGTTCTAAGGCCCATTTAACCGAATTATAAACCTCTTCACCGTCTTCTACTTGAAAAACACCAAGACCGAACCATGGCATTTTCACGCCATTATGCAATGTTGTTGTTGATTGTAGATTGTTTACCAAAATAATTCCTCCTTGATTACTTTTACTGTACTATGTCATTTTCCCTGAATACTACTATTTTAATCATGATTTATTAAAATCTGATGGATCTTATAGTGTTTGTATTGGGAAAGGGCTGCATTTTTAATAAACTTACTTGGCTCCCCGATTGAAAATAATGAGAGCTCATGCATTGCTCTAGTACATGCTGTATAGAATAAGTTACGTTCTAACTCATCATGAAAATTACGGTCTGAAGCATCAACAATGATAACCGCATCAAATTCTATTCCTTTTGCAAGGTAAGCAGGTATTACCACGATACCTTTGCCAAAGATATGGGTTTCCTGTGTGATTAATTCGATTTCCAAGCGATCTTTCATTTGATGATAGATTGCTTTACATTCTCCAAGTGTTTTCCCTATGAGAGCAATCGTTTCATGACCTTGCTGCTGATAGTATTCGATTTGTTCAATAATTTTTTCATTTGCTATTTCTTGTTGCTCTACTTCTAGCAAAGTTGGTAGGTTACCTTCCCTTTCAAAAGGTTCAATTAATTCGCCATTAGGCATAAAGGATTTTGTGAATTGAACGATCGGTTTAGTAGAGCGATAACTTCTGGTTAAGACGATTTTTTCATGTTTTTCTTGCCACTTATCTGACAATAATGTTTCATCTTTTAAAGCATGCGCATAGATAGCTTGATTAATATCTCCCAATAATGTCATACGACTGACTGGGAACATTTTTTTCATTAACGAAAACTGGAAAGGGGTATAATCTTGTGCTTCATCGACAAACAAATGTTGAATCGCTCTTTGGGCATCAAATCCTAAAATACTTTTTTCAAAATAAATATAAGCTGGCGCATCTTCCCACGTTAAAAATTTTCGTTTTAAATCTTCGTCCGTTATTCGACATATTTCTTCCCATTCACTCGGTAATGATTCACTGGCATTAGCTGACCAATTCGCATTAGAAAATAGCTGACGAAATGTTTTTAAAGGATCAACAAATGCTAATTGCTTCACCTTTTTCCGTAAAGGACGAAGGCGCCATGCGACTACCCGCTTCCGCAATAGTTCTTCTTCACGATCATAATCATTAAAGGAATCTTCCGAAAAACGATTTTCTTCTTGCAATGTCTGATGGACATCTACATAGTCTGCCTTATCCAATAATTCACTTTCTTCTAATACCCAATCTTTCTCTCTTTCGATATGTTCTAATTTCTTTAATTGATATAAAATCCAGTTTGCCACTTTTTCTAACCGATCAGGGATTGATAGGTTTTGTTCTGTTTGATAAAAATATTTCTTAATCGTTTCCTTTGGTATCACCGTTTTTCCTCTAAACGTGATGTTACGAAACACTAATCCCTTTTTAGACAGCATAGCTAAGAAATGATCAATCACTTCCTTATAAGCGAGACTTGCTTTATAATGCATTGCTTCTACTCTTGCTTGATATCTTTCATCTTGTTTCTGTAAATAAAATTCCATTTGCTCAAATGGTGTTTCCAAACGAAAGCTATCGTCTAATTGACGGTGTAAATACTGATAAAATGTCATTTGTTGCATGTTATCCTCACCAAGTTCTGGCAGGACTGTGGCAACGTAACTATTGAATAACGGGTTTGGTGAAAAAAGCACAATTTGTTCTGAGGTCAACGTTTCTCTGTAACGGTATAATAAATACGCCACTCGTTGCAAAGCTGCAGACGTTTTTCCGCTACCAGCTACACCTTGAACAATCAGTACTTTCGCTTTTTCATTACGAATAATCTGATTTTGTTCCCTTTGAATGGTTGATACGATACTCTTCATTTTAGTATTGGCTTGATTTCCTAATACAGATTGTAATAAGTGGTCGCCAATTGTTAAGCCCGTATCAAACATTCCCTTTAATTCACCATTTCGTATCATATATTGACGTTTTAATGTTATTTCCCCGGAAATATTTTCGTCAATTGTGTCATAACTTGCTGGTCCTGGTGGAAAATCGTAATACATACTCGAAATCGGTGCTCGCCAGTCATAGACAAGGAAATTTTCATCATTCTCATCCATTACGGATGCCAAACCAATATATATTGGTTGTTCCGTCGATTCATTTTTTTCTTTAAAATCGATTCTTCCGAAATATGGCTTTTCTTTTAATCGATTTAAAATGTCTAATCGCTCACTAATTTGTCCATGACTTCTTTCACGTTCTGAAAGAAATTCTGCTTGTTGTTTTATACTAGCTTCTGTTTCTATTTTATCGTCCATTTCTTCTATATTTACGGTGACATCTTCCCAAAAGTCACGCCTAATATCAATGACATCTTCTTTTAAATGCTTAACCCGGGATCTTAATGCCGTCATTTTTTTCGTTATTTCTTGTACTACATCTGTTACGCGTTTCTTTTCGTGTTGCCAGTCTTTATCCTCTTGACTGTCTGTCACTGATTCCACCTCCATGACATCTATCTGTTGTTATATAGTATATTCCAAAAATTTAAAACTATATGATTTGTCACTCATTCACTTTCTGTGTTGAGACTAGATTAGCATAAAAACCTTTTTCTTTCATTAATGACGAATGGTTGCCACTTTCAATGATTTGACCCTCATCTAAAACAAGAATAATATCAGCCTTCTCAATCGTATTCAAGCGATGAGCAATTACAAAGCTCGTCTTGCCTTTCATTAGTTTTTCTAAAGCATCTGTAATTTTGATTTCCGTAATCGTATCGATACTGCTCGTTGCTTCATCTAATATAAGTATCGTTGGATTAGCAAGCATTGCGCGAGCGATAGCGATTAACTGGCGTTGCCCTTGACTGATACCTTGGCCGTTTCCTTCTAATAATGTATCATATTGTTTAGGCAATTGTTCAATAAAAGAATGTGCATTTGCTAATCTTGACGCCTCTTCTACTTCTTGATCAGTAGCATCGAGATTTCCATAACGGATATTCTCTCTAATCGATGTCTCAAATAAATACGAATCTTGTAAAACCATGCCCAAGTGGTTTCTAATACTTTTATTCGTTAGAGTTTTCATCGATTGGCCATCTAATAAGATCTCACCGCTCACTTCTTCAAAAAACCTTGCTAATAATGAAATAATTGTTGTTTTCCCCGCACCAGTTGGTCCAACTAATGCAACGGTTTGACCTGGTTTGGCATGGAAGGAAATATCAGTTAGAACATCTTCATCTTTATATGCAAAAGTTACATTACGAAAGACAATGTCTCCTTTTACCTGTTTAATATCTTTTTTAGCTTTATCGAGTTCTTCTTCTTCCTGGTCCATGACTTCAAACGCGCGTTCTGCTCCAGCTACTGCCGATAAAATCGTGTTAAACTGGTTTGCTAAATCATTTAGTGGTCTAGTAAATTGACGAGCATATGTCGTAAACGTCACAATGATCCCAATCGTAATAGAAGTAGCATTGCTAGATAGGACAATCCAACCACCTAGCCCGACAATAATAGCAAAGCTGAAATTGTTTAAACTATTCATTAATTTTGGAATAAAGCCCGAATACACTTGTGCCCAGTATCCCACTTTTCTTAATTGTTCGTTACGGGTACGATACTGCTCGATCACTCGATGTTCTTGATGGAAGAGCTTCACCATCGAATGGCCGGAAAGGGTTTCTTCAAGAAATCCTGTCATGTCACCTAATTCTTTCTGTTGCTCTTTAAAATAATAACTCGTACGATTCGTAATCCATTTCATACCGAAATACATTAATGGAACAATCGCTACCGTCATCAATGTTAGTAACGGACTTAACCATAGCATCACGGCTAGTGTACCAATTAAGGTGAGAATACTTGTCGATAGTTGAATAACCGCAGTATTGAGCGTACGACTCACATTTTCAATATCATTGGTTAAGCGGCTCATCAAATCACCGCTTTGCGATTTTTGAAATTGAATTACTGGCAACCGTAACACATGCTCAAATAAATCTTTACGCATCGCATAAACGGTTTTTTGGGACACATCGATCATCCAGTAATTTTGTAATGCCAAGGTAACCGAATGCAATATGAATACCATAGCCAGAATAATTAAGATCGTTGTAAAAGAAAATACAAACTCTGAACCTGTCATTACATCAACTGCAACCCCTATAAAATACGGGCCTAACAACGATAAAACAGAACTTATAAAAACCATTGCTAATACTAACCAAAACATCGCTTTATCAGTTTCGATGTAGCTCCATATCCGTGTAATCGTTGCTCTGAAATTTTTAACTTTAGGCTTTTTTCCAATAGGTGGATGATGCCTTGATGAAGGTTGGGGTGCTTTAACATCTGTTTTATTCGTTTTCATCAAGCATCACCTCTTCTTTTTGTTGTGAACGCCAGATTTTTTGGTAAAGCGAGTTGGACTCTACTAATTGTTTATGTTTACCAATTCCTGCTATGTTACCTTTTTCTAAGACAATGATCTGATCAGCATCCAACACCGAACTGATTTTCTGGGAGACAATGAACGTTGTACAGCGTCTGTATCTAATCGCACGTAATACTCGTGATTCCGTGGTTGCATCAAGTGCGCTAGTACTGTCATCTAATAATAGAATTTGAGGATTATCTGCTAAGGCTCTTGCTATTGATAATCGTTGCTTTTGTCCTCCTGATAAATTTACTCCTCTTTGGCCGATTAATGTATGATAGTCATTTGGTAACGTCATAATAAAATCATGTAATTGTGCTTCTTTGGCAACTTTTATGACTTGGTCAAAAGCTAAATGTTCATTACCCCATGTAATGTTTTCTTGAATAGTACCTGAGAATAAGAACCCTTCTTGGGGTACTAAGGTCACATCATGCCTCACCGTATTTCCTAATTGTTTCAAAGGATAACCATCTATATAGATATCTCCTTTTGACGGATAATATAAATAAGGAATAAGATTTAGTAATGTGGTCTTTCCTGATCCTGTTTCCCCTATAATCCCGATTTTTTCACCTGACCGTACGTCAAAACTAATATCTTTTAGTACATTATGTTCTATTGTTGGATATTGGAAGGATACCTTTTCAAAACGGACATCCCCTTTTAACATTTTCCTATTTTGATTGAGATTGACAATGTCATCTTTTGGTTGATCCAAGATATCATTGATCCTTTTAGCTGAAGCTCTACCACGAGATACATTCATTAATAAAAATGAAAAGACACCAAACGAAGCTAGCATTCTTGTTGCATAGTTAATAACGGCGACAACTTCACCTGCTTGAGCGGTCCCTGCATCTAATTGAATGTACCCTAACCATAACAAGCCGATCATCGCGATATTCATAATCAGCATTACAATAGGCATAACGAATTCCATCACCCATAATGCCTGTTTATTTTTATCCTTCAAAGTAGTATTAATACTAGCGAATCGGTTATTTTCAAATGTCATCCGATGAAATGCTTTTACAAGTTTAATGGCCAACAAATTTTCTCTGATCACGTTATTAACTTGATCAATTCGCTCTTGAACTTGTCTGAATAGTCGCATCCCTCTGATCATTAACCAAAACATAACGATCATTAATAGTGGTATCGTAGCCAACAAGATAAATGCTAACGGTATATTCAATGTAAAAGACATCACAATACCAAAAATAATAAATAATGGTGCTCGGAGCATAATACGCATAAACGCAAATAATAGATTCTGCACCTGTGTCACATCATTCGTCATTCTCGTCAGCAATGTAGATGTTGCAAATTGCTGAATTTTCATCGCAGAGAACATTTGAACATTGCGAAACATATCTCTTCGTAAATCATGTCCAACACCTTGGCTCACTTCCGCAGCAAAAAAAGAACTTGCAATACCAGCCGTAAATGCTAACAATGTCAGACCTACTAAAATTGCACCATAAATATAAATGGTGCTCATATCTTCTGATAGAATACCATCATCTATTATTTTCGCCATCAAAATCGGTTGGATAAGTTCCACTATTAATTCTACGATCATTAAAGTTAGCGCAATAACCATTGCTTTTCGATATGTATCCGCATATTTAAAGATTGTCTTCATTATGTGCCTCCATTGTATCACGGTGTCGTCTGCCAGAATTCAGACTTCAACTAATACACGGTATTTAAAGTTGGGCTTAATAGCTCTATTCTGATACGTTTTATTTTACTATCTCTACTTCATTATAGCTAATTTAAAACGCTTACTCCATTCATCTGTATAAAGGCAATGTAAAATTTGTAAATACACTTATAAAATTGTGTTGTTTCGGTAAATCATATAGATTTTTCCAAAAAATAAATAGATAATGACGATGCGAGATATCATCTATCAAATACACTGTTAGCATTGTTGTCAATCTAATAGATTCTTTCAGTGTATCCTTAGATACTATTCTTGCACAACATAAAAATTTCCAAGGGGGAAAGAAGAAAATGAAAAAATTAGTTCTATTATTCGTAGCACTATTGACGATGTTTGTTATTACAGCTTGTGGTTCAAGCGATGATACAAATGGAAGTGATAGTGAAAATGAAGAAACAGAAAATACAAGTGAGGAAACAGAAGATACAGATGAAGCGGATGCAAGTGAAGGAGAAGCGAGTGAAGAAACAGATATGCCAGAAGAAATCATCATGGGATTTGTTCCTTCACAAGACTCTGAAACCATTGCAGATACAGTTGCTCCTTTAGCTGATCAACTGTCAGAAGAATTAGGTATTCCTGTTGAAGGTAAAGTTATGACAAACTATACAGCATTAGTGGAAGCTATGGGTACAAATGAAGTACAAATTGGTTTCATTCCTGCATTTGCTTACGTATTAGCTAATGACAAACATAATGTAGAAGTTATTTTGAAATCTGAACGTTATGGCAGTGGTACTTATAAAGCGCAATATATTGTTAGTGCAGATTCTGATTATGAAGAGTTAGCAGATCTTGAAGGTGCTGTTTGGGCATATGGCGATCCTACATCAACGAGTGGTTATTTATTCCCTGCTGCTCAAATCATGGATGAGTTTGAAGTAGAGAACCCAGAAACTGAGTTTTTCTCTGAAGCATTCCAAACTGGTGGTCATGATAACTCTGCTATTGAAGTTTATGAAGGACGTGCAGATGTAGCTACTACCTTTGATGATGTTCGTGGAGAACTTGAAGAAGAGTATCCAGACATCATGGACAAAACGAAAATTCTAGGTTATACAGACGAAATTCCAAATGATACGATTTCTGTTACAGAAGAATTAAGTGATGAATTAGTTCAAACAATTAAAGATGCATTCCTTAGCTTTAATGATGATGAAGAAATGATCCAAATCATGAATGATGTGTACAGCTGGGATGCCATTATCGAAGCAGAAGATAGTGAATATGATGTGGTACGTAGCACATATAACAAATTCGGTGACAGTATCAGTCTAGATGAATAATAATTACGCAGGAGAGAGCATGCTCTCTCCTGTTTCCATATAAAGAAAGGGGCAAGAAGCTTTGATAGAATTTCAAGATGTCTCACTCGTTTATCCAAATGGAACAGAAGGATTAAAAAATATAAATGTGAAAATAAATGAAGGGGAATTTGTTGTCATTGTAGGTTTATCAGGTGCTGGTAAATCTACCTTCATTCGAAGTATAAATCGCTTAGTAACTCCTACAAATGGGGCCTTGTTAGTGCAAGATGAAGACATCCTCCGACTAAATGGAAAAGGTCTGCGACGCTTAAGAACGAAAATTGGTATGATTTTTCAAAGCTATAACCTAGTAAAGCGCTCAACGGTTATTAAAAATGTGATTTCAGGACGATTAGGTTATACCGGTACATTAAAGAGTATCTTAAATATTTTTTCTAAAGAGGACAAACTATTAGCATATGAAAATTTAAAGCGTGTCAATATTGAGGGGAAATTATATAATCGGGCAGATGAGTTAAGTGGCGGTCAACAACAACGTGTAAGTATTGCTCGGGTATTAACTCAAAAACCAAAACTAATATTAGCAGATGAACCTGTAGCAAGCTTGGATCCACCTACTTCACACCAAGTCATGAAATATTTAAAACAAATCAATCAGGAAGATAAAATTACAACGATTGTCAACTTGCATTTTATTGACATGGCGATGGAGTATGCAGATCGAATCATTGGTATGCGCGCAGGTGAGGTGGTATTTGATGGCCCTGCAAGTGAAGTAACAGAAAAAACGTTTGAAGAGATCTATGGTCGTTCTATCCGTGATGAGGATCGCCGAGGAGGGGTGGAGGATGAATAAACAATCTTCCTATGTCCCTAAGGGGCTTTATCCTTTCAAAACAAAACTGATCATCAGTCTATCATTGATTGTTGTCATTAGTTTTTATTTAATTAGTTCGATCAGAACCGAATCATTTATTTGGCATTTTTTTGTGAAGTTTCCCAATGTTATCGGACTTATTGGTGATTTCTTTCCACCTGATTGGAGCTATCTTGATCAAGTTTGGCCCAAGTTATTTGAAACAATACATATGGCGATAATTGCTACAACCATTGCTGTCATCATCAGTATTCCATTTTCTTTACTGACAGCAAATAATGTAACAACAAATACATGGATCTACCAATTCATGCGTTTTCTATTAAATATCACTCGAACCATTCCAGATATTATTTTAGCAGTTGTGTTTGTTGGTTTATTTGGAATTGGTGCCTTTTCGGGTATTATTGCACTGATTATTTTTGCTATAGGTATTCTAGTGAAATTGATGAGTGAAGTTATCGAAACAATTGACATGAATCCAACAGAAGCAATTAGGGCATCAGGAGGTAATGGGCTGCAAACGATAAGTTTTGCAATTGTTCCACAAGTACTGCCACAGTTTATTTCCTTTAGTTTATATGTATTTGAGATTAATATACGGGCTTCACTAGTACTAGGTCTAGTTGGAGCGGGCGGTATCGGTCAACTATTAAATAAAGAGATCAATTTCATGAACTACCCCGCTGTAAGCACGATTATTATTATTGTATTTGCCGTTGTTGTCATCATTGATTATATTAGCGGTAAATTAAGGGAGGGACTTGTATAATGACAAATCAGCCATTAACCCTTCCAGAAAAACCAAAAAGTAAACTCAAATTAGTGAAGCGAATCATTGCTTTAATTGCAATTGTACTGATCTATATTTGGACCTTTTCTAGTATAAGCATTCGTTGGGAAACGATTTTCAGTGAACGGACATTAGAAAATATTGATCGAATTATCCCACGTTTTTTTCAACCTGCCTTTGAAGAAACAGGTTCCATTTTGGAAATGATGTTTGAAACCATCTTCATTGCTTACACAGGTTCTCTGGCAGCAGCAGTAATTGCTGTTCCATTAGCCTTTTTATGTGCTTCCAATATGGTAAAGAACAAATTTTTAAACACTATTGGAATGTGGATTTTGGGCGCAGTACGAGCATTTCCAGAGATCGTGCTAGCAATTATTTTCGTTGCAGCAGTTGGACCTAACCCATTTGCTGGTGTATTGGCAATTGCGATCGGTTCTACTGGTATGCTTGGTAAACTATATTCTGAGGTTATTGAATCGATTGATATGAATGTGATTGAAACATTGGAAGCAAGTGGAGCAAATAAGATGCAAATACTGTTCTATGGTATTATGCCGCAAGTATTGCCGGAGTTTTTATCTTATGCCATTTATCGATTTGAAATCGATGTTCGGGCATCTTCTGTACTTGGTATTGTCGGTGCAGGTGGTATTGGTACACTTATTACTTTTGCTTATATGAACAGGAATTGGGAAGAGGTCGGAATGATCCTTTTAGTCATCATCATCACCGTGACCATTATTGATCAAATATCCGGTTTCATCAGAAAGAGATTAGTCTAAAAAGAACCGCCATCGTTTATCAAACGATGGCGGTTCTTTTATATTCAGCAGATAGTTCTCCAAAAAGTTGAGATTATGGAGAAATTAGCAATTAAATGGTACATTCATTTCGTATTTAGTATATATCCGAAATTAGTTGAATAGGCCTTTGACGCTGTTCATTAAATTTTGGAAGAAGTCTTTTACTCCTTGCCAGAATCCTTCCACATC
The DNA here is from genome assembly GCF_001458115.1 of Gracilibacillus massiliensis. GTDB lineage: Bacteria > Bacillota > Bacilli > Bacillales > Amphibacillaceae > Gracilibacillus > Gracilibacillus massiliensis. The sequence goes on from NZ_CZRP01000013.1 coordinate 1,167,469, forward strand.
TTCTCCTGTTACTTCATCTAACTTCCCTTGAATGTCAGAGACGATCCCTTCTAGCTGGTCTGCAACTTGTCCGAAATCAATATCAAGATTACGCATCTTTTCAAAAAGGTTGGTAAGCATTTCACGATCCTCTGGACTCAATTCAATATTCAACTGTTCCAATTGCTCACTTACAATTCGTTCTACATCTTCTTTCGTCGCTGGATTTTGTTCAGAAATTTCACGTTTGATTTCACTTAATAACTCACTGACTTTTTCCTGGTCTATACCTGCATCTTCCGCTAAATCTGTCGCTACATCTAGTTCCTCATTCGCCACTTCCATACGATCTTGGTCTAACGATTCCCCATCGACATTAAACGCTTTGTATATACCCGTTAAGGCAGAGTGTCCGGTAACTTTTAACGGGGATGCCACTTCAATCAAAGCATTCTCCACACCTGCCGTTAATAAGGCATTCGCATACATCTCATTTGTTACTTGCGTTATATTTTCAGGATTTACAACTTGAACAACCACACCATGTCCTTCATCTTTACGTGTGATTTTCGCAGAGGAATACATATTAGAGCTTGGATCGCCCCCAATGTAATTAACAAGATCCTCTGCTGTAACAGTATATTCTTCTACTTGATCAGGATTTGTTGCACTTAATAATTCCCTTACCTTATCTTTATCAGAATCAGATAATGCTTCGCCGAGTACTACTTTCGGTTTGCCATATCTCTCGTCAATAACGTCTTCTTCCTCACCATTACTTGCAAAAGCAGCCGGTGCCATAGCTAGTCCTAATAGTAAAACTACAACAAGCATCCATGTTATCTTTTTCATAGATTAACTCCCTTTCACATTATACTTACTCCTATATTATGATAGTTTTTTGATAATATGGGAAGAAATTTTGGCTTTTTTCTATACTTTTTCCTTATATAGTTGTTCTTAAACGATAATTGCGAGAATTTATATAATAAAAAACCCCTAGCTTATTTTAGTCTAGGAGTTTAGATTATTATTTTTTTGCGATGACATCCATTTCGACACCTACACCTTTAGGCAACTGGCTAACTTCTACTGTAGCTCTTGCAGGATATGGTTCTTGTAGGAATTTGGCATAGGCTTCGTTAATTGTAGCAAAGTCATCCATATTGGTAATATAAATTGTGAACTTAGCTACATTGGCAAAGGTTAAACCCGCCTCTGTTAATATAGCATCAAGGTTTTTCATTACTTGCTCTGTTTGCACAGCAATATCCCCTTCAACTACTTCCATTGTTTCAGGATTCAGTGGAATTTGCCCTGATACAAATACTAAATCTCCAACATCAATTGCCTGAGAATAAGGGCCTATTGCCTGGGGTGCTTTATCTGTATGTATTGCTTTTACCATTTTATCGCTTCCTTTCAATCTTTTACTTACAGAAAATTTTAACATAGAAACGTTTTTTAGTAGAATAATTATAACAACATTTTTTTAAAAAGGATGATACTGATGGAAAAAACATTTAATTTAAAAACGACTCACCATGATCAAATGCTTGATATTACCTCAGAAGTTGCCAGTTATTTACGCGAACAAAATGTACAGGATGGTATCGTCATTGTATCCTCGCTTCATACTACCGCTGGAATTACGGTAAATGAAAATGCCGATCCCGATGTAAAGACAGACTTCTTACGTCGACTGCAAGAAGTTTATCCTTGGGAACATCCAAAGGACAGACACATGGAAGGAAATACCGCTGCCCATCTGAAAGTTAGCACAGTAGGTCATAATCAGACTCTAGTTCTATCAAACGGAAAGTTGGTACTTGGTACATGGCAAGGTATTTATTTCTGCGAGTTTGACGGACCACGACATCGCAAATTTCATGTAAAAGTAATGGAAGGATAAGGGAAGGCTGCATTAGCAGCTTTCCTAGTAATTATTCTTAACTTTCCTTCTTTTGCGAGTGGACTTCTGACCATGCAGGCAAAAACCCTGCACGAAAAGCGATATTTTTAGAGATATCATGTGACTCCACTGTCCCGTAAAAAGGGACCTTACCTCGTTTTAGGATCTCTTGCTTTAATAACGCGGTAAGGTTCGCACCAACACCTTTTCCTCGATATCCTGGAATCACGTCTATACCAATTTGCCACATTGTTTTACTATCTGCACTCGCTCCAGCCATCCCCATAATTCGGTCACCCTCAAAAGCTGCAACTGCTAGCATATCAGGATGGTTTTCTTCAAATGCCAAGGCTTCATTAAACCTGTCGTCATTTTTAAATTGATGGATATCCTGGTGCTCATACCATTTGATATCAAATAAGGGTGTAAAGAACTGTGCCTTAGCATCAGGAATATAGTAATGATGAATATCGGCAATTTCGTGTCCAAAATCATTTAATTTTTTATCAATGAATCGAAGCTTCGGATACTCGAAAAGCCAGCTCGCATCTTCTTTTTTAAGATTTTCCTCTACCCAAGGAAGTAACTGTTCATCAGTCGTAATAATCGCCTTACCACGATAGCATACTATTTTCAGTTGACATCCATCATAACTGTATAGACGTCTTCCATTTAATAAGTTGTTCTTAGTAATAGTATTCCCCTTTTTTGCAAAATCGGTAATAACGCAATTATAATCCAATGCTAACTGTTTTTGTGTTATTTTTATCAATTCATTTTGCGTATACATCTCTTTTCTCTCTCCTCTTAATAAGTTAAGTTAGATAGTCTCAAAATGCTCGACAGTTGGAAAAGGATCATAATAATGATGAAGTATTTTTTTCCATTCCTGATATTCTTCGGACTTCCTAAACCCAATCGTGTGATCCTCCAACGTTTCCCAGCGGACGATCAACAAGTATTTTCCCTTCACTTCTAAACACCGTTGCAATTCATGAGAGATATACCCTTTCATGGAAGAGATTATAGTTGATGCTTGTTTAAATGCCTGTTCATATTCTTCTTCCATCCCTTGTTTCACTTGTAGCAACACAGCTTCTGTTATCACTTTCTCACTCCTTTATATACTCGTCGCCGTTCTTCGTAAAACGGCGCTAAAGAAATCAGCAATTCGTCTACAAACTTCATTAAGTGCTTTATTGAATTTTTTAACTTTTATACCATCCGTTTTCTCTTACTAGTATTAACGACCTTTCGAGGAGAAAAGTTTCACAATAAGTAAAAAGCGCTCAGCAAAATACTGAGCGCTCATCATTAAAAATCAAAATATGCTTTTGCATTAGAGTAAGAGATGTCTTTAACAATCTTACCTAGTGTTTCCTCATCATTAGGATACTCACCATTTTCCACCCATTCACCGATTAAATTACACATGATGCGTCGGAAATATTCGTGACGGGTATAGGATAAAAAGCTTCTAGAATCTGTGAGCATTCCGATAAAGCGACTAAATACACCGATATCTGCTAAGGTTTCCATTTGGTTGATCATTCCTAATTTGGTATCGTTAAACCACCATGCCGTACCAAATTGCATTTTACCAGGAACGCCACCGCCTTGGAAACTGCCTATTATAGTAGCAATTGTTACATTGTCTCGTGGATTTAATGAATAAAGTATCGTCTTAGGCAATGCATCTGCACGGTCCAATGAATCTAACAATTTGACTAAAGGCTTAGCGATTAAATCATCATTCATCGAGTCAAAGCCAGTGTCTGGACCTAATTGATTGAACATTCGTCCATTATTATTACGATGGGCATTGATATGATATTGCATCGCCCAGCCTTTTTCATGATATTTTTTCCCTAAAAAGGTAAGCGTAAATGACTTGTATTTCTTCTCTTCTTCGATCGTTACTTTTTCGCCATTTAATGCCTTTTTGAAAATGGCTGCCACTTCTTCCTCTGTTGCTTCCTCATACATCATGCTATCAAGCGCATGATCCGATACGCGTCCACCTATCTCGTGAAAGAAATCGATTCGATTAGCTAGTGCTTCTAATAACGATTGATAAGAATCGATCGTTATTCCTGAAGCATCTGACAACTTATTCACCCAGTCATTGAATCCATCTCGATTGATTTCTAATCCTTTATCAGGACGAAAACTTGGTAAGACTTTTACATCAAACTCTGTATCTGCTTTTAGTTTTTTATGATATTCCAGAGAGTCGACCGGATCATCTGTTGTACAGACTACTTCTACACCTGATTTGACGATGAAATCGCGTACATTCCATTCCCCGCTATTTAATAGGATATTTACTTTTTCCCAGATGGCTGGTGCTGTATCTTCATTTAATGGCTCTTCCACACCAAAGTAGCGCTTTAACTCCAAGTGTGTCCAATGATAAAGTGGATTGCCAATCAATTGTGGAACAGTTTTAGACCATGCGAGAAACTTATCATAGTCACTGGCATCTCCAGTAACATATTTCTCCTCAACGCCATTCGCTCTCATCGCTCTCCATTTATAATGATCACCATATAGCCAAACCTTTGTAATATTTTCAAACTGTGTATTTTCATAGATCTCCTGTGGGCTTAAGTGACAGTGGTAATCGATAATTGGTAAGTCTTTTGCATAATCATGGTATAACTTCTCTGCAGTTTTGTTATTTAGTACAAAATTATCATCCATAAATCCCTTCATTATATCCCCACTTTCATTAAATTTAATTATTAAAAAGCATACGTTACTTCACAATTTTGAACCAATGACGATTATAAGTTTCCTCTTCACGGGAATCTACACACGCTTAATGGGAATTCAGTCTCTCTTCACTGGAATTCTCTTGTTCTTGACGGGAATTGTATTCTACTTCACGGGAAAAAAGCATATTACCCGTCTAGCGGACAATAATTCCCGTCAACAGCAATGCAATTCCCGTGAAAATAACTATAGGAAATTTATTTATCACATATTATTACAATCCTAACAAATCCAGATGTCTACCAATATGTTTTACCAAAGATGCTCTGTATGCATCTTCGTTGTTCATTAAGGTTGTGAAGAATTCGGTACGGAATAGATCTGAACCAGATTCACTGCTTTTCGCTGTTAATAAAATACCATACGTAACATGGAACAATTGACGTGAAGCATCATGATCCATATAGCTTGGTAAATCAGCATCAGCTGTTTCTGCAAGAGGTGCGACACTATTCAGGTCAGGTGTTACATGGTAATATTTCAATGTTTCCTCAAAATGCTCCTCTGCATACATATGCATGCGGCGGTAAAGATCTGGATTGACTTGCGCAATTACTCGAATAGCTTCTAACCAGTTTGTTCCTGCTGTTTTAATGTGTAATAAACCTTCTGTGTATTTACCGATAATAGGGAAGACACTGAATTTGTCGCTACCAGAGTGAATACTTAATTTATAGCCAAAGTATTTTGCTATCTCTGCATGTTCATGTAACTCTTTTTCAAATTGATTAATGTCACCAATGTAATCAATCCCTTTTTGGAATTCACCACAGAATCTTGGAGCCAAACTTTGAACGGTGACACCTCTTCTGCGTAATTCTTCTGCTACAAAAAAGTGTGCTTCTGGAGCAGTCACCGTTTCTGTTTCATCAATGGAAATCTCAAAATCTATTGCTCTATCTGCTTTCGCAATATATTCCGTATATACGTGTTCCATAAAATCTATCGCTTCACCATAAACCAATACATTTTTATGAAGATTTGCCTCATCATAGCTAATTTCTAATCCCTGAACTTCAAAAGATTTATTTAAATAATGATTCTTATAATATTCTTTTCGATCTACTGGAAGACTAGCAAACTCTTTATGAATATCATCTGTTGTTGCTCCTTCAATATCATTGCGAATCTGTTCAGAGCAATCCAATGTAAGAAACGAAAAACCAAGACCTAATGCATATTCAATATCCTTTTCTAACTTAATATGATCAGCATCGGCGCCATAACCATCTTTATACCCTTCCTGGAACACTGCAAAAGTGGCAGCGTCTAATATATCTGTCATCGTTCTATTTAATAATGTTAGTTCACGAATACTTTGCTGTGCTAAAATCGGCTTCACTTTTCTGTTCTTTACCGTTTCAATATGTCCTGGTGAAGCTACACCTAAACGATCCCCCAGACCCATTGTTGCAATCTCTGTACCAAATGCCTGTGGCTTCGTATATTCAAAGTGTTTATTCAATACTTTGCTGTTATGATGTGTTAACGCACAAACTTTTCCGTCTCCAACACTTTCTCCTTCTAGCTCATTATAAAGCGGACCATTTCCTGCTACGACTAAATACTTTTCTGTTCCCGATTTAGTCATAATGATGTTTGATCCCTCGATTTTCTCGAAAGAACTTTCATAAATAGTGACATTATCCGTCGGCTGTGGTAATTTTCCTGTTACTAACTCTGCTACTACTCCCTGAAATTGCTCCATACTCTCCACTCCTTTGAATTATTTTCCGTTATTATTGTGAACGGTTTCATTTTATTTAACAAAATAATAACAACGTTGTTATTTTTATGATATACTATTTAAAAATAGAACACAACAAATATATAATTTTTTTCAAGAAAGAATTAGGTGATGATAGATGAGTGTGACCATTAAAGATATTGCAAAAGAAGCAAATGTTAGTTATTCAACGGTATCTAAAGCTTTGAATAATAGTCCTTTAGTAAAAGAAATAACGAAACAAAAAATATTAAGAGTGGCTAAAGAAATGGGTTATGAACCAAATTTAGCTGCTAAACAATTGGTTCGTAAAAAAACAGAAGTAATTGGTTTACTATGGCCAACAATAGAAAGAATTGTTTTAGCTACATTGGTCACCAATATCAGTAAAGCATTTGAAACCACACCCTATTCCATGATTTTATCCGTAGATGGTGTTGAAACAGCAATGGATACCTTTAAAAAGTTCCAAGTTGATGGCATGATTGTCTTTGCTGAATCAAGTCAAATGATTACACAGGATACGATTCCATTTGTTGCTTATGGTGTTTCAGGAAAAAGTAAAGTCAATTATCCAATTATTGATGCAAATCATGAAAAATCAATGGAGATTGCAGTACAGTATCTTTATGAACTCGGCCACCGTAATATTGCCTATGTAGGATTAACGGATACCGATGATGCTTTGCAAAACGAAAAGGTAGAAGGTTATCAAAAAGCGATGAAGCAGTTAAATTTACTGACTCAAACTTTTAATACTGATGGCTTGAACTGGTTTGATGGCTATCGTACAGTGGCTGATGTACTTACTAGTAAAAAACGTCCAACAGCGATTATTGGGGGTAGTTATGATATAAGTGGCGGGGTTCTTCGAGCACTGCAAGAGAAAAACATACAAATCCCTGAAGAAATATCATTAGTTAGCTATGATAATATTCCACAAATGGAAACAATGGAAATCCCAATGACATGCATCGGTGTCCCGGTTGATGAATTAGCAGAGGAAATTGTCAATGCTATTATAGAGCGAATTGAATTAGATGAGGGTGGGGAAGCAGTTAAAAAATTGACACCTTCTCTAACAGAGCGACAAAGTGCAGGGCCTGTCCCTCAGTATGAATAATACGAAACCTATTTCTCATAACAATCGTATGGAATATGGGAGGTGGAATTATTGATATTTCGCTCAAAAATGGATCGTACTGTAAAGATTTTTTTAACTGTCGTTATTTTTATTTTGGCAGGGGTTACCTTAGTACCGATCCTATTCATTTCAAAGGTTCCACTAGAGGCAATCATTATCTTATCGATGACATTCCTATTATCAGTAATACTTATATTTTGGCCGTTTTTACAAATTAAGTACATCTTATCTGAACAATATCTGTTAATTATCGGGGGACCTGTTCGAAGTAAAATTCCTTATGAAAATATAACAAAGATAACGGATAATCACGACATATGGACAGGCTATCGTATATTATCGTCCAAAAATGGCATCGAAATTTTCTACAAGAGTGGATTTTGGGGAAGCATTAAAATTTCTCCAGAAAACAAGCAGAAATTTATTAGCGAATTAGTAAAAAGAAATAATAAAATCAAAACAAGACAATGAAAGATATCTTGTTTTGATTTACTTTAATTTACGCCACACAGCAGCATATACATCTTTCAACGGTACCTGATGTTTTTCTGCTAATTGCTTACAATCTTCATATTCTGGCGATGACTTGATTACCTGATTATCTTGCAAGCCCTCTTTAACGGTTATGTTTCCATATTCGGTCTCGATCACTCGTGTTCGTCTTTCCATTCGAAAGACGGTAATCGGATAATAACGAATACCTAAAGTGGTTGTTTCTGATAAAATAATTTGTTTGATATCTTCAAATTTTGATTGACTGCACAATAATTGCAGTTGAACTGCTGGACGGTTTTTCTTCATATAAATAGGCGTGTAATATACATCATTTGCACCTGCTTCAAATAATTTATCCATGACAAACCCGAGCCATTCACCTGGCGTATCATCTAAGTTCACTTCCACTTTTATCATGTGCTCATCGGTATGTTCCTGATCAGGAGGGTGTGATCTCATTACATCACCTCATTTAGTCTATTATTTCTTTTACTCTGCCAACTGTACCATCTTCTAATTTAACTTTTATTCCGTGGGGATGTGTTGCAGAGTTGGTAAGTAGCTTTGATACAGTGCCTTCGGTTAATTTGCCAGAGCGTTGATCCTGCTTTTGGACCACCCTTACTTTTGCACCTATTGTAATGTTATCTCTTTTTGTACCATTCATGTTGTAACTCCTTTATGTTTTTGTCTATTATAACAAAATTGACAAAAGAAGCGAATGACTTCATGATCAATCATTCACTTTCTGATATTGCTCATTTAAATAATCTATACTATCATCGATGAACGGTTCCTTTGTATTCTCTAGCAACACTTCAATAAATGGCTTATGCTTTTTTAACCATGTAAAAAGTAGATCGTATCGCAGAAGACCTTTTCCTACTGGCACCATCTTAATCCAATTATCTTCGATGACAAAATCTTTCGCATGGATAGCTACAATCCGATCACCAAATAATTGAAATGATTCTTGTAATACTTCTTCCTGATTCTGATAGTTTTCCATCGACATAAAATTAGCCGGATCAAAGATAACTTGTAGATGATTGGAATTGACTTCATCTAATAACCGCTTCATCTTCTCGGGTGTATGGATCGGATGATTAATACCACCTTCTATTCCAACAATTATTCCCCACTTCTCTGCTTCAGCAGTTAATTCCCGAACACTGTCAACAACTTTCCAAAAGGCTTCGTCAGTAAAATTATTCTCTGTGTATCCCATTTTTTCATTTACGTTTCCAGTTTCTGATCCGACAATACTACAGCCAAAATCTCTGGCAAAACGGATATGTTCTTTAAATCTATCGAGTAATCGCTTACGTTTCTCTTGATCGGGATGAATCATATTAATATAACATCCTATTACAGCAATATCTACCTGATTTTGTCTAAAAGCATTCCTAATATATTTAGCAAATCCTGGACTTAACGAGCCCGTATTGGTTGGGATCGTTGGAAAAGATTTCGCTAGTGCTAGTTGAGCAACTCCTAATCCTTTTGCAGCTATTGCCTTTGCTATTTGATTGGGGTCTTGATAATCGATGTCATGACCACGAATTCCTAAGTTCAGCTTCATATTACACCAGCTCCTTTTTTCCGGGCACTTTTCATGGTTTTTCGGGCACTTCCAATCACTTTCCGGGCACTTTCATGATTATATAGAAATGACTAGCTTCTGATAAAGCTAGTCATTTACACTTATCTTGCCAGCCAGCCTCCATCGACAGCAAGCACATGGCCGTTCATATAATCCGAGGCTTTGCTTGCTAAGTAAACAACGGTGCCCATTAAATCACTTGGATCTGCCCAGTAACCTGCAGGGATGCGCGATAAAATTTCTGCATTTCTTTTCTCATCTTCTCGAATAGGGGCAGTATTTTTTGTGGCAAAATATCCTGGTGCAATTGCATTTACTTGAACACCGTGTTCTGCCAATTCGTTGGCAAATGATTTGGTTAAACCTGCGACAGCATGCTTGCTTGCGGTATACGGTGGAATGAATTTACCACCTTGAAAAGAAAGCATCGAGGCTATATTAATAATTTTTCCCATTTTTTGTCCAACCATCACTTTGGCAGCTGCCTGACTTAATAAATAGACCGCATCTAAATTTAAAGTCAATACCTCATCCCAATCTTCATCCTTATATTCTAATATCGAATTTCTACGAATTGTACCGGCATTATTGACTAGAATATCTACAGAACCAAACTTCTCAACACATGCAGGGACGATTCTTTGAAGTTGGTCACGATCCGTTAAATCTGCCTGATAGAATTCCACTTTAGCTTCCACATCTCGTAAAAGTGCATTGGTTTCTTCCCAATTGTTGCCGTGCGTTACGACAAATACATTGGCTCCAGCTTTCGCAAGTGCAACGGTATAGGCTTGACCTAATCCTGTATTCCCTCCCGTAATAATCGCATTTTTTCCTTTTAGAGAAAAATAATCTAATGAAAAATCTTGTAATTCTTCACCCATAAAACATCCTCCTTAACGTAAATCCTCCATTTTTATATGATCCATGTCCGTGTAGGTAATGTTCTCGCCACACATTCCCCAAATAAACGTATAATTACTTGTTGCTGTTCCACAATGAATCGACCAGCTTGGCGAAATGACCGCTTGTTCATTTTTGAGAATTAGATGTCTTGTTTCACTTGGTTCCCCCATGAAATGAAAGGCACGTGTATCCTCTTCCATATCAAAATAGAGATAGACTTCACTACGACGATCATGCGTATGTGCAGGCATCGTGTTCCAGACGCTTCCCGGTTGTAGCATGGTTAAGCCCATTTGCAGCTGACAGCTTTCACATACATTAGGATGAATATATTGATGAATTTTTCTTTCATTTAAGGTTCCGGATTCTCCTAACTCTAGCGGCTTAATGTCTTTTATATCAATTTTCACTGTTGGATAAGTATGGTGTGCGGGCGATGATAACGTGTAAAATTTAGCAGGCTTTGCCGGATCGTTAGAACCAAACCAAACTTCTTTGGTACCACGACTAACATATAAGCCGTCATGACGTTTCATCTCATACCTTTCTCCATCTAAGACAACGTAACCAGGATTACCAATATTAATAATTCCTAATTCTCTCCGCTCTAGGAAATAATCTACTCCCAGTTGCTTATCGAGTGTAATCGTTAATTCTTCTGAAGCAGGTGTCACGCCACCGAATATCATACGATCGACATGCGTATAGGTTAAATGAACTTTGCCTGCTTCAAATAATTTATCTACCAAAAACTTTTCTCTTAATTCATCGGTATTATATCTTTTTATTTCCTCTGGGTGATTGGCATAACGTACTTCCATGATTCATTCCTCCTATTAAGATTATCTACTAATCTCTTGATTTACAGTTTCCATAAATTGCGCCACTTCTTCTGCTTTGAACACATTACCATCTCCTTTAATGCTATGTTTTAAGACAGCATTTGCAATTGCAAAGGAGACCATTTTGTTTTCCTGCCATTGATTTAAGTAGCTAAAGATGATCCCTGCTGCATAGGCATCCCCCCCACCAATTCGATCAACAACTGGCTCGATCGCATATTCTGAACTTCGATATAACCTGCCATTAGCAAATAGATTCCCTTGTAATAAATGTTTGGAAGAAGAAATTACTTTTCTTGTAGTGGATGCAAGATAACGAATAGATGGATATTTCTTTTGGATATTTTGATAATAATAGTTTAATTGCTGTTCTTCTTCCCAACCTGCTTCCGCTTGTGTGATACCTAATAAATAGATCGCATCCATATGATTACAAAATGCTATATCGACATAGTCTAAAACCTGCTCAAATGCATTTTTCGCCTCTATCTGTGACCAGAGCTTAGCACGATAATTAAAATCGAAACTAACTTTTATACCTTTTTCTTTTGCAGCTTGCATCGCATGTAACGTAATATCACGTAATTCCTGCGATAATGCTAATGTAATACCTGTTGTATGAAAAAGGTCGACATCTGCTAAAATTGTATCCCAGTTAAACTCTTCTACTTTCACTTTAGAAAAGCTTGAATATTTTCGGTCATACGTGACGTTACTTGCCCGATTTGCAATTCCTGATTCTACAAAATATAGACCAAGTCGAGCGCCACCAAACAATAGATGATTTATTGAAACCTGATTTGCTAATAAGTATTGTTTACAGCCCTCTCCAATATTGTTATCAGGAACCTTCGTCAGATACTCTGTTGGTATTCCTAAATGAGCTAAAGAAACGGCAACATTTGCTTCAGCACCACCATAATAAAAGAATAACTGATTGGTTTGCGGTAATTTCACAGTCGGATCTGATGATAACCGGAGTAGCATTTCGCCAAATGTTAACACCTTCATGGCGTAACCTCTTTTGCTTTTCTGACGTACTCTTTCGCTAACTCGATAATTTTTTGATAATCTCCATCTTTAGCTGGAGCTATTAAATTGCCACCAATTCCTACTGCAAAAGCTCCATGATTCAACCATTCTTGGACATTTTCGAGATCCACCCCTCCAGTAGGCATCATATTTGCTTGTGGAAGTGGTGCGTGAAGCGCCTTTAAGAATGCTGGAGCTAGATTACTTCCCGGAAATATTTTTACGATATCTGCTCCTGCTTCCATTGCCTCCTTCACTTCTGTCACCGTTAGACATCCGGGCATATAAGGAATTTGATACAAATTACAAAGTTTAGCTGTTTCCTTATCAAAAGATGGCCCAACGATAAAAGTCGCCCCTGCAAAAATTGCTTGTCTCGCTGTATATGGATCCAGCACCGTTCCTACGCCAATCGACACTTGCGGATCATCTTGATAGTTTTGCTGCAGGCTCTCCACTGCCGTCTCAACTTTCGGGATGGAATAGGTTAATTCTATTATTTTTATACCACCTGAGATACAGGCATCTGCTGCCTTTATTGCTTGGTCCACTGTATCTGTCCGGATCACTGCTACGATTCTTTGTGCTTTAAGATTACTTAAAACATTTAATTTTTTCATGGGCTCACCTCATTTCCGATTGCGAATGCTGCAAGTGGATGATCCAGACGTACTAATTCACGAACAAAAAGGTGACAATGCTGATGTGCTCCTTTTTCGCTTAAATGGGTATCGTCTTTTTCTCCATCAGGGTATGCTGTATACTCACCAGGCTCTAACCTCATAAACCACTTTTTCGAATGATCATCACCTGCTTGTTGTAATACTTTCCTTGTTCGAGCCAACATATCAATGCATATGATATTTTCTTCTTTTGCAAGTTCCCGATCAGCTTGTGGATAGACCCCATGCGTTTCTAATAGGTGCCCTTCTTTATCAAAATGTCTTCTGGCTATGGGCGTTAAAAGAATAGGCGTCATTCCAAAACTATGCGCTCGACTGATGAAAAAACGAAGATTATCCTGATAGCTTGTAAAAGGTGCTGTGGCCCGTTCTCGATCTTGCTTTTGATCATTGTGGCCAAATTGAATCAGCACATAATCACCCTTTTTGAAATCTTGCTCCAACCTATCCCATCTACCTTCACTTATAAATGATTTTGTGCTTCGACCAGAGGCTGCATGATTTTTCACCTGGATATCATTGGTGAAATATTGACTCAATACTTGCCCCCATCCCATTCTAGGATATTTTGATTCTTCAACCGTTTCCATTGTCGAGTCACCAGCTAATAATAATTGCATTTACCGATCCTCATTTCCGATTTGCATTTGAATACTCGCTAATACAAATGCACCGACTCCATGTAAATCGTTCGTACTTGTTTCGCGTTGCACGTAATAATCATAGGTACCGATAGATGTGCCAATACAAATGTCTTTTAACTGGAACCGTCCCTGCTGATCCACTTCCACCTTATGCTCTATTAATCCTTGGTATGCCTTTTCGGCAGCTTTCCAATACGTTTTGTCAATGTAACCCATATTCACTGCCTTAGCTATTGCATAGGTGAACAAACAAGAACAGGAGCTTTCTAAATAATTGTCCGGTTCACTTGCTTTATCCACAACTTGATACCACAAACCTGTATGTTCATCCTGGAATGTAATGATGGCATCGAGTAACTCTTTTACCACCTGTTTTAATTCCTCCCGCTTTGGATGATCAACTGGTAACATTTCGATAAAATTCGTTGTCACCATGCTATACCAGCCTAGGGCTCTTCCCCATATTTCTGGCGCATGACCTTTTACTGTCGACCATGGTGTTTGTTTACTTTCATCATAACCATGATAATAGAGACCATTTTTCTTCTTAGTATACGTACGCATTAACCGTTCTTGTTCCATTACAAGTTCGATTAATTCAGGCTCATCAAACATTTGTCCATATTGGATAGCGAATGGACCTGCCATATATAAACCATCAAGCCACATTTGATAAGGATATTTGTCCTTATGCCAGAAACCGCCTTCTTTTGTTTTATTTAAGGTCTTTAGTAAATGTCTTAGTTTCGAAGCTGCAATTTTATAACGTTTTTCCTTCGTTTTTTCGTATAAAGGTAATAGTAGCAGTCCTGGTTGAATCGCATCCAATTCACTTCTGGCAAAATAAAAGTTACCTTGCTCATCTACCAAACGATCTACATATTCCTTATAATAATCAAAATACTTTTCTTCACCTGTGTACGTATAGACATCCTGCATTCCACAAAGAAAAACACCCTGATGATAATGCCAACGGTCTGCCGGCGGTAATTTAACTGGCTGGTACTGATTCATTAATGTATCACATGCTGCTTTAGCCCAATCTAATGCTGTTAATTGTTGTACCGTCATCCGTCTCTCACTCCTCTATTCCATGATATTCAAACCAATCAAAATCAGCGTAATTCTCACTTTCTTTTCCATTGCCAGAACAATACATGCCGATATATGCTCCAACAAATCCACCTGCAACATCTGTACTTAAAATTCTCCCATCGACATTATGAGCGAGCTTCTTCCAGACAAAAGGTTCAGTTGTGTAATAAAAACGATAATCTTGACCAATTACTTCTACTTTCATATATATTTTCTTAGCTTCTATTGGTTGTTTTTCTATAACTTGTTCCACTCCAGCTTCTCTTCTTATTAATCGAATCATTGGCTGCTGATCTTCCAATAACACTTCTACACGAAATTGAAAGTCCTGGTTTTGCAATAAAACGATTCCTGCTGTTTCATTTACGGTCTTTGGCTGAAATTCCATTACGGTCTGTGCGAAAAAATTAATATGCTGTTGTCTTCTTCCGATATAGGCAGGATTTTCTTCTTCCATAATTGTTTCTTTTTTAGCCTTTAATCGTACATAACCTGGACGTTCCGTAAGTGACCAGAAATCTCCTCTAGGCGTTCGCAAAAAATTCCATCTGTAATCCAGCTGTGCTGATTCAAATGAGTCGACATAAGAAGTATCCGGCCATTTATGTTCTTGCAAGTTCGGAATTTCTGTTCTCGACTCAATCATCCCTTTTCCTTTGTTAACAATCGGCCAGCCATCTTCCCAGACGAACGGAACAAGAAAGGTTTCACGACCGAGATTCCGGTAATATCCCCCATATGGTCTTGAAGCAAGGCAGACCATCCACCAATCTCCATTTTGTGTCTCGACAATATCGGCATGACCGACGTTTACGATCGGGTGATTTTTCCCTAAATGCCGATGTGTTAAGATTGGATTGTTCTCTGTCATTTCATACGGGCCTGTAACATTTCGACTTCGTGCGATCGTGACTGCATGTGTATGCCCTGTGCCACCTTCAGCAATCATTAAATAATACCAGCCATTTATTTTATATAGATGTGGCGCTTCTTGGGCATGGGCATTTTTCAAAGCACCATCCCATAAACTATACGTTGGTCCAACTAATTGCTTTTTCTCTAAATCAAGTTCCTGTAACCAAATCTCATTATGCTTTAGATAGCGCTGACCTTCGGGTGGTTTACGATTACCGGTATAATAAACTTTTCCATCGTCATCAAAAAAGAGCGACGGATCAATCCCTGGAGCACCTTCCAGCCATATTGGGTCTGACCACGTACCTGCTGGATCTTCTGCGGTTACATAAAAGTTTCGTCTTGCACCTTTCTTACTGACAACAAACGTAGTAATCATATAAAAGATACCGTTATGGTAACGGATGGTTGGAGCATAAATTCCCCGCGAATTTGGTGTTTGATCTAAATTCAGCTGCTCCGGGCGATCCAGGACATGACCAATCTGCCGCCAGTGAACAAGGTCCTTACTATGAAAAATAGGTACACCTGGGAAATATTCGAAACTTGAGGTTACCAAATAATAATCCTCGCCAACTCTACAAATAGAGGGGTCAGGATAAAAACCTGGTATAATTGGATTTTTAAATGTTTTCATGCACTCACCTACCTAAAGAGATTTCATTCACTGATCGTTACTTAGTAAATCCTCTCGTAATGGTGTAAACACGTCGAGTAACTCACTATCTTCTAAAGCCGTCACTCCATGTTCAGCATTGGAGGGGATATGAAGTGAATCCCCTTTTTCGATCACGATTTCTTTTCCATCGATATGAAAAGCAAGCTTACCTGCTAAGCAATACGTCAATTGTTCGTGTGGATGACTATGGGCTGACCCCTTTGCCCCTTTTTCAAATACTACTTCCATCATCATTACTTGCTTTCCAGGTGTATGGATCTTTCTTTTCACTCCTGGTTCTGCCTGTTCCCACTGATTAATTGCCATTATTATTCCTCCTTCAATTTAGTAATGACCGGTAAAATAAATTGAATCGACATCGCTAGTACAATCACATACACTACTGTATTTGTATCAATTTCATTTGAAAAAATCATAAATACAATAATTCCTAATCCTCTTCCGATGTTAATGATCGTTTCACGCAACACGACTGACTCTACACGGAATTCATTTCCTAAGGGAATCCGATCTAACCACTCGAAATAATAGGCTGCATATGCATTTGCCTGTAACGGTTTAAATATATTCTGAGTTACCATAAAAAGAATGACTGTGACAATCGCAATCTCCCATGTTAAAAATAATCCAGATGCAAAAAAACCGGTAGCTGCTATCCATAGATATTTCTTCGTTTGTTGAATATTGGCAAAACGAGAAATAATAAAGCTTGCGAGTATTGATACCGCTAAAAACAAAGCATTTAAATAACCGACAATACTTTCATTTTCAAAAATACTATATATTAAAATCGCTGGTATATACATGAGAATCCCTTGCGGAAAGCCTATAATAAACCAGCCAAACAATGCATTCCGAAATGCTTTATTTCGTTCCACAATTTGTCCCAGATACTTCATATAATAATTCCGATGGCGAATCGATTCCTTTTTAATTCGAAAGCTTCTAAGAGTTGCCACAAAAAACATCAAGAAGGCTATCGAAAAAACGAGTAAATACCCTGCCAATCCATTAAAAAGACCGATCATAAATCCAGCTAATGCTGGGGCGATTAGATTCGTCGATCCCATTACCATCTGATTCCAACCTAAATAACGATGCCTATTTTCATTAGATGACACTTCATGGACGATCGTAAAATAAGCAACCCAATATAAGCCCTGAGCAATACCACGAAGTAATGCGAACAAATAAAAATACGTAACAATCTCTTCTTGCACCATAACAATAAGTAAATAAAACAGCGCTGTCATCATAATGCCATAGCGGTAAATCGTCGTTCTGCCTTTTTTCTTAGACATTTTCCCAATCGAAAAAGTGGTCACTGCTTGAATTAAAATCGCAATTAAGTTATACAAGCCATTTACCCATAAACTATTCGTCAAGCGCCACAAATATAAGTTCACAAATATAATCGATAATGAACTACCGAATTGAAAAATAGCATGATTAATTAGAATATTGACAGCATGTGCTGATAGTCTTTTTTCTGGCTTCTGTTTGATCTGTTGAATCAAGCGTTACACTTCTTTCTGTCAGCTTTTTTAAATCGCACTCACCATAATTCCCAAAATAGTTCATTACTTATTAATTGATCTGGAGTTTTACCCCATAAATGATGTAACTGTTGACGAATTAATGTAGCTTGAGTCGTTGCATTCATATCACCTTCATAAAGACCTAATCCTATTTCAACAGGCTCAGGCATATTCGGATAATAATCATCCGCTTTTACTTGTGCGACATTTGGTGCTTTGGGAGAGTGTTTTAATTCCCTGGAAAATGCCCCATCCTTTCTTTTTAATCGTTCCATATTTTTAATTGTAATTCTTGTAATCTCTTCTAATTCCTGCTCAGTAATCTCTTTTTGAAGATACGATAATAAATCAATCGGATTACGAATATAGCACATATCTACTGCATCTTCGGTTCGCAAACATGCTAAGATACTTTGATAAATCTTTTCCTGGTTTGGCATCGGTATCTTATATTTCCGGTAAAAGGTGTGCAATTTAAAAGTGCCGGAAATTTTTACATATAACGAACCATTTCCCCATAAACCTGTTTTGGGATCTTGTATTTCTGCTAGGAACTTCGCCATTGCCTGCACATATTTTTTTCGATCGTTTTCCTCCATTTGAGCGATGTAAACGGTGGAAGAAGCTAATAGATCACAACCACGCCAACTGTTTCGTAAATCAATGCTTTCCCATTTCTTCTGGTAAGCCGCTAATGATTTCGTATAGGCGGGTGCTTTCCTTACCTCTACTGGCATCTTATATAACGGTTCAGCTCCAAGTCTTTTCAAAGAATGATAGGCATAATTCAATGCCCGGTGGACCATTACTTCGTCTTTTGGCATTTGTGGATTATTATCATAAAAATAACCGGTATGCTCCTCCTGTTTCGACTGGAAGTACTGAATAACCTTACTTTTAGTTGCGAAAGGCATCCCTTTCAAAAGGTTATACCTCAATAAAATATTGAGCGCCTGTGCTGTCGATTCTATATCGGGTGTAAATCGGCCATCACTTACCGAACTCCTTGCATAATAAAAACCACCTGTGACAGGATCAAACTGCTTTTGCAGCCAATAGAATAATCCATCAAACATACCATCTAGTTTCAATTGCTGCTGTTCTCGCCAATTCATTGTTGATACTTCCTCTCCTTGACACCATTAACCTTTGACAGATCCTAACAATGCACCTTTCGCAAAGTATTTTTGTAAAAATGGATATACAAGTAGTACAGGTACAGTCGCTACTACAATTGTCGCCATTTTCACCGTTACTTCTGGAGGCGGTACATCCGAATAAGCCTCAGCGTCATAGTTCATTCCACTCGCCAACACCACAATTTGTCTTAGCAACACCTGTACGGGCCATTTATCTGCATCCGCTAAGTATAAAATCGCATGCATATAGGTGTTCCAATAGGTTACTGCATAAAATAAAGAGATGGTTGCAATCGCTGGTAATGAAATTGGAATAACGATTCGAAATAATATACTGAAATCATTAGCACCATCTATCTTTGCTGATTCTTCTAAACCTGCTGGTAAATTCATAAAGAAACTTCGTAATATAATCATATTAAACGCATTAATCGTAACAGGTATGACAAGTGCCCATAATGTATTTAATAAACCTGTTTGTTGAACTACCAAGAAAGTTGGAATCATTCCACCATTGAATAATAATGTGAAAACAATCATAAAGTTGATCGCACGTCGTCCAACAAGATCTCTTCTTGATAATCCGTATGCGGTTAAAGTAGAAAAGAACATGCTCCATAACGTTCCACCTACCGTTATTATTACCGATACGCCTAAAGCTCTAAATATAGTATCTGTTGAAAAAATATACTCGTAAGCCTTTAATGAAAATTCTGTTGGAAATAATAAAAATTTAGTGTTGGCAACTTCTGCACTTGTAGCAAATGAACTACCAACTACATGAATAAATGGTAAGATCGTTATCAAGGCTAATAGTGCCAATAAAAAATAGTTAAAGAAATCAAATGTTCTACTCCCTGCAGAGATTCTTTGTTGTTTTGCCATGGTATACACCTCACTTATTGTTGTGTTTGTTAGTAAATGCCTTCCTCATTAAATCTCTTCGCTAGCCAGTTCGCAAAAACAACCATCATTAAACCGACTATACCTTTAAAGAAACCGACTGCAGTACTATAACTAAATTGACCTTGTTGCAAACCGGCCACATAAACATAGGTGTCAAAAATTTCTGCCACATTACGGTTAGAAGCATTTAGTAATAAATAGACATGCTCAAACCCTAATTCTAGAACGTCACCAATTTTCAGAATTAACAAGACGATAATCACGTTTCGGATAGCTGGTATTGTAATATGCCACATTTGTCTGAACCGATTTGCCCCATCCATACGTGCTGCTTCATATAATTGAGGATCGACCGCAGTTATCGCTGCTAAGAAAATAATCGTACCCCAACCAGCTTCCCGCCATATTACCTGTAAAATATACATTGGCCGGAACCAAGTATCGTTTAGTAAAAAGTTGATTTTTTCAAAACCTAACGAATCTACGATAGCGTTTACAATTCCACCATCAAGTGTCAGCATTACATAAGAGATCGACACAATAACTACCCATGACATAAAATGTGGTATATAAATAAGCGTCTGTACACCCCTCTTAAAAAAGCTATGGCGAACTTCATTTAACATTAAGGAAATAATGATTGGTATTGGAAAAAAGATAAATACTTGAAGACCAAATAATACTAAAGTGTTTTTAAAAATCATCCAAAATTCAGAACTTGTAAATAACCTTGTGAAATGCTCAAATCCTACCCATTCACTTTCTGATATACCTTTATATGGTTTATAATCTTGAAATGAAATAATCAGACCATACATCGGTAAATATTTGTAAATTAAAAAGTAAATTAAACCAGGCAGAATCATTAAATAAATCATTTTGTTACGCTTCACTTTTCTCCATGTTTCGGATCGTTTCATTCTTTTTACTTGTTTTGATTCTTCTTTTGCAGTAAGTGTAGTTGATTCCATAAGCAGTATCCTTTCTCTTCATTTTCTTTTCAGTTGTCTTGGCTTATTCAAATCGTACGTTAAAGGATATATAACGTAAATAATCATTATCTTACGAGTTGCCATAGTCGCTGTCATATGGACATTTACGTGCTTGTAATTGTTTGTATAAGCAACTAACATAACATAATGATCATCTCCCACCTACATCCTTAAGAATCAATCGCAAACAGCCTGCGTAATATAAAGAAACGGTGCAGTAATTGACGAGGTAATTTTGAAATTTTTCTAACTGGTTAACATCCGCTCCGGCTTCCCACTTCCCTTTCCGTGGGGTTTTTCCTTCAGCTAACTTTTCCAAGCAAAAACCGCATGGAAAAGTGGATCTTCAGGAAAAACGATTCCCACAGGAGTGAAAGTGGGCGGCCTCCGCTAATATATTTCTACAATTATTGTGACAAGTAGCATTTTGAGCTATTATCTTTATAACTAGCTTTCCACATAATAGAAATAACATAATGCTACCTCATACTAGCGTTGTAGAATATCAAATTAGCGTAGGCGTCCGCTTCCACTCCTGCGGGATGTTTTTATCCGAAGATCCACTTTGGTAAGCGATCTTGGCTTATCAAAGTTAGCTGAGGAGAAAAACCCGTGGAAAGGGAAGCGGACAAGCCGCAGCGATTGCTCCGCAGTATTATTTTCTCAAAATTACTACAATACCAAAAAGTTATTACGTAGTATCCCTTTTATAAAAATCAATTTAATTTATAATCTTAGTTTTTTTATGCTTTCTTTTCTGTCGTGATATAGATTGGGCTCTTAAAATATATATTTTAAGAGCCCTATTCGTTCTGTACTTAGTTAGTTTGAGGCATTGAATTCTTCAATAATTGCATCTCCACCTTCGTTTCTCCATTTCTCAACAGCTGCATCGAAACCTGCTTCATCAATTTGACCTAAAATGTATTGGTACGTTGCATCTGTAATGCCTTCTTGTAAGATAGCACCATCATTTACATATGTTTCAGAATATAACGGTACAGTTGGATCTTCGATTAGGTAGTTTTCATTTTCTTTAAACAATTCTTCTGATTTTGCTTTTACTTCATAGTCGAAGAATCCTTCATATCTTCCGTTTGTCTCTGGCTCACCAATTTCAAGTGCTTGATATGGTTTAACCTCACGATCAAATAAAGATTGGTCATCTGTTGGTAGTGCACTGTCTTCCTGAACTTCGTAATGCTCACCTTCAATTCCCCAATAAGCATAGTTCATCACTTCTGGTGTCATTAGTTGGTCAACGAATCCTAAGATTTTTAACAGGTCTTCTTCTGTTTCTACAGCACTTTTCGGAAACATCATTAAACTTCCATAACCAGGAATGGCCCAAATCCCAAATTCACCGTCTGGTCCTTGGATATTATTGTGGACATCAAATTCTACATCTGGATTAATAGCAACTGCATCATTATTAAGACTTCCTACATCACCCATGGAGCCTACATACATACCAGCTGTTCCATTTTTAAAGAACTCTTGCTGATCAGGTTTACTCGTTACAGGGAAATCTTGATTGATGTATCCGTTTTCATGCATTTCTCTAAAGAAGTTCATTGTTTCTTTGTACTCATCAAACATAAACTCAGGTAAGAGCTGGCCATCTTTTTCACCCCAGTTATTCGGAGTACCAAACCATGAAGAAACTGTTTTAAATGCCCCGTATATTAAATCACTACGGTCTGTTACACCAAATGTATCATCTTCTCCATTTCCGTCTGGATCATCTTCTGTAAAGGCTCTAGCCATTTCCATGAATTCATCTGTTGTGGTTGGTGCTTCTAATCCTAGATTATCTGCCCAATCCTTACGATAAATTAAACCTTGTCTTGATAATGGACGACCTTGATATAATGTATAAAGATTTCCGTTTACTCGTGTATTATCAAGGACATTACTTTTAAGCTTTGATAGATTTTCGAACTGATCTAAATATTGTCCAACTTCCCAAAATTGTTCATCTTCCATTGCGTCACGGAATTGAATAAATGTAGCCTGGTTTTTAAGAAAGACTGCCTCTGGCAATGAATTCGTTGCAAAAGCTGTATTCAGGCGATCTTCATAGTTGTTATCAGGTACCCATTGAATCTCAATGTCTGTGTTTGTTGCCTCTTCAATTTTTTCTAATACTTTTTCATTAGGCACTTCTGGTGTGTGTAAGTTTGCCATAATCGTGAATGCGTATGGCTCTTCCGCTTCCTCTGCCTCTGAATCATCATCATTTGTTTCCTCATTTGTTGCATCTTCTTCTGAAGTGGTATTGTCACCATCATCCTCAGATGCGCTGTCACTATTACATGCAACTAATGTTAGCAGTAATAGTAAAAACATGATTCCCATTAACTTTTTCCAATTCCTCAAATTAACCACCCTCCAAAAATTTTATTTGATTTGTACAACTGAATCTCGTGTACACCATTAATAGTAAGGATTTAGAAATTCTTTGTATATAATCACTTAATCAGAGCGTCTTGTAAACGCTTACCTATATAGCGCTAATTTTTTAATTTATTTTGAAAATAATCATTATTTATTCTAGTTCATAATCATCTGCAAAAATGATTATTTTGATTATGTAAAAGGTTAAGAGTCCTTGAGATATCTGTACTTTCCAAACTAACATGATGATTATTTTTGTGAAAGCGCTTCATTTGCACTATTTACGGATGTACAAGAAACAGTTATTCTATATATATTAACATTTATTTTACAGAAGCAGGTGGGGTTTAATGGAATTTACAGGTATATGGGGCGGTTTTTACCGAATTAGTGTATGGATTACTCGATTTGCATGGTTAAACTTACTATGGATCATTTTTACTTTAATTGGTTTTATCTTGTTTGGGATCATGCCTGCTACGGTTGCTATGTTTGCAGTTGTTCGGAAGTGGGTTTTAAAAGAAGTTGATTTCCCTGTTCATAAAACATTTTTTCAAGAATACAAACGTAACTTCTTTCGTTCTAATTTATTTGGTATCGTTCTTTATGTCATCGGGTACGTTTTATCTGTGTTTTTAAAATATACAGGAATGATGAGTGAAAGTGATTTATATCCGATACTTTTTGGCATATTTATATTATCAAGTGTATTCTATGTTTTACTCATCCTTTATATTGCACCGGTATTTGTCCATTATGAACTCGGTTTTTGGCAATATATTCGTTATGCGGTATCAATAGGTGCAGTTAATTTACATTACTCGATCTGCGCGCTAACTGTTTTAGCTGGCATTTATTACACTTCACTAAAAATTCCTGGTATTACCCTGTTTTTTAGTTTTAGTGTTAGTGCCTATGTCAGCATGTTTATTATAAATATTGGTTTTAATCAGCTATTAAAGAAGCAACAAGAACAGATAGAAGAGACAACCATTTTAACTTCCTAGCGCTATACAAGTTACACAAAATATATCGATATGAGGAAGTATACTTATGAAAAAATTTTCAACAAAACATTATTTTAAGCTTATTGCTTTTTTAATTATATTAAGTACGGTTCCTGTTATTATTACGGGTGGCCTTTCGTATTGGCAATCATCCAAAGCTATTGTTGACTATTCGAATGATGAAAAGAAACAAAATATTTATCAAATTCAAACAAATGTGGAACAAGTTCTCCGTTATATTGATTTATCTACAACTTATTTCATACGATCTGCACAAACGAGGGAATTTATTAATCAAGATATGAATGCCAGTTCCTTCAGTGATTTTCACAAACTACGAAAGGACCTTATTCATTTACAAACAATTGAGACGGGTATTGAAGATATTGTATTAGTAAGCTTCGAAAATAGATGGCTAATTAATAACAATGGACTTGTAAATCTTGATGGGGATACGTATGAACAAATAAACACTAATTACTTAAGCATACCGGAGAAATCCGCTTGGCTAATGGAGGAAGCAGATCAGATTCCTATACCAAATGCAACAAAGAAGAGTTGTTCACACTATATTAACTTAGTAAAAAAACTACCTATTTTATCCTCAAAGCCAGAGGGATTAATTTCTGTTATTGTCCCTATTTGTGAACTAAATGAAATTATGGCACAAAGTAACGAGAGTGAGTCATTTATTATTCTTGACGAGAACAATCAAACAATCGCTCATAGTAACACGGAATATATGGGTGAAGATGGTTATATACCAGATGCATTATTTAATGAAATTGATCGCGAAGAATTAGAAGGACAATTTGAATATCAAATTAATGGTACAGATTTTAAGATTTCCTATCAAACTTCAAATTATAATAATTGGACCTATATATCTTTAGTAAAATTAAGCGATTTACATATGCGCTCAAGTTCTATCGGCTGGTTAACATTGTCGATCGTATCTATTTTATTAATTATTTCATTATGCATCGCATTCATTGGCAGCAAGGTATTGTATCGACCAGTAAAAAAACTCAAAGATGTAATCTATTCAACAGGTGAAAAACATACCACACCTACTGAAACAACAAATGAATTTGATTTGATTGAAACACATATCGAAAAATTATTGAATCAAAATCATTTGTTAGAAAAACGTGTGCAAAGCCAAGTTACCCAATTAAAACAATTATTTATGATCCGCTTGCTTCAAGGAAAAGTAACTAAAAGTGAATTACCGCTTAAATTGAAATCTTTTCATTTTAGCCAAAGCTGGACATGGATTACTATTTTCTCATTAAAGATTGATGAGATTGACCAAGATCGATTTAATAGCAATGATCAGGATCTTATTTTGTTTGCGATTAATAACTTAATAGAAGACTTAATTCCAACGAACGAACGATTTACACCAGTAGTGATAAACGATACACAATCCACCATAATTATTACGGAATGTGATAATGAAGCGGATTATACACATACCATTAACCAAAAAGTGAAACTCATACAAACAAAAGTAAAAGAACTCTTTCATTTATCTGTTAGTGTTGGGATCAGTACACGTTTTGGTGATTTAGAAGATGCTAACAGTGGATTCAGGGAAAGCAAAGAAGCGTTAAAATACCGCTTGAAGATGGGCGAATCGTCTATTATTTTCTATGAAAATTTAAATCGACGTTATTCCAGTGTTGCTCCATACCCTTCTGCTATTAAAAACAAAATTTTCGATGCGATAAAATTAAGTGATAAAGATCAGGCATTGATAGAACTTACTAAGTTTTTTGATTACTTAGATCGTCACGATATCCATCATCAGCAATTAGAAATTATATTATCAAGATTCTTATATGAATTATACGAATTAAAAGAGTTGTTAGGAGCAAATGTCGAGAGTTTCCAATCTACGGATATGATTACATATTATCAAAGTTTCAGATCTATTGAAGCGATACATGACTGGGTTAGTAACCAGATTATCCTTCCGCTTATTGATAATGTAGATGCTAGAGATGATTCTAAGAATAAGAAAATTTCTGACAAGATGATCCGAATAATTCACAATAATTATGACAAAGACATTTCTCTAGATTTAATTGCAGCAGAATTACATTATAATCCTAACTATCTGAGTAGTATTTTCCAAAAAGAGACAGGGTATTCTTTTAGTGATTATTTGTTACGCTATCGTTTAAACAAGGCAAAAGAATGGTTAACCACGACCAATATGTCCGTAAAAGAAATAGCAGAAAAATTAAAATATAATAACTCACAAAATTTCATCCGTTCCTTTAGAAAGATGGAAGGAATAACACCAGGGAAGTACAGAACCCAATATAAAACCAAGGAAGCATAAAAAATGAACATAGAGGCTGATAAATACTATTTTTCTAATGTAAAACATTCACGATAAAATATATATTGTTACGCATAATCAGGATACTGCGCAACAAATGGGGTGATAATTTTGAAATGTATTATTTACTAGATACCCGCTCCGGCTGCCCACTTCCCTTTCCGTGGGGTTTTACCTTCAGCTAACTTTTTCAAGCAAAAATCACTTGAAAAAGTGGATCTTCAGGTAAAACGATCCCACAGGAGTGAAAGTGGGCGGCCTGCGCTAATATATTTGTTCTACAACTATTGTTACAGATAGTATTTTGAGCTGTTACTCCAATCAAAGAATTTATCACATGAGAGAAAAATCATAATGCTACCTCATACTAGCGTTGTAGAATATCAAAGTAGCGTAGGCGTCCACTTCGACTCCTGAGGGATTAGCATGATCTGAAGATCCACTTTGAAAAGTGTTTTTCTTTTCAAAGTTAGCTGAAGAGCATGCCCCTCGGAAAGCGAAGTGGCCAAGCCGGAGCGGTTGATACGCTCATAATAACTGTCAAAGTTAACACATCAGTTATTGCGCAGTATCTTCCTAATACGCATAAAATCCTTTTGGCCAGTTTCTTTTTATTCTCCAATTAATACGCGTAACACATTAGGATGATCAGGGAATGTTTTCGTACCTGCTCCATAACCGATATGTTTAACTTGCATATTCGGAATTTCGCTATATTCAGAAACTAATGTTTTAATAATTGCAGCTCCTGTTGGTGTTGTCAGTTCTCCCGTTATCGTACTTTTTTTAAGTGGTACATCTTTTAATATTTCTAAGGTAGCTGGTGCAGGTACTGGGTAAATACCATGATCGATATGAATATGGCCTGAACCTACAGGAATTGGAGACGCAATAATTTGATCCACCTTAAGGTGATCAATTAATATAGCTACCCCTACGATATCTATAATAGAATCAATCGCACCTACTTCATGAAAATGGACATGTTCTAAATCCATTCCATGAATCTTTGCTTCTGCCTCACCTATCACTGTAAACATATCTATCGACATTTTTTTAACCGAATCGTTTAATTCACTCTGCTCAATCATTTTTACAATATCCTTATATGTACGGTGGTGATGATGATGGTGACCATGATGATGATCATGCGTATGACTGTGATCATGATGATTTGATTCTTCATTAACAATAACATCAAATTTATTACTATTGATTCCATTTTTGATTTTTTTATGTAATTGAAGCTTATACTCTTGAGAGAAATTAAGCTTAGCCAATTCTGATTCAAACCAATCAAAAGAGATACCTGTATCAAGTAATGCTGCAATGGTCATATCCCCACTAATACCCGAAAAACAATCAAGATAGATTATTCTTTTCATATACTTGTCCCCCGTCATTCTAATTTAATTTTTCATATAATCTGATTATAACTTATATTCATCATTTATTCCTTACCATTTAAGTAAACAAAAGAAAAGCTATCTGATTCGATAGCTTTTCTAATAAATAGTATATTATTCTACTATTTGTGATTCAACTGCTTCTTGCGCTGCATCTAATGCTTCTTGTGGAGACATTGACCCATCACGTAAAACATTGTTCAACGTATTGGTGTTAAGCTCCGTCGCAACGTCTGGCGTGTATTGTGAAACATTGATTGCATTAATTTCATCTTGAACTTCTGTTAATGTGTCAAAAATATCATCACCAAAGAATTGGAAGTATTTATTATCTTCTAGTACAGCTGGATCATCCCATACGTCATGACGAACTGGGTCAAATCCTAATACTGTCCAAATTTTAATATTTGATTCTTTTGAAAGCTTCGCATATGCTAAGAATTCTTTCGCTAATTCTGTATTTTCCGATTGGTTGGTTACAACAGTACCTGTACCACCCATACCAGCTGAACGGTTTCCACCTTCTTCAAATGCTGGCAAAGGACGTACTACCATTTTACCCTCTAGGTCTGGCATGCTGTCTGTGAATCTACCCATATACCAGATCGGCATTGCAATTGCTGCTGCTCCACCTTCACCCATGTATGAATAATACTCTTCCGCATGTGGTTCATTACCTGGTGCTACTTCAGCGATACCAGCTTCTTGCATGTCTTTTAGTAACTGTAAAGCTTCTACATTTTCTTCTCTGTTAATTGTAATGTTATCATTTTCATCAATAAAATCTGAACCTTGCTGAGAAACCATTTGGAAGTATGGTAAGTAATCACCTGGGAATGAGTTAAACATCACCGCATCCGTATTTGCTGCAACTTCTTCACCAGCTGCCATAAAGTCATCCCACGTCTTAATAGATTCAATATCTACTCCAGCTTCATCCATAATTTCTGTATTATAATACATTACAGATGCACCTACGTGTGTAGGCATTCCATAGTAATTTCCATCTTTCGAATAAATATCAAAACGAGACTCGACAAAGTTTTCTAACTCAGGTTCTACATATTCATTCATTGGTTCTAACTGTGGTTCACCTTCCATAAAGTTAGGAAAACGTGCAATTTCAATATCTGCAATGTCTGGAGCACCATCACCAGATTGTAATGCTAATAGTAAGTTATTGTGCATTTGATCAAATGGATATGTTTCAGCTGTCAACTGAATTGGTCGGTCTGAATTTTCTTCGTTCCATCTTTCTGCTGCATCAATATAAAAATCAACGTGTTGTGCAGCAAAGGTCCACAAACTTATTTCAGTAGCATCTTCTAGATCATCGCCAACTGTTGATACATCATCTGCTTCACCGCTAGCACCGTCACCACTGTCATCTCCACCACCACATGCAATTAGGAACATGGCAACTAGACCAAACAAAACAGCCAATAAACTTTTTCTTTTCATTTTTTTACCCCCTATAATATAATTATTTCAAAAACACGGTAACCGCTTTCAACAAGTTTGAAATAATAAACGAAGTTATTTGCTTTTTAACCTGTTCGTACAAGATTAAGTTTCAACAAATGGTTACTTCGTTATCATTTACGTTGTTGTTAACTATAAGATATCATTTTGACTCTAATTTGTCAATAAGTTTTTCTGGTATTAAATTTAAATATATAAGTTAATTGAAATATTAATTAAATCACAGAAAACTAGTACGTACATGACTCATTCACTAGTATCTATTTTTTCAAAAACTTTCACTGAAAAAAAAGCTACAGTTATCGTAATTAAGCTTATTGTGCAAAAGATTAACATACTTGGTAATTTTAATGAGAAGTACAATATGAAAAATATTATTAAACCTTGTAAAATAGTTATCGGCAACTTAGTTATACCAATAATTATGGCATTCTTGAAATACTGAAATACGCTAGAATTATAATGAGTTAGCAACGGAAAAATCCACAATACAAGTATTCCATACAGGAATATAACAAAGTAATATAAAAAAACAGCAATGATCGAGATTTGATCGCCTAACTGCAGTAATATTTGATAATTCACGACTAACATTATGCCTACTACAGCTAAAATAA
Organism: Gracilibacillus massiliensis; assembly: GCF_001458115.1. GTDB lineage: Bacteria > Bacillota > Bacilli > Bacillales > Amphibacillaceae > Gracilibacillus > Gracilibacillus massiliensis. The sequence continues at coordinate 1,197,733 of NZ_CZRP01000013.1, forward strand.
TTCCAATGATATTCGATTTAATAAATTCCCTTTTATAAGCTTGTTTAAAAGTCTTAAAAATAGGGACTTCTTCTTTTTTTTGCACCCATTTTCTTGCTACCGCAATTGCAGCTGTAGTAGCTGGGAATATCCCACCTACTACGAGGCCTACTAATGTAAATCCTATCCAGAGAAAATTCAGCCATGCTACTTGCAATATTATTCTCAAGAAGCGATCTAATGAGCCTACTATTTGCTGTCCAAACATCTTTGTCACATCCTAGTTAACCTACTATTATCCTTTCACTCCACCAGTCGTTAAACCAGCTACAAAGTATCTTTGGAAGAAGATAAACAATATAATGATTGGTACTATTGTCATAACTGATCCGGCAATCAATACATCATAATTGTTGCCATATGGTGTTAATAGTGTTGCCAAACCGATAGGTAAAGTAAACATATCATTCGAACGTAATACAATTAATGGCCATAAGAAGTTATTCCAACTTCCAAGACCTTGTAATATTGCCATTGCACCTAGCGATGGTCCCATTAAAGGTAGCATGATTTTAAAATAGATACCATATTCTGTCGCTCCATCGATTCTTGCTGCATCCATTAATTGGACAGGTAATCCTAATGCATATTGTCTAAAGAAGAACACAGCGATTGGTGCTACAATCATTGGTAAAATTACACCTATATAGGAATCGACTAACTGTGCTGTAATCATCATTTGGAATAACGGTAGCATTAAAATTTCAAATGGTACCATTAAAATAAATACTACAAATGTAAAGAATAAATTTCTTCCTTTAAAGTCGTATACTGCTAATGCATAACCTACCATTGCAGAGAAAAACAAGGATAACACTATTGTAACGGCTGAAATTATAAGACTGTTCATATACCATGTCCAATAACTTCCTGCCTGTGTAAAGATATAATTATAGTTATCTGAGTTAAGCAAACTCCAATCAAACGCTAAACTGATACCTGTACGTAGCAATTCCGATGAAGGCCTAAAAGAAGATATTAGTAACATGATCAACGGAAATAAGACAATTAAACAAACTAAAACCATTCCAATATTCATAACCCATTTTGCTGCACTATTAGTCTCTCTTTTCATTATTCGTCACCTCGCTTGAATGCACCTGTTAGAACTAACTGTATGAAACTGATAACGAAGATTATAAGCATTAGAATTACACCGATAGCGGCACCAAAGCCCATATCATTTCGTTGAATACCTTGTTGATAAATATAACCTACTACAGTTAAACCAATGTTCCCTGGTGAACCTGCTTCCCAGAATACAAAGCTCTCCTCAAACATTCGAAAGCCATTAATTATAGATATCGTTACAACAAAAATAGTTACAGGTTTTAAGAATGGTAATGTTACAAACCAAAACTTTTGCAAAATAGATGCCCCGTCAATTTCAGCAGCTTCATATAATTCATCAGGTACGTTTTGTAAGGCTGCTAAGAAGTAGAGAATGTTTACCCCTAACCAACGCCATACACATAACATAACCATCAAGAACATCCCTGACCAAGCATTATATCTCCAATCTACTGAGCTCATTCCTAGCCAATTTAACACTTGGTTCGCTGCTGCAGTATCTGTTTCCCCAAACATTAGCCTGAAGATCATACCTGCAACAATTGTAGATGCTAGTGCAGGCATAAATAACGAAGCCCGAAATAGCGTTTTCAATTTCACAAATTTCGAATCTAAAATTACCGCTAAAATAATAGGTAATATCGTTAAAATTGTAACTGTTAACACTACGTAAATAGTAGTATTCATGAGCGCCGTATAAAATGTAGGATTGAATACCCTTTCGTAGTTTTGTAACCCAATAAAATTAACTTGCCCGGGCAGAACACTTTGAAAGCTCATAATGATACCGCGAATTGCTGGGTATACGGTTAAGATCAAAAAAGAAATAATGAATGGTGATACAAAAATGTAAGGTACTACTTTTTTAGAATTCAGGAATTTCATAAATGGGCTTGGACCTTTATTTGTATCTACTGTTTGATTTGTTGCCACTGTAACCCCTCCTTAAAGTTTGAACGAACTGAATACGCTTTCAATAATTATAGTCTTCTAAAAGATTACTTAGAACTATATACAGCTTAGTAACATCTTTCAAGTAATCGCTACCAAACGTACGTATAAGTATTGGATGTTTCTATTATATATAACTGTATAAGTTTTTTCAATCATTTTCTTAAAAAAATACAGACTTTTCTTAACTTAAATATTTCAATATACTAGTTGGAAGAATATAACTTCACTTTACTATTAAACATAACCTCAAATGATTAATAAACTGTATTTACAATGAATATTATGGTTAATTATTCCTCTTGCTTATACGATATAACTATACAATTTCCAATATGAAACTATTACGTAAAACACAACAAGTTCATAATCTCTAAAATCTTTAATACAACTTTTTTTAAATTTTCGATACCAATCGCATTCTTTCATGAATACTCTTGCTTAAGTTGTCGAGTATATCAAAGCGAAGGCGTCCACTTTCACTCCTGCGGGAAAGTGGGCAAGCCGGAGCGGTTGCAAAGCACATATAAAATATCATAATTGCCTCTTCAGCTATATCGCAGTATGGTCCTACTATGAAGAAAATCCAAACGACATCGAAATTATTTTCGAATAATCATTTGGATTTTTTTTAATTTCAAAATTATTTTGTTTGAGTCTCTTTAATATTTAATAATAATATTACTTTATTTTACGGACAATGCTACAACGGATTTGGATGGTAAATTAATAGATAATTCATTTCCGTTGATTTGGAAATCCGTAAAGTCAATTGGTTTTACATTGTCTGGATTATCAAATGTATTGTGAGCGTCCATTTCATTTGCAGTTAATACTCGACCAGTGATTTGGTTTACATCGATTCCGCGCAAGTCAATAGTAAGGTCAGCTACATTTGCTCTGTCTACATTACACAACGTAATATTAAGATTTCCATCGTTTGCTTTAGATGCAGAAGCTGTTACTTGAGGCATTTCCTTTTCTCCAACTTTAAACGTGTCAGAGGTAATATCTAAAGCTACTTTTGCTGCATCTTGGTGAACCTTATACATTTCAAAAACGTGATAGGTTGGAGTTAAGATCATCTTCTCCTTATCAGTCAAAATCATAGACTGTAACACGTTGATAGTTTGAGCAATATTTGCCATTTGAACACGATCACTATGATCATTAAAAATATTTAATGATACACCTGCAACCAATGCATCACGGATCGTATTTTGTTGGTAAAGGAACCCTGGATTTGTCCCTTCTTCCACATCAAACCATGTTCCCCACTCATCGATAATTAGGCCGACACGTTTTTCTGGGTCATATTTATCCATAATAGTACTGTGTTTTTCAATTAGTTCCTGGATATGGTATGCTTTTTGCATGGTTACATCCCATTCATCTTCAGGGAAGTTAGTTGCAGCACCTTTTCCAGTCCAGAATTCACCTGGGATCGTGTAATAGTGCAAGCTTAGGCCATCCATGTGTTGAGCTGATTCACGCATGAGCACATCTGTCCATTTATAATCATCAACATTAGGACCGCCAGCAATACGGTAGATTTTATTTTCACCGTAATTTCTTACATACGTCTGGAAGCGATTATAAAGATCTGCATAATATTGTGGACGCATATTACCACCACAACCCCAATTCTCATTACCTACACCAAAATAAGTTAAAGCCCAAGGCTCTTCTTTACCATTTTCTTGACGTAAATTTGCCATTGGTGATTCACCGTTAAATGTCATGTATTCAACCCATTCAGACATTTCTTGAACAGTTCCACTACCTACATTTCCACATACATATGGTTCTGTTTCTAACATGTCACAAAGCATAAAAAACTCATGTGTACCGAAGTGGTTGTTCTCAATAACACCACCCCAGTGGGTATTAACCATACGTTTTCTATTTTCTCTAGGTCCAATACCATCTTTCCAGTGATATTCATCTGCAAAGCACCCACCAGGCCAACGAAGTACTGGTATCTTAATATTTTTTAATGCCTCGACAACATCATTTCTTATACCATTCGTATTTGGTATTTCAGAGTCTTCACCAACCCAGAACCCTTCATAAATACAACGTCCTAAGTGTTCTGCGAAATGACCATAAATATTCTTATTAATTGTTCCCTTCGTTACATCAGCATTGATAATTGCCCTATTTGTCATACTCTCACCTCATTATAATTTTATACTTTCATAAAAGAGGTGGAGAAAGCATCCGTATTGATCTTTCTCCACTTTTACATCATTTCAATTAATTATTTCTTTTGTAAACGAACCATATTCCAAGAAAATTTAGGGAAGATACCTACTAATTTACCATCATCTACGTATGATTCACCATTAGAATGTGGTGTTACATTTTCCTGACCAACAATGTTTACTGCTTTTGCATCTTCATTTTCTAATACTACATGTTCTACAACATCGTACCCTTCAAAAGCCCTCACATCAATGTCTACTTCTAGCGTTTTTTCTAGATGACGGTTAGTTGCAAAAATTACTAGCTCTTCTTTTTCTTCGTTATATACAACCGAAGGGTCTAAGTATGGTACATCTGTGAAATCTTTACTGTCATACTTCGGCGAGCTTACTACTGGATTTAGTGCAACCCCTCTTCCATATACAGAAGTATAGTAATAAGGATAGAAAATTGTTTGTTTCCAAGCTGCTCCACCATTTTCAGTCATAATTGGTGCAATTACATTTACAAGCTGTGCCATACATGCAATTTTGACACGGTCTGAGTGACGTAACATTGTATTTAACATACTACCAACTAGCAATGCATCCTCGAATGTGTAAACATCCTCTAATTGTGGTGGCGCTACTGTCCAAGGCTCAATTTCCTTATCCTGTTGATTAGAGTGGAACCAAACATTCCATTCGTCAAAACTTAAATACATATCCTTCTTACTGCGTTTCTTTGCCTTAATATAATCACATGTTGCAATAACTGTCTGAATAAAATTTTCCATATCCATAGATTTCGCTAAAAAGTTGGCCGTATCTCCACTTCTATTACCATAATATTGGTGAAGTGAGATATAGTCAGCTACTTCATACGTATGTTCTAATGTCTCTGCTTCCCAACTAGGGAAAGTTGGCATCTGAGAATTAGAGCTACCACAAGTCACTAATTCAATCTCGGGATCCACAAGGCGCATTGCTTTGGCTGTTTCATATGCTAAACGCCCATATTCATGTGCTGTTTTTTGACCAACTTGCCATGGCCCATCCATCTCATTTCCCAGACACCATGTTTTTATATTGTGTGGATTATCATAACCGTGTGATTTTCTTAAATCACTCCAATAGGTTCCACCTGGGTGGTTACAGTATTCTAATAAGTTTCTCGCAGCATCTATACCTCTTGTACCGAGGTTCACCGCCATCATAACATCTGAATTAGCCGCTTTTGCCCAATCAACAAACTCATTCGTACCTACTTGATTTGTTTCCGTAACTCTCCAAGCGAGCTCTAATCGTTTGGGACGTTCTTCTTTTGGTCCAACTCCATCTTCCCAGTTATAGGCAGAAACCATGTTACCACCTGGATATCTAACAATCGGTACTTGTAATTCTTTTACTAAATCAATTACATCTTGTCTAAAGCCATTTGCATCTGCAGTTGGATGATCCGGCTCGAAAATACCACCATAGACAGCTCTACCTAAGTGTTCTATAAAGGATCCATAAACCCTAGGATCAATCTCCGAAATTTGAAACTCCTTGTCTACAACCATTTTTGCCTTCACTGTTTCTTTTGCCATTACTATCATCCTTTCTATTATCTTCAATACACATGACTTACCCTCAAAATTCAAACGCTTTCAAACTTTTGATAATTAAATACTTGATCGTACATCTCATAAGTATTTCTTTGTTTTTGAGTAATTGTACGTATATTAAGATTATGAAATTATCATCTATTTGTCAAGGCTTTCATACTCATTTTCAGATACAATATTTATGTACTATTATTTATATAAACTCACGAAACAAAAATAATAAAAAGCAAGGTATCTTTATCAATACTTTGCTTTGAAAGTTATGAGATTATTAATCCTTTTTTAATAGCTGTTGTGGATTGCCGGCGGTTTATTTCAGGCTTATATAACTTTGATAATGATACATTATCAAACGGTACACCCTTTTTATCTATCATATCTATCATTGCTTTTGCTGCATCTAACCCGAGTTGACTTTTTGGGTGGATGATCGATGTTAGTTTCACTTCAGATATCTCTGCCAACATGGAATCATCATAGCCTACGAATGATATGTCCTCTGGTATTTTAATTTTCCCCTCTCTTAAGACATCCATTAATTTAAGTACAAGTTGATCATTATAGCAGACCATAGCTGTTGGTCTATCACTTTTTATTTCAATTAGTTGTTTTAAAGATTCAAATGGTTTGGTATGCTCATTTTCTGTACAATAAGTAATCATATTTTTAGGATTAATGGAGACTTTATAATCTCGATGTGCTTTAATATATCCTTTAAGCCTTTTCTGACCTTGAGCATCATCCGTTTTATGCATACACGCTATGGATGTATGTCCAAGATCTAACAAGTGCTTGGTTTGTAAATAACCTCCTTCTACATCATCTAACATAAAACTAGGTGGTTCTAACTCTTCATAAGTTGCGTTGATCATTACATAAGGTATCTGTTCTTTTTCTAATTTAAGATAGTAGTTCAAATTCGGATTAGAAGAGGCACTATTAGTAGGCTCGATAATAACACCATCATAATTACCTGATAAAATATTGCTTAAAATTTTCTTTTCTTGTTCATATTTATTATTTGTATTAAAAATACTAACATGATACCCTTGCTCACTTAAATAAGCCTCTGCCCCTCTTATAATAGTAGGGAAAATATATTCTGAAATATAAGATGTCACGATCGCAATGTTTTTAGTTGGCTGTTCAAATTGCTGATTATTCTCTATTTTTGATCGATCTTGACAGAATGTACCCGCTCCTTGTTCTCTATATAACCAATTTTCGTTTACTAACTCTCCTAATGCTAGCCGAACAGTATGGCGGCTAACACTAAATTGCTCCATCAATTCACTTTCAGAACTAATTTTTTCGTGAGGAATAATAAGTCCTTCCAAAATTTTCGATTTAATCGATTGCTTTATCTTTTTATACTTAGCTTCCATCACCGAACACCCCCCATGAAATATTCTATCTCCTTACTTTATTAACAAAACTAATTAAGTTGTCGAGCTAAATCTCGCAATTAACAATTTAAATCCTTAATTTGATAACGTTTTCATTTTTGGTTGTTATTGTTTACATTTTTATATAATTGTACGTACTACTAGTATATCAAATTTCAGCTTATTTACAACCCTTTCAGATTAGCTAAACATAATTGTGATCATCTACTAATCTATTCAAAACAAAAGCCGCCACTCTGTGCCTATAACACAAGTAGCAGCTCTACTTTAATGATTTGCTATTTAATTGGTGCTGTCGAATTTCGGACAACGAGCTCAGGATCAAAACGAATAAGATCTTTCGCCAAGTTTTGTTGTTCTTTGTTAGGTGATTTTAACTGCTTAATCATGTCTAAGATTACTTTCGCAGCTAATCTTCCCATTTCACTTTGGGGATGAGACACAGTTGTTAGTTTCACCTCTGTAACTTCAGCCATAAAAGAATCATCAAATCCGACAATTGATATATTTTCCGGAACTTTTAATTGTGCTTCCCGAATTGCATCCAGTAATTTTATTGCTAATTCATCATTGTAACAAACAATGGCTGTTGGTCTTTTTTCCTTTGGTTCTTGCAACATTTTACGTAACACTTCGACGGGTTTTGTGTTTTTTTCCTCGGTATTATAGGTGATGATATTATTCGGCAAAATTTCAATTTGGTGCTTACGATGTGCTTTTAAATAACCCTTCAGTCGTTTAGTTCCTTGAATATCATCGTTTTTAAAGAAACCTAAAATATTTATATGACCTAATTCGATTAAATGCTCCGTTTGAATTGTTCCACCTTTTTCATCATCCATTACAATATGAAAAGGCTCTAGTTCATCATAAAATGCGTTAATCATCAGATAGGGTATGTTTTGCCTTTCCAAATTTAAATAATAGTTAATATTCGGATTTGTTATCGCACTGCGTGTAGGCTCTATAATTACGCCATCAAAATGTTGCGTCAATATTTTCTCTAAAAACTTTCGTTCATTATTATGATCATTATTGGTACTAAAAAGACTAACTTGATACCCTTGTTCACTAAGGTGGGATTCTGCTCCACGAATAATGGATGGAAAGATGTAGTCTGAAATATATGTGGTAATAATTGCGATGTTTTTTTGTTGTATTAAGGAAGCATTATCCTCTTTAGAACGATCTGCACAAAATGTCCCAGCACCTTGCTCGCGGTATAACCAGCCTTGATTCACTAAATCGCCAATTGCTAACCTTACTGTATGTCGACTAACACCAAATTGTTTCATTAGTTCGCTTTCAGAACTGATTTTTTGATGAGGTTGAAAAGTACCATCTAATATTTGAGATTTTATTGCTTGTTTTACTATACTATATTTTGTTTGCATCTTTATATACACCTCAATAATCCTACAAATTCATTACTTAGTTTATAAAATGCCCTAATTTAAGCATATAGAATTAATACAAACTGTCAAGAGCAGCTATTTTTCGATGCATAGAATCTCTGATGTGACCCTACCATGTACCACCGCAAAATAATAAGACAGAGGCCCTTGATTGAAAAGGCCTCTGCTTTAACACTCTAGCGATAAATTGCTTCATTCCATTTTAATTCATTGCGGAATTGACGTAATTTGGTATCTTCATCAATTACTACGCATTCGATTTTTGCCATATCGGCAAAGTCATATAGTTGTTCTGTCGTGACATCAAAAGAGAAAACCGTATGGTGCGCCCCACCTGCATAAATCCACGCTTCTGTTGCTTCACTTAAAGAAGGCTGTGGTTTCCACAATACTTTAGCAACAGGTAAATTAGGCGTTTCTGTTTTAGGCTGTTCTGCTTTAATTTCATTAATTACTAGACGGTAGCGACCACCCATTTCCACTAAGGATGCGTTAACAGCATCTCCACCTTTGCCATCAAAAACTAAACGTGCCGGATCTTCTTTATCTCCCATACTTAATGGATTAACTACAATTTTTGGTTTTGTAGCAGAAACTGTCGGGCAGATTTCTAACATATGAGAACCTAATATCATTTCATTTCCTGGTTCCAGATGATAGGTGTAATCTTCCATGAAAGAAGTATTTTTATTATCAGCAATAATCTTCATGAAACGTGTAAGCGCAGCGGTTCTCCAATCCCCTTCACCAGCGAATCCATAGCCTTCAGCCATTAGACGCTGTGCAGCAAGTCCTGGTAATTGCTTCATTCCATGTAAATCTTCGAAGTTTGTTGTAAAAGCTGTATAATTACCTTTTTCCAAAAAGGATTTTAAACCTAGTTCGATTTTAGCTTGATAACGGATAGAGTCTTCTACATTACCTTCGTTATTTGGTATATCATACAATTCTTGGTACTCTTTATATAACTCATCAATCTCTGCTTCAGATACTTTGTCCATTTCTTCCACAAGATCACCGATACCGTAATAATCGACTACCCAGCCAAATTTAATTTGTGCTTCAATTTTATCTCCATCTGTAACAGCAACATTTCGCATATTATCACCAAAACGAGCAACACGAATATTTGATCCTTCAGAAACTGCAACTGCAGTCTTCATCCATCCCGCAATCTTTGTTGTCACATCTTTACTTTGCCAATGACCAACAACTACTTTACGAGATACATCCATACGTGTACCAATAAAGCCATACTCACGATCCCCGTGTGCTGCTTGGTTTAAGTTCATGAAGTCCATATCAATACTTTCCCATGGAATATCACGATTATACTGGGTATGCAAATGCAATAATGGTTTTTGTAAGGATTTTAGCCCAGCAATCCACATTTTTGCTGGAGAGAATGTGTGCATCCATGTAATCACACCAGCACAATTTTCATCGGTATTTGCTTGTTGCATCAAACGCTGAATGTCATCTGATGTCGTTAATACTTCCTTAAACTGCACCTCAAAAGGCAAATTACCTTCTTTATTTAATCCTGCTACCACTTCTTTTGAATTGTTTGCTACTTCTGTTAATGGACCTTCACCATAAAGGTGCTGACTTCCTGTAACAAACCAAAATTTATATGGGCGTACTTCTAACATAATGTTTTCCTCCTATTGTTTTTAATAATTTATATAGTCCCTATCACACTAATCTAGAGATTAATCCATTGAGATAGTATTACTTTTTGTCTTGTCCGTAATAGGCATTTGCGCCATGTTTTCTTAGATAGTGTTTATCTAATAGAAATTGATCCATGTCTTCAGCGTTAGGGTTAATTTGATAAGTATGCAATGCCATTTTTGCAACTTCTTCTAATACAACTGCATTATGAAGCGCTTCATGTGGATCTTTGCCCCAGTTAAAAGGTGCATGACTATGCACTAATACACTTGGAATTTGAAGTGGGTCGATATCTTTAAAAGTTTCAACAATAACATTTCCAGTTTCCCATTCATATTCACCTGACACTTCTTCCTCTGTCATACGTCTTGTACAGGGAACTTTCCCATAAAAGTAGTCCGCTTGGGTGGTACCAAGAGCCGGAATACCTTTACCTGCTTGCGCCCAGCTTGTAGCCCAAGGTGAATGGGTATGAACAATTCCACCAACACCTGGGAATTTCTTATAAAGCAAACGATGGGTTGGTGTGTCAGAAGATGGTTTTAAATCACCTTCGACAATGTTTCCATCTAAGTCTAAAACAACCAAATCTTCTACTTTCAATTCTTCATACGGAACACCACTTGGTTTAATAACCATCAAACCTGATTCTTTATCGAAACCGCTTACATTGCCCCAAGTAAATGTGACTAAACCATACTTAGGTAGATCAAGGTTTGCTTCTAATACTTGCTGTTTTAGTTCTTCAAGCATGCTTGTCTTCCACCTTTCTTATAAATATCCGCTTTTTCCTTGTACGTATGTGTAAAAATATTTACTTTTATAATAATATAATTCGTACGTACATTCAATATATAAATAGTAATTTAATAAATTTTTGCACATTTTTCTTAAAAAATTATAATAAATGGAACTTTAATAATGCACGCAAATAATATTTTTTTATACCAAAAACAAACTTTTCATAATGTACTGTTGCGCAATATGAGGGTACTGCGCAACAAATGATGACATGATGTGTGTGTTTAGAAACCGCTTCGGCTTGTCCACTTCCCTTTCCACGGGTTTTTCTCTTCAGCTAACTTTTGTAAGCAAAAAACGCTTACCAAAGTGGATCTTCGAATAAAAACATCCCGTAGGAGTTGAAGCGGACGCCTACGCTAATTTGATATTCTAAAACGCTAGTATGAGTTAGCATAATGGTATTTCTCTCACATAAAAAATTCGTTGATTGGAGTAACAGCTCAAATTGCTATCTGTCACAGTAGTTGTAGAAAAAGATATTAGCGTAGGCCGCCCACTTTCACTCCTGTGGGAACGTTTTACTTGAAGATCCACTTATTTAAGCGTTCTTTGCTTAAATAAGTTAGCTGAGAGAAAAACCCCACGGAAAGGAAAGTGGGCAGCCGGAGCGGATGTTAACCAGTTAAAACAATTTCAAAATTACCACAACAGCTAATGCGTAGGATGTTCCTAATACTTATATGAAATTCGTTTGACCCAACCTTATTTTTTAGTGAAACTTATCAGTATATTAGGTTTGCTCTTGATTCGGTCAACTGTTTGCATTATAAATCAATTAAAAATTCTACATTTTCATGTTGATATACTATTTCGAAATCTTTATTTTCTATTAGTTGATGATATAAATCTTCTGGCGAGAACCATAAATAGTCGTTTTCAAACGTATAATCCGCACCATAATGATAACAAATCCAAATTAATTTCGAGCAATATATTTTATCCCACGGGTCATCTAAAGCCTGTGATAGATTAAAAGAAAAGGATGGTTTTGATAAACCGTTCTTTAAATTATTTTGATATTTTTCATAATACTCTGTAGCATATTTTGCCGTTTTGGTCCCTATATCATTGTCCACCGGTCGGAATTGTGCATGAACCGGATGCTTATCTATAAATTGTTGGATTGGTTCTAGTACAATCGCTGGTTCACTCCCAGGTGACTCAATTAATTCATTTTCATTTATGACAATTGCAGTATGACCCATATAACCAGTCAGTTCAGACTTCACATTATCACTAGCGACTAATATGTCTCCTGCCTGGAAATTACGTTTTCTGTTTGCATAATAGTTTCTTAAGGAGTATTGCTCTCTTTCCAGTGCATTGTCATGGTAATATTCAATTACGATAGTGGTAGAAGGTTTTTGTTGGCGTAAAGCTATATAACTACCCTCCGAACCAGAATTACTTGTGACCAATCTATTATTCTCATAGACTTTATAATATATAAGTTCTACATTTGGTTTCATGTAGATAATATTTTGATTTTTCCACATACTAAAATAGTTCTTCATTTGGGAAATCACCTCATATTAACATATGAGAAATAAGACAAAATTGAGACATTCTCAACAAAAAAAGCACACCAATCTTCATTTAAGATTAGCATGCTTTATCATCCACAAACTTGTCACATTCTTATAGGTCTCACGTTGATATCTTAATGAATAGGAAAAATTCAGATTTCTTCACGGGAATCGATCCTCGCATGACGGGAATTATGTCTCTCTTGATAGGAATTATCTTCTGCTTAAAGGAAAAAAAACATAATTCCCGTCTAGCGAACGATAATTCCCGTCAACCGCATCACTATTCCCGTGAAGAAAGCAATATTCACAATTCACCTTAAAATACGATGGTTTTGTTCCCATAGACGATAATACGGTCTTCTAGGTGCCATTTCACTGCTCTTGCCAGTACACTACGTTCTACGGATTGACCTATTTTTTTCATCGCTTCAACGTTATCGCGGTGGTCCACGCGACTGATGTCTTGCTCAATAATCGGTCCCTCATCAAGATCATTTGTCACATAGTGAGAGGTTGCACCAATTAATTTCACACCACGATGATAGGCTCTCTCATATGGTTTCGCCCCAATAAAGGCAGGCAAGAACGAATGATGAATATTAATTATTTTGTTTTTAAATGTTTCAACAAAATGAGGTGTTAAGATTTGCATATAACGTGCTAATACAATCACATCGACATTGTGTTCTTGTAACAATTGAATCTGTTGTTCTTCCACTTGTTTGCGGATATCCTTATTTGCTGGAATATAATAATATGGTATGCCCAATGGCTCAACAAATTCCCTCGACGTTTCATGATTACTTACGACAAGACTGATATCAGCCATCAAATCACCACTTTGCCATTCCCAAAGTAACTCTAATAAACAATGCGGCTCTTTCGATACAAAGATCGCTACTTTTTTTACCTGGTCAACAAATTTAAAGGTTGCTTCCATTTGAAATTTATTTTTAATTTCCTGAAAATCTTCCTCTAACTGTGTTGCCTTTTCTTTTAAATTATCGATCTCAAACTCAATACGGATAAAAAACTCCCCACCATGTGGGTCTGTTGAGTATTGGTTTGATTCGAGAATGTTTGCATCATGCTCAAATAAAAATTGCGATACAGCTCCAACGATACCTGGCTGATCAGCACAATTGATTAAAAGACGTGCTCTATTTTTGTTGATTTTCTTAAATGTGTCTAACTTTTCCTGTATATAACTCTTCATCTTGATCCCTCTTTATTTGTGTCATTCAATAATACTTTATCACGTTTCCGAGGTGGGTCAAGTGATCAAACACGATCTATTGAAATATTTTATTGATCTTGCCAATAAATTCATCCACTTCTTCTTTGGTAGTTGTTAACGGTGGTAAAATACGGACGATGTGAGGCCCCGCTACAATAATCAATAATTGGTGGTCTTCTCTTGCCTTATTTACATAATCAATTGCTTTTCCTTCTACCTCAAGACCAATCAGCAATCCCTTTCCACGGATTGATTTGACTTCTGGTTTATCTGACACTAATTGCTCTAACTTTGCCCATATATATTCAGCAATTTCGTTCGCTTCCCCTAATACGTTTGTTTGAGTAAGATGATTAATCGTTGCCAATCCTGCAGTAGTGACAATTGGGTTCCCGCCAAAGGTGCTTCCATGCGTCCCAGGAGAGAATACGTTAGATACATGCTCTTTTGCTATAATCGCACCAATCGGAAAACCTGATCCTAACCCCTTAGCAATGCTAATCACATCTGGCTCGATTCCATAATGCTGATAAGCGAATAATTTACCCGTTCTTCCGATCCCTGTTTGAATTTCGTCAATCATTAATAAAATACCATGCTCTTTACAAATGCTTTCTAACTGTTTTACCCATTGCACATCAGCAGGAATCACTCCACCTTCACCTTGCACCAATTCAAGAAGCACGGCGACAGGTTTCTTTTTCTTTAATTCCTCTAATGCTTGATCATCGTTAAAAGGTAAGTAATCAAAACCAGGTGTTAATGGCGCAAATCCGTCTTGAATTTTCGTTTGACCCGTTGCAGACAATGTTGCCATTGTTCTCCCATGAAATGAATTATTAAATGTAATAATGGTTGGATTCTCTTGACCGAGCACCTCATGGCCATACTTTTTAGCTAGTTTAATCGCTGCTTCGTTTGCTTCTGCCCCACTATTACAGAAAAACACTTGGTCTCCACAACTGTTTGTCGTTAAGGCTTCCGCTAGTTTTTCTTGTGTGGGAATATGATAAAGATTGGAGCAATGCCATAATTTCGATAATTGTTCTTGTACTGCTTTTTCCACAACCTCTGGCACATGACCTAAATTACATGTCGCTATACCTGATGAATAATCCAAATATTTCTCACCTTGGTCATCCCACACATAACTTCCTTTCCCTTCTACAAGTGTAATAGGGAAACGACCATATGTATGCATCACGGGATTTACACTTTGATTAGACATGTGGCACCTCCTGATTCAAAGATATTCTTGTTCCGATTTCTTTCCCTTGCATAAATTCTAACAATCCGTGTTCCTGTGTTCCATTAACTATCGAGACTTCCATAACACCTTGGTGTAAGGCTGCTAAAGCTGATTGCACTTTCGGTATCATCCCACCAAAAATAACTTCTTGTTGTATAAGTTCTTCTATTTTCGTTTCATTTAATTGATGAAAGACTTCCTTTTCTCCATTTACTTCATGATAAATCCCTGGAATATCACTAATAAAGCACAATTTTGCACCTAAAGCCTGCGCTACCGCTGAAGCTGCCATATCGGCATTAACATTGAAGCGTTGCCCCGTTTTGTCTATTCCAATTGGAGAAACAACAGGAATTAGATTTTGATTAAAAAAGTTCTCTAGTAAGCTTGTATTTACATCTGTTACTTGGCCAACGAAACCTAATCGCCCATCTTCGTTAACTGGTTTCGCATTTAGTAAATTTCCATCTACACCACTGACACCGATCGCATTTCCATTTGCTTTTGAAAGCTCACGAACAATTCCTTTATTGATAGAACCACTTAGTGCCATTTCTACCACATCTAATACTTCGTTTGTGGTAACACGTAATCCATCAACAAACGTAGTCTCTACCCCTGTTTGTTCTAATAGTTGAGAGATCAATGGCCCGCCACCATGTACAATGATCGGTTGCCATTCTCCTTGCGCTTGAATTTCGACTATATTTTGATAAAAAGAAGGAGGCAGTTGTTCAAAGACACTACCACCACATTTGATCACGACATAATTCATTTGACGACCTCCTTATGTGCGATAAGAAGCATTAATTCTGACATATTCATACGATAAATCACAGCCCCATGCTGTAGCTCTTCCATTGGCATCCCCTAATTTCGCCAGTATCTTCACTTCGTCCTCTAATAAGTGTTCTTTGGCAGCCTCTTCATCAAAAGGATGTGGGACACCGTTTTCTACTACTAAAATATCTCCTAAGTAAATACTTACTTTATCCGGATCTAAAGACTCTCCGCTATAGCCGATCGCTGTAATGATCCGTCCCCAGTTTGCATCTGCACCGTGAATGGCAGTTTTCACCAAGTTAGATGAAATAATTGACTTAGCAATGCCTGTTGCTGCTTCATCCGTAAAGGCTCCTTCTACATTTACTTCTACTAATCTAGTTGCACCTTCACCGTCTCTTGCAATCTCTTTTGCTAAATATTCACAAACAAACTTCAATCCTTGATAAAAAGTTTCCCAGTCTTTATGGTCAGGGGTTAGCTCCTTGTTTTCTGCTTTACCATTTGCTAACACTAAAACCATGTCATTGGTACTTGTATCACCATCTACTGTAATCATGTTAAACGATTTATTAGTGATAGCCTTCAACGTATCTGTTAAATGGCTAGAGGAAATGGTTGCATCGGTTGTGACGAAACCAAGCATTGTAGCCATATTCGGATGGATCATACCAGAACCTTTTGCCGCTCCGCCAATTGTCACTGTCTCGCCATCAATTTCTAATTCGATTGCAATTCCTTTTTCTTTGGTATCTGTCGTTAAAATTGCTGTTTCAAACTTTTCTGCTCCAGTATGTGTTTGATCATTTACTTGACTGATCCCTTTTTGCAACTTATCCATCGGCAATAATTCACCAATTAAACCAGTAGACGCAACGGCTGCTAAATGTTCTTCGACACCGATTGTTTCGGCAAAAAGTTTACGCATATCATAGGCGTCTTGCAGTCCTTGCTCGCCTGTACAAGCATTCGCTATAGCTGAGTTCACAATCACTGCTTGTAATTGATTTTCTTTGGCGATACTTTCCTGTGTTACTTTTAACGGCGCTGCCTGAAAAGAATTAGTTGTGTAAACACCAGCCGCTTGAGCTGGAACCTCTGAATAGACCCAGCCTAAATCGATTTTTTTCTTACGTAATCCACAATGTAAACCACCCGCTTGAAATCCCTTTGCAGTGGCAATATTACCATCTTTAATAATTTGAAAATGTTCTTGTTGATCTCCCATGCCTGTTTTCACTCCTTAAGGATAAATAGGTAACTGATTGATACCAGTTGTTTCGTCCCATCCGCACATAATATTCATATTCTGCACCGCTTGACCCGATGCTCCTTTAACCAGGTTATCGATAACCGATACAATAATAAGCTTGCCAGTCCGCTCATCTGCATATAAACCAATATCACAATAGTTGCTACCATACACTTCTCTTGTTGATGGAATGGCACCGTTTTGTCGGACGCGAACAAACGGATGATTCTTATAATATTTTTGGTAAACGTCGATTAAATAATCTGTTGACTGCTTATCTTTCAAATCAACATATATAGTACTCATAATCCCTCTTGTCATTGGTACAATATGAGGGGTGAACGTTATTTGAATATCTTCTTTGGCACGTTCCGTTAACATTTGCTCAATCTCAGGAATGTGTTTATGCACACCTAGTTTATATGCCTTAAAGTTTTCATTCATTTCTGAAAAATGAACATTTAATGAGAGGCCTCTACCGGCACCTGATGTACCTGTTTTGGCATCAATAATAATCGATTTGCGTTCTACTAAATCATTTTCTAATACAGGCAGTAAACCTAACGTAGTTGCCGTCGGATAACAACCAGGATTTGCTAGAATACTAGCTTGTTTAATTTGTTCTTTATTGATTTCTGGCAATCCGTATACTGCTTGATCAATATACAATTGCGTAGCCATTTCTTCTCCATAGTAAGTTTGATAGATTTCACCATCGCGCAACCTAAAATCACCGGATAAATCGATACAACGCACCCCTTTATCCACTAATGCAGGTATATAATGTTTACTCACGTTAGATGGTGTGGCAAAAAAGACTAATTCTACTTGCTTTGCTATTTCCTCCACATTTAACGCCGTCATTTTAAGATCGATAATATCTACTAGATGTGGATAAACTTCCGATAAGTCTGTACCACTATTTGAATGTGATATAATTTTAGTCACTTGAACATGTGGATGGTTATGCAAAAATCGTATTAATTCAACCGCTCCATAACCCGTTCCACCTATAATTGCTACATCCACAACAGTTCCTCCTAATTTCCGTATATGATTAGTTTATAATTATACTCTATTTTGTATTTTCATGCAATATTGTTTATAAAAAAATTCAAATTATTCTTTTTTCCTTTTCTTACATCCATAGAATCTTCATCTAAATACACGAAAGAAACAACAAATTACAATGATCTTTCCACCCTAATCCTTTATCCATTATTTTATTCATTATAATGTATAAATATCCACGAACAAAAATTAACTTTATCAAACGATCAATAAGAAAAACCGAGAAAACCTACTCGGTCCTTTTAGTGGTAATTTTGAAATAGAAAATAGGTGTGATACCCGCTTCGGCTTGCCCACTTCGCTTTCCAGGGGGCGTGTCTTCAGCTAACTTTTGTAAAGAAGTTCACTTTACAAAAGTGGATCTTCAGATCACGCTGATCCCCCAGGAGTCGAAGTGGCCGCCTACGCTAAATAATGCGCTTCAACGATTGTAAGTAGTAATATAACGACTTTTATTTCATATTGTTCATAAACCTTATCAAGTTAGCTGTCACAAACGTTGTAGAGCCACTTTATAGCGTAGGCCGTCCGCTTCCACTCCTGTGGCATCCGTTTTCCCTGAAGATCCACTTTTTTGAGCGGTTTGTGCTCGAAAAAGTTAGCTGAAGGGAAAACGCCACGGAAAGGGAAGTGGACAGCTGGAGCGATGGATTCATATACACTACATTTCAAAATGACTACTTTGATAACAAATGCCTTAATACCACAGATTACATGCTTTCCTTACTTATAAAAAAGATCGTTGTTTAATAGTACTTTTTGTTTATGACTTTTATGACTATTTCAAAGTAAAAAATGACGCGAGTTACCTTTATAACGAACAAAAAATAAGATATTCTTTTTATATTAACTTATATTGGAGTGAGTACGTTGTCTGCATATCATGACCATCCCAAGCAACTTGATGCCGAATGGTTACGTCTTATCTACATTGCCGAGCAACAAGGATTAACAAAAGAAGAAGTTCAATCTTTTCTCAAACGTTTACCTGTAGTGAATCAAATTAAAAATGGAAATAGCGGATTTCACCAAAAGGATCGTGTCCGTTAACTCCTTAGGAAAAAGTATATTTTAGTTTTACACTAAACTTTTGATGAATAAAATCGCTTCAGAACGTCCTGATACACCGATTTTTCGATAAATTTTACTTACATAATTTTTGATCGTACCGACAGAGAGATACATATGCTCTGCGATTTGTTGATTAGATTTTCCTTCCATTAACAGTTCCAATACATGTAGTTCCGTGGGAGTCAGTTGAATGTTCCTTTCCTTTAAAGCTCTGACACTTGAGGCAAAAGACGCTGGTTTATTGTCCGATGTCGCATCTAACTGCTGCATTAACATCGATTGAATCGATTCCGGAATTAATATCTGCCCTCTAAGAGATTGATAGATCGCATCCACTAATTGCTGTAAATCAGCATCTTTTAACAAATAACCACTTGCACCATTTTTTAATGCTTGCAATATATATTCATTTTGTGAAAATGTCGTAAGCATAATAATTTTGATAGATGGATGATCTTGTTTGATTATTTTAGTTGCGGTAATTCCACCAATAAACGGCATGCGAATATCCATTAAAATTACATCAGGCTTCACTGTTTTTGCTTTATTTATCGCTTCTTCACCATTTGTAGCTGTTGCCACCACTTTCATATCCGCTTGTTGATGAAACATTACAGCTAATCCATCGCAAATAATTCTCTGATCATCGGCTATCATTACTTTAATTGTATTCATCTATATTCACCCTGCATTTTCATGAGATTTGGCATTATTGTTTTCTTGAGGAGGCAATTCAATGATAATGTCCGCTCCACCCATTGTTGTATTCTTTGATTGAATGGTTATTACGCCATCAAGCTCTTCCACTCTTTCTTTCATTGCCATTAAACCAAATCCTAGATTCTCCTCAAAGTTCTCCATCACGTTACCATTGTCACTTAGCCTAAATAAGATTCCTTCTTTATTTGTTACTAGATACACATAGAATTGATTTGCTTGTCCATGTCGCAAACCATTGGTTAAGCCTTCTTGCAACGCCCGAAAGATCACGATTTCTTGCTTTGGAGTCATCGAATATTCTTGCACATTTATTTCTGAATCAATCGTTACTCCAGTTTGTTCAATTGTCTCTTGTATTAATGAGGAAACGGCTTGATAAAAATCAATAAAAAAATGGCTTTCCTGTAAATCACGTACCGATTTTCGAACTTCCTGTAATCCTAATTCTAAATTACGATAAACTTGATTAAGCATGTCTTTTGCCTGATCCTGTTCTGAAACAATCAAGGTTTTAACAGCATTTAACCCGATTAGGGAAGTCGAGAAGGAATGACCGATCGAATCATGCATCTCTCTGGCAAAACGCTTTCGTTCCTGCATAATTGTTTTTTCTTCTAATTGTAAAGTGGATGTTTTCATTTTCTCATATGCCTTTTGTAATTGTTGCTTCTGTGAGATTGATAGCTTCACTAAGTAGCTGAATGTAAAGACAACTAAAAATTCTGTTATTCTTGGGATGATAAATGTCATAGATGATAATGCGGGGAAATCAAAGGCTATCCATTTGCCTAATACAAAGCTAATGTATGCAAAACTCGCAAATATAATACTAGAAGAAAGAGAATGATGGTATACCATTTCCCCAATTAATATTAGTAAAAAAACTTGCGAAATAAAGGATTGATCGACACTAATGATCACTGCTAGTAAAAGAAGCTGGGCAATCAAATAATATACACCGATTTGATTATCCAAATTAACTCGAAAAATAAAATCTCTTAGATACTGAATAATAACATAAATACTAACAAACGAATAAAGCAACATAAGGTTTGCCTGATCATCTAACGCAAATAAGGGTAACATAATCAGTTGAGTTATTAATATCGCTATCGGCATTTTTTTTTCGACAAAATTGTCCATCTTCATTTCCCCTTTTTTTATATAAAACGACTGAAAGGTAAGTATATTGATTTAGTTGTATCACAGCGTAATCGTCCGCAATACCAAGTTGTGAGCATTCATTACAGAAGGTAGTGTGGAGGTAAACGGACACTATACAACCTGATAAGTTTCGCCAACAATCACTAGAAGTCAAAAATACCTAGTGATTAAAGTCTCACTTTATTGTATCAAAGTCCACTGATATGACAAGTTAATGACTTTAAAAATGAGAAACCTGTAGGAGAAGGATGATAATCTGACATAACTTTTTGCTGTGAAGCATATTTTGATAGCTGATAACTGCGTAACAATCGCTTCGGCTTGCCCACTTCCCTTTCACCACGGGCACAAGTGCAACATCTACTCAAGCCAAAGCTTTCGTAGTGTTTTCTATGCAGTGGGGTTTTCCCTTCAGCTAACTTTTCCAAGCAAAAACCGCATGAAAAAGTGGATCTTCAGGGAAAACGATCCCACAGGAGTGGAAGTGGCCGCCTGCGCTAAATGATGCTCTACAAAGGTTGTAAATGCTAATCTAATCACAAAATTGTAGACCATAGTACTTAAAGCCAACATGTCTGTTCTTACTTTAGTTGTAGTACATATAAAAGCGCAGGCGTCGGCTTCCACTCCTGCGGAATGTTTTTATCCGAAGATCCACTTTTTAAGCGCCCTTTGCTTAAAAAGTTAGCTGAGGAGAAACAAACGCAGAAAGGGAATCCGACAAGCCGGAGTGGTTGTTACGCAGTTCTAAAATCTCATAATTACCGCCAGATTTATGTCGGATAATTCTTTTTGTGCCTATCATTAAAATAATCGCAGACACAAAAATACCTACAGCTTAGATTCTGTAGGTAAAAAAGGTACATTTTGATATGTTATGCTGTCGAATGTTTCACAAAGGCTTTTCTTTTAATGGACACACCATCTTAACTAATTATGCCTTTACCACTTTGTTTTCAAGGGTTCCTATTTTTTCAATTTCCAACGTTACTTTGTCTCCGTCATTTAAAAGCGCTGGTGGGTTCATGGCGAAGCCTACACCACCGGGAGTACCTGTTAAAATCATATCACCGGGTTCTAGTGTCATGATGTTTGATATAAATTCGATTAGAAAAGGAATATCGAAAATTAATTGTTCGGTATTAGAGGACTGTCTTTGTTCCCCGTTAACATAGGAACGAACCTGTAAATGACTTGGGTCGGAAATTTCTGAAGTGGTCACCAACCACGGACCAACAGGTGTTGAATGATCTAACGATTTACCCTGTAACCATTGTGGTGTGCGTTTTTGTAAATCTCGTGCAGAAATATCGTTACCTATTGTGTAACCTGCGACATAGTCAAGCGCATTGTCTTTTTTTACTTTTGTAGCTTTTTTACCGATCACAACAGTAAGTTCTACTTCGTAATCTAATTTTTCCGTCACAGCTGACTTATGGATGTCATCTTCCGGTCCGATCAAAGCATTATTAAATTTCGAAAACAAAACTGGATACTCAGGTAATTCTCCACCCATCTCTTTAACGTGATCCGCATAATTCGTACCTATACAGATAATTTTTGAAGGATTCGGAATCGGAGTCTCCAAGACAACCTCTGATCTTGGGAATACAATATTCTCAGGCAGATCCTGAATTTGACTAAACAAACGCTCTACCGTCATGATATTGGCATTAGCATTTAGATAAAATTCATTTGGGGCGGCCGGGAGTAATGTACCAAGCTCGTTAGAATTGGTTTTATTCGCTACGTAATCATGTGCCTTATGTACATCGATGATTTCTTGATCATTGATGATCCCGATCCGATTTGTTGCAAAAGGGTACTTCAAACGATAATTGACTAATTTCATAGGTGATCTCCTCCTTATTCGGTACTATTAGTTTAACACAGAAAGCGCTTCCCGAACATTTAGAGTCCCTAAAATTAATGTTATAACACTTTACTTAAAAAAGCTTTTGTTCTCTGATGTTTTGGTGCATCGAATATTTGTTTTGGCTCATTTTCTTCCACAATATACCCCTCATCCATAAAAATCACACGATCTCCTACTTCTTTCGCAAAGCCCATTTCGTGCGTCACAACCACCATTGTCATTCCCTCTTCTGCTAATTGCTTCATTACTTCTAATACTTCGCCAACCATTTCTGGATCCAATGCGGAAGTCGGTTCGTCAAAGAGCATCACTTTCGGTTCCATCCCTAACGCCCTAGCAATTGCCACACGTTGCTTTTGTCCACCTGATAATGATTCAGGATACGCATCTGCTTTTTCTAATAAACCGACTTTTTTTAATAAGTCTTTTGCTTTTTTTTCAGCCTCTGCTTTATTCCATTTCTTTACTGTAACAATTGGCAAAGTGATATTTTCCATTACCGTTTTGTGAGGAAAAAGATTAAATTGTTGAAAAACCATTCCAACTTCGGCCCGCAATTTATTAATATCCACTTTCTTATCTGTTAACTCTACTCCGTCTATTGTTACTGTTCCATCTGTTACGGATTCAATAAGGTTTAAGCATCTAAGAAAGGTCGACTTACCAGATCCCGAAGGACCAATTACGACAACCACTTCTTTTGGATCAATCTCTACGTTTATATCCTTTAATACTTCTAAATCACCGAAGGATTTTTTTAAATGTTTAACTGAAATCATTTTACATCCAACCTTCTTTCCATATAATTTAATAAGTACGTTAAGCTTAGTGTTAGTACTAAATAGACAAGTGCGACCATTAAATATGGTTCCCACACTCTTAAGTATTGTCCAGATGCCGCTCTTCCCCAATAAAGAAGCTCTTGTGCTGCAATCATCGCACCTAAAGAGGAATCTTTTAATAACACGATAAATTCATTACCTAATGGTGGAATCGAGCGTTTGAAAGCCTGAGGTAAAAGGACGTGACGCATAACTTGGATTTTATTCATTCCTAAAGAATGAGCCGCTTCTGCTTGACCTTTGTCAATCGATTGTAGACCAGCACGGAATATCTCTGCCACATATGCAGAAGAATTCAGTGATAAGGTAACCATCACCGAAAGAACTGGAGTCGTTGACCCTAGTATAGATGGTAATACCGCATAATGAAATAAAAATAACTGCACTAATAGAGGTGTACCTCTTAAAAAATTAATGTACCAAACAAATGGCAACCTTACAAAAACCAAAGGGGACATTTTTCCGAGCGCAATGAAGAACCCAAGTATGCAACCCATTAAAACCCCGACTACTGACATTAAGATAGTCAACCCCATACCTTCCATAAAGAACGGAAAGTATTCGACAATAATATCAAACCTAAAATCCATGTTGTTTTCTCCCTTCTTACTTATACTTTGCTTTTCGCTACCCTATTTTATTCTTTTTAAACGATCAAAAACGAAAAGCGTAACGACGTCGCTACGCTTTGTAATTCGTACAAAATTCTATATTAAAATCTACTGAGTTAGCACGTCTGTGTCTGGTTCTGCTCCAAACCACTCTTGATAAATTTCAGAATATGTTCCATTATCAATAACTGTTTGTAATGCAGCATTAATATCTTCTTTCACGTCACTATCCTTTGGAAACATGATACCGTAGAATTCTGATTCAAACGTATCAGGGTCTGTAATCATTTCAACATTCGCCTCTGGATTGTTCGCAACATATTCATCAGCTACTACGTTATCCGTTACTACAGCATCTACATCTCCTGATTGAAGGGACATAAGTGCTAATGTATTGGAATCGTATTTTGAGATATTTTCATGATTTTTGCCTAAAATCTTTTCTACAGCTTCTGCACCTGTTGTACCTGACTGGACCCCAACTTTAAGATCTTTAATATCTTCCCCACTTGTAATACCTTCTCCTTCTCGGAAGACTACTTTATGGGTTGATTCAAAGTAAGCTGATGAAAAATCGTAGGATTCTTTACGCTCATCATTTACAGTAATTCCAGCAATCGCAAGGTCAGCCTCTCCCTTTTCGACAGAGAGTAACATTGCATCCCAACCAACATTTTCTAATTGATAATCATAACCCGCTTCATCCATCACTGCTGCTAACAAATCAATATCAAAACCCACAACTTCTCCTTTATCCAAATAGGTAAAAGGCATAAACCCTGCTTCTGTCACTACAGATAAAGTTGGTTTATCATTCGAACCGTTTGTCCCGTCTGATTGCTCTTTCTCATCACTTGTCCCACACGCCACTAAAACTGTTAAAAGTAAAATCATTATTCCTTTTATTAATTTATTCATAAATATTCACTCCAAACTTATATTTATACATTTTATAATCATTATAATATAGTACAGAGCACCTGATTACAATAGGTTTTATTAATGTTTTTATATTAAAAAAATTCTGAAAATTTGTATAATTATCATTTTATTATTTGATACAAAAAAAGAAAGGGTATTATTAATATCCCTCTCTTTTTTGTCCTCATACTAATATAAATAATAATATTGGCAATGTGATAATACTTAATAGCGTGGAGATCAGTGTGACACTTGAGACATAGCCTGGCCTTGAGCCAAACTGCAATGCATACATTGTCGTATTAGCAGCAGTTGGCATCGCAGCCATCACAATTAAAATATCTTTTATCATTTCATCGAGGGGTAATGGTAATGTTAAGAAATACGCAATGATTGGAGCCAGTATTAACCGAAAGCTAACCGCTAACGATACTCGACCTACTTCTACATCACTTAACTTAATTTGAGCAAGTTGCATGCCGAGCACAATCATGATGGTTGGTATAGTAGCATCCGATACCATATCTATTGCTGTCATCATTTGATCATTTAAGTGAATTCCAAATAAATTAAGCATAATACCTAAAATGGCTCCATATATAATCGGTACTCTTATAACATCTTTAAGAGGTGAAATCTGCACACGGCGTCCTTGTGACCCACCTTTTGCCGCAAAATAGATACCAACTGTACACATGATCAACGTTTGTAACACCATGAGTATAATAGCATAGTGAAAACCCTCTTCACCAAATACCAACAAAACTAGTGGCGTACCATAATTCCCATTATTCATGAATACTGATGCCAGAATATAACCACTTTTTACAGACTGGTCCCATTTTCTAAAATATCCTATCAGATAAGCAAGCAGTATACTAATCATCGATAACATTAATAAGAAACTGCCCAAATAAAGGTAATCCGTATTCAAATCATTTTCATAAAAGGTTCTAAAAGCTAAAAACGGCGACATCAAATACAACGTCACCGTGGAAATCGACTTAATATCAATCTTCAAAAATTTAGTTCCGATATATCCAATTGCAAAAATACTAAAAATCGGAATCAATACTCCGATAAATTCCATTTTATATCACCTGTTTATATTATGATTTTCCAAATGGCAGCCAATGATAAATCAACATCATCAACGTTCCAAAGGTCGTTAAAATTCCCATAAATAAATATAAGGAAGAACCTCCTAAGTTGTCCATAATTACTCCACCGATAAGAGAGCCGATAATTCCGGAGATCCCAAAAAAGGTCGAGACAAATACTAAGTGACCGGTCGATTGTAACATCTTCGGAATAATTCGAGTCACATATTGAAAGGCTGTTAAATAAAACACACCAAATGTTAGTCCGTGTAAAAATTGCAAGGCAACGATCAACATCGGGTCTTCAAAAACAGCATAGAAGTACCAGCGAATCGAGTACAAAATACCTGCTCCAATTATAAAAATGAGCGGATGAAACTTTCGAAACCATAATCCTGCTGTTGCAAAAACAATCGCTTCACTTGCAACACCAGCAAACCAAGCAAACCCAATTAAGTCTTCCGATCCACCAAGTGAAGCGATATAAATACCAATAAAACTGTCATTGGCACGATGGGAAATTGTAATAAGTGTTATCAGTACTAAAAAGATAACAAAAGGTTTTTTCTTAACGAGTAAACCAATATCCTTAAATTGAATAGGCGGCGTTTCCACTTTCACATCGACTAATCTTGTACTGACAATAAAGGCAGCGACAGCTAAGACTAAGTAGGGCCAAACGATAAATTGAATGCCTACATTCGATAAAATAGCTCCAACTGTTAAGGATGATGTCGCAAACCCGATAGATCCCCACGTTCTTATCGAACCAAAGGATATCCCCAATTGATCAGCTCTTCTTTGTGATAAACTGTCCCCTAACGCCCCGATTGGTGCAGCAAAGAAGAAGAATGTAGCTCCAAATGTCAATAATAACGGTAATGTATCCATCTGCAGAAAGACTAAACTACTAATTATAAGTCCAATTAAACATAACATCAGTATTTTTTTTACTGTTTGATATTTATCACTGGTATATCCCCAAAATGGTTGAGAAAATATAGCGACTAATGGTCCTATTGCCATAACCCAACCAATCTCTGTTCCCGTAAGACCTTTGAATTGCAGATATAAAGGTAAAAAACTAACGATTATTGTATTGGCTCCATGAAAGCAAAATAAGAGCATCTTTAACGGTATGGTCGATTCTCCACGTGCCACTCAGTTCGCTCCCTTCTCAAGTTGTACTAATAACTTTCAATTATAGAACTTATTAGAAAGAAAAGAAAGCCGTATGATTAAACAATAGCCAAAAACTGCGAACTAGTGACAATCTTGAAAGTTGGTTGGGTGCTAGGCAAAAGCTCCGTCCATTTACTTCGCTTTCCGCGGGCACGGCTTCAGCTTCCTCAGAAAAGCAAAAACCGCTTTTCCTGCGGGATCTTCAGCTCGCGCTTTTCCCGCTGGAGTCTACGTAAATGGACTACGCTTCAATAGTGTTCTACAAATTTAGCAACAGCTAGAATGTTGCTATCACAGCATATTTCCTCGTATTTAAACAGATCTCTCGCAAAGCGGAGGAAAAATGCGACACTCCTGGGGGAACAGCACGAGCTGAAGATCCACTTGGTAAAGTGCTTTTCTTTACCAAGTTAGCTTCAGCCGTGCCCCCGGAAAGGGAGTGTTTTTCCGTAGCGTTGGATTAGCACTCATCTCAATACTTTTGTTAATAATCCTATGTATGGTACTTCGCAGTTTAGTTTAATGATGCATTTGATTGCGAAAAGGGATTAACCTGTTTTATGGTTAATCCCTTTTTGTTTATTTTTTGATAAATAGTTGTGTCCAGTAGTTGCCGTCTGAGGTGTATCCTACACCTATGTGGGTGACGTCTGCGTCGAGTAAGTTTTTGCGGTGACCTTCACTATTTAGCCAACCTTGCACAACGGACTCAGGCGATTGTTGGCCTGCAGCAATATTTTCTGATGCCTTAGTATAGTCAACTCCAAATTGTTGCAACATATCAAATGGTGAGCCATATGTTGGAGAAGTATGTGAGAAATAATTATTCTCTGCCATATCCTCCGACTTTGTCTGCGCAACATCTGCTAACTTCTTATCTAAACTCAGTTCCTGTGCTCCATTTTCGCTTCTAGCCTCATTTGTTAATTCAATAACCTTTTGTCTAAATTGATCTAACGACTCACCGTCAGATGATGGTGTTTGATTATTTTGCTCTTGGTTGGTACGCTCTTGATTTTGTTGGTCTTGTTGATTTGGAGGTTGTTGCTGACCTTGTTGCTCTTGTTGCCTTTGTTGTTCTGATGGTTGATTTGTTTGATCATTTCCATCACCTTGACGGAACCATTGATTTGGGTTGGCATCTTCAAAAATATTTTGTTCCCGTCCTGGATTTACCGGAACTTGGATGCGTTCTTCCCTCATCTCTTGGTTCCTGCCACTATTGTCACCACCAAAGCTTACATTCTCTGGTTGTATATTCTCATCCTCCGGTTCTAAGGAGGATTCATTACAGCCTATTAACAAACTAAACATTACAAATAAAATCAGATATTTGTACATTTGTATCACCTCTAGGATTTATTTTTTCCTGTAGGCTTACTATGTACGAAACAGATTTTTTTATTCGACAATTTCACTAATAGGAACTGCTCTTTTTTCGGTAACGGACTTCTCTGCAGCAAGGGCTACTTTGAAGGAGCGCCACCCCTCCTCATAATCGGAAAGAATTTTTGAACGATCACCTGTCTCTACAGCATGAATAAATGCTTTTGATTCACTTAAATAAGGATTTTTCTTTGCGATAAAACGTTCTACTTTATCCACCTTTTTCATTTCTAAATGACCCATTTTCCATTCGATCATACTTGTGTCTGTATAAACCTGAATGCCAACATCTCCTAATCCATCTGGCATCACAGAGGTATTGCTTATTTGCACAATCAGACCATTCTCTAATGTTAAAATAAATAGTCCGACGTCTGCCACGGTAACGGAAGGATCAGCTTTTGCGGTTACTGCATTTACTTCTTGGGCATAAACAGATTGAATCTCCCCAAATAAATACCGTATTAAATCCACGATATGTGTCGTCTGTTCATTAAACTGTCCTCCGGATTGCTCTTGGTTTTTCCACCAATAAACCCCAGGCATCGACCCCATCCATTTTCCGGAAACGGCTCCGACTTTCTGTTCTTTTAACAATTCTTTGAATGTAGCGATAATATCTGCATAACGAAAATGATAGCCAACAGATGTCAGGTGATTAGTATCTTTTACTTTCTGTTTGATCTCACGCACAGTTTCTTCCTTCACCCCTAAAGGTTTTTCCACTAAAAACGGAATATTGTGCTCAATTAATATCTCCTCATAATTTTCATGTCCCATTGGTGGCACACAAATATATACAGCATCTAATTGTTCACGTGTTATCATCACTTCCAGACTATCATATCCTGATGCTTCGGGATATTGTTGTGCAAATGCATCTGCTTTTTTTTGACTCGAACCAACAAACCCCACCACGTGAACATTATCCAATTCACTTAAAATGTTGACGTGATGTCTGGTAAATCCACCTGTTCCAATAAAACCAACCTTAACCATTTCTTTCACTCCCTCGTATTAATCCGAAAAAATTTTCTTCTCACGCCACTTGCCATATCGATAATATAAAAACGCTATCACACTACTTAACATAAAGCTTACACCAATTCCATAAGCAATTCCATCTTCACCCATTAGCTCAGAAAAAAGATATGCCAGCGGATAACGAAGTAGCCAAAACGAGATCAAATTTAGGATGAGCACTTGATACATCGCACCTGATGCACGGACAATTCCATTTAACACAAAGTTGATGCCCAGAAACGGATAAAAGAATGCGATGATAAGTAGATATTGCGCACCGAATTGTACTGCTGCTTGTTCTTGAATAAATAATTGAATGCCAAAGTCGGCAAACAAGACTATAAGGCCCGCAAAAACAAGCATTACCACCGTGTTATATAGCACACCGTATGTGGCTATTTTTTTAACACGTTGCCACTGACCAACACCAATATTTTGTCCTGCCATACTGTTTACCGTCGCACCTAATGCGTGCGCTGGCAATAAGAATAAGCTATCTAATCGTTGGGCGGCACTATATCCAGCTACAGCTGCTTCCCCATGTGAAGTAACGACACTTATGATAGCTGCAGCCCCAGCAGAAATCACCGCCATCTGCAATCCGGAAGGGATGCCGAGATTTAATATTAACTTCACTTCACTCCAAGCAGGCAATGTTGGCCACTTTATTGGAATTAGTTGTTTACGAATAACAAAAACCATACCATATATAAATGAAAAGCCTTGTGACAAGATAGTTGCTATTGCTGCACCTTGTACACCAAGTTCAAAAACCGAAATGAATAATGGATCCAATACAATATTTAATAAGACAGCAATCGCAACAAATTTTAGAGGTGTCTTACTATCACCTACAGCCCGTAAAGCTGTGCTAATAAAGTTATAGCCTACTAAAAATATAATACCAGCTGCATTGATCCTTAAGTAAATAACTGCATCTGTCATCATTGCTTCCGGTGTACCTAATAAGGCAAGCACGGCAGGAGCAAATAAAAACCCTAAAATCCCCATCATCACCGCTAAAACAGATAAAGTAACAACAAAAGCATTTACATAGGTTTGTACTCCTTGTTCATTGCCTTTACCTTTTTGTTGAGATAGCACAGTTAATGTGGTATTATTCATCCCGATAATAAAAGATAATATCGTAAATATCACCGTTCCTGATACTGCTACAGATCCTAGTGCATTTGCTCCTATTAAGTTTCCGACCCATAGGCTATCGATAAATTGATAGGACACTTGCAATAATTGCGCAAACATAATCGGTGAGGAGAAATAAAATAAATCCTTCCATATGCTTCCTTGTGTAAAATCACGCTGTCTTCTCAACAAAAGCTCCCCCTATAGTTGTAAACGAGACTGTGGCATGTCACCAGTCCAAAGTCGTTCACTTTCTGCTTCTCGTTCTTTAATATCAGGCTCCTCTAATAATAAATAGAAATTCTTGGTTGGCAGGTGACCTAATTGATGTTTCTCCGATAAACGATCTAAATAATACCTCATTTGATCCAATTTCTTAGATTGATTATTTCCAGACTCAGAAAATTCATAGAGAACACTTGCTATTGGTACTCGCTGGATTCGGTGATTTTTTGCAACTCTTAAAAAGAAATCCCAATCCCAATAATTTCTGACTGTTTCATCAAATTTTCCAATGTCATTATGTATCGACCTTCTATATAAGCTACCGGACGGAACATAGGTGGAGAACGTTCGCATTGCGGTTATGTCAAACGTATACGCAAATAAATGGTGATCGAGAGGTATCCGTCTCTCTTTTGTTTCATGGTAATTAATGATTTCGACATCTGAATAGACAAGGTCATAGCCTTCGATAGCGTTTATCATTTTTTCTAAATGAGTTGGTAAAGGTAAATCATCATCATCCATCAGCATAATATAGTCTCCAGTTGCTTTCTCTAATCCTTTGTTTCTCGCATAGACATGATAATGATTTTCTGACAAGTTGATTAATTTCACTTTTAATTCTGGATATAAATTAATAACATCTTCTACTTTTTCACCAGCATCGTTAACGATAATGACTTCAAAGTATTGATAAGTTTGCTCCACTAAGGCAGCCAATAATTCTGCTAACGCAACTTTTCGATTATACGTTGTAACAATAATGGACACTTTCTCCTGTGACATTTGTAAACACCTCAATAAGATTCAATAAATTGTATGTAAAGTTTATTGACATACGCCATGACAAAGATAAAATGATGGCATATAGTAAAGACATAATCTACTTTACATCCCATCCATACCTTTACTATTCCTACATTATATATCAATCTACTAATTCTCAAAAATCATTCGTTTCTGACTATATTACAAAATCTATACATTTCAGACACACTTTTACTACATTGACATGAAGTCATTTTGTATAACATATAACAAAGATGGTAATACTTTTCATGAATAGTGAAAAACAAGTTTAATTTTTAGGAGGCTAATCATATGGCTTTTTTACGGGAAGCAGTCGAGAAACAAAAAGTTTATTTGATTCAACAGCTGGTGGCAAGTGGTGTAGTGGATAAGGATGATCAAGAGCTTTACAACAAACCTATCAGTGAGATTGTACACGACTATGAAAAATTTTGTCTGGAATTCGAAAAACAAAATGCACTCAAATTCACTCGATATAACCCACAACCAAAAGAAGAGAAGCCTGACTTCCATTAGGCTTCTCTTTCATTTGAATTAAGTAAATTATAATCAGCATCGCTAATAAAAATATAGCGTATAAAAAAACATACGATTATCTTTCCTTTTGAATACCAAATCTTGCGTTGATTTCGCCTCGCAATAACTGTTTTCGCATTTTTTTCTCTTTTCTTTTCTCCGCTCGAATCATATCCTGTCTTATTTCAAACGTTTGAACCCCTTCTTCACGCTTATTCGCAATATCTATGAGTAGTTCAACATCTGCAAAGGAATATTTTCTATTACCTTTTGGTGATCGTTCTGGATATACAAGTTTTCTCTCTTCGTAATAGCGAATTTGACGTTCAGATAAACCAGTTAATTCACTGACAACTCCAATCGTAATAACCTTTCTCTCCTTGTATGACGGACCTTCTGTCATATGATACACCACCTAAATTCGTTTACCGTTGTAATATGACCTTACTAGAATTATACATTTCTAAATTGACTTTGAACAAACATTTGTCAGATAATCTTACAATGTTTATGAAGTGAGACTTATCACAGTGATAAAAGGCTTACTGCTAGCATCATGTTCTTGTTTTCGGTACTATAAAAGGAGACACAAAAAGGGGATGAATCAAATGAAAATGTCGATAACCAAACCAGCAGTAAAATGGTTTATCAATGAGCTGGATTTAAAAGAACAAGATTCCATCCGCTTCTTTGCTAGATACGGCGGATTTGGCGGTGTACATAAGGGGTTTTCATTAGCTTTAGAAAAAACAGAACCAAATAATCCAGGAGCAGAGGTTACAGAAGAGGGGATACATTTTTTTGTAGAAGAATCTGACCTATGGTACTTCAACGATATGAACTTCCATATTAAATACTCAAGAAAAATCGATGAGATTGAATATATAATCGAATAACACCAACCTTTCCATACACAAAAAGCCTAGCGCATAATTTATGACACTAGGCTTTTTGATTGATTTTTATTTTAATGTAATCTTTGCTTTTGCTTTATAGTTGGTGAAATCTAATTGGTATCCAGGTTCACCGAAATATGGAAAACCGTCGTTCGTCCAAAACAAGCGTTGGATACGTGCATGGCGATTATGATCATATAACGGGTTTTCTGTATTAAATCCTTTATATGGTCGAGCGTGATAGATGATCAATTCATATCCATTCTCATCCACACTGAAACTATTATGGCCTGGTCCATACTCACTTGTTTGGTCACTTGAAACAAGGACTGGCTCCTTCTCTTTCGTCCAAGAATCAGGATCTAACAAGTCACTATTAATATCAGCATGAAGTAAACCAACTGCATAATTTTCATCTGTGGCACTTGCAGAAAAGGCAATAAAAAGCCTTTTATCATTCTTAATCATCGCAGGTCCTTCATTGACATCAAATCCAATCACTTCCCAGTCTAATTCTGGATTTGAAAGAAATACCTGTTTCTTGATTGTCCATGGGTTTTCCATTTCAGCAATATACAAATTGGAGATTGTATCATTTTCTACCTTTTGCGCCCAGACAAGATAACGCTTGTCATTATGTTCAAATGTGGTAGCATCTAGCGAGAAACTCTGAAATTCCGTATTAACTTGCCCCTTTTCTACCCACTCACCTTCAAGTGGATTTTCAGCTTCACACTCTAAAACATATGGTCGGATAGCCCAAACATCATCTTTATCACCGGCAGCTACATGGACATACCATTTGCCATCAATATAATGAATTTCGGGCGCCCAGATATGTTCCGACATAATTCCTGATTCATGCTTCCACCAAATTACTTTTTCTTCTGCTTCAGGAAGCTCTTCAATTGTTTTTGCTCTTCTTAAAACGACACGATCATACAACGGATAGGAACCAGTAAAGTAATAATATCCATCTGTATGCTTATATAAATAGGGATCTGCTCGTTTTTCAATAAAAGGTTTTGGATAGTCTTTATGAACGATGTCACCTTCTATTTCAATACTTCCTTTTTCCTCTAATTCTTTTTGGTTAACTTGTTCCCAGTTAACATCAAACTCAGCAGAAACGTTATCATCTAATTCAACATTGACACGCTTTGGTAAATCAACTTGGTCATCTTTTGATACTGTAATTTCAACATCGTGTATACGCTTTATTTCCATTGCTGACATCCTCTCTATCTTCTATCCCTCTATTATATACAAGACCACTTGTACTTACAACTACACAATTACACCAATATTATATCGACTTATTCTAACAACTGTGTTTTATGAAAATTTAATCCAGTAAAAAAGATTAACGCGCAATAATGGCAAAGTGCGACACTATTGTAGTGGTAATTATGAGATAATATATGCGCTTTGCAATCGCTCCGGCTTGTCGGCTTCCCTTTCCGCGGGTTTTTCTCCTCAGCTAACTTTTTAAGCAAAGTGCGCTTAAAAAGTGGATCTTCGGATAAAAACATCCCGCAGGAGTGGAAGCCGACGCCTGCGCTTGTTATTGCTTTACAACTGAAGTCAGAATAGAAATGTTGGATTTATTCCATATCGATCATAAATTGGTTCTAGAATTACATATCATTATTAGCAATATAAACATATATTTGTAACAGTCCAAAATGCTAGCATTTGCATTAGTTGTAGAGTTTCACTCAGCGGAGGCGGCCACTTCCACTCCTGTGGGACCGTTTTCCATGAAGATCCACTTTTCCATGCGGTTTTTGCTTGGAAAAGTTAGCTGAATGGAAAACCCCACGGAACGGGAAGTGGGCAAGCCGAAGCGGTTATCACAAACATATAACCTTTCAAAATTACCACCAGAGTTATGTTGCACTTTCCTTCAAACACGCATAAAAATCCAAACGATTCCACTCGTTTGGATTTTTTTAATGATAACATTCGTTTGTTTCAGCTTCTTGTTTTTATTTACAGTGCTTTTGTACAAAACGACTCATTCTTTTCATCGCCTCGTCCAGTTGTTTTATCGATGTAGCATAGGAGCAACGTATATAGCCTTCTCCGCTATCACCAAAAACGTGTCCAGGTACAACTGCCACTCTTTCTTCTTCCAGTAATTTTTGCGCAAATTCTTCGGAACTATAGCCTGTTTCCTTTATCGATGGGAACACATAAAAGGCGCCGCCAGGTAAATGGCACGACAATCCCATTTCATTTAAAGCCTTCACAACAAAATTACGTCTCTGTTTATAACTGGTTTTCATTTCTCTTACACTTTCATTTCCATTACGCAATGCTTCCAATGCACCATGTTGTGCCATAGTAGGTGCACACATCATCGTATATTGATGAATTTTGGTCATTGCTTCGATAATTTCTACAGGTCCTGCTGCATAACCTAAACGCCATCCTGTCATAGCAAACGATTTAGAGAAACCCGATATAACCACCGTACGTTCTATCATGCCCTCCACGGCTGCAATACTCGTTGCCATTTCATCATAAGATAATTCAGCATAAATCTCGTCAGATAACACAAGTAAGTCATGCTTTTTCACTACTTCTGAGATACCAGCTAATTCTCGCTCACTTAATACCGTCCCGGTCGGATTGTTGGGACTGCATAATACAATTGCTTTTGTGCGAGCAGTAATTGCTGCTTCCACTTGCTCTGGTAGTACTTTAAATTCATTTTCTGCGGTTGCACTTACAGTAACTGGCACACCGCCAGCTAACGATACCGCTGGACTATAGGAGACAAAACATGGCTCTACAACGATGACCTCATCCCCTTGATCGATAATAGCTCTTAAAGCTAAATCAATTGCTTGGCTCGCTCCAACAGTCACCAAAAGTTGATTTTCAGGATTATAACGTAACGAAAATGTGTCATATAAGTATTTACTAATTTCTTCTCTTAATTCTAACAATCCTGCATTTGCTGTATAAGCTGTATAACCTTGCTCCAAAGAATGATAACTTGCTTCGATCACATTCCACGGTGTTACAAAGTCCGGTTCACCTACCCCTAATGAGATGACATTTTCCATTTTTGATGCTAAATCAAAGAACTTACGAATTCCTGACGGTTTTAATTCTTCGACATGTTTAGCTAAATAGGAAGTACTCATGGCGTCACCATAATTCTTTTGTCATCGTCGTCATCCTCATCAAAAATAATGCCGTCGTGTTTGTATTTTTTTAAGATAAAGTGGGTAGTGGTCGACAAAACGGTATCTAAAGTGGATAATTTATCTGAAACAAATCGACTAACTTCCATCATTGTTTTTCCTTCCACAGATACACTAAGGTCATATGCACCTGACATTAAATACACAGCTTTTACTTCCGGAAATCTGTAAATACGAGACGCAATCTTATCAAAGCCAACTCCTCTTACAGGTGTTACTTTCACATCTATAAGTGCGGCTACGCCTTCATATTCATAGACGTTGGACCAATCTACTAAAGTGGAATAGCCCAGAATGGTATGGTCTTTTTCTAACTTTTGAATCATTTCTTCCACCATGGCCGGTGGTACATCCAACATTTTACTTATCGTATCTGTATCAATTCGCCCGTTTTTTTCTAATAATTTCAATAATTCAATCTCTTTTTCTTCCAATCCATTCACCTTCTTTAGACATTGTGTATAAACTGTTTACAACTGTTATTTATACTTACTAATACTTAATCATACTACAATTAAACCCAAATAGAAAGCTTTCAAAACAATCTGAAAGGAATGATCCTATGAATCCTTATCATGATCTTTTAACCCAGTTAAGGATAGCCTATGCACATCCAGGCGGAAGGGAGACGACAAAAATTTGGATAGAAAAACTGGATATATCGAACATGAAAACCATATTAGAAGTTGGTTGTGGTGTCGGTGAAACAATTCGGCATTTGCGTTCAAAAACCTCAGCAGGCCTCTATGGCATTGATATATCTTCTGAAATGATTGATATCGCTAAAATTCATACCAAAGATCTCCCTAACGTAAAACTAAAACAAGCCGATGTTACCTCACTACCATTTGCAGCTTCATCATTTGACCTCATCATAGCAGAATCGGTACTTACCTTTACTCAAATAAACGAAAGCATGCTTGAAATAACAAGATGTTTAAAGCCTAATGGAAAGTTTATTCTATTGGAAATGGTGCGCACAGAAGATCTTTCTCCAAAAGCTCAAGATGAAATTAAACATTTTTATCAATCACCAAATCTTTATTCGTTAACAGATTGGAAAAAGTGTTTATCTGACCATCAATTTAAGGACATTGTATTTCATCAAGTAAATAAATCCAGTTCAACTGTTCTGCTTGATCAAACACTAGATGAAACAAGTTTAGATATTTTAAACGAGCATTTGCAATTAAATATCGATTATGAGAAACAATTATTAGCCTATTTAATTACTGCCACAAAGCGAGGGATGCGAGATGACAGTCCACGCTACTGATAAGTGGCTCGAACAACTCATAAAAAGTTTAGACCAAGCAGCTAATCACACGAATAATGAAAAATATCAAATCCATCTTTCTGCTATATGTGATCCCCTGTCCACTTTTTTTTCGGAAGCTAATCAAAAAAATATCCAAGAGCATCTTTTAAGGCACGGACTTTTCTCTCCCGAATCTTCGGCTGCTTTCCTCACCGGTTGGTTAAAAAGAGATTACAATACAAAAGTGAAAAAGCTATATCAAAAATGCAAAGATGCGTGGGAGGGTCCTTCTACAGATATTTTCATATTACCATCAAATGAAGACATTCGAGAATTGAAAACTTGGTTTAATAGTAATGCCGGGCTAAGTTATCCAGATAAATTATTTTTATTTTTATCATCTACTGCTAGCACCAAAGAAATCGCCGCATTGTTTATCCATGAGTATAGCCACACCTGCAGGTTACGCAACTTCCCAAAGAAAGAATTTGACTATACATTATTAGATGCTGTGATATTAGAAGGAATCGCAGAATGGCTCGTGCGAAAGATGGTAGGTAAGTCTTATGGTAATAAACGGATAGAACATTTATCAGATGAGAAGTTAGTTGAACTGTGGGAACGATGGATCATGCCTCATCAAAACATAAAACGCACGAACCATAAACATGACATGCTTATGTACGGGAATAGAGGCATCCCAAAAAACCTCGGTTATGTAATTGGTTATAACATTGTGCTTCGGTACATGGAAAAAAATAAACAACATGCAAAGGAAATATTAAAAACTAAAAATCAACAATTTCTTTCTGCCGCGGATCTTGCTTCAGGCTAAAAATGATGAAAATGTCCGTTGGCACCTGACCATACCTAACTGAGTTTATCGCATAACTTATATAGTAGTAATGCTGTATGGCATTGTATGGAAAGGAGAGTTAAAATGTCGCATTATAATTTTTGTCGCCAGAATGTTGGTCGCCCTGTAAAAATAGTCACTCGCCAAGGAGAAGTTCATAGAGGTGTGATTAGACGTGTTAATCAATCTCAAGTATTTATAGATCCATTTGGACAAAACCGAGGAATGGGTGGCTACGGGATGGGATACTACGGATATAGACCAGGATACAGGTGGGGACTAGGAGTTGGTATCGCACTTGGAGCCATCGCTACTATCGCATTTTTACCATTATTTTTCTGGTAAAAATAAGTGGATGTAGTAATCATTAGATAAGTTTAAGATTGTGCACCGTAAAATTGGCATCATGGAATGTGCGATTAAATTCCATGATGCCTCTTCATTTCATTTAAGAAGTTAACTTTTCCTAGCGTACTAAATCTTAATCATCTAATGCATCCCTATCCATATGTCCGTCTTGTTCCATAATGATTTTTAAGGCTTCTTGATAATCACTTTCCTCTACTTCACATTCCACTGTATATTCGCGGGAACTGTTATCTTTACTTATACCTGCACCCTCATTATCCCTAGTGAAGGCTCCAATAATACCAGCACCTGCACC
Source organism: Gracilibacillus massiliensis (assembly GCF_001458115.1). GTDB lineage: Bacteria > Bacillota > Bacilli > Bacillales > Amphibacillaceae > Gracilibacillus > Gracilibacillus massiliensis. The sequence continues at coordinate 1,237,486 of NZ_CZRP01000013.1, forward strand.
CCCACCAGAATTTGTAGCGCCATTTCCAGCATACGTTAATGGCGTTAACATTAATGTTCTTCCTGCTTCTGGTAGCTTGTCTACTCGAATATTATTTACCTTAAGTTTATTTAAATCTGCCTTCACCGTTTCCGCGTCGTCTTCCTCTTTAAAGAATGCTTGAATTGCTTTATACATGATCATCATCCTTTCCAATTAATTTATTATCTGATTTTAATGTACCCGTTTTCACTAATATTAAACTTATGTTAAGATTTATTCTTTTTTATAGGATTTTTTGGTCTAGCTCAAGTACAATGAAGTGAGACTGCAATCAAAGGATGGTGTCCCTATGCGAAAGTATACGAAAGAAGAGAATAGTTGGATGATTTATGATTGGGGAAGTTCTGCATTTACCGTGATCATTACCACTGCCATTTTTCCAATATACTATAAAGCACAAGCTACAGAAGCAGGAATAACAGGAGCTAATTCTACCGCATATTTAGGTTATACCATTGCGATTTTTACTTTCATATTAGCAATGCTTGGACCTATTTTAGGTACGATCGCAGATTATCGCGGCCTTAAGAAAAGGTTTTTCATTAGCTTTATGGGACTGGGTATCTTTTCAACCTTTGCTTTAGTGTTTGTACCTGAAGGTCAATGGCTCTTACTACTAATCTTTTTTACATTAGCCTCATTAGGATCGACAGGTGCAAATGTATTCTACGATGCATTTCTAGTCGATGTTACGAAAGACAAGCGCATGAATAGTGTGTCAGCACGCGGGTTTGGTCTTGGATATATTGGTAGTTCGATTCCTTTTGTCTTGAGTATTACGATTATCTTACTAGCTCAACAAGGTTTCTTACCGATTAACAGCACCACCGCAAGTAAGATTGCATTCCTGATTACCTGCTTATGGTGGGCTATCTTTGCAATTCCGATTATAAAAAACGTTCAACAACTACATTATATAGAAAGAGAACCTAAACCAATTAAACAAAGCTTCAAAAGACTGCTCCAAACATTACGAAATATTCGACAATATAAATATCTAACCATCTTCCTGATTGCTTATTTTTTCTACATAGATGGGGTGGGCACTATCATTTCAATGTCTACTGCCTACGGAACAGATGTAGGTTTAAGTTCTACCGTTTTATTAGTGGTTCTATTGGTTACTCAAGTAGTCGCAGCCCCATTTGCTGTTATCTACGGCAAGTTAGCTAATCGATTCTCAGCTAAGGTCATGCTCTATGTTGGGATTAGCGTCTATATGGTCGTTTGTGTATATGGCTATTTTCTAGAAACTGCTATCGATTTTTGGATTATTGCCATGTTAGTTGCTTCTTCACAAGGTGGGATACAAGCTTTAAGTAGATCCTATTTCGCTAAATTAATTCCTAAGCAAAATGCCAATGAATTTTTTGGATTCTACAACATTTTCGGTAAATTCGCTTCCATTACAGGCCCACTCCTATTGGGTGCTACTGCACAAATTACTGGTAAATCGAATGCAGGTATTCTTAGTTTAATTGTATTATTTTTGATTGGTATGGTTATTCTTTATTTTGTACCAAGCGACAAAAAACTTGACGAATACACCCAACCTATCTCAAAATGATATCAATTGCATCTCGTATGAGCATTGTTTAGACCGATTTGATATAATACACTTGAAATTAGCGAAATAATTTTCGCAAAAATTAGACAAGATATAAAGAATAGAACAATTTTGGTGTCACGCTTATGCTTAACTATATAAAAAAAGTAAGGAGAGAACAAATAAGATATGACAAATGCAAATCAAGTAGCTCAAAATTATGTTAACGACGTGTTCGAAACTGTCAAAAAACGTAACCCAGGTGAAAATGAATTCCATCAGGCTGTAAAAGAAATTTTCGATTCTTTAGTTCCTGTATTCGAAAAACAACCAGTCTATATGGAAGAAAACATTCTAGAAAGAATGGTAGAACCAGAACGAATCATTTCTTTCCGTGTACCATGGGTAGATGATGAAGGAAAAGTACAAGTTAACCGCGGTTTCCGTGTACAATTCAACAGTGCAATTGGACCTTACAAAGGTGGTCTTCGTTTCCACCCTTCTGTAAACGCTAGTATTATTAAATTTTTAGGTTTCGAACAAATTTTCAAAAACTCTTTAACTGGCCAACCAATTGGTGGCGGTAAAGGTGGATCTGACTTTGATCCAAAAGGTAAATCTGATGGCGAAATTATGCGTTTCTGCCAGAGCTTTATGAGCGAATTATCGAAACATATCGGACCAGATACGGACGTTCCTGCTGGTGATATCGGTGTTGGCGCTCGCGAAATTGGCTACCTATTTGGTCAATATAAGAAAATGCGCGGCGGAAACCCAGCTGGTGTGTTAACTGGTAAAGGTCTTAACTTCGGCGGAAGCTTGGCTCGTACTGAAGCAACTGGTTTTGGTACTGTATATTTCGTACAAGAAATGTTAAAAGGTAAAGGAGACAGCTTCAAAGGAAAAACTGTCGTTGTTTCAGGTTCTGGTAATGTTTCGACTTACGCGATTCAAAAAGCTACGGAATTAGGTGCAAAAGTTGTTGCATGTAGTGATTCAAGTGGTTATATTTATGATAAAAATGGCATTAACTTAGAAACCGTTAAACGCCTTAAAGAGGTAGAAAGAAAACGTATTAAAGAATATGTTAATGAACATCCAGAAGCTGAATATACTGCTGGATTTGAAGGCATTTGGAATATTCCTTGTGACATTGCACTTCCATGTGCGACACAAAACGAATTAAATGAAGATGCTGCAAAAACATTAGTTGAAAACGGTGTAAAAGCAGTTGGTGAAGGTGCCAACATGCCTTCTACATTAGAAGCAATTGATGTATTCTTAGAAAAAGAAGTATTATTCGGACCAGCAAAAGCTGCTAACGCTGGTGGTGTTGCAGTTTCTGCACTTGAAATGGCTCAGAATAGTGCAAGACTTTCTTGGAAATTTGAAGAAGTGGACGAAAAACTTCAAGAAATCATGGAAGATATTTATAAAAATAGTGTCCAAGCTGCTGAAGAATTTGGTCAGCCTGGAAACTTAGTAGTTGGTGCCAACATCGCTGGTTTCCTTAAAGTAGCAGATGCAATGGTAGCACAAGGTGTCATTTAATATAGCAAAAATATCCCGTTTTCGAAACGGGATATTTTTTATTTATTATTTGTGAACATTTCTTGTTAAATAGCTGCCATTTTTGGTTCAGGCGCAGGTTTTCCAAATAGATAACCTTGAAACAATTGGTAACCTCTTTCTTTTAACCATTCAAAATCCTCATTAGTTTCAACACCTTCAGCTAACGGAACAGATCCTATGTCTTGAGCTACCTTCAATAGACGAGTTGCTTGTTGTTGCTTTTCATCACATTGTGACACTCCTTGAACATACTTCATATCTAGCTTCATATAACGAGGATTTAAATCTTTAAGCATAGATTCTGTACTATAACCTTCACCAACATCATCAAGTGCATAAGAAAAACCCTTACTATCATAGTAATTTAAGATAGATTTCAAATGTTCTACATCATCGACCTGATCTGTTTCCACTACTTCAAACACGAGTGTATCTTGTTTTATTTTTAGTTGCTGCGCTAGCATTGTTGTTGATTTCAGGCAATGCTCCGGTGAATAAATAGAAGTTGGAATAAAATTAATAAATGCTTTGGCATTCTCGATTCGCGCAGCATACTTCACTGCTGTCATTCGGCATAAGCGATCAAGCGCATATAGCCTGCCTCTTAATCGTGCTGCTGAAAAGATCTCGTTTGGAAAAATGATGTTTCCTTCTTTGTCAACAAATCGAGCTAACAATTCATATGCATACACTTTTTTATCGCTGGATATAATCGGCTGATAGTAGGATACCACTTGCTTATTCTTAATCACATCATCAATCCAGTGTGCATTGATTAATTCCTCAAATTCTGTGATCGGTTTCCATGATTGATCTCCTATTCTAAAAAACACCTCATTCGGATTCATATGATCTTGACAAAAATCATGTAAGTCTCGAAGGGCTTCTTCTGATACTGATAAAATATTATTGGATTTTTTCACTTGATAATGAAAATTCAAATAATGATACACTTGATTGATCCATCTCTCCTCATTATCATTTTCAAACATCACATCAATTTCTAACTCTCCAATTACACAGTTCCGGCAGCTCATCGTCCAAAATCACCCTTTATCTCTTAGTTGTAATTATATTTTATCACTTTACTTTAATTTTATCTATGACTTAAGTCCTGCATACAAAAAATATCAACTAAACATCAAGATTTCAATTCCTTATTCTTTGTAGTACTATAGTGATAAGAATATTTACCTTTCTCATATAGGAGTGATCAAATGACAGATAAACTAACAAAACGAAACAACATCCGTATCATTGGAACAGGTGAACCTATTATTTTATTCGCCCATGGTTTTGCTTCTGATCAAACAACTTGGAAGTGGATTACTCCTGCTTTTGAGAGCGATCACACTATTATTTTATTAGATTATGTAGGCTCTGGTAATTCAGACAAAAGTGCTTATAATAAACATAAATATCAATCTCTTGAGGGCTACGTGGAAGACATTGTCGAAATATGCGATTACTTTGAATGGAAAAATATACATTTTGTTGGTCACTCCGTTGGAGGAATGATTGGATTACTGCTCTCGATTAAAAGACCTGATATTGTTAAACAGTTAGTAATGATCGGTGCTTCCCCGCGTTATTTGAATGATTTTCCTGAATATAGAGGTGGATTTGAACGCCAAGAAATAGAGGATATACTTGAAATGATGGAAATGAATTTTATTGGATGGGCAAGTTTTCTAGCACCGGTTGCTCTCCCTAAAAGCGAAGGTGCAGAAAAAACAAAACTACTTGAATCACAATTTCAAAGTAATGATCCTTCCTACACTTATGATTTTTTACAAGCGACATTACTTTCTGACTATCGAAAAATGTTAAAAGAAGTTACCGTACCGACAGTTATTCTTCAGTGTTCTATGGATAGTTTTGTCCCTATAGACGTTGCCAACTATATGAATAAACATATTGCTAGAAGTCAATTACATGTGCTGAGCGCAAAAGGACATTATCCTCATGTAAGTCACCCAGAGGAAACGATCAATACATTAAAAAAACACTTGTGAGGAGGTAAATGCGATGCACGACAGATTGGATAATGCAGCCTGTGGACTATTAACCATCGATTTACAAGGCCATATCATATCTATTAATAATACCTTTTCTAATCTTGTTGGCTTTACGAAGGAAGAATTAGAGAACAATCATATTGAACTATTACTCAATAATGCCAATAAATTGTTCTTTCATACTATTCTTTATCCAAAAATTCGTACCTCCGGCTCCATTCAAGAGATGTATTTAACTCTTAGGAAAAAAGATCATTCCATTATAAATATCATATTTAACGCAAACATGTTTGAAGTGGACTCACAATTTTTAATTGATTGTATTGTGATACCGATTCAAAATCGAATTGAATACGAAAAGGAAATTCGTGAGATAAATAAGAAACTTACGCAAACATTAGAGGAAAAGACGATGTTGCATGATAAATTACAACAACATCAAGCCAAATTAGTAGAATTAAACGAACAATTACAATTGCTTGCTTCTCGTGATCCACTTACCAATTTATATAATCGTCGTGTATTTGTCGAACAACTAGATCTTTATGTACAATCTTTTTATAATAACCATGTTCCTTTTTCACTATGTATAATAGATATAGATCATTTTAAACAAGTAAATGACAATTGGGGGCATAACGTTGGCGATGATATGATTAAAAACCTAGCAGATACTATGGTATCAATGTTTTCCAATAAATTCACAGTTGCTCGATTTGGCGGTGAAGAATTTGTTATCTTGATGCCAGAGATAGAATCTTATCAAGCTATAAGTTATGCAGAACAATTAAGAAACAAGGTAAAAAAAGCTACCTGGAATACGATTGAATTAACTATTAGTTTAGGAATTGCAACGTTTTCTCATGTGGATAATACCGATTCGATCATAGCAAAAGCAGATTATGCCTTATATGAGTCAAAACGAAATGGTAGAGATCAAGAAACTCATGCTGATTCATTAAACCGAACTTTTTCATCTGAATCACACTATTATAAAAGAAGGGGAAGTACATGAGTATTGAAAAAAAACCAGCTAATTGGATCGTTAGACTATTATTGAAAGCTATTAATCTCTATCTTAAAAGAAAAACTACATTCATCGTCACAAAAAATGAAACGAAACAGCTAAAGCCGCCTTATCTAATTGTCAGTAATCATGTGAACAATTGGGACCCTTTGTTCATCAACCTATTCGTGGATGAACCGATTGCATTTGTAGCAGGTGAACCTCTGTTTCGTCATCCTCAATTAAAAAAAGTACTCCAATATACCGGTGCGATTCGAAAGACTAAATTCAGAAATGACACGAGTACAATCCGAAATCTGATCAAGGCAAAAAAACATAATCGTGTAATTGGGCTGTTTCCTGAGGGTAACCGCAATTGGGATGGTGTTACAGAACCTATCATTTATTCGACAGCTAAACTTCTTAAACTGTTAAAAACACCTGTCGTTGCCGCCAAAATTAAAGGAGGTTATTTAACACATCCGAGATGGGCAGATAGTGATAGAAAAGGAACGATAGAAATAAGTTATGAAAAGATTTGGAACGGAAGTGAATTACAAGATTTATCTGTTTCCGAAATTCACCAACATCTAACAGCAGCGTTATCCCATAACGAACACGATTGGCAAGCAATAAACAACTATATTTTCAAAGGAACTAACATAGCTCATTTTCTTGAAAGGTTGTTATTCACTTGCCCTGGCTGTAAATCGATTAATACGATGCATTCTGAAGGAGATTTATTTAGATGTACTAATTGCGAATATTATGCAATCTATACGGAACAAGGACATTTTCATTCACAAGATATCCTTCATTTTAAAACACCACACGAATGGAAAATGTGGCAGTTATCTTTTCTGAATGAACTCTCCAAGCAACCAAGTCGGTTTAAAAAAGCACTGCAAAATATGAAAGAAACTGTGACTTTATATCAATCACACAATCAAGAGCCTTTTCAAAAAATATGTGAAGGTAGTGTCATCTTACCGAACTCGCAACTAGATATTGTAAAATCGGACCGAACAGCCTATTCCTTTTCACTACTTGACATGGAAGGAATTAATATACACTTTCACCATAAGCTCGATTTCTTTATTGATGATATACTATATCGCATTATTTTCACAAACCCACGAGCTTCTGCTTATATGTGGCTTCAATTCATTCAAATCATAAAAGAAAAAGACCTTTTAAAGGAGCAATCATCTTGATAGATACATGGACTTTTGTAATGGATTTTATCTTTATCTCGATTATTTTAGCGGTTGCTACTGTTTTAAAAACAAGAATACCGTACTTAAGCAAGTTAATTATCCCAACTTCAATGATCGCGGGCTTTTTAGGATTATTACTCGGTACCGAATTATTAGGGATTATCCCTTTTGACCAAGATATGCTTGGTAACCTTGTTTACCATTTTATGGCGATTGGTTTTATAGCTATTTCTTTAAAGGAACGTAATATCAAAAATAGACCTTCCATCATGAATGCGGGCATGCTAATTGTTACTGGGTATGTGATTCAAGGGATCGTTGGTTTTGGTATTTTTCTAGTATTGGTTCAAACATTTTATTCTGATTTTTTTCCAGGGATCGGTCTTTTATTACCTCTCGGATTTGGACAAGGTCCAGGCCAAGCCTACTCGATTGGCACACAATGGGAAGAGTTAGGTGTGATTGGAGGAGGAAACCTTGGATTAACAATTGCTGGCATCGGCTTTATTTGGGCTACCGTAGTTGGTATCATTATTATGAACCTATTATCCAAGAAGTTCACATTTCAATCGGACAATAAGAACACAAAAGAAAATGTTAAGATTACAGAAAAAATCGAGCCTGATGAGATTCCGTTAGGTGACGCGATTGATAAACTTACATTTCAAATTGCTCTAATAGGTACGATTTATTTCATTACCTATCTAACTATTGTTGGATTAAATGATCTCCTCACGCCTATTGGTGCATTTGGTGAGACTTTAGGTCAACTATTAATCGGATTTCATTTTATTATTGGCAGCCTTTATGCCGTATTATTTCGTATCATTCTTAACAAACTACATACAAAGGGTATTAAGTTAGAACATACACCTAATAATTATTTGTTACAAAGAATTGCTGGCTTTTCTTTCGATTATATGATTGCTGCCGCCATTACAGCTATTTCAATTTTTACCTTACAAGATTATTTAGTTCCTGTGCTACTGATTACGACTGCCGGTGGATTTGTAACGATTATATTTTTTGTTTGGATCATTCCGAAAGTATTTCCAAATGATGCACTCCCAAATATTGTTGGCTTTTATGGGATGCAAACAGGTACAATCTCTACTGGAATGGCGTTGGTAAAAGCAGTCGACCCAAAATTCAAATCCAATACCACAGATAATCTCGTAATGGGAAGCGGAACTGCCCTATTGTTTGGTTTTCCATTATTATTGATATTAAATATCCCTGTCGTTGGTTTTGTTCAAGAACAGCCGATTATGTATCTATACACCCTCGGTGCACTGCTATTATATTTTGGATTATTACTTGGTGCATTACTTTATCGAATTAATAGAAGCGCATGAAGAGAACCGAACGAAAATATTTCGCTTAACTACAAACACAAATGATGAAGTATTTATTGTTGCGTAATAAACGGATACTACATAGTAAGTGATGTAGTCATTTTGACAGTAAATTTGTGCGTAACAACCGCTACGGCTTGTTCGCTTCCCTTTCCATGGGGTTTTCCCTTCAGCTAACTTTTCCAAGCAAAAACCGCATGGAAAAGTGGATCTTCAGGTAAAACGAGTCCCATTGGAGTGGAAGCGAACGCCTGCGCTAATTAAAGTTCTACAACAGATGCAAGAGTTGAAATAAAGACTACTATCGCATAATGTAAACGAAATACTTATAGAAACTTCAAAATGATAACTGTGACAACAGTTGTAGAATCCATTTAGAGCGAAGGCATCCGCTTTCACTCCTGCGGGGTGTTTTTACCCTAAGATCCACTTTTTTAGCGAACTTGGCTTAAAAAGTTAGCTTAGGGTAAAAACCCGCGGAAAGGAAAGCGGGCAAGCCGTAGCGGTTGCAAAGCACATATAAAATCTCATGATTACCACTTCAGCTATGTCGCAGTACCTTCCCACTACGCAGAAAAATCCAAACGATCTCGAAATGTCTATTCTGATCGTTTGGTCTTTAAATTATAAAATTTCTTCAAAAAGTATCACTTATTTATGTCTTACTAAATCTAAAATAGATTGATTCAGAATATAATGTTCGTTATATAACTGCGCCCATTCTAGCATTGTTAAAAGTATCTCTTGCAGCCTAGTCTGACCGTGCCGAAAATCTTCTAATAGTAATAGAAACTTCTCTTTTTCTATTGAAGTTAATTGACCTCGAAAATAACCAAACATATGAGATAACGCATTAATTACAGATCCATCAGAGGGTGCAACCTCGATTGTTTCCTCAAGTAAATCTTCTATTTTATGTAATAATTGATCCCTTTCTCGATTTCTGTGATTCGCAATTATACGTCCGATAGATTTTTGATTAGACGGGTGGAACGCCATTAATAAATATTTATGACGAGTTTGGAAAGCAATTAATGCTTTTACACTTCCATCTTTTTTTAAGCTATCCAATTCAACTAAGACTATATGTTTATACGTTTCATAAATTTTTAGTTCCATTGTCTATCCCTTTCGTTATTTCAGATTTTGATCCACTCAAAACGGGTATACTACTTTTAAAGCGAGGTGTAAAAAATGACACAAAAAATTGTTGTTTGGTTTAAGCGAGACTTTCGCTTGCTTGATAATCCTGCTCTATACCATGCAGCTCAGGATGGAAGTATTATTCCTGTTTACATAGATAAACCTTCATCAAGTACCGATAAACCAACTAATAGCGAGCTTTATCATAATCAAGCTGTGTTAGCTTTTCAGCAAATGATCAAACAGCAAGGTGGTACATTGCTAGTACGGAAAGGGAATCCTCTAACCATCTTAACTGAAATTATAAAAAAAGTAGATGCCGATGCATTATATTTTAATTATTCCTATGGACCTGCCGAAAGTAAGACAGATCAAAAAATATATGAAAACATTGAAATCCCTGTTCAACGTTTCCATTCAGGTTTGCTAACTGAACCAGGTACGATTTTAAATAAACAAGGAAATCCCTACAAAGTCTTTACGTCCTTTTGGAAAAATATGAGGACCTTACCTATTAATAAACCACTACTTCCACCTGAAACGATTAGTTGGTACCAAAGCAAAACCGAAGAAATCAATTTAGAAACAAACACGAGACTAAAAAGTTACTGGAAAGCAGGCGAAACAGAAGCATTAAAAAAGTGGCGGGATTTTTTGCAAAATCAGATAGCAGATTATAAAGAATATCGAGATTTCCCAGGAATTGATGCTACTTCCCTGTTATCACCACATTTAGCACAAGGAGAAATAACACCAAGATTAATATGGCATGAAACGAAAGAAATGCTTGAAATAATAGGTATGGAAAAAGGGTTACCACATAGACATGAAGAGAGCGTTGAAACATTTTTAAAGCAATTGGCTTGGCGTGATTTTGCTTACCACCAGTTAGTGGAATTCCCACATATTATCGATCAACCCTTACAACCTGCTTATCTTACTTTTCCATGGTTAAAAAAAGAGGAGGAACTTTTTACAAAGTGGAAAAATGGCGTAACTGGCTATCCGCTGGTTGATGCAGGGATGCGCGAACTTAATGAAACAGGCTATATGCATAATCGCGTTCGGATGGTAACTGCTTCTTTCTTAGTTAAACACTTGTTAACTCATTGGTTAGAGGGACAAGCCTTTTTTGAAAAGCAATTAGTAGATCATGATATAGCCAACAATACACTTGGTTGGCAATGGGTGGCCGGAACTGGATTCGATTCGTCGCCATTCTTTCGTATTTTCAATCCGATAAACCAGGCCGAGAAATTTGATCCAGACGGTATTTATATTCGAAAATGGCTTCCAGAATTAAAAGATTTACCTACCAAGCATTTATATCGACCATCAGAAGCACCAAAAGAAGTTTTAAAACAGGCAAATGTTGAAATTGGTCAAGATTATCCCGCACCCATAGTAGAGCATAAGCTTGCACGTGAACGGGCATTAGAAGCATTCCAAAGGATGAAAAAAGGGGAGAAATAACAGTTGCGAAATTTTTGGGTAAACCTTACTGCTTTATTATTGGTTATCGTTGTTAATGCCTTGGCAAATATTATACCCATTAACGGCATGACAACAGGTGAAATATCCAATCAATTAGAAGTACTTTTTACTCCAGCAGGTTACGTTTTCAGCATTTGGGGATTTATTTATCTATTACTAGCAATTTGGGTATTTGCGCAATTACCCAAAATCCGCCGTGATGCTCCGATTTATCAGGCATGTAGTGAGTTGTTTTGGTTAAGTTCTGTGTTAAATGTGGCATGGATTTTAACGTGGCATTATCAATTATTTTTATTGAGTAACATTATCATGATTGGCTTATTATTGACCTTGATAGCTCTCTATTTAAGAGCAAAGAAAGTGAATGCTTCTAAACTAGAGCTATTACCTTTTTCCGTTTATTTGGGTTGGATAAGCGTCGCAACGATTGCTAATATAAGTTACTACCTGGTTTATCTTGGACTTGGAGAAAATGAAGCGGTCAGTATCTTTTGGACGATCGTAATGATAGTCGTTGCTACTGCATTAGCACTTCTTTTTATTTGGCGAGAAAAGGATATTTTTTATGCGCTTGTGTTTGTTTGGGCCTTCATTGGTATTGGTGTGAAAAATAGCTCTGAGTATACAAGCGTTGCATGGACAGCCTACAGCGCCGCCATCTTCCTTATCATTGCAATCATTTTTTTCATCGTGAAACATTTAGAACAAAAAAATAATGAATGATGAACCTAAACGTATTATTGTTCTTCACTTAAAAAACGACCGAAATAAAACTTGGTGTTGTACACTATATGGAAACTACGCAATAAATGATGTAGTAATTTTGAGATAATGTTTGTACGTAGGAACCGCTACGGCTTGTCCGCTTCCCTTTCCACGGCTTTTTCTCCTCAGCTAACTTTGGAAAGCAAAAACCGCTTGCCAAAGTGGATCTTCGGATAAAAACATGCCGTAGGAGTTGAAGCGGACGCCTACGCTAATTTGATATTCTACAACGCTAGTATGAGGTAGCATTATGGTATTTCTCTTTCTCTCATGTAAAAAAATCGTTGATCGGAGTAACAGCTCAAAATGCTATCTGTCACAGTAGTTGTAGAACCAATATATTAGCGCAGGCCGTCCACTTTCACTCCTGTGGTAACTTTTTACCTGAAGATCCACTTTTTCGAGCGATATTTGCTTGAAAAAGTTAGCTGAAGGTAAAAAACCACTGCATAGAAAACACTACGAAAGCTTTGCTTGAGTAGATGTTGCACTTGTGCCCGTGGTAAAAGGGAAGTGGACAGCTGGAGCGGATATTTAGTAAATAAAATATATCAAAATTACCAATTTGGCTAATAAATATACATCAGTTTATTACACCTTATCCTCCTTCTATTTATGTAACTCCAAACGAATGGTATTTGAATCGTTTGGAGTTTGTTGATTATCAAACCGGCCTTACTTTGTTGCTAGCGCCTTTCCATTAGGTTGATGCCGATTCCCATGCACAGAACGCCCATGAAAAAGAGTACTACTAGTGGTTGAGTAATTGCTGTTAATTCATTCCCGTAGATAGTAACCGACTTTAATGCGTCCATTGCATACGTAATTGGAACAGCTTTAGCAGCGATTAGCACCATATTATTACTAACAATTTCGATTGGCCAATAAGCACCACCCAACATCGCCATACTTACCGCAACAATCGGAACAATCGCACTTAACTGGGAAGCCTTATTAACAAAACCAATGATCAGCATCCCCAAGGCAACAATCGCAAACGTATAGAAAGCACAGATAAGCAGTATTTCCAACCATTTGTCCCCTATATTAAATCCAAATAATACTTGAAACATTAGAAAAATCACAGTCATTTGCACCATTCCTATTACAAAAGCCGAACTCAAATGACCTAAGTAAATCTGCCATTTTCGGACAGGAGATAAAATAAGCCGATCCCAGCTTCCTCTCTGCTTTTCCTCTGCCACTTCACTCAAGCTGAACACAATGGTATAAATGGCAAAGAACAGGGTCATACCAAATAGAGCTTGTAATTGATTATCGAAAATAAAGAAGTCTTTTTGCGATTCACCAATAACACTTTCTACTTTGATCGGTGGATTTTTTAAACCATTCTCGATTTTCGTGCGTGCTTCAGCATCATCTGAGGCAGATACCGCCAAATCAATTCGCTCCTTTTCCCAATAAAGAGTACTGATAAATTGTTCGACAATAGACTGGTTAGGTGTTTCTGTACCAACTAAAAATGTATAATGTTGTTCTGAAATAATCACTCCAAAACTGGCATTCCCTAATGCGACACTTTCTTTTGATTGTTCATAGTCTGTATCAGCAAATTTAAAACCATCTAATTCATTCAACTGATTGATCCACTCGGACTTTTCTGTATCGACTATTTCATCGGAAAAACTTACTGGTATCGTCATTGTTCTCGGTTCACTATTGGCACCACCAATAAACAGGATAAAGACAACTGTCATCGCCATCATCGCCAATACCATTAGGGGCTTTCTTCTGAATCGTTGCCATTGTAAAGTAAATATGTGGAACATTATTTTGACCTCCTTTGCGGAAAGATCAGTACACTAATACTAAAGATAACCACCGTAATCGATAATAGGCTGAATAGATAAGGAACAATACTATCGATCGGCAAACCTTGATTTACCAACATATAAGAGCGTAGAGCCATACCATTTGGTGTCCAATTTCCAATCGTTTGAAAAATAGCTGGAAAACCATCAGTCGGGATGAAACTCCCTCCTAATAAAGCCAAGACACTGACAAACCCACTAGCAAACGCATCTGATATCGAGTTAGAACCGGACCTTATCGTTAAGGCTACTAGTAAGCTGCCAATCGCTCCTATTGTCGTTGCATAACATAAAGTAACTAGCAATGATGTAAGCCATATGGATAGAGAAAACGGTTGAAAGGATTGTAAAATGAAAGTAGACAGAATAAATAATATATTTATTTGAACAAAGGCCATGATAATAACTGCTGCACCTTTACCTAATAAAAAATAAATGGGATGAATCCCTGTTAACATCATTCGATCTACCACTTGCTGGTTCACTTCTGTATAAGCCTTAGATGCCATTGTAGCGCAGATGAAAAAAGCAAACATGACAGCCATTCCAATTGTGTAATACTCCATAGAACTAACTGGGTCTCTATCTGTCACCGTTTCTTCTTGGACAAAACTTTCGATCTCCACATCTAATGACTCCGCTCTTCCTGAAACTTTTGCCACAGCTGATTCTACCGTCATCGTATTGGTGAACTGTTCCATGATATTTTGAAAGATATCACTTTCAAAATGAGCATGTTCCCCTTTTCGAATCGTTATCGTACTTGTTACTTCCTCACCTAACAACATATTTTGCAATGTATCGTAGCTGAAATCTTCAGGAATAAGCAGCACAGTATCTACTTCCTGTTCACTTAATTGCTGATTCGCTTCTTCCTCCGTTAATTCCGTTAATGTGACAATATCGGCTAATTCCTCACTAATGAGTTTTTTTATAAGAGCATTAGGATTTAATTGTTGTGCCGCTTGCATTAAACCTTCTTGTGCTTGAGCTGGAATCGATTGATTCGATACAACTTCATTGAATTGTTGAAGACCCTCTTCTGGCTGATCCTCTTCTACAACGGCTACATCGATTTTAATTTCACCTGGACTCCCACTCATTACTCCACTTAGAGCGAACCCGAGAATGGTCATAAGTACAAATGGCATAAGAAAAATAATCAGTAATTCGCTACGGTCACGCCATAGTATTTTTAAATCCTTCATCAAGAAATCAAACAACGGTCCCACCTCCTAATCTCTTAATCTCCGGCCTGTTAGATGCAAAAACACATCTTCTAAGGATGGAACTTTTACGTCTACACTAATAATGGCGACCTTTTCTTGTTCTGCTAATTGAAAAATATGCGCAAGCTTTCGATTATTCTTAGAAACAATTAATGTTAACCCTTTTTCCCATTCTGTAACTTTAAGAACATTTTCTTGCTCTGAAAGTAATTTCTTGAAATTTTGTGAGGATTGATCGAGTTCTAATTGGATCGTTTCTTCACTTGATAATATACTTGTCAACTCATCTTTGGTACCTGTTGCAATCACTTTGCCATGATCCATTATATAGATCCGGTCACACAATCTTTCGACTTCTTCCATATAGTGTGAGGTGTAGAGGACCGTGATCCCCTTTTCTTCATTTAGTTTTTTAACCATTTCCAAAATGTAATTTCTAGATTGGGGGTCAATCCCTACAGTTGGTTCATCCATAATCAGAATTTCTGGCTCGTGTAATAAAGCTACTGCTAAATTAATTCTTCGCTGCATCCCACCAGAATAATTATTAACTACTTCTTTTTGTCTATCTTTTAATCCAACTAATTCTAAAACTTCCTGGATTTTTACTTCTAATTCCTTACCACGAAGTCGATATATTTTCCCGAAGAACTTTACATTTTCATATGCTGATAATTCTTTGTATAAAGCTATTTCTTGGGGAACCACGCCTAATATCGGTCTAATATGGTTCGGTTGTTGAATGATGTCCTGACCATTCCATGTAACAATACCTGAAGTTGGTTTCACTAAGGTAGAAATCATCGAGATCAATGTTGATTTCCCTGCTCCATTTGGTCCGAGCAACCCTACAGATTCACCTTCTTTCAAATATAAATTAACATCATCGACTGCGACTTGCTTTTTAAATGCCTTTCGTAAAGCTTCCGTTTCCAACAATTTAGTCACCATCCTTTAGTTTCACTTATGTTATCTTTAGTGTAATAAAAAAAGAGCAGTCTGCACACTGCCCTTAGTCACTTCTTTTACTTAAAAACATGACCTCCGTCACTTTTTCAGATATAGCCATTATGGATAGCGTAAATGGCAAGCTGTGTCCGGTCCCTTAATTCTAATTTATCTAAAAGGTGTGTAATGTGATTCTTAACGGTGCCGACCGATAGTGCCAAGACTTCAGCTATTTCTTTATTGCTTTTCCCTTCACCTAACAAACACAAAATATCCGATTCTCGCTTGGTTATTGTCGTGTTCGTCTTCTTAGTGATCGTTTGTTTTCCTTCTAATAAATGTGGCACCACCTTTTTTGCTACTTCTCCTGGTAACTGCAGGCCACCGGCTAAACAATCCTTTATCGCATGAATCAATTGGCTTGCTTCTGCATCTTTTAATAGATAACCGCGAACCCCCATCTTTAGTGCGCGTATGGCGTATTCCTCATCATTAAATGTGGTTAACATAAGCACTTTCATTTGCGGAAAACGACGCAATAACTCCTTAGCTGCATCAAGACCGTCCATTTCAGGCATACGAATATCTAATATTGCTAGATCATAATGATTTCTTTCACGCAAAGCAAGTGCTTCACGTCCATTTTTGGCCTCACCTGTTACTTTTAACTGAGGATCTGTCTCTAACATCATCTTAATTCCTTGTCTGACAATAGCCTGATCTTCCGCAAGTAATATATCAGTCATTTCTATCCCCCTCTATTGGAAACAACCCACGTACGATAAATTGATTGTTGTATGTTTGCACATCTAATTCCCCATCTATTTGTGCCAACCTTTCTTTCATTGATATCAATCCAAAACCATCTTTATACTCTATGTTGCCTTCTGTTGGATTAATAACCTCAAAACGAAAATGGGTCGTACCTGGCGCTTCTAATATAATGGTTGCTTCCTTTCCCTTACTGTGACGCATCACATTGGTCAACGATTCTTGAATAGCCCGGTAAACAACCGTTGCCTGTTTCGGGCTTAAGGAAACGGATAACGCATTTTGCCTTGTTGAGAACGAAATAGACACATACTGTTCAGCCTCTAGTTTACGAATCAGGTGAATCACCGCTGCAATCCCTGTTACATTATCTTCTTTAAGTGCCTTTACAGCTTTTCTTGTTTCAGACAAGCTTTCTTGAGCTAAATTCTTTAATAGATCCAAGTCTGCTCTATTATCTTGTAATCTTAATATCTCAATTTGCATTAACAAGTTTGTCAACGTATGACCGACTCTATCATGGATCTCTCGACCTATCATGATGCGCTCTTGCTGTCTAGTATGCTGATCATTTGTCACCGTATCTCTTTTAAGCTTTCGATAGGTTTGTAATAATGCTTGATAACGTTCTTTCATCCCCCTGTTGCTGACGATATGATGTTGGTAGAAATACGTACCAGTCAGAACAGAAACAGACAAAATAAAGAAGAAACAACCTATCAAAGGGGACAAGAATTCAATATGTAACATAATTGCTGACAAGATACTAAGTGAAACCAAACCATATAGTTTTAGACCTGCTGAGTGATTGATAGTAACGGCAAGAATCAAGCCTAACATGATCCAAGTAAAAGGATTAACTTCATTATTTAAGGGCATTAAAAAGCTAATAGTGATAATAATGATAATAAAAACCCATAGTACCGATCGACTTTTGTTAGCTATAGAGGTAAAGAAAAAGCAAATGAAAAACAAAGCGGACATCCCGATTAAATATGTAATTCGTTCTGGACTCGCACTTACCTCAACTAATATAGCGAAAGCCCAAGTTACTATCCATAATACCAACCAAATCCAAAAAGAAAAACGCAAATAAACACCCCCACTTTTTACCTGAGTAATCTATTAACAATATAGCATATTTTTCTACAGCAATGCAGAACAGATTATTCGCTTCTCATTTTTAATTCATTTATAATTATGTAAACGCTTAACAATTGGAGGGAACAGATTTATGCAATATCGTCATTTAGGAAATACTGGTCTAAAAGTTAGTGAAATTAGTCTAGGAAGCTGGCTAACTTACGGAGGTTATGTGGAAGAACAAAAGGCAGAGGCTTCGATCGATAAAGCTTATGATTTAGGGATCAACTTTTTTGATACGGCAAATGTCTACATGCGTGGTGAAGCAGAAAAAATTGTTGGTAAAGCTTTGCGTAAATACCCAAGGAATTCTTATGTGTTAGCGACGAAAGTTTTCGGTAAAATGGGAGATGGTCCAAACGACCAAGGGTTATCTAGAAAGCATATTATCGAGCAATGTAATGCTAGTTTAGACAGGTTAGGCTTAGATTACGTCGATGTCTATTATTGTCACCGTTATCATGCAGACACGCCTATTGAGGAAACATTAAGAGCGTTGGATGATTTAGTTAGACAAGGTAAGATTCTATATATTGGGGTTAGCGAATGGACTGCCGAACAAATGACAGAAGCTGTTCGTATTGCTGATAAGAAGCTATTGGACCGAATCGTGGTCAATCAACCGAACTATAGTATGTTCCATCGTTATATTGAAAAAGAAGTAATCCCGGTTAGCGATAAAAATGGAGTTGGGCAAGTTGTATTCTCCCCTTTGGCTCAGGGTGTACTCACTGGTAAATACAAAAAAGGAGAAGCGATTCCTAGTGATAGTCGTGCTGCTCAAAAAGACCTAGACCTATCTCGGATTTTAACAGAAGCGAACTTAGAGAGAGTGGAGGCTTTAAAAGGAATTGCTGCCAACGAAAATTTATCAATAGCACAATTAGCAATCGCATGGATCTTACGTCAAGATAATGTTTCCAGTGCATTAATTGGTGCAAGCAGACCCGAACAAATCGAAGAAAATGCAAAAGCCTCAGGAATATCCCTTTCACAAGAAACATTAGCAAAAGTAGAGGATATTCTGGCATAATCAAACAAAAAAGAGGCTGAGACAAAAAATATTATAATTAGAAAGAAAGTACGACATAACCTTGGGGTAATTATGAGATTTCATATGTGCTATGCAATCGCTCCGGCTTGTCCGCTTTTTTATACTCTACAGTTCAAGCAAGAGGATACATTTTTGCTTTAATCACTATCTTTTGTGATAATCATTTGTAGAAATAAACCAAAATACTAGCATTTGCAAGATTTGTAGAATCTCATTGAGCGGAGGCGGCCACTCCAACTCCTATGGGACTCGTTTTTACTGAAGATCCACTTTTTCATGCGGTTTCTGCATGGAAAAGTTAGCTGAAGAAAAAACCCCATGGAAAGGGGAGTGGCCAAGCCGAAGCGGATACCACACACCTATATCATGTCAAAATTACCACTTCATTTATGTCGTACCTTCCTCATATTGCGCTGTTCGTGTTTGAAGTTGAGAAAATACTTATATTCAACTATTGTAGAGAAATGATGTTTATTATGAAGGCGTTTTGTCTTTGTCTTTGTTGTTGTGTTTCTCTCCCCATTCCACCATCTCATTTAATAATGGCTTAAGGCTTCTTCCATATTCGGTTAACGAATATTCCACCCATGGTGGGACAACTGGGTAGGATTTTTTTGAGATCAGATCATCCTCTTCTAACTCTCTTAATTGCTTTATTAATGTTTGATGATTAATTAATGGAATGCTTCTTTTGATCTCTCCGAACCGAAGTGTCCCTTCAAATAACTTCAGTAAAATAACTGCTTTCCATTTTCCACATACTACATCTAACACAACTTTTGTATTTTCCAAATCTTTGTCCATATATATCTCCCCTTAGTATAAATAAATATACCTCTTTTAATCTTATCTTAATCCAATAAACTGAAATTAGTATCATTTTTTTATATAAACTGAGGAGGACATTAGAATAATGCTAGAAAAAAAACATATTAAACATGCAGCTCAAATAATCTCTACCCACAGCAGCACCATTGCCAAGTCAATCTCTAATCAACACAAGTATCCACAAATTTATATATTTATAGAAAATTTGATGTATTTACTTAGTAAAAGTTTGGAAAACATCACTAATAAAAAAGCATTAACAGAGTTTAAAAACACTGGTTTTAAAAACGGAAACATGACATTAGATCAAGAAATTTTTATAAGAACAGTGGACCTTTTTCCTCTAGTTAGTCAGTCAATTACTAGTATTTTAAAAGAAAAAATGGACCATCACATTATAAGTCACGACGAATACTATATACTATTAAAAAAAATAGACGAAATGATCTTACATTTTAATTCAGGCTATATATGTGGATATCTTCATTTTCATCAAACAAAAGTGGATACACATTTATCGGAAGAATTAATGGAGCTTTCAGTGCCAATTATTAAAATTGACCATCATATTGGTGTGTGTCCTTTAATTGGTGAAATTGACGCCGAAAAGGCTACTATCTTAATGAATAAAACCGTTCATAATGTAGTAGACAAAAAAATTGAATATCTCATATTGGATCTTACGGGAATTGGAAGTGTCGAAGATTCGGGATTACAACAATTATTCAAAGCTGTAAGCACCATGGAATTAGTAGGGACCACAATAATTTTTACAGGTATCCGAAGTCAAATAGCCATGTCATCTGCATTACTTAACATGGATCTTTCCAAAAAACACGTCTATCATACGGTTAGGGATGCTGTTATTTCTTTAAGTAAGAGCTCAGAAAACATATTATAGATAGTCTGATATCCACAAATATTTTTTACAATATTTACAATAGAAATCATTGACATCTATAGAATAAAAGGTTATTATTATATTAAATGTTAATAAATGTAATTCTTATCCAGAGAGATGGAGGGGCAGGCCCTAAGAAATCTCGGCAACAGGTTCGTTAGTAGAACACTGTGCCAAATCCTGCGGGACAACTAATGTTGAAACCCGAAAGATAAGGAGGAACGTCAAAAATGCCTACCTTCTTATCAAAAACGATAAGGAGGATTTTTATTGTGTTATGAAGTGAAACAATAAAGGGGGAAACACATGATTACGTACAAAAATTATATGGAAAGCCCATTAAATGAGGAAACCCCAACAGTAGATGATCCCACAAAAGGAGCTTTAAACATTATTGAATGGGCTTATCATAACTATGGTGATTCACTAGTCTACGCTTGCAGTTTTGGTGCAGAAAGTATGGTGCTTATTGACCTTATTGCTAAGGTTAAAAAAGATGCAGCATTAGTTTTTCTAGATACCGGCCTGCATTTTCAAGAAACATATGACTTAATTGAAGAAGTGCAGCAACGATATCCATTACTAAATATTGATTTAAAAAAGCCCTCAATAACAGTAGATGAACAACGAGAACAATATGGTGCTGCCTTATGGAAAAGAAATCCTGACCAATGTTGTTATATTCGAAAGGTTAAACCGCTTGAAGAAGCATTATCCGGGGCAACTGCTTGGATATCAGGTCTAAGAAGAGCACAATCGCCTACAAGAGCTAACACAAACTTCATTAACAAAGATGATCGCTTTCAATCCATCAAAATATGTCCGCTCATTCATTGGACATGGGAAGATGTTTGGGACTACATTGAATTAAATGACTTACCTTATAACAAACTACACGATCAAAATTATCCAAGTATTGGTTGTATTCCATGCACTACAAAAGTGTTAAATAATGACGATGAACGGGCTGGCAGATGGGCCGATTTTCAGAAAACCGAGTGTGGCCTACACGCTAGTTCAGCTTCATCTACAAATTAAACGTTTTTTTTATTGCTTTATCTAAGTATTTCTATCGGATTAATGCAAATAAAAACTTTCAAAAAAAGAGGTGAATAGAATGACTCTACAAGTGGTAAATAGTCCGTTTGATGAAAAGCAAACGGAGATATTAAATCAAGTCTTACCAACATTAACAGATGCACAAAAGAATTGGCTAGCAGGATATCTAGCAGCTTCACAAGCGGCTACAAAACAGGATACGCCGCTCGAAAAAACTTCTGTAAAAGTAAAAACACGAACAGTGACCATTCTATATGGATCAGAAACCGGAAATAGTCAATCACTAGCTGAAAAAGTCTCACAACAATTAAAAACAATCGACCGAACTGTCACGATTTCTAGCATGGATGATTATAAACCAAAGAAGCTGAAGGAAGCAGAAGATTTGCTTATTATAACGGCAACACATGGCGAAGGGGATCCGCCAGATAACGCCATTTTATTTCATGAGTTTTTACACAGTAGAAAAGCACCTAAGTTAGAGAAAGTTCAATATTCTGTCCTCTCTCTTGGTGATGAATCGTATGAGCATTTCTGTCAAACAGGGAAAGACTTTGATAAACGTTTAGAAGAACTCGGGGCAACAAGAATTCACCCACGGATCGATTGTGATGTCGATTATGAGGAATTAGCAGAAGAATGGATCGATGGTGTATGTCAATTTCTACAAAAAGAGTCCAGTGCTGATACGAATCAAGAAATTGTAACTACCAGCCCTGTTGAACAGCCTATCTATTCTAAAAGTAACCCTTTTTCAGCAGAAGTACTTGATAACATCAAACTGAGTGGCAAAGGTTCGACTAAAGAAACGAGACACATTGAAATTTCCTTGGATAGTTCAAATCTGCAATATGAACCTGGTGATTGTTTAGCCATTTATCCCAAAAACGATCCGAATCTAGTGAAGGAAATTATTGAGAAACTTGGCTGGAATCCTGAACAAACGATACCAATTAATAAACAAGGCGAAATTCGTTCGATTCAAGAGGCGCTCACTTCTATTTTTGAGATTACTAGACTGACGAAAGGCTTATTAGAAAAAGCAGCAAACTTTTTTAACAACGATCATTTATCCCAGTTAATAAAAAATACAGACGAACTCAAAAGATACTTAGAGGGTCGAGATTGGTTAGATTTACTTACTGACTATCCACCAGAAAATCTCGAGCCTTCGTCTATTATGCAAATCTTACGAAAAATACCCGCAAGGCAGTACTCGATTTCAAGCAGTCATCAGGCAAACCCTGATGAAGTACATTTAACCGTAGCCACAGTTAGGTATCACACCCACGGACGCGATCGATGTGGTGTTTGTACAGGAGAGATTGCTGATAGGATTAAGCCTGGTGATTTACTAAATGTTTATGTCCATAAAAATCCTAACTTTAAATTTCCTTTTGATGAAGAAACACCTGTCATTATGATTGGACCAGGTACAGGAGTTGCACCTTTTAGAGGCTACATCGAGGAAAGAGAAGAATTAGAGTTGAAAGGAAAAACATGGCTCTTTTTTGGTGATCAACATTTTCGTTCCGACTTCCTATACCAGGTCGACTGGCAAAATTGGCTTAAAAAAGGATACCTCAACAAAATGGATGTCGCCTTTTCACGTGATAGTAACGAAAAAGTATATGTTCAACATCGTATGTTGGAGAAAGCGCAAGAATTATATGAGTGGATCGAGGCAGGCGCACATATTTACGTATGTGGGGATGAAAAAAGAATGGCCAAAGATGTGCATGAAACATTACACATGATCATTTCACAGGAAGGTAAGTTAGACGAACAAGCAACAAAAGATTTTGTAAATAAATTAAAAGCAGAGAAAAGATATCAACGAGACGTGTATTAAAGGGGGAATAGGAAACTCATGGCAGATCAATCAAAAAAATTAGATCCAATTGAAATATTAAAAGAAGATAGTCAGTTTTTGCGGGGGACCATTAAAGAAGGGTTACAAGATCCAATTACCGCATCGATCTCAGACGATGATACAAAACTGTTGAAATTTCACGGCAGTTATCAACAAGATGATCGCGACATTCGGGATGAAAGACGCAAACAAAAGTTAGAACCAGCCTACCAATTTATGCTGCGGGTCGCCATTCCAGGTGGTGTCTCAACAGCTAAACAATGGTTAGCGGTAGATGAGTTAGCGCAAAAATATGGAGACGGAACAATTAAATTAACGACACGTCAAGCTTTTCAATTACACGGTATTTTGAAGTGGAATTTAAAAGATACGATAAAAACAATTAACGATGAATTAATGACCACAATCGCCGCCTGTGGTGATGTCAATCGAAATGTCATGTGTAATCCAAATCCGTATCAATCGGAGATTCACCAGGAAATTCAGGATTGGGCACAAAAAATCAGCGATCATCTCTCACCAAAAACAGGCGCCTATCATGAAATATGGTTGGATCAGGAAAAAATAATAGATTCCAAACAAGAAGCCGAGCCAATCTACGGAAAAACGTATTTACCTAGAAAGTTCAAAATTGGAATCGCTGCTCCCCCTTCGAATGATGTCGATGTCTTTTCGCAAGATCTAGGATTAATCGCGATTATCGATGACAATGAAGTAAAAGGCTTCAATGTCGTGGTCGGTGGCGGTATGGGCTCTACCCATGGAAATACGGAGACCTATCCTCAAGTAGGGAAAATCGCCGGGTATTGTGATAAAAAAGACGTCATTGAAGTTGCCGAAAAAGTAGTGACCATTCAACGTGATTATGGAAACCGTGAGAATCGTAAAAATGCGCGCTTCAAATATACGATTGATCGCTATGGTCTGGATTGGTTTAAACAAGAATTGGCAGAACGATTAAGCTGGGAACTTGAGGAAGCGAAGAACTATCATTTTGATCATAATGGTGACAGATATGGCTGGATAAAGGGCAAAAACAGGTGGCACCTCACCCTTTTTGTTGAAAATGGCCGAGTAAAAGATACAGATGACTATCAATTAATGACAGCATTACGTGAAATTGCTCAAATTCATACTGGTGATTTCCGATTAACACCAAACCAAAATTTAGTGCTTGCGAATGTGACAGCACCAAAAAAGAAAAAAATCCAGGAAATTATCGAAATGTACGGCATCACTGATGGTAAGCATTATTCTGGATTACGCCGAAACTCAATCGCTTGTGTTGCACTACCCACGTGTGGGTTGGCCATGGCAGAGTCAGAACGTTATTTACCTTCTTTAATCGACAAAATTGAAGGGCTCTTAGCAGCAGAAGGAATCCAGGAAAAGGAAATCGTGATTCGAATGTCCGGTTGTCCCAATGGCTGTTCACGACCTGCTCTTGCCGAAATTGCTTTTATTGGTAAAGCGCCAGGAAAATACAACTTTTATTTAGGTGGTAGTTTTATTGGTGACAGATTAAATCAATTATATCGTGAAAATATCGGAGAAGCTGAAATTCTCTCACTATTAAAAGATTTATTTCACGACTTTGCAACAAACCGCTTAGAGAAAGAATACTTTGGAGATTTTGTGGTCCGCAAAGGATATGTAGAGGAAGTATATGATGGTAGACAATTTCATCGCGAGCAGAAAGGAGCTTTATAATGGTAGCAATTAAGGAAAAATTAAATGAGACGATTTCCGCACATGGTGGTAGTCTCGTCAATCGTGAAGTAACAGGGGTAGAAAGAGAAAAACTTTTATCGGAAGCGAAAAACTTTAACTCCCTCACCATCAATGCCTGGAGTATCTCTGATTTGGAATTGATCGGAATTGGTGGCTTTAGTCCACTGACAGGCTTCCTGGGAGAAGAAGACTATTTAGAAGTAGTAAATAACCTCCACTTAAAAGATGGCAACGTCTGGAGTATTCCTATTACTCTAGCAGTAACAGAGAAAGAAGCAGACTCATTAAATATTGGAGAAACGATTGCACTGTACGGCGAGGATGGTATTCTTTATGGTACCTTAGATCTACAGGAAAAATATAGGTATGATAAACAAAAAGAAGCAGCTTCCGTATATGGTACTACAGATCAAGCACACCCAGGAGTTAAAAAGCTTTATGAGAAAGGTAATGTCTATTTAGCAGGACCGATTGCTTTAGTGAATCGTCCTAAGCATGATCAATTTAAAGATTTTCATCTCGACCCTACTGAAACGAGACAATTATTTCAAGATCTAGGCTGGAAAACAGTTGTCGGATTTCAAACAAGGAACCCTGTCCACCGCGCACATGAATATATTCAAAAATGTGCGTTAGAAACGGTTGATGGCTTATTATTAAATCCTTTAGTTGGTGAGACCAAGTCAGATGACATTCCAGCAGATATTCGGATGGAGAGCTATCAAACGATTTTAAAGCATTATTACCCGAAAGATCGTACTAGATTAGTCATTTACCCTGCTGCGATGCGCTATGCTGGACCTCGCGAAGCAATTTTACATGCAATTGTTCGCCAAAATTATGGATGTACCCATTTTATTGTAGGTCGAGATCATGCAGGAGTCGGTAATTATTATGGTACTTATGAAGCACAGGAATTAATCTCAAAATATCAAGATGAATTAGGTATTCAGATTTTCAAGTTTGAGCATGCCTTTTATTGCAACAAATGTGAGAATATGGCCTCTCAAAAAACCTGCCCACATGATAAGTCTGAGCACGTTCATTTAAGTGGAACCAAAGTGAGAGAAATGTTACGTAATGGCGAGTCTTTACCGCGACAATTCTCTAGACCAGAGGTGGCAGAAGTATTAATCAAAGGATTACAAAGGGGTTCAAAGCAATGACAGAAACAAAAAATATCGTTTGGCATGACTCTGTAATCACCAAGCAGGATCGCATCAAACAAAACAACCATCAGAGTCCGGTATTGTGGTTTACAGGTTTATCTGGCTCTGGAAAATCCACACTCACAGTCGCTTTGGAAAAAGCATTGCATGAAAGAGGGGTTCGTTCTTATCGCCTAGATGGAGATAATATTCGCCATGGATTAAACGCTAACCTGGGCTTCACTCCTAACGATCGGAAAGAGAACATTAGACGAATTGGTGAGGTCTCCAAACTATTAAATGATGCGGGCCTTTTCACATTAACAGCCTTTATTTCTCCTTATAGGGAAGACCGGGATAATGTTAGACAAATAATACCAGATGGCGAGTTCATCGAAGTATATGTAAAGTGTAGTTTGGAAAGCTGTGAAGCGCGCGATCCAAAAGGTCTTTATCAAAAAGCACGATCCGGTGAGATTAAAGGTTTCACAGGTATTGATGCGCCTTATGAGAAACCGATCGCTCCTGAGTTAGTAATTGATACGGAAAGTAAGTCTGTGGAAGAAGCAGTCGCAGAAGTGCTAGAGTATTTAAAGATAAGAAATTACTTGTAAGTGGATAATAGTAGAAAAATCCGAGCTTTCTGAGGGTTCGGATTTTTCTTATTTGCATCTTACTTTGTTCTTCTTGCAGATTTCTTCTCCTTCTTGCATTTCACACCGCTCTTCTTGCAAATTTCCTCTCCTTCTTGCATTTCTCACTGCTCTTCTTGCAGATTTTTTAAAAATTATTCCTCAGTATCCTGCTCAATAAATTTCTTACTATTTTTCCAATTAATGTACCTGTCTATATCCTCTGAAATTTGTTTGATGGCAAATCCTATAACTGCTGCATCATCAAAGAAACCTAAGCCAACGATAAAGTCCGGTATTAAGTCGATCGGAGAAACAAAATATAAAATAGTTGCAATAATCATAATAATAGAGCCTTTGGGTATTTCTTTATACTCTCCTTTGATCCATGATCGGAACATTTCTAAAAGTAATTGGAGCTTTTCCCATACTTCTTCAAGTCGCCCCTTTTTCTGATTGGCTTTATTCACTGCTTCATTTAAAAGGTTTTCTGATTTCTTTTTATTTTGAAAGTACTCTTTTGCCTTAGATGTATATTTTTTGTACCCTTGTTCATAATTTTTAGCTTTTGGCATCGTCAACGAGCTCCTTTTCAAAGTGGATTCCTATTTTTACGTTATCATAACAAACATACTTTATCTATGTCCATCCACTTTACATAAAAAGAAAAAAGCTATTCCTCCAAAAGGAAATAGCTTTGATCTATTATTTTTTATCAATTGGTTTCTTCCAAAATCCAATCATTAGCGCTGATATGATCGCACCAATTAAGATGGCGATAATATACATCAACCAGCTTCCTTCTACAGTAGGAATAACGAAAATTCCGCCATGTGGTGCTGGTAAACCGACACCAAATAATAATGCTAAACCACCTGCTACCGATGAACCGACAATAATGGAAGGAATAACCCTGCCCGGATCTGCTGCGGCAAACGGTATCGCACCTTCTGTAATAAAGAAGGAACCTAAGGCATAATTGGTTTTACCTGCATCTTGTTCTTCTTTCGTAAATTTGTTACGGAAGAAAGTAGTTGCAAGTGCCAATGCTAATGGTGGCACCATTCCACCTGCCATAACAGCTGCATGTGGTCCTAAATTACCTGCTTCGATCATTGCAATACCAAAGGTAAATGCTGTCTTATTGATAGGACCTCCCATATCAACTGCCATCATTCCACCTAAAATCAGACCTAACAATAGCGCGTTAGCACCTGTCAATCCACCTAACCATGATTCTAATCCTGTCATGATATTGGCAATTGGTTCAATAATGATAAACATGATAAGGCCGGTAACAAATATATTAATAACTGGATAAAATAAAATTGTTTTAATACCATCAAAAGACTTCGGCATACCTGCTAAAAGCTTCTTCACACCTACAGCTACATAACCACCTAAGAAACCTGCAATTAAACCACCAAGGAAACCTGCTCCGCCTGTCGATGCCATAAAACCACCGATCATTGCTGGGGCAAAACCTGGTCGATCAGCTATACTCATACCGATGAAACCTGCTAAAACAGCAACCATTAAACCAAAACCATATTGCCCACCGATCTCATTTATAGCAGCTGCAAAGGCATTATACTGTGAGCTCTCAGGATCTGCTGAATTAATACCAAAGAAGAATGATATTGCAATTAAAACACCACCACCGACAACAAATGGAAGCATGTTCGAAACACCATTCATTAAGTGTTTATAAAAACCAGTTCTTTCACCGCTTGAACCAGAACTGCCACTCCCATCACCTTCATAAATCGGTGCATCTCCACTTAGTGCCGTATTAATAAGTTCTTCTGGCTTGCGAATTCCGTCTGTGACACCTCTTCTTAATACTTGTTTTCCATCAAAACGGTCCATCTCTACTTTAGTGTCAGCTGCAATGATAATCGCCTTCGCATTGGCAATATCAGCATCTGTTAGTCTGTTCTTGACACCATCTGAGCCATTTGTTTCTACCTTTATCGAGACACCCAACTCTTTTGCTTTATCTTTTAAGGCATCTGCTGCCATATAGGTATGTGCAATACCAGTAGGACAACCAGTTACCGCAAGAATTTCTGGTCCAGATGATTGGTTGCTTGCTTCTGTTTCTTCTTTTCCTAACTTTTCTTCCTCTTTTTCATCAATAATACGTAATATTTGTTCCTCAGAATCCGCTTCCATTAATTGGTTACGGAAATCTTCATCAATAAGCAATGTTGATAATCGAGATAAGGTTTGTAAATGGTCATTGTTCGCACCTTCACTCGCTGCAATCATGAAAAAGAGATGTGCCGGTTTACCGTCTAATGAATCATAATCTAAACCTGATTTAGATCTTGCAAATACAATCGCCGGAGTAGCTACTGCATTCGTTTTTGCATGGGGAATGGCTACATTATCTCCGACTCCTGTACTGCTTTGATTTTCTCTATCCCAGATCGCTTGAACAAATTGTTGTTGATCATTTAAATAATTCCCTTTAGCCAATTGGCCTGCCATTTCTTCAATAATCGCTTCTTTTGACTGGGCATTTACGTCCAATAACATAATGTCTTTTCGCAAAAGCTCTGTTATTTTCATGTTCCTCATCCTCTCATGTATTTTTATTCTCTAAAAGGTGCCCTCTGTTCATCATGCACGCGTTTGTTATGGAAACTATTCTATTTCTTTTACTACTACTTGTGGCAGTAACGCCTCTACTTCTGCTTTCGTGCATAATGTTTTCGAAAAAGCTGTTGCACTGCCTGCTGCTACTGCGAATTGTGCTGCTTCACGTGCATTATTTGTTTCTTGCCATTTATATATAAATCCAGCTACGGCAGAATCGCCTGCCCCAACCGAATGAACAGCATGTCCTTTAGGTGCACTCAATTTGAAAACACCTGCACTTCCAACATAGATCGCACCGTCTTTCGCCATCGATACTAATACATGCTCGATTTCTTGCTCGTTATGAAGACGTTTTGCTAAGGCAATAATGTCCTCATCATTATTAATTTCTTCATCAAATAAATCGGCTAGTTCATGATGGTTCGGCTTAATAAAAGCGGGACTTGCTTGAATAGCTTCTGTAAGTGGAGCACCACTTGTGTCTAAAATAGTTGGAACACCTTTCTCATTTAGCATTGCTACCATATCCCGATAAGCACTTTTGGAAAGTGATTGCGGTAAACTGCCAGCTAAAACAACGATATCCTCGCTCGATAATCCTTTTAATTGGTTTAACAATTCTTGATAATGGTTGTCTTCAATCGTAGGAGACACACCATTCATCTCCGTTTCTTCAGCTTCTGATTTCATTTTTACATTAATCCTGGTATCTTCCGTTAATTCGACAAACCGATGACGAATCTCCATACTGGTGAGATAGTCTGTAATAAACTTACCGGTGAAACCTCCGACAAATCCTAAAGCAGTCGATGATACGCCAAAACGATCCAGGACTCGAGAAACATTAATTCCCTTTCCCCCTGCTTCTTTATAATCTGCTTTGCTTCGGTTTACTTGACCCGCACGGAACTTTTCCACTTGTACAACGTAATCGATTGCCGGGTTTAGTGTCACAGTATAAATCATACTTGAACCTCCTCTACTGTTGATAAGTTTTTAATCTGTTGGATTAGTTCATCTTCTATCCCTTCGGATGTAATAATATGCACATCAGAAACATCGCCAACATTAGCAAAAGCTATTTCGCCAAACTTCGAAGGATCTGCTAACACAAATTTTGATTGTGATTGCAGAAGCGCCATTTGCTTGACACTACCTTCTTCTGGGTCTGGAGTTGTTAAGCCGTGTTCTGGATGGATACCATTTATCCCTAAAAAACATTTGTCAAAACGATATTCTTTAATCGCATCAACCGCCTTAGTACCTACTAAAGCTGCCGTACCTTTCTTGGCTTTACCTGCAATGACATATGTTTCAATACCGTATTCAATTAACAGCTGGACATGGGGAATACCATTCGTGACGACCACTACTGCTTTATCCTTCAGAAAAGGGATTAATTCTATCGTTGATGAACCTGCATCAAGATATATAGTGTCACCATTTTCTACTAAATTTGCTGCTCTTTTAGCAATGGCGTTTTTAGCTTGCTGATTTTTGCTTGTTTTTTCTAATAACGAAGGTTCATCCCGTTTCTTTTTTAGCAAAGAAGCACCGCCATGCACTCGTTTAATCAATTGCTTCTTTTCTAGTTCTGTTAAATCTCTTCGAATGGTGGATTCAGATGCCTGTGTATCTTCACAGATTTTCTTTACCGTCATAATCTCCTTCTTTTTCAATAAGGATAAAATTTTCTCATGACGTTCTGCTGTTAACATCATTTTCATCTCCCTACGCCCAACTTTAAATCGCTTACACACAGTATACAATCGTTTTCGATCATTGTCAATCACAATCGATCATAAATAACCAAACTTGATCATCATCTACTAAAACGGGATATGTTATCATAGGTACATGACCTGATGAAAGAAGGACAACATATGAAGCACACGATTTGGTTTTTCTCTATTGTTTTTCTGTTACATATTATTTCTGTATTTTTTCCGAATCCACTACTTTCATACACTTTAGGATTTTTAGCACTGATCATGCTTATGACCAGCTTTCTTCGTGCATCAAAATTATTTCAAATTTTAGGGACAGGTTTTATCACCATTGGCATTATCTTGTTTTTCTCTACAGGTCTAACCTGGGTAGAGGTTATTCCATTGTTAGGTAGAAACTTGTCCTTATTAGCTCTACTTTCCGTCTTGCCTTGGATGAATAGTGTGGTTGCTGCGGGACGATTTGATAAGCTGATGCAGCATCTACTGCAAGGAAATGTCCAACATTTGGGACAGCTCTATCAAAGAAGTACTACTGCTATGATGTCTTTAACAGCCTTTTTAAATGTATCTTCCGCCACTATTGCCCAGGATGTTCTGGTTGATAACCTTAAACCTTTCAAGAAAAATATAGCCAATAAATTTATTATGATGACAACCTTAAGAGGTTATTCACTGGCCTTACCTTGGAGTCCTTTGGAAGTATTATTAGCAATGGCGATCTTTATAACCGGGGTTAATTACGCAGCTTTACTACCTTGGATGATCTTCATTACTATTCTGATGTATGCACTCGATAGTTTGTGGGGACGCTGGTTCTTTCGCAAATATGATTATCCATCACTAGAAGCTACACCTAAACGTAAGCAAAACGATCAAAAACGGTCAAAGATCATACAATTGTCGATTGCTTTAAGCTCTTTTCTTGCTTTTGTAATCTTGCTAGGCAATCTGCTTGATATCGATTTTATCCTGATCGTCACATTGTTAGTATTTCCTTTTGCATGTGTCTGGGCGTTAGTCATGAAACGCTGGAAAAGCTTTTGGGTGATTGGTACAACACGTTGGAAAAATAGCATGAATAATATGCACAATTTTATCGTTTTATTTGTTACGCTTGCCCTATTTACTAATACCTTAAATGAATCTCCTGCATTAATGATCGCTCAAGAGCCAATCATTCTGTTTGCGGATTATCCGATCGTTATTTTAATCATGATTCAATTATTATTTGTATGTTTAAGTATGTTTGGGGTTCACCCTGTTGCAACAATAGGGATACTTAGTGGGATAAGTTCGTTGTTAATGGATGTATTAAGTCCAATGAGTCTTGCGGTGATTTTAATTATTGGCGGGGTATCAACGGTTCCGATTGGTACATATGGACTTGTTGTTACGATTATTTCCATGAGTTTAAAGCAGAGTCCATACTATATTACCTACTATAATCTGATCTATTCCTTTGTGTTTGGTTGGATTGGAATTTTATTAGCTTACTTATTAATATAATATGATGCAGACCGCTTCAAAAATCTTCTAACAGCGGTCTGCCTTTTTTATCATATCGAACGACTAAACTCTAATAATAATGCGAATTCTACTGCTTGGATTTGTCTTAACTTTTCCGCCTTTTCACTCTGTTCGTTGTTCTTCGATACTTCTTCTTCCACCAAATCAATAAACAGATTTGGATTCCAACTGCCCCATTCTTTTATTTCTGGTAAAATTTTTATTGCCTCTTGATAAAGCGATGAATAAACCTCATGTTCTCCAACATTTGAAAACCAATATTTTGCGTTTCCATAATCCGCTTCTTGTCGATGCATAATGCCATGCCAGTAGCTACCGACAGGTTCTTTTATCGATTGTGATATAGTATGCGATCCATACAAATCATCATTCCACAATAATAAGCCTGATCTAGTAGCACTTACTGCTAGAGATGAAGGGTTGTTTGTTCCTGTTACCTCTTGATCATTTAAGGACATGATTTCTTGGCTTAATTCCTCATTCCAAATGTTCTCTGGTTTTAATGGTGGTAAGGGGTGACGATTTGTAAAGGTTTGGACTAGTTCTTCATGTCTGCTCATTTTTCTATTCCTCCTAAAGATGGATTATCTTATGTTCTTAGTGTAACGAATCACTGCTGTCACAACCAAATAAAACGCTTTCTTTTTTTGAATTCTCTTATCCTAATTTCCATTTACCATACTGATTAATTTACTTCTAGTGTTGATATCTGTTTTGAAAAATATTGATTTCAGGTGATCTTGTACGGTATATGGTGAAATCGATAATTGCTTGGCAATCTCTTTGGTAGTGTCACCTTTGATTAGATAACGAATAATTTCTGATTCTTTAGCTGTCCATTTATAACATTTTGTTAAATATAAAAACCAATCCTCATGTGACATCGGACTTTTCTTAATTACTATTACCGTTTTCCCATCATAATCTGTTAATCGCGAGGCTTCTAAAGCATATAAGAATCCTATACTATCCCTCATCATAATCTTTGTGTATTGCTGATGTTCTTTCAGTAATCGATAAGAGATGGAACGAATTGAACGAGGAAGTTGGTTGTTATTAATAGACTCTTCCTCACAAAGCTGATGAATCCATTTTCTCGCTTCATCATTTTGATACATTATCGTAAATGTTTCCGACATAATCAACATCGGTTGAATAGCTAATGGAGCTGCTTTATGTGTCGCAGTTAAAAGATGTTCATTTAGAATGTTTACAATATTTTTAATGTTTTTCTGAATCTTCTTCACTTCATCCAGGTGAAAAGCCAGATGTCTTCTATATAAACTAGCAAATCCAAGGCATGTATCCCCTGTTACAAAAGCAATTCTCATTTCATCTTTAAACCCAGCTGGTTGCAAAATCATTCGTAGTCGTTTGCTTTTCTTAACATAGATGGAACTACTTAACACCTTAACAGGAATGCCAGAAACCACCATTTCCTCTTGTGAATGAATATCTCCTTCCAAGTATTCATTCACAAATAATTGCGGATGTATTTCTTCAATATCGGAATCGGTCAAAGCACCTGTCGTTAACAAATTATTAGGATCAACGGTTCTAATACAGCAAGCATCAAACGAACAAAGAGCATACAATTTTTGTCGGACTCTTTCTCTCACCACAGTTGCTTCATTCATCTAACTCCCTCCCTTATTTATGGGATAGTTTTATTCAATGGTTTGATTATAATTGAGAATGATTATTAATTATATCATATAGGGAGGTTATTGGCATGACTAAAAAAGCATCGACTAATACATCAACTAATCGCAATCGTACTAAAAGAAGGAACGGTGAAATAAATGAGGGATAAAATCATTGTGATAGGCGGATATGGTAATGTCGGTAGCATCATTACTCAAAGATTGGCAAAAGTATTTGCTGGCAAGGTTTATGCCGCTGGAAGAAGTAAAGCAAAGGCTGAAAAATTCGCCCAAGAAACGAATAACAAAGTAAAGCCGCTTGTCTTTTCTATGAAACAAGCTATTAGTGAAGATTGGTTTTCAGAGATCAAACTTGTGATTGTTTGTATCGATCAACAGGATACAACATTTATGGAACAGTGCTTAAAAAATGGCGTTGCTTACGTTGATATAACAGCAAACCGGCATTTTTTAACGATGGCAAATAAGTTTAATAATGATACATTTACAGCTCCAGCTATTCTAAGTGTCGGGTTCATTCCAGGCATTTCAAATCTACTAGCTAGTAGAATACAACAACAGTATCCCACTATTCACCGGCTAGATATTGATGTCTTGCTTGGACTCGGGGATGAACACGGAGAAGCAGCTCTGCAATGGATGTTGATGCAAACCTACCGTCCTTTTACCATCTATCAAAATGGGCAAAAAATAAAGAAAACACCTTTTTCTGATAAAAAAGCAACTTTCTTTGATGGCAATTCTACAAAACATTATACGTATCGCTTTCCCTTTCCAGATCAACAAACACTTTATCAAACATTAGAGGTTCCAACCATTTCAACACGGGTCTGTTTTGACTCTAGCATAATGACAACAGCATTATATTGGCTTTGTAAAAGTAGAATGAATCAATTACTTAAAATCCCGTTGCTAAACAAACTATTTTTAACCTTTCTAAAGAATTGGAAATACGGGTCTAAGCAATGTATCGTAAAAGTGGAAGGACTTGATACAAATGGGTCTAACCATTTAACATTCAGCAGCGAAGAAGAAGCAACTGTAACAGCAAATGTTGCCACATGTGTCGCACAGGCATTAATTGAAAATAATTTCGAGCATAAAATTTATCACATTGAAGAAATCTTTAGTCTCACACAAAATGCTGATCAATTACATTTACAAGTAACAAAAACCAAAAAAAGTTACAAGTTAGACAAGGGATCCATAGACGTAATCTAGCTAACAGCCTTGCCACAACAGTTTGTAGTTTGATATACTAAATTTTCAAAGCAGTTCGAAACCATCCTGCTTTATCAAAACTAGGAGGAAATTAACGATGTCTGAGAATTATTACTTACCACGTTCGGGACCAATGCCGCGTCCGGAAAATGTTGAGCAAGGTAGAGAAGTACTTAAACAAGAGGCTTTTGATGCACCAAATGTGCAAAATGTTTCTTTTCGTGCACAAGAATTCACGGCTGTCTGTCCTAAAACGGGGCAACCTGATTTTGGAACCGTAGAAATCTCTTATACACCTCGCGACAAATGTATCGAATCAAAATCATTAAAGTTTTATCTTTGGTCTTATCGTGATCATGGTGCTTTTTGTGAATCACTTGCAGCACAAATTGCCGATGATATCATGTGGGCAATTGAGGCAGCTACAGTCAAAGTAATTGTCCATCAAACTGCCCGTGGCGGAATTGAATTAACAACAGAAGCTATCAGAGAATATTCGAGTTAATGTTTAAAGCAAGCACCTGTAAAAGTAGT
This sequence comes from Gracilibacillus massiliensis, assembly GCF_001458115.1. Taxonomy (GTDB): domain Bacteria; phylum Bacillota; class Bacilli; order Bacillales; family Amphibacillaceae; genus Gracilibacillus; species Gracilibacillus massiliensis. The sequence goes on from NZ_CZRP01000013.1 coordinate 1,274,073, forward strand.
GCTTGCTTTTTCTGTGTTTTCTTTTCCGTTTTCCTTCTCTCCCATAATACTGGGATATATTTTCATTAGAATGCTTTTATAATTGCTAATAGGGATAGCTAATCGATACGAATTTTCTTTATATATAGGCTTCATATAAGTGGGAGCTAAGACTTCCACTTATTGATAGCGAAACTTATCAGGAAGTTAGCGTCCATTTATCCCACATACCTTCTTTGATAAATTTCGCATCTTTTCATTTAGGATAACTTTTACAATAAGGAGGCCATAATGAATAAAGCGATCATTCCAACGAATAAAAAGGACCGACTGGTGGAACTTGATGTAATCAGGGGGATAGCCCTGTTTGGCATTCTAGTTGTGAACATTAATTACTTTTCTACACCAGCTTTGTATGCTGACATGTTTCACATGAGCGAAAGTCTTACTCTTCCAGAAAAGTGGCTAAAGTGGATCACGATTTTCTTTTTTGAATTTAAATTCGTCAGTCTATTTTCCATACTGTTTGGTGTTAGCTTTTCTTTATTTCTAACCAGATTAAAAACACGTGGGATTTCTGTTAATACTTTATTTAAAAGAAGATTATACTTCTTGCTTATAATTGGGTTGATACACCTTTTCTTCTTTTGGTATGGTGATATCTTGACGATTTATGCACTACTAGGATTTCTATTACTCTTGTTTGTCGACACCAAACCAAAGGTGCTACTGAAATGGATCATCTCTTTACCTCTCCTCCCAATTCTAATGCTTACTTTCGGGATGATTTTTCGAAATAACATCCTTTCTACCTTTACGGTACAGATAGCGAGTATTTATGAACATGCTATCTATTATTATGCTAACGGGACAGTAGTTGATATATTTAAACAACGACTAATAGATATCGCATACATCTACCAAGGTTACGTTTTGATGATACCGGTTATTTTCTCAATGTTCTTATTAGGTATGTATATATGGAAAAGTGGATATATCACACAAATAAGTACATATAAAAGGGAACTACAGAAAACCCGAAAATATAGTGGATTGACCGGTATGATATTTTCTTTTTTAGCAGTTTGGGCAGATGAACAGATAGAAACGATTACTTCACCATTCTATTTCATCCAATATATGAGTCAGGTAATTAGCGGACCTGTTTTTGCTATTTTCTATATGACTAGCTTGTTACTTTTACTCCAAAATAAAATTTGGCGACAACGATTGTATTATTTACAATCAGTTGGACGTATGGCTCTCACAAACTATCTGATGCAAACCTTTATCTGCCTACTGATTTTTTATAGTTTTGGTCTAGGACTATTTGGACAATTAAATCTCATAGCATCTTTTAGCATTACAATTCTCATCTTTTTAGTCCAAATCGGATACAGTCATCTTTGGTTGCATTATCATAGGATGGGACCGATAGAAATGATTTGGCGAACATTCACATACAAGCAAAAATAGAAGAAATACTTTCTGTTTCTGAAGGCACTTTGCATGAAAAATGTAGCTTACATCTGTTACAGTTATAATGTAGTACTTTAATAGGAGTGACAGAAATGTATCGCAAAATAAATGACTTTATCAATGATTGGGATAATGCAGCCCAAGGAACTACAAAAGTTTTAGAATCACTGACAAATGAAACATTAGATCAGGCAATTGTGGAAGGACACAATACTCTAGGATGGCTCGGATGGCATTTAGCCACTTCGCCTGCCTTTTTTGCTAGTATTGTAGGACTGGAAGTTAAAGCTTCAGATCCCAAACAAATCCCTGATAATGCCTCTACCATTGTAGAAGAATATAAAAAGATAGTGCATGATATCCGCACAGAGGCTCAGAATCAATTAACGGACGAAAAATTAAATGAAGAGATTGATAGCATGGGTATGACGACAACAAGGGGTGCAATGCTTCGGACTTTAATTGATCATCAAACACACCACCGTGGTCAAATGACCGTATTATTGCGCCAAGCAGGTTTAACGGTTCCAGGTGTTATGGGGCCTACTAAAGAAGAGGGCAAATAATTTTTGCTTTTTATCTGCCAAAGACACCTTTTAAAAATACTTGTTTTGGGCGATATAATGATATATCTACCAAAAAGCGGATTCCATGCACTCTCTTTTGGGTGATATACTAATTTATCGCCCAAAACGAGCATTTATATCGCTTCCATTTGGTTGATAAAGTTAACTTGCGGACGATGATACAAAAGAAGCTGCCTAATATAACAGGCAGCTTCTTTTGTATTATTTATGTTCGTTCTCAAATTTTTCCATAAAGCTAATTAAATCCTCTACACCTTCAATCGGCATTGCATTATAAATGCTTGCACGCATACCACCTACAGAGCGATGGCCTTTTAATGTCTCCAATCCTTCTGCTTGTGCTTGTTTAACAAAGTCACCATCTAAATCATGACCTGGAATAATAAAAGGTATATTCATAATCGAACGGCTATCTTTCTGAACCGGAGAAGCATAGAAATCAGATTGTTCCACATAATCATAAAGCAATTCTGCCTTCTTTTCGTTACGTGCTTGAATCTCTTGTAAACCGCCTAATTCTTTGACCCATTCAAACACTAATTTCGCCATGTAAACCCCATAAGTTGGTGGTGTATTGTATAGGGAGCCACTTTCACTATGCGTTTGGTAATCTAACATAGTTGGGCATATGTCTGATGCATCTCCAATTAGATCATCGCGAACGATCACGACTGTTAAACCTGCAGGCCCGATATTTTTTTGTGCCCCTGCATAAATGACACCAAATTTAGATACATCGACCTCTTCAGATAAAATATTAGAAGACATGTCCGCAACTAATGGTACATCTCCTGTATTAGGGATGGCACGAAATGCTGTTCCTTCTATCGTATTATTGGTTGTAATATGCACATAATCAGCATCAGGACTAATCATGTTTACATCTATATTTGGAATATATGTGAAATTTTCATCTTCTGAAGAAGCAATTTCCTTTACCTCGATAAATTTCTTAGCTTCCTTCATCGCCTTTTTCGACCATGAACCAGTGTTAACATAATCGGCCTTACCATTCTTCTTTAGGTTTAGCGGCACTGCCGCAAACTGTTGTGACGCACCACCTTGAACAAATAACACTTTGTAATTATCTGGTATATTCATCAATTCGCGTAATAAGTTTTCAGCATCGGTAATGATCTCCGTGAACAAACCCGAGCGGTGACTTAGCTCCATAACCGACATACCAGAATCCTTGTAATTCGGTAATTCTGCTTGTGCTTTTTCTAAAACTGCTAATGGAAGCATTGACGGACCTGCTGAGAAATTGTGTACTCGTTTCATCTAACCACACTCCTATTAATTTTTGTAAACAGAAAGAGGTAAGGACTATATCCTTACCTTTTGCCCAGGCGAGCGGCTATCGACACTATGTGCTCCCTTGCGGTTCGATCCGCACCTCGCCAGTTACACATAGTCGTTTAACTTTGTGAAAATTATAACAAGATTCTAACAACATTTCAATCGAAATTACTGTAAAATTTTTATTAAGGCATAACGCTAACTAAATAAGTTGCCATTTCGTAACAGATAGTAACCTCAAAGTATGGTAAAATGTCTAACGAAGCTATTCAATCACTAGAAGTTATATACTCCTATGAAACTTATCAGTGTATTACAGAGGATTAACTAAAGGAATGAGATAACAATGGAAACTATTATTTTTGATGTCGACGATACATTATATGATCAATTACAACCATTTCGTAATGCTGTTCATCAGCAATTAAACGCTTCATACAGTAAAAAACAAGTTGAATCATTATATCTAACGAGTAGAAAATATAGTGATAATGTTTTTGAAAAACATATGAACGGGGAAATCACAGCGCTTGAATTGCAAACCTATCGAATTACGCAAGCGTGTAAGGACTTTGGTCTGAACTTATCCTATCAGGAAGCCGTGGCTTTTCAGGAAGCTTATTTACGCGAACAAAATCAAATTAGCCTGTTTTCAGAAATAGAAGTGCTACTAAATCATTTATCATCCAATCATTACCAATTAGCGGTTTTGACTAACGGAGAAGTCGATCACCAGATGATGAAAGTAGATCAGCTTGGTATTACAAAGTGGATTCCAAAAGAAAATATTTTTGTTTCTGCAGGAGTTGGTCACTCTAAACCAAGCCATAAAGTTTTTGAACATTTAGAAGAAAAATTAAAGTTGAGCAAAGACAACACGATATATATCGGGGATTCTTTCGAAAATGATATTGTTGGTGCTAAACAGGTTGGCTGGAAAGCAATCTGGATGAATCATCGCTCCAGAGAAAAGCCAGACTCAAATTACCAAGCCGATTATATCATTCAAAACCCCAATGATTTATTACCCATTTTTCATGTGATGGAGGAAGCATAAATGAGATACAAACGTGAAGAAGGATTTCGTTATGTGTTTAAAAAACCATTAGTTGGAACACTTCAAATTATAAAAGTAAATGAAAAAGAAGTTGAAAGCAATCCTGGTGAAGCTTTTTTTTACGACCTTAGCCCTGGTGGTGCTAAAATAGCAACAGAGTTTGATTTGCACTATAAAAAAAATGAAATTATCATCCAGCTTACTTTTGAGTTAGAGTCAGAACACGTAGTAAACGGAAATATCGTCTGGCAGGATGAAGATTACCATGATGGTTATTATTACGGAATCGAACTGTTGATTGAAGAAGAAAAATCAACAGAAATTATTGATGAATTAAAATCTTTTATACAAAAGGAAAAATCTAATAAGTGATGTGTGAAGGTCATTTATCATACTTGGAGTGAAACGCTTTGGAATCAAGAAAAGTCTTAGGCATTTTATTTGCCGTTATGTTTTTAGTAATGGTCGGGTTTGGAATCATTATACCCGTCTTACCATTTTATGCAGAGGAGTTAGGGGCCTCTCCCTTAGCACTAGGTTTATTGATGGCCACCTATTCACTCATGCAATTTATTTTTTCCCCGATGTGGGGAAGAGTTTCAGATCGCATCGGAAGAAAGCCTGTTTTGATGATCGGTATCGCTGGATTAGCATTGTCGTTCTTCTTGCTAGCATTTGCGTCTCAATTATGGATGCTTTTTGCTGCTCGAATTATCGGCGGTTTTTTTTTTGCTGCTAATATGCCGACGGTTATGGCCTACGTTGCTGACATCACGAGTGAAGAAGATCGAGGAAAAGGAATGGGGATCATAGGAGCTGCAGTTGGTCTAGGCTTTATTTTTGGCCCAGCAATTGGTGGCGTGTTTTCTGAACAAAACCTTACGATTCCATTCTATTTAGCTGGTGCATCTTCCATAATCACTTTTTTATTAGTCACCTTTGCTTTGAAGGAATCACTACCTAATGCAAATGAATTAGTCGAGCAAAACAAACGGCCATCGATTTTACAGGCGTTTAAAGAACCAACAGCAAATTTATTTATCCTACAGTGGTTTGTTTCGGTATCCTTAGCAGGGCTTGAGGCTACTTTTGCCTATTTTGCTTTTGATCGGGCCGGACTTGGAACCGTTGAGCTCGGTTATATATTTATGATAATGGGACTAGCTGGCGCCTTGGTTCAAGGTGGTCTTGTCGGAAGAATGACGAAAAAATGGGGCGAAGGAAATGTCATTCAAATTGGGATTATTGTTTCAGCAATTGGATTCGCTTTGATATTATTGGTAAACAACTTCCTTACCGCAGCTATCTTTTTAACCGTTTTCGGCTTAGGTAACGGCCTCATTCGCCCTAGTGTGTCCTCACTGCTAACAAGAAAAGCAAAATCAGGGTATGGCCAGACGACCGGATTACTATCTTCTTTTGATTCACTCGGTCGAATTATCGGGCCTCCACTCGGTGGAATACTGTATGGCTTAGCCATTTATTTACCATATGTTGCAGGTATCCTTCTTTCTTTGCTAGCACTAGTTATTTATTATGTTTACACAAAGAAAGAACAAATCATATAAGAGCATGCCACACTTGGTGTGCTTTTTTCTTTATTCCTAGTAAATTACTGTGTATAATCAGAATACAAAGAAGGAGGAATTTTCATGTCGATACCGAAACCACTCGTACAACTTAATCAACTTTTTATATTAGTGACCGTATTATCAGGCTTACTAATATCTCCATATATTTTGATATTGCCACTGACAATAGGCATTATAACCTTAGTGACTAAATCAAATCCTGTTATACTATTGGGCAAACGTTTTTTGAGAAAACCAATGAAAAGTTACCGACAAGAGGACAAGCAACAGCAATTATTCAATCAATGGATTGCTACTATTTGTGTTGCTCTATCCATTCTCTTTTTCAGTATAAGCATTCACTGGGCAGCGTACCTCTTTGGCATCATGGTCATCCTTGCTTCTGGATTAGCATTAGCTGGATACTGCATCGGCTGCACAATCCGCTATCGTTTTATCATGTGGAAACATAAAAAGGGATAGGCATAGTCTAAAAGCCAACAGTCTGTCCTCTTGTATCCAAGCTAATCTTTTGTATTTGTTAGAGTGCCATGGTATTTTTAAACGGTAACATCGCAACCAACATTAAGGGGGTAATAAATGTGAGTAAAAACATGCTTGGCTCAAATGTAATTACACAGGTGGCTATTATTGTAGAGGATATTGAAAGCGTTTCCGGAAATTATGCGGATTTTTTCGGACTTGAGAAACCTAACATTATTACGACAGATCCATATGAAAAGACTCAAGCACAATATCGTGGTAAGCCTACGGAAGCACGTGCTAAATTAGCGTTTTTTGATATGGGTTCATTACAATTAGAACTAATTGAACCAGACGAACATCCTAGTACATGGAGAAAACATTTAGAAGAGCATGGTGAAGGTGTTCACCATATTGCCTTCGTGGTCAAAGGAATGAATGAAGTGATCTCAAGACTAGAAACAAAAAACATGCCACTTATCCAAAAAGGCGAATATGAAGGTGGCAGATATGCTTATATGGACACCCAAGACCCTTTAAAAGTAATGATCGAACTCTTAGAAAATGGTGAAGACTAACTTCAAAAGCTCATCTCTCCCAATCATGGGATGATGAGCTTTTCTTCGTTACTGTCATATATTCTTGTTCGATAGGCATTTTTAGCCGTTTCCCCTAATTGGTCTAGCAGATTATAATTTGCATAAGCTCCAACAATTGCACCAAGTCCTGGGATCATTTGAAATAGTTTTATTAAATCAATGTAGTCGCGATACTCTTGTTGAAATTCTCGCCAATCCATATCTGTCAAGCGTGTTTTCTCCTCTGCCCAATGCTTAATAAAATAAAAGGTTTCCCTGCGTTTATCATCATTTGAAAAGGCAAGCTGGAATACATGTAATAAAAATAACCTTTCGTCATACTTTTTCGTATCGAAGCCATAAATACTTGCTACCTCAAATAGGAATTTCATTTTAATCGATAATAATAATGGAAAATCGGCCAATCCTAAAAAGATTCCGCCAGCCCCCGTTCCCGCGCCTTCAATCGTTGCTGTTTTGCGATAACTTTCAAGCTTTTGTTGTACGATCTTCTCTTTTTCCTCTAAGTTCATTCCAACTGTTTGGTTTTTCTTCGTAGTAAAATCAGAACCAACTAAAGTTGTTTTCACCATATGTTTAATCGCTTCTGTTACTATTTCATGTGCTTTTTCAGGAACGTAACTATTTATTTTATTTTGCACATTTTTTGATAGCTGCTGAAATGGGCTTTTTTTCTTTAAGATGTTTCGTTCCCAATTCAGCATCTCCTGGTATGCTTGTTGTTCATATTGATTCATCGTATATCTCCCTCACAAGTCATTTAATGTTAATACGAATGTATACCACAAAAAGTTTCATTAAAGTTCTTGACTCTTACGTTACGTTATACTTTAGTCTAGATACGAGGAGGAAAACAGATGAAGATAAAAGAGGTTGCAACTATCAGTGGTGTAAGTGTGCGCACCTTACATCATTATGATGAAATTGGACTTTTATCACCGAAAAAGTCCAGTGATTCAGGCTATCGCATCTATACCGATCATGATCTATCCACTCTTCAACAAATATTATTTTTTCGAGCACTGGATTTTCCATTGAAGAAAATTAAAGAAATTATGTCTGACTCTCATTATAACCAATTAGAGGCGTTAGAAATGCAAGAAAAACTATTATTAAAGCAGCGACAGAAATTGGATGAGATGCTCGAAACCATTCAAAAAACGATACAAAATGAGAAAGGAGTTTATCAAATGAGTAATAATGAAAAATTCAAGGGCTTTGATTTTAGCCACAATCCTTATGAAAAAGAAGCCAGACAACGCTGGGGGGATCAAAAAGTGGATGAGGCTAAACAAAACGCTGGTAATATGACTCCAGGTCTTCAAGAGGAAATGAATCAAATTTACCGTGATTTGGCTGAGATACGTGATATCGATCCAAAGTCTGATCAAGCACAAACTGCTATTCAAAAATGGTATGAATTTCTGAATCAACATTTTACAACCTATTCTCCTGAAAGCTTTCAAGGTTTAGGGATGATGTATGTGCAAGACGATCGTTTTACGAAGAACATTGATCAATTCGGAGAAGGATTAGCCTCGTTCATGAGTGCAGCGATGTTTGAATTTGGCAAAAATCATTAATTTGTTGCACAGTTTATTCCTTTTACACTAATCCCAAACGATTATTCGAATAATCGTTTGGGTTTTTATTATGACATCCCTTTGTATAACAAACCATACTAATGGCAGAATAAGATAAAAATGTTAAAAGGAAGTGAATGTCGTGAAGGCTGTTACTTATCAAGGAAAACATGCGATTGCCGTAAATAAAGTAGTTTTTCCCTCTATTCAAGACCCAGAAGATATTATTGTTAAGATTACTTCTACTGCCATTTGCGGGTCAGACTTACACCTGTATCAAGGTAACTTTCCATTGCCAATCGGTTATCAAATTGGTCATGAACCAATGGGCATTGTCGAAGAAGTTGGGCCAAGTGTAACAAAATTAAAGAAAGGGGATCGGGTAGTTATCCCCTTTACAATGGCGTGCGGTAAATGCCCGTATTGCGATAATCACCATGAGAGCCAATGTGATAACGCCAATCCTCATTATGATTCTGGTGGATATTTAGGTTATTCAGAAAAGTTCGGAAACTATCCAGGAGGGCAAGCAGAATACCTGCGAGTTCCTTTTGGTAATTATACACCTTTTCTCATTCCACAAGATTGTGAACTAGACGATAGCTCTCTTTTGTTTCTTTCAGATGTGCTCCCAACTGCCTACTGGAGTGTCACGAATGCAGAAGTAAAAGAAGGCGATACCGTTATTGTTTTAGGCTGTGGACCGGTTGGTTTGATGGCGCAACAGTTTGCATGGAATCAAGGTGCTGAACGTGTGATTGCAGTAGATTACATTGACTATCGACTAGAACACGCAAAAAAAATCAATAAAACAGAAACGTATGACTTCACCAAACATGATGATATTGGTGAATATCTTAAAGAAATAACGAAAGGTGGAGCAGATGTTGTGATTGATTGTGTCGGAATGGACGGTAAAAAATCACCTCTGGAATTTATTGAACAGAAACTAAAATTACAAGGTGGTACATTAGGTCCTATTCAAATAGCAACAAAAGCAGTAAAAAAATGTGGAACCGTACAAATAACTGGCGTATATGGCGGCAATTATAATCTGTTTCCGCTTGGAGCCTTTTTCTCAAGAAATATTCAATTAAAAACGGGACAGGCTCATGCCCGTACTTATATGCAGCCCTTGTATCAACAAATCGTTAATAACGAAATAGATCCAACTCAGATTATTACCCATCAACTTCCACTTGAGAAAGCTGCACATGGTTATGATATATTTAATCGAAAAGAGGACAATTGTATTAAGGTGATTTTACAACCCTAATTTTCATTTTTGTGTATCTATGCTAATTATATGTATCAATGCTTACATCCCGGGAAAAATAGGATCATTATTTCGGTCGGGAGTGAGTACATTGGCATTATTATCAGACCTTCTCATTGTAGTAGGAAGAATTATTACGATTCTTCCTTTACTTTTATTTATTACATTGTTTATGGGCAAAAGAGCGATAGGTGAACTGCCTGTATTTGATTTCCTCGTCATCATTACCTTAGCATCTGTTGTTGGAGCAGATATTGCAGATCCTGATATCCAACATTTCCCTACAATTGTCGCGATTATTATGATTGGTCTATTGCAAAAGGTGGTATCCCATTTGAAAATTGCGAACCGAAAAATCGGGAAGCTTCTCACATTTGAGCCAACGGTTGTCGTCTATGACGGAACTTTTCTGAATCAGAATCTAAAGAAGATTGGATTTTCCATTGATAATATACTGCAAATGTTACGAGATAAAGATGTCTTTGAGATTTCAGAAGTAGATATCGCGATTATCGAGGCAAATGGATCATTAAGTGTTTTAAAAAAAAGCGAAAAGAAACCTGTAACAAGAGAAGATTTAAAAATAACGGATTCACCCTCCTCTATTGCCTATCCAGTGATAATCGAGGGAGAAGTTGATCACAGTGTATTACATGCTTTAAACCTCGATGAAGACTGGCTACACAAACAATTACATCAGAAACAAATAACATCTGTAAATGATATCTTTTTCGCCTCTATCAATTATAAAAATGAACTACAGATATCTCTTTATGATGAATTAGTAATAAATATTCCATCAATCAAACATTAACTTCTTCTTAATAGGGTATTAAGGTATTGTAACGATACTTTAAACTCAGCTAAGGAGAATAACATCATGAAAAGATGGTACAAAAAGAAACGATATTGGGCAATTTTATTGATCCTTATTTATGCATCAGTTATTGCTTATCAACAATTCAAACCATTACCAGATAACACTTCCTATCGAGGTGATTGGCATGAAGTGGGTAACAACGATATTGAGTTTTTATATGATTTAACCTACCAAAAAGATGGAAGTGAAAAATACGATCAACAGATTTTTGATGAAGTATATCAAACAATTGAAGAAGCAAAGCAATTCCTCATTCTTGATTTTTTTATGATGAATGAATCCTCAAGCTCGAGCCGAGATTTTCCTGAAATTAGCGAAACAATTAGCCAGAAATTGATCCAACAAAAAGAAAAATTTCCAGATATGAAAATAGTTTTCATTACAGACCGAATCAACACGACTTATTCTTCCCATTCTGCCAAACATATTAAACCTTTAGAGGATGCTGGCATTGAAGTAATATATACCGATTTAGAACGTTTAAGAGATCCTAATCCTTTATACTCTGGTATATGGCGAATGGCATTACAATGGTTTGGCCAGGAAGGAAAAGGTTGGTTAGCCAATCCGTTTGGTTCAGAATTACCAGATGTCACAGCCAGATCTTACTTGGAATTATTAAATATTAAAGCGAATCATCGCAAAGTAGTAGTTAGTGAAAATAACGGTTTAATCTTATCAGCTAACCCTCACGATGCTAGTGGTTTTCATTCCAATATTGGATTTAAAGTAAAAGGAAATATTCAAAAAGATATTATTGAATCTGAAAAAGCAGTGGCTTCTTTCTCAGGAGGTAATCTTGATGCATTTCCTGATAAACAAGAATTAAATGCTATCGACTCAGAGTCCCAAGAATCAAGTGAAGAGACTGCAAAAATGCAATTAGTAACAGAACAACAAATTCAAAAGGCAGCGACAGAATCGATTGATACTGCAAAAAAAGATGATGAAATTTGGTTAGCTATGTTTTATTTGGCAGATCGAGATATAGTAGACGCACTAAAAGAAGCTGCAGACAGAGATGTCGATATTCATATCATTCTTGATCCTAATCAAAATGCATTCGGCAATCAAAAATTAGGGTTACCAAATATTCCTGTTGCAAGTGAATTGGTAGCAGAGGACCGAGAAAATCTTACCGTCAAATGGTATAACACTAGCAAAGAACAGTATCATTCTAAAATTCTTTTTGTTAAAACAGAAGATGCTAGTAAAATTGTCGCAGGATCTGGTAATTTTACCTCACGCAACATCGATAATTATAATTTAGAAACAGATTTATATGTGACTGCTTCGAATGATGTAGCCATTATAAAAGATGTGGAAGACTATTTTCATCGCATTTGGAATAACGAAGATGGTATATACACAGACGATTATGATAAATATGCTGATTCATTACCCTTTGTCAAAAGAGTTGGTTATACATTGCAGAAAATCACCATGTTTACAACCTACTAACAGAAACAGGTATTCCCTATTCACGCTACATTCGTTTCTTCGATGCTAGAAAAGATGCATATTTTTCTTCTGTGGAGCATTTGATGAAGGTAAGGATGTTCTATGGAAGGAAGGAGAAAAAGAATGCACACTAAAGCAAACCAAATGATCAAAAGAAACGTTAAGGTGTACGGAATAGGGAAAATACTTGTTGAGCCAGATGCTGTTGAAGTTCGAATGGGAGTGGTTACTCAAAACATAGAGGCAACAGTCGCACAACAAGAAAATGCGAGGATCGTACAGCAAGTGATCCAATCTCTCGAAAGTATTGGTATTCCAAAAGAAAATATTCAAACTGTAGATTATTCGATTTTTCCTCAATATGACTATGTCAACAATCTCCAACAATTCACAGGTTACCAAGTAACCAACATGTTATCGGTAACCACAAGCATTGATCACATTGGTGAAGTGATAGATACTGCAATATTCAATGGAATCAATAGATTGACCGATATTTCATTTGCGGTCACCAATCCGGATGCTTATTATCAACAAGCCTTACAATTGGCTCTTTATAATGCTTATAGCAAGGCAGAAACTATTTCTCAAACACTTAGAGTATCTCTCGATCCGACACCTATTACTACAATAGAACAATCTACTATGCCACCACCGACTCCCTATAAGTTGTTATCAAGCACAGAAATGGTCGGTGGAGTAGCCACCCCCATTGAGCCTGGTCGAATCGAGATTGAAGCTAGGATAGAAACCTGTTTTAATATTTTTACTGGATAACCTCTTTTCTTTCATCATACATTACTTGGTTTTTACCATTTCGTTTAGCAGCATAAAGTAATTCGTCCGCTTCTTTGAACAACGCTTCTTTCGACATACTTTTATTCAGATTTTTTAATCCTATACTTACCGTTATATTTCCATGTAACTCCTCGTGGTATTGATAAGCGATATGCGACCGTACTTCTTCCATTTTTTCGAGGGCTTGATCTATACTTTTATTTGTAAGTAAGACAGCAAACTCTTCACCACCGTATCTTGCAACAACATCATTTTCTGTTAATTTATCAGCTATATCTAGTGCCACTCTTTTTAACACAACATCTCCATTACTATGCCCAAATTGATCATTAATTAATTTAAAGTCATCAATATCGATAAGGGCAAGTTGTAAAGGCATATCATACGAGACGCTTTGCTCATGTAAAAAATCTAAATATTCATGAAATGTTTTATGATTATAAAGGTTCGTTAACGCATCAACCTTAGATAACCGTTCCATCATGGCACTTTTTACAATTAACTCCTTCTCTTTATCTGTAGCTCTTTGCAAGAAGTACAATACTTCATTGCCTCTTTCCAGAACAATTAGATAAACTCGATAACCAGCCCATAATACAAAGAAATATGCGAAAAACTCATATTCATTTGCAGACGCTCTTACAGAAGGCAATACATACAGAGAAGCTAAGGCAATAAGATTAATATACAAACTAAACCGTAATTTCTTTTTATCAAAAAAGATTAAAATAACCGCCATAGCTAATAAGAAAAGTATTTGTAAACCAGGTACAGTAGGATGGTTAGCGACAGTTACAAGGGCTGCAATTGTACCTGTAAACATTAGTAATTTCGGACTATGAATTTTTCTAACTTTTATCACATAGCTAGCTAATAACAAAATAAATAGTTGAATAGCTGTCGGTAATAATAACTTATTAAAAATAAATTCGATTACATATCCAGGAAAATAAATGATAGTCGTAATTAACCCAATAACCTGACCAACAAAAGCAATCAATACCATAATCCAATAGATATATAATATTTTTTCTGCCCATAATTGATCATTAAAATTTTCTGGTCGAGTTTTTACCATAGACTTCCCGCCCTTTATCAGTTTCATACGTAGGATGTTATAACCATTATACACCTATCATTAGGTCTATCCACCTAAAATTTTCTACTTTGTGAAAAATCGAAATTTAATTCCGATTACTTTTACAATTTCTTTTCAATTTGGAAGCAAATGTTTAAGATACGTGAGGAACGGTAAGAGAATAACATAAGAAAATTTAAGGAGGTAACAAGTAATGAATTTAATGCGTGCCAAAGAGATAAAAGATGATCCAGTAATGCAGGATGTTGTTTATAACGGAGGATACGTCTATATAGAAGATGTGAATGATGACACCCAAAAAGCGCTTGTTAGATATACTAAACAATCCGAAGAAACATTTGAAGTAGATGTGACAGAGCTTACCGAAAAATAATGGAGGGTAGACATGCAACCACAAGAGATGCAAAATGGAAAAACACCTAGACAAAAGCAAAATAGACAACCAGGTATCGAATCTGAAATGAATCCACTGCCACATCAGCCCTTAAATTATAAAGGATCAGATAAATTAAAAGGGAAATCTGCCCTTATCACTGGGGGCGATAGTGGTATTGGCAGAGCTGTAGCAATCGTCTATGCGAAAGAAGGAGCAAATGTCGCTATTTCCTATTTAGACGAACATGAAGATGCACAAGAAACTAAGAAGCTAGTGGAAGAAGAAGGGGTCAAATGTATCTTGTTACCGGGAGATATTAAAGATCCTAATCATTGTGAAAAGCTAGTAGAAGAAACAGTCTCCCATTTCAATGCCATAAATATTTTAGTAAACAATGCCGCAATTCAATATATAAGAGAAGATATTGTGGATATATCTAATGAACAATTTGAAGAGGTCTTTCAAACCAATTTTTTCTCTCAATTTTATCTTACTAAAGCAGCTTGCAGGCATATGAAAGCTGGTGATTGTATTATAAACACTTCATCTATTAACGCTTATAAAGGAAATGGTATATTAATGGATTACACTGCGACTAAGGGGGCAATTACTGCCTTCACTCGTAGTATTGCTCAAAGTCTTGCCAAAAAAGGCATTCGTGCAAATTCCGTGGCGCCTGGGCCGGTTTGGACCCCTTTAATCCCTTCTTCTTTTGATGAAGATGGTGTAGAGAAGTTTGGACAGGATGGCTTAATGGGAAGACCTGGACAACCTTCTGAACATGCATGGCCTTATGTAATGCTTGCTTCTAATGAAGCTTCCTATATGACAGGTCAAGCGATTCATATTAATGGTGGATCATGGACATCCTCCTAATCAAGATTGGACTGGGTTTGCTCAGTTCAATTTTTTTTGCATCGATACAGGAGTCTCCATTACATTACATTTTGATTACAAATTATTAATTTCTTGCTTTTTATGATTAAAACCGTGCATCGGTGGTATTTAATAATTAACATATTCATAATATGGTGTTGTAAGTAAAATAAAAGATTATCAGTAGAGTTTTTTAACACCCAGAATATGAGAGAAGTTATCATGAAAAAGGCGCCTTAAGAGCTTTAAAGAGAATGGAGTACATGGTATACTTTTGATAGAGGTTGTAAAAATAACCCAGTTCTTATGTTGCTGCGCTTCTAATTATCAGGGCATTAATTCATTTTTCTATATATTAATGCACAAGGAGCTTGCGTAGGATAAGCAACTTGCACCATGTCTTACCTATAGCCTTATCTAAATATCTGTTGCTCCAAAAAATTTGAGGAGGAATTATTATGAGATGTAAAAGCTGTAGTGGAGAAGGTTTAGTGCGTTGTTCAGACTGTTCTGGCGAAGGAATTGACTATGGAATTCACAAATGTGAAACATGTAGTGGCGAAGGAGAATTAGCTTGCTCAACATGTGAAGGAACTGGGAAAATTGGTCTGTTGGATAAATTAAAATCTAAAGCTTAGTATATTTTCAAAAAAATCTGCAGTTGTCTCACTTTTTTCAACAATGACTGCAGATTTTTTTGTGCTATAAACTTATGATCATCTTTATTTATTATTTACAATACTTTACGGTTCCAATGTCTATGGGCAGCAATTGCTTCTATAAACTCTTCAGTAAAGTTATCGGATTTAGTCCCCCTTACTACGCCAGGACTATCTTTCATCTCATCTACTTCCAAAAGCTTTTCTCCTTCTGCGGTAGCCGCTAAAGGTTTAAAATGGACAAAGGCTTCATGTATAAACAAAGCTGCTTTTTTATAAAAAGGCTTATCTTCTTTCGAGCCCACTACATATACTGCATCAAAAAGAACTGAATCTGCTGTCAAAAAGGTATGGTTTACTTTATATTCTGCCCCATTCATACCTATTACTTTTCCAAGCTTATCACTTACTATTTCTGTTTTTATACCTTTTTGATTCAATCGATTAATAACCTTATCAGTCTCTGCATCCTGAAATCCACCTCCCATAAGGACAGCTACCTTTCGGGTGGCAACTGAGTGTACTGTGTTTTCTTGACTCAGTGCAGGGGAGGTTTTAATTATATCATTTTCTTTATGTTCTGGAGGTTCGACCCCTATTGCATCAGCAAAGCTCTTTGCTAGATCAGAACTTACATTAGTAAACATATCAACTATTTGTTCTTGAACAGATCTACTCTCTACTTTACCCAATTCAAAACTAAATGCATTGATAATGTGTTCTTTCTCAGCATCACTCATACTGTTCCAAAAAAGGGTTGCCTGAGAAAAGTGATCTTTAAAACTCTCACTTCGTGCTCGAACTTTGTGTCCTTCAACTTTCTCCTGATAATGTTTGAATCCCCCTTGATCTTCAGGAGTTGTTTCAGGTGTATTCTGAGCAAGTGAGTTATTATGATAACTTACTGGACCTCGATTGATAGTCTGTCTACCATAACCATCTCTTTGATTGTTATGGAAGGGACAAACAGGACGATTAATTGGTAATTCGTGAAAATTAGGTCCACCTAAACGTATTAATTGAGTATCTGTATATGAGAAGAGACGACCTTGTAACAAAGGATCATTGGAAAAGTCAATACCTGGCACAACATGTCCCGGGTGAAAGGCGACTTGTTCTGTTTCAGCAAATACGTTATCAACATTTCGATTTAATGTCATTTTACCTACAATCTTTACCGGAACGTCTTCTTCTGGCCATAGCTTTGTCGGATCTAATAGATCGAAATCAAATCTGAATTCATCCTCCTCAGAAATCAATTGGACACCTAATTCATATTCGGGATAATCTCCATTTTCAATTGCATCCCACAGGTCCCCACGGTGGAAGTCAGGATCCTTTCCATTTATTTTTTGTGCTTCATCCCATACGACCGAATGAGTACCTAGTACAGGTTTCCAATGGAATTTAACGAAATGGGATTTGCCTTCTTCATTCACAAAACGAAAGGTATGTACACCGAAACCTTCCATCATTCTAAAGCTACGTGGAATCGCCCTGTCTGACATCGCCCACATTACCATATGAGCGGATTCCTGATTGTTAGCTATAAAATCCCAAAAAGTGTCATGTGCTGATGCGGCCTGTGGCATTTCATTATGTGGTTCAGGCTTTAAAGCATGTACTAAATCGGGGAATTTTATTGCATCCTGAATAAAAAAGACTGGAATATTGTTACCTACCAAATCATAGTTTCCTTGATCCGTATAAAATTTTGTAGAAAAACCTCTGGCATCTCTAGCTAATTCACCAGAACCTTTGCTACCTGCTACTGTTGAGAACCTCACAAATACAGGAGTTGTTTTAGATGGATCATTTAAAAAATCCGCTTTTGTGAATTCTTTCATTGATTCATAAACTTGAAACTCACCATGTGCGGCAAACCCTCTAGCATGGACAATGCGTTCGGGAATACGTTCATGATCAAAATGTGTCATCTTTTCTCTGAAATGGAAATCTTCCATTAGAGTAGGTCCACGTTCACCAGCTTTTAAGGAAAATTCATCTTCTTCCACTTTCACACCTTGATTGGTTGTCATCTTCTTACCTCGATCATCAGATGTAAACTGTTCTAATTGTTCCTCTTTACTAGTACCACCATTCACGTTATGTTTTTTCTTCAATTATACTCCTCCTTGTGAAGATTGAATTCTCACTACAGAAACCTTTTCCCATTTTAACCATAATAAAACATTTAATTTTAATAATTTGAAATTAAACAAATGCAGTTTAGAATTCTTACACTTGTGGATTCTCGAAAACCAGTCGACTAATCCTCTAGTTATACCAACTGCTGGTTCTGAGGGTTCGAAGCTAGACATACACCACTTATTATATGCTTTCTCCCTACATAAAAAGGAGTAAATGGCATGTAAACCACTTACTCCTACATTCAAAAACGACCAGATCTAAATATCGAATAAATTAACCAGGCGAACATTAACATCGCTATGACAAAGCCGATTTCGATCGCTGGTATTTCCCATAATAATGAAGATTGTCTCCCTAAAGCGGAACCTATAATCAGACCAACCATTATTAAACTAAATGCTAATAATACAATACTAAATGATAACCGGTTACTAACACGATCTAACTTGTCGAAAAACGAGTTTGCTGCAGGAATCGAGATTTCGATTGGCAATTTCCGTTTCTTTACGATAGCAGTTAATTCCTGGACGATTTCTGGCATATCATGCAATACATCACTGTAATCATTCAATTGATCGTAGATGTCCTCGGCAATTTTTTTAGGATGGTACCTTTCTTTGATCAACTCCCTACCAAACGGTTCGGCTGCATCCATGATACTAAGGTCTGGCGCTAAGGGCTCCACTACCCCTTCCATCGTTAATAATGTTTTACCGACAAGTGTTAAATCAGTGGGAATAGTTATTTTGTGCTCATTTGCAATGAAGAACAAGTCTGTAATAGCCTCACCTAAACTCATTTCACTTAATGGAATGTCATAATATTTAATAATAAACTTATCAATATCTCCTTGCAGTTCATGCTTATTAACTTCTTCTGGTACAACACCCATCTTGGTAATAGCCCTGATCATAGCTTGTGAATCTTGCTTCACTGTTGCGATGATTAAAGATGCCAAATGTCTTTTCATGTCTTCAGATAAGCGTCCTGCCATTCCAAAATCCATCAAAGCAATTCTGTCACCAGGTATTGCTAAAATATTTCCGATGTGGGGATCCGCGTGAAAGAAACCATCTTTAAAAATTTGATAAAAAATAGTTTGTACGACTGTCTCTGCTAACCTTTCTGTATCATATCCATTCTTTTCTAAATTGCCATAATCATTTAGTTTGATACCCTCTATAAATTCCATCGTTAATATGCTATCCGTACTATATTCCCAATATATAGATGGTATCGAAACATCTTTGTCATCTTTAAATTGTCTTGCCATTAAGTCTGCATTTCTACCCTCATTAACGAAGTCTAATTCTTCTTTTATTGCTTTAGAGAATTCGTTGGCAATATCCGAAACTTGATATCGCTCTGCCCATTTCAGCCGCTGTTCTGCTCGTATAGCTAGTTCATGTAATATTTCCAAATCTGTATGTATAACTTTCTCTACGTTGGGCCGTTTGACTTTAATCGCTACCTTTTCTCCTGATATCAATGTTGCTTTATGCACTTGTCCAATAGAGGCAACACCTAAAGGTTTCTCCTCTACATCTTTAAAAAACTCTTCGAGCGGCGAACCGAGCTCTCCTTCGATAATAAGGCGTACTTTTTCAAAAGGGACAGGAGATAGCTGATCTTGCAGCATTTCTAATTCCTTTATAACATCAGGTGGAATAAGATCTGGACGTGTACTTGCCATTTGTCCCATTTTGATAAATGTTGGACCTAATTCTTCTAAAAAGGAGCGCATTCTTTGTCCAACTGATTTCGTTGTCTTCTCTTGTTCTCGCTTTACTATTAACCTTCTAGGCAGGGGAAACAATTGATCCATCCCAAGTTCTTTGACAATATAACCAAATCCATTTCTTGAAAATGCAACTGCTATTTCTCTGTATCGCTGAATATGTCTCATTTGTTTCCTGAAAATAATAATCCCCCCCTTTTTTCAATGAATGGCATGATAGCCTATTCTTTTTCTCTCAGTTGGTTTTCCAATTGTGTAATTCGTTGTTCTAATGCACGTAAATCTCTTTTAGTCACAACTTCTAACTCTTCCAACAACTTATTAACTCTTTCTTTCATCATGTCATCGATGTAATTTTTGCTTTCTTCTCCTTTTCGTTCCCAATCTTGAAAAATACCATCTGATTCTTCCCTGGATAATTCTCCTTTTTTCATTAATTCATCAATCACTTTTTCTGCTTGTTCTTTGCTTAATGTAGCCAATCCAAGGCCAAGGGTCATTCCTTTTTTAAATGTGTCACGCATCGCTCTTACCTCCTAAACGTTGTTTTAGTTAGTTTTACCCTATTTAAAGAATGTAAAAACACCCTTTAGTATTATCCTGACTAAAGGGTGTTTTTGATTAATCTTGTTTTCGTTTACGGATTAAAAGAATAGTTGATAAACCAATCAACAGAAACGCAGTGCCCAACATTAACCAATTATATTGGCTAGTTGCTGTATCTGGTAGCCTATCGCCACTTGAATCCTCTTCAAATACTCCATATATACTAAAATGATCGACTTCAGACACAATCTCACCAGTATCTTTATCAATAGAGACAATGGTTGCTTCCTCTTTCTTTTCACCATTTTCATCAATATAGTATACTTTTACATTATTCCAATTCTTTACTTTATCTGGATCTATTGTAAAGGTTAAGGTAACTGGCGTATCAAAGTTAATTGTTTCGCCACCTGCAGTTAACGTAAAATCGATTAAAGTACTTAAACTGTCAGCATGTGCTGA
Source organism: Gracilibacillus massiliensis (assembly GCF_001458115.1). Taxonomy (GTDB): domain Bacteria; phylum Bacillota; class Bacilli; order Bacillales; family Amphibacillaceae; genus Gracilibacillus; species Gracilibacillus massiliensis. The sequence continues at coordinate 1,295,032 of NZ_CZRP01000013.1, forward strand.
AATAATATCTGATGATACCTTTCCAAAGCTAAACTGAATATCACCTTTTCCTTTTAAAATAGAAACTGGAAGACTTACTTTTATATCGTTTTTCGTCAGTTCAATTTGGGCTTCATCGTCCAGTTGATTAATAACCTCTTTACTTATCGAGGTACTACGTGCTTCCTTCGTTGTTTTATAAGTGTTCTTAGCTGCTTTTTCTAATTGCTTAGCATCAGTAATTTTGACCTCAACCGTTTCTTCATTCTCAATTTCTTTATCTTTTTCATTATCGGTGTCAGTTGAATCGTCTGTATTTGAATCTGAATTTTCATTCTCTTTATCAGATGAATTATCAGAACTATTATCATCGCTGTTATCTGAATCCTCATCTTTTGGCTCTTCTGGGGCTTGATAATCTTTTACCTTATACAAGTAAAAATCATCTAACGTTCCCCAGGCACCTGCGTTTGCTTTAATCGTTGCTCCGATCGTAATCGTACCATCGGTAACTAATATTTCTTCAAGTTTGCTCTCCACCCAGTTTGCCCATCCATCAACATGAGTAGCTGTGCTAAATTCGTCGTCATTGGTAGTGGCAAATAGTTTCATATCAGACTCTTCTGCATCTCCGCCTTGGATGAACATGGATAGATTATAGTATCCAGGTTCTAAATCGGTGATGGTTTGTTGCACTTTAAAATCTACTGGTGAATCTGAATAAAAATGCAATGAATAATCACCTGTACGTGAATCAGCTTTATTATCCTGTACAGACGCATGTGATGATACCCCGTTTGGAAATGCAATATCCCACATATCTGTATCACTATTTTCAAAACTTGGATTAAGGACGAAATTTTCGGCTTGAATAGATAGAGTTACTTTTACCGAATGATCACCTTCTACCGTACCATCAATAACATAGGAACCTTCGCCATTTTCAATAGCTTGTTCCAATTGTTCTTCGTTCCAAGTAACATCAACTTCTTTTTCACTGCCATCGTTATACATAGCCGTAACAGTCTCAGGTAATCTGACTTCTTCACCTAGTGTGACCGATAAAGAGACATTATTCACTTGATCAATGGCTAACGGCGCTTTAGCTCCTGTATCCACATACTTAAATATATTTAAGGACGGGAGTGGGTGACCACGAAAATCGAATAACGCTTGATTATCAACTGCACTACCACCATACCATTCACCAGCATCATGGGGATCATATTCTGCCGCATAGCTTGTTGCCCATCCAGATCCATACTCTTCCCATATCTGCTTATTTTGGTCATGATCGATATTATCTGGATTTCCTACAGGTAGCCATGCCGGTTCCCAATAGAAGACACCGATACCAGCATCGCCCACATTTGCCACTGCTTCAAAGACATCACGGACAGCCGTTGCTTGACCTTGGACAGTTACTGGATAATTGATCGTTTGTCCAGAATCCTGTGGAGCGGTATTCCCATGACCGTCCCCATCTTCTTCTGTATACGTATAAGATGTTTCTGCGACCATCACTTGCTTATCATAGTTATCAGCGACGTTTTTTAATACAGAAGTTAAATTGTCTAAAGTTCCATGCCAGAATGGATAGTAAGAACTAGCAAACACATCATAATCTACTTGATTATCCTCCAAAGTTTGCGCAAGAGTTTCATAGCGCCCAGCCGATTCTGGATTGGTAAAATGTAAGGCAACTAATATATTGTCATCTATTTCTTTTATCGCTTTGCTGCCCTCATTAAATAATTGTGATATTTTATCCCAATCATCTTCTCCTGCCAATTTACTATTTGTCTCATTTCCGACCTGTACCATACCAATATCGATACCTGCATCGATCATTTGTTGCAAACTGTTTTTGGTGTAATCGTACAATGCCGATTTTTTATCTTCGAAGTTTAAATCTTTCCAATCCTTTGGTGCCTGCTGTTTTGCTGGATCCGCCCAAAAGTCGGAATAATGGAAGTCAACAAGTACTTTCATTCCATTCTCTGTTGCTCGTTTTCCTATTTCAATCGCTTTATCGATGTCATTATTTCCACCACCATAACCATTACCATCATCATCGTATGGATCATTCCAAACACGTACGCGAACATAATTGACACCCGAATCGGCTAATGTCGTAAATATATCTTGTTCTGCGCCTTCTTCACTATAGAAATTAACGCCACTTTCTTCTAATGCTAGAATACTGGAAACGTCCACACCTTTGATGAAATCATCATCAAGACCTGGTACTTTTTCGACAAAAATATCTGCTTCCACTGGATCTGTATCTTGTTCTTCTGATTCATCTTCGTCTGCACTATCTAAGGCAATTAAACGAAAACTATCCAAATATCCCCAACCAGCAGAATCTCCAGAGGCATTCACTCCAACCTCAACTGTTTCATAGTCTTCTTCAACTTCAAATTGAATGCTTATCTCTTGCCAATCATCCCAACCGTTTGTTGCTACAGTTCCTGATGAATGTGAACCAGCAAATAATTCAATATTGCCTGCTAATTCATCTGCTCCACCCATCGATTGTACAGATAATTGATAACTACCCGCTGATAAGCTGTCCAATGATTGACTAAGTGTAAAAGTTTGGCTTCCAAATCCTTCATTTACAAAATAATTAAATGAATAATTCCCTGAATTTGCAGCATCTGCTTTTACTGCATTTATAGCTACTGCGTCCCAATCGATAGGATCTATTTCCCATGAGCCATCTTCAAATAAATCGCTTTCAAATCCCCCATTAACTATTAAATTATCTTCTGCATTAGCTTCCACTTCTATTAAATTGTTAAATGAGAAAGTACTAACAATAAGAACTATTGCGACTATTAATACTCCGATCTTTTTTATAAAGTTCATCTTAACCTTCCTTTCACCCTTTTATTCTTTTCATCTGAAGATGTACAATCTAGTTGAGAAGAAATACTAAACAGCCTCCTTCTTTATAAATTAATTTTATAAACTTTTCACACTCTATATTATAAAGCGGTTTCATTATGATTTATATATTAAATTATTCGTCATAAGTTTCAGAAAACGAAACGGTTCTCTATTATTTTCTCTTCACCATGCTAATCTGTATGTTAAAATATGAAAAGCGATATAAAAGATGGAAGTAGGAGTGAAATAAGCATGAACAAAAAAGATATAGCCAGTATTCGAAAAGAATTTAAAATAGATAATGATCGTATGAAAATTAATGAGATATTTAACGTCTATATTATGAAAGAATCCAGTGACATTTATCATCAACAGAGCCAAGTCTTTAGCATGCTGGATCAAGATGAGCAAGAATTATTTATGACGAATTTTAAAAAAGTCTTAACGGGTCAGCTTGATGAAAAATTGTTTGAATTAAAATTCCAATCAGACGTCGATAATCCGACCCAACTTATTTTACATAAAGGATTGCTTACTGCTGAGAGTGAAGATTGGAAAGAGCAAATGCTTCAAATTGTAGAGAAAATGTTGCAAGACAGACTTTATGAGATGGATATCGTCATCACTTTTATTCGCGGAGAATACGTAAAACCGGCCAAGCGTAAAAATGAAGAGTCTGAAGAAAGTGAACTTGATTCGGTTTATTCCCATTCTTTTATTCTTGGCAGTATTAATAAAACACAAGATCCCAAAAAGGAACTGCATTTTGACTATGTCGAAAAACAATTCAAATACAACGTGGTGGTCGACCCTGTGATTAATTTAAACGCACCAATCGGAGGATTCCTATTCCCTTGTTTCACCGATAATGCAGCAGACGTCAACCATATACTTTACGCAGCAGGGAAGGCCAATGAACCGGATGAAGGATTTGTTGAAGATGTCCTAAACGCGGAAGAAACGATGACAGCAAAGGAAGACAAAATAGTTTTCGAAGAAGTGGTTCGTGATGCGGTAGGACACCAAATTAATTCTTCAACCCTTGCTAATGTATATGAAGAAATCCACCGAATGACAGAAGATAACGAAGAGGAAGAAACACCGACTTTAGATTATAAAGATGTCGAACGTGTGTTGAAATCCAGTGGTGTAGAAGAGGTCGATACTGAAAAAATGGAAACAGCTTTTAAAAATGTAATTGACGATACGAGCTATGAATTGAAAGCACGGAATATTGTACCTAAGTATAACTCTAAATCTATTAAAATAAATACGAAAGTTGCCAATATCGCAGTCAGTCCAGAAGATTTACGCCATGTAAGACAAGTACAATTAGATGGACGACGCTATTTAATGATTGAAGTGGAAGAGGACACAGTTGTAGATGGATTCACTATGATACCAGAGGCGTTTAAATAAAATCTTCGCTTATATTTTTAGTGGTGTTTGAGTTTTGGCGAGATAATAGATGTTATCTCGCCAAGAAGCACACATGTATCTATGAACATAAATTGATATTCAAAAAATTTGTCAAATGCTATATCTTCCTGGAAACTCCACTATCCATGGCTGCTTGATAAACAGCATTTCGGGCTTGTTTCACCACTTTTTCATTAAATACACCTGGAATAATATAATCTTCACTTAATTCGTCTTCATGAATCGTTGCCGCAATTGCTTTAGCTGCTGCTACTTTCATTTCATCATTAATTGCTGTTGCCTTCGCATCTAAAGCACCTCTGAATATTCCCGGAAAACATAAGAGGTTATTGACTTGGTTCGGATAGTCAGACCTTCCTGTTGCCATCACACGCACGTGTTCCTGTGCAGGAGCCGGGGAAATTTCAGGTTCAGGGTTAGCAAGGGCAAACACAATCGCATCATCTGCCATTTTTTTCAAACCTTCAACTGACAAAACACCACCACTGGATACACCAATAAAGATATCTGCACCCTCTAGAGCTGTTTCTAAAGGTCCATCTATTTGATCGGCATTCGTATTAGCTGCATACCATTGCCACATCGCATTATCATAATTGTTATTTGATGAAATAATACCTGCTTTATCTACACCTACAATATTTCCAACACCCGCTGCCATAAGCATTTTGGTTGTGGCAATACCCGCTGCCCCCACACCACATACGACAACGTTTACATCTTCTAGTCTTTTCTTAACCAACTTTAATGCATTTAGAATACCTGCTAACACAACAATAGCTGTTCCATGCTGATCATCATGATAGACTGGAATATCTAATTCTTCTTTTAAAGTGTCTTCTATTTCGAAACATTGAGGAGATGCTATATCCTCTAGATGAATTCCACCAAACCCTGGGCTGATTGCTTTAATGGTTTGTACAATTTCTTTAGGATCTTGTGTAGCGAGACTTATCGGATAGGCATTAATATTTGCAAAGCGTTTATGTAGCATCGCTTTCCCTTCAATAACAGGCATGGCCGCTTCCGGTCGAACGGTGCCCAATCCCAATACCGCAGTACCATCCGATATAATCGCTATCGTATTATTTTTTATCGTTAAATTATGTGCTAATTCTGGCTTCTCATCGATTGCACGGCTTACTCTTGCCACTTCTGGTGTATACACATGTGAAAGCTGTTCTCGGTTCTGAAGGTCCAGTTTGGGGCGAATGTCTAATTTACCACCTAAATGTATCAGAAAGGTGCGATCCGATATATGTCTGACGGTAAGTCCTTCTGTATCCTTCAATCCCTGAATGACCTTCAATTGTATCGATTCATCACTAACTTTAATCGATATATCGCGAATGGTTACATCAGGCTTTTCTTGGATGACATCAATAGCTACTAAGTCAGCCTTATGTTGATGAATTAAGGTAGCAACCTTGCCAATATTCACTTTTTTCTTTTCCATTTCAAGACGGATGATAATATGCATCGTGTGTCCTCCCTCAAATTTATAAAGTGAAACATATCTTTAACTTTCCATTTATTCCTCAAATTGAAACTTAAATCGGGGCATGATGAACGGTTATGCCGTAATTATCTCAAGCCTTCACATTTTAATAGTCTACTTATTGATCATCTAAATCATTCCTGAAATCTTTCATTTGGTAATTATTTCTCTCTTTGAAGTGTTGACCGATTACCGACGTATTTATACCTTGCCTTACCGCTGCTTTAATCACAGCATAAAGGATAAACATACCCACTACTCCATTTAATAGCACCATCATTACCAAGTCCATAACTCACACTCCTCGTAGATTATATTTCCTATTATGCCTGATTCAAACAAGCAAAGTAAATACAAAACGGAACCAAATCATTACGATGGTTCCGTTTTATCACATTGACTTATTTTTCAGATGATCTCGCTTAACTTCTTTACTCCGTCTACAATAGCTGTTGGTTCTTCATAACTAAAGGAGAGACGAAGCCACTCCTTACCATCTTGTTGATTTAGGAAAAAGTATTTGCCTGGCAAAAACGACACACCCTTCTGCGTTGCCTGCTCAAGAAGCTTCGACGTATCTTCACCAGGTACTTTCATCCATACAAAATAGCCTCCCCTTGGTACATACCATGATACAGAATCTGGCATATATTTAGCTAACGCATCGATCATCGAATCACACTTTTCTTTGTACGATTTATGTAGCAGGCTTAATTGTTTTTTTAATGGATAGTCTCTTAAGTAAGTTGACATAACCGCCTGTGCAAAGGGATGGTCTAAATCTTTCTTAAACCAAAATAACGTTTCGATTATTTCCTTTGTTGCAGCTACCCAGCCAATTCGTAATCCTGGAGCAACTACTTTTGAAAAAGACCCTAGGTAAAGGACTCGACCATCCTTGTCAAACACCTTTAACGGAGTAGGTTGGTCATCAAAGTATAGATCTCCATAAGCATCATCCTCTACAATTAGAAAATCAAACTGAGTCGCTAATTTTAAAAGATGTGTCCTCCGTTCAGCTGTCAATGTTGTTCCTGTTGGATTATGGAAGGTAGGGATTGTATATAACACTTTTGGTAGTGGAAGACCATTACCTTGTCGTTCCGTTAAAAGATCTTCCAGTTTTTCTGTTTGTAATCCGTCTTCATCAATCGGAATTTCCATAAAAGAATTTGTATAATTTTGAAAAATTTCTAAAGCTTCCATATAGGTTGGTGATTCGACTGCCACCACTGTATCTTCATCAATAAAAATCCGTGCAATCAAATCAATTGCTTGGCAAGCCCCTGCAGTAACTAGTACCTCTTCCATCGCAAACTTCATTTCACGTTCATCTAATCGTTCAATAATTTGCTGTTTTAATTGGTCCATTTTAGGAGTGCCAAGGTAATGAAGTGGCAGATCTTGTTCCTCATCAAGTAATTGGCCAACCGATTCTTTTAGTTGTTTGACTGGTACAAGACTTGGTGCAGGGAAACCTGAACTTAGACGAATACAGTCCGCTGGTATATATGGCATCCATTCACCAGGTGGATCGTTTTGTATTGCATTTTTTATATTATTGGAATAAAAAGCTTCCATCTTCATGTTTGTAATTCACCTTTCCTTTAAACAGTAAGAAGCATTGGCAATCAACCAATGCTTCTCTTTATTATGACCTATTCGTTAAAAAAATAAAAGATGTGCCATTAATGCTACCACTGGTAACGTAATAATTGTTCTTTGCAAGAAGATAATGAACAATTGGAAAAGCGAGATCGGGATCTTAGATTTTAGTAAGAGAATACCAATCTCCGACATATAAATAAGCTGTGCTAAGGACATAACCCCGATCACAAAGCGAGTCAATTCCGATTCAATCCCACTACCAATCACAGCGGGTAAGAACATATCGGCAAACCCAACAATCATCGCGGGTGCCGCTGCTTCTGCCTCTGGAATCTGTAACAATTGCAAAAATGGTATGAACGGATAAGATAAATAATTAAAAATTGGAGTTTTTTCTGCAATAATAAGTGCTATGGTTCCTAACGCCATTACGAGAGGGATCAAGGCAAACCAAATATCAATAACATTCAATACACCACTTTTGATCACACCTCGATAGCTCTTCACCTGACCTGCTTTCTCTACTGCTTTTTCGACACCCCATTTAAAACTAGATACACCGTCTGGCACGTCTTCATTTATTTGTTTTCCTGCCTTTTCGTAATACACATCCGCTTTACGTGATAACGGTGGTATTCGTGGTACGATAATAGCAGCAATTACACCTGCAACAATAACGGTCAAATAGAACTGGACAAATAAGTGATCAATACTTAAAAATCTAGCAATGACTAAACTAAAGGCAATTGACGCGATCGAAAAGTTCGTTGCTACCACTGCTGCTTCTCGTTTTGTATAATAACCAGATTCATATTGTTGGGTCGTAAGTAATACGCCTACCGTTCCACTTCCCATCCATGACGCTAACGCATCAATCGAAGAACGTCCTGGCAATTTAAATAATGGTTGCATAATTTTCCTTACGATCGTACCAATAAAATCCATCAAACCAAACTGTAATAACAGTGGCATAAATAGACAGGCAAAGAAGAACCATACCATTAAGACTGGAATTAAATCATGCAAAACGGTGCCACCTGTTGCCATTGACCAAATAAATTCTGGACCAGTTTCTGTTAATGTTAAAATCGCAAATAGTGCACCAAAGAAACGCAATATAACCCATAATAATGGAATATTAAATAAACTATCTAAAAAAGGACTTTTCTTCAAAAAAGGGATGTCTATCATCTTCGTTATTAGACTACCAATAGCAGACACACTTAAAATAATCGTCATAATTAAAGGAATATAATCCTCTAGCAGGGCTTGCAAACCATCTGCTAATACTCCTAAACCAATCGTAACCTTACCATCTACAGATATAGGAACAAGGAATAATAATACCCCAATAAGTGATGGCAACCAAAACTTTGTATATTGACCTGCTGTAAATTTAGTTGATTTCATGTTGTTCTCCCCGTTTATCATTGTTGTTCGTATTTTTTCAGCAAGTATTAATATAACACCACTTGTATATTCATGCAATATCTTTATTTGGATTCTATTTTTTACCTGTTTTCTTGATCACACTCAGGACAGAGCCTTGGGTAGCGCCATTGATTCGTAAAATACATATACCTTTCAAAAGTACGAAACGGAAAGATATTGCCGCATTTCATACATTTCAAATCGACATCTCTAGGGTTCCTACCTTTTAACAGCTCTGCTCGGATAATTTGCCAGTTCTCATCACTTTCCGTTGCTTTATTTTTAACAATATGTGAAATGGTCGCTCGGATCTCTTTTCTAACCTTCTTATAATCAATTTCTCCCCACTTTTCTAACAAGGGAATGAATCTTCTTTCTCCAGTTTCCTTGATTTTATCTAAAAGTATAAGAATCATACCTCGATTACGGTCTTTAAGGTAAGTCATGTCATGAGAGAAATCGTCTTGCTCGATCCATTGATACCATTCCGCTAAAATTTCGTCCGCTCTTTGATCTCTTTCCAACTCCCACCCTCGATCTGTAAACACAATCATCGGGAGCCTTCCAGAGTATTGAATTTCTAAAAAATCGTGTTTGATCATCCAGTCGATTTTTTCAATAACTTCTGCGAGGCTTAGTTTATGAAAATAACCATAAACTGGACACTTGTCTAAATGAAGTGCTAAAAGCTTCTTTTCCTTGGAACCTTTTAATATTTTTGCGAGGAGATTTCGACCGCCTTCTCCAATCAATTCATCAGCCGCTCGTAAAATCGCCATAATTTCAGGTTCTGTTAATTTTTTCACGTTATCACCTGATTCATTTTTTAACTACAGTATACTGATTGATGGCGATTTTGTCGAAAATTCTACAGAAAGTAACCCTAACAGCAAATTTTATTCCCAGGGTTTTTTCATAGGAATAAAACTTGCTAATTCCTTGCTTGCCTTTCTTCGTTTTTTTCGCTCTTCCACCCTAATTTTAGCAGTTTCATGTAAATGCTTTTCCTCCTCTGTTTCCGGTATAACTTTGCGAACAGGAACGGATTGTCCGTCTTCATCTACTGCAACAAAAGTTAAAAATGCGGTAGCTGCAATTGTTCGTTCTCCTGTGATTAGATTTTCTGCCAAGACTTTGACAAATACCTCCATCGAGCTGGTACCTGTCCATGTAACAAATGATTCTAAACAGACGGACTGATTTGTGCGAATTGGTGCTAAGAAATCTACGGAGTCCGTTGAGGCGGTAACAACAAGACTTCTGGCATGTCGCATCGCAGATACAGAAGCAATATCATCAATATAACTCATTAATTTCCCGCCAAAAAGGGTTCCATGATTGTTCGTATCCGGTGGAAACACATGACTAACTTTCACGGCTAAGGTTTCTTTTATCTTAGAATCTCTCATAACCATCACCTTTCTCAAATATATATCGGGAGACTTCTGGGGTATTATACAAAAATGTTTCACCGCGACCATTATCACGGTGAAATATTGTCTTGCCCTGCTTTTACATTCACTAGTGCTCTTTGTAAAGTATGTTGGCATTCTTCTACGCGAACTTGTGCTTCAAAAAGCGGTTCCGTCGAGGTACCACTTCCGTTTATCGCTTTTCCTCGTGCATCTTGAATTTGACCTTGTACCTCACGTAATTGTTGCTGCAATTCTTCAATCACTTGAGAGTCTGCAGAATTTCGAGCGTTACGTGTTGCTTCTTCTAATTGTAAGGATGTTTTTGCTAACTGTTCGATTTCATGACCGTTTTGAATTGGCATATAGATTCCTCCCTATTTTTTCATCCCTTATCATTTACAAAAATGAAAAATCTACTCATAGAGAAATAAATAAGTAGCAACCTGTAAGGCTGCTACTCTTTAGACCATTAATATCTCTTTAATATCTTCATCAGTGAGTGTTGATAGCGTGTGTGCTTTCGTATCAACGATCTCTTCTATGAGATGTTTCTTTTTCTCTTGCAGTGCATTCATTTTTTCCTCAATAGTACCATGGGCAACTAATTTGATCACCTGCACCTCATTCTGTTGACCTATTCTATGTGCACGGTCAGCAGCTTGTGCCTCGACTGCCGGATTCCACCAAATATCGTATAAGATTACCGTATCGGCACCAGTTAAATTAAGACCTGTACCACCAGCCTTCAAGGAAATTAAAAACAAGTCTCGCTCTCCTTCATTAAACCGATGACACGTTTCCACTCGTTCCTCTGATGGAGTTTGCCCATCAAGGTAAAAGAAAGAAAGTCCTTGTCTTGCTAATTCATTTCCAATCAACTTCAGCATTTTGGTGAATTGTGAAAAAATCAGTACCCTTCTTCCTGCAAGTTGTGATTCTTCTAAGATTTGTTTCAATTGTTCAAATTTAGCCGATTCTCCTTTATATCCATCTACAAATAGCGATGGATGACAACAGATCTGTCGTAATCGGGTTAACCCAGCAAGAATTTTAATGCGATTTTTTCGTAATGTATCTTTATCTAAGTGCTTTAACGTATCATGTCTTAATTTCGCCAAATAGGCGGCATATAATTTCTTTTGTTCAGGAAGTAATTCCATGGATTCTATCGATTCTATTTTCTTAGGAAGTTCTTCAAGTACATCTTCTTTTTTTCTGCGCAGCATAAAAGGACGCACTCTTCTAGATATTTTCGACCTTGTTAAGTTACTAAATTCTTTTAATCCAAGGAAAAGTTCAGGTAATACTACATAATAGATCGACCATAGTTCTTCCAATGAATTCTCTACTGGAGTGCCCGTCAAAGCAAATCGATAGTCAGCTTCTATTTTCTTCACTGCTTTTGCTGTTAGGGTGTGCGGATTCTTAAAAGCCTGTGCCTCATCAAAAATAGCAGTATGAAAGGTTTGCTTAGCATACCAGTCGATATCTCTACGCAACAGTGGATAGGAAGTAATAATCACATCGATACCCTTTATTTCATTTTGTAAAAGCTTGCGTTCCACTTTCGTACCATCGATAATGATCACATTCAGATTCGGAGCAAATCTACTCATTTCATTGAACCAATTATAAGTCAACGAAGAGGGACACACGATTAATGCTGGACGTTGCTGCCCTCGAATATCTTCAAGTTCTGACAAAATAAATGCGATGCTTTGTATGGTTTTTCCTAATCCCATATCATCTGCAAGGACCCCGCCAAATCGATAGCTCGCCATTGTTTTCATCCATCTGTAGCCATGTTTTTGATAGTCCCTCAATACCGTTGATAATCCTTCCGGGACCTCATATGCTTCTTCGTTTGGATTTTTAAGTTTGTCTAAAAAGGTTCGGAATGTTTCTTCTATTGTAAAAGTGTTGCGATCATCGACAACATCTAGTAACCTTAGACCTTTAATAATTGGTACCTGCAGGCCGTTTTCCAGGTCATCATCTTGAGCAGGAACGGTATTTAAAAAACGTCTAATTTCTTCAAATTCTTTTGTTTCCAAAGACATCAACGATCCATTACGCAATCGATAGTATTTGCGCTTTTCTTCTAGCGCCTGTAACAGTTCTCGAATATCCTGATCTGGAATACCCTGCATTTCAAACTTAAATTCAAGCCAATTTGTTCTTTCTCTTCTTAATTTCACCCTGATTTTCGGATGGGATTTCTCTCTGAAAATTCGATTTCTTACAGCAGTAGTGGCATATATTTGGACAAGACCTTGCAATTCAGGTATAAAATGTTGTAAGAATTCATATTCCAATTCTTCATTATGGATAAAATAACCGCCTTCTGTTTTGGCAAAGCCACTGTTATCCATCAACTTCAATATCTCATTTTCCTTCTCTGTATCGCGAACTAGCATAGGCACGTTAGTTATTTCGTCCTGTTCCAATGGATGAATGATAATAGACTCGTAATGAAATTCAAGACCGGCGAGCAGACGGTTTTTGACTCGGTCGAGATACAGCTTTGCAATTAACGGCGTTTTTTCAAATTGGTCTCTTATTGTACGAGCTAATGTTACCTCTCCCAACTTTCTCAAACCTGGAACAACTTTTTCCATGTAAGCATTCATTTGTTCTGGCGGAATCGGAATTCGGTCTGTTCTTGATGTAGTCAGCATCTGCTTAAGATTGGACAATTGTTCGTTTTGTTCTTTATCCAACTTCATTAATTTTCCATTATGTAAAACAAGACGATATGCATTCATTACAACCATCTTGTTCAATCCTTTTATTTTCAGTTCAACTTCCCCTTCATCCGTTTCTGAAAAATTAAACGTTAATGGCAATGGCGCATTTATTATAGGAAGGCCCTCAAATGTTTTGCCTTGATGTTCTAATTTCACAAGTGGTGCAGTTGTTAGAAGAGGAATTAGTCGTTCTCCTGAAGATGGTGGCACTAATAAAATATCTGTATCGATAGCTTCATCCGCTTGTTCTAGAGCATCAAGATAAATTTGCTCATCTCGTATTACATGAATTAGCTGTTGAATAACAGCATCTGTTTCTTTTTGAAAATAATGTGAAGCAGGATCATAACGAAATAACCGTGATAACTGACATGGTTGTCCCTTTTTCACTTGTGTCAGGAAATTCCGAATGTTTTTAATTTTAATCGGTCCAATATGTATTTCAATTCCGAACAGATATTGTTGTTTATCTATGGTCATGGGTTTACACGTAAATACTAAATTAAGTTGTTGACGATTTTCGAAATGACGCTGCTGACCGCTCCCGCGAGTAGGACCTTTTTGAAAAATGTTCATTAGTCCTTCCGTCAAATTTTGATTTGTAGATGTATCAACTTGAGGTATAATTCCTTTACGCTGGTATTCATGAATCATAAGCAAAACAGCTGCGATATGCTGACAATCATTTTGAAAGGAAGGCAATGTCGGACACGTACATTCCGTTCGAAAGTCTCCACCATCCTTACTTTCAATGGTGACATGGAAATCTTCTGTAGCTGCAACCGTTGCTTCACATCTATCTGAAGTATACGTTTCAATCGCTACTTTATTTGCTCGATAAAAAGCGCTTCCTCTTTTGAAGGAGATCGTTCCGCACAATTCTTTTATGATTTTCGAATTTAATTTGATGTCCATGTGCCCTGTCCCTTCCTTAATAAAGAAAAATTTATATGTATTACGCTGATATTAATTACGACTATATTATAAGGCTAGAATATTTTTACTGCAATCCTGTGAAGTCTAACAATCACAAACCTTATCTCATAAGCGAAATGGAAAGAAATAGAAAGGTTTTTATTATATAACTCAACTTTCGCACACTGAAATAGGCAGGTAAGCCCTGATATAGCTGGGTAAGCCTGCAATCCATTGTTGGACTTGACTTTTGATTAATTTTTGTACCTTTTTGTTGCTCATTTTCAAGGCATCTTCAAGAAGCTCGATCAACTGCTGAAGTGCCACAGCCCAATCGAGATCACTAACTTCATCACATAATTCATAAAACATGCCGCCAAGTGTTCGCTCGTCTGTGCTACATCGGTTTTGCCACGAGAGAACAATATATCGTGTGAATACGATGGTCGTATGACTAATTAAGCCGTCATACGAACGACTTTGGAACTCTTTTTGAAGTTTTAAGAGAGATTTTGTTGTTTTGAAAAAAACTTCAATGTCCCATCGCATCCCATAAATACGAATGATTTCTTGATCACTAAGTGTACAATCGGTGCTTAGAATAGCTAACCATTCACTCTTTTTATTTCGATTACGAACAAAGACAACTTTAATAGGAACGCCATTCGCTTGTGTGGTATGAATCGAACGAAGAATGCCTTTCTTTCCATCTGTTGGTTTCGCAAAACGATATAGTTCCTTTAAGCTTACACGTTGGCCATTCACAAGGTAACGCTGTTTCAAGTTCTTTACCATGCCAATGACATCGAGTCCTTGCTCTTTTATCTCCTTAACGAGAGGCTGATACGTGAACCAAGAGTCCATCAGCACATAGGAAGCATCGATACCGGCATTCATCGCGCGTTCCACCATACCTGGTATTTGCTCAGGTGCGGTTTGTAATGCTTCTACTCTGCGTTTATAACCGGAACTACGTTTATCAACTTTTGATGATATGCCATTAATTTGGCTTTTCTTCGAGCTTAATAAAGAAAAGTCCACTGGAATGAATGTGGCACCATCTGACCAACCAAGCGTAAGCATACGAAACCCTTTATAAAAGCGCATTTTTTGGGATGCATGGTCAAAACAGCGAGCTAATAATTCAACCGATTTACTGCGGTTACGATCATACGAAGAATCATCTACAATCAATACTTTGGGGCGATCATGACGCGTTAAGTTGGTTACTTTTCCAATGGTATGAGCGCTTAGAAATAATAAAAACCTTCTCCAAGCAAAGGTAGATTTGTTTAAAAAGCGATAGACGGCATTCTTCTCTGGACAATCATTCGCTTTGTTACTTTGAAGTACTTGATACCAGTTCTTATTTTCAAAGATCAAACAAAAAATCAATTGAAAAAGATAGGCACAAGTAAAGCCGACAGACTTTGTAATACCAGCTTTTCTAAGATGCTTATACACGTTTAATTCTTTAAAGATGGAAGAAAGTTCATTTGGTAGTTGATTATTTTGGTCATTATTCGCTATCATATAGGAGACACCTCTTCTGTATTGGTAGTGTTTTCTAGTCAATTACACTATACCAAAAGTTGAGGTGTTTTTTTATACCTATTTCGATTGTCAATGACCATATTTAAACAGTGACATGCTTTACAGCTAGTTATATTTAATGCTTTTTTCTAGCTGCGAAAGTTGAGTATATAATAAATATAATTAATAGAAAAATGGCAAGGGGGAAGTAATTTGAGCGATACAATCTTACTAGTTGAAGATGACCATCAGATTCATGAAATAGTTGCTAAGCATTTAACCAAAGAGGGCTACCGAGTTGTTTCAGCATTTGATGGTCTTGATGCTATTCAGTTTTTCTCTCAAGAACAAGTTGATTTAGTTATCCTTGATTTAATGTTACCTGCTACCGATGGAATAGATATCTTAAAAAAAATCAGGAAAGAGAGTATGATACCAATTCTTATTATGTCTGCTAAAGATAGCGATGTTGATAAAGCACTAGCACTAGGCGTCGGTGCAGATGATTATATCGGAAAGCCTTTTTCATTAATTGAAATGACAGCACGAATTAAAGCGGCTTTAAGACGTTCCAATCAATATTCACCGTCAAAGTTACAAGCAAACAGAGTAGAAGTATTTGATCTAATCATTGACTTGGATAATTTCTACGTATTAAAGAAAGGCGAAAAAATGAATTTGACTGCAAAGGAATTTCAAATCCTTAGTTTATTAGCAACCAACCCAAACCAAGTGTTTACCAAAGGGCAACTTTTTGAAAGGGTCTGGAAAGATACATATTACGAAGATGATAATGTGATCAATGTGCATATTAGAAGACTTCGAAAAAAAATTGAAGATGACCCATCTGCACCAACCTACATAAAAACCATCTGGGGAATTGGATATAAAATGGAGTTGAATTCATGATTTATATTTTAATAGGTATTATCCTTTTTCTACTTATCATAATTTATCAGCAATTTCGGGCAAAAAGAATGTACAACGAAAACCTACGTTATCTTTCAGAAAAGATTACTACTATCCAAGCCAACCATTCATCTGAACGGATTTTATTAAGAACCGACGACATGCAACTTAGAGAACTATTAGTAGAAATTAATCGACTGCTTGATTACCATCAATCTTACATAGCTGACAATTATCGAATAAAAATGTCGATGAATCGAATGTTATCTAATATTTCACATGACTTAAAAACACCGCTCACCGTAATTTTGGGATATATAGAGACGATTCAACATGATAAACACGATTCCTCTCAAGAGCGTGATGCACTATTGGAAAAGGTGCATGGAAAAGTGATCGAATTAGCGAGCTTAATTAATAAATTTTTCGATTTGGCAAAACTTGAATCAGGTGACTGGAAATTAGCAATGGATCAGATTCACATCAATGAAACTTGCCGAAAAGTAATGATCGGATACTATGATATTTTAACGAGCAAAGGTTTTGAAGTAATACTAGAGATCCCTAAGGAGCCGTTTTATATTAAGGCAGATCTATCTTCCCTAGAAAGAGTCTTGAATAATTTATTATCAAATGCGATTAAATATGGAAAAGACGGAAAAGAAATCGGTTTAGCCTTGTATCAAAAAGATAATTCGGTATGTATAGATATTTGGGACAGCGGAAAAGGTATTCACCCAACCGAATATCACCAAATTTTCGAACGCTTGTACAGAGCAGGGGATGCCAGAAATTCTTCTGTGGAAGGAAGTGGGCTCGGCCTTACAATCGCCAAGCGGCTAGTCGATCAAATGAATGGCGAGATTAAATTCTCTAGCACACCTTATCACCAAACGACCTTCACCCTTATATTTCCAAAAATTTAAATTCACCTAGGAAGCTTAAGAATTTCTTAAGAATTATGTAAGAAAAAAGACATTTCCCTTTGATATAGTTACATCATACCCACAAGGAGGCAATAAGTATGCAATATATTCTTAGAACACACAAGTTAACGAAAACATATCAAGGGAACGAAGTTGTATCAAATGTAAATATGAATGTCCGAAAAGGGGAAATTTATGGATTTCTTGGACCTAACGGTGCTGGTAAAACTACTGTTATGAAAATGATCACAAATCTAGTAAAACCGACGGAAGGAGAGATAGAGATCTTAGGAAAAAAGTTACTACCTTCCTCTTTTGAAGTTTTAAAAAGAATGGGGAGTATTATAGAATACCCAATATTCTATGAAAAACTGACAGCCCAAAAAAACCTCGAGCTTCATTGTGAATATATGGGTTATTATAATAAGGCATCCATATCTGAGACATTAGAATTAGTCAATCTCGTTAACTTGGAACGCAAATTAGTTAGAGATTTTTCCCTCGGAATGAAGCAAAGATTAGCCATTGCACGCGCAATCATTACTAAACCAGAGTTACTTATATTAGATGAACCAGTTAATGGACTAGATCCTCTTGGAATACGCGACTTACGCGACTTATTTTTAAAGCTTAGCAGACAATATGGCATCACTCTGATAATTTCCAGTCATATTCTCGGTGAAATAGAACAGGTAGCAGATACGATTGGCGTTATACGGAACGGCAATTTAATAGAAGAGTCTTCCATGGATAAGATCCGCAAAAAACATGTAGATCACTTAGAACTGTTTATTACGGATTATTCAAAAGCTGCTTTTGTTTTAGAGCATGAATTGAATGTGACTCATTTTAAGGTGAAAGAAAAAGATGGCTTAATCCATATATATGATAACCAAGTTTCTCAAAACGATATCATTCATGCCATGGTTAAAAACGAAATAGAAATTGGTTCGATTAATAAAAGGAATCAATCGCTAGAGGACTACTTCTTACAATTAATTAAAGGGGGTAAAACGGATGCTTAATCTTATAAAATTGGAAATCAAAAAAATGAAGGTTGGAAGTGTTTTACTCAGTTTTATAGGTATCAATCTCGGTATTATCAGCTTACTACTCCTACTCGGAATTGATCCTGAAGCTGCTTCAGAATTCTTAACAAGTTATGAGAGTGTATTCATGTTAATTGAAATGTTTGTAGTAGCGGCTAGTGTCATATATGCATCTGTTTTACTCTCAAGTATGATCATAGAAGAGTTCAAAGATAAAACCATTACCGTGTTATTTATGTACCCGGTTAACCGCAAAAAAATACTTTTATCAAAATTGACGATTATAAGCTTCATCACTTTTTTCTTTGTAAGTATGTCTAATATTATAGTGTTTTTAAGCTTTTATTATCTAAATACGAACCTTCATTATATTTCAGCTCCACTGACGCAAGATCTATTAATGGAAAAAGCTATTCATATATTTGTAATTTCCATAGCGTGTGCTGGAATGTCATTGATCCCGTTACTTTTTGGAATGATAAAACATTCCGTATCCGCAACCGTCATTTCATCTATCCTTATTGTCGCGATCTTATCTTCATCAACAGACAATGGAACAAATCTATTTTCTTTTGTTTTCGTACCTATTATTCTTGGTGTCTCTGGATTTGTTATAGCATATGCTGTTATCAATAAAGCTGTAAAAGCAGATTTGTAGATTTAGTCAGTTTTTAATTCTGGCCATTCTATAATGTGTTCGTCATTGAAAAATCAATATAGTATAAAAACTAGGTAGAGTTATGACTTCTATCTAGTTTTTTTATTTATTATCCCTAACTTTTTTCAAAACATATTAAATTTTCAAAGAATCACCTTTATTTTAAGGGTTATAGATTCTAAAAGTAACCGTTACAATCAAAAGTGGAAGGAGGTTGGAAGCGCTTTATTAAAGTAAATATATTATTTGGAGGAATGCAAACAATGAATAGTAATTTTAAAAAAATGGTTTCATTATTTCTTGTATGTATGTTAGTTATTCAACCAGCAATCATACCATCAGTTGCTAAAGCAGCAGAGACACCGGATATTCCTGTACTGTTATACCACAAAATAGTCGAAAACCCATCCAATGAGTGGACAGATACCAGCATTGAGAAATTTGAGAAAACAATGAAATATCTTAATGATGCTGGTTACAACACCTTAACAGCGGAACAATATGTAAGCATCATGAAAGGGAATGAGGAAGCTCCTGAAAATCCTATTTTGTTAACCTTTGATGATGCAACTCCAGATTTTATCACCAATGCACTTCCTATCCTAGAGAATTATAATATGAATGCTGTTTTGTTTGTTATCTCTGACTGGATTGACGGAGATGCCGGTATGTCTGAGGAGCAGTTAAAAAGTTTAGTAGATAAAGAACATGTTAGTCTACAAAATCACACGCAATCACATGATCCTGATCTTTGGGGCATGGATGGCAGTAGAGTAAGTGAAATTACAAGAGAACAAGCCGAGCAAGAAATTTCCGAGTCAAATACTTATCTAAAAAGTATTACTGGTGAAGATCCCGCTCTTATGGCATATCCTTATGGCAGCTATAATGAAGTGACCAAAGAAGTCAATGAAGCAAATGGTATCTCCTATGCATTTAAAGTAGGATATCCAGATGATGGTGAGTATGCTGTGGGACGTCACTATGTAAAGATAGATACGACCATAGAGGAGATTGCAGATTGGATCGGCGGACCTCAGCCTGAGGTGGATTCTGATCCAGAGGACGAGCCAAATGATAGTGAAGTAATTTACAATGAAACCTTTGAAAATGGGTTAGGAATAGCTACACAAGCAGGGAACGCACAATTACAACCTGCATCTGACGTTGTTTTTGAAGGAAATGATAATGGTAAAACTGTCCATGTTACGAATAGAAGTAATAACTATGACGGGATCGATATACCTTTTACTGATGTAGGGATGGAAAATGGTAAGACTTACACGATTACTGTGAATGGTTATGTGAATGAAGAGGTAACGGTTCCTGACGACGCACAAGCTTTATTACAAAATGTTGACAGCTATAATGGTTTGTATCTGTCTGCCGATTATGTTGCTGGACAAGCTTTTACGTTAACAGGACAATATACTGTTGATACAAGTGTTGATTCTGCTCTTCGTATTCAATCAAATGATCCAGGCAGCGAAGTACCATTTCATATCGGGAACATCCTAATTACAGGAGAAGGTACTACAGAAGAAGAGGAAGAGGAAGAAGAACCAAATCCAGACAGACCTGAAGCAAAGGAATTCACCACGATTGATTTTGAAGACCAAGCACTAAGTGGTTTTGAAGGTAGAAACGGCGAGGAAACGTTAACGATCACCGATGAGGCAAATCATACAGAAAACGGTGCTTATGCACTTAAGGTGGAAGACCGAGGGGATACATGGCATGGTCCGTCACTGCGAGTGGAGGAATACGTAGATCAGGGACAGGAATATAATATTTCTGCATGGGTTAAATTGATTTCTCCTGATTCTGCAGAATTACAACTATCCACACAAGTAGGAGAAGGTGATGGAGCAAGCTACAACAACATCCAGGGAACAACCGTTTCCAAAGAAGATGGCTGGGTTAAATTGGAAGGCACTTACCGTTATAGCAGTATTGGAGGCGAGCACTTAACTATTTATGTAGAAAGCTCAAATAGTTCGGATACCTTTTACATTGATGACGTTTCTTTTGAACCAACGGATTCAGGCGTCGTCGAAATCGAAAAAGACTTACAACCTATTAAAGATGTCTACAAAGATGACTTCTTGATAGGAAATGCTGTTTCTGCCGGTGAATTTGAAGGAAAAAGACTCGAACTTTTAAACATGCACCATAATCTGGTTACAGCCGAAAACGCAATGAAACCAAGCTATGCTTATGATGAAAATGGCGAAATTAATTTTGATGCAGAAGATGATCTTGTACAGAAAGCATTGAATGAAGGATTAAACATCCATGGTCATGTGTTGGTATGGCACCAGCAATCCAATGAAAGATTACACTCTGACGAAGATGGTAATCCATTAGAAAGGGAAGAAGCGCTAGCAAACTTACGAAACCATATTAAAACAACGGTAGAACATTTCGGTGATGATGTGATTTCTTGGGATGTAGTTAATGAAGCAATGAATGACAACCCTCCAAATCCATCTGACTGGAAAGCATCCCTGCGTCAATCAGGCTGGTATCATGCAGTCGGAACAGACTTTATTGAAGAATCCTTCAAGGCAGCCAAAGAAGTCATTGATGAAAATGGCTGGGATATTAAACTTTATTACAACGATTATAATGATGATAATCAAAACAAAGCAGAGGCCATTTATCAAATGGTCAAAGAAATTAATGAAGATTATGCAGCAGAAAACAATGGTGAGCTGCTTATCGATGGAATTGGTATGCAAGCACACTATAACTTAAATACAAATCCGGAGAATGTAAGAAGTTCCATGGAAAAATTCATTTCCCTTGGTGTAGAAGTCGGTGTGACAGAGCTTGATATCACAGGTGGAAGTAATAATGAGCAGACAGAGGAAGAAGCAAATGCACAAGCCTATTTATATGCTCAATTATTTCAACTATACAAAGAACACGCTGATCACATTTCTCGTGTCACCTTCTGGGGACTAAACGATGCAACCAGTTGGCGAGCAGAGCAAAGTCCATTATTATTTGACAAAGACTTACAAGCAAAGCCTGCATACTACGCTGTCGTAGACCCTGATACGTTTATTGAAAATTATGATCCAATTGAACAAGAAGTTAATCAAGGTGAAGCTTCCTATGGAACACCTGTCATTGATGGAGATATTGATGAAGTATGGAGCGAGGCAGCTGAACTTCCGGTCAATCGTTATCAGACCGCATGGTCAGGTTCAACAGGAACTGCTAAAGCATTATGGGATGAAGAAAATTTATATGTTTTAGTGGAGGTTAACGACTCAAGCTTTGACAAATCCAATGAAAATCCTTGGGAACAAGATTCCATTGAAGTCTTTGTCGATGAGAATAATGGAAAAACTCCTTCTTATGAAGACGACGATGGTCAGTATCGTGTAAATTTTGACAATGAAACATCCTTTAACCCTGAAGCAATTGCAGAAGGCTTTGAATCGTCTACACATCAATCCGGGAGTAGCTACACGGTCGAATTGAAGATTCCATTTAAAACCGTTACACCTGAGAAAGATCATACAATCGGTTTTGATGTACAAATCAATGATGCCGTTGACGGAGCACGCCAAAGCGCAGCAACTTGGAATGACACTTCTGGGGTGGGATACCAAGATACCACCGTATTTGGTGAGCTAACACTATTGGCATCCGATCAACCAGAACCAACACCTGAAGAACCGAAAGATCCTGAAACACCAAAGGATCCGGAACGGCCAAATACAACAGATCCAGTCATCACAAAGCCGACAGTAAAAGATAAGCAAGCAACGGTGAAAGATGACATAGTTGAACAAGTTAAAGAAAATGGTGAATTGATTATTGACTTAAGTGATGAGGATGGTACTGTATCCATTTTATTCTCTAAAGATCAAGTACAGCAGCTTAAAAAGCAAAATGCTGTTATTACCATTAACAAACAAGATGTAAGTATTCAAATAGCTGCATCTAATTTTACAAACGGTAACGAAGCAGTAGAAATCACCCTTCAAAAAATGAAAGACATTGAAGATGCGTTAAGTGCTGTATACGACTTTAAAATTATCCAGGGTAACCAAGAAATCAGCCAGTTTGATGCTAATGTTACACTTTCATTTAAAGTGGATACAAGCAATGTTACGAACCCTGATCATGTAAAAGTATTTTATTGGAACCCTGAAACAGAAGAATGGGAATTAGTTGGCGGAAATTATCAGGATGGTGTTGTGACGGTGGAAACCGATCACTTTAGTACATTTACCGTCTTTGAAATCGAGAATAGTGAAGACGAAACGGGAGATGAAGAACAACCTTCAGCTGAGCAAAGTCAAAATCAGCTTCCAGACACGGCAACGAACAGCTACAATTATCTATTAGCTGGATTAGTTGTACTGCTTACAGGTTTGCTATTCTTCATTTATTATAGAAGAAAAGCTTAAATTCGAAACACAATAGTACAAAAATGGTAATTATTTACCGATAGTATTTTCTTCACGGGATATATAGCTCGTTTGACGGGATAAGTCTAATTATCCCGTTAAGGGAGAGTGGTATCCAGTGAAGCGAAGTAGTTATCCCGTGAAGCATAATTTGAACGAGCTACCACAAAAAAACCGAACAGTGAAGTTCGGTTTTTTTCTTATATTTCACGCTCTAGACCTAATGTGTCAGATGTTGTTACATGTATTTCTTCGATAAGTTCTGGATGATCTAACAATCTTACACCGTAAGATGGAATCATTTTTTTGATTTTAGGCTCCCACTCTTTAATATGATCAGGGAAACAGTTCTCCATTACTTCCAACATGACGGAGACGGCGGTAGATGCACCTGGAGAAGCACCTAACAATGCCGCAATCGAACCATCTTCTGAGTTTACTACTTCGGTACCAAATTGCAGGGTACCTTTTCCATCATCGGTATCTTTGATTACTTGCACACGTTGGCCTGCAACTACGATATCCCAATCTTCACTTTTAGCATTTGGGACAAATTCACGTAATTCTTCCATTCGCTGCTCTTTTGAAGACATCACTTGCTCCACCAAATATTTTGTTAATGGCATATTCTTAGCACCCGCCGATAACATTGTAAAAAGGTTATTAGGTTTAACAGAGCTAATCAAATCCATCATCGATCCTGTTTTTAGGAATTTCGGTGAGAAGCCAGCATATGGTCCAAATAATAATGACTTTTTGTTATCAATAAATCTCGTATCAAGATGAGGAACAGACATTGGTGGTGCTCCTACTTTTGCTTTGCCATATACTTTAGCATGGTGTTGCTCGACTACGTCAGGATTGTTACATGACAAAAAGAGACCACTCACTGGAAAACCACCGATGTGTTTTCCTTCCGGTATACCAGATTTCTGTAATAGATGGAGACTACCACCACCTGCTCCAAGAAAGACAAATTTAGCAGTGTGTTGCTCCACGTTCCCAGTGTCCACATTACGTACTTTTACTTGCCAAGAACCATCACTTGTCTGCGTGAGATTGTCCACTTGATGTTTATATTGAACGTTAACATTTTGCTCCTCTAAATGCTCAAATAACTTACGTGTCAATGCACCAAAATTAACGTCAGTCCCAGAGTCAATTTTGGTTGCGGCAATCGGAACACCTTGCTGTCTTTCCTGCATGATCAGTGGCATCCATTCCGTTAACTCTTTCGTATCCTCTGTATATTCCATTCCTTTAAACAATGGGTTGTTTACTAACGCTTCAAAGCGGTTTTTTAGAAAATTAACGTTCTTTTGTCCTTGTACAAGACTCATATGTGGTAAAGGCATAATAAAGTCTTGCGGATTACTTATTAGATTGCTATTTACGAGATGTGCCCAAAACTGTTTCGAAACCTGAAATTCTTCATTGACTTTTAATGCTTTACTAATATCGATCGATCCATCTGGCAATTCTTTCGTGTAGTTGAGCTCACAAAGCGCTGAATGACCCGTTCCAGCATTATTCCATTCATTGGAGCTTTCTTCTCCTGCACTTCCAAGCTTTTCAAACACAGTAATGTCCCAATCTGGCGCTAGTTCTTTTAACATCGATCCTAATGTCGCACTCATAATACCTGCACCAATTAAAATAACGTCTGTTTGCTTATGTGTGTCACTCATAGTTACCTTCCTTATATAAATAGATTTGTAGAATTTTTTATCCGTTTTCATTTTAGATGTAGTATTTTCACGTAAAAAAACAACCTACTATTATTATATATCAGTTATAGGTTAATTTAAAGCTAGGCAGTAAAATGCTGTCATTAATTGACGTTTAACGTAAAGAAACTAAAAGAGAGCTTTCACTGAAAAAAATCTACTCTTTTGCATAGTTTGTCCGATCGATTGCATACATATAGAATATCAACTAATAAGGAGCTTGATTATGACTAAACCTGTATCGTCCCACCAACTTATTAGATATGTGGTCGGATATGTCTTTATCACCTCTGCTCTCATGAAATTGGTCATTAGCGATTTTACTGGTGTGTTTGCTAATTTGGGTATTCCTTTTCCTGAAATGGCAGTTTTAATTGTAGGTATTACCGAATTAGTAGCAGGTCTATTTATCATTTTTAATTACTATGTGAAAAGAGCAGTTGTTCCGTTACTAATCATTATGATTACTGCGTTAATTCTAACAAAAATACCTCTACTTGCTTCCGGAATATTTCAATTTGCATTTGAAGCAAGATTAGATATTGTGATGCTTGTGCTACTGTATATTCTTTGGAAAAAATAACTCTCTTGCTTTGGTTAATAACAAGCAGTGGGGGTTTGAAACTCCCACTGCTTGTTAACGAAAAATATTAAGAAACTAGCGTCCGTTTATCCCCCACTTCGTTTCTTTGATCAAAGTAAAGGGGGTCTTCTAGTTAATTCATCCATGACCCAATTGGTTCTCGCAGCCGTAATTCCAGTGCTTGAGGCTTGTACACCACTTCCCGTTAATTCTGATATAATCTGTTCGACGAGAGGTTGATGAACATGCTGAGGTGATTCAAAATTCCATTCTTTTGTTCCACTAGTCGTTGTCAAAATAACTGGCGAATTTCCAAACGTAGAAAAGGTGATTTTCCCTTTACTTCCTACAATTTCATTTACATCTACATCCTCAAATGCAGAAAAACACCAATTACCGACCCCATGTACTCCCGATTCGAATTGATAGTTACCCGTGACAATATCATCCGCTTGATAATGGCCTGCCTGATTGGAAGCAAAACCTTGAGCATGCTTTATAGGTCCCAAAAAGAAATCTAATAAATCCAGCGTATGGCTGGCCAAATCAAAAAACAGTCCACCCCCTGACAACTCAGGTTGTAGCCTCCACGGGAGATGATCGGCGTCCTTCACGTCTTCCGTTGCTTTTTGATATTGGGTGGTGGATACAAAACGAATCTCTCCGATCTCATTGTTTTCCAACAAATCTTTTATTTTCAGAAATCGAGGTTGAGCCCTACGGTAATAAGCGACATACAAAGGAACACTAGCTTCATTGCAAGCTGTGATCATTTCTTTACATTCTGCCAAGTTAAGTGCCATCGGCTTTTCTACATAAACTGGCTTGCCTGCTTTAGCAACTTTAATCGTATATTCTTTATGTAACCCAGGAGGTGTTGCAATATAAACAGCGTCGACATTAGGATCGTTAATAAGTGCATCGGCATCATCGTACCACTTTGGAACATGGTGTCTCTTCGCATAATCTTTAGCTAGTTCACCCGTTCTTCTCATAACAGCCACCAACTCTGAATTTTCAACTTTTTGAAAGGCTGGTCCACTTTTCACTTCTGTCACATCGCCACATCCGATAATACCCCAATTCACTTTTTGATAGACCATAAAATATTCCTCCTCTAAGTTAATAATCACCACATTTACAGACAGTGCATTTCATCCTCCGCCTGGGTTCCTGTAATTTCTAGTGAAAAATTAACATGACCAGGCGTATCGATTAAATAATAGCAGTTGTCGTTATAATGTATGGTCGCCTGATCAGTAAACAACGGTAAAACTAGTAAAATGAATTACTTTCATTATACAGGAAACAAAGCTATCGGATAGTCCTTCTATCTCATTTATCGCGATATCTGTATACATTTCTCCGACCATTCCTCGGTCTTACTCTGTTTTCTGGTATTGTCTTCTTTGCCGGTTTTGTTTTCTTAACAAATTTACGAACTGCTGTATCAATTAAGTCTTCTACAGGTATTTTTTCTACTAGGGAACTAAGCGTAAGCTCTGTTTCAGGAGACTTTGTACTTTTTGAATCTATTTCTCCATCCTCTTTTTCTTCGGTTTTTAGCTTCTCTAACTCTTGTTGGATAAACTCCTTCCATTCCAGATCACCTGTCTGGTCTGAAGTGGATGGAAGCACCTTTTCCTCTTCCTTCATTTCGAACCTTTTTCTTTTCCTTCTTTTCTGCTCCAATGGATAGAGACCTCCCTTATATTAAGATTTTAGTCACTCTTCTTATCTTTATGTTTCAGAACCATTCTTTCTTGGACGTACGTGGAATTCATCAAATAATAGTCCTTCACCTATATGACCCGGGATATTTATTCATATACTGAACCATGTAGAGATGGGGTGAACATAGGATGGATATCAAAAAGCTAGATTTAAGAGATAAAATACTATATATTCTCGGTATGAGTTTGTGTGGTGTTATTGTTTTTGTCGTAGTTGCGGGGGTTATCGTTGCCTTGTTCGTCCCAGCTAGTGAGACGAAGAGAAGAAAGAAAAAGTCAGCTACTGATCCCGTTATAGACGATGAGAAGGACGTCCAGACGTCTTCAAAAGCTAATCAAACTTTCACCGATATATTACAGAAAATCAAGCAAAGTTTTAGACACTTTACCTTGTGCTATATGACATCCGTTAAGGAAGGAGCCGATTTAGCAAAATATGATATTATCGAAGCGGTAGAAGAACGTGATCCATCAACAGACAGTGTCACAGAGAAATTCCTGAAAGCTGTACAAAAAGGGGTACAGCATGCTGGTGTAGAAATGATTGTTTTTGTTATTGATATGTTTGAAAAAATGAAGAAATCAAGCGATAAATAAGAAAGCCTGCCAGTGTTTAGTCACTGCCCAGGCCAGCGTTTCAAGAGTTACTTACTCTTTCTTCAGCTCTTGCTCTAGACGATGGCTGATCAGATTGGGATGATAATATTCAAGCATCTGAATTCCCGGGGAACGTCCGAAATAAATATAATATCTTTTATAAGGAAGTTGTTGGTCAGAATTAGCAAAATTGATGGTGACGGGACGCTGGAATAAGTCTATCGTGTCTGTTCTGTTCATAAATCCCGAGTCCAACACTTTGCGAAAAGTACGAACACCTAGGGAGTTGATTGCTTTTCCAATCCCCTCTTGCCGATGTGTAAGACTTTCATAAAGAGCTTTTGGCACATGCTTTGAGTAAACGAGGGCAATGTTGTGTGACACCACTAAGCCACTTTTTTCACCAACTAAAATGGATTCTCGAATGTAATAGGGTCCTCCTGAGGATTCACCGAGCAAGTTGATATCTTCATTTGCTATTTGTTCTTGTCGAATCACTTCTACTCTAACTTTTTCATTTAATAATGTTTCTAGTATATCCGTAGTTCGGCCATCGGTAACTAATAAAAGGTCGAATAATAAACGTTGCAGCACTTCGCGTTCAAATTGGGAGTCACTCATTCTCTCACCTCCCCTCATTACATCGTGATGATAAAAGGAATAATCCGGAATCCGTGAGCCCCTGCCAAAAGCTTTGGAATTCGTTGATGTCGATTTGCTGTTTTGCGTCTGAAAGAGCTGCAGGAGGATTTGGGTGGACCTCCACCATCACTCCATCTGCACCAGCAGCAAGAGATGCTTTTGCACAAGGTAATAGAATATCTTTTCTTCCTGTTGAGTGACTGACATCGACAAATACTGGAAGATGGGTCTCCTTTTTTAAAATGGGAACAGCTGAAATATCGAGTGTATTACGGGTTGCCTTTTCAAAGGTACGAATACCACGTTCGATTAGCATAACCTGGTCATTTCCTTGATCCAAAATATATTCTGCCGCGAGCTTAAACTCTTCCAAAGTAGCGGAGGCACCTCGCTTCAATAATACGGGCTTCTTGCTTTGGCCAACCGCTTTTAACAGCTCAAAGTTCTGCATGTTTCGTGCACCAATTTGAAATATGTCGATATAGTTGGATGCGATATCGATTTGATCTGGACTCATAATTTCACTTATGGTGACCATATCGGTTTCATCTGCCACTTGCTTCATTATTTTTAATCCGTCTTCACCTAGTCCTTGGAAGTCATAAGGAGATGTTCTCGGTTTGAAAGCACCTCCACGTAAAACTGTTACACCCTTTTTCTTTAAGGCGGAAGCAACTGTTAAAAGCTGATCTCTTGATTCAACGGAACAGGGACCAGCGATCAGAATAGGTGATGTACCTCCAAAGACAGCTTGCTTTACTTTAATAATCGTATCGTCATTTTTATGATCTCGGCTTACAAGAAGCCGTGGTTTTCCTTGTTGATTACTCATTATCAACCGTCCTTTCGTTTTTTAATATATACAGGCTTAACGGATGGAACATTTTTCACAAGCTCCTCACGATCAAGTAATGAAGTAATTTCCACACTGACAAGAACATGAAGTAGTGATGTTAATAAAGATGAGATCTTTTCCTCTGACCATTTTTCAGCAGCATGAGAATCGATTACAAGGTGCAGTCTGTCTTCTTGCTCAAACAGCTCCCATGCGTCTGGAACAGGGGATAACGAATAGACCGCTTCTTGGATATCAAAGGCATCTAGGACCTTGTTATCAAATTCGATTCGATCCTTACTTCTGCCGTAATGAATCAGCTTTGCACCCGTCCGGCCACAATCACAAGCGCTAGGTTCTACAGAAATAATGTCCTCATTAAAGTAGCGAAGCAATGGGGATCCTTGGTGGGAAAGTGTCGTAATCGCAGCAAATCCTCTTTCACCATTTGCTACAGCACGAGATGCCTCTTTATTTAATACTTCTACAAAAAAATCCTGTTCTACAATATGCATCGTGCCAAATTCGCACATGGTGGCAATATTGGCGGTTTCCGTTGAACCGTACATATTAAAAACTGGTACATTCCAAAGAGCTTCTATATGTTTCCTGCGCTGATCACTCATTAATTCACCTGCAACACATATCGCCCGTAAAGATGGAAAATCTTTTCTCGTATCCAAACCACTAAGTCGAGCCGCTTCTGCCAACAGCTCCATCTCCCGCGGAAGTCCCGCTAAAACCGTTACAGAAAGGTTTTGTGTTAGATTTAATACTCTAGGATAAGGCATAACAACTGTGCGCCCGCTCGCGGGAACCACTCCCGCTCCAGTCTGCCAGGCTGCCTGTTGCATGAGAAAAGCAGGTAGTGCCATTGCATAAGGAAAACGAATAAGCACCAAATCTTCTGATGTCAATTGAACCCCGCAGTCTTTTAATTGTCTTCCACCAACAATCAAGTCATCCTGCGTAAACCAGGAAGCAGAAGGCTCACCAGTCGTGCCGGTCGATTCATGATATTGAGCTATTTTCTCCTTATCGACAGCAAGATGACCAAAGATACCGACATCACGTAAATCTTGTTTCGTTGTTAATGGAAGTGTAGCGATTTGATCTAATGTGACATCATGCTGCGGGTGATCTGCTAATTTTTTCTGATAAAGTGTTGACTTTAGGATTCGTCGATACATCTCGTTGAACTTTGATGCTCTCTCTTTTTTGATATCAGTCATAACGATCCTCCCTTCTTTTGAAAAGTTAAATATTTTTAGGTAAATACCCGCTGCGCTTTGCCGAATGTACGAGGAATATCATCCCGAATGACAACGTTGCATTCAACACCTATCCGCTCCAACATATGTTGCTTGATTTTTGTTGACAACTGCTCGTCACTTAATGTGGTACGGAATTTCTCTGCTTCGATGGTTAAAACACCTTGATTTAACTTAAGATGATACCAAAGGCCAACTTCGGGAATCTCCATCAAAAAATGCTCAATCAAAAACGGAGAATAATCGTGATTGCCTAGACGAAGCATGTGTTCCATCCGGCCTCTTAGTTGCAAAACATCCATTGTCGTGCCGCAATCACAATTCGATTCTTTCAAATTACCAAGATCTCCGGTTCGATAGCGCACCATCGGCATCCCTTCACGAAGCAGTGTCGTTACCACGATTTCACCTGTTTTACCAGCTGGCAGTACTTCTCCTGAGTCCGGGTCGATGATTTCCACTTTTACATGACCTTCCATGACGTGATAGCCTTTATGCTTACTGCACTCTACTCCGATAACACCGCATTCGGTTGAGCCATAGAAAAAGGCGACTTCACAGCCCCACCACTTTTCCAAGCGTTCTCGAAAGGCAGGAGAACATCCTTCACCAGTTAACCAGATTTTTTTCAGGTTAATATCTTCGCCGATTTTTATACCAACCTTCTCACTTTCTTCTGCTAATAGTGCTGCATATGATGGGGTTGTCGTAAGAACGGTCGCTTGATATTCCTTCATTAACTCCAACGATTTATCCACCGGAGCCATATAACCACCTTTACCAAGCGATAAAACTGCTGTGCCAAATGCAAATTGAAATAAGCGCTGAAAACCTAGACCAGGTAAAGCAAACTCATAAGGAAGTGCAATCGCCGCAACATCATTTTCTGATTCTTTAAACAGTTCCAGATACTTCGGCAGCAAATCGTATACATATTGATCCGCTAGTGTATAAGCAGTATAAATAGGCTTACCAGATGTCCCGCTAGTGAGGTGAACTTGGCCTATTTCTTTTGAGTCCACACATAACAGCTTCTCTTTATCCCCTCTAATAACGTTTTTCTCAAGCATTGGCACGGCAGTCAATTGTTCAAGATTATCGATTCTAGGTTCTTCAAAACCAGCCTCTTCCAGCCTTTGACGGTAGTATTTATTTTGCTTCCAAACATGAGCAAGCGTGGCGTTCACTGCTTGCAACTGATACTCCTCCTTCTCATTACGAGGAAGTACTTCAATCGTTTTCCCTTGCTCATCTAATTGCTGATAAAATTCTTTGAATACTTCTAAATGGGATGATTGATTATCAATGGAAACGGTCATTTTATGTGTTTGAACTTTCATCATGTTCCTCCATTCCGTTTATATTTATCTTTCAATTGAGAACAAATAGGATAACTCCCTATCAATTTGCTACTTCTCTCCCTTCCTTTACTCTCTATCCAATGCGAACGAAATCCGTATTGACTCGGACAAACATATATTTTTTTGAAAATGATGATTGTATCCAAACTGTTTCTATCAACTACACATATTGTAACTAGCATGTAGTGTTAGAAATGTTATGAACTTGAGGAATCTATCTAGATAATCTTAATTTGCTAGGAGGTTGATTTTTTGAGAAAAAGACGTTCGGATACAAATCAATTCGATGAAGGTAAAAGAATCATGATGAAAGGTGTAAACGGGGATAAAAAAGCCGTGAAAGAAGCACATGACATTTTCTTAGGGCTTCGAAAAGCGGAAGCAAACAATGCACTTATTGAAGCCTATTACGGCAGTACACTTACCCTATTAGCACGTGATGCTGTCGAACCTATTGAAAAAGCAGATAACGCGCAAGAAGGATTAGATTCACTGAATCGAGCAGTTTCTATCAATCCTAAAAATAAAGAAATTCGCTTATTGCGTGCAAAAGTATGTTTACGATTGCCAGAATCCTATTTTCATTGCTCACAAACAGCAATTGAAGACCTCACATATCTATTAAATCGCTATAAAAAAGATTCCACTTACCTTACTACTGATCAGGTCCAGGAAATTACAAAAGATCTTCATACAGCCCAACAAAATGCCAAAAACAACTAGCTTATCTCCGTGTAACAAAGAATCAGACAAAGGAGGATGACAAATTGGTAGGTACTAGAGAGAAAGATATCAAAAATTTACTAGACAAGGTTATTCCACTACACAAGGAAGCGGTCAAAGGTAATGAAACAGCAACCGCTGATATGGATCAACTATTAGAGAAAGCACGTTCCACTTATTCAGACATTCCGTTAGTAGACGCATATCACGGCAACACGATGATTTTAATCGCGCGAGATAGAACAAATCCATTAGATAAATTAAGGTTGTCTAAAGCCGGGCTCAAGCTTCTGGATGGAGCGGTAAATGCTGCACCTGATCATAGTATGATTCGTCTATTAAGAGGAAAAACGGCCTACATGCTTCCTGAAAAACATTTCCACCGCGCAGACACAGCCATTGAAGATTACAAAATTCTCATCAATCAACAAGAAAGTTTCCTTGGAAAATATGATTACTTGCAACTTCGCTATGAACTTGGAGAAGTATACTATCGAATAGGACAAAACCAAGAAGCTGCCACATGTTGGAGGAAATTGTTGAATGAAACAGAAGATCCTGATTTCCTGCACTTACTTGAACTTAAACTCGGTAAATTGGAAGGAAAACCAGCAGTTGTGCATATCCCAAACACCGATAGCCCTACTTCCATTTTGATAAGAAAAACAGTTCGTGCTGTTGGAAATGAGCTTCAACAATTGGCAACAAAACCTAACAAGACTGCTAACGAGGACCCTCACAATGGAGGACAGCAGTTAATGTAACAACATAACAGATAGGGAGGGAAATCACCGTGAAAGGAGGTGACTAGTATGACTAAAGCGGATATTAAGAATTTCGCTAAAAAAATCCGAACAGAATCCCAGCCTATCATTGCCTCCGCATTGGTAACTGGAGCTAATCGAATCAGTGACGAAATGAATCATGCGGTAAGTGGTGTAAACCAGTCCCCCACTATCCTCTTGAGTAAAATCGCTATTTCTCTACGAAATGGGGCTATTGCAGCAGGACAGGAAATGATGGTAAGTGGAGTGGAGAATGTGAAGAAAAACCGATTATAAGTTCTGAAAAGTGATTGGGGCAAAAATTCTTTAATTAGATAAGTCCAGACGATTTCAAATCGTTTGGATTTTTATGTTTATTATCAAAAAAGTGTGAAGTGCTTGCTTATAGAGGGATATCTTCACGGGAATTGCGTTGCTGTTTACGGGAATCCATAGTTCGCTTGACGGGAATTATGCTTTTTTCCCGTGAAGCTGAAGACAATTCCCGTGAAGAGAGATTGAATTCCCGTCAAGCGCGAGTTAATTCCCGTGAAGAAGAAAACACTTTCATCTCTAACAATATTTATGTCCTGTTATAATCACATTTTTTTATTTTGATTAAATACCAAGAATTAATTCAATATATCATGCACGATGCTCCTATTTTAGAATAATTTCCCATGCTTATAGAGAAGTGTAAATAATTTCTGGGTAGCATAACGAAAACAAGTTTGACGGATGCTTTCTAGCTTACGTTCAAAGTATTCATTAAAAACCTTTTCACAGCTTTGAGACATTTGTCCATACATCTCATGCAATGTTTCTTCGTTTGTATATAATTGCGTAATTCTATCCTGTTTCCATTCCAAATAAGAAACCATTACACCCCCTGCATTGACAAGAATATCAGGAATGACAATTTTACCTTGCCCATTGAGATAATCATCTGCCATAGCTGTTATTGGTGAGTTGGCTCCTTCTACTAGAATATCCGCTTTTACTTCCTGCATATTCTGTTTCGTAATCTGTCTTTCCGTAGCAGCTAGAATCAACACTTCCACATCCAAAGTTAAGATATCTTCTCGATCTCGAATCTCTGCCTCTACACCAATCTTTTCTAATTCAGCTGGTGACTGAGGCAAGTTCCCATTCTCTGATTGAAAAAGTACCAATTCCGGAATATTAATACCATTTTGATTGTAAAGCGTCACGTTCTGATCACTAACAGCCACTACACGATGCTTCAATTTCTCACTTGTGTACGCTTCTAAAGCAGCAACAGACCCTACATTACCAAAGCCCTGAACCGCTATCGATATTTCTTTATTTTGAGTATGCTTGTTATAAAGAGATTGAAGTTTCTGATACTGCGTTTTGTGCATTTCATCACCATCATTAAAACTTAGATTATTCTGCATTTTTGTCCACTCATGAACTAGCCAAAAATAACTAAAAAAGGTTCCTTTCCCTGTTGCCTCTCTCCGACCTTTCGCACCGCCATTATCAATGCTTTTTCCAGTAAATGCTCCCAAATAGTTCTTACCTGGATGAATCGTCTTGTATTCTCCCACCATCCAATCCATTATTTTTTCATTTGTACCCATATCTGGTGCAGGTATGTCATGTGTAGGTCCAAGATCAGGTGCAAATCGTTGTACATATTTCTTTGAGACGAAATTTAGTTCTCGATCTGAATAGTCTTTAGGATTAATGACCACGCCGCCTTTTGCACCACCATAAGGAAGTTCGTGGAGGGCATTTTTAAGTGTCATCAACACTGCCAAATTCTCAACCTCTTCCTCACTAACCGTTTCACTGTAGCGTATTCCACCTTTATAAAAACCAGCAATATTATTATGCTGAATTCGATAAGCTGGGATTCTGACAATTCTGCCATCGTCTTTGGATACTCTAATATAACTTTTGATGATCTTATCGGTAGTCGTAAGTATCTCCTGAGCTGATTCAAACGCTTTTTCCCTTTGTTCTCCTTTCAATTCAGTGAAGAACGTCTCCTCCTCTTGTAATTTCTGCAACATTTCTTTTATAATGCCTTGTGTTTGAGCTAAATTCATTCTATGCCTCACTCCCTATTATTTTAACTAGTCAATGACTAGTCATATCTAAATGATTACTATCCTATTGAAATGATGTAGAGTTCCCACTATACAATACAACAAATCAGGGATTACACTGCTGTCTATAAAACACACCACACCACATGTAATTTTTATTCCATTTTACAAAAATTATGTATTTGTAGAGCGGCTAATAAATAAGAGAACCAAACAGGTTTCCTAATTCTTTAAACCTAGTTTTTATGTTCTATTTATACAATTGCCATTTCATACATTAGTTAAACAGTTTTCGATTACTTTCAAAATATTTCTTCTTATACGAATCAAAACCACCAGTGTGAACTGGTGGTTTGCTCTGCGGCTGAAAGCCTCTGTTACCGGCCTCGGCCTAAAAGGCCCACTGAATGGGTTTCCCTTCTGCACCACACTTACTCACTAATTCTTAAAGAATTTCTTATTTCTTCTTATTTTTCTTTCCTGTGAACGGATCAAATTCTTCGAATAAGGTTAACTGATCGCTCATAAAGTCCTCTCTAAGCTGATTTCTAATATATTCTTGAATTTGATTTTTATTTCGCCCCACTGTATCTACAAAGTAGCCTCGACACCAAAATTTGCGATTACCGTATCTATACTTTAAATTAGCGTGACGATCAAAAATCATTAAACTACTTTTGCCTTTTAAGTATCCCATGAATTGAGATACACTTAGTTTTGGTGGAATACTTACTAACATATGAATATGATCTTTGCATGCATTCGCCTCGTGTATTTCGACTCCTTTCCTCTCACAAAGTTCTCTTACTATTTCTCCAATGCTTCTTTTATATTTTCCATAGATAATTTGCCTTCTATATTTTGGAGCAAATACGATGTGGAACTTACATCTCCACTGTGTATGTGCTAAACTATTCTTGTCCTGCATGGGACATGCCTCCTTCTTTGGTGAGATTTGGTGGTCGGGAAACCAACCTTATCTTACCATGAAGAGAGGCTTTTTTTGACCCCACGCTATAAGCTCTATGGAACCCCCGGCATAGCCAGGGGTTTTCAAAGACCATAAAAATAAACCCTTTGCTAAAATCTTAGCAAAGGGTTTACATTTTATCACGGTGTAATCGTCCCTAAAACTCCCAATGATTGAAGTATCACTTTATCTAACTGTATTCTTTCTGTTTCTTACAATTAAGAAAATACTACCTCCAACAGCCATTAATACTAATCCTAATATTAACCAATTATATTGGTTGGTAGCAGTATCTGGCAAAGTATTCTCTGCATCTTCAATTTGTGCTATTTCTTCGTCTGCCAGCTCAAATACACCATATATACTAAAGTGGGATAATTCAGCAACAACTTCACCTGTCGTTTTAACGATACTATTCGGAACGATCACTTCTTTTTTATCACCATTATCATCAATATAAACGACATTTATATTATCCCAGTTTTCAACTTTATCTGGATCAATAGTAAAGGTTACTGTAATTGGTGAGTCGAAGCTAATTTCCTTTCCTTCAGATAATAGCTTAAAATCATACAGACTACTTAAAGCATCCGTATTTTTAGACGCCACGTCTTCACTTACATCGTCAAACTCGAATTCAATGTCCTCTTTATCTTTTAAAATGGAAACTGGAATATTTACGGTTACATTTTCACCATCCAGCTCGATAGAAGCATTTTCATCCAGTTGATCAATCACTTTTTTGGTGAGCGTCACTTTTTTGGCGGTATCTTTAATTTTGTAAATATTATCTTCTAATTGAAGTTTATTTAAGTTGTTTATTTTAAGTTTTTTCTTAGTTTTATTTTTGTCTTTGTTATTTTTGTCCTTGTCCTTGTCTTTGTCTCCAGAATCATCTTCGTTTCCTGGATCACCCTCGTCTCCGGATCCATCTCCGTCTCCTGGGTCACCCTCATCTCCGGATCCATCTCCGTCTCCCGGTTCACCCTCGTCTCCAGATCCATCTCCGTCTCCTGGGTCACCTTCGTCTCCAGATCCATCTCCGTCTCCTGGGTCAGTTTCCGGGGAGGTGATACTAGTAAAATAATCGCTAACTTCAGTAGAAGAAAGCACTTTATTTCCGTAAATCCTCAAATCATCCATTAAACCTTTATATGGAGCATCCCAATAATTGACACCTAATGCAAATTTCGCATCTGTTGTTGTAAAAATATTCGGGAATCCTTCTCCGGTAAATGCTGCTTCTCCATTAACATAAACAGTAATTTCACCTTCATTAACCGTATATGCTAAATGGGTCCATTCGTTAGTCGGTATAATTTCGCCTATCGATGCGTCATACCAGTCTTCACCAGACCATATCTTTGTAACACCGTGTCCATTTGGTACAAGACTAGACCAGCTACCTTCAGATTCTGCGCCAAAGAAAGATGTAGTAAATTCATTGATTTCTGAAGGATTTAACCATAAAGAAACAGAATATTTATTGCTTGAGATTAAACCGTCTGGTAAACGAATACCTGATTCACCATCAAATTCAGCGGCTTGTCCATCAATACCTTCTGAGTATGTGATCGAACCATCTGTATTG
Organism: Gracilibacillus massiliensis; assembly: GCF_001458115.1. Lineage (GTDB taxonomy): Bacteria > Bacillota > Bacilli > Bacillales > Amphibacillaceae > Gracilibacillus > Gracilibacillus massiliensis. The sequence continues at coordinate 1,333,334 of NZ_CZRP01000013.1, forward strand.
TCAATTAGGTTACCAGTAGTGGTTCCCGGCTCACTATTTCCTGATTCATCCTCTAGATTTTCTTCAAAACTGTAATGTGCTGTTATTTCTTCTGGATTGTTGTAAAGGGATTGAACGTTTTCTTCAGGAAGAGCAACCCCATCATAAACTCGTACCTCATCCATTAACCCTTTGTAAGGAGTATCCCAGTAGTTTACACCTAAAGCAAACGTGCCATCTAGTGTTGTAAATATCTCCGGATAGTCTTCACTCGTGGCTTTTGCTTCACCGTTTATATAGAATACTGCCTCACCTTCCTCTACTGTTAATGCAACATGTGACCACTCATCAAGCGGAATCGTTGTATCTGTTCCTAGATCCGTATAGGTGCCACCATTGTCTGACCATACCATGGTATTGGCCCAAGCTGAATAAGGTAAAATACTAATCCAGCTAGAACTGCTTTTCCCTCCGAAGAATGAAGTTGTATGGTTTGTCAGTTCCTCAGGTTTTAACCATAACGAAACAGTGTAGGTGTTGCTTGCTATCAAACCTTCATCTAGTAATAGACCGGAATTACCGTCAAACTTCGCTGCCTGACCTACAACGCCATCAGTAAGCGTAATTTCACCGCCAGTATTATCAATTCGATTACCAGTTACAGTTGCTTCAGCTCTATTTCCAGAACGGTCTTTAAATCCGTCACTGAAATCGTAGAAAGCAGATAATCCACCTTCAGATTGAGCTGGAACAGTAACCGTAATTGTTTCCGTTTCGGTAATATCACCTAAAGTAATCGTTGCTGTTAATTCTACTGTTGCATCATACGAACCAAATGATGGTCTGACTACCACACCTTCATTTGAAATAATGTCAGTAGCAGATGACTCCCATTTAATCTCTGTCCCCTGTGCTGCTGTAGTAGGTAAATTAATGTCTGTAATCACACTTGATGGAATACTTGATTTCAGATCATTTTTAACCGCATCTACTACTTCTTGATTATCTTTTGTATCACCTGCACTACCCCAGATCACAACTCCATCATTAGACATTGCACTGAAAGTCATCACCCATTTTTGGGAGGTTGGATCATATTGACGAATAAAGACACCATCATATGTTTCTTCATCCACCGTTAATTCAACTCGGTAGTCATCATATAATTCCCATGTACCTGAAACAGCACCACTAACCGTATGATCTTCATTTAGGGCTACCCACGTCGATTCTGTTAATTCAGCTGTAATTTCTTTACCATGGTTAATGTATTTGTAATTACCAGCTACATCCTCTTCTGACACAGCTTCGATTGTTTCCCCAGCATAGTGATATGGTGTTGGAACTGGCCATTTGTCACTGTTTTTAAATGTTTGGTGTACGCGAACTTCATGAATTCCACCTTCAGGAAAACGCACGTGTGTCACAATAAACTCTTTTCCATCATCATCAATTAAATAAGAGTTGTGCCCGGGCGACATATAACCAGTACCATTCCCAGTACCTTCTTCTCCCGCATCTCTCTTAAATAAGAAATTACCCATCATTTTATTACCGATTTCCTTGTGATCGTCATTACCAGGGAAGTTAGCAGGGTACTCTCCCTCAATATAAAAGCTTTCAGGGAAAACAGCTTCTCTTCCTGCTGCGTCTACGTAAGGACCATCAATATTTTCTGATCTAAACTGTCTCATTTGATATCCACCATCAGAAGCAAGCCCACCATATGTGATATAAAGATAGTAATAACCCGTTTCCTCATCATAAACTGCGTATGTTCCTTCACCAGATCTTCCATATCCCCCGGCAATTTTTGTACCAAAGTATCGATCGATCATTCTACCATCTGAGGTTTCTCCGTCTTCTCCAGGATAGATCGGTGTACCTGTTTCTTTATCTAATTCTAAGATAAATGTACCACCAGACCAGGAACCATAAGTCATATATAAGGCGCCATTTTTATCGTAGAGAATATTGGCGTCGATTGCGTTCGTATAATAGGCGTTATTAAAGGTTCCACGATCTGTAAACCAGTCTGGATTCGGTTCATCAAATACACCTTCATCAATAAGATCGGATATATTGGTATTTTCCCAATGCTTATTGACATCACTGTTGTTATCATAGGCTTCATGATCCGTAAAACCAGAGTACATAATCGTATCTGTATATTCAAATGGTCCTTCCACATCTTTTGATACCGCAATACCTATGGCAGAGCGATTATAAGTTGAAGAAACACTGTAATACATCATATACGCACCTGTTGATCCATCGTCCCAGACGAAATCTTTATTCCAGAAGATGTCTGGCGCCCATACCGCAAATCCTCCTGAACTATCTGCATCATCTTCCCCAGCCCATTCAAACGACTCAGCAAGATTTTCTGATAGATTTCCGTATATTGGATTATTCTCAGGTGTTTGGTATTCACTTTCCACTAATGAAGTCCAATTACTTAAATCGGTTGACTTAGCTGCAGCAATGTGCGAGCCATGCACATAATAGGTACCATCCTTTGCCTTTATAATAGATGGATCATGAACAGATACTCGTTCAAAATCTATCGGCTCGGAATCCGTTTGTTCCTCACCCAAAACGGTACTTGGTATGAATAAAAGTAATACAAGAAATGCAATTAAACCTAGTTGAATTAGATATTTCACTATTTTTCTTCCCCTCTCTCCAATCGGAATGAAAACGTAATCATTATTTTTAATCCATTTTGATGCGTAATCTCGAACAATAATACATTACTTTAAATACATATAACGTTAATGAAAACAGAGGATTTCATACTGAATATTTGATTTATTTTACTATTTCATTAACTATTACCATGACATTTGAATTAGTTATTTAGACACTAACCTCCTTTTAAAATAAGTAGATTCAGCGTTTGTAAATCGCTTTCAAAAATAATGTTACTATAAAAAAATACAATTCACAAGATGTAAAATAAATAAATTAACAAACTAATTTTTATTGTGTCGTTTTTGATTAACATATCAGTTAACCAAATGCGTGACTATTGTTCCTAAGGAGACTTTTACAAAGTAAATTGTTAATAGAAACACAAGCAATCAATGGCAAAACAGCAGTTAATTTACGCTATACCGATTATAGTGAACTTTTACAAGATAGCTTACCTCGTATTCTACTTAATGAAACTGGACTGATTCCTAAATAGGAAGCAATGTGATATTGTGTAATACGATCCTCTAAGCCTGGGAATTCTTCTAAAAAAAGATGATAGCGCTCTTCTGCAGAATGAAGCAAAAGCTGACGTTTCCTTGTTTCCTTTTTGATATAGAGCTGCTCAATTAATTTCCTGCCCACCACTTCCCAACAATGGTGACGTTCATATAGGTGTAACAACACCTTATAGGTAAAGGAAGCCACCACAGCATTCTCCGCGCTTGAATCGCAAAATACGAAGGAATTGACCGTATGACAGAGCTATAGGAAGTGAAAAATTGTTCTTCACTCACAAAACTTTTATTAAATTCATCCCCGTCTTCTTTCAGATAAAACATGCGAAAGACACCAGATTGGCAATAATAAATTCGATCACTCACATCACCTGCACGTATGAGTAAATTCCCTTTTTCCACTGAATGCCATTTATTTTTAGACTTTAAATAGTCCCACTCCGATTCTGGAATATCCGTAAGTTGACTCAAACTTTTGAAAATAGCTTGAAGATTCATTTTACAACCTCCCTAGAGATTAACCTATGTTAATGATAATGGAAAAAATTAGATTTATGCTAGTGTAAACTACATTTTCTAAAAGGGAGAAGATACAATGAACCTTCGTGGTGTGAAAGTACTGATTACGGGAGGCACATCTGGAATTGGTTTAAAGTTAGTGGACGAACTTATTCGTGAAAAGGCAAAGGTTATCGTTGTGAGCAGAAACGAAGAAAAGCTTCAACTATTAAAGCAGGATCAGCCGGTCGACAGTGTCTACGCATGTGATCTATCCAATCCTCAAGAAGTAATCCGTTTATCCGAAAAGGTTAGTCAACATCACCCTAATTTACAAGTGCTTACTAATAATGCCGGTATTCAACATAATATACGGTTTGATGAAGAAACGTCTACGAGTGAATTAATTTTGTCAGAGGTAAATACCAATTTTCTTGCACCGCTTTTGTTAACAAGATGGTTGCTACCTGTACTAACAAAACAATAGCAAGCAGTTTTAGTGAATATGTCATCAGGTTTAGCTTTAGTGCCAAAGTATAAATCTGCTGTTTATTGTGGTACCAAGGGAGGTCTGCACATTTTCTCGAAGGCTTTACGCATTCAATATGACCCACAAACTTTACGTGTCATTGAAATCTTGCCAACTGTTGTAGATACACCTATGACTGCTGGTAGAGGTCGAAAGAAGATATCACCGGAAATGGTTGCGAAGAAGACTATCGATGCTATCATCAACCATAAAAAGGAAGTCTATCTGCTTGAACTACCCCCTCCTACAAGCTAAAGCTTGTTGAGGAAGGGGATTCCTGGGTCATAGAACCTAATGGTTCTAAATTTATCAGGCTATCCCCGTCGCACCGACGGTTGAAAGATGCATACCTTCTTCGAGAATATTTACAGCTGCGTTGATGTCTCTATCATGATTAGTTTGACAAGTCGGACATGTCCATACTCGAATAGAAGTATCCTTGGTTATCGGATGCTTCTGTTTACAAGAAGAACATATTTGCGTAGAAGGGAAATGCTTCCCTACTTTTACAAGTTCTTTGCCATACCAATCACATTTATAAGCTAACATCTTAGCGAATTCACTCCAGGAAGCATCCTGGATGGATTTGCTATATGATTTATCCTTCAACATATCAGAAACAGATAAGTCCTCGATGGCAATGACATCATACTGTTGGACTAGTTCAGAAGACAGTTTATGTTGAAAGTCTTTTCTTTTATTCACTACTTTCTCATGAATAGTAGCTATTTTTTTCTTCTGTTTGTGCCAATTATTCGAAAACTTTTGTTTTCGAGAAAGAGAACGTTGAGCTTTAGCCAACTTTTTCTCTAAAGATTGAAAATAACGTTCGTTGTTGATTTTGTTGCCATTTGAATCAATAACGAAATGAGTTAATCCCATATCCAAACCGATGGTTTGGTTAGTTTTATCTCTTTTTTTAACCTCTTCATTTACATTAATAGATACAAAATACTTATCAGCTGCATTTTGACGTACTACTACGTGTTTAATCACCGCACTATCCGGGATAGGGCGACTGTTAGCGTATCGAACCCATCCTACTTTTGGTAACTTAATATGTGTTTCTGTCACTTTGATATTGCCATTCACTGACTTGGTGGTGTAGCTTTTTACCGGATGTTTGCGACTTTTGAATTGTGGGAATTGGTTTTGCTTCTTGAAAAAACGAACCATTGCATCGTTCAAATGCTCAATGCTTGCCTGCAAGCTGATGCTATCGACTAACTTCAACCAAACATAGTCTGTTTTCATGCTTTTTAGTTCATTCTTAAACGCATTCACTTGTAATGTTTTTTGATTTTCTTCATCTCTATTTTTGATTTTTTCGAGAAAATGATTGAACACGAAACGTGAACAACCGAAAGACTGCACCATGAAGGTTTGTTGTTGTTTATTCGGAAAAATACGATATTGATATGCTTTGTGTTGAATAGCCATCGGTTGTTCACTCCTTCCGTTTTTATCTATTTTCTATTATACCACCGAACAAATATTCGCACAAAGGATAACATGACTATTTTTCAAAAAAAAGGCGATTCATCTCCCACCTAAACGCTTCGCGTTTTGAGGAAGGAGTCTTCTCGCCTAAAATCGATAAAACAAAAATTCTTTATTGGTTAAATAGACTATGTCCGGCACTTGCTCAGCAATTGATGAAACAATTTAAATAATTACAACTGAGAGAATTATTTGTCTAGATTCATAACATTGGGAAGGTTAAGGTGTGGAGTATTAAGATATACTATTTGAACTTTTTCTAATAGCTTACTATTACGTGTGACGTTAACTTGTTTATCCCAAAGATGCTTACGGACAAAATGTTATTTTTCTCAACTTTTGCCCGTAAGTCTTTAGAAGCATTGCATGTTACAACTGTTTGATTATAATCTTTAATATTTGTAGGATTGGCCACCATCAATCGGAATAACGGCACCATTAATGAAACTAGCTTGATCAGATAATAAGAAGGCAACTAAATAACCGACTTCTTCCGGTTTACCAAAACGTTTCATCGGATTGGCACTGACAAATTCTTTACCAGCTTCTTCCCAGTTATCACCACCGACCTGCTTGAGAGAACCTTCAACCATTGGTGTCATAATCGCGCCTGGTGCAATTGCTTTAATACTTATACCGAACTCTCCATATTCAACACCTGAGTTACGGGTTAGTCCGACAACTCCATGTTTACTTGCTGCATAACCTGATTGATTACCAACACCACGAATTCCTCCGACGGAAGCGGTGTTCACAATCGAGCCATATCCTTGTTTCTTCATGATAGCAAGCGCATGCTTCATGCCATAAAAGACACCATTTAAGTTGATGTTGATGACTTTCTCAAATTCATCCACACCATAATCTTCTGTTAGGTTTTGCTTCCCTTCAATACCGGCATTATTGAAGAAGGCATCAATTTTTCCGAATTTATCCACTGTATGCTGGATATAATTTTTTACATCTTCTTCTTTTGCTACGTTAGCTTCTACTAGCTCCACCGTTGCATCAGGTGCTACATCCATAATTGCCTGTTTACTTTCCTCTAAACCGTCTTCATTAATGTCCACTAGTACAAGGTTAGCACCTTCTTTTGCCATTTGAAGAGCTGAGGCGGCACCAAGTCCTGAGCCCCCACCAGTAATGATGACTACCTTATCTTGAAATCGTTTCAATAACTTTCACTCCTTTTCAATTATTCTCTCTTAATATGGTAAAATATAGAGAAAATATTCCTAAGGTACTATTTTTACATAGATCTCTATTAAATAGAGTTGCCTATCGGAGTGATAGGGAGTGTTGACATGATTAAGCAATACGTTATCCAAATAAAAATCCCCATAATTCATTATGAGGATTTTTTATCTAGTCCAAATCCGTGCAACAGATAGGAAACACTTTTTCGAATATACTCCTCTGGAGAAAGTGTTTGATTGCCGTTACTCCATTCCACTGATGCTCCATATAATCCCCAACTTAACATCGTTGCCATCGTGTGAATGGTTTTCTCTGATTCAGTCGGATAATGAATCGTTAGTTTATTGCTAAAGATAATGGAAAGCTGATCCTTAATGATACGGGCAATGGTCTCTTCATAACCACGGTGACAACGCTGGGATAATGAACGCTGGAAATTGGTAATAGCGATAAACAATTGTACCATTTCCTCTTCATCCAGCCCCTTCTTCTGATAGGCTTCCTGTTTTAAGTTAATCAATAAAACATCAGCTAATACCGTTTCTAATAAGTCATATATATCCTGAAAATGGTAATAGAAGGTAGCGCGATTAATATTTGCTTTTGTTGTAATATCCTTGATTGTAATTTGCTTAAATTCCTTCTGACTCGAAAGCTCTATAAACGCATCGGTAATCAGCTGCCTCGTTCTTACTATTCTTGGATCGAAATCTGTTTGAGACATATGGTGTTCCTCCTATTTTTACAACACTTTATTATTTATGTTGGATATACAACATTCAAATGGTTTTATTGGTATTAAAATGTGTTGCGTACTTGTACTATTGATTGTATAGCAAACTAAATAAATATACCAAAATCATGTTTAAGGAGGAAAATTGAATGACAAACAATAAAAATATGATGTGTGATATAAATACAGGGATTTGTGGGGAAACGGATGGAGATAATATCGAATTGATCAACTTCCAGCGTCCTCAAAAAAAGATTGACTTATATTATGTGACAGATCCGATTTGTTCTCATTGTTGGGCATTGGAACCGGTACTTCGACGCTTCACCGAACAATACGGAGACTATTTCCGCTTTCATACGGTTATGGGTGGCTTATTGGAAAAATGGCATGATGGTCCAATTGATCCCGCTAATGGCATCTACCAGCCAGCAGATGTAGTGAAACATTGGCGAGAGGTTGGAAAACAATACCGGATGCCAATCGACGGTAGTCTGATGAAAACTGACCATGTTGAATCATCCTATCCTTCTTCACGTGTGTTTGCAATCATCCAGAAACATCATGGAGCTGAAACTGCCTCCAATTTCCTGAGACGTGCTCGAGAAGCGCTATTCATTTTCAATAAAAACATTGGCAAGGATGAGGTCTTATCAGAAATTGTTACTAATATGAACCTTGATGGTAAAGCAATGGTCGATGAAGCTAATCAAACGATTGGCAAGACATTATTATCGGAAAATTTTGACCTTACCAAACAATTAGGTGCACGAGGCTTTCCTACCATCGTGATGATTAATGAAGAGAACCAGGGAATTAAACTAGTCGGTAATCGCTCTCTGGAAGAGTTCGTACAAGCTTTGGAAAAGATGCTAGCGAACACGGAGCTTCAGGCTAGCACTCTACCATCACTTGAAGACATTTTAAAGAAAGAAAAACTTCTTTTTGCTAGAGAAATAGAAGCGCTGTATGATCTTCAGGAAGATGAGCTTGCATCCTTTATTGATAAGGAACTGGATGCGAATGCGTATGAAAGAAACGAAGTATTAGGAGAGTTGTATCTTACCCCCAACTATTAAAAAATCAACACTTTCACTAATAGAAATGGTATCATTATCCATATAATCTATTATGGAAAGGAGTAATAGGATGGAGGCAGAATTGGCATACAAGATCAAAGCATCCCTTGGCGAGGGTCCCTGTTGGGATACACGAAATAACCTTCTGTACTGGACCGATATTTCAGGAAACGTCATTCATCAATTTGATCCAGAAACAAAACAGAACAAGACTTTTTCGATTGGTCAGATGGTTGGTGCAGTTGTTATTGCAGAGGATGGAAGATTAGTTTTAGCTGCCGAACATGGTTTTTACTATTATGATATTACAACCAATGAATTAGTTGAGATTAGCGATCCTGAAAAAGGCAACTTGGATAACCGTTTTAATGATGGAAAAGTGGATCCTGCAGGACGGTTTTGGGCAGGTACAATGCAAAAAAATGACACACAACCAAGAGGGGCATTGTACTGCTTGTCAGCAGATCATCAAATTGAAGAAAAATTGTCGGGGTTACGAATATCAAATGGGATGGCGTGGGACCTTGAAAAAAGTAGTATGTATTTCATCGATACTCCCACACGTAATATCTACGTCTTCGATTATAAAAAGGAAACAGGTGATATCAGTCAGCAGCGTGTTGCCTTTTCATTCCCTGAGGATTTTGGAGCTCCTGATGGAATGACGATCGATTCTGAGGGTATGTTGTGGATAGGAGGCTGGGGATCTGGTCAAGTAAGTAGATGGGACCCTACCACAGGAAAAGTGTTACTTACCATTAAACTAGCAGCGAAAAACATTACATCCTGTACATTTGGTGGAAAAGACCTTGATACATTATACATCACAACCGCACGAATAGGGATGACAGACCAGGAATTAGAGACCCTTCCATTGTCAGGTAGTCTATTTTCGGTGAAGCCTGGAGTAAAAGGGTTACCTGCTTATTACTTTGCAAACTAGCTTTAAACCTAGCACTATTGAGAAGGTCGTAACGATTTAACTGTTACGACCTTCTCTATTATTATAGTGCAATAACTGCTACCTTTGGATCGACATATACTTTTGACAAAAGTGGTAAATTATTGTATAAAAAGTATGGCGTTATCCAAAATTTGAGGAGGACTTTTTTATGAGTAAAAATATTATTCTATTATTTTTAACATTTGTTTTCACATTATTTATTACTGTTGCATGCAGCAACCAAAGCAGTAATAATGATGCGGAAAATAACGAAGTGGAATCAAACCAATCAAATGAAGATGAAAATCAAGAGAACAATTCAGAGAACGAAGAAAATGAGACAAATACTGATAGCACACAGAACGATGATGGAAGTGACTCTGTAAATGAAGATGATAGTTCAAATGATCAAACGAATGAAGAAGATGAGCAATCAGATTCTTCTAGTGACAGTGCTTCTTCAAATAACAAAGAACTGCCGGAAACCATTGTGATAGATGAACAAATTCAACACGAGGAAGGTGTTACTTTTACGCTTGAGCAAATCAACTTTAAAGAAGATCATATTACCGTAGATTTTAATGCCGAAAATTTCACCGGATATTCTCAATATCTAGCAAGTGCCGGAAGAGCCAAAGGTCAAAATTTAGGTGGTATCACATTAGAGGATGACACAGGTTTTGACTATCGATATATTGCTGATGAAGACTCAGACAGAATAGAGCTTGAAGATCAAGAAAAAGTTACTGGAACTGTTAGTTTTGCGGGGAGAATTCAGGAAGATGCCACATCCTTAACCTTAGTATTTAATCCTGATAGAAGTTTGAAATTTTCTTTTGAAGATATTCAGATCGAATGGTAGTATTTAATTTATTTTTGGAGAGGAGTATCCTCATTGCATTCCATTTTTAAAAAGATGACTCATTTTTTCCCTCTTATTTTATGTGTGGTATTATTATCTGCTTGTACGAATGCAGAAGAAGATAATTCGGAATCATCGAAAGATCCTATTGCATCAAACGATGAAAACAATTCAGCAAATGAAGACCAGATCGATAATGAAGAAAGCGATTCAGAGAATGAACAAAATATACCTAATTCGGAATTCTCCATAAAAGAACTAAATATACAATCAGAATTTACCATAACGGAGATACCTATTGGATCTATTTTTTTAATAAGCCGTATTGATATGGATTCTAGTTTTGAAAAAGAAGTGATGGAAACATTAACTGAGTTTAATGCAGTAGGTACTGCGGATGGCGCAAAATTAACATTACCAGAAGATATTTTGTTTGATTTTGATTCAGACGAATTACGTCCTGAAGCAGATGAAGCGATTGAGCAACTCGCACAAGTGATAGATACAACCGAAGATGATGTAACAATCGTTGGCCATACAGACAACAAAGGCCAGGATAGCTATAACCTTGAACTGTCAGAAAACCGTGCGAATGCTGTTCTTAATGCACTAGCAGATAAAGGTGTTGAAAAGAATCGTATGACAGCTGAAGGAAAAGGTGCTTCGGAACCAATTGCAAAAAATACAAATAGTGATGGTTCTGATAATCCTGAAGGTAGACAGAAAAATCGTCGGGTAGAAGTAACCGTCCATGGCTTTAATAAATGATAAGCAACATTTAAAAATACTGTGTTACTAGAAATGTGGTTAACTTACGCTCTACGTTTCTTCCTTTAAAAAATCCGAATGATCACAAATTCTAACATAGAATTTGCAAAACATTCGGATTTTTCTTTTATCCATGCCGTTACACTTATTTCTTCAACTGAAATCGCTGCACAATTTTTTGCAGTTCTGCTGATAATTGCGTTAATTTCATTGTTTGGTTGGAGACTTCCTCCATTGAGCTACTTGATTGCTCTGCTGAAGCTGATGTTTCTTCAATTCCCGCTGCAGATTCTTGAGAAGTTGATGCAATTTCCTGAATCGATTCGTTCATTTCTTCGGTTCGACCAGACACATTTTCCAAGTTATTAGAGACATTTTTCATGCGTTCTGTCATCGTTTTTACCGAATGGTTAATCTCTGCAAACGTCTCTTGGGTAGTAAGGATTTGTGAAGTACCTTTTTCTACCTCTTGATAGCCTTCCTCAAGAGAGCTCGAAACATCTGTAGATTCAGTCTGAATTCTTGATACAATTCCAGTGATGTCTGATACCGATTCGCCTACCTGTTCTGCTAATTTACGCACTTCGTCAGCTACTACTGCAAACCCTTTTCCTGCCTCACCGGCTCTTGCTGCTTCAATCGCTGCATTTAATGCTAATAGATTGGTTTGTTCGGATATATCATGAATAACGGCTACTAGTCTGCCAATTTCTTGTGACTGTGAATCTAAACTTCTTACTTTATCTACGGCATTTTTTACAATTTCATCAATTCTTTGCATTTGATTGGCTGAAGATTGCATCAAATTACTGCCTGACTCTGCTTTATCTAACACTTCAATCGAAGCATTCCCAACATTTATTCCTTCTTGATTTGTTTCTGACACGATTTCTTTAAAGTTCTCCATCATGCCTGACAAAGTATTGACATGCTCTGCCTGAATCTCGGCACCAGAAGCCAGTTCTTGCATCGTTGTTGTAACCTGTTCAGATCCTTCTTTCACTTCTTTTGACGAATGATTCAGTGCATCACTTTGCTGGTTTAATGAAAGAGATGCATTGGCAATATTAGCAATGATTCCATTTAAATTGTCCTGCATCTGATTCATCTCTGTAGCTAGTGTGTTTAATTCGTCCTTCGTCTTTACAACAACTGGTTCATTTGATAAATTGCCATTTGCCAATTCTCGCATCCTGTTGGTAACTTGTGTAAGTGGTTTAGTGATACTATTAGAAAAGATCCAGATAAGAATGATACCAATTACGACAAATAAGACGGTGAGCGCAATAATTTGATATAAAATCGTGGTTGCAGGCGCATTAAAATCCATTAAATAGGTACTAGAATTTATCACCCAACCCCAATTCTCGTCATATGCGGAATAGACTACTTTTTCTTCTAAGCGGTCTTCGTCATTTGGTAATGGCCACTCGTAATAGGTATAACCGCCACCATTCAACGCTTTTTCAGTATATTCCTGAGTAAAGTAGTTTCCTTCTGAATCCTGTGCTTCCCAAAAGTTATCTCCCTCTAAATTAGGGTGCGCAAGCATGGTTGCCTCTTCGTCTGTAATGAAAATATAACCATTTTCTCCGATATCGATGTCCCTGTTAATAGGTCTTGTGCCATCTTCTTGTACTTCACCTAATATTGATTCTTTCACTTGTTCTTGCGCTTCTTCTAGTTCCAAATTCCCTTGTTCTACTTCTTTATTCAAAGCATCAATCATTTCCAGTGTCATCACGACACTATTTTTCAGGTTCGTTTCCCCAAGTTCATTTAATGATTGTTGACTTTGATTAAATGTTAAATAGCCTAAAATAACTAATGGTAGAATTAATAACAGCAATGATGTTATCATTAATTTCTTTTTAACGGTTTGCTTTTTCAAAGATGTAAACATAATTTCCCCCTCAAGATAAAATACCCTCTACTATATATTTCGTCATTTTCTGAAGAATTTGAATACTTTTATCTAATTCTTTTTACTTAGATCTATATTCTTATGTAATCGTGTTAATCTAATTCTTCATACATTCTACAACTGCATAAGTTTGAATGGATTGTTCTCATTTTGATATTTGTATCATCTCATTTACAGATGTATAATTAAGGTATACAAATGAAATCGCTTACTTAAACAATCATAAATTTAGGAGGATCACCAATGAGCCTAATAGAAAGAAATGAAAAAACAATAAATTTGTTAGCGAAAGAAAAATTTACAGAAGAGGCAATTTATCAAATGACAGACGCTCAGATTGAATATTTTCACTGGCTTTATTTCGAAGATTCTGTGTATGATTTAATGTAACTAAAATGTAGGATAAGTTTACATCGTTTTAATTACAGACAAAAAAATGACTATACTTAATTTTATGCCTATAATACTCATTGTTATATACATTAATATCCAATAATGAAAAAACCATCCATAAGAAACGTTTCTTATGGATGGTTTTGGATTATACTTGCAATTTTGTCTATTAGATTGGTTCTTCGGATAGAAATTGCCCATTTTTCAATCTTTTTATCCGAAGAAATGAGAAGATCGCCCTCATTATTGATCATACATAAAAAAATTGGATACTATCACGCAATAATAGAATTTAATGACAAAAATAAACACCTTTAGGCTATTTAGCAAATAGTAGGGATTATTTCGCTATTGTAAATGTTGTCAAAACACACATTCCATTTAGAAAATATATACAAAACAAGAAAAGTTTAAAGCATCCGAAGAGATTAGCTTAAATCCCTGAGAATAAAAGTATGTAAAGTGTTAGAGCCCACACGTAATTACTTGTCGCAAACACTCCTTTAAAGCCTTATCATTTTGAAGAACGCAACTAAAATGACATCACACTCTTACTTTAAAGCAAATTTAACCCTAATACTTATAAGAGAGACTTGTATACTGAAAACATAATATACTGGATCTAAAAAAGCTCTGTCACACTGTCCATCTTTTTTGTAATTACCTCAACAAATGTTTTTATCGTCGCAATAATTTAGCTACTCTGCAACATAATATTCAACTTGCCCGTCCAATTCTTCGATCTTTTTATCCGTAATTAACGTACACTTATTCAATTCAAAGGCTTTACATAGAGAACTTTTTTTATTTTTCGAGCTATCTGCTACTATATAGCACTTCTTCGAATTACTATTGATAATTGTTTTTTTACTTGCTTCTCTGAAATCAGGGGTATTAATTCCTTCTCTTATTCCGAATCCTGTAGTACCAACAAATGATTTGTCGAAGAACAAATTTTTAAGAGTTGCGTCGGTTAATGGGCCACTGACCGAATCAAGATCTCTATTGACCTCTCCTCCGATAATTATACAATCAGAAATATTGGGGTTATCTAACTCATTTAATACTTGGATGTTCGATGTAACTATTTTTACATCCTTTGCTTTAATGTATTTAGCGATCCCTAAACAAGTAGTTCCAGAGTCAATGTATATAACCTCTTCGTTTTTGACAAAAGAGGCAGCGAATCGAGCAATTTTTTCTTTTTCATTTTTATATAGAAATTTTTTCGTGCCGACTGGTAATTCTAATGCATTTACTTTAAGCTTTGCTCCGCCACCTCTAAGTAAAATGATTTGTCCTTCTTCTTCTAGAAGTTTAAGGTCACGTCTAAGTGTCGACTCAGAAATATCATGAAAAGTATCCAAGAATTCCTCAATATAAATTATTTCTTTCTCTTCCAATGCTTCGATTATTTTCTTTTGTCGTATATATGGAATCATTGTATAACCTCTCCATTGACTATGATTTACATAATTACTTCTTCTAATGAAGGCATTGCTTCATGTGCACCTATATTCGTTACGGTTTTCGAACTTACTTTTGATGCGAATTTGCCCATTTCATTTATCAAGAAGTTATTTAATACGCTGTAGGCTATCCCACCTATATAGGAATCACCAGCACCTGTCGTCTCTATTACGTCTACTTTTTCAGCAGGGAAATATTGTTTTTCCTTCCCATCAAATAGAACACTACCTTTTTCTCCTAATGTAATGCAAACAAGATGCGCAACCATGTTTTGCAATAGATCACTGGCTGCTAATGCTTGCTCAGCTGTTTCAATTTCTGTTCCCGCATAATAGCTTGCTTCCGCTTCATTTACGACGAAGCAATCTACAAGTTTCAATACATCTGCAGATATAGGAACACTAGGAGCAGCATTTAAAATGATATAACACCCATGTTTTTTACCTAATTGAATCGCATATTCCGCTACTTTGATTGGAATTTCTAACTGGATCACCACAATGGATGCCTCTTTAATTATTGATACTGCATCTTGAATATCTTTGATCTGAAGTTTGTAATTAGCACCTTTTTCAATAGTAGATAGTAGTCTGCCATCAGGGAATGAATTGACAAATCCTAAACCTGAATTCGTATCAGCTTTCTTAATAAAATTTGTATGGACATGATATTTCTCCAAGCCATTTAATAGCTCATCTCCGAAATGATCGTTACCAACTTTTCCTATCATATGGGTATCTAATCCTAATTTAGCACATTGAACAGCTTGGTTGGCACCTTTTCCCCCACCAGACATGGATACACTATTTGCAGAAATTGTTTCTCCAATTTTCGGTAACCGATCTTGTTTTATAATTATATCATAATTGATACTTCCAATTACTACTGTTCTACGGTCCATTTTTAACTCGCCACCTTAGCATTGTTGTTATTCTTAGTAATTTTGACTTTCTTTAGTTTATCTTGAATATTCTCAAAATACGCTGCAATTACTATAATAGCCCCTGTAGCGATATATTGCCAGAATGTATCTACACCGACAACAACAAGTCCAACTTTTAATGTAGATAATAACAATGCACCTAAAAGTGTACTAATCATATTCCCTTTACCACCAGCTAAGCTTGCACCGCCAATTGCCGCTGCTGCAATTGCATTCAGCTCATATGTTTGTCCTGCTGCAGGCTCTCCTGATCCTAGACGAGCTAATAATACCATACCAGCAAGTGCAGCACCTACACCACATAATGCATAAGCCCAAATCTTCGTTTTGTCCACATTAACACCAGAAAGCTTTGTTGCCTCCTCATTTCCACCAATCGAATATATATATGTCCCAAATTTAGTATATTTTAACACAATATGTCCGAATACAGTAAAAGCTAGTAAAACAACTATTGAAATCGACACACCACTAACTATATCTCCTGATAGCATACTTCTAAAACTATCGGGAATATCAAGCACCGGCCAACCACCTGTATACACATAAGCAATACCTCTATATGCACTCATCGTACCTAGCGTAACTATAAACGGCTGCAAGTTCAATTTTGTAATCAATATCCCGTTGACAATTCCCAAAATTAACCCAAGACCAATCCCTACTATTAGTGCAATAACTGGATGGACACCTCTAACTAACAAATCACCTACAATTACAATGACAATTGCGAATGTTGAACCTACTGATAAGTCAATACCACCCGTAACAATCGCATATGTGATACCTAATGCAAGCAAACCATTAATAACTGTTTGGTCAACAACATCTAGTAAATTTCCGGAACTCAAATAAATTGGTTCAATAATTGAAAAAACGACGACCATTAATAAAATCGCAATAATCAAATATAATTCACGACTAGCCAATTTTGCTCTCATGATTGTTTACCCCCATAGCATATTGAAGTATATCTTCTTCTGTCAATTGTTTGTTGTCTAATTCTTTTACTTTCTTTCCTTCTCTCATCACGATAATTCGATCCGACATTCCGAGTACTTCCGGCAACTCTGAAGAAATGATAATAATTGATTTTCCTTTTTCAAGTAACTCTTCCAACACCCTATAAATCTCCGCTTTGGCACCAACATCAACACCTTTTGTTGGTTCGTCAAGGATCAATACTTCTGCATCGGACGATAACCATTTCGAGATAACAACTTTCTGTTGGTTCCCACCACTTAAATTAACGGTCATATAATGTGGGTCAACTGGTCGTAAATTAATCTCATTTACATAATGTTCACAATTTTTAGTTTTTTTGTTATGCTGAAGAAGACCAAATTTTGTAAACTTTTCTAATTTTGTTAATCCTATATTATTTGCATTATCAAAGTATTTAACAAATCCTTGTGTCTTTCTGTTCTCTGGAATTAAACCGATCCCCAATTGCACAGCTTTCTCTGGAGACGCAATATTTACTTCTTTACCATTCAGCTTGATGGAACCACTTGTTTTTTTCTCTGCACCAAAGACTGTTCGTAAGACATCTGTTCGTTTGGATCCTACTAAACCAGAAAATCCTAGAATTTCGCCTTTTTTCAATTGAAAAGATATATTCTCAAAAACGTTTGACAACGTTAAATTTTCTACTTCTAAAACAACCTCATCATCTTTGACCAAACCTTGCTTATTACGAACTGCAAAAGAAGAAACATCTCTTCCTACCATTTTCTTAATTAATTCTTCTTTTGTGATATCACTAACAGATAATGAATCGACAAATTTGCCATCTCTTAAAATCGATGCACGATCACATATTTCAAATATTTCTTCTAATCTATGGCTCACATAAATAATAGTCATCCCATCATTTTTTAATTCATTAATAATTTTAAATAATGCCTTTGTTTCTTTGGTTGATAAAGATGCTGTAGGCTCATCAAAAGAGATAACTTCCGCCTTATGATATATAGCCTTTGCAATTGCGACCATTTGCATCTCGCCCGTACTTAAAGTATTAGCCATATCTTCACTTTTGAAGTTACAGTTTAATCGTGACAGTATATGATTTGCTTTCTCGTGCAATGTCTTATAATCGATTAAAAAGCCCCTTTTTGGTTCATAACCGAGTACAATATTCTGGCCAACTGTTATTTCTGGAATAATACTAACTTCTTGGTGCACTTTCGAAATACCTTGCTCAATCGCATCATTAGCACTTTTGAATTGTGCAATATTTTTTTTTAATCGGACACTTCCTTCATATTCTGTGTATACACCATGAAGGATGTTTAATAATGTTGACTTTCCAGCACCGTTTTCCCCTAAAAGAGCATGGATCTCACCTTTTTTTACCTCAAAACTTACTTCTTCTAGCGCTTTGACACCAGGGAAAACCTTCGTCACATTCTGAAATTGAATAATCGGCTCATTGTGTTCTCTCATTTTCGAATTTCCCCCTTTTGTAGATACTATAGTCGAATCAATTTTACGATCCGACTACAGTAATAATTTGGCAAGTGAAAGTTTATTTATCCTATTATTCTAATTCTGCTTCTGACCAACCAATTATTTCTTCAGCTGGTGTATCTACATTGGTTGCATCAATTAATGCTTGTGGTGTCCAGATAACACGAGGTAATTCTTGCCCTCCCAAATTTCTTAACGCCATCTCTATAGCAATTTGGCCTTTATATAATGGAAAAGAATCAATTGTCGCATCAAGCTCACCAGCTCGGATCGAATCATACGCTTCACCAATGCCGTCTACCCCCACAACTAGAATGTCTTTACCAGATGCGTTCACAGCCTCTTGAACTCCAAGAGCCATCGTATCATTGTTTGCAAATATTGCTTTTAAATCATCATGTTTCTTAATCCATGTCTCTGCAATATCTTTTGCTTTCGATCGATCCCAATCAGCATTTTGTTTTTCTGCAATCTCCATATCAGGAGCATTATCTGCAATCCAAGTTTCAAAACCAAGTGTACGTTGTCTTGCAGCGAAAGCTTTCGGCATACCTACTACAATCGCCACTTTTCCCTCAGAATTGATTTGTTCAGCAATCCATTCAGCAGCTCTTTCACCATTTTCACTAGCTTTTGGACCGACGAAAGATGGTGCTTCTTCAATGATACCGTCATTCACATTAAGTACAGGAATATCAGCTTCTAAAGCATCTTCCACTCCTGGAACTAAATTACTATCAGAGATAGGTGATAATAATAATGCTGTATATTCCTTGTTGATCATGTCTCGTACAATTGCTAATTGACCCTCCTCATCAGCTTCACCTTGAGGTGACTTCACATCAATTGTTAAGTCAAATCCTGCCTCATTAAATTTACTTGCACCTGTTTCCATACCTTCCTTTAACGTTCTCCAATATTCATTCTCGAACGCTTTTGCTACAGCTCCTAATTGAATACTGTCAGAGGTAACTGGGACGGGTCCTAAATCCGAACGAACCTCATCAACAGTTTGACCATCTGCCTCATCTGGATTAAATCCAGTATTTTCACCAGATCCTTCTTCACCTTCACTGTTACTTGAGTTACTCGCACTGCTACAAGCTACCAGTGTGAAAAAGATACATAATAAAAATAATACCATTAGACTTCTTTTCATTTTAACCATTTTATTGCCTCCTCTTTTTTAATAAATCGCTTTCAATCAACTCAAGAATTTAAGATACTACACTCTTAAATTCTCGACTTCTTCCCCTTTTAGACATTTTAAAAATAACTCATTGACATCAATCGCATTATTTTGAGAAATAACTTCTTGTATATAATCCATTCCTACATTGTCCAATAATCGATCTAACTGTTTAATCATCTTCACATTTTGAGTAATTTCCGCAATTGGCTCTTCTCTTATTGGGAATGTATCAAAATAAATCACTTGCTTATAATCCTCTTTCTTTAAATAATAAAGAAATTCGAGTGTTTGCATGAGAGAAACTGTACCTAACATAAGGCCATCATCATGTGTACCATATCCATCATTTAGGTGTACTCCAAATAACTTTCCTCTTACTTGAGCAATATTCATCCCGTATGCAGGATTTTCCCTTTTCATTAACATATGACAATAATCGACTGTTACACCTACGTTCTTACGATCAATCTCTTTAACCATAAGCATTGTTGTACCTATACTATCAATTAATGCATAAGATCTTTCTTGATATGGTTTATATTCGATACTTATTTTTAGTTCGGGTGCATAATCTGCTACTTGCTGCAAATATTCTTTTACTTGTTGCCATGTTTGTTCATAATTCATTTGAAATGGATAATCAAAACCATCAAAACCTAACCATACGGTTATCACTTTGCCCTCTAATGCTCTACATGTATCAACCGCTTCAAGGCATAGTGTTTTCGCATCTTCGGATATGCTTTGATTGCTGTTTCCTAACTCACCATTCAAAAAATGTTTTCTGAAACGTAATGCGAGTCCATTAACTTCTAAATTCAGTTCTTTTATTTTTCTTTCAATTTCTTTCACACTGTACTGTTCAAAATGTTCTGGGTAATTCAAATCGACACTTGTGATACCTTCTACATTAGCTAGTTTATCTAATGCCTTTAGTATATCTCCATTTACTGAAGGAAGTATCGAGTTGATCCTAGATGCAAGCTTCATTTGTCTCAACCCCTACCAATTTAATTTGTAACTGCTTTCAAATGAAATTCTAGCATGTTGATTTTCGAAAATCAACACTTTTTATCATATTTTTTCATTTTTATTCATTTTTATTAAATATATACTCATTTTTTTTCATAAAATTCACTTTTGAGAACCTTTTATTTCAACATATTTCATTTTTTTTCATGAAAAATTTAATTTTTTATTATCTTTTGCACATTAAGATACAAATGTGTACATATAATATTTCTAAAATTTAACACTTGCCAAATCCGCTGATTGTTAGTAAACTATTCAAAGTATTCAAAAAAAAATTTTATACTTACCTGTATAACCTCAGAATATGGCTTGAGGGTCTCTACCAGGAACCAAAAAATCCTGATTACAGAAAATGAACTGTTCATTTTTTGTAATCAGGATTTTTTATTTAGAAAGGACGTAAATACGATGAATTTAAAAGTTTTTATACTAGCATTATCAACGGTCGCCGTTGGACTCGTAGAACTAATTGTCGGAGGAATACTCCCAACGATCGCCAATGATTTAAATATCACAATAAGCTCTGCTGGGCAACTGATCACAGTTTTTGCACTTGTGTATGCCATCTCTGGCCCTGTGTTATTAGTGCTCACTAGCAAAATAGAGCGAAAAAAGTTATATCTCATTTCCTTATTTATTTTCTTTATCGGGAATATCCTGACTTACTTCAGTCCGAATTTTACCTTTATGATGATTGCCAGGGTTTTGACCGCTATGAGTACAGCACTTATTGTTGTACTTTCATTAACGATCGCTGCCAAGATTGTTTCACCGCAACACCGAGCAAAGGCACTCGGCCTCATTTACATGGGTATTAGTTCGTCACTTGTTTTAGGCGTGCCACTGGGCATTTTAGTCTCCGATGCATTTGGCTGGCGCGTGATTTTTCTAGGGATTGCTGTTTTATCGATTGGTTCCTTTATTCTTATTTCTATCTATTTAGAGCTAGTTCCCGGAGGAAATGCAATTCCACTTACCAAACAATTAAAAGCAGTAGGTAGTCTTAAATTAGGAAGTGCCCATCTCGCAACAATGTTTATGTTAGCAGGGCATTATACACTTTATGCATACTTCACTCCATTTTTAGAAACAGAGCTTCAGCTGAATTCCGCATGGATCAGCATTTGTTATTTATTATTCGGGATTGCAGCAGTAAGTGGCGGAGCATTCGGGGGAGCCCTTTCCGATTCGATTGGCACGCATAAAAGCATTCTTACGGTAATTGTGTTATTTGCCATTGTGCTATTCTTAGTACCAGTCACTACTTTTTCACTGATTGTATTTATACCGATTATGATGGTTTGGGCAGCATTAAGTTGGAGTTTAGCTCCACCGCAACAGAGCTATTTGATTGAAACCGATCCTGCTACATCTGACATTCAGCAAAGCTTTAATAACTCTGCCTTACAAATCGGTATTTCCTTTGGATCGGGATTTGGTGGCATTGTATTAAGTCAAACCGGATCTGTTTCCTATATTGCTTGGTATGGTGGTGCACTTGTTATTATCTCCTTACTTTGTGCAGTCTTTTCATTAACAAGAGGCAGACAAGGCAAGGGAGAAAAAACTTTGAATGCAACCATACAAAGTTAAATTTCAGCTGAACTATTTGTTTACAGTTTACTGTTGAGAGAAGTTTTCCTCGGAAAAGTGAATATAATTATCATGCTAAAAAGGAACTCCCGATTGTTTCGGAAGTTCCTTTTTATACAGGCAATTAGCGTCGTTAAAAGTTAGTTCATATTCTTTTTTCTAATTCTCTTCTTTGCCCAACTAATTTGCTGGTAACACGACGGTTACACTAGTTCCACTATCAACCTCACTATCTATTGAAATTTGTCCTTCATGTTCCTGAATTATTTTGAAGCTCACCATTAACCCTAAGCCTGTTCCTGCTTCTTTCGTTGTATAAAAAGGTTCACCAACCTTAGGTAATTTCTCCTTTGGTATTCCTCCGCCTTGATCAATTATTTCGATTACTATGTTATTCTTAAAAAGGTTTGCTGCAACAGTGATGAATCCACCTTTTTCCATCGCTTCAATTGCATTTTTTAAGAGATTGATAAAGACTTGTTTTATTTTGGTTTCATCACAATAAATATTTGGAAGGTCACCTTCAACTTTTGTGATTAGATTAATATTATTTTTTGCAGCTAAAGGTTTTAATAATTCTAGAACGTAATCTAAAATATTTCGGACATTTTCTAAAGCAAAATTCTGAGACTTTGGTTTCCCAAGAATCATTAAATCATTTACAATCGTATCTATCCTATTAACCTCATCAAGGATTATCGGCGTGTATCGGCCAGCAGAACTTTTGTCCGTTTGTTGCAACTCTAGAAGGCCTTTTACAGAAGCTAATGGATTTTTTATCTCATGTGCTACACCAGCTGCCATTTCACCTACCACAGCTAACCTTTCAGACTTTTGCAACTCTTCATAAGCACTCTTAATAGCTGTAATATACGATATAGTACGTGTTAATAACAAATAGGCAACCATAGCTAGAATAATAATTAACATGATTGGTGTTAACACATTCTCCATTTGACCTGTTACCATTCCGGCAAACGCATATTTAAAAACCATTCCTAACGAAACAATCCAAAAATAGGTCTTATTAACAAAAATAGGGGAAAATAGGACGAGTAAAACCTCAATAATATTTCCACTCTGATAATTATAATTAATATCATTACTTGATAAGAAGATCATTACATCATTAATCATAACAACTACAATATAAACAATAATGTAAATATATTTAATAAGATGCGGTTTATCTTTCTTAAAACAATATAAAGCTACGAATAGTAAACCGAGATGAATGAGATAAGGAATAATTCCTAAGCTACCCTCTATTAACCCAACTTGTCCATAATCCTTCATTTCTCGCATTATGTAGTGATCATAAAAATCATAACCCCAGGTAAAAATATAGAAGAGAATTAAAAATAATATGGTAGCTTTTTTCTCTTGATTTATTAAAGCTTGTTTAGTATTACTAACAGTTTCTGACATAAAACCCCCACAATCGACACATTTTCTATATATTTCATTTTATACGATATTTTCTAATTAAGAAACGTTTTATTTTCTTTCCAACAACAAACTACCATTTTTATAAAAGTAACCTCATTATAAATAAAAAATGAAGCATAGAGTCATTTCTATGCTTCATTTCCTAATATATATGGAGGAATTTTTCAGTACTAGAGTGCGTCAAATCATGATATTCTGATCACGATAGGACGCCTTAACCCTACCTTGTTTATCTGTCGCAAATAATACAGACCGCTCCTTCTTCAATGTAAATTGATAAACCTGCTCAGTTGCAGCATCTTGTATTTTTATCGTTGTATCCTTTACAAATTCCGAAACAAAGGTATACAGATACCCATCACGGAAGCTTAACTTTCTTCCATAAATGCCTGGCAGGTTACCACCTTCGATCCATCGCAAATCTTCTTCAACAGCGGCATGCTTTAATGCTTTCCGATATAAATCCGTTAATACATCTGTCCGTTCATTTAATTCCACTGGGAGCGGAGACCATAGTAATGTTCCTTCACCCAATTGTACCTCGATTAAACTACCATCCTTTTGCCCTAAAACTACTTCTTTATTTATTTCTCCAATTCGACGATCACCGAATGACACCGGGTATTCGTCACCATCAATGGTAAGTAACTCTTCGCGAACTACATTAGACAAATGATAGTCTCCTAGTTCGTCTGTTAACGGCTGCGAATGTTCCCAATATGCATCAAGCCCAATCGGTCCCGTCCATAATAAGGTAGCACCTGACACTTTAACATAATTGACTATTTTCTCTCTTGCTTCCTTACTAAAATTATGAGCACTAGGTACGATCACTAATTTAGCTGGCTGTTCTTCCAAAGCTTCTAGATGATACTCTCCCATTGCGCGGAAAGGGACATTCATTTGATAAGCTAGCACCCTTGTTAAAGCAGTGGTCGCATCAAAAGCGAATTTTCGATTTGAAAAATCATTCGAGTACGGAAAAATAACCGCGACATCCTCTAACTGACGCTCGTCAAACAGATCACGAATCGCTCCGATAAATCGTCCAAAATCATAGGAGACGTCTGCTTCCGGCTTCTGCGTACCATCTGCACGCAAGGCGCCAATATTGGATTCATTGGTATTATCCATGTAAAAGTTGGTATTCCATAACCATTGAACCGCACCCGCTCCACCTGTTGAAAAGGAGTACGCATATTTCCGCTCTAAAATATTGCGCAATTCCTCTTCAGAACGTTTTGCTTTACTGTCGGCGGTTTCGACATACATCATGCCTGTTTCCTGGATCAAGTTTGGCTTATATGGTGTCTTAGTGAAAATGCCATCCCAAACTAACTGATCCATTAACCACCATGAATGCACGGTCGTATAATCAACCACTTCCTGATAGAAAAATGGTGTCGGACGCTGACTGTACATTGCTTCATCCTGACCAACAGTAACAAGCTGTTTCGGATTCAGTGACTTGATCGTATCACTCAATTCCTTCGCCCATTTGTTATGCATGTCCATCGTAAATAGCGTATAGTCGAGCCAGCGCAAACCTTTTTTCGGTTGCTTCATATCTTCTATATCAAAATTAATCTCTTCCTGTTCAGGTAATGATACTGACGCAAAGTCCGGTAATTCTTCTGTCGTCGTATCCCAGCGTTCTTGCAAGGCAGAGATCGATACATGCCTTTCTTCAAGCCATTCTACAAAGGCCGTATGTTCAAAGCGATCATGGGCAGAGCGTGGTCCTTGAAAAATACGATTCGGATCAAACATCGACGGTTCGTTAATTAAATCCCATTGTACATTGGTCGTGTTAGCGTGTCTCGCTACAAGCGCACGAATGAAGCGTTTCTGTGCTTTTACACTGCGAGGATCCAAATATGGATTTTCTCCTTCATAGGCAATCGGTGTAAAGGCAAAGAAGTTAAAAGTAACTTCGATGTCGTATTTTTTGGCCGTAAGCAGAAAAGCATCAATGGCACGCAGTACATCTTCTGACGGATGTCCATCGATGAACATTTGGTGACGCCAACCTGTCCAAAGACCGGTCCGAATCAAATTAATGCCTGCCTCTTTCATCGTTGCCATATCCTGATCCCATACCGCTACGTTTGGCATAAAAATAAATTTACGTGCCACATCTGACGTCATATAGGTTTGGCCTACGATCGGAAAAGGTCTGCCATCCTTCATAAAATAATCTCTACCCGCTTCCATCACAGTCCCTTCTTGTAAAAGGTGAGGATCATTTCCCCAGAATCCCTGAGTGAATATTCGTTTTTCTCCTGACTCTGAAGTAGCAAGACATTCGATTAGATACTGACCTTTTTCAATTGCGACATCAATTGGCACTTGAAGAAATTGCAGGTCATCTGTCGCTGTAATCGTTTCTCGCCCCGTCCAGACAACCTCTGTTTCCTTGGTAACGACTAACTCAAATTGCCAGTTTGCTGACTGCTTACGGATTTCTTCGATTTGAATCGTAATCGTTGCACGGTCACCCGGCTGATACATGGCATAATTAGGCTTGACCCAGATTTCGGTTACAGCTTTTTTAACAAAATCAGACCATTCCATCAAAGCTTCCAATCCGCCTTTTTGCCAAAAAGATTCCGCTATCGTTTGGTTAATCATAATCCACCTGCCACCAGCAAAATCACCTTTCGTGTTTTCCAGTAAAACGGCTGGTGCAGCAACTTCCCGTTCATCCTTGGACATTCCTTTTAAAAGCGGATAGATATGGGCATCCATTGGGCCGCTTGAACCATTTTCCTCTGGACGATCTTTATGTTTTGTTACATGTAGAATCAAATTATGTGTCGGTTCAACCGAGAATAACTGTTCTTTTCCATCGAGCAATGGGATCTTTTTGTCCGCTTGTAGCTTCACAATTGGCGCTGGATCAACGGGTAGTACTTCATGAATCTGCAACTGGCGATGGTAAGCTGTTTGTGCTCGTTCTATCTTCCACTCTCCCTGCTCAGAAAGATGAACCGGGTTGCGAAATGGAGCACCTCCGATATGAAGCAAGCCTTTGCCCTTTTTGAAGAATGCCAACAATCTCGGCCATGCTTTTTTCGGAAAATAGGGACCATGTAAATGGACATAGCTACTATAAGAAGGATCAGTTAAAGCCTCCTCCAGTTGATTGGCACCTACCACCTCAATCGTATCATCAAGCTGCTCGAGCCATTCTTTCGTAGGTCTTGCACCCTCATATGGAAATTGCTCATCATAAAATAGTAGTGTTTTTGTCATCGATGTTCCTCCTCTTAACCTTTAACAGCACCTTGTGTCATGCCATTTACAATTTGTTTCTCCATCACTAAATAAAAGAGAATCGTTGGAATTAATACGAGCGTTAACCCGGCCATTTGTGCCGTATAATTCGTCGTATACTCGCCTGCAAAGTTTGCCAGCCCTAACGGCAATGTGCTTAAGGCGTCATCATTAATCAATACTAAAGCAAACGAGAATTCATTCCAGTTATTAATAAAGTTTAAGATAATCGCTGTCGCTAATGCGGGACGACTCATCGGTAAAATAATCGACCAGAAAATTCGAAATGGTCCACAGCCATCCATAATCGCCGACTCCTCAATCTCTTTTGGAAACGAGCTCATAAAGCTTGTTAATAAGAAAATCGTAATTGGCAAATTAAATGCTACATATGGGAAAATCAATGCCAAATGCGTATTAAGAAATCCTAGCTTTTGCATTAAGATAAACATCGGAACCAATGTCGCATGAATCGGCACTAGTAAACCGATCACAAAAAAACCATATAAAATATTTCTTCCTTTAAATTGAAAACGAGCTAAAAAGTACGAGGCAAATGCACCTACCATGATACAAATCAGTAACGCGACAATCCCGACTAATAAACTATTAAAGAAATAGGAGCCAATATTAGCGGTTACCCATGCTTCTACATAGTTGGCAAACACCCAGTCGTTAGGCAAACCAAACGGATCGAAGGAAAATTCCTGACCTGTTTTAAAGGAGTTCATAATCATCCAAAAAATCGGATATGCATTAACGATCGTAAACAAAAACAAAATCAAATAAATCGTGCTGCGTTTCACTCGTTTTTTCGAACGTGCCTGTTTTGAAATCTTATCATAATAAACCGTTGATTCACTCATTACCTACACCTCTTTTCTGCGGAGTAATTTCGTTGTGATTAAAATAAGGGCGATACTAAAGACAAAGATTAAAACAGATATAGCACTACCATATCCGTAACGAAGCCCCTCAAATGTTTTATCATACATATACGTTGCCATAACCTCTGTTGAATTGGCAGGCCCACCTGAAGTCATCACGAAAATTAAATCGAACGTTTTTAAACTACCACTAATACATAAAACGACCGATATTAAGATGATATTCCAAATCGATGGTAAGACAACATGAATCGTCTTCTGCCACTCAGATGCCCCGTCTAAATCCGCAGCTTCTAATATTTCACTTGGCACCGTTTGCAAAGCGGATAGAAAAATAATAAAGTAAAGTCCAACAAACTGCCAAATAATCGTAATACATACGGCAACCATTGCCCACGTCGGATCCCCTAGCCAGTTTTGCTGCAGAGAACCTAATCCAATTGCTTCTAAAAAGTTATTGATCATCCCATATTCGGAATTGTAAATCATCCGCCATGTGATCGAAATAACAACGGTTGAGATAACAACCGGCATAAAACCAATCGTTCGGAAAAATTTAGCCCCTTTTATTTTTCGATTCAATAATAACGCTAAGGCTAAGGCAATCGGTATTTGTCCAAATACCGAGGCTAAAACGACTAATATATTATTTCTGACCGATAACCAAAACACTTTATCTTGCAATACTTCCTGAAAATTTGCCAGTCCAACAAACTGCATATCTGAAAAACCATTCCAGGACATCGTCGAATAATAAAAGGAAATAAAGATCGGAACAATGCTGAAAATCAGATAAATCACTAATGCAGGTATCACACCTACTGCGATAATCCATGGCTTTTTAAGTAAATGCATGTGACCACTCCCTCCAACTGTTAACTTTTCTCTATTATAAAAGGGCTTTCATTTTTCTGAAATCCTATAAAGTTAACATTATATCTACTTTTCTATAGAATGGAGTTTGCGAAATTGTGTAGGTGTAATCCCAACATAATTCTTAAATACCTGAACAAAATATTTATATTCCCGGTAACCAACATACTCAGCTATCTCAAAAACCTTGTTCGACGTGTCGCTGAGCAACTCTTTTGCCTTATTAATTCGTATCGTATTGAGATATTCGGAATAATTTTGACCTGTTTCCTGTTTAAACAGCATGCTGAAATAATTAGGTGTAATATAATGTGCTTCCGCTACTTCTACTGCTTTAATATCCTGTTGATAGTTTTTCTCGATATATTGCTTGGCTTGCTGAATAATCCAGTGGCTATCATTCGATTGCTCTACAAAATCAATCATGCTATCGAGATCCGCTAATAAAAAATCTTGAAGGGCACTAACACTATTAAAAACAAGTAAATCCGTCTCTTCATTTAATCGAAAATCAAGCTGTTCGAACATCGATTCCTGTGCTCTTTCTTTGATTGATCCAAGCAGAAAAAGACATTGCTTTTTTATTTGTTGAAGGGTTAAGGCCTTATCTTGAAAATCTCGAAACAATTCATTTACTATTTTCCGTACTTCCGACTGATTCTGTTGAAAAACAGCATCAGCTAAATCAGCGATCTGTTGTTTGTTGCCATCGAAATTCTTTACAGGTGGAAGCTTTTCAGCATCCGTAACCACCTGCTTTTGTTTTCCTCGGTAGAAACTTAAGCGTGTATTTAACTCCTGATACAGTCTGGCTAATTGATGCATGTCTCGATAGCAGCTGGAAATAGCTAATGAAACCTCGTTATTAAAATAGGTCTGCATCGCCGATGTAAGGAGCTGTATCTTTTCAGTTGAAATGCCCTCCTGATCATATAGAAACAGCGCTAACTGATTCTCATGCATTTCAATCCCAATAGAAGAGACATCTATTTGATCAATCATTTCCTTCAAACTGTCATAAGTTAATGCTGACTGATTTGTTTTATAATAGTCTCTTTTTTCAACTAGCATTAAGCGAAAAGCATATTGATGACTCTTGATTTTCTCTGATAGATGGTAGGAATCTGGTAAATGAAATAATTGCTGTGATAAATAATTGGTCAGGATCGATTCATTCTGGGTCTGTTGCTGCCGTCTTTTCTCTTCTATTTGCTCTTTTACTTTTCCAACCAATCCCCATAATTCATCGATATCGACTGGTTTTAATAAATAATCTTCTACACCAATCCTAATTGCTTGTCGAGCATACTCAAACTCCTCGTAACCACTGATCATAATAATGGTTACATGAGGAAAATGTTCGACGATTGCTTTTGATAACTGGATGCCATCTTTTTCAGGCATATAGACATCTGTAATCACAATATCCACTGGTTCTTGTTGAATAATTTCCAATGCTTGCTTACCATTGATCGCAGACCCAACAACTTCGATATCCATCTCTTGCCAAGGAATCGTATTCGCTAAACCTTGGCATATTAACGGTTCATCATCTACGATTAACATATTTAATGTCATTTCATCTGTCCTCTCCTTCTATCAGCTGATTCAGTATTTGTTTATCCTTGATCCAAGGAACCTTGATACGGACACATGCCCCTGTCTCGGTTTCAACAATTTCAATCCCATACGATTTGCCAAACGCATTGGTAATGCGGTCCTGCACATTTTTTAACGCATAACTATCGTGTTCTTCAGTAGCATCAAATAATTGTTGAACTTTTTCCAAGTCGATGCCAATACCGTTGTCCAAGCAATCAATTACCATATCATTCTCTTTTAAATAACAACGAATCATAATCTTTTTATTTTGCTGTGATTGTCGAAAGCCGTGCTTAAAACTATTTTCCACGAGTGGTTCCAGCATTAATTTTAGAACAATACTTTTTGCTAATCCTGCTTCTATAAAAATAGCATAATGAAAACTATCACCTAACCGTCTTTTCTGTAATTCCATATAACTTTTGACATATTTTAATTCATCTTCTAACGGAATCCATACTTTGCCCTGACTAAGATTAATTCGGAACAGTGTCGATAAATCCTCAATACTTTTACTTGTGTCTGGTGCATTTTCTAACCGAGCTGTCCAGCGTAGCATGTCTAAGGTATTATATAGAAAATGGGGATTAATTTGGCTTTGTAACGCTTTCAATTCTGAATGTTTATTTTGAATTTCGAGCTTATATTTAGTATCAATTAATCGCTGGATCTGCTCGACCATCGAATTGAAACGATAGCCCAATTGACCGACTTCATCGTTTGAACGAACTTGTACCTGCGCTTTGAAATCGCCATGTTCAAGACGCTTCGTTTCTCTTGTTAGCTCCAAAATCGGACGGACAACAAAGACAACAAATCCTGCAAATGTCATTAATCCCATCAAGACGGCGATCAAAATCATATAGCCAAAGGTCGATCGGATATCCTTCATTTCCGAGAGAATATAGGTCTCACTGACAACCGATACTAAATGCATATCAATCGGTTCAATATATCGCGAAACACCATAATAAACGTCACCATTTTCTTCCAGCTGGAAACTTTCGCCTTCGCTATGAATATTTCGAATAAATGCCTGATAACTAAAATTTGGTCCAGAATTAGATAACGTAATCGTTTCTTCCTCGTTATGCACAAGAAAAGCCTGGTGCTGATTTGTGGTAAAGCCGTCTGTCACTTGCTGGTACAATGCTTGGAGGTCAAGACGAATCCTAACATGTCCAATCGGCTCTGTAATGTTATATAAATTGTTAATCACACGAAACAGACTAACCACTTCTTCATCTTGACCGGTACGTTGGTTATACATCTGATAAGGTGTGCTCCACAGCATTTCTCCTTCCAACTCTTTCGCACTTTCTATCCATTGCTTTTCATTTCCTTCTACAGTTTCTCCAACGTTCAGAACTTGCTTATTTTCTCCTTCAATTTGGACCGAATGAAAGTAGTCTTTCTCGGACTGATGAAAAACAAAAAATCCACTTAAATTACTACGCACCTGATTTAAATGGTTATAATCTGCTCCAGACATGGCAGGGGATGTCATAAAATCACGAAATTCATGACTGTAAATCATATATCTGGAAATATCCTCAATCTCCTCTATTACATTGGTAAGCTGCGACTCCATGTTCCCTAGATTTTGATGGGTTGTCGTAATAATCTGTTCTTTCAATATTTTATTAGATTGATAGAGAACAATCGATCCAATGATACCGCTGGGAATGGTAACAAGCAGTAAAAAGATAATAACCGATTTCCATTTTAGGCTGTTTTTAATATAGTGTATAAGTGGCATATGTAATGACTCCCATTTTGTGATCGTTAGTTAACTTAAAGTATACCATTTTCACAGGCGCAAAAAGTAGAGCATCTCGTAAGACACTCTACTAATCTGCATTTCACATTAACTACTGCTGTTCACTTTCTTGTACACGTTGAATATTTTCAGCGGCTTCTTCCGGAGTCGAACCACCGACCGTTATCGACTGGAGCTCATTTTCTAATTGATCATTTACTGCCGGTATCAATGTTGCATCATATACTGGAGCTGGTTCCGATTCTGCGATTAATTCCAGCATATCTTCCTGCAAGGGATGAAGATCTGCATCTTCTGGTACATCTACATTGGCAATAATCGGTCGACCAACTTTAATCAACTCTTCCCATAGTTCTTCATTATAGACATATTTCAGAAAAGTGTGTGCTGCATCCAGCTTTTCCCCTTCTAAATCACTATTAATCGCAACACCAGTTCCTGCTACGGATGCTATTGTTTTCTTGTCATTCAATGGCATCATCGCAACTCCAACATTTTTGTCCTCTGGCATATTTTCTAAGATGGCTGAAATTCCCCAGTTACCATCCATTACCATTGCTGCTCTTCCCTGTAGGAAATAATCGATCATTTGGGAACTGTCAATCGTGTTCAAGTCATCATTAAAAGCTTCTTTTTTCACTAATTCATCAATGACTTCTAATGATTGGACAAAATCATCATCTGTAAATGCTCGTTCGCCATTGGCAACACCTTCTAAGAAATCGTTTCCAGTAAAGCGATCGGCAATCGTAGAAATATAAACAGATTGTAATACCCATGCATCTGAGTTACCCAGTGCCATTGGTGTAATATCATTGGCATTCAATTCATCTACTAACCCAAGAAACTCATCATATGTCGTTGGGAATTCTTCGTATCCCGCGTCCGCTAACATATCTTTATCATAAAAAATCATGTGTGTTGGATTCGTGTTGGCTGGCACCGCATATGGATTGCCATCAACAGAAAAGTCTTCGAAATCTTCTTCATCCAATAACCCTGTTTCCTCTGTCCAATAACTGACAATATCATCAATTGGTTGTACTGCTTCGCCTTCCACAAGTGGTTCTAACTCAGCTCCCGGCCAAACCTGAAAAACATCTGGTAATTGTCCACCGGCTGCTTGTGTATTTAAGCGTGTTCGATAATCGGCATTCGGTGTTGTATCTACTTGAAGGTCAATGTCTGGATGTTCTTCATTAAATTTCTCTACCACATCCATAAATGCCTCGTAGTCTGCCCGACCAATATCTTCAGACTTCCAAAATGTTAGCTCAACTGCATCTTCACTAGCTGAGTCACCATCTGATGAGGATCCCTCCTCACTATCTCCTGAACATGCTGCTAAGAAACCAATCAATAAAAATACAAATCCTAAAAGTACAAGCTTTCTCATCTAATAACCTCCCATTTGTTATCGCTTACAAAAAGGATTATCTCACACGATATCAAACTTAAAAATACAAGAAAATTAATATAATATCCAATAATTTATCACGGTGTAATTATTCACAGTACCTCAATTGAGGATTCGAGTTCTCGAAAAAACTAGGTGAGGAATACACGGACGCCAATACTCTATCCATCAATGGAAGTCATCTTCTACTGTACAACAAAAAGTAAGAGGAAACATAAGCCGACGACCTCTTATGTTCTCCTTATTAATTCTTCATTCACTTTTTCTTTATCAAATGGTTGATAGCCTGCTGATTTTGCCCAATTTAGCATCTGCTCCCGCTCTGGATCTTCCTCTGATTTAATGACTTCCAGAAAATGATGATAACCTGCACTTCCACCTACATCTTCCGGTGGGGTAGCTCCTTCACCATCCAGACAAACGGGATACCTCCCATCATAACCCTCCAGCCATTTCTCTAATTCTATTACGTGTTGCCAGTCATCCCCAATGTCGTACGTGTAAACCATACTTTTATACTTGTCTAATGCATCCTTTAACGTACATTGATGAGCATATCTCATAGTTTGTCCTTCTTTTTGATAAGCAAAAGATTCCTGATGTGCAACAAGAAGTAGATCAGCAGCTGGCAGATAATGACCCGTTAAGGTCGGTTTCTGATGATACAGATTAAATTCATAAAGATGACTATTCGTCCAATTAAAGACAATTTGTACTATATCATGAAAATTCCGAAACGTACGATTTATTGGTATAACTAACCTTCGCCAAACTGGAATACCCTCTAATTTCAAGGTTATTTTAACTTGAATCGCCCTCTGCTGAAATGCTTCAGATCCGATCTTGTTTTCTAAAAGATGATATAAGGACTTAATAGGTTTCATGTAACCCCCTGAACTTGATTTATACAAATTTCTATTTACCAAATCGCTTATGCCTGGTTGTAAAAGAGAATCCGTATCCACCTCGTCCATAAAAAATTCTATCTCTTGTGCAATGCGATTGAGCTTAGCAACAGATTTCCTGTCTTTTGTTGTTGTGTAGGATACACTTTCCCCCAGCAATTCCGGATAGACGACTTGATCATTACATCCATCTTTTTTCAGCATTTCCACAATTGCATGTTTTGCTACTGAGGCAAAATCACGAACATCCTTAGCTTTTAGTCCATACAACACTATGGTATAAAGACTGAGATCATGTACCAAAATAATGGTGTTTTTTCTATTAATTTTTTTAAAATGGGCATGCCACCCTTGTAATGGATCAGCAAGTTCTTGTCTTGGCTCTGGATTTACTTTTAGGTACTTTTGCAAAGCTTTCGTAGACTGAATGAGCATATTATTCTCTCCCTTAAAAAAATGGTCTTATTACTTGGTATGGAATAGATGGTGCTTATATCTAGGTTACTGCTTCTGTGCTGTACTTTTCTTTTAAAATATCGATTCCATGCGTGGAACTCCACGTATGGTTGAAACGTTCAGGGTGGAAAATGAAATCGATTTTTTTAGAGCGAATTCAGCAGAGGTTATATTTATCAATAATACCAAAAAGCCTATGTAATACAATGACCAAACACTATGTTGGTATCTTTCCAGCAGATTTAGTGTTTTGATAAAATTATGACTGCAGTAGAAGCAATTATTTGGAGAGTAGAATGCTCTTAACTCTCCCTAACTGTTTCATGTTTCATTATATAGAAAACCTGAAATTGCATATTACGTAAAATGGGTATTCAACCCTCAAAGGGCCCCTACCTTGATTGGTTGAATTCCATATCCTAGTTGTTAGGAATCACAAATTCATTTAAAAAATAGGGTACTATGCTTTGATGATAAACTTTTCTCTTTTCAATAAAATGCTCGATCTCTTGAAAAAACGCTTCATCTAATAATGGGTATTTCACCGTGCGCACTTGGTCAAAAAGAGTATTATGTTCAATCACTGCGTCAACACTCGCAATCAATTCTTCGACGAGTTTTTTATTAGGAGTGATCCCCATAATATCTTGATAAATTTTTGCATCTTCTTTCACATCCAATATATGATACGGTAATTTCATATCAATATGGATTCCATCGACGAGATTTTCGTCATATAACGCTCGTACTTTGCGAAAATAGATACCACTTGTTGTTACAATAATCTTGCCAGCGAAAATTTCTTTTGCGTTTTGTAAAAGTTCACGAATTTCATTAAAGGGGTTTATTAAAAATTCGCCTCCACTGAACATCACAGCATCAAACAAATAACCGCTTTTGATCAAATAGTCGTATAAATCCTCTGTCGTTTTATAGTCTTTTGGCGTATTCGCAATGATTTCGTCATAGTTGAGACAACCGTAGCAATGAAGCGGACAGCCTGACAATGAATGAACAAGTAATGTTGTATGATTGGGAAGGTCACTAAAGGTGCGAATAAAGTTGTTGTATAACTTCATAGTAATCTGTTTACCGCTCATTAACGGTGAACAACCTCCTGTAACACATCTTCTTTTAAACGTTTGCGTATTGTCCAATCATGTCTTCTCGCTTTTGACCAGAAGTTATACTTCCCTTGATAATACCCCTGTTCATCGACATGTATATTGTTTCTTGCAATCATCTTCAAGTAACCAATCACCCTGCTGAACGTCGCAATATCTTGTGACTTACAAACAGGACACATATGAATATTCTTTGCATCTTCTGCAATAATCTTTTGTCCACAGCTCATACAGGATGTAATTGTTGGTGTCAATGTAATATAATTGATCGGTTTCTCAAAAATCTTATCCAAATACGAAGCTAAAGTTTCTGGTTTTACTTTTGCCTCTAGAAAATGGTGTAAGACACTACCTGACGTAGCATATCCTTGAAATTCTGCACTGTTTTCTAATTGGTCAAGAAAGTCTTCTTCTGAAAAAGGCGTCATACAGCCGCTAGTCAAGTATGGATTCTCGCCTTCACCCTGGACGAAAATTTCCCGATTATTTTCTTTTGCCCATTTTAGATCATGACGCGCAAGCTTGATCGCAGCATTCTCAGCTGGAGCATACTCAATTCCACAAGCGACCTTATCTCTAACAATGAAATCATTGACGATCTCGGTCATATATTGCATTAATTGGTGTGCAAGCATTTTACCTTCTTTATCTTTTATTCCGTTTTTATAGCCTGAATTAATCAGACCTTCATTCATTCCCGTCACAGCGAACACATTGAAATAGTTTTTCAGGTCTTTATTAAAAGCAAAGAAAGTCGGATACAATTCCTTGTTCTGTTCCAGCCATTTTCGTTTCTCCATATGTGCTTCTTGCATTACTTCCATATATTCGCGGATCTTCTCTTTGGCTAGATCGAGATCATCTCCAAATTCTAAAAGGACTCGATTCATGTTTAGATTAAGAACCTGTACAGCACCAGTCGATCCTGTTGACGATCCGAACACGCCACCACCTGCTTTAGATAAAGTTCCTAAGTTGATCTGCAACCTGCAACAGAGACTTCTGCTCACTTCAGAGTCTTTTGCCTGAATGAGTGGATTCAAAGCTTTATAATACGGATCTTCAAATGGCTTGGTTTTAAAGTTTTCGAAATAGACACCACCCCAATGATACATTTTATCTAGTAGTTCGATAAATAATGGATTTTGGTAATTAAAATCATCATCAATTTGTACCGTTAGTAGCGGGAAGGTAAAGGGAATCCCATCATTTCCTGTTCCCTTTTTCATCACATCAATAATCGCCTGGTTAATGCGATCAAAGCAGATGGCAGGTATGTCTTTATATTGAATATTTCGCCCCTCTCCTCCAATTACGATATATTGATCTTTTATTTCCTCTGATGGTTTTCCAAACTCTAAGGTAATATTAGAAAAACTACTTTGCGCTCCAGACCTAAGTGGCATGTTTAATTCCCAAATAAGACTTTGGAAGAGTTCCTGAAGTTCTTCATCTGTGTATGTAATTCCTCTTTTTTCCTCATCAAATAAATAAGAAGCTGTAATGGTAGATAGCTGTGCTAACATCACAGCACCTGAGACTTGCTGTGATATTAAGGTAACGACATTACTAAAGTGGCGGATCAACGTCGACATTCGCTTCGTTGGTTTCGATGAGATCATATTTTTAGCCAACGATGGGATACCTTTTGTCGCTATATCGATACAGCTAATCGATACACAATAGGGGGCAAGCTGCTTGTC
This sequence comes from Gracilibacillus massiliensis, assembly GCF_001458115.1. Classification (GTDB taxonomy): domain Bacteria; phylum Bacillota; class Bacilli; order Bacillales; family Amphibacillaceae; genus Gracilibacillus; species Gracilibacillus massiliensis. Next base: position 1,371,125 of record NZ_CZRP01000013.1, read on the forward strand.
GTGGACATAAACAATACCCTGCTCATACAATTCTTTTATTTTTGGTGGAAGAATGTGATTCATCAGAAATTGTTCTTCAGCATGATTGGTGAGGTTATGCCTCAAAAGTGGCAAGGAATAAACATAATTGCTGTTTTCATGCTTGAGATAATCGGTTTGTTTATTGTCTTGTTGTGACAGAAATTGGTTAATGATTTCTGTTGTGTTTTTAAACATATACAAATCTCTCCTTTTTATAAAGCGTGTATTTACTCAATATAGGATAACACTATATATTGTGTTTTTAAGTGATTTATATCACTATATATTGATTTAGTGATTGGTAGCATCCGTGAAGAGTTTCGTTTTCTTTAGAAAATAGCGAACCTTTTTATGTTGTGTATCGTCTTATATGGTAAGGAAAAATTTTTTAAGAGGTGAATGACATTGAACAAATTGCAACGATCTGGTCCAATGTCCATGTTGATTGAGACAGTAAGGTTTGCTTTATTATTTTTTATTGTTCCACTGCTATTATTAATCCCAACATATTTCGTATTGTCAATGGTCAGCATCAACGCCGAAAACTATCTGTGGACTGCCATGATTATTGGATTGATTATTATTTTTGTATTATATAGGAGGAAAAGATGGGGGCAGGGTGTGATCCAATTAACCAGTTTTCTGTTTGCTATTGGTCTTGTGATGGTCACGTCCTTATTTATTCCAGATCCATCTCCTTCACAAATTCACACAGAAAAATATGCCTATAATTACGGATTTCCTTTTGAATATGTAACCATATATACGGAAGACGGAGAGGAATTATTGATATTGAATCTTCTGTCACAAGAAATAACAGGTGCAAGTGTATCACCTGGTCTGTTTGTTAATTTCATTATTTTCTATATTGCTATATTTTTGATCAATAAGTATGTCATTAAGGAATCATGGCTTTTGATGAAGCCTCTTCGTTTTTGATTACATCACTTTTTCCACTTATACTAAAAGGAAAATTATGTTAGATTTTATATTGTCACCTTTTCAAGATACAGTACATCTAGACTTACGGAGGAATCACTTTTATGAAAAAATACAGAACCTTTTTGATAACCTTATTTCTTATACTATTCGTTATTCTATTAACAGCTTGTGAGAATTCAGCTGCTCAATCGAATCGCGACTCAAATGAACATACATACACTGATCTCTCGAAGGAAGATAAAATGATGATGGAGTTGAATAATGCGAGCAATACCTCTGCTGAAAACAAAGCTACTACTAATTTACAAAAAGAATACCTCAACCAATTAAACAAAGCAAAAGCAGAAACGGAAGCAATGCAACCAATAGATAACTCTACATATGCTTTGAAAAAAGTAGCAAGTGACCAGTTTGATAAGTGGGATGGATTGTTAAATGAGATTTATGGTGATTTAGAAAACCTTCTATCGGATGCAGAAATGGCCAAATTGAGAGAAAAGCAGCGTGAATGGATAATAGTCAGAGATGAAACTGCTAAACAAGCCTCTTTAAAATATGAAGGCGGGACAATGGAACAATTAGAATATGTAACAATGCTTGCAGAGCTAACTAAAGAAAGGTGTTATGAGTTAGTTCAAGAATATATAGCAGAATAATTTAAGGAGCTCTATTCTTATGGACAAAAAGTGAGATATCCCTATATTTTGTCCGTTAGATTCATTCTTATGGACAAAATCTCACAAAACTAAAAATTCTGTCCGTAAGATTGATTCTTATAGACAAAAAAAACTAAATCCATTAAAAGTGTCCGTAAGATCCATTCTTACGGACAAAATTTATAATTATCTCACGTTTTGTCCGTAAGAAATAAGTTTTGAAAAGGAATGATAGACTTTGAAGCGGAAATCTACTTTTTTGATAGCGATTGGACTGGCATTTTTATTATTAGGAGGTGCCATTTCCTATGCGATGTTATCCGATAATGATCAATACCAATATTTCACTGGGCTTGGTTCAGAGATTAGTATAGCTCCAGATGATTCAGAAATAGCTTTTTCCTATTTTACCGAAGGCGAAGAATCGATTTATACGGTAAATCCGAATGGGGATAATGTTAAAGAATTAACGAACAATATGAATATGCGAGATCGAAATCCATCTTATTCACCAGATGGATCAAAACTTGTTTATATGAGTGAAAATAAAGAAAACATTCAATCGCTTCGAGTCATCAATCATGATGGCAGCGAAGAAACAACACTTACGAATAATGATTTGCATGTTACGGACGCCATTTTTTCACAGGATGGAAAAAACACTTATTTCATTGCGATGGAATCTGCAGAATTTAAAAAAGGTGAACAATCTAGAGAAGGATTTGACTTGTTTATCACTGATTTAGATGGGACCACTATAAAGCAATTAACAGATGCTGATCATTTTTCGATGAATCATTTGTTTCTTTCATCAGATGGACAAGAGATTTTCTTTAGTGAATTTGATGGAGAGGAAGAACGGATTTATTCTTACTCTCTTAATGAAGAAACAACACATGAGAAACCGAATCTAATTCCTGAAAAGTTATTAGCAAACCAATCTTTTTATAACCCTCATTTGTCTTCAGATGGCAATCTGTTGGCTTTTACGGAAGTTGCGAATGAAGAAGAGAGCACAACATTTGAATACGAATTATTTTTGCTAGATATAAAGGAACAATCTATTGAAAAATTAACAGACTTGCAAAAATCGATTTCTTCACCTACTTTTTTTCATAATCAGCATACAATTGCTTTCTTAGCAAACACAAACTGGGCAAAAGATCCCGCAGAATATGAGTTGATGACGATTGATTTATCTACTCAAAACCTTGAAACAATTGCATTAGACACTACCGATCCAACAGGTAAAAAATGGGTAATGCAATGGATCGATATGTCCATCAACGGATTCACGATTGCTGCTCTATATATTGTTTTGCTGGGATTATTAAGTGTATTTTTCCTGTATTATTATCCTAAAAAAACGTATTTAGCCTCGATTATTAGCTTTGCGATTGCCGTGTTAACATTTATCGCAAGTATTATTGTAGCCATAACAATTGATGCTTGGTATGGCATTGGTTTAGGGATGTTGGCAGCAGTAATATTGGGATGCTCTATTGTTGTCGTTGTGTTCGTCATTGTTTTTAAACGGGTTGTTAAACGAAACATTCACTGAAGGAGCTCTTGCAGTATCGGATCACTGTCGATAAATTCCAATGCTTGTTGGCGATATTTTTGCTCATGCAAATAGGTATAACGATTTGGCTTAATTTGAGGTGCATACTCTACAGCTTGTTGGAATTCTCGTTTCTGTAAACCTGCTTTTTTCACATAATCAAAAAAGCCTGTACGTGTAAAGACTTTGTGCATTCTTTCTGCACGGTGGTTTTGAACATTGGACATAATGTATGTAGCTATTCCTACTTGAATACCATGCATAGCAGGTACCTCTGCTATTTTATCTAACGCATGTGAAATTAAATGCTCAGATCCGCTTATAGGAGAACTATTTCCACTAATGACGGTAGCAATTCCGCCCATCGTTAAGGAGCTCACTAGCTCTTTTATAAAAATAGGCTGTTGGATATCTTCCATCGGGGTACGGATAAAACTATTGACTGCTTTTTTACTTAACATGGCAGCAAAGTGATTGACTGTGACAGATTGGTTCTTTTCTTCAAAACTCCAATCATATAAAGCTGTAATATTTGACATTAAATCGCCAATACCTGCTAAAATAAACTTTGCTGGTGCTTGTTGAATGATATCTAAATCCACGATAATACCGTAGGGAACCTTTGCTGGCACGGTTGTTTTTTTATTATTGACGATTAATGAACAATTACTGCTAGCAAACCCGTCATTGGAAGCAGAAGTTGGAAAGCTGATAAATGGGACACGTCGGGAATAAGCGATATACTTTCCATAATCTATTAACGAACCACCTCCAATTGCAACAATTACATCATATTGTTCCATATCAAATGCCTGTGCAATTAAAGCTTGAATATCTAGATCAGATGGCATTTTAATCATTTCCAGTTTAAGTTGTGAGGTGGATGTTTTAACGGTAGGTTGATAATGTTCATAAGTAAAATCGTCAAATAAAACAGCAACACGCTGAAAGCCATGTTTTTGCAGTATTTTCTCTATTTGAAAAATAGCACCTTTATTTATCTCTAAAATAGCAGGAATCGGGATATTCGTGATCGGCTCTGACATGTTCAACTCTCCTCGTATATGATATTAATATAAATCTGGATAAACAACCGTTCCATCCTCTTCTATGACAGGCATGGCTCCCCACTGTCCTAATTGGTGTTCCACGTATTCAGGATTCGCTTCTGCATCAGGAATGATATGAATAACAGGATAACTATTTGCTTTCAGGTAATTACTTATGATTAATCGATGACATCTTGAAGGATGGCGCTCTGAGCACATTATCACAACACGATAACTTTTTATTAGTGACTTCAGCCCTTCTATTGCCCGTTGAAAGTCCTTTGTTAATGTGTAATCTGCATAATTATGAAAAGATTGATTATTCCACCCTGCGTTTAACACTTTACCAACTTCACCTGACCTACTTCTTCGGCCACCAAGATTCGGAATGTGTGAATACTTAATAGACGCCTTCGCCAACCACTCTTTTATCTGATCTTTATTGAAATGAGGATTTCTATTACTTCCCGGCATTGAACGAACATCCACTACACAATCAATCTCTTTAGAATGTAGTAATGATAGAAACTTTTCTTTTGAATGATTGTAATGCCCTATTGTATATACGCTCATTTTCATCCTCCTTCATCACTTTCTCTCTTTACCTATACCCAATCAGCTTTAAAGGTAACAGTTGATTCAATTTAATGCCAGGCAGGTTCTCGTGTATAATAGGAATATATCTCTTTAAAGGAGGCTCTATCATGCCCAAACATAAGATTTATACAATGAGTGTAGCAAAAGTCTATCCTCATTATGTCACAAAAGCAGAGAAAAAGGGACGAACAAAAGCGGAAGTTGATGAAATTATCCGTTGGTTAACTGGATATAGTCAGGAAGCGTTCGAAACTCAGCTCGAAAATGAGACAGACTTTGAGACGTTCTTTGCGGAAGCTCCCCAGTTGAATCCTGCACGGCAATTGATCAAAGGGGTAGTCTGTGGCGTCCGAGTCGAGGATATCGAAGAACCTACCATGCAAGAGATCCGCTATTTGGATAAGCTTATCGATGAATTGGCAAAAGGTAAAGCGATGGAGAAGATTTTGCGGAAGTAAGGCTTTCCCCCTTACAGATTTTATCGGGGAAATGCCTCTTCTTTAGAGACTCTTATCATTTCGTCAGAGAAATACTTCTTAAAATACTTTTCAACCTTAATATGCAAATCTTTCTGGTACCATTTTTCTAAGTTATTTTCTTGAAATAACTTAGGCATACCTAATCGTGCTGACCGCTTTCCCATCGATCCGTCTCCTATGCTTAAAGTATCAATCCAAATATGGTCAGCCTTTCCTTTTAATACGTTTGGAAAGTCTGGTGTGAATGGTAAAACTGGAGAAATCGACGCTTGCGTTTCCAAGCCGGCATCATGAAGTTCCTGCATCACATTTAAACGTATTTTAATTCCTGGTGCATAGGGAGCAAATATCCTTTTTATATCTTCTCTGTCTGTTTCAATTGTCATCGATATAAGGAGTTTGCATTTCTCTTTCAACTTAATTAGTAGGTCCAGATCCCTTTTGATCAACGGACCTCTTGTTTGAATTTGGAGAAAATCTGGCGGATAATCAATTATCGCCTCTAGTAATCCGCGCGTAATCTCCGCCTTTCGTTCAATCGGCTGATATGGATCTGTGGCCGACGACATAAAAATATTTACCGGCTTCGATTTTTTCCGCAACTTCTGAATTTCATTTATATAATTATCTGCAGCGTTTGTTTTAATATCGACCCATTCTCCCCAAGGAAGATCCTTGAATCGTTGGATCGGCATTTCTCTCACATAGCAGTACAGACATGAAAAACCGCAGCCACTATAGGGATTTAGCGAATGAGTAAACCCGACATCTAAATATCCTTTTGCCTCTGTTAATATTTTCTTAGCATTTGTTTCTTTTACTTGTGTGTTCATTTGACACCTCTTTTCCTTAAAGCTTTCCTTAAATAGTATAACATAAAATAAGAACATACATTCTATTGATTTTCAAAAAGAAAAACCGACTCTTCTTTTCGAGTCAGTTTTAACAAAGCCTACTGGTTAGGATGCCCATTAGGAACATAATAGGGAGGGACTTTAATCCAACCTCTTTTTCGCATAATTGGCATATAGTAGGCACTAAACTTTACTCGGGTTTTTAAAAAGTCATACCACATTGCACCAATATCCGTTCGTAAAGATTGACTTAGGCCAACTCCACATATTGAAATCGCCGTTGTTAATTTCATCACCACCCCATTCGCAATTTCATCATCCGTCAATTTAACACCTAACGGAATATCCTTAGGATCTGAATTCGTTTTTGGTTCAGTTGTTGGCGGTAAACTAATGCCTTCCTCCCTAAATAACTCTTTAATTTTTTTGGCTTGCTTGTCACAATCATCCCAACTATGTTTTATCGCTTCTCGTAATTCGTCATCAGATGTTGTATTTAAACCAATTTCGGCAAAACGATTTGCCTCCTCCAGTAACGTTAAATACGTCCACAAATTCATTACTTCCCCTACATGTAATGGGTTTTTAGGTACATCATCCGTAACGGTCTTCAGGATATTTGTAAGTGATTCACCAATGTTTGTCATGCATCCAACTCCTTTTTAGGCTTATGGTTTGCTTATATTATGAATTTAAACCGATTATTTTTATTTAATTTGAGAAAGATAGTACTACTTGAATCCGGTGGAGTGATTAAATGTACATTCTCATTAATTTTCTTTATATAATAGCTGGTTATTTATGGGGAGATTGGAAAAACTGGAAAAAGTACTATCCAACTATCTTATTCTTCATCATTGGCGATTTTCTATATAATTTCATACTTTATAATGACTCCATGTGGGTTTTTCATGATGCAATATTACCTAATCATACCTTTATTACCATCTTATCTATGTTTGTTTCTTATTCCGCAACCGTTTTGATTTATCTTGGAAGATTTCCTCAAGGGTGGAAAAAACGTTTTCTATGGTTCTTATTGTGGTCTGGGATTTATATCATCATTGAATTCATAAATAATATATTAGGATTTATCACCTATCATAATGGATGGAATTTTGTGTGGTCTTGCTTATTTACAGGGGTTATTTTTGTCATTTTACCGATACACCACAAACGCCCTCTCCTAGCTTGGTCACTCTCAATTGTAGTTATACTCTCTCTATTCGTTATTTTTGATATAAAAATAACGAATATGAAGTAATCGAATATAAGGTGGGATAATGAATGATTTTAATATTTGGTTGTTTAATTTTATTTAACATAATTGCGTTTTTTATGCCTAAGCGATTAACAAAAATTGAGATCTATGCTACGGCACTTTTTGCCACTTGCTTCGGATTTGTTGTTGATATACTTTTGGATTTCAAATCCAACATGTATGGCTTTTTGACAGAAGGAGTTTCTTATTTAGGAGTTATGGCACAACTTCTGATTTACCCTTCTATTAACATTTTATTCTTAAATTACTTTCCATTCACTAAAAATACAACAGCAAAAACACTTTACATCGTTGCGTGGTCTGTATTTTCTGTTGTTTTTGAATGGATCTCATTACAGACCAGCTTCTTCTATTACACCACATGGAAACTTTGGTATTCCGCCGTATTATATCCCATCCTATTCCTCATCCTATTAGCTAATTTAAGGATAGTACGGAGGATCAAGGAATGAAACATGGGGACGGTTCGGGACCAGTGAAAAAGTCACCGAATTCCCCTGTATTTTAAAAAAGTCATTAAATAATAGATTTTTGTGACATTTTAATAAGATATGTCACTATAAAAACCCCCTAAATGGTATAATTAGTACGTCCAAATACCAAACCATTAGGGGGTTTTTCTTCATGCTTCGAAATCATTCAAAGCAATCTAGTTTTCACTCTGTATTATACGATAAAATTCCAGAAAATCATATACTAAAAGTCATTTCTTCTGTCATTGATTTTAGCTTTATTAATATATTGCTAGAAGACACCTATTGTAAAGATTTTGGGCGTCCAGCAAAAGAACCGGAAATGATGTGTAAGCTACTTTTTCTTCAACACTTATACAATTTATCGGACGAAAAAGTACAAGTAGAAGCTCGTTTAAATTTAGCTTTCATGTACTTTATAGGCATTAATCCTGAAGATGAATTACCCGACAAGAGTCTTCTTTCCAAATTTAGAACACATCGTCTTGGAGAGGATACACTTGATGGTATCCTCACAGAAATGGTACGTCAATGTGTGGAAAACGGCATATTACAAGGGAGTAGTGTGAGCATAGATGCCACGCACATTATGGCAAATACAATTAAGAAAACGCCTGAGCGTTTAATGAAGCATTTAGCACGAATGATTGTTCATGCATATGAAACAGAAACAGGAAAACAAATTGATGGTTTACCTGAAATACCAAATTATGAAGAATTATCCGATCACCGAGAAGCAAAAGCACGTATGAAATCTTACTTGGAAGAAGTGATCGATCATGTGGAAAAGCAAATGACAGACGATCATGAGCTTACCAGCTCCTGGATTCAGAAGGCGAAGGACATTCTTTATGACCCTAAATTTATAAATCAAAAAGGGGTTCGCTCCATTGTGGATGAAGATGCAAGGGTAGGTCGCAAAAGTAAAACAGAATCGTTTTATGGATTTAAAGCAGAATTTATGATGACTACTGTGGAACGCATTATTACGGCCGTTCGTACGGGACACGGTGCTTATTTGGATGGTAGCTTCATGAACGAGATATTGGAATTAACACTTAAAAGCGGAATGACTATCGAAGAAGTATATGGAGACAAAGCTTACTTTAGAAAACCAATATTAGAAGCAATTGAAGCCATAGAGGCACAACCTTTTATTCCAGTTAGTTCTACCGTATATCGTATAGATGAATCTAATTTTACTTATAACAAAGATTCGGATGAATGGTCCTGTAGCCAAGGTAATACCACGGTCAAAAAGAAATATTTCACATCAAAAAACAAGGACGGGGAAAGGCAAGGATATAAGTATTATTTTGATATCGAGCAGTGTAAAGCATGTCCGTTACATGATTTGTGCGCTAAAAAAGCAGCACGTAGAATTCTAACAGTTGGTTTAAATACGGCAGAGTTCTACGACATATCTCAATATCAAAAGAGAGAAGAATTTAAAGAAAAATATAAAAAAAGAGCTTCTATTGAAGGGAAAAATGCGGAGCTTAAACGATTCCATGGCCTATCTCGAGCAAGGGGATATGGTCTATTCAGCGTGTCTCAACAATCAAAGTTAGCAGCAATAGCAACAAACATTAAGCGGATAGCAGCAATAGCATCCGCCTAATAGCCTCAAATACCCCTAAAAAATTACCGAAAATTCATACAAAAACAATTTTTGGCTTTGTTTAGAATCCCTTCTTTACTATCTCCAATAAAAAACATTACTTTTTCACTGATCCCGNNCATATACTAAAAGTCATTTCTTCTGTCATTGATTTTAGCTTTATTAATATATTGCTAGAAGACACCTATTGTAAAGATTTTGGGCGTCCAGCAAAAGAACCGGAAATGATGTGTAAGCTACTTTTTCTTCAACACTTATACAATTTATCGGACGAAAAAGTACAAGTAGAAGCTCGTTTAAATTTAGCTTTCATGTACTTTATAGGCATTAATCCTGAAGATGAATTACCCGACAAGAGTCTTCTTTCCAAATTTAGAACACATCGTCTTGGAGAGGATACACTTGATGGTATCCTCACAGAAATGGTACGTCAATGTGTGGAAAACGGCATATTACAAGGGAGTAGTGTGAGCATAGATGCCACGCACATTATGGCAAATACAATTAAGAAAACCGATCATGAGCTTACCAGCTCCTGGATTCAGAAGGCGAAGGACATTCTTTATGACCCTAAATTTATAAATCAAAAAGGGGTTCGCTCCATTGTGGATGAAGATGCAAGGGTAGGTCGCAAAAGTAAAACAGAATCGTTTTATGGATTTAAAGCAGAATTTATGATGACTACTGTGGAACGCATTATTACGGCCGTTCGTACGGGACACGGTGCTTATTTGGATGGTAGCTTCATGAACGAGATATTGGAATTAACACTTAAAAGCGGAATGACTATCGAAGAAGTATATGGAGACAAAGCTTACTTTAGAAAACCAATATTAGAAGCAATTGAAGCCATAGAGGCACAACCTTTTATTCCAGTTAGTTCTACCGTATATCGTATAGATGAATCTAATTTTACTTATAACAAAGATTCGGATGAATGGTCCTGTAGCCAAGGTAATACCACGGTCAAAAAGAAATATTTCACATCAAAAAACAAGGACGGGGAAAGGCAAGGATATAAGTATTATTTTGATATCGAGCAGTGTAAAGCATGTCCGTTACATGATTTGTGCGCTAAAAAAGCAGCACGTAGAATTCTAACAGTTGGTTTAAATACGGCAGAGTTCTACGACATATCTCAATATCAAAAGAGAGAAGAATTTAAAGAAAAATATAAAAAAAGAGCTTCTATTGAAGGGAAAAATGCGGAGCTTAAACGATTCCATGGCCTATCTCGAGCAAGGGGATATGGTCTATTCAGCGTGTCTCAACAATCAAAGTTAGCAGCAATAGCAACAAACATTAAGCGGATAGCAGCAATAGCATCCGCCTAATAGCCTCAAATACCCCTAAAAAATTACCGAAAATTCATACAAAAACAATTTTTGGCTTTGTTTAGAATCCCTTCTTTACTATCTCCAATAAAAAACATTACTTTTTCACTGATCCCGGACGGTTCTGCTGTTTCATTTAGTACTGCGACCGGTCCTATGTTTCTTCTTGTTTTTGCTAATCCTCAAATCGCACAATCAACCAGGATCACATCATGAATGATGCCGTGCAGCTGCTGAACAAACTCTTGATGTGCAGGGTGCGGTCCATGGAATAACCATTGGCACGATCAATTTCTTCTGTTACATTATGTCCTGTTGTTAGTTCGATATTGCCAAGAATTGCATCTTTTAAAGATTTCAACTGATTGATAAGTATTTGTTGTTTTTCTTGTGATAATTTCGGGTTAAACTTAAAAACAACTAGGTGCTCTTACATCTAAAGGATAGTTTAACATTGGGTGCTTCTATTTATTCAAGGCTGAATGAAACAGGAGAACCGTCCCCATGTTTCACCATAATGAGGTCTGTTTGTTCTTCGTCTCCTAAATAAAATGGGTGTTTTCCAGTTTGGATAAATCCCATTTTCTTGTAAAAGGCTATGGCGTTTTCATTTTTTTCCCATACACCTAGCCAGATTTTCTTTTTATTATGCTGTATTGCAATTTCTGTAGCTTTATTTAGTAGCAATTTACCTATTCCGTTTTTTTGGAATTTTTTCTTGATATAAATTCGTTCAATTTCAAGTGCGTCTTTACCCATATCTTCCGACTGAGCACCATCGGTATTGACCTTTAAATAGCCTGCGATCTCATTATCAAAATAAACAAAAAAGAATTGAGAACAAATCGTGGACAGTTCTTTTTCTACCTGTTTTAAGTTGAACGCACTATTTAAATAAGCCTCCATGTTTTCAGGAGAATTCTGATGCTTAAATGTTTCACTAAAAACATCACAGCTAATTTTCTGAAGTGGGATAGAATCTTCAAGAGTGCACTTTCTTATTTTCATCGTCATTTCTACCAGTCGCTCCTTACCATCAATAATTTCTCTTGTTCCCTTTTTTTACATATTCCCAGTCTTTTTCTATATTTTTTCTTACTCTTTGAAGGAGATTTGATACGGTTTCTATTTCTTTTTCGGATAATCCTTCTAATGCAACAGTATTGGAATAATCATTTTCTCTCTTTATAAAAGGATAGATCTGTTTTCCTTTTTCTGTAGGAAAGAGCTTCTTTATTTTTCTGTTATGCTGATCCTCTTTCTTTTCAATAAAACCTTTAATTTCAAGCTTTTTTATCGATCGAGCTGCTGTTGTTCGGTCTACTTTTATCATTTCCGCTACCTTTTCCTGTATGATGCCTGGATTTTCGCAAATTCGCACCAGGTACAAATATTGCCCCTTCGCAAGCTCATATTCTTTAAATTCTATATTACTGATTGAATCTAATGCCCTCGCAATCATTCCAATCTCGCGCAGTATTTCACTCATATCGTCCTCCTCTTTTTTGTTGCAAATACAACAAAAATGTTTATGTTTACTTTACATTATATTTATTCCATTTGCAACAAAAAAAGGATCACAATAAAAACTGATCCTTTATAACGCTCCGATTTATTTGTTCTTTATCGTATACCAATATTCCCAGCTGGCAAGTACTGCTGTAAACATGAGAATCACCGCTCCGCCAATAACGACAGAATATTCCCCAGCCATTTCGATTAATAGAAAGCCCAAAGCAGGTCCTAATGCTGCTCCAAGATCTGACGCTGTTAAATAATGAGAGATGATGGCATTTTTTTTAAAATGTACGGTGTAATCTGTAACGAAAGCGTCCAACAACGTCGATACGAAAGTAGCTGTGACTAACAGAATAATGACAGCAAATAACCACACTAGGGTTGGAATGGAAGAGATAGGGAGTAATAAAAACAAACGAGACGCCACTACCAGTGTTGGTATTAGAAGGATCAACTTAGACCCTATTTTATCTGCCTTTCGTCCAATCCAGGGTGCTATCACCGGTTCTAATCCCCACCTGAAACCTTGTAATATCCCTGTCCAAGCAGCTGCGCCCAAACCACCTAAGAAGACAGTTGTTAAATCTTCCTGAAAAACAATCCAGTAGCCTAATGTTGAGGTTAACACCCCTTGATAGATCATGGATAATAGCAAACCCATTGTCAGTAAAAAGAAGAATGTGCGATTTCTTATCGTCTGCTCGACAACAATCGGTTGGTGGCTTTCTGTTTTTTCAAAAACGAGGTCCTGTTCGTTGCGCATGTCTCTTATTAAAAATGGTACTAAACCGGTTGCCAGGCTCGCAAAAACAAAAAATAGTGTTTCGGGGCTAAACAAGCCTGCCCCAATTCCACCAAGCAGCATGCCTGCCAAACTGCCGGTTCTTGATATACCATTATAGAGTCCTGTCAACTGACCTGAGGCTAATTGCTGATCGGATGCTCCAACAGCACTCACCACAGATAGCTGTCCTCCTTGCTTGAGGAAGGACCAAGCAATTCCCCATATGATTCTTGAGACTAATAGCCAGTGGAAAGTCTCCAACAAACCATAGGAGAGTGTGGTAAAGATGGATAAGATCAATCCAATAAACAAGCCTTGTCGGATCGTAAAATTCTGATAAAACATTTTGACAAAAGGATGAATGGGAATACGGACGAATCGGTTTACCGCAAGCAAAACCCCAACCTCCCAAAGCGAATTCAATCCGAATTGCTCAGGGAAGATCGGAAGGACGACATAAAGCATGGAATCCCCCAATAAACTCACCGCTGAAACAAAAGCAATCAACTTAATGTGGGTCTTTGATACGATATGATCCTCCCTTTTAGCGCTCAGGGACACCGCACACCCCTGTTTCCGGCAGATGTAACTCTACCTTACGGGAAGCTTCCCAATCACCTGCAAAAGCCGCTGCAATACTTCTAACCTGTTCGTATCCGGTTGCCATTAAAAAGGTAGGTGCGCGCCCATAACTCTTAGACCCCACAATATAAAAATTCTTCTCAGGCTGTCTCAGTTCCGCTTCACCGTGTGCTCTAACGGTCCCACAACTGTGGACATTCGGATCAATTAATTCAGCTAGAGCAGGTACACTTTCCAAGGCCTGATCCGCCTGATAGCGAAGTTCGCGAAGATAGGAGAAATCAGGTCTAGCCCCGGTATTAACAATGATTTCATCTACATCTTCAATCAGTGCCCTTTGATGACCTGTCAACCCTTTTATCTGAAGTTTGTCACCTTTTGATTTAATCCCATCGATACGAAAAGGGGAATGAACGTGAACACGACCTGCTTTGACCAGTAATCGCGCCTTTGTCCCCAAAGCACCCCTGGCTGGAAGTGCATCATCTTCCCCTCCACCGTACGCTTCCTTCGCTGTTTTTTTACGCAATACCCATAAAATTTTCGTTTCTGGCACTTCCTCTTTTAAACGATCCAACTCCAGCAAAGAATTAATAGCGGAATGACCACTTCCTACAACAGCTACGACTTTACCGGCGTATCGTGAGCGATGCTGCCCCGTTGCCTCGGGAATTCCATAATAGATATGTGCTTGATTATTTTTTTCTCCGATCGCGACATTTCCACTTGCACCTGCAGGATTCGGTGATTCCCACGTGCCCGTTGCATCTATAACACCTGAAGCAAATACCTGATGAATCTCCCCTTCTTTTTGATAAATCACTTCGAATGGAAATGTTTCTCTTCCTCTTGTTTTGATCTTATCAATGCCATAACGTTGGATCGCAATCACGCGACCTTCAGTGATGATATGGTGATTGATTTCTGGCAATTGCGCAAGTGGTTGTAAATAATCCCTAACCATATCCCCTCCTGTAGGTAGTTCTTCCTTTGGCGGTGACGTCCAGCCATGTGAGATAAGCAGTTCTTCAGCGGTGCGATCAATCGTATATTCCCAAGGTGAAAAAAGTCGTACATGCTTCCATTGCAGAAGACTAGATCCAACCTGTTCCCCTTTTTCAATTAAAATAAAGCTTTTATTTCTTTTAACTAAGTGTGCCGCAGCCGCCATGCCGACTGGACCTCCACCAATAATGACAATTGGAAATGAACGTGACATATATTTTCCTCCTAGCGCTTTTTTGAGTGTTCGTATGAGAGGACGATGGTATAATAAAAAGGACGCAATCTGTGATTAAATTGCGTCCTTTTCTAAATGGATACGTCCTGTATATAACAAACAGTTATGGAGGAATCTTCTTATGAATATTGAGCATATTTGGGAGGAATTTTACCACCCACTAAAAAGTTTTGTCGCTAAACGCGTGAATAATCCAGCTGACGTTGACGACATTTTACAAAATGTCTTTATTAAAATAGATACCAATATTTCTCGACTGAAGGATTCACAAAAAGTACGCCCGTGGATCTACCAAATTACCCGACATACGATTATTGACTACTATCGAAAACAAAAGCCTACCGTTGAACTCCCTGAAAATTTACAAATATACGATAAAGAGGAAGAGCAAGACTTATCCCATGAATTAACGTCCTGTTTCAAGTCGATGATCGAGCAATTACCTGACATCTACAGAGAAGCTATTAAATTAACCGAATTAGAAGGGATGACCCAAAAACAATTAAGTACACAGCTTAATATGTCCTTTTCTGGAGCAAAATCGAGAGTCCAACGTGGTCGGCAGAAATTAAAAGAGTTACTTACCGCTTGTTGTCACATTGAGGCTGATTGTTACGGGAATATTATCGATTATCAAAAGGTTGATCATAGTAAGGATATTTGTGGTTCAGAGAAAACCTGTGAATGTCATTAGCTTCCTCATGCGTCCTTTTTAAAATCCATCGTCTTATAAGGTGTAACATCCTACAAAAACGAATGGAGGGAATCAATATGAGCAAAGAATTAGAAAAAACATTCCAAACAAACGATACAGAAGGTTGCTGTGGAGGTCCAGCCCCAACGGACGCAGACGCATGCTGTGTCGAGGACGCAAACGCAAAAGCCGCCGGTGACGACGGATGCGGCTGCAACTCAGAACCAAAGGAAAATGAAACAGGGGGACGGTTCTACTGTTTCATTCCGTTACCGTCTCCTTTTTTCGTCTCGTAATGCTGTTTGAGTCTATGTGTTTAAAGTTAATCAAACGAACAAAAAAGCCATCGATTTGATGGCTTTTTTGTGTATTTCTATTTTATCCACTGTCATACTTAATTAGACTTAACTTTTGCAATAAACGTCAGGGCGTATATCGCACATAGACCTACAACGATATAAATAATTCTTGCGAGAATTGCATCTTCTCCACCGAAGATTGCTGCAACAAGATCAAATTGAAATAGTCCAACTAAAAGCCAGTTTAATCCCCCGACAATTAATAATATTAAAGCAATGATATTTAAATTTTTCATTATTCATTCTCCTTTCTACTTTTCGTTTAATTAACTTCACATCCTTACAATACCTTTATTACCATTTTTCAAACATTTTCAGTTCAATTAATTATAAAAATCTATGATATTATCGAAAACTTTTAGGCGTCTTTCCTTCTTTTTCTTTGAATAATTTTGTAAAATATTGCACATTGCTAAAGCCTACCATTAATGCAATTTCTGTAATGGTTAGGTGGGAATGCATAATCAATTCTTTTGCTTCTTTTAACCTTCTTTCATTACGGAATTGGCTAATCGTCATGTTCTTCTCCTTCTTGAATGTTCGCATTAAATGGGAGGGATGCGCATGCAATTTTTTAGCAATTCCCGCGATAGTACTATCTTCTGAAAAATGAATATCAATATATTCTTCGATTCTGTTAACTAAAGATGGATGTGTTTTTTTGTGATACCGTAAGGATAGATCACCATACTGTTCAATCATTGCCACATGTATTTCATCTAATTTATCCATCTGATGTGTATGTTCAATCATTATTGCATATTTTTCTGATAAATAATGAGACAAGGCTGGGTGTAAGCCACCTTTTTCCGCACTATAGCTGTATAATGTATTATGGGATAACAAAAAATTTTTATAAGAACGCAGCTTATTATCAGGAATACGCTTGAATATCTGTAACTTATCCTGTTGGACCATCTCTAACAACTTTTTTTCAAAAATTTCAAGATCCTCGCGATTTCCTAGTCTAATCGCTTCCAAAAGCCGTTCGCGTTCTTGATGTTGGTTGACAATTTCTTGCTCCTTCATTTGATTTTCATTCATAACCATCCCTCCAAATGCAATTATAGTATAAAAATATGTCATTTTACATCAATTTTTTCTATCATGAATACGTTACCATATACTTAAGCTAATAAAACAATATACAACCAGGAGGGTTTACAATGAAACAGAAAAAATTCGGTGTCAAAGACCAAGTCGGCTATGCACTCGGAGATATTGGCGGAAGTTTCGTCAACTTATATATAGGTTCCTTTTTTCTAGTATTTGCTACGTATGTATTAGGCGTAAGCGCTTTTTTCATGGGGACACTTTTCCTTGTCGCGCGGTTTGTGGATGCCTTTACAGATATTATTATGGGTCAAATTCCTGATCGCTGGAAAATCGGGAAGAGCGGCGATAAGTTTCTACCCTATATCAGTATTGCAAAATGGTTTTTAGCAGCCTCTGTACTGCTCTCTTTTGCCGATGTATCGAGTTTTAACTCAACAATCGTGCATATCTGGGTGGTAGCTGTCTATTTATTCTACGGTGTTGCCTATACAGCGGATTCCATTCCATATGGTTCACTTGCAGCTGTAATTACTCAGGATCCAATTGAACGGACAAAATTATCAAGAGCCCGTGCCATTGGCGGCATGATTGTCGGAATCGGTGCAATCTCACTTGTACCTATGTTTATCTATGATGATGCTGGTAATGTGATCCCACAAGGATTTATGAACGTTGCAATCGTTTTTAGCATTCTATGTTTACTTGCCTACACTGGCCTTGTAAAAATGACAACAGAACGTGTACGAGATGAAGATACTAAAAATAATCAGATTGACTATCAATTTAAAGATGCCTTAAAAGCAGCTTTCAAGAATCGTCCACTAATCGGCATGATGGTTGCCTCAATTGGTTCCCTGATCATTATTAATGGGGTCTATCAATTAGCACCAATGGTATTTGCTGAGTTTTATAACCAGCCAGATGCGTTTTCGATTAATGCAATCGCACAAATGGTAATCACGATATTCGTGTTTATATCTTTGCCGAAATTAGTAAAAAGATTCGAAAAACGTAATCTAGTAATCGCTACTTCTACGTTCAGCCTGATAGCAACCGCTATTTTAACACTTGTTACAATCAGTAATGTCTATGTATTTATTGTACTATATAATATTGCAACTTTCGGTTTAATGATGTTTGTGATGGTCGTCTGGGCACTTGTCACTGACAGCCTGGATTATACGGAATTAAAAGAAGGCAGACGTTATGATGGGACGCTTTTCGCAATTTATTCCTTCTCCCGTAAAGTAGGAATGGGTGTTAGTTCAGCCATTGGTAGTTATGCTTTAGGCTGGGTAGGGTTTGTATCTGGAGCTGACTCTCAGTCAGAACAAGTGGCAACCAATATGTATCGTCTATATACAGGAATCCCTGTGATTGCTTTTATGTTGATCATTATTGGGGTCGGTGCCATCTATCATTTAAATAGAAAACGAACAGACAACATGTACGCAGAACTGGAAGCTAAAAGAGTTTAATCAGGGAGGAATTATAATGAGAACAAGATTTTTATCTAAATTAACCAATGCGGAAGTAGAGAGTTATCTGGAACAAAATGATTTGATTTTTATTCCTGTTGGTGTGACAGAAACACATGGTGCCTTACCACTGGATTGTGAAACCGTACTGGCGGAAGCATTTGCACTAAAAATAGCAGAAAAAACAAATGGACTCGTACTTCACAATTTACCTTACTTTTTCGCAGGTGCAACTCCTATTGGACGTGGCACAGTGCAAATGAGTATTAAAGACGGGATGGCCTATTTGGACAGGTTGGCACAATCCTTATTAAATCAAGGCTTTCGCCGTCAGGTTTACATCACCTCTCACGGCCCTGCTTATTTGACCGTCAGTCCGATGATTCGTGACTTCTTTGATCGAACCAAGGCACCTATTTTATATATGGATATGGTTAAATCGATTGAAGCTGCGAACCTGTCCTATGATTTGTTGGAAGAATTCAATAATATGTTAGTTGGCGGATATGCGATTCTAGACCGTTTAGAGGATGTACCTTTACAAATGGAGGAAAACAATTCCGTTAGCTATGATATCGAAAAAGTAATGAAGAAAAATCAAGAACATCCAGCTACACCTTTAGGAAAATTCGCATTTCAATCTGGTGCAGTCGGTTATTACTTCGATGAAGCACTCGATCACACCTATTCACCATTGATTAAGTCTGAAGAACATCGAGTACAATTAGCGGAAGCTGGTGTCAAAGTGATCAACGACATTGTCGATGCATTGAATATGCCTGATGTCGTACAATCTCTTCAAAAAGTGGACCAGTATACACAAAAAGTATCGCTACCTCAATATGGCGAATGGTTACCGAAATAATAGGAAACATGGGGATGGTTAAACTACTCCCCATGTTTCTTCTTTTTTCATCTAGAAATCAAATCGCATAATCAACCACGATCACGTCATCAATGATGCTATCAAGCTATTGTACAAACGCTTGGTGTGCAGGGTGTGGTCCATATGCCTGCAAGGCTTCTGAAACAGTTGGACAGTCCGGGATCAGTGAAAAAGTAGTTGTTTTTGAAAAGTGACGATTTTTAGGGGGTCATAAATGTCTCTCTATCTTCCAAACGTTGCTTAGAAACGATCCTAGAGCCTTGTTTTTTCTGTATGAATTTTCGTTTTAAGAAAACCGGACTTTTTCACTGGTCTCGGACAGTCCCATTGTCCACTTGAAACCTGTATATAGGAAAAGTGCCTGTCTGCACGGAGGCAGGGATATTATCCCCATCTTACTATCTTTGAACACCAAAAGATTGGTTGTTTACTATATCTTCAATTTCCTTTACGTTTGCTATGGTCACATCACCAGGTATGGTGTGTTTAAAAACTGAAGAAGCCACTGCAAATTCAATTGTTTCTTCTGCTTTCTTATTTGCTAAGTAACTATATAAATAACCAGCTGAAAAGGCATCACCTGTACCAACCCGATCAATGATATCGATTGAGTATTTTTTTGAACAATATATTTGGTTATTATAATAAAGAATTCCTTGATAATCATTATTAGAAGCCGTCTTGACATCTCTAATCGATGTAACTAAATGCGGAATATTATAAGTTTGCTCCATTTTAATGTACAAGTTTTGATAATACGATTTAATATTTACTTCGTTTAAATTTTCTGGCTTCTTTTCTAGTAAATTGCAAAAATCCAGATGATTCCCAAACAAAATATCTACATAAGGAAGTACCATCTTATATTTTACTGTTGCTTCTTTTAACGTCCATATTTTACTGCGATAATTAAAATCAAAACTAACTTTTATATCTTTTTCTTTTGCTTTCATCATAAATATCTTTGCCAATTCTGCTGCCTGTTCACTAATTCCTAAAGTAATACCTGATACATGAAAAATATCTGCCCCTTCTAATATAGAATCTATATCAAATTCAGATATGTTCAAGGTTGCCATGGAAGTGTCCTTTCTATCATAAACAACCTTCGTTGGTCTTATAGAATATCCATTTTCTAAAAAGTAAATACCCATCCGATCGCCACCATTAATGATATCGGAAGAGTTTATACCATAACGATTCATTTGCTTTCTCGCGGCTTTTCCTAAATCATTATTTGGTAATCTTGTAATGAAACTAACATCCACACCATAACCACTTAAAGCTACTGCAATATTGTACTCACTTCCACCGAAATTAACTTCCAAATTATGCACTTCCTCTAGTCTGCTATGGCCATTAGGAGATAGACGTAGAAGAATCTCTCCTAAAGTTACCACTTTTTTCATTGGTGAACACCTCTAGCTTCCTTGACAATTCTAACAAACTTCTCAGCAGTTTCTATAATTTCCTTCGATGTACCATTCGTTAATTGACCACCAACTCCAGCAACTATTGCACCTTTATTAATCCATTCTTCAATATTGTTTAAATTCACACCACCTGAGGGCATTACTTCAACATTAGGAAGAGGCGCTTTAATATCATTTACAATTGCTGGCGTAAAAAAGCGGCTAGGGAATAGCTTAATAACATCACACCCAGCTTCAGAAGCTTTTACAATTTCTGTTATTGACATGCACCCCGGAATATAAGGAATATGATATCTATTACATAATTTAGCAGTTTCAAAATCAAAGGATGGAGAAACAATAAATTCTGCACCCGATAAAATCGCTAAACGTGCTGTTTGCGAATCTA
Organism: Gracilibacillus massiliensis; assembly: GCF_001458115.1. Lineage (GTDB taxonomy): Bacteria > Bacillota > Bacilli > Bacillales > Amphibacillaceae > Gracilibacillus > Gracilibacillus massiliensis. Next base: position 1,392,412 of record NZ_CZRP01000013.1, read on the forward strand.
GAACGGTCCCAGCTCCAATAACAACTTCATTATTGTCTTCATTGTTTGCTTTCAACTTTTTTATAACATCAGAAGCCTCCGGCAAAGTATATGTAATCTCAATAGCTTTAACCCCACCATTTATACATGCACTTGAAACCTCAATAGCTCTTTTTTTACTTTCACCGCGAACTACTGCAATAATCCCTACATGAACTAATCGATTTAATATCTCAGTTTTTTTCATATTTCCCAACCTCATTTATATCTGTTTTGGATAACGTGATTAACTAATTTCACTAGATTTATTATTTTACAGCTCCATCTGCTACTCCTTTAATAATGTGCTTTTGTGCTATAAAGTAACCAATTATTACTGGAATGATAGCAATGGTCAATCCTGCAAGTGCTAAATGCCATTGTTTTGTGTATTGCCCAAAAAATAAAAACATTTTTAATGGAATTGTTTGTTGACTTGGATCACCTAATACTAATGAAGGTAGCAGGAAGTCATTCCAAATCCAAATTACATTTAAAATCCCTATAGTCACTGCTATTGGTTTTAATAGAGGAAAAATAATCCGCCAAAATATTTGGAATTTGTTCGCACCATCAATTTCAGCAGCCTCGTCGAGTGATACGGAAATACTGTTCATTGTACCGTGGACTAAAAAGATAGCCATGCTACAACCTAATCCCAAGTACATAAATATTATTCCACCTTGATTTAACATATCAAACTTTCCATATATAGTTACTAAAGGAATCATAATAGATTGAAACGGGATTAACATTAATGCTATACAAACAAAAAATATAGTGCTACTTAATTTACTTTTATTTCTCGATAATGCATAGCCAGCCAATGAGGCAAATATAATAATTAATGCCACACTGAATACCGTAATTAATAATGAATTGAAAAATGATCTAATGAAATCTAACTCAATAAAAGCTTGACTAAAGTTAGTGAAAGTCCATTCTTGAGGGAGACTTAATACATCCGTGAAGATTCCTTTTTTTGTTTTAAATGCATTCACAATCATTAAATAAAAGGGAGTTAGCCATAATAAGCCCAGTATCATACCAATAGCTGTAATTAAGAATAGGCGTCTTTTTTTTTCCTTCATTACATTTCAACCTCTCGTTTTTTATTATAATATGTCTGTAATAATGCAATAGAAGTTACTAAAATAAAGAATATAACGGCTTTAGATTGGCCATAGGATACTTGATTTTCAATAAAGGCCGTATTGTAAATATCCATTGCTATCATCTTAGTTGAATTGAAAGGTCCCCCATTTGTTAATGCTAAGTTTTGATCATAAATTTTAAACGAATGAGACAAGGTGAGGAACAAACTTACTGTAAAAGCAGGAGCCAAGAGTGGAAAAGTAATACTCTTAAACTTTTGAAAACTATTAGCACCATCAATTTCCGACGCCTCGATTAGTTCTTGTGGTATATTTTGTAAATACGCAATATAAATAATCATTATATACCCTGCCCACTGCCATGTGTTTAGGATAATAAGCCCCCAAAATCCAGTCTCCGACGTTGATAACCACCCTGTAAGTGCATCAATTCCTAAAGCTAGTCCTATATCTTTAAATACACTAACAAATATAAATTGCCAAATAAATCCTAAGATCAAACCACCAATTAAGTTTGGCATAAAGAAAATGGTTCTTAGTAAATTACTTGATCTAATTTTACTAGTTACAATTAAAGCTAAGCTTAAACCAAAAAAATTAATTAAAATAATAGAGAAAAAAGCAATTTTAATTGTAAACCACATAGATGATCCAAACTCAGGGTCCTGAAACAAATTAATATAATTTTTAAAACCTATAAACTCTGTTGCGGTAAGCCCATTCCAATTAGTAAAGGAAAAAACAAACCCGTACAAAAACGGGATAATCAATACTGCACCTAAAGCTATAAAAACTGGTGCTAGAAAAAACCAAAAAGATATATCTCGATTTCGCATCATAAAACCTCCAATCCGATTTATATTAAGGTATTTTTATCTGTGTTCTGAGTTTAAAACGGTTATTTAACTTACAGCTAATAAATTAATGTAAATAATTTATTAGCTGCATAGTTTTTAATGAAATTTATTGTCTTGCATTTTCCCATTCCTTTCTAGACTTTTCTTCTAATTCTTCCCATGACATTTCACCACTTAGGTACTTTTGCATATTTGCACCTAATGTCTCTTCGTGCCATCCTTGTGGAGCTCCTCTATATACCCAACCAATAGTATTACCCTCTGTTGAATATTCATATAACTCCTGTGAAATAGGATCGGATATCTTTGAAACATCGTATCCTTCATAAGCAGGCATAAATTTAAGTTCTTCTAATACTAGTTGTTTCCCTTCTTCTGATGTGTACATCCAATCAAAGAAATCCTTTGAAGCCTGAACTACATCATCTTCACTGTTTTTATTAATTCCCCAATACATCGGAACATCAATAGGTATTTTTCCTTCAAAACCTTCCATAGGAAGTGGAAGTATGCCAATTTCATTTTCTGCAAACTCTGAATCCATTTCATTGATTGTAGGGTATACCCAGTTCCCTTGTGTAATCATCGCAACTCGTCCTAATGAGAAATATTCTTCTACTTGTTGCGAATAATCCAAACTAAGTACTGGCTGAACAGCGTATTCATTTTTTAAATCAAGAAACCTTTTTAATTCATCGCCTTTTTCGAATGCTACTGTATCTGCATTATAAGCGTTTACAATATTTCCCTCAAATTCAGGAGACAAGTAAGCATTTGCTATATGATTTCCCATAATCCACTTTTCTTTTCCAGGAAACGCAAAGACTGCATCTATACCTAAATCTGATTTTTGACTATCAATTTTCTTAAAAGCATTCTCAAAGTCTTCAAATGTCAGTAATTCCTCGGCATTAACGCCTGCTGCTTCAAAAATTGACTTATTATAAATGATTCCAAATCCTTCTTGGTTAAATGGGAGTCCTAGAACTTCCTCCCCATCAATGACACTTTTTAAAGTTCCATCTAGAGCCGCTTCGGCGGCAGCTGTATCTGATACATCTGCTAATGAATCACGATATTCAGCAACTTGAGATGGACCTCCTACAGGAAATACATCAGGTTCTTCTCCGGAGGCAAAAGTGGTTTTTAACGTCGATTCCCAATTAGTTCCCCCACCTACAGTCTTAACATTTATTTCCACATCAGGATTTTCATCTGTATACTGATCTACAAGTGTTTGGAATTGATCCTTCATTTCAACCTTATAATTAAATACATCAATCGTTACTTGATCTTCTGTCGCAGAAGTATCTCCCTCACCTTCGTCAGCTGATGAACATCCAACTAATATTGCTCCTGAAATCAGTATAGAAAGAAGCAATTTTAAGTACCCTTTTTTATTTTTCATTTTTATTCTCCTTTATAAAAAATTTAATACTATTTTTTAAAAAAATATAAAAACAATACTTACTAATTTAATTATCTCTAGTTTTAACAATCACCTCCTAAAAGTGAATATTCAACACTTCATGGCCTAACCGCTGTCCCATCAGGAATCCTTGCCATCATCCAACTAGGTAACTTTTCTTTGCATTCGTATTTTGCTGCTAATTCTTCATTAATATCGATACCTAATCCAGGTTTGTCATTAGGGTACATGTAGCCATTTTTCACTTCTGGGCAGCCTGGGAATACCTCTTGAATAGCTTCGTTAAACCCGCTAAATTCCTGAATACCAAAGTTGTGACTACTAATATCTAGGTGGAGATTGGCAGCGTGTCCAACAGGCGAAACATCTTTTGGTCCATGCCAAGCAGTGCGAACACCAAAGGTTTCACAGAAAGACACTAATTTTTTCGCTGGCGTTATTCCGCCGATTTGACTTGTGTGAATTCGGATATAATCTATCAATCTATCTTTTATGAGATTAATCCATTCATTAGGATTGTTAAACAACTCTCCAACTGCTATTGGTGTAACTGTTTGGTTTCGAATCATATTAAACCATTCTATTTGTTCAGGCGGTAAAGCGTCTTCAAGAAAGAAAAGTTGATATCGCTCTAACTGTTTTGCAAATGTAATTGCATCTGTCGGTGTTAATCTTTCGTGAACATCATGAATCAACTCTAATTCATAGCCTAAAGTACTTCTTAAATGGTCAAAAAGTTCCACAGTATCCCTCATGTATAATTTGGGATTATAATAAGAACCCTCTTGTGCATTTTCCGGTTTTATCATTTGATGATTCTGTCCACCATACACTCCTAGTTGCGCTCGTATGTAACGATAGCCTTTTTCCATTAACAAACTAACATTTTCTTCTACTTCATATTTATCTCTTCCATCAGCATGTACATAGACTGATGCACCATCGCGGGCCTTGCCTCCTAACAATTGATATAGAGGCATATTGGCAAGTTTAGCTTTAATATCCCACAAAGCCATATCAACGCCAGATATTGCGTTATTAAGCACAGGGCCATTACGCCAATAAGCACTTACCATTGCTGACTGCCATATATCCTCTATACGGTGAACATCTTTGCCAATTAAAAATGGCTTTAAGTAATCTTCAATCGCAGAATATACTGTTAGGTGGCGTTGGGTAAAAGTAGCACATCCTAGACCATATAAACCTGGTTCAGAAGTTTCCACTTTTACAACTACTAGATTAGCCCCATCTGGAGCTGTTAGGATTGTTTTAACATTTTGAATTGTGATCATTTCAGGGTCATCTCATTTCTTTAATTTTATTGGAGTAACTTGTAACATATGATACAAGTTGGCATAAAGATAAATAGATCCTTATCTATTTAATTTTAAAAAATTATCTTCAATACCTTCTTCAATTATTTTCTTTGCTGTATCTGCGTCTTTGTTCTTAATAGATTCTAGTAGATTCTTGTGTCCTTGAGTACTTTTTTCGTTAATTCCAAAGACTCTATTTAATTCTTGAAGATAGTATTGAAAGATACTACTGATACTTTCCATCACTGTATAAAAAATTTTATTTTTTGAAGCCTTCACAATAGCAAAGTGAAATTCATAATCTGCAATAGAATATTTTTCATAATCGTTTTTATTACTCAACATTCGATTTAATGCATCTTCCATATTCCTAATATCTTCTTCGTCCGCATTTTCAACAGCTAATTCAATACTTTTATATTCAATCAACTCCCGAAATTCAATAATGTCCTTAAAGTCTTTTTCATCTATTGTCATCTTAGGAAAAACACTATTCGTAATATCTATTTTTTTAGTAACAAATGAACCTCTACCTTGAAATGTGTCTATTAGTCCTACAGATCTTAACTTTTGAATAGCACTTCGAACACTCACTCTACTCACGCCAAACATATCACATAATTCTTTTTCCGATGGAATCTTATCTCCTAAACCCCATGAATCGTCCAAAATTTTCCTCTTCATTTGGTAGAAAACTTGATCCACTTTATTTTCACTTTCAATTGATTTGATTACCATGTTTACTATCTCCTTGTTTACTTCACATGCTAAACTCGTAACTTATGTTACAAGTTTAGCATGATGTATTTTTAATTTCAATAGTTTTTTTGTAACCGGTCTCTTTTTCTATTATACACCCTCACTTATCAGCGTCTTGACTCTGTTTTTTTATTGAATTTAGAAACATTCTATAAAAAGCAGAAAACGATAGAAATGCGATTAATGATCCAGTAAAGAATGGAATTAAAAATGAAAAATTTGTTACACTTATGTATATAATAGCACCATTACTAATCAGTACGCTAAAAGACAAAAGAGGACTTCCTATTGTTGCTAGTAAAGTGTATTTTAATATACTCAGCAATTTCATATTATAATGAACCAGTGTTGAGAAAAAATTAATGGTAAATACGTACAACAGAACCCCGAATAAGATAAAACTATACATTAAAACACTATTTATTTCACTAAAATAGTAAAAGTCAATACCCAGTATAAACCATAATCCCGTTACTAGAATGCCTCCTAAAAAACTATTTTTAAAATTTTCTTTAAAATATCTTAGATAAGGCTTAATAAGTGATTGCTCGTCCTCGTTAATCACCCAACTCCTAGTAGATGCAAACATAGCCGTTGTTGCTGGAAAAAAGAGCCCTGGAAGTAACACAATTAACGGAATTAGTAATACAATCAGATATTCCATTTGTTTTAAATAAAGAATGTTAATTAAAATAAATACTATAGGTAAATTAATCAAAAACCAAAGTATATTAATTGAGGAAAACCTCATAATCCATACACTAAAAGCGTATATACCGCTCATCGCGCCATTCCCTTTCAATTTAATTCCTCCCTTATACCCTAATTTGAATTATTTCACCTATTATGTCAACAGTACCTACCTATTACGATAATATTTACATATAAGTTCGTTAAGATTTTCCTATTTACAAAACAAAGCTGTTGTTAAATCGGATCATATCACATACACTAAGTACTCTGTTGGACCGAGTTCTTCTACATTCATATCAATCAATAGACGTTTTCGCTCCAAAAACCGTTGTATAACCATTGATAGCTTGAAGGATTTGTTCTGCTTCTTCGTCATTCATACTGCCAAAACGCTCCACTGCATCCACAATTTTCGGGAATAGATGGATATCACCAGCACTCGCAAAGCCAGCAAGACCAGGAAAAGATAGAACAAAATGCACACAAGCATCAATGATTTCCTGTTGATCAAATGGTTCATACCAGGTGGCATAATCTCGTTGCTGATCTTCTTCCCATGGTTTTTTTGCAATTGCTTTAATTACTCGAACCGCCACTTCCTGTTTTTTTGCCTCCTCCATCAATGCGTCAAAATCAGCACGATATTCTGGTATGGAGTACATATAATAATTAAGTGGTAACAAGACCGTTGCGAAAGGATATCTTCTTAAAGCCTCTAAATGAGTCGCTGGTGCCTGGTGTCCATGACCAGTAATCCCAATTTCACCAATTATCCCTTCTTCTTTCGCTTCGATCGCTGCCTCAAGCACTCCGTCCTTCGCAGTACATTTATCTAATTCGTCTATTGTTCCCACAGCATGTAGTTGTAACAAATCAACTGAATCCACCTTCATTCGTTCCAATGAGCGATAAATTTCTGTTTTTGCTTTATCTTTTCTACGCTGGCCTGTTTTTGTCGCTAAAAATATATCGTTTCTTACTTCGCTGATAATGGGAGCGAGCCTGAGTTCTGCATCTCCATAATCCGCAGCAACATCAAAATGATTTACACCATGAGCTAAAGCATGTCTAATCGACTGATTCGCTTCCTCCTGTGTTACGTTTCCTAAACTAGCAGCACCAAACATAACAACAGATCCATCGTAATCCATTTTACCGATTTTTCTTTTTAGCATTATTTCTCCTCCTCGTCCTTCTTTTCCTGTAAAACGCTTTCATACCTGTTTTATTTAATTTTACTAAATTCCAGGACGAACATCGATAATAATGCCTACCTCTCTCTATTTCTGAGTAAGTTTTATTTTTTCATGACAGGGTACGTTACAGTATAAGTCGCTGTATAGGTTAAGATATGAATATATATTAATTAATAATTTATTTTGATATACTAAATAATAATGTGATAAAAAATTCTAGTAGATAATTACTAAGCAGAAAGAGGTTAAACTAATCATATGGTACTTCTGTTTTTTTACCTATTCTTGGCATTAGGTGTGTCCTTTCTTTGCTCCATTCTTGAGGCAGTCTTTCTTTCGACAACCCCTTCGTATTTGAATGTACAAGCAGAGAACGGGAAAAAACGCGCCAAGTTATTTCTTAATATGAAAGAAAATGTGGATCGACCCCTTTCCGCAATCCTGACACTTAATACGATCGCCCATACGATTGGTGCGTCCGGTGTCGGGGCCCAAGCAACCAAAGTTTTTGGTGAGGCGTATTTTGGAGTGGTATCAGCTATATTAACCATACTTATCCTTGTCGTTTCAGAAATCATTCCAAAAACACTTGGTGCCAGATACTGGAAGAGTATGGCTTTAGGATCTGGACAAATTATTCATTACTTAATTTATCTTACATATCCATTAGTGATCGTATCGGAATACATTACAAAAATAATATCCAAGAATTCTGATGGTCAAACAACTACAAGTAGAGAAGAGTTAGCTATGTTGGCAGATGTAGGTACAAAAGAAGGTGTTTTTGAAGAAGATGAGAATAAAATCATCCAAGGCACTATTAAACGTTGGGCTGTCAAGGTAAGTGAAGTGATGACTCATCGAACCGAGATTATTGCCCTTTCTTCTGAAGCAACATTAAAGGAAGTAGTTTCTGTTGTCGATGAAGAAAAATTTTCAAGAGTACCTGTTTATGAAGACAGTATAGATAATGTAGTTGGAATATTACATGCTAAAGATCTTATCCAATACCTAAATGCTTCTAATAATCCAGAAGATTTTAATGTAATGGACTTCTGCAGGAAACCATATATCGCACCTGAGTTTAAAACACTGGATGAATTATTCAAAGATTTTCAAACAAACAAAATTCATATTGCCATTATCATAGATGAATTCGGAGGAACAGCTGGTATTGTTACCCTTGAAGATCTATTAGAAGAAATTGTCGGAGAAATCTTTGATGAAGATGATGAGGTTATTACAGATATCACAAGAATAGATGACAACACGTTCTTCGTCAACGGAAGCATCGATTTGGATGAAGTAGTCGAATACTTCAACGTAGCACTCCCTATTGAAGAATATGAAACATTAAGCGGATTTATCATTGGTCAGATCGGCCGTATTCCCTCCGTAGGAGACACCGACTCCATTGAATTTGAAGAACTCATTTTCAAGATAGAAGAAGTAGACGGAAGAATGATCTCAAATGTTAAAGTTTGTAAAGCTTAGGGACAATGGGACAGGTTCCTTGTCCCGCTTTAAACCTGAAAAGGCCACGAAAACGACTTCGTGGCTTTTTATTTCATATACTGTTTAATTTGATCGATCGTGTTAAATTTATCGATCTGATCAATAATCGATTCTAATGTTTCATTGTCTTGCTCATATATAGCTTGTTGTAGATCTTCTGGTACAGGAGCGACGAACTTTGTGATTAAGCGAATGGTGGTATTAGCTAATGCTTCCGTTTTGCCTTCTAATTTGCCTTCTTGCCTGCCTTGCTTCCTTCCTTCTTGTCTTCCTTCTTGCCTTCCTTCATCCCGAAATAATTCCGCTAAGCTCATTACCATTTCACTCCTTTCAAAGTAAGTACCTTCTACATACTATAAATAAAAAATACCACAGACAATCCCTCCGTGGTACAAAAAATAGAGATGCTTTTTCACAACCTTTTTACGATGAAATTCCCCATTAATACTATATCTAATCGACCTATTCCATTTACAAATTAAACCGTAATGTATGGCTATTATTTTAGATGTTGCTTTACTTGATCGATCGTGGTAAATTTATCTATCTGATCAATAATCGATTCTAATGTTTTACTGTCTTGCTCGTATATGGCTTGTTGTAGTTCAGCTGGTACAGGAGCGACGAACTTTGTGATTAAGCGAATCGTGGTATTAGCTAATGCTTCCGTTTTGCCTTCTAACTTGCCTTCTTGTCTTCCTTCTTGCCTTCCTTCATCCCGAAATAATTCCGCTAAGCTCATTACCATTTCACTCCTTTCAAAGTAAGTACCTTCTACATATTCTATAATATCATGAAAGTCTTTTTTTGTAAGCTGGCGATCTAGGTGGAAAATGTAGTGTATCAAGGTCTCTAAATACTGTATAGCTGTTTCCTGATCTTCTAGTTGCTGTAAATAATATAACGATCGTTTCAAAGCTTTACGTAAATTCTTTTCACTTTTCGTTGTTAAATCTCGATAAATGGTAAGTATTACTTTCAGTTGTGCAATGCCTTTTATTTCCTCATCACTATATTTTGACACATCAATTAAAATGTATTCAAAATCTGGGACATATTGTTGAATATTTTCAGGCAAGTGGTCAAAGCCTTGAAGCATCTCTCCTAAAGATTTGGAAGCACTCCATTCCCTTTCACTATGAAAAATAACAACAGGTATAACAATCGGCAGCTTTGGAGCATGTTCCTTATTTAATTTTGCTTCCCATATTTCAACCATATATCGTAATAATTGAACAGCGACCATTTTACTGGGATAACTTTTGTGCTCCAGTAATACATACAAATAACCTTCAGTTTCATTAAGTTGTAGGTGAAAAAGCAAATCGGAAAAATATTCTCGTAAATCCTTTGAAATGAAGCTGTCTTTCTGTAGTTCAATACTTTCCAAATCTATGAGGTTAACAATAGGCGGAGGTAAATAATTGAGAAAAAAATCTTTAGATACATCCACATTTGAGAAAGTTTCCTTAAAAAACTTATCATGCGGATTTTGAATGGTCATCATAATCAACTACTTTCTTAGAAAAATGATGACTTCGCGCGAACGTATGTTCTTTTTTTATTGTAAAACATTTTGTTAGAAGATACAAGATTTACTTTCAAAAAATTTTCTATTAAGAACTTAATATGAGATCATATATTGACGAATAAGATGTGTTAAGTGAACTGTTAAATGAAATTCTTCACAACGGGAAAAAGCGAAAGAGTTTGGCAATTTCGATCCAAAGGTGATTGCGGTGATCATTCGTGGTGCCATATCAGGTTCAAAGTTAGCAACTAAGGATGAGTTCACCCTTCGAGATTATACAGAAAAAGTGATTAAAAGCATTATGAAAATGGTGAATTAGATATAGGTAATCACCGGAATCGAATGGTTTACGAATCACTTATTACTGATCTTCACTTTAAGTCGTATCAATACTAAGTGCTGGTTAGGAATATAAAGGGAGGAGTCCATATTAAGCAGTTTTGAATAATAAAGTTAGCATTCTTTACAGTTGGAATTTTATTAGTGAATGGCGCATATATGTTCCACCTAAGTTAAAAAGGATCAAAATCGTTCTTAATAACATTTAAGGACGATTTTGATTAGATAAACCAAAAGATTTAAATTAATTACTTTATATCAGTTTTTTTTGACCATGGCTGAAATGCAAGATGCATTAAAGCAGGAACTAAGAGGCCAGCCACAAGAATCATTAGAAGTATTGATAGTCCCCTTGGCCATGGGATGCTAGCAATTAATGGCAAAACAATCATATATAATAAGTCTAAAACTATTGTTCTAAATTTATTTTTTTCAAGTTTGGTATTTTTATAACCCAAGAAAAAAACACCTACTAACGCTAATATTATCCACTGCCATATAAACGCATCTTCATTTGGTAGATAGTACCCAAAATAACCAGCTGTGCTAGCTGCGACCAACACATAACCGAGCCAAGAATTTATGTGTAATGATCTTTTGTTTTTTTTAAGTACATATTTCCCCATACAAATCTCCCTCCAATCCTTAGTATTTATATACTAACATAGTAGAAGTGAACGTTTATTCAATGAAATAAACACTTGTTAAATAAAAGAGACCCCTTAGGGATCTCTTTTATTTATAGAGAAATAGTTCTCCCATCTTTACCAATATCCAAGTTCTAAAGGTGGATAACTAAAAACTGGCTTAATATATACTCCCTGTCCACTTCCTAGTGCCCAAATAATCATTCCAGATAAAGTAGTCAAAGATGGTACTGAAAGAATCCCCAGAATTGTAGTGATAACTGTGCCCACAGGACCAGATGTTGCAGTTCCAAGAGCGACTAAAGCTGCCTGTAATGCATAAGGACCGGCTTGAGCTGCCGTAACTAAACCAAACGCTCCTCCTACTAAATCAGTATGACTAATATATAAAGCTCCATTATTTACATGAAATTGAGGTGTCACTGTTCCTTCTGAGCTTTGAGGTAATTTATAATTTAAAACATCGTCATTTAACTTTTGTTACTCTTCTTCAGAAAAGTTGTAGTCATTAATTAATTCTTCCTTTGTCAAGCTAATTCCTAATGTGTCGTCTTTTTTGTTAGGCTTAAAAAACTCCCCAACCGAATTAACTTTATTGAGAAATTTTTCTTCACTTTGACTTAACTCAATATCACTGAGATTAAATTCTTTCAATTCTTCATTTGGTTTTTCTGTTGCAGAAGTTGAAGCACTTACGGAAGGTCCTATTAGTGTAAATATCATTGCAAAACTGATTAACAACACAAAACCCTTTCCAAACAATTGATTCTTAAAATAACTCATGAGAACTCCTCCTAATAAAATTAGTTTTTATTTCCGTAAAAAGAAATAAAAGGTGTTTTCACCACCAAACCACCAAACATTCCCATAAATTTATATGGGCTAATAGTATGAAATGTTCGACATATTCAGACATTGCACTATAATAAATATGAAAATAAGCTACAACACAAACTTTAAAAAAGGAAAATTCGCCTCTCAATCTATACTTAATCGTCATTTGGCGACATCATAAACATGAGCTTCCTGGCTAGTACTTAACTAGAGCTCAAGCTTTAGCAGGAACAACGGGTAAACATATACTTACCAAAATACGTGAAAAAGGTTATGAATATTTAAAAATTGGTCAAGGAAACGATTCATGTAGATAATGCAATCAAGCAGGTACCAAGTTAATAAAAGGAACGACAACATTATATTAAAAATACTTGCTCAGCTATTGACTCCCATATTTTGCTTTCTTCATCCTTAGGGTAGCTGCCAGATACAGAAATTGGCCCTACCTATTGTTCGTATGTAAAAACCTCACCCCCTCCCAACAAACTGCCCATATTCCTTAAAAAACCCCAATTCGACAGTACCAACTGGTCCATTCCGATGCTTTTGAAGAATCACTTCCATGACATCCGCCTTATCTGTTTCCTTCTGATAATAATCTTCACGATATAAAAACATAATCAAATCGGCATCCTGTTCAATATTGCCAGATCCTCTTAAGTCCGACATGAGCGGCCGTTTGTTATGCCTTGCCTCTACGCCCCTTGATAATTGCGATAGTAACAGGATCGGCACCTCCATTTCAATCGCTAACAGCTTTAATTCACGCGTCATTTCACCAATTGAAATATCCTCTCGATCATATTGCTTTGCTGGTATGATCATTTGCAGATAATCAACAATGATAATGTGTTTAGCATCAGGATTCTGATGGATTTGCCTCCTTATCGCATAACGTATTTCACTAATCGTCCGCTTCTTATCAAAAATAGTCAGATCCCAATTAGATATTTCACCCACCGCAAGACTTGCGTGCTGATAATCTTGTTCGGAAAAGGAAGACGTTCTCCACTTCTGTCCGTTCACACGCGCCTCAGCAGAAATCATTCGTTGTAACAGCTGTTTACTGCCCATTTCCAAACTAATAATCGTTGCTGCATCACCGTTCTTGCAATGGCTCGCTGCCAGATTTAAAGCAAAGGCAGTCTTCCCAACAGATGGTCTGGCAGCAACAATAATTAAATCCCCTTTTTGCCAGCCACCTGTCATATCATCTAATTCCTGATAGGTGGACATAAATCCAGTCGGTCCGTCGCTTGCATACATATCCTCGCTTAATTCGATTAAGTAATCATAGGTCGTCTTCTCCTCTTTGTTCGCCCCTTCTTCGCGGAAATGTTGTAAATTCTTGATGAGCGCATCCATCCCTTCCTCCGAAGGATTTGATGTATATTTCAGTGCCGCTTCCCGTCCTTTGCGAATCCGATAGGCATCTTTAATCAAACGTTCATGATGTTTAATATTGACTGTCGTTGCTACAGACTCTACCATTTTCACCAAATAGGAAACTTCCCCGACCTGGTGTATCGCCTTGCCTAAATGTGTCGTCAGCACAGGGATATCGATAAACTCCTGTTGCTCTGACGCCTTTTGCATACACCGGTAAATCAGTTGATGGTTCTTATGATAAAAATGCTTAACTTCTAACTCCAAATCTTTGATCAATGTCCCGTCGACTAAGACAGCACCAAGCACGGCAACCTCTGCTTCATAATTGACAAGAACAGTCATGATTTCGCCTTCTCCTTGATCAGCGTCTGCATCTGGGCTCGAAATCGTTGCTTTACCTCTCGTGGTACGTTGCCAGCTTCTTCTTTCCATTGCTTGATTCTTGTTAAATACACATTGTCTTCAGGTGGATAGGCAGCAATAGCAGCAACCGTGGGAGGGAAAGGGTTACTTGCCGCATAGTCAGAAAGCTGCTTGAGCACACCTTGATAGTCCATTTTCAAAAGCACGGGAATAAGTAAATTCCCTTTCCGTTCTGTCATTTCAAAGTTCGGATAGAGGGCCGCAATACTTTCCAATACATCGATTGCTTCATCTCTCGTCATGTGCTGACCCCTTTCGCAATTTCGCAAATACGGCACCTTTTTGATCTGCCTTAGCTTGAGACGAAGAACCTCTTGCTCTATGTTGCTCTTTCCGCTGTTGATACACTTTTAACTGCTCAACGGTTTCCAGTTTCGCCCGCGACCATTCTTGCAAAATTTTCTCGAGATAACGAAACGTCTGCCCACCACTTTTGATCGCAAGTTTCATCGCAGCAATAACCATCGCATCTCCCATGTCGGCAATCCACTCTTGCAAACTCTCTCTAGCAATTGGACTGAGCATACCAAAATTCGCTTCATAGACGATAAAAGCATCTTCTTCACTCTTACTTTCTTTTCTTCTTTCTTTTTGTTTAGGTATTTCTTTAGGTTTGTTCCACTTTTCGTCCTCACATTGGTCAAAGGATGGGTCATTGGTTGTGGTGGGATTTGTGTTATGTTCTTGGGCTTGCTCAGCATTAGAACTAGTGTAGGCATCTTTCGTTGCGTAAGGTAATTGGTCCACTACCGATAACATTTGATAAATCGGAGCGACTCCTTTTTTACCTGGCGTATAATCAATCAGCCCTTTCTCAATCAAAATCGTCCGAGCGTTCGCAACACTTTGCTTCGATAAGCCGCATAACTGATTGACGATGGAATTCGATGCTTCAAACCGAGGTTTCCATCCGGTTGAATTGTTAACCTGCATCAACGTATACCATAAAACAACCGCACTGGTGGGAAGGTGGAACCTTAATACATACTCTCGAAACGCATTTAGTTCTTTCATATAATTCATTGGTAATCCTCTCCTTATAAAGATGATAAATGGGACTTAGATTGGTCCAATTTTCTGTTCATCTTTATAATCAGTTTGAGAGTGGGAAAGGTGTCGTTTTGTTGGTGAAAAGTTGAGGGTTTTTTGGGTAGGGGATTGAATGTTATTAAATCAATTCAAAGAGGATTCCAGGTTTCTAGTCGATCTACCCAGTCCATGCTAAAATTAAATAAATACCATTAATGTTGGAGGTTTCCTATGAAAAAGAAAGTAAAAGTAGTAGCTGCTGTAATAGAAAACGATCAAGAAGAAGTGCTCTGCGCATTAAGAGCCCATGATATGTCTATCCCAAACAAATGGGAGTTTCCTGGTGGAAAGGTAGAAGAAGGCGAGAATTTGCAGGAGGCTTTAGAGCGTGAGATTCAGGAAGAATTAAAATGTAATATTAAAGCGGGTAATGTGATTTATGATCATACACATGAATATGACAGCTTTATTATTAATTTAATTGCATTGGAAGCAAATATTGTCGCCGGAACGCCTGTTGCAACTGAGCATGCCAAATTAATTTGGTTACCAAAAGAGAACCTTGATTCGATTATTTGGGCACCGGCAGATATTCCTGCTGTAGAAAAAATCATGGAAGATAAAAGGTCTTCCTCATAGCACGAGGAAGACCTTTTTATTACAGCGAATATAATGATTATCAGACGTATACCAACGCCACTAATCAAGTCGTCATTTATAAGATATGCTTATTAGCATGAACAATAAGCTTTGCTGGCATTTTTTCATGTAGCTTCCAAACAAAACTAACCGGTTTACTTCCAGAATGCCTTACATATTCAGCAGTTCCTAAGAAAGTAAATGGAACCGCATATCCGTTTTCTTGTCGATATTCTCGCACAAACAACAGGATTTAATGATTGCGCTCGCGATGATGAATATAGCGCTTGGCCGTTTCAGAGGTAACCGATGTTCTGCTTTGGGATTGCCAATGAAATAACCACTCATTCATTGCATAATCATCATACATCGTAGAAGGCGAAAAATCTTTATCCGATTTTTTTAACGTGATGAAAAAGACATCTGCATTTTTATCCTTCAAATGGATGGCACCTTCTCGAAACTCAGGACGTCGCTCTTCATTATAATAACCTAAAGCAGCCAAAACTTGATCGGTGGAATAACTAGAATGAACACGTAATGGCGTAGTGAAAGATAGATCATGAGATTTTTCCACTAGTTCTAAATGACGGTAATTATACGTGAAGATGGCTTGGATTTCTTTCTTCATCTCACTAATTCTTAATACCTCGTGTAAACCTTCTGCAATCGAAGCAACTTCCAATTTTTCAGGACTTTTACGGTAAATAGTGTAATATAACATATTGAGCATAGCTTGCTCTTCTTGATTACGTACTTCCCCATCCTCTAAATACCGCAAATAAAAGCTTAACACGATTGAATAGTGCCCCGCACCAAGTAATAATTCTCCGAAATTGAAATCCATAAGAATATGACGAAAAGTTTCCAATGCGTGTGTTAATATCTCTTTTAGATGCGCAACAAACAAAAAGATAACTAATGCATCTTTATCAAAATCATTCTTTGTTGCTTGAAAACTTTTTGAATGCATTGACGAATAATGTGTATCAATTGTTAATTACTAGTTCACAAAGTTCATTAAAACTTCCTTCACATTTAAATAATGCTCAACTATATATAATCCATCAATATCTCTCCTGTCTATGTGGAGTTTTGTTTTGTATTTTCCGTAAGTGGGCAACATAAGGCCGTTAATTATTTTTTTATTATATTTTAATCTTGAAATTAAGATATAATAATAAGCCATTTGTTTATAGTTTAACTCACTCACGCTAAAGTAATACTTAGAATCCAATAGATAAGTAATGTTTTCATCATTATCTAAATGATCGTAAATAACACTAAACTGCCTAGTTTTGTTATCCTTACGAATTTTATTACTTTCTAGATGCTCTGAGTGAATTCTGAATTTAAATTTATTGCATCCTTTAGAGAAAAACATTTTGTCATTATCATCTATGTAGTATAAATTATTATTTAAATATTTTTCAATTCCCTTTTCCCAATATTGTTCAAAATTCTTTGTGACAAATAGTGTTTTGTTAGAAGTTGAAGATTTCCATTTAAAGTAATCTATTATATTATTTATTAAGATCCTTTCAGAATCTTTAAAATAATTTCTTTTAATGTTATTAAGCTGTTTTATAACAAGATCTTCTCGATCAAAAATGGGATTATTATTTGCGTGTTTATACTTAACACCTAGATTAAACACCTTTCCAAAACGTTCATAACCATCATTTAAGATAAAAGACATACATTCAGATATAAAAACATTTTTAGTTTGCTTTTTTGTAATGTAAAAAGGTAAAAACACCAAATTTTTTGCAGAAATAACCTTATTACTTTTTTTTATTGTTTCAGTCCAATTGACCTTACCAGAATAACCTCTGGCTTTGTAAGTCTCATTTTTGTTATAAATTCCATATTTGATATAATAATCACAAATACCTAAATATGATTTCAGAGGAAAGTTAGTGCTATGATTTACTTGCTCGTTCACTCCATATAATTTCGTCTTTAATCTTAAGACTTTTGATAATAATCTAAAATCATCTTTACTAATCTCATTTTGATGTTCATAATAATGTTTTGGAAAAGCGGCGATATTTATTTTATTCAATAAAATAAAACCAACAAAAGATACTGTCCACTCACCATTTCGATCAGTACAAAAGTTCTCTAATTGATATTTTTTCACTATTTCTGAATCGATAACTCCACCATCTCTTAATACCATAAAATCAGAGTTCATTTACTCATCACCATTTAAATTGTACATTGTTTTAGGTTTTTTTTCCTGATCTAAAAAAGGCTTCATAAGTATCTCATTGAATATGTTTTCCCTATTTTTCAATGCTTTGTATGCTTCCGCAAAAGAGTTAAGTTCACTTTTAAACAATTTTTCATCTGCTATGCTTACTGATTGTACATCATGCCACAAGTATTGCAAAAGTTTATTAAGTATTTGTCTAAAATTTGCATTTTCGTCCGATCTATCAAATTTTAGAAAGAATTGTCCTATTTGTTTATCTTCTGGAAGCTCTAATTCTTTAACAATAAATTTATTTAATTCCTGATAAAAGTCTATCCAATTCACTTCATATTCCCCAAGCTTAAAGTTATAATTGTTTAAATTGTTACTATTTGAATCTGTTCGTGGTTCAAGATCAACATACTCAAATTCGAATCTTCTCTTAAATGCAGTATCCATTACAAATACGTTTTGATCACTTGTATTTACTGTACCCACTATATGAAAATTTTCCGGTAAATAAATATTATTATTTTTAACAACATTAACCTTTTCTTCAGTTAATAATTTGCCGATAAGCTCATTTTTTATCATATATTCACTCTTCCCATATGAATCTCTATCAAGCAATTGGAATATATCACCAAAAATAGCTGCTATGTTTCCTCTCGACATCTCCTCTATAACTAAATAAATATCTTTATCCAGGTTATTGAAAGCAGTTGATAATGCTAAAGTAAATATTCCCGGCATAAATTCATAGGTAATTGAGTTATCTTTCTCTTTATCAATTTTAGGCATTATATTCCCGATAAAGTCATTGTAAGAATAATCTGGGTAAATAGTAGTTCTAAAAACAAATGGGGAATCATCATTAAAACCACCATAAGTTGAATAACTTTCTCTAATAGTTTCTGTCGCCTTATAACTCTTACCGGTTCCAGGTGGTCCATAATAAATAGTTTGTAAATTTTCATTCCTTTTATTTTTATTATTTTCATTGATAGTAGTGATGGATTTATAATCAGGTATCCTCTTCTCGCTAACTCCTTCATCCATGAAATTAGAATACAGTTCCTTACATTGATCGAAATTGTCTCCCGTCCATTCAAAAAAAACCTCTTCCATTATAATATCCATCAATTCTGCTTTTTCACTTTCATTAGAATCTTGATTTGTTTTCAAAGTAAGCTCATCTCTATTTTTTTCCTCTACAAAACCAGACCAAGAAAGGACCCTAAGCATTTCTTTCACCTGTCTATCTTGTTGCTTCCATTCACGTTTTTCTATAGGTGCGATCGAAGACGGAATTTCTTTACCATTAGTATCTCTAAATTTAATAATCTGAGAATAGATTTTATTGTAGTTTACGTTGTCACATTTAGCTACACTATCGTTAAAGAAAATAAACTCTAATATTTCTTTTTTTGTTAAAAACCCTTCAATTCCATCAGTCATTCTTGCCACAAAGAGTAGCTTCAAGATACTTCTTAGAGGTGCAATTTTAACCCCATCCTCGACACTCTTGTAATAGCTTTCTTTAGTTCTAGGATTTGGATACTGAAATTTCCTTATGAAATTTAAAACTACTTTTCTTACATTACCTTCTGCAGCTTCTTGTGTACAAGCACCACAATTATTTAAATTGAAAAAAAAACCCAGAGTATTCGCATTATTATTTGCTGATTTATTTTCATCTGCCTTAGGCACATCATCATCAAGAAATAATTTGGCAGTTTCCTTCATCTTTTCAGTTAATCCCGATATACGGAGATCATTTGTAAATAAATAGCGATACATAAAATTACACCTTCCATAAGTACTTAGATTTTATCTTTATAATTATTATGCGTAGTATTAAGTAAAAGTTGAATATTACACGGATAGACCATAATTTTTGAGATTGCACAATGAAAAATCCGACTCTTTATACATTATCCTTCTTTTACGATCCTGGCACCCTTATTAACTATATCCATTAATTCATCAATAGCTTCAGCCAGCTTCTTAGCAAACAAAGGTGGAACAGCATTTCCAATCATTTGATAGGCATGACCTTGCGATCCTATAAAGTTAAAATCATCATCAAATGATTGAACTCTCGCTGCCTCCCGAACTGTAATACTCCTAGCTTGTGTTGGATCATAGTGAATATACCGCAATCCATCTTTATAAAGATGGGCAATAATAGTTGTGCTTGGTTTATCTGGTCTGAGAACATGATATCGGTGAATTGGAGACTTAGAACCTATTTCCTTTTCGTAAAGTTCGCTTAGTTTTTTACTATCAGTAAACTCACATTTCCCTGACTGTAAATCTTCTGCCAGCATGTGAAATATTTTCATATCTCGGGCATTATGATAACGTGGTTTATGCCATGAAATATCGCATACTGGTGTTTGATGAGAAATTCTCTTTTGTAGCTTTGCATCTTCATTTATTATTGGGTTACAGGGTGGTAGATCTCCTATTGCTTCTTCTAGAGTTACTTTTCTTTTTGATTGTTTCTCAGGTAAAATTACTTCATAAAAATATTTTAAGATTTTCTGAATATTAATATTGCATTTTTTATTTATACCAACTAAAATAACTCTTTTTCTATTTTGTGGAACGCCATAATCACTAACATTAATAAGTGCATGTTTATTAATGTTATCTACAATTTCATAACCAATACTGTTAAACCCTTCTTTTATTAATTTTGTAATAGGTGTTCCATCAGGCATGGAGCTCAACATACCTGGAACATTTTCAAATACAAATAACGTAGGTTGATAACGCTCTACTACTTTTAAGTAACACTCAAACAAGTAATTTCGATAATCGTTTTTCATATTGTGTTCATCTCGGATTCTACCAGCAACTGAATACGCCTGACATGGTGGTCCTCCAATTATTATATCGACCTTTCCAGCCAATTCCACAAAATGATCAAGACCCTTACTACTCCCATATTTATCGTCATTATACCAACCTTTAAATAATTCTACGTCACGTTGTAAGTCAAAATGTAAAACTCTGTCTTTTGCATCCTCTACTCCCCATTTGGTCTCTAGTCGATTAATTAAAGTATTTACTTGTGGTTTTAACCATTCAACAGATGCAACATCATTATATTTACCAGTTTGCAAAAATCCTTCCATCAATCCACCACATCCAGCGAACAAATCAATTATATTGAATTTCCCCATTTTCCCTCACCTTTTCTAAGTATTTCTTTAATTTCTTGGCAATGTGATAACCTAGAATCGGAGGTACAGCATTACCAACTTGCTTATATTGTTGGGTTTTAGTTCCAAAAAATATAAAATCATCAGGAAAACTCTGCAACCTGGCACTCTCTCGAACTGTTGGTATCCGATTGTACTTATAATGAAAATGAGATCTATGTCCTGTATTTATTGTCAGTGAAGGCTTTTTACTATGGTACCGAGTTAACGCTTCGTTATACTTAAATTGAGACCTATATTTTTCTGGTAATGATTTATAATTTTTTCCTTCAGGAACCATAGAAATTAGTTTAACTGTTTTATCACTATGAATTGTACCAATATGGTTAAGAATATTAGATGACTGTAATCTCATCAGTTCTTGATACGGTGTTTGCGGTTTTATGGGGTATTCTTGTATTTCATCACCGTATATACCCTCTAAAGCTGGCAAATCAGAGATAGCTTGTTCACATGTAATAAAATCTTGCTTAGAGTAAATTGGTTTTGGAAACTCAAAAAACTCCTCAGAATCTAATAACCCAATAAAGAATACACGTTTCCTGATCTGAGGAACTCCATATTCCGGCGCATATAAAATCTGAGGTTTAATTTTATAACCTATATTACTAAAATCTTCAATTATTCGCTTTGCTGCCTTACCATTATAAAGTTTTAAAAGCCCAGGAACATTTTCTAATATAACGGCCTTAGGTTTTAATTTATCGGCAACTTTTACCATCGCTGTATACAGCGTATTTCTTTCATCATCCACATCTCGTGGTCCAGCAAGAGAGAAACCTTGGCAAGGTGGACCACCTACCAATACATCTATCGATACATTTTCTTCTTTAACAAAACGTTCAATATACTTTATATTATCATGATTAAACAAATCTAATTTCATAGCTTTTGCATTGCCATGATTTTTCTCAAAGGATTCTAAAGCCTTGTCATCAAAATCCACACCCAGTAATACATCATACCCCGCATCGAGAAATCCTTTTGATAATCCTCCAGCACCAGAAAATAGATCTAATACAGTAAACCTATTATTATTGTTTATATCTAAAACGTCGAGTAATTTCTCCATTCCTAAATCAACATTTCCTATCTTATTTTCTCTAAAATTGGAATTATGGTGTTTCTCTTTTATTTTATGTGTCATTTTATCTTCAACTTTCTTACATTATTTTTTTACATTTACTTCCTTTGTTTTTTGCGTCTTGCTTAACTATTCTAATTAACTTACCTTTAAATTATATTGATATAATACTAATTTTTCAATAAAAACATTGGGTGATTAGAATATAAGTTCGCACAAAAAGGCACTCTGACACAGAAAAGACGAGTGCTTTTAATATATTTATAATGATTTATTTAGAATTACTTGTTGGAGGATAGAATTGAACTGTATAGAAACAGATTATAGCGAAAAGAGAACGAAGATAAAAGTGGTTAAATTTAAATCACTATTTTTCAATTAAATGTGTTTTCATAACTTCGGTATACCTTTCTAGTTTCCTTTTTATACGAGTTATTGAATTATCAACAGCTTTAATAGATCGACCTAATTTTGAAGAAATTTCTTGATAAGAGTTACCTTCTAAGTATAAAGGAAGAACTTGTCGCTCAAGAGGGCTGAACAACCCAGATATCTTAACAAGCAAATCAAGTGAAGCTTCCTTGTTAATACACGCTTCTTCTGGATCTAATACTTTCGAATTTATTATAATATCCATAAGTGTAGTATTCGAATCTTCTGTATATATTGATTTATCTAAAGATATATATGAATTTAAAGGAGTATGTTTTTGTCTAGTAGTTGTTTTTATAACGGTTATAATATGTCTTTTTATACAGAGTTCAGCAAATGACTTGAAAATGGTTGTTTTATCTTTATTGAAATTTTTTATAGCTTTAAATAAACCGATCATTCCTTCTTGTAAAAGATCCTCCCGCTCAGCTCCAATCATATAGTAAGACCTAATTTTTGCATTCACAAACGGCTGGTATTTATAAATCAGGTAATCAAGCGCCGTACTTTCACCATTATGAATCAAATCTATTAATTCTTCATCGGTAAGTTTATTATAGTTAATATTTTGTTTCGCTTCATCTAATTTGCTCATTAACATCACCTATCCATTAAACACTAGTTCAGACAATAAATTCACTTAACCATCAATTAAAGCTTTCTTTAAAATAATTTGATAGCTATTTGAATTGAAGCACATAAATAATATTTGAATAAGAGCCTTATATAATATAAATTCGACAAAAATACTATTTTTCCTTTTTTTCTAAGAGATCTTTTATTGATACACATCTATATAATTTTAACAATGCTAGTGAGAAGGACTCTTACAAATATTTTTCGATTTTATTTTATTATTTACTCAACTTTCGCAAATAGAGAAAAGCGTTCAAGATAATAAGCTGTAAATTCTGCCACTATTTAAATATGGTTAATAAAAATTGAAATAGATATAAAAAACACCTCAGCTTTTGGTATAGTGAAAATTCAAACCATACAGATATCTGAGTAAAGAATACGCCCTTTATTAATGGTACAATTATGAATATCACAAACTTATATTCAGACAAAAAGGGTGAAAAAATTGGCTATATATTTCGAAAAGCATACAGACGACAGAAAAATAATCTATAACATAGCAGAAAAGTGGAAGAATGAGTGTCTATTAAATAATAAGTCGATCATTTGGGACGGAGAACACATTTGGACAGAGCAAAACATGAACCGCTTTCGAGTTATCTTTATAGAAAACCCAGACGCTTCAGGTAACAGTTTCGATGACAAGTTAAAAAAACAGCTAGAAAATGAGTCCGAAAGCGTGTATAAATTTGCGATCGAAATAATGTTTATCTATTATTTGTTTCCTTATAGAGGATCAGTGAGTTATAAAACGAAGATGGAAAAACTGGAAATGATCGCTTCATGGGGAAGAATAAAACTTGATCCTTCTTTAGAAGTGTTTGAGGCATTAAAAGACGGACTTGGGGCTACTGGGACTTTCTATAATACTAGCAAATATTTCGAAATATCCTTTCTATTTTTAGCTGTAGAAAAGCTAAAAGGACTCTCATTAGATATTCGAAAAGAAATTTTACATGATCCAAAACAATTGAAACGACATGCAGATGATATCCGGCAAAGACTTGGTAAGCGCGTACAAACACTACATATATTTTTGCACTTGTTGCTACCTGAATACTTTGAATCGATTGCTAGTTGGGGACATAAAGGGAAAATTGTAAAAGCATTTTCTTCATATATAACAGATTCTTCCGTTGAAGATACCGATGAACAGCTTCTAATGATCAGAGAAACACTTCAAGAGCAATCTCCTGATGATCAAATCAATTTTTATAAAACACCTGAAATTGCGGAGGTTTGGCAAGAGGAAAAAACTAAACCAGACCCAACCAAAAATAAGGGCAATGATATGAAGAAGCAGGAAATTGATGATCCTTTGAATATAGGGTCTATTGAAAAGGAACTAGAAGGATTAGTATTTGAAAATGTGGACCTTCTACTTAATCAAGTAATGACTTCCATTCAGAATGGAAAACATATCATTCTAACAGGTCCTCCAGGCACAGGGAAGTCGAAGCTAGCGAGCAAAATTTGCGACATGTATCAGGTTCAATCATCGATGGTAACGGCATCGTCTAATTGGTCAACCTATGAAACGATTGGTGGATATATGCCAGACAAAGACGGAAACTTACATTTTAATGAAGGAATCTTCTTAAAGTGTGTCAAGGATACAACTACCAATCAGCCCACAAATAAATGGTTGATTATTGATGAGATTAATCGAGCCGATATCGATAAAGCGTTTGGTTCTTTATTTTCTGTTTTAACAGGGGATGAAATAACACTTCCCTTTGAGTCAGAAAGTGGTGATTCTATCGTGATGAAACCACAGGGTAAGGAAAACGATTTCGAAACAAATGATTATACTTATGTCATTCCTAATGACTGGCGGATTATCGCAACGATGAATACGGTTGATAAAGCGTCTTTATATGAAATGAGTTATGCTTTTATGCGTCGTTTCGCTTTTATTCCCGTTACCCTACCGAAAAATATTACGCCGAATTTAGTTCAACAGTATTTAGATGCTTGGAACATGGATACCTATCCAAATGTTGATACCTTAACGAGTATATGGAAATTAATTAATAACTATCGAAAAATTGGACCGGCTATCGTTTCAGACATTGCGAAGCATACACAGTTCAATGATGATTTTACGTCAGCGATTATCTTATATGTGTTGCCACAGTTTGAAGGGTTACCTATATACAAAATGAATGAATTTATCACCAAACTTGATGAACAAACAGACGCCATCATTGATAAAGAATATCTCACTGACTTTGTGAATGACTTTTTTGAAGCTGGTGGACTGGAATGAGTGAAAAAGAAGAGGCCATTTTAGAGGAGATTTCTGGGTTTCTACATGGTTATTTGAAATCAGGAAATGTAAGAATTAACTCCTTTTTATCCAAAACGAATGTGAACATCTCTAATCTGCAGCAATTATTAACGATACGTTTTCTGTTATTAAAGGAAACAAAGACTTTTGTTCAAAGATTACCTTTTTTACTCAAGCGTTTTAAAACCACAACAGCTACACGTACAGAAACAAACATCGGGGAAGTACGAGGAGAAATTGATTGGGCAGAAACCACGAAGCGTCGTTTGGCTAGAAATCATAAAGATCGGACAATATTTTCGACGAATGAAAATGTTCGATCATATGACACACCAGAAAATCTAGTATTAAAGGAATTACTAGGGATACTTTACAGACTTCTTTTTCATGATTCCTATCTGAAGGGATTTGAAAAGGCTGCATGGTTCTCAGAATGGCAAGAGTTAAAATCTAATATAGAATACGCATTTAAGCAGAATATATATTTACAGCGAGTCCATTCAGCACATGTCAGTGACCGCACCGTTCAAAAAACACAGAGTCACAGAAATCGATTATATCGTGAAGCGGCCCAATTATTAGTATCCTATCGCAAAATAATAAAAGGTCAGTACAACGAAGAGGATTTAAAAATTTTACTCCGTGAAACCTTTATTGCTCCAGAAAATCAAGATGTCTTATTTGAACTATATTGGATTATTCAGATCATGAAGCAAAATACGGAAAAGAGTCAATTACATCTAATGGACGGTGGACAGAATAAAGTAGCAACATGGGAGGATGATTCTCATATCCATCACCTGTACCACGATTCAAGTGGCTCTGATTCTGTTATTTTTCATATTCCAACCAGTGAAATTGAAGGTAGTGGGCATGCCTATCTAAAGCAAAAAGTTCAATCTTTAGAAGCAACCAAAGATTTAGCACAAAGCATATTTGGACGTAATGTTACTAGTCATTTATGGCGAGGAAGACCAGATTTCCTTATCGAATCGTATGATCAAACTACCAATAAATTAACGAAGCTGACCATTGGTGAAGTAAAGAATACGTCAAGGGTTGAGTATGCAACTACAGGATTAGAAGAACTGGTGGAGTATCTTTATTTGGTGAAGGATCGAAAAGGAAGGTACTTATTGAATAGTGATGTAACGGTTCAAGGAATATTGTGTTTAGATCAGGTTGAATTTGATAATGGGAGCTTTGGGATAGTGAAAGTTCTAAGTAGGAGTAATAGGAGGTCTCACCTGTGAATAAAGCTGAATTATTAGAGCGCATATCACATTTGGCAGTTTGGAAAAAAGGAGATCAACGAGCACCACATAAACCATTGCTGAT
Organism: Gracilibacillus massiliensis; assembly: GCF_001458115.1. GTDB lineage: Bacteria > Bacillota > Bacilli > Bacillales > Amphibacillaceae > Gracilibacillus > Gracilibacillus massiliensis. Next base: position 1,419,357 of record NZ_CZRP01000013.1, read on the forward strand.
TTTATATGCATTAGGTCAATGGCAGTTAACTCGTCAGCAGCGTTTCTTATATGCAAATGCTAGACCGAAATTAGTGGAATTACTAATCGAATATGGTCCGAAACGGAAATCATATCACCCTGAACAGCCTTTTGTTCGATTAGAGCGCGATGGCATTTGGGAATTGGATAAACCGATTCTGATGAGTAGTTCTTTTAATAAGGCGTTGATTGACTATCATGTATCAGGAGGGTTTACACCAGAAGTGTATCAACTTCTAGAAACAGATGGTGCTCTGATTGATCAAGTTGCTAATCTATTATTAGAGTTACATTTCCCTGAAACATTACATAATGAGATTTTACAAGCAGTCAGTTTACAATTAACGTATTATCGAAGAAGAAAAAGAGATCCTGAATTTAGGGAAAGAGTTCTAAGCGCCTATCAGCATCAATGTGCGATATGCGGATTTCAAGTAAAACTTAATCAACAAGTGATTGGTCTTGAGGCGGCTCATATCAAGTGGCACAACATTGGCGGTCCTGATCGAGAAGAAAATGGATTAGCGTTATGCGCTTTGCATCATAAATTATTCGACAGAGGTGTATTTGCTATTTCGCATGATCATCAAATACATGTGTCAGATCAAGCAGTTGGAAATGGGACTTTTTATGATTATGTGAAGCGGTATGATAAGCAAGCCCTGCACAAGCCATTACAACAGAGCTATTTTCCAAAAGAGGAATTTATTTATTGGCATGTGAAGGAAGTTTATAAAGGTGAGGTTGGGGACATTATATAGTTTTTTAATTAATCGTTGGGCGTCGCTATAGAGGTCACATTATCGTTAGGTACCAGGCACCTGACAATAATAGTGAAACATAAACTCATCAGCTGCTGCTTCAACGACTTCCCCGAATACCTTCTTATTTTCGTGCAAGTTCGTTGTAACGCTCCATTTCTATTACATTTTCCAATGTTTTTCTAGGATATTTTTTTAGATACTGATTTAATTCACTGATGGTGATATCGGAATTTTGTAAATACTTTTTTATCAACCTTGACCCTTTTTCTAATGGGATTTCACTTACTCGATCGTAATCATTTAATAGGTCCAATACTTGTAACAGCTTATAATTCTGATCATTCACTTTAACTCTTGGCTTCTTTAATTTAACAACTCTATTTCCAATTGTTACCTCACGTTCAAGTCTACCTGCTTCATTCGTTACAATGGTTAGTATACATGCTGTTTGTGTTGTTAAGCCAAGTTGATTTGCAAAGTTCGTTCCCGTAATATATCCAATGACCTTTTTATCAATCGGTTTAATATATTTTCTTCCTATTAATTTATCTATGTTTACCCGTTGTTTGTTTAGCACACTGTTAGCTTTTGGGATGTAATATATGCCATTTTTCACTTTAATTATATATCCATTATCAGACAGTCTCTTTATGTTTTGACGTATGGATTCATCCGACATGTTTACACGCTTTTTTAGATCCTTCGTAAATACAGGCTCATCGTATCCATATAGATCTAAAATGACTGAATATAACTTATTCATGTCACACACCTCCTAATACCTTAATTATAGCACCACCTCACTATTATATAACGTAATTTATTTTTCCCAAACGTGACAATTATAATAAATTACCATTCTTTCCAAGTAAGCATCTGTATCTGTTATAAAAAATTGAATTAAAAGTGAAATATATTTAAGTTGAAAATCGACTAATTAATAAGGGAGGAAAGAGAATATGAGGACGCGTAGTAAGATGTCCCATTGGTTTTATAATTATAACAAAGATATTTATCATTTCTTACTTTCTCAACTTTCGCAGCTAGAAAAAAGCATTAAATATAACTAGCTGTAAAGCATGTCACTGTTTAAATATGGTCATTGACAATCGAAATAGGTATAAAAAAACACCTCAACTTTTGGTATAGTGTAATTGACTAGAAAACACTACCAATACAGAAGAGGTGTCTCCTATATGATAGCGAATAATGACCAAAATAATCAACTACCAAATGAACTTTCTTCCATCTTTAAAGAATTAAACGTGTATAAGCATCTTAGAAAAGCTGGTATTACAAAGTCTGTCGGCTTTACTTGTGCCTATCTTTTTCAATTGATTTTTTGTTTGATCTTTGAAAATAAGAACTGGTATCAAGTACTTCAAAGTAACAAAGCGAATGATTGTCCAGAGAAGAATGCCGTCTATCGCTTTTTAAACAAATCTACCTTTGCTTGGAGAAGGTTTTTATTATTTCTAAGCGCTCATACCATTGGAAAAGTAACCAACTTAACGCGTCATGATCGCCCCAAAGTATTGATTGTAGATGATTCTTCGTATGATCGTAACCGCAGTAAATCGGTTGAATTATTAGCTCGCTGTTTTGACCATGCATCCCAAAAAATGCGCTTTTATAAAGGGTTTCGTATGCTTACGCTTGGTTGGTCAGATGGTGCCACATTCATTCCAGTGGACTTTTCTTTATTAAGCTCGAAGAAAAGCCAAATTAATGGCATATCATCAAAAGTTGATAAACGTAGTTCCGGTTATAAACGCAGAGTAGAAGCATTACAAACCGCACCTGAGCAAATACCAGGTATGGTGGAACGCGCGATGAATGCCGGTATCGATGCTTCCTATGTGCTGATGGACTCTTGGTTCACGTATCAGCCTCTCGTTAAGGAGATAAAAGAGCAAGGACTCGATGTCATTGGCATGGTAAAGAACTTGAAACAGCGTTACCTTGTGAATGGCCAACGTGTAAGCTTAAAGGAACTATATCGTTTTGCGAAACCAACAGATGGAAAGAAAGGCATTCTTCGTTCGATTCATACCACACAAGCGAATGGCGTTCCTATTAAAGTTGTCTTTGTTCGTAATCGAAATAAAAAGAGTGAATGGTTAGCTATTCTAAGCACCGATTGTACACTTAGTGATCAAGAAATCATTCGTATTTATGGGATGCGATGGGACATTGAAGTTTTTTTCAAAACAACAAAATCTCTCTTAAAACTTCAAAAAGAGTTCCAAAGTCGTTCGTATGACGGCTTAATTAGTCATACGACCATCGTATTCACACGATATATTGTTCTCTCGTGGCAAAACCGATGTAGCACAGACGAGCGAACACTTGGCGGCATGTTTTATGAATTATGTGATGAAGTTAGTGATCTCGATTGGGCTGTGGCACTTCAGCAGTTGATCGAGCTTCTTGAAGATGCCTTGAAAATGAGCAACAAAAAGGTACAAAAATTAATCAAAAGTCAAGTCCAACAATGGATTGCAGGCTTACCCAGCTATATCAGGGCTTACCTGCCTATTTCAGTGTGCGAAAGTTGAGTTACTTTATTATGTTGGTTCTGGTGACATAGAAGATTTAGTTCAAGAAGTATTTATACGAGCAATTAAAGGACTAAATAGCTATAGAGAAGATTCAAGTCCAAAAACATGGCTTCTTTCTATTGCCAGAAACGTTGGAATAGATGAAATAAGAAAAAGAAAGAGAGAACTTATTAAGAATAAAATAGCTATAACAAATCATGAACCTAGAGACGAGAAAACACCCGAGGAAATTCTCTACTTAGAAGAAAATAAGCTGCATCTATACCAAGTGATACTCTCCTTAAAAACTAATTACAGAGAGGTAATTATTCTTCGTGCTATTAAGGAAATATCTGTTTCAGAAACAGCTGGTATTTTAAACTGTAGTGAAAACAAAGTGCGTATCACTTACCATCGCGCATTAAAGAAATTAGCGAAAAAAAGGGAGGAGCTGCATGATGCAAGAGAACGAGCGTTTTAAAGAATTAATTGATGAAATAAAGTCACTTCCCACTCCGAGTATTAATAATAAAAACCAAAAGCTAATGCATGATCATCTAATGAACATTGCAGGAAAAAACGAAAATAATAAGCCCAAACAAATATTGAGGAAGAAAATTACTACAGGTATTGCCGGTATCACTACCTTGTTATTATTTACGATCATTATCCTATCCCTAACTGATCAAGAGATGAATAATGCATCAGATACAGATAGCAATGCGAGAGAAGGAAATGAGGAGGTAGTTAATGAGTATGAAGAGCAAGAGACGATAGTTGATTTCAAAGAAGAACAATACCAAGAAATCGTAGAGATTTATCAAAATTATGAGCCACCAATGGAAGGAGAAGAAGTAGATTATATAGATGAGGAGTATGGTGTCATTTACTACAATAATGGTATTTCAATTGTACAAGATACAAAGTCTATAGCCCATTGGCCAGTTGACAAGGAAGGAGAGTCAATCAATCCAACTAGTGATCAAACCTTAGCTGCAATAAAAGGAGATATTGAAGAATTAAAAGATAAACCGATAGGGACAAAAGAGCCTTTTGGAATTGATTATCCAAATGACATTAATCATAAACTAGATGTATTAAATAGATTAAAAAATTACAACCATCCATATGAACCAATTATGAATTGGATGACTTCAACCATAGGTTATTTTGAAAAAGCTAAACACTTACTTAATGATGAGCGAGAAGAAGCTATTTTATTTTACGAAAACGGAATGAATAATATCAGCAAATTTGTAAGCGCCCTTGAACCTGGTGCGGGTCCTTGAGAATGATTAGTCAACATGATATGTGATTATAAATAGACCCAGACATAAATTTCAAAATTTTTGCCTAATACACTGAGTTGTACTATAGTCGAATGGGTGTTACCTCCTTGACTATATTTTTTTATTACGTCTTCAAACCACATGCTCTGCCTGTGTAAAAACAAAGCTTGGATACAACCTTTCAAGCTATCTAAAATGTTGAGACTTTAAAAATACACAAAAGAAGGTACAGAAAATATCATATTAAATCCCTGGGAGGTTATTATTTGAATCAAACTAAGGACATAACAGCTATAGGAACGATAACTTATAACGAGTTTAAAAAACACAATATGTACCATCAAAGGAGATTATTGATTGGCTTCTTTTTCATTACATTTTTGTTAGAAATATGCTTCTGCTTGCTCGTAAAGCAAATACAAAACTTACCTTTGGTTTTTTATATAAGTATCTCTCTTTTTGCCTCAGGGCTATTTACTATTCTGTTATACAAAACTATACAAAAACGATCCTATAGAGAGTTCTATAGCGATCACCTTGCAACAAAAGAAATAAGATATACAATTAATAGTCAGGGAATAAACTATCAATCAGGAAGATCCCATGTTTATATTGAATGGGAAAACATTATAAAAGGATATGAACATAACGATATGTTTTGCCTGTATATATCAAATATGAAAGCGATCCTATTACCCAAAAGATATTTCGAGTCGAACGACGATATTAGTTCTTTCAAAAAACTCATTTCTGAAAATTCTAATAAAATAAATCTTAAAAAATAAAATTTCAATATCCACTCTTTATAATAATTGCTATAAAAATTCTCACACTTTTGGAACGAATAAGAAAAGTGCACTACATCATTAAGATGTGGTGCACTTATTAATATCAGTATTAACCCTTGACTAAGATGTTACTGGAGAAATAACCTCTCTCCCCAATGTATAACCTATTATAAACGCTGCTGCAAATCCTAAAGCACCTAACAATGCTGCTCCAAAGACAAGAACAGCGTAACATAACGCAGCAATAACTATTACAGCCACGAAAGTAAATGCAGCATTTTCAAGAGCATCTAGAGTTTCTTTGGTAATATGCATTTCATGTTCTAAGGTGATTATTTCCCTTATCTTCCACTCTCCATGTCCTGTGTCTGTTAAAAACTCCATTTCAAAAGGTTTAATTACAAAACCACTTAATTTCGGACTGATTTCTAATACTGAAACACGTATTTCCTCGATATTATCTGTTAATTTTAGGAATGTGTCCGACATCGCAGCAACTTCATCTTTATCTGCAGCAGACGTATAAAATTCCATCATTTTGTCTAATCCTTTTGCTGCAAATGAGTCAAATAAATCCTCTGGAGTAAAGCCTTGAAATGATTTTAAATTCCAATTGACACTTCCCTCTTTCTCTAAGTGAGCCTGGTATTTAAACTTTACCCCACCAACTTCAAAAGGCGATTCGATTCCTGGCAAGATAGGATTAGACTCAGATAGCTCATCTACAACATTAAAAGCTCTAGAGATAAAAGAACTAGGTTTAATTTTAACTTCTTCATTCTCAGGTGGAAAAATGGCTTTAATTGCATCTACTGTCGCCCTTGCCATTTCTTCAATTTTATCTTGGTCTTTTAAAATATTCGCATCTATAGAGTTATCAATAAAACCATGTTCAATTAATACCGATGGCATGTTTGCTTCTCGAATAACATGATAATAATCTCCATTTTCACCCTGTCTCGATTTGGTCCCTCTACTTACAAAAATATTGGATAGGTTTTTCATAATTTCTTCTGCTAGTGTCTTACTAGGTCCTCCATATATACTATGAAACACTTCTGCGCCTCTTCCTCCACCAGCATTAATATGGTTGGATATATATAACTCTGCTCCCCAATTATTTGCTGCTCTTGTTCTATCTGATAAGGATATAAAATTATCCTCAGCTCGAGTTACTCCAACGATATAACCTTCTTCAAACAGCAATTCTTGTTGACGTTTTGAAATTTGTAGAACTAAATCTTTTTCTCTGAGACCATGTCCTACTGCACCTGGATCGTGCCCACCATGTCCAGCGTCAATAATTATTTTCTTTAATTTACCCGCAGGGGCCGAGCCTCCCCCAGATCCTCCACTATTTCCAGGATGAGAAGTGGAAAATAAGGAATTCCATGTCATACTCCCTACGATACCGTCTACATCTAGCCCCATATCATGTTGATATGCTTCCACTGCACGACTGGTCATAGGGCCAAATATACCGTCAACTGTTCCTAAAGAATAACCGCGGTCTTTTAGTTTTTGTTGGATTTGCTGAACAGCATTACCCGTGTCTCCTTCTCGAACTAAACACGGATATTAAGCAAGTGAATTCTGTAGTCGCACAGACACTTCCATTATTGGCCAAAACATTTTCTCCTTGCATTTCTCCATTGAATAATATCTGTGTAATCACTCCTAAACTAGCAAGCCCAAACAAACGGAATGTGTGTTCTGGTAACCATTCTGCTTCTTTGATAAAACTTTAATGGTAAATGACTTTATCATTAAAACTTTAAAAATATTAAAAAAAATCATATATCTTACATGCTATTTAATGTATAATAATACCAAGAAGTTAAAAGGGGTGGTAGATATGGAACAATATAAATTTGAGCCTAAAGTTAGTGAAACGATTGTAAATGCTATTGTGGATGGATACCGTGATTATGTTGAACACCGGAAAGACCGCTATGAAAAGATGACTATTAGCTCTGCCTTCGCATGGACTAAAGGAAACTTCATAGAGAGTAAAATTGCAGAAATGAGCCCTACACTTAATTTAACTTATAAAACAGCCAAAGCCGGACTAACTTGGGATTACTTACAATTCATTCATGGAGATACGAAGAAACTTTTTCTTATCAAGAATGCAGCCTATTTCAATGAAGATTGTTTCTCTCAAGCATTATTACCAAATAAAAAGAAAAGTAAAGGCCGAGATCGAACATACTTACATGAACTGTCTAAGATAAATCAAGATCTCGAATTTACATGTGATAATCCATTGCAATTTTCAAATTCTGGTCGACAAGGCGAACAACTCTCCCTTTTTGTGCCTGAAAAGCAGATAAAAGATGAATTGGAACAATTTCAAGATACTTATAGCGAATTTCACATTCTTACCTACAAAATTGATGATGCACGTCAAATTTCTGAGATTATGCATTTTTTACCTAACCCAGAGAACAATATAGCATATAGAATTGAAGATCTTTCCGAATATATTTCTGGTTCAGAGTTAACAGATGAAGAACGGGAAATTATTGCACCAGAACAAGACAGTGGTATAATAGATCCTGCAGCTTTTGATATCGGCATTCTCGAGGATGAGGATGAAGAAAGCAATTAGAGTAAAATTTAGATAAGGGGGCGCGTTATGTTTATTGGTGAAAATTTAACTAATCTTCGTATCATGCATGGATATTCACGTAAGCAGCTCTCTGAAAAGTTAAATCTAACGGAACAAGCGATTTGGCAATATGAAAATAATTACACAACTCCTAAAATGCAAATTGTGAATGATTTAAAATCAATCTTTCATGTGAAAAGTAAATACTTTTACAATAAGGATGTTCTAAATCGTTATTTCACATCGGAAAATATTCCTTTTATGAATATTGCATATCGTTCAAAAGTAATCAATGTTATCTCAAAAACACAAACTGAAGCGAAACACGTTGAATATTTAGATAGTTTTGTTAACTATACAACAGCTCAATTAAATCTTCCCACACTAAAAATTATTCAATTAAGAGACGAAGTAGTTAATTACCTGAACTCCTCAACAGACGAAAGAAACAAGCAAATTAACATTGTTGCTAAGCTCGCGCGACAAAAACTGAGCTTTCAAACTGACTCAAATGAAGATTTAATGTTTTTAATAGAAAAAAGTGGTGTGTTTATTTTTGAAAAGGCTATTGGTGAAGAAATAGATGCCTATAGTTTATGGACAAAACAAGATCGACCTTTTATTATATTAGGTAACATGAAATGTTCAGCAGTGCGCAGAAACTTTGATATTGCACATGAACTCGCTCATTTATTACTCCATTATAAAGTGGAATTTACAAACCTGAATCGAAAAGAGCACAAGGCTATAGAGAATGAAGCCAACCTCTTTGCTGGTGCCTTTTTATTACCTGAAGAGACGTTTTTAGAGGATATGCAAACTATTGCTTACCCTACAAATCCTGATGCATATATAGATTTAAAGAAAAAATGGAAAGTTTCTCTTCAGGTTTTAGGTTATCGAGCTGCTCATTTAGGTGTATTAGATGCAAAAAAACATCGGAACTTTTATGCAGCTCTTCATCGAAAAGGGTATTTAGAGAGGGAACCATTAGATGAATCTCTAGCGATCCAAAAGCCTCAAAAGATAAAATCTATTATTGATTTAGTTGTTAATAAAGGATTAGTTGACATACGTGAAATGATGGATAAAGATTGGATGGTGGAAACTTCATTTTTCCATCGTATCACTGGTATTGAATTAGAATTTTTCAATAACTATCTGAAGCATGATCACGATTTTGAGTTAGGAAATGTTAAAGAGATGCCTATCAATATTACTAATTAAACCGAACAGGTAAATCCATTTAATTTTGACGGATCTACCTGTTCTTATATTTTTCCTTAGCAAGTTCCCAACATTGTTTTTCTTGGATCAAGTGGAATTTAATGGTGAGCATTCTTAAAGAGTTAACGTATAAGTTGGCGTATTAGGAGGTCACACCCGTGAATTCAGCAATTAGGAAAAGCACGATAGTCAATTAATTCCTTTTAAATAAACTACTCATCAGAATCAGCTTGCCATCAATAAAAAACCAGGAACCACAAAAGACATTTGTCTAAGATAGTTCCTGGCCTTATTATTATCTCTTACTTTCAGTCATAAAAATTTCCACTTCCTCCGTCGTTGGCAAAGCACTAATCGCACCATGCTTCGTTGTAACCATTGCTGCTACAGCATTAGCAAATCTCCCCATAGCACCTAATTCATCTGGTGTTAAGTCGATAAGCTTTTTATCCATTAATGAAAATTGATATAAAAAGGCTCCGATAAAAGAATCCCCTGCGCCTGTTGTATCAATGGATGGCACATCAAATCCTGGCACATTTATTTTCTTGTCACCTATAAAAAACGTCACTCCCTCTTTACCTTTTGTTAGAATTAATAACTGAATCGGTTGAGACAATAGGTGATTAATTGCTTCTTCTTCTGTATCTGCTCCTGTAATAAACCTTAGCTCATCATCACTTACTTTTAAAATGTCCGCATATGGAATGAATTCTTGAATCGTTTGCGCATATACTACTTGATCCTCCCAAAGATTTTTTCTTACATTAGGATCAAAAACTACTAATCCGCCTTCTTCCTTTACTTTTTTAATAGCTTCGATATGCGCATATTTCACTTCGCTTTCAATCAAACTGACAGAGCAAAAATGTAAAATATCATTATCCGTAAAGGGAATCGTTTCTATATACTTTCTATCTAGAAGCATATCAGCACTAGGTTTCCGATAAAAAGCAAATTCTCGCTCGCCGCCCTTTTTTAACGCAACAAATGCTAATGCTGTGTTGGCTTTATTCGTGTGTAGCATGTGGGTCACATCTACGCTATTCTCAGCTAATACATTTTTTAAGTAGTAGCCAAACATATCTTCACCAACTTGACCAATAAAAGCACTCTTGCCTCCCAATTTTGCAATGGTAGCTGCAACATTAGCAGGTGCGCCTCCAGGTACTTTTTTAAAACTTTCGACCTCACTCATCGGCACGTCTACTTCATGAGGAATAAAATCGATTAAAGCCTCTCCAATTGTATATACCTTTTTCATGATTAAACCTCGATATCCCATTTATCTAAACGATCAATCTCTATGTCACCTTCAGCGCTGATTAATATTTGATCCGCCTTTTTGGTTGGATAAATAGTAGACGTTAATGTGTATTTTCCTTGATTTGCAAATACTTCTATGGAGGACCGGTCAAGGAAAATCTCTAATTCGATTTTATGATTTTCGGGTTCACAATAAACAGAGCGTTTATATACATGTTCCTCTTCATTACCTACAAGCTCGATACCACTGTTTATCCGATTTAATTCTAGCAAACCTGTTTCACAATCATAGCTTACTAGTGTTTTCTCCACCTGATTGGAACGAACTTCTAGGTCAATTCGTTTCCCAGCTGTTACATCTACTACTACTTCGATCGCACTCACTTCAGCTGATAATCCCTCAAGCGCTTTTGTTTCATCAGATACTTTAATCGTCTTGTAGCTTTGTTTATTGGTATAGTATTTTTTGATTTCAGCAACAGGTCGCTGATAGACGTGATTGTTTTTTATAAAAAGTTCCCTTGGTAATGTCATCGAACCTGCCCAACCATGTTGTTCCGTATCGGTTGGAATGTTTCTTCCCCACATTTGCATCCAGGAAATCATGATTCTTCTATTTTTGTCATCTTCAATCGTTTGTGGCGCATAGAAATCAAGACCATAATCCAACTCTTCCACCGTTTCTTTATGAAAAATTCCTTTTTGCCAATCCATTTCTCCTATCATAGCGAGAACAGAGTGGGTATTGAGGAAATTATTTTCTTTTTTAGGTAATCCTTCAACGGAAAACAGCAGAACATCCTTACCGTCTAATTCGAATAGATCAGGGCACTCCCACATTGGACCTTCCTCTTTATCCCCTTTTAACATGACAGAAACAAACTCCCAATCCAGTAAATCCTTCGATTTATACAAAAGAATTTGTCCGCCACCTTCTTCCTGCTTGGAAGCAATTAGAGAATAGTAGAAATCGCCCTTTTTCACTACTTTCGGATCTCTAAAGTCTTGTGGTTTTGCATTTTCCGGCAAATCCGCTTCCGTTATAACTGGATTTTGTTTCACTTTCTCAAAGTGAATGCCATCAGAGGACACAGCGATACATTGCACTTGCCTTAAATCTTCTTCTGACTCACCTTCAATGTGGCCCGTGTACATCAAATAGAGTTTGCCATCCTTTTCGATCGCTGTTCCCGAAAAACAACCATCTTTATCATAGGGCTGATCAGGGGCTAGTGCGACCGGAACTGTTTCCCATGTGACTAAATCTTTACTTTTTGCGTGACCCCAGTGCATCGGTCCCCATACCGCTTTATACGGATAATATTGATAAAATAAATGATATTCACCTTTATAGTATATAAATCCGTTTGGATCATTAATCCATCCAATCGGTGCCATTACATGATAGTCATTTCTATAGTCAGCTATCACACTTGTTCTATTTTCCTCAATATAGTTGTTTGCTTGTTGTAGTGTGTACATTATAATCCCCCTTTTAATTTTCTCTATTTAATTCCAGTTCCAGAGCCACCAAGTCCCTGAAGTATATATTTCTGAGCAACTATATAAACGATAATTAGTGGTATTGTTGAAATCGTAAGGATAGCCATTACCTGATTGGTATAAACAGGCTCGGTTGTATTGATATTTGTAATAGCTACCTGGAGTGGAAACTTTTCTGTATCTGTTAATACCATTAACGGCCATAAGTAGTCATTCCAACTAGCGATAAAGGATAGTGTTCCGACCGTAGCCACTGCAGGTTTAGACATTGGTAATACAATCTTCCAAAAAATAGTCCAATTGTTTGCCCCATCTAGTTTGACCGATTCAATAATTTCTTCTGGTACTGCCTTGAAAAAGTTTCTAAATAAGTATATGAAAAACATGTTCCCAATCATCGGTAATACAACCGCTATTCGTGAATTAAGAATGCCTAATGTATGTGCAACTGTAAACTGGGTAATAATGATGGTTTCCACCGGCACAATTAACAGAACTAGCAATAAACCGAATAACAGCTTTTTACCTCTAAATTCAAATTTTGCAAAAGCAAATCCTGCCATCGCATTCACTATAATAGAACCTATCGTAATCGTTACTGCATAGATAACACTATTGATCACATATTGTGGGATACTAAATCTAGAGAATAATTCTTTATAGGTTAAAAACCACTGTGAAACATCAAGTGATGGAAGTAAGGCCTGGATGTTGTCCATATCAAGATAGATCTCGCCTTCAGGTTTCATGGAGGAAACGACCATCCATAACATCGGAAAAAGGAATATACAAGCTAACAGAATAAGGAAAAAATATTCAATTGATATCTTAAGTTTCTTGTTCATTACATGTCATCCTCCTTCGTTAACCTGCTTTGCAGCAATGTTATAATTCCAATGATGATACCAAAAATAACCGTCATTGCACTCGCGTATCCAATCATTCGATCTGAAAACCCTGCTTGGTAAATATAATAAACCGGTGTCATCGTAGAATTCATTGGTCCACCTTGTGTCATAACCATTGGCTGGATGATTAATTTAAATGCGGAGATTAACGTTGTAATCATAATTAAAACAGAAGTCGGCTTTAACAAAGGCAACGTAATATGAATAAAGTTCTGCCATTTGTTAACCCCATCAATTTTACCTGCTTCATATACAGTAGCTGGGATATTTTGAAGCCCCGCTAAGAAAATTAACATTTGATAACCTGCACCCTGCCAAGCGGAAACAAACACAATCGTGATCATTGCTTGCTTTGGACTGCTTAAGAATGGCTGAGCATCGATTCCGATATTGGTTAGTACGCTATTAATCAAACCTTCAGATGGATTTAATAGATACAACCACAGGACTGATATAACTACCAATGACAAGACTACCGGAGAAAAGTAGGCAACCTTAAAGAACATATTTCCTTTTCTTGGTTTATTAATTAACAACGCTAATCCTAAGGCTGCACCTATTTGGATTGGAATAACGAAAACAACAAACAGGACGATATTTTTTAAACTTTGAATAAAAATCGGATCTTTAAAGATTTCAATGAAATTTTGCAATCCAATAAATTGTCGCTGATCCGGTGTTAATAAATAATAATCCGTAAATGCATAATAAATAGCCATTAAGGCAGGTATAACCAGGAAAGCTCCTAATAATACTAGAGCAGGTGTTAAAAATAAATATGCTGATAGATTCTCCCTTTTATTAATGTTCATCGGTCAAAACTCCTTTTAAAGATTCCGACTTGGATTAACCAAGTCGGAGTAACCTATCTTATTTCAACGCTTTTTCCATTTGTTCGGTTTTTTCATCTAATAATTGCTGTACATCACTATTTTCTTCATAATAAGCAGCATCACTGACTGTTTGTTGGAAAACTCTGCTTACTTGTGGATAGTTAGGTAAAACGGGTCTAGCATGTGCTGAGTTTTGGTTCTGCTGAATTAAAACATTCATTGGATCTGAAACTTGATCTTGCACCTCTTCCACAACAGAATGTGCTGCCGGAAGTACACTATTTGCTAAAGTAATTTCCGTTAAGGATTCTGTCGACGTCATAAAATCAATCAATGCACCAGCAGCTTCCTGTTTTTCAGATGAAGCAGCCATCGCATATTGCCAGCTACCTGAAGGAGAAACTAACTCCTTTGTATCTGGAGATGTCGGGTATGGCATAACACCATATTCCACATCTGGATAATCCTCCATTTCAGCAATTGTCCATGAACCACCGAATTTCATTGCATACTCTCCAGTATGGAATCCTTTTTCAACTGGCGTAATTGTCGTGTATCCCTTTTTGACCATTTCCTGAATAAAGCTAAATGTTTTGACTGAATTTTCGTCATTAAAATGACCTTCTGCAGTTGAACCATCTTCTGATACTAAATTTCCACCTTGCGACCATAAGAATGGCGAGAAGGCATACATTAACCATTCACTTTTATCATCAAAGCCCATATCAATTGCTGCCGTATCATACGTATTAACTAACGTTTCACTAAGCTCCATAAATTGATTCCAATCCCAAGGTTCTTCCACAGTTGGTAACGTAGATAAGTCAATACCTGCATCTTCAAACATCTGTTTATTATAGAAAATTCCAACCCCAGATTCTGAATACCCAACCGCATATAATTGATCGTTATAAGTACCTTGTTGAATAATACTTGGTAATAAGTCATCTTTATTTGTTATATAATCACCGACTGGTGCAATCATTCCTGCTTCTGCATATGCCGCTGTATTAGGTCCATCCAATGTTAAAACATCTGGTAATGTATCTGTTGTTAAAGCGGCATTAATTTTATCTTCGTATCCGCCGCCAGCTCCACTTCTCGGAATAAACTCAATCTTAGCGGTATACGTTCCTTCACTCTCTTCATTAAATCGATCAATAATACTTTGCATTGCTTCGCCTTCAGGAGTTTCGTCTGAAGTGTGGACCCAAAGAGATACTTCATTATCACTAGCGCTTGATGATTCACCATCTCCACCACAAGCTGTAACTATAATTGCCATCAACATTAGAACCGATAAAATCATAATCCTTTTCATTTCAAATAACCTCCTAAAAATAATATGTAACCGTGTACAACGAAATTATATGTCATCCGGTTTCATATGTCAACCGGATGACATATAATTTTAAAAAATAGACCACCTTACTGTTAGGTTGTCTCGCTTTCTATCAATCTAACAGGTAAGATGGTTTCCATCTCACTATGATTTTCTTCCTCATTTATTTCTTTAATTAAAATATCAATTGTTTTTTGGGCAATTTCACGTATTGGCTGTTGGATCGTACTTAATTCAGGTAGTAATAATCTCGTTGTCTCTGTCCCATCATAGCCGATAACTTTAAAATCAGAAGGTATATTTCTTTTTCTCAACTTTGCCTCTCTTATTACTGCTGAAGCGATCAGATCATCACTGGCAAAAATACTGTCAACGAGTGGGTTTTCATCGAATAATTGTTGTATGACCGCTTGATTATCTCCCGCTGTTTCATAGGTGATCGGAGTCAATTGATTTTCCTTCATCACATCTTCATATGCTTTTCTTCTTAGATTGGCTGGCGTTTCTAAATAACTCGGACCATTTATATGAATAATGTTACGACAGCCTTTGTTTATTAATAATTGGGTAGCTTGTCTTCCACCATCATAATTATCACTTGAAACTACTGGAATATTTTTCGACAAGTAACGGTCGACTCCAACAACTGGGAGGGTTGGTATATCGTATTCCTTCACTCCCCGATTATGAGCCCCGGCTATGATTCCATCCACTTGATTTCTTTGAAGCATCCTCAAATAACTTCTCTCTTTATCTTCTTGCCCTTGACTATTGCACAATAAAATCTTATATCCTAGAGAGGCTGCGATATTTTCGATATGGAAAATAAGTTGTCCATAAAATGGATTCGATGTCGTAGGAAAAACAACACCAATTAAGAATGTTTTCTTGATAAACAACGATCTGGCAACATCATTAGGAAAATAATTAAGATGTTTCATCGCATCATTTACTTTCTTTCTGGTCTCTTCTCCTATATAACCTCGATTATTTAACACTCTAGAAACAGTTGTAGGTGATACACCAGCAACTTTCGCAACATCTGAAATTTTCGGCTTCACATTAAATTTCCCCTATCGGCATTTTCTCAATATTATTTTAGCGTTTACATTTAGCTAATTCGGTGTAATCTTATCACATTTTCAATTGAAAGTGGTAACCATATGAAAATTCTGACAAGGTTAGATTTGAATCTTACATCCAGTAAGATATTCTAAGTACATCTAGTTCTCTTTCTAGAAATTCAGATTTTCCTTTGTTTCAAACTGACAGCCAAAAGCATTGCTTCTAAATTATTCCCCGGGAAATCTCTGCTTTCCTCTAATTATATACTACATCTTAATCACTATTTTCCCTTGAGCATGGCCTTGCTCATAATAATGAAAGGCTTCTGGAACTTCAGCTAATGAATAATGTTTATCTATAAATAAATTTATCTTCCCTGCCTCTGCAAGGTCTTTTAAGAAGATGAGATCTGTTTGACTCTGTTGTTGGATATGGCTTTTCACTTTTTTGGTGGTGAATCTGGAAATAATCGGTCCAAGCATCATAGCCTGTACCATCTGTCCCCCTGATCCTCCCACGTGCACAAAGATACCTTTGGGACTTAGAGCATGTAGATATCTGGAAAGTGGCTGGTAACCATTAACGGCAAGAATCCGATCATATTTGTGTTTATAAGAGTGAAAACTCTCCTTCTTATAATCGATCACATGGTCTGCTCCAAGTTTTTTTAACAAGCCTGTATTCCTAGTACTACAAACTCCTGTTACCTCTGCTCCAAATAATTTGGAAATTTGTACAGCGAAGGATCCTACTCCGCCAGACGCCCCATAGATCAGCACCTTTTGATCTGCTTGAATATTACCCTTATCCCGTAAGGCTTGTAAGGCAGTTACTCCCGCTGTTGGTATAGCTGCCGCTTCTTCATATGATAGATTGCTAGGTTTTATGGATAATGCATGTTCAGAAACAGATACATATTCAGCAAAGCCGCCCCAACCAAAATTCGCTAAATCTCCAAACACCTTATCACCTGCACGAAATTGTTTCACTGCCTTACCTACCGCTTCCACCTCTCCCGCAATATCACCGCCAGGTATGACATGCCTAGGTTTTAATAAACCATATGATAGTCTAGCCACCAACGGTTTTCCTTTTACCATTAATAGATTACCATAATTCAGCGATGCAGCATGTATTCTAACCTGTACTTGATGATCTTCAATTACCGGATTATCCACCTCTCTCAGCTTCAGGACATCTGTTGATCCATACTTTTCATAAACAATTGCTTTCATATTATTCTGTCCCCCTCCACACACAAACGGTTTCCTATGTTTTACCATTATTTTTATGGATGGTCATTGACTTAAGTCAATGCGTGATTCTTTTGAAACAAATAAAATATAAAAAAAGAAGGGGGATGTAAAAAATGGTTACAAAGGAATTAAGAAACCAACGGATAGTAACGCTTATTATCGGATTATCTTTATTAATGATGGCTTTTGCTGCATTTTTCGCTACGGGGGTGGTAAATGAAAGACTTATTGTACAAGGGGATCCTCATACGACCTATCAACATATCGTAACTTCCCAAGTACTTTTTAAAATTGGAATTGCTTGTTGGCTCGTTATCCTTATTACAGATATAGTGGTTTCCTGGGGATTTTATATTGTACTAAGACCCATTAATAAATCCCTGTCCTTACTTGGTGCATGGTTCAGATTACTATATACAGCTATATTAGCCATTGCTATCCTGCATTTATTAATGGTACTGCTTTTAACAAGTACGGAAGGGTTAATAGGTACTGAGCAAACACCACTCCACACCATGTTCTATTTACAGACTTTTGATGCCGTGTGGAATTTTGGGTTGATCATTTTTGGAATTCATTTATTAATCGTTGGTTACATTGCATTTCAATCGTCTGTCATACCAAAAATTATTAGCATTCTATTACTTCTTGCTTCCGTAGGTTATATCGTTATCCAGTTGTGCATAACCTTTTTTCCAGAATGGGATGGGTTCCTTTCCATTCTAGAATTTATATTTATTCTGCCCATGATTGCTGGTGAATTAGGCTTCGGATTATGGTTATTATTCAAAGGAGGGAAAGTCTTTATTAGGTCCTAACTAGTACGATTATCGACACGCTTTTTAATTCTACTTAAAGATTCGGGTGTCATGCCGAGATAACTTGCCAATTGATGTTGGGGCACCCGATGAATTAATGTAGGCTGCTTCACTAACACTGATTGATAGCGCTCTTCTGGTGACAAAGAGATGAAGGTTGCAAAATTATCCTGAGCTTGACCAAATGCTTCCTCCATCATTTTTCGTGTCATCGTCTCTAACTGATTGTGCTTGTTATACATTTCTTCTTCTTGATCTAAATCGCCAACTACCAGAATAGAATCTTCTAAACTTGTAAAAGTGTAGGCAGAAAAGGTTGCCTCTTTATCGTGATTGAACAGAGAAATAGCCTGTTCCTCTGTGTAGAAATTGGATGTCGTTTCTTTTCCCATTTCGTCAAGTGAATATTGTCTTATACACCCCTGCAAAACAAAATAACACTTGGTGGGCGTATCCCCCTGTCTAAGCAGATCTGTTCCCTTCTTCACCTCAGCTATATCTAAACTATCAATAATTGCTTGCTGTTCTGCTTCTTGAAGCGTGGTAAACCGAGACATATATTTCTTTAATATTTCATTCACTTTCATCCCTCCAAACTATGGAATATTGTTTTTCAGAACCACTTAATTATAGATCGATTTACTTAAAGTTTTTCAGCTTAAAATATTTATATAAAACGAATATGCTTTCTATAGTTAATAAAATTCCTAATATTAAATAAAGTAATCCTCTTTCCAATTCATCCATACCAAATGTATAAGCTACAATAAGTGTTATACCAAAAAGCAGAATGATAGAATGGAAAACCACCTTAAACTTTCTATTTCCTTCTCCAGCTTTGCTCAACATCGCTTCCTCCTCTCTATTAGTGTATAAAAGGGATTATTTTACTATTGGGTGTATTCTAATAATCTCAGTTTATCATAGGTTACATTTGTTGGAAAAATCAAACTTCTACGATCATTTTACTAGAATGTGTCTTAGTACATTTGAATTTTTCCAATATCCAGCCTAAATAGTATCCTTAAAGATACTAAACCACTTTTAAGTGCCTACTTTTAACGAGAGTTTTATTAATTTATACTGAAGGTTCGCAATTAAACAAATAGACATAAAAGGAGCGTTCTTTATATATGAATATCTTAATAGTTAAAGCAAATAATCGCCCTTCCACAGAGGCAATCTCTAGTAAAATGTATGAAACGTTCATGGCTGAATTAGAAGGTAAAGACGTAAACGTAACAACGTATGATGTGTATGAAGAAGATACACCTTTCTTCGGTCAAGATGCTTTTAACGCTTTTGGCAAGGTACAAAATGGTGAAGAATTAACTGATGTTGAATCAAGACTTTTAGCCGCAAAACAAAAAGCAATGGATGCAATATCAGCTGCAGATGTCGTCGTATTCGCATTCCCATTATGGAACTTAACAATCCCGGCTAAATTACAAACATTCATCGATTATGTTTATGCTGCAGGATTTGCATTTAAATATGACCCTGAAGGCAATCTGATTCAATTAATGACCGATAAAAAAGCCATTTTTCTAAATGCTCGTGGTGGAGTTTATTCCGCACCAGAAGCGGCTCCAATGGAAATGGCGGTTAACTATATGCGTAACGTATTTGGTGGCATCTTCGGTATGGAAATTATCGATGAGGTGATTATAGAAGGTCACAATGCAATGCCTGATAAAGCGCAAGAAATCATTACAGCAGGCATGGAAGAAGTGAAAGATTCTGCAAATCGTTTACTAAAAATGACCGTTACGGTTTAAACTATGAAACACAGGGACGGTTCCAGTGTTTCATTCTTCATGGTTTAAGATTACAGCTTTCCTCAAAGATTTATAGAACATAAAGTATTGTTATGGATGAAAGAGATAAAAAAACAATACATTAATTCATAATGACATCCTTCAAAACATGAAAAGCAATGTGATCTTTAACCTAATCGCTCTATATTTAATAGATACAGTTGATAAAGATAAACACAAAAAAAGAAGCTGAAGATACAAAAGTCTTCAGCTTTGTGAAACGGTGGAACCGTCCCCGTGTTACACCAAATATTGGTTGCATGATATAATGCAATTAGATAAATATATACTTTAACTGAAAGGAGAAAAAGTATATGGATTTCTTACGATTAGTAAAAAACAGTGAGGATCTTGTAGACTTCCTCGATATACCTGAAGAATTAAGAAGGAGAAAAGTAGAAGTAATTATTCTTCCTTATCAAGATAATTTAGAAATAGCTGAAACCGAAAAGAAGAGCTTGAGAGGAGCTTTATCAAAGTACAAAAACGAACAGCTTCAAGTAAAGGAAAATAACGCTTGGTCTAAAGCAGTGGAGGAGAAATACGAAAATAGCAGATGCAAATATCATTCTTAGATATTTGCTTAATGACCATGAAGTGTTGTCTGATCAAGCAAACAAGATTATTGAAGACAATGAAGTACTATTGCCCAATGAAGTAATTGCAGAAATTGTATACGTACTTGAAAAAGTATATAAAGTAAAAAGTGATGAGATATGTGACACGCTTCTGGATCTTATTAAGTTTACCAATATTATTGTAGACGATATAGAAGTTATCGAAGAAGCTTTTTTGTTATTTAGTAGAAGACGTTTAGACTTTGTTGATACTTTGTTATATGCATATCGT
The DNA here is from genome assembly GCF_001458115.1 of Gracilibacillus massiliensis. Classification (GTDB taxonomy): domain Bacteria; phylum Bacillota; class Bacilli; order Bacillales; family Amphibacillaceae; genus Gracilibacillus; species Gracilibacillus massiliensis. The sequence continues at coordinate 1,440,253 of NZ_CZRP01000013.1, forward strand.
AAGGTGAAAGGCTATGAAATATATACTTCTGATAAGAAATTAAAGAATTTACTAACATGATAAAGCCCCGAGTATTTACCTATTACTTGGGGCTTTTTGATTCATAAGTATAGATAGGATTAGAGTTGCTAATTAAGCCTAACAGGGAAAGAGCCTTTCAAGCCAATGTTCAAGCATAGACACATTATAGAACTGTATTCACTAACTCTTCACTACGCTCCCATAGTTCACGAGCCACTGTACCATCATCTTTAAATGCGACGGACATTGGCTTGCCTTTGGAGTAGACTTCTCCTGATTTCCAATCGGTACCCGGTTTTCCCTCTACTAGCGCTGTTAGCATACGGGCACTTTTTTCCGGACTTATAGTGATCAAATACTTTAACGGTGTGTGATAGAAAAACCGCATAAAGTGATTGGTCTCACTAGCAAAATTGGAACGTACCACCCCTGGGTGGAAGGCTACGGTTGAGATGCCGTTTTTCTGGTAGCGTCGGTCGAGTTCACGGGTGAATAGGATGTTTTCTAGTTTGCCATAACCGTAGGCTTTAAGCGGGGCATAATTCTTTTCGTTATTAAGATCCTCTACGTCAAAATTCTTTCCGAACGCATTTGCGGCAGCACTGGAAGTTTGGATGATTTTTGCCTGGCTTTCAATCAATTGCTCCATTAGTAGTTTCGTCAACAGAAATGGAGCAAGATGGTTCACCTGAAATGTTTTTTCGAACCCATCCTCGGTCAATTCTCTATCTCCCATTACCCCGCCTGCATTGTTTACCAATACGTTAATATGATGATATTGTTTTAACTCCGAAGCAAGTCGTTTAACGTCGGCTAACCGTGAGTAATCAGCTACATGAGATGGAGCATCAAGTTCTTTTGCAAGCTTTTCGGTTTTTTCTCTGGAACGACCTATAATTACAACATTGTAACCTTTAGCTTTTAACTGGCGAGCAGATGCCGCACCAATACCATCACTTGCTCCAGTAATTACGATTGTCTGCATGAATAAATCCTCCTTAAACTATTCTGGATGAAACACGAGAACCGTCCCCGTGTTTCACTTCATTATGCTTTCGATAAGTGATTTAACTGTTTGCTTTTTGGCTAGTCTTGGGCTTTGTCCTGACCAGAGTGACATGTATTCGCGATTATTTTGTTGGGTGGCAGCTTTTCTAATTTCTTTAGTGAGTTTGTTTTGTACGGGGAAATCGGGTATGGATTCTCCCCTATTTTCCAGCTCTGAAATAAAACGATTCTTTATTCCTCTTGCCCATTTCCCAGAAAAGGAGCGTGTAAATACTGTCTGATCCTCAGATGTATGAAGAATTTCATCTTTATGTATCTCACTAGCGCCACTCTCCATACAAGTTAAAAAGGCTGTTCCCATTTGGACCGCCTTTGCACCTAAGCAAATCGCAGCCTGTAGCCCTCTTCCATCCATAATTCCTCCAGCAGCGATCACAGGTATGCTTACCTTGTCTACAACTTGTGGTACAAGTGAAAATAAACCTATTTGACTTTCTTGATGACCTTCTAAAAAATTCCCACGGTGTCCACCTGCTTCACTTCCTTGAACCACTACCATATCCATTCCGCATTTTTCGATTTCAACTGCTTCATGAACGGTTGTTGCTGTGCCTATAACTACAGTTCCATTTTGTTTCAATTCATTAATTATTTCTCTTGATGGGATTCCAAATGTAAAGGAACAAACGGGAACCTTTTCCTCAAGAATAACCTTCACCTGGTGACGGAAGGTCTCAACCATTTTTTTAGTTGCTGGAATTTCTGTGTTATCATCCTGTACATTCAATTTTGCGCGAATCGGATTTAGTAGTTGATTGGCTGTTTTAATTTCATTATCATCTACTTTAAAGTCGTTAGGAACAAAAAGATTCACACCAAAAAAGTTCTGCGTTAATTTTTTTATTTCTCTAATTTGCTCTTCCATTTGATTTGGTGTCATATAGCCTGCTCCAATCATTCCAAGGCCTCCACAGTTAGAAACCTCAGCTACCAACTCAGATGTTGTTACGCCACCTGCCATAGGGGCCTGTATAATTGGTTGTCGGATCTGTAATATTTTCGCAACTGTATTATTTATCATTACTTACACCTCTATTGTACAATTTATTTTTAATCATTGCGCTTTATACTTCTATTCAATTAAGAGACGAGCCTTACTTTTTGTTAGGTTTAATCGCGCATTTCCAAATTAGGTTAGAAATTAAGTTTGAACAGTCACCGTGTTTCATATTGCTTAATAACAAGCCGTACTCTATTATATATAATCTCTTCATTATGATGTGTAAGATATTGATATTTAGAACCTGGAGCTTGTCCAATTAATTTAGTGATATGATGAGGGATGCTATCGAGACAGATGAGCACTATGTCATGGGATTCCATTAGCTGTTCTGCATGTACAGGTGATTTTTCAAAGGGGTCGAGCCAATATGCTTTTAACCCATGTTTGCGTAACAATTGCTTGTATTTATTGCCGTCATTTGCCGTAATAATTAACACTTTGTAATCGCCTAAATCATCGAACTTTTGGACATCTTGACTTAAATCTAGAGGTTTGCTTTGTTTGCTTATTCTTTTATCTATATTCATCATCTGTTCTGTTTCATACACCCAATAGATATCAACTGTTTGATCATCATTTAAAATGGCCGCAACAGCATCCTTAGATTTCACCTTTACTTTCGGATATTTATTGATGAGATACTCATTGCCTTCTGTATCCACAAAGATAGTCTGGTTGTCACCAATCCACCCATATAACCCTATTTCCTCCTCTGCAACTTGCTTCCTACGGTTTTCAGCATTCTTTTTCGTTAACACATATTTACGGTTTAATAGATTAACAAAATGGAAGGATCGATAATTAGATAAGGTTAGCTTGTCATACAGCATATTTAATAGTGATTTTGGGTCAAATGTTTCATACGAGTAGACGGTCTGTTTTAGCTGTTGGTGGGTATCTTTGAGGTTTTGCAGTTGGCTCATTAACTCCTTATTTTTCCGCTCTAGAGTTTCTATATTTTTTGTATATTTCTCATGATGATCTTTAGTAAGATGATAGAGTTGGTCCCGCTGATTCTTTACTGTATTATGCGTGTTTGCGAGCTTCTTTTGTAATTTATTGACGGTGACTGACATCAATTCCAATTCTCGTTCTTTTTGATAAACGTTTTCTGATAGCTCACTATATTTATGTTGGTTTATGTTGAGCTTTTGCTCTAGTAGCGTGTTTTTTTGTTTAAGCTCGCTGTTATTCGCACTTAAATCATGAAGTTTTTGCTTTAATTGCATGTTTTCTATATCTTTTTTTCTAATTATTTCGCGGCTATGAATAGTTTCTTTCGTGTGTTTGTTTTGATTTGTTTCTAATTTATTTAGCCGTCTTTTTGTTTTTCGATACAGTTGTTTGTAATCAACGGCAGTCTCTTCATTCATACTTGTCGGCTGAGTTTCTTGTTGTTTACGGACTTTCTCTAACAACTGTTTTTTATTCTCTTTATTTGCAAAGTATTTATTGTTATTTGAAGAGCGCATTCAATAATCACCTAATTTCTTAGATAGGTTCGTTTATATGCATGTCGTTATATGTATTGAATTAAATGTGCGATGAACGACATAATATTCCATGGATTTTTTGTATAACGAGGATAAGAACTTTTTATTATCCATCCTCATCACCTAGTCTCATTATAGCAATTTTTTCGTTGTCGATCACAGTTAAACCTAAAGTATGAAAAAAACATTTTTAATAACCACCTCATCCTTCCTCATCTATCCCTAAAGCAAAAACAAAATTAGCACTTAAATTTTGATTCGTAATAATCACGATTTGCAAAGTAATATATATTAATAGATGCAAGACTTACGTCAATTAATTGAAGAAAACCACTACCCAATCTGATCAGAAAGGATAGTGGTTTTCTTATGCGTAATACCTTATTTTTGTAAAGTCTGTTCGTCCAAAAAATTGTTTTGAAACACGAGAACCGTCCCCGTGTTTCATTCCTCTAAAAAAATCTCCTCTAATGAAGGTTCTTCGACGTCGACTCGGTATATATCTATTTTATATGTACCTAGGGCGCGTATGATTTCGGCAATTTTTTGCTCGCTTTCTACTTGGAGTGTGAACTGAGCGTCTTTCATATCTAATTGGTTCCCTGCTTGCTGAAGCCATTGTTGCATCGTATCCAAGTCTGCAGATCGAATCGGTGCGTGTTTAATTGTAACCGTAATGGTTGATTGGTAATATGCTCGGAGTTCTTCCATTGAACCCATCTTTCTAATTTTTCCATCTTTCATAATAGCAATCCGAGAACACACCTTCTCTACTTCATCTAAATTATGCGAGGTCATAAAAATTGTTTTTCCCTGTTGATGTAACTGTCGAATCAATTGATGAATATGAATAACCGATTCTGCATCTAACCCTGAGGTCGGTTCATCTAAGAAAATTAATTGCGGGTCATGGATAACTGCCTGAGCAATTGCGAGCTTCTTTTTCATACCGAATGAAAATTTTGCTGTTTTTTTATTTGCATGTGCTTCAAGTCCGACATGCTTTAACACATCGAGACAACGCTGACGAGTTACCGGCTTACCTGAGACATCTGCTAGATAATGAAGATGCTTTATCGCTGACATTGACCCGTATAAGGAGGAGTAATCAGGCATAACGCCTAGCTCCTTTTTAATAGAATCATTAGGCCCTTTCACCCCTAATAAGGTATAAGAACCTGAGCTAGGTTGGATAATTCCTGTTAACATATTAATAAATGTCGACTTCCCCGCTCCATTGCGCCCTAAAAAGCCTAATATTTCTCCTGTTTCAACTTCTAGATCGATATTATCTACGACTTTATTTCTCCAAAATGATTTCGATAATTGCTTTGTTTCAATAGCCAACATTTAGCATTCCCTCCTTCTGAATACAAGTAATGCGATATATATCATAACTCCGGCTAATAATAGAATGACAAGAAATTCAAAGTTTTGATCTTCTGTATAATAAAATGGTAATACATACTTTAGCCAGCTTATCCATACATTAGAAGTTAACGAGACCCAGCCGGTAAAAATAGGGAACGCTAAACCAATAACAATACTTAAAAACATGGTTAGACTTGGCTTTGGCAACAGTACAGACATTAACACTGTAAATGCACTATAATAGACTGCCAAGCTTGTAGATTGGAAAAAGATAATTAAATCAAAATCTCGGACGAATATACTGATGATCACAAATGAAGTCAGTAGGCAAACAAACCAAAATAGCGCGATCCCTAGAAATTTCCCGAAAATAATCGATGCACGTGATGTACGTGTAACTAAAAATCTAATTGTCCGCTCATGGATTTCCCGATTCACTGTATCGTGTGAAAGTCCCATCACAAACAGCATCCCAAAAAACATAATCAGAATAGAAATTCCAATGGTATGAATAACTTCCTTTTCCTCACTAGTAAAATCATTACTTAATGATAGAAACAAATTTGAAAAATCAGCTGAATAATACGCTGTTATTAAAAAGATCGCGATCACAATAATCGATTTAATCCCTTTAAATGATTGAATAAATTCTCGTTTACAAATGGCAAGCATTTCACTTCCTCCTCTTTCTTTTCTAATTCTATTATATAGTCACTTCCTTAACATCGAAGAAATGCTACCTTAATTTTTCCTTAATTAGCCACTCATTTTTTTAAGAAGTGGTATGATAATCATATAGAATACTACATTTAGGAGTGCCACTATGCAACAGTCACCTATATTAATTGTTGATGATGAACAAGCAATCTTACAAATGCTTCAAACCATATTAAATAAAGAAGGTTTTACACAGATTGATACAGCTACGACCGCCGAGGAAGCATTAGAACTTTGTAAACACAAGCAGTACGCCATCATTTTATTAGATGTCATGCTTCCTGGTGAGGATGGGTTCGATGCATGTCCCAAAATAAGGGCTACCTCCAATGCCACTATTTTCTTTTTAACAGCTCGTACAACAGATTTGGATAAATTATCTGGGTTTGCCGTAGGAGCGGATGATTATATTACCAAACCATTTAATCCACTAGAAGTTGTGGCCCGGATGAAAGCACATTTACGACGAAATCATGAAAGAATTCCCCAGCAACAAACAACCTATTTTAAATATCACGACTTACACCTGAATACGTTAACGGCAGAGGTTACGATTAATGGAAAAAAAGTGATGCTGCAAGCGCAAGTCTACAATCTGTTAGTATTTTTTTGCGAACATCCTAATCAAGTATTTAGTAAAAGTCAGCTATATGAGCAAGTATGGAAAGATCAATACTTAGGAGAAGACAATACAGTAATGGTTCACATACGCAAACTTAGAGAGCAAATAGAGGTAAATCCAAGCAAGCCTAACTATATCGTGACGGTTAGAGGACTTGGTTATAAATTTGTACCAGACGGTGATTTGCATGAAAACACATAAACGGTTTGTCATGCAATTCCTCGTTCAACTACTTGTACTCTTGTTCTTTTTCTTTGTATTAACAGGAACTATTTTTGCGTTAATTGGCTATTTTTTAGAACAAACGGAAACGTTCGACGATCTAACAAAGGCTAGTGACTCATATATTGAATCTAGAGTAGAAATAGCGGGGGAAACGGCAAACTATGATCACGATTTAAAAGTACTAGTAGAGGAACAGGATGGGTGGCTTGCTGTTGTATCGGACAAAGGGGAAATTATTAGCAGCTTTCAAGCTCAGGAAAATCTAGAAGCAGACGATTTACAGACTTTTTTGTCTCAGAATCAGTCCGATATTATTACTTATTGGAAGTTGCAGGAGCTCACTGATTCTACCTATTATGTCATATTTGGTACACATGACTGGCAAGAAAACAGCCTGCAATCTATACAGAAAAATGTAAATTGGGAGAATCAGAAGTTAGGGCTTTCATTATCTGAAAAAGAGGACTTAAATAATTATGAAGGTTGGACGATCCTTGTTGATCGCTCAGGAACCGTACTAGATAGCTTTGGAATAGAAGCTCCTTCTGCTTATGATACGGAAGATTTGCTAGCCACCAACTCCAGTCAACACAGAACGAATACAACAAGCTATTTCCATCAAGCTTCCCAGCTTAGATTAATTGTAGGAAAAACACCTGTGCCTTCCAGCTTGGCAACCAATGTTCAGGGCTCGATCAATAATAGTGTTATTGTCATTTCTATACTCGTCATTTTATTTTTACTATTAGCTACGCTTTGGTATGCCCATAAGTTCAGCTCTCCATTAATTACCTTTATGAAGTGGCTGAAAAACCTAAGACAAGGTATCTATGAACAGCCAGTAAATCCAAAAACAGGACAATCTGTTTTGTTAAATAAAAATGGAAAATTAAAAAGAAATTATCATCTCTATCAGGATTTAATATTTACTTTGAAACAATTGACAACGATCTTGAAAGAAAGTGAATTCGAGCGTAAGCGAACTTCTCAATCAAGAGAAGAATGGATCAGTGGCATTTCACATGATTTAAAAACACCACTCGCTTCCATTCAAGGGTATGCAAATATGATGGAATCGGATACTTATTCCTGGAGCGAAGAAGAAATTAGAAGTTTCGCCACTATTATTGGTGAAAAATCAACATACTTGAAAGATCTAATTCATGACTTGAACCTAACCTATCAGTTGAAGAACCAGGAATTATCTATGGTAAAAGAGCTTTTCGATATCAATGAATGTATTCGCAGAAGCTTTCTCCACTTTTTCAATGAATCCATTTATAGTGACAAAGAGCTTCGATTCCAACCTACAGAAACCGAACTTATTACATCGTTTGATCCAAAATGGTTTCAACGGGTTATGGATAACTTGATCGCAAATGCTCTGAAATATAATCCGCCAAACACCATTATTACGGTCTCGACCGAACTGATCGAACAACATTTAATTGTCATAAAAGTTACAGATAATGGTGTCGGAATGGATAAAGCTACCGTACAGCACCTATTCACACGTTATTATCGAGGCACTAATACAACAGATTCAGATAACGGAACAGGGCTGGGATTGGCAATTTCCAAACAATTGATTGAACTCCACAATGGATCGATCAGCGTGCAGAGTAAGCCTGGGAAAGGGACGACAATTCGGATTTTGTTGCCTGTTGATAGAAAAGAGTCAAAAGATAAATTATGACTTTAGATGAGAGCTAATTAATTTATTGTTAGGTTCCAAAATCCAGGTTATAACTTGGGAATGATGACCAATCATCAGCCTCCCAGTGTCATAACGTAATAGAATGACAGAGTTCTGAAAATAGAATTCATTAACACTCTCTAACTCGTTTTTTCATGCTCCTACACTCTATTTATTTTTAAATTTAGAAAGGAATTGTACAGATGTATCTTTTTTTATGGATTGTTTTTGCCGGATTTATATTATTATCAACATTACCACTTTTATCCTCGAAAAATAGAACAAAGTGGAAAATTACTCAAGCGGTTGTGGTAACAGCTACCGTTATTCTTGTCATATTAGCAATCGAACTATTACAAATTCCTCCATTAGTACCGCTCATCCTAGTTGTGATCGTTAGCTTTCTTACTGACAAATCAACTTATACGAAAGCTGGGCTTATTATCACTGGAGTAGTCTTACTTCTTCTTGCTGCGGGAGCTTATTATTTATTTCACGATGATCCTGATTACGTTCAGAAATATATCGATAACAACCCTGAACAAGCTTCCATACAGATTAATGTTAATGGAGAAACGGTTGTCAGCCAACAAGCTAACGTAAAACGACCTCTTGCAAGTGTAGTAAAGACTGTCATAGCAATAGAATATGCCAATCAGGTGACAGAAGGTAAAATCGATCCTGATCAGCAAATACCATTATCCGAACTAGGAAAATATTACCTGGAAAATACCGATGGAGGGGCACATCCAGCGTGGTTAGACGACATGAAAGCTAATGAACAAATCGTAAACGATGAGGTTCCTCTCCATCAAGTGGCCAAAGGAATGATTCATTACAGTTCCAATGCCAATACTGATTTTTTAATAGAAAAGTTAGGCGTCGAATCTATTAACCGTGTTATAGAAACCTTGGACTTAGACAATCATGATCCCGTATACCCACTGGTGTCCGCTCTATTGACATCTGTGTACTTAAATCATCAACATGATGAAAATCTAAGTGATCAAGAATTAGAGGATATGCTTCAGGCAATGTCACTAGAAGAATACCGAGAATTGGTTTGGCAGATTCACGATGAGTTGAAACAAGGTGAACCTGATTTCTTTGATGAAACGGTTTCTGTCCCTATGGATTTGCAGAAAGTTTGGTCTGATCGCTTACCGAATGCAACGGTTGACGATTATGGGAAAGTCATGCAAGCTATCTCAAACAATACAGCAACAGTGCCAGAAGGAGAAGACATCCTTCGTGATATAATGGAATGGCCAATGGAAATGCACCAATCCAATCGTGAAAAGTATGCCCATTTTGGAGCAAAAGGTGGCTCAACAGCATTCATTATAAACCAAGCCTTATACGTAGAAGACAACAACGGAAAAAAAGTCGAGCTAATCCTCTTTACCGAAGGATTTAACTTTATTGAACGCATGAAAATCAATCAAAACATAAATGCATATATGAAAGAAATTCTAGCTGAATATATGGAGACATAGGGGGGTTGAGACCGGTGAAAAAGTCCGGTTTACTTAAACAAAATTTTACACAGAAAAAACAAGGCTCTAGGATCGTTTCTAAACAACGTTTGGAAGGTAGTGAGACATTTTATCTCCTTTACTTTTCACTGGCCCCGGACGGTTCTAGTGTTTCACTCTTCATGGATGCTTCCATTTTTAAAGAAAAGAGTATTTAAATATTTTCAACTTTATGAAACAGTAGAACCGTCCCCCATGTTTCATGATTAATTGTTTACAGACAGTCGTCCAAGTGGTCCATTTTCAACGATTATATCCTGTAGATCATATACTGAAATTGGAAACATCGGGAATCCGAAATAATAGGGAGTAATTTCATATAGTTGGAAGTAGATCACAAGCGTTTTGTCGGCAATGTAAAAGTCTTGATCAGGTCGAATACCTGTAAATTCACCTAACAGTGGGATATCCCGCTGCTTTATTTGTTGAGCTACTAGATTTGAGAGTCTCTCCACATAATTACTCCCTGGCTTGAATAACTCACTCAGCTCACACTTCTTTCCTTTTTCCAAATCAAATGTTAGCGATTTGATATATGTCATCCCATGTGCCGCCTGGTAGTGATACGTATAATTGGAAAGTGACAAACTAAGTACTTGACGCTGATTGTTTTTTACTTCATATAATCCAATCATTTCTTCCACTGCTGTTGGCATATTTCCAATTTGTTCGTTTATCAGTTGTTGAGTTTGTTCTATAATCGCGTGATTAATTAACCTTTCCAATTGCTGATTTTTTAATGCAGCCACTTGGGGGTAATAAACGGTTTTATTGTAACCGTCGCTGATTTTATGCGTTTCTATATCGACCGGAAATGTATAAGGCATCATCATCCATCCCCTCCTGTTTTTACTCATTGTATTCTTGGGGGTTGGAATGTGTGTAAATGCCTATTAAATGCATCCTGATTCCTTAGACTTTATAGCCTTACAAGACTCCCTTTTAATAAGAGTAGCATTTACTTTTTCCACAATCCTGCGCTGTTGTTCCTGTTCAATCGATTCAATCAGAAGTGTGGTGGCTCTTTTTGCTATATCTGAAAAGGAAATCTCTATGGTTGTTAAAGCTGGATTTAGATAAGGTGAAAAAAAGGAATTATCAAATCCAATAATCGATATATCTTCCGGAATGCGAAGTCCTAGTTCATTTATTGCTTTATAGGCTCCAATGGCCATTGTGTCATTACTCACAAAAATAGCTGTCGGTGGATTGGGCCCACTCAATATATGTTTTGCCCCGGCGTATCCACTGTCCTCGGTGAAATCACCATGGTAAATAGCATCATTATGCCTTTCGATTCCGTGCTGTGTGAGCGTTTCTTCAAAGCCTTTCAATCTTTCGATAGCAGACAATTTATTTAAGTTCCCAGTGATAATACCGATAGAAGTATGTCCGAGCTCCAATAAGTACGATACCGCCTTCACACTACCTTCATAGTTATCCGCATTAATATAGATCGCATCGTGGTCGGTGTCATACACTTCACTCGTGTCAATCATTGCAATTTTATGATTTTGTTCAATTAGATTAAATATCAGCTCATATTCTGCTTCCTGTGTCCCGACAAAAATGGCACCGTCTATTATTTTTTGATGAAAAATATTTTGTACTTTTTTTAAATCCTTTTTCGAGTAGGCGATTGAAACAAGGACATAATAATCCATTTTATTCGCCTGGTCACTGACAGCGTTCACAACTGGAGAAAAAAATGGGTTGTCATGGATGATCGTATCCTCTGTGGTTTTCACATGATGAGGCTCCTCATTATCGTTTATATCTAACAGAATGATAGCAATCATTTTATTTTTTACACCAGCTAAATTACGTGCGGAAGCATTGGGAGCATAGTTGTGTTCTTCGATGGCTTTCCACACCTTGTCTCTAGTTGCCTGGGGTATATCTGGATAATTATTAATTACTCTTGATATGGTACTTCTGGATAAGCCCAGAAGCTTCGCTAAGTCTTCACTGCGCATACATTCTCCACCTAATCATTACTATTTATCCCATTATATCAAAAAGAGAGTGTTATTCATCAATTTTCTTATAAAAAGAGGCTGTCCAAAACCCTTGGACAGCCTCCGTTTTTATTTTTATATAACATGTAGCTAACATTACTTATTCGTTTTTAAACCAGAATTCTCCAAGATTTGCAGCACCGCTGGTGGACACCATAAATATATCTTGTGTTCCCTGTGCTGAAGCATCTAATGAGGGAGTGCCGCTCCACTGATAGGTGGACCAATCACCAGTTGCTGGGTAGTCTACCGTTCCAATAGTTTGCCCATTCGGACTGCCAATTCTAATATCAAAACTGCCACCTTCCGGCGATGCATAGCTGACCGCGAAAGCATTATATCCTGTAGCTAAATCGACATCATCAAATTTAATCCAATTACCAGAGTGAAAAGATCCTACGCCACATTCCCATGATGTTATCCCGCTTGAATCAGAAAAATTACATGCCTGTAATTGAAAATCTGAAGCTGGTGAAGGAGACTGGTTTCCGCTATTCGGTGTATATCGAACCCATTCATAAGAAGCATTGGCGTCTTCTCCATAATAGGGGCCTGCCCATTCATCAATCCCATACGTATTCCATACATTCATCATGATTTTACTCGGGTTAGTCGGAATATTTTCAGTAGCAGTAGCAACCAATTGACCGTTAACATACCAGCTAATATAGTCCTCCTGCCAATCAAAAGCATAGGTATTAAAGCTATCCGCAGCATTAAATCCTAAATCGTGCACTATTTCATTTCCTCCGACACCGTTCGTGTAGTAATTGAATTGAACCTTGGACGTGTCATTTCCGAGAAATTCAATATCAATCTCATCCCAAGGATCCCCGTAAGATGGACCGGTGTACGTGAAGAAAGAAGAGATTACGCCCGATATATTTGCTGGCTTCATCGATACTTCGTACAAACCATACCCATAGAAATCACTTGTCGCATACTCTGCACACTCATAGTTATACGGTGCTTCGTACGAATAATTGGTACGAAGTGATAATTCCATTTCACCACCATTAAAATTAACTCTGTTTGCACTCCAGTGACATCCGAAAAAAGGGTCATCATTCTTCCAGCCATCTGACATCTGCCAGTTTTGCCCATCATGACTGTCGAAGGAATGATACTCTGCTAATGCGGTTTGCGCAAAAGTCACCATTGTAAAAGACATCATTAATAGCGTCAGTATTACCAGTCGAATCATACTTTTCACTCTAATTGTCATCACTCCTAATTAAGATTTGAATGATCTTGCTACTATTTATCTGTTACTTTTTTTCTTGATCTAACGTAAAAGAAAATACCAGCTGCAAGCACTAATAGACCAATTAATAGATAGTTATATAGCGAAGTCGCTGTATCTGGTAAGGTTTCACTGTCATTATCATTAGAACCTTGATTGTCTCCAGCTTCTGTTTCTTCACTATCTTCGTCTGTTTCTGTCCCGTCGTTACTCGGGTTATCTGTATCTGTCTCTGGATCTTCAGTTACTGGGTCCTCTGTGCCTGGGTTCTCTGCTTCTGGATCTTCTGTAACCGGCTCCTCTGTATCTTCCACTTCAAATACTCCATAAATACTAAAGTGTGATACTTCAGCAACTACTCTTTTGTTGTCTTTGTCATAGGAAGCAGGTTGAATGACCTCGTCTGTTTTCTCACCATCATCATTAATATAGATTACTCGTAAGTCATCCCAATTCGTTATCTTAGATGAATCCACTGTGAATGTAAGTGTAATCGGTTCATCAAAATCAATTGCTTCTCCATTTGAAGTTAATCGGAAATCATACAATTCACTGACTGCATCGGAATTTTTCTCTTTCACTTCTTCCGATACATCACCAAATTCGAATGTGATATCCTCCCCAGTTTGTAACACACTTACTGGAACAGTAGCTGTAACTCCTTGATACGTAAATGCAACCGCAGCATTTTCATCCAATTGATCGATGACTTCTTTGTTTACCACTGTCGTTTTTGTTGCTGTATTTGTTTTGTACACATGATCAACTAATTCTAAGTCATTCACATCGGTAATTACGGATTTCTCTGGATTTGGTTCGTCTGTATCTTCTTCTTCATCTTCTACCTTTTTCAATAAAACATTGTCAATAACGACATCATGTGCTTCTGATGGAGTCAATCCCTCCGCATCTTTTCCTAAAGCAAAACCGAATTTAGCCGCAAGGTCAGATGGTTCTGTCATATCAAATGTGAACGTGTACGTTTCCATTGTGTCTGTTAAGGAAACCGTTTGATCAAAGTAGCCTGTCCAATCGTCATCTTCTTCTCCATTATGTTGAATTTGTAAACGTAATGGTCGATCAACCGTTGATTTTGCATCAAACGATACTTCATAGGTAGCATCTTGTTCGATTTCTACTCCATTTTGAAATAACTGTATATTCCAATCAGCACTTCCTATATCTGTAATAGCTGCTTTTGCTTGTCCCTCTTCATTTATTTCAAAATTTGCCTTACCTGGGTTAAATGCTTCTGCTCTCCAGCTTTCTAGTCCGTCAAAGATACCGTTTTTAATAAGGTTTCCCTCTACCTGTTCTAATGGCTGTTTTTTCAAAAATACATTATCAATGTAGACATCGTTCTCATTGCCGCCAATATTAAACTGCAGCTGGGAATTATTATCGCTTTCAGCTTCCATCGCAAAATCGACCGTATATTCATTGGTAGTCTCTGTTAATTGGATCGTCTCTTCATAAACTACTTCCGATTCAGTGTTTTTAATGGCTACTTGAATATCTCTTTCCGTTTCTGAACTTGCGTCAAACGTTAGCTGATACTGTCTATCTTTTTCTAATCTGAAATCACTTTGTCTTAACTGCACAGAATCAGCATTGTCACCACCATCGGTAATGCGTGTCTCAAATCTTCGTTCATCTACTGCACTTCCAATATATTTGGTTGCCTCGGCGGTTTCATCGGTATTGAATTCCCAATATCCCATTCTTCCAGCACCTTGATCAAACGTACCATTATAGATGTAGTTTCCTGTTGGGAGGGGTTCCCTTACTATTTCTGAAGGATCAACTGGATCTGGATCCGCGATTTTTTCTAGCCTGACATCATTAAGTGAGATACTGCTGTCGTTAAGTCCCATATTAAATTCATAGCGGGCTTTCACATCTGTTGCATGTTCCATCGTAAACTCAAACTCATATTCTTCCCAAGTTGACGTGATCGTGAACGGATCTTTACCCGCATAATCGACCCAACTGCGATCACCGTCTGCACCGATTTTCACCTTTAACGGTCTTTCTGCGTCTGCTTTTGCTTTGAAAGAGGCTTTATACTTCGCTCCTTTAACAAGGTGTATCGGGTCTTGAAGTAACTGTACGCCATGTTCAACGTTGCCACCTGATTCTATCTTTACATCCAACACATCATTATCCACGGCAAGGCTAGCTTCAGCCCCTCCAGCTTTTGAGAATGTCCAATAATCCGTATTCGGAACCCCTTCTACGCCGTCTACAGCAGGGTCATCCGTGTCAAAACTCCCATTATAAACATAATTTCCATCTTCAAGAGGTTCTCTCACTTGGTCTTCCTCTTCACTAATAGGCTTTTCATGGATCGGGTATTCATCTTTCTCATAAACCCTCACATAATCAACAGCCATTTGTTGTGGAAAGACGGTTGTTTCATCTGGATTTCCTGGCCATCCCCCACCAACGGAAATATTCATAATTAAGAAGAAATCTTGATCAAACGGAGCTGGGTATGTGTATTCATCTGCATTGTCATTGTGTTTCGTAAACCAGTCATTTGCTGTATGATATAATTCACCATCGATATACCATCTAATTTCACCTGGCTCCCACTCTATGCTATATACATGGTAATCGTCACCAAAACTTTGGCCTTCAGGTAACTGATACGTACCTTGAATTTGCTGATGTGGTTCTCCAAAGTGTACTGTTCCATGGATGGTGTCCGGTTCATGTCCTAACAATTCCATAATATCGATTTCTCCACTTACCGGCCAGGTGCCATAAAACGGTTCATCTTCAGGCATCATCCAAATGGCTGGCCAAATCCCTTGTCCAGTAGGCATTTTTGCTCTTACTTCCACTTTCCCATACGTCCAGTTTTGTTTCCCTTTTGTAATGAGCTTAGCAGAAGAGTAGTCATATGTTTGCCCATCGTCCTCCGTAATCTCTTCGTCTCTTGCTTCAAGAATAAGAGATCCATCTTCAATAAAAGCGTTATTTTCCGTATATGATTGTATTTCACCATTCCATCTGCCGTTTGTAGGTACATCATAACTCCAGTTATCCATATTTATTTCGTTGCCATCAAATTCGTCAGACCAACGTAATTTCCAATCGTCTGAATTATTTTCATTAGCGGAAACACTACCGATAAAGCTAAAATTAGAAACAATAAGAATAACCGCTAGTAAAACAATGCTGATTTTTTTAAACTTCATCATTAACCTATCCTCCTAATAATTTTTTTAAGGTTTTTTGATATAGATTGCGCTTACACACACCACCTCCTTTAATGGGGAACGATTGTGCACAATTTTGGCCATTCGATTAGTGGAATTGGAAAAAGGCTAGAATTTTTGAGTTCTCAGAGCTTGTTTATACATTGTTGATGTTTTTGAAAGTTTTCACCTAACATTTCATAACAGCTGTTAACAATTAACTAACACGCGTTAGTAAATAGGTAACAAAAAAACAGTTAACACAAAGGAAAACGGTTTCACTAATGATATTAAACTATTATTTTAAAAAATTCAATCTTTTTTTAAAAATTCATGAAACACAGGGGACGGTTCTTGTGTTTCACTCTTCATGATGAAATCTTAACTTTTTACTAGTAAATTTTTAGAAAATGAGAAGAATTAAATGAATTATCAAATGAAGTTAGAATTCAAAAAGATCAGGCAATAAAGATGAACCTTATGTAGCCTTTCAAACCATTTTATAATCCACGGAGGAAAAAGTAGGTTGGACGTATGAGGTAGGGATCAACAAATAGATGATTTATCCCCAGAAATGTGAATGATCAATAATTCACCTAAACTGCGGGAAGTAACAAAAGATGAAACATTCATTACAGCTAGCGGCAGCTTGCAATCTATTAGGAAAGTCACAATTGCCTGAGTGTCCCAACAGGAAATGATGATGTCGCTTTGAAAATTGTATGGAGGAAAAAACTATACACTAATATAAAGTAAGCTGAAGACACAAAATTCTTCAGATTTATGAAACAGTAGAACCGTCCCCATGTTTCAGTCATAAGATATATAGACTATTCCACTTAGGGAGGATAACAATGTATTCCAATCCACCATATGATCATGATTTTTATCGAAGTGTATCGGATACCCAGCTAATAACAGATATCCAGCAAGCCATTAATGCTGAGTATAGTGCCATTGCTTGTTACGAGAAGTTAGCGAAGATGGCACCTACACAAGATGAAAGGGACAAAATACGAGAAATACAGAATGATGAAAAACGACATCTCGAAGAATTTAGCAGCATTTTTTATCAAGTGACAGGGAAATCTCCATCTTATCAAATCAGCGAGCAATGTCCTGACAATTACAAGACAGGTATTGAGTTCGCTTTTAAAGATGAACAAGAGACGGTTGATTTTTATTTGAACATCTCTGATAGAGCAGAGCATCCCACTATTAAAGATCGATTCCGGCGTGCGGCATCGGATGAACAAAATCATGCGGTATGGTTTTTATTTTTTCAATCAAATAATCCGTCAATACAACCTGTTCAAAGGCAAATCGAGGATTATGGGGCGATTGGTGCTTTAAATGCTCCTTCATTATCTTTATCTCAAATGTTAACCTACGCTCTTCAAGATGAGTACTTGGCTCAGGCGAGATACAATAACATTATCGGAACATTTGGTAACATTCCAACGTTTGTACAAATTAGGGAAGCTGAATTAAGACATATCAGTGCATTATTACCACTTTTTGAACGTTATCAAGTATCCTTACCAAATGATATTTCGGCATCCTTTGTGACAACTCCGGAAAACCTTAAGGCTGCATATGCTGCTGGTGTTCAAGGAGAAATAGATAACATAGCTATGTATGAAAGGTTCTTATCATTAAATATTTCTAATGATGTAAGAACTGTTTTTACTCAACTTCGCAATGCTTCCTTAAACCATTTAGCAGCATTTGAAAGAGGGCTAGCTCGAAATTAATTTCATTATTGTATGACGGGGCGATTATGTCATTTCAATAATTTATTGTGCTTGCTTTTTTGTAAACTGTGAAATAGTAGTTTGACAGTTTATCCTCTACATGGTATATTTGCTTAAATTTCATATTGATTACAACTCATCCAGAGAGAGGGAGGGACTGACCCTAAGAACTCTCGGCAACCGCTTATTATAAGCAAGGTGCCAATTTCAGAAGCATAGATATGCTTAAAGATGAGAAGATACGTTGCATCCGAATAAGCAACCCCTTCTCGTTCTTTGTGAGAAGGGGTTTTATTATGGATTGAGTTGTGATAAAAAAACTATTGATTGAAAAGGGAGAGAATCACATGTCAATTCAAACATTTAAAGCAAGTTCACAGTTAAAGGAAAATTATTTAGTGGAGAATTCTGCACGGCAACATCGCGTTCTAGTTGATGAGCCTGCTTCACTAGGCGGTAAGGACGAAGCAATGAACCCAGTAGAACTTTTACTCTCTGCCTTAGGATCTTGCCAATCGATTGTGGCACGTACCTATGCAGAAAAATTTGATATTGATCTAATAGATTTTAAAGTAGAATTAGAAGGTGATATCAATTTAGATGGTTTCTTTGATAAAGCAGATGTACGTCCAGGTTACTCAGATATTCGAGCAACTTACTTTATTAAAACCAGTGCCTCTGAGGAAAAAGTAGCGGAGTTTGTGAAGTTCCTTGAAGCTCATTGCCCTGTAGGAGATACGATTGAAAATACAGTGAATTTCACTTCTTCTTATCAAGTTAATAAAAAAGCATAATGGTTATTTTAACTTCGACAGGTGCCAGGCACCTGTCGAAAAAATATGGAAATAATCCCAATATATATAAAGCAAGCTGAAGCCATAAAAATCTTCAGCTTTATGAAACAGTAGAACCGTCCCCATGTTTCATTTAGTCGGTAATGGCGCTTGAGCTGATATAAATCCTTTATCCACTAATTCTCTCCAAAAAGATTGTGGGATCTCTTTTTTAATCATTTCGACATCTTGTGCATTATGTTCTGGGCGAGTAGAGCCAGGAATGACTGCTTTTACTGCAGGATGTGCCGTTGAAAATTGTAATGCTGCTGCTTTTAAGCTTACGTCATGGCTTTCAGCAATTTCTTTTAGCTGTTTCACTTTATTCAATATCTCAGCATCAGCTTTTGCATAATTAAAATGATCTCCTCCAAGCAACACACCAGAATTAAATGGACTTCCTACAATGATGTCTACTCCTTTTTCCTCCGCTTTTGGCATCATGCGCTCTAAGGAATGCTCATGCTGTAAAAGCGTGTATTGCGTGGCAGATAAACAGACATCAGGCTGAGCTTCCTCCAAGTCCATCACCAGTTCAATGGGTTCGGTTGTATTGACACCAACTCCCCAGGATTGAATCACCCCTTCTTCACGCAGACGACTCAAGACACGAAAGGCACCATTTCTAGCCTCTTCAAATTTGGCAAGCCATTCATCGCCATGAAAATCCGGGGAAATATCATGCACATAAACTATATCCAAGCGGTCTGTATTTAACCGTTCTAGACTTTGCTCAATCGATTTTAGGGTAGCTTCCTCTGAATAGTCCGTAATTATTTTATTTTGTCGACCATATTGGAAAATGCCTTCCTTTTCTTCTTTTTCATCCGTCATATAACGTCCCACTTTTGTGCCTATTAAATAGTCATCCCGATCATATTTTGACAACGCCTCGCCTAATCGCATTTCTGCTAAGCCTGCTCCATAAAAAGGGGCAGTATCAAAATAACGAATCCCCTGATCCCATGCGGTTTGTATCGTTTTCTGTGCTTCCTCTTCTGGCACGTCTCTGAACATATTACCTAATGGTGCTGTGCCGTAACCTACTTTATGATTAAGCGCTTGCTCTAATGTCATCATCTATTAATTCCTCCTTCAATTATGAAGCTATATGAATCATTTTCCACTTTCACCCTGGATTAAACATGAAGAAGTTGTCTGCTCAATCGTTTGATTAACCCACCTTTACTTTTTAAGTATGAAAAAATGAAAATGATCATATTTATTAAGTAATTAACAGATAGGAGTTGATTACTTGAGTGATTTTAACCCCGAAAAATTATTTGTTATCTACACTGGTGATGTCACAGCTACCACACCAGTTATTCCTAGAAAATACACCCTTACACACTCTGATGTTACCGGAGAGCTTTTTTTAACGATTGGCATTCAGTATGCCTGGGAAAATATAAATGAAATGAGAGATGAAGTCTTAGGTGAATGGAGACACAAGAGTGGAAATACCTTTTATTATTGTGTTCACCTCTATATTGATCAAGGCGAATATGACATAAATGCAGCCACAAAACGTAATGAAATATTTGTACGTGAATTACCACTTGCCTTAACCGCTATTCGATACGGAGATAGAGCTTTATTCAACAAACACCCACACTTAAATCAATCTTTCATCATCGTTAACTTTATATCCGCCTACCCACAGTTTGCAAGACAAGAAAACTGGGGGACTTTCGATGTTTATTAAAAAACTAGGTAGAAGCTTTTCCTTCTACCTAGTTTTAGTTATATTCTATTCATATGAAACACGAGAACCGTCCCCATGTTTCATTTATTCATTTTATCCAAAAAGTCTCCTAACAGATCATCGAGGTCTTCGTCTTCGGTTTCTTCGGGTTCGTTGGTGTCGCGGTTTTGATTTAATGCTTGATTCCAATCAATTGAATCTAAATCATCTTCTGGTTCTTGGTTACTTGAAGGGATTTCCTTGTTTTCATCTTCCAAAGGTTCTTGCCTATCTGCTTCCTCTGGAGGTTCTTCCTGTAGATAGAGTGCTTCATCGATATCTGTTGCATTGCTGTTTAGTGACGCTAACAAGGAAGTGGAACGAACCGGATCATTCAGGAGCTGGTACATGATACTTCCTAACAACGCTTCAGAATGTTCATGTTTAATCCAATTACGTTGTGCTTTGGTTAAACGTTTAGGAATAGGCACTGTAATGGTTTCCTGCTCTTTCGAAGTTCCCTCGTTGACACCTTTTATGACAAACTCAGCTATTTTACTGGAAAAGTTACGACGCTCTATTTCTTTTAAACGCTGCAATTCCTTTAGAATATAATCAGGTGTATCTGATGGTATCCGAAATGATATTGTTTGACCTCTATTGACTTGGTTATTTTTCTTCATATAATCACCTTATGATTGTTGTGAGACTTTTTTCTCTTCCTTCTTACCAGACTTCTTGATATGTTCCGCAATCAGTTTATAATAAGCATTTGCCATCATCCATATGCTTTCCTTTTCATCTTCAAAAAATTCAATGTTATATCCGTCTAAATTATTGTTTAATGTTTTCAAGTATTCTTTTAATACATTCGATCCACCACCCACAAAATAACAAATTTCTGTTTGTGAATTTTTTTGCCATACATTTCGCAACAATCGGTATTGTTTCTTCGCTAATTCTAATAAAATTCGATCTGTGGATTCATGGACGTTCGTTCTGCTCCCTTTTACCATTATATGATTACGGTCATTTTTTCTAGTAATAATGTCCACGACGTCACGACGACTGTCTAATTCGACACCATGTTTTGAGAATATTTCTTCCCGGATAAGCTCAAGCGACTCGGACACACCAAGATTAAACCCTTGGGCTTTATCATCATCAACGGTTCTATTTTTAATTACTGCTATATCTGTTGATAAACCACCAATATCTTGAATTAAGATTTGTTTGTCAATCAATTTCTTATTGATAATTTTTAAATCCTGATCCATCACAAGATTGATAAACGCGGCAAACCCTTCCGGATATACTTTCGCTTCATCAAACTTTATGTTCACTTTTTTACCTTGGTGTTGGGGAGTAACTAAAAATTCGACCTGATGAACAGAACCGATCAGCTTGGAGCGATACCCTGCATCTTTTCCTTCTTTTACTTCACGCAAAGGCAAACCTGTTCCCAACGTATAATTGGCATCAATCACTTGATTACTATTTAGTTTAAAGGCATTTACTGCATCTAATGCTATCGTCGCAAAAAGCATGACTAATGTTTGGTCTTCCTGGGATTTACTGCTACCTGGATCAAGCTCTGTTGAATTGCTTGCTTTTGCCGCTAAATGTCCTACCCGATAAATCGCATTGTTTTCTTTCAATGCAGGTGAATGTATACGAATATGTAACCCTTCTATAGGATCCTTTTGGTCTAATTCTTCTATTCCGATTACAGGACGGTCTTCCGTATCTCTAGCCATAATATTTGGCAGATTGAACTCTCTTTCCATTTCTCCAAATATCGCCTTAACGGAATCATTTCCCACATCAATTGCTGCTATTCTTGATTGACTCATATGTTTCCATCCTTTCTACCTTTTACATTCAGACTTCTATTTATAATAAAAGTCTTAGAAAAAGGATATGTGATATCAAGGCTTTCATCAATGCCTTTCGTTGAAAAGAAAGATAATCGTAATCTTTTTGAAAAGTAGCGAATTTGTATACATTTTTGCATCAGATGTATGCAATATTTGTATACATTCTTTCATCTCAACATGTTTACGGTTTTGTGTACTTGTAAACCTTTTATGCAAGCAGTGTGTGCTACTTTGTTTACATGTATACGGTAATGTATATGTAATCTATTGCGGTTACTTTTACAATAAAAAATGTGAATGAATCGTTTTATTCTGAATGTTATACTTGTAGGATAGATTGAGATTACAGATTTACTCACAAATCTATAAAACATGAGGTGATGTTAATTGGATAATCAAATGAAAATAGAATTCGAAAAATCTAAAACAGGTGACAAAGAGGAACGTTTTCAAGCTTATCAAACTATTTTAAAAGCAACAGATCAAAAAGTGGATTGGGCATATGAGGTGTGGGACCAGCTACTAGAAGACTTGTCACATAAAGATAACCATCAGCGCTCTCGTGCCGCCCAATATTTAGCTAATTTGGCTAAAAATGATCCAGACATGAGGATGATGAAGGATTTTTCGAAGTTGTGGGAAGTAACAAAAGATGAAAAGTTTGTCACCGCCAGACACAGCCTTCAATCGATATGGAAAGTCGGAATTGCTGGAACGCCCCAACAGGAAATGGTGATGGAATATATGGTGGATCGTTTTGAAAACGGTACAGAGGCAAAAAACTATACATTAATTCGTAATGACATCATGCAAAATATGAAAAATATCTATGACTATTCTAATGATGAAACCATCAAACAAACTGCCCTAAATCTAATTGAGACAGTTGACGACCAAAAATACAGAAAAAAGTATATGAATATATGGAAATAGTATTTTTAAACAATGAACAAAGCTGAAGACTGTTATGTCTTCAGCTTTGTGAAACAGTAGAACCGTCCCCATGTTTCAGTCCATCACGCCGCCATTGGATGCGTTTGTTACTAGTTTGGAGTATCTGCCTAACCAGCCGTTTTTTATTTTTGGTTCAAAAGGTTTTAGTTGTTTTCTTCGTTTTTCTAATTCTTGATCTGATAGGTTTACATGCAATGTTCTTTTTGGCAAATTAATGCTAATTTTATCGCCATTTTCAATTAACGCAATCGGTCCACCTTCTGCTGCTTCGGGTGAGATATGTCCAATTGAAATACCACGGGAAGCACCTGAGAAACGGCCATCTGTTAAAAGTGCTACACTACTGCCTAAACCACGTCCCATAATAGCTGATGTAGGTGCTAACATCTCTGGCATTCCTGGTCCGCCTTTTGGCCCTTCATAACGGATAATTAACACATGTCCTTCTCGTACAGCTCCATTATCTATCGCTTCTTGTGCTTGCTCTTGAGACTCAAAGACGATTGCTTCTCCTTCAAACACACTAATATTAGGATCAACAGCACCTACTTTAATAACCGCTCCTTCTGGTGCAATATTTCCGTATAAAATAGATAATCCGCCCACAGGACTGTATGGGTTATCTTTCGAGCGAATAACTTGATTATTGGTAATTTTATACTCGCTAACAAGCTCACCCATTGTCTTTCCAGTAATCGTTAACCGGTCTGGGTGAATGGCTTCTGGAATCCTAGTTAGCTCATTAATAATGGCACTCACACCACCAGCTTTATTTATATCATCCATGGAGATATCAGATGCAGGCATAATTTTTGCAAGATAAGGAACACGTTCTGCAATATTGTTTATTTCCGAGAGATTATAGTCAATCCCTGCCTCTTTAGCAATGGCTAGTGTGTGCAGTACGGTATTAGTAGATCCTCCCATCGCCATATCCAATGCAAATGCATCATCGATCGCTTCTTTTGTGATGATATCTCTTGGTTTTACATCTTCTTCCACCATGCGAACAAGATGTTTCGCAGCTTCGAAAATCAATTCTTTACGTTTTTCACTTGTAGCAACTACAGAACCGTTTCCAGGTAATGCTAAGCCCAACATTTCCATTAAACAGTTCATCGAATTGGCAGTGAACATTCCCGAGCAGGATCCACAAGTGGGACAAGCATTGTTCTCAATATCTTTAAATTCCTCTTCTGTCATCTTACCCGATTTATAGGCACCAACACCTTCAAAAACGGATGACAAGGATAGTTGTTTACCGCTAGAGCTTGTACCAGCTTCCATTGGTCCACCTGAAACAAATACAGAAGGTACATTTGTACGGGCAGCGGCCATTAACATACCAGGTGTGATTTTGTCACAGTTTGGAATGTAAAATACTCCGTCAAACCAATGTGCATTTATTACGGTTTCTGCACTATCGGCAATTAGTTCCCGACTTGGTAAGGAATAGCGCATACCGATATGTCCCATCGCAATGCCATCATCCACCCCAATCGTATTGAACTCAAATGGAATACCACCTGCTTCAATGATCGCTTCTTTTACGACCTCGGCAAATTCACGTAAATGGACATGACCAGGAATAATATCAATATAAGAGTTACAAACACCGATAAACGGTTTACCTAAATCCTTGGTTTTCACTTTCCCCGTAGCATACAAAAGACTACGATGAGGAGCACGATCTACCCCCATTTTAATCGTATCACTTCTTCTCATTTTTACTCACACCTCTCTTCGTTGTATAATGTATTTTATATTGTATGTTGTCTGCTGTCAAATTAGTTGTATGATCTAAAAAAGACACCTTGGCAATTACCAAGATGTCTCCATTTAACTCTTATTCAATTCCTAATTCATCCATCGCATGCAATATATGAATTTTCATTGCACTTCTTGCCCCTTCTGGGTTGCGATTTTTCATAAATTCCATAATCATCTTGTGATCGTTTATCGTATCTTTAATAGCGAGCTCTTTTTTTTGAGAGAGAATCACGCCCTTATCGATCGCTTGATAAATAACGGGCATTAACTTTTCCATAAACTCATTATGCGTTGCCTTTACGATCGATTTATGAAAATTTTGTTCTACGTCGGTCCGATCTTCTTTCCGTTTAATTCTTTGCTCTATTTGTTTTCCATACTCTAAAATACGCTTTAATTCCATATCGCTCGCTCGAATTGTTGCATAATAAGCTGCCTCTGGTTCAAAAATTAAGCGCATCTCGTATAAGTCCTTCGCATTAATTTTAGCATCGGTAAGAAAGCTTAAAGATTCTAAATTTTCCGGATCAATATCATCTTTTATATAGGTGCCTTTCCCTCTTCTAATCTCCACTACACCATTGGTAACTAATATGCGAATCGCTTCGCGAAGTGTTGTTCTGCTGATATTTAGTTCTTCTGATAATTCATTTTCATTCGGAAGCTTATCACCTGGAAGAAACCTTTTCTCTATTGTAATCATTGACATTAAGTCATCTGCTACACTATCAGATAGTCGTTTTTGCATCATAAAACCCCATTAATATCTTTTCTTTCAAGTATAGCACAGGTTGTACAATGGGACAGACATGTTAAGGACAGCTATCGATCAAAAGCTATCTTTTCTAGTCACTAAAACAAATCCAGCTGCTCTGTCTGCCCTAAGCGATCAATAACTGCTGGCTCATGATCTTGGAAGTAGGCATGATGCAACCATTTATCTGTTGTCATTACTTTTTTGCGTGCGTGTTTGGCAAAGCGTTTGCGTTGGTATTGAAAATCAGTCGCTTCTTGTTCGGTTAACGTGTGGATATTCCTTATCATGAATGAAACAGTAGAACCGTCCCCATGTGTCACAAATATTAAACTTTATCGTCTTGTTTGATGAATTTATCTTTAGGAGGTTTTCTTATGAATCATAATTGGGATGTTGTTATTGTCGGTGGTGGATTATCTGGTTATGTGGCAGCTAATTATGCAGCAAGAACAGACTTATCTGTATTGCTCTTAGAGAAGGGAAAAGTAGTGGGTGGTAGAGCCAGGACAAATAAGGTAAAGCAGCAATATTTAAACTTAGGACCGCATGCGCTTTATAAAAATGGAAAGGCAAGTACTATTCTTAAAGAATTAAACATCACGCTTCATGGTCAATCACCTAAATTAGATGGCAACCTAATAGAGAATAACCTTGAATACCCTGCTCCATTTACACCTCTGAATCTTTTTACAACAAAGCTTTTAAATGGGAAAGAACGTATTGAATGGATGAGACTTTTATTAAAGATAATGAGCGTAAACCCGGACAAACTGGAAAAGAAAACCTATTCCCAGTGGGTGAGTGATGTTACTCATTCTAAAAAGGTGGAGCAATTATTATACACGCTTGGCAGACTCGCCACATACAGTCATGCGCCAGAAAAAATGAGTGCTAAAGTAATGATCTCCCATATTAAAATAGCTACAAAGGGGGTACTTTATCTGGATGGTGGTTGGCAAACAATCATTGACCAGCTTCACAACAAAGCAATTCTATCAGGTGTTCAGGTTCAGACCCAAACAGCCGTCAGACAAATAGAACTGCTGAAAGAGGAGGATCAAGTCAAATTGGTTACCTCCTCGAACGAAGAAATTATAGCGGGAAATGTGATTTGGACAGCTGGTCCACAAGAACTCGAAGGAATGTTCCTCGATAAGAATATCAGCTTTCTCAACGAAATGACCGCAATAAAAGGTGCGGCATTAGATGTTGCATTATCTCAGCTTCCTATTCCAAAGAAGCTCTTTGCAATGGATATTTCTGATCCACTCTATTATGCGGTGCACTCTGCCTATGCCAGACTCTCTGAAAATTCCAATAATGTCGTTCTCCATGTATTTAAATATCACCATCCAGATGAGCAGATTGATAGTACCCATGATAATATATTACTAGAGCAATTTTTAGATAAACTGCAGCCAGGGTGGAAGCAATATTTGATAACAAAACGTTTTCTCCCTCATATAACAGTCAATCAACGCCTGCCACAATTAGGAGATAAACAGAAATTGTCAGCTCTTAAATCTTCCCTTCCACGCATATATCTAGCAGGAGATTGGGCTTCTTCTGACTCGATATTGGCAGAAGGAGCAGTCAGCAGCGGAAAACAAGCTGCAGAGGAACTTATTTTAAATGAAAAGAGGGAAAAACGTGCTAATTAGTAATGAAGAATATCAGCATTACAAACCATTGTTATTTTCTTTAGGTTACAGGTTACTAGGTTCCGTTGTGGAGACAGAAGATATGTTACAGGAAACGTTTTTAAAAGCTTCCTTAATCAATGAAGAAAACATAGAAAACAAAAAAGCATATCTTTGCAAAATGATGACGAACCGCTGTCTTGATCTTTTGAAGTCCAGTTCACGACGAAATGATTATATTGGTCCCTGGAACCCTGAACCATTAATGCTGGATCACTTACATGCGATTGATCCATCTGAATTATTACTGCAGAAGGAAGGATTAAGTGTTGCTTATCTAAGGATGATGGAGCATCTAAAACCTGATGAACGAGCAGTCCTGCTTTTAAGGGAGGTTTTTGATTTCCCATATGCAGAAATTGCAAACACCATCGAAAAGAAAGAGGAAAACTGCAGAAAAATCTTTAGTAGGGCTAAGCAAAAAATCTCAGCAGTAGAAGGAGAAAGTTTGGATTACGAAAGGAATAAGAATCTTGTTAACCGTTTTATTGAAGCATTTCAAAAACAGAATACCAATGTGTTATTAGAGCTCATTTCAGAAAAGGTTACACTGTTTTCTGATGGGGGTGGAAAGGTTCATGCTGCTGTACGTCCTATTGAATCCTTCTCCAATGTGCTCGCTTTTCTGTTTGGCATCTCCAAAAAAGCACCGGCAGATTTTCAGTTCCATGTAAAGACCGTCAATCAACAGCCAGCCATTTTAATTTATATGTATGGCAAGTTGCAGAGTATCATCAACTTTTATATTCAGGATGAAACTATTAATGAAATTTACATCACTATGAATCCTGATAAGCTATTTAGTTCTTAATCATTAAGCAAAATGGAGCCTCTCATCTACTAAACTGTAAAATCTAATATCTGACCAGGAGTGGCGAATAATGAAAGATTTATATCCGTTACCTATCTTCTTTTCTGACCAAAAAACGGCAGACGTATTCACTTATACAGAATATGTCTGCCTGCCAGTAGTAAATTTACCTTTTCACTTAGTCATCCATTCGTTCTTTTTTAAAACAGATATAAGTAAATATCGCGGCAGCAAGCGTCCATATCGCTACAATTCCTATCGGTGTCCATGAATTCGTGTCGTGCATGTCGATTAACTGCATGATTGGAAAGTAATTCGCTATTGTGATGGCGATATTGTCTTCGCCGAGACCGAGAAAATCAATCATCGGTGTGAATCCAAATAAAAACATAACCGGCATTAAATAGGCAGATGTGGCAGCAATGGAATTTGTGAATAATCCGATTCCAATTCCCAAGAATAAAAAGAATAGAAATAATAGGATTAACCCGATGATTGCCTGTACATTCAAGAATGGATCAATGCCGACAAGTACTAGAGAGATCATTAATGCTATCAACGTCATGAGTCCGACTACTAGACTTTTACCAATGATGATATCCATAAATGAAGCTGGTGACAGCATCAGCCCTCGTAATGTCTTCTTCTCATTTTCCTCCGCCATCATCGTCATCATCGAGCTCGCTGTTACAGAAGAAAAGGTGACACCGACAATTAAATATAACATCGGGATCGGAAGACCTTCTCCATCACCCAATCGACTGTAAATTAACGCTAAGATAATAGGGATGATTGGCATCGTCAAAAGCATCATATTCTTCATGAAATCTTTTAAATCTTTTTCAAAAATGGCACCTATACGTTGTGTATTCATTATACCAGCTCCTTCCCGGTTACTTTTAAGAAGATCTGACCAAGTGTCGGATTGTCTGAATGGATCGCTTTTACTTGACCGCTTGCAACTAGATCTCTTATTTCATTCGCATTCTCGGCCTCATTTTCAATTACCAAACGCTCACCATCGAACGTTTCAATGTGAAAAGCATGTGTCGAATATTTATAACGCAGATCCTCTGGGCTTCCTAATTCCTGTATACTACCGTTGTTCAAAAAGGCCACACGGTGACACAATTCTGTTGCTTCCTCCATATCATGTGTGGTTATAAAAATCGTTGTTCCTGCTTCATTTAATTTCTGCAACCCACGATGGATATGTGCCATATTGCCAGGATCCAAAGCGGAAGTAGGTTCATCTAAAAAGATGAGTTCAGGACGATGAATTAGTGCTTTTGCCAACAAAACTCGCTGCTTCATCCCTTTCGATAATTTGGATACGACTTTGTTGCGTGCGTCTTTCAAATTCACTTCATCCAGCATCACGTCAATTTGGTCTAATGGCGCATCATATAACTTACAAAATAACCTCAAATTATCATCGACAGTGAGCCTTTCATATAATGAACTATTATCAGATAGTATTCCGATTCTCGATTTAAATGCAGCTGTACCAAATGACCTAGCATTTGTATCTAATACGTTTACCTCTCCTGCTGTTTGTCCAAGCTCACCTGTCAAGATCTTTATCGTCGTTGTTTTGCCAGATCCGCTTGGTCCTAATAATCCAAAAATTTCTCCTGGCTTCACAGCGAAACTGATATCTTCAATAGCTGTATGTTGACTGAATACCTTTCTAAGCTGTGTAACTTTAATTGCGTGTTCCAATTGAACTCCTCCTTTGCTGATCTGAACCTATCGTATAACGGATTGCCTCTGAATGCAGTAATATCAAGGTGAGATGTACTAAAGAGAAGTTCAATTGTACTCTTTTATCGTTAAAAAAAGGCTCCCCTTTTCATAAAAAAGTTGAACTGTACTTATTTCAGGTTGAACATATCCTGGATTCCTTGAATTTTTGTACGAGCTAACGGAATCGTTGATTTTTCCTGGTTATCGATCCTTAGTGAGTATGTATTTTTTGACCAGGTAATAATTTCACGTACTTTTTGCAGATTTACGATGTAGGATCGGTGACAGCGGTAAAATCCATATACTTCTAATGTCTTTTCTATTTCAGTAAGTGTTGAGTCCAGTGAAAAGGATTCGTGATTAACAACAATCATTGCCTTACCATCCTGGCTTTCAATATAATCAATTTCCGTTGGGTCGAACAAAATCACTTTATCCTCGATCTTTGCAGGAACCTTGAATAACTTTGCAGTGGATAATGCTGGCGCTGGTTCTTCCTCATCTGTATCCTCTTCCTTCTCCTCCGCATCCACTTCAATTTTCAGCAGACCTTTGTCCTGCAAGCGATAGGCAACATCACTTAGTAACAGTGCATGTTCCATATTGGATACTAAAATAAGTGTTGGCGTCTTATTTTCTGTTAGCTTTTGCAGCATGTTAAGAAAAATATTGATCGTTTTGATATCGACACCTTGAATAGGCTCTTGAAATACCTTAGGATACGTATTCGTCATAAAGTATCTTGCATAATATACACGAGCAAGTTCAGAATGGGTGCATTTCCTTAAAGGTTTTTTAGTGCATGTATGCAACTCGAACATTACCAAAATTTCAGGCAACGGAATTGTACAGCCAAACCATTTATGGTAGAACGTCACATTATCGCCTACGGTTAACCGCTCATATAATCCATCCTTGCGGTCAAAGATGGTTATATCCCCATTACGAAGGATTTTATCTATTAACTCTGCCTGCATATCTGTATCACTGTATATTGCAGTGGTATGTGAATCATGCAAGTGAAGCGAAATCGGTGGTAGTATTTCACTTTTCACAGTTTCATAATTTAATTTATAACTCGTCATCTTGCTAACTCCTTTTTCACTGTAAAATCGATGTAATCATTTACCATAGTATAACATTATAATTGCTACTTGAATGTTTTCATAAAAATGATTAGTCCTTTCATTTTGGGAAAGAATATACCTACCAAGGATAAAGGAGCGATGTTTAAATGACCAAAAGAATTATTTGGATGGGAAGTTTATTATTAACTCAACTTTCGCAGCTAGAAAAAAGCATTAAATATAACTAGCTGTAAAGCATGTCACTGTTTAAATATGGTCATTGACAATCGAAATAGGTATAAAAAAACACCTCAACTTTTGGTATAGTGTAATTGACTAGAAAACACTACCAATACAGAAGAGGTGTCTCCTATATGATAGCGAATAATGACCAAAATAATCAACTACCAAATGAACTTTCTTCCATCTTTAAAGAATTAAACGTGTATAAGCATCTTAGAAAAGCTGGTATTACAAAGTCTGTCGGCTTTACTTGTGCCTATCTTTTTCAATTGATTTTTTGTTTGATCTTTGAAAATAAGAACTGGTATCAAGTACTTCAAAGTAACAAAGCGAATGATTGTCCAGAGAAGAATGCCGTCTATCGCTTTTTAAACAAATCTACCTTTGCTTGGAGAAGGTTTTTATTATTTCTAAGCGCTCATACCATTGGAAAAGTAACCAACTTAACGCGTCATGATCGCCCCAAAGTATTGATTGTAGATGATTCTTCGTATGATCGTAACCGCAGTAAATCGGTTGAATTATTAGCTCGCTGTTTTGACCATGCATCCCAAAAAATGCGCTTTTATAAAGGGTTTCGTATGCTTACGCTTGGTTGGTCAGATGGTGCCACATTCATTCCAGTGGACTTTTCTTTATTAAGCTCGAAGAAAAGCCAAATTAATGGCATATCATCAAAAGTTGATAAACGTAGTTCCGGTTATAAACGCAGAGTAGAAGCATTACAAACCGCACCTGAGCAAATACCAGGTATGGTGGAACGCGCGATGAATGCCGGTATCGATGCTTCCTATGTGCTGATGGACTCTTGGTTCACGTATCAGCCTCTCGTTAAGGAGATAAAAGAGCAAGGACTCGATGTCATTGGCATGGTAAAGAACTTGAAACAGCGTTACCTTGTGAATGGCCAACGTGTAAGCTTAAAGGAACTATATCGTTTTGCGAAACCAACAGATGGAAAGAAAGGCATTCTTCGTTCGATTCATACCACACAAGCGAATGGCGTTCCTATTAAAGTTGTCTTTGTTCGTAATCGAAATAAAAAGAGTGAATGGTTAGCTATTCTAAGCACCGATTGTACACTTAGTGATCAAGAAATCATTCGTATTTATGGGATGCGATGGGACATTGAAGTTTTTTTCAAAACAACAAAATCTCTCTTAAAACTTCAAAAAGAGTTCCAAAGTCGTTCGTATGACGGCTTAATTAGTCATACGACCATCGTATTCACACGATATATTGTTCTCTCGTGGCAAAACCGATGTAGCACAGACGAGCGAACACTTGGCGGCATGTTTTATGAATTATGTGATGAAGTTAGTGATCTCGATTGGGCTGTGGCACTTCAGCAGTTGATCGAGCTTCTTGAAGATGCCTTGAAAATGAGCAACAAAAAGGTACAAAAATTAATCAAAAGTCAAGTCCAACAATGGATTGCAGGCTTACCCAGCTATATCAGGGCTTACCTGCCTATTTCAGTGTGCGAAAGTTGAGTTATTAATATTACTTGTTGCTTGTGGTGATAATGACGAAGTTCAACCAACAGATGAAATTACTGGAGAACCGATGAAGGCATCAGATGCAAACCCTTCTACTAAATACAGTTTTACAAAATTAGAACTTGAGGCGGACTTTGAAGACATCAATGATACCCTTGAAGTCGAATATGAAAATGAACAGAATGACGAAATGGAAGCGTCTTATAAAGATAAGTCACAGGATATAGATTTAAATGGAGAAGTGGCAATGGAAGAACTCGATCGTATTTTTTCTTCCTTTACCTTTGATCAAAACACGACGGAAGATGAGGTATTAAAAACTATTACAGACGCTTTTAATATACCTAAAGACGCCCAAAAACTGGAGCTAGAAATCCAATTTGGGACATAGGGACAGGTCCCTTGTCCCTTCTTGTTTTTAGTATTGACTTCCAAAAGGTATTTCCGTATTTTTGAACTTCTTCCTGCTTGCTTGTAACATACAAACAATTGAAAACTAGCAGGAAGTATTGAAAAAACTATTCCTCCGACTCACAGTACCAATTTTATCGTTCCTTCGCTCTTTTCTAATGAAAAACTTACCTTTTTACCATCGCATAAAAGCTCATACTCGCCAAGAAATCCTTCAAACGTTAACAAACCGTTAGCATCAGTTTGTGCTTGTTTATTTGTAGACCAATCCCCTTTAATTAGTTTCTTTAATACATCATAGGATGGTTTTGTGCTATTATCTTTCCTTACAAATCCTGCTGGAGCTCCCAGCCATGCACCATCATCACTGAAGGACCATGTCGTAATCGCTTCTACAAGAGGATGTTCAAACAAAATAGAATACATTTCTTCAACTTCTTTTGCCTGCCGTTCTTCGAATTCTGGTGTGGATGGCCATTCCGGAATCTGATAATCATTTAAATCCTCTATTTCAGGCGGCATAGTGTGTCCAGAAGTTAATGTGTTTTCTGTAAAATGAATAGGAATTCCAAAATGGGAGAATCTCTCTAACACTTCTTCTAACTTTTCTCGTCCCCAATATCCTTGATGCTGATGTGACTGAATACCAATCGCATCGATTTCGACACCTGCATTTAAGCATCCATCAATTAATATTTCATAATTAATCGATGTATTAAAGTCATTCAATAATAAGGTTGCATCTGGATTAAATTCACGAGTCTTGGCAAACATTTCTTTTATAATTCCGACACGACCAAGATCTTTACTTATTCTGGTAATACCATTATCATATTTGTCAAAAATCGGCATGATCACTACTTCATTAATGACATCCCACATGTCGACAAGCCCTTTAAAATCTGTTACATCTCGTTCGATTCTCGCAAACTGTGCTTTCAGAATTTCTTCATTACTCATTTCAAGAAGCCATGGCGCCGTTACGGTATGCCAACAAAGTGGATGGCCTTTCACACTTACGTTTCTTTCTTTTAACCACTGAGCTGCTCTTTGTAATTCTTTTGTTTGCGGTTTTCCTTGTTCCGGTTCAAATCTCCCCCAATAAAAGGGTAATGTACCGGCGTTAAATATATCTAAAAATTTATCCAGTTTTTCCTCTTGAAATGCAAGTCTGTCTGCTGGTACATTTTTGTTCGCTACATCGAGGGCGTCAAAGATCCCGGCACCAAATAAAAATTGATGGTTCGTCTGCTTTATCTCAACGTTCTTTCCTACTATAGGATTCCCTGATGGATCAACGAGTTTAATACTTTTGCTCGCCATTCTATGTGCCAAATTATTTGTTTGTCCCATTCTAATACCTCCACCTTCTAAATTAAGTTCCTCCACTCAGAAAACGCTTACTTTTCTGTCGACTAAATTTTAGCAGACTTGCGTTTATAAAAAACTAAAAAAGGTATAGGCTTTAGTTTGAAAATTAAAGGTATTGACGTTATCTTACTGAGTTGATTATAAGAAAGTACATTTTCATCATTTTTCATCTAAAAATCTAAATATCAGTCAAAAGGCTCTCATCATAGGATAAGAGCCTGATCTTTTTATCTTTACTTTTCCACAGGTTGACTGACTGGCTTTCCATCTGGACCTTCATATTCACGACCCCAGCCTGTTATTACCGAGAATAATAGAACGAGGAACAGAATCATACAATAAATTAATCCACTACTGACTTCTGTTAATAAGAGTGGTTCTACAAAATCATATCCTTGTGTCAATAAAGCACCAATGAAAACAAATACACTTAGGAATGGGACAACTAACACAAGTGAATTAGCAAAACCATCTAATAAATTCGCACGACGGTATGGATGCAGCCCTACACGTTTGCCAATCTCATTCTGTACTTTTCCAAATGTCGCCATGGAAGCACTTGTTACACCACCAAAGCTCAACGTAGTGAATGAAATGCCTAACATCATAGCTATTTCAGCACCACGGACCGATCTGCACAATTTACTATTGAGGATACCACTGGTTACTTTTTCAATTACACCCGCACCATTAAGTACTCCCATGATCCCATAAACGCTAAGTACTAATGTTACAGTTCCCATCATATAACTAATACCACCTGCTAAGTATCCTGCAGGTACACCATCGGCCACAGAAATAATATCATCTAACGTTAACAGGTTAGCTACTAAACCAGTAACCGTACCTAAAACAAGCCCAACGGTAATCGCTATATACATATTCCGGAATTTGACGGCAACGATTAACATGACCGCTACAGGGATGAGCATCACCAGAGTCATTGGGTTTGTATTTTCAACAAGAAATTCCGTTGCATTCCCACTCACCGTTCCAGAACCTCCTAAAATCCAAAACAGAATAAAAGAAATAATACCTGCAACGAAGGAATATTTGAATCGTGAGGCAACAATACCACCCAATTCAGCAATACCCTTTTTCTTCGTATAATATTGTGTTCCTGCTGAGATTATCGTAGTATCCGAAATAGGTGCTAAGTTATCACCAAAAATAGAACCACTAACAATGGCACCTGCAAGCAGGGCGGGATCACATCCCAATAATACGCCTGCTGGGTAGAAGATCGGAAAACAAGTAAACATCGTTCCAATTGATGATCCGGTAGCCGTTGCAATGATACATACGGCTAAGAACGTTAACGCAGTGAACAATCCACCATCGACATTCAGCAAATTAGCAATCCATACAAACCCACCTGAAATATTCGTCGTTTTAATCAACTCGGCGAACATTCCAATAACGAGCAAGAGGACGATAATAGGCACAGCCTCTCGTACTCCGTCATATACCGAATTCCAATAACGCTCATAGTTCCCTTTTTTGACAAAAATAGCACCGATGATTAAAGCAACTAAAGCACCCATGCCTAGTGCATGCATTTCGAACGCTTTAAAAACAATAAAATATAATACACAGAAAAATAGAAAAATTGCAACAGGGACAAACGCAGTTCCCCAACCACCCCTAAATTCAAGCTTTTGATTCATCGTAAACCCTCCATCTCTCAATTAAATGTCGATCCTTCTATCAAATCGACTTACTTAATTCTCATTTAAATTCATTTTCATAATATTTCGAAACTTCGAACCCTCGGTACGTTCTAATTCAAAAGGTTCCCCTTCCAATGTCGTAAAGTTACTTAGAAATTGTGTAATTTCATCGATATCCGATTGATCAAGTTCAAAAGAAAAAATCTGTGAATTGGCTTCTACATGTTTGCTATTTCTAACCCCAATAATAGAAGCACCTACACCTTCTTGACTTAATATATATTTGGTCGCGATATGAGCAAGTGAGACCGAATACTTTTGTGCCATTCGTTCAAGCATGACTAACAATTCTTGATAGCCTTCCCATCCTAGCGTTTCTTCCATTACCTGTATGTATTTAACTTGTGAACGATTATCAGGATCAATCTGTTTTTTACCGATCCATTTCTCAGCTAATAACCCGCCTGATAATGTACCATAGCATAATAAATGGATTCCGTTACTTTTACAGTATGGTAATAATTCTTTTTCTACACGTCTGTCAAAAACCGAATATTGATTTTGACAAGACACGATCGGTATTCCTGCATCGACCATTTCGGATAAATGTTTCGTATCAAAATTTGTAACTGCAAGATTACGAATCTTTCCTTTTTCTTTAAGTTTCAAGAGATCGTAAGCTGTCTCCACATAACCGGGCACACTGTAATCCCACCAATGAAACTGGACAAGATCCAATACATCTCGTTTTTGACGCTTGAGACTTCGATCGATGATTTTTTCGGTGTAACTATAATCAACCTTATCAAGCAAATTGATATCTGGAACATATTTAGTATGTATTTGGATATCATGTGGCGACAGTGTGCTTCCTGACTTTAGTTCTGTTTGAAATTCACCAAGTAATTCTTCCGTTCCTGTATAAATGTCTGCACAATCAAATGTCGTAAAACCTTTTTCCGCAAGCATATGAAAAGCCTTCATGACATCTTTATTATCTATTTTTGATTTTAAGCTATGTCCTTCAGATAACTGCCAGCAGCCATTGATCACTCTACTAATTGTATAGTCTTTTGCTAGTTCAAATCTCTCTGCCATTTTCCGTATCTCCTTTATGTATAGGTTCTATTGTACAATCCGCATGGCTGAATTCTTTTGTCTCGGTTCTAGTAATTTTAAATCTTGCCCCACAGTTTGGGTCCGGGCAGGCAATGAGACTGTCAGACAACATCCAATCATTTTTATGCAGAACCCGCTGTTTTGCAGGAATTAATGGTAAAATCGCGCTTAATGCATACATGGAAAAGGCATTATGTTCTGGGAAGATAATGTCCTCTCCTTCCACTAAGAAATAAGAACCCTCCTTATGATTGCATACCATTGGCTTGTCCGTAGCGATTACCTCTACTTTTAAGTTATAAAGTGTAAATTTGTCATCCATAAAACTGCCTCCTGTTCCTTATTATCGTTCAGACTATTTACTTTTTTCATAATTCTGAAAATTCTATCTGAAGAGTGTTTTCTAGGATCTTATTTGATTACAAATATGTAAAAAGTCCAATCGCCTCTTAGAAAAGGGACGATTGGACCGCGGTACCACCCATATTTATTTAATATGTTTATCATATATTAAATCACTCTTTAGCCGTATACTATTATACGACGTTTGGTATTTGTAACGTGTGGATTTCACGTCAACCCTACTTATGACATTCAGGTTACTGCTCAAGAGCCCATTCCATATTTATTCCACACTGGTTCTCACCAACCACCAGCTCTCTTCAGTTTCCTAAATATTTACTCTTCTCTATCTATGCTTTTAAATTTTATTTTATTGAAAATAACTTATCACTATTTTACTAGAAAATCAAATCCATTTTATTCCATGATTGTGGCAAGACCCAAAAGGCAATAGCAGAGCTGTACCAAAAAGATGTAAATACAATTAATGAGCACATTAAGAAATATATTTAAAGATGGAGAACTTCTAGAATCGAAAACTATTCGGAAAAGCCGAATAGTTCAATTTTAAAGGTAAGAGAGGTTGAACGTGATGTCAAAGGTTTTGCAATGGATGATGATCGGTTGAGAGAAATGCGTAACTTACGCTTCATTCTCCAATCTAACATCTATTCTTGTGTCTCCATCTTCTTTTGATAGATTAGAACATTAGTTTCATTCTGCAATGGTATCATTCCCTTTTTTGAGAAAAGGACGGGGACAAGGGACCTGTCCCTCCGTCCCTTGTTTCAACTGCAAAACTCTGGGTATATAAGGGTATATACAGGAAATAATGATATTGGTGTCGCCAAATGAAGATAAGGAGGTTTATTTCATGGTTAATACAGAAAATGAAATATTAATTTATGCTCCTATGAGTGGTAAGGTTGTGCCTTTGGATAAGGTCCCAGATCCTACGTTTTCTCAAAAAATGATGGGTGACGGGATTGCGATTGACGCTATCGATGGAAAAGTAGTCGCGCCAGTTGACGGGGAAGTGGTTCAACTTTTTCCAACGAAGCATGCAATTGGGCTTGTCACTGATTCTGGAATGGAACTTTTAATCCATATTGGGATTGATACTGTGAAACTTGATGGAGAAGGTTTTGAAGCCTATGTCCAACAAGGTGATAAGGTAAAGGTTGGAGATCCATTAGTAACATTTGATGTGGATTTTGTTAAGAAAAAAGCAGAAAGTCATATCACTCCAATCATTGTGACAAATGGAGATCAGTTTGAACCATTAAAGAAAACAGAAGAAAAGGAAGTCATTGCTTTAGATTCCGTTCTTTTAGGTACAAAAATTAAAGCTCAAACGTCAGAAACAGGTGAACCAGAGCAAAAAGAAGAAGCACAAACATCTTCAAGCGGACTGCAATATGGGGAGGAAGCATTAGACATTGTTGCTGCAATTGGTGGGGTAGAAAATATCAATGCCGCGACACATTGTGTGACCCGTTTGCGTTTTGCACTAAATGATGAAGACAAAGTAAACCAGGCAGCATTAGAAGAAATGAGCATTGTCAAAGGATCCTTTGCAGTAAATGGTCAATATCAAATCGTTATTGGTCAAGGTACCGTTGACAAAGTCTATAAAGCGATGGTTGCGGAAACAGGTATTGAGGAAGCATCCAAGGATGACGTTAAAGCTGCTGGCGGACAAAAACAAAATGCCCTACAGAGAGGTATTAAAACATTAGCAGATATTTTTATTCCGATCTTACCTGCGATTGTAACAGCCGGTTTACTAATGGGTATTAATAATATTTTAGCGAACGAAGGAATCTTCGGTAGAGGAGCACCTGCACTTATAGAAACATACCCACAATGGGCTGGTATTGCGGATATGATTAATATCATCGCAAATACAGCCTTTACGTTCTTGCCTGGACTAATTGGCTGGTCTG
Source organism: Gracilibacillus massiliensis (assembly GCF_001458115.1). GTDB lineage: Bacteria > Bacillota > Bacilli > Bacillales > Amphibacillaceae > Gracilibacillus > Gracilibacillus massiliensis. Next base: position 1,480,022 of record NZ_CZRP01000013.1, read on the forward strand.
CGGTCAAGAGGTTTGGCGGAAGTGAGTTATTAGGTATTGTCCTTGGTTTAATACTTGTACATCCCGCATTAATGAATGCATGGGATTACAGTAGCGCTGTAAATGAAGGGGATATTCCAGTCTGGAACATATTTGGTTTGGAAGTAGAAAAAATAGGTTACCAGGGACAAGTGCTACCCGTACTAGTTGCTTCATGGGTATTGGCAAAAATAGATATTTTCCTGCGTAAACGAGTCCATGATTCCCTGCAGCTATTGGTAGTTGCTCCCGTTGCATTACTTGTAACAGGCTTTCTTTCTTTTATTATCATTGGACCAATTACCTTTACGATTGCCAACTGGATTACTGACGGATTAGTTACGATATTTGAGACCTTACCAGTAATTGGTGGGCTACTGTATGGTGCGATATATGCTCCGCTTGTTATTACAGGAATGCACCACACGTTCCTTGCAGTAGATTTACAACTGATTGGCAGTACTGGATCGACGTTCTTATGGCCAATTCTGGCACTATCAAACATTGCACAGGGTGCAGCAGTTTTTGCAATGATGCTCGTTACCAGAGATGAAAAACTAAAAGGGTTAGCAGGTACATCAGGTATTTCTGCATGGCTTGGAATTACAGAGCCAGCGATGTTTGGGGTCAATTTACGCTATAAATATCCGTTCATTGCTGCAGTGATTGGTACGTCAATTGCAGGTGCTTTTATTACCTTCCAAGGCGTACAAGCAACTTCCATTGGTGTTGGTGGTATTCCAGCTCCATTATCGATTGAGCCAGCAGGTTGGATTTCTTTCTTAATTGGAATGCTGATTGTTATCGTTATACCTTTTATCATTACGTATCTTATTGCAAAACGAAAGTTATAGGATGGATTCAAGAAGAACCAAAACAATCTAGGAGTGAACGCAATGAGTGAAGCATGGTGGAGAAAGTCAACAATCTATCAAATATATCCTAAGAGCTTTAACGATACAACAGGAAACGGCATGGGTGATATACAAGGAATTATTGAAAAGCTTGATTACTTGAAGGAACTAGGTGTTGACGTCATATGGTTGACACCTGTCTACAAGTCACCACAAAAGGACAATGGCTATGACATAAGTGATTATTTTGATATTGAACCTACTTATGGGACAATGGATGATTTTCAGCAATTGTTAGATGAAACCCATAAGCGTGGGATGAAATTAATCATGGACTTAGTGATCAACCATACTTCAACAGAACACGAATGGTTCAAACAAGCAGCAGCCTCAAAAGACAATCCGTATCGTGATTATTATATTTGGAAAGACCCTATTGATGGCAAGGAACCGAACAATTGGCAGTCGAAGTTTGGCGGTTCTGCCTGGCAGTTTGATGAAGAAACTGGACAATATTACTTACATTTATTTGATGTCACTCAGGCTGATCTCAATTGGGAAAATCCTGAGCTTAGAGAGAAGTTAGCAGAAGTGACTCGATTTTGGGCGGAAAAAGGCATCGATGGGTTTCGACTGGATGTCATTAATCTCATTTCCAAGGATCAACGTTTTCCGAACGATTCCACTGGTGATGGAAGAAAATTTTATACCGATGGCCCACGTGTACATGAATACTTACATGAAATAAATCAAAAAGCTTTTGCGCCCTATAACATGATGACCGTTGGGGAAATGTCATCGACTAATTTAGAAAATTGTATTCTTTATACACAGCCAGAACGAAATGAATTAGATATGACCTTCCAATTTCACCATTTAAAGGTTGATTACCCTGATGGGGAAAAGTGGACAAAAGCACCGTTTAATTTCGTAGAACTGAAGAAAATTCTATCTCATTGGCAGGCTGGAATGTATGAAGGTGGCGGCTGGAATGCCTTGTTCTGGTGTAACCATGACCAACCACGTGTCGTCTCCCGATTTGGTGATGACAAAACGTATCATAAGGAATCAGCCAAAATGCTGGCAACGACGATCCACATGATGCAGGGAACACCATATATTTATCAAGGCGAAGAGTTTGGTATGACAAATCCAGGTTTCACATCGATTGAGCAATATCGTGATGTCGAATCATTGAATGCATATGAAAATCTGAAACAACAAGGAAAGCCAGAGCAGGAAATCCTTGAAATTTTACAACAAAAGTCACGTGATAATGCAAGAACACCAATGCAGTGGTCGGATGAAGAGAATGCTGGTTTTACTACCGGGAAACCTTGGATAGAACCAGCTCCAAATTACTATCACATTAACGCAGAAAAAGAACGTCAAGATCCCAGCTCGATCTTCCGTCATTATCAAAAGCTAATTGAGTTAAGGACAAAATACGATATCATTACTTATGGGGATTATCAACTTCTTTTAGCAGATCACCCACAAATTTTTGCATATACACGAGAATGGAAGAACGAAAAATTAATGGTCGTGAATAACTTTTATGGTGAAGAAGTTTCTATTGAACTTCCAATAGAACACGCTGAAATACTAATCTCAAATTATGAAGATTCAGAGAAAGGTCCAGGAAAAATAACACTTCGACCATATGAGTCAGTCGTGTATGGGACATAGGGACAGGTCCCTTGTCCCTCCCCCTTTCCTCTCATTAAAATTCCTTCACTAAGTTCGAACAACCACACTTTTTGATATTCCAGTAACTCTTAAAATTTGACAGATAGATAAACCCTTTAGCTTTTTGAGATTTGCTAAAACAACATTCCGGTTTTTCCTGTCCATCTGCTAAAGCATACTACTGTGCATAACGCCGGCTTCATACAGATATTCTCTAACCTGATCATCAGAAAGTTCTACTTTTTTAGATCTAGAAACTCTATTTATGGTTATTTTAAATGATAGATACAACCTATATGCATAGCCGGCTTTAATAATCAATCTACTTCCTTTGGGACATCGGTCCCTTGTCCCTCCCTTTCCTTCTCATTGAATTCCCTTCACTTAATTCGAGCAATCACACTTTTTGAAATTCCGGTAACTCTTGAGATTTGCCGGATAGATACACCCTCCATATTCTTAAGATTAGCTAAAACCATATTCCTGTGTTCCCTGTCCATCTGCTGAACCATACTATTGTTTGTAACACCTAAATCGCACATATATTCTCTAACCTGGTCATCAGATATAATGGGACATAGGGACAGATTCCTTGTCCCAATCAGTCTTGTTTGAAGAGCCACTCGCTAATCTTATTCAGTTATAATTTTACTCTTGTAAAGTTAATTAATAATTTGGAAGGGGATTAAGTATGAATGTCAATCCAATCAAAACCTTTATTAATCTGTCCACCAAAGACTTACAAAAGGCAATCACATTCTTCAAACACATCGGTTTTTCCTTCAATTTGCAATTTACTGATGACACTGCAGCATGCATGGTTATTAACGATCAAACCTATGCAATGCTCTTAACAAAGGACCATTTTAAAAATTTCACTTAAAAAACGGTTGCGGATGCTTCTAATAGTACAGAAGTATTAGTTGCCTTTGCGGTGGAAAGCAGGATACAAGTCGATTAATTAATTAAGAAAGCTCATGAAGCTGGTGCTCGTCCTGCTTCAGATCCAAGAGATCATGGCTTTATGTATCAGCCAAGCTTTGAAGACCTTGACGGCCATATTTGGGAAGTATTCCTTATGGATGAAACTAATGTTCAACAATCTTGATAATCCTGCGAAGGAGAAATGAAAATGATTAAAAATCTTTGTCAAGTTATATTGTATGTAAATAATCAAGAGTCATTGAAATTTTGGACAGAGAAAGTGGGTTTTTATCTCATTACAGATGGAAGCAATGGGGATATGAAGTGGTTTGAAATTGCTCCAACAGAAGATGCAGAAACGAGCATTGTCCTTCATAATCAAGAGCTCATAGCTAAAATGGAGCCTGAAATGAATCTTGATACCCCTTCATTAATGTTCTGTACAGAAGACCTTGATCACTTATATCAAAACCTTTCAGACAACCAAGTAGCAGTTGGATAGCTTGTCACGACACCTACCGGCAGAGTGTTTAACATTGCAGATAATGAAGATAATTATTTCGCAGTAATGGAACGGAATTAACCACTTATCCTTTATAATATTTAAAGTTATTTTTATTTTCTAAGCCAACACTAGCACTTTTTAACGATCCTGAAAATTTAGGCATTTATCATAAACAAATAACTAACAAGTTGAGTAGTATATATTAACTGAATTAGAGGAGGTGGATATTAATGAGTCATGGTGGTTCTAGTTATGGCAGTAATTTCGTGCTAATCGTAGTATTGTTCATTTTGTTAATTATTGTTGGTGTTTCTTACGCTTGCTAATATTCATTTCAAATTTGGGACACAGGGACAGGTTCCTTGTCCCACATTCTCCTTCAAATTCCGTCACTTAGTTCGGTTTGATCAATCACACTTTTCAATATCCCAGTAACTCTAGAGATTCGATGGATAGATAAAAGGGACAAGGGACCTGTCCCTTTGTCCCTAATACATACAATAAAAAAATTATACTATTTAATAAAAATTTATTGTTAATCGATAAATTTTGTGCTAAACTCAAATCGAAAATAAATTAGTGAGGTGTTTTTGATGAAACGAGGATCAACACTGTTTTTAAAAATAGCTATTATTCTTATTGGAATCCCAGTTCTAGCTTTGTGTATATTATTGTTACCTAAGATAGCGATGGAAGCTATTGAGCAAGCAAAAAACGGGGCCGAGTTGGCTTATGTTGTATTTGGCATGTTAATTATAATGTACGGATCAACTATTCCCTTTTATTTTGCATTGTATCAAGCATTTAGACTTTTAAAGTATATAGACGAGAACCAAGCTTTCTCACAATTATCTGTTAGGTCTCTAAATAAAATTAAAAAATGTGCCATCATAATCAGCGGCTTGTATGTAGTATCCTTACCGCTCGTCTACATTATAGCAGAGTGGGATGATGCACCTGGTCTGATATTAATCGGAATGGTTATCGTTGGTGCTTCCATGGTTATCGCTGTATTTGCTGCTGTTCTCCAAAGGCTTTTACAAGAAGCTATTAATATAAAATCAGAAAATGATTTAACGGTCTGAGGTGAAAATAATGGCGATTATAATCAATATTGATGTGATGTTGGCTAAAAGGAAAATGAGCGTAACTGAACTTTCGGAACGAGTCGGAATAACGATGGCAAACCTTTCTATATTGAAAAATGGAAAGGCAAAAGCCATTCGATTATCAACTTTAGATGCAATTTGTAAGGCATTAGAATGTCAACCCGGAGATATCTTAGAATACAGAAGTGATGAAAACACTAACTAGGGACATAGGGACAGGTCCCTTGTCCCTCCCTCTCCCACTCATTGAAATTCCTTCACTTAATTCGATCAATCACACTTTTTGAGATTCCGGTAACTCTTGAAATTTGCCGGATAGATACACCCTCCAGATTTTTAAGATTAGCTAACACAACATTCCTGTTTCTCCGGTCCATCTGCTGAAGCATACTATTGTGCGTAACGCCGGCCTCAAACAGACATTCTCTAAGCTGATCATCAGAAAGTTTTGCTCTTTTCTCTAGATCCAGACATAGATCATCATTAGTTTCCTGCATATAAACGATAAATTTTACCAATGCCGTTTTTCGGTTAGTAGAAAATAAAAGAAAACCCTTATCAATATTTACAAATTCTATGTTATGCACATATTCATGAATACTTGTCCAATTACTATCCCAAACACTTTTCACTAATCCTGCTTTTAACGGATTTTGATGTATATACCTTAATACTGTTAGAAAATAAGTATCATTTTCAACATTTTCACTCTTATACCTATCCTGAAACAAATGACCAATTCTCTCATATTTTTCGTTGTACCAATAAACATAACTAGAACTTATTCTCTTTAATATAGTGGCTAAGGACTCTCTTATTTCTTTCAATAGCAGGTGGACATGATTATCCATTAAACAATACCCGTACAATTCAAAACCGCTTATTTCTTTATATTTCGCCAGTGTCTTAATAAACTTTCTCTTGTCCTCCTCATCTTCAAAAATGGTTTGTTTATTAATTCCTCTAAGTATTATATGGTAGACACCTGTACTACTTTTTGTTCTTGCTTTTCTTGGCAATGATTATCACCTCACAATGGTTGAAGAAAAAATTGGATTTATAGGGATATGGTTGAAAAAAAGGTGGCAATTAGAGAAAATAGATACCTTAGCATACATACTAAAGATATCGAAGAAAAAAGATATGAATTAAAAATGTAAGAGAGGACTTTATATAATTATTATTCGACAAAAACTTCTAGAAACCTGCCAAGATATTGATTTTTTTCAGGAAATTAAAAATGTATTATCATAAGAAAAAAGGGACAAGGAACCTGTCCCTTTGTCCCTATTCTAAGAAGGCGTTTAACATCCAAACGTGCTTTTCTAGACTGGAGTGAATTGCTAATAGTATATCTCCGGTGGTCTCATCGTTCACCGACTCTGCCGCTAACATTCCTTGTTTCAGTTCCGAGATAATTTGAGCATAGTCATTTGAGACGATTTCCACCATACTTCTAGCCGATTCGTCTCCTTTAGCCTCTTGAACAGACGCTAATTCGAGATAACCTGACATGGTTGCTACCGGCTTTTCACCTAAAGCAAGTGATCGTTCAGCCAACTCGTCAATGTGTATAGCCGCTTCGCCAAAAAGTTCCTCAAATTTGTTATGTAACGTGAAGAACTGTTCACCTGTGACATACCAATGGTAATGATGCAATTTGACATACATTACGTTCAAATTAGCAATTTGATTATTCAGTATTTTTGTGGTCCTCATTTATTTCTCCTCCTAATTTCTTTTATTCTCATTAATTTATGTTATAGAAATTAGGCTTTCAAAAACTGTAACAAAGCTTCATTAAATTCCTCTGCATGTGTCGCATTAAAACCGTGCGGACCGCCTTCTATCACTACAAGTTTGCTACCGGCAATTTGCTCATGTGCCTTTTGACCACTTACTTCTACCGGTACAATCGCATCAGCATCACCATGGAGGATAAGTGTGGGCACGTTAAATTTCGTTAAATCCTCACGGAAATCTGTATAGCTGAACGCCGAGATGCAATCAAGCGTACCTTTTGGCGATGCAAAAGCTGCAATATCCCGATTATACAAACGGAACGCTTCACTAACCAAATCAGTTCTGTCACCCGAGGCGAAAAAAGTGGTAGTAAATGAATCAAGAAACGCCAAGCGATCCTCCTTCACTCCTTCTTGAAACCCTTTAATTGTCGCATCGTCAAGCCCTCCATCTGGGTTTTCATCGGATTTGTACAGGTAAGGTGGAATCGCACCGGCAAGTACTGCTTTGGCAATTCGCTCCGTTCCGTAGGTGCCGATGTAACGGGCAACCTCGCCGCCACCCATTGAGAAGCCAACGAGTGTTACGTCGCTAAGACCTAAATGTAAAATAAGCTTATGTAAATCGGCTGCTAACGTATCATAGTCATAACCATTCCACGGTTGAGAAGACTGTCCAAACCCACGACGATCATAAGTGATTACTCGATATCCATCTTCCACCAATGCTGATACCTGTTTCTCCCAAGATCTACCACTTAATGGCCACCCGTGAATCAACACAACTGGTTTACCTGAACCTACATCCTCATAATGAAGCTCAATTGAATTTCCATTTTCATTTCCAACCTTAACTTTTGCCATTATTAATCCCTCCAAAAATAGTTTTCATACTTACTTACCTCATCATATAATTTATAGTGGGAGAAAATAAAAAAAGACCCCGAAACGAAAAAAAGAATCCCTGAACTGCATGAAGCTTAGGATTCTTCATCTACACCAAACGGAAGAACGACCATATTATCAAAGGTTTGAGATGCCGTTTCAATCGTCATATGTCCCCCATATTTTTCACAGATCCGCTTGATGTTCATAAGTCCAAAACCATGATAATCAGCATTGTTTTTTCTACTATGCAAATCCGTTACTTCTCTATCCGTATGATTACGAATTCGTATAAATATCGCAGTTTCACTTGAACGGATGTGAACACTAATATGTCGATCATCTGCAATCTTTACTCTTTTCGAAGCCTCGATCGCATTGTCCAACATGTTTCCAAGTACCACGCACAGGTCATAGCGCTCAATTGGAAACACACGGTCAAACATATTCAGCTCCGTATCCATTCGGATCCCATTGGCCTGTCCGATATTCAGTGCATTTGTCACCAACGCGTCAATCACCAGATTTCCAGTGTTTATCTTGTGATAAGCTTCTTCAATCTTGTTCAATGTAATGCTAATATGCTCGTTTGCCTCATCTATCTTATTCCGATCGATACATTCCGCCACATACAGAAACTGCTGGTTCGTGTCGTGAATAATGCTTTTAATTTTTGTAAAGCTGTGTACCGTTTTTTCGTAGTTGGCTTCCTGGTAATCCATCTGCTTTTGCAACTGGGCGTTCTCATGCTGAAGTTGATATCTGGCAAACACCGTATCGAGAACATAGACGACAAGGACGTTCAAAATGATAAAACCGAACACAGGCACGAAATAATGAATATTTTTCTCACCATAGGTCAAGAGTACAGTCACCTGATAAATGCTAATGATCGGTACACTGAGAAACAATAAATAATATCGGTAATTCAGAGTATATCTTCTACCCTTGGTGACATACCCTATGATTAGGACAACTACAAACATGGCTATACAGCTAATCAGAAAGAGTAGTTGTTCCATTTCTTTTGATAAATTAGAGACGTCTACAGTTACGGAAGCGGAAGAATCAATTAGAAATACGCAAAAGGTATTCATAAGCGTCAGTAGTACCGTATACAGGATAGAAAACATAACCCTCAACCGAAAATCCGTTTCATACCCTAGCGACAGGCAGAAAATAACTGCCAGTGCAAGCAGTGAAGACCAGATAGGTGAAAGACTTACTGTCAAATACACAAAATCTATCGAAAAGAATACAATCCAATATATCCATTTCCTCGATTTGCTGTTTTCCTTGCCAAAAACAGAATTGAAATAGAAGTTTACTTGTACAACCATGACTAATGCGATACCCACATTCAACAACAGTAACCAAAGATCCATTGCTTCAATCCGCCTTCATAATCATAAATTTTGTACAAGTATCCTTGACTTCCTTGATCTTGGACCGTCCGATTGGTAGTTCTATTCCATTGGACATGACAACTTTACTACCGGAAAATTTAAGAACGTGATGTAGGTTAATGAGAATGGATCGATGAATTTGTAAAAAATAACTCTTCTTTAATGTCGATGCATAACTTGAAATCAATCCCTTGCCGTCATATATGGCATCGACTGTTGTAATTTTCAGTTTGCTCTTCACTGTCGGACTTTTCGCCGCCTCAATGGCTACAATATCCCTTTTCCAAAGCACAATTTCATCATATGCTGATTTAATAATTAGAATGTCTTGCTTAGTCTCCTCAAAATACCTGCACAACTTTAGCAGTTTCGCCTCAAAAACCTCCGCTCGCACTGGTTTGATTAAATACTGAAAAGTAACCACATCAAAGCTATCCAACATATACGCGGTATAACTCGTCAAAAATATAATTTGTTCGTGATGTCGCTTCATCTCTCTCAATTTCCGAGCGGTCTGAATTCCATCCAATCCAGTCATTTCAATATCAAGGATAAGTATATGAAAAGCATCCTTTTGAGTCACATAGTGTTCAATTAAATTTTCTCCCGAATCAAACTCTGCAACCTCGAAATCGATCCCGGACTTGATCGATAAGGCTAGCAGCATCTGTTTTACCTGTTCCCTCTGCCTGCCATCATCATCACATATGGCAATCCTGTACATACTTCTGCTCCTTTCATTAGGATGAAGGTGGAACTATTACCGACGCAAGAGAAACTTTACTAAGCTGATGGACATTTAGCCTACCTCTAATCCTCTAGAGTGGTTTACTATATTTTCATTCAAAAAAAAGGGATTAATTGTTGAGGTCCGAGGGGGATAGTAGAGATGGATATAAGAATAGAAGTACATATTAATAGTTTAAGTGTTTGATATCTCATTCTAGCATTCCCCTGATTAATGTCTCTATGTATTTTGTTTAATTTTTTCACTTTTATAATAACATTTTTGGGGGACATAGGGACAGGTCCCTTTGTCCCCTTGCTTCTTTTATTGGATACATTGAATAAATATATGAACCGAGACTAACACTATCCATATAACTAATGTGGGGGTATTAATGACATGAAACAGATTATTCTCTGGTCACTCTTGATATTGCCTTGGGCGGCCTTGTTTTTTTTGAAAATGGATACTGTACGCAGGTACATGCCGGTCGCTCTATTTATGACCGTTATTCATACCTTGGCATATCAAGCGGCATATCATTACGGATGGTGGAAAGAGACAGGTTCCAGTCTGTTCGGGTGGGATAAAGTCGTCCCAATTCCTTGGGTGTATGGAGCATATTTAGTTATTGTTATTTGGGTATTCCACTTTACTTTCGGGAAATTTTGGATGTATTTGACTGTCAATGTACTTTTAGATGGGTTATTTATGTACATCGTTTACCCGATATGGCAACGGATTGGGCTTGTTTCGAGTGAATCGACTTTGCCTACAATAGCGATTGTTGCTATGATGGTTGGTTTTGCAATTATCATCTATCTGTATCAAATGTGGCAGAAAGAAGTGTTTAAACAGCCTACAGCAAAGTAGCGATACCTCCTATTGAAAGACTTGTCCACGTTGACTTAATAATAGCAATTACCTTGCTCCATAAACTGTAAAAAGCAGTAGATTCCCCACATTCTACATTGGTTTGGTACTGTACATTTACCAGAAGGTTTCTACTCTGAAATCCAATCATACTCCTTGCTTATGCCTCTATTTATGGTACGGTTCCCCCTTCATTATCCGAAACCCCCGATAAACCTGCTCCAACAAAACCAACCGCATCAGCTGATGGGGAAATGTCATCTTCGAAAAAGACAAGGCATAATCACTGCGATCGCTGACTTCTTTACTCAACCCTAACGATCCACCAATAACAAAAACGATTTTACTTTTACCATGAATCATTAACTGCTCGATTTTTTCGGCAAATTTCTCAGAGGTGATCATTTGACCGATTATTTCCAGGGAAATAACGTATGCATCTGGGGAAATTTTCGACAGGATTTTTTCTCCTTCTTTCCGCTTCACTTCTACTTGTTCCGCTTCACTCATATTCTCTGGTGCTTTTTCGTCTGCTACTTCTATTATTTCCATATTAGCATAAGCGCCTAATCTTTTCATATACTCTTGTATACCCTGTTTTAAATATTTCTCCTTTAATTTTCCGACCGCTATTATGGTTATTTTCAAGATTTCTTCATCCTTCCACTTACTTCTCTTTTTATCATTCTACAAAAGCGTTTAGAAAACGCAAGGACTATTCAATATTGATTTTATTTCCATTATAACTTAACCTTAGCAGTAGGGATAATTTTTTTAATCAGCCCACTTTCATTGGAGGCGTTAACATGGAACGAATCATCTTTATTGAAACAGGAACTGGGATTGATGTTCACGGACAAAATGTGACCAAAGCCTGCCTTCGCGCTGTAGAAAACGCGATCCACTATAATTCAATGCCTGGTATAAGAGAGTATCTACCGGAACAAGATCTTAACAACATGCAAGTTAATGTAAAACTTGCTGTGCCAATGGATCAAGAACAAGTCGACATCGAACTTGTTAAACAAGAGATTCCATATGGAACAGTAACGGTAGAAGTTATCAATGGGGGCATGGCAACCACATCAGGGATTATTTTAGAAGATAAAGAAGATAAAAATGACCTGATGTACATTGTCAATGCAGCTGTAGAAGTAGGTTATTAAAAAAGTATATGGGGAGGAATGTTAATTGACGTTTATAGCGAATGCCAAGCGTTATCACGAAATTCCGTACTACCGGTGTGGCAACTCAGGAATTAAGCTTCCGGCTATCTCTTTTGGTTTATGGAACAATTTCGGAGGGGAAGACACACTAGAAAATCAACGAAGAATGCTCATGAAAGCTTTTGATTTAGGTATTACCCATTTTGACCTTGCCAATAATTATGGACCACCGGTAGGAGCTGCTGAAAAAAACTTTGGGCGTATCCTCAAAGAAGACTTCTCAAATTACCGTGATGAAATGATTATTTCTACAAAAGCAGGATTTAGAATGTGGGACGGGCCTTACGGTGATTGGGGATCCAAGAAATATTTAATCTCAAGTCTTGACCAAAGCTTACAACGAATGGACCTCGACTATGTAGATATTTTCTATCACCACCGTCCAGACCCAGAGACACCTCTTGAAGAAACAATGGCCGCACTTGACCAAATCGTCCGACAAGGAAAAGCACTTTATGTCGGTATCTCCAATTATAATGCGGAACAAACACAACAGGCTGTTGAAATTCTTAAAAAACAAAACACACCTTTTATCATTCACCAAGCCGCATATTCAATGTTAGATCGAACAATTGAAAATGGTTTAACAGATATCCTAGAGGATCATGGCATTGGCTGTATTGCCTATGTACCGTTAGCACAAGGTCTGTTAACCAGTAAATATTTAAACGGTATTCCAAAAGAGTCAAGGGCCGCGAAAGAGTTCATACCTTTCTTAAATGAACGAGATATTTCCTCTGATAAAATGCAAAAAATAAAAAGCTTGAATGAGATTGCCTTAGAACGTGGCCAGACCTTAGCTCAAATGGCGTTAGTATGGGTATTACAGCAAAAATCTGTGGTATCTGCTTTAATTGGAGCAAGCAGAGTGAGCCAAATTGAAGAAAATGTAAGTGCTTTGAATAACGCCACCTTTTCTCAAGAAGAACTACATGCAATTGATGATATATTGAATTAACTTAAAAAGCCCAAGTGCTAGCTCGGGCTTTTTAATTCTTTCTTTTCCCCTCTGTCATTCCAAACAAACACGACACCAGCCCTTGGTAAAATCCAATCATGAATATCAATTTTAATCGTATCATTTGGCAATCGTGTAATTGATTCTGCTTCATTGAGGAAAGGAATCGCTTCGACTTCCATCTTGTCTTCTAAATGCATAAACATAATTTCTACATCTTCGGTTGGTTCAGAAATCATCACAATAAACTTTTTCTGACTTTTTAATTGTGGCATTTGGAAACGTATATGAACCTTGGATAGCTCGCCTTCAGGTATATCGTTTGGTATATCTAATAATAAATGAAATCCTTCATGCCCTTGATTATTTACTACTTTATATGGTAATGCCTGGCCGTTAATTTCAATCGAGAACTGCAAGAAGTCTTGAACGAATTGTTCTAATTCCTGGTCTGTTAATTGTTTTAATAATTCATTATGTATGTCACTCACCCATAAATTTTCACGAAACAAAAATTCTGCCCTTTGGTATAATCCATCCAAGGTACTTTCTTTATAAGAAAAGCCGATCCGAACGTCTTCACTTTGTTTATAATTAATTAAGTCGCGTTCAAATGATAAGTCTTGGCGCACAAAATAATACGTGTCTTGATCAAATTCAAATCGTTTGTTGTCATTCACTTGATAGATCGGCTCTTTTTTTGTGTCCATGTACGATATATAATATTTAAAACGATGACGATATTGATAGGATTTGGTTAAATAGGACTTTATCAGTGTTTCATACAACATGCTGCCTACTGTTTTTCCTAAAATGGATTCTGTCGACTTTTGAATAAAATTCTTTTTTGATTCTGTTGAAAAATTATCAATAATTTGTTGATCCAGCATCATCGTTTCGGTCATCTTTTCCGACAACTCGCGGTCTTTTTGCTTTTGAGTAAAATAGTCATACAGGAAATTAAACAGTACAAGCGGGATCATCACCCCTACTAATGCATTAATCATATCAATGTACAAACGATCCCACGAATAAATGCCTAATAGAACATTGATTAATATTACAACAAATAATAATAACAATACGACAAAAAAGAATAAAATACTTACATTTTTAAAAGAGCGATTTAATAATGTCCTGTCTTCCTTTTTCATTCTTATGCTTCCCCCTCTAAATCCGCAACACCATAGATAGCCGTACTCTGTTCTTTATTTTGAGCCCACCAAGGATTCCCATAATCAAAATGCCACCATTCCTGATGATAATTGCTAAATCCAACTTCGATTAAGGAATGATACAACAAACGACGATTCTCTAAAATATTTTGTTCTCGCAATGTTAGTTTCTGTATTGTTGCTTTCTTTTCAAAATAAGCGGTATTAGCCATTTCGGAAAAATCATCAAATTCCGTGCCAAAATCTAGATATTCTCCAAATTCATTAATAATCGTCAGATCAACTGCTCCGCCTGTTGTATGTGGAGCAGGCGCGTTTTTATCAATGGAAGGCCATGAAACAAAATTTTCGGTTTTCTCCGACCATTCTTTTTTTGAAGCATGTGGGTTTTCTCTTTTGATTTGTTCAAAAAATTGATCATATATTGCTTTTTGAACATGATATGGTCTAAAGCCATCCCAAATCACAAATTGATAACCGGAGGGCAATTTTTGTGCCGCTTTTTCTAATAAATCTAGAACAGACTCTCTTAGATAACAATGTGACAAGGCTCCTGTGATGTTTAAATGGCTATACATCGGTTCTTCTATAATACGTTGTGATTTGTAGTCTTTTACATTCATCAATTTTTCTCCAGATTCTTTTATCATGATTTCTTTCTTTTTAAAATCGGGATGAACTTCCCCTGGAATTTTTTTATTAAACATATCGATTTCTCCTTATTTACTTCTGATACTATCATAACAAAATTGGTGATAAAACGTTATCTCTGTTTCACATGAAACAAAATATTTGTTCACAAAATTGTCACTTATGAAGCAATTTCATTTTCTATATAATTACACGTATCTGTTTAAAAAGAAAGGAAGTTTTTAATTTGCCAAGTAATAAAAAAGAGGGTATTATTTTCGGAGTTTTTATGTGTATTGGAATGGTTACGATCATGTCGGTCTACAATCTAGCTTTGCATGGATTTTCATCACTTACAGTAACTAGTGTACTTATCCAATTTGCTGTAACATTTATAATTGCTTTTATCGCAGAATCGTTAGTTGAACCACACGCGCGTAAACTAGCACTATCACTACCATATGACAAAACGAAAGAGATCAACATTATTGTCGCAATTGGTTTTTGTATGGTTCCACTAATGGTTTTGATTATGTCAGTGTATGGCCTTATTATAACGGCACTAACGATAGGAATTGAAGGATCGCTTTTAACAGTTTACTTAAAATTAGTTGGTTTAAACTTTATTGTAGCACTTCCAACACAGTTACTGATTGTTGGTCCAATCGCTCGTGCTCTATTAACTAAATTCATTAAACCCGCAACAAATCTTACGGACAGAATATGAAAGATATTAATTTTTTGTCCCTTAGATCCTTTCTTACGGACAAAAGATCTCTAAATTTTGATTTTATGTCCGTAAGATTAATTCTTATGGACAATAATTGACTGATCAGCGTATTTTTGTCCATAAGATCGCTTGTTACGGACAAAAATTTTCTTTTTTTAAAATTGTGTCCGTAAGAAATCAATTGTTCCAACAAAAATAAGCAATACAAGTTTTACACTTGTATTGCTTAAAAACAGTTGCTTAAGATGTATGCGAAACAAGAAATTCTGCTTTTCCTTCCAGACGATAATCTTGAATAGTAGCTGGTACGATAAAGTGATCACCTTTTTTAATATCAAACGATTGGTTATTGACTGTTATCGTTGCTTCACCCTCTACCAAACTCACCTGTAAGAAATCAGCTTCTCTTACTAATTCTACAGAACCGTTAAGATCCCAATGATAGACTGTAAAGTATTTCTCTTCAACTAATTTCTTTTCCGTTAAGCCTTGTTTTTCTTCAATGGTTTGCGTTAGTTCCGGCGTTTCATGTGGAACAGTGGTTACTTCTTTTGCTTGCTTTAAGTGTAATTCTCTTGTGTTTCCTTCTGAATCGGTTCGATCATAATCATATACTCGGTAGGTTATGTCTGAGCTTTGCTGTGTTTCTAGGATGACAATTCCTTTACCAATAGCGTGAATCGTTCCACTTGGTACATAAACAAAATCGCCTTTCTTTACTTTTACTTTTCGTAATAACTGATCCCACTTCCCTTGATCAATCATTTCGGTTAATTCTTGTCTTGATTGGGCATGATGACCGATGATTAATTCTGCATCATCTTCAGCACTTAATACATACCAGCATTCTGTTTTTCCGTATGCTTCATTTGCTACTTCTCTTGCATATTGATCATTTGGGTGTACTTGCACTGATAAATTATCATTTGCGTCTAATATTTTTATTAACAGTGGATAAGCTTCGGTGTTATCCACAGCCTTATTGAATAGTTCCCCGTGGTTTTTCCATGCATCTAATAACGTTTTGCCTTTTAATTCACCATTTACGATTTTACTTGGTCCGTTTTCATGTGCTGAGATCGCCCATGCCTCACCAGTTCTTTGATAGGGAATGGTGTATTGAAACTCTGTATGTAGCTTTTGTCCACCCCAAATCCGTTCCTGAAAGTTCGGTTGCAGAAAAATTGGTTCTTGATACATAAATAGACTCTCCCTTATCGTTTCTGTTCTATCTTACTAAAAAGATACTACCTTCTATATGTAAAATCAATTTATATCTATTACTTTATCCACATTTTTGTTCCCAATGCACGAAAATCAACAGTTATTAACAGATCTACAGCAAAATCATAGGCTTATCCACAAACTTATACACATACTCACATTTTTTTCGTATATATCGTATCGGAATTTATGTTCTCCACCATATATAGAATTTAACCCAAAACACAATCCACAAGATGTGAATAACTCATAAAAAATGTGGATAACAACTTTTAAAATTGTTATCCACACATTATTAATACGATAAAGATGATAATGCTACTGTTGTTTCACGTTGCTCTCCATCACGATAATAGGTAATCGTTAAGTTATCACCTATTGTTTTTTCTGAATAGAGATGTTTTCTTAAATCGACAATATTTTCAATGGCTTCGCCGTCAAGGTTGGTTATTACATCATAGGCTTCAAGTCCACCTTTGTCAGCCGGTGACATCGGCTCAACACTTCTAATATAAATGCCACCCTCTACACTCTCAGGCAGATTTAAGCTACGTTCCCACTCTACTTGTGCGATGTCGTTTAACGAATAGGCTTCTACCCCTAAATAAGCACGATTAACTTCTCCATCTTTTTCAAGTTCCTCAATAATAGGTATGGCGTCATCAATTGGTATGGCAAAACCAATACCTTCAACGGCAGATTGTGCAATTTTCATTGAATTGATCCCAATTAATTGCCCTTCCATATTTAATAACGCCCCACCACTATTACCAGGATTAATCGCTGCGTCTGTCTGAATAACTTCCGCTTGCCAATCCGCTCTACCATCCATATTAAAATCTTGTGGGATAGCACGTTGTTTTCCGCTAATAATACCTTGCGTTACCGAACCAGATAAATGCATTCCAAGCGGATTTCCGATCGCGATTGCTGGTTCGCCAACATGAACGTTTGCGGAATTACCTAATTCGATTGCTTTCGTTACATAACTAGCATCCATTTCAATCACGGCTAAATCCGTGTATAAATCACTACCGACAACTGTTGCTTCTACCTTTTCTTCATCTGAGAGGACAACCTCAATTTGATCAGCTTCTTGTATGACATGATAATTGGTCACAATAAACGCACGATCGCCTTCGATTTTATAAATGACACCAGATCCAGTTCCTTCTTCGCCAGACTCTTCCTGTTGCCAGAAATCTAATTGATTTTGAATATTGGTAACGCCAACCACTGCTGGAGATACTTCTGCGACAATTTCTGAGATTCTAGTCGATATATCCACTGCTACATTTGTCACACTTGTTGGTGACGGGGTGTTACCCTCTATTTCACTACTGTACGATGACTCTGTAGGATCACTGCCGATAATTACTTGGTATGGCAGGAGGTTGTTGGTGACCAAAGACGGTAACAGTACCGCAAATAAAAACGCCCCTAATACAACACCAATGATAAAAGGCATCAGCCATTTATTTTTCTTTTGTTTTTGTCTGGACAAATAATGGTCATCATAGTAGCCCATTACTTCACCTTCTTTACTAAATTACACTACTTCATAGATCGGCGTTGGTACTTTTGGATCTGTATCATGTAGTGATAATTGATCGCCAAGTGCAAAACCATAGTCCGTTAAACCATTTTCCACTGACATTCTTGCTAAATCCTTCATGTTATTATCTTTGCTTAAATGGGCCAAATAAATACGTTTAGTTTCATTTTCAATGATATCCTTTAATGCGATCGCACAGTCTTCGTTTGAAACATGACCACTATCGCCCAAGATACGTCGTTTGACGCTCCAAGGATAGCGCCCCATTCTCAGCATTCCTACATCATGGTTTGCTTCGAAAATAAGCGCGTCTGCTCCTTGTACGGTTTTTTTGATTCTTTCCGATACATACCCTAAATCCGTTACAAGGGCCACTTTCTTTCCATTATGATGGAAGGTATAAAACATTGGCTCTGCCGCATCGTGCGAAACAGCAAAGGATTCTACATCGATATCACCAAATGTTTTCGTTTCTTCCATGTTAAAGACAAACTTTTGATCCAATTCAATTTTTCCGATTGCATGATCCATTGCCTTCCACGTCTTTTCGTTGGCATATATCGGCAAATTATACTTTCTTGCAAATATGCCCAGACCCTTAATATGGTCACTATGTTCGTGTGTTACTAATATTTTCGACAAACTATTTGGATCTACATTAATTTCTGAAAATAAACGAGTCATTTCCTTACCACTTAATCCCGCATCCACTAATATCTTTTCTTTCTCGGTCCCGATATAAAAAGCATTCCCCGTACTACCGGATGCTAATACACTAAAATGAAAAGTCATTTCTTACTCCACTCCGTTTGTTAACTCTATATTGTCTAGTAGTCTTTCTAAAAGTTGTTCTAAATCTTCTTCTTCCCAATCTTCATTGCTTGCTTCGATGACAGCTGAACTTCCTTCAACAAAATATTCTGCTATCTGATCCTTCATTTCGATGATAAATTCATTCTTCTCTCTGATTGTATAATGACTTTCAACAGCATTCACATAGAAATGTTCGTCATTATTTACTTCAAACTCCCAGGTAGGAGCTAGCATTTGCACACCATTTGGTAATGGTAATAAGTTGTGATAACCAAGCCTTACTTCTTTGGTAATTTCATCACCTGATACAATATTACCTTCACTAAAATACAATCCAGTAAGTGCATCAAATGGTTTATTAATTTCCTCTTGTTCGGTTTCCTCGTCCGCTTTTTCCAACATTGTTTGTACATAATGAACCACTTCATTTTGTTCATTTTCCTGAATTAACAAGACACCGCTCAAATTAAAATAGATTGGACGATCAATTGTTTGGAAAAATATGTGCGTATTCGTCTTTTCATCTTTTCCAAAATACTGATAGCTGTCGAAATTCCAAATATGTTCGCTCAATGCTTCTGTATTTTCTTCGACACTTATTGCTAAGGGAGATTCCATTTGTGAAATAATCAAATGATTATCAATAACTATATTATTTTGATCGGGCAACTCCATTATTTCTTTCGTTTCTTCTTCGGTAAATTCCTTACGTTGAGCATATAACATTGCTTC
Source organism: Gracilibacillus massiliensis (assembly GCF_001458115.1). Classification (GTDB taxonomy): domain Bacteria; phylum Bacillota; class Bacilli; order Bacillales; family Amphibacillaceae; genus Gracilibacillus; species Gracilibacillus massiliensis. The sequence goes on from NZ_CZRP01000013.1 coordinate 1,499,797, forward strand.
CTCTGCTGGAGGTTCCTCGGGAATATGATCTAAACCATTCACATTATTTCTGACATTTTCTTCTCTTGACATATCTTCTATTAAAGGTAAATCACCTGTTAAATTTTCTAAAAAATGATTTAACAAAAATATATTTAGGATAAGAAAACAAAGAATGAAAAGTGTTTTAATTTGTCCCCATTGCATTTGTATTCCCTCCTTGACTAGCAGAAGTAGCATCACTGGTTACATATTCCCATCCAGCATGTGTTTCAATAATCCAAGTTGGGATTAAATCGAAAACTTGCCCTCCTTGTTCAATCCGATAACCTAGTTGAATATCTAAAATCTGATTATAGGAAATATCCTCACTTCGCTCTAAGTACTTAATTAATTCTTCCCCTTGCATTAAAGAAGTAGGTGTACGATCATAAGAAAACGTTAATTGCATGAGAGGGCGCGCATATTGATATTCACTTAGGTTTCGATACTCCACAGACATTGATGCGAAACCTTGATTAGAGAAAATCGGATAGTTGTCATAAACCATTCGATATTCAATCCAATTGCTGATTTCATTTAAATTATACAAGCGATATTGAATACTTTGATCTACTAGCCAACCATTATGAGCATTAATATACTCAATCGAATTGGAAAGAAGATAATCAGCAATATTACTATTTCCATTCTGTTGTTGCATGCCTTGGTCTTGCAAATTTTCCGATGTAGTCGGATCTGTGAATTCCATGGCATGTCCCTTTACAGCTAGCTCTCTGTAGCCATCACTGTATACCTCACCGCCTTCATAGTTTGGTGAGCTTGCAACATTAGAAGTATTCGGGAAAAAGATCTCTAGGAAATTTAGCGAATCAGGGTTAATTGTCTCATAACGAAACTTACGCCCCATAATATTCGGTTCTGTTGGAATATAGACTATATTATTAGTTAACTCTACTTCTAGATAAGGAGTAAAATCATGAACTAAATGGAGACGATTAAAATACTCTGCAACTTCAGACATATTTTGAACATTAGCTCGAATATCAATTCCATCCGATTCACTATTATCAAAAACGATTTGCTGATTTGTCACATCTTCATCTACAACCAAATAAACCTTTTTGAATTTACTATCGATCACCATACTATCATCTGTTGAAAATACTTCATTTATTTGGGAAGAAGGAAGCGAGGTTGGGAAAATAATTTCAATCATCTTTTCCGTTTCCTCTTTATTAAACTCCTCTTCCTCTGAAATCATTTCAAAATCATAAAGAGACCATTCTGAAATATCGTTAAACACAGATAATTCGGTTTCTTTTTCCGTAAAACCCATTAAAGAATCTCTATCATGTATAACAATTTGAGAGGGTTGAATCAAGTCGTTTTTTGTTAATTCAGCACCATTTAATTGAGCATCTGCTGCTTGATCTCTTCTAGAATTTTCATAATTCCCCTGGTAATTCCATATACCTAACGTTAATAACAAACTTAATGAAACTAAAAAGACGAGCAACACCGTTTTTAGCAGTTCTATTTTCATCTTCTACTACCTCGCTTTCTGTTCATGAGCGGTAGTGTAAAATTAATAGTCGTTCCTTGTCCTTCTTTACTAGTTGCCCAAATTTTTCCGTGGTGTACGTCAATTATTTCCTTGGAAATAGCTAGCCCTAAACCAGTTCCTCCAAGTTCACGTGATCTTGCCTTATCTACACGATAAAAACGTTCAAATATTTTATCTAATTTTTCACGGGCTATCCCTAACCCTTGATCACTAATACTGATTCGTAATCGATTTTGTTCTTTTACAGCTTGGAAGGAAATTTTTCCGCCTTCTGGTGAATATTTAATCGCATTCGATAGAATATTGTCTGTTACTTGTGTTATTTTATCTTGATCAACCCAAACAAATATCCGTTCATTCGGGATTTTACGTTCAAAATCAATTAGTTCTGTCTTATTCATTTCAAATCGATCTAGAATATGGTGTAAGACAGGGACAATATCGATTTTTTCTTTGAAAATTGCACTTTCCTTATGATCCATTTTAGATAATTGTAATAAATCGTTAACTAACCGAATCATTCTTTCCGTTTCATTTTGAGTTACTTGTATAAATTGTGGTGCTAATTCTTTATCTTCCAATGCACCACCATCTGTCAGCGCTTCTAAATAACTTCTCATTGTGGTTAATGGTGTTCTTAATTCATGTGAAACATTGGAAACAAATTCTTTCCGTTCGCGATCCACTTTCTCTTGTTCGGTAACATCACTGATCACCGTAATTAATCCCGAAAAGTTGCCTTCTTCATCTTGTACGATGGAAAAGTTTGCTTTCATTAAAAATAATTGATCCTCATCACTAAAATCAATTGTCAAAGAACCTGTTTCTTCTAATTCCTGTACATTAATTACTTTATCTTCTATCTGCAGAATTTCCACGATCGGTTGTCCCTTAGCTTCATGGAGTGTCATACCAATGAGATGGGTAGCAGGATCATTCATTAACGTAATCCTTCCATGTTCATCAGTTGCGATCACACCATCAGACATATTAGAAAGGACGGAACTTAACTTTCTTCGTTCTTCTTCTGTTGTTTGATTTGCTAATTTTAAACGATCATTCATATCATTAAATGTAATTGCCAATTGGCCAATTTCATCTTGCCCATAAACATTTACCTTTTTTGTGAAATCTCCTCTTGCCATTACCATTGCCTGTTTTCGCATCTCGGTTATAGGTTTGGTAATGGTGCGAGCTACCAAAACCCCTAAAATGATAGATACGAATGTTGCTAGAATCGTGCCATTAAGAAAAATACGATTAATTTCTTCTAGTTGCGTATATACCTCTTCAATGGAGGATTCGGTATAGATAGCACCAACCGGAACATCTCCATCCATGATAGGTATCGTCCGAACTAAAACTCGATCCTTGGCATTCCTTTTTATATCCTCTTTTTGTTGTCCATGAACGACAGCTAAACGAATACTTGTATTACCCGATATTTTTTTGCCTATCATATCAAGGCGATTGGCACCAAGTACACGAAATTGAGAATCGATCACTTTTAAATCAGAAAAAATCTCACCAGAATATGTTGATCCAGAATACCTTGAGGTTATATTCCGTACTTCTTCTTGTAAGGTTAGACTCTCTTCATCATCTGATCGTTCTTTTAGAAAGGCCTCCTCTAAATTGCTTTCCAATACATTTAATCTTTCCTCAACATTCTGATAATGGTTGTTATATAAACTATCCTCTAATTTTTGTGCAAAATAGGTACCAATTACTTGAATTGCTAATAACAAAAATAAAGTGAGAATAACAATAATTTTTAGCCGAATCGACTGAAAAAAGCTAACTCTTTTCATAAGACATTACTCCTGTTCAGGATTACGCAAATAATAGCCGACACCTCTTCTAGTAACGATCCATAAAGGATTACTCGGATTGTCTTCAATTTTCTCTCGGAGCCTTCTAACGGTGACATCTACCGTTCGCACATCTCCATAATAATCATAACCCCAAACAGTTTCTAGCAAATGTTCTCTTGTCATGACTTGTCCAATATGACGTGCTAGATAATGAAGTAATTCAAATTCACGATGGGTTAATTCGATGTATTCGCCATCTTTGGTAACGGTATAGGCATCTGGATGAATAACCAATGTTCCGATCGAAATATCTTTTGTATCCCTTTTTTGATTGGCTGGCTCTACTTGTAGTCGTCTCAGATTCGCCTTCACTCTTGCCACTAACTCTCTGTTACTAAAAGGCTTTGTTACATAGTCATCTGCACCTAATTCTAGTCCTAACACTTTATCGATCTCAGCGTCTTTCGCTGTTAACATAATGATAGGCATACTATGCGTTTTTCTTACTTCACGGCATACTTCATTGCCGTCTTTATTTGGTAACATAATATCTAACAGAATTAAATCTGGATCTTTAGTAGTTGCTAATTCAATTGCCTCGTCACCGTCATAGGCACATAAAACTTCGTAACCTTCTTTTTCTAAATTGAATTTTAATATATCTGCAATAGGCTTTTCGTCATCTACAACTAATATTTTTTGACTCATAAAAGCACGTCCTTTTTAAAATTAAATTTTCCTTCATGTTCTATTCTAACCGAAAATAGCAAAAATGTCTTATCGTATTGTACGCTGTTTATTTGAAAAACGAAGCGCTAGTTTCTTTGTTTTAGATGATATATTGGTTTATCAGACAGAAGAGTGCTTCTTCTCCGTTTGTTTTGGGCGATATGTTGGTTTATCGGACATTAGACTGCCTCTTCTCCGCTTGGTTTGGGCGATATATTGGTTTATCGGACATTAGACTGCCTCTTCTCCGCTTGGTTTGGGCGATATATTGGTTTATCGGACATTAGACTGCCTCTTCTCCGCTTGGTTTGGGCGATATGTTGGTTTTTATTAAGAAAACCTTGCATTCGCTTAGCCTTTAGTTAGTGCTGAAGCTGTTCCAATCACTATTTTTACTAAAGTGTGAAAAAAACCCTTGCTACTTTTTAAAGTGGACCCTATGTCAAGGACACTTTGAAAAAAACCACTAACTTTCATCACTCATACCTCTTATACTTGTTCCATAGGAGGAGCGATGACATGTCAAAGCACACGCTCAAAACCGAGAGCGTGTGCTTTTGTCATCCAATATGATGATGAATTATTCTAAAAGTTTAATCACACTAGAGTTTTCCGTTTTCCAAGAAGAGCACAGGTTAGGAACCTATCCAAATTGGATGGTAAGATATTTTGAAATCCTTTCAGAAAAAGAACAATGGCAATACTTTTTAGAATATCGACAGGTAACCTACCAAATGATTTCTACATCGTACTTCATTGATCAGTTAAAATGGATCTTGAAACATTCATCCATTGAATTAGAGTACGACCTATATGTACAGGCAATGTTGGACCCTGATTTTTCTGTAAATGATGTTTTTCAATCAGGGCGATTTGATGAACTGCATAAAAAATATGGGCAACGATTTAAAGAAGATTTCAGTTCTGTTTTTGAACCGTTGGAACCTCCGGTGTCTTCACTAGATGAGCAAGAGGATAATCTCCCGTTTGAATAAATTCCGCATATTGGTTTGGGGATAATTTTGCGAGATTCCACTGATAACGGTCATTGTTGTAGTAATCCATATAGTCATCCATTTTTACACAAAGTTCCTTAAACGTATTGACGTTTTTCAGACTTCCCAAATCATCTTTCATGTGACCAAAGAAAGATTCTTGCGGTGCATTGTCCCAACAGTTCCCACGCCGTGACATCGATTGACGTAATTCTTTGTCATTTAGTAGAGATTGAAATTTCATACTTGTATAGTGTATGCCTTGATCGGAATGGATCAAGGTTTTTTGGCTTTTAGGAATAGAATGGTTTTCTACCAATTGTTCCATACAAGTCAAAACAAAGTCTACTTCCAACGATTCACTCGGCACATACGAAAGAATTTGGTTGGTGTAAGCATCTTTAATCGTTACTAAATAAGCTTTATTGCCTTGTCCAAAGAACAAATATGTAATATCTGTAAGTAGAACTATTTTGGGACCGTGAGCTTTAAATTGACGATTCAAATGGTTAGGCTTTGTCATGTTTTCTTGTTTTGCCTTTGCCATTTGTTTGTATGGATTGGGTTTTCTAATCGGACATATCAAATGATATTTATTCATCAATCGTCGAATCTTCTTACGATTCATCACGATTCCTGTTTGTAGCAAACGCATATGAATACCTCTTGAGCCCTTATTATATCCACGATGTTGGTACGCTTCCAGAATGGATTCAAAAGCAGCACGATCTTGCCTTTCTCGCTCATTACGTCTTTCTTCATTCTTAAACCACGCATAATAACCTGAGCGAGAAACGTGTGCAATCTCACATAGCCACTTGATATTTAAGAGGTTATGATCTCGTTCCGTTAATGTTTGGATAAGTTGATATTTTTCTTGTGCAAAGCTTTGGCTGCTTTGCGATCGATAAAATTCATTTTTTTTAAAGCTTCAATTTGTTGTTTTTGTATAGTTACTTGATGTTTAAGATAGGCGATTTCCTCGTCAGGTGTGCGCTCTTTCGTTGAAACTCGGCCAGAATGATGGGCACGTAAATCTGTAAAACCAGCTTCTCTCTCTGCCATTTTCCGCACTCTATGAGAAAACGATTTAATTCTTTCTTGCCCCACCACCTTCGTATCAAATCCAGCTTCTCTAAAGATTTGCGTAGGAAATTTACCAAGATCTAGTTCATTCTTGAAATGTTGTTTGAAGACGTCTGAATAAGTAATAGCTTTGTTCGAAACCTTATCAACATAAGGATTTTTTCTCAATTCTTCAGCTTGCTTATCCGAGAAATAATGCACACCCATATTATCAACCTCACTTATGATTATAAAATAATTATACGACAAAGAACCCTGCAAAACAGAACTGATAGGTAGTTTTTTATCAGTGTCTGTTTTACAGGGTCCATTTTATTTTGTAACAAGGGTTTTAATATATTTAGTTTTGGGTATATCTTATATAGAGTTAAAATAAATTAGCTGGATTTACGAGTGAACCATCTTTATAAACTTCAAAGTGTAAATGAATACCTGTAGAGAAGCCAGTAGTACCCATAACACCAATTTTTTGTCCTGCTTCTACTACTTGACCTGATGAAACGTTAATCGATGCTAAGTGAGCATAAATTGTACGATAGCCATTGTTGTGATTGATAACAATTTTATTGCCATAACCGCCATCGTCCCATCCAGCCGAGGTGACTGTACCGTTATCTGCTGCTAAAATAGAGCGATCACTTACACCAGCAATATCGATTCCTTTGTGGTAAGAACCCCAACGTTCGCCAACATGACTTGAAATATAACCACCAACTGCCGGCCGCACAAATTGGCCTGAACCACGTGATGGAACGACTTTAGTTCCTTTGACAACTATCTTTTTAGTAGGTTCTTTCGTTATATTTTCTTCAACGATTTCCATATCTACACTTTTACCATTAACTTTTTCAATTCGGTAATGAGTTTCAACAGTACCATTTTCACCTTCTTGTTTTACCTCTTCTTCACCTTTATACATTTCTTCAGACTCTTCTACTTTTGTTTCATATGCAATTTCATCTTCTTCTAACTTTTCTTCTACAACTACTACTTTTACAAATGGTTCATAGGAAGTGACCTGAAGCTCATCACCGATTTGGATCAAAGAGTCTTCATTTAAATCTGGATTCAGTTCTAGTAATTCATCTAATGATAGTTCGTATTCACTTGCAATCGAGCCTAATACATCACCCGCATCGACAACATGTTTTTTGTCTTCTAACGTTCCTTTTTCTAATAAAGTAATGCCTTCCTCGACAGATAAAATTTTATCTTCTGAAACTTTTTCTTCTTCAAGTGTAACTTCTTCTGTTAGTGATACGTCTATAATATTAGAATCACCTACAGATAATGGTTCTGTTTCTTCTGTATCACTATCTAATGTTTCGAGAACATCAGCACTAACGAATTTTTCTTTATAGGCTTGAATAACTTGGTCTGCCTTTTCTTCTTCTTCAAAATAACCAATTACTTCGTCGCCTATTTTTAAGGCTTTTGCTTCTACACCAACTGTTATGTCATTTTCTAGATAATCCAATACTTCTTGGTTGTCTGCTTTTGAAGAAAATACTTGTTCCGTAACATAGGTAATCTCTTCATTTATTGTATATGTATAATCATTATCTTCTTGATGTTCAGAGAGTTTATCCGTGATATAACTTTCCACGACTCTTTTGTTGTCGACCATCCCAACATGTTCATTATCTACATAAACATGATAGACATTTCTTAAGTCTGCCTCATCAGCCAAGACAACTTGTGATGTTAGACCTGCTGCAACCACGCCAGCGATCGTTAACCGCTTGACTAACCCTTTTACATTACTTCGCATACCTACTTCCTCCTATAACCCCAAAACATTTCTTTATATTATCTTTAATTCGAGTTTTTCTACCTTACCTAATCTATCATATATTAAACTATGATAAAATAATTTTAATCGTAATGTAACAAAACTGTATAATAAAAGCCATAATTTTACAATGACCGTAAAAAAAGTCACTCAATTTTAATTTGAGTGACTTTTGATTTATATAGGCGAATGCCTGGTTTTTCTAATATTTAACTATAAACACTTCTTACAATATTCGTTTGTGAACGATCTGGTCCTACTGAGAAAATCGACAGCGGAATACCTGTTAATTGTGAGATACGTTCTAAGTAATGACGGGCATTCTCTGGTAACTCATGCAAACTTTTTACTCCTGTAATGTCTTCTTTCCAACCTGGTAATTCTTCGTAAACAGGTTCACATTCTGCTAGGATTTTTAAGCTTGCTGGAAATTCTTCCATAATTTCGCCTTTATATTTATAGGCAGTACAGATTTTTAACTTCTCAATTCCCGTTAGGACGTCAATAGAATTTAGTGAAAGATCGGTAATACCACTTACACGGCGAGCATGGCGTACAACGACACTATCAAACCAACCAACACGACGAGCTCGGCCTGTTGTTGTGCCATATTCATTACCTACTTCGCGGATTTGATCGCCTACTTCATCATGCAATTCTGTTGGGAAAGGTCCATCGCCAACACGAGTTGTATATGCTTTTGATACACCTACGACATGATCAATTTTAGAAGGGCCTACGCCAGATCCAATCGTTACGCCACCTGCAATCGGGTTTGACGAAGTAACAAAAGGATAGGTACCTTGGTCAATATCCAACATAACACCTTGTGCACCTTCAAATAGAACTCGGCGTCCATCATCTAATGCATCATTTAACACAACAGATGTATCTACTACATATTTTTTCAATTGCTGTCCATATTCATAATATTCTTCTAGAATGTCTTCTACTTGAATTTGTTCTGTTTCATATACTTTTTCAAACAGACGATTCTTTTCTTTTAGATTGCTTTCTAATTTTTCACGAAATGCTTCTTTATCTAATAGATCTGCGATACGAATTCCAACACGAGCCGCTTTGTCCATGTAGGCAGGACCGATACCTTTGCGTGTTGTTCCTATTTTGTTTACACCTTTATCTTCTTCTTGTAAAATATCAAGTTTTAAATGGTAAGGTAATATGACATGGGCACGGTTACTAATTCGTAAATTATCTGTGCTCACGTCTTTGTCATGTAAGTATTTTAATTCTTCGACCATTGCCTTGGGATCAATAACCATTCCATTTCCAAGTACACACACTTTATCTTCAAAAAAGATCCCTGAAGGAATTAAGTGTAGTTTATATGTAATACCATCAAATTTTATAGTGTGTCCTGCATTATTTCCACCTTGATAACGTGCTACTACCTCTGCGTTTTGTGAAAGAAAATCAGTAATCTTACCTTTTCCTTCGTCTCCCCATTGTGTTCCAACAACGACTACTGAAGACATAAACGGCACCTCCGCCTTATCAATTTATTCATTTCATTCATTCCAAACTAATTTTACCAACGATAAAGACCAATGTCAATTTTATATACGAACAATTTCAGTAGTTATTATTATTATCGTTCGTGAAAAATGAAACACGGTAGTTTTACAGTACTCTTTCACATACAAGTCGCGCAAAAGTAGCTCTAACAACCTAGAGCGCTATTTTTTTATTTTATTTTTCGTCATATTTTAATAGCGTTTTATGACGGAACATGATATAATAAGTATAAAAACGAGTAACGAAACAGGTGATAACGTGTATCTGAAAAAAACGAAAAACAAAAAAGGCCGTATCCATTTATCGATTGTGGATTCTTATTATGATAAAGAGAAAAAATATGATCGTCAGGTAACCATAGAAAGTTTGGGATATCTGGATGAATTAGAAAAAGAATACGACGACCCGATTGCTCATTTTAAAAAACGAGTAGAGGAATTAAAGAAAGCGAAAGCAGCACAAAAAGAACCGATACAACTAGAACTTTCTCCGAACGAAAAGATAAAAAAGAAGAAGGACTATCGCAAAAATTTTGGACACGTGATCCTGAGCCAACTTTATCATCAGTTACAGCTAGATACCTTTTGGAAAAATCGTGCCAGACGTCGCTCCTTTGCCTTTGACCCTAATATTATTTTCAAATTATTAATTTTTACGCGATTATTGTATCCCGGTTCCAAGGCGAAGTCGTTTGCCTCTCGTTCTTTATTTTTTGAACGAAACACTTTTGAATTGGCGGATGTATACCGCGCACTCACCTTCTTTCATGAAAAAAAGGATGACTTGTTGAAATGGCTACATAACCAAGTGACTAGTCAATATGGACGGGATACCACTCGTGTTTTTTATGATGTGACCAATTATTATTTTGAGTCCGATACGATCGATGAAACAGACATGCGGCGTAAAGGAGTGTCGAAAGAGCATCGACCGAATCCGATTGTGCAGATGGGATTGTTTATGGATAACCAGGGAATACCGATCACTTATCAACTATTCCCTGGCAACACCAATGATTGTATGACGTATCGTCCCAACTTAAAAAAATTGAAACTGGATTATGGTATAAAACGAGCCGTAGTTGTGGCGGACAAGGGAATGACAACGGGGGATAATATCTGGTTTACCTTATCAGCAAAAGACGGCTATGTATTCAGTATGTCGGTACGTGGTGCCAATAAAGAATTAAAAGAATATGTCAAAAACGAAGCAGACTATCAATGGGTTGGAAAGGAATACAAGCGAAAGTCCCGATTGTACCCAAGAGATATTCTGGTAACAGCGAAAAATGGATCCAAAATGAAAAAGCAAGTACATGAAAAACAAGTGGTATTTTGGAGTGCGAAATATGCCAAAAAAGCCAAATATGAACGAGAGAAAGTCATTCAAAAAGCGAAAGCATTAATGGAGAATCCTGGCGCTTATAAGAGAGCCACATCCGTTGGAGCAAGCAACTATATTAAAGATATTGCGTTCGACAAAACGACAGGAGAAATCTTAACACCTAAGAAACAACTGCACCTCAATGAGAAGAAAATACAAGAACAAGAAGCATTAGATGGGTACTATGTGCTGATTACAAGCGAATACAGGGAAGCTGATGATGCGATTATTGATATGTATCGGGGATTGTGGCAAATTGAAGAAACGTTTCGTATTACCAAAAGTGACTTAGAAGCACGACCGGTTTACGTATCCAGAAAAGAACACATTGAAGCCCATTTTCTTACGTGCTTTGTCTCCCTTGTGCTTGCGCGTATTTTACAGGTAGAATCAGACGGCAAGCATAGCGTCGCCAATTTATTGGATAGTTTACGTCAGGCGGAATGCACGGAACTCACTCAGAATTATTATTTATTTGATTATTATGATGACATTCTAGAAGAATTAGGAACCAAATTTCACATCGATTTCTCGAAAAGGTATAGGAAATTAGGAGAAATTAAAAAAATTTTAGGGAAGACGAAAAAAGGGTCTATTTCACGATGAAAAGTTGAAAAATAAGATACCCCTTCTTCCTTTGTGCGCCAAGGGATGAAGGGGTGTTTTTGTCTAATTCCACTGTAAAACTCAGGATTCCAAACTAATTTTACCACCGATAAAGACCAATGTCAATTTTATATACGAACAATTTCAGTAGTTATTATTATTATCGTTCGTGAAAAATGAAACACAGGGACGGTTCGGGACCAGTGAAAAAGTCACCGAATTCCCCTGTATTTTAAAAAAGTCATTAAATAATAGATTTTTGTGACATTTTAATAAGATATGTCACTATAAAAACCCCCTAAATGGTATAATTAGTACGTCCAAATACCAAACCATTAGGGGGTTTTTCTTCATGCTTCGAAATCATTCAAAGCAATCTAGTTTTCACTCTGTATTATACGATAAAATTCCAGAAAATCATATACTAAAAGTCATTTCTTCTGTCATTGATTTTAGCTTTATTAATATATTGCTAGAAGACACCTATTGTAAAGATTTTGGGCGTCCAGCAAAAGAACCGGAAATGATGTGTAAGCTACTTTTTCTTCAACACTTATACAATTTATCGGACGAAAAAGTACAAGTAGAAGCTCGTTTAAATTTAGCTTTCATGTACTTTATAGGCATTAATCCTGAAGATGAATTACCCGACAAGAGTCTTCTTTCCAAATTTAGAACACATCGTCTTGGAGAGGATACACTTGATGGTATCCTCACAGAAATGGTACGTCAATGTGTGGAAAACGGCATATTACAAGGGAGTAGTGTGAGCATAGATGCCACGCACATTATGGCAAATACAATTAAGAAAACCGATCATGAGCTTACCAGCTCCTGGATTCAGAAGGCGAAGGACATTCTTTATGACCCTAAATTTATAAATCAAAAAGGGGTTCGCTCCATTGTGGATGAAGATGCAAGGGTAGGTCGCAAAAGTAAAACAGAATCGTTTTATGGATTTAAAGCAGAATTTATGATGACTACTGTGGAACGCATTATTACGGCCGTTCGTACGGGACACGGTGCTTATTTGGATGGTAGCTTCATGAACGAGATATTGGAATTAACACTTAAAAGCGGAATGACTATCGAAGAAGTATATGGAGACAAAGCTTACTTTAGAAAACCAATATTAGAAGCAATTGAAGCCATAGAGGCACAACCTTTTATTCCAGTTAGTTCTACCGTATATCGTATAGATGAATCTAATTTTACTTATAACAAAGATTCGGATGAATGGTCCTGTAGCCAAGGTAATACCACGGTCAAAAAGAAATATTTCACATCAAAAAACAAGGACGGGGAAAGGCAAGGATATAAGTATTATTTTGATATCGAGCAGTGTAAAGCATGTCCGTTACATGATTTGTGCGCTAAAAAAGCAGCACGTAGAATTCTAACAGTTGGTTTAAATACGGCAGAGTTCTACGACATATCTCAATATCAAAAGAGAGAAGAATTTAAAGAAAAATATAAAAAAAGAGCTTCTATTGAAGGGAAAAATGCGGAGCTTAAACGATTCCATGGCCTAGCTCGAGCAAGGGGATATGGTCTATTCAGCGTGTCTCAACAATCAAAGTTAGCAGCAATAGCAACAAACATTAAGCGGATAGCAGCAATAGCATCCGCCTAATAGCCTCAAATACCCCTAAAAAATTACCGAAAATTCATACAAAAACAATTTTTGGCTTTGTTTAGAATCCCTTCTTTACTATCTCCAATAAAAAACATTACTTTTTCACTGATCCCGGACGGTTCTGCTGTTTCATTTATACTTTGACAATAAAAAAGAAACACGAGAACCGTCCCCGTGTTTCGTTGTTTCAGGCCTTATTAAAAAATGTGTTTATGTGAGCGATGAGGGCTTCATTGTTCTGTGCTTTTGTGTGAAATCCTACATGTGCATCAGGACGGATCAACATGGTATGACCATTACTTAGCGTGAATTTCTGTTCAAACTCCCTATATACATCATAAATAACCGGTAGTTGATTGCCTTCCATATTTGGAATTCCTCCTTTGACTACAAGTAAAGTTTTTACCAAGTCACCGTATTTACTGGTTATTTGCTCTGCCAAAAGGTTGGCATACTGAATGATTTCTTTTGTTTGTTCTTCCATATAGACTAAACATAGAAATGGCTGTGTTTGCAGCAACTGATATAACCTTCGATCTGGTATCTCTTTATATAAAAACGAAACATCTGGAATTCTTTCACCAGCTTGTAAACTATCCTTTTTTAAGCGGGAGTCTGACAATTTCTTATTAAAAGGTGAGGTATCATAATGGTATTTAATATGGGATAAATTATTGGCAATACGATATTGAATTTTGGAACTGGTTAACAACCCTTTTGTCACATAATTTCGAACCTTTCCAACTGTTGCTTTTGTCGATATAAACCTTAGTAAGCGACTGGTCTGTTGTAAAATATCCTTTGCTATCGGGCGTCGTTCTTGATCATAGGTTTCAAGTATCTTTGCTTTTGCATAACCTTTAATGACAGTTGCAAGTTTCCAGCAGATGTTCGCTGCATCTTGTAAACCCAAATTCATTCCTTGTCCTCCGAGCGGGTTGTGAATATGTGCTGCATCTCCAACAAAAAATACTCGACCATACTGATAATTTTTCACTTGCTTATGTGCGGTTCCAAAATAAGTGAGCCAATTTGCATCCGTGATATCAATTGATTTATTTGTTACATGATCAATACGTTGATTTAATTTTTGTAATGAAAGTTTATCCTGATGTTGTCTCTTCCCTTGTATGGAAAGATCTAGGCCTACTAATCGAAATGTTCCATTCAGATATGGAAAAAAGACAATTGCACCTCTTTCATTAATAAAGCCAGTAATCATGGAATGATCTACTGTAGATGTTGCTATATCTCCAAGAAAAAATGTCTTGCCTTCCTTTTCCCCGATAAATTCAACCGCTAATTGCTCTCGTACTTTACTATGGGCACCATCACAAGCTAGTAAATATTGGCCATGATACTCGATTGTCTCACCATCTTTTTCTACCGTTACACGAACACCTTCATCACTATTTGTCACATCTATTAGTTCTTCACCTCTATTAATCGTTCCACCGTTATTATTAAGATGGTTTTCAAGTATCTCTTCTGTTTCTGTTTGAGGGATAGCAAGCATATAGGGAAACCTGCTTTCAATGTGATGCAAAGCTAATATGGATTGCTTTTGTTCGCCCATATACAGTTTAGCACCATGTGCTGGATAACCACGTTCGATAAAGGGCTCAGCCATTCCAAGTAAATCTAGCATTTCCAATGTCCTAGCATGAATGCCCATTGCTTTTGAAAATACGGAGCGATTCTTTTGCTTTTCGATACAAACATAGTCGATTTTATAATGCCTCAATTGATTCGCTGCCATCAAACCTGACGGACCGGCTCCAATTACAATCACATCTGTTTGTACTTTCTTCATGGTATATTCTCCTCTTTTCCTTTTAATGAAATTTACACTGTGTATATTTTTACTACAACATGTTGTATAATTTAATTATAAATAGACCATAACGATCGTACAATAGATGATTATCTGCATATTGTAGTAAAAACAACACAATGAAAGGTAGTGTGAATTTTGT
This sequence comes from Gracilibacillus massiliensis, assembly GCF_001458115.1. GTDB lineage: Bacteria > Bacillota > Bacilli > Bacillales > Amphibacillaceae > Gracilibacillus > Gracilibacillus massiliensis. The sequence goes on from NZ_CZRP01000013.1 coordinate 1,514,896, forward strand.
CTGCAATATTTAACAATTAGGGGGAAATTGTAATGAAAAAAATGGATCCAAGGGTAAAAAAAACACGAAAGTTTTTGGAAGAGGCCTTAATAGATTTAATCGAGGTGAAGGGATTTGAAGCAATAACAGTTGGAAATCTCGCGGAGAAAGCAGAAATAAACCGGGTCACTTTTTATCAACATTACCATGATAAATATGAATTGCTAGAACAAACAATTGAAACTATGCTAAGGGATTTTATTGAAGCAGTTGCACCAAATAAACGGGAAGAATTAGTTACAGACAAAGATGAAACGAACAATGTTTACTTACAACTTTTTCAGTTCGTGTACGAGCATCAATCTTTTTTTAAAACAATGCTAGGTGAAAATGGCGTCACTTTATTTCATAATCGAATGACGACTAGTATCCAGCAGTTTGTATCCGATACGTTAGCACAGCTGGCTCCAAATGAAAGTAACGCCAAGGTTCCACGAGAAATTGTTGTTCATTATGTAGCAGCCGCAAGTATTGGGTTAATCAAATACTGGGTACAAACTGGAATGACCTATTCCCCACACTATATGGCGAAACAATTAACATTTTTAGAAAGGAATGGACCGATTAACGCAATATAAGAAAAGTCCAGAGCACCCACTTAGAAACGTAGCGACTTCGGCATCAACTGAGATAAAGGAATCACGGTGAATTTACGAGCCGATGATGACTTTCACCTGAAGGCATAAGTGCGACTAAGCCTCTGGTTTCACCAATCGGCAAGTCTTCTTTATCGTAAGGCGATTCGTGAAGTCGCCTAGTTTCTGGGTTGCTCGGAGCTAGACATGACAAGGCTTATATACTTTCCCTATAAAAAAATGAAACACGAGAACCGTCCCCGTGTTTCACTCATTCATCCTGGTGGTACGTCGCTGCCTTGGTAGCGGTGGTCTAGGTCGACGAATTTGTTGTATTCTTTTACGAAGGCGAGGTCGACTGTGCCGACGGGGCCGTTACGTTGTTTTGCGATGATGATTTCGATTATGTTTTGCTTTTCTGATTCTTGATCATAGTAGTCATCACGATAGAGGAAGCCGACAATGTCTGCGTCTTGCTCAATACTTCCTGATTCACGTAAGTCGGACATCATTGGTCGTTTATCCTGACGAGATTCCACGCCACGCGATAGCTGTGATAACGCAATAAGTGGCACATTCAATTCCCTTGCTAAGCCCTTTAAGGACCTGGAAATTTCCGATACTTCCTGTTGTCTGTTCTCTTTTGAATTAACACTACCTTGAATCAGTTGCAAATAGTCAATTAATATCATTCCAAGACCATGCTCTTGCTTTAAACGGCGGCACTTTGAACGAATCTCACTTACTCTGATACCTGGTGTATCATCGATAAAAATTCCCGCATTAGACAAGCTCCCCATTGCCATTGATAAACGTCCCCAGTCTTCTTCTTCCAAAGCACCGGTTCTTAAGCGCTGGGCATCAATGTTTCCTTCTGCACATAACATACGGGAAACCAACTGGTCTGCTCCCATCTCCAAACTAAAGATCGCGACATTTTCTTCTGTCTTGATTGCTACATTTTGGGCAATATTCAAAGCAAATGCGGTTTTACCTACAGAAGGACGGGCGGCAACGATAATCAGGTCATTGCGCTGGAACCCTGAGGTGATGCGATCCAAATCACGGAATCCAGAGGCAATTCCCGTCACTTCGCCCTTATTCTTATGTAATTGATCGATATTATCATAAACATCCATCAAAACATCTTTAATATTTTTAAAAGCAGAAGCGTTTTTGCGATTGGATACTTCTAAAATACGTTTCTCTGATTCATTCAGTACTTCTTCAACTTCATCTTCTTTGGAAAAACTGTCTGTCACAATATCCGTAGCAGTCCGGATTAACCTTCTAAGGATCGATTTCTCCTCGACGATCTTACAATAATAAACCATATTGGCAGCAGTCGGTACGGCACTTGCTAAATCACTTAAATAAGAAACACCACCAACGTCATCTAATTGTTGTGTATTAGCCAAAGATGTCGTTACGGTCACAATATCTATCGGTTCACCTTTGTCAGCAAGCTCTAACATCACGCGGAATATCTGCTGGTGACTTGCACGATAAAAATCCTCTGGAATTAATATCTCAGAAGCACTCGAGATTGCATCTGGCTCCAGAAAGATGGCTCCGAGTACCGCTTGCTCTGCTTCCATATTATGTGGTGGTGTCCGTCCTTGAATTGCATCTGTCATATCCTTGCACCCCTTCTTACGCCTTAAACCCTCTTACAGAAAAAGGGAAGCAATAAGCCTTCCCCTATCTCTTATACTTCAACAACATGTACTTTTATTGTTCCTGTTACTTCAGGATGGATTTTCACTGGAACATTCGTATATCCTAACGTACGAATTGGCTGATCAAGTTCGATTTTACGCTTGTCCATTTTGATGTTATGTTCTTTCTTTAACGTTTCAGCGATTTGTTTACTTGTAATCGAACCGAATAACCGGCCTGCTTCACCTGATTTTGCAGTTAATTTCACTTCTAAATTCGCTAACTTTTCTTTTAGCTGTTTTGCTTCGTTTACTTCTTCTTTTTCTAGTTGTTTCTCTTTATTTTTCTTCGCATCTAATGCTTTCATATTTGCTTGATTAGCTTCAATCGCTAGATTATTTTTCAGCAGGAAATTACGTGCATATCCGTCCGATACGTTTTTTACTTCCCCTTTTTTTCCTGTATTTTTCACATCTTTGGTAAAAATCACTTTCATTCTGAATCTCCTCCTTCATAATATTCATCAATAATATCTTTTAACCATTCATAGGCATCGATAACAGCCATATCATCTAATTGGGTAGCAGCATTGGTTAAGTGGCCACCACCATTCATTTTTTCCATAAGCACTTGGACGTTTATATCCCCTAAAGATCTCGCACTAATTCCGATACGACCATCCTTTCTTTCCGAAATAACAAAGGATGCTTCGACACCTGTCATCGTTAAAAGTGTATCGGCAGCTTGTGCGATCACGACAGGACCATAGGCTTCGCGCGAATTCCCTACAGAGATTGCGATATTGCCTCGATAAATATTCGTGTTCTCTATCAGCCTGCTCCGTTTCACATATATATCTAAGTCCTCTTTTAAGAATTTTTGCACAAGTACCGTGTCAGCCCCTTTTGAGCGCAAATAGGAAGCTGCGTCAAAGGTACGAGAACCCGTCCTTAATGTGAAACTTTTGGTATCAACAATAATACCTGCTAATAATGCTGTAGATTCTAACATATTTAAGGTGAGCTTGCTTGGTTGATATTCTAATAATTCTGTCACTAACTCCGCAGTTGAGGAGGCATATGGTTCCATATAAACTAAGGTTGGATGATCTATAAACTCTTCGCCTCGGCGATGGTGATCAATAACCACCACATGGTCTGTTTTATGAATTAATTTTTCCTCTTGTACCAAGGATGGTTTATGCGTATCGACAATGACCAACAAGGTGTCTTTTGAGACGATATCTAATGCCGAATCAGGGTCAATGAAATGCGACCATAGCTCCTCTTTCTCCTTCATTTCCTCTACTAGTCGCTGCACGCCTGTATCAATATCGTTTTCATCCAGTACTATATATGCCTCAATATCATTTGCTTGTGCAATCTTTAATACGCCAATTGAGGAACCAATTGAATCCATATCTGGAGCCTTGTGCCCCATTACCAAGACTTGATCGCTTTCTTTCACTAATTCCTTTAAGGCATGGGAGATAACACGGGCTCTAACTCTTGTTCGTTTTTCCATTGGATTTGTCTTACCACCATAAAAACGAACTTTACCTGATTCATCATCTTTTATGACGACTTGATCTCCACCTCGTCCTAACGCTAAGTCCAAGCTTGATTGCGTTAACTCCCCTAATTCTGGTAACGACTCGCTACCCAACCCGATGCCAATGCTTAATGTCAATGGAACATTTTTGTCGGTAATCAATTCCCTAACTTCATCTAGTATTTCAAATTTTATTTTTTCCAAGTGCCCTAATATATTTTGATTCATCACAGCCATGAAGCGTTCCTGTGACGTACGTTTCAAATAAATACCATGTTCCTGCGACCATTTGTTAAGCGTTGCTGTCACCTGAGAGTTTATTTGACTTTTTGCCGTATCGTCCATGTTTTGGGTGATCTCTTCATAATTATCTAAAAAGATGATACCTAACACCGTTTTTTCATTTTGATACATCTGATGTAACTCGGTCTGTTTTGTTCGATCAAACAAATAGAGTAGTCGCTCTTCTTTCTTATTGTAGACCTGGAAATCGTAATCATCAATCGTTAACCAAAAGGACTCCTTATTATCTTTCAAATATGAAACGATTTTATCTGATAAAACTTCTAAATTCTCGCCAACTATGGTTTCTGCCTTGGTAAATTCATTCAAATAGGGGTTTGCCCACTCAATTTGAAAATCATCACTATATAACATGATTCCAATTGGCATTTCTAATAAAGCCTCTTCACCAACTTTTTTAACCCGATAAGAAAGTGTCGAGATGTATGCCTCTGTTTGATCTACCAGTTTTCGTTCACGGTTAATACTGTAATATAATGACACAGTAAAGAATATCGCCATGATGATCCCAAGGACCCAGTGATAATAAAACAGAAATATAAGTAACAGAAAGGATAATAGATAAATACCTATTATATGCCGTCCCATTACAACTGATTTATCTGTAAATTTTGGCATTGTTGTCAGCTCCTAACTAAAGTACCTCTTTACTTTGCCATTCTTTTTCTTAATTCAAACCCTAAATCAATTATACCTAAGATTCTAATCAAATAAAGACCTATTAGCGGAAAAAATACTACAAACAGAACACTAATAATAGGTAATGCCATTGACTGACCTTTTGTATGACTGTAAAAAAAGATAAAGGATAAACCTTGTAAAGCGATCAGGATTCCTGCCAAATGATAGATGTTCCATACTACAACAGATGCAAGCGTGGAATAATCATCCGCTACAAAAAGCGAAATAATTAACGTAAAGAAATAGATCCATAATATAATTTTCGGCAATTGTAGTTTACGAAAAGCAGGGAAATAAAACTTCTCTTTATACCATTTATTCATCACTTTAAAAGATAACCACTGAGTTAAGATTGCTAACGCCATCGATACAACTACCAAAATTACCGGCATCAATTGTAACGTATTCATCATCTGCTCTCGTATAATTTCGAAATCTTGCTGGCCCATCCCCACACTTTGAAATAAACCCTCGGTCATCTTTAATGATTCATCAATGGTTTTCTCGAAATTCTCCATAATCGAAAATTGAAGTACCACTTCAATATAAGCGTAAACAAAAACCAATCCTAAAACAAAACCAGCTGTCCCTTTTGCCCATATTTCATATGGATGTTGTTGTTTGGTAATCGACCAGCCAATCATCCCTCCACTAATAAATGCTATGATTGTTAAAGGAACGGATAGGAAAGGAAACACCAATAAAGAAAAAAGAAACATGATCCCTATTGCTAGCGCTGTCCATTTTAGAGGGTATTCCTTCATTAATAAAATAATCGGAATAGGTAATAAAAATAAAAATATGCCCGCTAAAAACGGTGCTAGTACCGTTAATAATATAAGTAAGAAGAAAACCCCTATATAGATGAAAAAATCTTTTTTAATCGGTTGTTGATTCATCGCTTAAACCACCTTTGACTTGCTCTATTTGATCGAAAAAGCACAGCAAGAAAGCGCTGTGCTTTTCCTCCATACCATTGATTTCTATTCTAATTATATACGAACTATGTAGTAGCGACAAATTAAAGCTTTTATGTGAAAATGATATACGATTCTACCTTGTTTCCAGTATAATAAGTATGGAATCAAATGAGGAGGTAGACTAAATGATTAATACTATAATTTTTGATCTTGATGATACTTTATTATGGGATAAAAAAAGTGTGAAAACAGCATTTGAAACAACCTGCCAATTAGCGAAAGAAAAATATGGTGTCGATCCTGACAAGTTAGAAGAAGCTGTTCGTGAACAAGCTCGAACTCTATATCAAGGTTATGAAACATATGAATTCACGCAAATGATTGGCATTAATCCGTTTGAAGGATTATGGGGGAATTTCTTAGATGACCATACCTATTTTAAGAAAATGGCTGAAATTGTGCCTAACTATCGCAGAGATGCCTGGACACAGGGTTTACAGCAGCTAGGTATTGAAGATAAGGAATTTGGTGCTTATTTAGCGGAACAGTTTCCCATTCATCGTAAAAACAGTCCGTTTGTGTACGAGGAAACTTTTTCGATATTAGAGAAATTACAAAAGAACTATCAATTAATTATGTTAACAAATGGATCTCCTGATCTGCAAAATACTAAGTTAACGATCACCCCTGAACTTAATGATTATTTTGATCATATTATTATTTCAGGTGGATTTGGTAAAGGGAAGCCTGACCCTAGTATTTTTGAGCATGTATTAGAGGTTGCAGAGGTTTCAAATGAAGAAGCGTTGATGGTTGGCGATAATTTAATGACAGACATATTAGGAGCGAATCGTACCGGAATTAAAAGTGTCTGGATTAATCGCGAGGATAAAGAGAAGAATGAAGTAGAGCCAACATACGAAATCAAACACCTAGAAGAACTATTCGCATTGCTATAAACAATACTTAGTATATTAATTACTATTGGGCAGATTTTGATGCAAAAAGAGACTGAGACATACTTATTACTTTATTAAACTCGAATGATGCTATATTTTTTGTTGCATAATATAGCGGCCGGAGCGCTATGTTAGCACACTATTGGTTTCAAAATTACTACAATGCATAGCGTAATATGTCCCTACTACGCATAAAAATCCAAACGAAGTCACATCGTTTGGATTTTTATAATTATCGAATTATTTTGTTGCAGTTTATAATTCCATTGCTGTTAGTTTTTCGATTTCGTCTATTTCTTGTAAAGCTTTAATTTCATCTTCTTCAAGGTATTTATCTACAGTCAAGATCATGATAGCTTCTCCACCTACATCTGAACGTCCTACTTGCATGGCGCCAATGTTGATCCCTTTTTCTGCAAACATACTACCAACTTTACCAATTACACCTGGTCGGTCATTGTGCTTAATGACAACAAGGTTACCCTCGGGTACAACATCAACACTATATGCATCTACTTGTACAATTCTTGGTCCTAAACCATTCAGTAATGTACCAGAAATAGAACGTGTGACATTTTTGGTTTTCACTTCTACTTTAAGTAGATTGGTGAATCCTTTTGGTGTAGAAGATTTATTTTCATTGACTTGAATGCCACGTTTTTCTGCTAAATAAGAAGCATTAACATCATTAACATGGTCACCAAGATGACGTTTTAGTAAACCTTTAATTGTATTACGGGTTAGTGGTGCTACTTCCATTTCCGTTAATTCACCAGAATAAGAAATGTTAATCTCTTCGATTACACCGCTCGTTAAGTATGTTAAGAAAGTACCTAATTTCTCAGATAGATGGAAATATGGTTCAATCTTGTTCATGATTTCTTTTGGCACTGCAGGTAAATTAACAGGGTTTTTCGCTACTCCTTCTGTTAAGTAACGTACCACATCATGGCTAACATCGATCGCTACATTTTCCTGTGCTTCTACCGTACTTGCACCTAAGTGTGGTGTTGCGATTACTTCTGGCAATTCTAACAGGCGATGGTCTGTTGCAGGCTCTTCTTCAAATACGTCTAATGCCGCTCCTGCTACTTTTCCTGATTTAATTGCTTCATATAAAGCATCCTCATCGATAATCCCACCACGAGCACAGTTAATAAGGCGTACTCCATCCTTCATTTTTTCAAACGCTTCTTTATTTAATAAGTGTTTTGTTTCTTTAATCAAAGGCGTATGTACTGTGATAAAATCTGCAGCTACTATGACATCTTCTACTGAGCCAAAGTCTACTCCAAGTTTATCCGCTCTTTCTTTTGTTAAAAAAGGATCATACGCAATAATGTTCATGCGTTGGCCTTTCGCTCGTGCAGCTACTTCTGCGCCAATTCTCCCCATACCAATAACACCTAATGTTTTACCTTTCAATTCGACCCCTACATGTGTTTTACGATCCCACTTTCCATTCTTTAATGCTAAAAAGGCTTGAGGGATTTTACGTGCTAATGACATCAACATCGCAACCGTATGCTCTGCAGCAGAATTGGTATTACCATCTGGTGCATTTACTACGATTACACCATATTCAGTTGCTGCACTTAAATCAATGTTATCAACACCTACACCTGCACGACCAATGATTTTAAGATTAGATGCTTGACTAATAATATCTCTAGTCACTTTGGTTTGACTACGTACAAGTAATGCATCATAGTTACCAATTTTTTCTGCTAATTCATCAGCTGATAAACTTGTCTGAACGTCCACTTCAATATTGTCTGCCTCACGTAACGGTTGGATTCCATCTTCACTTAACGGATCACTGATTAATACTTTAAAAGCCATGGTTGTCCCCTCCATTATTAATGGTAATTTCTTTTTGATATTCACTTATTTAAATTATAACATTTAATTCGTGAATATTTTCACTAAAAAAGTTATCTACTATCCATTTCCATCTATTATAGCACTTTTATTTCCTCTATTACTACTCAATTTATCCTTCAATCATAGCAAAATTCGTGATAATGTCAAGGGCATTAATCGTGTTTAGTTGTTTTTAATGATCTTTATTATTAATATCGATGCTTTTTTTGATCAAATTACGAACATTCACTAAAATTTCTAGTCTATATTTCGTCTATATATATTCCTTGCTTGCTTTTAGAAAAAATATCACATCCAAAAGTGTAAATTTTCCGTTAGCTATATAAATATTTGTTCTTGCTCTTTTTCTCTTTTATAATAGATAAAACTTACAGCAAAGGAGAAGGCCATGAATGAACAAGACGTAAAATTATACGAAAACATTCAGCATGGGGATCAAACTGCACTAGAATCCTTATATGATAAGTACGAAAAGTTATTATTTTCTTTTATTTTTAAAATAACCAATAATCGTGAAATAACCGAAGAGGTTATCCAAGAAGTCTTTCTAAAGGTTTGGACAAAAAAAGGGATGTACGACTCTTCTAAAGGGAAATTCTCTTCTTGGCTCCTGACAATCTCACGCTATGCTGCTATCGATATAATGAGAAAAAAGAAAACAAGCCATTACTCTATAGAAGAAAGAGATGCATTACAAAATGAGGCGCCTTCCTTGGAAGAAGAATTAGAATGGAAAGAAGAAAGTCAAAATATAAAGAAGGCGATGCAACAATTAAATGAGGATCAGCAGAAAGTGATTACCTTATTTTATTTCAAGGCGTTGTCTCAACAAAAAATTGCAGAACAGTTAAATATACCATTAGGAACTGTGAAAGGTCGAGTCAGGCTAGCACTCCAACATATGAAAAAGCATATCATAGCCTTGGATCAAAGGGGGGATATAAATGAATAAGCAATGTGAACAATTAATTGATTATTTTAATCATCAATTAGATATAGATGAACAACAGAGATTTGAAGAACATTTAGAATCATGTGAGACCTGTCAACAGGAATTACTTGAATTACAATCATTAACAGAAGACTTACCATTTATATCTGAACCTATTACACCCAATCAAGGTATGAAAAATAGAGTTTTAAATAACGTGGTAACTCAACCACAAGAAGAAGCGGAAAAAAATACGAAAGAGGAAACAGATGCAAAAACTGTCTTAGAAAAGCCACTAGCAGAAGAAACAAACAAGTCGAAATTCAAGAGAAAATATTCCTCTTTTATCCAAAATGGTCTGGCTGCTGCTTTGGTACTCTCTTTAATAGGGAATATCTATCTTCTCAATCAGCCTAATGGAACTTCTACAGAACAAGAGGAAGCGATTGATCAAATCTTAAATGTTGTTTCCTTACAAGATACAGAGATCATGGATGCATCAGGTCAAGCCTCCTTCATTCAAAATGGAGAGGAGAAACTATTAGTAGTTCACGCAGAAAACTTGAGTGACATCGATAAGGAAGAAGCTTATCAGGTATGGTTGTTAGAAGGCGAAACACCTCATCGAGCAGGTACCTTTGTACCAAATGATAACGGAAATGGTGCTGTAGCATTCTCACTAACAGATTTAGAGGAAGCTGACGTCAATTGGGATACAATTGCGATCACACTTGAACCTAACCCCAATAATCAAACACCTGAAGGCGATATTATATTAGCCGCTGGTATAGAAGGATAAGAAACAGAGGTTACCATACGTGGTAGCCTCTGTTTTTATTACAACGCAAAACGTCTTCGATATCCCACTGATTAAAAACCTCACTTTTTTTAAGAAAAACCGGGAAGCCCCCCGGTCCTTTTAGTAGTAATTTTGAAATGGATAATAGATTTAACACCCGCTACGGCTTGCCCACTTCGCTATCCAAGGGGCGTGTCTTCAGCTAACTTTGTAAAGAAGATCACGCTGATCCCTTAGGAGTCGAAGTGGCCGCCTGCGCTACATAATGCGCTACAATGGGTGTAAGTAGTGATATGGCGACTTTTATTTATAAACCTCGACAAGTTAGCTGTCACAAACGTTGTAGAACCACTTTATAGCGTAGGCCGTCCGCTTCCACTCCTGTGGCATCCGTTTTCCCTGAAGATCCACTTTTTTGAGCGGTTTGTGCTCGAAAAAGTTAGCTGAAGGGAAAACGCCACTGCATAGAAAACACTACGAAAGCTTGCTTGAGTAGATGTTGCACTTGTGCCCGTGGTAAAAGGGAAGTGGACAGCCGGAGCGATTTCCTTGCACACGATAACTCTCATAATAAATAACATAACTAATCAACTATATCTTACTTTGTTTCATATTTAAAACGGGAATTGGATACCAAAATGCTGTAATACCAACGGTTATATACTTCTACTTACCAAAAAAATTAGAAAATTTTATTTTTTTGTGATCCAAATGATTTTTTCTTCCGTATGCTTGGTGAAATAAAAATTTAAAGGAGTGTGTTATAACATGTTTTGGAAAAAATCACTAACGCTAACGTCTGTTGTTTTACTTATTTGGATTGGATTGGTTGGAGCTGTTCATGCTGAGGACCATCCGTCGCCGACAGTAGATACACCAGCCAGTGAATTACGTTCAGACTTAGATCATTTATTAAGTGAACACGTTTACCTAGCGATTGAAGCAATGAGAAAAGGTGCTGAGGGTGCTGAAGACTTTGACGCTTCCACCAATGCATTAAATGAAAACACGGATGATTTATCAAATGCGATTGCTTCTGTCTATGGAGATGAAGCTGGGCAGCAATTTAACGAGATGTGGTCCAACCATATCGGCTTCTTTGTCGACTATGTCGTAGCTACTGGTGAAGAAGATGAAGCTGGTAAAGAAGAAGCACTAGATAACCTTTCTCAATACCAAGAAGAATTTTCTAACTTCTTAGAAAGTGCTACTGGAGAAAGATTAGAAGCGGATGCCCTTGCAGAAGGACTTCAAATGCACGTGGATCAATTAGTAGGTGCTTTTGAAGCCTATGTGATGGAAGATTACGAAAAAGCTTACGAATATGAAAGAGAAGCAATGCATCATATGTATATGGTAAGTAAAGGCCTATCTGATGCCATTACAGATCAATTCCCTGAAAAATTCGATGAAACAAAAGCTGTAACACCTGCAAATGACTTACGAAGTGAACTCAATTACTTGTTATCAGAACATGCTGGACTAGCAGTAATTGCAATGCAAAATGGTATTGACGGTGCTCCCGATTTTGATGCATCCGCGAATGCGTTAAATTCCAATACCGAAGATTTAGCTGACGCGATTGCCTCTGTCTATGGAGACGAAGCTGGACAACAGTTCAAAGAAATGTGGGCAGCACACATCGGCAACTTTGTAGACTATGTAGAAGCTACCGGTGCAGAAGATGAAGAGGCACAACAAGCTGCATTAGACGCTTTAGCTGATTACCGACAGGAATTTTCACAGTTTATCGATACGGCTACTGAAGGTCGTGTTGCGGCAGATGGTTTAGCAGAAGGACTTCAAATGCATGTTGAGCAATTAATCGGCGCTTTTGATAACTATGTAGAAGGTAACTATCAGGAAGCTTACGATCATGTTCGTGAAGCTTATGCTCATATGTTTATACCAGCAAAAGGATTATCAGGAGCTTTTGTCGATCAATTCCCTGAAAACTTTAAAGATAACATGCCTTCTGAAATGCCTAAAACTGGACTTGCACCGACTGAAACCAACAATTTCACAGCATTATGGACAATCGCTGGATTACTAGTTTTAGTTGCAGGTGGAGGATATTACTACAATAGAAGAAATGCAGAAAAATAGTAAGAAAAATCCGGTTAAGTTAGACGACTTAACCGGATATTCTTATAAAAAGTTGGTGAACCTTATGGAAAAAATCATCTATTTTCTCTTGATCACAGCAATATTAGTAGGATGTTCCACTACAGAATCAGATAAAACAGCTAGTGCGAACCCCTCAAATACCAAACAAGTAGAAAATGCCAACGAAATGGAAACTCCTACTCCATCAAAAGATAGCAATCAAACTGCTAATCTAGATCCGAAACCGATCATAAAAGATAAAAGAACAGGTATGAAACCAACACGAATTATTATTCCCGCTATTGAAGTTGATGCCTCTATTGAATATGTAGGATTACTGGAAAATGGCAAAATGGGTGTACCCGATGGTCCAGATAATGTTGCATGGTATAAAGATGGAACCCTCCCAGGAAGCCCTGGTAATGCAGTCATTGCGGGCCATGTCGATGATACAGTTAATCCTGCCGTTTTCTATGATCTAAATAAACTATCTGAAGGTGACGAAATTTATTTAGAAAATGATAAGGGCGCTAGAATAACTTTTGTCGTTCAAAGGAATGAAGTATATCCTAGAGAAGATGCTCCATTAGAAGAAGTGTTTGGTTTCACTTATCGTAGTATGCTGAATTTGATTACATGTGAAGGGCGGTTTGACGAAGAAATCCAAGGAAGAGTTGACAGACTCGTGGTATATGCCGAGTTAAAATCCAATAACACTTAAAAAATGTTGCTGTTTAGATAGCAGCATTTTTTATATTTATCATTTACATAAGGTAAAAGCACAATTTGACGAGCACGTTTAATTGCTCTTGTCTCTAACCATATATAAGCCTTTAAACTTACAAATTATGCATATCTTTAGCTCCATTCATTTGCAATTATTTCTAAATTAAAATTGACAGTTTTGTATATTTTTGGTATATTAACACTGTTAAGTTAACACCGTTAATATAAAAGGAGGTTAATAATGAAGAAGTCAAATGGTGAAGAAGCTAAACAAAAAATCATAGATGCTGCCCGCTCTTTATTTATCTCAGAAGGCTACCACCAAGTATCTATGCGAAAAATTGCAAACACCGTTGGGTACTCTCCAACAAATATTTATAATTACTTTCAAAATAAAGATGAACTTGTTTTCCATCTACTACAAGATGGCTATCAATTATTTTATTCAGCTCTAAAGGCCCCTATTCAAGAGGATGAGGACACACCTATCAGATTAAAAAAACTCCTACATGCATATATTCAATTTAGCATAGACTCCCCTGAATATTACGAATTAATTTTTGTTCAAAATCTTGAAAATCAGCATCATATATCTTTAATGGAAAGTGATCGTTTAAGAGGGTTTCAACTTTTAGTTGATCAAGTGGAAGATTGTATAAAGGAAGGTTGGATAAATGAAAAGGACGCAGTAATCATAAGTCAATCGATTTGGGCTCATTTACATGGGATAGCATCTTTATTAATTTCATTCCAGACATTTCCTTGGAAACAAAAGCAAGATCTTATTTCTTTTCATATCAATACTTATCTGAATGGAATTATTAAATAAAAGGTGGGAATAAATTGAAAAATGCAATTTGGATTATAGGTACGATTCTTGCTCTTTGCATTTCTGGGTATTCTTTAGTTCAGTATTTTGTATTAGGACCTAGTAAGTCTGGATTTGTTATGTCAAAAATTCAAATGGGCGACGTATTAAACCAATTTTGGTACATTATGTTATACATTCATGCATTCTCAAGTTTACTTGCTTTAGCATTAGGACCTTTTCTTTTATCTAGGAAAATAAGAAATAAAAATAGAGAAAGACATAAACTTTTTGGAAAAGTGTATTTAACTTGTATATTATTTGGGGGAATGACTGGTTTTTATTTATCCTTTGAAGCAACAGGTGGCCTAATATCTACTTTAGGATTTGGCTTCCTAGCATTTTTCTGGCTTTTAACTGGTGGTATGGCTTTTTATAAGATCAAACAACGAAAAGTCCAGCAGCACCGTAAATGGATGATTCGGAATTACTTATTAACCTTTGCTGCGGTCACACTTAGGCTATGGCTTCCTTTATTCGTATTAACCGCTGGGATCGAAAACTATGAAACAAGCTATACAATCATATCTTGGTTATGTTGGGTACCGAATCTTCTTGTAGCAGAGCTCTACGTACGGAAAATGAGTACTACTTTAAAAAATGATCCACTTGATCAATCATATGCTTAAATATAATTGCATAGATATTTTTCAAAGCTCTCAAAGAAGAACCTTTTACTTGCACCTGTTCCAATTTCCAATTCTACATTGATATTTAAATTTTTAAGAAAAACCGGGAAAAGCTCATTATAGCGTAGGCCGTCCTCTTCCACTCCTACGGGATGATTTTCGCCTAAGATCCACTTTAGAAAGCGATCTGTGCTTACTAAAGTTAGCTTAGTCGAAAATCCCGTGGAAAGGGAAGTGGACAGCCGTAGTGGTGGCTTCATATACGCTACAATTCAAAATGGCTACATTGAAAATACGTTGATATCGCGGATCATATACTTTCCTTGCTTATTATAAAAAAGGCACTATAGAGAGATCTCTATAGTGCTTCTTCTTCAATATCAGTCATTAACGTAAGGTAATAAAGCCATTTGACGAGCACGTTTAATTGCTCTTGTCAATTTACGTTGATATTTTGCAGAAGTTCCTGTTACACGACGAGGAAGAATCTTCCCACGTTCTGAAACGAATCTTCTTAATAGATCAACATCTTTGTAGTCGATGTGTGTAATACCGTTCGCTGTAAAGAAACACACCTTACGACGCTTTGCGCGTCCACGACGAGCTGCCATAATCAAAAACCTCCTTTAAATTAAAATGGTAAATCATCATCAGAAATATCTACCGGCTCTCCACTATCTTGGAATGGATTGTCGCCACTATTATTTCCTTGATTATTTTGGTTATTGTTTTGATTGTTATTATTCTGATTAAATTGATTCTGGTTTGCTTGACTCGGTTGGTTCTGATTCGGATTTTGATTATATCCTTGAGATCCCTGTGTATTAGGTTGTCCACCACCAGATCCACCTCTTGATTCTAAGAACTGGATTGAATCTGCTACTACTTCTGTCATGAAGACTCGCTGACCTTCCTGATTATCAAAGCTACGAGTTTGAATTCGACCGTCTACACCGATTAAGCTTCCTTTACCCATGTAGTTTGCAAGATTTTCCGCTTGCCTTCTCCATGTTACACAGTTGATAAAGTCTGCTTCTCGCTCACCTTGTTGATTAGAGAAAGGTCTGTTACAAGCTACTGTGAAATTAGCTACGGCTACGCCATTTGGTGTATAACGTAAATCAGGATCTTTCGTTAACCTGCCGACAAGCACGACACGATTTAACATCAGAACCACTCCTTATTATTGTTCGTCTTCGCGAATTGCCATGTAACGTAAAATGTCATCAGAGAATTTCGCTTGACGATTAAATTCGTTAATTGCTGTTTCGTCACCTTTAAAGTTAATAATTACATAATATCCATCACGGTGATCGTTGATTTCATAAGCAAGACGTTTCTTACCTACTTCTTCAACTTTCTCAATTTCCGCTCCATTGTTCGTAAGGTAACCACTGAAACGCTCTATTAAAGCTGTTTGAGCTTCCTCCTCGATATTTGGGCGGATGATGTACATGATTTCGTATTTATTCATCCGTTTACACCTCCTTTTGGTCTTGGCGGCTCTATTTTGGTAAATAGAGCAAGGAGTAATAGTCTCATTACTCACAATAAGATATTATACCAATTTTTCTTAATCAATGCAAATATTAATTAAGTTAACTTGTCGAAAGTGATCCTGTTATACGTTGAAACGGAAGTGCATAACGTCTCCGTCTTTTACTAAATAATCCTTACCTTCTAATCGTACTTTCCCTTTTTCTTTGGCAGCTTGTTCGGACCCAGCTTCAACCAAGTCATCGTAAGATACCGTTTCTGCACGAATAAAGCCTTTTTCAAAGTCACTATGGATAATACCTGCTGCCTGTGGTGCTTTGATACCTTTTTTAAAGGTCCATGCTCGTACCTCTTGCACACCTGCTGTAAAGTATGTTGCTAATCCCAACAATTGATAGGTAGCTTTAATCAATTGATCTAATCCTGATTCCGCTATACCTAACTCTTCTAAGAACTCTTCTTTCTCTTCACCATCTAATTCAGCAATTTCCGATTCTACTTTTGCGCTAACAACAATAACTTCTGCTTCGTCTTTCCTAGCAAAATCTTTCACTAGCTGTACATATTGATTGTTGTCCACTTCTAATAATTCATCTTCACCTACATTGGCTACATACATGACAGGTTTACTTGTTAGTAAATGGAGTCCCTTCACCAATTTTTGTTGTTCCTCATTAAACTCTACTGCACGAGCGGGGATCTCCTCTTCAAATCCGTCTCTTAATTTAGTAAGGACTTCTAATTCGGCCATTGCTTCTTTGTCTTTTTGTCTTGCCATTTTTTCGACACGTTGAATTCTTTTTGATACTGTTTCTAAATCAGCTAGGATCAACTCTAAATTAATGGTTTCGATATCTGAAATAGGATCTACTTTTCCAGACACATGGGTAATATTGTCATCTTGAAAACAACGAACAACATGACAAATCGCATCAACCTGACGAATATGTGAAAGGAACTGATTACCAAGTCCTTCCCCTTTACTCGCACCCTTGACGATCCCAGCAATATCTGTGAATTCAAATGCAGTTGGAATGGTCTTTTTCGGTTTTACTAGTTCTGTTAATTTTTGCAGTCTTTCATCTGGAACTTCTACAATCCCAACATTGGGATCAATCGTACAGAATGGATAATTTGCTGATTCTGCACCTGCTTGTGTTATTGCGTTAAATAACGTTGATTTACCCACGTTAGGTAAACCAACAATTCCTGCTGTTAATGCCATGTAACTTTCACTCCTTAAGGATTCCGTCCATATGAACGTATCAGTCATACCAATTATAGTGATACTTTCTCTAATTGACAAGTTATTAATAAACGAAAATCAAGGGTTTTAGCCCCTTGATTTTTAACTTTCTTTTATATAAAAAAGCAATTTTGTATAAAAACAACTAGTAGAAAAAGAGAATTTGTTTCACGTGAAACATTTTTTATTCCGCATGTACAAGTACTTTTTTCATTTTTTGTTCAAATCGTTTGCGTGGGATCATGACACTATGTCCACAACCTTCACATTTCACCCGGATATCCATCCCCATGCGAATCACCTTCCAGCGATTTTCACCGCATGGATGAGGTTTTTTCATTTCTACTATATCATGTAACTGAAATTCTTTTCGTTCCATCTTATCACCTCTTCAACGCCCATGTTATTCATCCCCTATTATATTAGATTTTTTTATAAAATGGAAATAGTAAGATAGCGCAAAGTAAATATAAATTCACGATTCCGTATATCGGATATAACAATGCAATTAAAGTTGAAAACCCGATTTTTGTTAAAGGTGTTAATAGAACTAATACAACAAGGGCAATATGCCACATTTTATATTTAAGAAATCGAGCCAATCTTGTAACAAGTCCTAACATACTAGATATCGCTGTTGTGAAAATGGCAAACCATAATAAAATTGTCATGATGATGTACGTATAGTTAGGGTAATTTTTTAATATCGCAAACAATGGAATTTCATATAATATAATGATTTCGGATATTTGAATTAAACTATTGTTGTATAAATACGAAGTAAGGCCAAGTATGAGACCACTACCAATACTGGCGATGAAGATTTCCCCTTTTGATTTTATCTTGTCTCCTACTGCCCCTATCACAGCCAAAATAGATAAAATATTTAATGCAGTGAAAGTAAATGCAGCCGTCCAATTTGCTTGATGATCAAGCGCTAATAAAAAGGTTAATTTTTGATCAAACGTATAAATTAATAGAATAGATAACAAACCAACAATCAACAAAGGTAAAATGACAACATTGAAAGTAAGTATACCATTGATACCTTTTACAAATAGGATGATGATAAAAACAACAATAAATAGAATTCCAACCCATTTGGAAAGGAAAATCGCTTCAAATGTTGCTCCACTGCCAGCGATCATAACTACAGTAGTAGACATTAAATAAAAGAAAATGAGAACGTCATAAAATCTAGCTACTTTGTTTCCTAATATAATTTCTAATAAGTTATAATAATTTTCAGTTTTATTCTGATAACTAACCATCATTGTAATCGTAACGGAACAGATGAATAATATGGTAAACAATAGGATAGCTAGTCCACTTTCATGTCCAAAAAACTGCCATAACTCCCTTCCTGACGCATATCCTGCCCCTACCATTGTTCCGATGATTAAGAACATCCATTTCAAGCCTGATTTCCACATACCTTTGCCTCCAAAAAGCTTTAGATATATTAAAAATATGCGACAGAGGACAAAGGTATGTGATAAATTTTTAACTTAAATGAGAAAAGAATAGCTAAAATAAAATAGGATAAAAATAAATATAGCTGGCAGGAAGTCTCCTATTTTGATTTTTGTGATATTTAGAATGTTTAAGCCGATTACTAGTATTAATAAGCCACCAATAGCCGTCACTTCGTTAATAAAGCCATCTAAGACTTGTTGGGGTAGCCATTTATTAATTTGTACTGCTAACAAAGCGATAGAGCCCTGATAAAGTACTACAGGAATTACCGAGAAAATCACACCATAACCTAATGTTGTCGTTAATACCATTGCCATAAAGCCGTCTAAAAAAGCTTTGGTGATTAGTACCTCATGGTCTCCTCTTAATCCACCATCAAGCGCTCCTACAATAGCCATAGCACCGACAACAAATATTAAGCTAGCCGTAATAAAACCTTCTGTTAAATTACTTTTTCCTTTTTTATTCACTGTTCGTTCTATTTTTTCACCGATGATATTTAACTTATCTTCGAGATGAATACCGGATCCGATTACTGCTCCAATTAATAGACTTAATAGAATCAAGACAATATTTTCAGCTTGAATCGCCATTTGTATTCCTATTAACGAAACTACTAACCCTATGCCTTGCAATGCAGTTGTTTTCATTCTTTCTGGTATATTTGTAAAAACAAGTCCTAAAACAGTTCCTATAATAATACATAACCCATTGATTAATGTTCCTAATAATGCCACACTCTTTTCACCTTCTTCCACTATAATGAAAAGGTCTGATTATTTGTGTTTAGCAAACAATCAGACCATTACTTAATCCATTTTATCCAGAATACGATTTAAATCATCATCCGAGAAAAATTCGATTTCTATTTTTCCTTTGCGTTTGCCTTTGTTTATTTTAACGTTTGTCCCAAAGAAGTCTTTTAAATGATTTTCTCTTTCCACAATAAAAACGTCTTTTATCTCTTTCTTTTTCTTTTGCTTCACGGGTTGATTATTTAACTCATTGATTAGCGCTTCAACTTGACGAACGTTTAATTTCTCTGTTGTTATTCGCTTTGCCACAGGTTTGATTTTTTGCTTATCTTTTAAGCCTAAAAGTGCTCTCCCATGTCCCATCGATAATTCACCATGACTTATTTGAGCAATAATATCTTCAGGCAAACTTAGCAAGCGTACTAGATTCGCAATATGTGACCTACTCTTCCCCAGCCGTTTAGCCAATTCATCCTGGGTTGTCCCTAATTCATTAATGAGACGATCATATGCTGTCGCTTCTTCAATTGGTGATAAATCCTCACGTTGAATATTTTCTAATAGCGCTAATTCCATCATTTGCTCATCTGTTAAATCTTTGACAACAACAGGAATAACTTCTAAATTAGCTTCTTTTGCTGCTCGGAATCGTCTTTCGCCAACAACGATTTCGTAACCTCGAATACTTTTTCTGACAATAAGTGGTTGCAATATACCATGCTGAATAATAGATTCCTTTAATTCCTCAATTGCATCAGCTTCAAAGACTTTTCTAGGTTGATATGGATTTGGTCGACATTTTTTTAATTCAACCTCTTCAATATTATCGGACTCTTTTTCCTCTATTTCAGGGAAAAAGGCATCTAATCCTTTCCCTAATCCTCTAGCCATCCGCAATCACTTCCTTCGCTAAATCAAGGTATACTTCTGCACCTCTCGACTTAGAATCATATGTTATTATTGGTTGCCCATGACTTGGTGCCTCTCCTAAGCGAACATTTCTTGGTATTACAGTTTGATAGACTTTATCCTGGAAGTATTTCTTTACTTCTTCTATTACCTGTAAACCTAAATTCGTTCTGGCATCTAACATTGTTAGTAGAACACCTTCAATCATTAATTCTTTGTTTAAATGCTTTTGTACTAAACGAATGGTGTTTAGCAATTGACTAAGACCTTCTAATGCATAATATTCACATTGCACAGGTATTAAGACAGTATCAGATGCGGTTAACGCATTGATGGTCAATAACCCTAGTGAAGGAGGACAATCTATAATAATAAAATCATATTGATCTCTTATATTATCAATTGCTTTTTTTAATCGCACTTCACGTGAAATTGTCGATACTAGTTCAATTTCCGCTCCAGCTAACTGAATGGTAGCAGGAATAATATCCAAATTAGGAATTTCCGTATGTATGCACACTTTACTAGTTTCTATATCATCTACTAATACATCATAAATACAGTGGCTAACATCTGCTTTATTAACCCCTACACCGCTAGTAGCATTTCCTTGCGGATCGATATCTACTAATAATATTTTTTTATCGAAATGTGCTAATCCTGCACTCAAGTTAACTGAAGAAGTTGTTTTGCCGACGCCACCCTTTTGGTTTGCAACGGCTATTACTTTTCCCATGATGCCACCTACCTCTTGCTTCATTTCCTTTTATTTTATCACTAATTCAAACAAATAAATAATTGTTTTTATAAAAAGTTAATAAATAGTTCTATTGATTCAAAAACGATAACTACTAGATCCTATTGTTATCATAAAACAACCCATCTTTGTGATTTCTTAAAGATGGGTCTGTTCTAACATCATTTTTTCTTAGGGATTTTAATAGTTATTTGATAAAAGTCCTCATGATCTTGTTCATCTGTTTCCAAATCAACACCTGTATCAGACACCATGTCTAAGGATTGCCTGATTGTATTCATAGCGATACGCATATCTTTATTGATTCCTTTAAGACGCGGTTTTTTAGGCTTCTTTTTATCTGCCATTAATCGATCAATTTGTGCTTCTGTTTGCTTCACATTTAAATCTCTATCGATGATTTGCTGTAATACTTTTAATTGAAGCTCTTCGCTTTTTAAACCGATTAACGCTCGTGCATGTCTTTCTGTAATCACTTTTTGTAAAATTGCCTGTTGCACCTCATCAGGTAATTTTAGCAGTCTCATTTTATTCGCTATCGTAGATTGACTTTTCCCTAACCGTTGTGCAAGTGCTTCTTGTGTTAATTCGTGCATTTCGATTAATTTATCATAGGCAATAGCTTCTTCGATTACTGTCAGTTCCTCACGTTGCAGGTTTTCTATTAATGCAACCGATGCGGTCTCCTTATCCGTCATTTCACGAATAATGGCAGGTATCTTTTCCCAATCAAGACTTTTTGCTGCACGCCAACGTCTTTCACCTGCAATAATTTCATATTTGTCTATTTCATTTTCGATTGGGCGAACGACAATCGGTTGAATCATACCATGTGTATGTAACGTTTGTGCTAATTCTTTGATCTTTTCTTCATTAAATATTGATCTTGGTTGGTAACGATTTGCTTCAATTGAGTCAATCTTCAAGAATAATACTTCATCTTGTAAACTCTCTGTATCTTCTATAAAGTCCTCTTCTACTTTGTCACCAATACCAAAAATACGACCAAATGGGTGTAACATAATCAACACCACCTTTTTTTTCTTCACCTAATTTATAAAAATAAAAAACTATTTTACCTGCACAATTAATATATATTAAAGTATAAAATGGGAAAACTTGCTTAAAACAGGGATTTAAGCAAGTCATTGAAGCCGTTTTATATTCCAAAATGTTTCACGTGGAACATAACTAGTAATCTGTTACTATCATTTTATCACAAAAATACAAAAAGCGATAAAAAATATAAATTATTTTTAAAAATTAACATTTGTCACGGGGTATTATAAAGGATTTTTATTCGGAACACCTGGTTTCCGCGGAAATTTCTTAGGTGTTTTTCTCTTTTTATCGATAATTAATATATTTCGTTCCCCATTATTTTCCGGTAGAATAAAATGTTCGACTTTATTTATTTTGCCACCAAGTAACTCAATAGCATCTTCCGCATCATTTAATTCCTCTTCAATATTAGAACCTTTCATCGCAATAAACGTTCCATTGGTTCGGAGTAAAGGTAAACATAATTCAGACAGAACTGATGTTCTTGCAACTGCACGGGCCAACACTACATCAAATTTATGTCTGAATTTATCATTAATGCCAAACAATTCAGCACGGTCATGATAGAAGGACACACCTTCCAATTCTAATTCTGAGGCCAAGTGATTTAAAAAAGTAATTCGTTTCTTTAATGAGTCAACAATCGTCACCTTTAAATTTGGAAACAATATTTTTAAGGGGATACTGGGAAAACCTGCCCCAGCCCCCACATCGCATACATGTAATTCATTCGAGAAATCAAAATAAAATGCTGCTGTTAATGAATCGAAAAAGTGTTTAGCATATACTTCTTCTCGTTCTGTTATAGCTGTTAAATTCATTTTTTCATTCCACTCAACTAATGTATGGAAATATGTGTCAAATTGTTGTAATTGTTGATCGGAAAGCGTGAAGCCTTCTTTCTTTAAATATGCTTGGAAAGACTGGAGATTCATTCTTCCACTCCTCTTTTATTCATTCGATACTTTAGCTACATTCCCTTGTTCAATATAAACTAATAAAATCGATACATCTGCAGGATTTACACCTGAAATTCTTGAAGCTTGCGCGACTGATAACGGTCGCACTTGTTTTAGTTTCTCTCGTGCCTCTGTTGCTAATCCGCTAATATCATCGTAATTAATGTTATCAGGTATCACTTTATTCTCCATTTTTTTCATTCGCGCTACCTGTTGATTTGATTTTGAAATATACCCTTGATACTTAATTTGAATCTCGACTTGCTCTTTCACATCATACGCTAACTCTTTCTCAGAAGGAGCCACCTGCTGAATTACATCATAGGTAACTTCAGGTCTTTTTAATAAATCATACGCTAAAATACCATCTTTCAACCTTGTACCACCAATCGATTCCATTAATTGCTGTAATTGTTCTGTCGGTTTTAATCGGATGTTACTTAATCGCTCTTTTTCTTCTTCTATAAGTTGTTTCTTTTCTTCAAATCGATTAAAACGTTCTTCCGAAATCAGACCGATACGATGACCAATTTCTGTTAGTCGTAAATCCGCATTATCATGGCGTAATAACAAACGATATTCGGCACGAGATGTTAATAGTCGATATGGTTCATTTGTACCTTTTGTTACAAGATCGTCAATTAACACACCAATATAAGCCTGAGAACGATCTAAAATTAACGTCTCTGCATCTAAAGCCTTTGCTGCTGCATTGATACCGGCCATCAGACCTTGCCCTGCTGCTTCCTCATAACCCGATGTTCCATTAATTTGTCCAGCTGTATAAAGTCCTTCGACATTTTTAACTTCTAATGTAGGCCATAATTGAGTTGGTACTACTGAATCATACTCAATCGCATAACCACCACGCATGATTTCCGCTTCTTCTAAACCAGGTATACTTCGTAAAATTTCTCGTTGAACATACTCTGGTAATGAAGTAGATAACCCTTGGACATACACTTCATCTGTGTTCCGTCCTTCAGGCTCTAAGAAAATTTGATGACGTGGTTTATCGTGAAAGCGAACAATTTTATCTTCAATTGATGGACAATATCGAGGTCCTGTGCCTTTAATCATCCCTGAATACATCGCAGATAATCCTAAGTTGTCATTAATAATTGCATGGGTGTTTTCATTAGTGTACGTTAACCAGCAAGGAATTTGATCGACAATTTCTTCTGTAGTTTCATAGGAAAAATGTTGTGGATTGTCATCCCCTGGCTGAATTTCTGTTTTCGAATAATCTATCGTATGATTATTCACCCTTGGTGGCGTTCCCGTCTTAAAACGAACCAGATCAAAACCGATTTTCTCAAGATTTTCTGCTAATTTCACACTGGCACGTTGGTTATTCGGACCACTTTCATAAGAAATATCACCAGTAATGACACGTCCACGCATAAAAGTACCTGTCGTAATAATGACAGATTTAGCACGATACAGTGCTTTCGTTTCTGTGATAACACCTTTACACTCACCATCTTCAACAAGCAGTTCTTCCACCATTCCCTGACGAAGCGTCAAATTCTTTTCTTGTTCTAACGTCTTTTTCATTTCTTGAATATATAATGGTTTATCTGCTTGTGCTCGTAACGCTCTTACTGCGGGTCCCTTACCAGTATTAAGCATCCTCATTTGAATATAGGTCTTATCTATCACTTTGCCCATTAAACCGCCTAACGCATCTATTTCACGCACAACAATCCCTTTTGCAGGGCCACCAATTGATGGATTACATGGCATAAAGGCAATCATGTCTAAATTTAATGTTAAAATTAATGTTTTCGCACCTCTTTTGGCAGCAGCATAAGCAGCTTCTACCCCTGCGTGTCCTGCACCGATTACGATCACATCATACTGACCAGCTTCATAAGTTGACATTGCTGATCCTCCTTTAATTTTCTTATTTTCCTAAACAAAATTGGGAGAACAATTGATCAATTAAACTATCCTGCATTGTATCTCCAACAATTTCACCTAACAATTCCCAAGCCCTTGTTACATCAATCTGCACTAAATCAATCGGCATATCTGCATCCATTGCCTCTGCTGCATCCGTTAAAGCTGTTAACGTTTGTTGCAACAGTTGAATATGGCGAACATTGGATACATAGGAGAGATCACCAGCATCTAATTCTCCTTCAAAAAAAGTATCTGCAATCGCTTCTTCTAGATCGTCCATCCCTTTATCTTCAATTAAGGCAGTAGTGATTACTTTTTGATCAGCTGCGAGCTGTTTTACTTCCGCTACATCCAGTTTCGCTTCAAGATCGGTTTTATTCACAATCACAATATATTCTAATCCTTCGACTGCCTTAAAAAGATTACGATCTTCCTCTGTAAGTTCTTCCCCATAGTTTAACACTAACAAAATTAAATCCGATTCTTTTAAAGCTTGACGCGAACGTTCGACACCAATTCTTTCTACAATATCTTCCGTTTCTCGAATACCTGCAGTGTCCACTAATCTAAGCGGAATCCCGCGAACATTGACATATTCCTCAATAACATCCCTTGTGGTACCTGGAATATCGGTAACGATTGCTTTTGTCTCTTGAACAAACGCATTTAACAAGGAGGATTTTCCAACATTCGGGCGGCCAATGATTGCCGTGGCAATTCCTTCACGTAAAATCTTCCCTTGTTTCGCCATGCTTAGAAGTTTTTCAACTTCTTGATATACTTCTTGAGTTCGCTCTCTCAACATCTGATGGGACATCTCTTCGACATCATCATATTCTGGGTAATCGATATTAACTTCCACATGTGCAACAGTTTCTATTAATGTTTGTCGTAATTGATGTACCAGTTTTGATAATTTACCATCTAATTGTTTAAGTGCAATGTTCATCGCTTTATCTGTTTTAGCACGAATCAAGTCCATGACAGCTTCTGCTTGTGACAAATCAATTCTACCATTCAAAAAAGCACGTTTGGTAAATTCACCAGGTTCTGCAAGACGTGCCCCATGCAACAATACATGTTCTAACAAGCGATTAACAGATGCCAGACCGCCGTGACAATTGATCTCTACCACATCTTCTTTGGTAAAGGTTTTGGGTGCACGCATTACCGTGACCATTACTTCCTCCATCATTTCACCTGTTTGTCGATCAATCATCTTGCCATAATGAATCGTATGTGATTCCACCTGCTCTAGGTCTTTACCCTCAAAAAGTTTATTACTTATTGTTACAGCTTCTTCCCCACTCAATCGAACAATGGCTATCGCTCCTTCTCCAATTGGCGTAGAAATCGCTGCTATCGTATCTTTCTCCATATTTTCACCTCCATTTTTTAAGTCTCTCTATATTAATCACTCATTTTTATCGTTTAGTGTCACTAACTTATTAGAATAGCACAAAACTATACCAATTGAAAAGATATCCACACTTAGTTTCTACTTTTTCTTTCAAAATATTTTATCCACATGTGAATAACTTTTAAAAACCAAAAACATTCACAACTTCAAGTTTTTCTTCGCCGAACTACTTCGTCGCTAAAATTTTATGCTTTCCTAACGTACAAAAAAAGCACGAGTAATCATTAATAATTACTCGTGCTTTTTCTTCTTATTTAGGTTTGATCACCACATACCGATTTGGTTCGGTACCTTGTGAATCTGTTTCTACTGCATTATTTTGCTGCAATGCCGTATGAATCACTTTACGCTCGTAGGATGGCATCGGTTCGATCTTAACATCTCTATTCGTTCGAGATGCTCGTTCAGCTAGACGCTCTGCTAGCGAAATTAATGTCTCTTTTCTTCTTTCACGATATCCTTCTGCATCGACTACTACCGTATAATATTTATCAGCATATTGATGCATCGCCAATTGTGCTAGATATTGAATAGCATTTAACGTTTGTCCTCGTTTTCCTATCAATAATGCTATTCTTTCACCAGTTAATTGGAAGGTTACGACATTTTGCTCCACCTTTATCGTGATTTTAACATCCACATTAAATTCAGAAATAATCGATTCTATATATTTCTGAAGTTTTTCGACTGGATCTTCATCTTTTGATACTTTCACAATTGCTCGTTTTGATCCAAATAGACCAAAGATACCTTTTTTACCTTCATCAATGACTTCGACTTTAGCTTGGTCCTCTGTGATGTTTAACTGCCTTAAAGCTGATTGGACCGCTTCTTCAACTGTTTGTCCAGTAGCAGTTAGTTGTCTCACTATTTTGTGCCTCCTGCATCCGCCTCATCACGTTTCATCATTGGGTTTTTAATCAACAATGTTTGCAATACCATAAAGATATTACCTACAACCCAATACAGTGCCAATGCTGATGGGAAGAAAATTGCAAATACCCCGATCATAATCGGCATCAAGTAAAGCATCATTGTCATTTGAGGCATCATAGAATTTTGTGTTGCTGTTGTACCAGCCATCATTAACTTTTGTTGTAAATAAGTAAAACCTGCTGTTAAAACAGGTAATATATAGTAAGGATCTGGTGAATCTAATCGGAACCATAAAAACACATGGCCGTCCAGTGCTCCTGTCCGCATAATTGCATGATAGAAAGCAATTAAAATCGGCATTTGTACAATAATTGGTAAACAACCTGCTAGTGGATTAACACCATTCTTCTGAAACAGTTCCATTGTTTCCTGTTGTAACTTTTGTTGTGTTTGTTGATCTTTAGAACTGTATTTTTCTCTTACCTTTTGTAATTCGGGCTGAATTGCTTGCATTGCTTTTGAACTTTTCAATTGTTTTATATTAAGTGGTAATAAAATGAAACGAATTAAAAGAGTTACCAGTACAATGGATAAGCCATAGCCATATTCAGCATTAAAAAATTCGGCTACATTTACAATTAACCATGATAAAGGGTATACAAAGTATTTATTCCAAATCCCTTCACTTTCTGGTGTAATGTCCTGGTCGATTTCAGTACAACCGGACAATAAAAGTATTACACCAACTAAACCCAATAATAATAGGAGCTTCTTACGCATCTTTATCCTCCTTAATTCCTTTACATACACGTTATTTATAGTTTTACATTTTACCACTACTTGCTAACAACAAGCTAGCAATAATAGAATAAAAATAAATAAACTACTTATCAATTAACAAAATGTTCATTTCTTTTCTAAAAGATTCGTTTTATATAATAAATGGTTCACACTTTTTTTTGTTTGGTGAAAGTCCATTTCTTTTGTCGGTTTCCTTGCAATAATGATTATATCATAACTTTTTTTTATATTTAGATCTAATTCGATAAAAACTTGTCTAATATAGCGCTTTACTTGGTTACGCACTACCGCATTACCGATTTTTTTACTAACAGATAAACCTACTCGATAATGATTCTGCTCACTTTTATGTAAATAGTAGATCACTAATTGTCGATTAGCAAAAGAAGCGCCCTTCTTAAAGACCTCTTGAAATTCACTATTTTTTTTAATTCTCCATGCTTTCTTCATTTTCGTGCGCCTCCATTAAAGCAAACATACTAAATTCCCAATAATGCCTTACATGGAAAAAGACCACTGAGTGTATCAGTGGCCTATGCAGACAATACTTTTCTACCCTTCTTACGACGACGAGCAAGTACTTTACGTCCATTTTTCGTGCTCATACGAGTACGGAATCCATGAACTTTTTTACGTTTACGATTATTTGGTTGAAATGTACGTTTCATTATATATTGCACCTCCCTGAGGAATTTAAAAATCATAATCGATTAGACAGTCTTACTCATTATACTGATAAATAAACTCAAATGTCAATGCCTACAACATAAAAAATAACGATCTACAAACTACGAAGTAATGAAAACTTCATCACATAAAGAATAATGATGAGTGAACTACCACCGCTACGGAAAAACACTCCCTTTCCGGGGGCACGGCTTCAGCTAACTTCGGAAAGAAAATCACTTTCCAAAGTGGATCTTCAGCTCGTGCTGTTCCCCCAGGAGTGTCGCATTTTTCCTCCGCTTTGTACAGATTTCTGTTCAAATATGATGAAATAACCTTTATTAACTATATTATAGCTGTTATTAACTTTGTCGCACTTTACTTAAGTGTAGTCCATTTACGAAGACTCCAGCGGGAACAGCGCGAGCTGAAGATCCCGCAGGAAAAGCGTTCTTTGCTTTTCTGAGGAAGCAGACCGACGTGCCCGCGGAAAGCGAAGTAAATGGACGGAGCTTTTGCATCCACTCATCAAAATTTCAAAGTGAGCAGTACAGGTAATTCGCAGTTTAGTTACTAAGCGAATTATCTTTCTTATACATAATCTCCATTTTAAACTATCGCCCTCTGTACCATAACAGTTCATCACGAAAATTGTACTATAACACATAACTGTGGATAACATTGAAAGCATAAACCGACTTAATCTTCCCTCTGTCGACAATTTACCCACAAAATAAGAACATGTGTAGGAAAAAAGTGCACATGTTGTCTAACTTGTGGATAACTCTTCATAAATCATTGCAATTCTTGTCTGAATTTGATATTATATTTGTGTTTTAGTTTGTTAATAATATAATTCAAAGTAACTCTTATCCACAGTCTGTGGATAATGTGTGGACAAAAGTTCACAGCTTGTATATTAGTTTATACACATCCATGTGGAAAACTTAATTTTTAGGTTTTCCGCTTTTTTATCAGTGTCATTCTATCCACATGTTATTATACATGTAGTGCTTGTATTTCCAGCAGTTGAAAGGAGGTAATTTCGTGGAAAACATAGAAGATTTATGGAGAAATACACTTGAAATTATTAAAGAAAAAGTTAGCAAACCCAGTTATGACACGTGGTTAAAAAATACTTCAGTAGATCAATTAAAAGAAGACACTGTTATTATTTCCGCTCCAAATGAATTTACTAGAGACTGGTTAGAATCTCGCTATACTATTATTATTGCCGAAGCTTTATATGAATTAACAGGAGCTAAATTAACCGTTAAATTTGTAATTCCAGAAAGTCTAGATGAAACAACAGAAGAATTTACTCAAATGAAAAAGAAAAAAACCGTTCCAAGCCAAAACAATGAATCGTCACCAAAATCGATGTTAAATGATAAATACACATTTGAAACATTTGTTATCGGATCTGGAAACCGATTTGCTCATGCTGCCTCATTAGCTGTAGCAGAAGCACCTGCAAAAGCCTACAATCCTCTATTTATATATGGTGGTGTTGGTTTAGGAAAAACACACTTAATGCATGCAATTGGCCATTATGTATTGGATCATAATCCAACAGCAAAAGTGGTATATTTGTCATCTGAAAAATTCACCAATGAGTTTATTAACTCGATCCGTGATAATAAAGCTGTCAATTTTCGAAATAAATATCGAAATGTAGATGTCCTACTAATAGATGATATTCAATTCCTAGCAGGAAAAGAACAAACACAAGAGGAATTTTTCCATACCTTTAATACATTACATGAAGAAAATAAACAAATTATTATTTCTAGTGATCGACCGCCGAAAGAAATACCTACATTAGAGGATCGATTACGTTCGCGTTTTGAATGGGGATTAATTACTGATATAACCCCTCCGGATTTGGAAACTAGAATTGCAATACTTAGAAAAAAAGCAAAAGCTGAAGGACTGGATATTCCTAATGAAGTCATGTTATACATTGCAAATCAAATCGATACGAATATTCGAGAATTAGAAGGGGCTCTTATACGCGTTGTCGCTTATTCTTCACTAATTAATCAGGATATTGATGCTTCTTTAGCTGCTGAAGCCTTAAAAGATATTATACCTTCATCAAGACCTAAAGTGATCACTATTCAACATATACAAGAGGAGATTGGTAAAAGGTATAACGTAAAACTTGAGGAATTTACGGCGAAAAAGCGAACAAAGTCGATTGCATTTCCAAGGCAAATTGCTATGTATTTATCTAGAGAATTAACGGATTTTTCCTTACCTAAGATCGGAGAAGAGTTTGGTGGGAGAGATCACACTACTGTTATTCATGCCCATGAAAAAATTACAAAACTTATGGGAAGCGATCAATTATTAAGTAAAGAGATAGAAGAAATAAAGGAACAATTGAAGTCAATGTAATTAATAGTGAGCTAACATTGGTTGTGTGAATTGTGGATAATTAATGCAAAGGCGCAAACATTTTATCCACATCTTAATAACTTGCCTTCCATCACACTTATCCACTTATCCACATAATCACAGGCCCTATTACTATTATTACGGTATTATATTAATAATAAATAAATATATTCCTCAAGGAGGATAAGAATGAAAATTGTAATTAATCGAGATAAATTAATAGAAAGTATTCAACATGTAACAAAAGCGATTTCCTCTAAAACGGCGATTCCGATTTTAGCTGGATTAAAAGTACAAGCAACTGCTAATGGTATTACTTTAACTGGAAGCAACTCAGATATTACGATTGAATCCTTTATACCTATAGAGGAAGAAGGCATTCAATTTATTGATGAAATCGAACAAGGTGAGATCATTGTTCATGCTAAGTATTTCCCTGAGATTATCCGTAAGCTACCTTCATCAACTGTAGAAATTAATGCAGATGAAAACTTACAGGTCACTATTCAATCAGGACATGCTGAATTTCATTTAAATGGACAGGATGCAGATGAATACCCGCAAATTTCTCAGATACAGACAGAAACAAATTTTGAATTACCAATCAATTTAATTAAAGATATGATTAAACAAACGGTATTTGCGGTTTCAACTTCTGAAACAAGGCCAATCTTAACAGGGGTGAATATAAAAGTAGAAGGCGATCACTTGCATTTTATAGCAACAGATAGCCATCGTTTAGCAGCAAACAAATTACCCTTGAATGATACAATCGGTGAGTTTCCTTTTGATCAAGTTGTGATCCCTGGGAAAAGTTTAACTGAATTAAGCAAAATATTAGATGACACAGAAGATAAACTTCAAATAAGTATTTCAGAAAACCAAATAGCATTTCAAACGAACCATTTATATTTTCTTTCTCGACTATTGGACGGAAAATATCCGGAAACATCTCGTTTAATTCCTGAAGAAAGTAAAACCGTCATTCATGCGGACACGAAAACACTGCTTCAAGCAGTTGATCGTGCATCATTATTAGCCAAAGATAACCATAATAATGTGATTAGATTACAAACAAAAGATAACCAAACGGTTGAAATATCTAGTAACTCTCCAGAAATCGGAAAAGTAGAAGAAGAAATAACTGTAGCTAAAATTGATGGGGAAGAACTTAAAATTTCATTTAGTTCAAAATATATGATCGATGCGTTAAAGATTATGGAGAGCGATCAAGTGAAAATAGAATTTACTGGAGCAATGAGGCCATTTATTATCAAACCGATTGATCATGATCAAATATTACAATTAATTTTACCTGTACGAACGTTTTAACAAGAAAGAGGAACAAACCATTTGTTCCTCTTTCTACTGTTTAAAAAGAATAAAAATAGAAAATTAGTAGGTTTACTTTTCTAATTGACAAATGTTTAGTAAAATAGATAGAAGGGCTATACTAATTATCAATATCTTTGTTAACTAAAAGTAGGTGGAAAAATGAAAGAAAACATTGAAATATCAACAGAGTATATCCAACTCGGTCAACTTCTAAAATTAGCAAACATTTTAGAATCTGGTGGCATGATTAAAGTTTTTTTACAAGAAAATGGTGTCTATGTAAACGATGAATTAGAAACAAGACGAGGTAAAAAACTTTATCCGGGGGATA
Source organism: Gracilibacillus massiliensis (assembly GCF_001458115.1). GTDB lineage: Bacteria > Bacillota > Bacilli > Bacillales > Amphibacillaceae > Gracilibacillus > Gracilibacillus massiliensis. The sequence goes on from NZ_CZRP01000013.1 coordinate 1,547,921, forward strand.
CAGTCTTTGTCGAAGATGTTGGTACGTTCGTGGTATCAAAAAGTGCGCAATAAGGTTAAATTCGAAAGGAAATTCGAATGCATATACAACAATTAAGTTTAACCAATTATCGTAATTATCCTCAATTATCTGTTGATTTTGATGATAAAATAAATGTCTTTATTGGGGAAAATGCTCAAGGTAAAACAAACCTCATGGAAGCGATCTATGTATTAGGTTTCTCAAAATCACATCGTACAACAAAAGATAAAGAATTAATTCAGTGGGAGCAAAACTATGCTAAAATAGAAGGTAGTATATTTAAGAGACAACAAAAATTCCCATTAGAGATACAAATTAATAACAAAGGTAAGAAAGCTAAATTAAATCATCTCGAACAGAAACGCCTTAGTGACTACATTGGTGCATTAAACATTGTTATGTTTGCTCCTGAAGATCTTAACCTTGTCAAAGGTAGTCCTCAAATCAGAAGGCGTTTTATTGATATGGAAATTGGACAAATTCAACCCATTTATATTTATCACCTTGGACAATATATCAAAATCTTAAAACAAAGAAATCATTTGCTTAAACAGTTACAAAAACGAAAAAACAATGATGTAACAATGCTACGGGTTTTAACAGACCAAATGATCGAACATGCCGCTATTATTTTAGAAAAACGTTTCCTATTTATGAAACGTTTACGATCATGGGCATTTGAAATACATAAAGGGATTAGTAGAGGCATAGAAGAACTGAATCTTCAATATGCTGCTACCATTGATGTATCAGAGGATGACAATAAGGAAAAAATAATAGAAGTGTTGCAAGAAACATTTACTACAATTGAGCATAAAGAAGTGGAACGCGGAACAACGTTAATAGGCCCACATCGAGATGATCTGCTATTCTATGTGAACGATAAAAACGTGCAAACATATGGGTCACAGGGCCAACAAAGAACAACAGCACTATCTTTAAAACTGGCAGAAATTGAACTTATTTACCAAGAAATAAATGACTATCCGATTTTGCTTTTAGATGATGTGTTAAGCGAATTGGATGATTTTAGGCAATCTCATTTATTAGATACGATTGAAGGGAAAGTTCAAACCTTTGTCTCCACAACTAGTGTGGACGGTATTGATCATCAAACACTAGAAAAGGCAGAGATTTTTAAAATAGATAAAGGAAAAATAATTGAGTAAAAAGTAGGGATATCATGTTTATTCACATTGGAGATGACCATGTCATCCAATCTAAAGATGTGATTGGAATCATTGATTATAGTTTAGTAACGTCCTCAACGATAAATGAGGAAATGCTTGAACAATTAAAAGCAAAAGAGCAAGTCGTTGTGTCTGATGAAGAGCTTACAAAGGCAGTAGTGATAACTGCTGATCAAGTTTATTACAGTCCTTTATCTGTTTTAACATTGAAGAAACGAGCAAGTATGATTTCAACAATTAGTCGGTTAGAGGATTACTCAGAAGCAAGTGACGAAGAATAGATAATCAAAGAGAAAATGCAGGTGATTTTAAATGACAATGGAAGAAAATTTACCAATAGAGCAAGCCTATGATGCGGACCAAATACAAGTATTAGAAGGCTTAGAAGCAGTACGAAAAAGACCAGGTATGTATATCGGGTCTACTAATGAAAGAGGGTTACATCATCTAGTCTGGGAGATTGTCGATAATAGTATCGATGAGGCATTAGCAGGATATTGTGATCATATTCAAGTTTTTATTGAAGAGGACAATAGTATAACGGTTACCGACAATGGTCGTGGGATTCCTGTTAGTACACATGAAAAGACAGGACGACCTGCTGTAGAAGTAATTATGACTGTATTACACGCTGGGGGTAAATTCGGTGGCGGTGGTTATAAAGTATCTGGTGGGCTGCACGGTGTAGGGGCTTCGGTTGTAAATGCCCTATCAAGTGAATTAGAAGTCTATGTTCATCGTGATGGACAATTACATCATTTGAGTTTTAACAGAGGTAAGCCAAATAATGACTTACAAGTAATCGGTGAAACAGATATCTCTGGTACCAAAACTCATTTTAAGCCAGATCCGGATATTTTCACTGAAACCATTGAGTTCCAGTATGATATTTTAGCTACCAGGTTACGAGAACTTGCCTTTTTAAATAAAGGTTTATCGATCTCCATTCAAGATAAACGAGAAGACAGAGAATTAGAAACCTTTCACTACGAAGGTGGAATTGGTTCATATGTAGAACATTTAAATCGATCAAAAGAGGTTTTACATGAACCGTTTTACGCAGAGAAAGAAGAAGATAATATTCAAGTGGAAGTTGCTTTACAATATAATGATGGTTTTGCAAGCAATATTTATTCGTTCGCAAATAACATCAGTACTCATGAAGGTGGGACGCACGAATCTGGGTTTAAAACAGGTTTAACACGTGTGATCAATGATTATGCTCGAAAGAAGAACTTATTTAAAGAAAATGATCCTAATTTAACAGGGGATGATGTCAGAGAAGGTCTAACTGCGATCATTTCCGTTAAGCACCCTGATCCTCAATTTGAGGGACAAACCAAAACAAAATTAGGAAATAGCGAGGCACGAACTATTACGGATTCAGCTTTTAGTGAGTTATTCTCGAAATTCCTTTTTGAGAATCCAGATACTGCCCGAATTATTGTCGATAAAGGTTTAATGGCTTCTCGAGCTCGAATTGCAGCTAAGAAAGCGAGAGAATTAACCAGAAGAAAAGGAGCTCTTGAGATATCCAACCTTCCTGGTAAATTAGCAGATTGTTCTTCACGAGATGCGAAGATTAGTGAGTTATATATCGTAGAGGGTGACTCTGCTGGTGGTTCTGCCAAACAGGGTAGAGATCGTCATTTCCAGGCGATTCTGCCACTTAGAGGTAAAATTCTGAATGTAGAAAAGGCAAGGTTAGATAAGATTTTGTCTAATAATGAGATTCGTTCGATGATTACAGCGCTTGGAACAGGCATTGGTGAAGAATTTGATATATCAAAGGCACGTTACCATAAAATTGTGATCATGACAGATGCCGATGTAGACGGAGCACATATCAGAACGTTACTGTTAACCTTTTTCTTTCGTTTTATGAGACCGTTAATTGATTATGGTTATGTCTATATTGCACAGCCGCCTCTTTATCAAGTGAAGCAAGGAAAAGCGGTCCATTATACTTACTCAGATAAAGAATTGGATCTTTTATTAGCGGAATTACCTAAACAACCAAGACCTGGCTTACAGCGTTACAAAGGTTTAGGGGAAATGAATGCAACCCAACTTTGGGAAACAACAATGGACCCTGACCAACGAACATTGTTACAAGTTAGTTTAGAAGATGCGATGGAAGCGGATCTCGTTTTTGACATGTTAATGGGGGACAAAGTGGAGCCGAGACGAAACTTTATCCAGGATAATGCCGTTTATGTGAAAAATTTAGATATTTAAACAATAGATAGAATCACTAGCGAAAGTTCACGTCTTCCTGCAGTGAAATAGGAGGTAATTAAATATGGTGGATCATAATCGTCCACAAGTGCAAGAAATTAGTTTAGGGCAAGAAATGCGTACATCTTTTTTAGATTATGCCATGAGTGTTATTGTCGCTCGTGCCTTGCCAGATGTTAGAGATGGTATGAAACCTGTGCATCGTCGAATATTATATGCATTAAATGATCAAGGTATGCATGCAGATAAGGCATACAAAAAATCGGCGCGTATTGTCGGTGATGTAATCGGTAAATACCACCCACACGGTGACTCTGCTGTTTATGAAGCCATGGTAAGAATGGCTCAGGATTTCAGTTATCGTTATATGCTTGTAGATGGTCACGGTAATTTTGGTTCAGTTGATGGTGATCCACCAGCAGCAATGCGTTATACCGAAGCAAGAATGTCTAAAATTTCAATGGAAATGTTAAGAGACATCAGTAAAGATACCATTGATTATACCGATAATTATGATGGTTCAGAAAGAGAACCAAAAGTGTTACCAGCAAAGTTTCCCAATCTTTTAGTAAATGGTGCATCTGGTATAGCAGTAGGGATGGCAACAAATATTCCACCACATCATTTAGGTGAAACGATTGACGCTATTCTAGCTATCAGTGAAAATCCTGAAATTTCTATTACAGAATTGATGGAAGAATATATATTTGGACCTGATTTTCCAACTGCTGGACAAATATTAGGTAGAAGTGGTATTCGCAGAGCTTTTGAAACTGGTAAAGGATCAGTTACGATCCGCTCTAAAACAGAAATAGAAGAACAAGCCAATGGCAAGTCACGAATACTAGTGTCTGAACTTCCTTATCAAGTCAATAAAGCAAAATTGATTGAAAAAATTGCTGATTTAGCACGAGATAAGCGTATTGAAGGAATTACAGATTTACGAGATGAATCGGATCGTAATGGTATGCGGATTGTGATTGAATTACGCAGAGATGCCAATCCAAATGTCGTTTTAAATAATTTATATAAGCAAACATCGCTGCAAACCTCTTTTGGTATTAATATGCTCGCCTTAGTCGATGGGCAACCAAAAGTATTAAATTTAAAGCAATGTTTAGAGTATTATTTAGCACATCAAAAAGAGATTATTACAAGAAGAACACAATATGAGTTAAATAAAGCCGAAGCTCGTGCCCACATATTAGAAGGTTTACGTATCGCATTAGACCATATTGATGAGATTATAACATTGATTCGTGGTTCACAAACTACTGAAATTGCCCGTGAAGGCTTAATGAATCAGTTTAAGTTATCCGAAAAACAAGCACAAGCTATTTTAGATATGCGTTTGCAACGTTTAACTGGATTAGAACGAGATAAGATTGAAGAAGAGTATAATCAAATCATGGAATTAATTGAAGAGTTAAAAGCTATTTTAGCTGATGAAGAAAAGATTTTAGAAATTATCCGTGAAGAATTATTAGAAATTAAAGAAAAGTTTAATGATGAGAGAAGAACAGAAATCATTTCAGGTGGAGTAGACCTTATTGAAGATGAGGATTTAATTCCAGAGGAAAACATTGTCGTCACCTTGACACACCGAGGTTACATCAAACGACTGCCAGCCTCTACTTATAGAGCACAACGTCGTGGAGGACGTGGTGTACAAGGAATGGGCACAAACGATGATGACTTTGTGGAACATTTAGTATCGTGTTCTACCCATGATACAGTGTTATTTTTCTCGAATAAAGGGAAGGTATATCGAGCAAAAGGTTATGAAATTCCTGAATTCAACCGTACAGCAAAAGGTATTCCAATTATTAACTTGTTAGAAGTAGAACAAGGCGAGTGGATTAATGCGGTAATTACAGTGAAGGAATACAAGGAAGACTGGTATTTATTCTTCACAACCAAACATGGAATTTCCAAACGAACTGCACTTCCTCAATTTGCAAATATTCGTAAAGGTGGACTTATTGCACTCAATTTACGGGATGAAGATGAATTAATTTCTGTAAGATTGACGGATGGAAATAAAGATATCTTAATCGGTACAAAAAATGGCTATGTCATCCGATTCGAAGAGAGTCAAATTCGCTCAATGGGAAGAACGGCTGCAGGTGTAAAAGGTATCTCCTTGCGTGCAGATGATGAAGTAGTCTCCATGGAAATTATTGAAGAAAATCAATATGTTCTAAACGTAACCGAGCATGGTTATGGAAAACGAACTATTGTTGAGGATTACCGAAGAACAAACCGTGGTGGAAAAGGTATTTTTACATGTAATATTACCGAAAAAACAGGTAGGGTTGTCGCAGTGAAAACTGTAACAGAAGATGAAGATATTATGATTATGACGATTTCAGGTGTTTTAATCAGGATGCAAGTAGAAGGTATCTCCACGACAGGAAGAAATACGCAAGGTGTCCGTCTGATTCGTTTACAGGAAGAAGAAAGAGTCGCAACTGTTGCAAAAGTCGATCCTGAGGATGAAATAGAAGAAATTATTGAGGAAGCAGAAGAAACAGAAAAATAATATAGGGGTGTGATCCGATTGCAGGTGCATCCACAACAATTAATAACTGGGTGTATAATTACTAAAGCCGTTATAGGCAAATCCAAACATCCGATCATCGAAAAAAATACAGTAGTGGAAGAAAAGCATATCAAGGCATTGGAACACTTTAACATTGATATGGTAGAAGTTTCGGCCAAATTACAATCAGGCAGTGACTATATACCAAAATCCTATGATGAGAATGACCTTAATGAAAGTAAAGTACAAAGGGAGTCACAAACTTCCTTTGATACTTTATACCTCCAAGCGGTTTCCGATTACAAATCAATGTTTAAAAAATGGCAAGGTGGAGGGTCAGTCGATATTTATTTGGTACGCAAAATTATGATGCCCTTATTTGAATATTTAAAGGATATTAGTTTAGATTTATTTTTATTACATAAATTTGCTACCAAAGAGGATTATTTTTATCATCATGGAGTAGCAGTATCCTTATTATCCGCACATCTAGCCAAAAAAATGGGCTATGAAAAAGAATGGACTCAAGTTGGTATCGCTGGGATTTTGGCTGATAGCGGGATGGCTAAGCTTAGTGAAAATTGGTTATTGAAAGAATCCAGACTTACTATTGCAGAATATGAGGAAATTAAAAAACACCCAACATTGTCTTATCGAATGGTAGAAGATATTCCATCTGTAACGAAAGAGATGAAGCTTGCTATACTTCAACACCATGAGAGAATCGATGGAAGTGGATATCCTATAGGTGTGAAAGAGGAAAAAATCCATACCTTTGCTAAAATAATTGCTGTCAGTGACACATATCATGCGATGACTTCAGAACGAGTCTATCGAAAAAAGCAATCTCCATTTAAAGTTGTCGAGGAAATGTTAAAGATGAAATATCAAAAATTTGACTATCCAGTGCTTCAAAAATTTGTGGATACGTTAATGAATTATACGATAGGAACACGCGTAAAGCTTTCAACTGGAAAAGAAGCATTTATTGTATTTATTGATCAAAACGCCCCAACAAGACCAATGGTGCGCCTAATGGACAGCACAGAAATAATCGAATTAAAAGATAAACCAGCAATATTTATCGACAGTATTATAACTGATTAACACTGAAACACGGGGACGGTTCTCGTGTTTCATTTTTTATATTTTAGCTGGCTGATTAATTTGAGGTTTGTTTGTGTGAAATTTCTTTTTTGGATCATGTAAACTCTTACATCATTGATTTAATAATATTATGAAATATAGTAATTTGAATACGCAAAAAAAAAGGTTGAAAAACAATGAAACATATCGTATTGTAATTAACAATAGTTAAGTAGATAAGCCCTAATATAAAGAGAAAATGCTTGTGATAGAGACTTAAATTCCACTTTTTTCTTCAATAATTATTCAATATAAATATTCAAGGAGGCTCACCGATGAGAACAGACAAATTTAGTAAAGAAGGATTAACGTTTGATGATGTACTTTTATTACCTGCAGAATCTAATGTATTGCCAAGAGATGTATCTGTAAAAACAAAATTATCAGAAAATATTACACTAAATATTCCATTCATTAGTGCAGGGATGGATACTGTAACTGAAGCCAAACTAGCTATTTCAATTGCCAGACAAGGTGGTATTGGCGTTATACACAAAAATATGTCTATTGAAGAACAAGCGGAACAAGTCGATCGTGTAAAACGTTCTGAAAGTGGGGTAATAACCAATCCATTTTTCCTATTGCCGGATCATCAAGTATTTGATGCTGAACATTTAATGGGAAAATTCCGTATTTCTGGTGTGCCGATTGTCAATAATGAAGAAGAGCAAAAACTAGTAGGAATCTTAACCAATCGTGATTTGCGTTTTATTGAGGATTACTCGATTAAAATATCGGATGTAATGACAAGTGAAAACTTAGTAACGGCACCAGTAGGCACCACTTTGGAAGAAGCTAGTAAGATTTTACAAGAGCATAAAATTGAAAAGCTCCCATTAGTAGATGGCAACAAAGTTCTCAAGGGCCTTATCACCATTAAAGATATTGAAAAAGTGATCGAATTCCCTCACTCTGCAAAAGATAAACAAGGACGGTTATTAGCAGGTGCTGCAGTTGGTGTTACTGCAGATTCAATGGTGCGTATTGATAAACTAGTGGAAGCAGGTGTTGATGTGCTTGTTATCGATACGGCACATGGACATTCCAAAGGCGTTATTGAACAAGTTCAACGAGTCAGAAATAAATACCCAGATATTGATATTATTGCAGGTAATGTGGCCACAGCTGAAGCTACCAAAGCATTAATAGAAGCTGGTGCTAATATTATCAAAGTCGGTATTGGACCAGGATCTATCTGTACGACAAGAGTGGTTGCAGGTGTTGGTGTTCCTCAAATTACTGCAGTTAATGACTGTGCGATGGAAGCACAAAAGCATAATATTCCTGTTATTGCCGATGGTGGCATTAAATATTCTGGTGATATTGCTAAGGCAATTGCAGCAGGTGCCCATGCAGTTATGCTTGGAAGTCTGTTTGCAGGTGTTACAGAAAGTCCTGGAGAAACAGAGATTTTCCAAGGTAGAAGATATAAAGTTTACCGCGGCATGGGATCTGTAACTTCAATGAAGTCTGGGTCTAAAGATCGCTATTTCCAAGATTCTCAAGATGCGAAGAAATTAGTACCGGAAGGAATTGAAGGTCGAGTAGCTTATAAAGGACCATTAGCGGACACTGTTCATCAATTGCTAGGTGGATTGCGATCTGGAATGGGCTATTGTGGTGCTGCAGATATAGATGGATTACGAAATGATGCAGTCTTTATCCGCATGACGGGAGCAGGACTAAGAGAAAGTCACCCACATGATGTTCAAATTACAAAAGAATCACCAAACTATTCTATATCTTAAAATCACAAAAATCCAAACGATACAAATAGATCGTTTGGATTTTTATTCATACAAGGAAGATACTATGCGATAAACTGTTTGGTAATTTTGAAATAGTTTAAACTGGTTAACATCCGCTCCGGCTGCCGACTTCCCTTTTACCACGGGCACAAGTGCAACATCTACTCAAGCAAGCTTTCGTAGTGTTTTCTATGCAGTGGTTTGTTACCTTCAGCTAACTTTTTCAAGCAAAGGTCGCTCGAAAAAGTGGATCTTCAGGTAAAAAGTTACCACAGGAGTGAAAGTGGACGGCCTGCACTATAAAAATATTCTACAATTGTTGTAACAATTAGCATTTTGAGCTGTTACTCCAATCAACGAATTTTTTACATGAGAGGAATAGCATAATGTTACCTCATACTAGCGTTGTAAAATATCAAATTAGCGTAGACGTCCGCTTCTACTCCAACGGGATGTTTTTATCCGAAGATCCACTTTGGTAAGCGACCTTTGCTTACCAAAGTTAGCTAAAGAAGTGTCCGTGGAAAGAGAAGCGGACAAGCCGCAGCGGTTTTAAGCACAAACTTCATCTCAAAATTACCACATCATTTGTTGCGCAGTATCCTTATATTACGCAACAATACAAATTGCATCTTTTTTATGTTCCGACCTTTTTCCTCCTAATTGACGCATAATAGTCATAAAGCGTTATTTTCTATTTGGTTTAGTTGTGATAAAATAATTGCATGCAAAAAAATAGGTGGAGGTAGGAGAGAGTGAAGGATTTTTTTAAAAAAGTAAGTGTTTTGATAATGATTACATTATTAATGCTTACTACATATTCAATGACTAACATTTCAGTACAGGCTGCAGAGACTATTGAAGTAGAGGCGGAATCTGCTATTATAGTGGATGCCAAAACAGGTAAGATTTTATATGAGAAACAATCTGATTTAAAATTACCTCCAGCTAGTATGACGAAAATGATGACAGAATACTTAGTATTAGAAGCAATTAATGAAGGTCAAATCAGCTGGGAAACAACTACTCAAATTAGTGATTATGCGTATTGGCTATCATCCAATACTAGTTTTTCCGGTATTGGGTTAATTCAAGATAAAAACTATACCGTTCGCCAGCTGTATGAAGGAATGGCGATTATTTCCGATAATGCTACAACGGTTGCTTTAGCAGAGTTAGTGGTAGGATCGGAAGGCGAATTTGTTAAAATGATGAATGAAAAAGCAGAAGAAATGGGACTTCAGGAATATAAATTTGTTAACTCTACAGGGTTATCTAATCCAGATTTAGGTGAATATCATCCTGAAGGAACAGAGCCAAATGCAGACAACTTACTTTCAGCAAGATCTGCCGCTTTGTTAGCATATCACCTAGTCCAAGATTATCCAGAAGCTTTGGATTTTTCAAGTACGATGCGATCTGAATTGGACAATAGAGAATTGCAGAATCTGAACTGGATGCTACCTTGGGAAGATAACAACTTTACGCAATATTATTATGAAGGTATAGACGGATTAAAAACAGGTCATACGGATGCGGCTGGTTACTGTTTTACAGGAACAGCGCAACAAGGCGATCGTCGCTTAATTACAGTGGTGATGAAAGCTGATTCAGAAGGTTCTCGCTTTGTACAAACTCAAAAATTAATGGAATATGGTTTTACGCAATTCGAAACAACAGAATTATTTCCAGCAGGCTATCAACTGGAAGAAGAGTCTATTCTACCTGTTGCAAAAGGTAAAGAAAAAGAAGTAGAAATAGCAACTGCTGAACCTTTAGAAACAATGATTAAAAGTGGAGAAGAAGAGCAATATACGATTAATTATCAAATTGATGAGGACAAGCTAGATGAAGACGGAAGCTTAATCGCACCAATTGAATCTGGTGAGAAAATTGGAGAGGCCATTCTTCAGTATTCCGGTGATGTAGATAACGGTTATGTAGAAGGAGATGGCAGCGAGCAAAGAGTTGATTTAGTTACTACAAGTGCCGTAGAGAAATCCAATTGGTTTATGTTATCCTTAGGAGCTATCGGTGACTTTTTTAGTTCTATTTTCTCAACTGTAGTAGATTTCTTTAAAGGTCTATTTGCTTAATATAAATCCTATGGAAGCAGTTGGCATTTGAGAAATATTTGTTATATAATGTATTAGGAATACAACGTATTTATATAGAGTAGAGATCATTTAGGAGGAACAAAAGAATGTCTAAAATAGGTACAGATCGAGTAAAAAGAGGTATGGCAGAAATGCAAAAAGGCGGCGTCATTATGGACGTTGTTAATGCAGAACAAGCAAAAATCGCTGAAGAAGCAGGCGCAGTAGCCGTTATGGCATTAGAACGAGTACCATCAGATATTCGTGCAGCAGGTGGAGTTGCTCGTATGGCAGACCCAACTATTGTTGAAGAAGTAATGAATGCCGTGTCTATTCCAGTAATGGCAAAAGCTCGTATTGGTCATATTGTAGAAGCGCGTGTACTAGAATCAATGGGTGTCGATTATTTAGATGAGAGTGAAGTACTAACACCTGCTGATGAAGTATACCATTTAAATAAAAGAGATTTCACGGTTCCATTTGTGTGTGGTTGTCGAAATCTAGGTGAAGCAGCTCGCCGTATTGGTGAAGGTACTTCGATGTTACGTACAAAAGGTGAGCCAGGTACAGGAAACATCGTGGAAGCAGTTCGTCATATGCGTGAAGTAAATGGACAAGTTCGCCAACTCGTAAATATGTCAGTAGATGAAGTGATGACATATGCTAAAGAATTAGGTGCACCATATGAAGTTTTATTAGATATTAAAGAAAATGGTCGCTTGCCTGTTGTTAACTTTGCTGCAGGTGGTATTGCAACACCAGCAGATGCTGCATTAATGATGCAACTAGGTGCTGATGGTGTATTTGTCGGATCTGGTATCTTTAAATCAGATAATCCTGCCAACTTCGCAAGAGCGATTGTAGAAGCAACAACACATTATGAAGACTACGAATTAATTGCAAAAGTATCAAAAGGAATTGGTACAGCGATGAAAGGTTTAGAAATCGGCACAATTGCTCCCGAAGAACGTATGCAAGATCGTGGTTGGTAAGTAGTGAGGAGTAAAAGGTAATGGTTAAAATAGGAGTATTAGGCTTACAAGGGGCTATTCCAGAGCATGTTCGTTCTGTGGAAGCAACAGGCGCACAAGCTATGGTTATCAAACATAAAGAACAATTAGACGAAATAGATGGATTGATCATCCCTGGCGGCGAAAGTACAACGATGAGACGCTTAATCGATAAATATGACTTTTTTGATGCTTTAGTAGATTTCGGCAAAAATGGCAAGCCTATTTTTGGAACATGTGCAGGATTAATTTTACTTGCTAATCAAATTGTTGGACAAGAAACGAATCATCTTGCTTTAATGGATATCAAAGTTGAACGAAATGCGTTTGGACGACAAAAAGAATCGTTTGAAACAGAACTTGAGATAAAAGGTGTAGCTGACGATTTTGAAGCAGTCTTTATCCGTGCCCCATATATTGCAGAGGTAGGTCCAGAAGTGGAAGTGTTAGCTACTTATAATGATAACATTGTAGCAGCACGACAAGGTCATTACTTATGTAGTGCCTTCCATCCAGAATTAACAGATGATCATCGTCTAACTGAATATTTTGTCAAGATGGTGAAAAACTAATAAGATATTAATAACAATATAATGTAAAGCGATGAAAGGAAACAGTAACTTATTCTTTTTATTCAAGAGAGCCGGTGGCTGGTGTGAATCGGTATAAAAAATAAGTGAATCCATCCTTGAGTAGTATACGGAAAAATCAAGTACGTATATTCGGTGACAAACCGTTATCCAAAACGAAGCCGGGAGAAGTCTATTCTCCAATCAGGGTGGTATCGCGGGAAAACTCTCGTCCCTACTAATAATATTAGTAAGGATGGGGGTTTTTTATATTCAGTAATGATTTTGAAGCAGTAAGTAGACACAAACTGCGAAGTAATGAAAACTTTGTCATGTAAAGAATAATGATGAGTGGATTACCAGCGCTACGGAAAAACACTCCCTTTCCGGGGGCACGGCCTCAGCTAACTTTGAAAAGAAAGACACTTTTCAAAGTGGATCTTCAGCTCGTGCTGTTCCCCCAGGAGTGTCACATTTTTCCTCCGCTTTGTAAAGATCTCTGTTCAGGTAAGATGAAATAAGCATTCATATCAATATTCTAGCAATTACTTTATTTGTAGAACATTACTAAAGCGAAGTAAATGGACGGAGCTTTTTCATTCCACTCATCAAAATTTCAAAGTGAGCAGTACAGGTACTTCGCAGTTTAGTTTCATTACGATGTTAATATACTAAAGGAGGTTTTTTATATGTTAGATATGAAAATGTTACGTAAGAATTTTGCTGAGGTGAAAGAGAAGTTGGCGCATAGAGGGGAGAACTTAAGTGATTTAGATCGCTTTGGTGACTTAGATGCGAAAAGAAGGGAATTAATCGCAGAAACTGAGCAACTAAAAGCGAAACGAAATGAAGTATCCCAAAAAATTTCACAGCTAAAAAAGGAAAAGAAAGATGCCGATGGTATGATCACAGAAATGCGTGAAGTTGGGGATCGCATAAAAACCATTGATCAGGAACTTAAACAGGTAGAAGACGAATTAGAAGTACTTATGTTATCAATCCCAAATATTCCACATGAATCAACACCAATTGGTGAAACAGAGGATGATAATGTAGAAGTACGAAAATGGGGAGAAGTTCCAAACGTTAACTTTGAAGAAAAAGCGCATTGGGATTTAGCAACAGAATTAGACATCTTAGATTTTGAAAGAGCAGCAAAAGTAACCGGAAGCCGTTTTGTTTTCTACAAAGGATTAGGTGCTAGATTAGAACGTGCGCTCATGAATTTTATGATGGACTTACATGCCGATGAACATGGCTATCAAGAGATGCTGCCACCGTATATGGTGAATCGCACAAGCATGACAGGAACAGGACAATTACCTAAATTTGAAGAAGATGCTTTTAAACTAGAGGACTGGGACTATTTCTTGGTACCAACAGCAGAGGTGCCTGTAACCAACTATTATCGTGAAGAAATTCTAAAAGCAGAAGTGTTGCCTCAAAAGTTCACTGCATTTAGTGGGAGTTTCCGTTCAGAAGCAGGTTCTGCAGGAAGAGATACACGAGGATTAATTCGTCAGCATCAATTTAATAAAGTAGAGCTTGTTCAATTTGTGAAACCAGAGGATTCTTATGATGTATTAGAAGAGTTAACAGGTCATGCGGAGAAAGTGTTACAATTATTAAACTTACCTTATCGCGTGATGAGTATGTGTACAGGTGATTTAGGATTTACAGCTGCCAAGAAATACGATATTGAAGTATGGATGCCAAGTAATGAGACCTACCGTGAGATTTCTTCTTGTTCTAATTTTGAAGATTTTCAAGCAAGACGTGCAGGTATTCGCTTCCGTCGTGAGGAAAAAGGAAAACCAGAATTTGTCCATACCTTAAATGGTTCAGGTTTAGCGATTGGTAGAACTGTTTCTGCGATTCTTGAAAATTACCAACAAGTAGATGGTACCATTAAAATACCAGAAGTATTAGTTCCTTACATGGGTGGGAAAACAGTAATCAAATAGAGTGAGACTCAACGATCATTAGCACTCTGATAAATATTTTCGCGATTATCAAAAAAAATTCAGATAATCGCGAGAATTCCATTGACTCTTTTTAATGTGTATGCTATATTATTACTTGTCGTTAGCAATCAAGGAGGAATACCCAAGTCTGGCTGAAGGGATCGGTCTTGAAAACCGACAGGGGTGTCAAAGCCCGCGGGGGTTCGAATCCCTCTTCCTCCTCCATTTATCTGAACACAAAATTGGAGATTATATATAACAAAAATCGTTATCACTGGATAACGATTTTTTTATTATCTATAATGTACTCATAACCACTATACATAAATAAAGGATGATTTATAATGGAAAAAAGCGTAGCATTTCTTGGTGCTGGATCGATGGCTGAAGCAATCATTGCTGGCATGACATCTAATAAAATTGTACCAGCTCAGCAAATAGTGGCAACGAATCACTCCAACAAGAGCAGACTATCAGAATTAGCAAAGATGTACCAGATTAGAACATCACAAGACAGAAAAGAAGTGATTGAGCAAAGTGATGTCCTTATTTTAGCGATGAAACCGAAGGATATTAAAGTAGCTACAACAGAGTTAAAACCATTACTAACCGAGGATAAAATTATTGTTTCGCTGTTAGCAGGTATCTCGACTTCATTTATTGAACAACAATTAGAAACAAAAAATCCGGTGATACGTGTTATGCCGAATACCTCTGCAATGATCGGAGAATCTGCAACAACGATTGCTGCTGGATTGCATGCAAGCAAGGAACAAGTCCACATGATCGAAGAGTTAATGACAGCTATCGGTACGACAACGGTAATTAATGAAGAGGATATGGACGCTTTTACTGCTTTAGCGGGTAGTGGCCCAGCTTTCTATTATTTTATGGTAGAAGCGATCGAGCAATTTGCAGATGAAAAAGGACTTGATCAGGAAATTGCCAAACCATTAATGGTACAAACGATTAAAGGTGTCGCAAAAATGCTGGACGTTTCAGAAGATTCTCCACAAACGTTGCGTGAAAAAATCACCAGTCCTGGTGGCACAACAGAAGCAGGTGTGCAAACCTTGGCGGATCATCACTTCCAGCAAACAATTAAAGCATGTTTAAATCAAGCAACAGAGAGATCGAAAGAACTACGTGAATTATTTGAAAAATAACACCAAAGTCTTGCTTTTTCTTTTCGTTTCTTTCATAATATCTTTTGTAGCGTTATTAAGGCCCTATAGCTCAGGGGATAGAGCGTTAGTTTCCTAAACTATGCGTCGCAGGTTCGAATCCTGCTAGGGCCGTTTTAAATTGAATAAGTTCTTGAATTATTTGCTGGAAGCATTACTTAAACAGTTTCCTAAGCAATCTCCCAGTGATCTTCCCCCCTACACGTCTTCCCGTTCGATGTTTTACTCTACCTTTTCGAACGGCATTTACATCATTATAAACTCTAAGTAGCCTGTATATTTTAGACTTGAGACTCATAAGTGACTACCTCCTTTTTAATAGGTCCACCCAATTGTGATTATCTCCATATATAAAAGCATACAAAAATAAATAAGACAAAAGGAATTACGGAAAATATAGCTATACTACCTGTTTTATTTCCTTCTTTTAACGTTTCTAAACCATGTACGATATTTCGATAGATTACAAATAACATGATAATTATTATAAGAATAAGCGGCATCTTAATCCCTCACATCACCTAAGTTTGAATCATTAATCATTTTTCCGAATTCCAACTTGTCCATCTCATACGTAACGTTGATTTTAGCATTTGGATAAATATTTTTATGCCAGTCTGCATCTTCGTATTCTTTTATGTCTTTGAAATGTTTTCTAACATATAAAGACCAGTAAAAAGCATCAGATTTATAAATTTCCTGTGTTTTCTTAATTAATGCATTCGTTTTTTCCTCCAACCTTTGTACAATTGCTTCCTCCAATGCTTGTTGATCTTCTTGATTCTGTGAGTACTTTATTAAACTCGGAATAGCAATAACTTCTACTTGAAAGGAAATGTTCACGTCAATCTCAGTTGGTTTATTCTTGTAATAATTCATCTTAATAATAGGTTCCTTTTTTTGAGAATAATCATAGGAAATACGATATTCAGGCATTTTAGGGTCTGGAATAGTTGCCACATAATCCTCCATATCTAACGTTCGATCCAACATTTGGGCTAATCTTGTTTCTTCTCCATTAATAATATCAATCATCTGTCCTTCTTTAAATACAGCAGAACCCATAAATTGTGTAGGTGACCCACCTATTTGCGGAATCTCACCTGCAATATATTTATCCTCAAATCCCTCTGTATTCTTTTTTTGGTCGGATTGTTCTGTTGTTGCATAAATAGCTAAAAATAAATCAGCGTCCCCCTCCGTAATTTGAAAGAAACGGTGTATGGTGGCTTCTGGGATAATTCCTGTTTGTACCGCTCTATTCAGCATGAATTGATAATATTTATGTGGTCGTTTTTCCATGATCGGTTTGTTATTGTTGATAAAATCAGTTGCCTTTTCTTTTGAAACCAACATTTGTACACTACGTCTTATTTGTGGTGTTCTAGAGGCAGATTGAATCACTCGCATGAAATCTTCTGATTGAGCTAATTCTTCTGAGATGACAATGATTTTCGTGTGATCCAAGGTAATTTTTTTAGATACAAAAGAATTAGCCGTATAGGTTGCACTTAAGATGTCAGCGCCATTGACTGTAACAATTTCTGTCGGAGGTTCATCGGGTCCACTTTGCACAGAAGCAGACCCTACTTCAGGATTTGCAATTTGATAAGTAAATGAATAAACCCCTTTTTGCTCTGTACTGTCAATACCAATTGCTATGACATAGGATTGCTGTTCTAATTCAATACGGTCAAAACATCCTGATAAAAGCAAAGTAAATATAAAAAAAACGATTATTCTTCTCATTTTAAATCTCCCTTTCCCCAGGCAATCCCCCATAACAAATATGGAAGAACAATAAAAAAGGGTGACATAATCGTTAGCAATGTTTCACGAAGGATTAATTCATTGATTACCGCATTAAAGGGTAATAGACCGAGCATTATGACCAGAAAACTAAAAGGTAGCAAGAGTGGTTCAAAATTACGAATCGCAAATAGCTCGCCGAATATCCATGTGGCAAGATAAATAAAAATGATAAATTTTAAGAAAGCAGCGAACAACCAAAATACCATAAAAAGTGTTTCAATATTGGTGAAAAAGCGGCCAAAATTTAAAAATTGTGTTAAATCATGAAAAGGAAATGCGATTTTTCCAATAGAATTATAATCAAAGACGGTGATGTAGACAAAGTAAAATAAAGTAATTTCAAAAATAGTAATGATACTAGCAATGATGATGCCTTTAGAGAACATCGAGGACGACTTTGTTACTTTATAGGCGATTAATAAGAAGAACAATTCGGCAAAAAGAGATGCTTTCTTTACGCCTTCCGTTACGATATTGAAAAGTCCTGATCCAAAAATAGGGAATACTCGTTGCATAACGATCTCTCCTAATGAAAGTAGGATGACCAATGAAGCAGAAATTTTTATAACGGTTAAGAAAATCCATGACGTTTCTCCAATTACCTCTATGCCTTTCTTAGCCCCAAAAAATACGATGCCGATGAATATGAAAAATATAACTATTGTAGGAGATTTAGGGAAATACAGCAGTTTTATTTGTTCGATATAATTACGGCTATCCAACGTGATAGTGAAAAAGGCGAATAAAAAAATGAATAACCCTAATATTTTACCTATCCATTTCCCGGTAATGGCTTCCATTAATTCTACGAGATTTTTATCGCGGTATTTTTTTAGTAGATAAAGCATAATTAAAAAACCTGGAAACATACAAATAAAAGATAACAGTGGAATCAGCCAGAAACCATTTTGTGCTTCTTGTGCTAATAAAGACGGCGTAGAGTCAGATAATTTAATGCCAACTAAAAGAAGCGTCATTGCTGCTATTTCTTTTATTCGTAAATATCCATTGTTTTGCATGATGCTTCACCCCATACCTTAGGATTTAGACTTCTTTTGAATATCTTTTGGATATAAATAACCTGGACGAAAAAGCTCTTTTTTTACAGGTTTGCGAAACACCGTATCTTCTGGAGAAAGAAAATGTGGTGACATCGGTGAGAAGAAAGGAACACCGAACGATTTAACAGAAGCAGCATACATAAAAAACAATAAAAATACCCCTGTTAAGGCAAGCATTCCATATGCTCCCGCTGCTAGAATAAATACAAAGCGCATTAAGCGAACCATAAAGTTTATATTCAGATCTGCTAAAGCAAAAGAAGATAAACCAGATAAAGCGGCAACTATAACAATAATAGGGCTGATAATATTTGCTTCCACTGCAGCTTGGCCTAAAATCAATGCACCAACAATACCAATCGTAGGCCCCAAAGGATTTGGTATTCTGAGACCTGCCTCCCTAATTAACTCAAAGGCTATTTCCATAATTAACACTTCAAATATTAGTGGAAATGGAACACGTTCTCGTGATGCTGTGATTGCTAGCAATAAGTCAGGGGGAATCATTTCACTATGAAAATTCGATATAGCTACATAGGAAGCAGAAATCAGTAACGTTAAATAGAAACAAAGCAAACGAATCGCGCGAGTGAAATTCCCGTATAAAAACCGTAAATAACGGTCCTCTGGTGAATGAAAAAAAGACCAAAAAGTAACCGGAACAATCAGACAAGCTGAGGAACTGTCCATTAATAGCACAATAAAACCGTCTTCTAAATAAGCGGTAGCTTTATCAGGCCTCTCTGTATATAGAACGGTCGGAATAACGGAATATGGTCGTTCTTCGATGTATTGCTCCAAAATTTCTACATTACGGATACTATCAACCGAAATATCCTTAAGTTTCTCTCTAACTTGCTCCAAAATGTCATTATTGACCAAATCTTTAATATAAACCATGTTTACTTCATTGATGGAACGTTCACCAATTTGAATTCCTTCGTTTATTAATTGGTTATTATGAAGTTGTTTTCGAATTAAAGATAGGTTGGTATTTAATGATTCTGTAAAGGCATCTTGTGGGCCTTTAACAGTAGGTTCATTTTCTGATTTAAAAATAGAGCGGTGTTGAAAATCAGCAACGTCCATCGCATAGGCTGAAGCATCTTCTTCGATAAAAAGAATAACTTTTCCACTATTCATGTTTTGTATTACTTTACTAAACTCTTTTGTTTCTTTAATATTTTCAATGGAAACAACATTCGCAACAGTACTGCCTTCATTTTCTAGTAATGGCTTAATCACATGCATATTAATTTTCGAGCCATCCACTATTGAACTGTAATAAAAAAGACAGCCTTCTTTATTATTGAACTGTATCTTGATTGACCTCATCGAAAAATCTTTGTTGTGTTTATAAGAAAAGAGATACTTCATTTCTTGAATATTGCTTTCAAGAGAATTGGAAACTTTCTTTTGTTCGATAGAAGAAGGAGATTCGGACGATTTTTTAAAAAAGCGAACCATACAAGCACCTCATTCATAGTTTCTAGTTGTTAATATATACAGGATTCGTATAATTATGTACTTCCAAAGTTTTGCTAACAATCAGCAGGACTATAAGCCTTAGTTGAACAAAACCGCACATTAAATGACTTGCTTTCTTTTCTGAATTCGTTACAATATTAATGTAAGGGATTACAAAATAAGTTAATAAAATTGAAAGCGCCAACAATTATTTAAGAGGTGATAAAATGGATATGACAAAAGTGCCGGCGAGATCCGAAAAGCCTAATGTAAAGGATCTTGATACATTACGAAAAGGTTTTGATTGGGAAGAAATAAAGAAAAACTTTAGTTGGTATCAAACAGGAAAGGTAAATGCTGCATACGAAGCAATTGACAGACATGCAGAAGATCCTGCTAAAAAAGACCAAGTGGCATTATTGTATTCAGCTCCAGATCGAGAAGAGAGCGTCACTTTTGAACAGTTAAGTAAACAGAGTAATAAAACTGCAAATATATTTAAAAAATATGGTATAGAAAAAGGGGATCGTGTCTTTTTATTTATGCCGAGGAGCCCAGAGTTTTATGCAAATTTCTTTGGCATTCTTAAAGTCGGTGCAATTGCTGGACCGTTATTCGAGGCATTTATGGAGCAAGCAGTTCGCGATCGTTTAGAGGATAGTGAAGCGACAATGCTGATTACAACACCAGAATTGTTAGAACGTGTGCCTGTCGATGATTTGCCAAATCTAAAACAAATTGTATTAGTAGGTGCTGATGATGTTAAGGGTGACGGGTATATTGATTTTAATAAAGAAATGGAACAGGCATCCGATCAATTTGAGATAGAGTGGGTAGATTTAGAAGATGGTATGCTGATTCATTATACGTCAGGTTCTACTGGTAAACCAAAGGGTGTTTATCATGTACACAATGCCATGATTCAACATTATGCCACAGGTAAGTGGGTCATTGACTTTAAAGACGATGATGTCTATTGGTGTACGGCTGACCCAGGATGGGTAACAGGTACAAGTTACGGGATATTTGCACCATGGTTAAATGGGGTAACAAATGTAATTAGAGGTGGTCGTTTTTCACCTGAGTCATGGTATGAAACGTTAGATAAACATAATGTAACGATTTGGTATACAGCGCCGACAGCTCTCCGTAAATTTGTAAGTGCTGGTGAAGAAATAGTCAAACAGTATGATCTATCGAGTCTACGTCATGTAATGAGTGTTGGGGAACCACTGAATCCAGAAGTGATTACATGGGGTTTAAGAGTGTTAGACTTGCGCATTCATGATACGTGGTGGATGACGGAAACCGGTGCGATGTTAATTGTTAATTTACCAAGCATGGAAATTCGTCCTGGTTCGATGGGCAGACCAATACCAGGGGTAGACGCTGCTATTGTAGATAATGAAGGAAATGAATTGCCTCCAAATCAAATGGGGAATTTAGCGATAAAAAAAGGTTGGCCATCAATGATGCGCACGATATGGAAAAATCCAGGTAAATTCGAGAGCTACTTTATCAATGGCTGGTATGTATCTGGTGATAGTGCCTATATGGATGAAGATGGTTATTTCTGGTTCCAAGGTCGCTTGGATGATGTCATTAACACTTCTGGAGAACGTGTTGGACCATTTGAAGTGGAGAGCAAATTGATTGAGCATAAAGCAGTGGCAGAAGCTGGTGTCATAGGTAAGCCAGATCCAGAACGTGGGGAAATTATTAAGGCATTTATTACTTTAAATCCTGGCTATGAAAGCTCTGATGAGTTATTAGAAGATATTCGTCAGTTTGTCAAAACAGGTTTAAGTGCACATGCTGCCCCTCGAGAAATTGAAATAAAGGACAGTATTCCAAAAACGCGTAGTGGTAAAATTATGCGTAGACTACTAAAATCTTGGGAATTAGGACTACCAACAGGTGATACATCTACATTAGAGGAGTAATAAAAAGAGGCTAGCACATGTAAACGTGCTAGCCTCTTGTCATTATCTTCGGTTACTAGAAGTTCGCAATTTATCTAAACTGCGAAGTAAAATCCCTGCTCACTTTGAAATTATGATGAGGGGCATGCAAAAGCTCCGTCCATTTACTTCGCTTTCTGCGGGCGTCACCTCAGCCTCCTCAGAAAAGCAAAGGGCGCTTTTCCTGCGGGGTCTTCGGAAGACGCTGATCCCGCAAGAGTCTACGTAAATGGACTACGCTTTAGTAATGTTCAATAAATAAAGTAAGTGCTAGACTATTGATGTCATTTCATATTTCATCGTACTTGAACAGACATCTGCACAAAGCGGAGGAAAAATGCGACACTCCTGGGGGAAAAGCGCGAGCTGAAGATCCACTTTGGAAAGTGGTTTTCTTTCCAAAGTTAGCTGAAGCCGTGCCCCCGGAAAGGGAGTGTTTTTCCGTAGCGTTGGATTTACACTCATCTAAATTCTTTATAATAATCGTAACAAGTTCGTAGTTTGTGTCTAATGTGTTCATTTTAGATTAGTTTAGGTCGCCTTGTGGGCCGAAGAATTCGTAATGAATGTCCTCGTCTTTTACATTCCATTCTTTTAATGCCTTGTTTATTGCCTTCATAAATGGTTCAGGGCCACAGAAGTAGAAAGATGCTTCGTTTGATGGTAATACCGATTGTAACCAAGGCAAGTCTACAAAACCGACTTTGTCACAGGCACCTTGATCATCACAATTCTCATAAACAATGAAGGAACGCACATTGTCATGTTGATCTGCTACCTGTTTTACAGCATCCTTTAATCCATGAACCTCCTTATTTTGCGCAGCATGGATATAATAAACTTCGCGATTAGGTTGTTGTTCCACCACTGTTTCTAACATACTTGTTAAAGGAGTCAAACCAACCCCACCACTTAATAAAACTAAAGGTTTCTTTTCATCATTTAAAACAAAATCTCCCGCTGGTGCACTAAGGGCAATACGATCCCCTTCTTCTACTGATTCATGTAGGTAGGTCGAAACAACTCCATCAGGATGGTTAGCTACCCCTTCTTCCTTTTTTACACTAATACGGAAATATTCACTATTTGGCTTACAGGATAAACTATATTGGCGTTGACAAGTGTAAGGAATGGAAGGAATATCCACTTTTACTGTTACGTATTGTCCAGCTTGATACGTCGGAATTGGTTTATTGTCGGTCGGCTTTAAGTAGAAAGAGGTAATCACGTCACTTTCTTTTACTTTTTGAATCACGTTAAAATTACGATAACCAATCCACCCACCTAAAGCATTTTCAGTTTGTTGATACATCTCTTTTTCAACGTCAATAAAAACATCTGCAATTATTCCATATGCTTTTGCCCAAGCCGAAATAATTTCATCTGTAGCTGCCTCTTTTAATACATCTTGCATCGCTTTTAATAAATTTTCACCAACAATAGGGTAATGCTCTGGCTTAATATTAAGGCTTCTGTGTTTATGGGCAATTTGCTTCACGACAGGTAAGATATTTTCTAATTGATCAATATTAGCGGCTGCTGCATATACAGCATTTGCTAATGCCTCTGGTTGCTTTCCTTTCTTTTGATTGGACTGATTAAAAATATTTTTTAATTCTGGATGGTTCGTAAATAGTAATTGATAAAATCTTGAGGTAATAGCCGTACCATGCTCTGCTAATACGGGAACCGTTGCTTTAACTGTCTCAATTGTTTTAACATCAAGTTGCGTTGTGGTTGTCATAATAACACTCCTATTAAACATGTATTTTTAATACATGTTTAATTGTACAAAAGATTTAGAAGTCATTTCAATAGCATATCAACGGAATATATGACAATATTGTTAAAAGCTTTCTAGCGATTGTAATGGATTTTCTGTAGAATGTATGAAGGAAGGAGAATGACCATGCGGCTAAAAAAATATACGGATTTTGCATTGCGCGTGCTAATATATACGGGTACGACGGAACGAAAAGTGAGTATTAAAGAAATTTCTGATACTTTTTATATATCAACCGAACACATTAGAAAAGTGGTCCATCAATTAAGTGTGAATGGGTACATCCAAACGACACGAGGCAGAAATGGTGGAATCATTTTGGCAAAAGAACCAAATGACATCAATATTGGTGCAGTTATTCGTCTAATGGAAAATGATTTTTATTTGGTAGAATGTTTTGATGGGGAACATAATAAATGTGTGATTACCCCTGCTTGTAAGTTGCGAACTGTAGTAGGTGAGGCGATGAAGGCATTCTTTCAGGTGTTGAATCAATATACACTAGCAGATTTAATCGAAAATAAAGATGATTTAAGAGAATTGATGCAAATAACAGAGGAGAATACCTAAACGAGCTTCCCCTCTGTTTAAAATCAAATGTCCATTTTAAGTAGCTTCACTTTTTCTTATTGTGAATTGGTCCTCTAATAGTAACCAGTTTTGCGGGAATGATAATCCGAGTTTCCAGTAGCTGATCCCTCTTAAATTCTTTTCTCTTATTAGATCAAATTTAGCTTGTATCGATCTAGCATCTTCAAACCATACTTCATGTTGCGCGCCATCTTCATCTTCATAGAAGAAATAGGGAGCTTGCGCCTCTTCATCAAAAAGAATGGCTTGATTATTTTCCCGCGCTATTTGAATCGCCTGTTGTGGACTTATAGCTTTGGCAAATTCACCACCAGGCTCATACGGTAATGTCCAATCATATCCATATAAATTTTGTCCTAATAAAATTTTCTGTGCGGGCATTTCCGTTAAGGCGTAATTGACAACATCCCGGACTGGTCCGATTGGTGATACAGCCATTGGAGGGCCACCGCTATATCCCCATTCATATGTCATCAAAACAACAAAATCAACGATCTCACCATGTGCCTTGTAATCATGTGCTTCATACCATTCTCCTTGTTGGTCAGCGCTTGTTTTGGGTGCAAGGGCAGTAGATACTAATAATCCTTCTTGATGTAGACGATCGGTAGCTTTGACTAAGAAGGCACGATAATCCTCTCGATTTTCTGGTGGTAAAAATTCAAAATCAAAATGGATATCTCCAAAGCCTATTTCTTGAGCGGTTTGGATAATTTGGTTTAGTAAATTATTTTGAGCCTCTTCATTTGTGAGGAGCGCTTGACCTAAATCGGCACTGAAGGAGCCTTCTTCAAGATTTGTGATAACAAGCATTAAGGTGGCATTATTTTCATTGGCGATGGTGGCAAATTGATTTAAAGGTGGGGCAATCAAGTTTCCTTGTCGATCAAATTGGTACGAGAAAGGAGCAAGGTACGTTAGTTTATTTGCGTGCTTTCTGGCAGCATTTTCTAATGTTTCAGAGACTTGACCACCAGTCGGTTCAATGTAGGCATTTGTGACAATTTCCGTTTTGGCTGACTCGGGAATGTATAGCCTCATTCCAATCGAAAGTGGCTGATAGATATTAATTTGATTAACATTGGCAAGTTCTGCTGCCGAAATACCGAATTTCTGTCCGATCGTATATAAGCTATCTCCAGCTGTGACGGTATAAAACTGTCCGTATATTGGAATAACGAGTGCTTGCCCTACAACTAAAGGAAGTTGTGGATCTAATTCATTTGCATTTGCAATAGCTTCAAAGGACGTCCCATATTGATTGGCGATCGAATATAAACTGTCCCCTTGTTTGACGATATAAATTTGCACGAATGGTTCCCCTTTCCTCTCAAAAAGATTATCTCTATTTACCATATGATAGCCAGCAAAAATTAGAACGAATAGATCGTACTCATAGGCTATAAAAGGGCTGAGAAGAGAGGAAAAAGCAAGCTAAATCGCTTTTGTGTCAGCATTAAATACTTCCGCCATTAATTTTAATGCCTCATGGTTATGTCTATCTGTATTGGAAGCTACACAATTTTCGGGTACATGAAGGCTATAGCCTCGCATATGAGCGTCATTAGCAGTGAAAAGAACGCAGATATTTCCTGCTACTCCAGCTAATATGAGATGTTGAATTTCTAGTTGTTCTAATAACGATCGCAAGGGAGTACGAAAGAAACCAGACATTTGTGGTTTCATAATAAAATAATCTTCTTTTCCTGGTATACCATGTTCAATGATGTCTTCATTTTTAGGAGATAAACATGTTTGAGCAATTTGTTTGTAGTCTGTATCCCATGTATCGTAATGATCGTTAATATAAATAATCGGACAATTATTTTTTTTAGCATATTTTTTGAGCTTGGATAAGTTCGGTAATATTTCTTTCGTATTATCTAAAAGTAGGTCCCCTTCATGAAAATTAAAGTCATTAATTATATCAATCATTAAAAGAGCCGTTTTTTTCATATTCTTCACCTCATTTTTGTCTCTGTTGACAAGATACCCTATAATTTCTCAAATCATGCATCAATTACTTGAACTAAATGGATTTTTTGTTCACTATATAATTAAACGTTTTTAAAAAAGTGTGGGATAAACATGACAGACCAAGAATATATGCAAATCGCAATCGATGAAGCAAAAAAAGCGGAAGTATTAGGTGAGGTACCGATTGGCGCGGTTATTGTCTATCAAGATGAAGTGATTGCTACTGCTTTTAATTTAAGAGAGAAGCTGCAAACAACTACTTCACATGCTGAGATGTTAGCCATTGATAAGGCGAATGAAGTAATAGGTAGTTGGCGTTTGGAGGATTGTAGCTTATACGTAACCCTCGAACCATGCCCAATGTGTGCTGGAGCAATTTTGCAATCTAGAATCTCTCGAGTTGTTTATGGGGCAAAAGATGAAAAGGCTGGTTGTGCAGGTACTTTATTCAATTTGTTGGAAGATGAGCGTTTTAATCATCAAGTGCAGGTAACTTCAGGGGTGTTAGAAGAGGAGTCCAGTCAATTGTTAACTTCGTTTTTTAAACAATTACGATTGAAGAAAAAACGGGAAAAAATGGATAGCAATAAAGTGGATTAACAATTGCATTTTTATATAAAAAAGGTTATACTAATAAATGCGCTTTAATTGCGCAACTGAATATATTAGTAAACTTGCCGTGCTAGGTGGGGAGGTAGCGGTGCCCTGTACTCGCAATCCGCTATAGCGAGACTGAATACCTTGCTGAGGTGCCGCTACGTTAAGGTCTGCCTTAAGGGAGTAGTGTTGACGCTCGGGTCCCGCGCAACAGAAACTCGTGAACCATGTCAGGTCCGGAAGGAAGCAGCATTAAGCGAAATTTTCTGTGTGCCGCGGGGAAGCCTGGGTCGAGCTATCAACTTAAGTAACGCTTAATGTAGCGTCATCGAAGCTTGGTGCACGGCGTTACATATAACTATTAAACCTCTTGTATTGGATTACAAGAGGTTTTTTTATAAATAAAGAAAAGCACAATAAAGGAACGGAGTAGATGAACATAAGGAGGACAATACGACATAACTCTTGTGGTCATTTTGAGATGATCTATGTGGTAAGTATTCGCTTCGGCTTGCCCACTTCGCTTTCCAGGGGGCGTGTCTTCAGCTACCTTTTGTAAAGAAGTTCGTTTTACAAAAGTGGATCTTCAGATCACGCTGATCCCCTAGGAGTCGAAGTGGACGCCTACGCTCAATGAAATTCTACATTTTTTGCAAATGCTAATATTTTGGATTATCTCTAAAATTATTTACCACAAAAGCTAGTTATTATAGCAAAAATGATTTCTCTTGCTTTAGTTGTAGAGTATAAAAAAGCGCAGGCGTCGGCTTCCACTCCTGCGGGATGTTTTTATCTGAAGATCCACTTTTTAAGCGCACTTTGCTTAAAAAGTTAGCTGAGGAGAAAAACCCGCGGAAAGGGAAGCCGACAAGCCGAAGCGGTTGTTACGCAGTTCTCAAATCTCATAATTACCACCAGAGTTATGTCGCATAATCCTGCGTTTGTTCACTAACTTTAGACTCGTTTTTTAACGTTGGATTTGCTACAATAAAATGAGGAATATCATGTTAAACTATTAGTAAAGGGGATCGGTTATGGGCTATCAAGCATTATATCGTGTCTGGCGTCCGAAGAATTTTGAGGATGTCGTTGGGCAAGCGCATATTACACGCACATTGCAAAATGCTATTATGCAAGATAAGTTTACCCATGCGTACCTTTTTTCAGGTCCCCGAGGTACGGGTAAAACAAGTGCTGCTAAAATATTTGCAAAAGCAGTAAACTGTCAAAATGGGCCATCGTTAGAGCCTTGTAATGAGTGTGATGCCTGTCTAGGTATCATGGACAATTCTATTTCAGATGTTGTAGAAATCGATGCAGCCTCCAATAATGGGGTTGAACAAATTAGAGATATTCGTGATAAGGTCAAATATGCACCAAGTGCTGTTACGTATAAAGTATATATAATTGATGAGGTTCATATGTTATCAATTGGTGCCTTCAATGCACTTTTGAAAACTTTAGAAGAACCACCAAAACACGTTATTTTTGTTTTGGCGACAACGGAACCACACAAAATACCATTAACAATAATTTCAAGGTGCCAGCGTTTTGACTTTAAACGAATTGCCCAATCCGCTATGGTCGACCGAATGCAAAAAATAATTGAAGCAGAAGAAATCGATGTGACAAAAGAAGCGTTAGAAGCAGTCGCTCTATCTGCTGAAGGTGGAATGCGAGATGCTTTAAGTTTATTAGATCAAGCTATCTCCTATAGTGAAGATCAAGTAACCATTGATGATGTGCTAGCTGTTACAGGCTCAGTGTCACAATCAAGGCTTGCAAAAGTCGTAGATGATATGCATATAAATGAAGTGAAAGCGGCACTGTTAGAAATCGATCAAATCATACAAGAAGGAAAAGATCCTGGAAGGTTCGTCTTTGATCTTATCTATTATTTACGTGACCTTTTATTATATCAAACAGCACCGTCCTTAGAAAATGTATTAGAAAGAGCTATTGTGGATGAGACGTTTAAAGAAATGGCTCAGAAATTAGATGCTGATTGGATTCAAATGGCGATTAGAGAGCTCAATCAATGCCAGCAAGAAATAAAGTGGACGAATAGCCCGAAAGTGTTTATCGAGGTTGCTATATTAAAAATTTGTAGTCATCAGAAGAACACACATGTTGAAGATGTTTCCATTCCTGCAGTAGAACAATTAAATGAAAAAATCAATCAATTAGAAACGCAACTGCAGCAAATGAAAAATCAAACGAGTCAAACGAATCAATCTACCCAACCAACAAGTGCGCCAAAAAGAAATGTATCAGCCAATCGAAACAGTTATAAAGTTCCGTTTGACCGAATACGAAATGTAATGAATGATGCATCAAAGCCAGCAATTCAGAAAGTGCGTTCCCAATGGCCAACATTTATGGAGGCACTGAAGAAACAAAGTGCCCCAGCACATGCTACGATACAAAATAGTAAGCCAAGCGCAGCATCTGAAGAGGTTGTCATTATCGCTTTTCGATATGAAATTCACTGTTCACTTGCATTAGAGCATAAACAAACGATAGAATTAATGTTATCGGAGGCTACTGGACAAAATATGTCGTTTATTCCGATTCCAGAAGCGGAATGGAGTAGTTTGCGTGAAGAGTATGTTCGTAAACAGCGGCAACAAGAGCAAGATCCGGAAGCATCTTCAGAAGCAGATGTTAAGGAAGAAGATCCGATGGTGGAAGAAGCAAGAAAATTAGTTGGCGATGAAATATTAGAAATACATGATTAATGTTATCTATTTATAGGAGGGATTTACCATGCGTGGTGGAGGAAATATGAATAAAATGATGAAACAAATGCAAAAAATGCAAAAAGATATGATGAAAGCTCAAGATGAATTACAGGAAATGACGTTTGAAGCAACTGCTGGTGGTGGAATGGTAAAAGTAGTGGCTAATGGTAAAAAGGAACTTACAGACATAGAAATTAACGAAGAAGTTGTAGATCCTGATGACATTGAAATGCTACAAGATTTAATTTTGGCTGCAACAAATGAAGTTTTAAAAGAAGTAGAAGAAAAAACAAATGATACAATGGGTAAATTCACTAAAGGACTAAATTTACCTGGAGGCATGTTCTAGGAGGCGTCTCATGTATTATCCTGAACCGATATCAAAGCTTATTGACAGCTTTACAAAATTGCCAGGAATCGGTCCCAAGACTGCCGTGCGCCTGGCCTTTTTTGTCTTAAATATGAAAGAAGACGATGTGCTGGATTTTGCTAAAGCTCTGGCTAATGCAAAACGAGAGTTGACACATTGCAGTGTTTGTGGGCATATTACCGATCAGGATCCTTGTGCTATTTGTCAAGATGACATGCGTGATCAAGCATTGATTTGCGTTGTTCAAGATCCTAAAGACGTAATTGCCATGGAAAAAATGAAAGAATTTAATGGAAAATATCATGTATTACATGGTGCCATTTCACCAATGGATGGCATAGGTCCTGAAGATATTAATGTACCATCCCTGATTAACAGGTTGAAGGATGAAGAAATCACAGAGTTAATATTAGCAACAAATCCAAACATCGAAGGCGAAGCAACTGCTATGTATATCTCCCGACTTGTTAAGCCTTCTGGAATTAAAACAACAAGAATTGCTCACGGTCTACCAATGGGTGGAGATTTAGAATATGCAGATGAAGTAACACTATCAAAAGCACTAGAAGGTAGACGAGAAGTATAATAGTAGGTGAAAGAGATGTTTCGTTCCAAAAAGATAAAAAAAGATGTATTTGATAAAGAGATATTAGATACTATATTTCATTTAAGAAAAGAATGGTCTTATTTAGAAGGTATTTTGGATCGGAGTGTTGAACCAAGTGAGTCGGGCCAATTTGATCTAGCTGTTACAAAAGCAAAATACTTCTATCTTATAAGAGAAGCAAAAATCAGAAACTTATCAGCTATTAAATAGTCTATTTTTTTCCCTTACACATATAAATAGAGTAAGACTCTTATATGTTAAAGGGGACAAGTATTATGGACTGGTGGATTATTGCAGGGATCATATTGTTAATTGCTGTGTTATTAATAAAAGGAATTCCGGTAAATGTCGTCAAAAGTAGTGGACAAATTGTAATGAAGGTTACAATAGGTATTTTATTCTTATTTTTCTTTAATTTGTTTGGTGCATCTTTTGGTTTACACATCCCGATCAATGCATTTACTGCCATGATAGTTGGCCTATTAGGAATTCCAGGTATTGCTTGTTTAACAGCAATAAGCGTCTTCATCGTATAATCAAATATATATAGACTTGCATAGAAGTATCTTGTCACTACTTAAATCCAAACGATTTATCGATTACATTTCGATATCGTTTGGATTTTCTTTGTGTATAAAAGAAGGATTATATGACATAACTACGGTGGTAATTATGAGATATTACAACTGCATAAAAACCGCTCCGGCCTTTCCGCAGTTTTTTCATCTCAGCTAACTATTTAAAGAAAAGTGCGCTTTAAAAAGTTAGTTGAAGACGCGCCCCCGGAAAGCGAAGTGGGCAAGCCAAAGCGGATACTACACATATATATCATGTCAAAACTGCCACCATGTTATGTCGTACTTTCATTCTTTTGCACATCTAGTATTTTGTTCATTTTAGTGAGGTAGATGATGATTGTGTCTCGGTCATTTTTTTATAATTGATACTTTCTTTTATAAAAAATGACTTTGTGCGTATATCTATTTCCGAAATAAATACACTAAGTTTTAGGTTTCAATGAGTAAGACAAACTTAAAAGGAGTGTACTAGTGAATGAAAATGATACAAAAATCATCATATGGTCTATCTTTCTTTGGCTCCAATATCACGGTAGAACCAATTAGTAAAAGAGTGAAAGTGTATCAACTTCCACAGGAATTGGAACTAGAAGATTTTATGATCCGATTGGAAAGGTTGGCAAATGAAACGGAATGTGACAAGTTAATTTTTTATGTGCTACCTGACCAAAGAGAAATAATGCACTCCTATCATGCAGAATATGAAGGGATGATTCAGGGTTTTTTTAATGGAGAAACAGCTTATATATATGCCATTTTCTTAACCTCAAAAGAGGATCGAATAGAATTTTCTGAAGAAGAGAACCAAGTATTAGACATTGTTCAACAGCGAAACAAGACGATTTCAGCATTTGTACTGCCAGATGGATATACAATGCGATGGGCAGAGAAAAAAGATGTTTTTGAAATGGCACTATTATATAAAACCGTTTTTAAATCCTATCCTACACCGATGAATGACCCTGAATTTATTAAAGAGATGATGGAAGACCATGTTTATTTCTCATTAATTGAAAAGGAAGGTTCCGTTGTAAGTGCATGCTCTGCTGATATCTTACCTGAATATCAGGCTGCAGAACTTTCCGATTGTGCCACATACCCTGAGCATAGAGGTAAACAATTGCTATCTTATCAAGTATTTCAATTAATTCCGAAGGTCCAACAAATGGGCATTAACGTATTGTTTTCTTATTCACGAGCCATTTCGATGGGAATGAATTTAGTGAATGCAAAACACGGTTTTCACTATGGTGGAAAAATGATTCGAAACAGCAACATTTCCGGTAATTTTGAAAATATGAATATTTGGTACAAGATACTTAACAGATCACAACATCAAGGAAAGGGAAGAATAATAAATGACATTTGATTTACCACTCCAAGATACAACATTCAAAGTAAATGATCAAAGTGATCGTAAAATGATCCAGCAACAACAAACAGGACCGATAAAGTTGCAACATCAAAAACCAGCAAAAGGAAAGAAAATGGCTTTAATCGGTTGGAGTATTCCAACAATGGAAGCAATGGATCGCATAGGTCGACCATATGTTGTGGTAAGTCTTCCTGATTTTCAAGAATATGCTACTGAGCATGACATTCCTTTTTTTGCGTGGCAATTTGATAAAGATAGTGATTACGAGCAAGTATTTAAGAAGGCTGAAGATTTATCTAAAGCATTACAAAAGCTGGATGTAGATCAAGCTATACCACTTTTTGAAGAAACAGTAGAGTGGGCAGGGGCATTGAATGCTTATTTCAGAAATGATCCAAAACTTTTCCATCATTCTGTCCTATTCCGTGATAAAGCAATGATGAAACGAAGAGCACATATTGGTGGCTTAAAGGTTGGAGTGTTTGAAGAGGCAAATAATAAAGAACAAGTTCGTCAGTTTTTTAGAAAAGTAAATGCATCATTGTTACGACATCATGAAACAGAACCAGATCCCATACACGTAAAGGCATTGAATAAGGCTGGTGCAGCTGGTCACCGTATGATCCGTTCGGAAGCGGATATTGATGAAAAGATTAATGATGACAATTTCCCTTGTATAATGGAAAGTCATTTAGAGGGTGTAGAAGTTTCATGTGAAGCATTTATCCATCAGGGAGAATTATTATTTCTAAATATCACGGAATATGTTGTTTTTGGTTATTCGATGATGGTCCCCCCTTCACCAGAAATCGAGAAGTATCGTTCTGTAATTCGTAAAGAAGTGGAAAGGTTAGTGCATGCATTTGATATAGAGTATGGTATCATTCATCCGGAATTTTTTATTACAGAGGATGAAGAAGTATATTTTGGTGAGGTAGCGTACCGAATTCCGGGAGGACATATTTTTGATTTAATGAAAAAAACATATAATTTTAATCCATATGAGGGGCATATCTTATGCTGTGATCCGAATACTACGGAGGAA
This sequence comes from Gracilibacillus massiliensis, assembly GCF_001458115.1. Taxonomy (GTDB): domain Bacteria; phylum Bacillota; class Bacilli; order Bacillales; family Amphibacillaceae; genus Gracilibacillus; species Gracilibacillus massiliensis. The sequence continues at coordinate 1,581,594 of NZ_CZRP01000013.1, forward strand.
GAGTTGAAGGATTTCTTTCCAAAAGAAAATAAGACAAATGGCCATGCTGGAAGTTTTTTAGTCTATCCGAAGAAAAACTTAGTACAAGGTGTTAATATTCCTGATGATTTAGAAGATCATCCAGGCTTTGATAAACATACATTATTCAAACCAATGCAGCAAAAAGTCCAAGATCAGGAAGGCTATGGAAATCATTTTGGCACAGTGTTTTTCCATCATGAAGATTATCAACATGTTAAACAACCATTAACTGACTATGTAGAACATGATTTTTTTATGTAAAGGAGCATATATAATATGAGTACAGAGGTAGAGGTAAATCAGAGTCAGTCTTTCCGTCAAGCCTTAGATGTTTTGGAGGAGGCTGTGCCATACGCAAAAAAAATGTATCAAGCAGACCTTTTTCAGGCAGCTGCACGTGTGATGGATAGTCAGGATGGAATGTCGTTGTTATATCAAGAAGCAAATCGATTTGATAAAGCTGGTGTATTTGAAGGGGGACCGTGGGCAGAGCCGGCTAAACTGGAACCGCGCTTGGTAACAGGCTCGTTGATGGACAGTGGTATGACATCTATCGTTGAAATCCTTAGCGAATTACGGATGGTAGCGATAGCTAAGGGTAAATACAAACACGAACACGTAACAAAGGATGAAGCGAAAAATTTCCTGGATGAAGTGCTCGCGTTAAATGTAGATATTCTTTTTCCAGAAGAAACGGAGGCAGCAAGGATTGAAGGCAAACAAAAGGAAAAGAATCGTGCCGAAAAGCTGTTTCAATTTTTAGCAGAGGAATTATCGTTAGCATCCATTTCAAGTACATTGCTAAAAGAAATAGATGACTTGGTTGCCCAACGTCCTATAATGGTGAATCGTATTATGAATATGATTCAAGATGCCAAAAAGTTACTAAAAAAAACAATTGATGAAAAAGATAAACGAGCAATTAAACGTTATGTTAGTGCCTTATCCGGTCCATCTAAAAAAAGTAAGAAGTACCCCGAACTGTGTGACTATCGTAAACAATTAAAAGAAATGTCTGATCAGGAATTAGAAGAAGAGGCAAAAACCTTAGCAAAAAGTATGCGAGAAACTGGTTTGGTTAGCAAACATCATGTTGTATTACTTCGTTACTTAAATCGAAATAATCAAAAACTGATCCGAGAAGCATTACAGTTGAATAAGAAAGGTAATGCGAACTTGGAAGAACATATAGATATAATAAGCGATTTGATTACGGTAGCCATTCACCCTCCAATGAGACAAGCTTTGTATGGACTTGCCTGTATGTTAGAACGAGGTGTTTTATCATCTACTCCGGTAATTCCAGGATTGAAACGTCTGATTGAACTCGACCTTCAGCCTGATATTAGAAAAATTTTATTGAATTCTATTAATCATAATGAAGGAATTACTGCAAATGATATTATGTTGGCAGGAGTCATCAGTGTCCTTGGTCAACCGTTAGGGATTGGACAAGGAATGAATCCTACATGTCAAACCGCTCGAGGGATTAGTTTGTGGTCTCTACATGCACCTGGTTATTTATTAGAATTAATTCCACGTGCTGCACGGGATGGTGATATTGACATTCAATTCGAAGGGCAGATGATTCATTCCAAGCATTTACAAGAAGGTTTAGTTGATAATCTACATGAGGAGTTAGATCCAGTTTCTCTTATTTTAGTACCACATCTTGATCGACTTTATGGAGAACTTGTAAGACGTTCTGAATTTAGAGGGGATGATGTCCATAAGTGGGTGAATCCAGCCTTTTACGGTGATTGGATTTCTAGAGGTTTTAGTTCTACCATTGATCCATTAACAGGTTCTGTTGCGGATTATCCAGGATTTGTTCGCCTTTTTTATGCAACGCATCACCCAGAATATAATAATGGCTATGAATTGATCTATCCAAATCCTGTAGGAATTTTTATTACCAATTCATTTGGCAACTTGTTAGGTTTACACGCTGTCTCCATCCAGCGTGTAGCTAGAGATTCGAAAGGTAAATTTCGCATCTACTTCTATAATCCTAATAATGATAGTGCACAAGTTTGGGGACAAGGAATTACACCAACCGTTAAAGATCACGGAGAAATACCAGGTGAATCCTCATTGCCCTTTCATGAATTTGTTTCTAGATTATATGCGTTTCATTATAATCCTTATGAACAAGGGGATGCATATGCAGTTGATAATCAACACATTGAGAAGGTAGAAAGTTTAGCAAAAGAGAGTTGGGGCGTGAAGTACACCTGGGTACAAGTTTAGTGAAAGTATTGTTTTCGGGGGAGGTCTTTTTTATAAGAAGAGATCCCCTTGGAAAACATTTCTTTTAAAAAACTATTGCATGTTACATCAATAACATGTTATTCTTTTTAGGTCGCTTCAAAAAGCAACAAACTTCTATAAATATTTTCACAAAAAGTATTGACTTATATATGTGGAAATGATATATTTAAGAGGTCGCCAAAAAACGGCGTATTGATCTTTGAAAACTGAACAAAACAACCAGTATGATAGAAACATGAAACAAGCCAGTTTGATAAACTGTGCGCAAGACAACTTTATTGAGAGTTTGATCTTGGCTCAGGACGAACGCTGGCGGCGTGCCTAATACATGCAAGTCGAGCGCGGGAAGCGAACGGAATCCTTCGGGAGGAAGTTCGTGGAACGAGCGGCGGACGGGTGAGTAACACGTGGGCAACCTACCTGTAAGACTGGGATAACCCCGGGAAACCGGGGCTAATACCGGATAATAC